>NZ_FNGY01000023.1 GCF_900103665.1 Pedobacter steynii
AAAAACAGGTTAAATGGAAAGAGCCCGGTGGAATACCGAGCTCTCGTACAAAAAACTTAATTTTGAATCTGTCCAACTTTTTGGGGTCACACCAAAAATGGAAAAACCCGCTTTTTTATTTGCAGTCCACCGGATTAAAGGTAAAATGATCATTGAACTTTAGTGCAGCACGATTTATAAAGCTAAACTTGCCGCCTTGCTCTTTCATCTCACCATAACCTTCATAGAGTTTACCACCTTTCTTCAGAAATACGACTTGTCTTACTGACCTCAATCCTTCCGAATCAAAGGTATAATCTGCAATAATTGTATCTCCCTTTATTTCCCCGGCAATTGTGCCATTGTTCAGGTCCTTTTGGAAGATGTTGTAGCGGAGGGTACCAGTCAGCTCTTCTCCTTTGATCTGGAGTTTTATCGAAGCAGTATCTTTTTTGTTCACATATACATAACAATTGGTACTGCTTTCAGGAGCCGGATTGGCTGGACTAAAGGTCGTATCCAGTGCAATCATTCCAGTGGTATCTTTTGCCTTCTTTTCCGCATGGTTACTGGTACAGGAGGCCAACATTGCGGCCAGCCCTGCAACTAAGAAAAAAACTTTTTTCATCAGCGTATATTTGTTTTTTTAAAATTATGAAGCCATCATCAGTGTGTTTATTGCAGTTGGTAAGCGTTATACTTATGGATGGTTTCACCATTAATGGAGTTTATTCCTGAAATGCTGCAATAGCCTTGCCAAAAAACAAAATAAAAAAGCCCTGCGGTGTGCAGGGCTCTGGTATTAGTTGGATCGTGTGTTACTTTTCCAAGTGTAGGTTCCGGCGGAACCCGCGGGAAGGGTACTCGTAACCACCATTCCATTATACTTAATATGGAAGGTCTGAGCACTTCCGCTGGTGTTCATTGCAATCAGGACCATCTTTCCTTCAGGTGTTTTAAAAGCGACATTCTGAATGTTGTCCTGCTGGTTGGAGGAAACGCGGACCGAACCCGGGCTCACAAATTTTGAGGCATGTCCGATCACATAATAGGCCACATTTCTGCTCACTTCTTTTCCGATCGTGATCGCGCCCAGGCAGCTGGTACATCCGCCGTCCGGAGTAAAGGGGCGATAGGCAGGATCTGCAGCCAAATTCCATTCCAGTACGGTCTTACTCCAGTTGCGGGTTGCCCCAACAATTAAAGTCGAAACATGCCATTTTAAATCTTCAGCGAAATTTCCCGGACCACCTACCCATTGTTCTGTAAAATATAGGTTTTTGTCCGGATGGGCTTCCTGTACTTTTGACAAGGCGGAGATGTTTCCTCCATAAAGGTGAAAGGCAGAACCATCAATATATTTTTTTGCTGCCGGGTCATTCAGCACCGTGATCGGGTAATCAGGACGGTCGGCATTGTGGTCATAAATAATGATTTTGGTTTTGATCCCTGCAGATTCAAATACAGGCCCCAAAGCATTCTTGATGAAATTAGTTTGATCTCCCGCGGTCATATACATGCTCGGATTGTTTCCCGGATGCAAGGGTTCATTTTGAATAGTTATCGCGTCTATGACGATCCCTTGTGCCTTCATAGCCTCAATATATTTGACGAAGTATCTGGCATAAGCCTGATAATACTCGGGCTTTAAACTTCCACCGCGGTAGGCCTGGTTGTCTTTCATCCAGGTTGGTGCCGTCCATGGGGAGCCCATGACTTTAATCTTTGGATTAATAGCGATGATCTGTTTCAAAACCGGAACAAGATCCGTCATTTCCTTCGCGATAGAAAACTGCTTCAGATCGGGATCGCGCTGTCCTGCCGGCATTTCATTATAGGTAAAGGTCTCCGAACTAAGGTCGGACGCGCCAATACTCAATCTGAGGTAGCTGATGCCAATTCCATTCCCTGCAGCAGAGAAAAGCTCTTTTAGCAACGCCGCTTTCTCAGCTTTAGGAAGTCCGTTGATCAGGCTGGCACTACCACCGGTTAAAGTATAGCCGAAGCCATCAATCGTTTGAAAAGTTTTGGTATCATCTACTACGATGGTTGTTCCCGTTTTCATGGCGGTATTAAAGAACATCGGCACATTTTGTCGTTGCAATAAGGCAGATTTATCACCGTTCGTTAACCAGGATTCTACCTGCGTGTTTACTGGTTTTCCGGATTTACTATTGTCTCCGCCATTTTCAGTACCTTTTTTTGTGGCGCATGAACTTAGGGCAAGGGCAATGAGTACGCTTATATGAAGTAATTTCATGCTGTTAAATTAGGGGATATAATTAAAGTTGACTTTCTGATCTGCGATCTGCAGGGTAAATTCTCCCGCTTCTGTAACCAGTTTGTTTTCCGTATTGATGAAGCCGATGTCTGCTGCACTGATTTTAAACGTCACGTTTTTTGTTTCACCGGCTTTCAATTCGATCTTCTCAAATCCTCTTAAACGTTTCACGTCAGGAGTAATTAAAGTAGCCACCAAATCAGAGGTAAATAAGAGCACGGTCTCTTTTCCATCCACCTTACCTGTATTGCTTACATTTACGGTGATGGTCAGGCTTTCTCCTTTTTTCAGTGTATTGCTGCTCAGTTTCAACTGGTCATATTTGAAGGTCGTGTAGCTTAAACCATGGCCGAAAACATACTGAGGGTTATAATCCGAATCGTAGTTGTAAACCCCTTCTGTAGTTCCCTTAGATTCTGAAGGTTTATGGTAGTAAGTAAACAACGCGTTAGGAAACTGTGGATAAGTATAAGGCAGTTTTCCGGAAGGATTAACCTCGCCATATAAAACAGCGGCAAGGGCATCACCACCAAAGTTACCCGGAAGGTAAGTCTGTACAATCGCATTCATTTTTTTCTCAAATTTGCTGATCACACGTGGTCTTCCTTCATTCAGGACCAGGATCACCTTTTTGCCCGTAGCAGCCAGTTTTTGAGCCAGCTCTGTTTGCAGGTCAGACAGGTATAAATCGTTCATGTTTCCCGGCGATTCTGTATAGGAGTTTTCTCCAAGGCACAAAACAATCACCTCTGCATTTTTTGCTGCGGCGATGGTTTCCTCCATTTGATCCGCATATTCATCGTAGTATTTGCCATCCATCTTATAGCTTACACCAGGCAGGTAGCTCACATTTTCTTTTCCTGCTTTCTGTTGCAATGCTTCCAGAATGGTATGGTATTTCGCCGCAAATTCCTCTACTTTTTCTCCCTGCCATGAATAGGTCCATGCGCCGTTTAAGGTTCTCATAGAATTGGCATTGGGTCCCGTTACCAGGATTTTTGTTCCTTTGGCCAATGGAAGGATCTGGTCTGTGTTTTTCAACAAAGTGATCGATTCTGCTGCGGTTTGATAAGCAGCCTGCTCAAATTCTTTGCTTCCGAATTTTGGATAATCTTTAGGATTGGTGGTTGGTTTTTCAAATAGGTTCAGTTCATATTTTACCCATAAGATTCTGCTCACAGCATCATCAATACGCGATTCTTTTACTTTTCCTTCTTTCACCAAGGCAATCAGGTTATCGCAGAAAGTCTCGTAATTGTAGGCAATCATCGACATGTCGATTCCGGCATTGATGGCAATCATGATCGCTTCTTTATCATCTTTTGCAATGCGGTCTCTTTTGTAAAGATTTTCGATATCTCCCCAATCTGTCACCACCAGGCCTTTAAAGTTCAGTTCTTCTTTCAGCAGTTCAGTAAGGATGTGATAGTTCGCATGAACGGGAACACCGTTGATGATTCCTGAATTGATCATAATGGTTTTTGCACCGGCATCAATTGCCGCTTTAAAAGGAGGTAAATGATACTCCCTTAAAGCCTGATCGGAGATAAATGCAGGAGTCCTGTCTTTACCTGAAACGGAAACCTGATAACCCAGGAAGTGCTTGATCGAAGAAGCTACCTTTTCCGGATGCGCCACTCTTCCATCTTCTCCTTCATAACCTTTCACTGCGGCAACGCCCAGTTCTTTGATCAGGTAAGGGTCTTCACCAAAGCTTTCCCACTGACGCGGGAAGCGTGGATCTGCACCAAGATCCAGCAAAGGGGCAAAGTTCCATGGAATAGAACTCGCACGGGTTTCATAAGCGGTAATAGCAGCCCCATTTTTAACCAGGGAACGGTTAAAGGTAGCTGCCTGTCCGATTTGCTGTGGGAACATCGTTGCGCCAACGGTATAGGTAGCGCCATGGATTTCATCCACCCCGTAAATCACCGGGATCTTATTGGGCGTTTGTTTCATCGCCACATTCTGGATCTTACTGATGATGTTATACCAGACCTGTGGTGTTCTTGCCCGGTTATTGGAAGTATTCAGGACCGAGCCTACATGGTATTTCACCAGGACTCTTTGTAATTCTTTTTCGTCTAAACCAAAAGGCTCATCACTTTCAAAACGTCCTTTTCCCTTACCAATTACATCCAGGGTGATTTGAGCCATTTGCCCGACTTTCTCTTCGAGACTCATCTTTTTCAGCAGGCTTTCCACTTTCGCCTGGTTATTGGTTTGGGCAAGGGCTGTACCTAAGCAGCCCGATAGGAGCAATAAAGAAAGGGTTCTTTTCAATTTCATGTTGTGTGCTTAAAAAAGAGGAGCGCCGGAATTGAAGCGCTCCCCGGAATTTTATTTATTGATATTCGGATTTCTGTCGATTTCTTTCTGCGGAACCGGCAGTTGAAGGTTTGCATTGCTAATGTTGTAGTTTAGTGATACCCCTGCACCATCTTTTTGTGCATTCATCACCGCTACAGCTCTGTTGGTACGGATGAGGTCGAACCACCTGTGCCCTTCAAATGCCAGCTCCAGGCGACGTTCTTTTTCAATAGCCAAACGCATGTCAGCCTGATTTGCTGCGGGAGTTCCCAAAAGGTTAACGCGGCCTCTGATCTGATCTACCAGTGCTTTGGATTGCGCCCAGCCTCCGGAACTGATCTCGTTTAATGCTTCAGCTTTGAGGAGGATAATATCTGCCAAACGAAGGATATAGGTGTCTGTTTTGTCGTCCAGTCTGTATTTGTTAATAAAAGGGAAATTGTTTTTTGACCAATAAACATCTGCCCAGCCTTCCGTCGTCACATTTTTAAACGTAATGCTGGAATTTTTACGAACCACATCACCTTCGTCTTCAAATGCTTTTACCAGGTCATTTGTTGGCGTACAGAACCTTTTCCATCCTGAGCCGATCAACAAGCCCGGCATCCAGTTTCCACGTCCCTGAGGGCCTCCCCATCCATCGTACTGCATTTCCCAGATCGCTTCGGAATTGTTTTTGTTGGTGCCGCTGAACAATCCGTCAAAACTACCAAACAGGCTGTAACCTCCGTTAATGGTCGCATCAGCATATTGGTTCACTTTGGTCCAGTCGGGATTTGATTTCGTCGCATATACTTTAGCGAGTAAAGCGTTGGCGACACCCTTAGTGATGATTCCTTTATGAGGAGCGGTAGTCCTGGTATTGGCCAGGGCAAATTCAAGATCTTTAATGATCTGGGCATACACCTGATCTACACTTGATTTTGGAGCCTGCATTTCTGCCAGGTTGGTAGCCGATTTCAATACCAGTGGAACCGGACCCCAAAGGCGAACAAGATGGAAGTAATAATAAGCCCTCAGGCCGGAAGCTTCTCCCAGAATCTGATTGCGTCTGTCGCCTTTATCAAGCTCCGGATCCTTGATATTCGGTACATTTTCCAATACTTCATTCGCATCCTTAATATTGCTGTAGAAACCTTTCCAGTCTCTTTCTACAATTTCATTGGTAGAAATGGTTTTAAAAAGATCAAGGTCATTGATGTTGGCATTGTCTCCTCCTGAGTAGGCATTGTCTGCACTCACGTCTCCATTGATCATGAAATCCCAGATATGGGCATCGTTGTACATGCTTCCGTAAGCACCGGCAAGCAATTTTTCTGCTCCAGCCAGATCCACAAAAGCCACATCTCCTGTAACCTGGTTGAAAGGTTTTTTATCGAGGAAATCTTTTTTACAGGCAGACTGCAGACTAAGGGTAATTGCTGCTGCCGTTATGATTGAATATAATTTAATTTTCATGATGTTCTAATATTTAAAATCCAACATTTACACCAAACAGAAAGCTTCTGCTTTGCGGATAGGTTCCATAATCTACGCCCATCTGAGGACCATTTGAACTGTACTGGTTCACTTCAGGATCTAATCCTTTGTATTTGGTGAAGGTTAGGATATTGTATCCTGTTGCAAATAAGGTGAGTTTGCTCATTTTCAGCCTGCCCAGTGCCGTTGCACCGAAATTATAGGAAAGTGTGGCTGTTTTCAGACGGAGATAAGAAGCATTTTCTACAAATCTGCTGGAGGTTAATGAATTGTTGACATCATCTTTTACTGCTTTAGGGATATTGGTATTTGTATTTGAAGGCGTCCACCTGTTTAATACCCTGTCAGATTGGTTTTTAGCGTCAATCATTCCCTCCAGGTCAATTCCTGAGGCATTAAACAACTGATTGCCTTGTACACCCTGGAAGAAGATATTTAATCCAAAATTTCCGTAGGTCAGGTTATTGGTGATTCCATAAGTGAAATCCGGTTGTGCGGAACCAATAAAGGTTCTGTCGTTTGCATCAATCTTTTTGTCGCCGTTGAGGTCTTCATAAGTAGACATTCCTGTTTTAGGATCAACTCCGGTAAACTGGTAACCATAGAAACTTCCCAGTGGCATTCCTTCCACAACGCGTACGGCAGAGGTACGTCTGGCAATTGGTGCGAAATCGAGAGAAGATGTCGTTTCTCCAAGGCTCGTTACCTTATTTTTATTGAATGAAATGTTCAAATCTGTAGACCAGGTAAATTTCTTGCGGTCGAAGTTTTTTGTGGATAAGCTAAACTCCAATCCCTTGTTTTCCATGGAACCGATGTTAAATGCCTGTTCCACGAAGCCTGAAGAAAGCGGAAGTTGTACATTAATCAACAAGTCGTCCGTTTTCTTTAAATAAGCATCAGCGGTAAAGGTTACCCTGTTGTTAAACATCGTTAAATCCAGACCAATATTTGTTTGGGTCGTTGTTTCCCAGGCGAGGTCTTTATTTTCCGGATTCTTCAGGGTATAGGTGTTTTGGGCATTGATCTCATACAGTTTCATATAGGCATAGTCGCCGATACCTTCATCGTTACCTACTTTACCCCAGCTTCCTCTGATCTTCAAATCGTTAATGGTTTTACTGTCTTTCAGGAAATTCTCTCCGGAAATTCTCCAGCCTGCAGAGGCAGAAGGGAAGTAGCCAAATTGATTGTCTTTGCTAAAGCGCGATGAACCATCCGCCCTGAAATTCGTGCTGAATAAATATTTACTGTCGTAAGCATAGGTAATCCTTGCCAGATAGGACTGTTTGGCCCATTGCGCTCTTTGTGGAATGGTTGGTGATACCGAAGGTTTTTGTGGAATGGTACCTGTAACGTCAAAAAACCTTGTTTCCTGATAATCTCGGTATTTATAATCAGATTCCTGAATGGTATAACCTGCGGTTGCGCCGAAAGCATTTTTCCCAACATCTTTTTTATAGTTTAGAATATTCTCATTTAGCCATACGTTATCACGGGTATGGTTGTTTCTGTATATTCCGCGCTCCTGACGACCATAAGTCGTTTTAAACGCATCCAGAGAATAGTTATAGAAGTTCTTGTTTAAATTGGTACTGATGGTCGATTTAAAAGAGAGGTCTTTTGTAAAGTTCAGCTCTCCGCTGAATGCGCCGATAAACCTGAAATTACGGGTCTTGTTTTGGGCCCCAAAGGCCAAAGCAATCGGGTTATCCCATCCCCCTGCGTTTGGCAGGGTGGTATAAGTTCCGTCCGGGTTGTAGATGCCTATCGTAGAAGGGGTATTCAATGCGGATAAGATCACTCCTCCATTGGCCACACCATTATTGTCAGATACATCGATAGAGTTTCTGGAAGTCAATGCTGCATTGGCCGTAAATTTCAACCATGAGGTTGCTTTTTGAGATCCGTTGAAATTAAGGGTATACCGGTCTAGTTTGGCCGGGGCAACAACGCCTTTGTCTTGCTGATAGCCGGAAGACAAGTAATACTGACCGCCTTTACCACCACCGGAAATGGATACCTGATACTGGTTTTGTGTTCCGGTACCAAAGGTTTCTTTTTGCCAGTCTGTATTGCTGTCTCCTCCAAAAGTGGTATAGCCCAGTTCTTTTTGCAGCGTAATGTATTGCTCATTATTCAATACTTTTTGCTTGCGCCAGAAGTTGGAAAATCCGGTAAAAGCATTAAAATCTACTTTCAGCTGTCCGGAAGTCCCTTTTTTGGTGGTGATCAATACGACACCATTGGCACCGCTGGATCCATAAATGGCCGCTGCTGAAGCATCCTTCAGAATGGTTAAAGATTCGATATCATTCGGATTCAGGAAGTTTGCGTTTCTTGAAGTGATCCCGTCGATCACATATAATGGGCTGTTTGAAGCCGTAATGGAAGTATTTCCACGAATACTGATGGTAATATCTGAACCTGGTTTACCAGATTGTGAACTGACCTGTACACCTGCTGCTTTACCTTGAACCGCCTGTAATGGGTTCGTAATCGGTTGATTTTTCAGGTCTTTTGAGGTAATGGTGGTTACTGCCGTGGTCAGGTCTTTCTTGGTTTGTGTACCATAGCCCACAACAACAACTTCGTTCAGCTGGTTGTTATCTTCTAAAAGTGAAATGTTTATGTTCGTTCTGTTTCCCACAACTTCTTCAACCGTCTTATAGCCGATAAAAGAAAATGTCAGGACCGCATTAGCAGGGACACTCAGGGAATAACTTCCGTTAGCGGTGGTCATCGCGCCTTTGCTGCTTCCTTTTACTTTAACAGAAACACCAGGAAGCGGCAGACCCTGCTGGTCTTTTACCTCCCCCTTTAGGTTGAGCTCCTGTGCCATGCTGATGGAGATTCCACAGAGCAGACAGAAGATGAAAAGAGTAAACTTTTTTCTCATAATTTTTGCTTTTGTTTAATTGAATTTGATGTGATAAAGTTAAGGTTCCTTTAATGTTAAATCCTAGTGAATGAACTAATTTATTTAATGTAAATAACTGATAATTAGGTTGTTGTGTTTGTTTTGATACGCTTTGATACCCTAGCTTGAAATTATCCTAAGTGCTGATATACAGTGCTTAGAGACAGAACTGGCCCGGAGGCATAGGAGGGTACTGATACGCTTAAGTACCCCTGTCTTTTTCTTGTCAAAAAAAATGCAGACAGGTCAAAAAGTACAATAAAATTGCGCGTTTGGGTGGTTTTTGAGTCCTTTTAGTCGAGCACCAGGAGGCTCCAGCCGTTTTTATTTGCTTTTTTAAGCTGAGTTTTTCGTTCTTCCATCACCTGTTTTATCCTGGAACCATAGGTCCAGCAGGTGCTTTGCCGGATGCTTAAGATCTCGGCCAGTTTATGGGAGGAGATCTTACCCTTTGAAGAGAAGATCAGGAAGATCATGTAAAAGGCTTTCACAATTGGAATGCGGGTATTGTGGAAAATGGTATAGGTAGTCACAGACTCCTCATAGCTGCATTTGCTGCAACGCCGGCTATAGGCAATATGTCCGTTGTAATAATGGTCGTTCTTGCATTTTCTGCAGGTGTAGCCGTCTTTCCATTTCAGCTCGGAAAGGAATAAATTACAGCTTTCTTTATCAGGGTAGATCTTACTGAATTCTTCGAAATCTACATCGGCCGACATGACGCGGTCGCGGGTAACTTTCTCCACATTGGTCTGCAGCTCCTGGTTGTCCTGTTCCAGCAAGGTGTTCATTCTGGAAATCTCTTCTGCCTGTTGTTTTAACAGGTCATTGGCCTCCTGCAGTTCCCCGTTTTTGGCTTCAATGATTAATGATTTATGAAAGACCTCTCTGGTCCGTTCCTGAACCTGACTTTCCAGTTCCTCATTCAGGCTGTCTTTTAACTTCGCATTTTCTGCCATCTGACGGATCATCTGTCGCTGTACCTTATCCTTTTTCTTCTTTAAGATACTCACCTTATCACCAATCGCAAACGAAAGGAAGACCATTTCCAGGATAAAACAGAAGCTGAGGCTGTAATAGCTGATTGCACCAAAATTCAAGGTATCAAAACCCAGCATGATTAAAAATTTAAGGAGAAAGCCTGCAAAGAGGAAGCTATATCCCAAAACAAAGAAACGGGCAGGAAGATAACCCTGTTTGTAAATGTATATTCCGGTAAAGAACGCAACGGATAGGGGAATAGCATCAATGAATTTATAGTTGAACAGGTTCTGGTTGAATGCCAGGCAATATAGAAACCAAATCGTCCGGATGGCAATAACGAGCAGAATCAGCTGATTGAGTTTCGGAGCTTTAGACTTGACAAATAACAGTTCCCGGGTAAAGAGCAAGGCAAAAATGCTGACGGCGTAAAGGGAAACAGCATAGGCCGTCTGGTTCCATACCGGCAGGTTAGGCCAGAGATACTGATAGGCAATTCCATCTGTACTCATCTCAAAGAAGCCAACACTCAGGTTGTAAAGTACATAATACAAGTACTGCTTTTGACGCATGGCGATAAACATGATCAGGTTGTAAAAACTAAATACCAGGATCATTCCATAGAAAATGCCAAAATAGAAATACTCGTCTACCGCATAAGAGATGAACCAGTCTACAGAACGAAGTACAATAATGGCATCACCGATCTGTGAAGACTGAATCTTGAAATAATAGGTCTGCACCTCATCGCTGTTGTTGGACAGATAGAATTCAAAATTTTTATGCTTTAGCCTGCGCTTGTCAAAATTAAAGCGGTCGCCAAACTCCCTGATCCTATAAGTCCCGTCTTTTTGCGGAATGTAGGCGGTTACATGATCGAGCGTCTGGTCAAAAAATTCCAGAAGAAAATATTTCTCTGCTTTGCTGTTGTGTTTTATTTTAATCCTGAACCAATAAGGGGAATTCAGTTTAATGGTCTGTGGGGTACTGCGCTTACTGGCTACAAAGTTTTTGTCGTACGCTTTACTGTGAACCTGTTCAAAACTGAGCTTATTTCCCGGATCATGCAGCATCTCTATCTGCTTAAAGGAAAAAATATGCTGGTCAATCTGATCACTTATGGATACCGCTTCCTGTGCTCCTGAATATTTGCTGGTTAGCAGGAAAAAAATCAGGAAAATTACTTTGCAGTAGAATACGAATTTTGATGACATGCGGCTACGGAGAAACTAAGAGTAATAGAATGGGCAAAGATAACGGTTTCCGCAAGAATCAGATTTAATTCTATTCCCAATTGCCTATTTTTGAAAATGAACCACCGCATACTTAACCTGCCAATATCTGCTGATTTTAATTTTGGAGAATGCCTGTGGTTTCTGGATCGTGATTTTGACGATTGTATGCTGAAAGTAGACAGGGATAGCCTGACCAAAGCCTTATTGCTGAAGGAAGGTCCCGTCCTGCTGAACATCAGGGCCGATGCGGAACAATTGCTGGTCTCTGTTTTACAGGGCGATCTGGCGGTTGATGACGAACCTATCGTTAAAAAATATATAGCAGACTGGTTTGACATCGGACTTGACCTGAGTCCTTTTTATGCGTTACTGGCTAAAGACCCGCGGTTAGCCTTTATGGCAAATGCCTACCAGGGACTTCGGCTGGTTGGAATTCCGGATATGTTTGAAGCCATTTGCTGGGCAATTATCGGACAACAGATCAACCTTACTTTTGCTTATAAACTAAAAAGAAGATTGGTTGAAAGATATGGCCGGCAACTGGATTTCGGAGGCGAAGCCTATTTCCTGTTTCCGGAGGCTGCTGTATTGGCGGAAGCCAGTATGGAAGAATTACAGGGCATGCAGTTTTCCAAAAGCAAAGCGCTTTACCTGACCCTCATTGCCCGGGCTTTTGCGAGTAAACAGCTCAGTAAAGAAGGGCTGCAGCAGCTACCTGATCTTGCTTCAAGACAAAAAGCTTTGATGGGCATCAAAGGGGTAGGACTGTGGACTGCCAATTACACCCTGATGAAATGTCTGAAAGAAAGATCCTGCATCCCTTTCGGAGACGCAGGATTGTTAAATGCTTTGCTCAATCATGGCATCATTGCGGATAAAAAACAAGCCCTGGAAATGGAAGGTTTCTTTGCTGCTTATCCCACATGGGAGAGCTACCTTGTTTTTTACCTTTGGAGATCGCTGTCCAAACGATCAGAGGCTTAGATCTGTTTGTGCGGCTTCCCAGCCAATCATCGCGGTTTTCCGTGGGCTACCCCAATGGTATTGCCCCAATTCTCCTGTAGATTTGATCACCCTGTGACAAGGAATGAGAAATGCAACGGGATTATCGCCTACTGCTGAACCAACTGCTCTGGATGCTTTAGGGTTGTCAATCGCAGATGCGATGGCGGAATAGGTTGACAATTCGCCGACAGGTACCTTAAGCAAAGTTTCCCAAACCTTAATCTGAAAATCAGTTCCTTTTAGATGGAGTTTCAGTTCCTGTAACCTGCTCCAGTCTTTCCCGAAAATATAGAGTGCATTCTGTTGCATCATGTCCAGCACCTGACGGTACTTTGCGTTCGGAAAGAGCTGTTGGAGTTCCTGAAAAGCAAGGTCTGCATCATCCGCAAAGGCCATATAACAAATGCCCTTAGGGGTAGCAGCAACGATGAGCGATCCAAAAGGACTTTCCGCAAAACTATAATTGATCTGAAGCTGTGCGCCCCCGTTTTTATATTCGCCGGGAGTCATGCCCTCAATTTTGATGAAAAGGTCATGAAGCCTGCTGGTTCCGGATAAACCGGTTTCGTAAGCGGCATCAAATAAGGTGCTTTGCTGGTCTTTCAGAATTCCTTTAGCGTATTCTATACTGAGGTATTGAAGAAATTTCTTTGGCGTAACGCCTGCCCACTCCTTAAACATCCGTTGAAAATGAAAGGGGCTCAGGTATACATGAGCTGCGACATCCTCTAATGAAGGTTGTTGCTTAAAGTTGACCTTTAAATAGTCAATCGCCTTTTCAATTCTGTGGTAATCAATTTGATTTAATGTTTCCATGTTTCGAAATTTACAATTCAAAACTACGCTAAGCAGCAAGGAGATAAAACCCGAAACTTGCGCTATTTCTTTTCCTGCTGATGTTCTGTGATCAATTCTTCCAGATGCTTGTGGCGGTTTTCCGAAATCAGGGTATTGTGTTTTTTTCCGGTGTCGGACAAGATATTAATCAGCATCTTTTTGTTCGATCCGGCAAGGTCCTGGTACAGCATATGATCTGCTTTAGAGAGGAGGTCATGGAGGCTAAGGAGTATCTTTTCTCCCTGCGGACTGAGTTTTACGAGTCTGGCCCTTTTATCCATAGGATCATTTCTTTCCAGGATTAAGCCTGCTTTTTTGATCCTGTTGATAATGTCAATGCCGGTTGATTGTTCAAAAAATACCGCGCTCACGACATCAGACTTTCTCGCCTCTTTCTGCTGATCTATTTCTTTCATGAAATAAAACCATTCCAGCTCTATTCCGGGAACTTCTTTTAATAATGCTTTGGCATAAATCACATGAATAGCGTTAAGCTGGTTGATGAGGCCGGCCAGCTGGGCATCAGAACCGGCATTCGCTGTTCCGTCAAGGTTATCTTCGGGTAAACCTTTGCTGTTCAGTAAATAATGACTGCAAAATTCCGCCACCGAAGCAGCGGGATTTTTGCTTTCATAATCGGCCCAGGCCGTAATCAGTTCTACAACTGGTTTCATCGACATTGCTTTTGAAATGGGTTATCGGGTCTTACTGGCGTATTTCCTGAAATACCCGCATTCGTTTAAGGCTTCCTGATAGAATCTGGTATCTGCATATTGTTGCCTTAGAACGGAAAAGTACCTGCCGAAATAAACCGGATCTGTTTTTACACTCCAATAACCTGCGTTCTTGTTTTCAGGAAGTTCATAAGAACGGTTATAGCTGTCATTGCGTTCGCATTTGCTGGCCATGAAAGTACACCTTGCTTTTTGTTCTTTGCTCTTTGTAGCCTCCCTTGCAATGAGGTAATACTTCTCTGCAATTTTTCCGGAAAGCAGCATCGGACGGAACGGAGCAGGAATCCCCATGGCATAACTGCTGTAAGAATCGGTCAGCTCTGATTCGTAAAATGCCCTTGCATTTCCATAATGGGTAATGTTGTAGTAGGCGTTGGCAAGCAGGTTCGCATTGTTATAAACGTTTCTGCCGGCGGTAAGTTCATCTTTCAGGTTTTTCATCATCTTGAGCATGCTCATCGAACTGAACTTTTTAGACTGTGCCATCTGATGGTCGCAGTCATGGCAATCGTTTATGCGCATATTGAAAGGATTTCCCAACAGCATCCTATCTGCCCTGTTGCTTTTTGCTAAAAATGTAATCGCCTCATCCAGTCGCTCCTGATAAACCAAAACGGTGGCCTGGAAGAAATAGAGGTCTTCCAGTTTATAAGGATAATAATGTAACATCGCTTTTTCAAAAGGAGTCTGATTGCTTTTCTGCATCAGCGTTTTTAAGCTTTCAATGTTTTGGTTGTTCGTATAAAATTCATTGTAATTGCTGAAGATATTGGCTTTTAGCGGCTCGCCCTGTTTTTTATAAAGACTGGAAATCACGCCCAGACTTTCGTTCAGCGACTGATAGAACCTCAGGTCAGGGATGGTGTCTTTTCCTTCTTTTAACCTTGCAAACCAGTTTAAAGGCTCGACCATTTTAGCTTCGGCCTTCGCGTCAATCTTTTTCAGTTGTCTGATGTATAAACCCCAGTCCAGAATCTTATACTGGGCCATGATCAGCTGATTGTCTTTAGGCAGCTGTGTTTTTGCAGCCTGATAAAATTTAGCGGCCTGAGTATAGTTTTTACTCATGAAGTTCAGGTATCCTGCGGCAAGGTTCCAGAAATAAGGTTTAGAGGTATTGTTTTTCAAAGCGATCCCACTCACTAGCGCGGTATTTGCCCTTAGCGTCTTGGTAGAATCTTCTTTTCCTCCCCAGTAACCGGAACGGCTGCTTTCGGTTATATTTACTACTCTGCTCAATAGTAAATCTAATTTTTCTGATTTAGGATCTAAAGCGACAATCTCAGGAATCGCTCTTTCTGTATCAAAATAGATGCCCAGTAAATGCCACAGGGTGATTTTTTCTTCCTTGGTTTTGGCCATCGCCAGACTTTGTTTCCAATCTGCTTCCTCGTTAGGATGAAAGGCCCATTTTGCGGGAATTTTCATTTCTGCAGCATAATCGTAGCAGAGGCTGAAAAGGTAGTTCGACGTTGCATAATCTTTTGCCAGGTAATGTCTTCCTGCAACATAGCCTAAGGTTCTGTAATAGATCATGTTCTTTGGGAAGGTATCTTTATAGGCATCAAATGCTTTGATCAGCTGGGAATCTTTAACAGGTTTGACCCCTGTGCTTCTTTCCAGAAAATAATAATAACGAACCAGTTGAAACCAGAGGCGTTGCTTGACAAAAGTATCTTTGGTTTTTTGAAATGCAGTTAATAAGGACTGTTCCATGGATTTCGGCGCAGTGTAATTTGGTTTCTCGTCCCAGCCATAATATTCCTGATATTTTGCCGAAAATTCCTCAGCAGATTTGGCCAGCGAGAGGTAGTCAAAAAAGGAGTTGACCTGTTTTTTGTCCAGTTTCAATGTCTTTAGCTGAGGCATGCTGTCGGGCAGGACTTTAATTTTGCCCTGGAAATTTTGATAAACAGAATCTATTCCTTTAGCACTGGTCTTTAGCAACAGGTACGATAAGTCCTTTTTGCTCAGTTGCTGCCCAAAGTAATCGTACCATTCTTTTACAATCTGATCGTTGTAACGGGTATTGGTATTGTCGTCCCTATAGGTATAATCTTTGGTGTAATAAGTGGAGAAGTCGCTATAAAAGAAAGGAGTATATTCCTTAGCCACAAAGGCTTCAGGACTAAAGCTGGAAAAGTCATCAGAATAGCCATAATCTGCGCAAGCCCAAACTACGCCACCTACAGAGAGTGTACTAAGGCTAAAAATGAGCAGAAATTTCTTCGAAATCCTTTGTTTTAAATGTTGAAATGTTGAGGTTGCCAATTTCATAATAGATGATGGTTTTGTGTTCTTTTTTATTCAAATGTTCGGCCAATTGTATGGCGGCCTGTTCTAGTAATGCTTTATCTGTTTCTTCCAGCTTGAAAAGATCATCGGTTTTTACGTAAATCCCTCCGGTAAAGAAACTCCTTAACGCTTTATACACATTTTTATGTGCAGTAGGCTGGAAATTTTCCGTGTTACTCAGTTCCTTCTTTCCGATTTTTCCATATACCTGGATAATTTCGCCATTCCTGATGTGAATTGACCAGGAAAATAGCGGTAAAGCAATGTCCAAAGGTAAGCCGTATTTTGGAAGATAGCTGATATAAGTTGCCGCATCTTTGGGATTATAGATGGAATTTGGATCTTCGGGTTTTGCCGAGAGCTTGCCCATGTTGTAAAACATCAGGATTCCCCTATCTACAGGAGGGAGGCCGGTGCGGACCTGGTATTTTACCTGGTGGAGCCTGATGGTGGCTTCCAATTGCTTTTTACTGATGGCCTTAAAGGATTTCAGAAACTGAAAGTATTTGTCTTTCGTTCCCAGGCTCCAGTCGCAATCAAATTGCACGTATTGATAATTGATTTTTTGCTCCTGTGCGAGGCGCTGTAGCAAGGTATTGCTTTGCATGGCGAGGCTATCCACACCGGCAGTGCTTAACTTTTCAAAGGTCTGATTGGTGATGAAGATGACAGGAATCAGCTTTGTTGTTTTTACCGGCTCCTTAAAACTGATGATGGCTTCAGGATGTGCTTTTCTGGCATAAGCATCCCATTTGATGTCGAAAAAGCGCAGGTAAAGTTTGCCGGCTGCAACTTCATCCAATACTTGATATTGTGTTTTATTTAAGGTTAAGGTTTGCTTCCAGTAATAAAATGCAGCATCAGCTTTGCTTTCCCTTTTACAGGAGGAGAGGGCCGATACGAGCAGGAGGCAGGCTAAAAAAAGGCGTTGTAAAAAAGGACCTGGGATCATCATCATGGGGAAGCAACTCAATAAGCTGACAAAGTTAAACTTCTTCGCCGATCTTAATTATTTTTTGGAAATAACAATTATAGCATTACCTTTGTACTGTAATAAAAATAATTACAGAATGAACAATGCAAGGTTTGCCATTTCTTTACACATCCTGACACTGCTTGAAAAAGCAAAAGGGGAGTTGATGTCTTCCGACTATATTGCGGGCAGCATTAACATCAACCCTGTGTTGGTAAGAAAGGAGCTGATCACCCTAAGGAAACATGGTTTCGTAGAGAGTAAAGAAGGGAAAAACGGAGGTAGTTTTTTAGCCAAACCAGCCGCCGAAATCACTTTGGATCAGGTGTATACGGCAGTAAGGCAAAATAACCTGTTGGGTACTTCCAAGAATGATCCCAATCCGCAATGTCCGGTAGGCAGGCAGATCAACCAACATTTGAATTCATTATACGATCATACAGAACAGGTTTTAATTAAGGAGCTGTCTAAGAAAACACTGGCTGATTTCAGCGGGCAATTCAATTGATTTTTTTTAACCATAACTGTAACAAATAACATTACAATATAACTTAAAAATAGAAAACATGAAAGTATCATTAATTGGAGCAAGCGGCTTCGTAGGATCAAACATTTTAGAAGAGCTGTTAAACCGTGGTCATGAGGTTACGGGAATTGTGAGAGATGCAGCAAAAGTAAAACGAAGCAATGCGCAGCTTGCAGTAAAAGAAGTAGATGTATTAAATACGGAAGCATTGACTGCTGCTATTGATGGTGCTGATGCGGTGATTAGTGCTTATAATGCAGGCTGGACCAATCCAAATCTTTACCATGATTTCGTAGCTGGTTCTGAAGCCATCCAAAAAGCAGTTAAAGCCTCAGATGTGAACCGTCTGATTGTAATTGGGGGTGCCGGAAGTTTAGAAATTGAAGGAAATCAATTGGTAGACGGACCAGATTTTCCTGCTGAATATAAAGCAGGCGCTACGGCTGCCAGAGACTACCTGAATACGATTAAAAAAGAAGAAGAGCTGGAATGGACTTTCTTTAGCCCTGCGATAGAGATGCATCCAGGCATTACCACCGGACGTACCGGCAAATACCGTCTGGGTGCCAACAGTCCGGTTTTCAATGAAGAAGGCCGAAGCATACTGTCTGTTCAGGATTTAGCGGTAGTGATTACCGATGAACTGGAAAATAATAAACACCCAAAGCAAAGATTTACAGCTGCTTATTAAACTGGAATCAGATCAGGTCTTCCGGAATAGCTTTGCGGAAGACCTTTCTGTTTAATGTAAAATTCGGATAAAGACTAGCGTTTCACTAGATATTGTCTTATTTTTGCGGCGAATATAGATTCGGATGCCAGGAAAGATCATTAGAAAACATTACCGCAGAGCAAGGTACGTACTGTACCGGGAGACTTTAATCGACGCAAAGGAGCATATCTTAACCTTTATCGGTTCCTTTGTTGGAATTGGTTTGATTGGTTTATTAAACAGCCAATATCTGGTTGCTAACGATAATTTATTCCTGATCGGTTCATTTGGTGCTTCTTCGGTATTGATTTATGGCATCATCAACAGCCCTTTGGCACAACCCCGGAACCTGATTGGGGGGCATGTCATCTCTGCCATCATTGGCGTAACCATCCTGAAGCTTTTCCCTTCTGAACTCTGGTTTGCCGGAGCTTTGGCCGTTTCGCTCTCTATTGTGGCCATGCAGATCACCAAGACTTTGCATCCACCGGGTGGTGCCACTGCTTTAATTGCGGTGACCGGAGGGGTAAAAATTAAGGCAATGGGATACCTTTATGTTTTTTCTCCGGTATTTACCGGGGTATTGATCTTATTTATGGTTGCCCTGATTTTTAACAATATGCGTCATCGGAAATACCCTGCCAAACCAATTTTTAAGAGAAGAAGAATTCACTAAATTTTTACTGTTCCATTCGCTTCAGGCCCATCGCATATTGAATACCTCCTAACAGGTGTTGTAAAAAGAGCGGGTCAGTATAGGATTCTTCCGTATGCCCCAGTCCGGTATAAAAAGCCCTTCCACCGTCAAAATCATGGTACCAGGCCATAGGGTGGTTTGTCCCGTTACTTCCTCCTTTATAACTGTCTTCATTAATGCTGATGAGTACTTTCAAATCATTTGAGATGTCCTTGAAATTGTACCATTCATCTTTTCTTTTCCAGACTTCCGGTAAATGTGCGGTGGAGATGGTCTTGCGGTTGATGACATTCAGTTCTGCAACTTGCTGCGCCGGATGCTTTACAAAATAGGCACCTACAAGTTTTCCAAACCAGGGCCAGTCGAATTCTGTATCTGTAGCAGCGTGTACACCTACAAAACCTGCCCCCGACCTGATGTACTGCTCAAATGCTTTTTCCTGCTGTTCGTTAAAGATGTCTCCGGTCGTATTGAGAAATACAACTGCAGCATACTGTTTAAGGTTTGCCGTGTTTATTTTTGTCGCATCGGTGGTGGTGTCTGCAATAAATTTATTTTCTATGGCCAGACGCTGGATCGCCATGATTCCTGCCGGAATGGAGCTATGGTGAAAGCCGGAGGTTTTGGAAAAGACCAGGATCTTTTTTTTCTTCGCAAAACTGTTGCCACTCAGCGCGAGGATCAGAAAAATGGTCAGCAGTACAAAAACAGGTGATTTAGGCATGGCTAAAGGGTTTAAATCATAAAGATATCATTAATCCTTTATATTCCGTAACGAGTAAATACTCCTCATTTTCTAAAGAAAGATAACCGTATTCATAGCAGAAATGATAGGTGTTCCCTTTTTTGTTTTGGTACAAATGTGTGAAATAGTCGAATCTGAATCCTGTAGCCAGCAAATGCTGTTTGCTGATTTTTGTTTTTCCATCAGGATTTAGTTTTTTCAGTATCTCCCTGTTTTTCCTGAGGATTTTATTGATGGCTTTTACCGGATCTTGCTGGGGGTCTTTATGGTCATTATTGTAATTGTTCCGGCAGTGCTGACTGCAGAATTTTTGATCTGCCCGACCCTTTAGCGGCAGATTACAATCTAAACAAAATCTTTCCATTTTTCCTGAAATCCCGGTTAAAATATGTTTAAGTTAATAAAATTTCCTGATTAACCGGTTATAACCGTTTATAAGCGCTTATAAACGGTTAAAATGAGGCAGGATATTTAAGGAATGCTGAGGTTTGTATCGTCGGTAGCCAGAGCGGTTGCTGTTCGTTAAATTGTATATTACCTAATTATTTAAAAGATGAAAAACTTCAGAAACAGTGTGTCTTTAACAGGTCTGGCAGGAACAGACCCTATTGTAGTGAACTTCTCCGATGAGAAAAAAGTAGCCAGGGTAAGTCTGGCAATTAATGAGTTTTTTAAAAATAGTGGTGGCGAAGCAGTTTGTCAGACACAATGGTTCAACCTGGTTTTCTGGAATAAGAAAGCAGATCTGGCCCTGGAGCTGATCAAAAAAGGGGCGGAGCTTAGTATTGAAGGAAGCCTGAACGTACAAAGCTATACCGATAAAAAGGGAGAACAGCGCCTCTCTACGGAAATTTTTGTCAACCACCTGGAACTGGTAGGGAAAACGGAGGTGTAACCGCATACAGCATTGATGGGTGCTCTGGAACCTATCAATGCTGTCCTTATTTCTTTTTAAAATGCAGACTTAATCCGGCATAAAAATTTCTTGTTGCTGCTGCATTAAAGTACCTTCCGCCAGCCGCATTTAAGTCATTGCCAAGACTGTATTTTTCATTTAGCAGGTTGTCTGCTCCTGCAAAGAGCTCCAGCGGGAACTTGCCTGCTGATCTGTATTTCCAGCTCAGCCTGGCCTGAACCAGGTGGTATCTCCTGGCATAAACGGTATTGGCATCATTGAGCGGTAAACCGGAAGTATAATTGTGTTGGGCAAAAAGCGACCATTCGCCGGCAAACTGAACATCGGCACTGCTAATCAGTATGTGTTTCGGAACACCGGTAAGGTTGTTGCCGGAGTAATCTGAGGTTTTATCGCTGTAACGGTCAAATTTAAATTGACTCAAAGTGTAAGCATGGCGCAGCTGTAATCCCCGGATAAACTTTGAAGTATTGACCGGAATCAGCCATCCGGAGATGGAACTCTCCAATCCCCATTGCCGGGTTCCTCCGGCATTAATGAAATATTCTGAACCACCAGTGTTCAGGCGTCTGACAATCGCATTTTGTAAGTGATAAAAGAAACCGGTAAGATCGGCCTGAATTCTGCCTTTCGGATCCTGATACCGGATTCCGCTTTCATAATTCCATCCGGATTCCGCTTGCAGGTTCGTATTGATGATATTGTCTGATGCCCTGACCTCGGCTATAGTAGGCGGGGAGTATCCTTTGCTAACGGCACTGCGCAAGGAGAGGCTGGGCGCAATTAAATAAGAAAGGGCAACCCTTGGCATGAACTGCAGGTCAAAGCGGTTGGTCTTTCTGTTTGTAGCAACAGGGAAAGTGCTTTTATAAGCATATTGATACCAATTTGTACTGGCGGATAACTCCAATAGCCACTTTTTGTGCAAATCAATGGTTAATTGGGCAAAGGCTACATTGGAAGCTGCTTTTAATTCATCACCTACTTTCAATGCGGTTGCATTGCCCTGGTCATTGCCGTAGTTGTTGATGTCGGAGGCGGTTTGCATGCTTTCCAGGCCCAGGTTAAACCTGTAATTCAGCATTTCTGTTTGCCGGTAGTATTCGAGGTAAGAACGGAGTCCTAAGGTCAGTTCTTTCCTTTTCTCATAGTTGGTGATAAACGGATTTTTGAAGTCGGTATAAGAAGAGAAGACGGAAAGAACATGTTTTAACTGCTTATTGATTTGCCAGTCATGGGAAATCCCTCCAAATAGGGTTTTGCTAAGGATTCCCGCATTTTGTGCGATGGCGCTTTTGAGTGCCCCATCTGCAGGTCTTGATCCTTTTGGATTGTCCTGATATTGTGCTTCAGTTAATCCGCCTGGCGTCTGGTATTGAAGGTCCGAATAGAAGATCAGTGCTTTAAGGCTTCTGTCATTTGCGTAGTTATATTTTTGAAGAACCTGGACATATTTTTTGTTCATCCTGCTATGGTCCCGATATCCGTCACTGCGCTGATAAGACTGAGCGATATTCAAGCTGTATTTGCCGAATTGTTGTCCGAGGTTCAGTTGTTGCCGGAAGCTGCCGTATGCACCTGCTTCCAACCTCAGGCTGGCTAATGGATCGCCAATGTTGTTTTCCTGAGGCTGTATCAATACCACTCCACCTGAATTTGCCCCAAAAATACTTCCTTGCGGCCCTTTCAGGACCTGGATCTGGCCTGCTCCGGCAACTTCAAGCGCATTGAGGTAACTGTTTCCTCCGGCATCCGTCAGTGGGAAGTCGTCAAAATAGATTTTCACATTTCTAACACCGAAAGGGGAACGCAATAAGCTTCCTCTGATAGATAAACGATAACTTCCCGGCGAACGCTCTTCCATCCTCAATCCGGAGATGGTATTCATAGCGGAGACAAAAGATCCACTTGCGTGTTTTTCCAGTAAAGCGGAATTAAGGAGGCCTATCGAACCGGTAGCTCTTAATAGCGGCTGCGTAGAAAAATAGGGCCTGATCTGAACCTCTTTTAACCGCTTTGTGGTATCCTGTTGCTGTTGTGCGAATGTGGAAAAGGAAAGCAATAATAACGTAGTGCCTAAAAATGTTTTCATCTTTAACAAAGCTAAAATTTATGAACAAAGAAATGCGTCTTCGGCTGGCTATTTTCTCTTGATTTTGGCTTTGATTTAACAGCATTGTGATAGGTCCAATTCCTGGTGTCGATTCCTAAAAAGGCTATACACAAAAACAGTGTATGGAACTAACAGAAACAGAATTTATCATTTCAAAAAACAGGGGTAAAGGTCAGCCCT
>NZ_FNGY01000011.1 GCF_900103665.1 Pedobacter steynii
AGGGCTGACCTTTACCCCTGTTTTTTGAAATGATAAATTCTGTTTCTGTTAGTTCCATACACTGTTTTTGTGTATAGCCTTTTTAGGAATCGACAGTATCCCGAAAGCAGATTTTACCTTGTCTCGTCCGGCTCTGGCTATACACTTTGTTCCAGCAATGCCCTGCATTGAAATAAGTTTGATCCGCTAGTTCCAATTGTCTATTTTAACATCGACGGGATCAGGAGTACCTTTTCCGGTTTCGATAAGAGACTTAAGGCTCATCAAAAATATCGCCCATTTAGTACTGCAATGGTGCATAAACTCTACAGGTTCTTTCCAGTTCAGATGTTTGAAAAGAACGATAATATAGTCGCCGTCCTGTTTCAATTCCCAGTTAATCGTTGTATCCATCCATTCTTCTGGTCCTTCTGCTACCTCCCATACCACATGGGTAGGTTTGTTAAGCCCGGAAACCTTCATATCGAACCCTCCCGCTCCAAAGCGGAATTTAATGATGCTGCCAACCTGATTTCCTTCTCCCTGAGTGTTGTTTGTCCACCAGCCGGCCAGACCACTTTCTGTCGTCAATGCCTGATATACATCATCAATAGACGATGTTTTAATTCCAATTCTATGCAAGATATCTGCCATGAGTAATTCCTCCTTTTTTTTAGTAAAAATAAGCGCTTACAGGCTGAGATACAGGGTGTAAAATAGACATTACGACGGGTTGATTTGGACAATTAAAATTTTTATATTCGTTAAAAAGAAAACATGAAACACCTCACTATAGTCGTTCCGGATGGACAAAATAACCTAAGCAGCATCATAGGGGCTTATAAAATTTTCACAAGGGCCAATCAGTATCGGGTAAATACCGGAAAAGAAGAATTGTTTAAAATTGAGCTGGCAGGTGTTTCTAAAGAGGTGAATTTCTATGAAGGTTTGTTTTCAGTAAAACCACATGTTCATATTGCGGCGCTCCGCAAAACTGACCTCATTATTATCCCATCATTAAACCACAATTATCAGGAGGCCGTAAAAGGAAATCAGCTCCTGATCAACTGGATCGAAAACCAATATAAATCGGGAGCTGAAGTAGCAAGTATATGTACCGGGGCATTTTTGCTGGCATCAACCGGTTTGCTGGATGGAAAAAATTGTTCAACACATTGGGCCGCCGCAGATAATTTCAGAATGATGTTCCCAAAGGTGACTTTACATGCGGATCAGCTAATTACTGACGAATATGGAATCTATACCAATGGAGGAGCTTATTCCTTCCTGAATCTGATGATTTATCTGGTGGAAAAATATTACGACAGACAAACGGCCATCTTCTGTTCCAAAGTCTTTCAGATTGAAATAGACAGGCAAAGCCAGTCGGCATTTACCATATTTACCGGTCAGAAAATGCACAGCGATGAAATGGTGAGAAAAGCACAGGACTATATCGAAAGCAAACTTGACGAGAAAATATCTGTTGAACATTTATCTACGCTTTTTTCTGTTGGCAGGCGGAATTTCGACAGAAGGTTTATCAAAGCCACAGGAAATACGCCTGTTGAATATACACAAAGAGTGAAAATTGAATCGGCGAAAAAAACATTTGAAACTACTCAAAAGACAATTAGTGAAGTAATGTATGCAGTAGGCTATTCCGACCTGAAAGCATTTCGGGAGGTTTTTAGAAAAATCACAGGGTTATCGCCATTGGAATACAGGCAGAAATACAATAAGGAATCACTAAATTATATTCAATAGCTCAGAGGTTAATGTGTCCAGATCACCCCGCTATAATGTCTATTCTGCCCTACCCCAATTCACATATTTGTATGTAAATTTATGATTAACTTAAGTTAGAACCCTTGTCATAAATTAAGAGAGAAAGCAGCGGTAATTTCTTATGAATTCTAAATCATCAATTTAAATCCAAAAAATATGAAGCTTAAAAGTTTAGTAGTCGTACTGTGTTTAATCATAGGCGGTCAATTGGTAAAGGCGCAGGAAAAAGCAACTGATATGGTAAAGGATTGGGAAAGGTCTAAAGCCTATACTAAAGAATATCTGGATGCGATGCCGGAAAGCGGGTATGCTTTAAAGCCCACTCCCGAAATGCGGTCTTTTGCAGAACAAGTATTACATCTGGGTGATGCCAACTATGCTTTCGCTTCGGCAGCAACCGGCACAAAAAGTCCCATTGGCCAGGGCGAATTGGAAAAAACAAGCGATAAATCCAAAGCTAACGTGAGCAAGTTGGTGTTAGAAAGCTATGATTTTGTGATTGATCAGATCAAAAAAGCGCCTGAAGCACAACTTGATGAAACGACCAAATTGTTTGGAAAGTTCGAGATGTCTAAAAGAATGGCTTTAGCTAAGGCTTTTGAACATCAGGCGCACCACAGGGGGCAAGCCACAGTATACCTCCGACTGGCAGGTGTTAAGCCTCCGCAGGAAAAGTTGTTTTAATATCAACAAAAAAGGCCGTCTCATTTCTCTAAAAATGAGCTACCATACTTATTGCGAGGAATCCCTGGCAATAAGTATGGTATCCAAAATAATTTCCTCAGGAATGTTTCTATAATAATGCTCTTCCTTAATCAGTTTAAGAAACAGTTGAGCAACCACCTCGCCCATTTTTACGGTTTGCTGATCAATGGTACTTAAAGCTGTGGCAACATGTGCTCCAAAAGTTTCATTGGCAAAACCGATTACTTTTACCTGATCAGGCACCTTAATTTTATATTCTTTTAATTTCTTAAGCACACCCAGACCTGTATAATCTTCGAAGGCAAACACACCATCGAAAAGGATATTGTTTTCAATTAAATTTTGAATACACTGATTGCCGAAGTCCAGAGAAGGGGAACCATAAAAGATTAAGGCTTCATTTACAGGCAAATTATATTGCGACAATGCATCCCTATATCCCCTCAGCCGTTCCTTAAATATGGGAACATCCTGATCTGTAGAAAGATGAACAATATGTTTACATCCTTGTTTGATTAAGTGTTCGGTAGCTGAAAATCCACCTCTATAGTCATCGATTCTAACAGAGGGAACGCAGACTTCCTTAACAATACGGTCAAACAGCAACAAAGGAATGTTGCGTTTCTTTAAATCGGTGAAGTGATCGTAATTTGAAGTTTGGAGTGCTATTGAAGAAATGATCCCATCAACCCCAGATTTTATCAAGGTTTTAACTCCAAGAACCTCATTATCAAACGATTCTTTTGATTGATACAATAATACGCTGTAATCATTTTTATTCAATACAGTTTCTATACCTTGTACCACGGAATTAAAAAAACTTCGGTCTAATGTTGGCACCAGTATGCCGATAATATTTGTACGATCGTGTTGAAAAGAAGCAGTCATATCTCTTAAAACAGATCTTGTTGAAGCCTTAATTTCAGGAGCGTCATTTAACACTTTTTTTCGGACGGAAAGCGGAATATTTGAGCGGCTTTGTGTACTGGATGCCTTATACTTAAGTCGATATTGTTTTTGAAATATTACAGGTGATAATCCGGTTAACTCTTTGAACTGTTTGTTAAAATTAGAGTAGTTATTGTAGCCGCAAAGGAAGCTGGTTTCGGATATATTATAATTATCTTCCAGTAATAGTTTTGTCGCATGGCCGATTCTCACTTCTTTTATAAAATCGACTAAAGTCCTGCCGGTTTTCATCTTGAAGAAACGACAAAATGATGCGGGCGTCATCGATAAAATATCAGCAACAACAGGTAATGAAACATGATTACTGAAGTTCCGGAATACATAATCATATACTTTGCTGATTTTTTGTCCTTCATGAGCATTGTCAACAACGTTGAAATAAGAGGAAGACAGTGCCTGTTTTGTCTCCGACTGCGCAAGTATATCCAACAACTTTAACATGAGCGCTGTCCTTGCCATTCCTTCGGAAAGCAGCATTTCCTGCATCACTTTTTTTGCCTTTGGTATCGTTATGCCAGAAAATGAAATTCCTTTCGAAGCGTTGGAGAAGAGCTTATTCAATTGAATTGCCTCCGGACTGTCCAATAATTGCTGCCCTAGAAAATCGGGTAAAAAATGAACCAAAATCGATTGAGACTGAGCCGTTGGATCCAGCTTTTTATCATATTGCCAGCAATGAGGCAGGTAGCTCCCAAGAAGTATCAGCTGTGTTCCCTCAAAGTCAAGAATATGGTCTCCGATAAAATATCTGCCGCAGTAATTTTCAAGCAACACGATTTCAAAATACTTGTGAGATTTTAAGACATTGCAAGGCTTGTCTTCTAATATTTCCGACTGAATGGTAAAGGATTGATCGGGTGGAAACATCAAATTTTCGTAAATACACTGCATAGAAGATTTAAATTTTAATATATAGCCAATTGATTCATTCTCCTTTTTTATCCTGAGCCAGGTAAGCTTATTAATTTAGTGCGCTTACCTGGTTTAAAGATCTACCTCAAAAAACTTAATTCTTTATCAGCTTTACGGATTTTACCCTCCAATACTCATCACCGGTCATATTGGCTACAAAACCAATAGAAACCTGTGTTGGTTCGTTTATGATAAAATCAAAACGCTGATCCTTTAATGAGGCAAATTTTATTGAATTTACAGGGACAAGCGCTACGTCCGGTAGTGTT
The DNA here is from genome assembly GCF_900103665.1 of Pedobacter steynii. Classification (GTDB taxonomy): domain Bacteria; phylum Bacteroidota; class Bacteroidia; order Sphingobacteriales; family Sphingobacteriaceae; genus Pedobacter; species Pedobacter steynii. Next base: position 4,623 of record NZ_FNGY01000011.1, read on the forward strand.
GAACCTGCCGCTGCAACCACATAAACAGGGTTTGAAAAGCTATTATTCCCTAAAGCAGCTGAAAAAGTATAATTGCCTGCCGGCAAGGTAAATGTTTGAAATATCTTTCCATTAACTACGGGAGCCGCCCCCAGGCCTGACTCCATTGCTAAAACAGTACCATCATCTGAAGCCCAACCTCCATTACCTCCATGATTTAATACTGGATTGGTTACAATCCAGGCTGTTGGATTTCTCCATCTACCCGTACCGCTCCCTGTTGTGCTTGTAAACGGTTGCTGATAGTTTGTAAAATAGAGACTCGTTACATCCGCTTTTATGCCATAAGTCTGATAAGCAACATAAAATGTATCAATAGCTGTAGGATTGGGCAGATATGCTGTCCTGTAGCTAATCGCACTACCTAATTTAAAGTTTGGCAGTCTTGTAGTTAAGCCGGTTGGAACAGATCTGATCAGCGTATCATGCAGCTTATTATTGTTATCTGAGTACTTAATTCCCATATTTATAATGCCTGAATTTGCATTTACATCTACCCAGTTGATCGATGCAGAACCATCGGGCTGGATGGCGGTATCTGTTATTCCTCTGTTTATGCAGGAACTTTGGTATAAAGCTCCATATACCTTCACTGCCGCATTTACCGGGACAGAAATATGCCCCAGGGCATCATACGTTCTTATTTGAAAACCCATAATTCCTTCAGGCAAATCAGGTATCATTACTTTAGCCGTGTCTACACCCGGGGTTCTTTTAATAGTCACCTCTACCGAATCCTGGCGGCTGTTCCAAAAGACTCTATATTTAACTATGTTCAAATCTGAGGTAAAAAGACCGGTAACCTTTACTCTGTTTTTTCCGGAAAAAATCTTTACTGAATCCATTTTCCCAGGGTAAACTATTGCCCCCCCCTTCATGTATTGGTTTTTATAATCATCCATTTTTGTGCAGGCGCCTGTTATTAACACCAGCAATGCCACTATATAGCAAGCTATGATTTTATATCGTTTCATATATTTATATGTTTTCACCTATCATTTATTAATTATATCAGTAATCATGAATATTTCTCCATCAGTTTTTTCAACTGTCAAATGGGACGGGTATCGCATAATTACTCCTGCCCCCATAGCGTAAACTGGGTCAGCGCCATCATATAACTTCCCTGCCAGTTAATTACATACCTTATTCTTACATAGCGATAAGGAGCTGCCCCTACCGGAAAATTAAACTGCCAGCCACTTTTGCCTGATGCACGATCCGCACCTGTTTCAACACCGTAGGGACTTCCTGATGGTTTGATCACGGTACAGGTGACGAGTTTAGTCCAGCTGGCATCTAAAGCGCCATTTGGATTCGGTTGATTAGAGCCCCAGATTTCAAAAATTTTCGGACTACCATTGGTAAAATATAAACCAGTACCTTCTAAATACGGGCTCAACAGCAATCGGCTAAAGATGTATGCTTTGCCAAGATCCAGCGTTATATTTTGTGGGCTGATTGCATTTTGTAAGCTAATAAAATTGCGGTTAAAGGTGCCATTAAAGATATTACTCACACCGTTTCCCACCCAATCGGCTACCGCATCGCCAGGCAATGCATAGTGTCTCCAAATAGATTTCGGCAATAGTTTTTCGAATAAAGGGGTAATTGTTGTAAACAATGTGTCCGAATAATTTAACCACCGGTCTCTTACCAAAAAAGCATATTTTCTGGCTATTGCAGGCTGCCCCCTGTTCGAACCGACTATTGTATCACTGTTGCTATAGATATTTTGCATGGTACTTGTTTGCGTCCATTTACCCGTACCTGTCGTATCTACCAAAGGAATAATGGCTAAATTTTCCTGCGTAGGATTCTTGCAGCTAACATCAAACCCACCAAAAGTAGCCGTAACCTTGAGCGATCTGCGGGCCAAATTTATAGCTGGCGTTAAAGGGTTTACCGTTATACTGACCGGCGTCGAAGCGACTTCGCTGGAATTTACAGCATACAACTGCACCGCATGAGCCAAGGTATCTCCGAAACCCACTAAAGTTAATGTATTGGTGTAACGGGAAGCTTTTATCACTTGTTCAGGGCGCCCCTCGGCGGTCTGGTAAACCGCTTTTATATAGAGCAGGTCTTTATCATCCGGCAGTATATAGGTAAGGGTAGCTTTTCCATGTAGGTTTGTGATGTTTATTCCAGATACTACACCTGGCTTGTTATTATTAATAACAATGGGTTTGTTTAAAACATCCTGTTTACAGCCTGTCCCAACTATTAAAAATAAAGCTATATATAAGAAAGTTCCTGATTTTATTGTTTTCATTTTTAAAATATTTTACAGTTTAAAATAAATGTGCCGTCTGTTCTTTTACCAGTTAGGGTTCTGCATCAAATTTGGATTTACGAGCAAAGACTGATCTGCTATTGGCCACAGATAATCACGCGGTATGACAAACTGTTGTGAAAAAAATGTAATCTCGCGGTAATACAGACTTGGATTACTTTGCGTGATATCCCAACCCGTTATATTGCCGTTAAGCTCTGTCGCAGCTGTTTTCCAGCGCAATAAATCCCAGTAGCGTTGCCCTTCAAAACAAAGTTCAATGCTGCGTTCCTGCTGTATGATGGAGCGCATGCCTTCCTGAGTGCTAAACTTAGAAGGGCTATTGCTAAAATTTGTCCATGAAGTTTGTACTGACTGCAAACCTGCCCTTGCACGTACCTGGTTAACGTAATTATAGACCTCAGCACCAGGTCCCTGGGCTTCATTTAAAGCTTCCGCGTATAGTAAATACAAATCAGCCAATCGTATTTCGGGCCATGCATAATTCTGAAAATTAACACTTGACCAGACAAAACGCCAATTCAGTAGTTTTTTCATGTAATAACCCGTAATAGGATTTGGTGAAACAGCGCCGGGCTGCCCTCTCCGTGATTTCAGGTTCCAGGTATTTTCATCGTTTAAAGACGGACTGTTGGCCATATACCAAACACCACCATCAAATCCTAAATCAGCATAATATCTTGGCTCCCTGTCAAAGTTTAATCTTGCTGTTTGATAGCTTTCTATCAGGTTAAACCGTTCCGCGCGAGTGGCTGTCCTTAAGGTGGTGATGTTACTGAAATCAAGTGTTTTATCTTCATTTACAGGAACACCATTTTTGGTATAAAACATTTTCGCTATTTTTAAAGTGGGGCCTATCTGACCACTGCCGATGACATTGTTAGCGCCCGCAGGATCAAACCTGCCAGCAGCCGATCCCTGTATATTTTGTGTATTGTTATTGTGCGTTAAGCCCCATATTAATTCACTGTTCCATGGTTCACTTGTCGCATTTCTGACACTCATTTGCGTCATCGTGGTATCACTGAGACGATTGGCCTGAGCGGGAAAAACATACAGCTTTATATTAGCTTTGGCGCATAAATCTATAGCCGCTTTGCACGCCGTGGCAGCCCTCTGCCATTTGGCTAAACTATAGGAAGGATTAAAAAGCGCCTCACCATCCTTGTTTTTAAATGAATGATAGTCGGAATTCCCATTAAATAAAGGACTTGCAGCGGTAACCAATAATCTCGACTTTAAACTCAATGCAGCAGGACTGGTAACCCGCCCCAATTCAGTTACCTGATTCGTTATGGTTAAAGGAAGATTCGCGGCGGCAACATCCAGCAAATTGGAAATATAATTCACCACACTGTCTACCGACTGACGCTTAACCTGCATCTGCTCTAATGGAGCACTAATCGGCAAATTCTTGTCTATTACAGGAATAGGGCCATAAGCTCTGAACATCATAAAGTGATAAAAAGCTTTAAGAAATTGAGCTTCGGCAATCCACCTTGCTCTGGTGTCGGGATCCAGGTCGTGAACTTTATCTAAATCACTGATATTTTCCAAAAACACATTGCAGTCTCTGATGGCTTTGAAATTAGCCGATCCGCCTGAAGAGCCTTCCATATAATTAACAAGCGGATTTACGCTATTCTGGTTTCCTCTTGCAATTTCCCAGGCCGGTACATTAATTTGGGGATAAGCTATCCAAAGCTCATCACCTGCCGTAAGACCTGGGTTAGCTAAGGGAGTTGTTTGATTAGGCAAATAGGAATAACAGGTGAACAGATATTTCTCAGCCTCTATTTTGGAAGCGAAAGCATGGTCCGTTGTAGGCACATTATCGGGTACAACGTCTAAATAGGACTTTTTGCAGGAAGTGCTGAATAATATCAGAAGCATAAATATGAAAATCATGCCAAGCAGCATTTTTCTTGCGCCACTTTCATTAAATCTATTATAATACATATAAATTATTTTTTATTTAAAATTAAAACCCTGCCATAATACCTACGTTAAACACCCTTTGCACAGGGTATCCCAATCCTGAGGCCCCCATTTCCGGGTCCCAGAGTTTGAATGCGCTTAAGGCAAATAAGTTGGTACCATTTAGATAGATACGCCCGCTACGCAAACCCAGTTTCTTTAAAAGTGGATCAGGAATATTGTATCCGGCTTCCGCTGATTTCAATCGAAAAAAAGAACCATTTTCTAACCACCAGGTAGAGGATTGACTATTATTCGGGTTAATTGTATTGTCTAACCTTGGCCAAAAAGCATACGAGTTTTGTTTAGCCTCGGACCAGTGATTATTGGCAATAAGCGCCAGCAATCCATTTTGACTGCCCCCATCAATGGCAAAAGGTGTGATAGCGGCCGAGTTAACCAAAAATGACGATCTGGCTGAACCTTGAAAAAATGCGCTGATGTCAAAATTTTTATATCCAAACGAGAAGCCAAACCCATACATAATTTCTGGTGTAGCAGGAAATCCAATCGGGATCCTGTCGGCATTCGTGATTTTCCCATCTCTGTTGATATCCCTGTATTTAATATCTCCTCCCATAACAAATGAACCAAATTGCTGTTGAGGAGAATTGTTAACCTCATACTGATCATCAAATAACCTTTCTGCCGCAAGACCATATATTTGGTCAGCTGAGTTACCAACATGCGACAAATACCGTTCATTAGCGGAGTATTTAGGTTCCAAATCGGCGATAATCTTACTTACCTGATAAGTAAAGGTTCCCCGCGTTTGTAACCATAATGAATTATTAAATGATTTACGATAGTTTAAAGCAGCCTCTATTCCCTTGCCCGAATTAATACCCGAGTTAGACTTGAGATTTGCCTGAAGCCCCATTGAGGAAGGTACATTTGTGGTGATATCCCCTGTCAGCAGTATATTACTCACATGTTTCCGGTACGCGTCCAGCGTTAAATTCAGGTCATGGAAAAGCGTTAAATCCATACCAATATTGGTTTGTTTAGTCAGCTGCCATGTGATATTCCGGTTTTCATACTGCCTTGTCACTACAATAGGTCTGTTATAACTAAAATTTGTACCAAAGGCCCCTGCATTCCCGCCATTTAAATTCACATTAGATAAATAGAAGAAACGTTCATTCGCCGAGCCAATATTATCATTACCTGACAACCCATGTGTGAACCTGAACTTTAACTGGTTAATTGTATTTAGCAATGGTTTAAAGAACTTTTCGTTAGATACAATCCATCCTGCTCCTATTGAAGGGAAAAATCCGAACCGGTGATTGGCTGCAAATCTTTCTGAACCGGTGTAGCCAAAATCATATTCAATCAAGTAACGGTTATCATATCCATAGGTAAACCTGCCTGAAAACCCTTGATTCCGGCCCGGTAGAGAGGTGACTAAGTCGGTAGCGTTTCCTGTCATATAATTGCTCATTGTACCGATCAGCAAACCACCAATACTATGTACGTCGTTAAATACCCTGGAATAATTAATTGCCGCCTCTCCATAAGTAGTGGAATTAACAATAGTGGATGCCGGATTCTGATTGTAAGTCAGGTATTCTGTAGGAGGTGAACCGGGGGATCCATTTATTCCGGTATTCAGCAAGCTCAGACCGGTAAATACACCGTTTACCAGGTTCGACTGATAATAATAGGGGCTAACACTTCGGGCGACCTGAAAATCTGCATGGCGTGAGGTATAAGCCATTACCCGGATAGATAAACCCGGTGTAATACCACCCAGATTCTGTTTTAAACTCACTTGCGCGGTTAAGTTGCTCGTATTTTGCTTTTGAAAGCCCGAAAGAGATCGCGCATAAGGATTCGTATATAATCCATTACCTGGCAGCATCAGTGCGTTTCCAAACAACGGATGTTTTTCATACGGCAATAAATTAGCGGGATAAACCGCGGGAAAAGCGACGGGGTTGCTCGATAAAGCACTGTTATAAACCCCCTTCCCACCACCTATTGGTCCGTTATAGCTATCAAACTGCCCTTTAAGGCTGATCAGCACTTCAGTTGTTTTTGTAACGTTTAAATTAACATTTGATAAAAGAGAATAAGATTGGAGCTTAATATTGTTGCTAAAGCCATTGATTGAGTTACCCTTCAAATTGCCATTGTCAAGATTATACGTCATCGCTATATAATATTTTGACCTGTCTGTACCTCCGCCGGCATTCAAATTGACACGTTGATTATTGGTCGTATTTTTAATCAACTCTTGTATCCAATTATTATTAGGATATAACAATGGGTCATCTCCCCTGGCAGTGTGATCAATTTTATTTTGATCATAAGGCAATGAACCCAGGGGGTTTCTGGTTAGCATCGCCTCATTGGCAAGCGTCATGTAGGTGATGTTATCTGCGAATGAAATATTCTTGGTGTTGGCAGATGTGGAATTCTCTATACGGAAGTTTAATTTCATTTTCCCTGATTCACCTATCTTGGTATTGATCAATATCACCCCATTTGCTCCCCTTGCACCGTACACTGATGTTGCAGTCGCATCTTTAAGTATAGAGAACCCGGCAATGTCATCGGGCTGCAGCCTGGCAAGATCCGTAGATGAGGATTCAATACCGTCGATTAAAATGAGTGGAGTGCTGTTCGTTGCACCAATGTTCCTGATAAAAAACGAGGCATTGTCCTTGCCGGGTTCCCCACTTCGCTGATAGGAAATAATACCGGAAATTTTTCCTGCCAACATGGTGGTCAGGTTGCTGGTAGGACCTTTAAGCTCTTTCGGATCAATTGTAGTAATGGAACTTATCATGGTTGTTTTCTTCTGGGTACCATAGGCAACCACAACCACATCTTTCAATGTAGAGGAGGTTCCCTTTAAAACAACATTAATTTCCTGGCGATTTTGAACAGGTATTTCAATCGGGTTAAAGCCTACATAGGAAAACACCAGGGTCGCATTAGCATCAGCCTTTATAGTATACTCCCCTTTAACATTGGTGACAACCGTTCCTCCCTTAGCGACACCTTTGATATGCACGCTGACACCTGGTAATGGCAGGCCCAGGGTATCGGTTACCCTTCCATGAATATTGACCGGCTGAACAACCTCTGATCTTTCATTCCGGGGAGAAGGTTGATCAAGCCTCAGTAAAATATTCTTATCAACCAATTTAAAGGTGATCATTGAATTTTCAAAACAAGCTTTCAATGTTTCATCAATTGAGCCGTTGGTCACATGCACAGTGACCCTTGCTTCTTTTATCCCTTTGTTGGTATATAAAAACACATACCCCGTTTGCTTCTCAATTGAATGCAAGACCTTTTCTAAAGAAGCATTCTTTTCATTAAGGTTTATTTTTTGGCCATAACTTTTGCCATAAACCTGCATTAACGCCATAATTAAAAAAACAGCAGTTAGTTTCATAACCAGAAATAGTTTAGGGGGTAGCCATGCCTTCGGCCTAGCTATGGAGTAATCATTAAATTCCATACTTTTGTAAAAAATTGGGTTAATACGTGAGATAGTTTGAGCAAATTATTTTTCCCGATAACATCGGGAGGGTTAACCCAAATAATTCCGTAGAGGTGCTTCGACTCACCTCTGCGGTTTTTTTCATTTCATCTCTTTTTTTATTCTGTAAAAGAGATGAAATCTATTTCGGGCCAACCTTGCAGACTGGAAGCTAGGTTTGTAATTGTTTCTTCATGTTTGTTTGGTTTTAATATTTGGTTGTTTATTTATTCGTTAAGGCATTACAATGATCTTCTTTTTTATTCCTTCATTTTCAATCTTAAAATGAATTTTAAAGTAACTAAGGATATCTATGACCTGTGAGGCATTTACCGCTCTGTGCAATTTCCCTGTAAATAAAGTTTCCGGGATTTTCCCACGATACTCTACATCTACATCGTACCATCGTGACAGTTGTCTCATAACAGTTTCAATACTTGCGTCCTGAAAGTCAAACAATCCGTTTTTCCATGCGATCACTTCATTTATATCCACATCAGCTACGAGAATATTGCCCTTTTCGAGCTGCGCCTGCTCTCCTGGTTTAAGTATTTTGGCACCAACCGTTGATGATACTTTTACTTTTCCCTCAAGCAAAGTAGTTTTGACTACATTTTCGTCACGATAAGCATTGATATTAAAGTGTGTCCCTAAGACTTCGACGACTTGACCATTACTGACAACCCTGAAAGGTTTGGTTGCATCATGTCCTACTTCAAAATAGACTTCCCCGGTAATCTCTACCCTGCGCTCTTTTCCGGAAAATACAACGGGATACTTTATAGAGGATGCAGCATTCAGCCAAACATTAGTCCCATCAGCTAAGGTTAGGCGGTACTGACCACCACGTGGGGTTGCTATGGAATTGTAGGTTATGAGCTCTGGATTTTGAACAGGAGTTGCGATTTTCTTATAAACGACCTGTCCGTTATTGGTTTTGTTGATGTTAATTCCGCTTTGGCTTGCCAGGGTCTCATTTTTTGCATCGGTCAAAATGATCTCTTTTCCATTAGCCAAAGTCAATACAGCCTTGTTACCCCCCGGGGCAATGTCATTATGCTGAACCTGATTATGAACGGTTTGCTGACCTGATATGGATTGATGCCATAAAATGTATCCACCGACTGAAATGAACAATAAGACCGAAGCGACAGCAGCTATTTTTTTCCAGGGAAAAAGTCGGGTAATGATTGTTTCACCTTGTTCATGCCGCTCAATCCGCTCTCCAATTTTGGCAAGCAGGCTGGAATCAGGAATAGGAGTAACCGGAGAATCCTTCAGAATTCGCTGGTAAGATTCGATTATCTGCTCATATTCCTCAAGGTCTAATGTTGAAATCAGCTCCATAAATTCCTCCTTCTCGGCGGTCGTTATGGTTCCTTTTGCAAATTTCTCTAAAAAAAGTCTAATTTTTTGCTCGATCATTTCTTTGCTAATTATATAGAAGACGAACGACAAGCAAAAAAGTACACCTCGTTTTTAAAAAAAATAAAAAGTAGTTGTATGTTAAAGAAAAAAGGGGATCAATACATACAGCAGAGGCCAGCCTGTATGGTAATGAAGATGCTGTTTGATGAAGAGAATAGCCTCATACAATTGCTTTTTGACTGCCGACTTACTGATATTCAAAGAGCCGGAAATTTCATCAATAGACATATTCTGCTGTGTACGCATATCGAATATCTTCTTTCTTTGAGGAGTTAAGCAATCGATTGCCATTTCGGCCGAAGTTAAATATTCTGAATAGATTAGGTTGTTCTCCAGAGGTGAGCCCTTAGACTCCTCCTGATGTTCCAATTGACCAATTATTTTTTGGAAACATTGCTCACGTTTGCGGGCATCAATTAGTTGATGCTTGGCCATCTTGAATGTATAAGCCTCAAATGACTTCAAACTAGTTAAAGTTTCCCTCCGAATCCATATCTTCAGGAATACCTCCTGAACTATTTCTTCAGCCTGCTCTTTAGAAGCATCGGTAAAAGGATAAACAAAACGGTATAATAAAGGCGTATAATAAGTATAGAGCTGAGAATAAGCATTACTGTCCCCTGATGCAACTCGTTCGAGAAGCACCTTTTCGTCAAAGACAGGCCCAGAATTTTGCATCTATAGTTTGATTTTGTATTTGGTTTCAATCGAAATTAGTGGTGTAAAACGACATTTCCTAATTTCAGGAAACATAAAAACTATGCAAACGTTTGTCTTTCAATCAAAAGGCCATTTTTAAAATTAGCATTATAATAGGAGCAATCAAAACATAACTTTCCTCATCTTTTGATTGCTACTGCCCCTTATTCCAATCTATTTTAAATACATACGTTTCGGTAAGGGATTGATCGGGCGGAAGCATGAAATTTTCGGAAATACACTGTATAAAAAAATTTCAATCATCTTATTTATTCATTTTGATAGATTTGAAAGTCAGGCAAGCACCTCCACCAGGTGCCAGAGACACATGTAGGATTTCTTTACTGGAAACGGTCTTTTTATCAAGGATATATGTTTCTCTGTTTGTAAGATAGTGCGCATCAGCCCCATCTTGTATGATTTCAACTTCATATTCACCTTTACCCAGAAAAGTTAGCGGAATGTTCAGCTTTCTTCCTGATTCACTGGTAGCAGCCCCTACTAAAAAAGTATCCTTGGTCTGTCGCATCATGACAATGTACTCGCCTATCTCGCCTGCCAGTGTCTTGCTCTCTACCCATGGCATCTTTTGCCCGGAAATGAAACGGAATAAAGGAGGATATTTACGATAGAATTCCGGAATATCAGGTATTATGGTAGCTCCCGAAAAAGTGATTAAAGTACGGGCAGCTTCAGCGGTCAGTGTAGATGGAACAGGCAGATTACAGTCTGTGCGGGTAGTATTACCCTGACGCAAATCAAACATACCATTGTTCATATCTAAAGGGCCCGCAACCATGTTAACAAAAACAGAAGTAACAAAAGTTTTCGGCAGAAATATTTGATGTCCGTCCAACTGAGCCTGACAAAACTCTCGTGTAACCGCGTTCGGCCAAGTGCGCATCTGTCCGTAAGGGTGAACCGGATCATCATGATAATCTACCAATAAATGGTTTTCCGCACAAAGCCTGGTTACTGTTTGCGTCCAACGATTTTTTTCTTCATGATTTCCCCTCATAAATCCATATTTAACACCTGCTGCTCCCCATTCCCCATACTGTTTTAAAGTCTTTTCGATTGGGAATTTCTTACCTCCCACATCGTTCAGGTAAAGCCATATTCCTACTCCCTTTTCTTTTCCGTACTGAATGAGTTTGCGCACATCATTAACTTTATCACCAGATACCGGATCCGAATCCGAATGAAATTCAGGCCCATACCAATTTGCGTCTAGCACTAAATAACCTAAGCCTTGCTCTGCTGCAAAATCAACAGCACGCAGCCATGATGGATAGGACATCTCATAGCTGAATCCGTCCGTTTTTGCACCGTTCATTCTCCAATCCCACAGTGCCAGACCGGGTTTTACCCATGAAAAATCGTATTCGGGCAATGGTGCAGGGTTTAGTAGTTCGATGATATGCGAATCTGTCAAAGCTCCCCGCGTTGTTCCATACAGAATAACACGCCATGCTGACTTATATCCAGGGTACAATTTTGCAGGTTTGGACGAAAGCGTAAATACCCGTCCTCCCTTTTTTGCATTAAGAACCAATGGCTCCCCATCAATTAAATAAGCTTCATGGATGGCTAAGTAGTCCTGACTATCTGCTTTTATCGTCATAGGAGGTAATCTTCTGCCATCACTTTCAGTTAGCAGTTCCGGCCCGATGTTGTGATTCTCACCATTGTAACACCATGCAGTAAAATTGTCGGTAAAGTGGTAAGCTGTTAGTTCCGAAGTAACCCCTATGGTCTTTGTTTCCGTTGAAGGAACTTCGTACCGGAAGGCAATTCCATCGTTATATACGCGTGCTACGATTTGTATGTTTTGTAATAAATTGGATGTCTGATTGCTTATCATCAAAACGAGTTCATTGAAATGGTCGTCTACTTTTGCCCGTTTTCCCCAAATCGGCTTCCAGACATCTCTTACTTCCCGACGAGATGCGCGCACTACCTTCCATCCGACATAAGGGATCACATCCCCATTTTCCAACTTAAAGCCCAATGGAGATCGATCAATAAGTTGTCTGTTCTTCCCTTTGAAAGAATAGATGAATTGTCCGTTTACATTCCGGGACAATTCCATTGTCATACTTTTATCCGGGGACTTGATTTTGTACTTTCCCAATGTATCATTCCCATATAGCGGGTGTAATCCAAGAAAACCAAGAACCCCAATCAGCAGGAAATAGTATCTAATTTTATTTTCCATAATATATTTTTATTTTATTTAGAACGAAATTCCAGAATTCCGCCTTCCATGATATCTTTCACCGGTATAAATGGCTTGTCAAGCACTTTTCCATCAAAAGAAATTTTAGTTAGCAACGCTTTCTTGCCGACTTCTGAAGCTTTGATAATTAATTGTTTATTGTCTTTCAACCTCAATGTGACCTCTTTGAAACGAGGTATACCAAGGGCATATTCACCGGAAGCCGGCGTAAGGGGATAAAATCCCAACGTACTGAAAAGATACCAGGCTGACATTTGTCCACAGTCATCGTTACCTGACAGACCATCAGGTTTGTTCTTGTAATTGCTTTCGATAATCCCCGGAATTCGCAACTGTGTTTTGTCCAGCCGATCACAAAAGTTGTACATATACACAAAATGATGGCCTGGTTCATTGTCATGGTGGTAATGGCCTCCATCGAAATTCTTGTCCAATTCCGAAGCAAACTGTTCTTTTCCACCAAGCAGATCTACCAATCCAGGAACATTCTGCATTACACAAAATCGATACGTCCATTTCCCTCCCTCTGTAAACCCTTCGTCCGGACTGCCCCAGTTTCCGTTTGTCTTACGCGCCTGAAAGAATCCCGTTTTCGAATTATAAAGGTTCTTATAGTACTCCGAACGCTTCATCAATATTTTATAGTCCTCCATATGTCCCAAACCTTTTGCCATTTGCGCAATACTGTAATCATCCATTGCAAACTCCATCGTGCCTGAAACAGATTCATTGGTTTTATCAGCGGCAACGTAACCCAGTTTCATATAATTGGTCAGCCCTCCTCTTGCTTCGTAGTTACCAGTCCATAGTTGACGGTCTGCCCAACGAGAGCTATCGTCACCTGCTGGCGCAGAAAATGCATTCTTCCGGATGGCCTTATAGGCTTCCTCAAGATCATAGCCTCTGAATCCATTCACATACGCATCGGCTATAACAGCATCTGAATGCGTTCCGATCATAATATTCGTATAGCTGGGATTCGGCCATTTGGGTATCCATCCGCCCTCTTGATACATCTGCACCAAAGCCGTCACCATTCCATTCACACGGTCAGGCTGAGTCAACTGCAGCCATGGATGCTGGGCACGAAATGTGTCCCATAGAGAATAGGCATTATAAGAGATTCCTTCGTGTACCTTATCATCAAACGCGCTGTAGTACCTGCCATATTCCGAGAACTCCCTGGGGTATTGCATCGTACGAAAAAAAGCGGTATAAAATATATCCAGATCATCTTTTGAAGCACCTTTAATGGCAATTTTACTCAAATTTGCAGACCAGATTTCTTTTACTTTCTTCTTGGTATCTCCGAATGAAGCCCTTTCCGGCATCTCCTGTTTTAAGTTGTCCTGCGCCTGAACATAGTCGATAAATGACGATCCTATTCTGATCTCCACCAGGTCTGTACCAGCAGCAAATTCTATATATCCTCCAACATTGGAGCCTTCTTCTGTTTGATTTCCTTCTTTTTTAAGGCCGTCTCTCCAGGTTCCATGAACTTGAAATGGCTTAGAGAATTTCAACACGTAATACCCTTTAAGATTTTTTAGCACCGGGCCTAAGTGGCTGTCGTGTCTTTCTTTGTTATATATCCTAACTTCCTGCTTATCCGGAAGTACCTGTATACCTCCTCCATCTTTTTCACGTCCGGCCTCAAGGAATAATATTGCTTTCTCGTTTTTTGGATATTTTATCCTGAAAAACGAACACCTTGAGGTAGCGGTGAACTCCGTTGTAATTGTGCTTTCCTTACTGACACCATATTCAATCTTATATGAATAAGGGGTTGCGACCTCTTTGGATCGATCAAGCTTTACGGCACGCTGTTCAGGCTTTATTTTTAAACTTCCAACCTGAGGCATCAGAGTAAAAAAACCATAATCACCCATCCAGACTGCCGGCTGATGAGTAGCCATAAATCCGAGCAAATGCGCATCGCGGTGGTGATACATTGTTTTTGAAATGTCATTAATCCGCGTCACAGCACACCACTGCGTCATCCCGAAAGGTGCGCTTACAGCAGGCGTCGTCCCTCCGTACTCTGTAGGATGTTTTCCATCGCTTCCGATAAACATGTTTACGTGCTTTATCGGCTCCTGAGCGTCAGCAGGAAGCATACAGATAAACAATAACCAAAACAGTGCACCCGCTTTAATATTTAATAATTTCATCATATTTTAATTCAATTGTTCAATTACAAAGAAATAGGCCGGAGCGCTCTGGTTCCACATCATAAAGCTGTTTTACGATTTTTTTTTAATTTAGCAGAGCATCTTTATCTTTACGTAAAGATGCTCTTACTTTATCAATAGATTTTCTATCTATTTTGCATCTGTGAATTGAAAATCTGCAGTTTGGATCCTAGTGACCGGCTGATTATTGACAAGCGACAGCGATTGTTCGATTCGCGGGCCTTTCGCAACAAAGCCATTCTCCGGCAACAGATACTTCTTTCCACCAACTGTTGTATTATAAGGCTTCTTACCGAAATTGACAATCACCTGAGTACCATCGGAAAACAACGTGCGCTGAACGTCCCGGTCAGCTGTCAGGAATTCATGACTGAGCATTTCCTTTTCTGCAATTGCCTCGTGCAAATTGCAGACATTGCGATACGTCCTCAGAAAGGTCTCCCGGGCTATTTCCCATGATCCTTGCTCATTTGGACCGGGACCACCTGTTTTTTTGTTGGCCCATAGGATTGGCATCGTTCCGTAAAGGATATTAAAAGCATCCTTCTTTGCAGTCAGCTCCGGAGCAGCACTCAAAAGAAAATCGTTGGAATCTCCCCAATACCAAGTGGATACAACACAATCATGAAAAACCAATTCCCAGAGCGGAGCACGATACTGATGGCCGATCCCCCATTTTTCGTACTGCTCCCATTTTGGATAGTCTTTCTTTTTGGGGTGTTGAAGATAGGGTGCAGACCATGCATAGTAATCGGTACCCCCACTCATCATGCCCTCAATATAATCGATTACCGGAACAGACCACCACCGGCCGTGTTCTCCACCTGTAACCAGGCCAAGCGACTGGACATAGCCAAGCAGGTCAACCCCGGCTTGGCGCTTCTCCGTACGTGTTAGCAGATGCTTTTCGTCGTAGCATTCGTACAGGTCTTCAGCCGTGGTCACGTCTATAAATCGTCCAAGATACGGGCGGGTCTTTAAAACCTTAGGGATCGTCAACTCCGCAGCGTGCCTCCAAAAGGCAGGACACCTCTTCATAGACTGTTTCCCATCCCATGAACGCCATGCCAGCATGCGTGTACTGTCACTTTTGAGCACTACGTTTTCCGGCACCAAATCGTGACCACTATCAATTATGCCATTTGCTTCCAGCGGAAAAACATCCTGATAGGCATCGTAAGCGCTCGTTAAATAACCCAGTTCGTTAATGGCCTTCATTTCCTCTGGTGGTGCAGAACCATTAATGATCATCTTCTTAACTCCGGCTGCTTTTGCCGCCTTTGCAAACGCGAGGCTTTCGCCATCCCAGACATCAACTGCTCCAAACAGGCGGTTCAGGTTCGGGTTTTTCTTAATCTTTTCCGAGAAGGGCACGATCAGCCCATGTTTTTGAGCATAGGTCCGATAGCGTTTGGCCAATGCCACATAGCCCCCCTGGGAAATAAAATTATAGATCATACGCCTCGAATATCCAAAGCGCTTCAAACTTGGTCCCCATCCTACACGGGGTGCAACTACCTCATGATCTCCAGTCTTAAGTGGCACCATGTCGAAGTAAGCATCGTCGGATGTTTCCAATATGATTCCATATCCAAACCCCTTCTCCATATCACAGACTCCTACCCAAGGCATATCGAGCAAAGAAGTACCGAAACGTTTTTGAGGAAAAGGTTTGAGGTTTAAAGGGTAGAGGTGGCCATTGCTGAAATCGGCGATAGCAAGAGCCCCACTCTCCGAGTTGAGTTGAAACGGATCGAGAAACGGAATTTCTTCAATCACCGTATTCCGATCCTTCATATCTGCCTCAATAAACAAGTCGGATGATGTATTTGACAAGGTCAGTTTCAGCGTCAATACATAGGGCTTAGTCCCGAACTCCGTCTCAAATTGCAGACCTCGTACCGGGCCGTCAATGGCACTAATGTTTCGAACATGGCGCTCACTCAGGGGCGCTTGCTTCCATTCCCGCCGACCACCTTTATCGTAGACCGTCAAGGCACCACTTTTAGCGTCAACGTTTACCTTTAAATGGTCGTTTTCCAATAACCACGTGTTACCCTTCTGCGCAACACGGGTTTTGGAACTCTCAACATCTGATCGCTTGCTTGTCCTGGAAGACTGCCCTTTTACGACCAAAACAACAAGAACGACTAAACTTATGATTACAAATATTTTTTTCATTTCAACTCTTTCCTATTTAATTTACTGCGCTTCTTTTTTTCAAGAAACACAGGTTAGCTGTACGACTCTTTAATAACCTGGATTTTGCTTGATTTTCCCTTTTGATTCATCAAGGATATTTTGAGGGAGCGGAAATAAAACCATATAGGACTGCGCACTTATATATCCTTCCTGATGAGCAGTTGAGATAAACTTATTATGACGGATTAAATCCCTTCTACGATGACCTTCACAAAATAATTCCCGGCCTCTTTCATCCAGGATAAAATCACTGAATGCGTCCTTCCCTGCAGTTGCTGATGCCGGAATAGAATTAGGTAGTCCAACACGCTTACGTATTTGCTCTACATAGCCGATGGCTTCTGGAGTTGGACCATTTTGTTCATTAATAGCTTCCGCCAATTCCAAAAGGACATCCGAATACCGATAAATCACTTTATCGTTCCCAGCCTTTTCAGATGTTTGCTTCGGATCTTCCGGATATTTGATTGGAATCGCCCCATTCTTCAAATGTTCGTAATTGTAGCGGGTTGCCAACACTGAGTCAGTTGCTCCTGCCGGCAAGTATTTAAACTCTCCAATCAGGGACTTCAGTCTGTTGTCTCCTTTTTCATATTTATCATAAAAACGCCATGGCGTGCTATGCACATTCCATCTTTGGATCAGCGTATTTTTCAACGGATAATTAGGTGGAACAACATGTGTCATCCAGGTATTACCATCTCCCCCTTCAGAAAGGCAGGAAACCGCCCAAATGACCTCTTTGTTTTTCTCATTCTCCACAGCAAAAACAGAAGCATAAGAAGGTTGCAGTTCATATCCAAGTTTTAATATCTCCCGGCAAACCTGTTCAGCATCATTCCAACGCTTTTCCTGCAAATAAAGCTTGGCCAATATGGCATAGGCAGTCCCTTTAGTGAAACGTCCAAAATCAGGCCCGGCATATCTTTCGGGCAGTACGGCAGCAGATTCCTTCAAATCTTTCTCGATCAGGTTTACAAAATCATTTTTCGGCATCCGTTCCAGAATAACTTCATTTCCCGGATCCCTCAAAATTGCCGGATCCATCACTACACCGGCTGTACCATAAAAATCATATAAAAAGAACATGTATTGCCCACGTGCACATTGTACTTCAGCTACAAATTCCTGTTTCCGTTTGTCATTCATTGGTGTACGCTGCAAATCATCCATCAGAAGTGTCGCCCGGCTTACATGCTTGATCCAGTCACTATAATGCTTTGTTACCGCATTCGTTGTCGAATTCCATATGAATTTCTCCACGACCTCTAAATCAGAACGACGCAGCCCCATATCATCGGCTGCCAGGTTTGACAACATCAGGTAGGTTTCTACATAACAATCATATATTCCGCCTTGTCCGCGCATGGGGCTATAAATCGCGGTCACAGCTGCCCGGGCATCATTTTCATTTTTGAAATAATTATCCGGCATGATTCTATCTTTTATGATAGGGTCTAAATTACTCAAGCAGGAAGACATCCCTAATACTAAGAAACACATTAGGGTATATACTACTTTTCTAGTATGCAAAAATCTTTTCATTTTCTATGATTATTAAAAAATTACATTTACTCCAAAAGAAACAGTTAATTGAGTTGGATAAGCCGCTATGCCATCCATTTCCGGATCTACGCCGCTATATTTTGTAATAATAAACGGATTCTGTATATCTGAATAAAGACGAAGACTTTGTACAACTTTACCCAGGCGCTTTATCTTAGGTAATGTATATCCTAAGGTTATATTTTTACAGCGTAGAAAATCTGCATTTTCCAGCCAAAAATCAGAAGGTCTCTCGTATGGATTAGACACGCTGGTCGGATACTTCCCATTTTGATGATCATGAGTCCAACGATTTTTTACGGCATCAGCCATATTTGATCCGGCTCTTAACGCATCAGAACCATTTACATAACCCAGATATGCAGGCGGATCCAGTTTCCTTCCGAAATAACCATAGAAGAAAACATTCAGGTCAAAATTCTTGTATTCAAAAGTATTTCCGAAGCCAATATGAAACTTGGATGTTCTTGTACCGAGATAAACAATATCTGCATCGTCCAGTTTCCCATCCGCACCAGCCACCAATTCACCATTCGCCCCACGTCCATTCACATCCTTATATTTAATCATACCAGGTTTGGCATTTGGCATATGCACAAGCTTTGAGCTTCCATCCGGATTCATGTCGGAAGTCCGTACCAATCCGTCAGACAAATAAATATAATAAGGATTCAACATGTCTTTTGCATTTTCGTAAATGGCTTTCTTCCACTGAGGGTTTCTTTCCAGCCATCGGTCACGATATAACGAAAATGTAAAATCTGTAGACCACTTAAAGTCACCAGTCAGGTTGCGGGAACCAATTCCTAATTCAAAACCTTTACTGCCTTTTGCACCAATATTCGCCATAACGGTATTAATTGGATTATACTGCATTAGCACCTTCGTATCAAGCAAATCTGAGACACGTCGGGTAAAGAATTCCACTGAGCCGGTTATCCTGTTTTTGAAAAATCCGAAGTCCAGCCCCAGATTGAGTTCTGTTGTCGTTTCCCATTTCAAATCAGGGTTGGCCAACTGGCTCTGGGATACGCCGACTGAAGACTGATCACCGAAAATATAATTAGATCCGGTTGAATATAGTGCCAGTGAATTCGCTCCTATATTGGAATTACCGGTCTGGCCGAAACTGACACGCCATTTCAGGTCGGATACCACCTTCTGTTCTTTCATAAAGTTCTCGTTTATGATGCGCCAGGCAAGAGCTACAGAAGGAAAATATCCCCATTTATGATTTTTCGCAAATTTGGAAGAGGCATCCCCACGTATCGTAGCTGAAACCAAATAACGGTCATCATAATTATAGTTTAAACGAGAAAATACTGAGCCTAAGATTTCTTCGTTAGCATAGGAACCAACTCTTGGTTTTATGCTTTCACCCGCGCCCAAATTATTCCATAGAAATGCATCCGTAATAAAACGGCTGTTTCCGGCATCAACGCCATCTGTAGAAAAGTGTTGGTAAGAGTATCCCCCCATTGCTGATATCGTATGACGATCAGCAATCGTTTTAACATAAGAAGCTGTGAGATCAAACAATTCGTTTGAACGATTCAAAAATGCCCTGGTAGCCTGTCCACCTTCCTTAAGTCCATATAATGTCGTTTTAGGCATATATGTATTTCGCTCGCCTTTTTCCTGCTGAAAGCCTGCATTCATTTTTACATCCAGGCCCTGAACAGGAGTTACTGTCAAATAGAAATTGCCCAGCAATCCATTGATTTTATTTTGATCGCTTACATCCAGCAAAGAAACCGCATTCGGTAAAAAGGGCAGGTTCGGGTCTAGCAGAAATTTTCCCTCTTTATCGTAAATAGGAAGTGAGGGGTTCGAGCTCATCGCTGCCCTAATTACACCCGCATTTTCATTTTGGCCATTGCTCAATGCCACATTCGCATTGTTAACCTGACTGATATTAAGGTTAATGCCGGTTTTTATAAATTTCCCTAATTTCTGATCAAAGTTTGCCCGGCCGGAATAACGTTTAATTCCATTATTCTTAATAACGCCAAGCTGATCAAAGATGCTTCCAGAGACGTAATAAGATGTTTGTTCCGTCCCCCCTCTCAAAGACAAGTTGTGTTGGGCAATACGCCCGTCTCTCTCTACCGCACCCAGCCAATCCGTGTTTTGTGCGTTAGCAATATCCTTTTCGGAATACTTAGGAACATAAGGGCTGGCTACAGATCCCGGGTCTATATTTCCATAAGGGCTTATTCTATTGTTGGATAACCAATTTTCATAAATCACCCTATTGGTCTCTTTCATAAAGTCCCAGGCATTTAACATCTCTATTTGTTTCACCTTCTTTTGCGTTGACATGGATCCTGAATATTGAACTGTTGCACGTTCTCCATTTTTACCGCGTTTGGTTGTAATTAAAACAACACCATTAGCCGCACGGGCGCCATAGATCGCTGTTGCCGCTGCATCCTTCAAAATTTCAATCGATTCAATATCCCCCGGATTTAAGTTATTCAAAGGAGATTTACTTCCGGAACTATACTTTCCGCCACCTGGCTCCATATTTTCGGCAGAAATAGGATAACCATCAATGACATAAAGCGGACCTGAATTACCAGCACCACCGGAAGCGTTACCCCTGATCTGTATCCAAACCCCGGATCCCGGTTGGGCACTGGTCTGAGATACCTGCAAGCCCGAAGCTTTACCTGACATCATTTGGCCCAATGACATATTTCCGGTTTGAGGCAGGTCTTTAGCTTTAATCTGGCTGACCGCACCAGTCAAGTCGCCTTTCTTCACGGCTCCATAACCTATGACAACTACTTCCTCCAGATTTTTAGCGTCATTTGCTAAGACGATGTCGATCGAAGATTGCCCATTGACCTCTCTCGCAACCGACTCATAGCTTACATGCGAGAATAGGAGTGTCGCGGTTGACTTCACCTTGATACTATACTGTCCATCCGAACCGGTCAACTGATTGTTCTTCACTCCCTGTTCGCCCACAGATATCCCCGGCAAAGGTTTTCCGTCTTTATCCAGAACGTGTCCGGACACTTGAATCTGTCGCTGCGGTGTCTGAGGGAGATCTTTTCCCTGCCGTATTAGAATGATATTCCGATCCTCGATTACATAACGGATATCCGTTCCTTTAAATAGTTCGTTCAAAACTGTTTCCAGCTTTTCATTTTTAAAATGAGCTGCAACGGATTTGTTTAAATTGATCACCATGTTATCATAAATAAACAGGTAACTGGTTTGCTTTTCAATCTTGCCGATCGCTTCCTTAAGAGAAATCGCATTCGCATTTATCGAAACAGATTTGGTTTGCGCCGACACCTGTGCGCTCGCTAAAGTAAGTGCGATCACAAAAACGGCATATCTGGCTTTTTTAACAAATTGTAAAATATTTTTTAAGTTTATATTTCTCATAAACGTTTATTATTTGGTTGTGCTTGGTCCAGGTTATGAATAATTACGGTGGAGAAAATCTGGCTCTCCTTTTTGAAAGTGGGTCTACTGACTATTTCCGTCATAGGCGTTATGTGTTTAAGTTTATATTTGGTTAACTACACATAAGACGATTTAGCAAAGACTATCCCTAGCCCTTTTCTATAATTTTTATTTTCAGTATCCCAGCGTCAAAAAAAAACGGACTATCAGATTGATATCCTGCTGATTTTAAACATTTCACAAAAAAAATGCTAATGAATTATGTATTCATTAGTTTCAAAATCACGCTGGTAAGTAAAATCATTGTTCAATTGCAAAACCCTTAGCATATGCTCCACACCATCATCCATCCAGAATTTCCCGGTGTATCTTCTATTTGCCAACTTTTTGTTTTTATTCGTAATTTTAATGTGGTAATAGATTTCCACTTTTTGAAACAGACTTTCTACAGACTCATTTTCGAAACACAACAGACCTTCCCTCCAGCGGTAAGGATCCATATTACCTATGGTATCAATTCTTAAATTTCCATGCTCCTCTACTACTTTTTGATTCGGATGGAGTATAAATTTCTTCCCCTTCGCACTTTCGATTTCTACACGCCCACTCATCAAAGCCGTTTCAAAGTTGTCAGTCCCATAGGCCTTGACGTTAAAATCTGTCCCCAACACTTTGACCGCATAGTTTTCCGTTTTCACAATAAACGGCAAGTGCTCATTATGCACCACATCCAGGCGACCTTCCCCGTTCAGATAAACTTCTCTTTTTTCAGCATCGAATCTGCCCGGAAAACGGAAGGTACTGTTCGCATTTAGCCAAACCTTCGTGCCATCCTGCAAAATCAGCTCCACACGCTGACCAGCGGGCACATGAACGGTTTGCATACCCATCGGGTCTTCTAAGGTTGATTTTTCCTTCCATATAAATGACCTCACATTCCAGAACAAACTGATCACCAACAATACAGCAGCAGCTGTACGAAGCCAGGAGAGTCTGATGATGTTATTTTTACGAGGTACTGCTGATTCCTCTTGTTCTTCTATGTCCTCCCAGACCGACACGACATAAGCTTTATGGAGGGATTGATATTCGTTTTTATGGGTAGGGTCTGCCTCAATCCATTCCAATACCTTCCGTCTTTCTTCATCAGAGGCCTGACCATCAATGTATTTTAACAACAGTTTTTCCATAAGTAAGATAGTTTCGTAAAATAAAGACGATTGAGGGCCCCACTTCCCTAACCAGATTAAAAGAAAAACAAGAAAACACTTAAGTAATCTTTCAGATTTACGGAGAGTACTTTCAGTGCTTTAGACATGTGATATTCCACCCCTTTTACCGATATATCCAATTGTTGGGCAATTTCTTTACCGGAAAGATTTTCCTGACGGCTCATTAAAAAAACCTGACGTGTCTTTTCCGGAAGCGACTGCAATGTCTGATTGGCAATCTCTGTAATTTCTTTAGTGAGCATCTCTTCTTCATGCATGCTTTCGAGGGTATCGATGCGCAGTTGCAAATCTCTACTCTCCCAATCTTCAATTGATTCTATTATTTTACGCCTTACCTTCTGATGTTTGAGATAGTCCAGTGATTTATTCTTAATGACCCGAAACAGGAAACTCTTCACCGACAACACCTCTTCCTTCTTCATCCGTTCCCATAGTATACACAAAGCATCGGATGCAATATCTTCCGCGACTTCATCCAGACGCACAAAAGATTTCGCAAACAGAACCGATCGATGATGATAACTTTTAAATAATTGAGCAAAGCTTTGTTTCAGCGTTTCCATTACATAATTAAGGACTCCTGCAAAGACTTATCTTTTTATCCTGACAAAATTCCCTATATTATTCTGTCAGATCTTTAAAATTGGCCGCTCGCAAAATATTGTGAAATGTAACAATTTTATGTAATAATCATAATACTTAGTGTTAAATAATGTTTTCACAAAGCGTATCACTTGATCGAAGCCTTTGATGTCATTACCAGAGATACTCTAAAATGAACGCGATCTGTTTAGGAATTAAATCGGGATGTCGGGAGAAAATATCAGTGGAAAAAACTGCCCTTCCATTTGCTGTCCTGCTTTTATAGGTGGCACACCTTTGAGCAATATTTCGTCCGTATTGGATTTTGTACCGTCAGTAAATACATTTAGAACGAACGCGCTTCTGGAACAAGGTGATTTATTGGGAAACGAACCATGAACCATTAAAGGATGATGAAATGTAGCATGCCCCTTTTTGAGTTCGATAGGAACAGGCTTAAATTCTGCCTTCTGTTCTTCTGTTAAGTACTGCATCAAGCCCTCCATATCACCTGCCAGATCTGGCTTATCCAGCAAGCCCCAATTGTGACTTTTAGGTACATAATATAAACAACCGTTTTCGGTGCTGGCATCATCCAATCCAACCCAGCAAGTTAAATGCTGCATCGGTCCTGTACGTGTCCAATAAGAATAATCCTGGTGCCAGGCCACAACTCCCCCATGTCTTGCTGGTTTACAAAACAACTGATCATGCCAGAAACGTACTGCCTTATTGCCTAAGATCTGACTGGCAGCCATGGCAAAGGCCGGATTCCATATCACATCGTGAAATCCTTCTGTAATGCGCCATGCCCCTAATGCATGAAATAAAACGGAATCAGGATCAACGGATTCATTACTGTGAAACTCATGGAACAATCCATTCAATGGATGTTTGGGATCTACAATTTCCTCTAATTCTTTATGCAGGCGATCAATCTGCCATTCATCCAATAATTTTACGCCACTCAGGTATCCGAACTCTTTAAAAAAATCCAGTTGTTCATTACTGAGTTTGTATGGTTCCCAGTCGGACGATTTTACCGGCCATTTAAACAGATCGGAAATAAGCTGATGTTTTTTTGAAAGGTCCTGGTTAGTTGGCATGGTCATCAATTTTATGAAATGTCAGGTAAATAGATTTTTTCTTTATAGATCTGACATCGCAAATTCGATATTCTCCGATTAAAAAAAAGTAATCTGATTACTTAAAAAAGAAACTATCTTATCTATTTTTCTTATCTTGAAACAGGCATTATAATAATAAAAGTTTTTTTTTACGAGGTTTGATTTACTTAAAGAAATGATTTAAGATGAAACTTATCGAAGAAAAGCTGCCATTAAGCAGCGATTGTTCCTTTATAGTAAAAACCTTTACAACGCCAGAATATGAATTGGGCTGGCACCACCACATCGAGTATGAGCTGGTATTGATTATTAAAGGCGAAGGTACCAGCTTTATCGGTAACCATATTGGCGAATATCAGGCACAAGACATCTATTTTATGGGATCGAATCTACCCCATGCTTTTCCTAAAAAACGAGCTGAAATGATCGCAAGTGCTCTTGTTATACAATTTAAGGACAATTTCTGGGGAGATGATTTCCTTGATTTACCAGAGTGCAAACGGTTAAGGGCATTATTAGACAAGGCCCGTTATGGTATTAAATTAACTGGAAGTGTTAAAAAGGAACTTGCAGTAAGTATCAGCGCCTTAGAACACAAACAAGGGCTGCAACGGATTATTGGCCTTTGTCAATGTCTGGACATGATGAGCCAACAGGAAGATATCCGGCAACTTTCGACCTTAGAGGCGGCTAAGTTAATTGATAAAGACAATGGAAAGATCAATAAGATTTTTCAATATACAATGCAATCTTTCCAGCAAAAGATTAGTTTAAAAGAAGTTGCAGATCTGGCCTGTATGAGCGTACCTGCATTTTGTAATTATTTCAAAAAACGCACGAAAAAGACCTATTTTGATTTTCTCGCTGAGATACGCATTAGCCACGCTTGTACCTTATTGCTGGATACAGCTAAACCCATTGTGGAGGTCTGTTTTGAAAGCGGATATAATTCCCTACCTAACTTCAGGAAACAGTTTTTCAAATTGAAAGAAATCGGCCCACTGCAATACCGGAAAAAATTTTCCGGTATTTGAGTAACAGACCGTATGAGAATAATTCGGCTCAAGTTTAATTTTATCTCTGGTAGCGTATATTAAATTCCTTTCACATCCCTGTTATCATTAAACCAGCCATTATTCACATCGCCATCACATTTCTCAGTTAATATCTTTTTTAAAGTTTCCACTTTATCGGGCTGTTGTAGTATCAGATCATGTTCTTCTTTATAATCGTTGGGCAAATAATAGAGCTGATAAATTTTCTTCGCTGCAAGGTACCGCAGCTTCCATCCATCATTAGTGACTAATGCCGGCCCCATAGGCGATGCGAAGGCAATGGCATGATGTTGTGTTTCATTTTTCTTTCCTTTTAAGGTCGACAAAAACGAAACGCCATCTTTTTTGTCTTTTGGCTTTACCTGTAACAGTTCTGCCATGGTTGCCATAAAATCGTAATTGCCCACCAATTGTTGCGATACCACATTTTGTTTAAAATATCCCGGCCAACTTACAAACAAAGGGACTCTGGCACCGCCTTCCCAATTCATTCGCTTTAAACCAGCCATGCCATTATTGCCATCAAACACATCACCACCAATACTACTATAAAATTTTTCGCTAATGTTGTCGAATCCCTTTCCGGTTTGCATATTCTTGTAGGGCTTCTCTACACGGCCTTTGTAGCTGTAGTACAATTCGTGGCCATTATCTGAAGAAAAAACGATGATGGTATTTTTCTCCAAACCCGTTTTTTTCAACTCATCCATAATTACACCTACGTTATCATCCAGCTTCTTAAGCATGGAAGCATATTCCTTCTCAATTTGCGTTAGTTTGTTGTTAAAAACAAAATCGGGATGAATAGCTGGAATAGCCACAGGGCCGTGAGGCAACTGCGTAGAATGGTAAAGAAAGAATGGTTTGTTTTTGTTTTGATGAATAAACGAAAGCATCTTATCTAAAAACAAATCCTGTGAATAAACCGTTTTTCCCTCCATGTTCCAACGTTCATTCTCACCTTCTACCGAGCCCCATTCGCCGGTTTTTCCAGCATCGGGTCTGGTGTTACCCGGAATAGAAATCATCTTACCGTTTTCATGCAAAAACATAGGATAAAAACCATGACATTGCTGATGGTCGTAATAACCATACCAGTAATCCCATCCATGCTTTTTCATTTGTTTGGTAGTGGTTACAAAACCATAATCCAGTTTTCCAATTTCACCGGTAACGTATCCAGCCTGTTTAAATACTTGTGGTAAATAGGTAATGTCGGGTTCATTATTAACCACACTATCTACTTTGGCTTGTGCCTGCTCATCAGACAATAAACCTTTGGCTACCTTTTCATAAATACCCGCTTGGGTTAATACATATTTCCCTTTGCGGCAATCGCTATAGCCAGTGATTAAGCTAGCCCGCGATGGTGCACAATAAACACCTCCGTACGAACGGTTAAAACTTACGCCTTGTTTTGCAATCTTATCAATATTCGGCGTCTTTACGATTTTCTGTCCGTAATACGATAGCATGCCACGCCCCATATCATCGGCAAGGATATAAATAACATTGGGCTTTGATACCACAGCCTTTTGTGCATTACCCGTAAATGCCTGTATTGAAAACAAAATATAAAAAGTGATTTTCTTCATTTCTCTTTAATAATTTTTATGGTTGATACCGAATGAACAGAGCACCATCTGTTGACATCATACAATAAAGCATGTTCCCGAAATCGGGAACATGCTTTTTGCTTTACTACCAGCCTGGATTTTGTATAATATTTGGATTAAGTGCAATTTGAGCAGTGGGAATCGGATACAAATAATATTTGTCTAACCATCCTTTCCCTCCGGCTACAGGATCATCCCAAACATAGCACCTGCCGGCATCTTTCCCAGTAGTAACAAACTTGAGTGAAGCAGGCAAGCCACCCTGCCAGGATGAAGCTAGTCTTGCACCCAAGGGTTGAACATTGATGAAATAATCCGCCTTCTTCCATCTTCTAACATCATGAAAACTAAAGCCTTCCCCCATCAATTCAACCATTCTTTCTCTTCTTATTTCCCAAAGTACCGGCTCCACCAAAGGATCACGTAAAGGATCAAAAGCAGCATTAATATCAGTCACAATCATTTGACCGACATTTACACGTGCACGCAGTTTATTAATAGTAAGGTTGGCTGCGGATTGATCGAATTCTCCCAGCTCATATTTTGCTTCCGCATAGTTTAGCATCGTTTCTTCTATATGAAAAAGCGGAACATCGGTTGTTGAAAAATTAGCACCACCTGTAACATTGGTTTCAGTGTTGTAATACATGTAAAAATAATAACCCGTATTGCAGGAAACAGGTGCCTGATTAACTTTAGCTCCTTGTATATTGGGAGAATTCAAAATAACAAAGGGCTGCCAGCTTTTTACAGGGAATGACCTGTTAGCCGTTTTATCTAATGCATTCATTACATCGATGTATTCTCTGTCCAGGGTATTGCCGGTATGACTCCAGGTCGTATTGTTAAGCGGTCCGTTTACTTTATATGGAGGAATTACCCGATATAACAAACGAGGATCCCGATTCCTGAATTCGTCATTTATAGTGGCATCGCCGTTATACAAAGGACTTTTTGAAATGGTTTTACCATCAATGCACAAATATCTTTCTAAAGTCCGGGCATGCATTTCCACTTTCTGGCCACCGCCTCTTTCAGCTCTCGAAAATGGCTGCATCATAATGGAGTTTGTATACTCCTTGAACAAAAAGACACCGGGATAATCTTTTAATACTTCAGAAGACCATAACTGTTGATAACTACTACCAATAGCTGGTGTAGCATCTATCAATAATTTTGATACACGGGCACACTCTGTTAAATACATGTTTGCATTTTGGAGGCTATGGTATTTCCTCCATGTTCCTTCAAACAAGGCAAACCTGGACAACAATGCTCTTACCACTTTTTGATTAATCGTATTGCTGGATGCGCCTTCACCCTGAACTTTAATATTTGTTTCGGCATATTGAAGATCTCTTAAAATGTTAGCGGCGACCTCATCCCGTCCTGTTCTTGAACCTTGAATGATATTTTCGTCTGATTCTTTCACGACATGTTCCAGCCATGGTACATCTCCAAAACGGGCCAGTAATTCCAGATAATGATATGATCTAAAGAACAAACCTACCGAACGCCAGTGTTTTTTATCGATATCATTCATTGTTGACTGATCAATATGATCCAGCATGATGTTAACACTTCGTATAAAAGAGAAGTCCCAACCTCCTGCATTTTGTTCAGGAGTAACCAATTGCCATGCCCATGGATTTCGCAATTGGGCTTTATTCTGTAAAATACCACTCAAAAAATCGCCATTATACATACAGCCAAGGGCATCATTGGTCCCTACATATTGCACATGAGTGGGACTTTCGAATATATCATACAATGACCACCCGTACGTTTTAAAATTATCGTAAGTAATAAAAGCTGTTTCCTCAATAAGTCGGTCTTTGGGATATTTGTCTAAAAAACTCTTTTTGCAGGAATATAAACTGATTAATGCAAGTATATAAATAGTTGTTCTTTTCATTGCCTTTAAATTAGAAGTTAACATTTATTCCAAATGAATAGGTGGCCATTTGAGGATATTGCCAGGATAGCAATTCCGGATCCAACCCGGGTATCAACTTAGTGAAGGTGAGCATGTTCTCACCGCTAAAAAATATCCGGGCGCCTGTTACAGGGATCTTTCCAAACCATGATTTTGGAACAACATAGCTAAGTGAAACATTTTTTACACGAAGATAAGAAGCGTTCTGAAGGAATTTAGTTTGTACTCTCTGATTAACCGCATGCGATTCTCCGGCATCTTTGTACAACCGGCCATAATACGCATCTTTGTGCTCCGGTGTCCAATAATCTAATTGGTATTTGTTGAAAGTGGAGAATTTTCCGGCATGTGGAAACATCAGATCTCCCCCAATCCAATAGTCTCTTTTAGCTACCCCCTGC
Organism: Pedobacter steynii; assembly: GCF_900103665.1. Lineage (GTDB taxonomy): Bacteria > Bacteroidota > Bacteroidia > Sphingobacteriales > Sphingobacteriaceae > Pedobacter > Pedobacter steynii. Next base: position 34,126 of record NZ_FNGY01000011.1, read on the forward strand.
AGCAAAATAGATAAATCCAGATTTTTCCAGCCAACAGAAGCATTAAACCCAAAATTATAACGGGGGCTGTTATTACCTATAACTTTTCTATCGCCGGAATTAGTCAACGTACCATTACCAATATCAATCTGATTGGTGGAATTCGAATCATCCATGAGGTTTTTATATTTTATATCTCCCTCATGCGAAATCACTCCCTGAATAGCAACCACATCTTTTTTCAAAGCACCATTAGCTTCAAAATCATCGGCAGTATAAAATCCATCGGTTACATAACCCCATACCTCACCCAGTTCCATTCCTTCATAGTAATCGCTGAGTACTTTATTTTCATTACGATACCTGGTAATGACACTTCTGGAATTGTACAAGTTGAAAGCTGCCGAATACCTCCAGTCACCTATTTTATCACGCCATTGTATGGAAAACTCCCATCCTTTTGTTTTAAGATCTGCGGCGTTTTGCAATGGTGCCTTTACGCCAACTACTGCGGGAAAATCAAGCCCTGGCGCCAACATCCCGAGTGTATTTCGTTCGTACCAATCAAAATTTGCGGAAAACCGGTCCCCTAAAAAGGCTACATCAACGCCAATGTCAATCGTATTTACCTTCTCCCAAGTAAAATCTTTACGTACCAATCCAGGTGTTGTCAACGAGGTAGGTCGGAGGCCATTGGATATCCAGAATGGTTGGTATGGGCTCATAACTGAATAAAACTGGTAGTCGTCAATGCTCTGATTGCCCAGGGAACCATAAGATGCCCTGACCTTAAGCGTATTCATCCAATGACTAAATGATTCCATGAATGACTCCCTGCTTAACACCCAACCGGCAGATACTGAAGGGAAAAACCCATAGCGATGATCGGCAGGGAATTTGGAACTACCGTCGTACCTGCCATTGGCTTCGAGTAAATATTTGTCTTTAAAATTATAGTTGAGGCGATAAAAACCACTCCGTATGGCATATTCATTAAACCGGTCTTTTGATTCAATTATTCCTGTACCTCCTGAAATGGAGGGCAGACCATTACTAATCATGTAATAGTTCTTGGATGACAGGCCTTCTGAAGTACTTTCCTCCTGGTTGAATCCAGCTGTAAGTTTTATGGTATGAGATTTCAAAAATGTTTTCTCATGGGTCAAATAGGCATTCAGGGATTTATAGGTCATCTGGCTTATCTCTTTAAAATAAGCGGTAGATTGATCAGATGGATCTAATGCATTTTCAACCCCCCGCTGCAGCCAATACAAATTGTTGTACCATTTATGATCTTGAATATTGGTTTCGTAAGTATATTCAAGATAGCCTTTAAGTCCATTAAGAGGTGACAATTCGGTACGGGAAAAGACGCGGGTATTTTTATTTAACCAGCTTTCCAGGTCACTGTTCCTGATAATATTTGAAGGTGTGTTTACCGGATACATGACACCATTATACGGCAAAGAATCTTTAGGGTAATAGGAAGGATGTGAGGTTCCAAACAAACCAAATTCACCAGAATTTTTTGGTGTTGTTCTATACCCATTTGCATATTTAACATCCAGTGAAGTGGCAACCCACCGGTTAATATCTGCGTTTACATAAGCAGATACGTTGGTTCTTTTATAAGCATCTTTATTGGTTATAAGTATCCCATCTTCCGATGTCCGTCCGAGCGAGAACCGGTAGGCGATATGCTCACTGCCCCCAGATGCGGATATATTGTGAATGTACTTGCTAGCCGCCCCTGAGGTCATATCTTTGATCTCATCATTCGACTTTAAAAAATAGCGATAGCCCTCGTCCTCAACCCATCCTGCCTCCGGGAAATTGCCTGGATTAGCATTATACTGTTTAATGAGGCCGAGCCATTTATCTACATTCTGGCCTGACCAATAAGTTGTATACCCCATATCTTTATAACCCTGGATCGTTTCTATTGGCGAAGCTTTTTCAGGAATATCGATCGGCTTTTCAAATGCAAAATTGCCATTATAGGTTAATTGCGTTTTTTGATTTTTTTTACCTTTTTTGGTGGTAATAATAACCACTCCGAAAGACGCCCTTGCTCCGTATATTGCAGCCGAAGCCGCATCTTTTAACACAGAAACTGTTTCAATATCCGCAGGGTTTATCAGGTCAAGATTTGTAGTTACAACGTTATCCACTAAAATCAAAGGGCTTCCACCGTTTATAGAGGTGATACCGCGTATATTTATGCTTTTACTTGCTCCGGGATTTGCACCCCCCGAAACAGTAAGGCCCGGTACCGCTCCCTGCAATGCAGATCCAACATTAGCAACTGGCCGGTCTCCAAGAACCTTGTCCATAGAGACTACAGAAACGGCTCCGGTCAGGTTGCTTTTCTTTTGCGTGCCATACCCAACTACGACCACCTCACTTAACTCTGATTTATTCTCTTTGAGAACAATATTAATACTTGTTTGATTTCCCACAATGATGGTCTGAGTTACAAAACCTACAGCGGATACAATAATTTCTTGTTCTCCGTTTAGTATCGAAATCGAAAAGTCACCATTTTCATTTGTATAGGTTCCCTTTTTTGTCCCTTTTATCAAAATACTTACAGATGGTATAGGTTTACCGCCCTCGTCGACGACCTTCCCTTTAATGTCAATTATTTTAAGTCTTTTATCAAAAAAAAGCTCAGGAAGTCCTTCCTTCTTTTTAATAGAGATCACTTTACCGTTAATTTCATAAGCCAGATCAAGCCCGTCCAGTGATTTTTTAAGTGCATCTTCAATACTGGCATTCCTTATGACAACATTTATCTTTTGTGTTTGGTTCAGTGTTTTAACATCATAAATAAAGCTATAGCCACTTTGTTTCCGTATTTCCTTTAAAACAGTTTCCAAAGATGCATTGCGCTGGTTTATAGTAATGCGCTGGCCAAATGTCGCTGCACTGACCTGCATTAGAGATGCTATTAATATTACGGTGGTTAATCGCATAATTAGCAAGATTTTATGGCATAGGGCATTAGGTATACCCCATTTCACGGTATATTTTTTATACATTTGATAAGTTTGGTTATGTAGTATGCCTTTACTTTCCACGGCGGGGCAACTACTGGTTACAGTTGATAATTTATTGGCTGGCGCCAAACATCAACCAGGTCTTACTATAAGGTCTGGTTGTTTTTTCCACTTTTTCTATTGTAAGTTTTTAGCTATAGTTCCTTTCTTTTTATGGTTCATCATGCGATGTTTTAAATAGGCTGATGAATATTATTTATTTATGTAAATTTTCTTCCCTTCGATCTTAAACTTTACCAATCCGGCAGATTCTATTGATTTCAAAACAGAGGACAGTTTTTCATTTCTCGAAACCCATCCCCCTATTTCCATATCATCAGGGACCGAAGCATTGTAAATGATTTCTACATCGTACCATCTGGCAATTTTTCGCATCGCAACTTTAAAGTTTATATGGTTCAGATATAATTCTCCATTCTTCCAATCTGTAATACTTTCTATATTGACTTCTTCAACTTTGATTTTACCGCTGTTATTCAGGGCCTGCTCACCCGGTTTTATGATTTGTTTATTTATACCGTCAGTTACTTTAACGGAACCTTCCAACAATGTAGTTGCAATTATCGGTTCGTCTGCGTAGGCATTCACGTTAAAATGTGTTCCCAACACCTCTACGCGCTGTCCTTTACTTTCTACAACAAAAGGATGCGTTTTATCTTTGGCAACTTCAAAATAAGCTTCTCCTTCAAGTTTTACCAAACGCGCGCTGTGCCCACGCTCCATAAGGCCGGCAGAATAAGTTAAACTTGAGGCAGCGTTAAGCCAAACTTTACTTTTATCAGGGAGGGTTAAAATATAAGTTTCACCTTTAGCTGTACTTAGGGTATTGATTTGATTAAGATTATCATTGGTTTCTTTGACCTCATAAACAAGCTGCCCGTCTGCTGTTTTCGTTACACTGATACCGGTTTCTTTGGCAATTTGACCATTTGCAGCATCGGATAATCTAATTTTTTTTCCATTGGCCAAAGTAAGGGTAGCGCCTTGTTTGCCTGGGGCAATATCCTCTGATACTGAAACAAGTTCAGGAGTATGATCAGGATCAGGGGATGTATAAAACCAAATGCAGAAAGCAATAGCGACTAGTGCAGCTGTGGCAGCAGCTATGCGGGGCCACAGCCTGAAGGTTTTTGGGGTAGCATATCTTTTATGAAATTCGACCAGTGATAACTCTGTATCAAAACCATTCATTACTTTCAGATCAGAAAATACATTGGTTTTATTGTTAAATGAATCAAACATACGTTTAAACGAAGCATCCCCTATCAGTTTTGCCTCCAGTTCAGCTTTCTGCCGAACGTTCAATTTACCTTCATGATATGCTGCAATCAGATCTGCCAATTGCAATAGATTATCGGTTTCGTTCAAGTTCATCTGGGTTGATTTTACTATGAAACGACGCGAGTGCAAATTGTCCCGAATAAAAAATAAGATTTTCAGAAAAAAATTAAGATTAGCGTCCTGTGCTCCCTGCCAGCAACAAGAACATCAGAAAAAGATCTAATGGGATTTTGGATTTTAAGGTGGCTATTCCTGTTGATTTGAGGTTTCTTACCGTTTTTTCGGATAAGCCCAGCGTCGCTGCAATATCTTCATTCTTCATGCCTTCGAAATAACTCATTTCAATAATTTTTCCTGAATGCCCCGGCAGTTCTTTGATTTCCACCAATATTTTTCTGAGTACCTCGGCCCTCACCAATTCAAAGTCATAAGACCCTTCATCTTTCCAGGTTAAGCTAAATTCAAACTGCCGCTCTTTAGCATGTTTATTCTGCTTTAAATAATCCAGGCTGGCATTTCGGACAGCCGTGTACAGCCATGCTCTGGCATTATCCGTTTCGTTAAACTCCCGTTTACTCAGAATCAGTTTGGTAAAGACTTCCTCAACAACATCTTTAGCTGTTTCTACGTCCCCCACCATCTTCAAGGAGAAAAAGCACAATGCCTGAAAATAAGTCCGGTACATATTATTAAAGTGCTCTTCCGATGGTATTGACATTACGCTTTAGTATTACCCGATTAATTTCACCTATCTAATATACGGCATTTGTTGCCGCCAAAGCTGTATATAATATTCGATATTCTCAAATGAGAAAATTAAATCGTCCAGGTAATTTAACAGGAAATATTAAAGCACAGCAGCAAGATTTTAGAGGCCGAAAATTAGCCAATCCATAAAAACGGTAAGACACTAAAAATCAAATATTTGAATAAAAAAAGAGAGAATCTCATTTCTGAAATTCTCTCTTTCTGTTGTGCTCCTAGATACATATCTCACGAACTCCTTTATAAAGGACATGAGAAATACGCATTTAAAGCTCCATATATCCTTTTCTTTTTAGAACCAGCAACCGTTTCTGCTGCCATTGCACTGCCTGATATAGACAATGCTCCGGCAACTAAACCAATGCCTTTTACAATTCTCTTCTTTTCATTTATTTATCTTTAAAGAGTGTTACTTCTGCCAGTCCAGCCCTACCCTCGCTTGCAGATAATATGGAGACTCTGAAATACTTGATTGTTTTCTTGAAACGAACGGGTTTAAAGTCCCAGCCTGTACATTCCTTTTCGTACACCGGTTCCCAGGTTTTACCGTCTGAGGATACCTCTACCTTATGACGATACTTTGAACTATCTTTTTGAAATCTTACCCGACTTCCAACCACCGTTGTTGATTCTTTCAAGGTCAAAGTAACCACTTGAGGAACTTGATCCTGATTGGCTATCCACCAGCTGTAATCATTGCCATCTAATAAATTTGTTGTTGGAAAATCAGGATGAGAAGATGTTGTAGAAACATTGCTTATCTCCACTTTGGGTTTAGTAAGAAAACCTTTATCCCATTTGGTAGGCTTCACTATTGCACCATCTTCTTCCCGCCCTTTAAACTCGCCATGTGTACCATCCGGCAAATGCATCCCTTTGTATGCGACTGTGTTTATGGTTAACAGGCCTGCTTTCATTCCCTTTGATTCAACCTGGATTTCTATTTTTCCCGCTTTTTTGGATGTTCTGATAAATGCGAAGCCAATCCCTGCCTCTACAGCCTGAGGATTGATTTCCACTCTCGATATACCGTCACCAATCAAGGTACCCTCGCCTTTAACCCGAATAAAAATTTCAGATTTTGCATCATGAACTACTGAACCATTGGCATCGCAGATTTTGAAATAAACGGGAATCATATCTGATCCATCTGCTACAGGAGTGATATGGTGATCAGGAACAACAATCTCAATGTGATCGGCCTTACCTGCCGTCCGAACTGCGTGCTCCGTCACCTTTTTCCCATTTATATATCCTATGGCCTTCAATTCTCCTGGTTCAAAACCTCCGGCATCGAACACAAAACTGGGACTCCCACCCTTAGCTACGATATGAGGATACACCTTCGCTCGTTCAGCACGGGTCTGTTTCCCAATCAGCTTATTGTTTCTATACAACTCAACCGCATCACAATTTGAATAAACTGTGATTTCGGAAGTTGAGGTTTTGTACTTGCCGGATGAGTTAAAGGAAGCAACAAATACCACCGGTCCCTCATACAGTCCCTTTTGCGAAATTCCACTAGGCCGCATGCTCTGCATCATATAATAGGCAAACTTCGGATACCGATTCACATCTACTACTCCTGAATACATCGTTTCTTCCTCTGCACCCCTGGTATAATCGTTGTAACTCCACATAAAATGTCCTCCCATCCGAGGATTGGCATCCAGCATACACCAATCAAAATATCCGTCACCGTTCAATTGCCTCAAACGGCTACGCCCTTGCCGCATCTGTTCATACTCGTTTTCAACCATGCTTACGCGGGGTTTTTCCCCCACACCATCTCCCCATTCCCTTGAAAAAAGTGGTTTAATAGCAATCTGATCTTCCAAATAATTACTCATCACGCTCCCATCTTTAGGGAACTTGCTGACCTGCTTATAGAAAACATCATAATAAGGTTCTGTTTCTTCATGGCTAAAATAGTCGCCGGCTGTATAAAGCTGATCTCCCGGATACTCTTCATGCGCTGCATCAAAAATACGTTTGACAACTTGTAGAGGGTAGCTTGTCTCATTCAGTGCCGTTTCCCATAATATAATAGAAGCTCTATTCCGATCCCTTCTGATCATGTTTCGCGTTATAGATTCGAGGCGATCAGCAAATACTGGATTTTCATTGAAAATCTGCCAACCCGGCACACATTCCACAACCAGCAGTCCATATTTATCGCAAGCGGCCAAAAAAGCCGGATCCTGAGGATAATGCGCTGCTCTCACCGCGTTGTATCCTCCTTTTTTCATCTCAATAACATCCCGCTCCTGCATTGAATTTGACGCAGCATCACCGACGTTAGGAAAAGCTTCATGACGATTGGCGCCTACCAGATACAGGTGCTTTCCATTGATAAAGAAACCTTCATCACGGGTAAACTTAATTGTTCTGACGCCTATCTTTTCTGTTCGAATATCTACAACTTTTCCATCCTCAAACAATACCTGACTCTCCAACGAATACAAATAAGGTGTATATGGGTACCATAATTTAGGATTAATCAAATTCAGATCCTGCTCAATCAACGTATGCTTATTTGCTCCCAAATGAAATTTGCTTTTGTTGCTGGCCACTACTTTTCCGTTTGCATCTTTAAGCAGGGTCTGCAAATATCCTTCTTTCGCAGTGGCATACGAATTGGCAACTTCGGTTTTCACATGAACGAGTGACCGCTTCTCATTTACTTGCGGATAGGTTACAAAGACGCCACTTGCCCTGGTACTATGTTCAGACAATTCACTTGTAATATGAAGTTTATCTGTCACAGTCAAATTTGCATCACGATAAATACCGCTGTAATAGTAAAAATCTAATCGATCTTGCGGTTTGCCAGGGGGAGTCAGCGGATCATATTCTGCCGAAACACGAACAGCGATCACATTATTTTCATTGTTGAATTTTACTTTGTCCGAAACATCCATGGTAAATCCCACATATCCCCCGTGATGGATACCGACACTTTCTCCGTTTACAAACACTTCGCTGTTGCTCATAATTCCTTCAAAATTGAGAAGAACCTGCTTATCAGCCTGATCTTTGGATAGTTTAAAGTAACGACGGTACCATCCGACACCGTCATAGATAATATCAGCTCCGTTGTGTTTCTTTTCCAATTGCATGATATGTGGTAAAACTACCGGCATCCATTTTGAATCGTCATAATTGAGCATCTGGGCCTGCTTCGCATCGCCCCTATAAAATGCCCAACCTGTACTCAGGTTATAATCTACCCTCGGTTTTTTACTTTTACTGTTTGCTTCACCAATCTGCGTCAATATGATGATCGCAAGAACAATGCATTTTTGAAATACTCTAGACATCTTTATTTTATAATCGTTTACTAATAACCCTTATCTTCTGAACTCGGCTGAGTTAGGATAGGGTAGCACTTCTATAGTGTTAATGGTTGCGCCATTAACAGTTTGGCGTAGCCCAAATACGTACACATTCTTCTTAGTTCCAGAATTCAACCAACATTCAGGCAAAAAGAACTCACGTTGTGGGCCTGCTTCCCAATGGCGACCGATGTTATGTCCATACTTATGCATCTTTTTCCGGGAAAGAAAATTCAACATCGAAAGGCATTTTGTTGTTGTAAACTAAACGCTCCGGGCCTTCGTTTGCATCGCCTGCAGAACCCCGTCCACGATCAGTTTCTCCAACAAATAATGAATTGTCAATCCCCTATGCCGTTCTTAATACTCCAGATCGAAAGCCGCTTCTGAATAGGAATGCAGCACCCTGTTCAACTCCGTTTACAGTTTCAAAGAATCCCCCTTGAAATGTGATTCATATCTTGATCGCCTACTAATATCTGCCCTTCAAAAGGACCGAAAGCCCCCTGAGGAACTAAAAAAATCAAATGCTTATAATTTCATCTCTAAGACAAATATTCCATTTCAGTCTGAGGGCTACAACATCAAATTTGATTATTAATGATTCAATTTTTGCCCTACACACGTATCTTATAATCCTGATCTTAGTCAATCAAAAGGAGGGCTAAACAGCCTACCTCTTTACAGGCATTATCAGCAGAAAACAACCAAATTCCTGATACATTCCGGCACCTAACTTAGGTTAATGAGTCAAAAGTCCAGCCCAATCTTTATTTTCCAGCAAAACAGATTACACAACCGTATAAAAAGATGGATATGATTCTATATAACCAGTCATTTAAATTTGTTGCAAAACAGAGCGATAAGTATGAAACTTACTTATAACAATATTCTTAAACCATTCAAATTTTGATCAATACCGAAGTTTTTTTGATAACCAAAAGCGGTCAACAACATCAGGTTCTACGTCCTATCTGTTAATCTGGCCCTAAATTTTTGCAAGCCACGAAGACGTAAGAGCATTCTACCGACCTTTCCACAGTTAGCCAATTAAAAAATTGTCTATTCGCTCCATTTTGCCTGTATATTCCATCGATCAGGCTTAATGCATCTATTCTATATTGGAAAAACAAAAACTACAGGTTCTTTTACGAGCTATGATCAAACAAAGGCCTTTTGCTTCGATAGCAGGAAATTGTTTTCTTAAAAAATCTCCTATGCTTTTTTAAGGGTACTCCCTTCAACCTGAACTCAAAAAATTCATAGATAATTTAAGGAAAATGGCTGGGATTAGTGAGTTGCTTACTTTCCTATCACCATAAGTATTCAAACCAAAAGAGCAAATAAAACATTGGAATATACAAAAAAAGCATCAGTTTGACAGCTGAATAATAACTAGTTTTGTTCAGGGAAACATCTATTAACACACTATTTACGTGTTGACATTTTAACGTCATTATCAAGAAATCTTGTTTTAGTTAGTCATCCTTGCCTCCTTGGCAACGTTTCCCCACAAGCAACCAATTGATTATAGGCGAGCTAAAATAGCCTCAGTTAAAGTAAAACAACAAAATTATGATAAAAAATACATTACTAGGTGCAATGTTGATAGTAGCCACCTCTTGCAGCCAAACATCACAGCAAAATGCACAGAACGAGAAGAAATCTGGACCAGAAACAGAAAATAGTACCAGCCTACTAATAGGTTCTTGGGTTGAGCCCAACCCGATCAACAAAAATGAAGTACAAGGGATTACCATTAGTAATGATGGAACAGCAAAATCTATTAATATGGCAACACTGGTTTATAAAAAATGGTGGAAAGAAGACAATAAATTGGTTTTGGTGGCTGAAAGTATTGGTAATGGCTCCTCTAGTTTGGACACGACCAAATATGAAATTATAAAATTGAATGACAAAGAGCTGGAATTAAAAGATAGAGCGTTAACGATTTACTATAAAAAAAAGTAAAAAACAGCCGCGTTACGCAAAGGCACCAACCGGTAGGCGTTAGGGGGACTTTTGTTTTCGACTATAGAAATTGCCTAAAACGCAAGAAAGCCTTAGATTTCTCTAAGGCTTCTCTCTGTGCCCATAGAGGGACTGTTTTCGCATCATTTTATTGATGATTTGAAGAAAATTGCAAACTTAGACACGTTGTTTAATAGCGAGCCCCTTAGTAGAGATTTCAAGCTAAGGTATAAGCGATGTTATACTAATCAGGAAAGGAATAACAAGCCTTTAACGCAGATTTGGGCAGAAAATGGATTTACAAAATACAAGACTGATTAACCTGATAAAATTTCAGTTTTGTCAAATGGGATGATTTTGCTAGTGATGAAACTACAAAATCATCCCTACTAGAGATAGTCAATTTCCGATCCGTCACTAGTAGGGATAAATTAGCAACTCCATAACACGTTGATATAACTTTTGGATCAGTCAGTGTCGTATCCAGTTATATTTTGAGGAAGAATTATCTTAACTATAAGAGTAAAAGGATGTTAATTCTTTGTATCGTTGAAACGTTGGTTAAGTGTCTTGATCAAGATAAACAACTGCTTTTCATCCGGAGCCTCGCCGTAGATCATATTCTCAAGCATTTCTTTATAATCTGTCTGGTAACCTTTTAACATGCCTTCAGGTGGATAAAAATTAATATGTGTGGTATGCAGCAGGTCATAATTAATTCCCTTCATTTTATTATAGAATCTTCGATGATGTACAATAGCCGCATAAAGATCTTTACTTTCCAGTGCTTTTTGTCCAACCTCAGTATCCATCATCCTTGCAAGATCATGATAATGCCGCGACATCCGTTCTGTTTTTATGATGACTACTTCGCCCCTATGGAATTGCTCATGCAATAAAAAAGCTTTCTCCAAAAAAGTTTTGTGTGGTTCAACAGCCAATACACTAAATGGTTCTTCGGCATAGGCCTGATTTGGGAAGTGTTCATACAATAATGATTGCACAGGCATTGGTGTATAAGGTTCGAGTTTTGAACGCACACTGACTTCAATTTTCACTTCATCAGCCAGATATGGATTTGGATCATATAATGAGGTATATTTTACGAACAATTCCTGAGGGTCTTTATCAGGCATCCCTTCAACAACTTTACCGGCTTCAATAATAATCGCATCTTCTGGGACGCCGAGTGCCATAAGCTGTTCCGTCAGTGCATTTTTCAATTCATTACTTGTAAATGCACATCCAGCCCTTTTGAGTTTGTTTAAATAAGCAGACCCAGGACTTTCCTGGTACTCCATACCAAACAGTTGAGGCGACATTGCAATATCAATATCCTCAGAAAACCTGTTGATCAGCTTCCAACATTTACTTAAGGAAGTTCCCCCTTTAAAAATCAGCAATTCTGCATATGGGGTTTGAAAAAGTGCTTTTAATGTCAGCGTTACCCACCAGTCTTTTTCCAAGGCCTTAGGAATGATTCCGCTTCTGGCCTCTGCCTGCGCCAAACTTGTCCGGCGCTGGTCATCGGTTAATTTAAGCCATCCTATCATTTATTTAAGATTAATTTTAGTATAAAATCATGAACAGCAGCTGATGCCAACTTCAAATCCTGCTTTAAAATTATAGGATTTTCTTTTTCTAAAAGATTACTCAGTTTTAGCTTAGTTGATTCATCAATCTGATCAGTACCTAGTTCCTCCAGCGCTAAGATAATCAAACCACTGAGTTCACCTTTAAGCGCCATTTTCTTGGGAGTTGTCGATTTAAACCTAATGGTATTCTTCCCCACCTTAATAATCCTACCATTACCGTCCGTCAGATAAACCAGCTTGGTAGGCACTTGCAAAGTCAACCCTAGCTTATGCAAAGCGAATGCGCCAGCAGGCTTAATCTTTACTTTTTCTTTTTTTGCCAATGCAATAGCAATTTCTTCTGTTGAAGGCAGAATCTCACCAAATAAAGGATCTTTCTTGGGTAACACATATAGCCCATGTCCCAATCTTTTAATCGTTCCATCAGCAGCAAGTCTGGATAAGGTTTTTTTAATTGCATTCTCAGTACCCTTCCCACGGAAATCAGATGGTACAATTAATTCTCCACGTTTATAACGCTTGATATTATCTTCAATTGCTGCATGTGTTGTAATCATAATAATCAGCTATTTATCAAAGATAATCAAAAATAACAATTGTCACCTTTTTATTTATTTAAGTGACAATAATACATTTTTTTTGTCACCTTTTTAAATATTTAAGTGACAATTTTACCTACAAAAATATAACATATATATTTATATATCAGTATATTATATAATAAAAATCTATATCACAATTTAAAAAACGTACGGGTAAAAATTATCCATCCTATAAAAACATAATATGGGTAAAAAAACATTGAAATATGAATCATTTGCTTATGTCAAAAAAAACAACTAACTTAGCTTTTCTTAAAAATGTATACATTTTTAAGAAAAGCTAATAAAAATTCACATTATTACCCAGTAAAACCTTACTAATTCTGGAAATAGAAATTAATTAAATGCATTATATAATAATATCGACCTAGTATACGTTAGTTATATATAACTAACGTATACTAGGTCGATACCTTTATCAATATTGAAAATCGAATGGCGAATAAGTCCAGAATCTCTATTGCCCTTACCAGTATAAAGAATCGGCTGCTCAAATATCAACCCCATATCTTCCATGAGGAAGATTTAAGGCATATTTTTCTGAAAGGAAAGAAAAAATGGAATCTGCCTGCAGCAATGAACCATCGGAAATTTATCGAAGCATTAGAAAATGAAGGGCTTATTGGTTTATGCCATTTTGATTTTGAAACGGAATGGCACGAAGGCTACTATTTGCACAGCAGCCCTGATTATTACGTTGTTTCCCAACTCATACCCCATTCTTACATTTCACATGCTTCGGCATTAAATATATGGGGGATGACTGAAGAGACACAAGATAAAATTTATGTGAACAGGGAGCAGTCTCAAACCCAATCAAAATCAATTAAAGGAAAATTAGTACAAACAGGAATAGACTCAGCCTTCAAAGGTCCTCAACGCCAAACAGGATTAGTAACGATATTCGATGGTAAGGAAGTAATCTTTGTGAAAGGTAAATCCACGAACCAGTTGGGGGTACTGGACTTTGATTTGAAGGGAAAAGAACAGATCAGGGTTACTGACCTGGAAAGAACATTGATCGACTGTGTAGTCAGACCTGCTTACGCAATTGATCCAACTCTGATGATAAAGGTATTCAGAAAGGCCAAAGATTTCATAACGGTATCTACACTAGCAAATTATTTAGACGAATTAGACTACACTTACCCATACCATCAATCCATCGGTTTTTATTTAGAAAAAGCTGGAAATTATACTGAATCTGAGATTCATCTGTTTCGGTCAAAAGTCATTGAATACAACTTTTACCTCGCCTACGGCATGACAGAACCAGCCTATTCTGAGAACTGGAAACTATATTTCCCGAGACATCTGGAGTAAACCGGATCTAAATTCAAAAAGGTTGTAAACAATAGCAGACTAAAAAAGTTAGTGTGTGGAAAAAGATTAGATAATTATCTAATTATGGTTCCGTAAATTCGCAATAGGTGTTAATTTACAGGGGATTAAATGAACAAGAGCAATACTGTTAGCCGGGGAAATCGATTTGAAGAGCGGGGCTATGATTTAATAAAAGCCGCTGTAGAGAGGCTAGAATTTGGCGTTTTACCTGAATGCTGCAAAATTTTCAGAAAAAAAAAGTACTACTCCAAAGAACTCGAAGATTATATAGAATTCGATCTAAGTGTAGAAATCTGGTTACCTGGCGCAGAAGACTATTCGTTTGTCTATTTGATAGAATGTAAAGATTATCGCACCAAAATCCCTGGAAATGATATTACAGAATTCATCAATAATGTCAGACTAGTCCAGGGACTCAGGGTAAAAGCAGTAGTAATTACGACTACCGAACTACAACCGCGTGCATTAAAGCTTGCGCAAAGCCAGAAAATCATGTGGATACTTGTTAAAGGCGACAGTCATGTCACCAAACTATACAGTTCCAGCAGAAAAAAAGATATCGATCACGATACAGATCTGCTACAGATCAATAAAGAAATCGCACAATTACAAGAAATCAGTTCATTGTTATTTAGCGGGGAAGAATCTAAGATAGAATGGGACGGCTTTATGGAAATGCTCGTAAAACATTCTTTAGAAGGTAATTTACCTGCTCAAACCGAAGATACCGAAACAATTAAGCTGGAAAGACTTTCATCTGAAAAGATCAAGATCATAGCAAATAACATATTAGATGATTTCGATCCAAATATCAGAAAACACTTTTTAGCATTGAACACGGAAGAATTTATAGCCTACCTGCAAAACAAGCACGGTGTGGAGGTAAAGCATGAAAGTATTCCATATGATAACGGAAGGGATAATAGCGGGGCCTTTATTCCAGAAACGAAAACAATACTGATCGACAATAGTATCGTAGGTACAGACCGGTACAAATATATACTTGCACACGAAGCCGGGCATTTCTTTCTTCATGGTCATTTAAAAATTGATCAAAAAAAATATGACAACCAGGAGGATTCAAAATATAACCACAAGACCAAAAGGCATCAGCTACTGAATGAAAGAAATTTTTTAGAATGGCAAGCCAGTAAGTTTGCAACCTGTCTTGTAATGCCCGATTTGAGTGTAATGGTCAAGTTAATCCTTCATCAGAAGAAAAATAACATCAATCATGAGGGAAGAATGTTCGTCGACCACGTCGCAGAAAATCTACAAATATTCACTGTTACCATTGATGCACTGCGCAACTTTTTCGAAGTGAGTGAAATCGTTATGGAATATAGACTGGCCGATCTTAATATCTTAAAATATGGCAAACAATTCAAGCGTCCAAGGCCAACCTATCAAACTTTAACCTCCAGAGTTAAAACTATCGGCCAATTACTTGGACAGGTATTTAGTGATATGGAGCTAAAGTTCACCAACAATATGACGAAAACAACCGAATAATCAATGATCCGAGATCGCGCCATTAAGCTTGCCTTCGATCAACAAGCAGGTATTTTTTTACATGCGGATGAGGTTTTCGCCAATACCCGTGACGCATTTGCCCTCAGGGAACAATATAGCAGAAGAAAACTCCTTTGTTATGAATGTGACGAGCCTTTATTTATCGCAACGAGTAAGTTTGACAGACTTTTTTTCCGACATGGCCCCAATGCAGGAAACTGTATACTCAAAGATCAGGAATTTTCCGGATTTGAATTGGAGCTTTACAACAATACTTTGCAGGCAAAGGAGAGCCAGCGTCATCACGATCTTAAAAATAAAATAGCTGAACTTTTAAAGATTACTGATGGAGTTGAAAAAGACTCAGTTTTTGCTGACACACAATATCTTTTTCATGGCAAAGAAAAGCGAAGACCAGATGTTTATTGTAAGTACAAGGGGAAGGAAATGGTTTTTGAGATCCAGCTTTCGGCACTTTCTTTACGTTACATCCTGGATAGACGAGATTTCTACCGTAAAAAAGGGATTTACCTCGTCTGGATATTAGATGCCTTCGATGTAAATGGGCAAACCCATACAGAAAGGGACATTAAATATCTGAGCTCCTATCAAAATTTCTTCAAACTGGATGAAAAAAGTATTGAAATGAGACTGGTTTGCACTTACAAATCTCCCCACCTAAATGAAAAGAATCAAATTATCACTCCATGGAATAAAAGGTCGGTTACATTAGACCAATTACAATTCTGTCCGGAAGAATTACAACTATATTACCTGAACTATTCTGAAAAGCTAAAAGAAGCAGAGGACAAACTTGAAGCTATTGAAACTGAAACTATCAGAAAAGCACAGGAAAAGCAAGAACAGGAATATCATCAAAGGAGCCAGAGAACTGTAATTGACTTGATGAACAAAATGGCAGCTTACTTTAAGGGTAAATATAACTTCTATAAATTCTCTTCCTTTATTGATCCTCTTAGTGAAAAGGAGTTAGTCTTATTTAACCAAAAACTTAACTTCAACAGAATTTATAAAGGACAAACACAATTAAATCATTACCTCAACGTCGCAACAAAAGACGACCATAGCTTTATTAGTTTTTTGCTGAAAGAACGGCGTATCGAAATGGATGTGAATAAAAACGACCTAAATGGCAAGAGTACACTTCAACAGCTGCTGACTAATCCGTTTCTTTACACCTGTAGGAATATGCTACTTCCCTCTCTTTTCAAAAGGGGATATCTACTAACTCAAAATGACATCGATTTTTATCAGCAGATGTCCCACCCCCTCCAACATGACATTGAGGCAGATATTGTACTTTTAAAAGCGTACAATAGCCTTTCGGACAAAAAGCTTGCAGACCTTATTTTTCGAAATTCAAGACTGATTGAGATCATAGAAAGTTTCCGGCAAAAAAAGATCATAGGCACCAGGTTGCCGGGTTGGTTAGCCGTTGCGATGAATTTAGTAACCAGCCACAAACGTTACTGGAAATACATAGAGGAAGCACTTCGTTATTATGAATTGCTCGACGTTATCATTGCGCAGGATAAAAAAGGAAATTTTCAAAAAAAAATAGCAGAATACCAACTGAACATGCCAGTACAGCAGGAAGATGTTGGCGAAATGTTGCGGGATCTTTTTCCTGAAGTGTATCTCTGACTCACCTTTTGAATAAGATTAATTTGTTGGATAATTTCCAAAACTTGTAAAATCTTTATACAACGCTTAATGCCCGTAGGGCCACCCGCGATTTTAGCCGATGCCGCGGGCATGGCAAATGGCGGGCAATCTGTTTACCAATGTGTGCGGTTTTTCTCCGCACTTATTGGTAAACTCGCCTTATCAGCATTTACAATTCAATCAGCAGTCTTACCGCCAGTGCAAATTTTGGCGGGCAGTCTTCTGTTTCAACATATTGCATTAAGGTATGCAAGGTAAAAAGGCAAACCCTGTCTTTAAACAAACGCTTGGCAAACAGCTTCCCGCAATGGTTAAAGCTGTCCCCGTATCTCCGGAGACAATCAAATGTACGGTCAGCCAGAAAAGTCCAGTAACCATGCTGGATGACATTGTTGCCCCAGCCCCTTGCGATTTCTTCGCTGTCGTCAATAGTCTCTACCGCACAGTTTTTCAGGTAGCTGATGTATTTAGGAATTTCCTCAGGGAATAAACTGTGCAGGATTTTAATTTTATCTTTTAAACTTAAACGGTATATCGGTTTCATGATCATTAAGAATTAGCAGGTAGATTTCTACCCGGAATTTTACATTCAAAAATTAACAGTAGTTTGGAAAAAACATGGGTACGGCCAGTTTAAACCTTTGGTTATAGCATCCTGTTTCAGCGTACTTAGACAGTTGATTGACTGTGATAGTAGCATAATCCAGGAAAAACAGGTGGCTTGCAAAGGCTTCCGAACTGGATTCCAACTTAGGGCGTTTGTTTTCCAAAAGCTGGAGGATATACCCCGAGGTGACCCGCCACCTTTCAAAGTGCATTAACCTAGGATTCCACAACTTCTCATAACCTTCCTGCCGTTCATGTAATTGCGTACAGAATTTTTGCAGGTGGTTTAAAAACTCCGGTATCTCATTGGGGAAAAGCAGATGCAACAGTTTGGCCTTTTCCTTGGTATTGAGTTTTAACAATGGTTTCATGATGATCAGTTTAAGGGGGACTGCTCCCCCATTAAAAAATAAATGAATTCAGGACAGCGCCATCCTTTGGGCGAAATCAGTACAGAGGTCAAAGGCTTTTTGGCCTCTTTGCAAGCCTGTGCCGTACATGATGGATTTAAACTTGCTTTCTTCGTCCTTATAATTGCGCACGTTTTGAAAATATCCGGTAACGCTGTTATAAGCACCAAACAAAGTTCCTTTTGTAGTTTCCTCCTGTTGTGTCGGGCTGCTCATGGCGTATTCAAACACATTTTCAACCGTATTTTTGTAGACCGTGGAAAGCTCTTCAAATTCACCATTGCGTAAGGATTCTACCGTTTCCTTATTTGGTGCCATCGCAAATTGGATCAACCGTTTCACCTCTTTATCCGTAATCCTGACCTTAGCCCATTGGTTAAATACACCTTCCAGTTCATTGGCCAGCTGGTTACTGATTCCTAAAAGCTGGTGCGCTACCTTTAACCTGTCCTGCACATTGGCCGTATGCTTTATGCGGATGCAATTGGTTTTATTACGCAGGGCAGCGTTTAAAGTATTGTTACACACGATCCTTGTGGGTGTAAAGGCTGCTGTAATACTACCGTAACCATCGTGTGAAGTCGTGAGAAAAAGATATTTTTCAATGCAATCGTTGCGGCCTACACGGATGTAATCCGGTAATTTAGCAGTAATAAAAATGCGTTCACCCTTACCTAAAGCGCCCGCAGTTTCATATAAGATGCCTTCTTTCCCGCCCACAATGCTGTCAAAAAAATCAAAAGCCTGAAGGTTCTGCACGATCTCATAATCTTTACCCACCACACCCAAAACCTCGTCTGTATCTGTGCGGAGCGTAGCGAAGTAGTCAGGCACTAAAATCCCGGACTCGACCGAATCAAAATAATCATCCGCATCGGGATCATTAAACACCTTGTTATTGACTGCATCTACAGTAAACAACGGCCGTTTTTCAACGATATAATCCAGCCCCGCAAATTTCAAGGCTTCCGCACTGGTCGGGTAATCCTCTACAACCGTGCCCAGGTTGTGCCATGCTTTTTCTTTCACACTGAAAAAACTGTGTTTTCCGGTCTGCTCATTATAATTTAAATTATGTGCCATGATTAAGGTTTTAAAGGGTTAAACTTTTGTGTTTTCAATAAATCAGTTGCCAGTACCCGCACATTTTGAGTGCTGCTCAGGCTGTAAACCGTGTTACGCTCAAACTCCTGTATGGTATCGGACAGGCTTTTTAACTTGCTGTCCACCTCTACAATGATGGTCAGGTGTAAAAAGTGCTTTTTCATACGGGTTCATTTTGGTTCACATTCGGGTTTCTGATCCTCGACAATAAGATTTCTGTTTCCAGTATGTTGACGTTTGCAGTATCAGTCATGCTGATTTTTGACTGATTTTCTATTTCGCTGACGATTTTTGCGATACTGGTATGATCGGCGTGGACTGCCACACGAACCATGATAAATAGGGTTTCGTATTTCATTTTTAGAATGATGTTGTTTAGAAAATTCGGCTAACTGGCGGTAAAATTCCTGCGGGTTTTCCTCCCTGAAGTCCTGACCATAACCGCCATGATAGATCTGGTCTAAGAATTCGATAAATTTGGCTAACATATACAAAGTGTTAAATGGAAAATTAACGCCCCCGGTATACAGGGGCGTTACCCAGCTAGGCAGGGATCAGGTTAACAATATCCAATTCCACCTCTTCCAGTTTTTCCGTACACAATGTGTTCACCTGTTCGGCTACCCCCCTGATGATGGTCGGGTTTTTAGTGGTAAAAGTTTTGCCGTTATCGTCCTTAATGGTCAGCAAACACCCTTGATAATAATTGCCGTCTGTTTCATCCACGTTATCCTTTAACTGCAATTCAAATTCTTCAAGGGTGGTAATGATGTTTTTTAAATTGTCACGGTGCCTGGTCTTGCGGGCAAGATCATCACCGAGTTTAATGTGGCGTTCCAGTATCGCCCTTTGTTCTGCGATCTTTTCCGCAATACTGGCTTTGATCTCCACTTTGCTAGGTTCTTTAACGGCATCCTGTTCCGCAGTTTTTTCCTCCGGCCTAACAGACAAACTATTTACCGGATTGCCATGAACAAAAGCAGGGGCTTCCGGCTTCCACTCTTTGGTGGTTTTGTTAGCTTCCTCATTTGGCTTTATTGTAGTTGCGTTGTTGTTTACTACTGCTGTTTTAGTATTTTCTGCTGTTGTTTTTCCGGTTTTAACGATTACATTTTTCATGATGCTGTGATTTTAAATTGAATGATTTTTTAAATGATTGATAATTTGAGGGCGTAGCCTTTAGCTTCCTGTCATTTACGCCCTGCTATGGCGGTGCTTTGTTCTGCTGTGTTTTCATGTCGGTAATATTTTTTGCCATTTTGCCCTGCCCTTCGGCAGAGGCCTTTCCTGGCTTTTTGATATTACCCGCACCTGATTTAGCAGGGATGAGAGGCAAGGCTTTTGGAAAAAAAATACTACCCGAGTGAAGCGAGGTGTGGAGATTTTTTTTTCAAAACAAGCGGAGTTTTTACTCCGCCGCCTTGACTAGGTCAGACCTGCGGATCAGATATTTGTCAATCAAACAGCCTAAAACCCTTATATTTCATCATCTTAAAAAATCTTCATTAAAATCAGTTCATCAAACCTAACTGTCCAGTGAAATTAAACCCGGTTGTTTTTTGTACCAGTAATCTGCAAACGAAAATTGGCACCTACCTCTTTTGCTATGCTTTTGGATGGAGAGCACTTGAAAATGGAAAGATTTTATTAGTGGAGAATTTTGATCAGGTAGATATTTAGCAAGTTAAACCAACGAAGAAATTGTAACAACGGTTTCAGCATATGTATAATAAGGTTCTCTAAATTCAACACGACTAGCTATATTTATACTATAAATATAATTAACGACCTTATCATGAGTACTACTGAACCAAATCCAGAAACCTCCGACATACCTCGGAAAATATTTACGCATTTCATTGAAGAATTGAAAACGTCAGAGATTCCCCTTTCCATAATTGAGCAATTGGAAAAGACAATTCTTACTGAAGGAAATTTCACTGAACAAGCACTTAGAGCAGCTTTAACGATTAATACAGAAGTATGATATTAATCAGAAAAATTGAAATTTTTGAATTTCGTGGGATAAGACATCTTGAAATTGATTTTAAGAAGAAGAATTTTGCCATTTGTGGAAAAAATGGCACCGGTAAAAGCGGCATCGTAGATGCTGTTGAATTTGGATTAATCGGCGACATATCCAGGCTTGCAGGAAGCGGAACAGGTGGAATTTCCCTGAAAGAACATGCCCCACATGTAGATTTCCGTAATGACCCTTCTCAATCAAAAGTTATTGTCACAGTGTATATTCCTTCTCTTAGTAAAGAGGTTACTATAGAGCGATGTGTTGCTGACATTCACAATCCAACCATAAAACCCGGAACACCAGATATCCTGGCAATTCTGAACGAGGTTAGTATGCATCCGGAATTCACCTTATCGAGACGTGAACTGATTAAGTATGTTATTTCAGCGCCATCTGATCGGGCAAAACAAGTACAGGTTCTTTTACGTCTAGAAAAGATTGAGACTTTACGAGCAGCCTTACAAAAAATCGCTAATGCAGATAAAAATGCAGTTCCACCTTTAAAAAAGCAGAAAGATGAAGCAAAACAAGAATTACTTACAGCCTTAGGAATTACAGAATTTAAAACAGAAAAAATCCTGCAGGCTGTAAATGATTGGCGTGTTAAGTTAGGCCTGCCTGAACTAACGGAACTTACACCCAGTACATCATTCCGGACGGGATTGACAGAACAAATTGCTAAAAAACCTGTTAACATCTCAAAGCCCCACGCTTTAACAGAAATTGAGAGTTTAAAGGCACTTTTGATAACTTATGCTACTTTTGGTAAATCACAGGATTTAAAAGATATACATACCAAAATAACGGCTTTAAATTCAGACAAAACCGCACTTACTAATCTTACCCGGGAAGAGTTTTTCCAATCAGCACTTGCGCTTGTTGATGATGATTGCTGCCCGGTTTGCGACACTGACTTGGGCATAGACGAACTACAGTCCATACTGAAGAAAAAACTTGAAAGTTTTGAAACTGTATCAGCCAAAAGAACTTCCCTTGTAAAAGATATGGAAGTTTACGCTGATACCTTAAGTAAACTATTGGCTGAAGTACGTGTAATAAAAGAGTACGGTTCTTCTTTAAAACCTGCTATTGAGACTAAACAGCTGGATGAATTTATTACGGTTATCCAGACAAAAATGAATCAGATAAAAGCCTTTTTGCCTATTGATGAATTATTGGATGGTCTCAATTCATATGGAGAGGTTCCCAAAGCAGTGGATGAGTTGATCCAGACAATTGAAGTCGCTATCCAAGCGATACCAGAACCCTCACAGCAGGATGCCGCACGTGACAGTTTATTTATAGCGGAAGGAAAACTCGAGAGTCTAAGAAAAATTTCGTCCACACACAAACAAGCAGATGAGCGCAGCAAAATCAGCTTAACCACCTCCGCAACTTATGGTAAAGTCGTTACTAGCACACTCGAAGACCTGTACAAAGATGTGGAAGCTAACTTTACTGAATTATATCGCTTTATCAATGAAGATGATGAATCGGAATTTACAGCCCAACTAACTCCTTCGGCTGGTAAGCTTGGTTTCCAAGTCGATTTTTATGGTCGGGGTTACTTTCCTCCGGGAGCATATCATAGCGAGGGACATCAGGATGGAATGGGGCTGTGTTTATACTTGGCGTTAATGAAACACCTGCTAGGAGACAATTTTAAATTTGCTGTCCTTGACGATGTGTTGATGTCTGTCGATACAGGTCACAGACGTGAAGTATGTAAAATGCTAAAGGAAAAATTTCCAGATACCCAATTTATATTAACTACACATGACGAAGTATGGTTAAAGCATATGAAGACAGCGGGTCTTATACAATCAGCTGGTGCAATGCAATTCAGAAAATGGGATATTGATCATGGTCCTAATCAATGGAATGATAAAGATGTATGGGGAGAAATCACTCAGCATCTTAAAAAAAATGATGTGCGTGCAGCAGCTGCATTATTACGCCATTATCTGGAATACCTCTGCGCCGATATCTGCGATAAATTAAAAGCAAGGGTAGAATTTAAAGGGGATGCAAATTATACCCTTGGAGATCTGCTATCTCCAGCCACAAGCCAGTTAACAAAATTACTGGATGAAGGAATAAAAGCTGCGAATTCATGGGGTAAATCCGAGGTGGAAGCAAAATTACAAATACAGCAAACAGCGTTAAAAAATAAGATTGCAACATCAAATCTTGAACAATGGCAATCCAACAGTGCGATACATTACAATGAATGGGCAAATCTTGAGGAAAAGGATTTCGCCCCTGTTGCTGAAGCCTTTAAAAATCTGACAGAGGCCTTTACTTGTCTCGAAGAAAACTGCAATTCACTTTTTTATCTTACTTATGATAAAGGTCAAAAGGATACTTTAAGATGCTCCTGTGGAACTGTTAATATTAATCTTAAAAAGAAATAGCTATCCCGATAAAAGTATGAATCCCAATGAAAAGAAAGAGATCCTCAAAAACCTGAGTGAGAAGGAATTTCGTCAAGACTTAATTATACCACTCCTAAGCAAGATTGGATATATCGCACCAATTGAATATCATGGAGTTAACGAGCGAGGTAAAGATATTATCTGCTTTGAATACGATCGGTTAAAAGAACAGCGATTCCTGTCAGTTGTGGCGAAAATTGGTGACCTTACAGGAAATGCGGCTACAAATGCAGGATTAATGACTGTTGTAAATCAAGTTCAGCAAGCCTTTGACAATCCCTATGAAGACTTGTATAATATGCGCCAGCTATTTATCAATGAGGTTTGGGTAATGACTACTGGCAAAATTGTTAGCGGTGCTCAGGATTCAGTAATTCATACTTTACGCAAAAGCAACCTCGACAAACAAATCAGAATCATCGGTGATGATCGATTAATTGAACTGATAGACAGACATTTTAGCACATACTGGAATTCAAGCTCCGAAACAAAGGAAAGCGTTATTATCCAACGGGATAGATTATTATCTTTTCTTGAAGAGCTCCTATCTTCCAACCAAGTGGATAAAGCAACAATTGAATCTATAAAGTCCTCTATTCTATACTCATCTTACAACCCCCGGATATCCAGCAATATTGAAGGGCTTAATATATCGTTTGTTTCTTCGTACTCGGTTGAACTGGCTAAAATAGATCCTGATTTTGATGACTATATCGTGTCAAAGTCTTATGGAATAACAAGCCGAATTTTCCAGGAAGCAAAGAAAAATCTCCGATATAGCTTTTTTGACATAGAGGACACCATTGACCGGGCTGACAAAATCTCGAAGCTGACCGACCCCTGGGAATTTGTTGTTGAGGCTGACAGCTACCTCTTAAACGAATATCCATTTCATCGAGCATTTGGTCGCGCAACCTCTGATTTTGTAAATAATATAAGTTATATGGAGGAGGGGCTGCGGGAACTAAAATATTTCAAGTCGTTTTTGAAACATAAAGACAAACTTGATTGGGTGAAAAATCTAAGTAAATCCATAGTCAATCTTTTACCTGAAATTGAAAATATTATCAGCAATAGCAAGGAAGATGAATTAGTCATAAACTATATCATCAACCAGAAGGAGAATATCATTCAAATAGAATATGATGCATCAACTCCATCGATCTGTTTCAAAACAAACTATAAACGGATAGAAATTGACGGATATAAAAGAAATAAAGACGGTACAATAAACCCTTCAAAGGTCATAGATTCAGCCTTGTTTCAATTTAGGGAATATATCGAGAAACTCCTTGAGTACGATGTAGACAAATGGCTTGAAGAATATATTGAATAATAAAAGCCCATAAAATCCACAGGGCTCAGCTATTAACCTATAGATGAATCTAATTCATTGGTAAATAATTTTCAATCAAGTTGAGTTTTAACACTCTGCGCCTTGTCGATCCTATCAATTATTTCAAGGTTTATTACTCTTTGGGCTTTAGGTTTGGTTTGTAATCCGGATGTGTGTACCGTTGCCAAAAGATATAACTGGAATAGGCATATTCTTTGGTCTTAAGGTGATCGATTTGAGGAATGTGTTCGACCATGAAGTCAAAGGAACCGCTCCCATCGCCAACACAAAGATGTTCTTCTATAAATTTATAAACGTCTACTGAAGGCTTAGATGGTCCAGGCAAAACAATTGCAAACTGTCTGCTTATACTTTTTGTCTTTAGATTAAAAATGACTAAAAAACTTTGGAGTTCTTGAGGCTGACTAATAATATTTATCCCCTCTAACGCTTTAGGGAATTCAGTCTTGATCCAAAACACATTTCCGAGAATATTTTTTTCGGGGTTCAATATCTGTTCTCTAACCTTATATAATCCACCGTTGATGAGAAAACCATTTCCTAAATTCGCATAAGCCAATAAATAGGCAATCCTCAATAAAGCAACATCTGCCCTTCTCTGATTGTATATCCGATTAACATTTAGGGTAAACGTAGGACTCGTCCATTCAAGTGGTTTAGTAAACCCAAATACAGGGCTATAGGTTGACACCGTTTTCGGAGACATTTTATCCAAAAAGAATTTGGAATGTGCAGGATTTGAAATTTTTGGTTCGACGTTTAGTACTAGCTTACCATCTTTATCAATAATAACAGATCCGTTCACCTTTCTTCCGTTAATTTCAAAACTTGCTCTGCTATTTGATCCAGGAAGGAATGACTTGGAATCATTTTCGAGCAAAACATTCAAAAGATGAACGTCCAGTTCGTGACCACTTTTGGAATTGCAGGACTTGCAAGTTAATGTTAATGGCTTACCTCCTAGTGAGACAGGTGGAACATCTTCGAGTGTCAGCGGATTTTTAGCGGTATGAAGCAAATCTTCTGCAAAAAAAGGATCAAAACAAAGCGGACAGATGTAGCCATCGGAAAAATCTGGCACAAAGTTTACATCCGGATGTTCTTTTACCCATTCCAAATTTTGTGAGAAAAGATTAAAAATCCTCTGCTTTTTTTCGCGGTTATTCATCTAGCTGAATTAAAACTATTGTTAGGTTATCTAAAGCTACATATATCAGTTCTATATTCTCAGCATCAAAAGATCATTACTTGTCTCAAAGAAGTTTGCGTTGTAAAAAAGTAGATCTTATAATTGGTAAATGCAGAAAATCTTCCATTTAAGGACCTTTAATACTCGGCATCCACTTTTTCACCCTTAAAATTAAATCAAAGCATTTTCCTCTTCTAACACCAGGTTCGTAAATGTGATGAAAGGATCTACAAAATAGTAAAGTCTAAGGATTTTTACGATGTCTTTATTGAGCAACTTTACAGAATAAGGATCACCCGACTTATCAGTTGGAAACCTAAATATCCTAGAATTTGAATCAAAATTATGTATTATGCTGTACAACTCGTCATACACAGGCTTATAGCCTTTGTATTGTTCCTGCACAACGGGACTTAGTTTTGACTGATCAATTTTTGACAGGTAATCATCATAACAATTGAACAAAGTCGCCAGTGAATGTTCCCATGTCAAATCTTTTTGACTAATGAGACTAGAAGTAGCTTGTATCCGCTGTATATTAAATTTGAGGGCAAGTTCAAGGGAATGCCTGATCAGGAACATCAGCGGAAGATATACCTTATGTATATCAAAGCCATCATTGATGATTCCCTCAATTAGCATTTCTATTGTACCGTCAAACTGTGTACGTAATATGCCAAGTCCGGCACATTCTCTCATATGAAAGGTCAGATCCCATTTTTTCGTTTTAGACGTATAATCAAATGGAGTACAAAGTTGGTCTAAATGAAATGTGTCTGAAGATGCAATGGAATTGAAAAGTTCAAGGGTAGGACATACTTCGATTCTTTCCCCATTTGGAAAATAACTTTCTCCCGTTTCCTTATTGAGATCATATCTTAGATTTGCTCCATCATTGACAAAAACCTGGGCGCTTAAAATCAACTGAAATTCATCAGGGACTAGAGTCTTATCAGGGAACGCATTTAAAATCTCCTTAAAATCATGTGAAATCGGAATGTCAAAATTATTGATCATCAAATTCTTTTTCAGCAGTAATTCAAAATTATGTCGTATCAAGAACAAGACTGGTTTTGATAGTGAGTTCAAAGCGTACTTCTTTGACAATCCTTTATCTAAAATTTGTCGAATGGTATAATTGTAACATTCATAATAGTGGTCCCAGCTAAACATATGAGTCTTGCTGTTTATTTTAAAAAGATCTTTAACCCTTCTATTCTCCAAATCAAGTTTCGTGAATAACATAATTTTTTAAGTTCTAAGCTTGTTGCAGTGAAATCTTTGTACGGCAGTAAAGTTCGACAATTTCAATAATGCATCAATTGATCATTTAAATCAATTTGCAACAAACTATTAGGTGTAATAATGTATCAGAAAAATAGTTCCAAATTAATAATGAAACGTTTACAAATCAATATCGTCACTTTAGCGAACAAAGATTAAAAAAGAAAGGCTGCCAGATGAAACGGCAGCCTTTCTTCCCCAAACAGATATAATCTATTTACTTTCTTTGTTTTTTAATTCCGTTACCTCGGCTCTTCCTGCCTGTGCAAGTACCTTGATTTCTTGGTAAGCCTTACGTAATCTAGTACCTGCGGCTTTGTTTCCCTTTTCATGGAATGCAGTTGCGTTTGCTTCTGTGGCAGCCACTAAATCTTTCAGTTTTTGAAATGTTGACATGATAATAAATTGGTTTTAAAAAGTGAATGTATAAATAACTGTTTGATTTCAGCAGTTTACATGCTCATTTCCTGGTCTTTGACAGCATCTTTACTCTTATTCAGCTTCTTGCTGAAATTGTTTTCTTTTCCCATTGCTTCTTCCTTCGTCAGCTTCTGGAACTGCTCACGGTTTTCAGGCTTGCCGTATTGATTGTAAAAGTTGAGGTTGCCAAAGCGAGGCATCGCCTGCATCCGCAAAATCATTGATTCCCCCTCTCCATTCACGACATTAACCAGCGGTCGGCCGCCGTCTTTTAGTTCTGCGATTAGTTTTTCAGCTGTTTCCGGTTTACCCATTTCCTTAATGGAGTAATTGTCCAATTGCGTTTTCAGATCGAACCCATAACCTTCACTGTACTGTTTGATCTTCAGGTTACCATAGTTATCTCTTGGTTCATTAAGGAGATAATTATTCCAGGCCTTATAATTAGCTCCTTGTCTGCTGACCAGATCATCCCGATAAGCTGAGCCGCCCTGGAGCATATTGGCACTCTGTTTCATGTTTAGGCCTGTTCCCCGATTGACAAATACAGTATTGCGAATGGGATCAATTTTGAACGGAACCTGAAATTCCTTGACCACATAATCTACTTTGCCGTCTTTCATCGTTGCTAAAGTTTGACGGTAATCCAGATTTTCCCGATCTGGAATGCCGATAGCCAATTCGGCATCACCTGTTCTTTTTTTAAAATTTTCAATTGCAGCAATTGGGCTTTCAAACCGCTTGAATTGTGGTTTACCTTTATCATCCTGGGAAAGAATGAAATAGTCCTTGCCCTTTTCTGCTGCTTTGGCGCTGCTCAAAGCCAGATCATACTTGTTGAGGTAATAAAATTCGTTGGCGGAACATTTTAAATGCATGGTGGCTTCCAGGTAGCCTTTACGGGATTCCAGTTGTCCTGTGACCTCGATGATTGGAATGCCTCTTTCCATAAGTTCCTCTACTTTTTTTGCCATTTCGTCCGGGACTTTCAAGGCTTTCACCTGTGCCCTGAATTCCTCTAATGAATTTCTGTTCATACGTTTTGTATTTTATGAATGATTAACTGATGTGCAGGGACTGATCCTGCTGTTGTTTCTTTTCGATCTTTGGACTTTTTGTATGGCTTTTGACCTGTTCAGGCACGAGTTTCAAAGCAGCTTCCTTTTGCTTTTTCAACTGACCTATTGTAATAGGCTGTTGCCTGTCATTCAGGATGGTAATTTCTTTGTTTAAAGGGTTAGCCTCTAAGTAAGTGGTTTTACCATTTAGTTGTTTTAAGGCAATCTGATTGCCTTCCTCCATACCGTTAATGGCATTATTAGAAGTCAGTTCAGGTTTATTCAGTGCTTTGGCAATTTTGGTGACTTCCTGTCTCAAATTGAAATCATGGTCTGCTGGTGTTTCTTTCAATTGAGGTTTCCCGTCAGGAGTCAGATTTTTAAAATCAAGCTGCATCCATTTTGAAGCCATCCTGTTTTCACCAACAGGGTAGTATTTTAGCACCGCTCTTCCCTGTAATAGGTTTGCTGCTTCCCTCGCATTGATTCTCAGATTCACATCAAAGGTATAAGACCTATTTTTTTCAGGATTTGACCAATCTTTCAGCATCCCTGTATAGCTTAACATCTGGTACTGCCCGGAAGCATCTTTCTCAAAATTGACCTTTACCTCGTAGTTGTTCGTACCCCAGGGGGAGATCAGATCAATCGAGGTCTTTGCTTGCTCAAAATCAAGCTTCTGGTCAAGTTTGAGCTTTTCAAGATTTAAGCCAAGTCCTCCAATTGTATCATTAAGAGATGCGAGATTTTCCGTTTTGAGCTTTTTGAATTTTGCCATCTGAACAGGTTGATCATACAAAACTAATTTAAGCCTGCGTAGGATACGGATCAGGGGATTTGGATACAGTTGTTTTTCCAGCTTACCCACTGTCTTTCTGACCATATCCAGCACCAGTTTTTCATCCTGACTGGCACCCTTTGAAATCCGGTTGATCCCTTCCTGTAAAAAATCATACTTCTGCCTGGCAATGTCTTTCTCAATACCTTTTCCGAACACCTCTTCCAGCATGATCATTTTATCCTGCCAGTTTTCGCAAAGCACGATTGCCCTGTTGACTTGCCTTCCCATGTTACTTTAGTTTTTTGCTATTGTCCCTTAACAGCAAGGGATAACCTGCCTTCAATTTCTGTTTAACCCGTTTGATCCTCTTGGTAAACAAAGATTTGGCAGCATCTATGCCCGCCCCGGCGATTTGGGTGGTTAGACTTTGGTCAATACCCATTAACCCTATCCTACCGATGGCATCACTACTGCCTTCATTGATGGCATCTGTGAGTAAAACTTCGGGTGCATTGATACCCTGCATGGCATCCCGCTTATCAAATACGGTTAAGCTTACAGGAATGACAGAGGTACCGAGCCGGATGTTTTTGATTTGCAGGTTTAACCGTTGGTTGCTGAACTCCGCCAGGCCAAATACAGCATGCCCTTTGGGAATGAGCTGGCCGTTTAGCCTGATACTGTCCAGCAACCTGAGTTCTACCACTGAACCCTGTACGGCCTTTTGGTTGGTAGCGATTACCGCAGGAATGGTTTTAAACAGGCTATCTGTATCAACAGGGACAGCTTTCTGGGATTGTTGCCGTACCAGTTCTGGGTTTTGAACCGCCATGATCTTATCCATTAAAGAATTGAGCTGTGCCATTTCAGGATCGTCACCACCGGAAGATTGCATGTTTTTCATCAGACTTTCCAGTCTGGCAACGTCTTTAGATAGAGGAGCATCAGCCGAACCGGAAGCTGTTCTTTTAATGATTTCTTCATAGCTTTTTGAAGGCGCAACCGGATTATTGATTTCCCTGTTAATAGCAGCCAGTCGTTCATTAATCTGTTTGGTCTGCGGATCTTCCGAAGGGGTGAAACCTAAACGCCCGGCTACCGCTTCAATTCCATTTGATGCAGCTGAATCGCTTTCAGTCAACTTGTAAATGTCCATTTTATCGGTTGGCTGCTCTGTTTTAAACTGTGCGTCCGGTAAATTTGTATTGATGCCTTTTGCCGGAACATCGACGGCTGTTTTCTCGGCCTTTCCCCAACCCATAGCATAAAATGCCACTGCTGAAAACAGAAAGACCAATAAGGGCAGGAATAACAAGATCCTGCGTTTGTCTACACGTTGTTTTTTCATTCTTATATTTTTTTTGTGTTTATTAATATTTTAATGATCAGCTAAATCCCTGTACAAGCAACAGCAGGCAATAACTCCCAAATGCTGCGCAGAAACAGATCAGCAGGATCAGCCAGCCTTTGCCGGATATCTGTGCCGTTTTTGTGTTCAGGTAATCGGCTGTCTTACGTTGTGCTTTTAGGATGTGACCTGCAATATTTTCCGCTTTGCGCTGTTGCCCTGGCGATAAAACCTTGTCCTTTTTTTTCTTAAATAGGTTCATGTGCTTTAGGATTTAGGTCTGCGTTCAATACCGTTTCCCAGTTTTGGATCAAAAAGCCATGCGGGTTATTGTCCGTCTGGATGTTCAAGTCCCTGACTGTGCCCTGCGTGACCAGCCTGCGTAGTACCGTACTGCTGGCGCGTACCAGTTTTTGGGTGGCGTAACAGATAAAAGTATAGGGGTACTGGTTAATGTTTAGCCGGGTGCTGTCAATGGTAATTTCCTGCGAAATATTAGCGGAGATCAGGTTATTGTAATACCCCTGTTCTTTGAGGTTATCAAATGCTTTTTTCGCACTCTGGTCGGCCAGGTACAAGGCTTTGGCCATGCTGGCTTTGATGGCCTTGTCATCAGGACTGAGGTTAAAGAAATATTGGTGAAAGGTCTTGATGTGATCCCTTAGCTCTACTTCCAGGTTACTCTTTTTATCTGAAGCAAAAGCCTCCAGCACTTTGCCATTATACAGGATGTGTACGGTCTGTCTTTCCTGCCGGATGACCTCGCAGAATTTATAGATACCAAAGCAGATAGTGACTACATTCGCCAGCAGGAAAAAGATACTGAATTTTTTAATGTGCTGAAAAGCACTGTCTATGTTCTTGAGTTGTTTAAACATGATTCTATAGGTTACTTGCCGGATACTTTGTCTTTGAAATAGTCATTGCCGCTGGCTTCAGCTATGCCCTGGGCGAGGTTGGAACGGGCATTGTCAAAACGGTCTACGATCATGCCCGCACCGCCTTGTGCGGCACCCATGACATTACTGCTTCCCCCCGTCACCAGTGAATTGACCTTACTTAACATGGCATTGCCCCCACCCGCATGAATAATGTAATTGGCAACATTGGGAACGGTGAAGTAGCCGACAATACCAATGACAAGGAAAACTAAATATGCCGTGTCCTGGGTACTGAAGAAGGTGTCTCCTTCATTGCCAATCTGGGAAATATCGATCTTCAGCATGTTTTCCTGTATTTTTCCCAGGATGCTACCGAAGATATTGGCAACGGGCAGCCACATAAAAATATTGACATACCTGGCAATCCAGACCGTCAGTGTATGCTGGAACCCATCAAAGACCGCAAAGCCGAAAACCAATGGGCCAAGTATGGCCAGCACGATCAGGTAAAAAGTCCGAATGGTGTTGATACAAAGGGCGGCAGCGGCAAACAAGACCTGTAGGATTTCCGACATCCATTGCTTAATGGAGTTCCTGAAGTTGTAATAATTCTTATCCATCCAGAACTTCACATCATTGCCCAGGCCTTCAAAAATACCTTCTTTTGTACGTTCCGGGTCTTTCGGATGTGTGAACCGGTACCACTTGTCACTATCGCCATTCCCACTTTCGCCCACATACATCTGCCATTGCTTGCTCTTTTTTACAGCTTGTTCTTTTTGTTTCAGTAAAGCGGCAATCGCCTTATCCGAATCTTTCACCATACTGCCCGTAGCTGTAACCACTGGCTGTAAACCCCCGTTCATCACCGAAATGACCATCGGGAACAGCATAACCGCCATGCCCAGGGCGAAAGGACGCAATAAGGGGTAAAAGTCGACAGCCTCGGCAGCGGCAATCTGCCGCCAGACCCGTGAGGAAATGTACCATAGGGCACCAAACCCCGCCAGCCCACGGGCTACACCGATCAGCTTGCCACAAAGGGGCAGCATGTCATTGTAGACATTGTCCAGTACAGGCTGCATGCCGCTGATGGAACCAGCCAGGCCACCACTTTGCCCGAAACAAATGGCGGGTAAGGCAAATAGCATCGCCAATGCCGTAAAAAATACGGTCACTAAATTCAATTTGTGTTTCATAATTAGTTGAGGTTATAGAACTGTTTTGTTCCCGCTACATCTGCTTTTTCTTTTTGCCTTTGGCTATTCAGCATACTGGTCTTGAGGTTGAAACTTCGCAGGAATATCAGCTTGTCCTGGGTATCGGCAAAAATCCGGTCAATGGCCTGCAAGCGTTCATCATCGCTCATCCTGAGTTTATTGGCAGTGATCACCAGAGTCAGCTGATCTAAATTGTCAAGGCTCTGATCAAACAGCTGGCTGTATACCTTGCCCAAATAATCCAGTTCTGAAAGCGTGAAATTGCCACCGGAATTGAAGCGTTTAAAAGCAGATTTATATTCCGAAACGATGTCAGATTGTGCTGTTATAATGTCTGCGATTCGCCTGTATTTCTTCACTTCAGGGCTGACCAGCATCATGGCATCGAGAAAAACCTCATGCAGGGAAAAATTGCCCTGGGCTATATTCTTTACTGAATTATAACCTTTGGACACGACATCATAACCTTTTTTCATGCTGGAAAGGATGCCCTTTAACTGGCTCAACTTCTCGACATTTAACAATAATTGCTGCGCTTCCTGTGACTGCCCAAATGATCGTGCTATAGAAAAAAGAAGGAGCAGTAATAAAATGATCTTTTTCATATCTATTCTTTAAAGTGAAACATCCTGATCAGTTCACTGATCTCGTTTTGTTCTGAAGCTTTTTGTCGAATCAACTGGGTGGTATGGTTACAGAAATCCTGCGTAAATGCCGACTTATCCAGCATGCTTGTATAAATTTTGTCCAGTCTTTTCAGCCGTTCATCTTCCTTCATCTCCAGTTTTCCTGAAGTAATAACCAATAGCAATTCTTCCAAATCGGTATAACATTCGGCTATGAGTCCTTCGGCAACCAATGAGACATAAGTCAGGTTATCGGTAGACAGAAAGCGGCTGCTTTTGATTGCACCAAAGGATTTCAGGATACCGATCTGCAAAGCAATAACTTCTGCTATGCGGGTATCTTTGCTTATCACAGGACTGACCTGCTTTAACGAACTGATAAAAGCATCGTGCAGTTTAAACTCCCCATTAGAAATATCCTTGATGGTTGTTAAACCACCGTCTACAATTTGGTAGCCTTTCTTTAGGTACCCCGCATAGACTTCAAAAGCTGCGATCTGCTGCAACAGGTATTTTTTCTGAGTTTTCTTTTGCTTAAAGAACTCCGCCCAGGTTTGCGCCCGACTAACCGATGCCGTACCTGCCAGACACATAAAAACCAGGAAACACGCTGTTTGCTTAATCCAGTTCATAAATCTGCTTTAAGGTTCTGAGTTCAATAGCTGATTTCGCACGTTGGATGGACAGGGTAATGTTCTGCTGGTTAAACTGTTTCAGGTCGGAATAATTCTGATCGATTTGATCAGCCGCAGCCGCAATTAGCTCCAGTCTTTTCGCATCTGACATTTGTGTCTTGAAAGAGTTGATGACCACAAAGACCTGGTCTAAGTTCCTGATGCTGGCATCCAGTATTCCTCGGTACACTTCTTCCATATGCAACAGTTCGTCCCCGGTAAAATGCTTATCCTTATGGAACAGACCAATTGCCCACCTGTATTCCTGGACAATGGCGGCCTGTGTTTCCGCAAGGTCTTTGATCCGCTTATAGGTAGAAATCAAAGATTTGACTTCCCAAAGCTTTTTGTAATAATCGGCATATAGTTCCTTCTGTCGTTCCGTCCAGTCCGAAATCTCGGTAAGCTTGAATTTGGACAACTGGTTTTCAATGACCTTCTGCGCATTTTGCAGCCAGATCGTTTCATTTTGCAGGCGCTGAACCTTCAGGTCAACCGCCTTGATTACTTTTTTAACGCCCGCTTTGATCACCTCTACAATGGCCAATTGCGCATTTGCCCCTGTGGGCAAAGCAACCAGTAAAGTCATCGCACTCAAAGGCAGGACAACCATATAGGTTTTCATACGTTTAATGATGTGTTTTTTAATGTTGTGCATAATTTGAATTAGTTAATGCGCTGATACGTGCTGTTTTCCAGCGTTAATATCCCTTTGGTTAAATCAAATGAAATGATCCTTCCTTTGCGGTTCTCGGTCATGCTTTGCGAGCCTTCATCAAATACCGCTTTCCATTCCTCGGTTTCATGTTGTGGTCTTCCTTTTTTACCAGCCTCATCAATGACCTGAAATTTAGTCGTGCGGTGGATCAGGTAATTGTGGTCTTTATCATGTTCCACGATCAAAGTATCATCAGCTACGCTAAACTCACTGGAAGCATGGTTGACATAGGTACCAGTAATGTTATTTTGGGAAATGCCATTGCAGGCAATGAACAATAAGGCTACAAATGCCATAAATAAGGATTGAAATTTTAAGAAGTTTTTCATGATCTTTTGAATTTGATTGTTAAATGGTTATAAACTGTTTATTCCGTTACGGATGTCAGCTGCAAGTGCGGCGACTCCTTTATGGATGTCACCGTACTTAGCAGCGTACTCCTCAACCTTCATCTTCTCGCTTTCTTCTGTTGTGTAGATTAAATATTCCTCAAGGCATAGCTCGTTGCGGTAAACATTCATTTGCTGACCGCCCTGGTCCACAAAGATTTCCCTATATGGATTACCTTCTTCATTGGCCTTGTTGAGCGATAGTAAAAGGGTTTTCGCCTTATCCGATAAGCCCAAAGCTTCCTGTAGCTTATCAAACTTGTTCATAAACTTGCGCATGTCCAGGAACAGCTTGGTATCGGACAGGTTAATGACCGTTTCCTTGATGATTGGTGATGAGATCAGGTCGTCTACTTCCTGAGTAATCAAAGCGGCTATCCCATTGAATTTCCTTACAGTTTTGTAGAGGTACTTGATGAAATTTGCCATGCCGGATTTTGCAATGGCAATCCATGCTTCGTCTATCGCCAAAATCTTTCGCTTGCCTTTCAGCTTCCGCATTTTGGAAATGAACATTTCCATGATGATGATCGTCACAACCGGAAAAAGGATCTCGTGCGATTTGATGTTGTCCAGTTCAAACACAATGAACCGTTCATTGAGCAGGTCAAGGTTCTCGGTGGCATTCAGCAAATAATCAAATTCGCCACCCTTATAATAAGGGTTCAAAACGTACATAAAGTTCGACAGATCAAAATCCTTTTCCTTTACGTCCCCGTTCTTCAGTACCACCAGGTACTTTTCCATTAGGAAATCATAAAAGGAATTAAAGCATGGAAAAACATCAGGATTTTCGCTGAGATGTACATAATATAGGGTAATAGCACCGGAGATCGCCACATATTCACTGCGGTTATAATCTTCAGGGTCTTTCTTCCATAAGGCAATGAGCAGGGTTTTCAGACTTTCCTTTTTCTCTACGTCCAGTTTGTCTCCCGCACCGATATAAAAAGGATTAAAGCGGATCGGGTTTTCCTCTGTATAAGTAAAATAATAGCCATTGACTGCCTGGCATAGCCCCTTGTAACTGCCACCAATGTCAATGGTCACGCAGTGCGCACCCCCATCATAGAGGCTACGGAGCAGGTGGTTCATAGCCAGACTTTTACCTGCACCGCTACTGCCGCAGCAAAATAAATTACGATTGGTAATCAGTCCTGATCTCATCGGGGCATTGAACAGGTCAAGGTAAACCGGCCTGCCATATAAACGATCCCCCAGACGGACACCGGATTCATCAGACCTCTGGCCGCCTTCCATATTCAGGAAGCAAGCCGCCTGCTCCACAAAAGTGTCGAAGGTATCATTCATCGGAAAATCAGCCGCATTGCCAGGCATTCCGGCAAACCAGATTTGCGGTGCCCCATCGGTTTCTTCTTTGACCACCGCATCCATGACCGCCATTGCAGAGCCGACTTTATTCTTCAGTTCTGCCAATTCCGAAACATTGTCCGTCCAGGCCAACACATTAAAATGCGCCTTCACCGGAAGC
Source organism: Pedobacter steynii (assembly GCF_900103665.1). Lineage (GTDB taxonomy): Bacteria > Bacteroidota > Bacteroidia > Sphingobacteriales > Sphingobacteriaceae > Pedobacter > Pedobacter steynii. Next base: position 71,273 of record NZ_FNGY01000011.1, read on the forward strand.
TTTTGTGTGGCAACGGCCTCATTTAAGAAGTCATTGCAGGCATCCCTGCCAATGGCATTTTCACGGGAATAGGCTGATAAGGATTGCAGACGCAGTTTCTTGGCCTCCAGTTGTTTGATCGTCTTCTGTGCATCACCAATAAACACAAACTGGTTGTACACGTGGTTACAGTCCAGCAGTTGACCTAACGGGGTGGCAAAACCGATGCTGTATCTGGTTTTATCCGTTGAATACTTATCATAGTTGATCCTTGAACCGCATATGGCAGGCAGGTCAACTGCATCCGATAAAGTGTACAGCTGACAATACTGGTCACCAACCCGGATTTCATCCTTAATATGGATGTCCCTGATGACAGATTGCTGGTTACGGTTTAAAAGGAAACAGTATTTTTCGATGACTCCTGGTTTATTGGCTGTTCCAGCAAGTTCATCATCATTCAGTCTGCGCAAACCTATGGCACCGCTGTCTGAAAGAATGCGTTCAAATTGTCCGCAGGCCGAATAGAAACTGGCAAATACCCTGTTGTCTTGCTCCATTACCGGGGCAATGGATTTACGTAGAATGTTAGCATAACCAGATGAGGACAATTTCCTGCTATTAGGCTTTTGCGTCAGGAAGATAAAACACTGGTGGTCTAAATAGGCTCTGCCTCTAAAGAACTGCCCAGCTGCATTAGACAACATATTGTCTGTGGCAACAATTGGCTTAAACTTCGATTTAAGGAACCAATCTGCTTTATGAAACACGGTTCCCTGGTTCAATACCCGCAGGGCTTTGACAAATGCCTGATGTCCAGTCTCGAAATCAGCGATGGATTGCGTACCAATCACTGGTAAAGTTACCTCGTAGGCTATGGTGACATCACCAAACATGGAGATCATGGCACCGGATTCTACTTTCCAGATGGGCAGGATTTTTTCAATCTCGATCATACAGCTCATACGCTTTTCCTCCCTGACTTCAGTCCGGTAAATACCCGCCTTGATCTGAACTTGAGATAAGTAGGCAAGCCACGCTTTGCCATAAATTTGCTTAAGCCATGTACGCCAAAACGCTTAGAAAGCCGGGTTACTGCAAAGAACAGCCCGCCACCTAAACCCAATATCAGGGGTAAAACAATGACCAGTGCTACACCCAAAATGTATAATAAGGCAAAGGAGATCAACAACACGACCAACCCAGCGGCTAAATACGCGATATACTGACCATACAAGCCCCTAAACTCTATGGGTTTATTGATGCTTTTATTGATTTGATATATTGAACTCATAGTTTTTTGTTGTTTTAACATCATAGGCGGACGAAACGCTTACGCCATCTTATTCCAAGCTGCGCTCCGTCCGCTATGATCATTTCTTAATCTTATACGCCAAAGAAGGATTTAAGGACAGTCGCCACGATCACCAGGAAAATGCAGGAACCAAACCACGCTGCAGCCACCTTATTGGTGTCCGGCTCACCCGCATTCCACTTGTTAAATACCTTAACTGCACCAATCAAGCCCACTACTGCACCGATGGCATAAACCAGATCGCAACCTGTATCGAAATAACCCGACACCTTATCTGCCGCAGCCCGGATTCCAGCTTCACCGTCTTGTGCCCTTGCCATCACGCTATTCAATACACTGTACACGCAAAGTGTGATGGATAGCAGCCAGACTTTGCCCGATAATTTTTTCTTTAGCCCAAAAGGATTACTGATTTTTTTCTTCATATATCTTGTTTAAAAATTCCCTGTTCGGCGGAAAGATTTCTGCCATTACCTGTGGCAAGGAATTCAAAAAAGACTATTGGAAAATCGCCACTACACCCAAAGGTTTTCCAGTTCTTCTGCTGAGAGATGAAAAGGCGCATGTTCACGGATGAAATCCTTTAATTCAGGTGCTAGCCCAGAGGAAGCGACTTTTGGATATTTGTTCCTGATCATAGCGAACAGCGAAAAGAAATCCTCCTTGCTCCCATCTTCCTGTTCAAGAATAGCGCAAATGCTTTTAATCTCCTGCTGCACATCAGCCAGTTCTCCTAAGGGATCTAATTCAGAACTAGCCAATTCTCTAGGCAGGAAGCTGAAATCATCCGCTTCAACTATGCTTACCCCATGTTCCTGCACGGACGCACCGATCAGGTTATCCTCCAGAGTGTCTACCTTGTTCTGCCAACCATGCGGCAAAGGCTCCGAAGATTTACCTTTCTCACCGGACAGGAAGTTTGAAATCTCTGTCTTGTAGTACAGCAGTCCAACACCTACGTACCAGACTACACTCAAGATCAACGCAGCAATTAAGAACTGCTGCCATGTGAATGCTTCTAACATCATAATATTTTGATTTTTTTCCGCTGCAACATTGCCTCGGAATTTCAAAAACAAAATTTCAAAAGTTGGAAATTAGTTGGTCTCTAGTAGTGATCAATAAATGTCAAAAAAACTCAAAAACAATCCTTAGACATAGATAAGGAGAGGATTTATGAATCGTCATCGTCCATATAATCCAATAAAGCAACCCGGATCAGATCAATAAAATGAGTACGTGCAATCCTTTTTCTTCGTTTGATTTCCCGAAAGCGATTGGCCGGGATGCCAATCGTTACGCCAAAGCTGTCCTCCAGCCAACGAAATATATCTGCAAGTGAAGCTTTGTTATGGTTTATCTGTTTAGATAGGTAGAGTGCATATCCAAGTTCTACCAGATTAACTACTTCGCCTGTCCAATCAAATTTTTTACTTGTGCCACCGATCATCGGCGTTATCGCCAGATCTTTTATATCCAGCTTTTTAAGTTGATCCAGAATAAAGTCCTGTAACAGTTCATAAGCAATGAATTTGGCAAAGAGATAATCACCACCAGTACAGAAATCAGGATCGAGCTCAGGTAAGTCCATGAGTAAGGGGGAAGAAATAAGAGTCTCCCTTAGAAATAAAGAATCATCCAATTCAGTAAAGCCAGAACGATAATATCCATAATAAAAGGCATGTTGTTTAAAAAAACGGGAAACAAAGGCTAGTTCTTCCAATAAATATGTTCTAACCATTTCATCAGTACCTACAGGCTTCTGACTCATCAAAGTAAATAGGGCTACATGAAAGATTTTCTGAGCATAATATTCCGGCTTTTCAAACTTAAAGAAATAGATCTCCTCAAATTTATCTTTGAAAGCGACTGTGGTCACGGTCGTCCTGACTTCATCTAAGAAATCGTTAACCAGGTTAATAGATTGATTGAACTTTTCTACTAGAGTAAGTTCCGGCTTGTTCAAAATTTCGGTCAGTTTAACGCGAAGCTTTCGAAAATCCTGCTTTGAGATGTTTTTACGCATAGGGAGTGTTGTTTAAAGTAAACCTAAACTGCCTGTTGACTGGCAACAATTAATACACACGGTATAGGAATTCGTAAATATTTATCATAAGCAAATTGATTTTAGTTAAAGTCCAAAGTACAAACGCATCGATAAAAAAACGTAAGGGTAAACCCTGATTTTAGGATATAGGGATAAACCCCTAGCGACCAAAACCAAACTCATCCCCAAGTAACCCAATAAAAAAACACGCCCAGAACTTAATCTGGAACGTGTCAATTATCCCCATAAATAATTATTGATGTTATTTCTACAAACGAATTTTAGATAGCAAAGATTTGATTCATTTCACACCTAGATTAGACGGTTCATTGAAAATCTCTCTAAGTGTTTTAAAGTTTAGATCGCGGTTTGCTAGTTTCCCCGCCTCAAGACCAAAGAGTTTTTCCATAGCTATAACCTTTTCGTAAGGAATGTCCTGTGGGTCATCAATCTCAATTCGTCTGTAATTGTGAAATGTATTAAAAGCTACCCCTAAAATTTTTGGAATCAACCTACTCGCTTTCTTGTAATCCGTTACATTCAAAGAATACAGATATTCATCAATTTTATATTTTTTCATTTCTTCATTCCTATTTTATGTCATTAATAAATGTTTTTAACGTTCTGACAGCTTTCTTTGATTCATCATTATCAGCTGTCTGATGTATGTGGTGAATTAAATAAATTACCTCAATTAATTTTTCAGTATACTCCCGAAGGATTACCATTTCACTACCGTCCTCCATCACTTCATCTATAGTAGATAACCTGTAGGCATATTCAACGAATTGACTAAAAATATGTCTCCATTCGTTAATATCTTGGTGAGCAAAAAAATCCCTAAAGAATATATTAGTATCTTTTAATTCATTTGGAGACAGGAGTCTGAAACAAGATGGCCTAATACTTTCAAAATGAGTTCCAAAGACAATTTTATCCAATCCGGACACTGGCTCATTCTGATGTAATGAGAAGGTTAGATCTTCTGAGAAAAAGATGTACCCTACCTCCAAAAATTTCAGCAACTGCCTATAGTTAAAAAAATAGTGGTCGCTATTACCGAATTTCTTTTTTGAACAAGCAGATTTTATCATATCTCCAACTTCTTCTCGAAATCCATTTAAATCGCACTCGCAGGTGCAAAATTCAACAATAAAGGCAACCGGATTATCTTTCTCCTCCTCTGAAAGATATGTGTAGTGAAGTTTATTTTCCATATACTCATTATTAGCACTATCATAATGAGCCTTATTAGCATAGGATTACCAACAATAACAATAGGGCTGGCTACACGCCTAGTCTAATGTTCACTGGCTCTGACAAAGCCAACCTAACCTTTCGATTAGGCACCCAACAAAAGACATAAGCGAGCACCAGCCCTATAGTACAATATAGGGTTTGGCTGCTACACTTACACTCGTTGGGTTCTAAACTGTCAGATTTATGAACGAGGCTCGATAAGCAGTTCCAATTTTTACATGAAGAACTGCAAAAATATTATTTATTCTTAATTACTCTTAAAATTTATTTCAACGTTCCATAGCTTTTTAAATTATAATCAATACAAAAATCAGTAAACAATAAATAAATATAAACACAAATCAATTAAAATCAAATATTAAATCAATAAAAAATAAAGATCATACATTCTAATTTTAGATACTTTAAAATATTTAGAAATTGAGAAAACACAGGGATTTAAAAGGACGAGGAAAAAGTTTGTATTCAGCTGTGACGATGAGCCAGTTTTCCAATAAAGAAGCTGCTTTGAGGGCAGGGTACAAAGACAATACCTTCTATTCTCATGTAAAGCAAGAATACCTGGATTTTAGCATTCTAGCAAAATATGGTAGAGCAATCAATTATGATTTTTCTATGGAATACCCCGAAATGGATGATATATTTCCTACCATAGTTAACAAAAACGCGGATCACTACAAAGATTACGATTCTCTTCAAACAAAGTACATGACACTTTTGGAGAAGCATAAAGACTTAATGGAAAAGTACACTGAAATCCAAGAACGAATTAATCTACTAGAGAGTAAGCTAAAAAAATAATTTTTTTTATCATAGTTAAAAGACAAAACAATAGCGTTTCACAATTGTCGATCATTCCGACCGACAAAACCAAGCATACCTTGTAAATCTATTTTTTTATTTACTCCAGTCTTAGAAAAAATTTTCTGAACGTGTGAGTCTACGGTTTTTTCGGTAATGTAGAGCATCTCACCAATTTGTTTGTAAGTCATGCCACTACATAGTAATTCTGCAATTTCACATTCTCTTTTTGTCAACTTATAATTTTGGCAATTATGTTTAAAATCCTCTCTTTGTTTTTCGACAAGTTGATCTCGAACCATAAGACGTACTTTTTGTTTCCTCTCATATTTTCCAGATCTCATTAAGAAAAGAATGGTTATAATGACAAATCCAATGTTGGTAAACAAAACTTCAATCCATTGGCTTATATTAAAATAGGCAAATACGGCCAAGCAAACCCATGGAAACACAGCAAAATAAACCAGAATCATTTCGGTTTTTTTTAATGGATATAAGGATGCTTGGTTATGTTTAATAGATTTCCGAATCTCGCGAAGGATCGACCATAAGATATAGAGCGAATAGATAAATGGAATAATGAGTCCGTAATTAATTGAAAAGTCAAGATCCTCTGTATAAGAATAGATGATAACAAAAAATACCACAAAAGGTAAGAGCACAAATAGCGGTACTCCATAAACCGCCATAAAACGCAAACTTCTCAGATTAAAGGATTTGTAAAAATAAAATGGAAAATACGATGCCATTAGAAAACCTGAGCCGTAGGCAATGGTGTTCTGGATATGAACTGATATTAGCGTGATATTTTTATCGGGAAATAAGCCTCCAGTTAAATTATATACAATAAGTAGCAGAAGCAAAATCAGATACCATAGTCTGCCTTTATCCTCTGGCCATACATAATAAGATCAAATTTGTACGCCAAACATCATCAGTTCGATGATCAGAAAAATAAGAGTCAACAAGTGCATTTCGGAGCCGAAAACCAGCATAACGAGCAGTTAATTAGGAATGACATTTTGATTAGTTAGCAATTAATATTTAAGAAAATATAGTCTGTAGCCTACATCCTCATCTGTATAGACTGATAATCCATTTGCAACATAGAATGGCAGATTACGCTCAGTTGAAGTCTCTAAAATCAATTGACGTTTCATTTCAACGCTATCTTTTATTAACTCAGACATTAGATGGCTACCGATGCCCTGGGATTGGAATGAGATATCAACTGCCACAAACCACACATAATATTTTAACCTTTCAGCGCGTTGAGCTTTAGCGACTATAGATTCTTTCTTCAGAATTTTTAAGACATTAAATAGCCCAACGACGGACAAAACCAATTTGACATTTCTTAAAATTGATTTACAAGTCGTCTTCTTTTTTTCAGGATAGAGAACAAGGGCACATGCTTTCATATCTTCAGAAATATAGACAACGCCGAAATCCATACATTCATCAAAGGCATATTCCATCAACCGGTCTATCCGTTGATTACGACCTGCACGACTACCCACTAAGTAACTAACACTCTTATTTTCTGAGAATGAACCACTTAAAATCCTAATTACTTCTTTCCTATCAGAATATGTAGCTCTTTTCATATTTACAAACGGTTATTTCATCTTAAACTAAGCCTAAGAGCTAGTAAACATATGGTTTTTAAAATGTGTCAATTTATTAACCCATTATTATTATTAAACGATTAATTTAACGTTATTATTACCCATACAAAGGATATTGATTAATATTTAAACAAAAAAAATACTTTAGTTATTTTTCATATAATAATAAAGAAAAATATAAACACACAAAAACCTGAGCGATTATTTTATATCCTTAAATTCTTATATCAATCATCTTATGCATTAAAGAAGAATCACATGGACATTGGCTTTTGCTGTTTTTGACTTCCTCTTTTTTTTGTTAGAGGAACTGATTTACGGATGTCGCGTCTTTTAACGTTGCGCTTAGCTATTTCTATTGGTGCATCTTTTTGTAGATCTTTTAATTCATCTTGCACCAATCTTTGAATATCACTTTTTATCTTGTAGTAGTTCTCTTGCAAATCATCATGACTTACCCTTCTAATAACAGGTATTTGCACATAAGCCGCCTCTTCCTTTGCAATGGCCTCATGGTCATTCTGAAGCTCCGCATGGAACATTTTCAGCCTAATCTTCTCATTTGGACTATCTGCAACTATACCAACAAATTCCCCAGAGGATAAAGTCGCTATCTTTGAGGCAGGGATGGCATAATCTAGCTGCGTAGATTTTGAGATAGAGGTTTCACTGCTATTTATACTCAGGCTCTCCCTATCCTGCAGGATTTTTCCAAAGGTTTCAGATAGCTTTTTTGCACTTTCACCTGTAACTTGACCACTAATGATATTACCGGAAATTCCTGCTATGATTTCTGCAAACTCAGCTCCATACTCCTTCTTCATTTGCTCAATAGACTGGATTCCGAGCGTACAACTTATTAAATTTGATCTGCCTGTACTGATCGTGCTAACGATCCCCGTTGCCACTAAAGTAGGGAACTCATCAAAGATCAGGCTGGACTTCATTTTACCTTTCTTGTTAACCAGCTTCAATAACCTGCTAACGTATAAAGACAGTACAGCTCCGTAGGTTTCTATCTTTTGGGGATTATTGCCCATACACACAACTTTAGGGGCCTCAGGATTATTGATATCCAAAGTAAAATCATTACCGGAAAGTACGTAATACAATTGCGGGGATGACAACCTCGCCAGTCCAATCTTTGCACTGGCTATCTGACCTTCCAGTTGTGCCATTGCGTTGTTCCTGTAGGCTGAAATAAAAGGATTGATCAATGCTTTTATTTCTTCTTCCTGCTGCAATAAAGCAAACAAAGGATCATAATCGATCATCATCAGTTCTATGACATGAGGTAAAGTGCAATATTTGCCATTCTTATATTTACGCAGGTACCAGATAATGGCCGTTAAAAAGTTAATCGGACTTTCCACAAAGAAATCCCCGGTCTTTTTTAACCATTCCTTATTTAAACCGAGCATGATTGTCCTGCTTGATTCGGTAGCATCGGTGATATCCTCCATACTTTCTGGGTCAAGCGGGTTGCAACGATGTTTGGGATGCTCCAGATCAATGACATAGAATTCCGGTTTAACTTTATAGTTCTTATGGTATTTAAGCAATTTGTTATAAGCCATTTTACTTAGATCGTCAAACTTGAAATCATATAATAGCATAGAGAAACCCTTTTTAAGGTGCTGGTCTATAATGTGCCGGATCACAAAATAGGTCTTACCCGCACCTGCCGAACCTGAAACTAAAATGCTCCTGAATGGATTAACACAATTGACCCATCCGTTTCTGACTTTGCCTTTCAGCTTATATTTCGTAGGCAGGTTAATTGAATATTCATTTTCTAAAAGCCTTTCTTCCTGCGGAAAGGTTTCATTCTCAGAATTGAATACATCCTTACCTAAATTGAGCTTAATCAACCTTGATAACCAGTTTCCTCCGGAAAGGATCAGCAAATAACCTATACCAGTTAAGCCAATATACAGGCCAGCTATGAGGGGTATGCTCCCTTGCAGATAAAGCACCAGCAGGCTAAGGAAATATACGGATAGCCCACTTAAGATGTGAACGACTATGCTGTTCTTCTGGATTTTCTCATTCTTTTTGCCTTTTGCGCCTAATAAGGATATGCACAAAAACAATAAGGCGGCCAGTTTGGGTTTGAGCCAGCCGTTAAATAAACCCGTCTTTGCGATATTGCTGACCATACGGTCTGTGATCTCTGCTGTAAAACCCCAATGCTGAAAAGCTTTATAGCAGAGGATATAAAAATGAATGACTAATATGGCTATACTGATTAATCTGGTTAGATCAATGATCTTGCGCAAGCCTTGCGCATCTTCTCCGGTATTCATAGAATAATTTTATAAGGTGAGTTCCTGATTGATCTGTTGATTGCGTTTCTTACGCTTTTTCCTTTTACGCGGCATTCCAGTAACGTATTCTGGTCGTGATGTCTCCAATAACTTTTCTAGGAAATGGGTAGGGTTAGGTAATTTTAAATAGGTATCTGATGCGGATTCGGCTTTCTGTTCCCTTCGCAATGCGAGGCGCAATGTTGATTTCTTTTCAGGATTAATCTGCTTGCTGACTTTGCTAAACTTTTCTGTAATGGCCTTTGCACTGTAATCTTTCCCCAAATCGCTGCCGTTGAATACTACCTTGTTCCGGTGGTCTATAAATGTGGTCCCGAAAACGAAACCCTGTTCATTTTCCCGGAATGCGACATGAATTCCAAGTTTGCCAGCTTCTTCCTCAAATCTTGATCTGGTAATATTGCTGTATTTGCCGAATACCTGATCTATCCGCTGTTTAAGATTTACCTTATACTGCTTTCGCTTTTCGGCGTTCCCTTCAAACTTCTGCTCTAAATTTCGCAGTGTCGGTTTGCTGTAAAATGAACTGGCCTTTACCGGAACACCAACAGAAATACCCTTTGCATCCAGTAAAGAGAACATAAGTCCTTTGTTTTCATACATAGGCGTATGTTCCGCACCACGCAGTGCCGTTACATTAAAGCATTTCAGAACGGCATTGTATTCCGCCAGTGAAGTAAACTTGTAATCTCTGGTGACCGCGGTAATGACGTTACTGATTGCCCGTTTCGTGGGTATTTTGCCATACTTTACTTTTTGAGGATCAGCCTTTATAATCCCTGAATTTTGTTTAATCATTTTTGATTCTGCTTTAACCAGATTGTATTCTTCCTCAATTGCCTTCCTTGCTTCCTCGGATTTCAGTGCATTGTTGTGCAGATCAATACGTTTCCCCTGGGCGGTGATATTTGTCGTTACGATATGTACATGCATATGGGCGGCATCATCATGGCGGTAAACCAGAAAAGGCTGGTCATCATAGCCCATCTTTTCCATATAGCTGTTTGCGATCTGTTGTAACTCGGAATTATCAAGATTTTCACTGGAATGGAAGTTCAGGGAAATGTGAACGGCATTTGTTTTTACGTTGGGATTTAATTCCAGTAAATGCTGGAAACGATTCAGTTTCTGGTTAAAATTCATTTGCTCAATTTCTCCGGCAAAGCCGCTTGCCATAATCAGGTTAGCTTCACCTTCATTCACCTTGTTTTCATTGTAATGCAGTGCGCCACGAATGCTTTTTCCTGCGTTTATTTTTGCAACCATTTGTCAGCGAGTTTAGAAATGAGGGTTAACAGTTCATCTACTTTCTTATCCACTTTTTTATACTGGTTGGCCACTTTTAATACATAAAATGCCCGGTGTGTTTCTGCTTTATCCTGATTGAAGCTGCGGGTGATCTGGTTGATATTGATACCAATTGCCTTTAACTCCTTACGGATCAAGGCCAGTTCCTCCATAGTGGCATTCAAGGTCATGTCTTTATAGAAAAGCGTAATCTTTTCCTGGCTCAATAATTTCCTGGCAACACCACCAACAGAATGACAATCACTGTTCAGCCGGATCTTATCCAGCCGCATATAAACCTTTTCTGTTACCCTTGTCCGTACAAAACGGGTCAGCAGTTCATCAGGATTGGGTGATTTCTTTCTTGGCATGGTAGTGTCTTTATAGGAGTTAAAAAGAGGCAAGTTCCGCAGCCGCTTTAAGCCAACTGGTAAGCGGCGAAAAGGGTTTTCGTGGACGAAAATATATCTTTGCTTAGACCACGCGGGCTACAGGAGGCTCCTTACAGCAGTGCTTTTAAACGCTTGTTAATTGTTGAACTAAGTTTGAATGATTATGGGAATGTTATTGTTCGATTTTGTCGGGTGTCCGGTTTGGCCAGAACTGTTCCAATGGGACGAAACTCCTTAACAGTTGCCGGATTTTCTGACGGGGCGATTGTTTCACCATTTTGAATTTCAGGTGCGGGCTGCCGTTAAACTTGCGGCCTTTTACATTGGGGTCTTTGTATCTGCTCATGGCTATCTAAATTTTGATAGCTCAAAGTTGAAAAGCTTGAAAATGAGTTGGTCACTAGTAGTGATAAATAAGCATTTTAGCACTAACTACAAAGTTATTAACCTAATATGCTCTACATGACACATAAAACCTTAAACACGACTATTGAAGCGATTGATGCAATAAAAGAATCTCAAACTCTAAAACTAGAGACAGAACATTACCTATTAAAAAATTATGATATATCGATTGATAAAGTAGAAAAAGGCTATTCAGCAAAAATTCTTTTTAAACCCTTTAGCGGTTACAGTTCTAGCCAAATGCATTTTATTGAATTTCCTAAACCTATAAAATTATCCAGTGAAAAAAGCACCTATTTTATTCCTGAAAATTCAATTCACTTGAATCAGCACTTTACGGATTTTAACAATGACGACCCAACTATTGAAATAACCGGGAGTATAGACAAACTCTCAACTGCTGAAGATGATTCAAATTTTGATGGAAAGTATTTAAGACTTGTAGTTCCAGTTATTTCGAGTCAAGGTAAACTCCGTAATGTTCGAGGATGGAGCTACAAGACCGACTTACCTGCAAAAGATGGAAATCTTATAAAAGTTATTATTAATAATTCTGAATATCATTTTTTTGAATTTCAGATTGATAAAAATTCATATCTGGTGATTGATACTACAAGCATATGTAATACACAGATATTTAAGAACGTCAGCCACGCCATTTTACTTGCACTGGGTTTTCTTTATGGTAATGTTTATTTGGATGAAGGATTTATCTTATCCTCCGAGACAGCCGAATTTACTCAAATAAGTGATATAAGCTTTTCGACTTATCGCGAATCCATGATGACAGGGTACAGAATTCATACTACAAATGCATACTCTGTTTACAATATGACAGGTAAGGATGAAATTGAGATAGAAGCAAAAGAAGTCGAGGTCAAAAAGTGGATTAATGATATCGTAGCGATTGAAGAGCCAATATTTAGTGGTCTTTGCGAATTATTTTATAATAATGAACCGATATCCCGCGCAGTTATAGTTACACTCCAAGGAAATCTGCTAGCGTTGGAAATAAAGGGGTCGGCATATAGTCTTGCACTTGAAGCAATAACAGCTGTTCTTATGGGAGAAAATGATGAAAAGAGACCCAAACCAGTTACAAAGGAAGTATTCAAAGAACTGAAGGATAAATTTCTTGGAACCTTAGATGAGATACTGCCTCCAGACGCCGGAAATGAAACTGCTCGAAAGATTTTTAAAAGCCGTATAGAAAACTTAAACAGCCCTACTAATGCAGACAAGCTTCAAAAATCATTCGATTTAATAAACTATAAGCTAAACGATTATGAACAATCCGCTTTAAGAGCGAGAGATAAATTCCAACATGGAGAACTCCCTGTTTCTGACAATTCCGATGATATAGTATTTCAAGAAGTTTATTTCATGACTTTAATTATGCATAGGCTGATTTATACATTGATTTTAAAGCGTATTGGCTATAGTGGCTACATTATTAATTATCCACAACTTCATTCCAATATAACCCGTAGGAATTTAGGTGAAGAGCTGTTTTATAAACTATAGTAGAGTTATTATTAAAACATGTTTATACTACTAACCATAAATTTTATTTAAGCTTACTCGTCATTAGTAGTGATGAATTTATTTTAGCCATCTTTTTTAAAAGTTTATTCATCACTACTAGTGACCAAGCTATTTTTAAGCACTTCATGTTTGCATTCCAATCTGCAAAACATGAGAGACATAAGAACTACCGGAAAACGTACCATAACCCCTCAAAAAGTTATTAAAATTCTCGAAGAAAATGGGACAATAGTTAACAATACTGAAGCCGAACTAATTTTGGATTTCATGTATAAATTCGCTAATTTATCAGTTAAACAGATAATTAGAAAGGATTCCGGCGAAAATAACCCAGACGTCAGGACACCGAGAAAGCTGTTCAAATAACTGATTTATTAACCAATATTAACATGAAAATGAAAGGAGAAATTTAATGAAAAAAGCATGTTTATACATCAGGGTGAGTACTGATGAGCAGGCAGACAAGGGCTTTTCCCAGCGGGATCAGGCCGAACGTTTACAAACCTACTGTTTAAGGAATCATATAGAGGTTACCAAGATCATCTTTGAGGATTATTCGGCCAAAACTTTTAACCGCCCCGAATGGAACAAACTACTAGCCGAAATGAAGCGGTCAAAAGGCAAAGACTTCGATTATATCATGTTCACCAAATGGGATCGGTTCAGCAGAAATACAGCTGATGCTTACCAGATGATCCGCATCCTCAATTTAGATTACTTTGTTGAGCCAGTTGCCATTGAACAGCCTTTGGATGTAGAGGTGCCTGAAAGTAAGACGATCCTAGCCGTTTATCTTTCCATGCCTGAAGTGGAAAATGACCGAAGGGCATTGAATGTGAAATATGGCATGAGAAGGGCAAAAAAAGAAGGTAGATGGATGGGGCGCGCACCAGCAGGCTATAAGAACAAAACTACCGAAGATGGTAAAAAATATATTGCCATATATGAACCTGAAGCCAGTTACATGAAATGGGCGTTTGAACAGTTAGCCGAAGGTACTTTTGCAACTGAACATGTTTGGATGAAGGCAAAGGAAATGGGTTTAAAGTGCGGGCGCAGCAGTTTTTGGGATTACATCCGAAATCCTGGTTATTGTGGGAAAATTAGAATTCCAGCGTTTAAAGACGAGGAAGCAAGGCTTGTGGACGGGCAGCATGAACCGTTGATTTCTGAAAGCTTGTTTTATAAAGTTCAGGATGTATTGGAAGGTAGAAAGCGCCAGTTCAAGCAGAAACAGGGCAACAAGGCCGTTTCTCCACGTTCTTTAGCATTACGAGGCTTCCTGATTTGCCCTAAATGTGGTGAGGTACTTACGGGCAGTGCATCCAGAGGACGCAAACATTATTATCATTACTATCACTGTAAAGCAGGTTGCCCTAGATTCCGGGCGGATATGACCAATATCTTGTTTGAGCGTGTACTTAAGCAGTTTGTACCCAGGCCAGGAATGGCGGAATTATTTATTTCTGTGGTTTCTGACGCTTATTTTGAAAATCGAGCATCAAAGGCAGACCGTTCCCGAACCATAGAAATTATTAAGGAACAAAATAACCGCATGAATAAGTCGATAGAATTGTTAATCAATGATGTCATTAGTGGAACTGAGTACCAGAATATCAAAAAAGACTGCGAGGAGAAGATCGAAAGGGCTAAAGCAGCGCTGCAAGAGCTGACTGAGCGGGATTCAGAGGAACTTGATATAGAAAATCTGGCAACCTTAGCGACATCTAACCTTAAAAAACTGACTCAGTTTTACTCAGAGGCCGATTCTGACGTCAAAAGATCAATAACTGGTTCGATTTTTCTTGAAAAATGGGTTTTTGACGGTGAAAATCATCGAACCACTAAAATGAATAAAGCGGCTCAGCTTATCTATCACATTAACAAGAAGTTAAGGCATAAAAAAACCGGAGCAAATTTTCTTGAAAAAATTGACTCCGGTAAAGTGCACTTGTAGGGATTCGAACCCCAAACCTTCTCATCCGTAGTGAGATGCTCTATCCAATTGAGCTACAAATGCATTTCCGTTTTCGTTGTTTCGGTAACGGACTGCAAAAGTAGTGTTTGAAATTGATTTTACAAATTTTATTTAAAAAAAAATCTACATTTTCAATCAGACAAACGCCCTCTTATGCTTCTATGGAACGCTTAATCGCATCAAAGTCAGGCATATTACCTGCTTCTTCCAACACTTCTGAGTGAATAATTTTTCCTTCTTCATCAATTACAAAAGCCGATCTTTTGGAGATTCCTTTCATATTGAAAGCAAATTCTTCGTATAAAGCGCCGAATGCACCAGATGCTTCTTTGTTAAAATCAGACAACAAAGGGAACTGGTAGCTTTGTTCTTCTTTGAATTTAGCCAATGTAAACGGAGAATCTACAGAGATACCAACCACATCCGCATTCATTCCCTGATAATAGCCAAAGCTATCTCTCATCGTACAAAGCTGTGCAGTACACACCCCTGTAAAGGCTAATGGGAAGAAATGAACAACCAGTTTTCTACCTTTATAATCAGATAGTGCTACTTCTTTCAGGTCTGAGCTGAATAATTTAAAATCCGGGGCTTGATCGCCAACTTGTAATGCCATAATATATATAATTTATTTATCCTTTAACTGTTCGTCCAATATCGCTAATCCTTCCTGAAAACTGCGGGGCTGATAACCAAGATCACGAATTGTTTTATTTAAGATGAATCCTGTTCTTACCGGGCGTTTTGCACTCTGGTTTAAAGTTGCTGCGCTGATCTCTTTGATCAGGCTTTTATCCAGGTTCCAGTAATCTGCAACCTTCCCAACCAGTTCAGAAATACTCATCATATCTTTCCCCGAAGCATTATAAACACCTTGCGCATTCTTAGATACCGCAAGTAAGCAGCAATCAGCAAGATCTTCTGCCAGGGTTGGCATCCGCCACTGGTCATTCACGACATTAATAGGCTCGCCTTTTTCCAAAGCACCTTTTGCCCATAATACAATATTACTGCGGCTCATGTCACTTACAATACCATATACAATGATCGTTCTCAGGATTGCCCATTTTCCACCTGCAGCAATAATCGCATTTTCGGCTGCTAACTTCGTTTGTCCGTAATAACTCAAAGGACATGCCGGGGCAACCTCATCATACGGTCCGTTTGCACCATCAAAAATAAAGTCTGTAGACAAGTGAATCAGCTGTACATCGAATTGTTTACAGACCTGAATTAAGGTCTCCACAGCAGCTACGTTTAACTCATGTGCCAGCTCTTTTTGCGACTCACAAGTATCCACATTTGTCATTGCTGCCGTATGAATGATCGCATCCGGTTTATATTTCGCTACAACTTCGGTCACATTTGCCGGATTCAGGATGTCCATTTCAGCATAAACATATCCTTCTTTAACAGGGAAACGATTCTCTCCTCTGGAGGTCGCGATCAGGTTAAAATCTTTTGTTGCCAGGACACGTTCAGTGATCTTTTGCCCTGTAAGGCCGTTACTTCCAGTTACTAATATGGTTTTCATCAATTATTTTTTCTTTTTAACAACGAAAGAACCAGACAAAAAAACTCGCTTTTTACTACTAAAAAGCCGCTGTCTGAAGCCCGTTTTATACCCGCTAAATTATTCATTTAAAAACTGTGGAAAAACTTTTTATTTATATATGCAATTTATGTTGGAAAATCTTAACTTTGCAAACCGAATTGTGGGCTTACAAAACGGCCTTTAACAAATTGATATTTATAATTTTACCCAAAACAATATATGCCTAACATTGGAAAAATAGCGCAGATTATAGGACCGGTAGTTGACGTGAGTTTTGCTGACGATGCTCATTTACCTCAAATTTTCTCTGCATTAGAGATTGAAAAAGAAAACGGACAGAAGATCGTTTTAGAAGTTCAACAACATCTTGGTGAAGACCGCGTACGTGCAATTGCAATGGACTCGACCGATGGTTTAGTTCGTGGCATGAAAGCATTAGATACTGGTGCGCCTATCAAAATGCCTGTTGGTGATCAGATTAAAGGTCGTCTATTCAATGTTGTTGGTGAGGCTATCGACGGTATCAACGCAGTTGATAAAACCGGCGGAAGACCAATCCACAATGCTCCTCCTAAATTCGACGAGCTATCAACTGAATCAGAGGTACTATTTACAGGTATCAAAGTAATCGACTTATTAGAGCCTTATGCTAAAGGTGGTAAAATCGGTTTGTTCGGTGGTGCGGGTGTAGGTAAAACGGTATTGATCATGGAATTGGTAAACAACATCGCGAAAGCGTATGCTGGTTTATCAGTATTTGCCGGTGTAGGTGAGCGTACTCGTGAAGGTAATGACCTTTTACGTGAGTTTATCGAATCTGGTGTAATCAACTATGGCGAAGAGTTCCTTCATTCAATGGAAAAAGGTGGATGGGATCTAAGCAAGGTTGACACAGAGAAACTAAAAGAATCTAAAGCAACATTGGTATTCGGTCAGATGAATGAGCCTCCTGGAGCACGTGCTCGTGTGGCTTTATCTGGACTAACCGTTGCTGAATACTTCCGTGATGGTGATGGCGAAGGCGCTGGAAAAGACATCCTTTTCTTCGTTGATAACATCTTCCGTTTCACTCAGGCAGGTTCTGAAGTATCGGCACTTTTAGGTCGTATGCCTTCTGCGGTAGGTTACCAACCAACTTTGGCAACAGAGATGGGTTTAATGCAGGAACGTATTACTTCAACTAAACGTGGATCAATTACATCTGTTCAGGCGGTTTATGTACCTGCAGATGATTTAACGGATCCGGCTCCGGCTACAACGTTTGCCCACTTAGATGCAACAACAGTATTGTCACGTAAAATTTCTGAGCTAGGTATTTATCCTGCGGTGGATCCATTGGATTCAACTTCAAGAATCTTATCTCCGGCGATCTTAGGTGATGAGCACTATAACACTGCTCAACGCGTAAAAGAAATCTTACAACGTTATAAAGAACTTCAGGATATCATCGCGATTCTTGGTATGGACGAGTTATCTGAAGAGGATAAATTAATCGTTCACCGTGCGCGTCGTGTTCAACGTTTCTTATCTCAACCATTCCACGTAGCTGAGCAATTTACAGGCTTAAAAGGTGTACTTGTTGACATTAAAGATACCATCAAAGCATTTAACATGATTATGGATGGTGAAGTTGATGAATATCCAGAGGCTGCATTTAACTTAGTAGGTGGTATCGAAGATGCAATCGAAAAAGGTAAGAAACTATTAGCTGAAGCAAACGCTTAATTAAAGCGCTTATACTTTGAATATGACACTAGAAATATTAACACCAGATAAAAAAGTCTTTGAAGGCGAAGTAACCGCGGTTACGGTACCAGGTACCATGGGTTCTTTTCAAATTTTGAAAGACCATGCGCCTATTATCTCCACCTTAGAAGATGGACCAGTAATTATCAAAAGCAAAAACGGCGAAGAGACCTTTGTAATTAAAGGTGGTGTGGTTGAGGTTTTGAAAAACAAAATTATTGTCCTGGCCGAAGGAGTAGCTTAATATTTAAAGCATAATATATTAAAAGGATGTCTGCAGAGACATCCTTTTTTTTTGCCTTATGAAATCACTTCTTCATTAGAGAGCGCTGAATCCCAAACTCCCAGCGGTTAATTTTGCCGCTCTTACCATCAGAAATATTCTCGAAACGTTCTATCCCTTTATTCATCCGGATGTACAATCGTGTAGAACCACTTACTTTGACTTCCGCATCCAGGGCCAATGACATGAAATTCTTAAATGCCTGCTGATCATCAGTTATCCTGTATTTATACCGGTTGGTATGGAAATTCCATTGCGGCCCTGCTCCGATACGCAGAAAAGGCATGGGGTTGACCTGGAAAAGCAAGGGCACCGACCAATAGCCCATCCCTTTCATGCCTGTCTTCAAGCCGTCGACAGCGACTATATTTTGTACCCGGGTTCGGGTATACAAAACTTCTGTCTGTAAACTGAGGAATGGCAATGGATCTAAATTCAGATAAAGCCCGAGCTGATAACTGATGCGGTTCTTATCAGAAAAATTGGGATTACTCCTCACATCAGTAGTGACACCGCCAAATTTATAGCCGATGTCTACCTGGGCCAGAGCAGAGGAATTACAAATGGTTACAAACGCTAAAATCGCCGGCTTCTTTTTCAACAGGTCTAAGACCTTCTTAAGTTTAATGTTTAATTCAATGTATATCATATATAGGTGTAACTATATTTTATATACAACTGAAAACCGGATAGGGACTAGTGCTGCGACTACTTTATTCTATCCATGAAAGCATTTTTGTAAGTAATACCTATTGGAATAGCGCCATGTACATTTTTCAAACGGACCACATTCCCTTCTATCATCTGAATTCCGGAGATCCGGATGATATAGGAATTATGCACACGGACAAACTGTGCCATGGGAAGCAGCGATTCCAGATCCTTCATATTCATGAGTGCCTGCACGAGTTCTCCATTTTTATAGATCCCCACGTAATTCCGCATCCCCTCCACATAATCAATCTCATCGAAGTTGATCTTGATCAGCTTTCCTTTTTGCTCGGTCTTCACGAAAAGATAATCCTTTCGCTCCTCCTCTACTTTTACCTTGTCTAAACCAGCTATTAGCGTCATTGCCTTCTGGGCACTTTTTAGAAATCGTGGAAAGATGATCGGTTTAAGCAGAAAATCAATAACATCATGCTCAAAACCTTCCATTGCAAATTTACTATATGCGGTGGTAAAGACCACATGATGCTTCCCTCGTAACGCCCTCGTAAATTCCAGTCCCGACAATTCAGGCATTTCAATGTCGGAAAAGATCAGGTCTACCTCCGCTGTATTCAGAAATGCCAATGCCTCCAGCGGATCTGTCGAACTGTAAGTCAATTCCAAAAATGGAACGCGTTTAATGTAAGACACAAGGAGGTCTACAGCATGCTGTTCATCGTCTAGCACTAAACATCTAATCATACACAAGAAGGTTATTTATTTTCCAGGTAAGCTCCATCCCCTATTGAATGTACTTCATCCGGCTCCACTATAAACATTAGTCGTATTATATTTCGTTTTGTTACGCCCAGAAGGCATATTTTCTTAAATAACATGAAATCGATACCGGGAATCGTCAAATCGATGTAGAAAATAATTGCCCTATAACCAATTCCTATAAATTTACTTTAAGACTAACCATCAGTAATAAAGTTCATTCAGAAAAAAGATCCCCCTTAATAATTTCCCAATAGCCCTGCTTCAGCGAATACCCCCAGCTGATAACAGGGCTTTTTTTATGTCCGTTATTCTTACAAAATTTACCAATTTTTTCGGGGTTTTCCACATTTCAGGAAGAAAATCACTAAAATTACAATGCTTGCATAATACCCATACCGAATACCGATTTCATATTCGGTATAGTAGCAGCCAATTAAAGATATTAAAAACACAAATTATCAAGAATAATATTTGTATATTGTAAAAAATAAAAGAATAATATTTTTTTTCAATTATTTTTAGCTGGCTATTGGAAGTGTAGAAGCCAAAGCCTAAATTGGATTTACAAAGCAACAACAAATAAAGAACAAAATGAACCTTATTAGCACCGCCTTAATTATTGTCATTATTAATGTGATTCTTCTGCTGATTACTCAGAGGGATAAGGCGCTGTAAATGAATATTTAATAAAAAAATATACGCAAGCGCCCCCCAAAAGTGGCGCTTTTTTAATGAACCAATAAAAAGAACAAAACATCAATCTACAACCAAAATGAAATACCATAATTCAAATACAGTGTTATACTTAGACGGCAAGTTCCAGAAAGCCGCCAACACAACTGCCGATATCTACGGGCAATCGCTCCATTATGGCTACGCTGTATTTGAAGGGATCAGGGCATATCATACCCATAACGGAACCCGCATATTTAAGATCAGAGAGCATTTCGAAAGGTTAAAAAAATCTGCAGAACTGGTAAATATGCCTTTTCCATGGGATATCAACAACCTGATCAAACAAACCTATAAACTACTGGAATTAAACAATTTAAAAGACGCATACATCCGCCCATTGGTATATGCTGCGCCAAATATGCAATTGGTTGCCGCAACCGATGTTTCCATCATGATCTGTGCCTGGGAATGGGGAGCCTACCTTGGAAATCAGCAATTAAAAGTTTGCATTTCCAGCTATGAGCGTCCAAATCCAAAATCGACACCTATAGAAGCTAAAGTAAGTGGTAATTACGTGAATTCTATCTTAGCCACTACAGAGGCAAAACGCAAAGGATTTGATGAAGCCTTATTGTTAGACATGAACGGCAATATCGCGGAAGCGCCTGGAGCAAATATTTTTATTGAGAAAAACGGAAGGTTATACACCCCTCCTCTTGGCAATATCCTGGCTGGAATCACCCGTGCTACAGTCATCGAATTATGCCGCATACTGGACATCGAACTGGTAGAAAAGCACCTGACGGTAAAAGACCTGAAACATGCAGACAGCGCTTTCTTCTGTGGAACAGCTACAGAGATTGCAGGCATCGCTTCTGTCGACGAATATCAGTTCCCAATCCGTTGGAACGACAGTGTTGGTGCCACAATACAACGCACTTATAAATGTTTGGTTTTAGAAAAGCAAAATTACGAAGTAATCATATAATATGTCACAATCACCAGAAATAAACCGCTACAGTAAAGTATTCACGCAGGACCCAACCCAGCCTGCAGCACAAGCCATGCTATATGGAATTGGTCTGACCAAGGAAGATATGGACAAAGCACAGGTCGGTGTTGCCAGTATGGGATACGATGGAAATACCTGCAACATGCACCTCAATGATTTAGCAAAAATTGTTAAAGACGGGGTCTGGGATAACGGAATGGTCGGTTTAACCTTCAGCACCATCGGCGTAAGCGATGGCATGTCAAACGGAACAGATGGAATGCGCTACTCACTGGTTTCCAGAGATGTAATTGCCGATTCTATTGAAACGATTTGTGGCGGACAATATTACGATGGCGTAATTGCTTTGCCAGGTTGTGATAAAAACATGCCGGGTTCTATCATGGCAATGGGCCGCTTAAACCGCCCGTCGATCATGGTATATGGTGGAAGTATCCACTCCGGAAAGTATAAAGGAAAATCATTAAATATCGTATCTGCTTTTGAAGCCCTTGGCGAGAAACTGGCAGGTACCTTAAATGAAGAAGATTATCAGGGCATCATTCGCCACACTTGTCCGGGAGCCGGCGCATGTGGAGGAATGTATACCGCAAATACCATGGCTTCGGCAATCGAAGCATTGGGCATGAGTTTGCCATACAGTTCTTCTTATCCTGCATTGAGCGAGGAAAAAAGAAAAGAATGTTTAGATGCGGGTAAAGCCATCCGTGTTTTATTGGAAAGAAATATCCTTCCTTCAGACATCATGACCGAAAAAGCATTCCACAATGCGATTGTAACGGTAATGGTTTTAGGAGGTTCTACGAATGCAGTGTTGCACTTAATCGCAATGGCGAAATCAGTAGGATTAACCTTAAAATTAGCAGATTTCCAGGCGGTGAGCGACAGTACTCCTGTATTGGCGGATTTGAAACCAAGCGGACAGTATCTGATGGAAGATGTTCATGAAATCGGTGGTGTTCCGGCGGTATTAAAATATCTGTTGAAAGTAGGCTTAATTCATGGCGACTGCTTAACAGTAACCGGAAAAACACTGGCTGAAAATGTAGCAGATGCTGCTGATCTTGATTTTGATGCACAGAAAGTAATTCTTCCGGTAACCAACCCGGTAAAAGCGACAGGTCACTTACAAATGTTATATGGCAACATCGCCGAAAAAGGTGCGGTAGCCAAAATCAGTGGTAAAGAAGGAGAAAGATTTGAAGGTCCGGCAAGGGTCTTTGAGGGAGAAAAATCATTGATCGCCGGAATCCAGAGTGGAAAGGTAAAAAAAGGAGATGTAGTAGTGATCAGACAGGTAGGCCCTAAAGGAGCACCGGGAATGCCGGAAATGCTAAAACCAACTTCGGCCATTATTGGTGCAGGATTGGGAAAATCGGTAGCCTTGATTACCGACGGACGTTTCTCCGGAGGTACACATGGTTTCGTAGTAGGACACATCACTCCTGAAGCATGGGACGGTGGAAATATCGCTTTTGTACATGACAACGATACGATCATCATTGATGCGGTAAACAACACTTTACACCTGGACATTACTGAAGAAGAAATGGAAAAACGTAAAGCGGTTTGGAAACAGTTGCCACCACCAGTCAAAGGCGGCGTCCTTTATAAATACCTGAAACAGGTAAGCGATGCCAGTGAGGGCTGCGTTACCGACGCCTACACTCACTAATTAACCGAAACCCCTATACCTAAAAATAAAACAATGAACACTGCACAAGAGGAAGCAACAACCTTAACGGAACCAAAGAAAACAGTAAATGTTTCCGGTTCTGTAGCTTTATTGGAAGGATTAATAGCTGAAGGCACGGATACCATTTTTGGTTATCCTGGTGGCGCCATCATGCCTATTTACGATGCGATATACGATTATAAAGACAAGTTAAAACATATTTTAGTACGTCATGAACAAGGCGGCACACATGCCGGACAAGGTTATGCACGTACTTCCGGCAAAGTCGGCGTCGTATTCGCTACGAGTGGCCCCGGAGCCACCAACCTGGTAACAGGTTTAGCAGACGCACAGATCGACAGTACACCTATGGTTTGCATCACCGGACAGGTATATGCACACCTTTTAGGAACGGATGCTTTCCAGGAAACGGATGTAATTAACATTACTACTCCGGTAACGAAATGGAATTACCAGATCACTGATGCAACGGAAATTCCGAGTGTATTGGCGAAAGCTTTTTACATCGCCCGCAGCGGCAGACCAGGCCCGGTATTGATCGACATCACCAAAAACGCACAATTGCAAATGTTCGATTATGAAGGTTATGTACCTTGTGATCACGTTCGCAGTTACCGCCCGAGACCAAATATCCGTAAGGAGTATATCGAACAAGCCGCTGCGCTGATCAATTCTGCAAAAAAACCTTTCATCCTTTTCGGACAAGGGGTTTCTTTAGGAAATGCAGAGCAGGAATTTAAAGCTTTTGTAGAAAAAACCGGAATTCCGGCAGCATGGACCATTATGGGTGCCGGTGCAATTCCTACAGATCACCCTTTAAATGTGGGGATGTTAGGGATGCATGGTAACTATGGTCCAAACGTGCAAACCAATGCCTGTGATGTACTGATTGCGATAGGAATGCGTTTCGACGACCGTGTAACGGGACGTTTAGATAAATATGCAAAACAAGCCAAAGTAATCCACCTGGATATTGATCCTGCAGAGATCGATAAAAACGTAAAAGCAGAAGTTCCGGTATGGGGCGATTGTAAGCAAACCCTTCCTCTTCTGACTGCTTTAGTGGATCAGAAAGAACATAAAGAATGGTTGGCGGAGTTCAGGGCTTTCGACAAAACAGAATTGGAAACAGTCATTCATAATGAGTTAAACCCGCAAAGCGGAGAATTGACCATGGGTGAGGTGATCAACCAGTTAAATATCCTGACCAAAGGTGAAGCGATCATCGTAACCGATGTGGGTCAGCATCAGATGGTAGCTTGTCGTTATGCGAAGTTTAACCACACCAGAAGTAACATTACGAGCGGTGGTTTAGGCACAATGGGCTTCGGCTTACCTGCAGCGATTGGTGCTAAATTTGGCGCGCCAGACCGTACCGTAGTTGCTGTAATCGGCGACGGTGGTTTCCAGATGACGCTTCAGGAATTGGGTACGATCATGCAAAGTGGAATTGACGTGAAGATCATGATCCTGAACAACAGGTTCCTGGGTATGGTTCGCCAATGGCAGCAATTGTTCCATGAGAAACGCTACTCTTTCGTAGACATTACCAGTCCTGATTTCGTGAAACTTGCCGATTCTTATTATATCGCAGGTAAAAAGGTTTCTGAACGTGAAGATCTGGTGAGCTCATTAGAAGAAATGTTAAACCACAAAGGTTCCTTCCTTTTAGAGATAATGGTAGCCAAAGAACACAATGTATTCCCAATGGTTCCGCAAGGAAGCAGTGTAAGTGAAATCAGACTTAAATAATTAGCAGATCATGAGCAGTTCTCAAGAAATAAACGAAAAACAGGAATTTACGATAACGGTATACACGGAAAATCAAATCGGATTACTGAACCGTATTGCCATTATTTTTTCAAGAAGAAAAATCAATATAGATACCTTAAACACTTCGCCATCGGAGATTGAACACATTCACCGTTTCAACATCGTGATTCACGAAACGGAAGAAGTAGTGCGTAAACTTTCCCGTCAGATTGAAAAGCAGGTAGAGGTATTGAAAGTATATTTTAACACCAATGAAGACATTATCTGGCAGGAAATGGCGCTTTATAAAGTGCCTACCGATACGATCGCCGAACTGGTATCTGTTGAACGTCTGTTGCGTGAAAATGGCGCAAGAGCGGTAGTGATCCGTAAAGATTACACCGTGTTTGAAACCACAGGTCACCGCGAAGAAACGGACAAACTGATCGAAGTATTACAACCTTACGGGCTGATAGAATTTGTCAGAAGTGCGAGAGTAGCGATCATCAAGGACAGCGAAGGCTTTAACCGCAAACTCAGAGAATTCGAACGCAGAGAGCCGGGACAGGAAGTGATTGAAAACGAATTCCTTGATAAAGAGAAAAACGTATTCAGTATGTAATTCGAAAAGGCCGAAAGCCTTTCTATAAATAAATATTAAACAAAAAATTAGAACCTATAAATAACCATTAAAAACGATGTCAAACTATTTTAACACACTACCTCTTAGAGAAAAATTAAACCAATTGGGTGTATGCGATTTCATGGACAGCTCTGAATTCCTGGACGGCGTAAATGCCCTTAAAGGAAAAAAGCTGGTGATTATCGGTTGCGGTGCACAAGGACTGAACCAGGGTTTAAATTTAAGAGATAGCGGTTTAGATGTTTCTTATACTTTGCGTAAAGAAGCGATTGAAGGTAAAAGAGATTCCTGGAAAAATGCGACTGAGAATAACTTTACAGTAGGTACTTATGAAGAGTTGATCCCTACAGCCGATGTATTGATTAACCTTACTCCTGATAAACAACATACTTCAGTAGTTACTGCAGTAATGCCTTTGATGAAACAAGGTGCTACATTGTCTTACTCACATGGTTTCAACATCGTGGAAGAAGGCATGCAGGTGCGTAAAGACATTACCGTAATCATGGTAGCGCCTAAATGCCCGGGTAGCGAAGTAAGAGCAGAATATGTACGCGGTTTTGGTGTACCTACGCTAATTGCAGTTCACCCTGAGAACGATCCTCAAGGAAAAGGTTTAGATCAGGCTAAAGCCTATTGCGTAGGAACAGGTGGCCATAAAGCAGGTGTTTTAAAATCATCTTTCGTGGCTGAAGTAAAATCAGATTTAATGGGCGAACAAACGATCCTTTGCGGATTGTTGCAAACAGGATCTATCCTTTCATTTGATAAAATGATTGAAAAAGGAATTGATGCTGGTTACGCTTCTAAATTGGTTCAATATGGTGTTGAAGTGATCACTGAAGCCTTGAAACAAGGTGGTATCACTGCCATGATGGACAGATTGAGCAATGTGGCTAAAATCAAAGCATTTGAAGTTTCTGAAGAATTGAAAACGATCATGCGTCCTTTATTCCAAAAACATCAGGATGACATCATGAGCGGTGAGTTTAGCCGTGTGATGATGGAAGACTGGGCTGCTGGTGATAAAAATCTATTGGCATGGCGTGCGGCTACCGGCGAAACTGCTTTTGAGAAAACTCCTGCTGGCAATGTTAAAATTGGCGAACAGGAATATTTTGACAATGCATTATTAATGGTTGCTTTTGTAAGAGCAGGTGTGGAACTGGCTTTTGAGACCATGGTAGAAGCTGGAATTAAACCGGAATCTGCTTATTACGAGTCACTACACGAAACTCCGTTAATTGCAAACACGATTGCCCGTAAAAAATTATTCGAAATGAACAGGGTGATTTCTGATACTGCAGAATACGGTTGTTACTTATTTGACCATGCTTGTAAACCACTCCTGGCAGATTTCATGACTAAAGTTGATACTGACCTGATCGGTAAAAACTTCAACGACGGTAAAGATGGTGCTGTGGACAACAGAGCATTGATTTCTGTAAATGAAGTGATCCGCTCACATCAGGTGGAAGTTGTAGGTGCTGAATTAAGAAAGGCAATGACTGCAATGAAATCTATTAAAACTGCCTAATCATAAAATTAAAAGGACTCGGGTGTTAAAAACCTGAGTCCTTTACAAAGCAATAAAAAATGTCAAAAACATTAGTAGAAAAAATTTGGGATGCCCATGTGGTAAAGAGTGAAGTCGGATTTCCGGATATTTTATATATCGATACACACTTGATACACGAGGTGACCTCCCCTCAGGCTTTCGATGGTCTACGCAAAAGAGGCTTGCCTGTTTTCCGTCCGCAGCAAACTGTGGCTACGGCAGATCATAATGTGCCTACCTTAAACCAGCTGCAACCGATTAAAGAAGAACTTTCCCGTTACCAGGTAGACATGTTAACCAAAAACTGTGCAGAATTTGGCATTGAGCTTTATGGTTTAGGTCATCCTTTCCAGGGAATTGTACACGTAATTGGTCCGGAGTTGGGCATCACCTTGCCAGGAAAAACCATGGTTTGCGGAGATAGCCATACTTCTACACATGGTGCTTTTGGTGCCATTGCATTCGGAATCGGTACTTCTCAGGTGGAGCAGGTTTTTGCCACGCAATGTTTATTGCAGCAGAAGCCTAAAACCATGAAAATCGAGGTGAACGGTGAACTGGGACAAGGCGTTACTGCTAAAGACATTATTCTATATATCATTGCTAAAATATCTGCTGCCGGTGGTACCGGTTATTTTATTGAATATGCAGGTTCTACCATTGAAGCTTTAAGTATGGAAGCGAGGATGACGATCTGTAATATGAGCATTGAAATGGGTGCCAGAGGCGGTCTAATTGCCCCTGATCAGATTACTTTCGATTACATTAAAGGCAGAGAATTTGCACCTGCAGGTGAAGAGTGGGACAAATCACTGGCTTATTGGAAAACATTATACAGCGATGCTGATGCTAAGTTTGACAGCGTTTTAACTTTCGATGCAGCAGACATCAGCCCAATGATCACTTACGGAACAAATCCGGGAATGGGAATGGGTATCGCAGAACATATTCCTTCTACGGCTAGTCAGGTTTCTTCGGAACAGGCATCTTTCCAGAAAGCTTTGGATTATATGGGCATCGAGCAGGATACAGAACTGGTAGGCAAGCCTATTGATTACGTATTTATCGGCAGTTGCACCAATTCCAGAATGGAAGATCTACGCGAAGTGGCGGAATTTGTAAAAGGCCGTCAGAAAGCAGAAAATGTGACCGTTTGGATTGTACCTGGTTCTAAGCAAATTGAGCAGCAAGCAATTGCTGAAGGATTGGATAAAATCTTTGAAGCAGCAGGATTCCAGTTGCGCGAGCCTGGATGTAGTGCTTGTTTAGGTATGAATGAGGATAAGATCCCTGCAGGAAAATACTGTGTATCTACTTCCAACAGAAACTTTGAAGGAAGACAAGGTCCAGATTCCCGCACATTCTTAGCCAGTCCGCTTACCGCAGCTGCTGCTGCCATTACCGGAAGGGTTACGGATGTAAGAACTTTATTGAACGAATCTGAACACGCTTAAATAGAAGTACAATGAAAAAATTTGAAAAATTGACCTCGGCGATTGTGCCTTTAAATATAGAGAATATAGATACCGACCAGATCATTCCGGCCAGGTTTCTAAAGGCAACAACGCGCGAAGGTTTCGGTGAAAACTTATTCCGCGATTGGCGTTACAATGGTGACAACACCTTAAAAGCAGATTTCGTGTTGAACAATCCAGCTTTTAAAGGCCGGATTTTGGTAGCAGGAAAGAACTTTGGTTGCGGTAGCAGTCGCGAGCACGCAGCATGGGCGATCCAGGATGCAGGTTTCGATGTAGTGATCAGCAGTTTCTTTGCCGACATCTTTAAAGGAAATGCATTGAACAATGGTTTATTACCGATTCAGGTGAGTGATGAGTTCTTGGCGGAAATCTTCAGCACGGTAGGTCAGGATCATACTGCCCAGCTTGATGTTGATTTGGAAGCACAAACGGTAACCAATGTAGTAACCGGATCTAAAACTGATTTCGAGATCAACCCTTATAAAAAATCCTGTTTAATCAATGGTTATGATGACATCGATTTCATCTTAAACCAAAAGCAATTGGTCGTAGAATTTGAACAAAACAGATAATGTCACAACCCGTCGTCCATATCGCCCGCTTTAATCTAAAGTACCACCAGAAACCGGTGTTACAGGATTTGAGCTGGGTAATAAACCGCAATGACAACTGGTTACTGTGTGGATCGAGTGGAACGGGAAAAACATCATTGGCTAAAGCAATCGCTGGCTTAATTCCTGTTCCTAACGGAGAGGTTAAGATCAACTTCAATCCCGAAAGCAGCTTACCAGCTTTGGTGCACTATGTCGCCAACTGGTATCAGTTTAAAGACCTTGAAGGCGCTTCAAACTTCTACTATCAGCAACGCTATAACAGTTCAGTTACGGTAACGACAGCTACAGTGATCGCTGAACTGGAAGTTTATGGCAAAGAACACAGGCTTCAATTTGAAGAAATTGAGCATATTTTGGAAGCTCTGGGCTTTACCTCCTTAAAAAACTCTCCGCTAATCCAGCTATCCAGCGGAGAACATAAAAAATTACAATTGGTAAAAGCCTTATGGTTAAAACCCCAATTGTTAATCCTGGACCAACCTTATAATGGATTGGATACCGTTTCCCGTAAAAACTTAAATGTATTGCTGGAAGAAATCGCTTCTGCCGGAACACAGTTGATTTTAATCAGCAATGAAACGGAACTTCCTGCGGTGATCAATCGCTTTGCGGAGATCCGGGAAGGTGCATTAAAGGAGATTTCTTTTGAAGAACGCGCTTTAGACCTTGTAGAAGAAATCAGCAAACCTGTTCCTTCGTTTTTAAATAATGTCTCGGTTTCCTCCACTGCTGATCACATCATCAAAATGATCGATGTCAACATCAGTTATAGCGGGAAACAGGTATTGAAGAACATTAACTGGGAAGTAAATTCAGGAGAAAAATGGCTTTTGCAAGGATACAATGGCTCTGGAAAATCAACTTTGTTGAGTTTAATTGCTGGCGATCACCCACAGGCCTATTCCAATAATTTTTACCTGTTCGGCAATAAAAGAGGAACAGGTGAAAGCATCTGGGAGATCAAAGAACGTATTGGCTTAATATCACCTGAATTACATTGGTATTTTGATGCTTCTGCTACAGTATGGCAAAGCATTGCATCCGGATTTTACGACAGCTCAGGTTTATTTTGCAATCCTGGTGCGACCAAACATAAACAGGTAGAGGAACTGATCCAGTATTTCGGATTAGGGGAATATAAAAACAGGTTGATGAATGAGCTTCCATTAGGCAAGCAACGATTAACCCTACTGGCCCGGACCATTATTAAAAACCCGGAGATCTTAATTCTTGATGAACCTTGTCAGGGTTTAGATCAGCAACAAACACAACATTTTAACAAGCTGGTGGATGAACTGTGCAAAAATGGAACAACATTGATTTACGTTGGCCATTTTGAATCGCAACTTCCAGGCTGTTTAGAGAAAAGAATTTTATTAGAAAACGGAGAAGTAAAATCCGTAGAACCGATGTTACAAACTATCTAGAACTATGAAGAAAAATATATTAGTTATTCCCGGCGACGGAATCGGACCTGAAGTGACCACTTGGGGTAAAGCAGTATTGGAGCAAATTGCCAAAGGTTTCGGACATGATTTCAGTTATGATGAAGCACTGATGGGCCATGCAGCAATTGAAGCAACAGGCAATCCACTACCCGATGAAACGCTGGAAAAAGCTAAAAAAAGTGATGCCATTCTTTTTGGTGCGGTAGGTCATGCGAAGTATGACAATGACCCATCTTTAAAAGTACGTCCTGAGCAGGGCTTACTTAAAATCCGTAAAGAATTAGGTTTATATGCCAATCTGCGCCCGATTTTATTGTTTGACGAATTGTTAAATGCTTCGAGCATTAAACCTTCTATACTAAAAGGTACAGATATCCTGTTTTTCAGGGAGCTGACAGGTGATGTTTATTTCGGAGAGAAAACCCGCTCTGAAGACAACAATACCGCTTCTGACCTGATGATCTACCATCGCTATGAGGTAGAAAGAATTGCCCGTAAAGCATTCGAAGCAGCAATGCAACGTAGAAAAAGATTGTGTTCTGTAGATAAAGCAAACGTATTGGAAAGCTCCAGATTATGGAGAGAAACGGTACAACAGATTGCGAAAGAATACCCGGAAGTACAAACCGATCATATGTTCATTGACAATGCAGCAATGCAGCTGATCAAAGATCCGAAACAGTTCGACGTGGTATTGACAGCCAACCTTTTTGGCGATATCCTTACAGATGAGGCTTCACAGATTGCAGGTTCTATGGGGATGCTGGCTTCAGCTTCTGTTGGAGAAAGCACTGGTTTCTTTGAACCGATCCATGGATCAGCACATGACATCACCGGAAAGAACCTGGCCAACCCGCTGGCTTCTATCCTATCGGTATCCCTGATGCTGGAAATCGGCTTCGGACTAAAAGATGAAGCAAAAGTGATCATCGATGCGGTAGATCAGGTGCTGAAAGAAGGTTTCAGAACCAACGACATTGCCGACGATACGACCAACCCATACAAAGTTCTTGGAACTAAAGAAATGGGACAATTGGTCTTGAAATATATTACACAGAAAACTAATCCCTAAACTCCAAGAATTATGTTACACGATCCTAATAGAGTCTATGTGTTTGACACCACCTTACGTGATGGTGAGCAAGTACCGGGTTGCCAGTTGGCAACTCCAGAAAAAATTGAAATTGCAAAGGCACTGGAAGCACTTGGAGTGGATGTAATTGAAGCTGGCTTCCCTATTTCCAGCCCTGGTGATTTTCAAAGTGTAGTAGAACTGTCTAAAGCAGTACGGGAACCGATTATCTGTGCCTTAACCCGCGCCAACAGAAAAGATATAGATTCGGCTGTTGCGGCTTTACAATATGCAAAAAGACCAAGAATCCATACGGGAATTGGTTCTTCAGACATGCACATCAAATATAAATTCAACAGCACCAGAGAAGACATTCTTCAAAGAGCAGTTGAAGCAGTAAAATATGCGAAAAAGTTTGTAGAGGACATTGAGTTTTTCGCAGAAGATGCGGGTCGCGCAGACAATGCATTCTTAGCGCAAATGATTGAAGCAGTAATTGCTGCCGGAGCAACGGTAGTAAACATCCCTGATACAAATGGTTATTGC
Source organism: Pedobacter steynii (assembly GCF_900103665.1). Classification (GTDB taxonomy): domain Bacteria; phylum Bacteroidota; class Bacteroidia; order Sphingobacteriales; family Sphingobacteriaceae; genus Pedobacter; species Pedobacter steynii. The sequence goes on from NZ_FNGY01000011.1 coordinate 103,746, forward strand.
CTTCCGGATCAGTATGGCTCCAAGATCCTTTATTTGAAAGAAAACGTTAAAAATATAGACCAGGCAATTATCTCTGTACACTGTCATAATGATTTAGGCCTGGCAACGGCTAATAGCCTTGCAGGATTGATCAACGGTGCCCGTCAGGTGGAATGTACCATCAACGGAATTGGAGAGCGTGCAGGAAACACAGCGCTGGAAGAAGTGACGATGGTTTTAAAGACACACCATGCACTGAATTTAAAAACGAACATCAACAGCAAACATTTCACAGAGATCAGCGCTATGGTGAGCCGCATGATGCACATGCCGGTACAACCGAACAAAGCGATTATCGGACAGAATGCTTTTGCACACAGTTCTGGTATCCATCAGGATGGATTTTTGAAACATAGAGAAAACTATGAAATCATCAATCCGGAAGATGTAGGTTTAAATTCAGCAGATATCATTTTGACAGCACGTAGCGGTCGTCATGCTTTGAAGCATCACTTAGAGCGCTTAGGTTATGAGATCGACCGTCTAAACCTGGATCAGGTTTATGAGCGCTTCCTGATCATGGCTGATGAGAAGAAAACGATCGGTGATGATGACATTCTTTATCTAATGAGTGATACGGAAGAAGGTGCGGTAAAAAACGGATACAAACTGAACCTGTTACAGGTACTTTGTGGTGATCCGTTGAGCCCTACGGCGAGCATCAGACTGGAATATGATGGGGTAGAGAAAGAAGCAATGGCCACCGGAAACGGACCTGTAAATGCAACGATCAAAGCGATTCAGACGATTGTCGGAAAGGACATCACGCTAAAAGAATTTACCATCCAGGCCATGCATGGCGGAAGTGATGATGTGAGTAAAGTAAACATGAAGGTTGCCTATGAAGGAAAATCTTATGTGGGCTATGGTTTTAGTACAGATATCGTAAAGGCCTCGGCCAATGCCTATCTGGATGCAATGAATAAATTTATATAAGATGAGTGTAGAAAAAGAAGTTGTACTGGATTTTCTGGCGGCAGCAGAACGATTGAAAGGTACGGTAAAACGTACCCCTTTGGAATATAATGCAGGACTTTCTAAAACCTACCAGGCGAATATTTATCTGAAAAGAGAAGATTTGCAATTGGTACGCTCCTATAAACTAAGAGGTGCTTACAACATGATCAGCACGCTGGAGCCGGAACAAATGGCACAGGGTGTGGTATGTGCAAGCGCGGGAAATCATGCACAGGGTGTAGCACATTCCTGTAAAAAACTGAACATCAAAGGGGTTATTTTTATGCCGGAAATTACCCCGAGACAAAAGGTGAAACAAACAGAAATGTTTGGTGGTGACCATATTGAAATCATCCTGGTGGGTGATACTTTTGACGATTGCTTAAAAGAAGCCCTGGAATATACCGCAGCCAATGGAATGACTTTTATCCCCCCTTTCGATAACACAAAGGTGATTGAAGGTCAGGGAACGGTTGGTGTGGAGATCTTTGAAGACCTCCCGGAACTGGATGTAGTGATCATGCCTATCGGTGGTGGTGGACTTGCTTCTGGCGTAGGCAGCTATCTGAGAAACCTGAAACCTGGAATTCAATTGATCGGCGTGGAACCTGAAGGTGCGCCTTCTATGAAACATGCGCTAAATACTGGTGCTCCGGTTTTACTGGGCGACATTGACCGTTTTGTAGATGGTGCAGCAGTGAAAAGAGTAGGAAACCTCACTTTTGAATATTGCAGGGAACTGTTGAATCAGATGTTACTGATCCCTGAAGGAAAAATCTGTACAACGATCCTGAAGTTATATAATGAGGATGCCATTGTGGTAGAACCTGCAGGTGCACTGGCTGTAGCTTCCTTAGATCAGATCAAAACGCAGATCATAGGTAAAACAGTAGTGTGCATCGTGAGTGGTGGTAACAATGACATTGAAAGAATGCAGGAAATCAAAGAGAAATCATTACTCTTTGAAGGATTAAAGCATTATTTCATTGTCCGCTTTCCACAAAGACCAGGAGCGTTAAAGTTGTTTGTGAATAATGTATTGGGCCCTCATGATGACATCACCCGTTTTGAGTTTATCAAAAAAACCAATCGGGAAAATGGTCCTGCATTGGTAGGTATCGAGTTGGCAAAACCAACGGATTACGATGCACTATTGCAAAGAATGAAGGAATTTAAATTTGAGATCATCGAATTGAATAACGATCAGACACTTTTCGAATATCTGGTATAACAACAATAGATAGGATCACCCGGCCCGGCTCAATAGGATTGAACCGGGCTTTTTTGTGATCTGAAGAATTTATTGCTTATTGATTTTGCACAAGAGACCTTCCATCTATACTAAAGACATCAAAAGACACCGCTGGATTTCCAATGACAGGAAGACCAACTTGTATCATTGCACCAATCTTTATCTTACCCACAAATACTTCCTTCCAATAGACGTCGGTTGCACTAAAGGACCCCGCATCAACAGCGTAATTCAAAAGTTGACTACCAGAACCGCCAACAGTAGAAAGAGCAGCGCTAGGATTTACTTCAAGTCCTCTTGTGATACACATCACCCTATCGAAATGCTCAACATTACTAAGGCCTTCAAAGAAATTCGGTTTCAGTTCTATAGATCCCGAACTTTCGCGACGAGGCAAATTATTTGTTAAATTCTGATAGGTTATATCCACTGTAGGTGCATAACCCCTATTAGGATCAGGTGATCTATATAAACTAAGTGCCATTCCAACACCTCTCCATGTCCCGAATATATTTAAATGTTCTGCTCGTCCTTCTAATGCCGCAAAGCTTTGGTAACCTAATGCATCAGAATGCAAATTGTATGCTTTACTTCGGAAAAGAACCCTTCCTCGTTCTTTATTAATAATATGCCATTCTCCTAGTTTCGAAGTAAAACTGTTTCTTTGTGGGGCTGTAAGTTCAAGACTTTCGGTAGAGACCAAATTTGATTGACTTAGCTGCTGAGCTCTTTGAAACGAAACCTCCTTGTACGTAGTCACTCCTTTCTCTCCGAACTGTAAATAATCATCTCCGACTTTGACGAATCCATTTTTGCTTGTTAATATAGCTTCACTAATACCAGAGTTATTTATTCTATAACTGTCCTCGGTAAATAGAAGACTCCCCTTATATTTTTCCTTGAGATTTGAGAAGCCTCTGAAATAATTTTCTTTCGATCCCTTTTCAAGCTCGTTAAGTTCTTCATTAAAATGCTCATATACGGTTTGCATAGATGTAAAATTCAGAGACTTTTCCCACTGTTGCCTCTGACTCTTATCCATGCCACTAACAACTTTGTAATAATCAACAAAGGTTGAATAGTCTTTGAACGCTAAATGATCGCCTTCCAGCTCAACATCACGTTTAATTTCCCCTTTGACGGAGGACTCTTGCTTTTTACAAGAAGAAGTCACCATTGCAAATGCAATAATGAATAGGTAAAAATTGTTTTTCATAGTAATTTTTCTTAAAAGGAACAAAACAATATTATATTAATATGTATATTACATTATTTAACATAATACGATCAAAAGTACATTTTAAAATATAAAAAACATTATTAAAGAAATTATTTTCATTAATAATGTTTCAACACCTATAAAAATAGTGCAATAAATCACAAATTTTCACAATTAAGAACTTATTAATTCAAATATATAGCAGATATAAAACAATAAATCATACATGCATTACTTTATCAGATACTTAAGTAAAATTCACAAAGTATTTTAAGACTATAGATACCCTCACAAAAAAGTTTTTTCTAATTTTATCCTTCATTAGCGCTTTAACTATCAAAAGCACTAGAAATCACATGGAACAACAGCAACTGATCAATGAGGATATACTTCTGGAGAAATTCCCTGGCAAGGGAGGCTGGACTTTTGCACGCCTTCCAGGCATATCAAAGGATAAGCATAGACCTTTCGGGACTAGAAAAGTAAGGGGCTTTATTGATAGCTATGAAGTAAAAGATACTGCGCTGATGCCAATGAAAGAAATGCTGTTTATTACCGTAAGAGCAGAAATACGCAAACAGATTGGCAAACAGGCAGGTGATTATGTAAGGATTGTCTTATACGACGATAGTGAACCTGTTTCCGAAATCCTTCCTGAAGATTTTATTGAATGTTTGAAGGATGAGCCAGCTGCATGGGTATCATTTCAGAAACTAAGCAAGGTGAAACAAGAAGAATGTTTTCAGTGGCTGATGGAATCTCCGGTTGTTCAAACGAGGATTCAGCGCATGGCCGATGCGGTCACGAATTTAGCATCCGGATTACCCTTTCATGCTACAAAAAGATAGGTGTAAACTCTTAAAAAATGATCAAAATCCCTGTAGTTGCATAAAGATCAGAACTAGTATATGCAAAATTATCTCAGAGAAAAAATCATATTATCAATCAATAAACCTGCATTAAATACCTTATTCATAACATTATTCCGTATAACATTTTAATTACAGTATAAGTAAAAGCAAAATTGTAATTTTATGGCAACAGATTTGCTATACGAACATCAAACACACAAATCATATGAAAAGAATTTTATTACTACTCATCGCTACGGTCACGCTAGGCTTGACTTCGTGCAAGAAAGACACTATCATTCAGGAATCATCAGCTGGTAAAACGTATTATTTGGACATTTTGCCATCGGATTGGGTCAAAAACACAAATGGAAGTTACTCTTTTAAATGGAATACAAATGCGATTAACGACGACGTGTTGGCATTCGATGCCGTTGTTGTATATTTTTCACATCCTGTCGATGACAAAACAGATATCGCTCTACCATATACGTTTAATGATGAAATTGCTAGTTATCAGATAGCACCTGGTTATATACAATTTGATATGCAAAGCAAATCAAACATATCTACCACTCCACGACCACCAATAAAGATTCTCGTTAAAGTAGTTGTTCTTCGTTCAGATAAAGTATAGTTTAAATGCTTATTTTGTAATTTATAACTTTAAAAAACGACCAATGTTCGCTTGAACATGGTCGTTTTTTTTATGCTCTCCCCTGTTCAACTGAATCGCTCTGATTGTTACCCCATTTCTTTCCAGCAACAGTTCTTCATAAAAACCTTTGTAATAAACATCCTTCACCTCAAAACGTCTGCTGTTCCAGGAATTGCTTAACTCTACCCATTCCGGATAAAATACCGCATTGCCTTCCTTGATTTCAAGACCAAGTTTTTTTGCATCATCAGTATTGAGTACAACGGCATTTCCCAACATCCGGGCAGTATAAATATGATTTGGATGGTTATAAATCTCTGCAGGCTTTCCTCTCTGCATCAGATGTCCATCTTTCAGGATCAGCAATTCATCTGCTAAGAACAATCCATCGGCAGGATCATGAGAAACCATAATCACCGTTACTCCCGTTTCCGCGGCAATTCTTTTGATATCTGCTCTAAGCTGATTTTTCAATAACGCATCCACCTGACTAAAAGGTTCATCCAGTAACAGCACTGAGGTATTGGTTACTAATGCTTTTGCAATGGCCACCCTTTGCTGCTCTCCCCCACTCAACTGCGTAATCTTTTTATCCTTCAGGTGATCAATGTGTAGGTGAAGCATCATTTCCATCGTCTTCTCATGCTTATAATGCACGTCTGTATTCGCCATCATGGAAGCGATATTGTCATACACTTTTGCGTAAATATTCAGGGAGAAATCCTGAGTCACCATTTTCATTTCCTTATGACCAGGAATCAGTTGTTCATTTGGCCCGAGGATACGTTCTCCGTTAAAAGTTACTTCTCCTTCATCAACACTCAGCAATCCATAGATACATTTCAGCAGGGTAGATTTCCCACTTCCACTTTCGCCGATAATGGCGATGATCTCCCCTTTGTTAATATCAAAGCTGATATTCTGTACTCCTGAAGCTTGTTCCTGCTGGTATTGTTTGCTGATGTTTTTAACGCTGATGATTTGTTCCTTCACCCTGTAAAGATAAAGTATTTACAGCCGTCATGAAAAGAGCGCGGGCCGGTTTTTCTTGTTTCTACGTAAAAAAGCCGCTTCATCAACTAATGATGAAACGGCTTCCGATTATATTTGTGTGCGTGTATTTCTTTTTACAATCCTAAGGTGACACCAAAGGACATATTTCTCAGGCCTTTTTGTGCCGTAGTCGTAAACATATCATTGAAATAATATTTAGTAAAGAGCCCAATTGCGCCATAACCTATACGGACAGTTCCACCATAACGGAAAGGTTCGAAATTATAGTCGTCTTTAAACTTCTCTTTTCCTCTTTCTTTGCTGATCTGTTTCATTTTAGCATTTAACAGGAAGGCCACTTCAGGACCTACGACAAAGTAAAAGCGTTTTCCACTGGCATTCTCTTTTGTACGAAATTCAAAATTTAGAGGAATATGTACATAGCTGCTTGACAATCTGTTTTTTGAGAAGTTAATGCCATCTTCTGTGTAGGCCATTGTCGGGCTATTTTTTAACAAGGTAATGTCCCTTTTCAAACGAATCATCGTCCAGTCAAAACCTCCTGCCACATAAATCTTAAAATTAGGATTAAAACGGTAACCAAACTGAAGGACATCAAAAGAGAACGTGCTTGATTTTCCACCGGTATAATCCAGGAACTCATTGTCTTTGGATAAGGAAAAACTGCCATTATCTACCAGTCTTGTAAATCCCCAGTCTAATCGGGTAAAGGTAATTCCTCCAATAAAACGACCTTTTTTGGCATTTGCTTTCTTTACGTTATCGCTCTTCACCCGGCCTACAGAAATGCTCGTTTCACTACCGATGGATATGCTAATCCTACGTTTTGTCTGGGTACTATCCTGCTGTGCAGATGCGCTTTGAGTCATAACACCGGCAAGTCCGCTTACCAAAAGTGTTGTTAGTAATAATCGTTTCATATGGTTGGTTTGTTCCTAATCTTATTTATTTTTTCTCGAATTGAATTTCAAAATGCCAATGTTGACAGCTATTAAAGATGAGTTGTCATCATCATCCGTATTGAATTGTATAATTTTCTTTTCTCTTTTATCTAATTTATCTACCACAAAGTTGATCACATCTCCTACATTTCTGATGCCTTTACGTTCCCGTACTTCTGTCTCTGCGATTTGATTGCTCTGCTCAGTGATTACCGGAGGATCTACTTTTGCGATCATGATTTCTTTTTCCAGCGTAGCTACCGATTTGATTTCTTCTTTCTGTTCAGGAGCAACATCTACCACTTTAATCTGTTGACGCTTAACGTCCGGGTTTGGTTGCACCGCCAGCTGACTATTTTTACGAACCAGGTTCTCCAGCTTTACTTTCGGTGCCAATACCAATGGTGTACTTTCAGGACGCGCAACAACCGGTTCTTCAACCACACTGTTCTGCTTAGATGGTGTTACAGGAAGCTTTTCTACCTTTGCGGTTTCAGCAGGGTTTCCCTGTAATTTTAAAGGTTCAGTTTTCTGAGAAAGCAACCCAATCGTCGTCGCAATAACCACTACCGCCGCTGCCGCCCAGTATACCGGGAATGCCTTTTTTTTCTTTGGTGTCAGTTCTTTCTCAATCTTGCCCCATAAGTTGGAAGAAGGTTGAATTTCGGCCTCCTCAAACCTGTCTTTAAACAACTGATCAAAATCTTTATCCTGCATAGCTTGCATAATCTATACCCTCCATTTTTATAATCTCTTCTTTTAAGATCGCCCTTGCTCTCGACAACTGCGATTTACTTGCTCCTTCAGAAATGCCCAGTGTTGCGGCAATCTCTTTATGAGAATATCCTTCGATGGCGTACATATTGAATACCATCCTATATCCATCTGAAAGCTTTTGTATCACTTTCAATAAATCCTGCATCCCCAAACGGCTAAAGTCAAATCCGGTAGCAGGTTGTTCGTAAGCATCTTCAATCGGAACCACATTTAAGGTCCTCAGGTTTTTGCGGTAACTTTCAATTGCAGTATTCACCATTACCCTTCTCATCCAGCCTTCAAAAGAACCATCACCTCTATACTCCCCAACCTTTTGAAAGATCTTAATATAACCCAGCTGCAATACATCTTCCGCTTCCATTCTATCTTTTGCATAACGCATACAAACTGCCAGCATTTTGGACGCAGTTTGCTGATAAAGCGCTTCCTGCATCTTTCGCTTACCGGCTTTGCAGCCTTCCATGAGTTCCTCTATCTTATACTGCGTCAAAATCATTGTCTGTTTGGTATATAGAAGATGTGCATAACAACAGAAAGGTTGCATGCAAAAGAAAATAAAATGAAAAAAGAATATATCCCCATGAAAAAGGGAGAAGAAGGGCTAGCAGTCGTGCTTTTTCCTGTAGTGTTTGTACCATTTTACGGCGAGCATAATGACCACAGCAAATATAATCAAACCTATAAGACCATAAACCCAATTTACGGCACTTTTAAGGACTACTGTAAAGACAATAGCAACCAGGAGGATAGTTGCGACTTCATTCCATAAACGAAGCTTAAAAGAGCTCGTTTTGCATTTCCCATGTTTCAGCTGTTTCATGATCCGCTGACAAAGGAAATGGTAGATCAGCAATAAGACAACAAAGGCAAGTTTTACATGAAACCAGCCTGCCTGCAGCAAACCAGGACTCAAACAAACCATACTCACCCCCGCTCCAACTGTAAGTATCATTGCAGGTGTGGTAATGATGTGCCAGAGTTTGGCTTCGATGCGCTCGTACTCTCTTTGCAGGATATTCCGTTCTATTTCAGGCTTATCCTCTGCTTCAACATGATAAATAAACAAGCGGACACTATAAAACAAGCCCGCCATCCAGCTTACCATAAAAATGATGTGAACAGAGAGTATGTAGCGATAGTATTCCATTTATTCTATTGTTTATTTTTAGGATTAAAAGAGGCTATTTAATCAAATAGCCTCTTTATTATATTTTAGTATCTGAATTCTTTAACCACTTCAATCGCATATTTCACGTTATCAAATGGAATATCAGGCATGATGCCATGACCAAGATTAAAGATAAATCCATGCTCTCCACGCATACGCTCAAACAATTGAAGGATGTGCTTTTTGATGACCGGTTTATCCGCATATAAGATATGTGGATCCAGGTTACCCTGAACCGCGATACCTGCAGGAAGTGCTTGTTTAATGTTTAAAAGATCTGCATTCCAGTCTACCGAGATCACATCTGGTTTGGCCTGAGCCATGATTGGTGCAAATACTGAACTCCCTTTACAGAAAGAAATGACAGGAACGTCTTTTCTGTTTAGGTTGGCAATGATTTCCTGGATATAACGGTGAGAGAACTCCTGATAATCGTTCCATGATAAAGCCAGTGCCCAGCTATCAAAAATCTGGATGGCATTTACCCCTGCAGCAATCTGAAGATTCAGATAGTCTGCTGTAACTTTTGCAATTTTCGCAAGCAAGCGATGCGCCAGTTCCGGATGATTGTGCATCAGCAATTTCGTCAGTTTGAAATCTTTTGAAGAACCGCCTTCTACCAGGTAGCTCATTACAGTGAATGGAGCACCGGCAAAACCGATCAAAGGAATACTACCGTTTAAACGTTGCTGAATCACTTTAATCGCGTCAGCTACGTATTCTAATTTGTCCAGTACATCTACATTCAGGTTATCAATATCCTGAGCATTACGTACAGGGTTGGCGAATTTAGGACCGACACCCTGAGTAAAACTCAAATCTCCGCCCATTGCCTCACCTGTGACCAATATATCGCAGAAAAGAATGGCGGCATCAATCCCCAACAAATCAACAGGTAACATCGTTACATCAGCAGCAATTTCAGGCGTTTTGCACATCTCCAGGAAAGAGTATTTGTTTTTGATTTCCCAGTATTCAGGCATAAAACGACCTGCCTGGCGCATCATCCATACCGGTGGACGTTCTGTTTGCTTTGAAAGTGCGGCATCTAAAAATAACGTATTCATGTGTAATTTGTTTGTTTATAAGCGGTTTGCTTCTTGCTCTATTTTATTAATTATCTCTTGCGCCTTTGGTGTTACTGCCAGCTCTTTAGCCTTTTCAATATAAGCTTTTGTGCGTTCCACATCCTTTTTACGGAGTGCCAGATTGGCCAGGTGGATCAATACAAAAGCTTTATCGTTCTTTCCTCCAAGAGGAAAGCGGCTGGCAATCTGAAAATGATGTTCTGCCACATCATATTCTTCTCTTTTCAATGCGATATTGGCACGCATAAATTCATAATACCCTCTCCTGTTCCGGGCTAACCGGTCGGGATTAGGTACTTCTGCCAATATCTTTTCTGTTTTTTCGTAATCTCCATTCTTAAAATGTTTGGAGGCCAGTAAAATGGAGCTGTGTTTAAAATGACTCCAGATCACAAAGGCAAAGAAAAAACCGGCCAAAACAGCCAGTTGAATCTGATCGTAAAAAAGGCATACTCCTGCTGCAATCACGAAGAGTGCCATCAGGGCATACCTGCCTTTTGCGTTATACATTAATGAATATCCGTGAATTTATAACCTACACCTCTGATGGAATGGAAATACACCGGGTTTTTCTGATCTGGTTCGAAATACTTACGGAAAGTCAGGATAAAGTTGTCAATCGTACGGGTAGATGGATATACATCATAGTTCCATACCGTTTCCAGGATCTGCTCACGTGATACTGCTTCGTTCTTACGTTCGATCAGCAATTTCAACAACATCGTCTCTTTCTTCGTCAGGGGAACAATTACACCATCGTCCTGTTTCAATTCAAAAGAGTTGAAATAGATCGTTTTATCGCCGATTTTGTAAGAATTGATTTCTTTAAGGTCATCCGCTTTCATGCTGCGTTTTACCAGAATTCCAACCCTTAAGATCAGTTCTTCCAGGTTAAACGGTTTTACCAGATAATCATCAGCTCCTTTTTTCAATCCCATCACACGGTCTTCACTTGTGTTTTTGGCCGTTAAGAAAAGAATAGGAACTTCTGTATTTTCCAGTCTGATGGTTTCACACACCTGGAATCCATCCATCTCAGGAAGCATGACATCCAGAATGATCAGGTTAAAACGTTCTTCTTTAAAAACTTTTAAAGCAGTTTTACCGTCTTTTACTGCATGAACTTTGTATCCTTCAAGTTCAAGGTTTAATTTTATAGCATCTAATAAGTGGTCTTCATCTTCAACCAGTAGTATTCTTAATTTCTGTTGCATAATTATCAACTAAATGTGATTTCAAAAATAGCACCTTGCGGTACGTTATCTCTAACGCTAATATCAGCGTCGTGCATTTGTAATACTTCCTTAACAATAAACAGGCCCAATCCTGTGCCTTTTGATTTTCTTACATTCTCATTACCGACGCGATAAAATTTATCAAAGACCAACATTTTTTCTGCATCAGGAATACCCGGCCCCCTATCTGAAACCTTTAAAAACGCATGCCCGTCTTTTTCCGCCAATTCGACATCTACATGTGCACATGGACCTGAATATTTGACAGCATTTTCGACAAGGTTAGTCACCACGGAAGACAAAGAGAACTGATCCCCAACCACCTTTACCCCAGGCTTTACCGATAAGGTAATCACCTGCTCGCATCCACAGGAGTGGATTTGTAAGCGGTCTGTAATTTTAGTCACCATTTCTGAAAAGTCAAACTCTTCCTTAGGGAAAGAATAAGAACCGTTCTCAATTTTTGTAGCCAGCAACATGTTTTCCACCAAATCATCCAGGCGCTCAATGTCCTTTAAGGAATTGTTCAGCAGGGAAGTTTGTCTGGCTTTATCCAGGTCGCGCTTAATAATCGTTTGTATAGATAGTTTTATAGCAGCCAATGGCGATTTAAGCTCATGCGTTACAGAAAGTAAAAAATTCTGCTGCTGTTCTCTTAAACGGTCTTCTTTTTTGATCGACTGATGCAAAAAGTAGGCACCTACACATAGCAGGAATAAGAATACGGATCCCTCTCCCATTACCATCGCCATCCTTGCAGGCTCCAGCTTTACGACAAGCGTTCCCCAGGAGATCAACTGTACCAAAGAGTACAGTAACATGAAATAAAATATAACGATTGATTTCTTCAAGGTGCCCCGCTTTATATACTATAAATATACTTTTTAATTTACTTATTTCTGAAAACCACGTCAAGACTCTCCAGGATCGCTCTTTTTGCTTTCTCCAGTTCTATCTTCGTATGCGCTGCAGAAACAAAACCTACTTCATATCCTGAAGGACCGATATAGATTCCCCTGTTCAGCAATTCTCTGTGCAACACTTTGAATTTCTCCATGCTGGTCGGATCGATATCATCCGCCGACTGGATCTTGTCTTTATCCGTAAATGCCAGCCAGAAGATAGAACCTACATGGAACACTTTCAATTTATAATTCCTTGCCGTTGCAAAACGCTGAATGCTCTCTGCAAACTCAGAAGCTTTATTGTTCAGTTCTTTATAGAATCCTGAACGCAATAATTCCGTAAGTTGTGCAATCCCTGCTGCCATTGCTACCGGGTTGCCCGATAATGTTCCTGCCTGGTACACCCCTCCGTCAGGAGAAATATGTCCCATGATTTCAGCTGAAGCGCCATACATTCCTACCGGCAATCCACCACCGATGATTTTACCATAAGTCACGATATCAGGTTTCACGCCATAATGTGCCGCAGCACCTTCAAAGCCCAATCTGAATCCGGTAATCACCTCATCAAAAATCAATAAAGCTTTATTTTCTTTACAGATATTCTCTAAGTATTTGATGTATTCCACATCCTGCATCAACAACCCGTTGTTTGCAGGAATACCTTCAATGATCACTGCTGCTACTTCACCTTTAAACTGTTCGAAGGCTGCTTTGATGGCATCTTTATCATTCAAGGGAATCACAATCGTTTCCTGAGCGAATGATTTAGGAACACCTGCCGAAGAAGTTTCTCCGAAAGTAACCAAACCTGAACCTGCTTTTACCAATAGAGAATCGGTATGTCCATGGTAGCAACCTTCAAACTTGATGATTTTATCTTTACCGGTATATCCACGTGCCAGTCTGATCGCAGACATTACTGCTTCTGTACCCGAGCTCGTGAAACGGATTTTTTCTACAAACTTGTTGTTTTTGATGATCAGTTCTGCCAGCTCATTTTCTAAAGCTGTAGGTGCGCCAAAGCTCATCCCGTTCTGCATCACTTCTGTCACCTTATCCCTAACCTTTGGATGGTTATGGCCGAGTATTAACGGACCCCAGCTACCGCAAAAATCTATAAATTGATTTCCATCGGCATCCCATACAAAACAGCCATCTCCCTTTTGAATAAACAAAGGAGTGCCATATACTGATTTAAAAGCCCTTACCGGAGAATTTACTCCACCCGGAAAATAGTTTTTAGCTTTTTCATACAGTTCTGCCGACTTTTCTCTTGAAATATCAGGTTTACTGCCCGTACTTACCGGCATGTCGCCTTCATTTCCTGAAAACATTTTTTTTAAAGATTCTAACATATTTTTATTTCCTTACAACCAATTCTTTTCAACCATATCCCTGATGTGATAAGTCGTAATGATACTTGCTCCTGCACGCGCAAAGGCATGCATCGTTTCCATTACTACTTTCTGCTCATCGATCCATCCTCTTTGTGCCGCCGCCTTAACCATAGAATATTCACCGGAAACATTGTAACATGCAATCGGCAAATCTGTATGTTGTTTCAGGTTGTGCATCACATCGAGGTAAGCCAAAGCAGGCTTCACCATCAATACATCTGCGCCTTCACTTTCATCCAGCAAAGCTTCTCTCAAAGCTTCATTTCCATTTCTGAAATCCATCTGGTAAGCTTTCCTGTCGCCCTTACTAGGTGCACAATCTGCTGCCTCACGGAAAGGACCATAATAAGCAGAAGCAAATTTTGTAGCATGCGACATGATCGCTGTGTTTACAAAACCTTGTCCATCCAGTAACTGTCTCATTGCGGCAATTCTTCCATCCATCATATCCGATGGTGCAAGCATATCAGCACCTGCCTGCGCATGCGTCAGCCCCATTTTAGCAATCACCTCTACCGTAGGGTCATTCTGAACGTAATCGTCTTTTAAAATTCCGCAATGTCCATGAGTCGTGTAAGAACAAACGCAAACATCGGTTACAATGTATAAATCATCTCCAAAATTTTTCTTTAACAGACGAACTGCTGAAGGAACCAGGGAGTGATCATGATAAGCGGAAGCCGCATCTTCGGACTTCTCATCACCCACACCAAAAAGCATGATCTTGTTTACACCAAGCTTCAATCCTTTTTCCACATCGCTCAATAAAGTATCCTCAGAAAAATGGCTGATCCCCGGCATCGCTTCTAAAGGATGAATTACATTTTTACCCGGTACGATGAAGTACGGATAAATAAACATGTCTTTAGATAACCTCGTTTCAGCTACCATTTCCCTCACTACAGGATTTTTTCTCAATCTACGCGGACGGTGCACCATATCAATTATTTATTATTTTATATCTATTCCGTAAACAGCTTCTGCCAATCCGATCTCATCGGGAGAATAAGGCTGAATGTATTTTACACCCATCTCATCAAATTTCTTCCCTGTAGAGTTTCCGATCGCAATCACCTGTTGTCCGGGTTCTAATAAGTTTTCTACAAAATAAGCGTCAACATTAGAAGGGCTGGTAAAGATCAGTACTTCCGCATAAGTCTGGTCTACATCCTCTTCAATCACAGTTTCATAAATCGGCAGGTCAACTACCTTGGTATCGGCTTTTAATGCTTTCTGAATGCTTAATAACGAGTCCTGTGCCCTTGGGAACAACACTGTTTTTCCAGCTACCAGTTCTGCGAAAAGATCTGCTACCTCATCAATATCCCCACCTTCACCAACGTAATCAGCAAGATGTCCTGCTTTTCTCAAAGAATCTTCAGAACCTCTTCCCGCTACACCAAACTTCACATGTTTAGGCAACAATGGTTTCAGATTGAAGAAATACTCCACGCTATTGCGGCTACTGAAGAAGATCCAGTCTATATGTTTCAGGTAGAAAGGGTCCAGCACATTCACAATCGGGAACGTACGGATCAGTGATCTGCCTTCAATTTCTATCTTATGTTTTTCTAATGCTTTTCTAAAATAGCTATGCTCACCAACTTCTCTGGAGATAAATACCTTGGAAGGTAATTTCCTGCCCGGGCTAAACTTAGCGACAATCTGTTCTGCAACACCTTCTAAGCTATCTACACGGCAAAAGTAACGGTCGGGGAAGTGCTCATCAGTTTCTGCTTTGGAAGTCCAGATTTCATATTGTCCGTCTTCTTTCTTGCAATAACAACCCAATGGCATGTGACAACCACCTTCAAACAGGTTTAGCACTTTACGTTCTACACCGATGGCTTCAATCGTTTCCTGATGGTTTAACTGTTGCAACAGGTCGAACAATTCCTGATCATTTTCTCTGATCTGAATCGCCAATGCGCCTTGTGCAGGAGCAGGAACCAACTCTGTGGTATCTACGACCTCTACATGAAACTCTGAAAGGTCGATGTTCAGACGATTTACACCAGCTTTAGCCAATAAAATCGCATCATAATCTTCATCTCTTAGTTTCTGAATTCTGGTAGGCACATTACCCCTTAAATCTTCGATGTTCAGGTCCGAACGCAACGAAAGCATTTGTGCTTTACGTCTGTTGGAGGAAGTACCCACCATTGCTCCCGTTTTCAGGGAAAGCTTTTGTTTGATGTCTACACAGTCTTTCAGGATCAATAACAACTCGGAAGGATCTTCACGTTCTGTTACTGCAGCAATGATTAGTCCTGCAGGATGTGTGGTAGGTAAATCTTTATGAGAGTGTACGGCTATATCAATCGTCCCACCTAAAAGTTCTTCTTCAAGCTCTTTGGTAAAGAATCCTTTGCCTTCCAGCTTGTCCAACCGAAGGTTTAAAATCTTATCTCCCTGAGTCTTGATGATCTTCAATTCGGCTTCAGCACCAATCTCTGCAAGTTTGTCCTTAATGAAGTTGGCTTGCCATAAAGCGAGGTCGCTGCCTCTTGTACCGATAATAAGTCTTTTCACGTTAATGCTAATTTTTCCGCAAATTTAGCTATTCTTTACCAATATCTCCTTTGCCATAACCATTGGAACACTGATGCATTTTTTTTCCATGTAATTCATCACTTTTTCCAATACCAATCTTGAGTTTTCATCAAGACCGTTGATCTCGTCGGCAAAGACGCCATTGATAGCAGTATGCTTAATTTCCTTGATTTTCTGAGGAACAGAACTCATTGCAATCTCTATTTTGCGCTGACGTAATACCAATTCAAAGTCCTTGATATTTTCTTCTATAATGTGCTCGGCATTCACCAGCTCATCATAACGTTCCTGAATATTTTTGCGGGCAATCTCTTTAAGAGATTCAACTTCTATAAAATGAATAGGGAATTCTGCTACCACTTCAGCAGCGGTATCGTTAGGAATCGCTAAATCGACGATGGTCTTTTTACCGGTTTCTCCATTCAGAAGTTTGGTGTAGATTTCTTTAGTAATGATGGGTTCAGTAGCACCTGTACAGGTAATAATGACATCAAATCCCTGGTTGTAATTTTCCAGTTCGGTAAGCGGATAGGCTGTACCATTTAATTCTTTGGCCAATACCTCTGCATTTTCTAATGTTCTGTTGAAAATGGAGAAGTTGGAGTATTTATGTTTTTTAAGATACTGAGCTATGTTTTTGTTGGTCTCACCAGCACCGATAATGAGGAGCCTGGAGGTGGCGGACATTTTAAGGTCGCGCAGCTTGCGATAAGCCAAAGAAACGATAGAAACCGGATTCTTTGAAATGTTGGTATGGGTATATACTTCTTTTGCTGTCTTTACCACTCTGCCCATGATCATCCGCATATAGTCTCCTGTGAACCCGGCAACGCGGCAGGTTTCATAAGCTTTTCTGACTTGTGCAAGAATCTCTTTCTCCCCTACTACCAGACTCTCCAATGAGCAGGAAGTCCTTAACAGATGGTTGAAGGCAGCCCCCTGTTCATATACAGAAACGTTCTCTACGAACTTATCCATGTATTCTTCGGGTAATCCCATGTTCAATACCGTAAGGAAGCGGGTGATGAATTGCTTGTCCAGCGTGTGATCGGAAGTGAATACAAACTCGACCCTGTTGCAGGTCCCCATGTAGAATATTTCTTTAACACCTAACTCCGATTGAATGTTTCTCAATCTGTCGTCTAATGTCTGCTCACATATCACCAATTTACCCAATGCTTTTAGGTCAATATGTTTATGCGTAAAAGCAATGATCTTTAAATATTCCAAAATGTCGTATCCCTGTTTATTTTTAGCGTAACAAAAGTAACAACCGAACGTTATTTCACTGTCATTATGGAGTAATTAAGAGCTATTTAGAACGATTTCAAATAATAAAATGATTGTCTAAACATCTTTTCTTTAAGTTTGTTATATAAGGTGAATAGATTATTATTTTTCATATATGATTATAAACGAGCAGTTTACATTAAGCGGATCATCAGGGAAACCCATTATTGGCGACTGTACTTACGACGATAAATCCTTAAATCCGGCAATTATAATTTTTGTTCATGGCTTCAAAGGCTTCAAAGATTGGGGTGCACATCATCTTGTTGCCCGCTATTTTGCGCAAAAAGGATACAGATATCTCAAATTTAACCTGTCACACAGCGGGGTTACGTCGGAAAATTTAAAAGATGTAACGGATTTAAATGCTTTTTCATCGAATACGGTGAGTAAGGAACTGGCCGACTTGAATGAAGTGATTGGCTATGTAAGTTTGCATTATTCAGGTGTTCCTGTTTATTTGATTGGGCATAGTCGTGGGGGTGGTTTAGCAATCATTCAGGCAGCAAACGATTCCAGGATTAATAAGCTGGTTACCTGGGCAGCTATTGCTGATTTTTCGGGTTTATGGAAGGTGGAACAGGAGGAAGAATGGGTTAAGACAGGTCGGATATTTGTAGAAAATGCACGGACAAAGGAGAAAATGCCATTAAATAGTACGCTTCTGGAGGATTTTAACGTACATAAGGAAGAGTTTGACATTTTACAGGCTGCAGGACGGATTTCCATTCCGTGGTTGATTATACATGGTGATGAGGATGTGAATGTAAAGTTCAGTGTAGCACAGGAATTGGCTCAGAAACAATTGAAGGCAGAGATCCATAAGATTGAGGGCGCAAACCATGTGTTTGGTGCTTCGCACCCTTATACACTACCTGACTTGCCAGCGCATTTGTTGCAGGTATGTGAGAAGACCCTGGAGTTTTTGAGCAGTTAGGAGTAGGGTTTTAAAGGAGAACTGATTACTTACATAAAAAAGAGATAAATTATTCGAAGGCTGGAACCTTTGCCCTGAAGGGGGCAAAATTCCTAGGCCTTTTCATAACATATCTCTTTTTTCTTTTAATCCTGCTCAATTGGGAGTATACCTGGTTAGAAGCAGAACCTAACTGGGTGCAGACCTTAACTGGGAGCAGAATTTAACAGGGCTCAGACCTCAATTCAGATCAGGTATAAGCGCTTACTTAACTGTAAAGGCAACTACTGTAGTGCCCCATAACAAGCTTACTTTACCTGATTTCTCAATTTTGAAAGTCATCTGTTCTGTTGGCGTTGCTGCTTTTCCTGGTTTTACCACAACACGTAAAGCATCATCGGCTTCCGTATAGTTCGTTCCCCATTGCTTCCATGTTTTGTTGAAAATGATGGTCCATTCTTTTTCACCAGGGATGGTGTATAAACCATACTTGCCTGCAGCAAGGTCTTTTCCCTGAACTTTTACGGCTTTGCTTACTTCAAATACAGTGGCTTCATTGGCACCTGTACGCCATACTTTTCCAAAGGGCGCAATTTCAACGCCTATTGTTCTTCCTTTTACGGAAGGCTGACTATAGTCAATGCCAATTGTAGTGCCGGAGCTCGTGGTTTCTTTTACGCTGGCCGGAGGGCTTGCTTTCTTTTTCTCTTGTGCAGAGGCTGTTACCAGTGTAAATAAGCTCACAAATAAGGTTAATACAAATATCTTTTTCATAATCAATAAAGTTTTTTTAGAACTCTAAGATGCTGAAAAAAAATAGAAGAAGATAGCTTAGGCTAACAATAACTAGCTTATAGCCACAGAATTGTGACAATACATTTTGGATTGGTTACTTTACTTCAACCCAGTTCCCGTCTTCCCTGATCAGGTCGATCAGATCATCCAGTGCACGTTCCGCGTTTACGTTTTTCTTAACCACTTCTTTACCACGATATAAAGTGATTTTTCCGGGGCCAGTACCTACATAACCATAATCGGCATCCGCCATTTCACCAGGGCCATTCACGATGCAACCCATGATTCCAATCTTGATTCCTTTTAAATGATCGGTTCTTGAACGGATCAGCTGGGTCGTTTCCTGGAGGTCAAATAAAGTACGGCCGCAACTTGGACAAGAGATATATTCGGTTTTGGAAATACGGGTACGGGTAGCCTGCAGGATTCCAAAACTGGTGGAGTTTACCAAAGGAAGACCAACTGTTTCGGCAGCATTGATCCATACCCCATCCCCTAGTCCGTCGGTAAAAAGGGCACCAAGATCCGTTGCAGCGTATAACATTAAGTCGTCGGCGTTGAGTTCCGGGTAGTTTCTTTTAATGATGACAGGTATCTGAAGGTTATCCTTTAAGAGTTTTACAAAGAGTTCTCTTTGAGCTGCCATTCCATGTATTGTATTGGTTTCTAAAACCAACACCACATTTTCTTTGAGGATTTCAAGGTTGGCATTTAATGCCTCAACAGCATCTATGCTGACCAGGTTTAAGTGTTCATCCTTTAGCTCCGTTTTTTCATAATCTGAGAAAGGAAGCAGCGGGTGGCAATTATTTTTATCCGCCAGGCCCAGCCAGGTCTGATAGTTGTAGATTTGCTTCAGGTTTCCGGGAAAGGAGAACGAAGGAAGTCCATCACCCAGATAAACCAGGTCACAGGCCTGATCGGCCATATTATATTTATCCAGTCCGGCGCTATATTTATAACCTACCGCCCCCAGGAAGTAAGGATCTTTTAAATTTTCTTTTGATACATCCAGCATGACTACAGGATGGTGATGCCCGCCAATATGCTGTACAGGTTTTGTTGGCCTGCGGTTGTATTCATAAGGATGATATGGAAGGTCCTGTATCCTGATTTTTTCTCTTTCTGCAGAAAGGTCGGTTACCAGTGCACGATTTTCATACCTTAAGGCGAGGGCCTTTGCTACCGGTGCTTCAAACTCCGGATCTTCTGTCAGCGATACGCGGATGGTATCTCCAAGGCCATCTTCCAGTAAAGCACCTATGCCGACAGCAGATTTAATCCTGCCATCTTCGCCATCGCCGGCCTCAGTTACCCCAAGGTGTAAAGGATAATTCATCCCCTCTTTCACCATCGTGGCGACCAATAAACGGTAAGCCTGAACCATGACCTGCGTATTGCTGGCCTTCATCGAGATCACCAAATTATAGTAGTTTTGATCCTCGCACATGCGGATAAACTCCATTGCCGATTCCACCATTCCTCTTGGTGTATCGCCGTAATGACTCATGATCCGATCTGATAAGGAACCATGGTTGGTACCAATTCTCATGGCGGTACCGTATTCTTTACAGATTTTCACCAAAGGCGTGAATTTCTTATAAATACGCTCCAACTCCGCCTGATAGGCCTGCTGGGTATATTCTATATTTTCAAAACGTTTTTTATCTGCGTAATTGCCAGGGTTGACCCTTACTTTCTCTACAATTCTTGCCGCAGATTCTGCAGCATTGGGCGTAAAATGAATATCTGCAACCAGAGGGACCTTGTATCCGCGGAAAAGCAATTCTTTCTTGATATTGGCCAGATTTTCTGCTTCCTTGATACTTGGAGCCGTGATCCTTACATACTCGCAACCGGAATTCACCATACGGATGGTTTGTTCAACGGTACCAATGGTATCCATCGTATCTGTTGTAGTCATAGACTGAATCCGGATCGGATTCAAGCCCCCCATAGGGATGTCACCTATGTTTACCTCGCGGGTAAGGAACCTGGAATATTGTGTTAAACTATTACAATATCCACCATTTAACTCTTTTTGAACAAATACGTCTTCCATCAATTTACGATACAAATATGAAGCAAAGATAAAGATTATGTTTATTATATCAGTCTTTCCTTAGTCACCAGTGTCTCTGCAATAAGGTCATGAAAGCATTGTTGCTTCCGGTTTAGGAAACTATACAGGTAGCCAAAGAAGACCGGAAGGACAGATAAGATCTTTGCCGCATTCCTGCCATAGGAATTGCTCAGGCTGATGGGATTTCCTTCCATATTTGTCACTTTAATGCCCAGTAATGCTTTTCCTACGGTAGCCTGCTTTGCAGAGGCTTCGGCGATACTGCTATAAAAGAACTTGACAACCGGAATAATGGGAAGACCGATCAAAACCGCAGCAATCCGCTCATTTTTTTCTCCTAAAAAGAGAAAGCTCAGCAAGACCAGCAAGGCATAACCAATAGTAATAAAGAAATAATCTATGACTGAGGCCAGCAATCGCTGGTCGAAAGAGGCAAAATACTGAGGGGCAGTTTTGCTGTATTTAAAACCAAGAAGCTCACGCAGTTCCGGGAACTCGTGAGCTTCTTTATAATCGTCCATTCCAGGCTTTCTGATAAAGGTTCCCGGAAGGATTTCTAAGTTTTGTAATGATGCTAATGGATAAGGTCCTGTAGGCTTTCCGTTAATGACAACTGTGTATTCTCCTTTAACAGGACTTTCCATTATTAAATGTTTATATACTGATGAATTCAGCGTTTAGTAACGCTTTACTTCAAAGTTACTCAATCCTCCATCCAAATTGATAAATATCTTTTTTGTGGAAGCACTATAATTTGGCGTTTCATAAGTACCATCTTTCAACTTTGTAAAACCGTTAAAATCTTTGGCAGAAAGACCTGTTTTGGTTTTAATCCTGCATCCCGATTCCGTAGGGATATTGATCTTAACATCCGCCACACCTGTTTTCACATTGATGTCGGTAATTGGAAGTAAGGCACCGAATTTAATGTCCAGCGCGGCTGCACCACCATCAAAGTTAAAGGCACGCAATTTATACTCCGAGAAATCAAAATTCACTTCTCCTGCACCCATGCTCATGTGAACTTCCCATTCAGGTTTTTTATTCAGGCGCAGGTCTACATCATTTCCTCCATCACTCATCGACCAGCCGGATTTCCCTTTCATTTTGAAAGTTAAATTACTCACACTATCGGACACGACATTTTGTAAAGAAAATACGCCTGCTCTTTTTTGCACCTCTGCGTTAATCAGGCTATCTGTTTCTCCCTTTAGATCAAAGGACGTACCACCACCCGAGATGTTCAAAATGGCTTTTTTTGCCAGGGAATCAGCATAAGGTTCCGAGAAGCTCAGTTCTTCATAGTTTTCTTCGGAATTGATATCGTCTTTGATGCGGTCTCCAATCCAGCGCTCTCTATTTTCCGGTACCTGTTGTCCTTTTACAAACAACATCGCTAAGGTAATCACCAGTACTCCGATGGAAACCATTCCACCAACCTGGGATTTGTTCCTGCTGAACAAAATATTTACACCAGCTATGATCAGGAATATCGGCCAAAAGCGGAATACACTGCGCCAGTAAAAATCAATGATATTAAAGTTCTCGAGAAGGAGTACGCCGCCGATAAACAACAGTACAATACCCCATATAATTCTATCCGTTTTCATCTGTATAGATTTAAATTTTTAATGGTCATGTTTAGTAAACCTGTCTTCTGCAGGTGTATCGGTACCCGGTTCCGGGCTTACTGTTGGCTGAACTCCCTCAGGGCTTACCGGGTTTACCGGATCTACGGGTGCAGAAGGGCCGTTGGGTGCAGTTCCTGCATTCCCTTGCTCCTGCTGACTTTTCCAGGTTTCCCAGGCATTTTTATTTTTACCCTTCATGATGAAACTTACCCCGATGGCTACAAAAACCAGCGGCCATAATTTACCAAGGCTAAACCAGAATGGAATAATGTTAAACTCATTCATCAGGAAGTAAAGCCCGATCACCAACAGGAATAACCCGCCTACAGTCCTTCCGGTCTCATTGTTGCTTTTTTGAAAGGGCCTACCAAAATCAGTCATCTTAGAACCTGCCTTAAAAGGATCCTCATTGATACCTGGCGAAGTCCAGCCTGTAGAAGAACTAGTGGTTGAACCTGTAGGCTCAGCCGTATTTTGCGGTTGTGTAAACGCATTTGGAGAGTTAAACGGATTGTTTTTCTGCCCTTTATAATATTCGTTGAATCTTGAGAATTTTGCCGCCGGGTCATTATTCACCGGAACAACAATCCACATTACAATATATACCAATATTCCCGTCCCCACCAAAAATATAGTGGAGAGTACAAACAACAGCCTGATTATGGTTACATCAACCTCCATATACTCTGCAATTCCCGATGAAACACCTGCTACTACTTTGTCGTGCTCATTTCTAAATAATCGCTTGTCCATAATACTTTCCTCCTTTTCTTTATTTATTTATTCTTTAAAATTGTATTGGCTTCAGGGTCACTTCATCAACATTTACACCATCGCTTAAATTTAAAATCGTGTATAAGGTATTGGCAATATCTTCCGGTTGTACAAAACGCTCAGCAGGAATTTCTGTTCCTTCCCATGATGAGGTCAATGTTGATCCCGGCAAAATCGCCGTTACTTTAACGTTGTATTCAGCTAACTCCCCTCTGCATACATCATTAAGACTGAGCAAGGCCGATTTAGTTACACTGTAACCTCCTGCATTTGTTACAATTTCTTTACTTGCTACCGAGCAAATGTTAAAAATATGCCCGGAACGCTGCGTACGCATCATTTTACCGAAATATTTAGAAAGATAATAAGGGGCCAAAAGGTTCAGATTCAACTGTTTCTCCAATGAATCATCGGCCTCATCCAACAGGATTCCCGGCATAAATATCCCCGCATTGTTCACCAAAACGTTCAATTCTGTCATTTCTGCCCTTACTGCTTCACAAAAAGCATAAAGGGCAGATTTACTGCCCAGATCAGCAACATAAGTAAAGACAGAAACACCTGTATACTTCAATTCTTCGACCAAAGCAGCGAGTTCTGCTTCACTTCTGGAACAAACAGCAAGGTTGTATCCGCCTTCCGCCAGCTTAATAGCAATGGCTTTTCCGATTCCTCTGGTAGCACCTGTGATTACCGCATTCATTTTATCTCAATTTGGCAGCAATATTACATAAAATGCCATAGACTCCGTAGCCATTTTGCCAGTTAAAACCGGACAAAACACCCGGTAATTGAAATAATTATTTAATAAATAAAGAATGTCCCAACAATTTTTGTTGTTTCTTTGTAGTATTATTGCATTATTACCATAGCTAATTTTTCATTAAATGAATTTCACCAATTTTGGCAGGTACATCCTTTTATTAAAGGCCGTATTCAGAAAGCCGGAAAAGTTAAGTATATATATGAAGGCCATTTTTAAACAAATGGACTTTATCGGCGTCGGCTCTATCGGACTAATAGCCATCATTTCGACCTTTATCGGTGCGGTAATGACCTTGCAGATTGCCTTTCAGCTGGTGAGTGACTTTATCCCTAAAACCATTATTGGTTCTGTAAACCGCGACTCCAGTATTCTGGAACTCAGCCCAACCATTACGGCAATTGTACTGGCTGGTAAAATCGGATCTGCCATCTCCTCAGAGATCGGAACGATGCGTGTGAGTGAACAGATTGATGCCCTGGAAATCATGGGAATCAACTCTCCGGGATACCTGATCCTCCCAAAAGTCCTTGCCGGAATTACCATGGTCCCGCTATTGGTGATCTTATCAATGGTATTGAGCATTGGTGGCGGATACATCGGAGGAACATTATCAGGAGCAGTTTCTGCAGCTGAATATGTACAAGGGATTACCACTGATTTTAACCCTTATACCATTGTTGTAGCCCTGGTAAAAGCATTTGTTTTTGGATTCATCATTACTTCTGTTCCTGCATATGAAGGTTTTTATGTGAAAGGCGGAGCGCTGGAAGTAGCACAGGCAAGTACCAGAGCCGTTGTAGTAAGTTGTATTACTATTCTGGCATGTGATTACATCGTAACCCAGTTATTACTATGATCGAAATCAAGGACATCTACAAATCGTTCGGCGACAATGAAGTTTTAAAGGGAATTTCAGGACAGTTTAAACCAGGGGTAACCAATCTGATTATTGGAGGCTCCGGTTCCGGAAAAACAACTTTATTAAAGTGTATGATTGGCTTACACCATCCTGAACAGGGAAGTGTAGAATATGATGGGCGTGAATTTACGACCATGAACTTTGAAGAGAAGATTGAGATCAGAAAAGAGATCGGCATGCTTTTTCAGGGTTCCGCACTCTTTGACTCGATGACGGTAGAAGAGAACATCATGTTTCCTTTAAATATGTTTACCGATCAGAAACGTAAAGAAAAGCTGGACCGGGTAAACTTCTGTCTGGAGCGCGTAAACCTGAGCGGAAAAAATAAACTTTTCCCTGCGGAACTTTCCGGAGGGATGAAAAAACGTGTGGGAATTGCCCGCGCAATTGCCATGAACCCTAAATATCTCTTTGTCGATGAGCCCAACTCTGGTTTGGACCCTAAGACCTCCATCGTTATTGATGAGCTCATCAAGGAGCTGACAGAGGAATACAATACCACCACTATTGTGGTGACCCACGATATGAACTCCGTTATGGGAATTGGTGATTACATCTTATTCTTACACGAAGGAAAGAAATTCTGGGAAGGATCAAATAAAGAGATCGCCCATACTGATATTCAAGAACTAAATGATTTTGTTTTTGCCAGCCGCTTCATGAAAGCTGCAAAAGACAAATTTTAAATACCCATATTTTTATGATAAGCCTGTTAACACCCACACACTGGAAAGATTATGAGTTGATTGATTGTGGTGATTTTGAAAAATTAGAACGCTTTGGCAACCTTGTGTTGTGCAGACCTGAGCCTCAGGCCGTATGGAAAAAGGTCCTTTCTGAGCAGGAATGGAAAAAACTAACCCATATCCGGTTCAAAGGACGCTCCGCGACTACCGGTGAGTGGATGAAGAGCTCCGCACACCTGCCCGACAGATGGAATGTAAACTACAAAAATGACGATGTAAGCATCAACCTTCGTTTAGGGCTTACCTCTTTCAAACATGTTGGTGTTTTCCCGGAGCAGGCGGTAAACTGGGATTACATCTCATCCTCTGTTAGAAAATTCAAAACCCCGGTCCCTAAAGTACTCAACCTTTTTGCCTATACCGGTGCTGCGTCATTGATTGCAAAGGCAGCAGGTGCAGATACGACACACGTAGATTCGATCAAACAGGTGGTAAACTGGGCTAATGAAAACCAGGAACTGTCGAACCTTAAAGATGTCCGCTGGGTAGTGGAAGATGCTTTAAAGTTTGTCAAAAGAGAACTAAAACGCGGTAAAAAATATAACGGGATTATCCTTGATCCACCTGCATTTGGACATGGTCCGAATGGGGAGAAATGGAAACTGGAAGATCACATTCAGGAAATGATGCAGGATGTCGTACAGTTATTGGATGAGGAAGAACACTTCTTAATTCTGAACACTTATTCCTTGGGATTCTCCTCTGTGATTGTAGAGAACCTGATCAGGACATCTTTCCCACAGGTACAAAACCTGGAAACCGGAGAGCTGTATTTACAGGCAACTTCCGGAATAAAGTTACCTCTTGGTGTTTTTGGAAAGTTCAATACTTTCAAATAGACCGATAAAAAACAAAGCGTCGGGGCCTAATCCGACGCTTTAAACACACCTAAACCCCAGCAACACCTTACTGGTTATAGACTTTTCTAGCCTTTAACGGCCAATTCATTTACGATTCTCCGCCAGTTTTCATCTTCCGGAATGCCGGGTTTACGCTTTCCAAAAAACTGAACGATAATATTTCCTTCGACATCAAAAACTTCTATACTCGTTACGATTCCATCTTTTGTCGGCTTTTTCACCAACCAGAGCGAAGCAATTCCATCCATTCTTAGATGCATGTTAAACTCCGGATCAAGCACATTGAACCACGGGCCTGTCTCCAGAATCTTTTTCAGCAATCCCGTATGAATCTGAATACAACCGGCACTTCCCGTAAAGACCATGATCTCCAGGTCTGTATCAGAAACCTTATGTAACATCGTTTTCAGGGAATCCAGGGTAACCGGGATCGCATGCCCCTCTGGCGCCAGACGAAGCGCCTGAGTACGCGTCAGGCCATAAGTATTCAGCAAACCATGAAAATCATGGGTATCCTCTAAATCCAGCCATGCCTGTTTAAAATCAGCTACCGCTACTTCGGCATCTGCAAGTTCTACTACAGGTGCTTTGGCTTCGCCAAATGTTAAAGGAATCTGTTGATCTTCGGCAGTATACTTTGTCACCAAAGCCTGATATGCATCCTCATCGCTACTTTCGGTCAGGTAGATTTTATGTACCGCCTCTCCATCTTTTCCAAAGAACTGTAAGCTCTTACGTTCATTTTCGCTGACTGCAAAACCGGAAGCCCATTGGCCCATGAACAACCTCAGGTCGATATCGGGATTCACCGCCAGTCCGATTGAACCACGGAAAGACACTTTTTTATAAATCCCTTTACGTTCATGTACACAATGGTCATTTCTGGTTAATGCCATCACATAGCCCAATCCTTCTACTTCTTTCAAAATTTCCGGAAATTGCTCCTGCAAACGAACCGCAGACTCCCCTACTGTAGTGGCAATCAGTGCCGCTTCAGAAGTCGCCAGTTGCTTTGCAGCATCTCTGATTCTAACCTTTGGATGTTCGGCTTTAAAAGCCGCCCACTGATTTTTTAAATCTAATGTCTTTTCCATAATTGTTATTTTAATATCGTTGCCGGTACCACCAATGGGCAGGTATAACCTTCACATTCCATCAGTTTTACTTTTATACTGAATGTTTCATGTATATTTTCACAATTGATCACTTCAACAGGCAGTCCTTCTGCTACTTTTTTTCCATTCTTCAACATCATAATCCGGTCTGCAAACCTCGAGGCAAAATTGATATCGTGCAGAATGCAGATGACACAATAACCCCGGTCCGCAAGCGATCTTGCCAACACCATAATCTGTTGCTGGTACTGTAGATCCAAACCATTAGTGGGTTCATCCAGAAACAGGCAGGCATTGGGACTGTCGTAAATCTGAGCGATGACCCTGGCCAGCTGCACCCTTTGTTGCTCTCCACCGGAAAGCGTATTGTAATCTCTGGAAGCCAGGTGGGTAATTCCCGTTTCTTCCATCACCTGTTGTACAATTTTGAAATCTCCCACTGTTGGCTTTTGCTGAAAGTGAGGATACCTTCCCATCAGGACGAGCTCATTGACCTGGAAAGAGATGGAGATCGTATTGTGTTGCGACAATACTGCCCTTGTCTTTGCCAGATCTTGCAGTCTGTAATTGTCTAATTCTTTACCATTGATCGTGATCTTTCCGCTAAAAGGCTTGATTTCACGGCAGAGCAATTTCATTAAAGTACTTTTACCAGCACCATTGGCACCGAGTATGGCCAGCAATTCGCCTTTACCTGCATCGAAACTCAGGTTATCCAATAACTTCTTACCCCCTGCCTTATAGCTCAGTGCCTTAACTTTGATCATTTATGGATTATTTTTATTTCTTTCAGTAATGATAATATATATAAACACCGGTGCGCCGATCATGGCTGTTAATATGCCTATAGGTAATTCTGCCGGCGCAACGACTGTTCTCGCGATCAGATCCGCCATTGTTAACAATGCAGCTCCCAGTAATGCAGCTCCCGGAACAACCAAGCGATGATCTGCGGTAAAAGTCATCCGCAAAATATGTGGAATGATCAGCCCTATAAAAGCAATCATTCCTGCAACAGCTACCGAAGCACCCACAGCCATCGTAGCCATAGCAATGATGATCCGTTTAACCACCTTTACATTCACGCCCATATGCATCGCCTGAGATTCTCCCAATGCAAGCGCATTTAATGATTTGGCCAAAAAAGGCAATCCAAATACCGGGATCAATACAAATGGCAATAAGGTGGTTACTGTTGGCCAGCTTGCTCCGCCCAGACTCCCCAGACTCCAAAAGGTGATGTTCCGTAACTGTGCATCAGTTGCCATATACGTCAGCAATCCGATAAAAGCACCTGCTAATGCATTAATCGCAATTCCTCCCAGCAATAAAGTCGTAATAATGGTTTTTCCATTTCTCATGGCGATGCGATAGACAAGCATCGTCGTTAATCCTGCCCCGATAAAGGAAGCAAGAGAAAGCGCATAAAAGCCAATAACGCCCGTCAGTTCTTTGAATATTTTAGTTTCTAAAACAATCATAATTACTGCAAATAAGGTCGCCCCTGAGGAAATGCCAATCAATCCAGGTTCAGCCAGCGGATTGCGGAAGAGGCCCTGAATTGCAGCACCGGAAACGCCCAATGCAGCGCCAATCAGTACGCCCAATAAAACCCGTGGCAACCTTAAATTTAAAAATACGGCCGCCTGCTGCGCTTCAAAATTCTGATGTTCCGATAATCCGGTATGGTAAGCTATAATAGAAATCAGCTCAGAAAAACTGATTTGTACCGCACCTACACAAGAGGAAATGACCATCGTCAGGACCAGGACAACAGTTAAAATTAAAAGGATATATCCAGTATTTTTGATCACTTTATCTTCTCTGCTAATTCTGTTACGGCCTGCCCTAAGCGTGGACCAAAGCTGGTGAGCAATTCACCTTTCATCGTTACAAACCTTTTGTTCTTTCCTGCATTGGTTTGGGAAACGCCCTGTACGCCTAAGAGTCCATTTGCACCACCTAAGCTTTCCAGGCCATCATCAAATAAAAGGATCACATCCGGATTCGCTTTCACCAGGGATTCTGAAGTCAGTGGTTTGTATTCAGCAAACTCAGTAATGGCATTTGTGCCTCCTGCCAATTCAATCACTTTTTCAACCGGGGTTCCTGTTCCCCCCACCATCATCGTACCTGTACCACGCGCATAGATAAACAGCACTTTAGGCTTTTTAGGGTTGCTGATGTGCTTTTGCGCTTCCGCCAGTTCTGTTTCAAAAACTTTGGTCAGCGAGTCGACTTTTAAGGTATGATGCAGACTGTCGCCAACCGCACGGATCAAATCTTTTGTTCCTTTCGGCGTAAACTCCTGGTTAAACAGGATCAGCCTGATTCCTGAACTCCTGAACTGGGCTGCCAGCTGGGGGCTTACTTCTTTCGCGATTCCCACCACGATATTGGGTTGTAGGGATAATACGCCTTCTGCATTGATCCTCCGGTTATGTCCTATTTTAGGCTTGCTTTTCAGGCGCTCCGGATAATTGCTCGTAATATCTGTCCC
This sequence comes from Pedobacter steynii, assembly GCF_900103665.1. Lineage (GTDB taxonomy): Bacteria > Bacteroidota > Bacteroidia > Sphingobacteriales > Sphingobacteriaceae > Pedobacter > Pedobacter steynii. The sequence goes on from NZ_FNGY01000011.1 coordinate 134,198, forward strand.
TACAATATTTTTCTCCAGACCCAGGCCTGCCACAATTTCGCTGATTGTTCCATTCAGGGAAACAATTTTTATGCTATCGGGAAGCTGGTCTTTATTCTTTTTTTCTGCACCGACATTGCAGGCAGAAAGTGCCGCTGCTGCTGCTGTACAAAACAGTATGATTAATCTATATTTCATTGGAATATAATTGTTTTTTATCGGTTATGAAGCTATCATGCGCCTATTCATTACTTTTTGTAAGCGGTATGCTTATGATGGTTTCATCAGTATCTTTTTTAATTAAACCTGGGATTGTTTGGTAAAAAGAGGAGCTTCCGGCATCCACCGGAAGCCTCCTTCAACCTAAACTAACCAAATTTTAGCCCTTTTTAACGAGTACATATTCCAGCACCGGCTCACCGCGTTTACCCGCGTCACCAGCACCCATTGATATGAACCTCAGTTTATATACATTTCCTGCAGCGTCTTTAATCACATAAAAGCGATCTGTTTTCACGCCTGTTGCCGGACTGGTCGAACGCCAGTCCGATCCTATTACATTTCTTTCTCCCTTAAAGGTTGTGGTCGCAATGTTACTTTCTTTGTAATCCGCATAGGCTACTGTTGTAGTAGCCACCTGTGCTGCCTGAGCACCACCAAGGTTGTTTACAAATACTACATCAGAGAAACCATAAGGATATGGTGCTGTTCCCATCAGTCCATAATAAACTGACCAGGTCCATACGAAGTCCCATTTGGCTTTTGAGGGCTCTACATTCACTACTTTAGCGGATTCGTCAAAAGCGATGAATACAAAATTATTCGCAGCATCTTTAGTGATATCCAATGTTTTGAAAGTAGTTTCTTTCAACTTCGCATATTGTAAAGTATATCCGTTGCCCTTGCGAAGAATGCGGATTTTCAATAAGTTATCAAGAGATAGAACAGAAGTATGACTTCCACCAGAAGGGTTCACAATGTAGACCTTGTTATCTGCATCGGTTGCAGAAACATTCGCGATAATATCTTTGGTCACATCGCCATACACATTGTCTATGTTTACAAATGGTTTAACATCATTCGACTCCGGGGTTCCCAGTTGAATGGCCAGGTCATTTAAAACGACATCCGTAGCGGTCACTGTATTTAGGTCTGCTTTAGCACTCAGTTTAATCGCTGACGTTCTGTTGGTGTTGTTTAGTTTCACACGGAAATCAGTTCCTGATGAAAACCCCAGAACCCAGCTATCTCTCTTTACGTTCACCATGGAATTGCTGCTTAAATCCACAAAGACAGAGTTTAGTGCTCCGCTTCCTGCCTCAGCACCTGCAATCCCTTTTAAGGTCAGACGGGAACCTTCAGAAGTGATCGAGCTAAAGCTGAGCTGAGTCTTCACTGTAGTACCCAATACGGTTGGATTTCCCGCAAAACTAATGGTAAAATCTATCTTTTCTGTTCCGTTAATCACCGCATTTGCTACTTTTTTAACTTTAAAAGAAACCGATGTTCCCCCGGCAGGGATTGTCAACGACAGCGTATTATTTGCCGCAGCCGGCTCAGTAGTGTATTCCAGTCCATAACTCAAACCCGTATTGGTCAGGTTTACCGTTAAGGGAACAGCCACAGAAGAAGCCGTTGCCAGGTTAATTTTCACTACGGCTTCTGTCGCCGCAGCTTCCAGACCTTGTTTGGCGCTTTCAAAATTAACCGTATTGTCCGGTGCCGGCGGATCTGACTTTTTACAGGAAACGACCCCGGCAGCTAAAGAGATGATCAAAAGGAAATGGAAAACTTTTTTCATATATTTTTAATTTGATTAGTAATTATTTTTTAGACCAGTGCATTGTTAAACCCAGGAAATAAGAGCGGCCGAATCCGAATGGATTATTGCCATCACCAACATGTCCGCCGCTTTCCATACCAACCGTCCTTACTCTGGTTACATTGAAGAGGTTTCTTACGCCTCCGTTTATGGTTAAGTATTTATTTACAATTTTATTTAAGCTCATATCTGACATATGAAAAGCAGACATTTGGTTCAGCCTGGCCACTTGTTTTCCATCAACAGTACTACTGGTATAAGCGGATTGTTTCCCCGTGAACTTATAGAAAAAACTAACGCTCGTTTCCAGCTTAGGAATTAGGTAACTGATATTTGTACTTACTTCAGGCGACCAGACATATTTAGGATTGCTGCCTGATATCTCTTTTTGGCCTGACAACTCATTATATTGCCCGATATAAGACAATCCGAGGTTTGCCTGAAGATTTTTCCAGGACAATACACCAGTCCATTCTCCGCCCAGCGTTCTGGATTTATCGAAGTTCAGGTAAGTATTTAACCGGTCATTGCCTTCCACTGTTCCCAGAACGATTCTATTTTTGTAATTGTTTAAAAAACCACTCAATATCGTATTCAAGCGGAACTCCGGACTATTTTTCAGGGTCCAGGAAAGAGAAGTATTAAAACTGTTTGAATGTTCAGCCTTAAGGTTTAAGTTGCCGGCAATATCATGGTTTGCATCTCTGAAATAGAAATACAATTCCCGTAATACCGGTGCCCTGAATCCTCTGGCGTAAGACAATCTGAAATCCAGATCCTCATTTAGCCTGATTTTGGTATGCAATGAAGGAATAAAGGGCGGCGCATCGTATACTGAATTCTTAACCATCCTGAAACCCGGTTTAATCTGTATCGCATCTGTCAGCTGTAACTGTGAAGAGAGGAAAAATGCATAATCATTAATTGCAGGTTCTCCTGCGATCCGGTCGCCTTTTCCTGTACTGCGGTTAAACTCTATTCCAGGCTGTAAAATAACCTGAGGAGATAATTTATATTGTAAGGTACTGCGAAAGAAAGTCGACTTCATGACGTCTTTATCCTGTGACCCCGGTTCAAGAGATAAGGTTTCTTTTCCAGTATTCATTTCCTTGTTTGTAGATAAAGTGCGACGGCTATAATCGGTATATGATCCGGCCATATCCAGACTTAGGTTATCACCAAGGAAGAAAGAACCTTGTACCTGGTGGAACCAGCGTTTGGAAAGGTATTGTTTATCCGCCGCCACGGGTGCAGGTAATGTAGGATCATAATCTCCGCGAAGAGTTAAAGTTTCGTCTGTTCCGTTAAAGCGGTACCAAAGGTCCATTTTACTGTTCTTATATCCTGTGGTTGCAGCCGTTAGCCATTGATCTTTTGGCAGCCATTCCTGTGCACGTCCCGTTTTGTTTCCTTTCCAGCCACCAAAATTATTGCGGGTTCCCGAAGCACCTGCATGCCAGCCATTTTTCTGCCAGTTTACACTGAGGTATTCATTATGAATGCCTTTATTATCGAAAGCATCATATTCTTTTCCTGCCGTTTCTTCCTGCACTCGGGCAGTAACGGAGAGCTGATCGGAGTTCCCCCTCTTGGTGATGATGTTAATCACTCCGGCCATGGCATCCGTTCCATAAATTACAGACATCGGACCTTCCACAATTTCAATCCGTTCTACCGTATTGATATCAATCTGGCCAAGACTTTCCTTATCTACCCCCCGATCCATCATCGGCACCCCATCCAAAAGAATTTTGATTCCTGAACTGCTGCTGTTCAGTCCCATAAATTTAGGATTACTGACTCCGGTCATCGGATCAGTGGAGAAGCGAATCCCAAGTTCAGTGCTCAATATGTTTTTTAAATCAGTTGCTCCGCGAAGTTTAATCACCTGGCTGCTGATTGTACGAATATTATATACTGAATTGCGAATAGATTGCGGTTCATACAAACCGGTAATTACGACTTCATTTAGCTCATAGGACTTTTCTCCCAGCAGAACGAAGGGAATTTCCTGTTCCTTTCCTGCAATCACTGTCACCGGAATTTCGATTTGCTTTCTGGTATTCGATTGAACCACCAATACCTGTGAACCTGAAGGAGAAGAAATCCGGAAAGTGCCATTTTTCATCGTATATACAATTCTGTTCAGGCCTTTGAGAAAAACCATCACATTCTCAGCGGGTAATCCATCAGCGGTGTTTACTTTCCCTGAAATCACTCCTCCCTTTTCCTGAGCATGTACAACGAGGACAGACATCAACAGCAAAAAAGGAAGTATTAATCGTTTCATCAAGCAATCTATTTAGAATCGTTTTAAATAACTCCGCAAGTATACGGACTTATTTAGAATAGTTCCAAACATTATTTATAATTGTTCTACATAACGCGTGATAATTTTGAGTATTCCTTTCCGAAACAGCTTTTTTATTCCTATAAAGAACCTTATACTTGTAACAATTTTTATCTTTAAAAAACAATTACCACCATATGAAAATACCACAGTTAGCAGGAACAGTTTTAATCGGAATGGCATCACTTGGTGTATTCATCAGCTGCACTTCCGACGCAAAGAAAACGACCGAACAGAAGAAAACAGTTAATGCCAACGGAGATACCGTGATTACTGCAGAACCGGAAGTAGGGACAGTAAGAGAGGCCGTAGATACGGCAAAATACAATTCACTATTGCAAAAGCTTGCCAATGGTGATACTACAGGAACCTGGCCGGTAAAAAACCAACCTTACCCCCTTGCCGGAGCAATCCTTCCTTTTAAACGTATCGTTGTTTATTACGGAAACCTTCACTCTAAAAAAATGGGTGCTTTAGGAGAATATGCACCTAAAGAAATGTGGAGCAGGTTAAATGCAGAGATCAAGCATTGGGAGAAGGCAGATCCTTCGACTCCTGTTCAGGCTGGTGTGCATTACATTGCTTCTGTAGCAAGCGGAACCCCGGGAAAAGATGGCAAATACATCAACCGTATGGGCGACAAGCAGATTGACTCTGTATTAAAGATTGCTAAAATGCAAAACGCGATTGTATTCCTCGATATACAAGTGGGTTTAAGTACGATCAAGGCAGAACTGCCAAGATTGGAAAAATACCTTCAGATGCCACAGGTACATTTAGGTATTGATCCGGAATTCTCGATGAAAGATGGAAGCAAACCTGGTAAAAAAATCGGAACCTATGATGCAGCGGACATCAATTACTGTACTGAATACCTGGCAAACCTCGTAAAAAAATACAACCTTCCTCCAAAAGTATTCGTCGTTCACCGTTTCACCAGAAAAATGGTAACGAACTATAAAAACGTCAAACTTCGTCCAGAGGTTCAGATTGTAATGCACATGGATGGATGGGGCGAGCCGGAACTTAAAAAAGGAACCTACCGCCACTTTATCTTCCCGGAGCCAGTTCAGTTTACCGGATTTAAATTGTTCTACAAAAATGATTTAAAAAAAGCACCAAACAGATTAATGACACCGGAAGAGTTGCTTAAACTGAAGCCAATACCGAGTTACATACAATATCAATAATGGAAAAGAGGATGCCGAAAAAGCATCCTCTTTTTTTATGCTTATCCTTTTCTGTTTCAAAAAATAAGTCTGAAAATCCAGGTATAAGACACGGTTAAATTCTTCACCGGGCCTTGTCCAATTCCTGTTTTACCTATACAGGTTCTAACCTAGGTCTATACACGCTCTATACTCGGTGCACACCCGCTTGAAAGCCTGTTAAAGGCGGGTAAGCAACGAATCTAAATGGAGCTTAAAGTGCCTGTTTCTGCCAGCATCTCTGACCTGAATTGAAACCACTAAGAGCGGAACAGGACTTCAGTTCCAATACCTTCTATTTGTGTGGTAACCCTCTGAAAAAAGAAAAAAAGAAAGAAATCAGAACGTCAGCTTCGCCTCAGCCTTAGGATTGTCCAGTTTAGTACTTTTCCGCTGACCGTTCAAAGTCACATGAACCATATTGGACTGGGAATCATGTTCATCGAAAAGAATGTCATTCCGGATATCAAAGTTTTTAATGGTCCCTAATTTTTCCGTTTCAAAATAACACCAGGCGGCATCCTCTTCAATCTCGTAACCAATATATTTTAGCAGCAAAGGCTTTTGATTCGCCTTAATCTGTAAATGCTTTTGCAGGTAATCCGCGATCAGCAGGTCAACCTTCTTCCGGTCCACAGGTTTTAAGATGTTCAGCTTCGCTTTATACTTATGGTCCAGTGCTTTTTCAAAATCATCAAAGAAAACACGCACGCTCACCTGTACTGTTTTTGTTTTCGGATTTTGCGTGATTTCCGTTACGCTCACGTAAAACGGATGAAAGAGATGCAGGAAAGAGATCAATAAAATTTGGAACATACTTGCTTGTAAACGCCCTGAAATTAAAAAAAAGTTTGTATAATTAATTCAAAATTACGATTTTAAACCCCAATGCAAGATTTTTGGCTTTATTTCCAGTTAGGTTGGCAACATATTTTAGACTGGCAAGGATATGATCATATCCTTTTCGTAGTGGTATTGTGCGTTACCTACGCCATCAGCGACTGGAGAAAGGTACTGATCCTGGTTACCGCTTTCACTGTTGGCCATAGCATTACGCTGGCATTAAGTGTCTTCAAATTAATTACCATCAATACCCCACTTATAGAATTTCTTATTCCGGTAACCATCCTGATTACTGCCAGCGCTAATATATTAAACAAAAAGCCGAAAAACCGGGGCACGAATTTTAAATATCTCCTTGCGTTATTTTTCGGACTTATTCATGGAATGGGCTTTTCCAACTACCTGAAAAGCTTACTCGGAAAAAGCACCAGCATTGTAGTAGAGCTCCTGGCCTTTAATCTGGGACTGGAAGTTGGTCAGGTAATTATTGTCGTTGGAATTCTTCTGCTTTCCTTTCTACTCATCTGGATTGTAAAAATAAAGCGATGGGACTGGAATTTCTTCATCTCATCAGCTATATTTGGTATATCATTTATTATGGCTGCGGAGCGTTTTTCTGCTGCTTTCTTAAATTGATCTGCTGATTATAAAATAAGCAGCCAACCAGACCAAACTATTCCTAAACCCGATGAAACGTAATTTACTGCTATTTGCTACACTCTTTTTTGCCATAAACACCTATGCCCAACATTTAAACAACCCAGGCTCAAACCATGGAAATAAATTTGAGCAACTGGGAACCATCATTTCAGACCCGAATTCTTACCGCTCGGCCTCCGGTGCACCTGGTCCGGCATATTGGCAACAACGGGCAGACTATGAAATCAATGCCACACTCGACGAGAAAAACTTACGCCTTACCGGTTCAGAAACAATCACTTATTATAACAATTCGCCCGATCCACTGAGTTACCTCTGGGTACAACTCGATGAAAATGAACATAAAGCAACCAGCGACAATAAGCTGACTGAAACGAGTAAAATGAGCGATCAGATGGATTATCAGTCGCTTTCCGGTATTATAGGCGAAGCAAATGATCTTGGTGTAAAAATCATCAAGGTAACGGACGAAAAAGGAACCCCACTTCCTTATACCATCAACAATACCATGATGCGGATCGACCTTCCCGCCACGCTTCAACCAAAGGGGAAATACAAGTTAAATATCACCTGGGACTATAAGATATCGAACAGAATGACTGTCGGCGGCAGGGGTGGTTACGAATACTTTGCTGAAGACGATAATTACCTTTTTACCATTACCCAATGGTTCCCTAGAATGGCAGTGTATTCAGACGTGCAAGGCTGGCAGAACAAGCAATTCGAAGGCAGAGGAGAATTTGCATTGGTATTTGGCAATTACAAAGTTAACATGACCGTTCCCGCAGACCACGTAGTTGGTGCAACCGGTGAATGTCAAAACTATGCACAAGTGTTGAACAGCGGTAGCCTGAAAAGATGGAATGCTGCCCAAACAGCAACATCCCCTGTAGAGATTGTCAATCTTGAGGAGGTAAAATCTGCCATGACAAAAAAGTCAACGGCAAAAAAGACCTGGACTTATACTGCTGAAAACGTGAGGGACTTTGCATGGGTATCGTCCCGCAGGTTGGTATGGGATGCGATGGCAACTCACATCAATGGAAAAAAGATTATGGCCATGTCTTATTATGGTCCTGAAGCCTATCCATTATATAATAAGTATTCGACAAAGGTGATCGCACATACCTTAAAAGTATATTCAAAACATACCATTCCCTACCCTTATCCGGTAGCGATCTCTGTAGAGGCTGCAAACGGGATGGAATATCCGATGATCTGTTTCAACTATGGCCGTGCGGAAAAAGATGGAACCTATACAGAAGCCATTAAATATGGAATGATCGGTGTGATCATCCATGAAGTAGGACATAATTTCTTTCCCATGATCGTCAACTCTGATGAAAGGCAATGGTCGTGGATGGATGAAGGGCTTAATACTTTTTGCCAGTATATGGCGGAGCAGGAATGGGACAATAACTATCCTTCACAGCGCGGCCCTGCACATAAGATCGTGGATTACATGAAAATGCCTAAAGATCAGCTGGAGCCGATCATGACCAATTCAGAAAACATCATCAACTTTGGTGCAAATGCTTATGCAAAACCGGCCACAGCACTGAATATCCTAAGAGAAACTGTAATGGGCAGGGAGTTATTCGACTATGCCTTCAAGGAATATGCGAAACGATGGGCATTTAAACACCCTACTCCTGCAGACCTGTTCAGAACGATGGAAGATGCTTCAGCGGTAGATCTTGATTGGTTTTGGAGAGGCTGGTTTTTCGGAACTGATCCGGTAGATATTGCTTTAAATGATGTTCGCTATTACCGCATGAACAGCATGAAACAAGCAGAAGAGAACAAGGTAGATAAGAAGACATTTGAAAAAAACAATGACAACATCAGCAGGGGAAGAAACCGTTCTGAAGGCGTAAAGTTTGCAGTAGAGCAGGACACAACGCTACAGGATTTTTACAACAAATTTAACCGTTTTGAAGTCAGCAAGACTGCTGATGAGCAATTTCAAAAGTATTATACTTCCTTATCTCCCAATGAGAAAAAACTATATGAGCGCAAGAAAAACTTCTATGAGCTTGATTTTTCAAATGAGGGAGGATTGGTGATGCCGATCATTATCGAATGGACTTTTACTGATGGAACTAAAGAAGTAGACCGCATCCCTGCTTATATCTGGAGAAAAGACGAGAACAAAGTGACTAAAGTTTTTGCTAAAGATAAAGAAGTGGTTGCAGTACAGCTTGATCCTTACCGCGAAACTGCCGATATCAATGAGAATAACAACTCATGGCCGAGAAAAGCTAAACCTTCAAGATTTGAATTGTTTAAGCAACAGCAATCCCCGAGAGGAGCTTCTGCGGGGCCGAACCCAATGCAACAGTCCAGGCAAAATTAAAACAGCAATTCCTTTTGTCTTGTATCATTAAGCGCATACAAGACAAAAGGAATCTTAGCCTTTCCTTAGGCAGGCAATCACCAATAATACCAATGGGCACACCGAACAAATGGTCCTGATCGTATGCCAGTTGTTCCAGGGTCCTGCAAAAGCTTCACGCATCATTTTAGCTTGTTCCAGCGATGATCCCTGTAAAGAAAATCCATCCAGCTGGTTATTCAAAGGGATATTGCCCACAATGGTTACCCCAAAACTTCCGACAATAAAAATTACTGATGCCGCGAATATCCATCCAAATTTAGGAGAACCGGTTTGTCTGCGATAGGCCAGCGTTGCCAGAACCAAAAATAGAGGACTCCCTAAAAAACTAAAGAGAAACACCGGGTTTACGATCGCCTTATTGATCTCCTGCATCGCCAGGAGATACTGCGTATCCGGCAAATGCCTAAAAGCAAGATTTATGGATACCGAAAAAGCATAGAACAATCCCGCCATTAAAGCGGTCGTGATGGTGGCCAGAGCCAGTAAAAGAGAGGAATACCTGATCATATAGAAATTCTGATTTAATAAGACACGCCCGGAGTCTGGTGCACATAGGTCCGGTCACTTAATTGTTTCAACATAAAGTCGGCCACATCAGCGCGGGAGACTTCTACCTGAATATTTTTATCTGTAGCAGCAAAGCCATGTTGGTATACCCCCGTTTTAGCCTTATCTGTCAGGTTTCCCGGACGGACAATCACCCAGTCCAGTTTGCTTTTTTTAATATGCTGCTCCTGAAGCTCGTGGTCTTTAAATGTTTTCCTGAGTACAAAAGGAACAATGATATATTTGAAAATAAATGAGGTCTTGTCCAACACTTTTAAACTATCCCCGTAACCCAGGGAAGTCTGACAGATCAGCCGTTGGATTCCCGTACTTTCCATCGCCTCAATGATGTTCTTTGTGCCCTGAGAACGCATTACTCCTACCTTATTTGCCGGAGAACCCAGCGCCGATAAAATCGCATCCTGTCCTTGCATTGCAGGAATCAGCGATTCCCGGTTCATCACATCTCCCTTAAAAGTTTTCAGATTTGGATGTTGGAGGGATAACTTCGATGGATCACGCACAAATGCGGTTACCGTATGTCCTTGTTCAAGTGCCTGTTCTACGATGTGGCGCCCTGTACCGCCTGTTGATCCGAAAATAAGTAATTTCATATGCTGTCTTTTTTAAGACAATATTACGCCTGCTCAGATTCTAAAAATAGAACAAAACCGACAAGGTTCTATTTTATCAGTTCGGGGAAGTTATCGGCAACATGAGGCGCCTGTTTTTGGTATTGATAGGGGGAGAAACCTGCAAATTCTTTGAAAGTCCGAATAAAATGAGATTGATCGGAATAGCCATTTTCATAAGCTATGTCGGAGAGCTTTTCATATTCATTATTTTTCAGCTGACTCAAAGAAGCCTGAAAGCCACAAATCCGGGAAAACATTTTTGGAGAAATACCGACATGCTGTTTGAACTTCCTTTCGAGACTCCGCTCCGACACTTTCAAGTCTTTTTGTAATGCTTTCAGGGAAATCGTTCCTTTCGAACGGATCATCATCGATAAGACGTAATCCGTCTGCGCATCTATTTTATGATCATTTTTACGAATCTGGGCAAAAATATAGGCACAAAGCATATTGATCTGCTCGGATACATTCCCCATATTCAGCAATTGCTCCCTTAAATAATATCCCTGTTCGGTAGCAAACAAGTCCAGATCAATACAGGTATCCGTTAACTCATTTGCATTTAAGCCAAAAACAGATTTCAGGGCATTCGGAAAAAAGCAAATGCCTATCATCCTGGATTTCCCAATTGAGATTTCTGCATGGGTGGTCGCCTGCCCATACAATAAGACATTAGGCATCTCTTTGTTGTTCTGTTCAAACAATCCGGCTGCCCCATTTTGAAAGATTAAGCCAGGGCTACCGTCTGCGATAACTCTGAATTGGTGATTCATTACCCCAATCTCCAATGTCCAGATATAACGGACATAGTTACTAAGGTATGCCGGAGCAGGAATTTGTTCGTACCTCATCTTCGTATCACAACAGGGTTTTGGTAGTTTTTGAATAAATTTATCTCTAATTATTTAAAAATCAAAGCAATCCTACTATTGATTCTCCAGCAGCACATCTCCCCAGGCATTCAATTGCCATAATATCTTAACCAGACTATTTCCGGTTTCAGTTAAATGATATTCCACTTCCAATGGCTTCAGTTTGACGATCTGTTTTGTCACAAGTCCGCTTTCTTCCAGTTCCTTTAACTGCCGGCTTAAAACCCTGCGGTTAATATCGGCAATGTGATAAAAGAACTCGCTTGGCCGTCTCAGTCCTTGCTGCAAATGCCAGACAATAGGAATTTTCCATTTCCCGCTAATCGTATTTACGGCATGTTCCAGAGCACAGATTTTATTGTCGGCTACACGGATCTTATTTTTCATCTCCAAAGCGGGTTTATGAATGTCTTCTGCGGATGGCAGGGTAGGACAATTTTGTCCCATATTGACATTACAGTTAATACGGCCGAATTTAGCATTTCAAATAAAATTAAAGAAATGAAAGAAAAAGTAGCCCTCAGAAATCAGCAGTTTAACCAATACGTAAATGAGAAAAACAATGCGCAATTGTCTGAACTTTATACGGAAGATGCCCTCATTTTCCCACCGAAACAACCCGCAGTTCAAGGCAAAGAAAAAATCAGCGATTTCTTTGGGGCGGTATTCAATCAGGGGATCAATAAAGGCGACTTTTCCACCAACGAGATTCGCATTGAAGGAAACTTTGCCTATGAAACAGGAAATTACTTCCTTTTTGCAGGAGAAGGACAGCTGGTTGCACAAGGACATTATATGTATGTCTGGAAATACGTTGATGGAGAATGGTATATACATCAGGACATTTGGAACGACTAAAAAAGAGATTTCCGGTTAAAAAATCATGAAATAATTATTACCTTTTTTAGGAATGAACTTTCCTGGAGATTAGCGGTTATCTTTAATAAAAAATAACCCCATCTACCATGGAAAACCAAATTTTACCAGAACTGTCGACTAAGATTCAGGGCCTCTTCTACCTAAGTGAGTCTGAGGCCCCCTTAGTAATTGAGAAGCTCGGAGTGCTTCCAAAAGAACAACTGAATGCAAAGATCGCAGAATTGAACGCAGCGGCTCCTGAAGCCTTAATCAACGTAAAACCAGAAGACTTTTTTGAAAAGATCTTAAAAAGTGCAGACCCTAACGACGACATTGTTGTGGCCAATGCCAACAAATTCCAGGAGCTTCATACTTTTCTAAAAGGTAATTTCTCCGGAATCCAGGTAACCCGGATCGAAGACGGCGTAAAAGTTCCGATCATTATTACGGCATTCTTACCAGACAACACCTGTATTGCACTCACTACTTATGCTATAGAATCTTAACTCATCCATCCTATCCCTATGAAAAATTTCATGAAACATTGCTATGTGCTGGGCATGCTATGCCTGGTACTGGCCTCCTGTAAAAAAGAAGCTCAACCAGAGCTAACGGAACACCAACACAACTCAGCTGTCGCTGCCATACACACAGAAAGTACTCAATTGTTAACAGAAGGCTTAGAAACCGGCAGCAAGGGTGCTTATGCTTCGGCTTCAGTTACCCTGGGCTCAGGCTCCTGGACGCTGGACGAGGCCCTGATCGGCAATAGCGCCGCGGATGTAAAATCAGGAAGCCAGTCGGCCAGAATCCGCAATACAGGTTCCCTTTCTATGAACTTTAACATTACCGCGGGCGATAGCACTACCATTAAAATTGACCATGCTAAATATGGCTCAGATGCGTCCAGTACCTGGCAGTTATGGATCTCTACAAATGGCGGTACAAGTTACACACAAGTTGGCAGTACCATTACCACCAGCAGTAGTACCTTACAAACCGCAACTTTCCAGGTTACCAATACCGGCAATATCCGCCTCTCTGTACGTAAAATTTCAGGTGGCACCAACCGGATTAACATCGACAACATCAGTGTAAGTACAGGTACTGGTGGCGGAACAAACCCAGGTGGGGGAACCGCAGGAGATGACAGCCATTTATTATTGGGCAATCCGAATGGCGCAGTAGCAAACATTACCTCTCCAAATAATTATCTGATGGATCAGACCTATTATACCATCGCCTACAACCGCGACAGAGGAACACCAAACTGGGTGAGCTGGCATATCCAGTCGTCGGATATTGGGAGCACCCCAAGAACCAATGATTTCAGAGCTGATTCCGCTTTACCTTCAGGCTGGTACCAGGTGCAAAACAGCAGTTATTCGGGATCTGGATTTGACAGAGGACACAATTGTCCGTCCGGCGACAGAACCTCTTCGACCGCAGCCAACTCTTCTACCTTCTTAATGACCAATATGATTCCTCAGGCACCGAACAACAACCAGCAAACCTGGGAAGGTCTGGAAAGCTATACCCGCAGCCTGGTAAGTGCTGGCAATGAAGTTTATGTGATCGCTGGTTCTTATGGAACAGGTGGTACAGGCTCAAATGGCGGAGTAACCAATACCATCAATAATGGTAATGTGACCGTTCCATCTAATGTCTGGAAAATCATCGTTGTATTACCAAATGGAAACAATGACATCAGCAGAATTACCAGCACCACAAGAGTGATCGCCATCAATACGCCAAATACAAATACCATTAACAGCGACTGGAAGACTTACAGAACTTCAGTGAACAGTATTGAAACAGCAACAGGCTATAGCTTCTTTGCAAGTATCCCTGCAACAATCCGTACTGCGCTTAAGCAAAATGTAGACAACCAATAAGAAAAAACCTATATACTAAAAAAGCCGCCCTATGTTAGGGCGGCTTTTTTGTTGGTATTGGAAATTAAAATAATCCCAACTGTCCTTTATTGTCTATGTCAACATCATCAGGATTTGTAATCTCTAATGTGATTTTTTTTACTGGTTTTGAATCATTCCATGCCTTTTTAGGCTTTTCCGGAGCCACAGCTTTCTCTTCAACAGGTGCTGTCTGGGGTTCAGGAGTTTCCGCCAGAGGTTCTGCTACAACCGGAAGGCTTTCTTTCGGTTGCTCCTCAATAGCTGGCTCAACAACAGGCAACTCCGTAACAGGTTTTACTGCTTTAGGTACTATAAAGGCTTTCTTCTTAACAACCGGCTCTTTTACAACTACATCTTTTGCAATCGGTTCTGGCGTAATTTTTTCTTCTACAATTGGCTCTGGAGCAATCGGTTCTGGCGCAACGTCCGCAACAGCTGGTTCTCCAGCCGGAGTGTCTGCAATGGTTTTTTCCGCTACCGGCGCTGCTACAACAGCTTCGTCAGAAACCGTCTTTTCAACCAATACCTTTTTAGCTTTCGTAGCCACAGGCTTCGCAGGAACTTTTTCCTCTTTTTCCTCAGCAACATCCTCTGGACTCCCCTCTTCAGTTACTGCCAAAGCTTCTTCTTCAGTTACCTCCAAAACCTCCTCTGCTATTTCCGGAAGGCTGGATTCATCTTCAGCGCTTAAGGCGACTGTAAATTCCGGAACATCAGCAGGCTCAATCTCTTCCTCATCAACAGACGCACTATCCTCAGCTCCCTGATCAGGTTCCGAATCCCCATCCTCTGTTGCTTCCTCTTCAGTTACAGCTTTTCCTTCTTCGATCAATTCTTCTTCCTCCTGGTTGAAGATCTCTATATTCTGAACATCATGCTGTGTCAGTCTGTTTCCGTTTGCGCGGATTCCCTTAACGTCAATAAATTCTGCTAATACGATCTCCAATGTCTCAGGGATCTGTGTTTTACCTTTCAGTACATCCACTTTAAGCATGGCTTCCGGATTGCTCGTCAGGTGCAGGAATTTCGATCCGTTCTCTTCCGAGATTAAGCTGAGCTTCTTCCCTACGCCGATCGCTTCAAAAACAAAGCGCTTGATAAAGTGATTCTTAGCCTTTCCTTCATATTGCACCACCGTAAATGGCTTTTCTGCATCAAATTTCTGGATTAAAATCAGGTCCGCATCAAAATGGTTGCTCAGTTCAAAAGTACTCAGCTCGTACCAGCCATCTCTATGCACCTGAAGGATCTTATCATCCCCATCAAATTCACCAAGATATTTACCACGGCCATCTACATTCAGCCTTCTTAGCAAATCATCATACCAGATCTTTAATCCCGACAAGGTTGAAACACCCTTACTTTTTAGCAATACCTTTTTGATCGGGTATTTAGACACAATATTTCCTTGCGAACCACGCCCTTTAATTGCGATGTCCGCATAGTCCAGATCAAACTGGAGTTTCTTTAACTTCGTATGTGGTTTCAGTAAGATCGTTACGATCTCAGCTTCCCCATTAGGGTTTGCAGTAAAGTATAAAACTTTAGATCCCTTACTTCCCTTAGTCAGGTCGTATTCCTTATCACGGGTTACCCCAACTACGGCAAAACGTTTGACATAAGAAATGCCACTCGCCCCATCTTTATAGATCAGGTTATAAATCGTCCGCTCATCACCTTTCTTAAATACCTGGGCATGAAGAATTCCTTTACCCACAAAATTCTTGTCGGCAACCTTGGTGATGATACATTTACCATCTTCCCTGAACACGATGATTTCATCCAGATCAGAACAATCGGCAATAAACTCATCTTTACGCAAACCTGTTCCGATGAAACCATCTTCGCGGTTCATGTATAACTTCACATTGGCTAAAGCAACTTTCGATGCTTCCACCCTGTCGAACAAACGGATTTCCGTTTTACGCTCCCTGCCTTTGCTATATTTATCGAGTAACTTCTGAAACCAGGCAATGGCATATTCCGTCAGGTGACGCAAATGATTTTTAACCACTTTAATCTCATCCGCCAAAGATTTCATCTGCTCATCTGCTTTTTTCACATCAAAGCGGGTGATACTGCTCATCGGTTTATCGATCAGCTTTTTAAAATCTTCCGGTAGAATTTCCCGGTAGAGCTGTGGCATAAAAGGTGCGAATAATTTATTCAGCACTTCGACAACAACATCAAAGTTTCCTGAATTCTCGTATTCCGCATTTTTATACATCCCTTCCTGGATAAAGATCTTTAGCAGGGAGCTAAAGAAAATTTTCTCCTGAAGTTCATGTAGTTTAATTTCTAATTCCTGTTTTAATAAAGCCTTGGTGTTTTGGGTATTCTCGGTAAGAATATCGTTCACACTCATAAAATGAGGCTTATCTCCTTTAATGATACAGGTATTCGGGGAGATCGAAACTTCGCATGAAGTAAAAGCATAGAGGGCATCAATGGTTACATCAGGAGAAATTCCCGGAGCCAGCTGAACCACAATCTCCACATGTGCTGCGGTATTGTCTTCTATCTTCTTGATTTTGATCTTTCCTTTATCATTCGCAGACAAGATGCTATCGATCACAGAGCCTGTAGTGGTACTAAAAGGAATTTCCGTAATCACCAGTGTTTTCTTGTCTTTCTCCGTAATCTTGGCCCTTACCCTGATTTTACCGCCACGCATCCCCTCGTTATATGCAGAAAAATCTGCCATCCCTCCGGTAAAGAAATCGGGTAATATATTTGGGCGATGCCCTTTTAAAGCTTCAATCGAAGCCTCCAGCAATTCAATAAAATTGTGAGGCATGACTTTCGTTGCCAGACCCACTGCAATACCTTCTGCTCCCTGTGCCAATAGCAAAGGAAACTTTACCGGCAAAGTGATCGGTTCGTTGTTACGGCCATCGTAGCTCAATTGCCATACCGTAGTATCCCCATTGAAGACCACTTCATTTGCAAACTTAGACAGGC
Source organism: Pedobacter steynii (assembly GCF_900103665.1). Taxonomy (GTDB): domain Bacteria; phylum Bacteroidota; class Bacteroidia; order Sphingobacteriales; family Sphingobacteriaceae; genus Pedobacter; species Pedobacter steynii. Next base: position 151,246 of record NZ_FNGY01000011.1, read on the forward strand.
GGGCTTCGATATAACGTGGTGCAGCAGCGCTATCCCCGGTAATCGGGTCGCCCCAGTTTCCCTGGCAATCGATCAGCAAATCTTTTTGCCCGATCTGCACCATGGCATCACCGATAGAAGCATCCCCATGCGGGTGATACTTCATTGTATTTCCGATAACGTTTGCTGCTTTATTAAAACGTCCGTCATCCATCTCTTTCAGCGAGTGTAAAATGCGTCGCTGAACAGGTTTTAAACCATCATTTATGTGTGGCACTGCCCGATCAAGAATTACATAAGAAGCATAATCGAGGAACCAGTTCTCGTAAAGGCCATTAATAGGAATTACGGTATGTTTGCTTTCTTCGTTTATGTTGTTTTCTATTTCTTCGCTCATCAAAAAAGGATTGGATGTTGTAAATATAAGGGTTGAAAACGAAATTCTATGAACCGAGTTGCTAACAGTTCTTTGTTAAGAATCCCCTTTTTACAGGGATGAATTACACCACCAGCCGCACTTCGGTAAATACGAAGGGCAATAGGTTTTTAATTCCCTTAACTTTTATAATTTCACCGTTGATGCAATAGAACAAGACTTCAATTTCCTGTTTTTGCTTCTGTTCTACCTCCGCCATAACCTGTAAACAGGCACCACAGGAAGTGACCGGTTTTTCGATGACAAAGTTATCAGTTTTTGCCGTAATTGCCATACTTTCGATCACCGCATTTGGATCCGATGAACCGATGGCAAATAAAGCAACTCTTTCTGCACATAATCCCGAAGGGTAAGCTACATTTTCCTGGTTACTTCCCAATACCACCTGACCTCCCTTTAACTGAAGTGCCGCTCCCACTTTAAACCTGGAATAGGGTGAATACGAGGTATTTAGCGCCTCTTCTGCCTTTAAGCACAATGCTTTATCGTTTTCACTTAGCTCCTCCAGTCCCTTAAACGACTGGTAGCTGATACTAAAATTTCTCTCATTCATGGTTTAAACATACAATTTTTCCATATTTCATGAACATGAAATTTTAATCCCTTGTTTTAAACAATTTTATTATATTGATTGTAGATATACTATAATAACCCTAAAAATGCCTCCGGTGGCATGATTTTGGTTAATAATAGCTAGAAACTCTCAATTAAAATCAATTGAATAAATATATACGTAAAAGTCTTAAAGTTGTACTTTGGATTATCGCCAGCATCATTATGCTCGTTGTCCTTGTTGCACTTTCCCTAAATATTCCTGCTGTCCAAAACTTCGTAAAGGATAAAGCCATCGCCTATCTGAAAAATAAAACCCATACCGAGGTTCGCCTGGAGAGCATTCATATCGCTTTTCCAAAAGACGTAGTCCTCAACAAGTTTTATCTGGAAGATAAAAAAGGAGATACGCTGTTGTATGCACAGAAACTTGCCGTAGACATTAGTTTATTCAAATTACTGAGCAAAAAGGTAGAAATCAACAACATCTCCCTGCAAAAGATCAGGGCCAATGTGACCCGTATTACCCCGGATACCGCTTTTAACTTCTCCTTTTTAGTAGACGCTTTTATGTCTGAAGAAAAAAAGCCGGAAGAGCAGGTACAGAAAGATACCACCTCGACGCTTAAGTTCTCCGTTAGCAAGATCAGTTTGGAAGATATCGGCATTGTTTACAGAGATGATGTTGCAGGAAACGACGTTAAATTAAGCCTGGGTGAGTTTAAAACAAACATTAAGGATTTTGATCTCGATAATCAACGCTATGTGATCAAGACCCTTTCCCTCAAAAATTCAAATTTAAAATACTTCCAGAAAAAGCCTTTGACCCAGTTAAAGGAACATCTGGAAAAAAGCATTGATACCGCAAAAACGGAATCAGGAAAACTCCCTTTTGTGGAGGTCGAAGATTTTGCCTTCAACAACATCAGGATCGCTTTCGATGACCGGCTCTCTAAAATGAGTGCAGATGTGAACCTGAACGAATTGCTGGTCAACAAGCTTATTGCCGACCTGACCAACAATAATTATAAAGCTGAAACGGCGAAGATTAACAATTCTAAGGTCAGCTATACTGCCGCTGCCAGCGAGATGAAGGCCAACGTAGATCTGAAAGAATTTTCTATCAGCAAGCTGATCGCCGATCTGAGCAAGAGTAAATATCAGGTGGATGAGGCAACGCTAAACAATTCGGATGTCCGCTTTGCCTTTAAGCCTGCAGCTCCGGCCAAGACCGCTCCAAAAGCAGACACGGCGTCATCTTCCGCCCCCATCTCTTTGCTCCTGAGTAAATTGAACCTGTCTAAAAACAATGTACAGTTCGACAATATGTCGGAAAAGCCAGGCAAGGGAATGGACTTCAACCACTTGAAAATAAAAAACCTCGGACTGGTTGCAGAAGAACTGGGCTATGGTTCGGATGGCAGCATCAAAGTGAAAGTCAAAGAAGGAATGTTAACAGAAAAAAGCGGCTTCCAGTTATTGAAACTCCAGGGTGATGTCCTTTACTCGGACAAAGCCGTAAAAGTAAAAAACTTCTTGCTGAAGACACCCAACACTGCTGTAGAGAATGCTACGGAACTGAATTACACCTCGATGGAGGATCTGACGAAACATCCGGAACGCGTAAAGATGAGCATGTTGTTCAAAAACTCAACGATAGGGCTTAAAGACGCAGCCTATTTCAGCGACGCTGTTCCGCTGGAATATAGAAATGAAAAAATTAAGGTTAATGCCAGTGTGAATGGATATCTGAATAACCTCTCCATTCCCCGCCTGCAGATTTCAGGATTAAAAAGCACCAATATAGACATCAGCGGAACTGCCAAAGGATTACCGGATATGAACAAGTTATTCCTGGACCTGAACATTAAGAAATTCGCTTTAACGAAAAAGGATCTGTTGGTTTTGATACCTAAAAAATCATTACCAACAAATATTGAATTGCCGAATGCGATTCAGGCAAACGGTAAATTTACAGGCTCGCTGACCAATTTTAAGACCGGCTTTAATATCAATACAGACATGGGAGCGGCAAAGCTTCTTGCCAGCATGAAAGGTCCGAAAGGGAAAGAAAGTTATACCGCAGATATCAATCTGAACAACTTCAATGTGGGCCGCTTATTGAAACAGCAGGCACAACTGGGCAAAATAACAGCAAAAGCGACTGTTAACGGAACAGGGCTGGATGCTAAAAAAGCCGCGGTAAAATTCAATGCAGAGGTGATCAGTGCCTATTACAACAAATACACGTATAAAAACTTAAAGCTAAACGGTACTTATGCGCAGCAGAAGTTAGACCTGAAAAGTAATATGGCGGATAGCAATGCCAATTTTAACTTAACCGCAGCGGTAAACATCGCCGGTAAATATCCGGCGGTAAAAGCCAAAATGGATTTAGGTCAGGTAGATTTAAGGAAATTAAATTTCAGTCCGACTGAATTTAAGGTTGCAGGAACGGTAGACGCTAATCTGAGCACTGCCGATGTGGATTACCTGAACGGAGATGTTTTCATCAGGGGGCTGCAAGTGGTAAAAGATGGACAACGCTTCAATGTGGATACCATTAATCTGCATGCAGAAACCAGTGCTGAAAGAAGTTTACTGACCTTAAAATCAGAACTCATGAGGGCCAGGATTGACGGACAGTATCAACTGACCAATCTGGCTACAGCAGTAACCAATCAGATCAATAAATATTACCAGTTCGGAGAGGTGAAAAAAATCCCTGATCAGCGGTTCCGTTTCTTTGCGAGAATCTATAATCCTAAATTCATTCAGAACTTTGTTCCTGAATTAACCACCTTCTCCCCCTCTATGGTCTACGGACTATTGGATACGAAGAAAGACAGCTTAACGATGAAAGCATGGGTTCCACAGGTGGTTTATGGAGATTACAAGGTAGATAGCACGAAGCTAAGCATAGACAATAACGACCAGAAACTCAATTACAAGCTGACGGTGAAGAGCATGCAAAGTCCTTCCATCAGCCTGTTCAATACAGAAGTTAGTGGTGCTGCCGTAAATAACAACCTTGGCGTCAATATCTTTTTAAGAGACAGCAAGCTAAAAGATAAATATGTACTTGGCGGTAATTTCCAATCCATCAATAAGGATTTCCGCTTTAGTCTGGACCCTCAGAAACTATTACTGAATTATCAGAAATGGGCCATATCGCAGGACAACTATATTCAATTTGGGCAATCAGGTATCTCCGCCAGAAGTTTTGACCTGAGTAAGGATAACCAGTTACTGAGCATCAACAGTGTCAACAACGAGCCTAATTCTCCTTTGAAAGTTTTGTTCAAGGATTTCAGGATAGAAACCCTGACCAAATTTGCAGAGCAGGACAGTGCTCTTGTTGGCGGATCGATCAATGGGACAGTAGACGCAAAAGACCTCGTGGGAACGCCTAAATTTGAGGCCAACCTGACCATCGATCAGCTGCGCTATCAGAAAGACCAGCTCGGTACATTGAGAGTAGCGGTAAACAACAATACGGAAAATGCTTTTGAAACGAATATTGCCTTAACCGGGGTGCATGAACTCCGCGCAAATGGTTTTTATTATACAGCGCCCAAAAGTGCATTGGACCTCACTTTGAATATCGACAAGATTGACCTGAAGAGTCTGGAAAGTGTTTCTATGGGACAGATTAAAAATGGTTCAGGAACGATTACCGGACAGCTGTCGGTAAAAGGCGAACTTACAGCGCCTAAAATATTAGGGGATATCAATTTTAAACAGGCAGCATTCACGGCAACTTATGTAAATTCTTATTTTAAAATGCCTGATGAAACCATCAGTTTCACTAATGAAGGCGTTAAATTTGACAATTTCAGCATCCTTGATTCTATCGGACAACCTTTAAAGGTAGAGGGAATGATCTACACCACAAACTATCAGGACTTCCGCTTCGGACTGGATGTATCAGCTAATAATTTCAGATTGATGAACTCCACGGCCAAAGACAATGAAATGATCTATGGAAAGGTATTTGTCAGCACCCGCTCCTTTAAAATCAGAGGAGACATGAACCAACCGGACATCAACATGAACGTGCAGGTAAACAAAGGGACAAAATTCTTCTTTGCCATGGTCGATTCAGACCCATCCATTGTTGATCAGGAAGGAATCGTCGAATTTATTGATGAAGATGCTCCACCATTTAATGGCAAAAAGGCAATACATACGGATAGCATTCCTAAATCTGCGTTCAAGGGGTTCAATCTGAGCGCGGATATAGATCTGGATAAAGAAGCAGAATTTACTGTTGTGGTGGATGCAGCTACCGGAGATCAGTTAAGAGTAAAAGGTGAAGGCAGTCTGAATGCAACAATGGATCCTAGTGGGAAGATGAGTCTGACTGGACGATACCTGTTATCAGACGGTGCTTATAACCTTAGCGTTGGGCCTAAAAAAATGGACTTTAAGATCCAGCAGGGAAGCAGCATTGTCTGGACAGGGGAACCGACTTCAGCAAACGTAAACATCACCGCAGTACGTGAGGTGAACGCACCGGCGATAGATCTGGTTAACGATCAGGTACAGGATCAGGAAATGTTAAAGAATCAGGCCAAACAAAAATTCCCGTTCCAGGTCTACCTTGACATTACGGGAGAATTGATGAAACCCATCATTGCTTTCCGCATTGCGCTCCCGGAAAATGAGAAAAATGCACTTGGCGGAGCGGTAGAAACCAAGTTGCAACAGGTCAATGCAAATGAAAGCGAATTGAACAAACAGGTCGTTGCCTTGCTTGCCTTAGGTCGTTTCATAGCCGACAATCCATTTCAGAGCCTCGCCACCGGAGGCAATAACATTGCTGAATCTTTCGCCAGATCAAGTGCGACCAGATTGCTGGCCCAGCAGATGAATAACCTGGCCTCCGACCTGATTAAAGGGGTAGACATTAACTTCGGACTGAATTCCTCGGAGGATTACTCTACCGGAAAAATGGAAAACAAGACTGATCTGGAAATCGGTTTGTCCAAAAAACTATTGGACGACAGGTTAACGGTAACCGTGGGTAGTTCCTTCGGATTAGAAGGGCCAAAACAAGCCAACCAAAGCAGCAATAATATTGCAGGAAATGTCAACCTCGAATACTTGTTATCAAAAGACGGACGTTACCGTCTGAGGGCATACCGACGAAACCAGACGGACGGCATCATTGAAGGTCAGATCATAGAAACAGGTCTTGGTTTTGCCCTTGTAGTGGATTACAACAGGTTCAAAGAGATCTTTAGAAAATTCAGAGACAGAGACAACAGAAATAAGAAAAAAGAACAGAAGCCCAAAGATGAGAAAGCGAATTAAACCTATATTATTTATGATTTCGTGTTTGATGATCGCTGCCTGCAGTACGACCAGACACTTGCCTGAAGGAGAAAATCTGTATGTAGGTGCATCGGTGAAAATCAATCCGGATTCCAGCGGAAAGATTAAAGACGAAAAAGGGATTAAAAGTGTGTTGGAAGGTAAGACCAGACCACTTCCCAACAGTTCTTTTCTGGGTTTCAAGTACAAGCTCTTCTTTTACAATTTAGGAGGAGAGCCGGGAAAAGAAAAAGGATTAGGCCGTTGGCTTCGCAATAAATGGGGACAGCCTCCTGTACTGGGAAGCCAGGTAAAATTGAAATACAACAATGATGTGCTGAGAAGTTACCTCAGCACAATAGGTTATCTACAGGCAGAAGTGACTGGTGATACTGTGGTTAAAAACAAAAAAGTGAAAGCCATTTATACTGCGCAAACCGGCGAAAGGTATAAAATCAACAAAGTCACCTTCCCTAAAGACAGCAGCGGAATAGCCGCCAACATCAATAACAATTCTTCAAAATCGCTCTTAAAAGCTGGGAATTTCTATGATTTTGAAACAATCAAGAATGAACGGATCAGAATTGACAACGACCTTAAAGAAGCGGGCTACTTTTACTTTAGTCCGGATTTCCTGCTGATCCAGGCAGACAGTACCATCGGCAAAAACAGTGTTAACCTGTTTGTAAAAGTAAAGGAAAGCACGCCTGATGTTTCAAAGAAGCCGTATACGATTAATAACATCACCATTTATCCAAATTATAATTTAAGAAACGACTCTGCCATTAAAGCCGCTGAGCCGGTATTGTATAAGGATTTCAAAATCATGGATCCTAAGAATACGTTTAAATTGGGTGTTTTTGACCGTCTGGTGTTTTTCAATAAAGGGGAAACCTATAACAGAAGAGATCACAATCAGTCTTTGAACAGAATGGTTAACATTGGTACTTTTAAGTTTGTAAAGGCCGATTTTATTCCGGTAGACAGCTTTAAAAACAATCAATTGAACATCGACTTCTTTTTAACCCCATTAAAGAAAAACTCACTCTCTTTCCAGGTCACAGGAACCAGTAAATCCAATAACTTCGTGGGATCAGAAGTAAAGATCACACAGACGACAAGGAACGTTTTCCGTGGAGCAGAACAACTGGAAGTCAGTGCCAGTGGTGGCTTTGAACAACAGATCAAAGGCGGGCAATCTAAACAAGGAAACTCTTATTCCCTAACCGGACAGGCAAAACTGAGCTTCCCAAGATTCCTTCTGCCCTTCTTCAAATTCAACAGTACCAATGCTTTTATTCCAAGAACCAATATTCTGGCTTCTTACCAGATCCTGAGCAGAGCCGATTATAGCTTAAATGCGATCAAAGGAGAATTCGGGTACAATTGGAAAGAAAGCATTTTCAAAGAGCATACTTTTAATCCGATTTCCATTAACTATGTGAAAGCCAATTTAAAGGATAGCTCTGTACTTAAAACAAGTCCGGCATTAAGAAATTCATTGGAAAATCAATATATTATTGGCCTAAACTACAATTTCACCTATAATAACCAGGTAGACGACAGCAGAAGAAACAATGTTTATTTTTCAGCAGACCTGGAAACTGCGGGAACTGTAGCCGGACTACTTACCTCTAAAAATGACATTGGAAAGAAAACCTTATTTGGTACTGCCCTTTCCCAGTTCATACGTCTGGAGGGTGATTTAAGAAATTATTATAAGCTCAATAAAAACATGACCTGGGCGAACCGGCTAAATGTTGGATATGGCTATACCTATGGGAACAGCACTACCCTTCCCTTTGTTCGCCAGTTCTTCGCAGGAGGTAGCAGTGACATCAGGGCTTTTGGCGCCAGAATCCTGGGCCCCGGAAGCTATATATCAACAGACAACACGTCTACCTTCAGAGATCAGGGTGCCGACATTAAGATCATGCTAAACACAGAGCTACGTTTCAAAATCGTGAGTATTTTCTATGGCGCCTTATTTGTTGATGCTGGAAATATCTGGACCAGGAAAGAAGACCCCAACAGACCCGGAGCTCAATTCAAGTTCAACAGTTTTATGAATGAAATGGCAGTAGGTACCGGTGCAGGATTAAGAATGGATGTTTCCTTCTTTGTACTCCGTTTAGACGCGGCCTTCCCGATCAGAAAACCATACCTCCCGGAAGGAAAAAGATGGGTCATCAACGACCTTAATTTCGGCGATAAAGCCTGGAGAAAAGAAAACTTAACCTTTAATCTTGGGATAGGATATCCTTTTTAAGCAAGAACATGAACTTTATAAAAAAAATAATCCGCTTTCTTAAAGCAACAGGTCACCTGTTTATTGCGGCCGGAAAGGGCTTTATTGAGGACAGGGTAATGAAGCTCAGTGCTGCATTGGCTTATTACACGATATTTTCCCTCACCCCGCTGATCATTATCATCATTTCTGCCGCTACCTTATTTTTAGGAGACAACATGGATCCCAACACCAAATTATTTGGTGAGATCAGCGAACTCGTCGGTAATGATGCTGCGAATCAACTGCGGAGCTTTGTTAACAATGCCAATTACTCCGGAAAAAGCACCTTCGGGTTGATCATTGGGATTGCTACACTGGTTATTGGTGCCACCGCAATATTTATTGAAATCCAGGATAGCATTAACCTCATCTGGAAAGTAAAAGCCGTTCCTAAAAAAGGATGGAAAAAATTCCTGACCAACAGGCTGCTCTCCTTTTCGCTCATTGCTTCCCTAGGCTTCCTGTTACTCGTTTCTCTGGTGGTCAATAGTATTGTCGTCGGCTTAGGCAATAAGATCGCGCAGTACATCCAGATTGAAGAAGTATCAGAGATCATGATGCTCGTAGTGACCAATGCGCTTACGCTTGCGGTAGTGACCTGTATCTTTGCCACTATATTTAAGGTATTACCAGATGTCCGGATCAGGTGGAAACCTGCCATCATCGGCGCCCTGTTTACCGCCCTCCTGTTTGGTCTGGGTAAATATGTGATTGGAATTTATATTGAAAAAGGAAACCCGGGTTCTCCCTTTGGGGCGGCCGGATCCATCATTGTGATCCTGCTCTGGATTTACTATACCGCGATTATCTTATACTTTGGCGCAGAGTTTACACAAGCCTATGCGGAGAAGTATGACCATGGAATTGCACCAAGTAAATATGCGGTACTGACCCGAACTATTGTGGTAGAGAGTGAAGCGGAAGTCCTTCCACCACAACATCCGGAAGATACAGTAGATGCGGAAAAGGGTTAAGCCGATTCCGCAATTACTGATTCATCATCTATGTTTTCTTCATCTACGATATCATGACTTACCGCAGCTGTAGCTGCGCTTTCATCTGCTGAGACCAATGCCTCTATGGTATCTTTTTCCACCCTTAGGTTTCTGATGATGTGTTTCTGTCTGTCTGGCGTATTTTTACCCATATAGTATTCCAGCAAACTCTTAATCGTCTGATCTTTCAGGATCACAGGGTCCAACCTGATGTCTTTACCGATGAACAATCCAAACTCATCCGGTGAGATCTCTCCCAGTCCTTTAAATCGGGTGATCTCCGGTTTGTTACCCAGCTTTGCAATTGCAGCCTTACGCTCCTCATCGCTATAGCAATAAATCGTTTCCTTTTTATTACGAACACGGAATAAAGGAGTCTGAAGGATGTATACGTGTCCTGAACGAACCAGATCAGGGAAAAACTGAAGGAAGAAAGTCATCATCAACAAACGAATGTGCATCCCATCCACATCGGCATCGGTAGCAATTACGATATTGTTATAGTGTAAACCCTCTAATCCATCTTCAATATTTAAAGCATGTTGTAAAAGGTTGAACTCTTCATTTTCATACACTACTTTTTTAGTCAGCTCATAACAGTTCAAAGGTTTCCCTTTTAAGCTGAATACCGCCTGACAATCCACATCCCTTGATTTGGTGATCGATCCCGAAGCAGAATCTCCCTCAGTAATAAATAAGGTAGTTTCGTATCTTTTTTCATGGGTGCTGTTGAAGTGCACCTTACAGTCTCTTAACTTTTTATTGTGCAGGGATGCCTTTTTAGCCCTGTCGTTGGCCAGCTTTTTAATTCCGGCAATGTCTTTACGCTCCCGCTCCGACTGCAGGATTCTTTTCAATAAAGCATCGGCAACATCTGTATGTTTGTGCAGGTAATCATCCAGTTCTTTCTTCACGAAATCATTGATGAAAGTCCTTACAGAAGGCCCGTCCGGTCCCATGTTCTGTGAACCTAGTTTTGTCTTCGTCTGCGACTCAAATACCGGCTCCTGAACACGCACAGAGATCGCGGCAATAATGGATGCCCTGATGTCCGCAGCATCGTATTCTTTCTTATAAAACTCTCTGATCGTTTTCACGACCGCTTCTCTGAATGCAGCCTGGTGTGTACCTCCCTGAGTGGTATGCTGCCCGTTTACAAATGAATGGTAATCTTCCCCATACTGTTGTCCATGGGTCATGGCAATCTCAATGTCGTTTCCTCTCAGGTGAATAATCGGGTAACGAATGGTTTCTGCACCTGCATGTTTATGCAACAAATCATACAATCCTCTTTCAGAGAAATATTTATCTCCGTTAAAATTGATGGTCAGCCCGGCATTCAGGAACACATAGTTCCAGATCATGCTTTCCACAAAGTCAGAGATATAGTGGTAGTTTCTGAAAATACTTTCATCCGGATAAAACGTAATAGCGGTACCATTGCGCTGAGTAGTATCAATGATCGGATTGTCGAGCACGATCTCCCCTTTCGAGAACTCCACCTTTTTGGTTTTATTATCGCGGTAAGATTGCACCGAAAAACTGGTGGACAACGCATTTACGGCTTTCGTACCCACCCCATTCAGACCTACAGATTTCTGAAAGGCATTGCTGTCATATTTACCCCCGGTATTAATTTTGGAAACACAGTCTATCACTTTACCCAAAGGAATCCCACGACCATAATCGCGTACGTTTACTTTTTGATCGGAAACAGTGATTTCGATGGTACGTCCGGAGCCCATTACAAACTCATCAATAGAGTTGTCCATGATTTCCTTAAGCAATACATAAATCCCATCGTCCTGCGCAGAACCATCGCCAAGTTTACCGATATACATACCGGGACGCAGTCTGATGTGTTCCTTCCAATCGAGGGAGCGTATACTATCTTCGTTATAATTCGGTTCAGCCATGATGTATGTGTGAGTAGATTTACAAATTTAAGGTAATATGCCGGGGAATCAATCACAAAGTTTCAACAAATACACATTTTCCTGTATCTTCAAAGAATAAAACCGACATCCTATGCCGCCTAAGAAACAGCTCTCCCTCTTCGACTTATCTATGATTGTGGTGAGCCTGGTCATAGGGATGGGCATATTCCGGACGCCGGTAAATGTCGCTGCCGGCGCACAGGTCCCGGAACTATTCTTTTCTGCCTGGATCATAGGCGGATTGGTGGCACTTTGCGGCGCGCTTACCTATGCCGAAATCGGCTCCAGGTTTCCGGTAACCGGCGGTTATTACAAGATCTTTTCTGCATTTTACCACCCCTCCATTGCCTTTGCCATCAATTGTATCATTGTTGTTTCCAATGCCGCTTCTGTAGCAGGGGTATCCCTTATAGGATCAGAATATTTCAGTAAAATTATCCTGCCTGCAGAACTGCAGACTGAATTCTCCAGAATCATCATTGCAGCCATCACGATCGCTTTATTTTATGTACTGAACCTCATGGGCCTGAAAGTAAGTTCAAAAACGCAGAACGTACTTTCTATGGTCAAAATAGGGATGGTCCTGATCCTGATCTGCGCTGTTTTTGCAGGGCCGGGAGCAGAAAACATCAGCAGCAGTCTTCCTGCATTTAAGACCACCACAGGAATTGCGCCCAGCTGGACGGATTATGGAAAAGCCCTCGGCATTTGCCTGATTGCGGTATCCTTTACTTTTGGAGGTTACCAGCAGGCCATTAATTTTGGCGGGGAAACCAAAGAAGCCAACAGGGTAATTCCCAGGGCAATCATGACCGGTCTGGCCATCATTATTGTGTTATACATGTCTATCAATTATGCCTATGTAAAAGTCATTGGCTTTGAGCAACTGAAAACAGCAGAAAGTATCGCCGCCATCCTAGCCGGGAAACTATTTGGTCCCGCAGGCTTCACGATTCTCTCCTGCCTGATCTATTTGTCTGTATTGGGTTATGTTAACGTGAACCTGCTGAGTAACCCAAGGGCGATGTACGCCATGGGCGAAGAAGGTGCGCTCCCAAAAATCTTCAAGAAAAGAACTAAAAAAAATGAAGTGATGTTTGTCAGTCTAACGGTCTTTGCCATCACCTCGATCTTCACGTTGTTTTATGCACAGACCTTCGACAAAATCCTGAACTATACGATCTTTTTAGACTGTATTGGAATGGCAACCTCCGCAGCAACGATCTTTTTTCTTCGCAAACGGACGGCACACCTCGATAAAAAGACGATCTACAGCATGAAATTCTATCCCTTACTGCCGGTTATTTTTATTGCTGCTTATTCCTTTGTAGGCATCAGCATTTACCTGAATGATCCCGAAGCAGGAAGAAATGGCCTGTTGATTTTTGCAGGATTTATCCTCATCTATTTCATCAACCGCTTCTTTAATGGCAATACAACCCCGCAAAATGAACAGAACTGATCACACTTATATAGCTACCGAAGCCCTTTATTCATCATGCCGATAAAACAATTGCCCCTAAAAAAAGAAATCGCCTACGCTGCCGGAATGATGGGCTGGAGCGTTATGACCAATATCATCATCGTTATGCTACCCTATTTTTATCTTCCACCCAACAATTCAGGTTTACATCCTTTAGTGCCACAACTGCTGGTATTCGGAGCTTTTAACATTTTGTCTTTGATTGCTGCTTCCGGAAGGTTATTTGATGCGATCTATGATCCTTTTATTGCCTCGCTGAGCGATGGTAGTCAGCATCCAAAAGGCAGACGAATTCCAATCATGAAATATGCGATCATTCCCGCAGTCATCTTCTGCTCCCTGGTCTTCTATCCATTGGTAAAGGGAGAAAGTGTAACGAATGCCTGGTGGCTCACTTTTGTACTGGCGGGCTTTTTCATCTCTGTAACGACTTATATCATTCCCTATAATGCACTATTGGCGGAACTTACCCATAGCCCGGACCAGAAAGTGCGGTTATCCACTTATCAACAGGTCGGCTTTGTATTTGGAATGATCATCGGCGCATTGTGCAATAATTACGCTGATATGATCCAACATTTTTTCCAGGTTACCGACCGCGCCCAGGCTTTGCAATATACCATCTGGGGACTGGCCATTTTCTCTGGTCTGGTGATGATCTTACCGATTATATCGATCGATGAAAAGGAGTTTACGGAAGGAAAGCCCACACATATCGCCTTACTTCCGGCCATTAAAAATACGTTTAGAAATTCCAACTTCAAGTATTACCTGATTTCCGATTTCACCTATTACATCGCCCTGAGCATCATTTCCAGCGGCTTACTCTTCTTTGTGACGGTACTGTTGGGACTGCCAGATTCTGATGGTGGCAAATTTATGGGGATCATGGTAATCCTTTCCCTGGTATTTTATCCTTTCATCAATTATGGTTCAAAAAGATTCGGAAAAAAGCCTCTCGTTCTGGTGGCCTTTGGAGTGCTCAGCCTGATATTTGTTACCATTTTTTTCCTGGGGAAACTCCCCTTCTCTTCGACAATGCAAATGTATATCCTGGTGATCTGCGCTTCCTTTCCCCTAGCCTCCCTTGGAATTTTGCCCAATGCCATCCTTGCCGATATCGCACAACAGGATACCCTGGAAACGGGCGAAAACCATGAAGGCATGTTCTTCGCCGTAAAATACCTCTTTGTAAAGTTAGGACAAACAATGGGCATTGCTATTTTTGCCATGCTAACGGTCTATGGTAAGGACCCGGGTCACGACTACGGACTCCGGTTAAACGGAGTGGTAGGCTTTGTCTTATGTGTCCTTGCTCTATTGTTTTTTAGCCGCTTTAAAGAAAACAAACCCACTAACTAACAGCGATTTAAGTATAAATTCATGGAACACATAAAAGCCAAAAGTTATATGTACCTTTGGCGGGAAACGATATTCTTTCGTTTCATTATTATACATTAAAATACAAACACATTGTTATTCGAAGAATTAAACCTGATTGAGCCCATTTTAAAAGCGCTGCAAACAGAAGGTTATACGCAACCTACCCCCATACAAGAACAATCTATTCCAACCATACTTCAAGGCAGAGACTTATTAGGATGTGCGCAAACCGGTACAGGTAAAACTGCTGCCTTTGCGATCCCTATGCTTCAGCTTTTAAGTAAGCCACATACAAATACTAAAGTTCATAAAGCCATCAAAGCATTGGTATTGACACCAACGCGGGAACTGGCCATCCAGATTGAGGAGAGCTTTAAAGCATATGGCAAAAACCTTCCGATCCGTCACCTGGTGATCTTCGGTGGTGTGGGACAAAAAGCACAAACAGATGCCCTTCACCGTGGTGTCGACATCCTGGTTGCCACTCCCGGCAGATTATTAGATTTGATGAATCAAGGTTTTATCAACCTTCGTGATATCGAAATCTTCGTTCTGGATGAAGCAGACAGAATGCTGGACATGGGTTTCATCCATGATGTTAAAAAGGTAATCACAAAGCTTCCTGTAAAAAGACAAACCTTATTTTTCTCGGCAACCATGCCGCAGGAAATTCAGAAACTTGCAGATACCATCCTGACAAGCCCTCTAAAAGTGGAAGTTACTCCGGTATCTTCTACCGCAGAGAAAATCAAACAGGAGATGTATTTTGTAACTAAGAACGATAAGAAAAACTTATTGATCCACATTTTACAGGATAAAACAATCGAAACTGCATTGGTATTTACCAGGACTAAACATGGTGCTGACCGCATCGTAAAAGACCTGATCAAAGTAGGAATCAAAGCAGAAGCAATCCACGGAAATAAATCGCAAAATGCCAGACAAAGAGCATTAACGAACTTCAAAGCAAAAGCAACAAGAATCCTTGTGGCTACCGATATCGCTGCCCGTGGAATTGATGTTGATGAGCTAGCCCATGTGATCAACTATGAATTGCCGAACATTCCTGAAACTTATGTACACAGGATCGGTCGTACTGGTCGTGCGGGATTAAGTGGAACGGCCCTTTCTTTCTGCGATGCGGACGAAAAAGATTTCCTTAAAGATATTGAGAAACTAATTGCACTGAAAATTCCGGTAACGGAAGATCATCCTTATGCCATGAGCTGGCAAAGCCTGATGAGCGCCGCCGCAGAAAAACCCAAAGGTGGAAACCCCAGAGGTCAGGGTGGAAATTCCCGCGGACAAGGAAGCAGAGGGAATGGGAAACCTGCAGGTGGTGGTCAAGGTGGCGGACAACGTGAACCTAACCTTAGCGGTGCCAAGAGAACACCTAGTAGCGGAAGCCGCAGGTGGAGCTCTAAAGGAAGCAAGTAAAAAAAAGGGGCGGAATTTTGCTCTAATCTAAAAATCAAGCATACTAATCGAAGATTGAAATCTTTTGCCCTGAAAAAGGGCAAAATTTTCTAGATCTTCTCTTAGCATACTTGATTTTTTTATTAAATGCTGTATTTCCTGAGGGGAGAAACCAAACAGGGAGCAGAGGTTTGGAGTAAACTTATTAGGAGTAAATTTATCAGGGGCAGGTTTATCAGAACAAGCTTATTAAGCCTAATCTATTAGGACCAGACTTCTCAAAGCAGAATTTTAAGGGTAAATCTATCAAGAAGCAGATTTATCAGCGCAAGATCATTTATACAAGAATGTATTTCTTAATCCTGCAAGTCACTCTTTTTTTATCACATTACCTGATATGGCTTACCGCTAAAAAAGCTACTCCCTGCCTGTCTTCAAAATTTATTTCTAAAAAAATCATTAAAAAACATTTTTGTTAAACTTTTTTTAACATCAGACGTTAAGTATTTTCTATATCTTGTATATAGTTAAAAACAAAATCTATCAAAAAATGAAAAACTTAATGAGCAAAATCATGGCTCTTGTAATGGTTGTAGCCTTTATGGGAGCTACAGTTACCGGATGCAAAAACAAACCGAAAGATGCAGACCTAAAAACTGCGGTGGAAACAGCAATACAGGCTAACCCAAAACTGAGTGCTTCCGGTGTAACCGTTGAAAAGGGAGTGGCTACACTTTCCGGACAGGTTCCTGATGAAGCAACTAAAGAAGAACTGGGTAAAGCAGCAGCTGCAGTCCCTGGCGTAACTTCTGTGGTAAACAACCTTACCATTGCGATTACCAATGTTGAAATTGCTGCAGATAGCCCATTAGCTATAGCTGTAAAAGATGCAACAAAAGATTTCCCAACCGTTACGGCGACTGTCGCAGATGGTATAGTGACCTTAAAAGGAGAACTTCAAAAAGCCAATCTACAGAAACTGATGATGGCATTAAACGCATTGAAACCTAAAAAAGTCGACAATCAATTGGTGATTAAATAATTCAGGAGGAACATAAAAATGGCTTTACAAGAAAAATATAAAGAACTGATAGACGTTGCAACAGCTGCAGGCGTGAATGAATTAAACGTACGTGAGCAAGACGGCGTGTTATACATTGATGGTGCAACCAGTGGAACAGTAAAACAACAACTATGGGATACCTACGAACGCCTTGATCCCAATTACGCATCAGGTGATGTCGTGATGAACATCAACAGCGTTGCCGGCGTAGCAGACGGCAGTAAACTAAAAGTAACCACCAACAGTTCAAACCTAAACATTCGTAAAGGTCCCAGTACCAATGATGACATTATTGGTAAAGCTGCCAGACACGAAGTGGTTACACTAGTAGGAAAAGAAAATGACCAATGGTGGCTGATCAAAACTGATCAGGGGGAACAGGGTTACTCTTTTACTCAATACCTTACCCCTGTCGAATAAGG
The DNA here is from genome assembly GCF_900103665.1 of Pedobacter steynii. GTDB lineage: Bacteria > Bacteroidota > Bacteroidia > Sphingobacteriales > Sphingobacteriaceae > Pedobacter > Pedobacter steynii. The sequence continues at coordinate 168,518 of NZ_FNGY01000011.1, forward strand.
AATAAAAAAACCGGAAAAACAACCCGCTATTTACGCTGGGTTCTGCTCCGGATAAAAACTGTATCCTCAGAGAAGACATAGAAATTTTTGCCCCTTCAGGCAAAAGGTTTCTGTCTTCGAAGAGTGATGCAGTTTTTTCTTTTAGACTTTTCTAATCCGAATGATGTGAAGCCAATGCATCACTTTCATGATCGGATATGTTGGATCAAACTCAAACCATCGCGAGGCGAAGTTCGGGTTATTTGGTTTTTTGTGGTGGTTGTTCTGAAACAACTCTCCCAGCATCAGGAAATCCAATGGCAATGAGTTTTTACTATGGTCATCATTATCGTGGTTTGAGTAGCCATATTTATGTCCACACCAGTTCACAATCGCACCATGAAGCGGCCCCATTAAGAAATGGATCGGCAGTAATAAAAACATCCACCATGCGGTAGCAAATGCTACATAAAACCATATATAGAAACTAATAAATATAATTCTGGTGATCCAGGAATCACCAATCTTATCAATGATTGGCCATGACGGGTATTTATCTCTGAATTGTTCTTCAGGTTCTACATTATATTTTGAGTAATTGAGGTAGATATTTTTTGTTTTGATCATCATTCCCCAAACATCTTTTACAAAATGTGGAGAGTGCGGATCCTTTTCCGTATCACTAAAAGCATGGTGCATGCGGTGTAAGATGGCATATGCTCTTGGGTTTAAAAAAGAGGAGCCCTGAGACAGGAAAGTAATGGCATAAAAAAACTTCTCCCAAAAACCATTCATTTTAAACATCTTATGTGAAGCATAACGGTGTAAAAAGAAAGTTTGTGAAAATAGGGAGAGGAACCAGTGTAAAAGAAAGAAAACTAAAATGATCATATTTGTTTGTATACGTACGGCTATTAGATTTATACGGATGTTTGGGCTGCAAAATAGCAAAAAAAATCCCGTAAAAGTTTTACCAATACGGGATTATATCATAGATTATATTGTTTTACCTGCCAAAGTCGTCCTGTACCCTCACGATATCGCTTTCATCAGATGGGTTTTCCGGATCGGTATGTTGCCAGATCTCTGAGACGATTCCCCAATCATCCAGACCAATCAGACGGTGTCTTTCTCCTTGTTTTAGCTTGATTGTTTGTGCTGGTGCCAATTGCTGAACATCGCCTTGCTCATCAGTTTCACTGATACTCACGCCTACTGTACCATTTACCACTCTCCATATTTCTGCACGACGGTGGTGATATTGCCATGAAAGACGTGTTTTTGGAGCTACAATTAATATTTTAGGGCTCAATTTACCTGAAATCTTTAATTCATCAACATTTAATCCATCAAAATAAACATTGGCAAACTGCTGCGCCTGGTCTTCATCGATTACAAAAAAACCTCCCCATGGGCGGGTTTCATCACGATTAACCACATTAAATCCTTCAATCTTTAAGCGTTGAGCTACGCCATCGAATATTTCTTTTTTCTGATCTGACATTTTGTTCTGATATTTTACACGCCAAATATAATAATATCGCTGTAAAATGAAACTCCTGTTCAGGGGATTAAGACAGCCGACTGATTTCCAGCAGGTCTTCATTCAGATCGACAATCAGGTCATAGAGCAGTGCTACATTCTTGTCGCCGCTATTTATTTTCTGATCGAGAATCTCATAATAACACTCATGAAACTCCTCATAAGTTTCATCAGGAACATCGATCACCATCAGTTTAAGCTGACAACTTGTATGGTATAGCATCTGCGCCATGGAGAGATAAACACCTGGCAGGTTATCCAGCAGGTCAGTGTAAGTCTGGCTTCCCCAATCCATCAGGTAGCAATAATAATTATCTGAGGCCAGCAAATTGTATTCCTCATTACTTAAAACCTCCACTTCATCCAGGTTATTGATGAGAAAGTAGGTACTTAAGCACTGGAGGGTCTTATCTACAGAGGACAGCAATAGCTTCACGACCTCATCATCTACCGATCTGAGCAATTCATAATCAGTATCAGAATTCGAATCTGCATCAACCAATCCTTTCAGATCCGAAAGCTCCTTCTCATGAGCAAGAAGAAAACCATTTTTACAAAACTCATTGATCGCAAAGCTCAATACGTGTGGCACGATCCCTTTAATTGCATCTTCCAAAATTCCCCCCTTTCGAATATTTAAGTTTTTAAAGCTAAAAAATCTAATGTCATAACAAAACAGAAATGAGAAGAATTAATTTTTTCATGATACCTTTAATCATGGAATATGAAATCTCAGATATTGTGATCATCTACATCAGAAATCAGTTCAACCCCTTCCTAAAAATTGGAGATCGCATTTATTATCAGGTAGAAACAGGGCTCCCACACCCAATAGCAGAGTGTTTAATTACCCACCTCGATCTATATTATCAGTATGAGCTAAAAGAAGATCCTGACATGACAAATAGATTTTATTACGAAATACAGGACCTCAATTGTCATAGTAATGTTTAATTTCAATTCATTGAAACTTTCTTATAGTGAAGTCCGTTATAGTCATAGTTTGTTTGGTTTAGGTTGGTCTGTGGTGGGCCAACCATCAATTAACAGGGATACCTCTCCAAGGTCATCCCTGTTTCCTTTTTACAGCTTTTGTAAATAAAAAAAGCCCTTTTCAGGCATACGGTTAAGTTTGCTCAAAAAGGGCTTATCATATTCGGAAAAGCTGGCTATTTTTCCAGCAGTTTTTTAATTCTTTTAACAATATAATCAATATCGAATGGCTTGCTGATGTAATCATCTGCGCCGGCAGTAATACTGAGTTCTTTATTCTGATCATTTGCGGACATTACAATAATCGGAATATGTTTGGTAAAAAGATCTGATTTCAGGTCTTTACAAATCTCGGCACCATCGCCATCCGGCAACATGACATCTAAAATGAATAGATCAGGCACAGAATCTTTCAATTTTTCTTTTAATTCTGTAAAAGTAGACGAAAGTTGTAATTCATATCCCTCATCCTTAAGTAAAACACCAATTATATATCTGATATCTTCATCGTCTTCAAGTACATGTATTCTTTTGATCATTTTTAATTGTTTTTAAATGGAACTTCAGCGAAGTACTAGCAACAATTTTGCCATAGATTGCAAAAGGGAGTGTAATTGTTACGATAATCTCATTAACATAAAAAACAAGATTAGTTTTTCAAGTCAACATTCTTTGTAGAAACATTTATTTTGGTGATGATTTCATCCAGCTCCAGCGCCGACCGTTCCAGCATTTCCAGCAAGGAGACATCTGTCTGGTTGCGTTCAGCATCAGCTTTCAGCAAATTAAGGATGCCAGCGATATTACTTACCGGCCTGCGAAGTTCATGTGAATTGTTCCAGGCAATATCTTTGAGCATCTGATTTTTACGCAGCAAACGTTGCTCATAATTCTTGCGCAGCGTAATATCCCTTAATGCACCCACCATCTTTTCTGCCTGCCCGTTTTTGTCCAATAAAATAAACGCCTGATTGGAAACATACTTATAAGTTCCATCAGCACACTGTAACTGATATTCACAGCGCCAGGAGTTGCTGAGCTGCGCCAGGGATTCCTCCATACTCTGCTCCACCCGTTCTCTGTCGTCGGGATGAATTTTACTCAGGATCCATTCTCTTGTATTTTCAGAAATTGCGGCTGTGTATCCAAAGATTTCTGTAAAACCATTCATCCAATCCAGTTGATCCGTCCGCGGACAATATTCCCAGATCACATCATTCGTCACACTCGTTACCGTCTCATAGACATCCAGCAGTTCTTTAATTCGTTCTTCTGCTTTGACATGTCTTTCTATATCAATCGCAATTACTGTATAAGCCGGTTTCCCCCGGAATATGGTTTTATGATGAGAGATCAGCATATGAAAAACATCTCCGTTTTTCTTTTTATGCAGCCACACTCCAGATGCCCGGCCTTCCGGATGTTCCGAATTCAGGTATTCTTCCAGTTTATTCCGTTCTTCGGTTGGCCTCAGGTCAAGTACTGTCATTTCTAAAAGCTCCTTCCTGCTATAGCCATATTTACTGACCATCACTTCATTCACCTCCATCAGCCGGTAACTGCTTAGGTCTAATACATAAATAGCCGCAATAGAGCCTTCAAAAAGCTGTTTATAACTTTTCTCTACGCTGGAAAGACTTCTGCGGTGCATTTCGATCAACAGAAACAGGATCAGGCCGGAAACGATTAGAAAAATGAGGTTCTTATAATCATATAGAAAGCTCATGTCCTTCCCTGGAGTACGTTCATCGAGTCTTTCTATCCAATGACTACCCAGATTTAACCAGACCGCCCCCAAGGCAATATAGACGAACGTAATAAAGGCTGATTTTTTCCGCATGCTGAATTCTGCTTAACCTTCTTCGATCAATGTGAGGTCATGATACATTTCTTCCAGCATCTCTGTAGGCTTTACATTAATTGCCAGTGCAATCAGATAGAGCTCTTCAGCCCTGAGCTTGGAAGTCTCCCTCAGGGTAAGCTCATTCATTCTTGCCTTTGTCAACCCCGTCTTTCGTGCTACCTCAGACTTATTTACAGAACGCTGCCCCAAGTAATATCCCAGTTTAGTCATAAAATGTATAGATTTTTTTAACATTAATATAGATAAATATATAAATGAAGAAGATAATCCATACTATAATTGGTTAAATTAAGGTATTATCTATACTTTTGTATAGATAATCTATACAAACCTTATTTCTTAACCCGTCAATATGAAAGAAGAAAACAAAAAACCGGTCAGCCTGACCTTTAGTGCACGCATGTCTGCTTTACATCTGGCCATGCTATATAGCTTTATGATTAAAAGAATCTCCAAAGGCTACTCCACAGCAGAGGCCTCCTTCTTAATGGGCTACCACATAGATTTCATCAAACAAAAGGAAGAGCTGAAAAGTATAGGCTTCTCTTTTGAAGACATGCATTCTTTCAGACATGCCATGGAAGAGATTTCTTTAAGGGCGATGACTCCCGGGTTTGAACAACAGAATTACACGAAAGACTATCTCCTGAAAAAGCATATCGAGGGGTCCAGAATTGAACATAAGATGTTCCGTATAGAAGAAGATCGGTCTGAGGTGCTGGTTTTCCAACTCATGGAAGAGAACCCCGATTACATCAGGTATCAGACCGCAGAAAAGGAAAATGCAGCCGAAGTGAAAGCCATTTTAAATGTTCTTTTTGAAGGTCGTCTGTTTTTTAGTCCGCAAACTCCTTTAGCCATTTATCAGCGTTGCCGCAGCGCTATCGGCAATGAAAGCATTGAACCCCGGTATATACAGGCCGCACTTACAGCACTCACAAAGAAAAATAATTTTCCGAAACTCAAAAGAATCAGATCAAATGAATACGGTTGCAGGTATGAAAAAGTATTTGAATAACCATAACACATCGTTCATGAAAAAAGATAAGCCCAAATTAACCATTCCCCTGGAATTTAAAATTGCCTGTGCCACCTATCATTTAGCAATACCAGAAGTGCTACAGCTGTTCATAGATCACATTTCCTTTTACGATTCCCTAAGCCATAAGTCCAATGACTGTTATCGCTTTGCCACAAATACCTTGCTAAGTCATCCTCATCCACCCATTGAAGGGATCAGCCCGGCTTTTCAAACCAACAGAGATGCCATTATAAAATATGTAAGGGAGATTGTTCACATGAGTGTAAGGCCGCGAACCGCTGAAATTAAAAGAAGAAAGATGTGCATTCCCATTGTAAAAAAGATTTTCAACCTCATGGAACCCAAAGTAACCACCTCCCGAACCCTGCAGCTTGACGAAGCAAATACCCTTCAACTCGGGATCGATTTTTCCATTATGTGCGAAACCCATAATTGCCAGCCGGAAGTATACCTTCAATATTTTATGGATCAGGTTTCCCTGCCGGAAACACATGCCCGAATTGGATTACATCAGCTATTAGAAAACCATGCCATGGCATTTTTCTGCCAGGCCATTACCAAATCTAATGCCCTCCTTAGCTCCCCTTCCCATAAAGCCTTACAGATCGAATTTATCGACCACATCCAGGAGCTGCACCTCCGCTTATTTATTGTCCGCAGCCTGGAGAAACGACGTCAAAAATATTACGAATTATATGAAAATTATTACCACAAGCTCATTCAGTCCGTTTAAAATAAATCAGAAATTATGATCCTTAACTTAAAAATCAGTCTCCCGGAAGACTTCAGTATGCTGTGCGAACTGTTTCAGGTTGATCCTGAAATGATCATTCAGAAATTCGTCAACAGGGTCTCCTTTCCCTTTTACTACAGCAGGCCAGATGGCAATGAACGCTGGGCTACGCTATTCTTCCTCAATGAGATCGTTGAGGGCAGCCCCCAGATTCAGGCAGAGCTTCCACTTCATGAACCGTTTATGGATGCACTTGCAGAAGTGGTCTTTAAGTACCTGGATGGCGGGAACAAAAATGTAGAAAAAGCAGAGACCGCAGGGAGGAAAATCATGAAGAAATGGCACAAACAGATCTTAGCCGAAAGAAAGAAATAACATCTCCGTCATTCTGTGTTTATCATCTGGATGACGGGAGATGTTATCTCTTTCCGGCCTCAATAATTATACTAGATTTGTACAATGGAGCCTTCAACTCATACCTCAGGAAGGGCAAAAATGATCAGATCCTGGGTAGTCTTATACTTTGACAGTTTATATTCCTGGGCTTTTTATAAAACATCAAGCAAGGAATCTGCAGAGGACCTTGTCCAGGATACTTTTTTAGTCGCCCTAAAGTCTATTGATCAGTTTGAAGGAAAATCGGATCCAAAATCATGGCTATTTGGAATTCTACGGCATAAAGTCATGGATTATCACCGCCAAAAATACAAGAACCCCGGCATCGTGGCACTTGCAGCAATTGAAGGTAGGACTGAGGCTCTTTTCGGCACCTTATTCAATACTCATGAAGAGTGGAATGCAACAGAAAGCCCTCAACCATGGCAGGAAGAGCCCGCTCATCTTTTAGACAATCCTGATTTTAATGAAGCGCTTCAGGATTGCCTGAAAAAATTACCCTTAAACTGGTTTTCTGCAATTCAGTTAAAATTTCTGGAAGAAAAAAAACCAGACCAGGTGTGTCAGGAATTAGGAGTTACGCCGACTAATTACTGGCAAATCATCCATAGGGCAAAGTTACAACTCAGAAAGTGCATACAGATCAACTGGTTTAACGGATAACGAAAATGAAGAAAAAAATTATACACCTGGTCTTACTTTCCTGCGTAAAAGCAACAGAACTGATAGAGAAAAAATCGCTATTTGGTTTATCATGGATAGAAAGACTGCAACTCCGTCTTCATACCAATGTCTGTGATGGCTGTACCATTTATCAGCAGCAAAGCATATTGCTCGACAAAGTTCTTCAAACTCAGTCCATCAATTTTGACGAACTAAGCCTCCTTCCTCAAGTTAAAAATGAGTCCTTAAAACAAAGCATTCTTTTAAGTCTGGATAAAGCATCCGACTAATTTCCATGCTAAAAAATGCGCTGATGCCCCCATCAGATCATCAGCGCATTTGATTTATTTGGCTTTTATCCAGGTGGCAATATCATTCACTAATATTCCTGATACACTGACAGGTATTCCGTATTGTGACATATTTCCCTTTTCTTTTTGGGGGCTCAATAGATGGTTCAGATCAGGATATAGTTTTAGTGTCACATTCTTTTTCTTACCTAAAGCCGTATTCCATATTTGATAATCCTGCGGAGATATCTGAAAATCAAAACCTCCCTGTACAATCATCATCTTTTGTTTGATCAGCTTTTTTGCTGTTCCAACCTGATCATAAAGGTTTAAGTCAATCCAATAAGCTGCCGGCAAGCCCAACAATAAAGAATCAGGTTTAACCAGGCCCAGTTTGGTGATTCTGGTTTTTGCTGTTTCCTTTAAGGCCTCTTCCAACTGTTTCTTTACTGCACCGGTAGTATCTTTCACCTGTGCTGCCGCATCCCTGTTTTGTTCATCAATCAGCTCCGTTAATTTCCTTGCCGGAGCTGCTGCCAGGATCAGGCCATTCAGATCCGGGGCAAGTGTAGCCAACCTTGGCGCGAGCATGCCACCCATGCTGTGTCCGAACAGGTAAATTTTCTTTTTATCTGCTCCCGGAATTGTCCGTGCCAATGCAATCGCTGCGAGTGCATCGTCTGTTACGGCTTCCTTAACAGTGAATACTTTGTTAAATTCACCTGGATAGACCAGCGTTCTTTTCACATAGCGGATACTCGCAATGCCTTTAGTCGCTAAACCGGCAGCAAGATCTTTAAAAGGTTTGTTGGCTCCAACTGTTGCATCCATATCGCTAGCACCGGAACCATGCAGTAAAACAACGATAGGGAAGTTAGAACCTTTAGCCGGAGTAGTTAACATACCCACCAGGCTATGGCCGGCTGTCTTGATATAAATCTCTTTTTCTTTATACGCATTCGTATCCGCATACACTGGTCTCAGATATGATTGCTGGTTAGACCTCTGCCTTGGGAAGAGCCCCACCATTTTCTCGCCTTTATTAAAAACCAACAAAAATCCCTGGGTTTCTTTTTCAAATTTAACATCTACAGAAACTGCAAAAAACTCACCTTCTGCTTTACTTTGCAGGACATCTGTACTCAGTACCTTTCCATAATTTGTCTGCAGACTTTTCCAGATCGTCTCCAGATTTTCAGGTGTAATCTTAGACTGCACACTTTCATCGAAAAAGGACTGTGCTTCAGTGAATTTCTCCTGTTCCATCAGTTTAAAGAAGTCGTCAGAGCGGTTAAACAAGGACAATACCCCTTGCGAAAACCCTGTTATGCTGAGAAACAGGGCAAAAAACAATAAAATAATTTTCTTCATGTAATTGCGGTCGTAATTATAGATTATTATGGTTGCTAATAAACCAAAGTTAGCATTATTTGATTCCCTTTTGGAGATTTCGCTGCAACAAAAAAAGGGTCATAAAGACCCTTTTTTCAATATCACATACTTCATTTAATTGTATCCGGAGTTTTGCTTTAATATCCCCTGACTCCGATCAATCTGATTTTGCGGAATCGGGAAATATTCGTCCCGGTCTTCCATCACAACTGGCTTCAGGTAAGGAAAATATTCTCCTTCAAACTGGAAATAACTATCCAGCGTCTGCTTTGCAATCCCCCAGCGTACGAGGTCATAAAAACGATGTCCTTCCAGAGCGAGTTCCAGTCTGCGTTCCATGCGTACTGCATTCCGTGCATAATCCTGATTCGGGAAGGAAGGATAAGGATTCACCTGATAAACCGCTACATTTACCCCGTTCACTTGTTTCGCCTGCAGCTTTGCAGCTCTGGCACGCACCTGGTTAACCAACATTAAGGCATTCGGCACACTTCCGGCTTCCACTTCACATTCCGCAGCCATCAGGTACACATCCGCCAGACGGATGATATTTACATTCAGCCCTGTCACATTGGTATTTCCAGGACCTGTTCCACTGGAAACCTGCGAAGCATCTATTACATTTTTATAGGCTACAAAAGGGCCTCCGTTAGACGGTTCACGAATCCAGGAATCGCCTTGCATCACTCCCCAGTCATGGAAAGGCACCCCCCTTCTCCCCATGGTATAATCTATACGGGGATCTACCCTAAGCGCTTTATCCACTTCGTAAGTTTTTTTCTCTGCGTCGCTAAGACCGAAATCAGACTTATAAGGGTTAGTTCTGTAATCCTGCGCTACCAGATAAGGCAATCCTGCGGCATCCACTTTAAAAGCGTTGGCCAGATCTATGGAAGGCTGAAAAAATCCGCAACAGGTAATCGGCAAGCCATTACCATAAGGGAAATTCAGAATATCGCCAACATTTCCGTTATCCCCTCCCGTACCATCTGCACCAACCGAGTGCTGTACCGCAAAGACAGACTCCGGTCCATTCTCTTTACTAATGTCAAAATTATTAGTGTAAGGTAAAGTTTCGAGCTGTGGTCTCGCAGCGATTACCGCGTTCAGCAAAGGCAAAGCATCCAAATATTTCTTTTGATACAGATAAACCTTTCCTAAATACGCCTGTGCAACCACCTTGTTGACCCTTGTGACCGGATCTTTTGAAGCTACAGTGCCCAGGTTTTCTACTCCAAATTTCAGGTCATTCACAATAGCCGGATAAATATCAGGCGTATTGTCTACCGCCACTGCCGTTGTTGTTTCGGTAATCAGCGGTACATTTTTAAAAATTCTGGCCAGAAGAAAATAATAGTGTGCGCGTAAAACCCGGGCTTCCGCCTGAATTTCAATGGCCCTTGCTTCCGGGAACTTTTTATCTCCGGCTTGCACTATGTTTAAAAACTTCAAGGTATTATTACAGCGCAGGATTCCTTCAAAGCAGCGAACCCAAACGTTCTCCAGGTTATCATTGGTACTTGTTGGTGCATGCCTTTCCAATAAATTCATATTGGGTTGATCGCCGTTGTCACTCCCTTTGTGTGCATTATCGGAGGTAACCTCACCCAATAACCACTGACTTGGTGCTGCACCATAATTCCCGAAAGTACCGTTCACATTTCCATTCAAAAGAGAATAGGCACCCGTTAGAAATCCATCGACTCCCTCCTGGGTGTCCAACTGTCCACCAATTAATTCTCCCTGGGGATTCTTTTCCAGAAAGGACTTACTGCAACTCATTGCGGTAAGCAGGAATATGCTGAATAATATATAATTAATCTTTTTCATCTTTTCTTATTTTAATCGTTAAAAACCTACACTTAACCCCAATAGAAACTGACGCGGACTTGGGTAAATACCACGATCTACGCCAAGCGCAGAAAACGTTTCCGTTTCCTGACTCACTTCAGGATCCAGTCCCGTATAGTTGGTCAGCGTAAAAAGATTGGTAGCACTCGCATAAATCCTCAGTTTACTAACTCCCCATTTGGCCCCGAAGACCTTTTCTGTGGGCAGTGAATAACCGATCTGTAAGTTTTTCATGCGTAAAAAGCTTCCGTCCTGAACATAATAACTGGACGATGCATACTCCAGATCCGAAGCACGGATGTTTGCCGAAGGAATTTTACTTCCGGTATTTGTTGGACTCCAGGCATCCAGAAGTCTTGTACTTTTGGCGCCGTTGAATGTAGAAAAATCTGTAAAATACCGGGTCGCCTCATACAGGTCGATTCCCTGCACCCCATTGAAAAACATGGAAATATCAAAATTTTGATAAGAAGCATTGAAATTCAGAGAATATAAAAAATCAGGATTGGGATTGCCAATAATCGTCCTGTCGCCCGGATCGATTTTATGATCTCCATTAACATCTCTGAATTTAAACCCTCCAACACGTGCTCCGGTATAAGAAGCGCTTCCGGCAATTTCTGCCGCATTCTGATAAATCCCCAGGATATCGTAGCCGTAGAATGAGCCGAAAGGTTTACCCTCCTGCAGGATGCTGGTTTGCAAAGTCCGGAAGGAGCCATAAGGTTGTTTTGTAATTCCCGGTGCAAGCTTCACAATCTTGTTCACATTTTTCGAAAAGTTAACTCCTATATCAAATTTGAAGGGTTTATCGTCATTCTTTCCATAATGATAAGCCAATGTCAGTTCGATCCCCTTATTACTCATATCGCCCACGTTCACGAAAGGTGAAGCTCCAAGTCCCACTCCTGTTGCAGGCAAAGGAATCGGATAAAGCATATCACTCGTCTTTTTATTGTACCAGTCGAATGAACCGTCAATAGTTGATTTGAAAAGGGTAAAATCAATCCCCACATTGATGGAGCTTAAAGATTCCCATTTAATGGCTGGATTTTCATAGTTGTTTTGCCATACTCCAGGTGTAACATTATTATTTCCATCAAAGCTATAGGCAGAATTGATGATGGAAGACTGGAACCGGTTGGCGTATTGAAACCCAGGAATCCTTTGATTTCCAGTTTCGCCATAGCCCACCCGCAGTTTAAAATCGTCGATCCACTTGGCATTGTCTTTAATAAAACTTTCCTCGGAGAGTCTCCAGGCTACACTTGCAGCAGGAAAATAACCGTATTTGTTTTCCGGTCCGAAGTTAGAAGAGCCGTCGCGGCGAATGGTTACACTGGCCAGGTAACGGTCATTATAAGCATAGTCAGCACGGCCGAACAGGGAGAACAGAGACCCAAGGGTGCCGATGCTCATATTGCTGATATTTTTTGAACCTCCACCAAGGTAATAGTAGTCGGGATCGCCTAAAAGAAAGAATTCATTTCGTCCTGCATCTAAGCGGCGTGTATTAGAGCGAATCGCCTCGGTACCAGCCAATAAGTTCAAACTATGTTTCTCTGCAAAAACCTTACTATAAGTTAAGGTATTGGTCCAGGTCCACTCGGTATTGTATCCCTGGTATTCATTCAGGTTGTTGGAGTTGTTACCTTCTGAAAACTCGAGATTGGGATACCGCATGCTCAGGCCATTAAAGTTTTCGTAACGCATCCCGAAGCTGGTTCTGGCGGTAAGGCCATCCACAATATCCAGCTCAGTAAAGACATTACCAAAGAAGAAATTGCTTTTATTCAGGTTGTCTTTTGCCCGAAAGAGGAAGGCCAGAGGATTCTCAGAATTTCCCAGCTGACTTCCGCGGCTACCGGCAAAATTACCTTTGATGTCATAAACAGGAATAATCGTATTCATACGGTAAGCCCAGCTAATCGCACTCCCTTCATCCTGATACTCCCCTGAAACGTTAGGATTCACTCCAAAACCAAAGCCTTCTGAATAACTGTACTGTATATTTTCTCCGAAACGAAGTCTTTTATTCAGCGCAGAAAAAGTGGTATTTGCCCTGACGTTATAGCGTTTAAAGCCCGTGTAGTCAATTGTTCCTTTTTGGTTCAAATGTCCGAGGGCAAAGCTATAGGTGGCATTTTCCCCGCCACCTGAAGCTGCCAACTGATAATTTTGTACCGGTGCATTTTTTGTAATTTCATCAAACCAGTTGGTTCCCTCCTGGTTGGCTTTTGTAATCTGATAGAATGTTGCCGGGTCACGGCTGTAATTATATTTTGAAGGGTCTGCATCGGCAGCAGTAATTTTCTGTCCGGCGATCTTTCCGGCCACCAGGTATTCCGGAAGTGTTGGCGTAGCGCCATTTCCATAATTATCGCCTGTGGCCGGAGCTTCATTTGCATTTTTATAAGCGGAGAAGAGGTATTCGGCATACTGCATCGGGTTCAGCATTTTTGGGAAGGTACCTTTCCTTGGTCGTTGGGTACCATAATAGGTATCAAAGCTTACTTTCGGCGCACCAAGTGTCCCTTTTTTAGTCGTGATGATCACCACGCCGTTATTGGCCCTAGCTCCATAGATAGAAGCAGAAGAAGCATCTTTTAGCACCTGCATGCTCTCAATATCGTTTTGATTGAACCAACTGAGCTTTCCTTCATAAGGCACTCCATCAATCACATATAAGGGGTCATTGTTATTGATGGTCGTTACCCCGCGGACCCTGATTTGCGGCGTAGATCCCGGAGCACCATCGTTTACGACCTGTACCCCCGGGGCTTTCCCCTGAAGTGCTTCCACCGCACTTGCTGCCGGTTGCGATTTGAGCTGGGTGATGTTAACGACTGCAACGGAGCCTGTCAGGTCTTTTTTCCGCTGACTCGTATAACCGGTCACCACAATCTCACTTAAACTGTTAGCATCCGGCTGGAGCACTACATCAATCGTATTTTGTGCCCCTACGGTAATTTCACGCGTTCCATAGCCTACAAAAGAAATGGAAAGCACGTCACCGGATTTGGCCATGATGGCAAAAATGCCGTTAGGATCGGTTACGGTGCCAACCTTCGTGTTCCTGACTTTTACTGAAGCACCGATAATGGGTAGTTTGTCGTCGCTGCTGGTTACTTTACCAGAGATTTTGACCTGGGCACTGACTCCAAAGTATAGGAATAGACAGGCCAGCAAAAGGAGAGACCTCCTTCTGAGATTTGGGATGATTTTAAACATAAGATATTTGGTTAGGATGATTAATAGTTTCGGTTAGTTTAAACTAGGTCACATAGGCATGGGGGATTAAGGTTAATAACTCGGTTAATTGTAACTCATCTAAAATACAATATAAGCATAGTGTAACTAATACACAAGCACTTATCTATTTTTCAAGAAAATTCAAAAAACAGGCCATTTTATAGCAATGAGGCCCAATTTGTCGCTATTACATCGGGGATGATGTCCGATCCGCAATACAAATACGCCTGCTTCATTACAATAACAACCGTCATATTTACGTTTTTTCTTCATCTGACCCTTTTTCATTCTATTCCATACCTCACTCGATCTGAATGGCTTAGTCTTCTTCCTGCAGATTTAACGCTGATCAAACAGGCTGTTTTCTCTAATATTATCGAACAAGCTTTATTATTATTCTCAAATGGACTAATTGTTGCTCTAGTAAAGCTTTGTAATCCATCAAAAAAAGGAATAAAGAACTTTTATTTTCCAATGTGAAATAATTTATTCAAATTAACCGACGTTGTTTAACAAAAAAAGCGATACAGTATAAACATTGTTTCCTTAATAACCATATAAGATAATGAGCCTTAAAACCACTTACACTACTTTTCAGCAAAACGCACAACATAGCGACCTTCCACTACTTCAGGATCTGCAAAAATTCACAAAAGATGACCTAAAAAACCCGGAAGTCTGGCATCAGGCTTTTGCTTTTCTGGAGCATGGCACAGGGCTTCTTCCTGCCAATAACCAAGAGGTATTTGCGCTTTATGAAATGCTTTTTATGGGAGGTCTTGACTTCAAAGCGAGCGTGTATCTGGATGAAGCCGATTACAACTTCCATTTAGACACCGTAATCAATGTTCTGGAACAACTGGCGATTCATTTTCCCGTTGCTTATTCACAAATTGCTTTTCAATATCGTGAAGCAAGAGGCACACGCAGAGATCCAGAAAAGATGTCCATCTATTTAGATAAGGCCATTGAAAATAAGGTAGAACTTGCAGTAGCAGTAAAGGGATATCTCCTTTATTACGGTGTAATTTTAGAAAAAGACGAAGAGACCGGACTTCATCTGCTCAACAGTTCGGATTCCGTATGGAATAAACTATACCGGGGTTATATTTCTATAAATAAAGGGGAAATGGACGACATCCCTGCTTTAATTGCAGCGCTGAAAGAAACAAACGATCCTTTACTCAAGAAAAACGTATTGCTGTTTGAAGGAAATTATTTAGACCATACCGAGCAGATAGAAGCTGCAAAATCCCTTTATCAGCAGCTTGTTGACACCGATGAAGCAGATTTCGCGATGTTCAGACTGGGATCGATCATTTTCTCTCAATCGGAAGAACCAGTTGCGCAGGAAGCAGCTTTTGAATTGTGGAAAAGCGCTTTTGAGCGTGGAACAATAGAAGCAGCCAACCACTTAGGCTACCATTCCCTTCCTACTGATGTAGATACTGGTTCCGTAACGCAGGCCATTTATTGGTTTGAACTCGGGAATTTATACCATAGCCATTTTTCCGCTTATCGCCTGGCACTACTATACCTATATGCGCCATCGGTTCTTGACGCGAAAAAAGGTATGTATTACCTGGATCAAGCCATTAAAAACGGATCTTTAGACGCCATGATCGAAAAGGCCGAAATCCTGATTGAAGGCGCACTTGCGGAAAAAAACGAACAGGAAGCAGGAGAACTGCTAAAAAAAGCAGCAGAAAAGAAATTGCCTTACGCTTTTAACAGGCTAGGTTACCTCTATGAGAACGGCATTGTCATCGCCGATACTCCTGACCTTGCCACAGCCCTTTCCCATTATGAACAGGCGGCAGCACTAAATTTCCCAACCGCAATAAATAACGCCGCCCGCTTCTACCGTTATGGTATTCTCGGAGAACCACATCAGAAAAAAGCACAAGAGTATTTTGAAAAAGGAGTAGCCCTGAATTCTACCTACTCCATGACTGAGCTTGCCTTCATGTATGAAGATGGCACTATCGAAGAGAGCTACCAAAAAGCATTCGATCTGTTTAACCAGGCTGCCGGTTTGGACTACCCTTTTGCCATTCATACCGCAGGAACTTACCTGGAGAACGGTTACCACAACCAAAATCCTGATCCCGAAGCGGCTTTCCCTTATTACCTGAAAGGTGCGGAACTGAATTATGCCAATTGCCAGTTTGAAGTTGGCCGTTGCTACCGCTTTGGTACCGGAATCGCAGAAAACCCGGACAAAGCGCTCGAGTATTACCTGCAGGCAGCAGAAGGCGGCAATGCAAAAGCAATGGTAGAACTTGGTTTATGTTACGAGCATGAATATGGGGTTGAATTTGATGCACAGAAGGCTTTCGACTATATGCAGCAGGCAGCAGATCTGGGTTATTATTATGGTGCCTACAAACTAGGTTACTACTACATGCATGGTTTAATAGAAAAAGATACAGAGAAAGCCCTTCAATGGCTTGAAAAAGCTGCTGAAGCAGGATATCCTCATGCCATGATCGAAATCGGCGATTATTATATGTATGATTACGATCAGATTGATCAGGCCGACAAAGCTTTTGGTTATTATCAGAAAGCACTGGAGGGGGAAATTGTTCACGAAGGACTGGGCTTATGTTATGAATACGGAATTGGCGTAGAGGCCAACAACTCGGAAGCATTTAAATATTATGAGATGGCGGCGAACAACAATTATGTTGTTGCGATGTACCATACCGGACGTTGCTACCTCAATGGCCTTGGCGTAAAAGAAAACCATGAAGAAGCCTTCCGCTGGTTCAATGAAGCCGCACAGAGTGACAATACTTCCGCACAATACTACGCAGGGTCCTTATTGCTGAACGGCAAAGGAGTAACCATGAACAAGGAACAGGGCATTGAATGGCTCAACAAAGCCGCAGCAGAAGAGCATGCTACCGCACAATTTGACCTCGGCAATTGCTACCTCATGGGAGATGGCGTAGAAGAAAGTGAAGACACCGCCATGTACTGGTTTGAAAAAGCAGCAGACAATGGCCATGAAAGAGCAATGAAATTAACAGGTAGAAAAAAAGGAAAATAACATGGATGAAAATCAGCAATACTTGTTTCAGGTAAACCTAAAAGGGATGATCTCCCTCCTATCTGAACATTTGTATAGCAATCCGAACACGTTCGTAAGAGAGCTTCTTCAGAATGGTGTCGATGCCATTACTGCTTTAAGGACAATGGATGAGCACCATGAAGGTTGCATCAGAATTCACCTGCCGGATAGCAAGCGGGCTGAACTGATCTTTGAAGACAATGGCATCGGGCTTAAAGAAGATGAGATTCATAAATTTCTGGCCGTTATCGGTGAGAGCTCCAAACGCGAGGCCTTTGAAGCCAATGACTATATCGGGAAATTTGGCATTGGTCTGTTGTCCTGTTTTGTGGTGAGCAATGAGATCATTGTAGAATCCAGATCAGCACTTAGCGAGACTGCGGTAAGGTGGACCGGAAAATCTGATGGCACCTACCACATTACCCCCATCGAAGAGGAACGTCCCATCGGATCAAAGGTGATCCTTTATCCGAAAGATGAATTTAAATACCTGTTTAAGGCCGATGTGTTTCGCAAGAACCTCGAATATTACGGAGAGGCATTGCCCATGCCCATTTACCTTCATTACGAAGAAACCGTCCATTGGATAAATGAAGCAGGTGCACTTTGGCTGGAATCAACCACCACTAAAGAAGAACTGCTAGCCATTGGAAGGAAAGCCTTTAATACCGGATTTTTAGATGCGTTCCCGATTTCAACATCCAGCGGTGGCGTTAAAGGAGTTGCTTATATCCTGCCTTATAAAACACAATTTAGTGGAAAACAAACCCATAAACTATTTTTAAAGCGGATGTTTCTGAGCGATGACGATTGCAGGTTACTCCCAAAATGGGCGTTTTTTATCCGTTGTATCCTCAATGCAGAGGGACTGGATGCCATCGCTTCCAGGGAGGCACTGGTTTACAATGACGCTTTAAAAGGGGCGAAAAAAGAAATCGGAAACACCATTAAGGCTTACCTGAAATCCATCGGCCTGATTGACCACAACATCTATCAGAAGCTGATCAGCACCCACTACCTCCACCTGAAAGCAATTGCAGCGGAGGATAATGAGCTCTTACAGGTTTTTATCGACGACCTTCCATTTGAAACAAACAAAGGCATCCGGACCTTTAGAAACATCAGGGAACTGGAGCCCACCATTTTCTACACCCCAAACATTGATGATTTCAAACAGGTGCGCCGGATTGCCGGTGCTCAGGGAACCCTGATCATCAATGCGGCTTACACTTTTGAAGAGGAGTTGCTGAAAAAAATTCAACGCCTGGACAGCAGCCTCAGGATCGAACAGATCTCTCCGGGCAGCTTATTAAACAGCTTTCATGCCATTGACACTTCCCTGGACCCTGCCCTGGCTGATTTTGAAATCCGTGCAGCTGAAGTATTAAAAAAATTAAACTGTACCTGTAGCCTGAAACAGTTTAGCCCTGAAGATACCCCGGCGATATATGTCGCCCCTCAGGACGAGATCAATGTAAAACAAGCGGTCTCCCCGAGCAACCCGCTCACAGCGACACTCAGCGCTTTTGCACCAAAAAAGAAAGCCGTACAACCAGTACTGTGTTTCAATGCAGACAATAAACTGGTCAAAAGTATGATTGGAATCAAAGACCCATATGTCTTTCCTTCCATTGTTCACATCTTATACGTGCAATCCCTGTTACTGGGAAAGTATCCTGTAAGTGATACAGAAATGAATTTATTTAACGAGGCACTCCATAGCCTGATCATTATGGGAATGGAGCATTTTATTAACATTTAATTACACCATGAGGTATACATTAGAAGTACAGAAATTATTAAACCGTGCAAACCAGGAAAATATTCATCCAAAGGATGCAGGAAAACTATTGGTCCAGGCGATCCAGATTGCCGATGCGAACGAAGATGTGGAGTTGGGATACGAATTGCGGTCGGACTTAATGGATAAAGAATGGGGTCTGTCTGACAGAACAGAATTCGTAAGCCTTTTCAGCTGGATGTTAAATGCCTATGATGCCGACCCTGAAAACTACGAGATAGAAGACCTGCTTTGGAAATACAAATGGATCATTAATGAGTTGTATTCCAATCCAGATGTTCCATTGGAGCAAATCGAGCTCGTTCTTGAGGATTATAAGCGCAGGTTGGAAGAGAAAGGCCTGGGCATTCGTTCTTATTATTCCAAACAGCTAAACGAAGCCTTGTATCAGCAGGACGCGGCTAAAAGCACGACCTTTCTTGATCTGGTCAATGCAGTGCCCAGAGATGAATTGAGCGACTGTAACGCTTGTGAGATGGATACAGAGGTGACTTACCTGATCAATGAAGGTGATTTTGGCAATGCTTACACCAAAGCCCTTCCCCTGCTTCAAAAACAGTTTACCTGTGCCCATGTACCGGTGATTACTTTCTGTCAGCTTTGCTACATGGCCATCAGGAACAACGAATTTGAAAAGGCGGCAGAATTGTTCCATCAGGCAGAAGAAGGTTTGCAGGAAGTGGAAGACGACAGCTCACTGATCACTTCCATTGGTGCACTGATCGTTTATTTGTTCCATACCGATAAAGATAAAGGCTGGCATTATATCGAGAAATACCTGCCATGGGCCGACTCGACAAAAACAAGCCGCAGGTTCTTCTTCTCCCTGAATATGGCGGAAGCCTTAAAACAGGAAGATCAGGAGAAAGAGGTAACTATAGAATTACCGCATGAGCATCCGCTATACACGACATCAAATACTTATAAAGTAAAGGATTTATACGACCACTATTACCAGGAGGCTCAACGATATGCTGTTGAGTTCGATGAACGTAACAGGAACTCAAACTTTTCCCTTCAAATAGAAAAAGCGCTTAGTTAAGCGCTTTTTCTATTTATTTCTTCAGGATCTCCAACTCATCAAGAATACCATAGACAATGTTCAAACGAGCATTGTCTATGGTATTCTTGTTATTTATTAAGTTCAATCTGGTAAATATTGGCCCATAGTTTCCCTGTAACGTATATTTTATCTGCATCAGGGTCATAAGCAATCCCATTCATTTCTAAAGCGCCAGGATTGTTACTTTTCTCCGTGACGGCTAAAGCATTAAAATCCAGTTTACCGACCACTTTAGCAGTAGCCGGATCAATTTTAACGATATCATTGGTGCCCCAGACATTGGCATAAATAAAACCCTTAATAAATTCCAGTTCATTCAATTGAGCTAAAGGCTGCCCGTTTTCAGTCACTGAAATTGTCTTAACCGGCGACAAGCTTTCAGGATCAAGAAACGTTAATTTATCGGTACCATCACTCATGATTAAGGAAACACTATCCGTTGTTAGCCCCCAACCTTCGGCATTGGCGTACTTAAATTCCCTAAGTTTTTTAAAGGTAGTTGCATCATAGATGAATCCAAGCTGATTTTTATAGCTGAGCTGATAGAGCTTATTTTTCAGGATTACAATACCCTCTCCAAAGTATTTTGACCTGTCCAGTTCTACCTTGACATCAAGCTTACCTGTTTTTAGGTCCTGAATACCGATGAGAGAACGCGTACTGGTCATGTCAAGTGGAGAACCTGTACTTTCAAACAGTTTTCCCTGATGAAATAAAAATCCCTCGATAAACAGCGTTGTATCATGAGGAAAATTATTCGTCACATAATAACTGAGTACAAGAGTCGAAAGCGATGCAGCTGCAATCGTTGTTTTCTCTACATGATGGCTGTTCCGGCAGCTTTGCAAAGCCAGCAACAGGAGAACCGGGTAAATAATTTTTCTTTTCATATCGTTTAAAAGAAAATGTATTCGTATTAAAATTACAAACCTAAAAATTATTCCAAAAATACCTTTAGCCGGCTGTTAAACTCCGCGACAATCTCGACAGGGGCATAATGTGTTGCTCCTTCAAATATGACCAATTGGGAAGAGGGAATATTTGCTGCGATGTATTTGGTATGTTTTTCCAGAACCATATCCTTTACTCCCGCCATCACCAATACCGGCGCCTGAATCTGTTTTAGATTTTCAACAGTGATGTGGGGTTCATTCAACAACATGGTAAACAACCTGGCCTGTTGTTTCGACTGATCGTCCGATTTTGCCTCCAGACCCAGGATTGACTTCTTTATCTCCTTAAGGATGCTTCCCGGAATTGCTTCTTCCGTTGCAAACATAACGGCCCCCATCACAGCCAGTTTATTTACATAAGTGGGGTACTTATAAGCCATGATTAAGCCTGTATTTCCTCCATCACTCCAACCATATATATGGGTTTTTGAAATGTGCAGCGAGTCAAGAACTGTTTTCATGTCCTCTGCAAACAAATCGTAAGTAAGGGGATCGGTGCTCAGGTCCTTACTTTTCCCCTGACCACGGGTATCCACAGCAATCACCTTGTAATATTTAGAAAATTCTATAATCTGTTTCTTTAAAGCAAAGATCGACTGACTGTTGCCGTGCAGCAATAATAAGGGCTCCCCTTTACCATAAGTCTCGTAATAGATATTCGCGTTATTAACTTTAACGTAGGCCCCTGCTGCAGGGTTATTTCCGTATGGAATATAAGGATGAGGAACACTATCGAAATCAGGTTTTAATCCAGCCTGACTGATGTCCTTTCCATCGATCAGAATCCGGATATCATCGACCCATAATTTACCTGTACCAGCCAATCCGGGCCATATCCGAATATACCTTCCCTCTTTTGGCAAAGGAATTTTAACACTATACTCTTTCCAATCCTCAGTACCTTTAAGCTTTTTATAGTCGACCTGCGCATACTTTATCCGATCATAATCTGCATCATCAACGGCAACTCCCAGTGACACAAACTCGGAAACCGACTCAAACTTCAGGTAGACTTTGACCTCCATTTCCTTACCCTCGTATTTTGCAGGTATCACACCCAATGATTGCACCATAGATGAGGGTTTCAGCGCATCGGTTTTTTCTATCAGCAGGGAACGTTTGCCACTATGCTTTTCCGTACTGTCTGTGATGATCTTATACCCATTCTTTTGTTGATGACCAATCCATGAATATGGCAGGTTATGATCCGTTGTGATTTCAAAACCCAGGTTAAATTCGCCGGGCTTCTGATTTGACGAAGCTGTTCCCTGAGCCTGAGCAAAAGTGATACTGAACGAGGCTAAAATGAAAGTTATAATGCGCATCATGTTATTTTATTTCCCACTAATCTATTGTTTTAACAAATGACATCCCACATTTTAACAATAGTTAACATTTCTACCGAAAAAATTATTTCCATATCCGCATATTTGATCATGGAGTTTATTTTTCAGCCGACAACACTTATACTCATTTTATAAACCGAATTTTAACATAAAAAAACTATAACAAATGAAATCAAATCTTTATTTAAAGGCTGTGCTAACCATTATAGCCATCAATCTCACATTATTGACAATCAAAGAACTGCATTTGATCCCTACCGCAAATGCTTCAGTTCCTTTGCCGAAACGGGAGATGCCCGCAGCAAATTATGGTCTTGTTCCGGTTAACGAAGATGGATCAATAAATGTCAGGATAAAAAACAGCGACGTGCTGGATGTTCAAATCAGAGGTATAAACAGAGGATTAATGTTCAGTTGGGATGCCATCAGAACAAGGTAAGCATATGATGATGCAGAACTTCGAGGCACGTACTAAACAAACTTTATAATGCAAAAGCCCATCGTTTTAAAAAGACGATGGGCTTTTAGTTTGTAAAGGACGTTCATAACTTTAGAAATTAATCCAGGTTCGTCCCATACAATTAACGGGGGAACAACTGAACAAGGTCATAAAACTCTGGATAAGCAACTTTTCCGGAGCCCATTTTCCTATTAAAAAAGAAACTTTGAACCTTACCACGCGAAACTCCATCGTAGGGTATTTCCAGGTTAAGGATACTATCATCCCTTTTCTTATTGACGTAATACTCCTTGGTCTTTGAATCTTTTATCACGACAATCTGATATAATTCAGTCCCACTTTGCTGTGGGGTTACCATTGGCACAGGGACCTTTAAGTAAGGTGTCCATTTCCCGGGTTGAACATTTTCCACGATTGGAATCGTAGTCGTATTTACCACGATCATGGGATTCGGCTTGGTATCGTCAAAATAGTACTCGAGTACCTCAATGTTGATGTCTATTGGCGTAGCGCCACCTGAGGGTTCCAAATAAAAATTTGCAATATATTCATCTCCCTGCGGTTCCGGGTAGGAATAGCCATTACTGAACTTCAGTCCGTCGAAATAGAAACCAGGAACAATATTTGTCTTGTCATTGATGTTGAATTTCTGCTGATAAATCGTCTCTCCTGTGCTTTTTCTTTTCAGTTCCATGTTGATCTCATCCTTGACAAAGGCAAGCTGACTCTGCGAACCTGCAACCTTCACCTGCCCGTAATACTCACGCATTTTAACGCCATCAAAATATTGTTCAACAGTATCGCCTAAAACAAATCCGGTGATACTAAATTCTTTATTAATCGCTTTTATCTCCGACAACACAGGGATTCCGTCCTTTTCACACGCACTGAACAGCAATACGATAATTGCCAGGTAAATTATTTTAAATGTTTTAATCATGATCTGCTTAAATTAGAAATTATAAGAAAAAGAGAGACTGAACGTGCGACCTGTATAGCGGGTAGATGTTTGCCGGTCGCCAACTTGTCTGTTCGACACCGGGTCTACATAACCTTCTTCAAATTTCTCCGAGAAACCGAACTTATATTTGTATTTATCGTTCCATTCCAAATCCTGCAAATGTTCTGTACCGGGCTTTTGTTCGTAGGTACTCTGCGCATTGATAAAATAACGGAAAGGGGCATCCAGCAGGTTGCTCATGTTTAGTTTAGTTTCCATTTTCCCCTTCATAAATTTATAGCTGATCTGCGCATCCATTTGTGAACGCGGCCTTTCATACTCCACCAAACTGGGATCTATTCCGGTAATAAACGTTTTATACCCTGAATGGTTATAGGTAAGGTTCAATCCCAGCTTTTTACCCACATATTGTATTCCTGCATTGTATAATAAGGGCACTTGTCCATATAATGCACGCGGATATTTCAAGTATCTATAATACATGGTGTCGGTTTTACTGGCCGTCTCTTCATATTGAACGACCCGAGCCCTGACTTCTGACTTCTGAAGGGTAAGGTTCCCACTCAGGTATATGTTTTTAAGAAACGGAAGTCCCTGGTATATAAAACCCAGACTCTTACGCAGCTCAAATTCCCAGCCTTTCACTTTCGCCCAGTCAGAATTAGAAATGGTGATGTAGCCTCTTCCATTATTCTCATTGTCGATCCTGTAATATTCTGCTGGTTTATCAAAATACTTATAGAAATAAGCCACCGACAAAAGTTCTCCTGCTCCGGGAAACAACTCAATCTTGGCATCGTAATTATTTATCAAAGTACTACTTACCCCATTGCTCCTCACATCTGAACCGTAATTTGGGTTGAATCGGGAGAACCTTGAATTTTCCATCAGTCCTGGCCTGACAGCAGCTTTTGCATAAGATGCACGAAGGTTCAGGTCTTTTAAAGGGGAGTAAGTCAGGTTGGCTGAAGGCAGGAAATACCAATCTTTCTTTTCTTCAAAAAATATTTTGCTCTTTAAGTCCCTCAGCAAACTGGCAGAATTCACGATGGTATCCATCTTAAAATATTCAGCCCTGGCCCCCCATACTACACGCAGGTTAGGCAGCAATTTGTGATCGAACATGGCAAATACACCTTTGTTTACGCTTTTAGCTTCAAATTTATTCGAACCGTAATTTTGCTTAAAATAAAACAGGCTGTTTGCGACATTTTCCATGCTCATATAATTGCCCCAGTCCTGGATGGAAAGCAATTCTGTTGGAACTGTTGAATTCGTTCCTTTAGCGATGGGAAGGACTTCCCAGTCGTAGTAAGCATGTTTTTTCAAATAGTTTACACCGGCTTTAAAGATATGCTGAGTACTGCCCAGCTTAAAATCGTATGCAGCACTAAGGCTCCCATCAAAATTTTGTTCCTTGTAAATGTATTCATCGCGATGCAGCGTACCAAAGCCAGGATCACTGGTACTACTGGGTGTATAAATATAAAGCACCCTGTTTCCGATTTCTTTACTTCCCAATGAAGCAGATATCGCGTCCTGCTCTAAAGATTTCAAGGAGGTTCTGGCGAGGCTCCATTCTATCTTAAGCGGCTTTATGTGATGAACGCCGCTTACCTTATTCTGCAGCAGGTCTGTGAATTTCGGCCGGTCATCTTCCTCTATGCCCGGAAATTTCCTTTCACTTTCCTCCTTTGGATTGTTGTGCTCCCAGCCCGTATAGCGACTAAACCTGTTATCAAAGATCCGCGTGTACAAATTGTAGGTATTGATCTGGTGCCTTTCGGTCTTAAAACCTCCGTTCAGCAGCAATCCCAAAGTCGTATTAAACCCATATATATTTCCGGTGTTGATGTCGGCAGGATCATCTCCGCGCGTAGGCATCTGTGTCCAGTCGCCACGGCGCATGGTGGAAATGTAATCATTGGTCTGCGTATTCCGGTAACTCAGCGAGCCCACAAAACCAAGCTTACGTTCTTTTTTGCTGCTCAGTGCATAGGTCCTTCCCAAACTTAGCTGATAATTTTGCGAAGGCATTGATTCAAAAACACGTGCACCTAAACGGGCAGTGCTCCCGATACGTTTGTTTTGTTCGCCAACCTGTGCGGCCTTGATTTCATTCTGACTGTCTCCCAGAGTCGGACTGAACTTACCGGCCAGGTTCAGCAGGTCCTTTGGAAAACGATCTCTTCCACCGTCATCAAAACCCAGATAATCGTATTTACCCCGGCCATAACCCAGAAAATCTTTCCCCGTGGTACGACTGTTAAAAGAGGTACCTGCACTTACAGACAAGAAATTGCTTTCAGGTACAGATTTGGTCGTGATCTGAACCAAACCTCCGGCAAATCCATAAGGCATATCTGCGGTGATGGACTTAGCCACAACGATATTTTCAACCAGATTGGTTGGGATCAGGTTAAACTCAAAATCGCGCTCCTGTACATCTGTGCTTGGCAATGTACTGCCGTTGAGCAGCGACACATTGTAACGTTCTGCAATGCCGCGGATCACTACCTTTTTGTTTTCGTTGGTAGATACTCCGGTAATCCGTTTCAATGTTTCCCCTACATGCTTATCCGGTGTTGCGCCGATCTGCTCTGCGGAAATCCCGTCTGAAAGGTTGGAGGTATTCTTTTGCAGCGCATATAGCCCGACCGCCGATGCCTTTTTATAACTGGAAGTTATGATTACTTCCGATAAACCTCTGGCGTCGGGTTTCATGGAAATATCCAGGGCCGTAATTTCCCCTGCTTTAACCACAACATCGGTAATCCGTTGTTTCAGATAGGAGATATAACTGACCTCCAGTGTATAAGTACCCGGCTTAAGGCTGATGCTGTACCTGCCGTCTACCGTGCTTTGCACCGCCTGTCCGGTCTCTACAATCTTCACAGTAGTACTCGGCATGAGCTCCCCCCTGTTATCTGTGATTTTTCCTGTAATGCGCCCCGGCTGTTGCGGAACAGGCTTAGCATCGATGATGATGTAATTCTTAAAGAGCCGATAATTAAGATTTGTTTTCTCGAGGATGCTTCGCAGCACAGCGCCCGCTGTAATGTCATTATTGTTTAAAGTGATCTTTTTACTTTCCTTTTGGAGCATTTCATCTGCATAGGATATTCTGATGCCACTTTTTCGCGAAAGCGCGATCAGCCCTTCTTCTACAGAAGCGTTATTAAGTTTAATCTCGATCTTTAGCTTATCGAGGTTTTGGCCCCGTACATTACTGGCAACCAAAACCCCAATGAAGCTGAGCTGGAAGACTGCAAAAATCAGGGATAATTTCATGATAAATGGAATTGTTGGGCGTAGTTTTCCTACATTATGCATATTTTTGAATGTTAATGTTGTTTGATAAAAGCACTTTAATTGTATCCGGGCCTGGCCCGGAGCATTTCACCTGCAGTACAGCGTCTTGGTAAACATGTTACTGCATGTGATCACATCTTCCGTTTCCGGATTACCGGGAACGGATTTTTTGTTTTAGTAAAGATTAACTGTCCATTTTTCTCCTTTCTGTTTTTTTCTTATTTGTTGCCGGAAATAATGACTTTCTGACTTCCGTTAAAACGGTATTTCAGCTGAGCCGTATTACAGATGATGTCTAGCGCATCTGTCAGCGCTGCTGTCCCGTCTATACTTAGTGAAAAGCGTTTGCGAACCGATGCAGACTTTTCAAAACTAATTTCTACACCATACCAATTTCCAAGCTCAGCGCCAATTTGCGCCAGCGAACGATTTTTGAAGGAAATTTCTCCTCTTGCCCAGCCTTTAACCGAAGAGATATCGGGAGCTGTTGTTACTGCACTTCCAGTTCTATCATCCCAGCTGATTCCCTCTCCCGGGGTCAGCACTGCGAGTTCAGACTTTACTTTCGTGTTTTCCAGCCTGGATACCTGAACTTTGCCGGTCGCCACTTCAACACTCAGTGCCTCCCCTTTAAATGCGGTAATTTTGAATGAAGTACCTAAAACCCTGGTTTGTATTTTCCCGGTATGAATCACAAAAGGCCGTTTTGAATCTTTTGTAATTTCAAAAAACGCTTCCCCACTAAGCATTAATGTTCGTTCGTTCCCTGCAAATTGCTCGGGGAATCTAATACTGCTGCCCGCACCAAGGTAAACCATTGAGCTATCCGGCAGCGTGATCCTGGAACGGACACCTCTTGGATTGACCTTTTCTATCATGGCAATGGAAGCAACATGCGTTGCCCCTGCTCCCGATTTGTTGAAAAAATATCCGGCAATACCTAGCACTAACACACAAGCCGCAGCATAAGCCATCCATTGGCTGCTCCATAATTTAACAGCTGGCTTTTTAAAATATCTATCACGGAACTCCTGGTTCCATTCTTCCAAAACGTTTTCATCGGACGATACCTTCTCCATTGCAGAAAAGTCAGCTTCCAGCAACTCTTCCAATGCCTGCTGCCAAGTTGGATCTTGAAGAAACTGTTGCACCTGTAGCAGGTCCTCAGCTGTGCAGCGGTCATTGATATAGCGGATTAAAAGTTCCTTGTCTATTTCTTTCTTCATGCTTATGGTATTGGGCAAGGTGCCCTATCCATACATACCGTAAGAAATAGAATTTATACCCAATGGAAATAGCGGCCATTTTTCAAAAAACCTACAACACACTGATAATGAGACGGAAAATTTAATTAAAAACCGAGATTCCAAGAATAGATAGAAAAAACAAGACCATCTCTCCATTTTTGCGCATGAAGTTTCTAACGGTATGAAAAGAATCCGTAAGATGGCGGTTTACCGTTTTTGAGGAAATATCAAGTTCAGCGGCTATTTCCTGGTAGCTCATTCCTTGTCGCTGACGCATTTCAAATACCAGTCTTCTCTGAGGGCTCAGGCAGTTCAGGCTTTCCTCATACAATGTAGTTAGTTCGCGGTACTGAATCAGGTCATCTGCCTGTTCAACTGACACAGGTTCCACGAGCATTTGCTCCATAGGCAATAAAGAGAGGGTTTTCTTTCGGAACTGATCGACTATCGCTGCTTTCAGCAAGTGAAAAAGGAAGGGTTCCAGGCTTTGGCGATCATTGGCTAACTCCTCCTTTTTTTGCCAGGCCTTGAACATCACATCCATCGCAATTTCCTTCGCCAGTTCTGAGTCTGAGTTATAACGGGAAGCAAACCTGAGCAGTTTAGGAAAATGAAGTTTAAACAACTGGCTGAATGCACTCTCGTCTCCATTTTTCCAAAGGCTAATCAATTCACGTTCGTCTTTCGGAGTTTGGGACATTTCGACCAATTTTATTTCCACCAAAAGTACGGTACAGGTAAATAACGACAGGTTAAATGTATGTTAACGATTTGTTAGGTATAAATCCATGTCATAGACAAAAAAATCTTCCAGAACTGTTCATACAAATTTTTAGTATTGCCGACAAGATCAATCAATAAGTAGAAAGCATCCGTAAAAGTGACTAATCTTAAAGAATAAAAGCCTTTTAGTTTTGACGCTAAAAGGCTTTCTAAGGTGGAGAATAGCGGAGTCGAACCGCTGACCTCTTGCCTGCCAGGCAAGCGCTCTAGCCAGCTGAGCTAATCCCCCTCGTGGCTTGTGGGTGGCAAAAGTAATTAAAAGTTCAGCTTTTGCAAATTAAAAATCAAAATAGATGATAATCTCTGTTTCACACCTTCAGCTTGGGGATTAAATGAATAAAAAGAATGGCGTTATTTTTTTGTGAACTAAGTGACTGACTATAAATTTAACATAGCCAAACGAACCTTCCATTCTCATATCAAAATGTAACCGTCCTCATTTTGATCAAACGCTGCTCATTTCAAATGCAAAAAGGCTGATTCATTCCATCGTAATTACACTTTAAAAGTATTTTCCACTACAATAATCATTAAAAACCAAATACAAATCTGAACCGGTATCAGGTATGCGATAGTTTAAATATTCAAATTAAATCAAGGTAACATTCGGACTTACCATCCAAGGTCGGAAATGCGGAATAACGACACCAGCGTGCTAAACAAAAACCATCCGCAGCAACAATAATTATTAACATAAAAAAACTAATCATCTAAAACATGGAACTAAAAAATGAAAATGCAAAGAAATTCTTTGCCAGTCTTTACGCCACAAAACATGTAGACACCGACGGACATTTCGACTCAATGGTAACTTCTCTTGTAGCTAAACTCGGCGATAAGGTAGTAACCGGAGACCAGGCTCTGCAAGGCTTAATGTTTAACTATGTTCTTTCAGATCCTAAACATGCAGCAGAAGGCAGAAAAATTTCCGCTGCATTGGCAGGAATTAAACAACGCTCAGTTGATGCGTTCCTGAAAGCTTTTCCAAAATCTGACATCAACAGTTTGATTGACGCAGCAAAAACAGCTGGTTACGCTGTAGATGTCTTAAAAAAATAAACAGCAACACACCAACACAGGCAGGGCCCGCATCAGTCTGATGCGGCCCTCCTATTTAAAATTCATTCCAAATGAAAAACAGCTTAGCTACTATCCATGAATTAAGAATTGAAAGTAACTGGAGAATCGATAACGGTAAGGATTCATTTGTAGTCCCTTTTCCCTCCACTTACCCCTTTACCTTAGTCTTCCACGGCCAGTCTAAATTTGAATACGGACACTACGGCATTCACCTTGGCCAGGAAGACCGACTGACCTTTCTAGGCGATCCCAACCAGGAAATCAAAGCCTATTTTATAGACTGCAGGAAGGATTCTCCAACCAAAGGAAAAAGACTAATTTATATATTAAATCCATCCAGCGAATACTGCCTCTGCATTCCGCCTGGTGTCGCACATGCATTTGACGGACTGGAAAACATCTATACGCTAAATACCTATAAACTATATTTACCCAGCCCGGACAAGTGGTTAAACGGAGAAACAAACTGGAATATCGAAAATGATGTGATTAATTTGCCTATGGATGTTTCAGATGATCAGCTTAATTTTTTTGAGCCCAACAATTGTGAAGCATCAGAAGTATTTTATGAATTAATCCGGGCTCATCAAAAGGAAAACTTACCTAAAATAGACTCAGAATACCCATTCACCGAAGATCTTGAATTTAATGATGGTTCCTCTGCACGCCTTATGTTTAGAAAGACGGAGCTGAAAAAGAACCACTTCCCGGATTGGGAACCAATAGAAGGTATCCAGGGTTTAGGATGGGAGAAACATTTAATCTATTGGAGTGGTGATGAATCGGGTTTTATCCCTTTTCTCGACAGCTCAACCTTCTATGTGGTAGATCATGGCGTTGAATCGTATACCCATGACGCCTTTGGCATTCACCTTTCCCAGCAAGACAGGTTAACATTTGTCGGTGACCCGGATCAAACTGTGACTTTACATCTTGTAGATTGCCGGCAAGACTCCCCAACAAAACACCAGGAAATAAAAATTGAGTTTAAACCATCACCATTAAGGTTTTTAGTCATTCCTACAGGAGTAGCCCATAGGTTCGAGAATTTACATAAAGTTTTTACGATCAACAGGCCTTTCATTTACTCCGACGATATCGAAGAATATGAGCCAGGAAATGATGTGATTGACTGGGATATCGCCAATAAATCTTATCCAAGTTACCAGGTTTCTTCACAACCTGCAACCGAAGCTTTTTATAAATTGCAGGCCCGGTCACAACAGTCATTAATGTCTCAGCCAGCAACCCATTCTACACCTATAGTTATTGCAACGGTAGACAACGAGGGTAATGACATCAAAGTAGCGATCAGAAAAAATGAATAACACCAAATACGCTGATTTGATATTTATCAACTGAAGTCAAATCAGCGTATATCTTCATAAACAACTTCAAAACCATGGTATTCAGATTTCAATTTAATACACAATCCTTTTTGGAAATTCTCCTTGATTAAGCCCTCTGCAATACAATATAAATCTAGTCCGGGTGGTTTGATGATCAAAGTCAGCTGATAACGCTGAACCTCATCATTCTTTTCCGGCAGTGGATAAACTTCCAGCGTTCTGTTTTTGATATATGCTCCGGCGCTGTGCAAAGCATCGTCGATGAGATACATCACATTATCGTCCCAGGTCACATCTAAATTTGAAGGCCCGTTATATTCACAAAGTACAGAAACAGGGAATTCTACCCTGATTTCAATTGCCTGTTCATATAAAACGCTGACTTCAGATCTCTTCATGCTCCAAAGATTGGGTCCAGCTTTTTGTTTTCATGATCGCTTTAACTTCATCATAAGATAGCGGATAAAAATTCTGTGCATCCACCCCAACATCAAAAGAAAGCCGATGAGGCAAGTCCGGTAAATTTCCATGGGAATGTCCATATAAATGCCATGTACCCCTGGAATCTCCCCTCCATACCCTCATTGCATAATGAAAAAGAACAATTCTTTGTACACCGTTCCCGCGTTCCTCATCTTTAATCTTAATTTCGTGGTATTCCTTTATCCACTTGAACCTTTTCCTGTTTCCCAAAGCCGAACCTTCATGATTTCCGACAATCAGGTAAATAATGCCGTTTAGCCTGTTGACAATCGCTTGAAACTCTTCCGGACTGGTAATTCCAAAGTCACCAAGATGATAGACCTCATCAGTTGGCCCAATCTTCTCGTTCCATCTGGCAATCATGACCTCATTCATCTCCTCAACATTTAGAAACGGCCGATTGCTAAATTTAATAATGTTAGCATGTCCGAAATGATGATCAGATGTGAAAAATATTTTACTCATTAACTTATCATATTAGTATATCCAGGTATCCCCAGTTTTATTGAAAAAACTGCTCATACAAATCCCGCCCGATCTTAAGCTAAGATAGGTTTCTTTAGGAAAAAGCTATATTTTTATTGGTCATCACCCAGGTTTCCCCGGAAGGTGCTCCAGTTTCTTTTTCAGCACCTCGTACTCTCTTTCCAGATTTCTGAAGGCTTTGGTATCGACGGGTTTCCCCCGATTATCCTCCAGCTGTTTTAAATAATCGGCTTCCACTATCTCAAAACGCTGTTTTACCAGGGCATATTTATCTTTCTGCTCCCGCTTTTCCTTGCTTTCCATCTCTCCGTTCAGGTTTCCAATGTAAGCACTGTCTGAAATGGCCTTACCATTCGCGGATTTAAAGCAGATGTACGCTTCAATCGGTTCATGAAGCAGCTGCTCAGGCAAGTTCACAAAATATGACCCGGCATCTCTCCTGCAGGCGTTAATCACAGGCATTGCTTTTTTTTCCAAAGGATGATAAAGAAGAATCATTACGGTATCATTGTACTGGCCACTAGGGTTCCAGCTTACCAATACACCTTTTTCTCTCTTCTCGATTTTCAGGTCATTTGCGCCTGGTATATTACCGTTGCTGAGTATAACCTTGCTATAATCCACGGATATATTAGGGTATTCCCCCTTTAAAGCGTGTTTTTTAATATAGGAAGTGGCGAGGTTATGGGCATTCCGAACCGTTCCTCTTGCTTCCAGCTCAAAACTGACATTTGTAAACTCAGAGATCCTGCTCACCATTTCCATGGTCACTGACATTGCCTGACGGTTAGCCAGCTGATTCCTGCTTGGTTTGCCTGGATCGCCGATGGTACGAACAATAGGCTGTCCGTTCAGCATGTAAAAAACCAGGTTATGTAATTTTCCGTTTAAGGCGCCCAGAGGACCATTCGGTGCTTTTGCCATATTCAATAGATTAATTGTTCAACAACAACAGTTAATAAGTTTAATATCAATAATACTAATATAGCGAATAAATTTTATTAAAGTCAACAATAAGTGTACACCAAGCTGCCGCCTGCTCTTATTTTACAATTAATTTTCACAGGAGAATAATGGAGATTGATTGGGCTACAGACCCTATTAGGCCCTAGCAACCTACAGTTAATAAAGGAACAAAATAAAAGTAACCGGAAGCCTGGTATAAGCGCTTCCACTACGACGACACCGGTCAGCTATAACCAAATGTCTTTTTTACAAGAGGATAACAGGTTGTAACAAAACATTTAAAGTTTTTCCTATCTTCAGATTCTCAACAACAACAATTAGGGACGGATATATTTATTAAAATGAAACCAAGGGAATTAATCATCAACAGCATTGAACAGACCTTAGTTGAACCACTAAGTAAACTGGGATTTACGTTTTCAAAAAGTACACTGACGTTTAAGCGAAAACTTAAGGAATTCGTTCAGACCATTAGTTTTCAATTGAACAGGCATAATGAAGAAGATACATGTGCTGAATTCTGGACCTCCTACAGCGTATCCTCCAAGGAATATTCCCGCTGGCACAAAGCAGAATTCGGAACAGGAGATACCAATGATCATTTGAGTACCGAAATGGACTGGAACATCAAAGGCATGACATTTCCTGTCATTGACGACAAGCAAGAGTTACATTTTCAAATCATAGCCGCATCACATCGTGAAAAAGTGCTGGGTATTTTAAAAGAAAACGTAATTAACATCGGCATTCCTTATCTGGATCGTCTTTCTGACTGGGAAAATGCAGCGCACGACTTAGTGGATAAAGATTGGTTTCATGACAAAGCCGCCGACTTCTTCCTGATTGCAAGCAATAAAGAGAAAGCACGATGGGCATTACAGCAAGGGCTTGATTATTGGGACCGGCATCCAAAGGCTTCCTTCCCTGAAAGTAAAGATGAACTTCATAAAAGGATTGTCAAATACTTTTCATAGGATTGTCGTAGCTAGCACAATTATTTCTTATCTTTAAGTTAGATAAAACAATTTACTATCACTTAAAATGCTTTTACCTACTGTCGGCATTGAACAAATTTTCAATCTTCCTTACACCAAGGAGGACTTTAAAGTAGTTCATCACCAACCGATCAATATGCCCTCTATTCCTCATGCCCATAAGCATGATTTTTATATGATTTTGCTCATCGAAAAAGGAAGCGGCACACATACCATAGATTTTAAAGCGCATGAAGTAAAGGATCAAATGGTGTTTTTCCTTGCCCCCGGACAGGCACATCAATGGGAGCTTTCAAAAGATACCACAGGGTATCAGCTGATGTTTTCTCTAAAATTCCTATTGCCTGGAAGTCAACGTTTCCCCTATTTCAACCTATCGGCTTCGCCATTTCTTCCCTTAACAGACGAGCAGTACCTGGCCTTGACCCAGGAACTTGAAAAAATGGAAAAAGAGGTGCATCATTCACAAGACCTATACATTGATGTCCTTCAATCCCGTTTACAGGTGGTCTTATTATTGATAAAAAGATGGTACAGCGATAATTTTTCGGTGCAGGAATTCGCCCCTGATCACCGCATTATCAACAGTTTCCTAACGCTTCTGGAAACACATTATGCCACACATAGTGAAGTTTCCTTTTATGCCAATGAGATGAGTGTCACGGCAAATTACCTGAATCAGGTGTGCAGAAAAAAATCGGGAATTACGGCTGGGGACTATATCAGGGAGCGGATTTTACTGGAAGCAAAGCGAATGCTCACGTTCAGCAAACTGGATATTAAAGAGATTGCCTATACACTTGGCTTTAATGATACTTCTTACTTTTCCCGCTTTTTCAGGAAATACACCAACAGCAGTCCTCAGGAATTTCGCAAAATGAATAATTAGTACCCTTGATGTGCTAAACAGTCCTACGCCGGTATTTTAGGGAAATATACATTTGCATATGAATTACCGCATTACCTATTTAGTGGCTTTGCTGATCTTCAGCCTATGCACTTTAACCGCATGTTCACAAGAAAAAACTATGGACCCTACGAAAACCGGAGTCTTCGATATCATCGCAGCACAAAACACCACCAAACTTAAAGAATGGATTGCCAGTCATAAAGACGTGGAAATACGAAATGAAAAAGGAGAAACGCCGCTCATGGCAGCGACCTATCTAAACCACCTGCCAATGGCCAGCCTATTAATCGATGCCGGGGCCAGCGTAAATGCTCAGGATAAGATGTTAAACAGCCCTTTCCTTTATGCCGGAGCTTCCGGTTACCTCGATATTGTTAAACTTTGCTTAACAGCAGGCGCAGATTATAAAATCTTTAACCGATACAATGGTACTGCATTGATTCCTGCCTGTGAAAAAGGCCATGTGGCCGTGGTTGCTGAATTGTTAAAAGACAAGTCCTTCCCTATCGACCATATTAACAGGCTGGGCTGGACTGCCTTATTGGAAGCTGTGATTCTGGCTGATGGCAACAGCAGGCAGGTCCAAATTGTACAAATGCTCGTAGATGCCGGAAGTGATGTGAATATCGCCGACAAGGATGGTGTGACCGCGCTGACGCATGCACGTCAGAAAAACTTCAAAGAAATCGTCAGCATCATAGAAAAAGCAGGTTCAAAAAAATAAACACCATGAAACCATTATAAGCATACCGCTTAAAAGACAATATTCTGATGAAAAAAATAACATTTCTATTGCTTGCCCTATTCTTCATTCAGGCATCATTTGCCCAGAAAAAAGCGGCAGACCTTTTGATTAAGTCGGCCACAATTATTGACGTAAACACAGGGAAAATCATCCCAAAACAGATGATTGCCATTAAAAACGGCCTTATCATCGCAGTTTTACCGGAAAGCCAACTTAAAAAATACACGGCGGTAAAGACCCTGGATGCCCGGGGTAAATACGTGATGCCCGGCCTGTGGGATATGCACATGCATTTTGGAGGCGGAACAGAAATCATTGAAGAAAACAAAAACCTTCTCCCCTTATATCTTGCTTATGGGATTACGACCATTCGCGATGCAGCGGCCGATATTAGTCCGAGTGTATTGCAATGGAGGGCAGAGATTGCAGCCGGAAAACTACAAGGGCCAACAATTTTCACTTCGGGACCTAAACTGGAAGGTTATAAATCAGTATGGAAAGGAGACATTGAAGTCGGCAATACCGGGGAAATCAAACAGGCACTGGATTCTCTGCAAAAGATGAAAGTCGATTTTGTGAAGATCACAGACAATACCCTGAGCCCGGAGCTTTTTTTAGAAAGCATCAGAATGGCCCGTCAGCGTGGTTATCAGGTGTCTGCACATATCCCGAACGCACTGACGATGGAACAGATCGCAGCGGCGGGGCTAAGCTCGGTAGAACACCTTGGCTATGCGCTTAAAGCAGGATCTAAAATAGAGCGGGAAATTTCTGCGGAAGTGGCAGCAGGGACGTTAAAAGGCAAGGCATTTAACCAAAAGGTGATGGACACTTTTGAGGAAACCGCAGCAATGGCGACCTACAGAAATATGGCCGAACATGGCATGTACATTACCCCAACCTTATCACTAAATTACATTCTGACTTATTTCGAGAAGGATAACCATAAGCATGACACCTACCTTCAATACATTGGAAAAGGGCTTCAAAAAACTTATGAAGGAAGGGTAAAAAGAGTAGAGCAGGATGATGCCGAAGCCATTGAATTCAGGCATCAATTATTTGAAAAAACCGTTAAAACCTTACCATTATTGCAAAAGGCAGGCGTAAAAATAATGGCAGGAACAGATGCCGGATACCTGAATTCTTATGCCTATCCCGGAATCGGCTTACATAAAGAACTGGAATTATTGGTTAAATACGGACTAACACCACTTCAGGCATTGCAGGCATCAGTGGTTAATTCCCCTGCTTTTCTGAATAAGAAGGTATATGGAAGTCTGAGTACAGGAAAAAGAGCAGACCTGCTATTGTTGAATGAAAATCCATTAAAAAATATCAGCGCTACCCAAAAAATATATGCTGTAATTACAAAAGGGGAACTGCTCGACAGGCATACCCTGGATCAGATGCTGGAGAATGTTAAAAAGAAAAATGATTTATCATTATAAAATGACCTCATATTAAGTACTTTAGGGATTGATTAATGCTAACTCAATCTTATGAAGATCTCAATAATCCTTGCGGATGATCATCCGGCAATTCTGGAAGGTATACAAGCTTACCTCAGCAAAGATGATCAGTTTAACATTATTGATCGTGTATCCAATGGGCTTGCCCTTTTACAATCCGAAGCCATCTACCGGGCAGATTTGATCTTACTTGACCTGAATATGCCTGGTTTGGATGGTTTAAAGACACTTGATGAGTTGAAAAGCCGATCATTAAAGGCTAAGATCATCATCATGACCAATTACAATTCTCCCGAACTGATTAAAGACTGCAGGTCAAAGGGAGCGAGTGGATACGTGGTTAAATCAGGTAAACTGGAGTTGCTTTCGGGGATCATTTCGCAGGTATTGGAAGGAAAACTCTATTTCCCGATTTTGGGAGAAAATCAGACAGGGGCTTCTTCTTTTTCCTATTTTGATGATTTTCTGAAAAAACATAAGCTGACGAAACGTGAGGTGGAAATCATCAGACTGGTTTGTCAGAATATGAGAACCAGGGAAATCGCAGAGCGGTTATACCTATCGGAATTCACCATTCATACCCACAGAAAAAACATCATGCGAAAATTGGAGATCGGAGATTCTACCGTTGCGCTTTATGACTTCGCGATCAAGAATAAGCTCATTGTGAGCTCCTAAAAAGCGCCTGTCGGGGTATTCCGGCAGGCGCTTTATCTCTATTTTAGTTTAGTACCCTAGATTTTGAGGTCTAAGGTTTGGATTGTTTTTAATCTCTACACTTGGCAGTGGGAAAAGTAAGTGTTTTTCCGCCAATACCGTTGAAGGACTTTCAGCAAATGCATGTCCGACAAAGTTATCGAAGCCATTGGTCGACTCATTGTACACTTTTCTTAAGCGTACCATATCAAACCAGGTGATGCCTTCGTAACATAACTCATGCCAGCGTTCGCGCCATACAGCTTCCTCAAAAGCGGTCTGGGATAAACCGGAAAGCTCTGGTATCAATGCACGTCTTCTGATCTTGTTCAGCGCCTCATATGCAGCGATATTTGGAGTCCCGTCTGCCCGGTTTTGTGCCTCAGCATAAGTCAACAATACCTCTGCAAAGCGGATTTGTGGCCAGTTTAAATCACTTTGTGTAGTTCCTGCAGTACCCAATGTCCCATTCGCCACCACATCAAAATGTTTAAAAATATAAGGTGCATTCAGTGCTTTCAGTTCTCCGTTCCCGCCTGTGTAATAAGAAGTATAAAAGAAGCCCTCTCTGTCTTTGGCCCTTAAATCCCCGGCCTCAAAAGACTGATAAAACTTTGTGGTTGGAACCGTACTTCCCATTTCATCGCTATAGGCAGAAACATTCTTAAAATTGGGTAACAGCAATTGCTGCATTGGATTTCCCGAAACAGTAGCCAGGTACTGAATCTGAAAAATGTGTTCTCCTTTATTTTCCTGGCTCAGGCTATGAAGGTCTGCATAAGAAGGAAAAAGGCCATAACCGCTGCTGGTCATCACCTCAAGAGATTTATCTGCGGCAAGTTTATAATAAGCAGCACCTTTGTTTAGCGGTTGTCCGGCCATGGTAAGATAGACCTTAGACAGCAATGATTTTACCGCACCTTTGCTCACTCTTCCACTTGCATCCTGCCATGGCAGCCCTGCCTCTTCTGCAGCAGTCAGGTCATCTGTAATTTGCTTATAAACCAATTCCGTTCCGGTTCTGGTTGGATAAAAATCAGGCGAAGTTGCAGTCTGGGGAGTGGTAATCAATGGTACGTCCCCATATAGTCTCACCAGATAGAAATACGCCCAGGCACGAAGAAACCTGGCCTCACCGAGGATCTGGGCTTTTCTGGTTGCATCCATCGGATTGATTGCGGGAACCTTTTCAATGACCAGATTCGTTTGCGCAATCACATTGTACAGCCCTGCCCACCAGTTTCTCACCAATAAATTTTCTCCGTTAAAAGATAAACCAAGAAGGTTATTCAAATCGGAATTCTGTCCGGTTTCTGTTCTCGCAGTTCCGGTGACCATTTCGAGCATCGAAAAGTTTGCGACGAAAATGCCGGCCCCATTCCCAATGAAGCGTGTTTGGGCATAAGCCGCAGCTATAGCGGCTTCCCCATGCTCAGGAATGGTATAATAGGTTTCAGGAGTTAAATTTGAAGGGTCTTTTTCTTCGAGGAATTTTTTACATCCTGTTCCAAGTACGACTAACGCAACGAGAAGGATTTTACCTGTATATTTTATATTTAATTTCATGATATATTTAATTAAAGTAGAAGCGATCAAAACTATAAACCAACATTTAAACCAACCATATATGTGGTGGGCTTAGGGTAATCAAAGAAGGTTTGTCCTTGTGCAAATGCATTGGAGTAAGTAGTTACCTCAGGGTCATTTCCGGAGAATTTAGTAGCCAGGAAGAAATTCTGCACACTGGTATAAACCCTCAATCGGTTTAATTTCAATTTTTTGGTGATGGCTGCAGGGAAATTATAACCTAATAAAAGGTTTCTTCCACGAATGAATGAGCCATCTTCTACCCAACGGGTATCCACATTGGTTACATATCCGGCCCTGGTATCACGAATTGCTGCAATTGGTGTGTTCTGATTTTGAGGAGTCCAGGCATTGAGCACGGAACTGTAACTATTGGCCAATCCAACGCGGTCTTCTGCGGAGTGTTTTGTCATGTTGAGTACATCATTTCCTGCAGAATATTGAAGTTCAACAGTCAGGTCGACATTTTTGTACTTAAAGGTATTTGAAAATGAACCCCATGCTTTCGGACTTCCGTTACCAATGATCATACGATCGGCATCGTTAATCTGATAATCTCCATTTACATCAAGGTATTTAACATCTCCCGGTAATATTGTTTTCCCTCTGTAGTTATATTTTGCGGCTTCTGTACGTTCACTTTCGCTCCAGGTACCCAGGCGGGTCAGGCCCCAGAATGAACCTACTGCTTCACCTACACGAATGATTCCGGTTTCATTAGTAAAACCTGGGTTTCCCACGCCAAAAATATCTGCCGGAGTAGCAAGGGAAAGCACTTTATTTCTATTCATTGAAATATTAAATGCGGTATTCCAGGTAAAATCTTCTGTACTGACGTTCACTGTATTGATCGCAAATTCCAAACCTCTGTTTTCCATGCTACCAATATTTCTCGTGATAAAGCTATATCCACTGG
Source organism: Pedobacter steynii (assembly GCF_900103665.1). Lineage (GTDB taxonomy): Bacteria > Bacteroidota > Bacteroidia > Sphingobacteriales > Sphingobacteriaceae > Pedobacter > Pedobacter steynii. The sequence goes on from NZ_FNGY01000011.1 coordinate 209,200, forward strand.
TGAGTGGCACCGGCGCATCCAGCAGCATATCGGTAGTTTTACGGTAGTATACATCGGCTTCAATGCTGATCCTGTTGTTAAATAATCCCAGCTCTACACCAATATCAGACTGGCCTGTTTTTTCCCATTTCAGATTTGGATTTGCAAGGCGATTGGTTCCCACACCGCCAAATCGGGTATTGTTAAAGATGGCCGCATATCCTGTTCCCAACACCCCCAATGAAGAGAAACTTGCGATCTCGGAGTTTCCGGTCAAACCATAACTTGCACGCAGTTTCAGATTAGAAATCACCGGACTTCCTTTGATAAAATCTTCTTCAGAAACTTTCCATGCCACTGCTCCTGAAGGGAAAAAAGCATATTTATTGTTGGATCCGAATTTAGAGGAACCATCCATACGTCCGGTTACCGTAAACAGGTACTTGTCCTTGAAGCTATAATTCAAACGTCCAAAATAGGAGTTAAAAGCAAAACGGTCCGCCCTTGAACTCCCCGGAATTGGTTTACTTGCCCCGCTTAAATTATTATACTCTAAATAATCTGTGGAAAAGTTCTCTCCTCCTACTGCAAAGCCGAAGATATTTGTTTTCTGCCATGATAAACCCAGTAAGCCGGTGATCGCATGGTCTTTAGCAAAACGCTTATTATAGGTCAGATAATTTTCAAAAGACCAATAGGTTTCCCTGTTGTTATCTAAAGTAGCCGTTCCTTTTTGATCGAAAGAGATTCCATATAAGCTTCGTCCGTTATATTCAGAACGTCCGCGGGTTACAATATTCGCACCGATTACACTCCGGAATTCCAGTCCTTCCGCCAGGTTAATATTGGCATAAGCGTTTCCAAGTGTATTTTGCGTCTGTAAAATATATTTACGGTCTGTCAGGATATGTACCGGATTGGACCCTCCTTCAGCACCAGGATAATTCTGGTTATCTGCCCAGGTTCCATTAGGATATTTAACAGGTAAAAAAGGGAAACTTTCGGTGATCATCCTAACCGAGTTTAATCCGCCAGTACCTATATCCACCAAATTTTCCGTTTGATTGGTATAGTTCAGGCTTCCTCCTACTTTCATCCATGTTTTGATCTGACTATCCATCGTAAACCTACCGGAATAGCGTTTCAGGTAAGAATTTTTCAACAAGCCGTTATCATCACGGTAGTTCAGGAACAGGCCGTAGGTATTTTCTGCATTACCTCCTGTAAACCCGAGCTGATGATTTTGCGAAAGCTTATTTTGCGTTGCTTCTTTAAACCAGTCGGTATCGTATAAAGGATTTCCATTGGAATCGAAAAGCAGAGGCAAATTTTTTCTTTTAATTCTCGGGTCCACGTATTTTCCTCCGGCAAAACCTTCAGGATCGTAGATTTTAGCATTATCGAAAGCCAGGTTTTCTACCTCAATAAATTCTTTTGCATTGAGCATTTCCACTCTTTTCGGGCCTATTGTCGGCACGCTAAAATCAACATCATAACTGATCTTGCCACCAGTAGCAGAACCTTTTTTCGTGGTCACTAAAATAACCCCGTTGGCACCTCTGGCTCCATAGATGGCAACAGAAGATGCGTCTTTAAGCACCTCTACAGAGGCAATATCTCCCGGGTTTAAGAAGTCTATTGCATTACTGTTCTGAGTTTGAGAACCCACAGGAAGAATTACGCCATCGATTACATATAAAGGATTGTTGGTCGTTTTGATGGAACTGAAACCACGGATTCTGATATTGGTCTGACCACCAGGGCGTCCGGAGTTTGAATTCACCTGCACTCCTGAAATACGCCCGGACAAGGCCTGGTTTAAAGAAGCTGCAGGGCGTTCCTTCAGTTGTTCTTCTTTTACAGATCCTACAGCACCGGTCACATCAGATTTCCTCCTTGTTCCATAACCTACCACGACCACATCGTCCAGGTTTACCCCTTCAGCAGGCACCAGTTTGATGCTCAAGGGAGTCGCACCCGATCCGGCAGCACGTGTTTGCGTCGTATAGCCGATATAACTGAAGGACAGTTGCTCTGTGGCACTCTCTACTTCAATACTGAAACGGCCTGCAGCATCGGTTACCGTTGATTTATTTGTTTTTAAGGATTTAATCCCCACCCCCGGTACGGGCGTTGACTTTTCATCCAGCACTGTTCCGCTGATGATTATCTTTTGTGTTACCCCCTGAAAGAAAAAAGAAGTATGGGAATTGGCACTGGAACTGATTCGCGCTGATGTCGCAGCGAAGGCCTCGATTCCCGTTAGACAAAGCATAGGGAGCCCTGCCAGAACTAAGTGTTTGATTTTCATTTTTGTTGTTTTTAGGTTAGTAAATTATGGGTTGGCATTTGGGAATGCTTGCTGCTTCGACACCAATGGTTCATGATGGCGGATGTCGAAACAGGGATTGGTACTGAGTGACACTAAACCGTTTTAACAATTTAATATCAATGTTGAGTTGGCTTATTTATTCATGCGATTTGCGTTAGGGGGTGAATACTTGGGTTGATTATTAAATATATAGTAATACGTTTTATCAATTCCTTCAAAAAAAGAGTATGAAAGCTGCTGTTCGATTAACTCCGGGAATCCCGGTTAAACCGGATTGCCCATAGCCCCACCCTCCTTCGAAGATCAAAAGGCCATAAATCACTAATAATTAAAAGCTAATACGTTTTATAAATCCGTCAACGGTAATCTATTAGAAATAGTAAAGACATTCATATTTGGTTATATTTAGGTTAATTAATGGTCTATGTAAAGTATCAGGCTCGAACTAATACGTTTTACTAAATCAATATTAAAGAATAAATCCTAAATTTCAAACAATATCTGAAACTAAATGTAATTCAAGGTTTTGGAGGATTTAAAGCCCTTTAAGGAAACGCATGATGAGCTTGGCTGTTCTTTCTGAAGCACCTGCTGTTCCCATTTTACCAGATAATTCGGCATAATCCTCCAGCATTTGCTCCCTTTCGCTGCCTTCCAGCAGATTTTTCAGGTTTCTACTGATCTCTAAAGTATTGCAATCCTGCTGAATAAGTTCTGTAACAACTTTTCTATCCATGATCAGGTTCACAAGAGAAATAAAACGGATGTTGACCAGCATTCTGGCGATAGCAACAGAAATTGCCCCTCCCCTATAGACTACGACCTGTGGAACATGAAATAACGCAGTTTCCAGGGTAGCTGTACCTGAGGCCACCACAGCGGCTTTTGCGACATGGAGCAGCTGATACGTTTGTCCGAAAACAAGGGTTACGTTTGCCGAGTTGATAAACTGCCGGTAATAGGTCTCCTCAAAGCTCGGTGCTGCTGCCACCACAAATTGCTGTTCTGGGAAGTCCGCGGTTACACTCAACATATCCGGTAACAGGCGTTCAATCTCCTGTTTCCTGCTCCCTGGCAATAAAGCGATAATGTCTTTGTCAAGCTGGTACTTGCTCCGAAAATCCGGATCAGGGATAAATTGAGCGATCTCATCCAATAATGGATTTCCCACATAATCGACCTCCATTCCCCAGGTCTTGTAAAATTCTACTTCAAAAGGCAGAATGCAGAATAGCTTATCCACAATTCTCTTTATTTTAAGTACTCTTTTCTGATTCCAGGCCCATACTTTTGGAGAAATATAATAACATACTTTGAGGCCGTTCTCCTTCGCAAATTCTGCGATTTTAAGGTTAAAACCAGGGAAATCAATCAGAATCAATACATCAGGACGGTAAGCCAGCACATCTTCTTTACAGGCTTTCATGTTTTTGAAGATGGTGCGAAGGTTCAGCAGTACTTCTGTGAAGCCCATAAAGGCCATTTCCGAATAATGTTTTTTCAATACCCCACCTTCTGCCCGCATCTTATCTCCACCATAATAACGAAAATCAGCAGCGTCATCTTCTGCTTTAATGGCTTTCATTAAATTAGCACCGTGCAGATCTCCGGAAGCTTCTCCCGCTACTAAATAGTATTTCATCAGTATATAATTTGATTTTTTTCGATCTTTTTATTGATTTTCAATGGTTTTCAAGAGCTCCCAAGCGAGGTTCATTGCTTTTTGTAAGCGGTGTGCTGATGATGGTTTCATTATTGGTTGATTTTATAGAAAAAGAACACAAAAGCCCACATGAATGTAGCGCTGATGATGCCTCTTCCCAGATTTTCCTTGTTCAATTTAAAGAAGTAATGGAGTAATCCGGCATTTGCCGCAATACAGGCAATCAGCAGCAGGTCTGCTTTCGCAAGGAAAGCATAACGGTGCATGAGGAACCACACGATACTGATCAGGATCCCAGGGACCATAATTCCGATCCCCAGGCCTATAAATACGGAATCTTTAATCTTTTTTAACATCAAATGTCCAGGAGTTTAAAATGGGGATGGCATGGTGTGCGGTCAGGTCAAACTGTACCGGAACAACAGATACAAAGCCGTTTTCCAAAGCCCATACGTCGGTATCCTCTCCTTTATCATTGTTCTGGAATACGCCTGTTAACCAATAGTAAGGCCGTTGATATGGATCTTTACGTTCGTCAAATTCCTCTGCCCATTTTGCATTTGCCTGTCTGCATATTTTGATCCCTTTCAGTTCCGCTCCTTTTGGAAAGTTGACGTTCAATAGGGTTGCCTGTGGCAAACCATGTTTCAATACTTCTTCAGAAATGGATTTAATGAATTTTTTACAATGGCTGAAGTCTGCACCTTCAGAAAAATCATCCAGGGAGAAACCTATAGAAGGAATTCCTTCAATCGCCCCTTCCACCGCAGCAGACATCGTTCCTGAATAGATCACATTGATAGAGTTGTTCAGGCCATGGTTGATTCCGGAAACACATAAATCAGGCTTTTTGCCTTTAAAAATCTTATTTACTGCCAGCTTCACACAATCCACAGGAGTGCCGGAACATTTGTACATTTCTACGCCTTCGTAAAGATCAACGCGATCAAAACGTAATGGTTTTCCGATGGTAATGGCATGTCCCATTCCAGACTGCGGGCCATCAGGTGCTACGACAACCACGTTACCCAGCTCCTTCATCACGTCGATCAGGTTTTTAATACCCGGTGCAGTGATTCCATCATCGTTTACCACTAAAATATTAGGTTTAGACTTTTGCTTCATCATGTCTGTAAAAATACAAGATTTCAAGAGAATGTTCAGGAATAATGCACATTCCCGAGTATATTTGAATTATAACTTATTAAACATGAAGAAGAAATTATTACTGCTCGCCTGTTTTCTGATTGCAGGAACGAGTATGATGGCCCAATCCGGTTTTCAATGGAAAACGGCCAGTTCGGGCGGGTATACGTATAAATACGTGACCAATGACCCTACTCAGTCTCGTTTTTATACCTTAAAAAACGGATTAACGGTCATTTTATCGGCAAACACCAAAGAGCCGAAGATTGAATACCGCATGAGTGTCAGAGCTGGTAGTAATACGGATCCACGTACCGCAACAGGGCTGGCCCATTACCTGGAGCACCTTCTTTTTAAAGGAACTGACAAGTTCGGAACATTGGATTTTGCGAAAGAGAAACCTTTATTAGATAAAATCGACGGTCTTTATGAGCAGTATAATAAAACGACTGATCCGGCTAAACGTAAAGCTATTTATGCGCAGATTGACAAAACCTCCGGCGAAGCTTCTAATTATTCTATCGCCAATGAGTACGACAAAATGATGAAAGCGATTGGCGGTCAATCCACCAATGCACATACCTGGTATGAAGAAACCGTTTACAACGAAGATTTCCCTTCCAATGCAACCGATAAGTTCCTGGCCTTACAGGCAGAACGTTTCCGTAACCCAATTTTCCGTATTTTTCATACAGAGTTAGAAGCTGTTTATGAAGAAAAGAACCGCGGACTGGACGAGGATGCCTGGAAGGTAGAAGAGAAAACAGCAGAGTTGTTGTTCCCTACCCATAATTATGGTCAGCAGACCACGATCGGAACAGTAGCGCACCTAAAAAACCCTTCACTGATAGAAATCAGAAAATATTACAATAAATACTATGTTCCTAACAATATGGCCTTGGCCATGGCGGGAGATTTTAATCCGGATGAAATGATTAAGAAAGTAGATCAGTCTTTCTCTTTCATGCAGAATAAACCGGTAGTGCTTTATAATCCTGCTCCGGAAAAACCTCTGACAAAAATCCAGAAACTGGACATCTATGGTCCAAGTGCGGAAAGTGTAAGGCTATCTTACAGAGGCTACGCTGAAAACAGCAACCAAAGTTTATTATTGGATCTGATTTCCAGCATCCTTGCCAATGGCAAAGCGGGTTTAATCGATATCAACCTGAACAAACAGCAAAAAGTACTTCGTGCAGGTGCAGGTTATCAGCAAATGAAAGATTATGGCGTCTTTACTTTAAATGCTCAGCCTAAACAAGGACAGACTTTAGAACAGGCGAAACAATTGCTGTTAGACCAGATCAATATCCTTAAAAAGGGAGAATTTGATGAAAGTCTGATTAAAGCTACTGTGGCCAATCAAAAGTTAAGTTTATTGCAATCTTTTGATAACAACGGCTTCCGTGTAGAGGCGGTAACGAATGAATTTATCCTGAACCGTGCCAATAAATGGGACAAGTCCTTAAGCGGACAGGATGCCATGGCAAAGCTGACCAAAAAACAGGTAACAGACTTCGCCAATCAATTCTTCAAAGACAATTATGTAGTCACTTACAAACATAAAGGAGAAGACAAAAGTATCGCGAAAGTAGAGAAACCTACCATCACACCAGTGAAGACCAATGCGACAGAAACTTCCCCTTTTGCAAAAAATTTATTGGCAATGCCTTCTACAGAGATTGCACCTAAATTTCTGGATTACCAGAAAGACCTTTCTTTCGGTAAAGCAGGAATCGCGGATGTGATTGAGGTACAAAATAAAGAAAACCCTATTTTCCGTTTGTCTTACCGTTTTGAAATGGGCGCATGGAACAACAAGCTGATGCCTTATGCAGCACAATATCTTGCATTCCTGGCTACAGATAAATATAGCGCAGAACAGATCAGCAAAGAGTTTTACAATATTGCCTGTAACTATACCTTCTCGGTAAGTAACGAGGTGGCCACTATTAATATCAGCGGATTACAGGAAAACTTCGATAAGGCAGTGACTTTAGTAGAGCATATCTTAGCGAACTGTAAGCCCAACGAAACAGCCTTAGCAGGACTGAAAAGCAGAATTCTGAAATCCAGAGAAAACAACAAGCTCAATAAGGCGATGATCCTGAATGGATTGATGAGCTATGCACAATATGGCGCCAGCAACCCTTCCAACTATATCCTGACCAATAATGAAGTGAACAACATCACTTCAGCAGATCTGCTTGCTATTCTTCACAATGTGAACAACTATGAGCATAAGATTACGTATTATGGTCCGCAAAGCTTGCCTGAATTTACAGCAAACATCAGCAAGCTGCATAAACTTCCGGCTACGTTCACACCTGAGCCTCCGGTAAAAAGGTTTGTTTATACGAATAATGCAACAAATCAGGTTTACTTTGCTGATTATGATATGGTACAGTCAGAAATTAGATGGGTAAGAAATTCGGGTAAATATGAAGCAGACCTGGCGGGTAAAGTAAACCTGTTCAACAGCTATTTTGGCGGGGGTATGGGTTCTATCGTTTTCCAGACCATCAGAGAATCTAAAGCATTGGCATACTCTACTTTTGCAGTTTATTCTGCGCCGGACAGAGCGGACAAACAATATGCAATGGTGGCTTATGTAGGTAGTCAGGCTGATAAAATGAACGATGCTGTAAAAGGGATGAATGAATTGTTAAACGATCTTCCTGAATCTGCAAAATCATTTGAAGCTTCTAAGTACAATGCGATGAATGCAATTGAAACCGACAGAATTACCAAAGACGACATCATTGCCAGCTACTTTGCGAATAAAAAACTGGGACTGGATCATGATTCAAGAATCGATGAGTACAATGAACTGAAACCTTTAACCTTTACAGATATCAAAGCTTTTCATACTAATAATGTGGCCAATAAGCCTTACAATTATTGTATTGTTGCCTCTGAGAAAAATGTAAAATTAGATGACATGCAGAAATTTGGAACAGTGAACAAATTGACTTTAGAACAGATATTTGGTTATTAAGCTCTCTTTTTCAAAAGAGAAGGGCTGATTGCGTTTTTTTTTGCAATCAGCCCTTTTCTTTTTATAGGTGCTACAATGATTTGATCCAGGTCACCAGTTCATCACGGGTCTTCCCGGTTTTCTGTTGTAACTTTCCATACAACTCATCATCTTTCCCCTCTTCATATTTCAAATCGTCATCGGTAAGATCCGCATAAGCTTGTTTTACTTTACCCTTGATCTCATTCCATTTTCCTTTCAATTCTAGCTTATCCATGATCCGTTTTTTTTAATGTTTAACAATAAATAGATACCATAATAACAGGTTTTGAAAATATTTGTTTGATTTCATGTAACCATTGCCCTGTTTTGTTCATCTGGTATATAAGAGACATTCTGATTTACGAGCCAGAGGACATTCTGATTTCGAACCGATAAAAACCTATATAACTGATATGAAAAAACTATTTTACGCCTCCCTTATTTTGCTTTCCTTGTCGCAGACTTCCTGCACCATGATGGTCAAAGGCTTAGTCAAAGCAGTAGTGAAAGGATACGATAACTATACGGACATGAACGTGTCTTCGTTTCAACTGGCGGATCAGCAGGGAAAGAAACATACCTTTGCCAGCTTATATGCGGGTAAGACGGTTTACTTTTATATCTGGTCAACTTTATCAAACCGCCCTCCCGGAGAAAAAAACAAGGACTATACCGCCTTAAAGAAACGTTTTGCGAAGTATCCTGATGTTGTATTTGCTGATTTCTTTATCGGGACAGATCAGGCAGCCTGGACTGCCGATGAGCAAAAGAATGCTGGTCAAAACAGTTATTTTCTCGTTCAGGACGCGGCTTCTGAAAATTTCCTTTCTGTGTTAAAAGAATCTACCATGGTTCCCTTTATTATTGGAACAGATGGGAAGATGCTCGTCTTCAAAGGACCAAAACCAAATGATGATACCTTAGTTGACTATGTACTTTATGAAGCCAGAAACGGTATAGACGGTACAACTTCAGCAAGAAAGCTTGTCAGAGGGGTAAACAGCAACGAGAAATTCAAAACGCAGGAACTGAGAGACTGGTACAGCGGTCATTTCAACAGGAGCCCTGAGCATGTTAATTTCAGTGTATCTTCCACACAATAGGGAGTTACACGATGAAGCGCTATGGCTTAAAATAAAAATACGCAATAAAAAAGAAGCCTTCTGTTGATTTGACAGAGGGCTTCTTTTTTAGATTAAAATCTTATTTCTGCGATTTTTCGATGATTTCTTCTACTACGGCAGGATCTAACAAAGTGGTGATGTCACCAAGATTTGAAGTATCTCCTTCTGCAATTTTTCTTAAAATACGTCTCATAATCTTACCCGAACGCGTTTTCGGCAATCCTGTAACAAACAGAATTTTATCCGGTTTGGCGATGGCACCAATCACACGGGTTACCGTTTGCAGGATATCCTTACGGGTAAGGTCTGCATCTTCATGGTGGTTCGGAAAGATGACAAAAGCATAAATTCCCTGACCTTTTACTTCATGAGGGAAACCGACTACTGCGCTTTCCACCACTCCGGCATGCATGTTAATGGCATTTTCCACTTCAGCAGTACCAATCCGGTGCCCGGATACATTGATCACATCATCTACCCTACCAGTGATTCTGTAATAACCATCCTCATCCCTCAAACAACCATCACCAGTAAAATAAAGGTTCTCGTAGGTAGAGAAATAGGTTTGTTTACAACGTTCATGGTCTCCGTAAGTGGTGCGGATCATTCCCGGCCATGGAAACTTAATACAAAGGTTTCCGTTTACGCCGTTTCCTTCGATTTCTTTTCCGTTCTCATCTACCAGGATCGGTTGAATGCCCGGTAATGGTAAAGTGGCGTAACTAGGTTTGGTAGGAGTTACAAAGGCGATTGGGGAGATCATGATTCCACCGGTTTCCGTTTGCCACCAGGTATCCACAATCGGACATTTACTTTTTCCGATGTTTTCATCGAACCAATGCCATGCTTCTTCATTGATCGGTTCACCAACAGAGCCCAGTACCCGAAGGGAGCTCATGTCTATGCCATTTAAAGGTTCTTCTCCGAAGCTCATTAAAGAACGGATGGCTGTTGGTGCAGTATATAAGATGTTTACTTTATGCTTTTCTACTACCTGCCACATTCTGGAAGCATCGGGATAGGTTGGAATTCCCTCGAACATTAAGGTTGTTGCTCCCTGAGAAAGCGGGCCGTACACGATATAAGAGTGCCCGGTGATCCAGCCAATATCAGCCGTACAGAAAAATACTTCATCTTTCTGGTAGTTAAATACGTTGGAGAAAGTATATCCTGCATAGACCATATATCCGCCAATGGTATGTACTACTCCTTTAGGTTTTCCGGTGGAACCGGAGGTATATAATATGAACAACAAGTCTTCAGCGTTCATCTCTTCAGCCGGACAGTTGGTATCTACCAGTTTTATTTCATCTTCCCACCAGATATCGCGGCCTTTAAGCATAGATACCGGCGTACGGGTATGGGTTAACACGATCACACGCTCCACTGTCGGGCAACCGATCAGGGCATCGTCAATCACTTCTTTCAATTGAATTTGTTTGTTACCTCTGAAAGCACCATCGGCAGTGATGACTACCTTACATTCGGCATCATTGATCCTGTCGGCAATAGATTTGGCAGAAAACCCACCGAAAACCACAGAATGGACAGCACCGATCCTTGCACAGGCCAATACAGCTACAGCAAGTTCCGGAACCATAGGCATATATATACATACCCGATCTCCTTTTTTAACGCCGTTTTTCTTCAGCACATTGGCGAAGCGGCATACTTGTTCGTGTAAAATTTTATAGCTTAACGTGATGCTATCCTTTTGGGGATCATTAGGCTCCCAGATAATCGCTGGTTTATCTCCATTTTCTGCAAGGTGACGATCAAGGCAGTTCTCGGTAATGTTTAACTTTGCCCCTTCAAACCATTTAATGTTTGGCTCGGAGAAATTCCAGGACAATACTTTATCCCACTTTTTTCTCCACAAAAATTTGTCTGCTATACCAGCCCAGAATTGTTCGGGCTGCTCAACGCTCAGTTTATACGTTTCCTGATACTCTTCAAAAGAATTAATTTGCATGATTTGGTTTAGGTCAATAACTAAAACTCAAATATACCTTTATTAAAAAGCTAACAAAATTTTAATCGCAGGTTTTAACGCCTTTATCCGTTTTCTTTTTAAACCAAATGCCAGGTTGAATTGTCTATTATTTAACCTGACACACCTATCTATGAATAAACAATTATTCGACCAGATTTCGGACACCTTAAGACGGGCAGAACTGGCCAATCAGCATTACCGTACAGATTCCTTAAAGTGGAATCTGGATACCCATAAGGCTCAGCATCAACACCTCCGGTCCTTACTTAAGGAAATTTACGAAGTGCTCCTTCCCATTACCATTGTTTCAATGATGAAGGCCATCTCCCTTCCGGGGATTTCCGAACTGGACCTGCATGAGGTTTTACATCCTCAACTGAAAACGCCGCATAAGGCCTATGGGGTAACGGCTACATTGTATCATTTACAAGCACATAAACAGCTTTGGATACAGCAATTGGGCAAGGAAGAAAGGCCGGAACTGGTACATTATATTAACGAAGCGAGGCGTTATGTGCTACAATTTGAGCATCTTTTAGGTGATTTGGAAGAGGCGGTGGTCGTTTAATCCGTTTAAATGTTGTATATTGCGCCCCGGGAGCGTCCTCAACAGGAATCTAAGCTACAGTTCGCAACGTGCTGTAAATAAATTGAAAATATTTTAGATACCTACTTGATGATTACAAATATTTTATTGATATTTGCACACTCTTAAAAAATTAAGAAAGAACAATTAACACACTATATTTAAAGGCATGTCTAGAGTTTGTGATTTAACCGGAAAAATGGCAATGACAGGTTTTAATGTTTCTCACTCAAACGTTAAAACTAAGCGTAAGTTTTATCCCAACTTACAACTTCAGAAATTTTATATTCCTGATGAGGATCGTTGGATAACACTGAAAGTTTCTACTTCAGCTATCAAAACCATTAATAAAATTGGTATTACTGAGGCGATTAATCGCTTCATGAAAAAAGGATATTTGTAAATAACAATGGTTGATGTGAATCGACCTTAAGATTAATAAAATGGCAAAAAAAGGTAACAGAGTACAAGTTATTCTAGAGTGTACGGAGCATAAAACTAGTGGCATGCCTGGTATGTCTAGATATATCTCTACTAAAAACCGTAAAAACACTACTGAGAGATTAGAATTGAAAAAATTCAATCCAGTTTTGAAAAAGGTAACTGTACATAAAGAAATTAAGTAATACATTTAGTATTTAACTAAATACAATCTATTTAGATCATGGCAAAAAAGGTAGTTGCAACCCTCAAAACGGGAAAAGGAAAAGAATATTCAAAAGTTATTACAATGACTAAATCACCAAAAGGTGCTTATTCTTTCAAAGAAGTTATTGTTCACAACGATCACGTTCAAGATGCTATTTCTGCATCTAAAAAATAATTTTAATATTTAATTATATTAAAGCCGTCCCTTTTAAATGGGAGGGCTTTTTTTGTTTAGTTATACATTCGTATGGGTTTATTCGATTTTTTCAAGAAAAAGGAAACCGCTCCGGAAGCGCAGGAAGCTCTAGACAAGGGATTAGAGAAAACTAAAGAAGGCTTTCTGAGTAAGATCACCAAAGCAGTTGCAGGTAAGTCGACTGTGGATGATGATGTACTCGATAACCTGGAAGAAGTTTTGGTTACTTCCGATGTTGGAGTAAGTACTACCTTAAAAATTATCGACCGTATTCAGAGCCGTGTAGCTAAGGACAAGTATTTATCAACATCAGAATTGCATCGCCTGTTGCGCGATGAGATTCAACTGATGCTTTCCGAAAACAACAGCAATGATTTCCGTAAATTTGAATACGGACAACATAAACCATATGTAATTATGGTGGTTGGTGTAAACGGGGTTGGTAAAACAACAACGATCGGAAAGCTGGCGCATAAGCTGAAGGCAGAAAACCTGAAGGTAGTTTTAGGTGCGGCAGATACTTTCAGAGCGGCCGCTGTAGAGCAGATTAAACTCTGGGGTGAGCGTGTTGGGGTACGTGTGGTTGCACAGGCTATGGGCTCTGACCCTGCTTCTGTAGCTTTCGATACCTTACAATCTGCGGTAGCCAATGGCGAGGATGTCGTGATTATCGACACTGCCGGACGTCTGCACAATAAGATCGGTCTGATGAATGAATTGGGCAAGATCAAAAATGTGATGGAAAAGGTAATCCCTAATGCACCGCATGAAATACTATTGGTACTGGATGGATCAACCGGGCAAAATGCCTTTGAACAATGCAAGCAATTTACAGAGGCGACCGATGTAAATGCACTGGCCATTACCAAACTGGATGGTACCGCCAAGGGTGGTGTCGTGATCGGAATCTCCGATCAGTTTAAAATTCCGGTAAAATACATAGGCGTTGGCGAAAACGTAAACGACCTGCAATTATTTGATAAAAAAGCTTTTGTGGACAGTTTATTTAATTAAACACTATTTAAAGATCCGCTTCAAGATAAAAAACACACATGAATACAAAAACCACATCTAAGATTATCCCTGTTAAAAAACCTAAAATCAATGTAATTACTTTGGGTTGTTCCAAAAACCTTTACGATTCAGAAGTTTTAATGGGTCAGCTTCGCGGCAATAGTATGGATGTGACTCATGAATCCGATAAAATGGGTAAGGATGATATCGTAGTGATCAATACCTGTGGTTTTATCGACAATGCAAAACAGGAATCTATTGATACCATCCTGCAATACAGCGAACTTAAAGAAGCTGGAAAAATAGGAAAAGTAATCGTGACCGGCTGTTTGTCTGAAAGGTACAAACCAGAGCTGGAAGCGGAGATTACCAATGTAGATGCTTTCTTTGGCACCAACGATTTAAATAACATCTTACATTCCTTAGGTGCGAATTATAAACACGAACTGATCGGAGAAAGGTTATTGACCACTCCTTCTCACTTTGCCTATTTCAAAATCGCAGAAGGCTGTAACCGCCCCTGCTCTTTCTGTGCCATTCCTTTAATGCGTGGAAAACACGTTTCCCGCGACATGCAGGAGTTGGTAAACGAAGCAAAGATCCTGGCTGCCAACGGAACAAAAGAACTGATCCTGATCGCTCAGGACCTGACCTATTACGGTCTGGATATTTATGGAAAACGTAACCTTGATGAATTGTTAAGACGTCTTTCTGATGTTCCTGGCATTGAGTGGATCAGGTTACAATATGCTTATCCTTCCGGCTTCCCTATGGAAATCCTGGACGCAATGAACGAACGTGAAAACATTTGTAAATATCTGGATATGCCTTTACAGCACATCACAGATAACATGTTGAAATCGATGCGTCGTGGAATCACGAAACAGAAAACGATAGACATTGTGAACCAGATCAGGGATAAAGTTCCTACCATCGCCATGCGTACTACTTTAATCTGTGGGTATCCTGGTGAAACAGAACAGGATTTTGAAGAAATGCTGAGCTGGGTAGAAGAAACAAAATTTGACAGATTGGGATGTTTCACTTATTCTCATGAAGAAAAAACACATGCACACAATCTGGTAGATGATGTACCTGATGAAGTGAAACAGGAACGTGTAGATGCGATCATGGAATTACAACAAGGTATCTCATTTGATATTAATCAGGAAAAAGTTGGAAAAACCTATAAAGTTCTGGTCGACAGAAAAGAAGGTGATTTCTTTGTAGGACGTACAGAATTTGACTCTCCTGAGGTAGATAATGAGGTTTTAATTGATGCTGCGACAGGTTATGCAGCCAATGGAAGCTTTGTTAAGGTGAAGATTGACAGGGCTGAAGACTTTGATCTATATGGACAAATTGTAAAATAAAAGCGGGATGTAAGGAGTTCTGGTTTATTAACTTAAATTCGTGGCAATGCAGGCCAAATACATCTCTTACCAGGAAACAAATGCCTTCTCCTCCGCTGTACTGGATTACATCAGTGGGAAGGATCAGTTAAATGCTTTTTATAAGTATACACCGGATTTTGAAGGCTTTGCAAAGGCCATCGCCAACCGCAACTTTACAGGAAACAGGTCTACATTGACCCGGATCCTCAAAAAGCAATATTCATCTATTGAGCCTTCGGCTTTAGTAGCACACCACATTAACCTTCTGGCTGATGACCGGACTTTTACCATTACTACCGGTCATCAGCTCAATATATTCACCGGCCCTCTTTATTTTATTTATAAGATCGTTACTGCCATCAATCTTGCAAAAGAGCTGAAGGAGAAATTTCCGGATTATAATTTTGTTCCCGTATACTGGATGGCTACCGAAGATCATGATTTTGAAGAAATCAATCATGTGAAAATCGAAGACAGAATGCTGACCTGGAACAAGAAGGCGGCAGGTGCTACCGGAAGATTGAGCACAAAGGACATCACGGAAGTGTTAATCGCTTATAAAGGTTATCTCGGCATTACTGAAAATGGCTTGCAATTATCTGAAATTGTAGATCATGCTTATTCGCATCATGAAAAACTTTCTGATGCAACACGCGAACTGGTAGACGCTTTATTTGGAAAGTACGGATTGGTTTGTGTAGATGCAGATGAACATGAGCTGAAAAAGCAATTTGCGACTATTATTGAAGCCGATATAATCGGGCAACACAGCTTTAAGCATATTTCTTCCAGCAATGCTTTATTGGAAGAAAACGGATATAAAACACAGGTCAATCCGAGAGAAATCAACTTCTTTTATATGACTGATCAGCTTCGCGAAAGAATTATCGAAGAAGATCAGGTTTATAAGGTCATGAATACGGACATCCGTTTTACAGAAGCTGAGCTGCAACTGGAGATCCTTGATTTTCCAGAGCGTTTTAGTCCGAATGTAGTGATGCGTCCGGTATATCAGGAAGTGATTCTTCCAAACCTTGCTTATATTGGAGGGGGTGCCGAACTTACCTATTGGTTACAACTGAAAGCCAATTTTGACTACTATAAAATAGATTTCCCGGTATTGCTGCTCCGCAATTCAGCCTTGCTGATTGATAAACGCAGTCAGACAAGAATGCAAATTCTGGGAATTAACCATACCAATCTGTTTAAAGACCCTTTGACCCTTAAGAATGATTGGATTAAGGCACATGTGACTTTACAGTTGTCGCTGGACGATGAACAGCGTGCCATTAGTGCAGTTTTTGATCAGATCAAGCTCAATGCTTACAAGATCGACAAAACGCTCTCTCAATCCGCCGATGCGGCAAAAACAAGGGCCTTAAAGCTCATCGCCAATCTAGAGAAAAAAATGCTGAGGGCAGAAAAGCGCAGGCATGTTACTTCACTCACACAGATTGACAATTTAAAAGAAAAGTTATTCCCTACCGGAGTCTTACAGGAACGTGTGCTGAATATTGCCCCGATGTATGTGGGGTATGGAGACAACTTTATCCATTCGCTGATTCTTAATTTCAAACCACTGGACCATCAATTTACGGTTCTCTTTGCTTCATCATAATGATTTTCCATACTTTTACCGAACAAAAACTACGTCAGTTTACAGAAAGCGTATTCCTGAAAATGGGATGCCCAGTTACTGATGCGCAACTGGCTGCAGATGTCTTGTTAAAATCTGACCTGAGGGGAATAGACTCCCATGGGGTTGCCCGTCTGAGCGGCTATGTAAGGTTGTGGGAAAAAGAACGGATCAATGCAAAGCCAGATGTTAAAGTAGTCCATGAAACAGCAACTACCGCTACTGTAGATGGAGACGCAGGTTTAGGATTGGTCGTCGCTCCCTTTGCAATGAAAGTGGCCATTGAAAAGGCCAGAATTTACGGAAGCGGATGGGTGGCCGTTAAAAACTCCAACCATTTTGGAATTGCCGGATACCATGCTTTAATGGCCGTAGAACAGGACATGATTGGGATCAGCATGACCAATGCCAGTCCGCTTGTAGCCCCTACTTATGCCAATGAAAGGTTATTAGGGACTAACCCAATGTGTTATGCTTTTCCTGCGGGGAAGTATCCTCCTTTAGTGGTAGATATGGCTACCGCAGCTGCAGCGAACGGGAAACTGGAAATCGCCCAGAGGGCAAACCAGCCTATTCCTGAGGGTTGGGTACAGGATAAAGATGGCAATTCTTCTACGAGTGCACATCAGTTGAAAGATGGAGGTTCCCTCCTGCCATTGGGTAGTGATAAAGATCATGGAAGTCATAAAGGCTATGGTTTGAGCGCCACCGTAGATATTTTATCTGCAGTGCTTTCCGGGGCGAATTATGGCCCCTGGGTGCCTCCTTTTGTAGCCTTTTTAGAACCTTCGGCAAATCCGGTTGGTGAAGGCATCGGTCATTTCTTTGGTGCTATGCGAATAGATGGTTTTCGTCCGGCAGATGATTTTAAACAACACCTGGACAACTGGATTGAACGGTTTAAGTCTGCGAAGACGGTTGACCCGAATAAAAAGGTCATCATTCCAGGTGAGCCGGAATATGCTTTTGAACAAGAACGGAAGATTCAGGGCATTCCTTTGATTGATGTTGTAGTTAATGACCTGAATGAACTCGCGGTAAAGCTTGGGATCGAAAGACTTTAGTCTTTATTTGTCCAGTTCGAGGTTTTCGTCCCCTTCTTCGTATTTAAGGAAGACCATCAACATGGTCATCATTTCATCTGTTGTTTTCATGTCGTTGGCAGAGAAGACCATTTTTGGAGGGTGATTGGGATTCTTCGGATTCTCCTTAGTATTATCATAAAGTGCTTCTATGGTTAGAATCGATCCTTTTGGAATTTTTATCAGCTTTTTATACCTGTAAATTTCCTGCCATTTGAAGTCCCAGGAAGGAATAGAAACCAATTTAACAGTATCGCCCTGCGGTGTTACCGCATACGCTTTAAAAGTCTTACCCAGCAAATGCATGTGTGGCCATATGTATAGCAGGGATTGATCCTGAGGTGTTACAATTTTAAGGTTGAAGGCTTTGGTTGTATCCGCGGGAATCATAAAATAAGGTTCAATGGAGCTTTCTCCCACTCCTGCTGAGCCCAGGCTAATCACATCAACTTTTCTTTTAATTGCGGATTTGGTGAAGAAAAAATTGATACCAGACATTTCTTCTTCATCTTTACCTGTAGGGGCATAATGAATGGTTAGTAAGATTACGCCACGTTTTGGCATTACCCAACCAAAATCTTTAGGATAGGATTCAAATGAAGTTCCGGGAATCCAGCCTCCATAATAGTCCATTTTCTTTTTGAAGGGCAGGTATTGATCATATTTACTCCGGTCTGAGCCACTGAGGTCGACATAGTCTGCTCCCTGAAGGATATCTACCTCGTTTTCCACAGGATGAACGGCAAAGTTTGCATGGTGAATCACTTTTTTATTGCTGGAAACAAACTCTACAGCTTCCACGTTTTGGTCCTTAGCCAGGTCAAAAGGGATTTTAAAGACCAGGAATCTTTCTTCATTGTCGCCCTTAATAAAAAACGGCTTACTCACTTTCAGTACCGTATCTGGTTTTCTATGGTATTGCGTACCCTGAATATAGACAATAGCTGAGTTCTCTTTCGCTGATTTCTTTACTGAACCTTCGGGCATTTTACTGTCCACCCATTTCACAATCAGTTCTTTTTCTGCTTTACTCAGGGAGCGGTCATTATGGAATGTTCTGTAATTGTTATCCGGTTTCCAGGGCGGCATATAACCAGACTGTACGACGTCCTTAATAAAGGTTCCTCTTTTAGCCACGTCCTGATAGGTTAGCAAAGAAAATGGTGCGGCTTCTCCAGGTCTGTGACAAGGCGCACATTTTTGTTGAATAATCGGGGCAATATGCGTCGAAAAGGTAATTTTTTGAGCGACGATTTGATTGCAAAAAAAGAAGGAAAGAAAAATAAAAATCAGGATTCTCATAGCTATAAGAAATGTAGGAATTATATATCGTTTATCAAACAGCCAATAGGCTTGGTTTGTGACGTGGCGGGGATTCTTTGGTTTAAAACATCTTCGATGGCATTTTCAAGAAATTTCTCGGTAGTTACCTTTCTTTTTTGCCCCAGGCCGCTTGCCCAGTTGTCGATCAGTCCTCGATATGGGATAGCGCCCAGTTTAGAGATGAGGATGCTTTCAGGTGTTGTTGTGGCTTTCAAATAGTGCGTCAGTTCCTTCTTCCTGTCGATAAGCAGGTTAAAGCTTACCTTATATTCCTTTTGAAAATCATTGATTTGCTTTGCAGTATAGGCTGTGCCGGGGAATATTCCGAAAATCTGTACCTCTGTGTGTTTTTTTTGAAGCGTATTGAGCACCTGGATATAGTTTCGGCAAAGCGGACATTCCGGAGATAAAAAGACCAGCACAATTACTCTTGTCTGGGATATTGTCTCGGTTTTACCGGCGTTATTTAGTAAAGTAATACCGCTCATCTTTTTCCAGGAAATCGTTTTTAACTGCCCATTTACAGAGATTGCCAACAGCAACATGAATAGCAAGTTTAGCCCTTTTAAATAAGATGATTTCATGTCTGTATAGCTCTTTAATAAATAAAGGGTGCCATAAT
The DNA here is from genome assembly GCF_900103665.1 of Pedobacter steynii. Classification (GTDB taxonomy): domain Bacteria; phylum Bacteroidota; class Bacteroidia; order Sphingobacteriales; family Sphingobacteriaceae; genus Pedobacter; species Pedobacter steynii. Next base: position 228,957 of record NZ_FNGY01000011.1, read on the forward strand.
GGACACCCTTTATTTAATTATTATAATGTTATTTTTTGTCCCACCATACACGGCCGAACATATCCGTTGGCCCTTGTCCAAAATCAGGATCCGTTTTCATATCGTCGTATGCATTAATGATATTCTTATAATTTAAATTCCCCGGACCAGGTAATGGAAGCGCTGCTCTTCTGGGAATCTGTTGTTCTGTCCCCAAAGCAATGATCTTCTCCAGAGGGAGTGTACTTGTATGATTTGGTAATCCTGTTCTTTTATACAAAGCCCAGGCTTCAGCCGGTTGCTTAAAGAAATGCAGGTAAGCCTGAGAAGCGATCATATCCACTCCCTTGGCAGGATCGAATAAGACTCCTGGTTGAGTTAAATAGGTTGTAATCTCCTCCTGTTTGGTAGGTACATAGCTATTTTTTTCCTGTCTGTCTGTGATCAGTGCTCTGCTGGCCATATCATCATACATCTGGATACTCGCTGTAATTCCTCTTTCATACCACATTTTAGCATCATCAGCAATCACATTTCTCGCTGCAAGTTCTGCCCTCATGAAACAGACTTCTGCATAGGTTATCAGTGGAAAGAAGTTAATTCCTTTTCCGCCTTCTTCTCCAGCTGCAAATAAACGGCGTTGTAAATTGGATAAAGTATCCAGTGTAACCGGTGTTTTCACTCCTTTTATCAAGGACTCGATTTGCACACTATTGAAAAACTTAGCAAAATCCGGTGCGGAAGATACGTCTGGACTGACTGGTACACCATAATAGCGTCTGTTGTCGTATACGGCATTAGCAGGGATTTTACCTTGAGCTTTTGCCGCATCAAAGTTCTCTCTTGTAAAATAGTTAGGCTGATAGAAGTATTTCATCCTTGGATCGGAGTTGTTATACATAAAATCCACCACTCCCTTAGGTGCTCTGATGTTCTGTACAGACCAGTCTCCACCTGGCGCAAAATTTGCTGCAGTTTCAAATACCCAACTATCAGCGTTGCCAGCCATCTGCTGACCAGAACTTGCCAGGGCTTCTTGTACACGAGCAGTCATTTTCGCTGCATCTCGCTTCATCAGGCGCATTGCCATCCTCAAACGGACTGCATTCGCTGTCTTTACCCATTTTGAAACATCTCCTTTAAAAAACAGATCATTCGTGTCGAAAGAAGCCTGAGGTACAGCCGGAGTAGCAGTCAGTTTCGCAACACTCGTCTTTAAAACCTCATCTAACAAATTAAACAATTCTTCCTGTTTATTATATTTTGGTGTGAATGTACCTCCGTATTTTCCTTGAAAAGCTTCTGTATAGGGAACACTTCCATTGATATCTGAAACATAAAAAGCATAATATGCTTTTACAATATTCGTAATCGCCAATTGATGAACTCTGGTTTCCTGCTCTTCGGCCGAAAGTTTAGAAATGATATATTCTACATCAGACAATGAGGCACCTACCCCCGGGTAAAAGATGCCAAACCTTACATTTCTCATGCTGCCTGATTCAGACACAAAAGAGGCTCCGTTACCATTTAGTCCGGTAGCCATCTGCATCCAGGGCATAATTCCCCTCACGTTATCGTAGTACCACTCACTGCGGTCCTGCATTCTGACAATCGCATTCATGAATTGCTGCTCAGGTGTGATTTTATCCAGCAATTGCGGATTGGTATTCAATTCAACAAACTTTTCTTTTTTACAAGAGGATATGGAGATGCATAGCAAGCCAACAAGACCGATCCACGCTTTATAATTTATTTTCATTTTAATTTCTTTAAAATCTCGATTCAGTTACTATAAACTTCCTTTAATTGATAATGCGAACGTACGTGTATATGGAGCTCCTCCATATTCGGCAAAAGCACCGGCACTATTTGTGAATAGTCCCTCAGGGTTAATGTGATCAGGAAGGCTATTGTAGATATAGGTCAGGTTTCTGGCAATAAAGTTCAGACTCAGTCTGTTGAACCTGATTTTTTCAGCAAATTTCTTTGGCAAACTATAACCTACAGAAACTTCTCTTAAAGCTACCCATGAGTTTTCAAAAGTAGAATATTCCCTGATTCCAGTCCCCCATTGCGTTAACCTTGCATAGTGAACACGCGCACTCACCGGCTCGATTAGTCCTTTGGCAACCGCATCAGCAAAAGTTGTACCGCCCACGTTTACATTCTTGATTATTGTATTAGCGGCGAATACTCCTTCAGGAATGACACCATCATTAAATACATTACCCTGTGCGTCTTTTCTTGGCACACCACCATGATCCGCAGAACGGCCAAACAGAGAGCTTTTGAATGCGCCATAGTTAGTACCGTATTGATGTGAACCAGAAGCCATCAGACCACCAACTTTTGCATCAACCTGGAATCCTATATTAAAATCTTTAATTTTGAAGTTGTTGATCGTACTGATCGTGAAACGTTCCATCATAGAACCCAGGTTTTTATTTCCCTGACCTGCATCACCATTTCTCCAGTAACTGCCATTTGCTTTTAAAAGCTTTTGTCCATTAAGTGGATCATTAGCATCTTTACCCTGATAGCTAGCATAGCCATATCCAGTGTAAATACTTCCATATTCTTCTCCCGCTATCGCAACAGATTGCATATCATCTCCAAAAGCTCTTCCAAGCGTATAAGTTGTTACCCCTGGAGCAAGGCTGATAATTTTATTTTTATTACGTGCAAAGTTAACCGTTGAATTCCATTCGAAATTTCTGGTTCTGATTGGCGTAGCATTGATCAGGATTTCTATCCCCTGGTTTTGGATATTTCCAGCATTAATCACCCGTTTCTCCACCCCACTTGTTGAAGGCAGATCCAAAAGCAGCACCTGGTTGTAAGTGTTTTTCTTATAGAAGGAAGCGTCGATACCGATGCGGTCGTCCAGGAACCGTAATTCTGTCCCGATTTCAAATTCTTTCGTTAGCTCATTTTTAAGTTTTTCATTACCCAGCGTAAAAGACTCATATCCATATCTTGGCATCTGAATGCCATCCTTATCTGTGTAGACATCGATAAGGGTATATTTACCTTTACTTGTCTGATAAGGAGCAATGCCCAATCCGGTGTGACCATAATTTGCTCTAATTTTACCATAAGAAAGGAATCCGAAGGCAGGATTATTTTTCAAGGATTCAGTGAACAAATACGCCAGACCAACAGAAGGGTACAGATAAGAATAATCGCCTGATCCATTAGGATAAGTCAACGTAGAAGACCAGTCATTACGAATACTAACATTCAGCGTCAACATATTCTTATAGCTAATATCTCCAAATGCATAAATTGCATCGGTGCGTTGGCTTCCATCTAATCCTAAGGTCGTAATTGGAGTATTTACAGAATTAGCCATAAAAAACTTTCCAGGATCTTTTAGTCCACCGTCACTTTTAGTCGAAGTGCTATTTTTACCAAAATCCCTCACGGTCTCCGCACCAATTGAGAAGTTAAAATCCAGGTTATCACTGATCTTTTTTGAAGCATTCAGCAATGCCTGTAATCTCGTACTTTTCTGGTTGGACTGGCCAAGAACATAAGAACCGCCCTTAAAACCAGCTTCATTTCCTATATTTTTAGTTTCATTAACTGTATTGATCTGATTCATCGTTCCTCTCACAACAGCGTTTAACCAGGGGGTTATCGTAGCCGTTACATCAATATTTCCTCTCAGATTATTTTCTTTTTGCCTGTTACTTTGGGTATTCATATTGAACCATAAAGAAGATAAGTTATAAGGATCCTCCGTTCCCCTTAGCTGACCACCAATTGCATTGTCCACATACCTGTTCTTCCAATAGTTGGTGTCATAACTTCTTGGTTTTCCATAAACCAAGGCAAATATCGGGTTAGAATCATTACTCTGATTGATTGGATTTAAGGTATTACTCGTCGTATAATTTACACCCGCATCAACAGTAAATATTTTTCCCAGTTTCTGAGAACCTCTGAAGTCAATTGCATCACGGCTAAACTTGTTATTTGGCAAAATTCCTTTGTTCGTCATATTTGTATAGGAAACCCTGAAATTTGCATTGTCAGTTGCCCCTTGAAATGCGAGATTGGAATTGCTATAAACACCGTTTTTATACGCGTCAAGAATGTTATTTGGCTGAGCGTTCCAATCGATGATACGTCCATCCATGTCCCGGACTTTGCTGCCATCAAATTTCGGCCCGAAGCTCCAGATATAATTTGCTTTATCGATGTTTTGCATTCCATTTGCATCTTTAGCAAAGGTTGGATTGATACCAGCTCCGAACTCATTCTGCAAATCGAAAACACGATAAACTTCCTCTATCGTTTGAGTATGACCAAAAGAGATTCCTAATCCCTGTCCTGCTTTTCCCTTTTTTGAAGTAATCAAAAGTACACCATTCTGGGCTTTTGAACCATACAATGAACTCGCTGCAGCACCTTTTAAGACGGTAATACTTTCGTAATCATCAGCATTCAGGTTTTTCATGATATTTCCAAAATCCTGCGGCTCGTTACCATAAGAGTCGGCCCCTGTTACACCAGGTTGAATAAGTACTCCATCAATAACGATCAAGGGTTGTGTATTATTCCCTAATGAAGAATTACCCCGGATTCTCATCCTGGAAGAGGACTGAGCACCACCAGCACCCTGGCTAATTACCAAACCAGCAACTTTACCATTCAGTGCATTCACAAGATTTGGTTCATTGGAACGTGTCAGGTCCTCTCCTTTAATCTCCTGAGTGGCATAACTCAGCTTTCTGGCTTGTTTTTTGACCCCAAATCCAGTAGTCACGACAACTTCATTCAATGTCTGATTATCCTCTTGTAATACGACATTGATACTTTTTTTATCACCTACAGTGATTTCTTGCACAAGATACCCAACGAGAGAGATCCTTAAAACACTTGAAGGGCTCACCAATAAGGAAAAATCTCCGTTTCCGTTAGTCGCGGTCCCCTTCTTGGTCCCCTTTTCATTGATGGAAACACCTGGCAATGCTTGTCCCCGGTTATCTTTTACATTTCCGGTAAAAGATTGTTGTGCATAAGAGCTTATCGCAGTGGAAGTCAGCAATAATATCCAAAAGCACCGTAAGTAAATTTGTTTCATTTTTTTTGATTTAATGGTTAAAATTCCAGTCAGTTATTGGCTAATGTTTAAAATATAAAAGGTTTTAGCTAAGCATAAAATCCACATCACAAATACATGTTTATCAAATACTTATCGTAATAATTTATTTAAAATCACAATTTTCCATGACTAATGTAGCGGCTCCCAAAAGGCCTGCTTCTGTGGAAATCTCGGAAACTTGAATGTCTGTATATTCCGCAAGTCTGGGAATACAGAATTCATTGATTGCCTGTTGGACGGGTGCCATAATTATTTTACTGGCGATAGCGGCTCTGCCACTTAGTACGATTAATTTCGGATTGATGATATGAATTAGAGTCGCGAGGCCTTTTCCGATAAGGAAAGCCGCATCAGACAGAATAGAGACTGCGAGTGGATCTCCCCCTTTTGCGGCATCGAGAAAATGATCTCCAGGTAACTTGCGCTCATCTAAGAACAACTGCTCCAGGCTTGAATTTACTCCTGAAGCAATCTGAGCTTTAGCACGCTCTACTAACACGAGGATAGAAGTGTCGACTTCCAGACACCCCCTTTTTCCGCAAGCACATAATTTATTGCTTTCAGACAACGGAATATGGCTGAACTCACCAGCATAGCCACTATGTCCTCTGAACAAGCTTCCGTTAATCACCATTCCCAATCCGATACCCCAGCCTATGTTAACGACCATGACATCTTTAATTCCTTTACCTGCACCGAATTTCAACTCTGCCAATGCAATAATACTGGAGTCGTTGTCTATAAAAACAGGGATTCCAAGTGCTTTGGTCAAGTGATTTCGTAAGTTACCGTCTCCTTCTACCTTGAAAAAAGTATGGTTGATTCCGAAATCTGCATTTACAAATCCGGGCATACCTATTCCTATCCCCAGGATATTATCAATAGGAATACCGGAATTGGAAATATAATTCTTTAAGAATTGTATCAGTATTTTAGTCGCGTTAGGATATTCACTAAGCGATAGTTTCATAATTTCCGGTGCCAACTGTACCTGATTTAGTAAATCATAAATGACAACCTGGGTAACCAGCTGATCCATTGATACTGCAACAATATATCGTTGTTTTTTTTTATTTAATAGAAAAGTAAGTGCTCTTCGTCCTCCGGTGGAAGGAGCAAGGCCAGACTCAAGTACATATCCCTCCGCTACCAAATCGTTTACTGTCGTAGCAACTAAAGGAAGACTCTTATGGGTTAATTTACTTAACTCCGTAAAAGTAAGCATATTATTGTAATACAGACACTTAATCACCTCCTTACGGAGCTGATGGTATTTTTTCTTCGTCGCAGTCACAAGATCGGGTTTGTCCCTCAAACTTAAAATATTTTTTTGATAAATACGATTGACTTATTAATTTAATTTTTAAGTAAAGGAGAAAAATAAAATCATTTACATGCTAAAATTAAGATTAATGGCTGTTAAAAAAAATAAAAAATGACACAAATACCTGATTTAAAGCAAATTTAACATTATACCGTCTTCTTATATCCACTTCAGAAATCATCACAATGTATATCAATATAAAACAGACTTTTTAAGTCAGTTTAAGTTTAGGCATCCTCTTAAATTACTTTATGATCAAGGATAATACAAAAATAATAAGAAATCATCTACACAAATGAAATGTTCAATATTCCGCAAACAGCGAGATGATATGATCGGTCTATTACATCGCACATTAGCCCAAAACGTAAAGAACCCCGGAGGGTATCCTCCGGGGTTCTTTACGTTTAATGATTTTCATCTTTTTTTATCAAAAATCATACAGGAGCAAAAGGGTTCTAATTTCGCCGTTAGTTCATGACTGCCTCCCTTTAGTCAATATCCCAAAATAACTTTGTCTGTAGATTATCCTTAGCCGCAACAGCCTGATAGTTTGTACTATTAAAGGCAATTTCACTTGAAGGATAGATCCATCTATTTGGAGGAAGTTTTTGTTGACTTGAGTTATCCGGAGAGAAAACCAATGCAGGGAAATTTAACCTACGAATTTCCGACCAGCTTTCAAGGGGTTCAACGACACTATAATGTAGCCATTTTTCCGTCCCGATTAATGCTAATTTACCTGCTGTTGAAGCAGCCGAATTCCACATCACTGCAGGATTAGAAATATAGCTGTTTACTTCCAGAACAGTAGTCAGTGTCAATGGCGGGACGGCTCCATCTTTACTTAAGGTCCTTAGCCAGTAATAATAATCTATAGATTGTCTAATCCCTTTTTCATAGGAAGCCTTAGCTTGTCCGTCATTGCCTAATTTCGTATAATACTCTGCCAGCTGATAATTTACTTCCGCAGCTGTAATCAGAATCCCTGGAAAAAACTCATTTCTACTTAATGTAGACCTATTATAAATGGCCAATATACCTGCATTAATTGCATTTGTTTGTGTAGCTGCATCAAGACTCTGGTCAAGACCTGTATAAGTACCACCTGCATTTGCCCCAGGTTCAAACATAGCTCTTAACCTAGGATCAGACGAAGCTTTCATGCGATCAATCATAACCTTTCCGGCAATATTCCCATTCCAGTCTTCCAGACCTGTCTTAAATCCTTTAGCATTAATGTCACTACCCAGATCATAAACTTTTAACATCACATTATCCGCATTTTCCGCTACCAGAGGATATTTAGATTGATCTGAAAGAATGGAACTGATCTCCTGACTTGCACGTGCCTGAAATTTAGGTGTTCCAGAAACTCTTGTCAGCATACGTAAACGCAGAGAATTACAGTATTTTTTCCAAAGAGTCATGTCACCCTTATTGATTAGATCCTGAGTCTTAAAACCAGTAAGAATAGCAGGCTTCACTGTGGTAACCGAGAGCTCATCTGCAATTTTCTTAAGGTCATCTAACATAGCGGTATAAATATCCTCTGCACTTTGATATTTTGCATAAGAAGCACCATAATTTCCATTATTAGTGCTCAACTTACCAGCATCTGCCCAAGGGATATCACCATGTAAGTCGACCACCTTTTGGGTATGATCATAAAAATATATAGATGCAGCCATCATATAGATGCGTTTGTCAGCTTGCTCTTCTGGAGTTAACTTTGAGTATACTTTTTCCAACTCACGAAACTGAGCCAGGAAATTGTAATAGTTATTCCATCTGTCTGTTATAGCAGCTCCACCAGGAGCATATTGTCCCAATGAGTTTGCCCAGCCCACAGCTTGCGTATAATGATTTACAGAGGTACGCAATACTACAAAGTAATTCCAATAACTAGGTACTACATATTCCCTATTGGTATAAATAATACCTGAAAATTGCTTTTCTACAGTCGTACTCTCAATTGTTGAAGGATCTGAATAGGCATCTTCAAAACTCGATTTCTTACAAGAGACAACAAGTATCGCTGAGATAACTGTCATCGTTATTAATGATAATATCTTTTTCATGTCAATTTTTTTTTTAAACTTTTACTAATAAATTAAAAGTTAGCGCGCAGCATTACGCCAAAAGTCCTCGTTGCAGGATTGGAGCCCGCATTATTAACTGTCTGGTCCCATCTTGAGCCAGAAGTCATCTGCTCAGGATCCAAGTCTTTAAGCGTTCTGTACAAGAAGAACAGGTTCCTTCCAAAGGCAGAAATCTGCAATTTTTTAGCGCCTATTTTACTTGAAAGGGATGTTGGCAAGCTATATCCCAGCGAAATCTCTCTCATCTTTATATATGAATTTTTCTTTACGTATAATTCATACCTTGATGAACTGTATTGAGGACCTCCCCAGTTATAAGTATTCCAATAATAATAAGCCTGGGAGATTACATTAGTATTTGGTGAACCATCAGCCGTTACTCCATCCATTACCATACCATCATGATAAACTTTTTGACCAGTCGGACCTTTATCGGCATTAGTTAGTATTCCTTTACCTGAAGCATCTAAATAATAGGCAAGCCCCCCGTGTTCAGCATCCATATTAGTTAAACTCTCCTCTAATAAGCCTCGGCTAATCATCCAGTTAATTCCAGTCGGCATAACATGCCCTCCAAACCGGAAGTCAAGCAACACATCTAATGAGAAATTTTTATAGACAAAATTATTAATAAAACCACCAACAATTTTAGGCATTGCATTACCGGCTTTTATCATCTTATTTGCATCCAGCTGGTAGAGTCCATCAGCTCCAACAATTTTTGCCCCTGAATTATCTGTAGCAACAGGGTGCACATAGATGTCTCCCATAGGCTGGCCTACAATTGATTTCAACTGCGCTGCATTACCATCATAATCCACATGTAACAGCTCATTTGAACCGTTTGCCAGTTTTTCAACTACGTTCTTATTTTTGGAGAAGTTAATTCCAGTATTCCAGGTAAAACTTGAAGATTTGATTGGAACTCCTGTTATACCAACTTCAAGTCCTTTATTCCTTAATGTACCCACATTTGCAAGTAGGGTACTGGCACCGGAAGTATAAGGTAATGTAAGACTAAGTATTTGATTCTTGATCTGCGCATTGTAATAAGAAATATCTAATCCTAAACGGCCACTTAAAAACTTCGCTTCTAAACCAAATTCATATTCCGTCTTGCGTTCCGGCTCAATAAGCTCATTACCATATCCTGATGGGATAATCGTATAAAGGACAGAATTAGTTGGTCCCTGTGCCCCTAAAGTATTCTGAGTATAGGCGACATTTGCTTGATATATGGATGGGTAATTACCAACAATTCCCCAGGAAGCCCTTAATCTACCATAGTTCAAAAAAGAAGGCATTTTAAATGCTTCGGAGAATACGAAACTCGAATTTACTGAAGGATAAACGAAGCTATTGTGTTCAGGGTTCATGGTAGAGGTTCTGTCCCTGCGCACTGTTCCTTCAACAAAAAAGTAATCCTTATAGTTGGTACTCAAAGTTCCTATAAGTGCGTCTTTCACAAGTTTATTACGATAATTGAGACCTTGATTACCTCCAATGGTATTAACAGAAGCTTTTAAATCATACCAATTCTCAACACTTAATCCTCCATTTGTTTCTCTCTGTATTGAAGTCGTTAATTCTCTTGTTGCAGTAAGCCCTCCCAATACACTCACTTTAAAATCAGGTGATATTTGTTTCGAATAGGTTAGTAAAGCATCACCATAAAGAATTCTACTATTATAATTTGAAAGGCCAAATGAACCGGTATTCTCGAAAGCCAATGGCTTGGTATTAGGGTTAGCACTCTCAATCTTTCTAGTAGTGATATCAGTAGAAAGTCTGGTTCTCAATTTCAAGTCATCAATGATTGACCAGGTGTTGGTTAAACTACCAATCACACGGTCACTGAATTCATTTTCCTGATTTTCTCTTACATTCCAGATATAGTCGGCAACATCTGCTTTAAATCCAGGGTAGATTATATTTTCTCCTGGAGTCAGACTTTCAGTTCCGGCACCCGTCACAAACTTATAGCCACGACTTGTTTTGTAACGTGCATAGTACCAGTCAGGATTATCAAACCTGCCGATCATTCCTGTAAAATTATTGATCATTCTGTCTACCATAAACGGACGGTTATGCGTATACTGATTAATATAATTAACCAATAGATCCGTGGTAAATTTCTTTCCCAATTTAAAAGAGGTATTCAGGTTAGCAATATTCTTTTCATTTTTAGCGCCGTAGCTCACACCTTCATTGTCTTGTCTTGTTAATGAAAAACGAACATTAGCATTTTCTGTCGCATGTGACACTGCGACATTTATGTTAGAATTTTTTGCTGTCTGAAAGAATTTGGCATAATTGTCCTTTTGTGCTTCATAAGGTCTGATTTGACCATCCCAAGCCAATGTAGGCTTCCCATCAAATTTAGGTCCGAAATTTATGGAAAAATTGCCTACACCTCTTGTCTCCTTAATTCCATCACCATCTAAATCCTGGTATAAAAACCCTTCATCATCCTGACCGCTGTTAGAAATGTAGTTATGAATCCCAGGCCCTCTTACATCCTGATACCTTGGTAAATAAGCAACTTTATCATTTGAGTAATTTGCATTAAAATCGATATTAAATCCTTGAGTCCCTTTACCACTCTTAGTAGTGATTAATACCACTCCGTTAACCGCTTCGGAACCATACAAAGCAGCAGCCGAAGCACCTTTCAAGATAGATAGACTTTCAATGTCTTCAGGATTAATATCCAGCAAGCCATTACCTCTCATGCGTTGATCACCCCAATAATTGTTATTATTGAATTCCCCATCTCTGATTGGGACACCATCCAATACAATAAGAGGTTGCGTCTTCCCTGTTATCGAATTGACTCCTCTGATATTGATATTGACACCGCTAGTTGCACCACCGGTAGCCGAAGCGATACGAACTCCTGGAGCCTTACCATACAATGCAGATGCAAAGTTCGTAGCTCCAGCCTTTGTAATGTCCTTTGCGGACACAGTATTTACGGAGTATCCCAAGGATTTAGCTTCACGCTTTACACCAAGCGCCGTCACCACCACTTCGCTTAATGCATTAGCATCTTCCGCCATTGTTACATTTAAAATAGATTTTTGTCCTACAGTAATTTCCTGTATTACCAGTCCAATAGCGGAAAAAGTTAATACCGCACCTGGTTTCACTGAGATAGAAAACCTTCCGCTACCATCAGTAGCTGTCCCATTTTTACTGCCCCTTTCAATAACACTAACACCAGGGATGGGCTGCCCTGATTTCTCAGTTACCGTTCCGGTAACTTTTTGCTGCGCATAAGCGGATATTGTTATTACGCTTAATAACAAAACTGCCATACACTTTAAGTACATGTGTTTCATCTTCGATAAATTTAATTTGTTAGAATTTAGGTTAATTGTTTAGTGCTGAATTAATCTTTAAAAGGTTTTAGCTTATCCCTATACTAAAACACTCCTTTACATTTTAGTTAAAATTACAATTCTCTACTACCAGTGTTGCTGCGCCTAAAAGACCTGACTCAGCGGCTAGTTCGGAGACTTTAATATCCGTATGTTCTGCAAGTCGGGGAATACAAAACTCATGAATAGCCTGCTGTATAGGTGCCATGAGGATTTTACCCGCAGCAGCGCCCCTACCACCTAGAACAATAAGTTTTGGATTGATGATATGAATTAAAGTGGCCAGGCCCTTTCCAATCAGAAAAGCGGCGTCAGCAAGTATAGAAGCAGCTAAAGGATCCCCCGCTTTAGCTGCATCAAGAAAATGATCCCCAGGTAATTTACTGTTATCCTGAAACAAATGCTCCAAGCTTGAGCTCACCCCTGCCGCAATCTGAGTTTTAGCTCTTTCTACCAATACCAATAAAGAGGTATCGACTTCAAGACAACCCCGTTTACCGCAAGAGCAGAGCTTATTACTTTGAGACAACGGGATATGGCTAAACTCGCCGGCATACCCGCTATGTCCTCTGAACAAACTTCCATTAATAACCATTCCCAAACCGATCCCCCAACCGATATTTACTACCATTACGTCTTTAAGGCCCTTCCCTGCGCCAAATTTCAATTCCGCCAATGCGATAATACTGGAGTCATTGTCGATAAATACAGGCAATCCAAGCTCCTTACTTAAATATTTTTTTAGATTTCCATCTCCCTTTACTTTAAAAAAGGTGTGGTTTATACCATCTTCTGCATTGACAAACCCTGGCATCCCAATCCCTACGCCCAATATTTGTCCGGCTGAGATACCTGACCTGGCGATGTAATCCTGCAGAAAAGTGATTAAAATTAAGGTGACCTCCGGATCGTCCTTTAACGTCAGCTTTAAGAGCGCCGGCTCTGTCTGTACCTGGTTTAACAAATCGTAGATTACAACCTGTGTCACCAATTGATCCATAGCAACCGCAACGATATACTTTGGCTTCTGCTTGTTTAATAAAAAGGTAAGTGCCCGACGCCCACCGGTAGATGGGGCCAAACCATGCTCCAAAATATATCCATCATCGACCAAGTCATTAACGGCACTGGTAATTAAAGGTAAACTCTTATGTGTACGGTGACTTAACTCAGTAAGTGTTAACATCTTACTGTAGTACAAATGTTTGATCACATCTGTCCTTAGTTGCTGATATTTTTTGATGCTGGCGGTCAAAGTTTGAGGTTTTGTCATATCAAACTTAAAATATTTTTACGAATTACAAGCATACTTTTTAAATTATTTTTTAAGTACAAGATACTTAAGCAACAATAAAATAAGATTTATACCTCGTAATAAGCTAGAAATGCAATTTTAAGGCTAAAATATTGAGACAAAAAAAAGCGGATGATGCAACCGCATCATCCGCTTTTAACCTGACAATTAGAGATTAATGTATTCCTTTAAGCAATCTATTCCATCTGATTTTACTAAAGAAAGACCCGTTTGTATCATAACTCATCCAGATGAATAAAGCTTTCCCAACAATATGATCTTCAGGAACGAAGCCCCAATAGCGTGAATCCGCTGATTTATGGCGATTATCTCCCATCATCCAATAGTAATTCATTTTAAAAGTATAACTATCAGCAGGAACGCCGTTTATCAACCAGCCTTTACCTGATTTTTCTACTTTATTTCCTTCATAAATACGAATACTTCTTTCATAAAGTGGCATAGTAGCGCTATCCAGCTTCACTGTCCATCCTCTCTTAGGAAGAATGATCGGACCAAAATTATCTACATTCCAGTTTCTGTTTGGATCATAAGGAAAAATATCCCCATCCCTTTTCTGATCAACTTCTGTCAATTCTTTTACCGATTGAACAAAATCCAGCTTGCGAACTTTTTCCATCATCGGTTCTGTACCAGTAAACTGATAAGAATTCTGACTCATTGGGGAAATCTCTTCAGAAACATTAAAGCCCATATCTTCAAAAACGCTAAAATTAACATCCTGAGTTTTAAACACCACTTCGTAACCGATTTGTCCGGTATTTTTCAACTTCTCTGGTTTTCCATTTAGGTAAACCAATCCGTTTTTCATACTTACGGTATCACCTGCTATTCCGATGCATCGTTTAATGTAATTCTCTCTTTTATCCACCGGGCGACTCACAATGGTAAATTGACTGTTTACCTGCTTCCAACCCAGCGATCTAACCATCTGATAGTAATCCTGATCCTGATATTCCAGTGCTACTGTATCTCCCTGAGGGTAGTTGAATACCACAACATCATTTCTTTTAATATCAGATAATCCAGGCAACCGGCGGTATTTCCATTCCACACCATCCCAATAAGCTTTTGTACCGGTGATCGGCATGGTATGGTGTGCAAAAGGAAAAGCAATTGGAGTCATAGGAATTCTCGCTCCATAATTCACTTTACTGACAAACAAAAAGTCGCCCACCAATAATGACCGCTCCATAGAAGCAGTTGGAATGGTATAGGCTTCAATAAAAAACACCCTGATGATCGTGGCAGCTATTACGGCAAATAAGATGGCGTCAAACCACTCGCGGCTTTTAGTTTTTTTCTTTCTTGGCTTGGCATCATTATTCTTTTGCCAGAATTTCCAATTCATAATCTCTATTTAAAATTAAATATATCGGCTATGTTATAAAAGCCTTGTTTATTTTGCAACCACTCCGCTGCAACTATAGCACCCAAAGCAAAACCTGCACGACTATGTGCAGTATGTTTCAATTCAATATCATCCACCTCAGAACTATACACTACTGTATGTGTTCCAGGAACATTCTCAATCCGGTGTGATTCGATCAATACCTGTTCTTTTTTAATGACATCCTCAAAAGGACTTCCGACCAATTCATTCACCCATTCAGTCTTTCCATCCAGTTCTTCAATGATTCCTTCCGCAATTGTCATTGCAGTTCCACTTGGAGAATCCAGTTTTTGTGTGTGGTGAATTTCCTCCACCTGCACATCGTAAGCAGGGAAATTACTCATCAGTTTTGCCAACACTTTATTGACATGAAAAAAGATATTCACCCCTATGCTAAAGTTTGATCCATATAGCAAGGTATTGTTACTGCTTAAGCATTCGTTTTTTACTTCCTGTAATTGTCCGTACCAACCTGTAGTTCCTACAACAATTGGAAGGTTAGCCTCAAAACAGGCATAAATATTACTTATAGCTGCATCAGGAGCACTAAAGTCTATGGCGACATCAGCCTTAGACAGATTGGACTTATTCAGATCGTCCAGGTTATCTGCATTAATTTTTAAAACCACTTCGTGACCTCTTTCCAGTGCAAAACGTTCAATAATTTGCCCCATTTTGCCATAACCCAATAATGCTACTTTCATCGTTGCTTTTATTTGTATTTTCGTCTTTATTTTATAAAATATGCCTTAAAAACTAAGGGTAACCTTTAATCCAGGCGCCGGGGTATTTAAGCCGTACATCGTACTGGTGTTCATATTGATCATGGTTGGCGAAAATTTAACCGCCACGTCTCCTACATCAAAATATTTTAACCTTGCATCAATATAGGCTTCTACAACATTTAGAATGTATAAGCCAACAAAAGAGAAGATAATGATTTGTTTATTTCTCTTATACAGATCTTTGGCAGTGACCAATCCTTGTTCTTCAACTGACTTATAAAGTGGATTCTCTCGCTGACCCGAATTATCCAACCGGAAATTCAGTTCCTTCAGAACATCATGATAACTTTTATTATTGTCTATAAAAGAAATGGTGAGTAACGTTGCACCGGTATAAATTCCGGCTACTTTCAAACCTCTATAGAAGGTAAATCCATTCCTGACCTGCCCAAGACCGGGCAGCATTGCAGAACGGATCATTGCCCGCCGACCGGCAATTTTACCAGGATTTACATATTTTGGTTTTAAGGTATCAACCTTTTTTTCAACAGGCTTTAAAGCTGTGCTGTCTTTCTTATTGACCAATACTTCCTGCGATTTAGCAGCAAATGAACTGAGAAACAATAACACCGACAACAGAAAAAACTTTGACATTACCAATCCAATAATTCTAAAATTCTGCTCAGGTCATCTTCAGACATAAAAGGAATTTCAATTGCACCTTTACCATTCTCTCCTACTTTGAGTTTCACTTTCGTCGCAAATTTAGAAGCCAGGTCCCTTTGTAATTTCTGATATTCGAAAGACACCCCTTTAGGTTGTCGCTGAAACTTAGATTTTACTTCAACACTGTTAATGCTTCTTACTAATTCTTCCACCTTTCTAACGGAAAGGCCTTTATCAATAATTTCCTGATGGATAAAAAGCTGCTTATCGACTTCTTCAACGTTAATCAATGCACGGGCATGTCCCATAGAAATCTTCTGATCGCGGATAGAAATCTGAATTACAGGTGGCAATTTCAGCAAACGAAGGTAATTGGTTACCGTAGTCCGGTTTTTACCTACACGTTCTCCTAACTGCTCCTGTTTTAAATTACACTCCTCCAACATTCTTTGAAAACTCAGGGCTACTTCGATTGCATTCAGGTTTTCACGCTGGATATTTTCGATAAGCGCCATTTCCAGCATTTGCTGATCATTGGCACTACGTACATAAGCGGGAATTTCAGTTAAACCTGCCAATTTGGATGCGCGTAATCTTCGCTCACCTGAGATCAGCTGATATCTGTTTCCAGTCTGTTTCCTCACCGTAATTGGCTGAATCAGTCCCTGAATTTTGATGGATTCTGAAAGTTCAATTAAAGCAACCTGATCAAACTCCGTGCGCGGCTGGAAAGGGTTGGTATCAATATCAGAGATCTTGATATTTCCAATAGCACTATTATTGCCGGTTTCCTGCCTGGTTTCGCTTACAGGGTTAACTCCATTTTTCGGTGGATTGACCGAGTCGCTGTCATCTAAAAGCGCACTCAACCCTTTACCTAAACCTGTTTTTCGCTGAAAAGATGTCATTAAGATAATTTTATATAATTGCTGTATTTACATCCTGCACTTCTTTAACCAATCCATTTTTTCGGACGATTTCCCGCGCCAGGTTCAGATAGTTTATTGCCCCTTTACAATTTGCATCGTGCATAATTACAGAGATTCCATAACTAGGTGCCTCACTCAGGCGGGTATTTCTTTGGATGATCGTTTCAAATACCAGGTCTTGAAAATGCGTTCTCACTTCTTCTACCACCTGGTTTGACAAACGTAAACGAACATCGTACATCGTCAGTAAGATACCTTCAATTTCCAGTTCAGTATTTAAACGGTTTTGAACAATTTTAATTGTATTCAATAATTTCCCCAGTCCTTCAAGAGCAAAATACTCACACTGAACAGGGATAATCACCGAATCCGCAGCAGTAAGCGCATTAATGGTAATTAAACCCAGAGAGGGTGAGCAATCAATGATGATAAAATCATACTGATCTTTAATTTTCTCCAGAACGGCCTTCATTTTATATTCCCTGTTGTTGAGATTGATCATCTCAATCTCCGCACCGACCAGATCGATGTGAGCAGGCAAAAGATCTAAATTGGGGGTTTCAGTTTTCTGTATGGCATCCATCGGTTCGATATCATTGATGATACACTCGTAGATGCTGTTTTTTATACTTCTTGGGTCAAAGCCAATGCCAGAGGTAGAGTTCGCCTGAGGATCTGCGTCAACCAATAAAGTCCTGTATTCCAGTACGGCTAAACTTGCGGCTAAGTTTATAGATGAAGTTGTTTTACCTACACCACCTTTTTGATTTGCCAATGCAATAATTTTACTCATTTATCTTTTTAATAATTACCAATTATTTACTGAAGGCTTGCTGTTTACTTGATTTAAGTCTATAAAAAATGCTATTTTTGTATTGATTCAGGCACATTTTAATGATTAGCTAAGATACAAACAATTTGACACATACGGCATATAGGTCATAAGTGTTTTACACATCTTATTAACAATTTATACATGGTAACTATCATCTCAGGAACAAACAGACCTGGAAGTAATACGCTGAAAGTAGCAAAATATTATCAGAAAGTTCTGTCAGAAAAAGGGTTAGAAGCAAATATATTTAGTCTGGAACAGTTACCCGAGACCTTAATTTCTTCCGATTTGTATGGAAAAAGAAGCCAAGCATTTGAGCCTATCCAGGAACTTATGACCAAAACAAGTAAATTTTTATTCATCATTCCAGAGTATAATGGTAGTTTCCCTGGAGTGCTGAAAACTTTTATTGATGCCTGTCAGTTTCCGGAGAGTTTCTATGATAAAAAGGCTGCTTTGGTAGGCATTTCTTCCGGCAAATACGGCAACATCAGAGGAATTGACCATTTTGGCGGAGTCTGCAGTTATCTTCACCTGAATGTATTGCCTTTAAGGATTCATGTTTCCGCCATAAAAATGGAACTAAATGAACTGGAAGACTTTTTCAAAGAAGACACGCTAAAGTTCACGAATCAGCAAATGGATAAATTTATCGCGTTCTAAAATGCGTTAAACTCCAAAGCTGTTCCAGTTTTTCCCTTCGTTTCCAAAAACAAAATACCCTGGATATAACATTTCCGCAATATCTTCCAGTAAAGCGACAAATTCCTGAGGCTCTTTAGCTGCCGTGGCCTGGTCACCTAAGAGGTAAACTCTGTTATACTCCACCGCTGGCCATTCTTTAGTCAGGAGGGAAGGTAAAAGCCCCATCATCTCCAGCATGCTCGCATCCTTTTCTGCGTAAATCAAAACCCTTGCCTGGTTAACATCCTCCTGTAAAACGCCCCCTGCATCGTTAATAATCCCTTCAAAATCTCGGTTTACATGATTTTCCGTATCCAGACAAGCAACAGTTACTGGCTCCATAAATTTTATTTTATGTTGAATAAGATCCACACGCTCCTGAAGTTCTTCACTTAACACTTCATTCTCCACCTTATTTATAACTGCTTTTAAAAAAGACATATTGATTTATTTATTACTTTGTGCAAAATTAGTATTCCTACACTGATGCATCGTATTATAACACATTTTTTTTGCGGATTATTACTTCTGGGCATTATATCTTGTACACACAGCACTTCTGATAAAGAGAAAAAAGTGTTTAACATGAATCTTGATCAAAACCTGACCTCTCTTGATCCTGCATTTGCAAGGAATCAGAATGCGCTCTGGATGGTTAACCAGATTTTTAATGGACTGGTACAGATAGACAGCAATTTAAACACGCTTCCCTGCATTGCAAAAAGCTGGAAAATATCTGATGATGGCCTGGATTATACCTTTAACCTCAGAACCGATGTGTATTTTCACGACGATTCTACTTTTCCTAACGGAAAGGGAAGAAAAGTAATCGCTTCGGATTTTGTTTATAGTTTCAACCGATTGATAGATCCTAAAGTAGCCTCTTCAGGCAGCTGGATCTTTAGTGATAAAGTAAAAGACATCCACAATTTTATCGCGATAAACGATACCACCTTTCACATCAGACTAACCAAGCCGTTCCCTCCATTTCTAAGTTTACTGACGGCACAATATTGCTCTGTAGTCCCGAAAGAAGTGGTAAATCATTACGGAAAGGATTTCCGCAGCCATCCGATAGGCACTGGTCCTTTCAAATTCAGGTACTGGAAAGAAGATGAGATCCTGGTTATGGTAAAAAATGAAAAGTACTGGGAGAAAGAGGCGGGCCAGACTTTGCCCTACCTGGATGCAGTAAAGGTCACCTTCATCAGTGATAAGCAAAGCGCGTTCATGAATTTTATCAAAAAAGAACTTGATTTCTTTGATAAAGTTGACGGAAGTTACCGTGACGACATCTTAACCAAAAGCGGGAATATGACCAGCAAATACAAGGGCAAATTCAAGCTTCGGAAGGGCGCTTACCTTTGTACTGAATACGCAGGATTTTTAGTAGACACATCGAAATCTATTGCTAAAAACTCTCCATTAAAATATAAAAAAGTAAGGCAGGCAATTAACTATGCCATCGACAAGCCTAAGCTGATTAAATACCTTAGAAACAGTATAGGAATTCCCGCGACTTCAGGTTTTATTCCTCAGGGGATGCCTGGTTTTGACAGCACCGCGGTAAAAGGTTATCACTATAACCCGGATAAGGCAGCAAGATTACTGGTCGAAGCTGGATTTCCAAATGGAAAAGGTATGTCACAGATTACCCTGAGTACTTCCACAACTTATAAGGATCTGATGGAGTTTATTCAGGGAGAGCTGAATGCGATTGGAATAAAGGTAAAAGTTGACGTCAGCCCGAATGCGAGTCTAAGGGACATGATGTCCAAAAATGCAGTAAACTTCTTCCGGGGCTCCTGGATTGCGGATTATGGTGATGCCGAGAACTATCTTGCGATGTTTTACTCCAAGAATAAAGTTCCTGATGGCCCCAACTACACCGGTTATTTCAATAAAGATTTCGATCGCTTATTTGAAAGCAGTTATTATGAAAATGATCCAAAAAAACGGTTCCTTCTAAATCAAAAAATGGATAGAATGGTGATCGAATATGCGAATATTGTCCCTATATTATATGATCAATCCATTGTTATGACCCAAAATAACATCAGCGGATATCCGCTAAACCCATTAAATCTAATGATCCTGAAAAAGGTAAAGAAGAAATAAAAAAAGCCTTCCCGATATAGATGGAAAGGCCTTTGTCAATACTTTAGAGAGGTCGTTCTTTAGTTCTGAACACCTCCCATTCCACCTTGATCTTCTTTCTTCAAATCGTCATTCTTAACACCTTTCTTAGGCTGGGTGAATTTCAATTTACCGAAGTTATAGCTCAGGTTGATTCCGAAGGAACGCAATGGGTAATGAATGTTTGTTTTTTGCTCGTAGGTGTCCCCCTGAGCGTTCTTCCCGTTATTTACGGTATTGATCACCAGGTCACGGCTAAATGGATTCAACACGTTCAAGCCAATTGTAGCCTTTTTCTTCCAGATTTCTTTCTTCAATGCTCCGCCGTAAAAATACATTGCATCCGTTTTCCCCTGAAATGTACGACGTGGAGAATTAATGACTCCCCAGATCTCCGTATTCCAGCCACCTGGGAAAGCATAGGCAGAACGGGCAAATGCGGTATAATTCAGAAATGTACCCGTATTTACTGTATTGGTTGAACTGCTATTGTTTACATTATAAGTATTTAAACCAATATTTGCCATTAAAGTCCATTTTGGCTTGGGATTGTAACTACCAAAAATATTCATCCCATAGGACTCACTCCTTCCAACATTGGTATAACTGGTCAGAAATACTTGCGGCGCTCCCGGAACAACAGGAAGAGGAGTCACAATACTTTCAATTACATTTTTTGTTGAGCGGTAGAATACGGAAGCATTGATTACTGATCCCTTGATAAAAGTAGAGTATCCCATTTCTATGTTATCGCTTAATTCAGGATTCAAATCAGGGTTACCTCTCAGGATATTAAACTGATCACTTTTGTTTTCAAATGGATTTAAATAGAACAAACTCGGACGCTGAATCCTTCTGTTATAGCTAACTTTAATCGTACTCGCTCCTTTTAAGGATTGAGAGAGGATCAAACTTGGGAATAAGTTAAAATAGTCATTATTGAATTTTGCTCCAACACCAGATAATCCATTGATCTTTGTGTATTCTGTTCTTAACCCTGCTTTAGCTGTAATTTTTTTGGTCAATTTAAAACCAAGTACTCCATAAGCAGATGCAACATTCTGATCATAATCGAAATCCTGTGCAGCATTACCATAGTTACTGATGATATTTCTGAAGATTCCTTTTACACCTGTTTCAAGTGTGGTTGTCTTGCTAAATGGATAAGTGTAATCCGTCTGTACGGTATACTCATTATTCTTTCCTGTATTTGAGCCGATGTCTAAAAAGTCTGGCCGTCCGTCACTAACCGTTTTATTGGAATAATCACTGGTATTTCTTCCTGTGGACAACTGAGCGGAAACACTAAACTCCTCTCCCTCTTTTTTACTTGTTTTCCTATAATCTACGCTCCAGTCCAGATTATTAAAACCCATATCCATATCTCTGGTTATAAAAGCAGATGTTTTGTTCACCAGATTGGTACTAGTGGTCGTCCCCGGGCCTCCGTTAGAGAACCTATTGATTTTCAAATTGGTGCTGATGTTATGGTAATTATTAAAATCATAATCTATTCCCGCACTACCGTTGTATCCTACTCTTGACCATTTAGAATATCCATCCTGTCCCAAACTTGTCCCTCCTCCTGCCTGTAAGGCAACCACATTTGAAGAGACTACTTTTGAATTTTGAGGATAAGCATGATTTACGCCCAGACTCCCCGTTAAAGACAAACGTCCAGTTTTGGCATTTAAGTTAAAAGCACCGTTGTTTGAACGGGTACCAACCGAAGTATTTACGCTTCCACTGGTACCTTCCGCACTTTTCTTTTTAGTAATGATATTGACAATCCCCCCTGAACCTTCTGCGTCATATTTTGCAGAAGGACTGGTAATCACCTCCACACTTTTGATCTGTTCTGCAGGAATCATTTTAAGTGCATCCGCGACACTATTCGCCATTGTTCCTGAGGGCTTACCATTGATCAGCACTCTTACTGCGCTTCCTCTCATTTGAAGGTTACCATTTACGTCAACAGACAACATTGGCACTTTACGCATTACATCGGTAGCATCTCCACCGGCATTAGTAATATCCTGTTCTGCATTATAGACCAACTTATCCACTTTATTTTCAATCAAGGCTTTTTGCCCGCTGATTTCAACTTCGTTCAGGTTACTCGCTGTTGGACTCAGGTAAATGGTTCCTACATTTAAATCAGGCCTTTCAGGCGTGGTTTTCACCACGATGATTTTCGTTTTATAGCCCATGAAACCGATAGAGAGCTTATATTCTTCAGGGCTGATATTTGATAAGCTCAGCTTTCCACGCTCGTCAGTTACCGCTCCGTTTACAGACTTATTATCTTTACTTTTCATCAGGGATACCGTCGCATAATCGATTGGCTTTTTACTTACAGAATCCAGAATTACTGCAGTAATCTTACCTGTAACCATTTTTTTTACCGGCCCTCCCATTGGAAATTGCGCCTTCACCCCCAGCATCAGGATTAAACCAACAAATAATAGTATAGATTTTTTCATAATAGTTTTCATTTCTTCAATTAGTCTAAGCAAGGTAAATTTTGTTACATATTTAGACTATAGATTTTTGGCTTCGTGCAATTATTTGACGGCGAACTGCTCTTTTTGATCGGTGAAAGGCGTTGCATAACTTTTCGTAAAAAAATCGATACAAACTATCCATATCCCTGATTCTACTGAACCGTAAAATCTCCTTTCAGCCGGACATCATCAGATGAGCTACCCAACATTAAAGTAAAGTCTCCTGGCTCGAGGACCCAATTCATCTGTGGGTTAAACAATTTCAAATCTTCAGCGTTCAATTCAAACTCAAGCTCTTTTTGTGCTCCGGATTTTAAAGAGAAGCGTTTGAATTTCTTCAACTGTTTCACCGGCGTCACTACAGAACTCACTTTATCTACCAAATAAAGCTGAGTCACCTCATCGCCATCTCTTTCTCCAGTATTCTTCACATTCAATTTTACTTTAACCAATAAGTTATCCTGTGCTCCCGAAACCACGATACTCAAATTGCTATACTCAAAAGTGCTATAGCTTAAGCCATATCCAAAAGGGTATAATGGCCGGTCATCAACTTCTACATAGCTATGATTTGCGGGTTTCTTAAGGTTGTAATATACCGGGAGCTGTCCCACTGATTTTGGAATAGAAATGGGTAATCTTCCAGAAGGATTATAAACGCCGAATAAGACATCAGCGATCGCATTTCCGCCCTCCTGACCAGGATACCAGGCATCAACAATGGCATCCACATGATCTGCAGCCCAGTTCAGGTTTAAAGGCCGCCCTTTGATCAGTACCAGTACAACAGGAGTTCCCGTCTTTACTATTCGCTGAAGCAGCTCCATTTGCCTACCCATCAGATCCAGTGTCGAACGATCAAACCCTTCCCCGCTTTCCATGTCACTTACAGCAGCATCAGTAACCTTAACCTGTGCCGCACCAGTATTCAGGTATTCCGTTTTAAAATCTCTCGCACTTGATCCGCCCAAAACGACAATCGCGACTTCCGCGTTCTTCGCCAACTCAACTGCTTCGTCTATACCAGCTGAGGCTGTATCTCTAATGGCGCAACCTTTAACATAGTCAACTTGTACTCCCTTTCCTACCTGTGCTTTAATGCCTTCCAAAACAGTCACTACTGCATTTTCATCCTGAGGGGCAGTATAATCACCCAACTGGTTATATATATTATCTGCATTAGGCCCGATCACAGCAATCCTCTTGAGCTTATTGCTTAGCGGAAGGGTATTACCCTTGTTTTTTAGTAAGACCAGAGATGCACTCGCCACCTCTCTCGCCAACGCCACATGCGCCTCATTCCTCACTGTTTTTGCCGCCTTCAGAACATCCACATAGGGATTCTCGAAAAGCCCCATCTCAAATTTAATGCGGAGTACCCTTGCCACCGCTGTGTCCAAAACACTTTCCGCCACCTGTCCTTTGCGAAAGGCATCTACCAGGGCTGGCCCGTAACCATAACCACTCAGATCAGCATCCAACCCGGCGTTGATCGCCATCGCCGCTCCCTCTGTTGCATTTGCAGCTACGTGATGACTGCTAACCAAACCAGATATGCTTCCTAAATCGGAAACTACAAAACCGTTAAAGCCCCATTGTTTTCTTAAAACATCAGTAAGGAGATAGTAATTTGCGGAACAAGGAATTCCATCAATAGAGTTATAGGCCGTCATCACTGACTGTGCCCCTGCTTTTACCGCTGCTTTGAATGGCGGCAAATAAGATTGAAATAATTCTCGTGTTCCGACTGCTACACTTCCTCCATTGTGTCCCCCTTCAGGAACGCCATAAGCGGTAAAATGCTTCAGCGTAGCCGCGATATTCATTCCGCTTTTTAAACCATTTCCCTGAAAGCCTTTCACCATGGCTTCCCCCATTCTGCTATTGAGCACCGGATCTTCTCCATAAGTTTCTTCCACCCTGGACCATCGTGGTTCGCGGGCAAGATCAAGAACCGGACCATAGCCGATATGCGCTCCCTGAAGACGTGCTTCCAGTGCTATGGCAGCAGCCATCTCCTGAATCAAATCAGGATTCCATGTGCTACTTTGACCTATAGAAGTGGGGAAAACTGTCGTCCCGATGGCCATATGACCATGTGGACATTCTTCTGCCAGTAATATTGGAATATTTAGCCTGCTGTTTTCTATGGCATATTTTTGAATGGCATTGGTGGCTTTCGCCGCAAGTCCCGGAGTCAATCCGGTTAGTAACGTCTTTTTCGTCCAGGGATCAGCCCTCAATGTCGCCCATAACATTCCGGTATGTTGCGTCGCTAATGCTTTTTTAAACTGATCGCTAACCACAACGGTACTTCCGTCTTTACTGTACATATCCCAGCCGAGCAATACCGAAACCTGGCCTACCTTCTCTTCAAGGCTCATTCTGCCAAGAAGATCTTTAATTCTTAATGCCGTCGGAACTTTTACATCCTTATAGACCGGCTTTTTCTGCGCAAACCCGGATTCATAGCAGGTTATTGCCAGGGCTACAAAGAGTAGCCCTATTCTGGAAAGTTTCTTCATGTGTCTAAGGTCTGGTAGAAAAAGAAAATGCAAGTGCGGGTAACCCTGCCGGAATGTTTTTTGGCAGGAAGACTTTGATGGTGTCATTCTCTTTTACCCATTTTACATTTTCACCGGTTTGTAAAAATTTAACCTTACTTCCTTTTATAGGTGCATTACCAGTCCAGGAAATAATAGATGGTAAAGATTCGCCTTCTTTTACACAAACCAACGCATATTTCGTTTTGGCATCTTTGCTCTGTGTAAACCAGGTATTGCCATTGTGATAATCTTTAGTGATTCTCGTTTCATAAATTGCCTTGCCATTTTTGCTGACCCAGGCTCCGATTTCTCCCAAACGGTTAACAACCTCATCGGGCATCGTACCATCTGGTTTCGGCCCTACACCAAGCAACAGACTCCCTCCTTTGGCAGTAATTTCGATCAGGGAATGAATGACAGTTGCAGCAGACTTGTACTGATCATTTGTAACAAACCCCCAGGCACCGCCCAGTGTCATACAACTTTCCCAGGGATGATTCAGTTGTTGCTCAGGAATCCGTTGCTCAGGAGTTTGATAATTTTCATAAGGACCATGGACGGTCCGGTCTACGATTAGCAATCCAGGTTGTGCCTTACGACCCATTTCTGCAATCTTCGGCATGTCAATGTCTTGACTCCAGGCTGGGATTGCAGCTCCCCAGGCCCGCACCTCATCGTTTACTGTTTCCAATGGCCGCACCCATCCTCCGTCAAGCCAAAGGATATCAACTGAACCGTAATTGTTCATCAGTTCAGAGATCTGGTTAAAGGTCTGAGTTTTGAATTTATTCCATCTCCATGGATTCTTTTTAATGTCGTAATTATTATTACGATCTGCAGTCGCATATTTAGACCACCAATAGTATTGGGAATGCCAGTCTGGTTTAGAGAAATAAGCACCGATCATAAAGTCCTGCTTTCTAAAGGCATCAAAAACAAATTTTGCAGCGTCGGCTTTTGGATTTCCTTTAAAAGGACCATTGGAAATTTTGAAGTCACTCTCTTTTGTATCAAACATATTGAAACCATCATGGTGTTTTGTGGTAAACACCAGATATTTCATACCTGCAGATTTACCTGCTTTTGCCCATTGATCAGGATTAAAGTTGACCGGATTAAATTTCTCACTTAAGCCCCAATACCATTTCTTATAATCTTCATAAGCAATGGTACTGTCTCTGGAGATCCAGTCTTCCGAACATAGATTCCAGGACTCCATGATTCCGGGGACTGCATATAATCCCCAGTGGATAATCATTCCAAATTTCTGGTCTTGCCATTTTTCGAGTTTGTTCTTCACTAGAGGGTCTGAAGGCCATTCGTAGGTGCTGGATTGGCCATGTACATTGGGTTGGCCAAAAGCAGTCATTTTTAACAATAAAATGATTGCAATAAGTAAGATAGGTTTATTCATTTTGTGTGGTTGTATCGGGTTTAAGATTGACTACCGGAAAATTTCGGCTTAATAACGATTGAGATATCGCATTCAGATAAACCCTTTTAGTTATTCATTACTAAGCTGTCCGGGAAACAAAAGTCCTAAGATATGTAAATTTATTATACATCTGAACAATCAAAACAGCCTCACTGAATGGATAAATTTATCCAGGTAAAAGAAAAGCTCCGAACAAATTGTCCGAAGCTTTTCTATATATCAAAAGGATTTGTTTTTAAGCTTAAATTACAATATTTACGATACGGCCTTTCACGACAATTACTTTTTTAGGTGTTTTTCCTTCCAGATATTTTTGAACCTGCTCATCAGCCAAAACTGTTTCTTCAATTTCTTTAGGCTCCAGGGTCAGGCTTAAGTTCAGGTTTAAACGGGTTTTACCATTAACCGATATCGGATAACTAAATTCATCTTCTACCATATAAGCAGGGTTGAACTCAGGGTATTTTACGTATGATAAGCTACCTGCCTCATGTCCCAGATTCACCCAAAGCTCTTCACAAATGTGAGGAGCATATGGCGACAACACGATCACAAGATCTTCCAATACCTGACGGTTTTTACATTTCAGGTCTGTCAGTTCATTCACTGCAATCATAAAGCTGGAAACAGAAGTATTAAAGGAGAACCTTTCCACATCATCCTGCACCTTTTTAATGATTTTATGTAAAGCTTTCAATTCCGCTTTTGAGGGTACCGAATCGCTAACATTAAATATCCACTCTTCATTATGGAACAAACGCCAGAATTTACGAAGGAACTTAAACACACCTTCGATTCCATTGGTATTCCAAGGTTTACTCTGCTCCAATGGTCCCAGAAACATTTCATACATCCTTAAAGTATCGGCGCCATAGCTGGAGATCAACACATCTGGGTTCACTACATTAAACTTAGACTTAGACATCTTCTCTACTTCCACTCCACAAATGTATTTTCCATTTTCCAGGATAAATTCTGCATCTGCAAATTCAGGTCTGAAAACTTTAAACTTTTCGATGTTTAAGATTTCATTCTCCACGATGTTTACATCAACATGTAGTGCTGATGTTTTATATTCTTTCCTCAGTCCGTAAGAAACTAAGGTATTTGTCCCTCTTCCTTCTTCGTCTACGACACGGTATACAAAATTACTCCTGCCCTGGATCATTCCCTGATTGATCAATTTCTTGAATGGCTCCTCCTCAGTTACATGACCAAGGTCTTTCAGGAATTTATTCCAGAAACGGCTATACAACAAATGTCCGGTCGCATGTTCTGCACCACCGATATATAGATCGACATCTTTCCAGTATTCAATCGCCTCTTTAGAAGCAAAAGCAGATTTGTTTTTCGCATCCATATAACGATACCAATACCAGCTTGACCCTGCCCAGCCCGGCATAGTGCTCAACTCATATTCATATTGGTTATCATAACTCCAGTCTTCGGCTCTTCCCAATGGTGGTTCACCGCTTTCTGTAGGCAGGTATTTGTCAATTTCAGGAAGCATCAAAGGCAATTCCTCCTCATTGATCAGGTATGGCAATCCATCTTTAAAATATACCGGAATTGGCTCTCCCCAATAACGTTGGCGTCCAAAAATGGCATCACGCATGCGGTAATTCACTTTCGCTTTACCCACTTCCTGCTCTTCCAACCAGGCATTTAAAGTTTGTGTTGCTTCTGCATAGTTCATTCCGTTAATGAAACCAGAATTAATGTATTTACCTTCTTTCGTTGAATCCGCCTGGGTATCGATGTCTTTCTGACTATCCAGGATCTGTACGATCGGTAATTTGAAATTAGTTGCAAATAACCAGTCGCGCTGATCGCCACTAGGTACGCCCATAACGGCACCAGTTCCATATCCTGCCAATACATAATCAGCAATCCACAACTGGATTCGTTCTCCACTTACCGGATTAATCACATATGTTCCTGTGAAAGCACCAGAAACGGCTTTAACATCCGCCATGCGGTCGAGTTCAGACTTTTTCTTTGTTTGAGCAATATAATGATTCACCTCATCCAATTGTTCAGGTGTAGTCAAACCGATTACCAGTTCGTGTTCAGGAGCAAGTACCAGGTAAGAAACGCCGAATATCGTATCTACACGGGTGGTAAAGACTTCAATATAGTCCTGACCAAGCGCAGCTATCTTTTCAGAAGGCTCAATCTTAAAACGAACGCTGGCGCCAACACTTTTGCCAATCCAGTTACGTTGCATTTCTTTTACCGGCTCCGGCCAGTCTATTGTATTTAAGCCTTGCAGCAGACGTTCTGCATAAGCAGAAATCCTCATGCTCCATTGCATCATTTTCTTTTGCTCAACCGGATGGCCACCACGTTCTGAGTATCCGTCTTTTACCTCATCATTTGCCAATACCGTTCCCAATGCAGGACACCAGTTGACTGTACTTTCTCTTAAATAAGTTAACCGGTATTTTAGTAACTCTTCTTGTTTTTCTTCATGGGTCATTGTTGCCCAATCCGTCGGCAGAAAAGACTTTGTATCTTCATCACAAACGGCTTTTACATCTGCACTTCCTGAAGCATTAAATTTTTCCAACAGGCTGGTAATGTCTTCTGCACGATCCGTTTCCAAGTTATACCAGGAATTGAATAGCTGCATAAAGATCCATTGTGTCCATTTATAATATTCAGGATCACTCGTGCGCACTTCCTTAGACCAGTCGAATGAGAAACCGATCTGATCTAATTGTCTTCTGTAAGTATTGATGTTTACTTCTGTGGTAAGGGCCGGATGTTGTCCTGTTTGTATCGCATATTGCTCTGCCGGCAAACCGAATGAATCGTATCCCATTGGATGCAATACATTGTATCCTTTTAGTCTTTTATACCTTGTAAAGATATCAGAAGCAATATAACCTAGTGGGTGACCAACATGTAAACCTGCTCCGGAAGGGTAAGGAAACATATCCAGCACGTAAAACTTAGGTTTAGAAGATTGCTCTTCTGCTTTAAACGTTTGATTTTGAGCCCAAAACTCTTGCCACTTTTGTTCTATTTCTTTAAATTGATAATCCATTACAGCTATGCCTTATATATAGCGCGAAAATAAGGAAATAAAGGTTGGATTAGAAACCCTTTCTTAAATACCTAATTTACCGAACAAAAAATGGCGTGGTGATTTGTTTTCAGGAGCATTATAAATGCTATGATGGCCCGAGATCAGGAAAGCAACCACACAGGCAATACTCACATAAACCCAACAGGAAACACCAAACAACTCAAATGCCATTATACAACAGGCAAGTGGGGTCTTTGCAGCTCCGGCAAATACTGCGACAAATCCCATTCCGGCAAGTAACCCTACTGGGAGAGGCAGAAAAACAGATAGCGCGCTCCCCAATGTCGCACCGATAAAAAATAATGGCGTCACTTCTCCGCCTTTAAAGCCTGCCCCAAGTGTGATGGCAGTCAACAAAATTTTCAAAGCGAAATCTTCCGTTTGGGAAGCCTGACTAAAAGCGTCAACAATTACCGGAATCCCTAATCCAATATATCGATATGTTCCCAATAAAAGTACAAGGAGAAGCACGATTAAACCACCAATAAATGGTCGCACAGGTGGATAACTTAGCTTTTTGAAAGCAGTAGAAAATAAATGTGTAAGTCTGACGAATAAAATCGCAGCAATACTAAAAGCGAGTCCTGAGAGGATGCTGTAAACGATACCCAACAATGAAACTGAAGGTATGGTATTGATTTGGTAATGCGTATGCCCTACCCCCCAGACTTCCGTTACATGGGCGCCTATAAAAGCTGCCGACAAGGCTGGAAATATAGCCTTCCGGGGGATTCTACCAAGTAATAATACTTCAATCCCAAACACTGCTCCCGCCCAGGGCGTTCCAAAAACAGAAGCAAAGCCGGCACTCAGGCCTGCGATCAATAGAATGCTACGGTCGGCAGGATCCAACCCGAAAGGTTTATGCAATTGATCGGCAGTAGATGCCGCCATTTGTAAAGCCGTTCCCTCTCTGCCTGCCGATCCGCCAAATAGGTGAGTGATGATGGTACCCAATAAAACAAGCGGTGTCATTTTAAAGGGAATGACGTCTTTTGGATTATGAATCGTATCGAAGACCAGGTTATTTCCCCGCTCTACATTTTTTCCACGATGGTGATATAATAAGCCGACCAACAGTCCGGACAGGGGAAGGAAATAAAGAAGGTAAGGATGTCCTGTTCTAAAATCTGTGGCCAGGTTTAGTAAAGCCAGGAATAACGCAGAAAGCGTACCCGCAGCCATACCAACTATCAGGCTAATAATCGTCCATTTCAGGAGATAATGCAATATTGAATTCCTATTGAGAAATCCTGATGTAGACTTCAGAAAATTTAAATCTTTATTTCTTTTTACCATTGTAAAACCTGCAGCAGGAAGTAATAAATACAGGCTGATGGCAAATATAAAAAAAAGGCTGTCCTGAATGCTTTTGAAACATCAGAACAGCCTTCTTTCATTTGTTTTATTTGGTCAGGAAAAATTTCCTGGTTTCCGCCGGAGTAACACCATTTGACGTAGCTGTAAATTCCAGTTTATTATCTGTAAGCGTATTGATCACACAGTTGAACAATTTCCCTGAAAACGACAGGTTAATGTTTTCGAGACCAAAAACAACGTAATTCCCAAGTGCCCGCTCCTTACCATAATTGAATTCCATCTGATCATTTTCATCTCCTCTGAACTCCAAAAAATCCCCTGCAACTCCGGTGTAAGTTGTCGGAGGTGTTCCTGTAACTGTAGTTTCTACTTTGGCAACCTGCCATCTTCCTACAATTTTCGTTTTCAATGGTGCATCCGCTCCTGTTTCTTTTTTACATCCTGTTGTAATGCCAGCAATCATCATTAAGACCATGACAACTAAAGTAATTTGTTTTTTCATAGGTGATTTTTTAATAATTAGTTTTTGTTTTTAGTATCCCTTTTTCCTCAAATCAACCTCTGCTCCCCCCAGGATACTTGCGTTTTCACACAAAAATAACGCCCAAAATCCCTTTTTGGTACAAGAATGTTACAAAACTCTTACAGAAAGAAGATATTTTAGCGTGTCAAATTGAACTTAAAGCACCTTCAGCAAACTATTTCCAATGATAATGCGTTGTAGCTTTAAAGATTAAAAAAGCATAAAGGGCTATAAATTTAAATTAGTTGCTTATATTTTTTTATTTTCGCAAAACATAAAAACAAATACATGGAAGAATTTGAAGTTAGCGATGCTTCTAAGAAGACAAAAACCATTTATATTTCTACTATTTTCAGCATAGCATTGGTATTATTAATGTTGGGCATGTTGGGACTGATATTAGTACACGCTAAAAATCTTTCCAACTATGTTAAAGAAAATATTGTGTTGAACATTATTGTCGATGAAGGCGCAAAGGAAGCAGATGTGTTGGCTTTTCAGAAAGAGCTAAATGCCACGCCTTCTATTAAAACTACACAATATGTGAACAAAGAAATGGCAGCAAGAAACCTGACCACAGATTTGGGCGAGGACTTCGTGAACTTTCTAGGTTATAACCCCTTACTTTCAACCATCGATGTGTATTTAAAAGCGGACTATGCCAATAATAAAAGTATAGATACCCTAAAAGCTAATATCAGTAAGAACCCGGTGGTAAAAGAGGTCATTTATCAGAGTTCTTTAATTGATATGGTGAATAAGAACATCAATACCATTGGTCTGATCATTTTAGCCTTTGCAGCAATTTTATTGATCATTTCTATCGCATTGATCAACAACACCATTCGCCTTGCCATTTATTCGCAACGCTTCTTAATTAAGAGCATGCAGCTGGTAGGTGCTACCCGGAACTTTATCCGCAAACCTTTCATTTTACTTGCTGCTTTACATGGGCTGATCGCCGCCTTTATTGCCATCTTAATCCTTTTGGGAATCTTATATTATGCTCAAAGAGAGATTCCTGAAATCGTCATCTTAAGAAATTATACCGAATTTGGTATTGTTTTACTTGGCTTAGTCGGTGTTGGTATCTTTATTACGGCCATTAGTACTTCCTTTGCTGTCAGCAAATATTTACGTTTAAAAATTTACGACCTTTACAGATAATGATAGAGAAAAAACACACTCCTGTAAATCAGGAAAGCAAATCTGAACTTGTATTTACAAAAAAGAACTATCAATTGCTATTGATTAGCATTGCGATTGTTGTACTTGGCTTTATTCTAATGATGGGTACAACAGATATTTATGATTTCAGAAAGACCTTATTGGCACCAATGACCGTTCTATTTGGATTCGGCTTTGGGGTTTATGCGATTCTAAAAAAATAAAGCTTTAATGAATTATTTACAGGCCTTTATTCTCGCAATCATTGAGGGGATAACTGAATTTTTACCGGTCTCATCAACCGGCCACATGGTTATTGCAAGCGCAATTATGGGGATTGGAAAAGATGAGTTTGTGAAATTGTTTGAAATCGCAATTCAGCTGGGTGCAATCCTTGCTGTCGTGGTACTTTACTGGAAGAAGTTTTTTGATTTCAGTAAATGGCAATTTTATGTGAAACTGATTATCGCAGTAATTCCAGCGCTGGTTTTCGGAAAACTGTTAAATGACTTCATTGACGAAAAATTAGGCAATCCAATATTTATTGCCGTTGTTTTATTAGTAGGTGGTATTATTTTATTATTTATTGATAAAGTATTTACAAAACCAGAAGTTCATCATGAAGCAGAAATCAGTAATATGTCTGCGTTTAAGATTGGATGTTTCCAGGTTTTAGCGGTTGTATTTCCAGGGTTAAGCAGAAGTGCGGCCACCATTATCGGGGGAATGCAACAGAAATTAAGCAGACATGCTGCGGCTGAATTTTCTTTCTTTCTGGCCGTACCCACGATGTGTGCTGCAACAGGGTATAAACTCCTTAAAGGATACCATTTGCTAAATGCAGAGAACGTTAAACTCCTTCTTTTCGGTAACCTCATTGCCTTCATAGTTGCAATTATTGCGATCAAATCATTTATTGGATTTTTGTCTAAACATGGGTTCCGTGTTTTTGGCTGGTATAGAATAATCATAGGTGTGGTGATCCTTGCCTTATATTTTTCTGGTACCCCATTACATGTATCCTAACCCCATATTACTGACATCCAAACCTTAAGTTATCTTAAATCTTACAAAGAAAACGTATTAAAAAAGCGTGTACCGAAATGACAGAGAGTGAAAACATATTAAATACGAAAACCTTTCCGGACTTTAATTTTGCTGAAGGCGAATTATTACTCATCAACAAACCCTATAAATGGACCAGTTTTGATGTAGTAGGAAAAATTAGAAACTCCCTGAAACCACTGAAACTTAAAGTTGGGCATGCAGGGACTTTAGATCCTTTGGCTACAGGTCTTCTGATCCTCTGTACAGGTAAATTAACTAAACAAATTGATACTTTTCAAGCAGAAGAAAAAGAATATACAGGAACCATGATCCTCGGTGCTTCAACACCTTCCTTCGATATGGAAACTGTTGTTGATCAGGAATACCCTTTGGATGGCATTACGGAAGAATCCATCTATGCTGCTACGGCTCCTTTTACTGGTGATATCCAACAATACCCACCTGCCCATTCTGCTGTTAAGGTAAATGGAGAGCGGTTATACGTAAAAGCACGGCGTGGGGAAGAAACCGAACTACGTTTAAGGTTTGTATCCGTACCAACCTTTGAAATCACCAGGATTGCACTTCCTGAAATTGACTTCAGGATTGTTTGCAGCAAAGGAACCTATATCAGGTCATTAATTTCAGACTTTGGAAAGCACCTGAATAATGGCGCATACCTATCAAAATTAACCCGTACCCGCAGTGGAAATTTCCTTCTTGAAAATGCATTTGAAGTAACAGATTTAGTCAGCTATCTTCGCAATAAAAGAGAATCGTCAAATCCGGCTGGACCTCAATCTTAATTCATATGCAAAGCCACTTCAAAAGTAAAAATGCAAGGTCGGTAAAAGACTTCATTTTAATTACATGTGGCATTGTTTCAGCCTGTTTTGGCCTGAAAAGCTTTTTAATTCCAAATCATTTTATTGATGGAGGTGTTACTGGTATTTCACTACTGATCAGTAGCCTGACCGGATTAAAACTATCCTATCTGATCATTCTGATTAACATTCCTTTTATTATACTTGGATTTAAACAGATCGGTAAAGGCTTTGCCATTAAGACCGCCATTGCTATTTTAGCACTTGCGGTGTTCTTAATTGTATTGCCATTTAAACCGGTTACCGACGTCCCCCTGTTAATTGCCTTTTTTGGTGGATTTTTCCTCGGGGGAGGGATTGGCCTGGCCATGCGTGGTGGTTGCGTTATTGACGGAACAGAGGTACTGGCCCTTTACATCAGTAGAAAAAGCATGCTTACGGTAGGTAATATCATCCTGATATTAAACATCATTATTTTTTCTTTTGCGGCCATTTTTCTTGGCGTAGAAACTGCGATGTATGCGATACTAACTTACCTCTCCGCTTCCAATACCATAGACTTTGTGGTGAATGGACTGGAGCAGTATACCGGAGTAACCATTATCTCTGATAAAAATGCTGAAATTAAAGAATACATTATTGAAACGATGAAGCGTGGCGTCACGATCTACAAAGGAGAAGGTGGCTATGGCGTAAAGAAAGATATTGACATTTTATATACAGTATTGACCAAGCTGGAAATGGGGAAATTACAAACCGAAATCCGAAACATTGATCCGGATGCTTTTGTAGTCCAGCAACAAATTGCAGACATAAAGGGTGGAGTGGTATTAAAGCGCCAGTCCCTGCATTAGTCAAATTTTAAAACCGATAAGGTTAACGCTAAAAAAATTAACAACTCAAATCAATTGCTCATTTAAGTGGGGAAATGGTCTGGGTATATTTACGAAATATTGATTTTCTAATGAAAACATATCATCATTTTTCTGAGTTTAAAAAACTAGACAATGCCGTTGCTACCATAGGAACTTTTGACGGGGTTCATTTCGGACATCAGAAGATCATTAAACGGCTTTGTGAATTAGCGAAATCAACCGGAGGAGAAAGTGTCATCCTCACTTTTTTTCCTCATCCAAGGATGATCATCGATCCTGAAAACCAAGATTTGAAACTGATCAACACCGTTGCAGAGAAAATAGAAATTCTGGCGGAACTAGGCGTCGATCATTTGATTATTACTCCCTTTACCCGAGATTTTTCCAACCTCAGCCCTGCTGAATATATAAAAAACATCCTGGTAGATACTATTGGTATTAAACAACTGATTGTTGGCTACGACCACCGCTTTGGAAAAGACCGCAAAGGAGGAATGCAGGAACTGGAAATGTTTTCTAAACAGTTTGACTACCAAATTGAGGAAATTGCCAAGCAGGATGTCGATGATGTGGCTGTCAGTTCTACCAAGATCCGGAAAGCATTGCTCAATGGGGAAGTTGCTTTAGCAGCCAGCTATTTGGGCTATCACTTTTCTTTACATGGAAGAGTAATCAAAGGAGATAAAATTGGAAGAACAATCGGCTTTCCTACTGCAAATATCTTTCTTGAGGAAACCTATAAGCTCATCCCTTCAGATGGCATTTACGCGGTTACAGTAGATATGGGAACAGAATCATATAAAGGGATGGCTTATATCGGTCAAAGGCCAACCATCAATGGCATGACCAGAAATATTGAGGTCAACATTTTTGACTTCAATAAGGAGATCTATGGTCAGTATATCACCATGACTTTCCTTGAATTTCTGCGGCATGACGTCAAATTTACCGGATTGGAAGCACTGAAAATTCAGCTACAAAAAGACAAAGAAGATACCCTCAGCTATTTCAGCAAAATAGGTTAAACCACATTTAAATGCCTTTTTTCTCTAAAAAAAGGCATTTTTTTGTTATATTTACCTCAATGAGGTTTTTATTATCTGCCATTCTTTTCTTTTTCAGTCAGGTAATTTCCTTACAAAATGTACAGGGAAAGGGAGTCGATACGGTCAGCCCTTACGTTAGTAAATCCAATTTCAATACCAAGAAGTTTTATTTCAATCCGCCATCGAAAGCCCGGACTTCCTTAAAAAAAGCTTTTTTAGAGGACCTCACCTTCATCAGCCATGCAACGAACAAACAGGGAAGTAATCCCTGGTTCTTTCTGCGTGGTCCCGAAAGAGCACCATACGTTCCACTTATACTGATCCGGTATTATCAGGTATTCCAAAACTTTGGATATGCTTATATATTCGACTTCTTGTATCCTAAACATGTTTTCTGGTAGTTATAAATAATCGAAGTCCGATGAACACAATTTTATAACTTTAAAAAACACATTTTCTATGATACATTTACCCGTATTAATCACTGATTTAGGTTTAATACTTGCCGCTGCCGGGATTACCACATTATTATTTAAAAGAATAAAACAACCATTAGTTCTAGGCTATATTCTTGCCGGATTACTGGTTGGTCCTCATATCAAATTTATTCCAACTGTAACAGACAACGCAAGTATCCATATCTGGGCAGAGATTGGGGTTATCTTTTTACTATTCAGCCTGGGTCTGGAATTCAGTTTCAAAAAACTCGTTAAAGTAGGCGGTTCGGCCTCCATCACCGCAATTGTAGAGGTCGTATTTATGCTCTTGATCGGCTTCGTCGCCGGCTTAGCCATGGGCTGGTCTACAATGGACAGCATCTTTCTCGGCGGGATTCTTTCCGTTTCCTCTACTACAATTATTATCAGAGCTTTTGAAGAACTGGGCGTAAAGCATAAAAAGTTTGCCGGACTGGTTTTCGGCGTACTCATCGTTGAAGATCTTGTAGCCATCTTATTGCTGGTATTACTATCCACCCTTGCCGTGAGTCAGCAGTTTGCCGGTGCCGACATGCTGATTTCGATTCTTAAGCTTTGCTTCTTCCTCGTTTTATGGTTCATTGGGGGAATATTCCTGGTTCCAACCTTCTTAAAAGCAACAAAAAAACTCATGAATGATGAGACCATGCTGATCGTATCCATCGCTTTATGTTTGCTAATGGTATTACTGGCTGTAAAAGTTGGATTTTCCCCTGCCTTGGGTGCCTTTATTATGGGTTCGATATTAGCAGAAACTACTCAGGCTGAACGGATCGAACATCTGACAAAATCTGTTAAGGACCTCTTTGCCGCTATCTTCTTTGTTTCCGTCGGAATGATGATCAATCCGAGCATTTTAATCGATTATGCTATTCCTATCCTTGTCATTACAATCGCAACCGTCTTAGGTAAATTCCTAAGTTCCGGAATGGGTGCATTATTATCTGGCCAACCCTTAAAAACATCAGTTCAGACAGGCTTAAGTTTGGCACAAATCGGAGAGTTCTCTTTTATCATCGCAACACTTGGTCTAACGTTAAAAGTAACCAGCGACTTCCTCTACCCTATTGCTGTAGCCGTATCTGCCATTACCACCTTTACCACCCCATATTTAATTAAGGCCTCAGAACCCTTTTACCTCTTCCTGGAACGCACATTACCAAAACGATGGGTAGAGGCCATCAATAGATACAGTTCCAGCACAGCTGGCATTACGACACTTAGCGATTGGAAGATTCTATTAAAGTCTTATACATTTAATACGATCATCCACTCTGTGATCATTATTGCGATCGTCTTTCTGGGTTCAAGGTACCTACAACCATTTATCACCAAAAACATCATCAACGGGAATAATGGAATTATTATCAGCTTAATCCTTACCTTAATTTTCATGACTCCTTTTTTATGGGCACTGGCTATCAGAAAAATAGAAAAGAAGGCCTATTCTCATTTATGGTTAAATAAGAAATATACCCGTGGACCGTTGGTGGCACTGGAGGTTTTACGGATTTCACTGGCACTTTTCTTTGTTGGTTTCCTCATCTATCAGTTCTACAGTACCTGGATCGCAGTAGTCATTGCCATTGCCCTGATGATTGTGGGAATGTTCATATTCTCCAGAAAACTACAGGGATTCTACAACAAGATGGAAAGCCGCTTCCTGCTTAACCTCAATGCGCGTGAAGCCCAGAATGCCCAACCAGAAATATTGCCCTGGGATACTCACCTTGCTGAATTAGTTGTTGCCCCGGAATCCCCACTTGTTGGAAAAACGCTTATAGAACTTTCTGTAAGAGAAAAGTATGGCGTAAATATCGCACTAATAGAACGTGGAAAAATCATGATTCCCACTCCGGGACGGGATGAAAGATTGTATCCAAACGATAAGGTATTAGTGATCGGTACAGACAATCAGCTGGCTGCAATCAAGGAATTGTTTGAAGGTGCTAAGGAGGAAATCCCCGAAGAATCCAGCTTCCCTAAAAAAGACATGACGCTTCAAAAGATCGTTATCAACAGTAGCTCTCCGGTTTATTTACAAAGTATCCGCAGTTCCGGTATCCGGGAAAAAACTCAGGGGCTCGTAGTAGGAATTGAACGAAGAGGGGAACGTATCCTGAATCCGGACTCTAATCTTATTTTTGAGAACGAGGATGTGGTATGGATCGTAGGTAATAGTAAAAAAGTACCCGATCTATTGAAATAATTCCAGAAAAATATCTAATCTTACTATCGCAA
Source organism: Pedobacter steynii (assembly GCF_900103665.1). Classification (GTDB taxonomy): domain Bacteria; phylum Bacteroidota; class Bacteroidia; order Sphingobacteriales; family Sphingobacteriaceae; genus Pedobacter; species Pedobacter steynii. The sequence goes on from NZ_FNGY01000011.1 coordinate 268,633, forward strand.
TGGAACCCTGCCAACAAGCTTGCCGGCAGGGTTTTATCTACAAACAAATATAAACCAACCACCACCAGCCAACGAAAAATGAAGATAGATTCGGAAAAGAGTGAATTTTTAGACGAAATGCTCGAGCATTGGCAGGAAGAAAAATTACTTACCGAAGCAGATGTTCAACGCTTACGCGGGAGCTATGAAACTAAGAATTTCGACTGGCGAAGGTTGGCTCAATACTCTTTCTGGATCGCAATGGCTTGCGGTGTAATTTCTCTTGGCGCTTTACTCATAGACGATACCATTTTAAAATACCTGGAACGACTTTATGACACCTCCGATGGAGTAATCAGTATTCTGTCGATATCTGCTGCAGCCTATCTTTTTTACCTGAGCTTCAAAAGAAAGCAAACCAAATCACATCAGGTCTTCAGTAATGAGGCATTGATATTTACAGCAGTGATGCTCACCGCCAACGCCATCGCCTATCTGGGTAAAGCTATTGGCACCGGCAGCAGTCATTTTTCTTTACTACTGCTCCTTGCTGTGGTCATCTATGGCATTCTGGCTTATGTCTTCAAGTCAAGGTTGATTTGGGTTTTCGCTTTGATTTCCCTTGGCGCCTGGTTTGGAACAGAAACTGGCTATCTGTCGAGATGGAACTGGTATTTCGCCGGGATGAATTATCCTTTACGCTTTGTATGTTTTGGAGCAGTGCTCACTGGATTGTCTTTCTTTATGAAAAGAAATAAAAAGGTGGCTCACTTTTTTCCCGTAACCTATATCAGTGGAATGGCCTACTTATTTGTATCACTCTGGCTGCTCTCAGTATTTGGGAATTTTGGCACCTTAGAGGCTTGGTACGGGGTAAGGCAAATCAGCTTGTTCTACTGGGCCATTATCTCTGCAACAGCCTGCATCATCAGCATCTTTGTAGGCCTAAAATACCGGGATGATATTGCCAGGGAATTCGGAATTACCTTTCTCTTCATCAACCTTTACACCCGTTATTTCGAATATTTCTGGGACAACTGGCACAAAGCACTTTTCTTCTGCGTTCTTGCAGCCTCCTTCTGGATTATCGGACGAAGAGCCGAAAAAATCTGGAATGTAGAGTTTCTAAAGAAATAATCTGCCTATTTAATAACGTGGACGTAAACGATTTTACAGATGTGATAGCCTGACAAAGCGAAAAACAACAGTGCAATCCCTTTATTCACCAGATAACTGCTCAGCGCAAATTTTTCCTGTATATACTGGGCAAACCGGGCAAAACCATATAAAGCCACAGCTGCCCCAATACCTGAACCAATGCTGAAGATCGTCAGAGAAAGATAGCCAATATCTATCCACTCATGGGAAATCAGGTAAGTACCTACAAATAGCCAGTAAGGGATTTGCATGGGATTAATTACGCCCAAAAGCATTCCATATCTGATGCTGTCTTTTTTAGAATAATCTGCTTTTGGCATTTCTTTCCTGGATCTCCAGGTGATAAAGCCTAAAATACCAAACATCAGCACCATGATCACATCAATGATATCTCCCAATTTGATTTCACTGGAAAGCCATTGCACAAAACGCATCACGCCAAAAGTGAAAAGTATCTCGATCGCCGAGAAGGCGCCTATAAAATATAGTGCCTGTCTGATTCCCCTGGTGATGGTAATCTGAACCACAGTAAGGTTAATATTTCCCGGAGGGATATATCCCACCATATTCAGTATTACCCCTAAAAAGAGTGTTAAAAAAAGCATTTGCGAAGATACAATTATTTCATGTGTGCAGTTAAATACTTCGCAGTATAAGAAGAATTTGAAGAGACCAGGTCTTCTGGTGTTCCTTCAAAAACGACATTACCGCCTTTATCTCCTCCCTCAGGCCCGATATCAATGATCCAGTCCGCAGATTTTATCATATCCATATTGTGCTCAATTACCAAAATCGTATTGCCCTGTTCAATCAAAGTATTCAGCGCAATCAGTAATTTCTTAATATCGTGGAAATGTAAACCTGTAGTAGGCTCATCAAAAATAAACATTGTTTTGCTGGCGTTATTCCCTTTGATCAGAAACGAGGCCAGTTTAATCCGTTGTGCTTCTCCGCCAGATAAAGTATTGGAAGACTGACCAAGATGTACGTAGCCCAAACCAACATCTACCAATGGCTGGAGCTTAGCCATGATCTTAGGTTCCCCCTTAAAGAAGTCGACCGCCTCATCAATAGTTAAATCGAGAATATCTGCGACGTTTTTATCGTGATAGGTGATGTCCAGAACCTGCTGCTTAAACCGCCTTCCTCCACATGCTTCACATGGAAGATAAATATCTGCCATAAACTGCATTTCAATCTTCACTTCCCCCTCGCCCTGACAAACATCACATCGGCCACCCTCTACATTGAAGGAGAATGCGGCAGGCTTCAATCCGGCAGCCTTTGCACCAGGCAAAGCTGAGAAGAGTGCCCTCACGTCATCCCATGCCTTCACATAAGTCACAGGGTTAGATCTCGAAGATCTTCCTATCGGATTTTGATCCACCATTTCTACCTGATTTACCAGATCGTAGTTTCCATAGATTCCGTCGTAAGCTCCAGTTTGTTCTCCCGCATAATTGCCGATTGCTTTTTGCAAAGCAGGATAAAGAATTTTCTTGATTAAGCTGGTTTTTCCACTTCCGGAAACACCACTCACTACTGTGAATACGCCCAAAGGGAATTTCACATCAATATTTTTAAGGTTATTTTCTCTGGCTCCCTTAATGAGCACATGGTCTTTCCATCCCCTTCTTTTAGTCGGTATCGCAATCTTCTCTGCTCCCGAAAGGTAACGTCCGGTGAGGCTTTTTTTGTCTTTTATAATTTGATCATAAGTGCCGCTGAATACCAGGTTACCTCCATGTGTTCCAGCCTCCGGACCAATATCAATAATATGATCAGCAGCCTTCATCATCTCCTCTTCATGCTCCACAACAAGTACAGTGTTTCCTACATTACGAAGCGAAAGCAACACCTCTATCAGCTTATTAGTATCTCTTGGATGTAAGCCGATACTTGGTTCATCCAACACGTATACAGAACCAACAAGACTACTCCCCAGGGAAGTCGCCAGATTAATTCTTTGCGATTCTCCACCAGATAAAGTATTGGAAAGCCTGTTTAACGTCAGATATCCCAATCCTACATTGTTAAGATACAATACCCTGTTGACGATCTCAGCAAGCAATCTTTTCGCAATTTTCTCATCATTTGGAGAAAGCTTCAGATGATCAAAAAAATCCAGTATCGTCGCCAATGGCATCAATACCACATCTATGATTGATTTATCGTTGATCTTCACGTAAGAAGCGTCTTTACGAAGTCTGGAACCTTTACAATCCGGACAAACGGTTTTTCCACGATATCTGGACAACATCACCCGATATTGAATCTTGAAGGTCTGCTCTTCCAGTTCTTTGAAAAAAGCATCTAAGCCTTCAAAATATTTATTCCCCGTCCAGATCAGTCTTTGTTCTTTCTCCGTCAGATCGTTATAAGGGCGATGAATAGGGAAATTAAACTTATCCGCATTTTTGATGAGCTTGTTTAGCCATTCCCGCATCTTTTCCCCACGCCATGGTGCAATGGCATTATCATACAAACTTTTACTCTTATCCGGAACAACCAGATCTTCATCTATTCCAATTACATTTCCATACCCTTCACATCTCTTACATGCTCCATAAGGGTTGTTAAAACTGAAGAAGTTTGGAGTAGGTTCGTCAAAACGGATCTCATCCAATTCAAAACGATCACAGAAATGAGTTGACTTCCCTTCCTGCTCTACATATAGATCACCCTTACCCTCAAAAAATGCGGTTTGCACAGAATCCGCGATACGGCTCAATGTTTCTTCCTCATTGTTCACCACAATTCTGTCGATTAAAATCCTTACGGTATCCGCATCGGCCAGCTCAAAGTCAACGAAAGACTCATCTTCCAGAATATTTTCAATCTTCAGAATCTCCTCCTTATAGAAAATCCGAAGAAATCCCTTCTGAAGTAAAACCGCCAGTTCTTCCTTTATAGACCTGTTATTATGAGGAAATAAAGGACAGAAGATCGTCACCACGCTTTCTGGTTCGAGGCCCGAAATGAAATCCACCACGGTACTTACGGTATCCTTCTTAACGATCTTTCCCGATACCGGAGAGTAGGTTTTTCCTATTCTGGAGAATAAAAGCTTCAGATAATCATAAATCTCTGTAGAGGTTCCTACCGTGGATCTTGGATTAGAGGTAATCACCTTTTGTTCTATGGCAATAGCTGGTGCAATTCCTTTGATATAATCTACATCCGGCTTATTCATTCTTCCCATAAACTGTCTCGCATAGGACGACAAACTTTCTACATAGCGTCGCTGACCTTCGGCATATAAAGTGTCAAAAGCTAAAGAAGATTTGCCGGATCCCGACATTCCGGTGATGACTACCAGTTTATTTTTGGGAATTGCAACATCTATATTCTTCAGATTATGGACTCTGGCACCTTTTATGATTATATGTTTATGTGGATCTTTATTGATTTCGTTATTCATTGACTTCTGGATAGAATAGTGCTAATATAACCCAAAAAATGCAATATTACCGTTTTTGGGAGGATGCAAAAATAAGGCTCTCAGCGCAGTTTTAATTTTTTTTAACACTTTTTATATTGTATTGTAATAAAAAAATGCTTCTTTTGGGGATTCAACAGACAAACTAAACCACTAACTAACAGGAGAAAGATATCGAAAAAAACATCTACTAAGTATTTTATAGCAATTAGCAGGGAACTTTTTAGTACGGATACTCCTATGAAATTAGAATTATATAGTGACCAAGACTTGGTGAAGTTATATCTTACCGGTGATGAATCGGTTTTGGAAGAACTTCTGAGAAGACATAAGTCGAAAATATACACATCTATCTATTTATTAGTAAAGGATCAATACCTCGCAGAGGATATTTTCCAGGATGCATTTATAAAAGTCATCAATACGCTCAGATCAGGGCGTTACAATGAGGAGGGTAAATTTTTACCTTGGGTGATGCGGATTGCGCACAATCTGGTGATTGATTATTTCAGGCGTGAGAAACGTGCCCCGATTATCACCAGTGCCGACGGAACAGACATCTTTAACCTCCTTCAGATCCATGAAGAAAGTGCGGAAGAAAAAATGCTGAGAGAACAAACTCATTTTGACCTTCGTGCAATGATTCATTTATTGCCGGATGATCAGAAGGAAGTGTTAATCATGCGTCATTATGCTGACCTCAGTTTTAAAGAAATCGCAGAGCTGACCGACGTGAGTATAAACACAGCATTGGGAAGAATGCGTTACGCTTTAAGCAACCTTCGCAAGATGATGAAAGTGAAAGAAATCTCCTGATTTTTAGTTGGATAAAATGTCCACAAAAAATTGTAGTTTAGGTTAAAATAAATTTATAACAATAACGTTTACATTAGTAAACATATATTTTATTATTGCTTATGATGGAAACCTCTACTTCACTTAACAGACTAAATTGCACACAGCCAAAGCAGGAAAAACCTGCAGTTGATGCAGTTATAGAACTCGATATGATGTTCTATGACCACATCAGGCCGCAACTGGACCGCTTAACAAGAAATCCTTCCGATGAAACCATCGAGAAAATTTTAGCCTACTCCAGAGCGAAGTAATTTAAAAACGAATTGAAGCTGCCTCCAAAAGGCAGCTTTTTTATGCCCTTATTTTCCAGCTAACTTCCGATAATTCAGACCTTAGCACTTCTTTTCTTTTTTTACTGCCGTTTTTTTTAACCTTGTGTTAGTTCTTCTCTTTATATTTGCTCATGCTCAAAAAAGACAGATACAAACTTTTTGTTGCCCACTTTTCTGCAAAACAGCCTGATGCTGAAACAGAATTACATTACAATAACCCATATCAATTATTAGTTGCAGTGATCTTGTCTGCACAGTGTACAGACAAGCGCATTAATCAGGTCACTCCAGCCTTGTTTCAACGTTTTCCAAATGCAAAAGCATTGGCTGATGTTACACCCGATATTGTTTTCGATTATATCAGAAGCGTAAGCTATCCCAATAATAAAGCTAAGCACCTGGTTGGAATGGCAAAAATGCTGTTGAATGACTTCAATAACGAAGTACCTTCTGATATAGACCAGTTACAAAAGATGCCGGGCGTTGGCCGGAAAACAGCAAATGTTATTGCTTCAGTAATTTATAATGCTCCTGCAATGGCCGTAGATACCCATGTATTCCGGGTCTCCAGAAGAATCGGTTTATCTTCTGGAAAAACACCTTTGGCAGTCGAGAAAGAATTGGTAAAGAACCTTCCCAAGGAGACGATTCATGTGGCACACCATTGGCTGATCCTTCATGGCCGCTATGTTTGCCTGGCCAGATCGCCGAAATGCAGCATTTGCGAAATAACCAATATTTGTAAATATTTTCAACAAAATAATAAAATAACTAAAATAATTAGCGAAAAACAGGACTAGTCAAAAAAAATACTTTTATTTCTTGCATTAGAATAAACATTAGCTATATTTGCTAATATAATTAGCATGTAAGTAGAAGTTATTGATTCTTCCAACGGTAATATTTTATCTTACTCCCAGAATTTAATAATATGAGCGTAAACGCAGACAAATTAAAAGCATTACAACTTACTTTAGATAAGTTAGAGAAATCGTATGGTAAAGGTACCGTTATGAAACTAGGTGATAATGCTGTAGAGCCTATTGAATCGATTTCTACAGGATCAATTAGTTTAGATATTGCCTTAGGCATTGGTGGTGTTCCAAAAGGAAGAGTGATCGAAATATACGGTCCTGAATCCTCTGGTAAAACGACCTTGGCTACTCATATTATTGCAGAAGCACAAAAACAAGGCGGAATTGCAGCATTCATCGATGCGGAACATGCTTTCGATAAAAATTATGCAAAAAAACTGGGTGTTGATGTCGATAACTTATTAATATCTCAACCAGATAATGGAGAACAGGCACTGGAAATTGCAGACAATCTGATCAGATCAGGAGCCATAGACGTGATTGTTATTGACTCTGTTGCGGCACTTGTTCCTAAAGCAGAGATTGAAGGTGAAATGGGTGATTCCAAAATGGGATTACAAGCCCGCTTAATGTCACAGGCCCTTCGTAAGTTAACAGGAACCATTGCTAAAACAGGATGTTGCTGTATCTTCATCAACCAGTTGCGTGAAAAAATTGGTGTGATGTTTGGAAACCCTGAAACAACAACCGGTGGTAATGCATTGAAATTCTATGCTTCCGTACGTTTGGATATTCGTAGAACCTCTCAGATTAAAGATTCTGATGAAGTTTCAGGAAACAGAGTAAAAGTGAAAATTGTAAAGAATAAAGTTGCCCCTCCATTCCGAATTGCAGAATTCGACATTATGTTTGGTGAAGGTATTTCAAAAACCGGAGAGATCATCGATTTAGGTGTAGATTTCAACATCATCAAAAAAGCAGGTTCATGGTTCTCTTATGGAGAGACTAAACTTGGTCAGGGAAGAGATGCCGTTAAACAATTGTTATTGGATAACCCAGAACTTTCTGAGGAAATTGAAGCTAAAATCAGAGCTGAAGTAACTGGCGAAAAATTAGAAGAAAGAGCTTAATTCTTATTCTTAATATACGAAAAGGCCGGCTTTGTAATTACAAAGCCGGCCTTTTCGTATATTTTTAAATTTTTATTTATTACATCTTCATATATTTCGCATCTACATAGATGGCCACAATAACTGCTACTATAATTGCAGCAAGCAATACGGCTAACCCAAGATAATTTCGCTTTTTATCCTGTTTGATCAACCAAACGATAAAAATGATAAAAGGAATCAGCATTAAACCGAAAAAAATAAAACTCGTTGCACTCATAATTCGCTGTTATTATATTAAAAATTCATCCTGGATATCGGAGCAACATCCTGTTCCACAAAGTCTCCGTTTAAATACTTCTGATATCCCGCAATAGCAATCATTGCCGCATTATCCGTACAATATTCAAAAGCAGGGATATATACGTTCCAGCCAGACTCCTCTGCCCTTTTCTGCAACGCTTCCCTCAGCCCACTATTGGCCGAAACTCCACCGGCAATCGCAATTTCTTTAATTCCATACTGTTTCGCTGCCTTTCTCAACTTATTGAGCAGAATATGTACTATGCTATATTGAACAGAAGCACAAATATCATTCAAATGTTCCGATATAAAGTCAGGATTTTCCTTTTCTTGCTTTCTGATGAAATATAATATCGCAGTCTTCAATCCGCTAAAACTATAGTTCAGATCTTTGATCTGTGGTTCCGGGAACTTAAATGCCAATGGATTTCCAAGTTTCGCATGTTTGTCGATCAACGGACCACCAGGATAAGGGAGATTGAGGATTTTGGCCGTTTTATCAAAAGCCTCTCCCGCTGCGTCATCCAGCGTTTCTCCAACGATCTCCATATCGAAGTAATCCTTCACCAGGACAATCTGTGTATGTCCTCCGGAAACAGTCAGGCATAAAAAAGGGAAAGCAGGCTTCGGTTCATCAATAAAATGAGCCAAAATATGTGCATGCATATGATTTACAGCCACCAAAGGCAAATCCAGTGCCAAGGCAAAAGACTTCGCAAAAGAAACCCCAACCAACAAAGAACCTAATAAACCCGGTCCCCGGGTAAAAGCAACCGCATTTAGCTCCTTTTTGTCTACATTAGCGTCTATTAAGGCCTGTTGTATCACAGGCACTATATTTTGTTGGTGTACCCTCGAAGCTAGTTCAGGAATTACACCACCATAATTTTCATGAATTGTTTGGTTTGCAATAACATTGGCAGTAATTTTGCCGTTGTTACAGATAGCAACCGAAGTTTCATCACAAGAAGATTCAATAGCGAGTATTACTGGCACAATGATTATAATTAAGCTACAAAACTATTAAAAAACTATTAAAAATACTTCTTTGGTTTGTTGCATCAGTGTTATTACTAGTTGCGATCCTGTTATTCGCGCTTCAATTCAAGCCCGTGCAGACTTTTGTAGCAAAAAAAGCAGCAGCGTATTTATCAAAAGAGCTCAATACCACCATCTCCTTAACCGGAATATATATCAAACCATTCAAATCTGTTGTTCTTGAAAATCTGCTCGTCCTCGACCAACAGAAAGATACGCTTTTGAATACACCCAAACTTCTGGTAGATATCAATCAGCTTTCGTTGGAGAAGAGAATTATCGATGTGAATACCGTTCAGTTAAATGACGGCATTTTTTTTCTCAAATCTTATAAAGACGAATCAACCAATCTTGATTTCATTATTGACTACTTCGATTCCGGTACAACGACGGTAAAGAAGAAGAAGAAACCTTACAAAATCACTTTTGACCGTATCATCCTTAACAACATCAATTTCAAGTATAAAAACCTTAAAATTGATACGGTCATGAAAGGGGTGAATTTCGAAGATGTCCACCTGAGCAATTTAAATGGAATCTTCGAGAAACTCAATACGACCGATCATATCATCCAGGCAGACATTAAAAACCTGACTTTTAAAGAGAAAAGTGGCTTTTACCTCAAAAATTTAACGGCCTTTACCACCGTCGACACCAACAAAATTGAGCTTCAAAAATTGTTATTGGAAACAAACCATAGCACGCTTAAGGATTATTTCAAAATGAGCTTTAATAAGTTCAGGGATTTTAATGATTATGTGAATAAAATCAGAATGAAGGCTAATTTTAAAGATAGCCATATTGATTCCCGTGATGTATCATTCTTCACTTCCGAACTGGATCAGATGAATTTAAACCTGGATGTTGATGGACAGATTACTGGTCTGGTGAATAACCTCAGGGCTAAAAAATTAGCTATAAAAGCGGGAAAAGCAACCCATATCAAAGGAGATTTCACCCTCAAAGGGCTACCTGTTCTAAAAGAAACCTTCATGGATCTCAAGATTGAGATGGCAGGAACCAATAAAAAAGACCTCGACCAATTATTAACAAGTATTACCGGAAAAAAAGCAAAGACCATACCTGAGGTCGTTTCCAAATTTGGAAATGTAAACTTTAATGGCTCCTTTACCGGTTTTCAAAATGATTTTATTGCCTATGGGGAATTCAAAACCCAGCTGGGACGCGTAGTTTCCGACGTAAACATGAAAATCGATAAGAAAGGAACGCCTTCCTATTCCGGAAATGTAAAGACATACGACTTCAATCTGGGTAATCTGGTCGACGAAAAAACTCTTGGAAGAATTACGGCCTCTTTAAATGTGAAAGGCCGTGGCACAGAAATCAAAAGTCTTTACGAAAAGCTAAATGGTGACATTGATTACATTGATTTCAACAACTACAGGTACACAAATGTCAACATTGATGGAACTTTTGAAAAAAAGTATTTTGATGGAAATTTAAAAATAGATGATAAAAATCTGAAGCTCAACTTCGACGGTGGAGTAAATTTAAATGGCAAACTTCCTCAATTCAACTTCAAAGCCGACATTAAAAAAGCAAGGCTGAGGGCACTTAAATTATACAAAGATTCTCTCCAGGTAGATGCCACATTCAGTACGAACTTTTCCGGGACCAATCTGGACAATATTCAGGGAAATCTATTAGTCCAACACGTACAACTTAACAACGTAAAAGGAATTTATCATATTGATTCCATACAACTAAATGCCAGTGGTATCGGAAGGGATAGAAGCCTAACGATCAATTCCGACATCTTAGATGCCAGTATAAAGGGTCAGTATGACTTGAATACATTACCCTCCTATTTCAAGACACTCGCCAAAACCTATATCCCTTCACTAAAAGCAGAAATCATCAACTATAAGGAGCAGATTTTCCAGTTTAATTTAAAAATTAAAAAGTTTGAGCCTGTGGCCCAGCTCCTTGTTCCGGGACTGGAAATCGAAGATCAGGCCATTTTCATTGGAAACTTTGACTCCCAAAAGAAGACGGCAACGGTAAATGGCTTTGTAAAAAAACTCAAGTATGATGGAATTGTAGTCAACAATATTATTGTCGACGAGAATACATCCCTCAATCAGCTTCAAGCCATCATCACCTCAGACCGCGTAGATATAAATGACAGTTTATATATCAAAAATGTCAATATTTCAAATATTCTCCGCAACGACAGTCTGACCTTAAACGTTAAACTTGCCAACTCTGACGATGCCAACTCACTTGATTTGAATGGTCTTGTTGAATTTGCTACCGACACTGTAGGGCGGATTACCATCCTTCCCTCCATACTAAAAATCAATAATGAAGACTGGAAAATTCAGGAAAAAGTAAGGATTAGTTTTCATGATGGCAAAACACAAATCAACAACTTCGACCTGAGCAACGGCCATCAGCTACTCAAAATCAATGGGATTCTTTCCAAAGATCCCGACGACCTGATTCTGGTTGGCTTCGAAAAATTTGACCTGGAAACTTTAAATCCTTTCGTTAAAGGTCTTGGTGTCAAACTATCCGGGCATCTCAACGGAGAGACAAAGCTCTATCAGGTACTAAAATCACCCAAAATTTCTGACAACATTACCATAGATTCCCTCAGGTTCAATGACACTTACATTGGAAGTTTAACAGATACTTCTTCTTATCATAAAGCCAACAATGTGGCCAACATTTACACCACCATTATTGCGCGTGATAAGGAAACATTGAGAGCGAGAGGAAGCCTTGATCTCGGAAAAAAAGAAATAGACGTCCATGTAAAGCTGGATGAGACAGAGCTGGCTGTTCTGGAACCTTTTGTAAAAAAACTCGTTTCCAAGTTAAAAGGCAATATCTCGGCGGATCTGACTGTCAAAGGTCCTTTCGAAAAACCAGAAATTAATGGAGAAGTAGCATTTGACAAAGGGAAAATGACCATCAATTATCTTCAGACAGCCTATACGCTAGATGATCAGGTGGTGATTGACAATAGTGTCATCAGAATCCATGACCTTAAATTAATTGATGTAGACAATAACCAGGCAGTGGCAAATGGATCCGTCGACCTGAACAATATTGACAATCCAACAATTGATGTCGTTGTGAAGGCTAAAAACTTCATGGCACTCAACACAACCGAAAAGGACAATCCTGTTTACTATGGGCAGGCCTATGGAACCGGAACATTTATATTCAAGGGGCCTACCAACCGGATGTTCATTGATATTGATGCAAAAACGGAGAAAGGAACCGTATTTAACCTTCCGTTAAATAGTTCTGAAACAGTTTCGAGTAAGGATTTCATCACATTCGTAAGTAAGGACACCACTAAAACAGTGAAAAAGCAAACCAGTTTTGATGGGCTTACCATGAATCTGAAACTGGATGTGGATGCGAACAGTGTAGCCAATATCTTCACCACTCTTGGAAACCTTAGTGGAAGAGGAAATGCAACTGACCTTACTTTAAAAATCAATAGCCTGGGTGATTTCGACATGTCGGGAGATTATATCATTGAAAATGGTAGCTTCGATTTCACCGCACAGGAGGTGATCAATAAGAAATTCAATATCAGACAGGGTGGAACGATCCGGTGGACAGGCAACCCTACCGCTGCCCAAATACAATTGAAGGCGATATACGCGCTTAGAACAAGCCTGAGAGACCTCTATACTGCTGCTAACAGAGATCCGGGCAGTAGTAAAGATGAGCGGGTACTAACCGAAGTTGAAATGGGACTCTCGGGGCTATTGTTAAAACCTGATATTAAACTGGATATCTTCTTCCCATCAAACCCCGCAATTAAGGAAGAAATGCAGGCCTATTTCAACGATTCCAATAACCTTAATTTACAGGCATTGAGCTTAATCATCAGAAGAAGCTTTGCTCCGGGCACAGGAAACGAGGATTTAGGAAAGCAACTAACCAATGGGGTAACGAGTACAGCAACAGAGCTGTTATTTAATCAGCTGAACAATGTGCTTTCTTCATTAAATCTGGATTTTGTGGACTTCAATGTTCGCTCGTTAACGGAAGCCAATGCCTCGTTCAGACTGTTTAATGACCGTGTTATCCTGAATGCCGGAATTGTAAACAGAGGCAGTACGAATGATTTATCGCTTTCAGGTTTCACAAGAAATAATGTAGGGGGTGAAGTAGAGATTCTTGGTCTAATCAAAAAGGATGGGACTTTGATCGGTAAAGTATCCAATAAACCACCCACACAACAAACCATCTTTACGACTTCCGGCATCAACCAGAATAACAATGTGACCTCGTTAGGGCTGGTTTATACCCAACAGTTTGATAGCTTCAGGGAATTCCTCCAGAAAATAACCGGGAAGTACAAAAGGGATCAAAAGAAAAAAGCCCAGCATGGAGAAATCCCCAAAACCAGGCAGTTAATTAACAAAGAGGCCATTCTTAACGAACAGCAAAAGAATAACCCTAAGAAATAGGCTTTCTTTTTATCCCTTCATGATCTGATGTCCCATTTTATCACGTTTGGTTCTCAGGTATTGTTCATTGTGAACATTGCTTTCAATTTCGATAGAGATATTCTCTAAAATTTCCAGTCCATATCCAATCAGACCGGCGCGTTTTGTCGGGTTATTAGACATCAATCTCATTTTAGAAATCCCCTGAGCCCTTAATATCTGAGCACCTACTCCATAATCTCTCTCATCACCTTTAAAGCCCAGTTTAATATTGGCTTCAACGGTATCTAAACCTGCATCCTGAAGATTATAAGAACGTAATTTATTCACCAGTCCAATACCCCGACCTTCCTGGTTCATATATACAATAAGACCTTTACCTTCTTTATCGATCATTTCCATTGCCTTATGCAACTGCGGGCCGCAATCACAACGGCAGGAGCCGAAAATATCACCAGTCACACAAGAACTGTGTACCCTTACCATCACCGGCTCATCCGGAAGCCATTCCCCTTTGCGGATCGCCAGGTGGGTTGCTCCGGTATCCAGCTGCGTATAAGCCGTCATTTTAAAATCTCCCCAATCTGTAGGAAGATTAACGGTTACTTCTTCTTGTATCAAACTTTCTTTGCTCAACCGATAAGCAATCAGATCCTTTATAGAAACAATTTTCAATTGATGCTGAGCTGCAATTTTAATCAAATCAGGCAATCTGGCCATCTCTCCATCATCTTTCATGATTTCGACTAAAACCCCTGCAGGTTCCATTCCAGCCAATCTGGCTAAATCTACAGAAGCTTCCGTATGTCCGGATCTTCTTAAAACGCCTCCATCTTTGGACCTTAGTGGAAAAATATGTCCAGGTCTACCTAATTCGGCAGGATCGATATTAGGGTTAATTAACGCCTGAATAGTTTTAGACCTGTCAGAGGCCGAGATTCCGGTAGTACATCCGTAACCAATTAAATCAACAGAAACGGTAAAGTTTGTTTCATAAGCTGCAGTGTTCTTTCCAACCATCAGCTCTAACCCAAGTTCATCACAACGCTGTTCCGTTAAGGCAGCACAGATCAGCCCCCTGCCATAAGTGGCCATAAAGTTAATCACTTCAGGCGTCGCATTTGCAGCAGCGGTCAGGAAGTCGCCTTCATTTTCTCTATCCTCATCATCAACAACAATAACTACTTTACCAGCTTGTATTTCAGCAATAGCTTCTTCTATTGCATTTAGTTTGATTTCCATTTTTTGAAATATATCGATAAACAAACACTAGGATCAGCTGCTTGTTCAGCTATTAAGATTTAAGTACAAAGTTACAACCTTCCCACTCAAATCCATGTGTTCAAATATCATAAATAAGTAAGGAATAATTGTCAATATCAGCCCTGCTTCTTAACTGATTAAAGCTTTGCCGGCAGGTTCTTTTTTTTCTTTTTAAATAGGCTTACCAGCAGTTGCTTAAGGTTATTCACATCAAATAAGGCAGAGTCTACTGTTGCTTTATAAGTAAGGAAAGCTCCTACGGGAGATAAGATAATGATCGCCAGCCAGGGTCCGAAAAACGGGGCAAGCGTACCTGTTATAGCCGATTTCTCCGCAACAGTGGCAATAATATGATAAATCAAAAAGAAAACAATGGCCATCACTACAGGCAAACCCAAGCCCCCTTTTCTAATGATTGCTCCTAATGGGGCTCCAATGAAAAATAGAAGAAGACAAGATGCTGCGAGTGTAAACTTTTTCTGGTATTCGATCTGAACTTTTATGATATTTCTTACCCTATCGCCATAATCTGCCATTCGGCCCGAAGTTGTTTGTTTGATCGAGTTTGCCTGATCTAAGGCACTTTGGATGATGCTTAGTTTTTGGTTTACCGGCAATAGGCTCAGTACAGGCTTATTGATCACTTTTTCAGCCGCTTTAACCTTAGTATAACCTTTCACATAGTTATTCTGTTTAAAGTAACTCGAAACCGTCATCGCTGCAAATTTATTCACACTATCCAGCTCTTTACTTAAAGAGTCTTCTTTTTTAACAAGCCCTTTAAGATTGAGCATTTGGGTATTGTTTCTAAAGCCCTGCTCATCTGTCCTGTTCATCTTAAAACTGGAAATGTCAAATTTTTGATCTGTTTCTTTAAACCTCATCCTGGTGAACTGCTGTCTGGGGTTGTAAGATGAATTCTGTCCACTGGATTCTTCATATCGGACTCCATTCTTCAGCTTCAAAAGAAGGTTCTTCTCATCACTGGCCATTTTTCCTTCTTTAGCAATAATGATCTTCGCAATCCCATTATTACTGGTATGGTCATAGATCATAACCCCTTCAAGCGAAACTCCGTCTGAGCCTTTCTTATCCACCCTGATTGAATACCCCGGAATACTATTATTGAACACCCCTTCTTTAATCAGAAAGGATAATTTTTTATTTCTGATATCCCAGAGTAGAGAGCCGAACTTTAAATTGGCCTTTGGCAACATCACATCCGAGAATAAAAAAGAGCCAATTGCAATGAAGCCGATCAGGACCAGCAATGGCATCATTGCTTTTTGCAGTGATACCCCCGCCGATTTTATGGCCACCAACTCATAGTTTTCCCCTAAAGTCCCAAAGGTCATAATGGAGGACAGCAAAATAGAAAGTGGCAGGGCCATGGAAACATTTGCAGCCGAAGCATAATACATCAGTTCCAGGATCACATACCATTCAAAGCCCTTCCCTATTAAATCATCCACGTATTTAAACAGGAAAAACATCAACAAGATGAACATCACAATAAAAAATGTGACGAAGAAGGGCCTAATAAATGCTTTGAGCAGTAGTAAATGAATCTTTTTCAATATACAAAGGTAATCAAAGCAAGCGAAAAACTATGCGCCAAGTACACTATGCAAATAGGTAATCTGATTATCCCAAATCAGCGTACGTTCGGCAAGTGTATCTTCAGTAGCAAAATCTGTAATGGATAAAGCTACATCATTTGTTAATTCGTCCTGAACGATTTCCATCTCAAAATAACAATGAGGTTCATCATCAATCCATTTAAACTTTACCAGTTTATTCTCTTTAATACTTAAAAGCTTCGCTTTCTGTATTTCGTCATCCCATGTAAATGTATACAGCTGATCACGGAAAATCACATCATCAGCAAACCATTGAGATAAGCCATTAGGCTCACTAATGAAGCTAAACAAAATACGTGGAGACGACCTCAATTCATATTCTAACGTAAACTTTTTCTTTTCTGACATCGATGGATCCTTATATTTTGAACTATTAGACTATTTTTTTTAATATTTATTTCTAAAGAAAAGTAATTTATTCTATATTTGCAACTCTTTAGAAAAAAGACGCCCGGCGGGGTAGCTCAGATGGTTAGAGCGCAGGATTCATAACCCTGAGGTCGGCAGTTCGATCCTGCTCCCCGCTACTTGTTAAAAGCTCATCTTCGGATGGGCTTTTTTATGTTTAAACCACTTTATAATCAACGACTTACAACATAACCCTACAAGCAGCTGCCCAATCCAAATACCACACCACCCTTATACGTTTCCCTAAGAAGTCACCTCAAAGCTCAAACATTTGGCACATTTAATGGCGCAGATTTCCTGCATCCATATTCCTTATCAAACGATGATGCCCCGAATAATTCCCCTCTTTTTAATCCCGTTCCGAACATTTTACAGAAAAAATCACAGTTTCAATATACAATTTTTAAACTGTTCTTCTAAAAATAGTAAAATTGATCATAAAGGCCGGATTACCATTCCCGGTAAAAAAGATCAGCGGAATAGCTGAGGAGTTTTGAGTCAGGCCACATAAACCCTGAGCAGTTTATCACTACCTGAAGATAGATCGGGAATATCGGATTTTATATTTTAATCTTTACTTTTTTAAATTCTCCGTTTTCATCCTCTTCCCATTGATTTTCCCCAATTAAATAATAACCACCTCTTTCTTTGACTATTCGATTCTCAAAATCCTGACTTTCTGATATAAACGCTTTGGTTTTAGCGATTTCATTCCATTTTCTGCCTTTAAATGACCAAACAGAAATATTATTCCAGTAACCTTCCCTGGTTCTGGAAAAAATTATTATTTCATTTGCTTTGTCATTATTCAAATCTTCAGTTTGAGCGATAAAAACTCCCAAACTTTGATCAAAACTTATTTTGGGAATGCCATCTGTAAATTCAATTTTTATAAAACAATTATTTTCTCCACATTCAATTTCATCGGTTTCTATATTTCGTATAAAACTTATAAATGCAGTATCACCCTTCTTGTCATCATTGACATCACCAACAAAAAAATTTCTATTTTCTATTTCAATTTTTGTTTGAACAGTTTCTTTCGCTTTTTTAGTTTCACAACCAAAAATCACTAAAAGGAAAAGTAAAAATCTATATTTCATATCAAATTTCATTTTTTATATCGTTCCGCTAAACCGACGACTAACGCATTTATATCCCAGGCATTTTGAAAATAAGTGCCCTAAACAAGCTAGTTTTATTTTATGGCTAGCTATTTTGTGAGGGGCTAAATTAATATTTTCTTAGGCAGATATTCATTATTTATGTACAGAAGCTTCTATAGTGTACTTTTACAGGATAGAAATGAACCTTCTTTTTGTAACTCGTGCCCCAAACCATATTTATGAAATCAATATTATTTTTTTTACTATTAACGTCTACATTCCTCAATACCTCTTATGCACAAAACGACGATGAGTATCTAAAAAAGACTACCATCAGCTACACCATATTAGAGGCCCGCAATCTCATTATTTCCGGGCCTTTTGACGCGCAAAAAGCGCTGTTAAAATTATTCCCAGGTAAATATTACAACATTACAAAAAAGTCCGGATATCAAAATGAATTAATCAATTGGGACATCAAAACACCTAACAGGAAATCTTATACCGATGTAAATGGAGAGCAGGGAGACCTGCTATTCCCATTTGAAAGAGGTGTAGCCACCCGCTTAATGAATGTGATGGACTTCAAAGACTCCACAGGATTACAATATAAAGTCATCAGCTTTAATCATTCCGAATATGATGAGGAAGGGCTTCAGACCTCTAGATTTACAGGTGGACTATTAGGGTTGGCCAAGTTTGCTTTAACAAAAGAAGGATGGAAATTAAGAATATTTCAACCAGCTATTGGCGGTTATGGAGCATTTTCAAATTGTCCTACTCCCAAGCCATTATTGATTGGGGAAGATCAATATGCTTTTATGATTGAACACCTGAATGGCGGGGGTGGCGGCCCCTTTTATGGCGCGTTATTTCTCATTGCCGGGAGCAATGGTACCTACCAGCAAATTATGTCCTCATATGGCGTAAAAAAGACAACGGGAGCAGATGAAGAGCAGCCTGCGTCCTGGTCAAGTGAGTACTCAGTTCCTCTAAGTAAGAAGAAATACTTCCGGGATATCATCGTAACAACTAAGGGAAGCTATACTTCAACAGATCGTGAAGGTCTTCCTGAATCAGTTTCTGCTAAGATCAAGCCAGGCAAAAAAGGAAAGTATACCATTACAACGCGATATATCTACAAAGGCAGCAAAGGATATGAAGCTCAACTCCCTGCTACTATTGTTGTAAATTAGGCCGGAGCGTTATTTCTTTTTAGAATAGGTCGCTGCCAATTTTAAGGCTTCATAAGCATTCACAATACCTCCACTGACACAAAGTTCAGAGAATACCGCTCTGGTGTTCTCTCCTCTTTCATTGGTTAATTTCACCTTCTGTACAACTTTAGTAACTGATTTCATAATGATTTCCCGTATTTGCGGAGCGGTTAATTCCGGATAATAGCTTAAAATCAACGCAGCCAGTCCGGAAACAACCGGAGCAGCCATACTTGTACCATCCAATTCTTCATATTTAGAACCAGGCACAGTAGAATTAATCATGAATCCCGGAGCAAAAACATCAACATTGTACTTTCCATAGTTTGAGAAAGAGGCTTTCAACGTGGCATCATTCTTATAAGCGCTTGCGCCTACTTCGATCCAGTTTGTAGCGTGAGGGAGTTTAAATTTAGCGGAATCAAGAGCTGGCTTTACATTCGTACGTACACCTGGGCGTCCCATTCCCTGATTTTGCATCTGGCTATTCAAAGGTCTGAACGGTATGGGTTTTGGTGCCGACTCTTCCATTTTTTTCTTATGCGCGATTGCTTCAGGGCTATCATAATATTTATTAGGATAGTTCTCCTCCAAATCAACGTTTAAGTTATCATTACCAGCAGCATGAACCAATAACACCCCCTTTTCTTCCGCATACTTTACGGCTTCATCTACAACCTCTTTGTTCCATTTATAACTCTTACCGAAACTCATATTAATTACCTTTGCACCATTGTCGACAGCATATCTGATGCCATTGGCAACATCTTTATCTCTTTCATCACCCTCAGGAACTACACGAATGCCCATTATACTCACATAATCGGCAACGCCATTGATGCCAATCGTATTCTTCCTATTTGCGCCTATAATTCCTGACACATGCGAGCCATGCTCCGCATTTGGCCCCATGACATCGTTATTTCCATAGAATTTCTCTCTTGCATTTGAATAATCATCTCCAACCAGTTCAGCCCGCTGGTCATATTTAGGATTAAGGTTATATTTCAACATGACATCATACTGCTTATAAGCGTCTTTTATTTCCTTATGAAATTTCTCAATTCCCCCGCTTTCTTTAGCCCCGGATCTAATGATCTTTTTAACCTGCTCCTCCATTTCATCATCCGCTTTATACCCATCTATATCCTCAAGCGAAGGGATTGTCTTTTTATGAATCAGTGCCACGGAATCCATTATTTTATTAATTGCAAACACCACTCTAAACGTTTGATCTGCTTCATCGTATTTTTTACCGAACTCTGCCGTAACTTTGGTATACAATTCAAATTCTTTCTTTTGAACGCTGTCAAGCACAGTCGATTTTATAGTAGAGCGATATTTTGGTACATATTCTCTATAAATCCTAACCAATTCCAGGTTATCATAAGCCAGATTTCCTTTCTTAGATCCGATAAAATTCCACCCGTGGACATCATCAATGTATCCATTTCCATCATCGTCAATACCATTCCCGGGAACCTCTTTCTTATTCGTCCACAAAATATCCTTTAGATCCTCATGATTGACGTCAATGCCACCGTCAATTACGGCTACAATAATCTTCTGTTTAGGTTTTCTATCCTTAAGCAACTCCTTGTATGCTTTTTCAGTGCTGATTCCAAAGTAACCATCCTGAACAAGGTCCAGATTGAACCAATTGGCGGGAAGCTTAACATCTTTACTCTGCGCGTAAACAGAGGCATTAGCTGATAAAAGGAGTGCTGTAAAAAATAATTGCCTGAATCTCATTTGAAATTGCTTTTATAAATTAACGTAAAATACAATAATACGGTTTTATTGTATCAGGGATCAAGTTTTAGCATATTTTAACAATAAATAAGGCTCAGGCCTCAGCGCTGGTACAACTGACCAAATATGATCTTCCCGCAAAGTTCTTCTGTCAAAGGAGATGAAAATCTTGAAAGCAGCAAGCTAATCAGCTTCAGGAAGTTGCGGCTACAGTAGCCCAAAGGCTTAAGTGCTGCATGAAGATCCGTGATTGCGGGAACCAGCAAAGATCTTTAGCCTAACGGGAAATTCTCCGCACCGTAGTATAAAAACAATGATTTCAAAAATCTATAAACGAATCCAGGAATAAAAAAGCTGATAAACAAGAAAAGCCTGTAGTTTTCACTACAGGCTTACTTTAAGATTTGGCACCGACCTACTCTCCCACGTGTTACCGCAGTACCATCGGCTCTGGTGGGCTTGACTTCTCTG
>NZ_FNGY01000020.1 GCF_900103665.1 Pedobacter steynii
AGCAAGGACGCGGCAGCTGATGGCATAAATTGAAACTATATAAAAATACAAAGCTATATTTTTAATACTTGCTCCACAACTTTTGGCATTGATCCATTTATTTTTCTTCGAGTACACCTGAAACCTATTGACCCTGGTCCGCTACACGGATAAAAAACGCTTAAAATAAAAAACCCGATCTGAAGGGATCGGGTTTAGTTTTGTGCGGAAGAAGGGACTCGAACCCCCACGCCGTGAAGCGCCAGATCCTAAGTCTGGTGCGGCTACCAATTACGCCACTTCCGCAGTTAGGATGTCATTGTTTTGGATTGCAAAGATAGATATTGTTTCTAAAACTCAAAACTCTTTTCCAATTAATTTCAATAGTTAAAGCTAACATATTGATCTTATACGCTTTAAATTTCAATCTTTTTTTCCTTTCCTCAAGAGCAGAGGTTCGCCCAGGCAAAACTCAATACAATTCCTTTTGAAACTGGAAAAAATATTGAACTGCCTTTACCAGCCGGCTGCCATACCAGGAAAACATTTCTCCATCCACCAGCAGGACTTTCGCTTCCGGCAGAACTGCACTGATTTCTTCCAGGTGCTTTTCTTTAAAGGGATAAGGTTCTGAAGACAGAAATACCAGTTCCGGCTTCAACAGGCGAAGTTCTTCCATGCTCATTTCAGGATACCGGCTTTCTTTGACCACATTGTTAAGCCCATTTACAGCCAGCAAGTGATTGATAAATGTATTCCTTCCGGCAAACATATATGGATTTTTCCAGATCAGATAAGCCACACTTTTATTCAGGTTATTTTGCAACGCCAGGGTTTGAAGGTCATTAAATCCGGCATTGATCAAATGATTCAGGTAAGCCGCTTCAGGTTCACGGTCTACCAGGGCCCCAATTTGACTGATGGTTTTCTTTGCATCTTCCAGGTCATAAATATCACTCATCCAAACCGGGAACTCTTCCATGAGCGCTTCTATCTGCAACTGCTCATTTTCTTCTTTATTACCAATGATAAGATCAGGCTTTAAGCTGCGGATCAGATCCAGGTTTAATTTCTTTGTCCCCCCTATTTTGGTCTTTTCCTTAAATTTGGATTCCGGATGAACACAAAATTTAGTAATCCCAATCACTTCTGCATCCAGGCCCAGATCAAACAACAATTCTGTTTGAGAAGGAACCAGAGAGATGATTCTTTTTGGCGGATAACTGACACTTATCGTCCGGTTAAGCTGATCTGTAAAACTGCGCTGCATGCTGCAAAGATAAGCTACTCGTACTTTAATGCATCCACAGGATTTGATTTTGCAGCACGGTAGGCTTGCCAGCTCACTGTCAAAAGGGCAATCATCACCGTTGAAACCCCTGTAGTCACAAATACCGGCCAGCCTATGGAAATATCAAGACTGTTTTCACAAAATTGACAGACAACAATTGCACAATTCCAGACACAGAAGCCCCCAGAACTTTACGGACGCCTATTTCTTTTGCCCGCTGTTCTGCACTAAAAGCGGACAAGCCAAACAAACCGAGACAGGAAATAAATATCGCAAGGCCTCCAAACAGATTCCTTAAAGCAATCTTGAAATTGAGAATATACATTTCCTTCGGCTTAATGGTGATTAAAAATCCTTTACACGCCCTGCGGAACGGCAATATCTTCCTTAATCACCCCATCCAGCAAGTGTAAAATCCGGCTTCCATATGCTGCATTGACTTCCGAATGTGTCACCTGAATGATGGTAATATTCTCTTCTTCATTCAGTTTCTTAAACAACTCCATAATCTGAAGTGCCTGTGGAGATTGCAGGTTTCCTGTTGGTTCATCCGCCAGGATAATGGAAGGCTGTGCGACTAAAGCTCTGGCGATCCCCACCAACTGTTGTTGTCCACCGGAAAGCTGATTGGGAAACAGATCCTTTTTAGCGACCATATTAAAACGATCCAGAACATCTGCAACCCTGCTTTTTCGTTCTGCACTACTTACCTTTTTATACAACAAAGGGGCTTCAATATTCTCAGCAACCGTCATTTCATCGATCAAATGGTAAGCCTGAAATACAAAACCAATATGGTTTCTGTACAACTCAATACGTTTCCGTTCGTTTAAAGAAACCACATCTTCTCCCATAAACTCGTATGCCCCATAAGTTGGCTCTTCGAGCATTCCCAGGATATTTAACAAAGTAGATTTTCCAGCTCCCGAGGGGCCCATGATCGAAACAAATTCACCTTGCTTAATGATGGTACTGACATGGCGCAGGATATAACTTTTAACTCCTTTATTCGCGTAGTATTTTTCTATATTTTTAAGCTCTATCATCTTTATATGTTTTATTTTTTTATCAAAAAAAGGCTATTCGTATTTCAGCGCATCTATTGGATTCGTATTGGCTGCTTTAAAAGAGCGCAGGCTCACCGTTACCAAGGTAATGATCACTGACAAAACCATAGCAATCATAAATGGCCAGATGCTGATTTCTATACGGTAAACGAATCCATTCAGCCATTTAGAGGCAAAAATATAAGCCAGTGGCCAGGCGGCGAGATTAGCAATCAGGACCATCCATAAAAAAGAACGGTTCAACATTTTCACCAATTCTAAAGTAGAAGCGCCCAGGACTTTACGTATGGCAATTTCCCGTGTTTTTTGTGTAGCGATAAATGACACCAGACCAAATAAGCCTATAAAAGAAATAAAGATCACCACTCCTGCAAACACTTTAAAAAGCACGCCCATTACTTGCTCTGTTCTGTAAAAGTTCTGGATATTCTCATCCAGGAACTTAGCTTCATAAACATCATCAGGGAAAGTAGTATTCCATTCCTGCTCCACCTTTTTCATCGTATTCATCATTTCCTTTATATCCATCTTTATCGCCATTGCAGCATATTCATTCTTATCTGAAAAAATAGCGATGGAAGAAATGGTACTCTTAAAAGTCATATTGTTAAAGTCTTTTACCACCCCTACTATTTTCTTAGGGCTGGCTCCGCCTCCCAAACCAATCGTTTTTCCAATCGCATCCGAAGGATTTGCAATCCCTAAAGTTTTCAGGAACTGCTCATTAACAACAAATTCTTTTAGGGTATCACTTTTTGATAAATTTCTACCGGCAATCAGCGGTAAATTAAAAGTCTTAAGGTAGTGTTCATCTGCCTGTTTGATGTTCAACTGGGTCTTTTCATCTTCAGGACGATCATCGTACTTAAAACTGATGGTTCTGTTACCTGATGAAATTGGTGCAGCACTTGTGAGGCTAATGTCCCGGACCCCTGGCAATTGAAGTAACCGCTCCCTGAGCGATTCGTATTTTAACCTGCTGAGGCTATCTCCGGGAATATTGACCATGGAAACAGCTTTTGTATCAAACCCAAGGGATTTTTCCCTCATATATTCCATTTGCCTAACCACCACCAAGGTAGCAATGATCAGAACTGCAGTAATGGTAAATTGTGCAACAACCAAAACCTTTCTCAACCCTAATCCTCCTGCACTGGCAGAGCTAATCTTATTCTTTATCGCCAATGCCGGACTAAATCCTGACATGATCAGGGCAGGATAAAGTCCCGCAAGGAAGCTTACGAACACGACTAAAATGAGCATAAACACAAAAATAACCGGCTCTGTGAAAAGGTGGAAAGACACATTAATTTCCATCAGACTTTCCATCTTAGGGATCACCAACTCTGTCAGCACACAGGCAATACCCAAAGAAATAACGGTGATTAAAGCAGTCTCGCTTAGAAATTGCCAGATAAGCTGCTTCCGTCTACTACCCATAACTTTTCTAATTCCAACTTCTTTAGAGCGACTGATTGCTTGTGCAGTAGCGAGATTGACAAAGTTGATACATGCCGTAATCAGTAGAAAAAGACCAATTACCCCCAGGCCGATCAATTCTTTATAAGCCACTGTCTTATACCTGAAATTACTAAAGCGTGCATCATGGTGTACTTCGGAAAGCGGTTGAAAATAATGTTTTTCTTTAGCCGCCGACTTCTCTATATAATGCTTATCAATAAACTGCTTTAATGGCTTCTCCAGATCTGCAGCCTTCAGGTCTTCTCTCAATAAACCATAACCTTCTGACCTGTTGGTTACCCAACCCCATTCCTTACCGAATTTATCTTCAAAAGAAGCATAAGAAAATACAACCTCAAAAGGAAAGCTGCTGTTCTCCGGAAAATCCTTAAATACGCCGGTCACTTTGTAATCAGCCTTGTTGTCATAGCGGATACTTTTACCAATTGCATTTTTCCAGTTTCCAAAGTATTTTGCCGCTGTCTTTTCTGAAAGGCTTACCATATTCGGTTGCGAAAGCGCCTGCTCCGGCCTTCCCGAAAGCCATTCAATTTTAAAGATCTCAAAGAACTGGGGCTCCACATAAAAGATGTCCTGCCTCAATTTCATATCAGCGCCCCCTTCTTCATTTTTGATCTTCAGAATTCCTCCACCCTGATGGACAGCTGCAACTTTCTCAAATTCAGAAAAATCGTTCCGCATTGCGGGAATCAAGGGAATCGGAACTCCACTGGTAAAAAACTCTCCCTCTGGATATACCCAGGAAGAAACGATCCTGTAAATCCGATCTCTTTTTTCTTCTCCCTTGTCAAAACTCAGCTGAAACTTCAGAAAAATAAAGATCAGCAGGCAACCCGCTAATCCAATAGACAATCCAATGATGTTAATGGCGGTATATCCTTTATACTTCCAAAGGTTCCGCAGGGCGATCTTAAGGTTTAGTCTGAACATATCTTTAATATATAATTATGTTATTCATATTTCAAAGCGTCAACTGGATTTGCTTTTACGGCTTTCCTTGCCTGAATGCTTACGGTAAGAACCGTAAGAACCATACTGATGACTCCTGCAAACAAAAATGGCAATAAGGGAACATCTATTCTATAGGCAAATGTATCCAGCCATCTTGTAGCCACGATATAGGCGATTGGCCAGCCGATCAGGTTGGCAATTAAAACCACCCAAATGAAAAAGCTGTTTAATAACCGGAGCACCTGAAGGTCAGTTGCCCCTAAAATCTTTCTGACGGCAATTTCTTTTCTTCGGTTATTGGTCGTAAAAGCAGAGAAAGCAAAAAGGCCCAGAACTGCGATAAAAATCGTCAGCACCGTTGCGCCATAAAACACCGATTGAAGCTGCTCTTGTTTTTTAAATAACCGGCCATAAAGCTCATCCAGAAATTCATACCTGAAATCGTCTCCATCATGCTTATTCAAATCCTTCCAGTTTGTCTTTAAGGTGGCTAAAACAGCAGCCATTTTGTCCTGATCTACATTGACCATCAACATGTACTTCTCAGTACTGGCGATACAAGGATTTTTTATGGTATAAACAGTGGGCTCTACGGCCGTTTCAAAACCTTGTGCTTTAAAATCTTTGATCACGCCAACAATCCGATAATCCATCTTACAGCCTCTGATGGTCTTCCCAATCGGGTTGACTATACCGTATGCTGACACTGCACTTTCATTCAATACCACAGAATTTACCGTGTCGGTATTAAAGCTTTTAGAGAAAAATCTTCCTTCTTTAATTTTCAAATTAAGTGTTTCGAAGTAATCAAAATCCACAGTAATCATGTCTAAGCCTTGTTCCTTTCCTTCAAAAGAATAGTTACTTTTTGCAGCTTTGGAGCCATCAGGAATATTTGAGGTTGCCGTAAAAGAATTTACGCCCGGTATTTCATTCACCTTTGCCTTCAGTTGCTCAAAATTGTTGCGATTAAACCAGGCCGTATTTTGAATATAAACCACTTGTGCTGGTTTAAAACCTGTATCTTCCGTCTTCATGTATTTCAACTGCGTGCTCACAATCAATAGACCCGCGATAAATACAATCGCTACACTAAACTGTGTCACCAACAGTGCATTTCTTAGCCAAAGGGTCTTATAACTCGTTTGCAGGTTTCCTTTTAAAACATCAGCAGGCCTAAAGCCAGACAACACCAATGCCGGGTAAACGCCCGAGATCAGTGTAATCACGATCAAAATAACAGGTAGCTGCCAGACCAGAGATCCATTGCCTTTCCATAGCGATAAAGAGGTCTCAAATAAGCCATTAAAATAAGGGAGGAACAACTCGGTCAGTGCCAATCCGATCACCAATGCTAAAAGACATTGCATCAGAATTTCAATCAAAAACTGAAAGATCAGATTCATGCGGTAAGCACCCAGCACTTTTTTCACTCCGACTTCTTTTGCCCTCCTGTTTGTCTGTGCGATGGTCAGGTTGGTGAAATTTATACAGGCAATCACGAGCACCAGTAAACCCAGCACTCCTAATGCCAGGACAATTTTATAATTGGTATTGTTTCCGGCAATGGGCTTCAAGTGTAAATTATCCAGAGGATCTAAAAAAATAACCGATCTTCCGGAAATCATCCTGTCATCGGCGCTCATCCCATTTTTAATCATCTCTTTTTTGAACAAACCATCGATCTTATGCTCAAGCTGAGCCACATCTGTGCCGGCCTTAACTTCGATATAAGTATGGTAATTCAAAGCCTTAGGGTCCTGAGTTGCGCCAACATCATTTAAAATAACCATCGCATCAAACTTTAAATTGGAGTGATCCGTGCGGTAGCTAATAATACCCTGGATATTTGCCGACTGCCCGGCGTTCTTGGGGCCAATGGACACCAAGCGGGGATACGTCAGATTCTTGCGGGGGAACAAGACATCGGCAAATTCCTGAGGTACATATAAATCATAGCCATCTGCAGCTGGCTTTTTTAAACCCTTATCTGGCCACAGATGAAACATCTTTGCCATTTCATAATCTACAGAGAGCACATTTTTACCGTAAACTCTTCCCTTATCCGTACTAAAGGCAAACTCAAAGTCTGTTTTTTTACTTCTTCCGACATTTTCAATCTCCGGAAAAGCATCTTTCATTGATGGCGCCAACGAGGCGGGGGTGTAATTTGTCTTCCCATCAGGCAGACTTCTTCCCACCAGATAAATGCGGTTATGGTTCGGAATATGATGGTCAAACGTGGTTTCAAAACCGACATACATCACCACCATGATAAATGCGGACAGTGCAATGGCTAAGCCGCCAATATTAATTGCCGTATATCCCTTATTCTTCCAAAGGTTTCGCAAAGCGATTTTAAGATTCAGTCTGAACATATTCCGGTAGCTATATTGTTTGGTCTATTCGTATTTTAAGGCATCAATGGGATTGGATTTTGCCACTTTGACCGACTGTGCACTCACAGTGAGGAATGCAATGAGCAAGGATAAACCGATGGCTATCGCAAAAGGAATAAAGGAAATACTGACCCTGAATTCAAAAGCAGACAACCATTTGTTAATCAAAATATAAGCCAGTGGAAAAGCAATCAGATTGGCAACTGCAACCAGCTTAATAAAATCTTTGTTCAGCAAGGTTAAAATATTCATCATACTTGCGCCGAGTACTTTGCGAATACTGATTTCCTTTTTGCGTTGTTCCGCCATGAATAAACTTAAGCCCAGCAGCCCCAGACAGGAGATAAAAATCGAGAATCCACCGAACCAGTTCGCCAGGATGCCCAATACCTTTTCATTCTGAAACTTGGCTTCAAAACTATCACTCAAAAATGTAGCCTCAACGGGAAAATCAGGATTCATCTCTTTGACCAGCCCTGTAATCTGCTGCATAGAAGTGCCAATGCTTTGCGAAGGGTTTAAACGCATTACCAATACCCCTTCTCCATCTGCAGTAGGATTAACCATCATAATCATGGGGGTTACAGTCTGATAAGGTGTTTCCATAACGAAATCTTTCAGCACGCCGATGATCGTCATTGGATTACCTCCCCAGGTAATCACTGTACCCACCGGATTTGATAAGTTCATTACTTTCACTGCTGATTCATTGATAATGACATTTGAACTGTCTGTGTATTTAGGTGAAAATTCTCTCCCCATCATCATCTTCGTGCCCAGAGTGGCCACGAAATCGTAATAAGTATACCTAAAGTTAATCAGGACATCCTCTTTTGGATTTTTACCCGGCCAGCTCACTCCGGAGGTATTGTTTCCTCCCTGACTTAAGCTTCTGCTGAATACACTCGCATTGATTACTGCCCCTGACTTCAGCAGCTGTTCCCGGAGTAATTTCATCTTTCCATCACGCTGTAATTTACCCTCAACTGGGATTTCGACCAATCCGGCCCTATTGTATCCCACAGGTTTATTCTTAATGAAATTCAATTGCTGATAGATCACTACCGTGCATATGATTAAACAAACTGCAAATACAAATTGAAAAACCACCAAGACTTTCCTGATGGATAAGGAAGAATTTCCGGGCAGATTGAATCCTTTCAACACCTTCACCGGATTAAAAGAAGAGAGGTAAAAAGCCGGATAACTCCCCGCAACCAAACCAGTAAACAGGGTCAGCCCGATCAGCGCAGACCAAAACGTCCAGTCTCTATAATTGATCGCCAGATTTGTATTTAAAACACCATTAAAGTAGGTAAGACTCAGCTCCATTAACATAAAGGCCACTACCATCCCAAAACAGGCAAGCAATATAGATTCCAGCATAAACTGGCCGACCAATGACTTCCTCGCCGCACCAATCGCCTTACGTACCCCTACTTCTTTTGCACGTTTCTCAGATCTTGCCGTAGAAAGGTTCATAAAATTAATGCAGGCGATCAACAGAATACAAAAGGCAAGCAATAAGAAAATCCTAAGGGTATCAATCTTACCGCCAACTGATTTTCCATTCTCAAATTTATCATACAGGTGCCATTTTGATAAGGGGTGGATCGAGGCAAAATTCCTGCTTTCCTTCAGATTCCGCTTATAAACGCCATTGATTTCTGCATTTACCCTTTCAGAAAAGTCATTGTCCTGAAGTTGCAGTACAGTAAGGCAATAATTATTACCCCAATCTCTTTCATTTCCCTTTGCCCATGGATTTTCCTTTAAAAACATCTCCCAGGAACCCAGGTAATCAAACTGAAGGCTGCTGGTAACGGGGACATCTTCGATCACACCTTCTACAATCAGTTCTTCCTTTCCACCCATTTTAACCGTTTTATTGATCGGATTTTCATTTCCAAACAGGATTTTCGCCATACGCTCGGTGAGTACTACAGAGTTTGGATGTTTCAGCATCTGATCCCTGTTTCCCTGTAAGACCTTATAATCAAAAACCTTAAGAAAAGCAGTATCCGTAAACATCGCCTTTTTCTTGAAATTCTGATGGTTATAGCTAATCAGATGTTCAGCAGGATAAGTCGATCTTGAAACTCTGGCTATCCCTGGTATTTTGGTCCGCAGCTCCTCAGCCATCACGCCCGGTGTCCAGCTGAAGCTCACGATGCGATCTTCGCTTTTCTGATGGTTATAAACAACATAAGTACGGTCGTATCCGCTCGTGTGTTTATCGAAGCTCCATTCGTAGGCCACATACAGCAACAGAATCATACAACTAGCCAGACCGATCGCCAGACCGCCGACATTGATCAAAGTATATCCCTTGTTTTTCCAAAGGTTTCGCAAAGCGATTTTTAAGTTGAGTCTGAACATATTATATAATTTGACTATTCATATTTAAGGGCATCAACAGGCTTGGCATTCGCTGTTTTAAAGGTCTGAAGACTTACCGTAAGCACAGTGATCAATACAGAGATGATACTCGCAAAAACAAATGGCCATACGGTGATGCTGGTCCGGTACGCAAAGCCAGATAACCAGTTACTGGATAAAATATAGGCAACCGGAATGGCGATGAGGTTCGCGATGACAACCAATACTAAAAAGCTCTTATTGATCAGTCTCAGTATGTCCGTTGTCTCTGCTCCTAAAACCTTTCTTACTCCAATTTCCTTGGTACGCTCCTGAACGGAGAATGAAGCCAGCGCAAATAAACCCAATACAGCAATCGCCAGCGTAACATAGGTAAAGATATTAAAGAGCTTATCCAGCCTGATATACTGCACATAAACCTGCGCAAAACTTTGATCCAGCCAGGTGTATTGAAAAGGAAAAGGCTCCACAGCTGTCCATACTTTTTTGAGCGCTTCAAGCGTCACCTGTGTATTTGCCCCATCCATTTTTAAAATCACATGATCAGCAGAATTTGTTCCCCTTCCTTCCACTACAAATGCAGTGGGTTCAGCGGCAGTTTCCATTCCTTTCTGAATATGGTCTTTAACCACGCCAATAATAACCCTATCGTTAATCCATTTGCTTCCGATCAGCTTTTGTAAACCATATTTTTTAACGGCAGATTCATTCACTACGATGGCATTGCTATCCGTAGCAAATTTATCCGAGAACACACGTCCTCTTTGAGCAGGCATTCCCATCACCTTGAAATAATCAAAATCAACCGTAATGGTGCTTAGATTGGAGACCTTTCCTCCATTAAAATCACGGTCAATCACCTGCATTGCTTTCACACCCGGGTAGTAGTTCACACGGCTCACCGCATTTATTCCGGGTACTTTGAGCAACCGTTCTTTGATCTGACTGAAATTTCTTCTGTTGTCGCCTTTCCTAACCTTAAACACCAGCACATGATCCTTTTTGAAACCCGCATCCTGATTT
Source organism: Pedobacter steynii (assembly GCF_900103665.1). GTDB lineage: Bacteria > Bacteroidota > Bacteroidia > Sphingobacteriales > Sphingobacteriaceae > Pedobacter > Pedobacter steynii. Next base: position 10,572 of record NZ_FNGY01000020.1, read on the forward strand.
TTGATGTAAGTCACCTGCTGACGAATGATCATCAAAGCCACCATAAACACGGTTGCCACAATAAACTGTACGGAAATAAGCGTTTTACGCATCCATAAACTGCCCGTTCCTCTGGAGAAGTTTCCTTTCAAAACCTTTACAGGTTCGTAGCTCGACAGAAAAAATGCGGCATAACCACCAGCAAGAATGACAACAAATGTCATCACCAAAGAGAGCTGAATGATCAGCTGTCCCGGATTTGAATAACTCAGGAGAGAGAGTTTCACCTCCATTAACTGGTTCAGAACAGGCATCCCAACTTCTGCAATGGTCAGGGCCAATAACAAAGCCAACACACATTGGATCCCTGTTTCTGTAAGAAAGTAAGTAATCAGGTTGCTTCTTGCGGCTCCTAAAACTTTTCTGACCCCGGTTTCTTTAGCCCGCTTCACAGATTGTGCGATAGATAAATTGGTAAAATTAATACAGGCAATGATCAGCAACAAAGAAGAAAAGAGGACTAAAATCGTCACAATTTTAGCATTGCCTCTTTTGGTAGGATCCTGAGCGCTGCTGGCATGCAGGTAAAGATCGGGCACTGAAGTGAGGAACATCTCTACCTCTTTCAATCCCTGATCTTCCTTTACTATAGGAAGTTTTTTAAAAGTCTGGTTTAGCTTTCTTACGAAGGCTTCTTTATCCGTTCCTTCCTTCAATTTTAAGTACGTATAATAATTCCCGTTACCCCAGCCGTCACCAGGTGATGACTTTTTCACAAAACCATCGTGTTCCATGTGTTCCGGCGTATTGGGTTCCTCATATACGCCACTCACCACATATTGATCTTTGGTATTGATCAATAACGATTGCCCTACTGGATTTGCTTTTCCAAAGAACAGCTCACTTGTTTTCTGACTTAAAACAATCTGATTTGCCGATAGCAGTGATGTTTTCGCATCCCCATAGATAAATTTATAGGGAAACAGGTTAAACCAGGAACTATCTACCCCCATGATATGGTCTACAAAGTTTTCATTCTTATCCTTACTTACCAGTCGCTGTTTCATGTCCCAGACATAAAAACGACCGTAATCAACGATTTCCGGTAATACTTCTTTTAAAGCAGGCGCTAATTCAGCAGGGCTTGAAGAATATTCTTCCTGTCCAGGGCCCCATTTGATAGAAATCCGGTAAATGTCTTTTGCATCCGAATTCCAGGTATCGTAGCTCCGTTCATGGTTGGCAAACAACAGGATCATAATAAATCCTGCCAATCCAATAGAGAGTCCAAAAATATTTAAAGTAGAATAGCCCTTGTTTTTCCAAAGGTTTCGTAACGCTATTTTTAGATTGAGTCTGAACATGATAATACTTATATAAGTTCTTCTGTACGGTTCTTATTGATCTTTTCAGAGATCACGTGCCCATCTTTTAAGTTGATGATGCGGTTAGAAAAACTGGCATCATGAGAAGAGTGGGTCACCATCACAATCGTCGTCCCTGTTTCATTCAATTCACAAAGCAGCTCCATCACTTCATTACCATGGGAACTGTCCAGGTTTCCTGTAGGCTCATCCGCCAATACCAGTTTTGGCTTCGTCACCAATGCTCTGGCAACCGCCACACGTTGCTGTTGTCCACCTGAAAGCTGCTGAGGAAAGTGTCCACTTCTATTCACGATGTTCATCCTTTCGATAATCTCATTGACCAGCCGTTTACGTTCTGTAGCAGGTACCTTATTATAGATCAGGGGAAGCTCAATGTTTTCAAAAACAGTCAGCTCATCGATCAAATTGAAATTCTGGAACACAAATCCCATATTACGTTTCCTGAAGTTGGAGCGCTCCTTATCGTTTAATTTCAATAATTCAGTATCAATGAACTTATAACTGCCACTTTCTGGTTTATCCAACAGGCCCATTACATTTAGCAGGGTAGATTTTCCGCAGCCTGAAGGCCCCATAATAGAGACAAACTCCCCTTCTTTAACATGAAGGTTTATCCCATTTAAAGCGGTAGTCTCAATTTCTTCAGTTTTATAAACTTTTTCCAGGTTTTCTATTTTTATCATGGCTATATTTTTATCCGTTTAAGCGTTCTTTTTAAGGAAGGTTAGCGCCCCGGATCAACGCAAGAATCCTGGGCACACTAACCTAAATTTATGTCTTTAATGCACTATTTGCTAATTTCTACAATATCATACTGATTGAACTGATCGTAAGATGAAGTAATCACCTCCTCCTCTTTCTGTAGTCCTTCCAATACTTCATAGTACAGGAAGTTTTTACGTCCGATCTTCACATTTCTTTTTGTGGCCTTACCATTCTTCACCACAAACACCCAGGTGCCACCGGTACTTTGGAAAAATTGTCCCTGCGAGATGAGTAAAGATTTAGTGTTGTCAGACAAGGTGAGTTTCACCTGCATAGAAAGACCCCTTCTCAGCTCATCAGGAGATTTCCCCTCGAACACCAACTCCACCTGAAACTGCCCTGCAGTAACCTCTGGGATCACCTTTCTGACCGTCAATTTATAGGTCTTGCCATTAAACTCTACGTTAGCACTCTGCCCTTCTTTCACCCTGTTGATGTAATATTCGTCTACCCCTGCCTGCAATTTATAGCCTTGCAATACATCGATCTTACCCAACATTTCATTCGGGGCATAAGACTTCCCTGTTACCGGGTCATAAGAAGATAAACGTCCGGCCACAGGAGCTTTAATCGTCATATTCTCTATATTCTGTCTGATCGTTTCCAGGCTTTCATTCATCCTGCCAATGGAAATATCAATTTGTTTGAGTTGCATTACCCTTCCCTGATTCTCTTGTTTCACGGCCTGTTTCAGGATCGTCTTCCTGCCTTGGAAATATTCGTAATCCTGACTTGAAATATTAAATTCTTCACGGGTGATCACGTTTTTAGAAAATAAGGTGCTGTCGATTTTATACTTTCTGCTCGCAGTTCTCAAACTGTTTTCAATTACCATCATATCCTGGCTCATCACCCTCTGATTTTGTTCCAGATCCAGACGCAGCTTTCTCAATTGATTGATCTGCTCGGTAATGCTCGTTTCGCTGGAAGTATAATTAGATAAGGCATTCGGATTGGTGATCCTCAACAATGGAGTTCCTTTCACTACCGAAGCTCCGTTTTCAGTAAAGATCTCTGCTACGGTACCACCTTCCGGTGAACTTACAATTACAGAGGTTAAAGGGACTACGCTTGCATTGAGCAGTACAACATCCTCGAAATCCCCATATTGAACTTTGCTCACTGTGATTTTCTCTGCATCTGCTTTATATACCTTGTTTAATGAAAGGCTGTATCCATAGGCCACAAGTCCCACTAAAACTATCGCCCCTGCAATGGTTAATATTGTTTTTTTATTGAACCTCTTTTTCTCTATGATCTTATCCATTTTTGTATTACGCTTAGTGATTAGCCATAAGCCAAGGGTATGCCAATTGAAAAAAACATATTTATATCACTAATTATCAGTAAGTTAAATCAAAGATCAATCAAAAAGCGTTCATAATCGGACACTAGCTGTACAGCATCGAACAGTTTCTACTATTTTTGACCATTGCTTCTGCCTGGGCTTTTATAAGAAGCACCACCTTAGCTGATGCCGCTCCGGAAATTCAGGATTAAGGTAATGATGCCTGATGCCATATAATGAATAATAAGAAAACCAAACCGTACAGTTAAATTCATAAAAATGATAGATGCAAATGTTTTAGTAATCGATGACGATGACGACATCTTATTGAGTGCACGCTTATTCTTAAAACAACATTTCAATCAGGTCGTTACCTGTAAATCTCCTAAGGAAATCAATGTACTGCTCAGTCATAACGAGATAGACATTATCCTCCTGGACATGAATTATCAGAAAGGCGCGAGTAACGGACGTGAAGGGTTATACTGGCTGGAACATATCCTTTCCATTGATAAAGACTATGTCGTGATTTTAATGACAGCCTATGGAAATGTGGAGCTTGCTGTTCAGGCCATAAAAAAGGGGGCTACAGATTTTATTCTTAAACCCTGGGAAAATGAAAAGCTGTTCGCTACCCTATCGGCGGCATCCCGTTTAAGGCAATCCAACAAAAAGGTCAAGAAACTGGAAAAGATCCATTCCTCTTTACAAAAGGATCAGGCCAGGCAGTTCGAGCATATTGTTGGCAATTCAGCTCCCATTAAACACCTGCAAAATACCCTCGTTAAAGTGGCACCAACGGATGCCAATGTCCTGATTCTGGGAGAAAACGGGACAGGGAAACAGGTTTTCGCTTATGAGTTGCACAAGCATTCTCTACGAAAAAATCATATTTTCATGCATGTAGATCTGGGTTCCCTGAATGAGAATCTTTTCGAAAGCGAACTCTTTGGTTATGCAAAAGGGGCGTTTACAGACGCCAAAGACGATAAACCGGGCAGGTTTGAACTGGCAGATGGAGGAACGATATTTTTAGATGAGATTGGAAATCTATCTCAACCGCTGCAGGCAAAATTGTTAAGTGTACTGCAAAACAGAACGGTTACCCGTCTGGGAGAGAGCAAAGAACGCAAGGTCAATGTGCGGCTAATTACGGCCACGAATATGCCACTCCATGAAATGGTGACCAAAGGAACATTCAGACAGGATTTACTGTTCCGGATCAATACTGTAGAGCTATTGCTTCCAGGTCTGGCACAACGTGGTGAAGACATTATTCTGCTGGCAAACCACTTTCTCCATAGCTTCAGTACCAAATACCATAAAAGCCTGTATAAATTCGAGGCCAAAGCCGAGAGCCTGTTGTTAGGCTACCACTGGCCGGGAAATGTACGGGAACTCCAACATGTAATTGAACGTGCAGTGATCATGGCTGATGGCATGGAAATCAGTGCAGGCGATCTACAATTAAGCCCTCAGAAATTCGGAGGAAATACCATTATCCAACCGGAAATGGGATTGGAAGAAATGGAAAAACTCATGGTTCAGAAAGCAATAGACAAACATAAAGGCAATATTTCCAGAGCCGCCCTTGAACTTGGTCTCACCCGTGCGGCACTATACAGACGCATAGAAAAATTTGACCTATGACCTTTTATAACCGTTTCACTTTCCGTTTAATCAGTCGTCTGGTCCTGATCAATGTATTGGGCATCTTGTTGTACTACCTGATCAAAAAAACGGAACTCTGGTTTACCATTGCAGGATTAAGTATCCTGCTGATCTCGGCCCTGCTGAATTTATACTTTTATATCAACCAGATCAGGGAAGACATCAAGCGTTTTATCCTTGCGGTAAAAACCCGCGACAGCACCCTGAACTTCCGAAATAAAGCCACAAAAGGGAGTTTCCCTGAACTTTATGAGTCCTTCAACGACATCATACAAACCCAAAAGGACATACAGCTGGAAAAAGATTCCATGTTTCAACTCATCAAAACCATTCTGGAACAGGTTCCGGTTGGTGTAATCGTGATCAAAGACAATGTACAGGATGCCAGGCAAACAGAAATTGTCTTTTTTAACCAGGCGGCAACCAGTTTATTAGGCATTCCAACCTATAAATACTGGCACCGCGTTGCAAAACACAGCCCGGATTTTTCGAAAGAGATCGAAGCAATTGGCAAAGGTGGAAAGCGTTTTATGGAACTGAAAATTCAGGACAAGCTCATCCAGCTGTCGACCGAAGTGATCCCGCTTAATTTGTACATGACAGATTATACGATCATCTCTTTTCAAAATATTAAAGATGAAATTGAGCAAAAGGAAAGTGAGGCATGGAACAGGTTGATTGGTGTCATCTCTCATGAGATTCTCAATTCCATTACCCCGATCAGCTCTTTATCAGATACGGTGAACAGCATGATTTCAAATAAGGAAACCTTAAGTCATGAGGACCTTGAAGATTTAAAGCCGGCCATAAAAACGATCAAAAGAAGGTCTGAAGGTCTACTGGATTTCGTAAAGGACTACCGCCTCATTGCAGAGCTTCCTACACCCGATCTGGAATACCATACCATCGGAGAAATCCTGCAACACATCAAAGTACTGATGCAGCCTTTTGCCAATGGCAGGAACATCATGTTGAAAGTAGAACAAACCTCTTCGAAAATCACCATACAAATGGATTTGAAACTCGTGGAGCAGGCGCTGATTAATCTGGTAACCAACAGCATTTATGCTTTGGACGAAGCGGAACACCCGGTGATCGAAATCAACTACCGACTGGATCAGAACAAGTTATACCTGGAAGTAACGGATAATGGCAAGGGCATCGACGCGGAACTGATTGAGAAAATCTTTGTACCCTTCTTTACGACCAGAAAAAATGGTTCGGGTATTGGCCTGACCATTACCCGAAACATTATGAAGATGCACCATGGAAGCCTTGAAGTGAACTCTATCCCTTTTGAAAAGACGGTGTTCTCATTGGTCTTCCGGTATCAGTAAGGGATCATTTAATGATCGTTCCATCAGGAATAACGGCGCCCTTTTTCACGACAACAATGCCATCCTTTACCGTATAAAGTGCATGATCGCTATCAGGAAGGTGTGCCCCGCCAATGATCTGAACGTCATTTCCAATCCTGCAGTTTTTATCTAAAATGGCATTGGTGATGATACACCTGTCGCCGATGCCGATCCATGGCTTTTTGTTTTGCAGGTCGATCTCCATCTCTTCCAGTATCTGATATTTATCACTGCCCATAATATAGCAGCTATCAACCGCTGTCTCTTTTCCAATTCGTGCACGAATACCGATAACGGAATGTTTAATACTTTCCGCATGTAAAATACAACCTTCTGCAATGATTGCCTTATCAAGCGTAGTTCCCAGAATCTTAGAAGGTGGCAACATGCGCGGACGCGTAAAAATGCTGTGATGACTGTCAAAAAGGTTGAATTTAGGCAGGTCATCGGTCAATCCAAGATTGGCTTCAAAGAAAGAAGATATGTTTCCTATATCCGTCCAATACCCCTCATACTGAAAGCTCAGTACATCATAAGTATTTAACATTCTTGGGATAATTTCCTTTCCGAAATCTTTCTCATCTGCATTTTCGGCAAATATTTTAATCAGTAAGTCCCTGTTAAAAATATAAATCCCCATCGATGCAAGGTGCTCACGGCCTTCCGCACGCATCTCTTCTCCGGTATCAGAAGTCCAGTCGGCCAAAAGCGACGCAGCAGGTTTTTCGATAAATGAAGTGATGATGTTCTGTTCATTGGATTTAAGGATTCCAAATTCCGGTGCCTCTTTCTCCGTTACCGGTATAGTTGCCAGTGTAATCTGCACGCCGCTTTCAATGTGCGCATTCACCATCTTGTTGAAATCCATCTGGTACAGCTGATCTCCCGATAAAATGAGGACATACTCAAATTCATGGTTTAACAAATGATGCATGGTCTGCCTTACCGCATCTGCAGTCCCCTGAAACCAGGTTGGATTGTCAGGCGTTTGCTCCGCAGCAAGAATATCTACAAAAGCAGCACTGAAATGGCTAAAATGATAGGTGTTCTTAATGTGCTTATTCAGCGAGGCTGAATTAAATTGCGTAAGAACGAACATGCGGTGTATGCCTGAGTTTAAGCAGTTTGAAATCGGAATATCAACCAGCCGGTACTTGCCGGCTATAGGAACCGCTGGTTTAGAGCGCGTTTGTGTAAGTGGGGACAACCTCGATCCCTGGCCACCACCAAGGATGACCGCCAATACTTTATCAGTCATAGCTATTCAGTTTATTATATTTGGTACAAGTCAATGTATTGTTGTGCCGCTCTATCCCAGGAGTGGTCTAATTGCATCATATATTTACGGATTTCCTTCAGGTGCTTTTCATCATGGTAAAGCTCATATGCCCTTCCTATCGCATGACCAACATCCCAAACACTGGTCTGATCATGACAAATTCCGAAACCACCATCCCCGATATCAACCACCGTATCCTTTAATCCTCCTACCCTCCGCACAATCGGAACAGTCCCATAACGCAGTGCGTACATCTGGTTTAAGCCACATGGTTCCACCCTACTTGGCATCAGCAGAAAATCTGCCCCTGCATAAATCTGATGGGACAGCTGCTCATTATAACCAATATAAGCATTATAGTTCCCCGGAAAAGCTTCCTTCAACTGCATGAGTCTCCCTTCTACCTGAGGGTCACCAGAACCTAAAACTAACACATTTATCCCTCCGTTAGCCTGTAACAAAGCATTATAAAATATATCCGGTAAGAGGTCGGCTCCCTTTTCTCCGACTAATCGTCCTATGAAAGTGAAGAGTGGCTTCAGAGGATCTAAGTTAAAAACACGACATAAGGCTTCTTTGTTTGCCTTCTTTCCATTTTCTACGGTACGAATCGCATATTTTTTTTCCAGCATCGGATCATTTTGCGGATCCCATACTTCATTGTCTATTCCGTTCAGAATGCCCACAGACTTGGCACGCTCCTGTGCAAGTAAATCTTCTAAACCATTTGCTTTAAAGCTGATCTCTTCTAGGTAACTTGGTGATACGGTAGTCACCCTCCAGGCACATTTTATTGCCGAAGCCAATGGGTTGATGGAACCCTTCCAGTCTAACTGACCCGATTTCCATAAATCAAAGGGAGGAACATAATGAAGCTTATCCCAACCAAACTGCCCCTGATATTGTGCATTGTGTATGGTTAAGATAGAAGGTACTGTACTCAATTTTTTAAACTGATGACAATAAGCCATCATAAAAGGGACCAAACCAGTATGGTGATCGTGACAATGAATCACATCAGGGCGGTGTTCCCATTGTGTAATCCAGTCGAGCACCGCAATCTGATAGGCAAGAAAACGCTCAGTATCGTCGTCGTAACCGTAAACATTTGGCCGGTCCAGCAGTCCGGAGATGTGGACAAGGTACAGGTCGAAACCTAGCTTGTTCGTTTTTTCTCTGAAGATGCGCACAGGGAAATTGTGGAAACCTAATTTTCCCCATCCGTCATAAACCACCTCAAACTCGTTTTCCTGCATGAATTTGGTCTGGTAAGCAGGCATCACCACTTTTGCGACATGGCCAAGCTTGTTCTGGTATTTTGGCAATGCGCCAACAACATCTCCCAGTCCACCTACTTTCGCAATAGGATAACATTCCGCACTTAGGTGTATAATCTCCATAGTTTTATTTAGGGGGTTAAAAAGTATCTTAAATTAGGAATTATTTCTTAAAAAAGATATGCTATTCAAAGACTGAAATCTTTTGCAGCGAAGAGCTGCAAAATTTTCTAGGTCTTTTCACAGCACAATCTTTTTTAAGGAATAAATATTACCCGGAATTAAGAGGGGGAAGGGGGAAGAGCATGATGCAGAACAGGGGTTTTATTGCAGGAGCAGGTCATTCTTATAGGTATTTAGAAGAGTTTGTTATTGCAGGAGTACAACTTATTTTTTTATTGCAGGCGATAAGGACGAGGTCGTTGTTATAGGTGTTTAGAAGGGTTTGTTATTGCAGGTGTACAACCTGTTTTTTTATTGCAGGCGATAAGGACGAGATCGTTGTTATAGGTGTTTAGAAGGGTTCGTTATTGCAAATACGCAGAAAAGCATTCCGCTGCGAGGATACCTGACCAGAATTATTAAAACAAACCTATCCCGCAAAGGTCATTTTTTGGCAGAAAACGACGTAAAGTTGTCATTGCAGACGGAGTAGAGCAGCCGTACCTTTGTGACGTAATATAAAGATCAATGGAGAAGCGATTAGTTGTTATTGTTGCCATGCCTGATGCTCTGACACTTGACATTATAGGTCCCGCGGATGTATTTACGGGGGCAAATCATTTTTATCCTTCGGAAATACTCAAAAAAATAGAGGTAGAATACGAGGTGCTTACGGTATCGGCTACAGAAGATCTTGATGTCAGTACCAGAAGTGGCATTGTGATCAGGACCAAAAACAGCGTTTATCAGATCGACAAGCAGATTGATACGTTGTTAATCGCCGGTTTCCCCAGTCATAGGGAATGGAAAAGCTTTCCAAAACTCGTGGAATGGGTAAAGTTGAAGGCGCCGGGGATCAGGAGAATAGGTTCAGTATGTATTGGTGCGTTTGTTTTAGCAGAAGCTGGTCTGTTAAAAAGCAGAAGGGCAACGACACATTGGATGAACTGCCATGAATTAAATAGTTCATATGAGGATATCCGCGTAAATCCTGATCCGATTTTTGTTAAGGATGACAATGTGTATACTTCAGCCGGAGCCTCTGCAGGAATTGACCTTGCGCTGGCAATGGTAGAAGAGGATCATGGTCCGGAGTTAGCTTTAACTATTGCCCGGTATCTGGTCCTGTACCTCCGCAGACCAGGCAACCAATCTCAGTTCAGTAACCTGCTTAGTCAGCAACTCTCGAGTAAAAAACCAATCCGGGAACTGCAGTTATGGATCGCCAAACACCTGCAGGAAAATCTGAACATAGAAAACCTATCCAACCGTCTGGCGATGAGCCCAAGGAATTTCGCCAGGGTATTTCATTTAGAAACGGGCTGTACTCCGGCCCGATACATCGAAAAACTACGTGTAGAATCAGGACGGAGATTCCTGGAAGAAACCAGGTTCTCCCTTGATGAGGTCGCTGAAAAATGTGGTTTCGGCAGTGCGGATACCATGAGAAAAGCATTTCTGCGTCACCTGGATACCAGTCCCTCCTATTACCGAAATCTGTTTGGTTCTTCTTAAAACCTAATCACAAAGGGCTTTAAACAACTTAAACGATGGTTTTCAACCATTGCATGACTACTGTATTGTCTAATATTTCACATATCAATCCAATTCAAAAACATGAAATCAGTTAATTTCCTCATCACGGTAACTTCAATTATCTTCAGCACATTGACCAGTCAGGCACAACAACCCGCAACTCAGTTGCTTGAACTGAAAAAAGAAAACAAGAAAATCAATATTGCCTTTCTAATCTACGATCAGGTAGAAGCAATGGACCTAAATGGTCCTATAGATGTCTTTACAAAAGCAAATGTAATGGATCCGGGTTACCACCTATATACCGTCTCCGCATCCAGCAAAAAGTTGGTCCCTTCAGAAGGAGGCACCGTAATGATGCAGTCGACTTACTCTTTTGAAAACGCGCCTCAGGCAGACATCCTGATCATTCCGGGTGCTGCACCGGAAGTAATCATTAACATAGCGAACAATCAACCTGAACTTTTTAAATGGATCAACAAACAAAATGAAAAGACAAAACTAACCATGTCTGTCTGCACCGGATCTTTACTATTATCGAAAGCCGGGATTCTGGACGGAAAGAAAGCCACCACCCATTACCTTGCACTGGATCTGCTCAAACAAAACCCTAAAATAGAAATCGTCGAAAAGGTTCGTTTCATCGAAGATGGAAAATTGCTAACCACAGCAGGAATCACCTCTGGATTAGATGGCGCCCTTCATATCGTAGAACTGATCAACGGAAAAGAAATAGCCGATCAAATTGGAAAAATCATGATCTACAACAGGAATGGCGACCTGTCTTTCATGGAGTAATTATCAAAAAAAAGAAGCATTCTAAGAAAAGGCATCGGAAGATTTGCGCTCCTTCAGCGCAAAAGATTCCAGCCTTTGATTAGTAATGCTTCTTTTTTTAAAGTAATATTTCTAAAAGGGATACTGCTAAAAAGCAATAACTCTAAAAATCAACAGAGATAAACAACAACAAATCTAATCCGCAACAGCCCTGAACATCAGCGCCGCTACAGTCAAATTCGTCCTGCTATCGATTAAAATCGCAGCACCATTCGCTTTATTGTCCGTATAAAGATCAAAAGCCAGCTCATCAGCGGTCTTAATCACTACCCTGCCAATGTCATTAAGTTTAAAATCAACCGCACTTTGTTTTTCCAAAGTATTGATATCAACTTTATAAACAATCTCATTAATCTTTGCCTTCGTAACCTTACTGTTGTGTTGCAAAAGGTAAGTAATACTTTCATCCAATGGACGCGTATCCATCCAGCAAACATCTGCTTCGATCAGTTTCGAGTTCTGAGGCAAATGATCTGCATTTACCAATACATCACCCCTGCTGATGTCTACATTGTCTTTCAAATGAAGTGTAACCGATTGTCCGGCATGAACCTCTTCCGGACGCTGGTCAAAGATTTCAATTCTTTCGATCACAGAACTGCTTCCAGATGGCAATACCGTTACCTTATCATTTACTTTAAAGGAACCGCTCAGCACCCTTCCTGCATAACCTCTGTAATCATGAAGCTCATCAGTTTGTGGCCTTACCACCCACTGAACAGGCATTCTGGCCAGGTTATAGCTTTGCTGATCTTCTACATCTACCGTTTCCAGGAAGTGTAATAAACTACGTCCCTGATACCATTCCATATGTTTGGATTCATGAACGATATTGTCTCCTTTTAGCGCACTAACCGGAATAAAGGTCACTTCTTTCAGCTTAAGTTCAGCGGCAAGTGTTTTATACTTTTCAGTGATCGCAGTGAATACCGTTTCACTGTAATCTACCATATCCATTTTGTTTAAGGCTACCACGACATGTTCAATACCCAATAAAGAAACAAGATAGGAATGTCTGATGGTTTGCTCAACAACTCCATTTCTGGCATCAATTAAGATGATGGCCAGTTTTGCAGTAGAAGCACCGGTAACCATATTTCTGGTATATTGAATATGACCTGGGGTATCTGCAATGATAAACTTACGTTTGTCCGTTTGGAAATATTTGTAAGCCACATCAATGGTAATCCCTTGTTCTCTTTCTGCTCTTAAACCATCCGTTAAAATGGCCAGGTCAATTGTCCCGTCGTCATTCTTACGATTGGATTGCTGTAAGGCTTCCAGCTGATCGGCTAAAATAGAATCTGTATCGTAAAGCAGTCTTCCAATAAGCGTGCTCTTTCCGTCGTCCACACTTCCTGCGGTAAAAAATTTCAATAAATTCATTAAAAATACCCTCCTTTTTTGCGGTCTTCCATAGCAGCTTCGGATACTTTATCGTCCATGCGGGCTCCACGTTCACTAATTTTTGATGCACTGATCTCGGCAATGATATCTCCTATTTCGTCTGCTTCAGATTCTACTGCTGCAGTACAGCTCATGTCTCCTACTGTACGGAAACGAACTTTCTTATTTTCGACAATGTCCTCTTCATCCATATTCAGGAATGGCGAAGCCGCCATGAGTTGTCCGTTTCTGGTGATACAATCCCTGTAATGCGCAAAATAGATGGAAGGAAGCTCAATATTCTCTCTTTTCACATAGTTCCAGACATCCAGTTCCGTCCAGTTGCTGATTGGGAATACCCTTACGTTTTCTCCTTTATGGATCTTGCCGTTATAGATGTTCCAAAGCTCCGGGCGCTGACGCTTAGGGTCCCATTGCCCAAATTCATCCCTTACCGAGAAGATTCTTTCTTTCGCTCTTGCTTTTTCTTCGTCTCTTCTTGCACCACCAATACAGGCATCAAAGCCATGTTTGGCAATGGTATCGAGTAAAGTTACCGTCTGCAATGCATTTCTGCTGGCATTTTTCCCGGTTTGCTCCACTACTTTCCCCTGGTCAATAGATTCCTGAACATGACCAACAATCAGTTTCTCTCCCAATCGTTCTACCATTTTATCGCGGTAAGCGATGGTCTCTTCAAAGTTATGTCCGGTATCAATATGTACTAATGGAAAAGGAAACTTTCCCGGACGGAATGCTTTTTCAGCAAGCCTCACCAGGGTGATGGAATCTTTACCTCCGGAGAATAACAATGCTGGCTTTTCAAATTGCCCCGCTACTTCACGTAAGATGTGAATCGCCTCGGCCTCCAGTTCGTCTAAATAATCTAAATTATACTTACTCATTTTCGTTTAATTACTAAGTGGCATGTAAACCACATTCTTTCTTTGATTGATCTTCCCACCACCAGCGTCCGGCTCTGAAATCTTCGCCTTCCCGTACCGCTCTGGTACAAGGGGCGCATCCTATGCTCGGAAACCCTTTATCGTGCAGGGTGTTGTATACGATATTGTGTTTTTTGATGTAGGCTTTTATTTCTTCCAGCGACCAGAAGAAAACGGGATGGAACTTTAACAACTCATTTTGTGCATCCCATTCTATATTGGCCATATCATGTCTGTTTAAAGACTGCTCGGAACGGATTCCGGTAACCCAGCAATCATTACCATTAAGTGCCCGCTTTAATGGCTCCAATTTACGGATATGACAACACTCTTTTCTATTTTCCACACTTTCATAAAAGCTGCTTGGTCCCTTGGCATTGACCATTTCCTGCAAGGCTTCTGCTTTTGGATAGTAGGCCAGGATCGGCTTTTTATAATTCTCCAGCGTACGGTTCCACACGTAATAAGTTTCGGGAAAGAGCCTTCCTGTTTCCAGGGTGAACACTTCGATTGGAATATCATTGGAAAAGATCATATGTGTGATCACCTGATCTTCCCATCCGAAACTGGTAGAGAAAACAATTTTTCCAGGGTAAGTGATGGCAAAATACCTCAGCGCTTCCACAGGATCTTTATCTTTTATTTGTGCTGCTATTTCTGCTAAATCTACTTTCATGACTATACTAGTTTAAGGATAAAATTGACGATGCTGCGAAGGCTGACCAATACCACCAGCACCCCCACCGACACCATGATCGTCTTCACGGAAATCTTATTGGAAACCCTTGCCGCAATCGGCGATGCCAAAGCACTTCCGATCACCAAACCTCCAACCGCTTCCCAATGCGCACCGTTTAACATCGTGATAAAGGTGAGCGAGCTCATCAGGGCAATGAAAAAACGGGTGATCTTTACCGTTCCCAAAGAGAACCTCGGGTTCCTGCCTCCGGCAATTAAGCTCGACAAAACGATGGATCCCCATCCGCCACCACCAACAGCGTCAATAAACCCACCAAATAATCCCAATAATGAGATCTTTTTAATTTTACCTTTCGGGTCTTTATGTTTCCGGTTGACCTTAAACGCTTTAGAAAGGATGACTCCACCCAGGATCAGCGTGTATAAGGAAACCAGGGGTTTCGTATAATGGGCATAATGCTCCAATGACGACAGCAAATAAGCGCCTACTACTGCTCCTACGATTCCGGGAATCAATAAAATACGGAACAGCTTCCAGTTCACATTTCCAAAACGGTAATGCATCCATCCGGCGATTCCGTTGCTTAATATCTCTGATAAATGGACCCCCATACTTGCCGATGCAGGTGGAACACCCATGGCAAGGGAGAAAGAAGTAGAGGTCACCCCGTACGACATTCCAATGGCACCATCAATCATTGCAAAGATAAATCCACCAATCAGGAACCAATAAAACATCGGGTTCAGCTGCGATATATAAGCCTGAAATTCCGGCTCTTTATGCCAGAAAGCAGTGATGACAATCCCAAAAGAAAAGACAATCGAAGTCCAGATCAACCATTTGAAGTTTTTCTTTACTTTATCTTCGCTTTTCTCTTTTACCAGAATGGCGGTCACCTCGTTCAGCTTTTTAACTTTCGCACTGAAGTTCCCGTTCAGTGTATTTCTCAGTGCCTGCATTTGCTGCAGCGTATCGTTCAGTTCTTCCGGCAAATTATCATTCAGCACCTCTTTTAACCGCTTGGCTATCGTTGGCGATTTCCCATTGGTAGAGATCGCAATTTTAAGGTCCCCTTTTTTTACGATAGAGCCCAGGTAAAAATTGCAAAGCTCAGGCTTATCTGCAAAGTTAACCAACAGGTTGCGCTGGTCTGCTTCCGTTCTGATTTGCTGGTTGAGCGCATCGTTATTTGTCGCGGCAACCACCAGGTCTGCATCATCCAGATCTGCAGGGCTAAATGCCCTTTGGATCAGTTTAACCTTTTCATAACCTCTAGCCAGCTCTTCCAATTCGGGTAAAATATCCAATGCAATCACCGTGACGCTGGCCTCCGGACTATTCGTTAATATGGCCGACAATTTCTCCAGTCCCACCGGTCCTGCACCAATCAGCAACGTATGTATCGTATTCAACTTGATGAAGACAGGAAATAATTGGTTGCCTTCCATATCGCTTATTGCCCGGCTTTAAGTGTGTTGAAAAATTCCCTGATCGGCTGGAAAGACGGATGTAGGGATACTACTTCTCCAAAAATCAGCAATGCAGGGGCTTCAATTCCTTTTTCTTCCACCACTTCTACAATGGTATCCACAATGCCGATGGCCAGTTTCTCATTTTCAGTAGAACCACTTTGAATCGCGGCCACGGGAAGCTCACCCTTTCCTTCGTTTTGGAAAAGTTTAACGATTTCCTTCAGCTTACCCAGACCCATCAGTACCACTACTGTTGCTTTAGATCTCGCTGCTTCATAAAGGTCATTGGAAATCTTTCCTGAGGTTGTGGTCCCCGTTACCACCCAAAAGCTTTCACTTAGCCCTCTGTGTGTTACCGGAATTTGTTGTAAGCCGGGTACAGAAATCGAGCTCGATAAACCTGGAATAACGGTTACGGGAATGCTGTAGCCTGCGGCGAAATCCAGCTCTTCATATCCCCTGCCAAATACAAAAGGATCGCCTCCTTTTAAACGCACCACATGCCCGTAATTGATGGCATAATCCACCATCAGTTTATTGATGGCATCCTGGGCGAAAGAATGTTCTCCGGAGCGTTTACCTACATAAACCTTAATTGCTTCCGGGCTTGCATAGTCCAATATCCCTTCATCTACTAAAGCATCGTACAGTACGACATCGGCTGATTTCAAGGCGTTTGCTCCTCTCATTGTGATCAATTCAGGATCACCAGGTCCGGCACCTACCAGGGTAATCCTGGGTTCTTTATGATTTATATTCTGAGTGGTCATTAGATTTTCTCCTCTCTTTTTGCGGTAATCTGTTTATAAAAATTCTCCACTTCATTTAAATAAGCCGTAGCAAATTCTTCTGAAGGCTCGTTCTTGTTGATCTGCAGGACAAGTTCATTAAAAGTACTTTCCAGTTTAACCTCGCCTGTTTCTACATAATTTGTATCAAACTCACGGATGACACCAATCTGTGTGCTGCTGCTAACCCCTTTATCCAGTAACAAAGCCTTAGCGCTGTTTACAAAGACGGCATAGGTATGGTAAATCGCATCAGACCATGCGCCGGCTGCATAAGAGGCCCTCGCCCAATCCAGCTTTTCACCTGCTTCCAGCAACAAGGTCGCTACAAGATCAATCACCACTCCGGCACATTCCCCTACTCCGATCGCGGTATTAAAGATTTCCTCATGTCCCCAGTCTACATATTCTTCATCTTTCAGGTTCGTCAGGTCTGCCAGTGGTTTTAACAACTGGTAGAAATAATCCTTCCCTTGTCTGTCGTAATAATGGTGGAAGCTTTCGGCAGCCTCTCCATTATTGGCGTAATCATTCAGTATAGTCCTCAGCACCGATGTTGCACGTTTTGAAGGTGCTTTAATCACCCGCTCCGCTACTCTTCCGATTCCATCACCTACGGTACCGCCACCAAGCATTACCTGTACTGCAGGCACCACTTTTCCGTTGGCTTTTACCGAGCTGCCATGAAATCCGATATGTGCCAGACCATGCTGACCACAGGAGTTCATACATCCGCTGATTTTAATCTTGATTTCTTTATCGTAAATCAGTTCAGGAAATTCTTCATAGATCACTTCTTCCAATGCCACCGATAACGACATGCTATTGGAGATCCCAAGGTTACAGGTATCTGTTCCCGGGCAGGTCGTCACATCACCGATGCTGTCAAATCCCGGGGTTGCAAAATCCAATGCTTTCAGTTCTAAATATAGAGAAGGTAAAGCAGCTTCTCTAACAAATTTCAATAATAAACCCTGGTTTTGAGTGATGCGGATTTCATCGGCAACGTAAGGGGAAATTCCTTCCACCAGTTTACGGGCACGGTCCGTCTTGATGTCTCCCACCGGAACTTTAACGTATACGCCATAGAAGCCTTTTTGCTTTTGCTCCACTACGTTCGTTGCGCGCCAGTGTTGGTAATCCAGGGTATCGATCACGTCCAAATGAGGATATTCCAGCAAAGCGGGAGGCTCCGGCAAAGGAACCGCATCTCTGTCTATCGGATAGGATTTAGATTTATTGGCAATTCTTTCTTCCTCAATTAAACGCAATAGCTCTTCCAGACCCAGTTTCTGAACCAAATATTTAAGACGTGCTTTATTGCGGTTGGTACGTTCTCCATAGCGGTCAAACACCCTCAATACAGATTCTGCATAAGGAATGATCTGATCTTCAGGAAGGAAATCATGTACAAAGCTGGCCAGAAAAGGTTGTGCTCCCAGTCCGCCACCCAACATCACTTTAAAACCGCGTTCTCCTTTTTCGTTTATTTTAGGAATAAAACCAAGATCGTGAATATAGCTGTATGCCGTATCTTTTTCATCAGAAGAGAAAGAGAACTTAATCTTTCTGCCCATCTCCTGACAAATTGGATTCCTCAGAAAGTAAGTAAAGAAAGCATGAGCATAAGGGGAAACATCGAACAACTCGTTCGGGTTAATTCCCGAATCCGGTGAAGAGGTTACATTCCTTACCGTATTTCCGCAAGCTTCGCGGATCGTGACATCGTCGCGTTCCAGCTCCTGCCATAGTTGAGGAGTTCTGTCCAGACTCACATAGTGAATCTGAATGTCCTGTCTGGTAGTTAAGTGTAAATTTCCACTTCCATACTCATCAGAAACATCAGCAATGCGTAAGAGTTGTTTAAAAGTTACTTTTCCAAAAGGCAGTTTAATGCGCACCATTTGCACACCCGGCTGTCTTTGTCCGTAAACACCGCGGGCTAAACGCAGGCTTCTAAATTTCTCCTCATGGATTTTCCCTTCGCGGAAGTCCCTGATCTTTTTCTCCAGATCAATGATATCCTTTTCTACGACAGGATTTTCTAACTCTGTTCTAAAACTTTGCATAGTACGTTTGGTCTTATTTAAAAAAAGCTCCTTCTGTCTGGGAGACTGAAGAAGCTTTTAAATATTTTTATTTCTCTACAGCCAAAATCATTACCTACACATGCAGTGGGTAAACATTAGATTTCCGTTGTAAATTGTTTGGTTCATACAGCAAATATATAAAGTATATAGGTTTAGTCGTACATGGCATTTGTAAAAAATATGCAATAAACTGTATTACAGCGAGTTAATTTACATCCAACGCAAACAAAAAGCCTTCATTTTTCCTTATTAAGCCTTGACTGGCACGAACTTAGTCTAAAGCTGAGCGCCAGAGCAATGTCAAATTGACTGTGCTGTGTATGAAATCAATGATGATGCAGTACTTTTATTTAGTTTTAAATTTCTATGAAGAGAAAAATCAATCTTTTACCCTTTGCAATTATCACTGCATTCGTCTTTTTACTAAACTGGTATGTGCTCTCCGGAATCCAGACCCTAACCATTAGCAGCTGGCTCAGTCCAGTTTTCTGGGGCTTTATCATTTTCATTACCGTTTCACTCGCCTACTCCATTCAGAGGATGCGCGATAATGGAATGGACATATTCTTTAAAATCACCACCCATACCTTCCTGGTTCTGCTGGCCAGTGAACTTGTTTTCATCATTGTCTTATTCCTTGGCGACGGCTACCGTCTGATTACCGGAGGGGCAAGAAATGTCTACTGGGTAGAGTTCGGCCTGTTGCTCTTCGGGATTACCGTACTCATTTTTCTGTATGGCATCATCAAAGGAAAATATGCGTATCGGGTGATTAAACATACTTTATATTTCGAGGACCTGCCGGAAAGTTTTGATGGCTTCCGCATTACCCAGATCTCAGATGTACATGCAGGCAGCTTTAAGAATGCCAAAGCTGTGCAAAGAGGAATTGATCTGATCAAAGCACAAAACTCAGATTTGTTTGTATTTACCGGAGACCTGGTGAATAATAAAGCGGATGAAATTCTGCCATGGATGGGACATTTTTCACAGGTAAAAGCGCCTTATGGCCAGTTTTCTATCCTTGGGAATCACGATTATGGTGACTATGTAAAATGGGAAAGCGAAGCGGTTAAACAAGCCAATCTGCAGGATTTAAAAAGACACCATGGAGAAATGGGTTACCGCCTGTTGTTAGATGAACACGTGGAACTCGAAAAGAACGGACAAAAGCTCATCCTTGCAGGTGTTGAAAACTGGGGAATTGGATTTGGCGAACGTGGAGACCTAAAAAAAGCCCTTCAAGATGTGGACCCCCAAAGCTTTAAAGTATTGCTTTCTCACGATCCCACACACTGGGATACGGAAGTTAAAAAATGGCCTTCAAAAATTCACCTTACTTTATCGGGCCATACCCATGGAATGCAATTCGGAATGGAAGCATTTGGGATAAAATGGAGTCCTGTTAAGTACAGATATGCGCATTGGGCAGGTATTACGTCTGAAAATGGCAGATTCCTGAACATCAACAGAGGCTTCGGCTTTCTGGGCTTCTCCGGAAGGGTCGGCATCTGGCCTGAGATTACAGTCATTGAATTAAAGAAGAGTTAGGTAAAAAAAGAGTTCGCTCATTAAATGCCCGCAATAAGCAAAGCCAAAAATCAGACTGCTTATTGGGGCAATAAACTCCGGGCCGCTCTTCTACGAATAAGCTTCAGCCCTTTCCAGCAATGATTCCTTAACATATAAACTGGCTAACTTTTCAACTGCATAGTCGATTTCTTCTTCTGTATTGTAACGGCTGAAGGAAAAACGGAGGGTTGGTCTGCTGAAATCATAACCCAGGGCAGCAAGCACATGCGACCCGGCTCCGGAATGACTGTTACAGGCACTGCCTCCTGAAGCGGAGATCTGATGCTGATCCAGGTAATGAAGCGGACTGATCCCACTTTTCAGATCCGGAAGAGAAACACTCAACACACTATTCAATGTCCCATGATGCTGCGCTGAATTCCCATTGAAGGAAATTCCCTGAATTTTATCAGTCAGCTTAAAAATCATTCTTTCCTTCAGTTTAACTAAATGTTTCTGGTTGGCCGACTGGTTTCGGTAGGCGATTTCCAATGCTTTTGCCAATCCCACAATTCCGGTTACATTTTCTGTACCTGCCCGTTGCTTATATTCCTGAGCACCACCATTGATCAATGGCTGTAATTTAAGCGCAGTATTCCGGTAAAGAAATCCCACCCCTTTTGGTCCGTGAAATTTATGTGCAGATCCAACCAGAAAATCAACATTTAAAGATTGCGTATCGTACCGGTACTGGCCCATAGACTGAACAGTATCTGAGTGAAAAACAGCCCGGTACTTTCTACAGACTGCAGCAATAGATTCGATATCATTCAGATTTCCAATCTCATTATTTCCATGCATTACCGAAACAAAGGCTTGCTCACTGGCAGCAAGGAGTTGCTCCAGATGAGATAAGGAGATGTTCCCTCTTTCATCGTGCTTCAAATAGACAATCCGGATTTCGCCATTCTTTTCCAATGCCTTTAAGGTATGAAGTACCGCATGATGTTCAAAAGGGGTAGTGATCGCCAGGCGGATCTTATGAGCACGGATGCCCGAAATGATGGCTGTATTGTCTGCCTCGGAACCTCCGGAAGTAAAAACGATATGGCCTGGTGTCGCATTTAACAGATCTGCAATGATCCCCCTGGATTGCTCAATGGCTACTCTCGCTTCCCTCCCATGGAAATGAGAAGAAGAAGGATTACCGAAGTTTTCAAATAAATAAGGCTCCATGGCCAAAAATACTTCTCTGTTTAATGGTGTTGTTGCAGCGTTGTCTAGATAAATTCTCATGTTAATGGGTTTAATAGATTAATAAAAATCTACTTAATCAGCTTCGAGAAATAAGGCAATGGATGAGTCAAAGAGAAACCACAAGCATGGGTTTCAAACAACTTATCTCTTCCGCAATTTTGCGGACAGGAATTAGCACCTTATTATTCAACAGGTTGCTAAGACATCACAGGGCCTTTCCCTCAGTCTTTCTGGATAAGTAAATAAATGTAAGAACAATTACTGTCAGCAAAGATATGATAAAGACTACTAATTTCATAGACTTTATTAAAAAAAATTAAAAATCGAAGAATTTCAGTCACACAATTGCTACTTCTACCTAACATTTAACTTTTTTTTCCTTAAAGTCAGGATTCATTTACATATTTTTGCGGGATATTCGAAAAGAATAGTTTTATAAAGCCTGAATGGAAGAAAACAAATTGAGAGAAGACGTGCGCCCGGTAACCGGCGACAACAGTATTTTAAAAAGAATATTCCAGGATAGAAAGAGAACTAATATTTTAAGTGGTGTGGAGCAAAGCACCATTTCCTATCTCGTGAAACGGGTTCCTTCCTTTATTACTTCAGATATGCTCACCTTTATCGGTACCGCAGGTTCTGTATTGGTACTGTTAGGATTTATCCTTGCCACCTATGTCAGCAGAGAATACCTGTTGCTTGGCGTATTAGGCCTGGCCATTAACTGGTTTGGTGATTCATTGGATGGCAGGATTGCTTATTATAGAAATATCCCCCGCAAATGGTATGGCTTTTCACTAGACATCATCATGGACTGGGTCAGCACCGTACTCATTGGTTTAGGCTACCTTGTTTATGCGAGAAATGAATATGAGCTCATTGCCTTCGTTTTTGTAGTTCTTTATGGCTGGGCGATGATCATTTCGCAACTCCGTTATAAGATCACCGACATTTACAGCATTGATGCAGGCCTGGTTGGCCCTACCGAAATCAGGATCATCCTCGCCCTGATCATCATTCTGGAAGTCCTGTTCGGACATTTAATAGAATATTTTGCAGCAGCCATCTGTGTTACCTTATTTATTATTAATTTCATAGATACCCGGAAGTTATTAAAGCTTGGTGACATCAGGGATAAAGCCGAACGGGAAGCAAAGAAAAACGCCATTTAATGAGTTTCATGAAATCTGTATATGTTTTTGCCAAGGCACAGGTTTCGGCTTTTTCCGGTGGAATGCTGGATTATGGGACCATGATTCTCTGTACCGAGCTATTGCACATCCATTATACCATTTCCATCGCCATTGGCGGCATTATCGGAGCTGTTGCGAACTTCTCGATCAACCGTTACTGGACTTTTAATGCCGGTCAGGCCCATAGATCTCCCGTTGGCGGTCAACTGGCAAAATTCATCTTTGTCGTGGCAGGAAGTATTGCACTAAAATCTTCAGGTACCTGGCTTTTTACCAACTGGCTCCATATCGATTATAAGATCACCAGAATCATGGTAGACATCATCGTTTCTTTGAGTTTCAACTATGTTTTACAGAAGTATTGGGTATTTAAAAAAACGGCTCCGGAATTAAAAACACCACAAAAGGAGGAGATAAAGGCCTAATCTGAGCTATCCGACAAGAGCAACAGAAAACAAATCAGTAAATAGTACCATTTTATGAAGAATTAATACCGCTTATAAATCAGGGGTAAGCAGTATCTTTGTATATGAAAAATGACATCCCTGTTTACGACATCAGTACTTTTGAGGAATACAAAAATGCCGGTATCCTTGTCAGCAGATTTGGGCATTATTCTAAACAGTATTTACACTTACATTCCGCACACCGCCACTCTTTTTACCATTTGGTTTATTTTACCAGTGGCAGTGGTACACAAACTATAGATTTTCAGAATTACCCGGTAATGCCTGGTTTGATTTACTTTATGACCCCGGGACAGGTGCACAGCTGGTCTTTTAACACAGAGGTAGAAGGTTATATCATCAATTTTTCTGAGGATTATTTCAAATCCTTTTTATACAACCCCCTATATCTGGAGAACTTCAGCTTCTTTGACGAACATTCCGGAGATGCGGTATTGGTATTGCCCAATGAAGCAAGAGAGAAAGTTGCGGCCCTCTTTGAAGAGATTCTTAACGAAGGAAAAGAAGCACGTGCCTTTGATGCTGACCTGGTCAGGATCTTAATGTTAAACATCTTTATCCAGGTATCCAGAGGCCTGAGCCTGAAACAGCAGTCCCAAACCAATTCTTATAACCAAACCCTGTTGAAGAGCTTTAAAAAATTAATCGAAACCAATTTTATTGAATTGAGGTTTCCTAAACAATATGCGGAGTTATTATACATTACCCCAAATCATTTAAATGCATTATGCAATGACCTTTTGGGCGTTCCTGCAGGGCAACTGATCCGCGACAGGGTAATTTTAGAAGCCAAGCGATTGTTGATCAATATGGAACTTTCCATCGCGGAAATCTCGGAGAAACTCGCTTTTAGTGACCACTCCTATTTCATTAAATTCTTTAAAAAACAGGTGGGAGCAACACCAGATAAATTCAGAAAACAAGACAATTAAAACACACAGATATGAGCAGCACAGATCAATTAAATCATACACCACACGTTTCTCAATGGTATGGCATTACACATTCCAAATGCCCAAGATGCAGAGAAGGTAAAGTTTTCACCGGCGCTACTTATGGCTTCAAAGTGCAGAAAATGAACGAACGTTGTCCGCATTGCGATTTGAAGTTTGAGCGTGAACCCGGATACTTTTATGTAGCGATGTTTGTGAGCTATGCCATGAATGTTGCGCAAATGATTTCCATGAGCGTTGCTGCTTATGTTTTAGGCCTACCCTTGACTTATGAGAACCTATGGTATTATGTAGGCATCCTTCTGGTAGGTGTATTTTTATTCTCCCCTTTCAATTACCGCTATTCCAGAATGGTGCTATTATATTGGTTATCTCCGGGATTACATTATGATCCCTCAAAAGTAAAAAAGCAACCCCTAACGGTTCAATAATTCAACAATCCCCCGGTAAAAAGGGTTGACGGGAAATACCTGTCACCCCTTTTTACTGATCAATAGGTTCTGCTGCTGTTCGCCAGGCATAAGGATCATTTCTTAAGGAACCATCATTTCCTGCGGACGAAGACCGAGCACCTTGTAAAAGGTATTGCTAAAGGTAGAAACGCTGTCATATCCAACCTTCATCGCCACACTCTTTACATTCTCTCCTGAAACAGAAAGTAACTCTACCGCTTTTATAATTTTATACAATTTGATATATCCGGCCACGGTAATTCCAATATCCTGCTTAAAAAGCCGTTCCATGGTTCGCGCAGAAAGGTTAAACCGCGCTGCTACCCCGGGTATTTTCAGTTCATTCGCCATGTCCCCTCCTGTTTCCACACATTCCGTCAGGTAATCGATCATGCGGGCAATCCGCGGATCCCGGGGGACAGGGAGTACCAAAGGCAGGGCAGCATTAAAAGTCAGCGGTAAAATCCCGATCAGTGCTTTAAGAAAATCCAGCTCCAGCGCGTCTTCTTCTTCCAAACGGGACCATTGTTCTGTAAAAAGGATCATCTCCCGCAATACTTTAGAAGTATGAAAGATATTCAGTTCCTGAAAAAAGGGATCATTGGCCGTTTTACTCAAGAAGATACAACGGAGATAAACCTGCTTTACGGGACTGGATGTCCGGTGTACCAAACCGGGAGGAATCCAGGCACAATGATGTGTAGGGAGTAAATAAGTCCTTTCCGCAGTATGCAGGTATTGCACCCCTTTTTCGACAAAGATCAGCTGCCCCATATGATGTGCATGCCATTCGTCAGAAAACTTCCAATCGGCCTCATGCCATACATAAGCCTCTTTTTGTACCGCATCAACGGTTAAATGACAAAACCTCGCTCTATCCATTTGTCGTATATTAACATGTTATTGGCAAATATAGACATTTAAAGACAGCCCGGTTTCCAGACCTTTGTGCTTATAAATCTTAAATCAATAATCACATGGATTCTGTAAACTCAATGCGCATCAAAACAGGTATTTTAATATTTCTATCGTTGTTTAGCTGTTCATTATTAAAAGCACAAAGTAAAATGACCGATCATAATTCAGAAATAAAGGTCCTCGTTCTCTTCAATACAGAAAGCGGCGGCACCTATAAAATGGCGAAGGAGATTGCTGCCGGCGTAGAAAAGTTATCCGGCGCAAAGGCAACCCTGAAACAGGTGCCGAGAATTAAACCATTGGAAAATGAGGCCAGGCAAGCCTTTGGCAATATTCCATATGCAAACATCAATGAATTAGCGGAATACGATGGGATCGCCTTCGGCTCTGCGGTTCATTTTGGAAATATGTCTGCAGACATGCGTTATTTCCTGGATCAATCGGTTGGCCTTTGGACTGCCCATAAGCTGGAAGGAAAACCGGCTACAGTATTTATGTCTGCAGGAAGTGGCGCGGGCAGAGAAGGCGCAATATTGTCTTTCTGGAATACCCTTGCGGTACATGGAATGACGATCGTATCTCCCGGAATCATGGGTGCTTCAGAAATCGACAGATCTATTCCTCAGGGAAACACCGTATTTGGTGCTTCTTCCCTTTCCGGTGCTACCGGCGACAGGCCTTCAAAAGGAGAATTGCACATCGCAGCATTGCAGGGATATGCCCTGGCTAAAGCAGCAAAAGGATATCAGTTGACAAAAACGGAGACAAGTCCTGCGACTGTTCCATTAACACCCTCATCCCAAAAGGTTAGCCGTATCGAGGCCCGGTTAAAAGAATTAAACATTGTACTTCCCGCTGCCCCTGCTCCTGTTGGGAATTATACCCCTTTCCGGATTTCAGGTAAACAGGTATTTATCAATCAGATTGCTTTAAAAGCGGGCAAGGTAGAACACCCGGGAATCATCGGTACTGAGGTAACCGAAGAACAGGCTAAGCTCGCCACCCGTCAGACTTTATTAAACGTTCTTGCAGTCTTAAAACAAGCCGCGGGCGGAGATCTGGACCGGGTGAAACAGGCGGTACAGTTAACAGGTTTCTTTTATACCCCTGCCGGTTATACCAAACATGCCGTACTGATGAACGAAGCTTCTAATCTTCTCGTAGAAATTCTTGGCGGGAGCGGAATGCATACCAGAGCTACTGTTGGTGCGTCCTCCCTGCCAATGAATTCTTCAGTGGAGATCCAGGCTATTTTTGAGCTGGAATAACCGTTGTCCCCAACAACCTTCTGTGGTAATTGATTTGACCTGTATGGTAGGCCAGATGAGCCAGTAAATGACACAACATAAAATCGATCGTCTGGCCTTCATGCACGTCTTTAATCACTTTAGGGTAAGGTGCAGCAACATCTTCAATGCGCTTAATGCTTTCTATAACTTCATCTTTGAGTGCATAAAGTTCTTTTAGCAACTCCGCATAACTGAACCTTTTGGAGTTAAACTCCGCATCTCTGTCGCGCTGATAAGGAAAACCAGCAAGCGGCTCCGTCACAAAGGTTTTTAAATTCCCAATCAGGTGCTGGGCAAGATGCCCTGCAGAATTACTGATCATTGGCGCAACCAGCCAGATTTCCTCCGGATCGGTATAAGCTTCCATTTCGGTGATCAACCTTTGTAAATCTCTGTCGTAAATATGGATATAATCGTTCTGAGTCATGTTTTTTATGCTTACTCAAAATTGGTTAAAAAAAGAGGATTTGTAAAGCACAATACCCTAAATAAAACAATCCAGAGGCATTCTTAATTACAACACCTCCGATCTTATTCGTTAAAATAATACTGCATTTCCTGATTGATCTCTTTCCTCATATCTGCCAGACGGATCGCATATTTCTGAAGAGCTTTCTCTTCTTCTGTTTCAGGAACCCATTCCGGAACAGGTACCGTTTTCCCGGCATCGTCTACCGCAGCAAAGACAATGACACAATGGGTTGCTTTGACCTCTGCTTTTGTCTTAGGATTGATGGTCATGATGTCCACACCAATATGCATGCTTGTTCTTCCCGTATAGATAATTCTGGCCTGGACCTCGACAATGTCGCCGATATGAATCGGATTCACAAAACGGATCCCTCCAACATATACGGTCACGCAATACTGACTGCTATATTTCACCGCGCAGGTATAAGCGGTCTGGTCAATCCATTTCATCACCGCCCCACCATGGACCTTACCGCCAAAATTTACATCTCCAGGTTCGCTCAGGAAGCGAAAAGTAATCATGTTCTTCTGCATAACGCATAAATAAAGGTTGAACTTAATAAGTTAAATTTCCCTTATTTATTGCTTTTATCCTAGACAAAAACACATTCTTTTGTTAAACGAAGCTCATAATTGCCCAGAGTGAGGCACCGGAAATGGCAATCCATAAGATCAACCCCTGTAAGAATGGTTTTACACCGACTACACGGATCACTTTAAAAGACAGTCCGCTACCGATCAGGAACAAGGTCAGCGTTAATCCGGATTTGGCAATCATTACCATATAAGGGGCAATCAATTTCACAAAAGGCAGAAAAGTATTGGCCAGCATGGCGAGGATAAACAAACCGATAAAATAAGGAAGCTGAACTTTGCGCTGGTTGCTGTTGAAAAGAAAGGCCGTTCCCAGCGCAACCGGAATAATCCATAAGGCACGGGCAAGTTTTACTGTTGTAGCAATCTGTAAGGCCTGCTCTCCATACTTACTGGCCGCGCCCACTACAGAGCTCGTATCATGGATCGCTATGGCGCACCACATGCCAAACTGGCTTTGTGATAGCCCCAATAAATGACCTATTGCCGGAAAAAGGAATAAGGCTACCGAATTCAGGATAAAGACAATCCCCAGGGAAACAGAAATCTCTTTTTCTCCTGCATTCATGACCGGCGACAATGCCGCGATGGCACTTCCTCCGCAAATGGCTGTTCCGGAGGAAATCAGAAAAGAGGTCTTACGTTCTATTTTGAAAACTTTCCCAAGAATGAAACCCAGCATCAGCACCCCCAAAATCGAGGCAACCGTGAATAAAAAACCTTCCCCGCCAGCCTTCATTGCCGAAAACACATTCATTCCAAACCCCAGTCCTACCACAGAGACTTTCAATAGCAAATTGGTTGCTTTTTGATTTAAATGAAGGTAAGGGTGTTTCATCAGTTGCGCCAGGATCAAGCCCATCAGCAAGGCCAGTGGTGGCGACATAAAAGGCATCAGGCAAAGCAATGCGGCTAATAAAAAAACGACTTTTCGGGTATTCAGGCTCAGTTCCATAATCTCTTTCATTTGTTGGAACAAAGGTGCGGATCATGGCCCTGCGGGTCAAATTGCTAATATTAATCCCCCATTACTTCAGGTTATGGAACAAACGGGCATGGCGCAGGAATACTTCCGACAAACCATCCAGTATTCCCTGAAGATGAATGAAATAGAAGTAACGCTCAATGCTCAATCCCGCGATATCTATAATGTGCAGACTTCCGTTTTGCAATTCTTTACTCAGCGCATGGATTGAAATAAAAGCCAGACAGGAAGAGTTCATCAAATAAGATTTAATGCTTTCTGTGCTTCCCAGCTGAATTTCCATTTTCAGATCAGACATTTTCAAACCTACTGCTTTGAGGGCATGGTCTATCACCTCCCGTGTTCCGGAGCCCTGCTCCCGCATCACAAAAGCATGTGATTTTAGCGCTTCCGGGTCCAGCAGCCCTTTCCTGGCAAGGGGATGATCTTTGCTGCAAACCAATACAATCTCATCCTTGATAAATTCGGTATAACTGATCTCCTGATTTTTAGATTTCCCTTCTACAATCCCCAGATCAATCTCTTTGTCGAGTAAAGCTTTTTCGATTTGTTCTGTATTTCCATTGATGAGGTTAAGGCGGATGTCTTCAAACTTCTTCTTAAATCCTGCCAGTAAAGGAGCAACGATGTAATGTGCAATGGTTGTACTCGCACCCAGACTCAGCGATCCTTCCTTTTTATGAACCAGGGAATTCATGTCAAAATCAATGTTCCTGTAAATGGCAAAAAGTGTTTCCGTATGACTGAGCAATAACTCGCCCGCGGAAGTCAGCTGAATGGTATTTCCTTTTCGCTCGAATAACTTATTATTATACTGCTGCTCCAGTTCGTGGATATGCTTGGTTACCGCTGGTTGGGTAATAAACAGCGTGGCTGCTGCCTTGGTGAAGCTGAGTCGCTTGGCTACCGTATAAAACACTTCTAATCGAAAATCTGCCATCTTTCTTTTTGAAATTCCCTGAGCGGAAAATTCAAACTTAACAAAATCCTTTAAGGAATTCCTTTTTACATGAATTAAGGCCAGTCCAAAGACCGGCCTTAATTTATCTTAGCACTAAGCTTTTGGCCAGTCGTTGGTATGCTCAGCGTTTCCTAGTTTCAATTTCCTTGCAGAAATCACAAAACTTAACGTCATAGGTGTTTTGTCATTCACAGCGATTCCTTCATTGTACTGGATGATGTAACCATCCTCAAATGAAAGTTCTTTCATCTTTGCATCTTCTTCACCTTTTTTGAAGATAATATTTCCTGATAATGCTTTGTATTGGTTGTTCACCATTGATTCAATGATTGAAGTATCCTCAGTAGATTCCACTTCAATGTGAATAGTTCCACCGTAAACACCTGAAGACGGGCGACCTTTTGCGTCCACATCTCTGTTTAATGAAAAACTGCATTGCAGCACATCGAATTCTTTCGATCCTAAAGTCAATCTGGTTTTAAAAGCCATGATAGTATTATTTTAATTTGTCAATAATGTTTGAATTGATTCTCCCCTGGGGGTGTTTAAGCTTTCGGCCAGTCGTTGGTATGCTCAGCATTGCCAAGCTTCAATTTACGGGCAGAAATCTGGAATTTCAAGGTCATCGGGTTATCGCCAACGATATTGATTCCTTCGGAATACTTCACAATGTATCCATCTTCAAAATGAAGCTCTTTCATTTTAGCATCTTCTTCTGTTTTCTTGATCAGAAGCGTACCTGTTAAAGGTTTGTATTGATTGTTTACCATGGACTCCACGATGGAAGTGTCTTCGGTCGATTCAATCTCTATATTGATTGTTCCGCCATACACTCCGGAAGAAGGTCTTCCTTTTGCATCTACATCACGGTTGAGGGAATAAGAACAATGAAGTACATCGTACTCCTTGCCCGAAAAGTTTAATCTTGCTTTGAAAGCCATAACTTTATTTTTGGGGTGAAATATTTTTATTTACTATTCACAATAATAACAAAAAATCTGCCAATATCACAATGAGCCGGGGTATTTACATAAAAAAGCAGGACCAATAATTGGTCCTGCGCATTTTTTACTGAACTGAAAAAGCTTATGCTTTTGGCCAGTCGTTGATATGTTCTGCATTACCGATCTTCAGTTTACGCGCCGATATTACAAAACTCAATGTCATTGGTGTATTGTCGTTAACGGCAATACCCTCATTGTACTGGATGATGTAGCTGTCTTCGAAAG
>NZ_FNGY01000002.1 GCF_900103665.1 Pedobacter steynii
CAAAAACATTGAATTCTTCCTTTTCAGACTTACTCAACTATATGCTTAAAATCGGAAAAACATATTACTGCTCCACAACATTTGGCATTGATCCAAATAAATGAACTTATTTTAATTTTATTGGGATTTCTAAAAAACTATTCTATCTTTGCAATCCGAAATAAATAAATCCTAACTGCGGAAGTGGCGTAATTGGTAGCCGCACCAGACTTAGGATCTGGCGCTTCACGGCGTGGGGGTTCGAGTCCCTTCTTCCGCACAACAATTAGAAAACAGCCTCAAAAGGGCTGTTTTTGTTTTATACAGCAAAATTTACCTGCGCTGAACAGATAGAAATCAGCTTCGTTTTTTTAGTGTAGGTCCATGAGATTCAGACAATCTGCAGATATAATTTTTTAAATTATACACTTTGAAATCAACAAAAAAGAATATATTTGCGCCCTCGAAAAGGAAATTTGAGCGATGGATTGGAAGTCAATTCTTCCGCAATAAATTTCCTCCGCAACCCGGAGGATTTTTTGTATAAAGACACTAATAATTATTGATTCAGAAAGATGAACATTACACAGGAAAAAATTAACGACTTAAATGCAGTTGTAAAGATTAAGATTTCACCTGAAGATTATACTGAAAAGGTTGATAAATCTATAAGAGAGCAAGCTAAAAAAGCAAACCTTCCTGGTTTTCGTAAAGGAATGGTTCCTGCAGCACACATCAAGAAGATGTATGGCAGAAGCATTTTGGTGGAAGAAATCAATACCCTGTTGAGCGAAACATTAAGCAAACACCTTACTGATAATAAAGTTGAAATCCTTGGTCAGCCTTTACCGGTGATGGATGATACTAAAGAATTCAAATGGGACAATACAGATGAATTCGAGTTTGACTACGAATTGGGTCTTGCACCTGAGGTAGAGGTAAAAATCACTGCCAAAGATAAATTCACTCAATTCAACGTTAAAGCAGACGAAGAAACATTAGCTTCCCGTATCAAAAATATCAGAAGAAGCTATGGCAAAATGACAAACCCTGAAGTTTCGGCAGAAGATGACGTCCTTTATGCCGAATTAGCACAACTTTCTGCTGATGGTTCAATTTTTGAAGGTGGCATCAACAGTACTGGTTCTATTCGTTTAGATCAGGTAGCTGATAAAAAGATTTTAAAATCTTTAGTAGGTTTAAAAAAGGATGATGTAGTTGAACTTGATGTTCAGAAAGCTTTTGATAAGAATGAGGTGATCATCGCCAAATTGTTAAACATTGCTGAAGAAGATGCAAAAGAATTACAATCTAAATTCCAGGTAACGGTTAAAAATGTAAACCGATTAGAGGAATCTGATTTAAACCAGGAGTTCTTTGATAAATTATTTGGTGAAGGTGTAGTGACTGACGAAGCTGGTTTTACCGCTAAAATCACTGAGGAAGTAGAAAGCATGTTCAAACAGGATGCAGACCGCAAATTGCAGAACGACATGTACACTAAACTAATTGAAAGTGTGAAAATGGAATTGCCTGATGAGTTTTTACGTAAGTGGTTGAAAGCTACAAACGAAAAACTAACGGAGGCTGAGCTTGCAGAAGGATATGAGGATTTCGCTAAAAACCTTAAATGGACTTTAATCGAGAACAAACTGATTAAAGACAATAGCATCGAAATTAAATATGAGGATGTATTCGCAACTGCTAAACAACGTTTAGATGCACAGTTCAGAATGTATAGCCCAAGCCCAATGCCGGAAGATCAGTTGGCGCAATACACCGCTACTTTCCTGAAAGAGAAAGACAACGCAAACCGCATTTTTGATGAAGTAAAAGCAATTAAAGTTTTTGAATATATTCAATCTGTTGCCACTTTAGACCAAAAAGAAATAGCTTATAATAAATTTATAGAATTGAAGTAATCCAGGGAAAACCCAATACTTTTAGTTTATAATTACAGATAAGGCGGCTTTATTAAGGCCGCCTTGTTTATATAAAGAGATTCGAGAATTTTACAATACCACAATAAATAACCAATTTAGTTTAATTAATTTGGTGAAAATTGGGTTGATAATTAAAGAAAAATAGATATACTGATGAAACCTGCGAAGCAAGCTGCATCACAATTAAAAGAAAAATAGATATACTGATGAAAATAGACAAAGACGAATTTAGAAAATACGCAGTTAAACACCATCGTATTAATGGTTTAAACGTGGATCGTTTTATTGGTACAACCAATAACTCTCCAAAAAGCATGACGCCTTACATCATTGAAGAGCGTCAGCTTAACGTGGCACAAATGGATGTGTTCTCCCGTTTAATGATGGACCGTATCATCTTTTTAGGTGATGCCATTTATGATGGTAACGCGAACATTATACAAGCTCAGTTGTTGTTTTTGCAATCTACAGATAACAACAGAGACATTCAGATCTATATCAACTCACCAGGTGGTTCTGTATATGCAGGATTAGGTATCTATGATACCATGCAATACATCACACCAGATGTAGCTACGATCTGT
Source organism: Pedobacter steynii (assembly GCF_900103665.1). GTDB lineage: Bacteria > Bacteroidota > Bacteroidia > Sphingobacteriales > Sphingobacteriaceae > Pedobacter > Pedobacter steynii. The sequence goes on from NZ_FNGY01000002.1 coordinate 2,507, forward strand.
ACCGGTATGGCCGCTTCTATGGGAGCAGTACTATTGGTAGCAGGTGCTAAAGGAAAACGTGCTGCATTGCCACACTCACGTGTGATGATTCACCAACCTTCAGGTGGTGCACAGGGAGTTGCTTCAGATATGGAGATCAACTTAAGAGAGATGCTGAAATTAAAGAAAGAATTGTATGACATCATTTCAAACCACTCCGGACAATCGTACGAATGGGTAGAGAAAGCTTCAGACCGTGATTACTGGATGAAAGCAGACGAGGCGAAAAGCTTTGGAATGATTGATGAAGTGCTGGGAGCGAATAACAAAGAAAATAATGGCTAAACAAAATAAAGAATCTCGTTGCTCTTTTTGTGGCTCAGGTAAGCAGGATACATTAATGCTTATTGAAGGTCTTGATGCCTACATTTGCGATAAATGTGTGACTCAGGCCAATCAACTCCTGGTACAGGAGCTTGGGAGTAAGAAAGCGAAATCTTTAGACTCTTCAATTACCTTATTGAAGCCTATGGAAATCAAAGCACATATTGATCAGTATGTAATTGGTCAGGATGATGCCAAGAAAGTCCTTTCTGTAGCGGTGTATAACCACTATAAGAGGTTAGGTCAAAAGGTAAATCAGGAGGATGAAGTAGAGATTGAAAAATCGAACATCATGCTGGTAGGGGAAACCGGAACCGGAAAAACCTTATTGGCGAAAACGATCGCCAAGATCCTGCATGTTCCTTTCTGCATTTGCGATGCGACGGTTCTGACCGAAGCTGGTTATGTAGGAGAAGATGTGGAAAGCATCCTGACCCGTTTGCTTCAGGCTGCGGATTATGATGTGGCTTCGGCAGAACGCGGAATTGTTTACATCGATGAGGTGGATAAAGTAGCACGTAAAAGCGATAACCCTTCCATCACCAGAGATGTATCGGGAGAAGGCGTACAACAGGCCTTGTTGAAGATCTTAGAGGGAACGGTAGTGAATGTTCCACCTCAGGGCGGACGTAAGCACCCTGATCAGAAAATGATCCCGGTAAATACGAATAATATCCTCTTCATCTGCGGTGGCGCATTTGATGGTATTGAGCGTAAGATTGCGAACAGGTTACGTACGCAGGCCGTAGGTTATAAAGTGAAAAAAGACGATGCAGAGCTTGACCTTAAAAACCTTTACAAATACATTACTCCTCAGGATTTAAAATCTTTTGGTTTGATTCCTGAACTGATTGGTCGTGTACCGGTGTTAACGCACCTTAACCCATTGGATAAACAGGCATTACGGAACATCCTGACAGAACCTAAGAATTCTTTATTCCGTCAGTACGTGAAACTGTTTGAATTTGAAGGCGTGAAATTGGTTTTTGAAGATGATGTATTAGATTTTATTGTCGACAAAGCAATGGAATACAAACTGGGAGCAAGGGGCTTACGCTCGATCTGCGAAGCAATTATGCTGGATGCCATGTTTGACATTCCTTCCGACCCGAGTATAAAGGAGCTGAGCATTACGCTCGACTACGCGGTAGAGAAATTTGAAAAGGCCGACTTTAAAAAGTTAAAAGCAGCTTAAAAAATTTAATCCCCGTTTTACGGGGATTTTTTTTAACTTGTTATATTAGGATTTGATCCTGCCAAGGCCTCCCGGCCCATGTACCACCCTCTGATCACCGATAAAGTGGAAGCTGTTTAAGACAGCAACAATTATGAATAATAGAAAAGGAGAAAATATATGAATGAAGAATTAGAAGTAAACAAAGACGGAAATGAGAAAAAAGGAAAGAAAGCTAAAGAAGTAGAATCTGCGGTAAAATCGGGTTTGAAATCTAAAGGTGATATCGTTAAGAACTGGTTGCCAAGATATACCGGCAGACCACTTGAGGAATTTGGACAATATATCCTGTTGACAAATTTCAGTAAATATGTTCAGATGTTCTCAGAATGGCATGACAATGCGCCTATCGTAGGTCTGGATAAACCGATGCAAAGTGTAACCGCCAACGGAATTACCATCATCAATTTTGGTATGGGAAGTCCAATGGCAGCAACCATGATGGACCTGCTTACTGCAATCAGTCCGAAAGCAGTATTGTTCCTTGGAAAATGTGGTGGATTGAAGAAGAAAAACCAACTTGGCGATCTGATCCTCCCAATTGCAGCGATCAGAGGAGAAGGTACGTCCAATGACTACTTCCCTGCTGAAGTGCCTGCATTACCGGCCTTCGCTTTGCAAAAAGCAATCTCTACCACGATCCGTGACCATTCCAGAGATTATTGGACAGGAACTTGTTATACCACCAACCGCAGGGTTTGGGAGCACGATAAGACCTTTAAAAAATACCTGAAAAGCCTGCGCGCCATGGCTGTAGATATGGAAACTGCAACGATCTTCACTACAGGATTTGCAAATAAGATTCCAACAGGTGCATTACTATTGGTTTCTGATCAGCCGATGATTCCTGAAGGCGTAAAAACGGCAGAAAGCGATAGCAATGTAACCAGCACTTATGTGGAAACACACTTGAAAATAGGAATAGATTCCTTAAAACAGTTGATTAATAACGGATTAACAGTGAAACACTTGCACTTTTAATCTTCATCTGCACTTTTAGGATAATCAAATTCTAATAAATTTCCGGTATGGTGGCTTAGTTGTTCCCACTTGTCAAATGGAAACTCCATAAGCACTGTACCACATGTAGGGACGTTATAGATATTCGCATTACTCAGGTAATTGGCGAAATCTGTAAGCCCTGGATTGTGACCAAACAAAGCAACCCTTTCGTATTTATCACTCAGCTTATTGACGACCTTTAACAGGGCCGTTACATTGGCTTCGTAGATAGAAGTTTCTTCCTGAATCTGGCTTAAAGGTTTATTCCATACCTCAGCAAAGTTTTTAGCGGTAGTGAGGGCACGTAAAGCCGGACTGCTAACCACCAGCTGCGGGACCAAATCTTTATGAAGAATCCGGGTTGCCATTTCCGGAGCATTTCTTAAGCCCCTGGAATTTAATGGCCTGTCGAAATCAGAAAGGTGACTATTGCCCCATTCAGATTTTCCGTGCCGTACTAAGAGAAGTTGCTTCGCCATTATTGAGTTTATTTATTACACTATTAACAACAGTTGATTCAGCTAAATTGTTCATACAGGCAAAATCTCCCCGATAACAAGGGACATTTCCATAGACTGAACAGGGTCTGCAGTAAAGGTCAATCTGAACCGCATCGGCCATAGATTGTCCATAGCCTAAAAATCCGGCATATGGATGGGTAGCGCCCCAGACAGAAACTACAGGTATGTTTTTTAAAGAAGCGAGGTGCATTCCTGAAGAATCCATGCTCAGCATGACATCCAGATTGGAAATAAACGCCAGTTCTTCCTCAAGTTTAACCTTTCTGACCAGGGAACGTACGTTTTCGTGCTTTGATGCCCAGTTGTCGGCGATTTCTTCCTCTTCCGGAGTTCCGCCAAAAATAAACAGCTGATGTCCGAGATCGGCCAGTGAATAAACTACTGATTCCATTTTGTGCAGGGGATAGACTTTTTGCAGGTGTTGGGCAAAAGGGCTTACCCCAATCCATTTTTGGGTCTTAGGAGGAAACATTTCCGTATTCAGCACTGCTGGCGAAACTTTTTTTAAGGTATTGGAAAGGGTAAAAGGGTAACCCAGTTTTTTGAATACTTCTGCATACCTTTCGACGGTTTGTTGAAGAGGTGCAAAGACCTTGTCCTTTTTACGGGTAAGCAGGGATTTTTCTTTTCTTCCTTTATTGATCGTTACCCGCTTCACCCCCTGGAAGAAGAACAGTAAAGTCAATATCCTGCTTCTCAGATTTTGGTGGAGATCGGCCACTGCCGTAATGTGGTGTTTCCTTAATTCCAGAAAAAGCCTGACGATGCCAAAAAAGCCTTTGTGTCTTTTTGAAGGATCAAAAGGGATAAAGGTCAGGTTCTCTACACCATGGAAGAAAGGCCGGAAAAATTCCCGGCTAATGAAAAGGACTTCTGTATCAGGGTAATGTTGATTGAACTCTTTTAAAATGGGAGCCGTCATGGCTACATCCCCCATGGCGGAGAAACGGATTACTAATATTTTAGTAGTTTCTTTGAGCATTAATTACTTAGGGTTGTAAAGCACCGGATTAAGACTCGGGTCATTATACATTTTCATTTGTTTGTAAACCTTCATGTATTTTTCACCGCTCTTAATGTCAGCCATTAAGTCATCTAAGCTAGCAGAAAGATCGGTCTGTTGGTTTAACAGAATGTTAAGTTTAACGGTGCAATTCTGTTTATGTTCTTCAGAAGCATCACTGCGCTGACTCTCTTCGCCCATATGGTATACCTTTAAGGCGAGGATGGACAATCTGTCGATTACCCAGGCAGGGCTTTCAGAGTTGATCTTTGCTGTTGCTGAAGGGACGATGTCTTTAAACTCTTCCAGAAAGTAACTGTCAATATATTCCACGACATCCGTACGTTCCTGATTGGAAGCATCGATGCGGCGCTTCCATTGCAAGCCTTCTACGGGATCTATTTCAGGATTACGAACCACATCTTCCATGTGCCATTGTACGGTATCAATCCAGCATTTCAAATAAAGCAGGTGTTCAATAGTGCTTATTTTGTAGGTATTGTGGATCGGTTGGTCAATGTTATTGTGGAGGTGATAATCATTAATCGCATCCTGAAATATTTTATTGCAAAGCTTACTAATCATGGATCAAAGGTAAGGATAACTATTTTTTATTGCTGAAGTATTCTGAGATATCTTGAAGGGACATGGCATTGAGACATTGTGCGGCGGTTAAGCTTCCTTTTCTTCCGATCAGGGTACCATAATGCATGTCGTAAAATCCTTCCATACGGTGTGCATCCGGATTGATGGAAAGCAATACGCCTTTTTCTAAAGCATAACGGTGCCAGCGCCAGTCCAGGTCCAAGCGTAAGGGGTTGGCATTGATCTCTATTACGACCTTATTTGCAGCACAGGCGTCTATTACTTTTGCATAATCAATCGGATATCCTTTTCTGCTGAGTAGTAATCTTCCGGTTGGGTGGCCCAGAATGGTGGTATAAGGGTTCTCAATCGCTTTAATTAGTCGCGCTGTAGCCTTTTCTTCATCCATGCGTAAATTGCTGTGTACGGAAGCTACGACAAAGTCGAAGGTTTTCAGGATGTCATCGCTATAGTCCAGAGATCCGTCGTTTAGGATGTCACTTTCAATTCCTTTAAAAATTTTGAAAGGAGCAAGCTTCATATTTAATGCGTCAATTTCCTGGTGTTGGGCATATAGGCGTTGTTCATTCAATCCATTGGCATAAAATGCCGATTTTGAGTGGTCACATATTCCAAAGTATTCCATTTTCAGGTTGTCTTTACAATAAGTCGCCATTTGCTCTAAAGTATGCACGCCATCGCTCCAGGTGGAGTGGTTGTGCAAACTGCCTTTCAGATCTTCATAAGTGATCAGCTCAGGAAGCTTGTTCTCTTTTGCGAGTTCTACTTCGTTGAGTCCTTCGCGCAGCTCAGGAGCTACGAAAGCCAAACCTGCGGCTTTATAAATTGAGGCTTCATCTTCAAAAGGACCAGATCCTGCTAAGGCGAGAACTTCATTTACATGTTGCTCATTCCCGGTCAGCTTAAACCAGTTCAGATAGAAATCTTCTTTTTGAACAAGGTGTAATTGCACTTTTAATCCGGAAATACTAGTCGCGGCATAAGATCCATCTGCTTGTTCTTCAAAAGCAATGGCTTCAAATGAAGCTATTTTCTCCTGAACTTCTGCAACCTGATCCGCACCAATCAGGAAGGGTACACCTTCTATGATTTCCATGCAACGACGGTATTCACCGGCGATTCCCAACAGGGGTTCTCCGCTAATGGTATTTAGCCAAACGGCCAATTCAGAATATAGGGTGTTTACTGAACTTTCAGCATGGGCATACAGGAACTTTCCTTGTCCGGCCATTCTGAATTCAATGATCTTTTTTATCTCTTCCTGGGTTTTTAGACCGAAACCCTTGGCTTCAATAAGACGGTTTTCATTGCAGGCATAATAAAGTTCTCCGATACTTTCAATACCAAGATCCTTCCAGATGACCCCTATTTTCTTAGGACCAATACCTTTGATGCCCAGCATCTCTACAATACCCTCCGGTGTTTCTGCAACAATGTCTGTTAAATCAGTCATCGTTCCTGTTTCCAGCAATTCCCATACTTTGGAGGAGATGCTTTTTCCAAGTCCGTCGATCTGTGCGATTTCTTCCAGGCTTTTGCCCTGAACAGCATAAGGGAGTTTATCTACTTTGAAAGCAGCATTCGCTACTGATTTAATCTTAAAAGGGTTCTCATTGTGCAATTCCATCAATTGAGAAAGCAGGCGCAAGTTGCGTGCAATGGTCTTATTTTCCATGGGAGGGCTAAATTAAATAAAAAGCCCCGGTTTTCCGATTATTTAGGAAGGACTTATCCTTCGTTTATTTTTCTTCGAAATAGAAAAAGGTGTCTGAAAAATGAGCTTCACCTATCGGAGAACCATTCTTCAGACACCTTCTTTAAGATTTTAACTTATTGTACTGTAATGTCAAAAGGCATTCTCGCCTGTATTCCTGACTTGGAGATCGCAGATTTGATCTGCTGATAAATCAGGTAATTGGCACCCAGTTCCTGTTTTGCATAATGGTTTTTTATTTTGTCAGTAGAGTTTTCAAGAAGGGATCTGATCGGGTCCAGCATTTCCGGATATTCCACGATTCTATATTCGGTAATTTTTGCTTTTTTAGCGGCGGCGGTGATGGCATCATGGAAACTGCCGGTTCTGTCTGCCAGTCCGATTTTAACGGCATCTGTCCCAACCCACACACGTCCGCCTGCAATACTGTCGATATAAGTTTTACTTTTCTTACGGCCATCAGCAACGCGGCTGATAAAGGCATCGTAGGTTCGGTTTACTCCATTCTGAACGATCAGTCTTTCTCCGGGAGTCATCGGGCGGTTGACGCTCATGATGTCTGCATATTGTCCGGTTTTAACCCCGTCGAAAGTAATGCCAAGCTCTTTATTCATCAGCTTCTGAAAGTTAGGAATCATTCCAAAAACACCGATTGAACCTGTAATGGTATTCGGTTGAACAAAGATAGAGTCTGCACCACAGGCAATGTAATAACCTCCTGAGGCAGCCACATTACCAAATGAAGCAATCACAGGTTTTACTTTCTTCGTCAACACGACTTCTCTCCAGATCACATCTGACGCCAATGCGCTGCCGCCTGGTGAGTTGACCCTTAAAACAATGGCTTTAATGTTCGTATCTGTTCTGGCTTTTCTGATCGCCCTGGAAATTCTTTCCGAGCCAATCTGATCATTGTTGCCTTCTCCGCCCATAATGTCACCGTTGGCATAGATGATCGCAATCTTGGTTTTATTGGTGTTTCCCTTGCCAGACATGATCACATTTTTCGCGTAATCATTAATGGATACGGTAGAAAGGTTACTTTTTTTATCTGTTCCACTCAGGGATTTTAGTTCATCAAGAATCTGGTCTTTGTACTTTAATCCATCGACCATTTTATATTTTTCCGCATCTTTTGGCTGCTGAATTTTATAATGATCAGCAATCTGGTAAAGACTGTCTTTATTGATATTTCTGCTTTTGGAAATGTCGCCAAGGAAGGTTGCATATAAACCATTCAGGTAAGCGGTTACCTGTTCCCTGTTTTTATCACTCATTTTATCAGCAATGAAAGGCTCAACGGCACTTTTGTAAGTACCTACCCTGATGATTTGTGCTTCTATCCCTAGTTTGTCCAGGGCACCTTTAAAGAAAACCAGTTGAGAACTCAGTCCTTTAAATTCCAGAGCTCCCTCAGGGTTTAAATATACTTTATCAGCTGCTGAAGCCAGGTAATAAGCACCCTGGGTATATACTTCGCTATAGGCAATGATTTTCTTTTTGCTGGTTTTGAAGTCGAGAAGGGCATCTCTGATTTCTTTCATATTGGCAAATCCGGCATTCGGAGCAGTTACATTCAGGTAAATACATTTTATGTTGTCGTCTGTTTTAGCTTCTTTCAACGCTTTGATGATATCGGTAAAGCCGATACTTTTTTGTCCGTCATCTCCTACGATTGGAAGATCGGATAGGGGATCATTGAAGGTGCGTTCCGTTACGGATTGATCCAGATTAAGGTATAGTACGGTATTGCTGTCTACAACCACGCTTTTATCTTCACCTATGGAAGAAACGATGCCCACAATCAGCACAATAAAAAGGACAATAAGCAAGCCTATTGATAGCACGACGCCTACGACAGTTGCAAAAACATACTTAAAAAATTCTTTCATTTGACGGTTAAATATTTAATTTGTAAATATAGGTAAAAAAATGCCTGAGGCTTTTATATGCAGTTGGATAGTAAAAATGTTTATTTGTTACTGGGAAGTAATTTAGGAGATCGGGAAATGCTGCTGACTGAAGCAGTTGAACAAATTGGAAATAGGGTAGGCCCTGTATTTTCAAGGTCTTCGGTTTATGAAACTGCTGCCTGGGGGAAGGCCGATCAACCTTCGTTCCTGAATATGGCGGTGGGTGTAAATACGATGTTGTCGCCCCTGGAAGTACTGCAGGAAGTGTTGGCAATTGAAGAGGAACTGGGTAGGGTCCGGAAAGAGAAATGGGGTTCCCGCCTGATTGATATTGATGTAATTCTGTTTGCTGATCAGATTGTAAATATCGGTGAGCAACTTCAAATCCCTCATCCTCAGATGCAATACAGAAGATTTGTTCTTGAACCTTTAACGGAGATTGCAGGAGAAGTAATTCATCCCATTCTTCAGAAGAGTGTATCAGAAATATTAGGTATATTAGATGATAATTTAACTGTAACAAAAATTTAATTTATTAGTTTTGTTTGATGATCGACCCAATTAAAAATAACGAGCCTCTGGATCTTTCGTACCTGAGGGATATGTCTGGAGATAGTGCCGAGTTTATAATAGAAATGCTGGACTTGTTTAAGGCTCAGACTCCGGCTTATGTGGCGGATTTAGGAAAGGCTATTGCTGATAAAGATTGGGCACGGGCATCGAGCTGTGCACATAAGATAAAGCCTACGTTTGCTTATGTAGGTCGTAATGATGCCAGAGAGCATATGCAAATGATGGAGCGGAATGCAAGAGAGTTGAATCATGTGGAAGATTTACCAAAGGCATTCAGCGAAGTCTGTGATTTCGTGGAAATTCTGTATAAACAACTGGATCAGTCCAAGGCAGAACTGGAAAAACGGCTTTAAATTTTAGCCGTTTTTTGTTCTATGATGGATAACAGGATATAGAGCACCAGAATCAGCGGGATACCCGCAAACTTAAAGATCAGCAGCAATACTATTGCTGACAGGATGAGCGTATACCTGAATTTGTTCTCCGCAAAACCAAAGCTTTTAAACTTTAGTGCAATTAATGGCAGTTCACTAATCAACAGGTAACATACCAGAGGAATAAATGCCAGGTATAACACCACTGTAAGCGTCGAGCTGTCGAAATAAAAAGTGTCACTTTCGTAAATGAAGGGTACCGAAGCAATTACTGCCGAAATTGCCGGCGTTGGAACGCCTATGAATTTGTCAGTTTGCCGTGTGTCCAGGTTGAATTTTGCCAGTCGGTAAGCCGAAAATACGGCTACAAAAAATGCCAGGTAGGAAAGTATAGGGAAATCCGTATAGCCGAAAAAAGATTTCGGAGCCATATGAAACAGGATGACCGAGGGCAATACACCAAAGCTCACCATATCTGCCAGGGAATCCAGTTCTTTGCCCATAGGCCCGCTTACATTCAGCAGTCGGGCGGCAAAACCATCAAAAAAGTCGATGATCAGGGAGATTAGGATGCACAAAGCGGCAGACCTTAAATCCTGGTTAAAAGCGAAAACAATACCAATACATCCGGTGAACAGGTTCGCGGAAGTAATGGCATTGGGGATCTGTTTAATTATCATTTAAAAGCTTTTCTGATGAATTAGCTGTTCATGGAAATTAAAAACTCTTCGTTGGTCTTCGTATTTCTGATTTGTTGCTGTACAAACTCCATCGCTTCCTGAGCATTCATATCTGCAAGGTGGTTACGCAAGATCCAAACACGTTGTAACGTGTCTCTGTCGTGCAGTAAATCATCTCTACGTGTACTTGAAGCAGTGATGTCAATTGCAGGGAAGATACGTTTGTTCGATAGCTTACGATCCAGTTGAAGCTCCATGTTACCGGTACCTTTAAATTCTTCAAAGATCACCTCATCCATTTTAGATCCTGTATCTGTTAGTGCAGTTGCAAGGATGGTTAATGAACCTCCTCTTTCGATGTTACGTGCAGCACCAAAGAAACGCTTAGGCTTGTGCAATGCATTTGCATCCACACCACCTGATAAGATTTTTCCTGAAGCAGGAGCGGTCGTATTGTAAGCTCTGGCTAACCTGGTAATCGAATCCAGAAGAATCACTACATCATGACCACATTCTACCAGACGTTTTGCTTTTTCAAGCACAATGTTTGCAATCTTTACATGTCTTTCTGCCGGCTCATCAAAAGTAGAAGCAATCACTTCTGCTCTTACGCTTCTCGCCATATCTGTTACCTCTTCCGGACGCTCATCGATCAATAGAATGATCAGGTAAACTTCAGGATGGTTTTTAGCAATGGCATTGGCCACTTCTTTCAACAAATTGGTTTTACCGGTTTTAGGCTGTGCTACGATCAGACCACGTTGTCCTTTACCTATCGGGGTAAACAGATCTATGATCCTGGTCGAATAGTTATTGCTTTCTGTGAAAAGGTTTAACCTTTCTGTAGGGAACAAAGGAGTCAGGTAGTCAAATGGAACACGATCCCTTACATCAGCAGGTAAACGTCCGTTGATGGTTTCTACCCTTACCAATGGGAAATATTTTTCACCTTCTTTCGGAGGGCGGATGCTTCCTTTTACCGTATCACCGGTTTTTAAACCAAATAATTTGATTTGAGACTGAGATACATAAATATCATCGGGTGAAGACAGGTAATTGTAATCAGCGGATCTTAAAAAGCCATATCCGTCTGGCATGATCTCTAATACCCCTTCATTGGTGATGGTATTGTCGAAATCCAGGTTGGAATAGCTGTTTTCGTTTTGTTTCTGATTTCCACCGCTGTTATTTCCGGTGTTGTTGTTATTATTCGGGTTTTTTGGAGCCCTGTTTTCGTCTCTTACGGGACGGTGTTTTTTGAGCTCTGGTGCCGGAGCAGCAACCACTTCTTCTTTCACTTCAGAAATGACTTCTGTGGCAGTTTCCGGAGCTTCTGCTACAACTTTCGCCGGAGCCGATATTTTTTTCTCTTCTTTAACGGGGGCTGCCTGGGCAGGCTGATCGTCAAATAAAGATGCCCTGTTAAAGTTGTTGTTCTTGCTTTCTTCTTCCTCTTTAGGTGTTATTCTAATCCTTTTTCTGGTTGTTTTTTCAGCAGCGTTTTCCTTTACAGCTTTTGTTTTCGCCACTTTTGCAGGCGCTTCGCCTTCAATGGGTTCAACACTCTGTTGCTGTTCGGTGATTTGAGCGATAATTTCAACCAGTTCAGCTTTACGCAACTCGTCAGCATTTAGGATACCTTGAGTCTTAGCAATCTCACGCAATTCGGCAGTGAGTTTTTCATTTAATTCTGTTTTATTAAACATTATATAGGTGTAGAGAATTTTTTAAAAAAAAGTATTTATCCAATGAACAGAGCAAAAAATGCGTTTATAAAAGATGGTATGGAACAAAATTTTATTGAGATTTTCTGGAATGGTCAGATAAACTTTAGGGAATTACGCTACAATTGTATGTATTTGTAAATTAATCTCCAAGGAAAACTTAAAAATGTTTATAAAAATTACATTTAAAAGTTTAAAAAGAGGCCTTAAATCAAGCTGAAATTTGGCATCTTTGCACACAAAATTACCCATAGATGAATAAAAAACAGCTATTTGAGCAGATCCAATTAAAAAAATCTTTTTTATGTGTTGGCTTAGATCCAGTATTGGAGAATATCCCGAAACACCTCTTAAAATATGAAAATCCGGTTTTAGAATTTAATAAGCAGATCATAGACGCGACTAAAGATCTATGTGTGGCTTACAAACCTAACACGGCTTTCTTTGAATCTATGGGATTGAAAGGATGGGAAACACTGATCAAAACCTGGCAATATATTCCCAAAGATATCTTTACCATTGCGGATGCAAAAAGAGGGGATATCGGAAATACTTCGGCCATGTATGCCGATGCTTTTTTCAATGAAGCGAAGTCTGATATGAGTTTCGATGCGATTACCGTTGCTCCATACATGGGGAAAGATTCTGTAGGCCCATTCCTGAACCATAAAGACAAATGGGTAATCCTGCTGGCCCTGACCTCGAATGCAGGTCATAGTGATTTCCAGCTGCACCAGACCGCTGAAGGAAAGCTGTATGAAGAAGTGATCCGTATTTCTTCGCAATGGGCAGATAGTGAACAATTGATGTATGTCGTTGGAGCAACCCGCGGTGCAGAATTTGAGAACATCAGAAGACTGGCTCCGGATAATTTCCTGCTGGTACCAGGTGTTGGTGCACAGGGTGGAAGCCTTGCCGATGTTTGTGAATATGGCCTGAATAAAGAATGCGGTCTATTGGTGAATTCAGCAAGAGGAATCATTTATGCCAGTAATGGAGAAGATTTTGCTGAACGTGCCAGAGCGGAAGCACTGAAATTACAACAGGAGATGGAGCAGATTTTGGCGTCTGCGAAATTGATATGACCCAAAAAACCGATTTAAAGCTTATTGGTGCTTTATTGGTCGTTGCCATCGTGTGGGGAACGACCTATCTTGGAATCAGGGTGGCAGTGGAAACCATTCCGCCCTGGTTTGTAGCTGCCATGCGGCAAACCATTGCTTCCCTCATATTGCTCATTATTCTGATCCGAAAAAAGGAGCTGGTCTGGAAAGGCTGGCCTTATTTCAGGCGACAAATGGTCTTGTCTACATTGATGATTGTGATGGCGAATGGGATGACTACTGTAGCCGAACAAACAATTCCCAGTGGATTAACCTCTTTGCTAAATGCGTTAAATCCTCTGGTTGTATTTATTGCCTGTGTCTTGGTTGGCCTACAAAAACCTTCCTGGAAAGGATTTTTAGGTGTAATCATCGGCTTTCTTGGGGTCGCTTTTATTTTTAGAGATGGCATCAGTGAATTGCTGGACCCAAATTATAAAACAGGGATCATGTTCCTCTGTTTCGCCATCAGTGGCTGGACCATTGGTACCGTTTACGTTAAAAAGAACAACCATAAATCTGATCATATCTTCCTGGATCTGTTTTACCAGTTTGTTTTTTCTGCTGTGGTTCAGTTTATTCTTGCCTTCCTGTTTTCTGATAGTATCGCTGTGGAGCGCTGGACGGGACGCAGCCTGATGGCAGTGACTTATCTTGCTGTTTTTGGTTCTGTATTTACTTTTTTCTGCTACCATTATGCTTTAAAAAGGGTAACGGCGACAGAAGTTTCCATCTTAACCTATTTTAATACCGTGATCGCGTTGTTCCTGGGATGGCTGATTCTTGATGAGATCATCACAATTGATATTCTGATTGCTACGGTGCTGATCATCCTCGGCGTATTTATCACAAATTATAAAAGACAAAAAACACAACTCTAATAGTGATAATTTAATTCTTTATAATTAAATTAGGCTTAATGAGCTTTTCTGAAAATTTCCTGCATTTTATCTGGCAATTCCGGCTGTATAAAACATTAGACTTGTTTTGTATCGAGGGAGAGCCGTTACGGATAATGAATCCAGGCCTGCATAATAAAAATGCAGGACCTGACTTTAACCATGCCAAACTATCAATCGGAGAGACGACCTGGGCTGGTGACATCGAAATTCATATCAAATCTTCCGATTGGTTGCTACATGGACACCAGGATGATCCGGCTTACGACGCGGTAATTTTGCATGTCGTTTATCAATATGATCAGCCAATTTACAGAAAGGATGGCAGCCGGATTCCGGTATTCATTCTGGAACACTTGTTTCCGGAGCATCTTTTGGTCCATTATCATCAGCTGATGAATATGATCAACCGTTTTCCTTGTGAAAAACAAATTCGGGAGATAGATCCGGTCATTGTCAGTGGATTTTTATCCAGGATGATGGTGGAACGCTTCGAACAGAAGTCCGCTTTAGTACTGGATAAATTAATCCGGTTAACGGGCGACTGGGAGCGTACCTTTTATCATTTTATGGCCAAAAGTTTTGGATTTAAGGTCAATGAAATCCCTTTTGAGCTTCTTGCGGATGCACTGCCACTCCAGGTACTTAGAAAACACCTGGATAACCCGGTACAGGTAGAAGCCCTGGTTTTTGGGCAGGCCGGCTTCTTGTCCGGAGCATTTAAAGACGAATATCCCCGGAAATTAAAAAAAGAATACCTTTTCCTGCAAAAGAAATATGGGCTGAAGCCGATTGGGGTTGGTGCATGGCGTTTTCTAAGAATGCGGCCGCAAAATTTCCCTACACTTAGACTGGCGCAATTCTGTGGACTTATGGTCAGGTCTGACCGGTTGTTCTCCAGGGTACTGGAGATCGAAGCACTGCCGGATCTGGTTCAGCATCTGGGAAATCTGCCGGTTAATCCTTACTGGCTTAACCATTATCATTTTCAGAAAGAGACGAAAAAAGTGAAATTACAGTTAGGAAAGAGATCTGTCTACCATTTGATCATTAATGTCATTTCTCTTTTTCTGTTTTCCTATGGCAAGTATGCAGATCAGCCGCAACTGATCAATCGGGCAATAAAATTTTTAGAGCAAATGCCCGCAGAAAATAATGTAATTATTGACTGGTACAGGGATTCAGGCCTTATCGTTGAAAGTGCTTTTTTTTCCCAGGCACTGCTCCAATTAAATAAATACTATTGTGCTCAAAAAAAATGCTTAAATTGTGGTATCGGAATTAAGATATTAAAGAAATAACATGTTCCAGCGAATCATTACATTTTTTGAAAAACAGAGTTTTGGGGTATGTACGTACCTGGCGGAGCGACTCGATATGTCGATCAGCAAAATCAGGTTGTTTTTTATATACTCTTCTTTTTTAGCGGTAGGCTTCCCCATCATATTTTATATCCTTGCTGCACTGGTTCTTGATGTGAGACACTACATCAAAAAAATCAGGTTACGCTTTTGGGATGCCGATTAAATTTTAAGAATAGCCGCGATTTCTGCAAATCCCTTTTCTTCGGCAAGATCCGCCGGCAGCTTTCCGCCTTCCATTCGTACGTTTAAATCTGCCGCATATTCGAGTAACAGCACGATCATCTCAATATTACCAGTTTGTGCAGCCGCATGTAAGGCCGTAAAACCTGCCTGTTGCTTTACGTTTACCTCAGCCCCGGCTTCCAAAAGCATTTTGGTAATGTTGTAACTTCTGGCCGCAACAGCAGAATGAATCGGGAATACATTAAATCCATTATTGGCCGCAGTATTGACGGAAGCTCCTTTTGAGATGAGTAGTCTGCTGATCTCTTCATGACCAAAATAAGCTGCTAATCCAAGAGGAGTAAAGCCATCCCTGGAGAAAGAATTGATCAGCTCAGGGTCCCGGTTAACTAAATCTGCCGTTTCCTGAAATTTGCCTAAAGCACAGGCTTCAAAAAGCGTAATCTGCTTAGAAAAGCCGGCAATTAAGCCGGCAATTGCCGGTTTCTTATAATAACAGGCCAATAAAACAGGAGATACCCCATGACTGGTTTCTTTTGTTGTCAATTCCGGATGCCTGGTTAACAAGTCTGAAATCTCTTGTTTTTTATCTGTTTCTATTAACGTTTCAAGCTGAGAGATGTCCATTGTTAGGTTTAGATGTCTTAAAATACAGAAATAAAATAACAAATTTAAAATGATATCAGGGCAAAAAAAATCCCGTCAGATAAAAATATCTGACGGGAGTACCTTAAAACAAAACTTATTTCTAATTAAAACTTAAACGCTATGTATATGACTACAATGGTATTAGAAGGTTTAATCGGAAAGTAGAAATGGGTTCAGATGTCAATTTATGAAGGCAATAAAATTTGTTTAATAAGTTCAGGTTTAAATGTATTTATAATAACTTAGTACATACAACTATATGTTTTATATTTGTTGATTATAATATTAGTCACGAAAAATGTCGGTAAGGGGAAATCAATTCAGGTCAAATTCATTTAAAAACGAGTCCGGGGAAAAGCAAAGCTCAAAGTCATCAGCAGCCGGACCAGCCAGAGAGAGATTTAACATTATGCCGCGTCTTGATTTTCAGAATGGCAGGCTGTTCAAGATCATTGGGTTGGTATTTGTCATCATGGCTTTATATTTCCTGATCGCCTTTACTTCCTACCTTTTTACCTGGCAGGAAGACCATAGTTATGTGATTGATGCGAATGGGGGATGGGGCAATCTTTTTAAAACCTACGAAGAGCTTCAACAGGTCAACATTACTCCGGTCGTATCTAACTGGTTGGGTAAAATAGGTGCTTTACTTTCTCATCAGTTCATTTATGAATGGTTCGGACTAGCTTCCTTTTTATTCATTTTTGTATTCTTTGTGATTGGTTACCGCTTGCTGTTCAAAGTGAGGATATTCTCTATTGAAAAGACGCTAGGCTATAGTTTATTCTTTCTGCTGTTTATCTCTTTGACGCTTGGTTTTGCGCATTCCTTTATGAGCGATGCACCGCATTTTCTGGAAGGGGAATTCGGCTTTTGGACAAACAAGTTGCTGACTGCCCAGGTTGGCAAGGCCGGAGTAGCAGGATTAATCGTGTTTCTAGGGCTTTCCATCCTCATTATTGCCTATAATATTGATTTTAAATTACCAGAACGAAAAAGGGAAGAAAGCATCATCCCTGATATTCCTGAAGAAGATATTGAAATAGAAAACGAAATTCGTTCTGAACCGGTAGAGTTTACGGTAAACGAACGTCTGGCAAGAGACCGGAAGAAAGAGCAGAATATTGTACTTAATCCTTCTTCAAGGTTCGAAGAAAGACAGGAGCGTGAGTTGGAAAAAGAAATCATTCCTGAATTTGTTCCGGTGACAGCTCCGGTTAATGTAATGAATGTTACGCCTTCTCCTCCGGTAGTAGTTCCACCTGTGGCGGTTTCTCTTCCAATGGAGATTACGCCAGTGGTAGAAGAAGAACCTGAATTGGAGCTCGTAATTGAGAAGTCGGAAGAGGAAATTAAATCTGAAGAGCTGGTAGAACAGTTCGGGAATTATGACCCGACACTCGACCTTTCCAGCTATAAATACCCTACACTAGACTTGTTAGAGAACTATGGTTCGAATAAAATCTCCGTAAATGCGGATGAGCTGGAAGCGAACAAGAACAAAATTGTAGAGACACTGAATCATTACAATATAGAAATTGATAAAATTAAGGCAACGATTGGTCCGACGGTTACTTTATATGAGATCATTCCTGCTCCGGGAGTAAGGATTTCTAAAATTAAAAACCTTGAAGACGATATTGCCCTGAGTTTAGCCGCATTGGGTATCAGGATTATTGCGCCAATGCCTGGGAAAGGAACAATCGGTATTGAAGTACCCAATTTGCATCCGGAAATGGTTTCTATGCGCAGTATTCTGGCAACGGAGAAATTCCAGACTACGACGATGGATTTGCCGATTGCGATGGGTAAAACAATTTCCAATGAGGTTTATATTGGAGATTTGGCGAAAATGCCCCATTTACTGGTGGCGGGTGCTACAGGTCAAGGTAAATCGGTGGGGATTAACTCCATTCTGGTTTCCCTGCTGTATAAAAAACACCCTTCACAATTGAAGTTTGTATTGGTCGATCCTAAAAAGGTAGAGTTAACGCTATTCAATAAAATTGAACGCCATTTCCTGGCCAAACTACCGGGAGAGGCTGATGCGATCATTACAGATACCAAGAAAGTAATCAATACGTTAAATTCTCTTTGTATTGAAATGGATCAGCGTTATGATCTGTTGAAAGATGCACAGGTAAGAAACCTGAAAGAGTACAATGAGAAGTTTATCAAGAGAAAATTAAATCCAAACAATTCGCATAGGTTCCTGCCATATATCGTATTGATCGTGGATGAGTTTGCTGATTTAATGATGACCGCAGGTAAGGAAGTGGAAACACCAATTGCCCGCTTGGCCCAGTTGGCACGTGCGGTTGGTATTCACCTGGTGCTGGCGACCCAAAGGCCTTCAGTGAACATCATTACGGGTACAATTAAGGCCAACTTTCCGGCCAGGCTTGCCTTTAGGGTATTGTCGAAAATTGACTCCAGAACAATCCTTGATAGTGGGGGCGCTGATCAGCTGATCGGTAGAGGAGACATGTTATTGTCGACCGGAAATGACCTGATCAGGTTGCAGTGTGCTTTCGTTGATACACCTGAAGTGGACCGTATTTCAGAATTTATTGGTAATCAGAGGGGCTATCCTGAGGCTTATCAGCTTCCTGAATACATTGATGAAGCTGCAGAATCTGCCAAGATGGACTTCGATCCGCATGATCGTGATGCCATGTTTGAAGATGCTGCGCGTTTAATTGTGATGCATCAGCAAGGTTCTACTTCTTTGATACAGAGAAAGTTGAAGTTAGGTTATAACAGGGCGGGAAGGATCATTGATCAGCTGGAAGCTGCAGGGGTAGTAGGTCCGTTTGAAGGCAGTAAAGCCAGAGAAGTGCTCATCCCTGATGATTATGCTTTGGAACAGTTCTTGAATAATCTCAATAACGATTAACACGTAATTAGAGAAAAAGATGAAAAAGATTGTATTGTCATTATTGGTTGCGGCAGGTTTTGTAGGTGCTTCCTATGCACAGACAGATGCTAAGGCCAAAGCCATATTAGCCGATGTAAGTAAGAAGTATCGTTCCTATGATGTTGTGAAAACAGATTTTACTTTTATTTTAGATAATCCACAGGCAAAGATTAAAGAAACCCAACAGGGAACTTTGATTGTGAAAGCCAAAACCAATAAGTATCGGGTAACTATGACCAATCAGGAATTGATTAGTGATGGTAAAAATCAATGGACTTATTTGAAAGAGGATAAAGAGGTTCAGGTTACCAATGCCGATAACAATGGCGATGCTTTAAACCCTGCCAAGATATTTACTGTTTATGAAAAGGGATTTAAATATACTTATACTGGTGAGTCTAAAGTAGGAGGAAAGGTTTTTCAAATGATTGACCTGGCGCCAACAGATGTTACTAAATCTTATTTTAAAATTCGTCTGGGTATCGATAAAACGGCGAAACAGATTGGAAGTGTAGTAATCTTCGATAAGAGCGGAAATAAGTATACCTACAATGTAAAAAAGATAATTCCTAACGTTAAAGTTCCGGAAAGCACCTTTGCTTTTGATACTAAGAAGTATCCGGGAGTAGAAGTGGTAGACTTAAGATAATCGGATAACGATTAAAATTTTTAAAAGGGTTTAAGCAATTTGTTTAAACCCTTTTTTTGTTATTTTTGAAAATATGGTCCCAACTCAATTATTTTGAAAGTTACATTTTTAGGAACAGGTACTTCCCAGGGCATTCCTGTGATCACTTGCAATTGTGTGGTTTGTCAGTCTGCAGATCATAGAAACAAGCGCTTAAGGGTTTCAGTTTTGCTGGAAATGGGAGATAAGACGATCGTGATTGACAGCGGTCCTGATTTCAGGTACCAGATGTTGCGAGCAAATGTAAAAGACCTGGATGCGATCTTATATACCCACGAACATAAGGATCATGTGGCTGGTTTAGATGACATCAGGCCCTTTAATTATCTGCTAAAGAAGAACATTGACATCTATGCGACAGAACGTGTTCAGCAGGCGCTGAGGAAAGAGTTTTCTTATATTTTTGCGGAAGTGCATTATCCGGGATTACCGCAAATTGATATGCACACCATTTCCGATGAAGTTTTTAAGATTGGGAATACCGAGATCATTCCACTGAATATCATGCATTATAAATTGCCGATATTGGGTTTCAGGGTTCATGATTTTACTTATATCACGGATGCAAAGACAATTTCTGAAGAGACTATAGCGAAAGTTAAAGGGACAAAGGTGTTAGTGATCAATGCTTTACAACATGAAGAGCATATTTCTCATTTTACTTTGCAGGAAGCCGTTGATTTTGCGCAGAAGATCGGAGCGGAGATGACTTATCTGACGCATATCAGCCATAATTTAGGGCTTCATGAAGAGGTGGAAAAAGAATTACCGGAAAATATAAAATTAGCTTACGATGGTTTGAGTATATTCTGCGAATAAATATATATTTGCAGAACAAATACCCAGGTGGCGAAATTGGTAGACGCACCAGCTTGAGGGGCTGGCGCCGGCAACGGTGTGGGAGTTCGAATCTCCTCTTGGGTACATAAAAACAAAAAAGCCTGATAATTAAATTATCAGGCTTTTTTGTTTTTATGTATCTTGAGATTCCGAGGCTGAAAAGAGTCCAATATATTAACGTCATGCTTATAAAAAACATAAGCCAGGATATTTTACGGCCGCTATTATGAAAAGACAAACATTTAAGACAGATTCCTTAAAGACAATTGATTGGCTTAAAGGTAACATCGTAGATTGGGCTTCCGGAGGACAGTTATATTCTTTTGACGGGCAACAAAGACAAATTGGAAAATATCATTATGCTTTTAGTTTTGATGCTTCAATTACTTCTCAAAATGGACAATATACTTTCATTTATAAACGTCTTGGAACAAAAGGACTTTTATTGAAAGAAGGCGAAGTCATACGGGAAATTAATCGTACTTATTATTGCGCCGAGCGCTATGAATTTCCAGCAGCTTTTATCACTGTTGGCAAGGAAACCTATTTAGTTCATTGCCCAATTGATTATTGCCAATTGGACTTTGAAAATGTTGAAACAGGTGAAATTGTTTCCAACATTCCAGGCAGAAAACCATCAGATATTTTTCACTCCAGGCTTTCTATTAGTCCTGGTAGCAAGTATTTAATGGTATGTGGCTGGGTATGGCATCCCCTAGACACGGTTGAGTTATATGATATAGCAGTATGTTTAGAAAACCCGTTGTTATTGGATAAAAGTTTTTTATCTCCAAACTTTGGGACAGAAATAAATTCAGCTAGTTTTATAGACAATGAAAGGATACTTATTGCTTCAACGGAAGAAGAGCCTTTCGATGATGAAGTGCCAGCACTTTTACCACAAAAGCATCTTGCCATCTGGAACTTTATTAAAAATGAAATTACAACACCAATAAAAGTAAAGGGGGAGTTCGGAAACTTGTTTGCAATAAATGAAAGGCAGGCCTGGGACATGTTTAAGTTTCCAAAAATCATAAATATTCAAACAGGCGAAATTGAAAGTAAAATGGAAGAAATCAATTCAGGACTTCAAACCTCATCGATTATGCATGAGAACATAGAGGAATTACCGCAGATTTGCTTTAACAGAGAAACAGCTCAAATTGCAGTTCTGGTAAATAAGAACACTATTGAAGTACTTAGCCCAGCATAATACGACGGCTTACGAGGGGGGATTTCATCCAGGAGCGTTTGTTAATGATGTCATAAGTAATTCATCGTGGCTTCTGTTTCCAATATGGTTTTTAAACGGGAGGAAAACCCCATTCCCCACTGGTCAATAGCAGAAACTAAAGGTAACAGTGATTTCCCTGATACAGTCAGATTATATTCCACTCGTAAAGGAATTTCGGTATAAATTGTTTTTTCCAACAAGCCATGTAATTCCAATTCTCTGAGTTGCTTTTGCAAGACCCTTTTTGTGATGCCATTGATCGCATTGACCAGATCTTTTGGGCGTTTTATCCCTTTTGAAATCTCATCTAGTATACAAAATTTCCATTTTGAACCCACTACTTCCATGGCAACACTGAGGCCACAATCATAATCAATTGGAATTTTTCGCTGATACATATGCTTAGTTTCTCTGTTTAGATGGATAAAAGTAAATAAACGGATCTGTAAATGGATGGTGATAAAATTATCACTAAGTGATTAATTAGCCTCTTATTGTTCCAAAAGTTTAGGGATCCCATCTTTGTGCCAGCAAATTTACAGGAATTACCCCTAAATATTATAAGATGAAAACGCTGATAATTGTCATTCATTCTGATCTCGAAAATTCGGTGATCAATAAAAGATGGATAGAAGAGTTAAAGAAATACCCAGGTAAGTATGTCGTACATGAATTACACAGCTTATATCCGGATGAAAGAATTGATGTGGGAGCAGAGCAGCGATTGTTGGAAATGTACGACAAGATTGTATTCCAGTTTCCCTTTTATTGGTTTAATTGTCCGCCGCTTTTTAAAAAGTGGCTGGATGAAGTATTCAGTCATGGATGGGCATATGGCAAGGGGAGCGGGTATAAATTGACCGGGAAGAAGATCGCGTTATCGATTGCAGCGGGTATTAATGCAGAAGATTATGATGCATCAGGCCGGTACAAATATACATTGAAACAATTGACAGCTCCATTTGAGCTCACTTTTGATTACGTAAAAGCGGATTACAAGCCGCTCTTCGCCTTCTATGGTGCAGAGCATAATGCCACCGCAGAAAGAATAGAAAAAAGTGCCAGGGATTATATAGCCTTCATAGATGATTTATAAAAATTGGCAGGGATGATAAAAAGAAAATGGCCCGTGTATGAAGTACACAAGCCATTTTAAATAAAAAATGTTTCTTTTAATCTGAGCGCGATTAAATTACTTTTTTACAAACTCAGTGTTTGCATTCAGTGTTACTTCGTCGCTCAACATGGCATTTGCATATTTAGTTCCGAATCCGAAATCCGCCCTTTTGATTGTTCCGGTAACTTTGAAACCTGCAGTTTCTTTTTTAGACATTGGATTGGTGGTTACACCTCTTAATGTCGCATTTAAAGTGATGGGTTTAGTCACACCGTGAAAGGTTAAGTTTCCATTTACTTTGAATTTGTTGGCAGAAACTTTCTTCACTGAAGTACTTTTGAACGATAATTTCGGAAATTTCGCTGCATCAAAGAAATCTGCGCCTTTCAAATGTTCATCTCTTTTATCGTTATCAGTATTTACTGAATTTACGTCTGCAGTTAACTCAACTACGGCATCAGAAAAATCAGGTTTTGATGCAGTGATGGTCGACTGAAAGTTTTTGAAAGATCCTTCTACATCAGTGATCAGTAAGTGGGTAACTACAAATCCTAATTTTGAATGTGCAGTGTCAGCTTCCCATGTAGCAGGTGCAACAGCTTTGAAAGCGAAAAGGGCAGTACTTAAAACTGCAGCCAATAAGAATAACTTTTTCATAATCTTTTTATTTTTTTGAGTTGGGATATCGCCTTCAGCTGTTTTTATAATTATGGAAACAGGCGCAGACTTTATTTAATAATTTGATGCAAATTGAAGGAATTACCATTGTTAAATCATTGATCTATGATAAGAAATGAAAATAATCTACCTGATCACTAGATTTTTTACTGTAGTTAAACGATAATTTTGTTTGTGATCAATGCGTTGAAATTGTGAATCATATGCGCTTAGGTCCACTTGACCTTCTGTTGATCGGAAAAACGCCTTTAATAGGTCCTCTGGATTAATTGAGGACCTATTAACCTCCTATAGAAGATTAATCGGGCATGAATTGAAGGTAACCGCATTTGAACGGGATTCATCACTCAATAATAACGGATATTTCGGAAATTCAAGGCGAATTTTTTTTATATTTTAAATTAAATAATGTTCTTTATTTTTATTACATTAGACTATAACTTCATAAGTATAAAGAACAGCGATGGAACCAAAAGAAAACGATACGGAAAAACAAAAAATAAGGAGCTTAAAAATTCAACCTCAAATCCGGCAGAACCGATTGAGTCAAAAAACGGTTCCGGAGATAAAACTCAGCGGCAAATGGCTTGATGATTTAGGTTTTACCCCGGCACATTACGTGACAGTTACCGCCGAAGAAAAAATGTTGATTATCAGGTTGGTAGAGTAACCGGAATATATTCCGGTTACTCATGTAATACCAGAATTGCTTTCACGGACTTATTCATAACCTGATTAACGGTGCTGCGGGTAAATAGGCGATACAAAATATTGTGGTGGTGTTTAACGAGGCAGAGGATGTCTGTATGGCTTTCCGTGATAAATTCCATAATTCCATGACTTGCACTACTATCGCTAATGTAGTTGAAATCAATGTCCGTCTTTTGATCAATCAGTTTTCTGATTCTGCGTTCTCCTGTTTTGATATGAGCCTGATCGGATTTTTCAGCCACATATACTACCTGTATTTTTTTGGAATTGAATCCTTTGATCATTTCATTGAGTGCATTTACATCTTTTGGAGATAGTCTGGTTTCATAGTCTGTGGCCAGTGTAATCAATGGCTCAGTAGGAAAGATGCTTTCAAGAGGAATAATCAGTGTCGGGACTTTTAACTTGGTGACAATCATACTGGCATTACTGCCTACAATGCCGCTGATTCCTGTTGATCCGGTAATTCCCATCACCAGTAATTCAACCGCATTATTTTTTACGTGTTTACCAATTACTGTTTTTAAAAAGCCGACATCACAAATACTGCTTACTTTTACTCCGGCATTGGCTTTATCCTTACTGAAAGCGGCAGCCCATTCTTTTAAAGCTTCCCTCTTATTTTGATAATAATCTTCGATGAAAATGGCATTGTACGTGCTGTTATTAATCCCCTCAGTAGGGTGGATGGCATGTATGGCAACAATCTCCATCTTCAGGATTTTGGCAAGCGTCATGGCGTAGGCCATCGCGTTGCCTGCGCTATTTGAAAAATCTGTGGCAACAAGTATTTGTTTCATTTTTTTCAGGTTAAGAGGTCATTAAATATAGCCCAATAGGACTAAATAAATAGATGGAAAAACATAAATAACAAAAGAGATAAGGCGATGGATACCGGAAGGGTGAGCACCCAGGCGAGGCCAATGTTTTTTAGCGTATTGTTGTTCAGGTTGCCTTTGCCACCAGAAGCCACCATGGCACCTGCAATCCCGCTGGATAATACATGTGTTGTGCTGACCGGGAGGCCTAACCCAGTGCTAAGCCCTATGGTGGAAGCGGCAACAATTTCGGAAGTAACACCCTGTGCATAGTTTAAATGTTCATTTCCAATTTTTTCTCCAATAGTCACGACGATTCTTTTCCAGCCAATCATGGTTCCAAGTCCGAGGGAGACGGATATAATGGCAATCACCCAGATCGGAGCAAAATCTGTCAGCTTAGTTAAGCCTATTGAAGATGCAGATAAGGTATCTTGCGCTTCTTTCGGGAGAGAAATAGATTTATCAGCAGTAATCTGCTTTATAGAATGAACAACATTCTCCACTTCCTTTCTAAAACGATATGTCTTTTCTTTATCCTGCTCATTTTTCAAAGCAAGGTGTAGTTTTGTATTTTCGATATCTGCGATTAATTTATGAAAGGTTTCTGTCTGCGCCGCCGTTATTCCCGAGGCATTTTTCAGCACCTGCTTAGCCTGATTTAATTCATGCAGCACTTTGTCATTTGAAATGGCATGGTTGATCGCAAACTTTGCGGGTACAAAGGCAATTAAAATCAACATAAATAAGCCAACTCCTTTTTGTCCATCATTGCTTCCATGAAAAAAGCTGACCAGGGTACAGGTGATGATCAGTAAAATTCTGATCAGTATCGGAGGCCGGTCATCCTCAGCAGTTGGAATGTGAAATAACGCGTTGTATTTGATCACATGTTTAAAGAAATACATGAGTAATACTGCAAAACCAAAACCAACAAGGGGGGAGAGTATCAATGACAGGCCTATTTCTTCTGCTTTGCCCCAATTTACTCCGGCACCGCCATAATACCAGGTAAAAGCCAGTCCGGCACCAATCATTGCCCCGATCATGGTATGTGAACTGGAGCAGGGAATGCCCAGATACCAGGTGCCCAGGTTCCAGGCAATGGAAGCCAGTAAAATCGAAAGGACCAGGCAGGCACCAACAGCAATAGGAAGAGTCATCAGGCTATCCAGGGGAACGAGCTTTAAAATACCCATCGCCACTGCAATACCTCCGCTGAAAACACCCAGGAAATTCCAAAAACCAGACCATGGGATTGCAATGACAGGTTTTAATGCTTTGGTATAAATCACTGTTGCTACCGCATTCGCAGTATCATGAAAGCCATTCACGAACTCAAAGCCGACAACAGCCAGTAAACAGACGATAAAAACCAGGAAGAGCGGAATGCTTAAATCAATGGTGCCTAAGAATGGAATAGTCATATTAAGAAATACAGGCATAATGTTTACGGTGATCATCTTGCAGATATGCGATTAATTAAATTACATTCAAATAACTATATAAGTCGTTGGTTTAAAGAGTTTTTGGCGTTAAGTAATTGTTATGATATCGTTGTCTGTCTTACAACAGGTGTATTTGTATTGCTTAGCCAGTAGGATTATAAATTCATACAGTTCAGTCTGAAATTTCTACACTTCATCAGTTATTTGTCTCTTTTAGACCGGCAGATACTGAGTTTTGTATCATGGTTAAACCCATTTATACAAAGGCTTATGTTGACAGGTAATTTTGAAAATAAGACAAAGATGCAGATCATGGGTGATGCCCTGGATTTGGCAGAGCTGCAAAAAACATTATATAAAGTAACCTCACTGATTGCCGGCTATAAGCTGGAAGATTCAGATTTATTTCTGTTGCTTACTCATTTTTCTCAAAAGACGGAATCTGCGTGGTTGGCTGGAACTCCGGGAAGAAATTCGGTCTATGGCAAAGCGGAAGTCAATTACTATAGTTTTGAAACTTCCCCAATGGAAGTCCTGGTGCTGAGTAGTGTTTTAAGAGAACTCTCCCCTTTTCTGATGATAAATGAGCTGGATGAAGTCAATATTTATCTGCTGGAGCACCTTGCTAAAAGGGCCCGGTCCAATATGGATCAAAAGGAAGCAGGGATGATTAAAGAACGCATTCGTCAAAGTATGGAGTCCTCAGGAATTAAACGTTTTATACAGGATTTCAGGTGTTATAGTAACCATACACAGGAGCAATCGGAGGAAATGTCACTCAAAACCATGACCGGGTATTTGATTCCTTTAATCGCCGGATTGTTTGTCAGGATTTAAACTCATGTGATGAATAATAACGCATATACACTAATTACAGGTGCCAGTTCCGGATTGGGGAGGGAATTTTCTATACAGTGTGCTTCGATGGGAATGAATGTCATGATGATTGCACTTCCCGGAAGTAATACCTTTTCACTTGCAGCCCAATTAATAATGGAGTATGAAGTTGATGTTCAGGTCTTCGAATTTGACCTGACGGATAGCTATTTGCTGGTCAGGACACTAAATGAGCTGATGAATAATTTTGAGATCAATTTTCTGATTAATAACGCAGGGATTGGCGGAACGGTTTCGATTATGGAAAGTTCCATGGAATCTATTGATAAAATTATTCAGCTCAATGTTCGGGGGACAGTGCTGGTTACCCAAACATTATTACCGCATCTCCTGAAACAGCAGAAAAGCCATATCCTGAACGTCTCCAGTATGGCAGCTTTTACACCAATAGCGTATAAGACCGTATATCCCGCCTCCAAAGCCTTCATTTCTTCCTTTTTTTTAGGGCTAAGAGAAGAGTTACAGGGAACAGCGGTTTCGGTGAGTGTGGTTTATCCAGGCCCCATCATGACCAATTCAGGTGTTTCTGCCCGAATTGTGGAACAGGGAATGAAAGGGAGAATAGGTCTGCTCAGCACAAAGGAGATTGCAGGCATAGCGCTCAGGCAGGCCCTTGCAGGGAAGGGAGTCATTATTCCGGGGTTTTGGAATCGCATTAATCATCGTTTGATGAGTCTCCTTCCCACAGAAATAAAACTTAGAATCGTATCAGGTGCAGTGAAAAAAGAAATGGCAATTAGATAGATGCAGCAGAAAACAAAGAAAGTATTAATCACCGGGGCCAATGGTTTTTTAGGGTCAAATGTTGCTAGGGATTTGTATAGGCGAGGATATGAACTGAAACTAATGATCCGGCCTTCGGCGGATGTTTCGGTTATTGCGGACGTTCCTTCGGAGGTTTTTTATGGAGATATCAGTAATGAAGGAGATGTGATGAAGGCGGTAGAGGGCTGTAATTTTGTCGTTCATACGGCATCGGTTACTGCGCAATGGGATGTCACTTTTAAAGCGTATGAGCTGGTGAATGTAACGGGAACAAAAAATATCGTGAAAGCTTGTCTGGCGCATCAGGTGGAAAGGTTAATTCACATCAGTACCGCCAATACCCTTGGTTCTGGAAATAAAAATAAACCAGGGACTGAATTGAATTCCTTCGCTCTACATCATGTGAATTCCGGATACATCAGCAGTAAATACATTGCGCAACAGTATGTCCTGGAGCAGGTAGAGCGGTCAAAATTACCGGCGATCATTATTAATCCGACTTTTATGATCGGACCATATGATGCAAAACCCAGTTCTGGTAAATTGATCCTCCATGGCATGAATAAGCATTTCTTTTTTTACCCGCCAGGTGGTAAGAACTTTGTATACATCGGTGATGTATGTGCAGGGATTGCGAGCGCATTGGAAATTGGAAAGATTGGGGATTGCTATTTAATGGCTGGGGAAAACCTATCCTATAAGGAGTTTTTTCAGCTCTTGAATAAAGCGTCTGGTCAGGAACCAATATTGGTCAGGATCCCCGGATTTGTTTTAAAAATTGGAGGAATAATAGGTACATTGTCTGGTATATTTAGTCCGGTGCCCCGAAAATTGAACTATTCTGCTGCCTATATGCTGTGTATATATAATTACTATTCCGGAAAGAAATCCGAAAGAGAGTTGTTGCTGAATTACACACCTATAAAAAATGCAATAAACAAGGCCTTAAAATGGTTCCGGGAAAATGATTATTGTTAAGCAATGAGATGGATAAATTAATCATGTTCTGTTTTTAAAGATGAATACAGCAAAAGTGGAATCTGTTTTCCAAAGTAAATGGTTTGTTTATGGACTGAGAATCCTGATCCTATACCTGTTCAGCGTGGTTTTTAAGTCTTTTGACCTGACTTTTCCTCATAATTTCAGTACTTTTCTATTCAGGGGACAAGCATTTAGTTTGATGTATGTGCTCTTTGGATTACTGGTTTGGGAAGGCGCGATTTTACTTTCCCGATGGATGGAGCGGAATACCTCAAAAGAAAATGTTTCCAGACGTTTATTGTTGTTGTGTTTATCACTACTGGTTTACGGATTGATCGTTTCCTTTTTGTTTGGCTTATGTTATTCCCTCTTCGACATCGTCTTATTTCATCGATACGATGCCTGGGAAAGTTTCAGTTCCCTCAGCTATGACCTTTATTTTGGGATCTTTATGTTCTATCTCTTATTGTTGGGGTATAACGGCATCGCTTTCTATTATAAAAACTGGAAGGAATCACAGTTGAATACCGAAAGGTTGATGCGTGAAAATATTCAGGCCAAGTACGATGTATTAAAAAGCCAGATCGATCCGCATTTCTTTTTTAATTCCTTAAGCGTGCTCACCAATCTGGTTTATAAAAGCCCGGATCTCTCTGCCGAATACATCACTCAGCTGGCCAAAAGTTATCGCTATATCCTGGATAAGAAATTTGAAAACCTTGTGTCTATTCAGACGGAACTGGAATTTCTGGAATCCTATTCTTTTCTCATTCGGATCAGGCATCAAAGCAGTATAGAGTTTGATATTCAGATCAATGAAAATATAAAGTATATTGGTCTGATTCCTCCGGCAACCTTGCAGATGCTGGTAGAAAATGCGGTTAAGCATAATCGTTTTTCCGCAAATGATCCGCTTCATATCCGCATCAGAGATGAGGGCAGTTTTTTAATCGTGACAAATGACCTCCGAAAAAGAGCGGTGGTTCAGAATTCGATAGGATTAGGCCTTGATAATATTGGGAAGCGGTATGAATTAACCGGTGAAAAAAGAATTGAAATCATAGAAACGAAAACATTGTTTATTGTCAAAATCCCTATCATAACCACTCATGAAGATTATCATATTTGAGGATGAAAAACACAATGCGGAAAGGCTGATTCATTTGCTGCAACAATGTGTTCCCATTTTAGAGGTCATTGCTGTTATTGAATCTGTTGAAGAAGGTATCAAGTGGTTTAACGCATCCGCCAGCCAGGCAGACCTGATCTTTATGGACATCCAGCTTTCTGATGGCAATTGTTTTGAAATGTTTGACCAGGTTGACATCAGGATCCCGATCATATTTACTACGGCTTATGATAGCTTTGCCCTTCAGGCCTTTAAGGTCTATAGTGTGGATTATCTGATGAAACCGATAGATCTGAAGGATCTGAAAAGGGCATTGGAGAAATATGAATATTTTAAATTACCACCAGAGCCGGCCATCAACATCTCCAGAATTGCAGAAGAGTTTTTTAAAAGGGAGCATACCCGGTTTATGGGAAAGATTAACAATCAGCTGGTGTATGTAAAGGCTAAAGACATTGCTTATCTCCATTTTTCTGATGGGCTGACCTGGGCAACTACGCTGAATAATCAAAAAACACCGCTTGATTATTCCTTGGATCAGATCGAGAAATTGTTGGACAAAAACCTGTTTTTTCGGATCAACAGGCAGTTGATTGTTCATATCGATGCCATTAAAAAGATTACGACCTATTACAATAGCCGATTGGTGATTCAGTTGTTTCCTTTGATGGATATGGAGGCCGTCATTAGCAGAGAAAGAGTCAGTAGTTTTAAGAGCTGGCTGGAAGGACAAACGCCATCATCCTGATGGCCATTCTGTTGATTTCCTGACGTTTCTTCCTTTATACATGATAATTATTGATAAATTTGCACTCCATCATATTTTTGGAGGAAAATTTAATGAAATCTATGTTTGTCAATAAATCCGGTGAAACTTCAAAGAATCTCCGTAAACTTTTTATACTATTCCTGATCTTTACCTTTCTCATTGCTGCAGGTTCTTTATTACTCAGACACTCTATCTTCCAAAAACTAGATACGTTGAGTGAGCAATTGAGGGGACATTCACAGGCGCAGGAGATCAGTAACATTTTATTGGACCTGAATGGTGCGGAAAGTGATTTTCAACAAGCCATTTTGTACGGACAGAATGAAAAATTAGAAGATTATAAATCAAAGCTTAATAACACCTTTCTTCAGATTGAAGCAATCCTGAAGAAATACGACCTGGACAGTACCAGGAATTTATCCGCAAGCAAGGAAAAAATTGGAAAATCTTTTGAAGAAAAATTGCAGATCTCCAATGAAGTTTTTGGATTGAAACATAATTTTGATTCCTTATTAAGGATTACCAATATTGAGAGCATTACCGGAAAAGCTTCAAATGATATCATCGAAAAATATCAATTGAAAAGCACCGTGAAGAGAAGCACTGGAAAAGCAGATACCTCGGTACGTGTGATCAAGCCTCAGCCTAATAAAAAAGGGCTTTTCAAGCGTTTACAGGATGCAATCGTGAATAAGCCGGAAAATGCACAATCCATTAAAGTGGTTACGGTAAACCGGGAAAAGCAAATTCGCGATTCCATCAGCCGTTCTGTGATTAAAAAGCAAAACAACTCACAGGAAAATTTACTTAGGAAATTAAATGAAGAGAACGGGCGACTGGCGAAATCAAATCAGCAGCTCATCTCTGCAAACCTCAGCCTGGTCATTCAGCTTCATCAACTCGTTCAGGAATTGAAAGATATTCACCTCAACGACTGGGAGAAAACAAGAACGGAAATGCTGAATCAGTATCAATCGGCCACCAAAGACATGAATAATTTCACGGGAATTGCGGTGCTGATGGTGTTGGTCTTTATTATTTTGCTGATTGTATATATCCGTAAAGCGGGAATGTCGGAGGATAATTATATCCGGGAAAATGAAAGAGCGGTTGCCCTTGCAGAACAGAAATCTGAAATGCTGGCGATCATGAGCCATGAAATCAGGAACCCGCTCACCACGATTACAGGAATTATCTATTTACTGAACCGGACGCCACTTACAGATGATCAGAAAAAGAAACTGAATTCGATCAATTTATCATCGAGCATGCTGATCAATACCGTAAATGATATTCTTGATGTGAGCAAGATTGACAATCAACAACAAGGAGCGCTGAATATTGTTTCTTTTCAGCCTTGCGTTGAAATCAAAGATACCATTGCAGCCATGAGCTTTACAGCAGAACGGAAACAGATCTCGCTGACTGCGGAATTTACCGGAAACGAAGAGGCAATGGTGAAAGGAGATCCCTTCCGTTTGAAACAAATTATGATCAACCTGCTGAATAATGCAGTTAAGTATACCGATCAGGGTGGCGTAGTGGTTAAAGTTGATCTGAATAGCATAGATGAACATACCGAAAGCTTAAAGGTCAGTATCATTGATACAGGAATAGGCATTCCTAAAGAACAGCAAGGCAAATTATTTACGAGGTATTACCAGGCGAATCGTTCTGCCGGCAAGCCGGGAACAGGCTTGGGTCTCTATATCTGCCGTCAGCTGATAGACATTCAAAATGGCCATATCAGCGTAGAAAGTGAAGCGGGAAAAGGATGCCATTTTAAATTTGATCTTCCTTATCAGAAAACGGAGTAATTTTTCCGATGCTTCTTATTCTATCGGGTAATTAGTAACTTTAGGTACATTTAAAATATAACATATGAGATACATTTCGTTATTACTTCTTTTCACAGCGATTTCCTTTTCCGGGTTTTCCCAAACAAGCGATGCTATTTTAGGAAAATGGATCAATTCTTCGGGTGAAGCGCACATAGACATTTCCAAAAAAGGAGATAAGTTTTTCGGTAAAATTGTATGGTTGAAAGCGCCTAAAGATGAAAAAGGGCAGGCTAAACTGGATGTGAAAAATCCGGAAGCAAATTTGAAAACAAGACCAATTCTGGGCCTTGAAATGTTAAAAGACTTTGTTTATGATGATGGTAAATGGGTTGATGGAAAGATCTATGATCCAAAAACCGGAAAAACATATAGCTGTAATATGAACATTAAAGCCAATGGAGACTTAAATGTCAGAGGATATATTGGCATCTCATTGATAGGTAGATCTGACACCTGGAAAAGAGCGAAATAGATGAAGAGACTAATTTATTGTTTGTTATTGTTCCCGTTATTCAGTTTTGCACAAACTTACGACCTGATTCCATTGACTTCAGGAACAAATACCAGTTTAAGAGGAATGAGTATTGTCTCTGATCAGGTGGCATGGGTAAGTGGAAGTAATGGTCATATCGGGAAAACAGTAGACGGAGGTAAAACCTGGGACTGGATCAAGCCCGTAGGTTATGAGAAGCTTGATTTTAGAGATATCGAAGCTTTTGATGCGGATAAAGCGATTGCAGTGAATGCAGGTTCTCCTGCGTATATTATAATGACGATTGATGGTGGAAAAACCTGGAAAGAAAGTTACAAGAATCTGGATACCGCTATATTTTTAGATGGAATGGATTTCTGGAATGATCAGCGGGGAATCGTTTTTGGAGATCCCATTAATCATAAAATGCAGCTTTTAAGGACGATTGACGGAGGTTTATCCTGGAATGATATTTCCGATAATTTGCAGGCAAAAATGGGTGTTGGTGAAGCTGCTTTTGCTGCCAGCGGATCTACCATTCAGGCCAAAGGAAACGGAAAGGTCTGGATTGCTACGGGAGGCAAGGCTTCCAATATCTATTATTCCAGCAATTTTGGCTCTACCTGGCAGATTTTTGAATGTCCGATTTTACAAGGCGAAAGTAGTACCGGACCCTTTTCTATGGCTTTCTTTGATGAAGATAAAGGAGTGGTTGTTGGTGGAAATTACCTAAAAGATAAGGAGAACGAAAATAATGTTTTACTGACAGATAATGGTGGTAAAACATGGACCAAGCCAGGAAAACCAGTAGATGGTTATCGTTCTGGCGTAACTTATATCAGTGAAAAGACCCTGATTGCTGCAGGAACTTCCGGGATAGACGTTTCTTCTGATGGAGGGAAATATTGGTATAACATTTCCGGAATGAACCTGAATGTAGTTCAGAAATCAAAAAAAGGCGATCTGATCCTGCTTGCTGGAAATAAAGGGCAGATTTATCAGTTAGTCATCACTGCAAAATAAGATCATGTTAAGTAAAGTTCACCATATCGCCATTATTTGTAGCGATTATAACGTTTCAAAGACCTTTTATACGAATACTTTAGGCCTTACGGTCATCAGAGAAGTTTACAGAGCGGAAAGAAGATCATATAAATTGGACCTTGCTCTTAACGGCGAGTATATTATAGAGCTTTTTTCGTTTCCAGATCCTCCCGAGCGGGTGTCGAGGCCTGAAGCTGCCGGTTTAAGGCATCTTGCCTTCGAGGTTGATGACCTGGATCTTGTAGTAGAAACATTAAAACAAAAAGCAGTGGAGTCAGAGCCCATCAGAATTGATGAGTTTACCGGGAAGCGATTTACTTTTATTGCAGACCCTGATCAATTACCCATAGAGTTCTATGAAAAATAATTTTTAACGATGATATAATAAACCCAGGATTTAGGCGTCTATATATATGAGAGCGTTAATTTAGATGACGGGGATGTGGCTGGAAGCTGTATCCCCGTTTTTTTGTGTCCAAAATTAAAGCCCGCCGGGAAGGCAGGCTTTTGATGACGTCATGGGCGGATTCGAACCGCCGTTGAAGGTTTTGCAGACCCATACCTAACCACTCGGCCACATGACTATATAATGTATTCTATAGTTTACAGCAGCAAATATATATAAAGTATACTAAATTAGTAGTCTTTATTTTACTTTTCTTAACCAAGCCAAAATGAAGGAAGACCTTTGTAGGTGATAAGATTTGGTAATTAATAGATTACAATTCGTGTTAGGTATTTGTAACTATTTGTTTGTGAGCTTATTGTGTTTTGTTTGTAGTAGGTAAGTAGGCCCGTTGGATCTTGAAATCTGATGTTTTGATCCTTTCTGTAGTGGCGGTGTAGGCCCGGCAATATGTACAGTTTTTTTTCGGCTGATATAGATTTGAGTAACCAAATATACTCATCCCTATGAAAAAAAGTCTGATTTTAGCAGGCTGTGCTATGCTTTCTGCAGTCCTGTTTTCGTGTAAAAAGGACCTCCGGTCCAATTCCAACTTAGATCTGAACGAAAAAACAACTGTCCGGGCAAATGAATCTGTCAGCATCTGGATGACAACGACAGATAAAAGTAAATTACTGCAATCCCAAAACAACGTCACCTTTGCGGCAGACGCGGGAACAAATCCCAATACCATTGTCGTTGACGAAAATACCAGCTATCAGGGTATCGACGGTTTTGGATTTACGCTGACCGGTGCAAGTGCTTCTCTCATTAATGGTCTTGGAGCCACACAGAAAAATAATTTATTGCAGGAGCTGTTTGCTACCTCCGGGAATAATATCGGAATCAGCTACCTGAGGATTACAATTGGCGCATCTGATCTCAGTGCCAGTCCTTTTACCTATAACGAGCTGGCTGCAGGACAAACCGACAACAACCTCAACAACTTCAGTATTGCTCCGGAAATGACAGATCTGGTTCCGGTATTAAAAAGCATTATTGCCATCAACCCTTCCATTAAAATTCTTGGAAGCCCCTGGACCGCCCCAAGGTGGATGAAAACCAATGGAAATTATGTTGGAGGAAGCCTGAATACTGCATATTACGATGCGTATGCCAGGTATTTCGTTAAATATATTCTCGCGATGCGTGCCCAGGGAATTACCATCGATGCGATTACCCCTCAAAATGAACCTTTAAATCCCTACAACAACCCCAGCATGCTCATGCAAGCTTCAGAGCAGGCGGCGTTCATCAAGAACAACCTCGGACCGCAGTTTAATGCCAATAATATCAGTACAAAAATCATCTCCTACGACCATAATGCGGATCGTCCGGATTATCCAATTGCCATCTTAAATGATGCGGAAGCAAGAAATTATGTGGATGGCTCTGCTTTTCATCTTTATGGTGGAAATATCAGTGCCTTAACAGAGGTGCATAACGCCTATCCTAACAAAAATATCTATTTCACAGAACAATGGGTGGGAGGCCCTAGTAATTTCGCTGGTGATCTGCAATGGCATGTAAACACCCTGATTATCGGCGCAACCAGGAACTGGAGCCGCAATGTATTGGAATGGAACCTCGCCGCTGACCAAAACTATGGTCCACATACCAACGGTGGTTGCAGCACCTGCGAAGGAGCTTTAACCATCAACGGCAGTAACATATCCAGAAATGTGTCTTATTACATCATTGCTCATGCTGCTAAGTTTGCCAGGCCCGGAGCAACAAGGATCAGTTCTAATATTGCAGGGAGTTTCCAGAATGTAGCTTTTAAAAATACAGATGGAACAAAGGTGCTGATCGTTTCCAACAGCGGATCTGGTAGTGGTACTTTTAAAGCGAAATGGGGTGCCCAGTCATTTAGTTACACCCTTCCTGCGGGAGCTGTTGCGACTTTCAAATGGTCCGGTACCACCTCAGGAAATCCGGGAACTGCACCTATAGGTCAGGTGATTTCACTTAAAGGAATGAACAATCAATTTGTGAGTGGGGAGAACGGAGCGTCTCCGATGTGGTGTAACAGACCCAGTGCGAGAGATTGGGAGAAATTTACGATAGTCGATGCAGGGGGAGGAAAAATTGCACTGAGAAGTATGAACAAATACGTTTCCTCAGAAAATGGAGCCGCTCCATTAACCTGCAGCAGAACGACAATGGAAGACTGGGAAAAATTCGACTGGATCGTGAATGCTGACGGTAAAATATCGCTCCGCGGAAATAACGGCCTTTACGTTTCTTCGGAAAACGGGGCAAATGCAATGACTTGTACCCGACCCTCAATTTCAGGATGGGAAGCATTTAGTCTCAACTAACCAAATCTAATCATCAAACCCTAAAAAAATGAAAAAAGTAAACCTGATGATCTGCCTGCTGGCAGTTTCACAAATGCTGACGTCCTGTAAAAAGGACCTTAAAACTGCCCGGGCAGAAAATGATCAACTCACTGCGCCAAGGGCCTTAACCTATCAGCAGGTCTGGTCGGATGAATTCGACGGAAATGCGGTAAACACGAATAACTGGAGCTTTGAAATCGGTGGCGGTGGATGGGGCAATAATGAAAAACAATTCTATCAGGCGGAGAATGCTGCCGTTTCCGGCGGTAACCTGATCATCACTGCAAAGAAACAAAGTGTTGGTGGTTTACCTTATACTTCTGCCAGATTGATCAGCAAAGGAAAACGGGAGTATAAATACGGACGTTTCGAGGCCCGGATTAAATTGCCGCAAGGCCAGGGGCAATGGCCTGCTTTCTGGATGTTAGGTGCTAATATTGGCCCAACCCCATGGCCCAAATGTGGTGAAATAGACATTATGGAAAATACCAACACTTCAAATACCGTACTGGGAACCATGCATTGGTTCAATACGGATTATACCTATTACGGAGGGAATATCAATACGACGCCTACAGACTATCATGTGTATCGGGTCGACTGGACACCGGCTTCCATCACCTGGTTTGTCGACAATGTCCAATTCCATGTGGGCAATATTCAGAACAACGTTAATGGAACAGAGGAGTTTCATAATCCTTTCTTTCTCTTGCTGAATTTGGCGATAGGCGGGAATCTTCCTGGGCAAAATATTGATGAAAGCAGGCTGCCTGCCAGCATGTTTGTAGATTATGTAAAGGTATATCAGCTTACCGAAGGGTCGTCTAATGCGCCTATAGGTCAGACCATTTCCCTGAAAGGAATCAACAACCTGTTTGTGAGCGGTCTGAATGGAGGAGGTCCCATGATGTGTGACCGTACAACTTCACAAGACTGGGAAAAATTTACAGTTGTAGATGCCGGAGCTGGTAAAGTTGCCTTAAGGAGCATGAACAAATATGTATCCTCAGAAAACGGAGCAGCACCCATCACCTGTAACAGAACCACGATCAGTGATTGGGAAAAGTTCGATTGGATCGTCAATGCTGATGGAAAAATATCGCTAAGGGGGAATAACGGGCGGTATATTTCTTCCGAAAATGGTACCACCGCAATGACTTGTAACCGAACGACCATCTCCGGATGGGAAGCTTTTAGCTTATAATGGCCCTCACCATGAAAAGATATCTGATCTACGTGCTTCTGATGTTTTGCTGCTTTTCTGTCTATGGGCAATTAGCCGAAGAACAGCGAAAAAGGTGGACTTTTGCTTTTTATGGTGATGACAGCTCAGAAAATTTTCAATGGTCAATTGCCGGCAACAGCAATGGACAAAATCCTAATGTTTTATCTGAAGTCATCTGGACAAAATTGAAGGGGGCAGGTATGGGATTGGATGTAGATTTAAACATCTGGTCCCATATTTTCTTTAAAGGCAGTTACCACAAAGCTTTTATCCGAAACGGGACTGCCACAGATCATGATTATGCCGCCGATGATCGGACTCAGCCTACTTACAGCGCTTTTTTAAAGAGTAATGAGGGACATACTTCCCGTTATTCAATCGCTTTGGCCTACGAGATTAAATTCCATGAACTGTTGGCTATAATGCCTTATGCAGGATATGCAAAGAACCGGCAGTCGTTCTCGCTAAAGAATTTAGAAGAAAAAGGGGACACGAAACTGAATAGCCGCTATCAGACCAATTGGAGCGGAACGGTTGTTGGTCTTGATCTGGAGGTTGCAAGGCTGCAGCGAATTAATTTGAATGCTGGGCTTAGCTATCAGCAACTTCATTATACAGGCCTGGCTGATTGGAACCTGATTGATGCTTTTAAGCATCCCCTAAGTTTCAAACACACCGCTAAGGGCTTTGAAAGTCAGGTTTTATTGCGCCTGAACTTTAAAATCAATTCCATGTGCGCTGCTTATTTAAGGGGAGAGTATCGCTATGCGGAAACGGGAAAAGGAATAGATCGGCTCTTTCTTGCAGATGGGCAGGAACGGGAATCCCGGTTTAACGGAGCGGTAAGGAAAGTAAAGGGAATAGGAGCCGGTATTATTTTTAGCATTAGATAAAGCTTATTTAGCGTTTTGTTTTAAGATAGATTCCAGCAAAAAACTCGATTCCTGTTCCGGGTTGATGAGGTCCTGAAGGGAAACTTTATCCAGTAACTGATCTACAGTCAGCTGAATCATTTGCCATAACGAACGAACGGAACAGTCGATAGAGTTGGTGCAAAGTTTTACTGCTCCCGGATATTCTTCGCAAAAGGCTTTATTGAACAGGGCACCGCCAAGAACTTTCAACACCTTATTGATGTTGACCTGATCGGCAGGTTGTGCAAGTATATATCCTCCCTTGTATCCGGGAGTACTGTTGATGTATCCGGACATGCGCAGCATTCTTGTTAGCTTGGCCACATAAGCAGTGGAGAGGCCTTCTGCCTCGCTGAGCGCAGGAATACTGATGCCTTCTCCATTTTCATGCCTGGCAATCCGAAGGAGTACCCTTAATCCATATTCTTCCTGGGCTGTAATTTTCATCAGTATCTATTTTTTTAATGGTTATGAAGCTTGCTGCGCAGGTTTCATTGGAACATATTTAATTTTAATGGTGATGAAGCTTGCTGCGCAGGTTTCATCAGTATCTATTTTTTTAATGGTTATGAAGCTTGCTGTGCAGGGTTCATTGGTATATCTTGTTTTTTTTACTGATTCTTAAAGGTTCTCAAGAACTCGTAAACTCGGTTTTGTTTCAGGATTACTTAAGGTTGATCACTTACATCATTCCCAGTTCCAGCCTTGCGGCCTCAGACATCATGTCCTTATTCCATGGGGGTGTCCAGGTTACTTCCACCGATACTTCGTTTACGCCCTCAATTTGCCTTACTTTCTGTTCCACTTCAACCGGAATATCCTGTGCTGCAGGGCAACCCGGAGCAGTAAGGGTCATGACAATCTGTACGTTGTTAAACGGTGTCATCACTTCAGTTTCGTAGATCAGTCCAAGCTCATATATGCTGACCGGTATTTCAGGATCATATATGGTCTGCAGGCAGTCAATTACTTTTTGTTTTAATTCCTCTTTATCCATGATCTATTTCTTTTCTAATCCCTGAATGGTTTGGTAAGCCAATGCATAATTTTTCATTTGTTTGATCATCGCCAATAATCCGTTGGAACGGGTTTGTGCCAGGTGAGTCATCATTCCGATTTCCCGGATAAAGTCCAGCTTAGCTTCCAGAATTTCTTCAGGACGATGCCCCGACAATACTTTGATGAGCATGCTCACCAAACCTTTTACGATCACTGCATCACTGTCTGCCTTAAAAAATACCCGGCCATCTTCATGGGCTGCGGCCAGCCAAACGGTAGATTGACAGCCTTTAATCTTATTGTCTGCTATCTTATGTTCTTCTTCCAATGCCGGGAGTTTTTTTCCCAGGTCAATAATGTACTCATATTTATCTTCCCAGCTGTCAAACAGGGCAAAATCTTCTATAATCTCTTTCTCTATTTCAAGAATTGGTTGCTGACTCATCAGGATAACATTTTAATGGATTTGTACATGCCTGCAATCAGGATATCTATTTCTTCTTTGGTATTGTAAAGTGCAAAGGAAGCCCTGACGGTTCCTGGAATGCCAAAACGTTTCATTAACGGTTGCGTGCAATGGTGTCCTGTCCTTACTGCAATTCCCAGGTTATCCAGCAAAATGCCGATGTCCTGAGGGTGGATGCCTTTAACGATGAAAGAAACCAGGCTTACCTTTTCTTTCGCCTTTCCAATGATACTCAAACCGGGAATACTTTCCAACTGTGCCGTTGCATAAGCCAATAGCCCGTTTTCATGTTTTCTGATCGTCGCTTTACCTATATTTTGAATGTAGTCCAATGCTGTTTTTAAAGCAATGGTATCGGCAATGTTTGGGGTGCCTGCTTCATATTTATAAGGAAGGTCATTATAGGTCGTCTGTTCAAAACTGACTTCCTTAATCATTTCCCCGCCACCATGAAATACCGGCATGCTTTCCAGTAATTCCCTTTTTCCGTAAAGTACACCAATCCCTGTAGGCGCATATACTTTATGGCCCGAGAAGGCAAAGAAGTCACAATCCAGGGCCTGAACATCAATGTCCAGGTGTACTGCAGACTGTGCCCCATCTACCAATACTTTTGCACCTACGGCATGTGCGGCATCAATCATTTCTTTTACAGGATTCACCGTTCCAAGAGCATTTGAGACCTGAACAATGGAAACCAGTTTAGTCTTGTCCGATAAGAGGTTTTTATACACCTCCATGGAAAGTTCTCCTTCATCAGTAACCGGAATCACCTTTAATACTGCGTTCTTCTCCTGACAAAGGATTTGCCATGGAACGATGTTGGAATGATGCTCCATTCCTGAGATCAGGATTTCATCACCCGCCCCGATGTGCTGACGGCCCCAGGTATAGGCCACGAGATTGATTCCTTCCGTAGTTCCTCTG
This sequence comes from Pedobacter steynii, assembly GCF_900103665.1. Classification (GTDB taxonomy): domain Bacteria; phylum Bacteroidota; class Bacteroidia; order Sphingobacteriales; family Sphingobacteriaceae; genus Pedobacter; species Pedobacter steynii. The sequence goes on from NZ_FNGY01000002.1 coordinate 44,078, forward strand.
CTGAAGATAATTTCTTCTGCCGATGCAGCTCCAATAAACTCCTGTACTGCAAAGCGTGTGGCCTCATAGGCCAAAGTTGCTTCTTCAGCAAGGGTATGGATGCCGCGGTGAATGTTTGCGTTGTAGCGGCCATAATAATCGCTAAGTGCATCAATCACGCATTGCGGCTTTTGAGAGGTCGCCGCATTGTCCAGATAAACCAGTGGTTTATCATTTACCGTTCTACTGAGAATGGGAAACTGGGACCTGATCGCTTGCAGGTCTAAATCCAGGGATATGGAATCTATCTGTGTCATTTTATGATATAGATAAGTGTTCGTAAATCAGTTCTGCTATATGATTGCGTAAGGGTTCCGGTTTGATCTGAACCAGGATGTCCGCTGCATAGGCCTCCAATAATAATACCTCTGCTGCTTCTTTTGGAATTCCTCTCGCCCTTAAATAGAACATCGCTTCTTCATCCAATTGACCGACGGTACAGCCGTGTGAACATTTGACATCATCTGCAAAAATCTCCAGTTGCGGTTTGGTATTGATGGTCGCCTGATCAGATAAGATGATGTTTTTGTTGGATTGGTAGGCATTTGTCTTCTGTGCATCAGGTTGTACAATGATTCTTCCACTGAAAACACCTGTTGAAGCATCACCGGCAATTCCTTTATATAACTGGTTGCTAAAGCAGTTTGGCTGTTTATTGTCCACTAAGGTATGGTTGTCCACATGGCTCTTCCCTTTTAAGAGGTACAATCCATATAGATGGGTTTCATTACCTGCTGCATCCAGTATCAGGTTCAGGTTGTTGCGAATTACGCCGCCGTTCAGAGAAACCACTACCGTGTGTACATAGCTTCTGCCAATCTGGTGAATATGCGTGCTGCCTACCTGACTGGCATTTAAGCCGTCGTGCTGGATTTTATAATATTCTACAAAAGCATTTTCCTTGACCACTACTTCCAGGACTTCATTGGTAAAGCTCTCCGCTGTACCTAGTGTCGTATAGGTTTCTGTCAGCTGTAATTTCGCATTTTCTTCTACAAAGATGAGGCTGCGGGGCTGAGAAAGTGTATTTTGTTGCCTTGCATCAGCAATATGATAGATATAAACCGGTTGCGTTAATTGCTGTCCTTTAGGAATCAGAATGAATAAGCCGTCCTGTATAAAGGAGGTGTTCAGGGCATGGATTCCGTCTTTGAGGTAAATACTACTTTGTCCCAGGTGTGTTTTAACAAGCTCCTGATATTCCCCTTTTAAAGCTTCTTCCAAAGTCAATATGATTAGTTGCGATGCTGCGGAACGAATGGTCGACAGCGCCGGAATAAATCGTCCGTTTACGAAAATTAATTCATTGGCCTGCTCATAGCCTGCTAAGCGAATGGCATCTATATCCGAAAGCTGAACGGCCTGAGCATCATTTGCAAACTGATACTCCTTGTCAAATAAACTGCTGATATTGGTATATTTCCATTCTTCCAACTTATAGGTCGGTAAGCCTGATTTATTAAAGGTGTCGAAACCATCGGTCCTGAGTTCAGTGATGGCGGTTGCGGGACCGGAATCCTGAAGTTGCTCAAACTGATCTTTAAAATAATTTACATTCGTCATTATCTTTATGTTTTGATGATGATCTGCTTACAGACTGGCTGCTAAATCTGCTTCATCCGTAATAAAATCGTATCCTTTATCTTCCAGTTCCAATGCCAGTTCTTTCGTTCCGGATTTAACAATCTTTCCGTTGTAAAGGACATGCACGTAATCAGGCTGAATGTAATCCAGCAGGCGCTGATAGTGGGTGATGAGTAAAATAGCGCGGTTTTCATTCCTCAACTTATTAATCCCATTCGCCACGATGCGTAAGGCATCGATGTCAAGTCCGGAATCTGTTTCATCAAGAATGGCCAGTTTGGGCTCCAGCATGGCCATCTGAAAAACTTCATTTCTTTTCTTTTCTCCACCGGAGAACCCTTCATTGATGGAACGGCTAAGGAGTGATTGATCGATTTCCACTAAAGCCATCTTTTGCTTCATTATTTTTAGGAAGGCTACTGCATCTAAGGGTTCTTCACCCTGATACTTACGCTTTTCATTTACGGCAGCTTTGATGAAATTGGTCGTGCTAACCCCGGGGATTTCTACCGGGTATTGAAAGGCAAGAAAAAGGCCTTCACGTGCCCTGTCTTCTGTAGAAAGCTCCAGTAAGTCTTTTTCCAGGAAGGTCACCTCACCTTCAGTTACTTCATATTCTTCTCTTCCTGCAAGTACGGAGGCAAGGGTGCTTTTGCCGGAACCATTAGGTCCCATGATGGCATGAACTTCTCCTGCTTTAATCTCGAGATTAATTCCTTTCAGGATTTCCTTACCTTCAATATTTGCGTGTATATTTTTGATTGATAACATGTCTTGTAAATTTTTAGGGGTACTTAAATTATCCTACACTGCCTTCCATACTGATGGCAAGTAGTTTTTGAGCTTCTATGGCAAATTCCATAGGCAACTGGTTCATTACTTCTTTAGCAAATCCATTGACAATCATGGCGACGGCTGTTTCTGCATCAATCCCCCGCTGTCTGCAATAGAACAATTGATCTTCCCCGATTTTGGAGGTCGTTGCTTCATGTTCTACAATGGCGGTTTTGTTTTTTACTTCTATATAAGGGAAGGTATGGGCGCCACATTTATCGCCCAGCAGAAGAGAATCACATTGTGAATAGTTTCTTGCGTTTGTAGCCCCTTTACTTGCACGGACTAAACCGCGGTAACTGTTCTGACTTTGTCCGGCCGAGATCCCTTTGGAAACAATCCTGCTGCGGGTATTTTTCCCCAGGTGAATCATTTTCGTCCCCGTATCTGCCTGTTGGTGATGGTTGGTAAAAGCTACAGAATAAAACTCACCTATAGAATGGTCTCCTTTAAGAATTACGCTTGGGTATTTCCAGGTAATGGCCGATCCGGTTTCCACCTGTGTCCAGGAGATTTTCGAATGCTCACCCTGACACATGCCCCGTTTGGTGACGAAGTTATAAATTCCCCCGTTCCCGTCTTTATCACCGGGATACCAGTTTTGAACAGTAGAGTATTTGATCTCTGCCTTTTTCATCGCCACCAGTTCAACAACAGCAGCATGTAGCTGATTTTCGTCCCTCATTGGTGCAGTACATCCTTCCAGGTAACTGACATAACTTTCCTCTTCCGCAATGATCAGGGTCCGTTCAAACTGACCGGAGTTTTCTGCATTGATGCGGAAATAGGTAGAAAGTTCCATTGGGCAGCGCACACCTTTAGGGATATAGCAGAAGGATCCGTCCGTGAAAACCGCCGAATTTAAGGCCGCAAAGTAATTGTCTGTCATCGGAACCACCGAACCCAGGTGTTTTTTGACCAGGTCAGGATGTTTCTGAATCGCCTCACTGATGGAGCAAAAAATAACGCCAATCTCCGAAAGTTGCTCTTTAAAAGAGGTGGCGATAGAAACACTGTCCATTACTACATCGACAGCAACACCAGTCAGCCTTTTTTGTTCATTCAATGAGATGCCCAGCTTCTCAAAAGTACGGAGTAATTCAGGATCTACCTCATTAAGGCTATTGAGCTGCTCTTTCTTTTTCGGTGCAGCATAATAAATGATATCCTGATAATTGATCGGAGGGTATTTCACATTGGGCCATTTGGGTTCTTCCAGCTTCAGCCAGTGCGCATAGGCTTTCAGTCGCCAGTTCAGCATCCATTCCGGCTCGTTCTTCTTTTTTGAAATGAGCTCCACAACAGCCTCATTTAGTCCTTTGGGAATAATATCCGTATCAATATCTGTAACAAAGCCGTACTTGTAATCATTTAGTGCGGTTTGCTCAAGCATATTTAAATCTTCATTCATGATATCGGTCTTTTAACTATGATAATCGCAATAATTTACCTGACAAAGGTACGGCTCTTTCACTGTTTATACAAAATAGTATAAACAGTGAAATGTAAGATTTGCAGATTATGGTTTTACCGTAAAAAAATAGATATTTGAATTGATGTCGAACCAGCTGATCTCTTTTCTCCAATTGTATAGGCCAATCCGCGAAGCAGATCAGGAATTGATTTCCGCTGAATTTGAGTATAAAACCTTTCCCGAAGGGAGTTATCTCTTTGAAGGGATGAAGGTTTGTTCCGAGCTTTTCTTTATTTGTGACGGGATTCTCCGGATTCTGGCACACCAGGCAGCAGGAAAAGAACTGACCCGTTATTTATTGCCGGCAGATCAGTTTTGTACACTTTTAAATAGCTTTAACCATGAGGTTCCTGCTCCTGAACAGATTCAGGCAGTCTGTAATGTTCAGGTCCTGGTGATTTCTAAAAAGAACCTGATCAGCTTATATAAGCGTTTGCCTTATCTAAAGGTCCTGATCGATGAAATTATTCAACAATCTCTGATGGAGAAAAACCAGATCAGGAACGCCTACCTTGAAATGGAGCCCTCCCTCCGTTACGAAGAATTTATAAATGACCAGCCTGATATCGCATTGCGTGTTCCTTTGAACGATGTGGCCAGTTATCTTGGTGTGAGCCCGCAATTGATCAACAGGTTAAGGAAACAGGTGGATGAGCAGGCCTCAGACCAGGGTATTGAATTTTGATGCGATGTGATTTCTGGCATGTTTCTGAAATTCTTCCGGAGATTGTGCGGTTTGTTTCTTGAAAAACCTGCTGAAATAGGGGCGGTCTGTGAAATTCAGGTCGTAAGCAATTTGTTTTAAGGACTGCTCACTATGAATGATCTTTCTTTTTGCCTCTAAGATGATCCGGTCGTGGATCAGTTGCATACTGGTTTTGTGAAGTTTTTCCTTTAGTACCTGGTTCAGCCGTTTTGAGCTCAGATTTAGTGCTGCAGCATAGAAATCCGCATTGCGTTCCTGTAGGTAATTGTCTTCCAGTAACAGCATAAACTCATATACCCGCTTCTGATTGAGGTCCTGACTGGTAAATACATGTTCCTTAATGCGAATGAGTTTCAGCAGAAAAACCTTTAACATGGCTTTCAGGATAGAGAAGTTGTTTTGCTGAAGCAGGTATTCTTCTTCCATCAGGGCATAGATCTTTTCGAGTTCCGCTGCATTTTCAAGCTGGAGCGGCAGAAAGGAGAACTCTCCCTGGATGTTGAAAATCTTAAAGATATCCAGGTAAAACTCTTTATCCTCTTCTCCAAGGAAGTCTCTTTTGAAAGAGAGTAAAACACCATTTTTTCCTGCTTTGTTCAATTGATGTACCCGGTAAGGAGGGATCAGATAGATCCAGTTTCCCAGTTCTTCCCCTTCCTTCGTCGCATGTAAAGGATATTCATTTTTTAACCAGACGATTTCAAAGAAATCCTTTCTCCCCGGATCATTGAGGTAACTCGGTGGACAATTTTCCAGGTTCCTGATATAGATCAGGGATTTTTCTAATCCAGGTAGGGGTTGTTCTTTCATTGAGGATACAAATATAAGCTATCCTCAATTGGCGCATTGGACAATTAGGACATTAGGGTGGACTTATTTCCAAATGAGCCTGTTTTTTTCCAGATAATCCAATATAATGCGCAGAATGTATAAGGGCTGGGGGAATTGCTGAGGATACCTTTGCGCCACAAACATCGGGGAAATCATGAAAGAACAGAAATTTTCAACAGCAATCAAAGCAAATATGGAGTTGATTTTAAAGGAACAGCTTAGTTTGTCGGCAAAGATAGATTTTGCGCAGGTTGCGGCTTTTATCCCCTATGTGTATAGCGCGGATCGTCTCTTTCTAATTGCTGCCGGACGCTCCGGACTTGCCTTAAAGGCAGCGGCAATGCGCTTAATGCATTTTGGACTGAAAGTATTTGTGGTGGGTGAAATTACGACTCCTGCAATTACAGCAGGGGATCTTTTGATTGCAGCATCCGGTTCAGGAACGACTGCTTCAATTTTGACAGCCGCAGAAAAAGCAGTTAAGGCAGGAGCGAAAGTACTTTCATTTTCTACCACTTTGGATTCGCCTTTGGCAAAACTGGCTGCACATACGATCATCCTTCCTGCTGCGCAGAAAGAAGACCATGGCAAAAGTATTTCCGAACAATATGCAGGAAGCTTATTTGAACAGGGATTGTGGCTGCTTACCGATGCGATCTTTCAAACGATGTGGGCAGAGAAAGAAGTTCCGGCCGAAGTGCTTTGGAAAAGACATGCAAACCTGGAATAAAGATAAAAAACTTGAATAGAAATAAAAAAAACAATCATATTATGGCAAAATTACAAGTAGCAATAGATTTATTGAGCACAACAGAAGCATTGGCATTGGTGGCCAAAATTGCTCCTTATATTGATATTATTGAATTAGGAACTCCTTTAATTAAAAAAGAAGGCTTAGCTGTGGTTACCGCAATGAAAGCAGCCTATCCGGACAAATTGGTCTTTGCAGATTTGAAAACGATGGATGCGGGAGAGTTGGAAGCAGATATCGCATTTAAAGCAGGTGCGGATTTGGTAACTGTTCTGGGTGCTGCAGGTGATGCAACGATTGCTGGTGCAATTAAGGCAGGAAAAGCACATGGGAAAGGTGTGGTTGTCGATACCATTGGTGTGGCTGACCGTGTGAAGCGTGCTCAGGAAGCGATCGCATTGGGAGCGGAGTTTGTAGAATTGCATGCTGGTTTAGACGAGCAATGGACGGAAGGATATTCTATCCAGGTATTGATCGATGAAGCTGCAAAAGCAGGTGTTCCGGTTTCTATTGCAGGTGGTGTAAACATCAATAACGTGAGAGCAGTAATTAAAGCGGGTGCAATTGTAGCAGTAGCTGGTGCAGCCATTTATGGCGCAGAAGATCCTGCGGCTGCGGCTAAAGGCTTGCGTGAGGCGATTGATGCAGTAGCATAAAGTATAAATAAATTGTTGAAACTGGCCGTCTGGAGAATTATCTTCAGGCGGTCTTTTTTTAGTCCTGTTTATTTCCAATGGGTTTCCTGGGTATGAGGAAAAGCAATTCTGGGAATTTGTTACTACTTTTAATGCTGGATAAGGAATGACTAGCTTTGTTCAGCATACTCAAATGAAAGAAACAGAAAAGAAACCAGTCTTTGATTCCTTGCTAAAGCAATGCCTCCACTTTGGATTACCGGTAGCTGATATTGACGGGAAAATTGATTTTACTGTTCATCATCTGCAGGACATTTATCTGGATCTTCCTTTTAAATCTCCGGTTTACCGGGCCAACTTTTTCTCTTTTGTTTTCGTTAAAGATGGACATGGTAAATACACAACAGACGATCTCGTTTTTGATACACAGCCCGGAACGATTTATTTCACCAATCCCGGCCATTATAAATCCCATGAATGGAAGGACCTGCAGGAGGTCTGTCTGATCACCCTTAGTGAATCTTTTTTAAAGGAGAATGTCCATCCTGATGTTTTCGAAGCGTTTCCTTTTCTCCTGGCGGAGACCGTTTTGCCAAAGTTGCTGGCCCCGGAATCATTCTCGGAATTTGAACAATTGTACCTGCAAATCCGAAAAGAGTATTTAGCCGCTTCTCCGTATCGCAACAAGATCATCGGGAACCTGTTTGTGGTACTGCTATTGAAAATAAAAGAACATTTCTGGAAGGACTATAATCCGATTTATGAGGGGAGCCGAAGTTCTCAGATCGTTAAAAGTTTCAAACAAACCCTTGAAAAACATTATCGGGAATTAAGTGCCGGAAAGACAACTCAGGTTTTTCGTATTCAGGAGTATGCAGATGCTCAAAACCTGCATCCTAACTATTTAAGTAACGTGGTGAAAAGCAAGACAGGAAAAGCTATCGGCACCTGGATTGCAGAGAAGACAATTGCGGAAGCGAAATCATTACTGCAGCAGTCGGCTATCCCGGTCAAAGAGATTGCCTTTCTTTTGGGTTTTTCTGAATCTGCACATTTCAGCAATTACTTTAAAAAGCATACCGGATTTTCTCCAATACTGTACCGGAAGGTGCACTCGGGACTTAGACTGAACTGAGCAATCAATTGACGAACAGCCATCTTATGGGACGTCTGATGGGAGTAGAAGATGTAGCTAATGCTGCAATTTGCTCAGCAAATACAGAAGGCCCTGTCCAAAAGTAATATCCCTGCTAAGGGATTGATCAGCGTACAGAGTGATTACGGGGTTAAAGAAACCGTGAACAGGCTGGTTGTTGCTATAGCATCAAAAGAGATGACCGTCTTTCTTAGAATGGATCATGCAGAAAATGCAATTAAAGCAGGGTTACATGGTTTAACAGATCAGCGTAAAGGAATTAAAAAAAACAATGGAAACCGCAATGATCGCCTTAGTAAATGCGGCGGCAAAGGCTAAATAATTTGAATACAATCCGAAAAAAATAATATTTCCCTGTAGGATAATGGTTTAAATATTTTTATATTTAAGGATAATGGAAAGTGCAATCATCCAGCCTCTTAAGTCTAAGGAAAGAACGATTATCGTAGACATTCTACGGGCATGGGCCCTGCTTGGTGTAGCCATCGGCAATTACGTGGATTACTTTAGCGTGGGGAAGCCGGTAAAACATGCTCCGGATAAAATATCTGATATCCTGACCCTGGTAAACCAGTATTTTTTTGCCGCAAAATCATGGACATTACTCAGCATATTATTTGGTTATGGTTTTGCCGTTTTAATGAATAATATCGCGCAAAAAGGTAAAAATCCCATCTTGTTTTTTTCCAAACGCATGTTTTGGCTGTTTGTTCTTGCCTTCATCAATTCTGCTTTCTGGTTTGGCGACATTTTAAAAGACTATGCCTTTTTAGGTCTCGTGTTGTTGCTGTTTTATCAGGCTTCTGCTAAAACGGCTTTTAGGACAAGTATTCTTTTATTGCTCATCGTTCCCTTTGTATCCGCCTGGCTGACTGCTGTTTCTCATTATGACAATAATAAAGAGATGGCGAAGATTTTACCACTTTATTACAGTCACAACTGGATGGATGTTTTTGTAATGAACCTCAGGGGAACTTATTTGCTGGAAATGGTCAATCCCCAATATGCAATCACTGTTCACATTGTGATGTTTGCCTGTATGTTGCTTGGTTTTGCTGCTCAGCGGATTGGCTTTTTTGACCGGTTGCCTGAATTTAAAAAGCAATTAAAGCGCTTGTTTTGGATCAGCCTGGCAGGAGCCATTATATTTAATATGCTCTTAAAGGTAGCAGTTAGTCATGAGTTGAAGCTGTTGAAATTCTTCAGACCTGGATATTGGGTGGTTTTAAGTACCATGCTCAGTATCATGTCTGGCATTTGCTGGCTTTATATCAGCGGTAAACTGAAAGGTTTTTTTTATGGCTTGCAATTCATGGGTAAGATGACCCTGACCAATTATATGGTGCAAAATGTGATGGCCACATTCCTGTTTTTAAATGTTGGGTTCGGATGGTTTAATACAAAGCCTTATTGGTTTTATGTTTTAGCAGCAGTATTGGTCTTCGTTGCTCAGATCTTCATTAGCAAATGGTGGTTAAACCATTATAACTATGGCCCTGTAGAATGGATTTGGCGTCAGTTAAGTTATGGCAAGCGTTTGCCGATTAAAAAAGTAAAAGAAATCAAAGCATAATCCATCTTTTTCCTCGGAAAATCCATCAAATTGTTAGCCCTTTTGTTCTAAATTTACAAATAGGGTTGGGAATCAAATAGATCAACACACGAAACCAAATAAATCTTTGTATGTATCGCAGGCTTTTTTATTTAATGCTGGCGTTTGTGGCGGTCGTATATACGATACAAGCCTGCAATTCGTCGGTTAGTCAGGTTGTTGAAGAACAGATACCGGATAAGGTCAGCTATAATTTTCATGTCCGGCCGATTCTGTCGGATAAATGTTTCACCTGTCATGGGCCGGATGCCAATAAACGGGAAGCAGGATTAAGGCTTGATATTGCCGAAGAAGCTTATAAAGCATTAAAGGAAAACCCTTCTGCACATGCACTTGTTCCTTTTAAGCCTAAGGCTTCTGAAGTTTTCCTTCGCATTTCCTCTACCGATTCTGCTTTGATGATGCCACCCAAATCTTCTAATCTGAAGCTCACTGCCCATGAAATTTCTATGATAGAAAAATGGATCAAACAGGGTGCTAAATATGAACGCCACTGGGCTTTTAATCCGCCTAAGGCTCCGGCTATCCCTAAAGTTAAAACTGAAGACTGGGCAAAGAATGAAATCGATCATTTTATCCTGGCAAAGTTGGAACAGAAAGGAGTAAAACCCAATGCGGAAGCCGATAAAGAAAGGTTGTTGAAAAGACTCAGCCTCGACCTGACCGGCTTGCCTCCTGACATCGCCATCATGGACAAATTCCTCGCCGACGGCAGCAGTAATGCCTATGAGAAAGTGCTGGAGTCACTATTGAAAAGCCCTGCTTATGGAGAGAAGATGGCCCTTCACTGGCTGGATGTTTCCCGCTATGCAGATTCCCATGGCTATCAGGACGACAACTACCGTTCTCAATGGCCCTGGAGAGACTGGGTGATTCATGCTTTTAATAAAAACATGCCTTATGATGAGTTCATTACCTGGCAGCTTGCAGGAGACCTGATGCCGAATGCGACTAAAGAACAATTGCTTGCTACGGGTTTTAACCGCAACCATAAAATCACGGAAGAGGGCGGGGTAATTGATGAAGAATACCGCGTAGAGTACGTGACCGATCGTACGAATGCCTTTGGCAAAGCATTATTGGGCGTTACTTTAGAATGCGCCCATTGTCATGATCATAAATACGATCCCTTCTCTCAAAAAGAATATTATCAGGTATTTGCTTTCTTTAATAATGTAAAGGAAGTCGGGCTCGAATCCAGTGTCGGCGGGCCGGAAACCTATGCAAAGAAACCCCTGATGGAAATCAGCAATGAAGACGTTAAAAAGATATTAACGTTTGTCAATAAACAGGATACAAGCAAACTGATTGTTTCTGTGATGGGCGACAGAGATACTTTGAGAAAAACATACATCCTAAACCGGGGTGTTTATGATGCCCATGGTACTGAAGTTGAGGCTGGAACACCTAAATCGGTTTTGCCTTTTAGCAGTCAGTATGCTAAAAACAGGCTTGGATTATCTAAATGGTTATTTGATAAACAAAATCCACTAACCTCCAGAGTCTTTGTGAATCAGGTTTGGCAGGAGTTTTTTGGACGTGGTCTGGTGAAAACTTCAGGAGATTTCGGAATGCAGGGCGAGTTGCCTTCCCATCCGGAATTGCTGGACTGGCTGGCGGTAGATTTTATGAACCATGGCTGGAATATCAAACGCCTGGTAAAGCAGATCGTTAGCTCGGCCACTTATCGGCAGTCGGCAGTAGTGACCGCTGAAAAGCTAAGAACAGATCCGGAAAATATTCTTCTGGCGAGAGCTCCACGCTACCGGATCCCTGCCGAATCGGTTAGAGATGTGGTTCTGGCAAGTAGTGGACTGCTGGTGAAAACCATTGGTGGGCCAAGTGTAAAGCCTTATCAGCCCGGCGGACTCTGGGAAGCGGCCACTTCAGGACGTGGAATTCTGGCCAATTACAAGCAGGACCATGGTCAGAGTTTATACCGGAGAGGCATGTACACCTTTATCAAGCGTACGGTGCCGCCTCCAACGATGAGCATTTTTGATGCGAGCAACAGGGATCAGTGCGAGGTAAAACGCTTAAATACGAATACGCCTTTACAGGCATTGGTGATGTTAAATGATCCAACTGTACTGGAAGCCTCCCGTGTATTGGCAGCGAAATTATTACAGGAAAATACTGCGGTGGAGGCGAAGGTGATCAAAGCATTTCGCCTGATTGTATGCCGGAATCCCAACGAAAGGGAAATCAAGTTGCTCAGTTCTTATTATAATGATCAGTTAAAGGTATTTGCAAAAAATTCAAAAGCCGAAAAGGTGTTGGCGGTAGGAGAGTTCCCGATTCCTGAGAAAATCAACAAGCAGAGCCTGGCGGCAATGATGGAGGTCATGACGACCATTTACAATTTAGAAGAAACGATTACAAAAACCTGATATATGGAAAAGGATTTTTTAGAACATGGCCTTAACTTTAACAGGCGCCGTTTCTTATCCAAGCTAAGTTTAGGCCTTGGCAGTGTGGCTTTAGGATCACTACTTATCCCGGATCTTTTTACGGGTGGCATGGACGAAAGCAGCCTTCCTCCGGGAATTCCTGATTTCGCGCCCAAAGCAAAGAGAGTGATTTACCTGTTTCAGAATGGAGCGCCCTCACAGCTGGAATCTTTTGATTATAAGCCAAAGCTGAGGGAAATGATGGGGCAGGAGCTTCCTGCTTCTATCCGTGCCGGGCAACGCCTTACCGGAATGACGGCCAATCAGGCTTCTTTCCCCTTAGTGGGATCATATTATGATTTTAAGCAATATGGTGATTCCAGGGCATGGGTAAGCGACCTGTTCCCTTATACTGCAAAGGTGGTCGACGATATTTGCATCATCAAGTCTATGCATACCGAGGCCATCAACCATGATCCGGCTTTAACCTTCTTTCAAACAGGAGCCCAGCAAGGCAACCGGCCAAGTATGGGTGCCTGGCTGAGTTACGGCCTGGGCAGTGAAAATAAAAACCTGCCAGCTTTTACGGTATTGCTTTCCAGAGGTAAGGGCAATGGGCAGGGGGTATATTCCAAACTCTGGACCAATGGATTTCTGGATTCTACCCACCAGGGAGTGCAGTTTAGCAGTGGAGAAGATCCGGTGCTGTACCTGAAAGACCCTGAGGGACTTAACCGGTTTGAAAGGAGAAAGATGCTGGATAACCTGGCTCAGCTAAACGAGATCTCCTATAAGGAATTTGGTGACCCGGAAATCAGCGCGAAAGTGCAGCAGTATGAGATGGCCTACAGAATGCAAACTGCAGTGCCGGAAATTACAGATCTCAGCAAAGAACCCGACGATATCATTAAACTTTATGGCCCCGATTGCCTGGTGCCGGGGACTTTTGCTGCCAATTGTTTACTGGCCAGGAAATTAAGTGAAAATGGAGTCCGTTTCGTTCAGTTGTACCACCAGGGTTGGGATCAGCATGGAAATCTTCCCTCGGAAATGGCGGGACAGGCCAAGGATGTCGACCAGGCTTCGGCAGCATTGATCACCGATTTGAAACAGAGGGGATTACTGGATGAAACACTCGTGATCTGGGGTGGCGAGTTTGGCCGTACCAATTACAGTCAGGGGAAGATGACGAAAGACAATTATGGAAGAGATCATCATCCGCGTTGTTTTAGCATCTGGATGGCCGGAGGGGGAGTTAAACCGGGCATTGTATACGGAGAATCGGATGAGTTTGGCTATAACGTTATCTCAAACCCGGTACATGTGCATGATTTCCAGGCTACCGTTCTCCATCAGCTGGGACTGAATCATGAGAAACTGACTTTTAAACATTTGGGGCGCCGTTACCGGTTGACGGATGTTTCGGGCAAGGTCGTAAAAGACATTTTAATCTAAAATATTTTATGGAAAGAAGAACATTTATAAAACATACTGCTGTTGTTTCGGCCAGCTTTTTTATTGCAAAAGACCTGTTTGCAAAGCCAGGAGGACCTGTTTATGGGCATAATGATATGCGTTACAGACTGGATACCAAATGGGGACAACTAAATCCTTTAAAAAATCCGGTAAACGATTGTCATGAGATGGTTCAGGACTCAAAAGGGAGGATCATATTGCTGACTAACGAGACCAAAAATAACATTCTAATCTATAATAAGTCGGGCAAATTACTGGATTCCTGGGGGCATGAATTTCCAGGTGCACATGGGCTTACCCTGGCAAAGGAAAATGGTAAAGACTATCTTTTTATTACAGATACGAACAGGCACCAGGTTTATAAAACGAGCCTGGACGGAAAGATCCTGATGACAATTGATTGTCCTATGGAGACAGGTCTGTATAAGAAGAAGGAGGAGTTTGTGCCAACCGAGACCGCGGTGGCTGACAATGGAGATATCTTTATTGCAGATGGATATGGCCTGCAATATGTTTTTCATTACAGTGCCGATGGGAAGTTGCTGAGCTACTTTGGTGGCAGAGGACCGGAAACGAAACACCTGGACAATGCCCATGGTGTATGTATCGACAAGCGTCAGGGAACCCCTTCTTTGTTGGTTACAGATCGTACCAGGAATTGTTTTAAGCGTTTCGATATGCAGGGCAATCTGAAGGAAATCATCCAGCTTCCCGGAGCCTGTGTTTGCAGACCAGTTATCAAAAACGACTACCTCTATGCCGCTGTTTTGCGTTCGCCGGACCTGAATAAAGAAGGCAGTGGTTTTACGACGATCTTAGACAAAAATAATAAAGTAGTTTCCAATTTGGGGGGAAGCGAACCGGTATATAAAGATGGGGTATTACAACCCATGGCACAGGCAGAAAAGATTTTATTAAATCCACATGATGTATGTGTAGATAATGATGAAAACCTGTATGTCGCACAATGGGCTTCCGGGAAAGTCTATCCTTATAAATTTACGAGGGTATAATTTTTACTTATGAGGATCACTTTTAAAGGTTTTGCAGAGCATGTTTTGTTTGCAGCTAACGTCTTTATTGTCTTTTTACTTGCTTTTGAAGATAAATTAGGAATTCCGCATTGGTTGCAGCCTTTCGGAAGAATGCATCCGATGATTCTGCATTTCCCGATTGTTATCCTGATGCTGGCGATGTTACTGGAATTTTTCCGGTTTAAAGAAGCCTATCTCAAGGAATCATTGTATCAGAATTTTACTTCGGGACTGTTGCTTTCCGGAACGCTGTTTTCGGCGCTGACGGTGGTCATGGGTTTGTTCTTGTCGAAAGAAGATGGTTATTCCGGAAGTCTGCTGCAATGGCATAAATGGACGGGGGTAAGTATTGTTTTTGTAGCTTCCATCGTTTACTGGTGTAGAAATACTTCCTGGTATAAGGTCAGGGTGGCCAGGGTAGGGGCGATCGCAACTACGCTTTGTATCATTCTTGCGGGTCATTATGGGGCATCTTTAACACATGGAGACAATTTTGTACTGGAATCTGTAACGGGAGCTGAGGCTTTGCCTAAAGTCCCTGTAGCGGAGGCAAGGGTGTTTGAAGATGTGATCCTGCCTGTTTTTTCTCAAAAATGCTTAAGCTGTCATAATCTGGAAAAAGCGAAAGGCAGTTTGATGATGCACAATGTAACCGCGCTGCTTAAAGGAGGGAAAAGTGGGAAGTTATTTGTGCCCGGGAAGCCCGAAATCAGCTTGCTGCTGGAACGGCTTCACTTGCCTATGGACGACAAGAAGCATATGCCTCCGAAAGGAAAAGACCAGCTGAGTAATGAAGAGATTTCGCTTTTACGATTGTGGATCAAGGGGAATGCCGAATTGAAGAAAAAGGTGGTTGAATTGCCTGTAAACGACTCTTTAAGAGCTCTCGCTACTACCTTTTTGGCACCTTCTGAATCTGCTGAAGAAAAGTATGCCTTTGCTGCTGCGGATGAAAATACGGTTAAAAAATTGAACAACAATTACCGGATTGTATACGCACTTGCGAAGGAATCGCCGGCACTGGCAGTGAATATTTATAACAAAAGCGAATATAAACCCGAAGCAGTAAAAGAACTGGAAGACGTTAAGAAACAAATTGTTTCGCTGAATCTGAAAGGACTGCCGGTTCGTGATGAGGAGTTGAAAACAATTGCGCGCTTTGAAAACCTGAGAGAGCTGAACCTTAATTTTACCAATATCACTGGCTCCGGGTTAAAAGAACTGCAGGCTTTGAAATATTTAAATACGTTGTCGATATCAGGGACGAAGGTGAATTATGGCTTTGTAAAACAGATTGGCAATATCAAAAGCCTTAAAAAGCTGACGTTATGGAATACCGGACTGAGCGAGTCTGAGCTGCAGCAATTGCAAAAATCGAATCCCAAAATTGCGGTGGTTTCTGGTTTTAAAGATGATGGTAAACATCCGATCCGGTTAAATCCGCCACGCATCACTACAGATGTTACTGTTTTTAAAGCATCGTTGGCGCTACAGATGAAGCATCCGATCAATGGGGTTCAAATCCGTTATACTACGGACGGAACAGAACCGGATAGCTTGAAATCCATGTTGTTTAATCAGCAGCTGCTGATTAAAGAAAATACGACCTTAAAGGCGAAAGCCTATAAAAAAGGTTGGTATGGGAGCGAGACATTCATCGCTAATTTCTATAAGAGTAGTTATCAGGTAGATACAATCCAGTTTCTATTGCCCCCGGAGGGTAAGTACGGCGTCGGAGCTTCAAAAGTCCTTTCAGATCATCAGTTAGGAGATTATCAGATCAATTCAGGGAAATGGGTTGGTTTCAGGAAGAATCATATGGAGACTTTAATGTTCTTCAGGCAGCCGGTAATGATGCAATCGGTGGTGTTAAATGTAATGAAAGACGTGCCAACCTATATTTTTCCTCCTGTTGAGGTAGAAATTTGGGGAGGCTCGCAAAAAAATAACCTTCATTTACTGAGTAAGGTAAAACCTGAAGCGATTAAAAATGGAGCAGCGGAGCGGGCACTTATGAAAATAGAAGCGAAATTTAAGCCCCAAAACATTTCTTACCTGAAGATTATTGCCAGAAATCTGAAAGTACTTCCGGACTGGCATCCAGGTAAGGGGGAGCCTGCATGGCTGTTTGTAGATGAAATATTTTTGAATTAATCATGCAGCCTTCAGGTAAACTCCTATTGGATGGCAAAGCAAGCTGTGTACCTTCGTAACTCATTTTGCTTTGCCATTTGTTGGCTTTTTCGCCAGTCTATTTATAGCCGAATATAAACGGAAATATAAAGGTGACAATAATTGTCCATGCGCAGTAAACAGGCAGGTAAAAGGCAATGGTTTTCCCTACTCCATTGATGTCTGATTTTTTTGAAAGTACCCTGTAAAGTTTCAGGGTTACCAAAATCAGGTGGATCAAAATCAAGACATTACCACCCAGAACTGCTGCTCTGTTTGGTGTGATGCCCCATTCTGAAATCCGGAACAAAATTGCAGAAAGCGCAATGCCATTCAGGACTATGGTCACAACAGACAGCAGGAAAAGAACCCAGATTTCAGTGGAATTTGTGATGTTCTTAGCTGTTTCTGCAATGGAAAAGAAAATGATGGCCATAACACCGATTAATAAAGCATTAAACATGAGTAAGAAATCCCGGTCGGTATAAGGACTTTTACCTGAATAAACGATAGCCAGGAGATAAATAACCAGCATTACCAATACCAAAGGGCTGAAAAGTTTAGCAATTACAGGCGAAACTCTGCCTACCAGTTGTGGATTGGTCTGGACAAGGTAAGTGCCCACGATTGGAGCGGCGGTAAGTCCGAAAATTCCGACATACTGAAAATAAAATTTTTCGATGTGAATACCAATTAAGGAGAATAGCCCATTGGTTATTGCGCTCATTAAGCCACCTGCGATCAGAATTAGTGTGGTCATGACAACCAGGTCGCCGTTGTACCTTAAATAGCTAAGCCGCTTCTCATCGTTATTTCTGTGCTCCGCGACAAAAGCAAAACCCAGTATGGACCATAAAAATAAGACTAAGTGAATACAGGATAATATTAAAGTGTCGCTTTTCTTAACATGAGGCAAGAAATTGATAAATATTACAGCAACAAGAGTGGTCGTAACAATGAAGGCAATTTTTCCGGTTGATAATTTGTTCTTCCAGGCAAAGTAAGCAGATAACACCGGGAAAATGATAAAACCAATGTTCCTTTGATAAAAGAATTCTTCATTTATGGCAAAAAATGCGGGAGCTTTGCGATAAGACCTGCGATCAGCGAAGCGATAATGATAAATAATAATTCCTTCCCGGTGCCTTTGTTGATTTCATCGCTTTTGTAATTCAGTCTTTCATTCCAGAAGTCAGCGACCGGGTTGCCTTTAAGCTCTGGATATAGTACACCGAACTCCCGTTTAAAAGTCAGCTTGTTACTGCGGTACATCTTTTCGAGTTGTCCCGGCTCGTTTAAATGGTTGATTATTTCGTCTTTCATGAGTTTATACTTTTTAGTTTAATTCCACAAGGTCCCATTCAATCCCAGAACTGTACCTAGCCACAATGCGATCAGGTATACCACTAAGCTCAATACATTGGCCAATATTTTTCTCCAGCCGCCCTCATCACGCAGATGGTCCATAAGGAAGTAAAATGCAGCGCCCATTGCGCCTGCTACAGGCACTATAATCATAGGCTTTACCATCCATAGTTTTCCCCATTCCGGGTCTGCTCCTCTAACCTGAAGTAGGAAAACCGTGATTAGGATTAAAGCAATTCCTGCACCGAGCATAAGCCGGCTGCCTAATGAAACTGGATGAACTGACTGAGCTGTTAAATTTTTTCTCTGGGTCATGGTGTTTAGTTTTATTGGTGATTAAGTTTTGTTGTTGCTCTTGTTTATCGCGCTTTCTGTGTACTTGTTGTATTTTAATTCTTTTAGTTGTACAAAAGTACTTTGCAGTACAAAGTTAAGTAAAAGTACTTTGCATTTCAAAGTGTTTAGTTAAAATATTTTAAACCTGCACTTTAGGATTAAGGAAAGCAAGCCTCTTTAAACTGGAATAGGGGGGATTAGGCATGATAAATTGCCTGTTCTAAGTAGCTGGTTATTGTTATTAGATTTTTTCTGCCCAGATATAGGCTCGTCTGGTTGGATATTCCATGCTTTCATGCGGACGACGCTCTATGGCATCAAGTATACTAAAACCCGTTTCAGAAAGTAATTCTATGATGTCATCTGTTTTAAAGAAATACAAATCAATATCTATTTCTTTGTCATGAGCTTTGTCAAAATGAACGATTTGATCTCCTGCGTGAAAGGAAAATAGGAAATTCCCCCCGGTTTTCAATACCCTGTTTATTTCTCCGAAACACTTCCTGACCTGTTCAGTATCAAAATGTACGATGGAATAGAATGCAAGGACACTCGCAAAATATTCTGGTGGATAAGCGATATTGAGCATGTCGCCGGTCTCAAATTTAATCTCAGGTGATAATTTTTGAGCAGCACTAATCATGGCTGGCGACAAATCTATGCCGGTAATGTCTTTTAGCCCATTCCCGTACAGAAATTTTGTTGTTTGTCCGGGACCACAGCCAAAATCGGCACAGGGTCCTTTGTCTTTATTGACAGCTGCAAATTCCGTTAACAACAGTCTGTCAAGATTTTTTTTTGAGAGTTCGTCCCAACGATCAGCCGCATAGTCGTCGGCTACCTTGTTGTAACAGCTTAATATTTTCTCCTGTGAATTCATTTTATTCTTTGTTTTCCAATACTAACCGGATTTTGACTTTTCCTGCGTTTATATTCCTGATGCCTGACGTGTTCAATTTTGAAGGAACATATACACATTACATGAATTTGTTAAGACATTATACCTTTGAATAAGTCAGCACTATAGTATATCAATAGTAAAATGACGATTATAATGCTGTACAAAAAAAAATTACCCTGTTTAAACATTGTGTTCCATAAAATCCCTTTCTCAGTGAGCATATTGAGGTGGTTTTTATCGTCTCTATCTGTTTTTTTTATTTTGAATGGCATTAGCATGATATCTAAGCTTTTTTGTCATGATCTAATTTACTAAATAAAGCGTGAGAAATCCAACACAGAGATCGGTAAATAAGCGTGCGGCAGAATCGGTAACCATCAATTATAAAGCTTATAATTAAGTTACAACGTGAAAAATAGATGTACTAAATCCTTGCATTTTTTGTTTCATTAAAAAATGGTAGCTTCATCTCTAATTAAAAATCGATGAAAAGATATTTAAATTTACTTCTTCCTCATTATTGTTTAACGGGTGTTACATCCATTTTAACGTTTATCTTTCTTCTATTAGGCTCTTGTAAAAGAGAGGAACAGATAGCCCTTAAACAGTTAAGAATTTCTGTGAGCAGGGCAACTGTATTCTTAAAAAAACCAAATAATATTGTATTAACCGAGGGCTCCGAACAGGCAATGAAGTCTCAGGTTCTTAACTGAATTCGGTGCTTTTTTGAATTTGTATAAATGTGATTCAAATTCTAATGAATATCTCATTAAAACTAAATACTAATGGTTTTCCATAGCCAATAGGCTGTCCCTAATCAACTCAAATTCTAAATTATGAAAGCTACAATTGCAATAATAACAAACGTTATTTTATTCATTGCGTTCCAACAAGAACCTTTAACTAAAGTAGGAACGATAAAATTACCAAATAGCCGGGAAAATGTTGAGTTAGGACAAATTCGATCTTTTGAAAAAGCTAATTTTAAATACCCGTCTTCAACTAAAAATCTGCAGCATATCTACAAGCTTTGCAATGTGTTGTTTGGATTCCAGGATTACACCCGCCCAATAGGTTATGATGTCTCCCTTGAGGGACTAAGGGATAGAATGGTTGGTGAAGTAGAAGAAATCGAAGCTAGGAAAACGAAGGAAATTGTGGATATCGTTAAATACAACAATACTAAATTTTTAATACGGAAAGCCATACGAGACGATGAATGTAATTATTATTTTATTTCTGAATCACGTGCGGGTTTAGGAATAAAAGGTGGTATTCAATTTAAAAAAGCTGATCAACAAAAAGCAGAAACAATCTTAAATGATTTTTTGAAAAATTTTCAGTTTAAAAAATAATTTGAATTCTGATAATGATGGGGCTGTTTGCAAATAGTCGACAGTCCTTGTTATACCCAACAAAAAAGCCAATCATCTAATGATCGGCTTTTCTTCGTTTTTAATGTACTCAGAGCGGGAATCGAACCCGCACGACTTTTAAGGTCACAGGATTTTAAGTCCTGCGTGTCTACCAGTTCCACCATCTGAGCAGGTGATTAACCTTTTAAAAATAAATGCCTTCATGTGATGAAGGCATTTAGAGCGAAAGACGAGATTCGAACTCGCGACCCCGACCTTGGCAAGGTCGTGCTCTACCAACTGAGCTACTTTCGCGTTGATGACGTCACGAAGATAGATATACTTTTCATTTTTCCATACTCTCTTTTCAAGATTTCACCGAATGGACTGGATTTCAAGCAATAAAAATTAATATTTTTTTTCTGAATGCCCCTTTTTAAAGGTTTTTAAGATCATTTTACCCTAAACCAGATTTTTCTCCCGGCAGATGACCATCGCTTTTAGAGACACAAAATCCCTTTCCGAGCATTTCTTTTAAGAATTTCTGTGGTGTAGTACCCAAATAATGCCTGAAATCCTTGATGAGATGGCTCTGGTCATGGTAGCCATGCATCTGAATCAGTTCAAATAAATTGAGCTTTTCATCTCTCTGATTCATCATTTGATGGATTACATCTTTAAACCTCAAAAAACGGAGCAGTTCTTTTGGTGAATACCCTACATATTTTTGAAAACGGAGTTGAATACTTCTTTCCGTCAGATTTGTTTCGGAAGCGATTGCTTTCACAGGTTGAACCATTGGGTTGTGAAAATAGGGGACAGCTTCCAATAACGGTTTCGATGCAGCATCAGTCGGTTCAATAAACTGAGCGGTATAAGTACTTAGCAATTGAATCTTTTCTCTCAAATCTTTCAGCGCTGCCAGCTTTTCCCAAAGCTCCAGGAAACAGGTTTTATCGATAAGGACATCCAGATCAAAAACTTCTTCTGTTCCGAGTTCATTCATTGGAATTTTAAAGAGCCTGTAGAATCCGTTAAGTGTGAAATTTGCGATAATAGCATGAGACCCAGGTGCTAATTCATAATTCAACAGCTTTCTTAGCGGGCCTATTGCTGCGGTGCGTAAAATGATCGCTGTTCCAACTTCCTCCTGATTAAACGAAATCCGGATAGGAGCACCGAAATTGAAAACCAGTAACATCTCGAAGTTTGGAGAAAGATGTTGAACGATAGTTTCCGCGGTTGCAGAAGTTTGAAACTGATAAAAATGACTTAAAATACCATTAAGCGGTGCTTCTACTTCAAATAAATTAGCATCAAAACTTTTTTCTGCCATAATAGTCTGTATTTATCTTCTCCAGGTTTGGATTTATCTGTAAACCGGTTCAAACAAAATTACTTAAATCAGGAACAACAATATCATCAATGATAAATTCTTGGTTTTTATGTAGATTTATTCAACATCTATCTAAATCTACGACAATGGTGATTAAAATTATCAATGCGGTACTGATCTTATTTGCTGTCTTTATGGGCTTAAAGCAAGGCTGGGCAATGGTGAGTGCCAAACCCGAAATGCTGGAAATGTTTGGGAAATGGAATTTCAATAAAACTGCAGTAATGATTAACGGGATGATCACCATGTTAAGCGCGGTACTGATCCTTTTTCCAAGAACTTTCCTCTTGGGTAATTTCCTGATGGGCGCAGGGATTTTGATGATCATCTGTCTGGAATTACTCCATAAGGACCTCAAAGGAGCTGTTATTGAATTGCCCTTTTTCGCTCTGAATCTGTTGATCATCTATTTACAACATCCATTATCGAAAACAACCTGATTCAGTGTTGAGCGCTGAAAAATGCTGTAGGGAGATTGATATTGCTTAAGACAATTCTCAGCTAAGATGATGTTCTGCTATATTCCTGATCAGTCTGGTTGATTTTTTGTCTTCCTCTGAATAATCTTTGTTTCCAAAGTTATTATTCTAAATTCGTCCTGAAAAGTGTATGCAAGTAAAGCCTGAATATATTCAATTAAGCGATCTGGAACTCAGTACCCTGTTATCGGAGGGGGATGAAATTGCTTATACTGAAATTTACAACAGGTATCACGGGGCCTTATATATCCATGTTTTTAACAAACTTCGTCATAGGGAAGATTCCCGTGATATTGTACATGATCTTTTTATCAGCCTCTGGAACAAACGGGAGCAGCTGGTCTTAAAAACAACGCTTTCTTCCTATTTATACACTGCTGTGAGGTATAAGGTTTTTGATTTAATCTCACACCGGGACGTCGCCTCCCGATATGTAGAATCGGTCTCCGGATTTTCTGAACAGGAGGACGGCATGACCGATCATACCATTAGAGAAAAGCAATTCCTTGCAATTATTGAACAGGAAATTGCAGCTTTGCCGAAAAAGATGCGGGCAATCTTTGAGCTGAGCAGAAATGGGAATTTAAGCCATAAAGAAATTGCGGCACAATTGGAGCTCTCCGAAAAAACGGTTAAAAAACAAATCAACAACTCGCTTAAAATCCTGAGGAAGAAACTTGGAACCGCCTTGTTTACTGCTTTTATTTTATAACAGAAAGATTTATATTTTTTTTCTACGCCCAGAGGGAAACTTGTCCGACTCTAATGTATACGGGAAGCTTTTGCCTGAAGAAGCGGAACAAAAACATATTCCTCATGATGAAAAATACTGAAGTGCTTGCCTTATTGGAAAAATACCGGGAAAGAAAATGTTCTGAACAAGAGCTTGCTTTTCTGAACCGCTGGTATGAAGACCGGGACGTTAACGGGATTGCCACACTTAGTGAAACCGAATTTAAGGAAGACCTGCTTTACATTGCAGCAGGTTTGCCATTACATATTCCTGTAATTCATGAGGTTCCTCTGGTCAATAAACGTAAACTATGGCCGCAGTTTAGAACGGTAGCTGCCGCCGCGATCTTACTGATCGGAGTGTTTCTTTATCTATATTCACCCTTTTTTGGAAAACAAGACCGGTCAGCTCAGCTGATTGCCCTGAACGTCCCTGCGGATCAGCAACGTCAGTTGACTTTGGCCGATGGAAGTACAATCTGGATCAATGCAGGATCGAAAGTGGAATACCCGAAGCAGTTTGATGGAAAAACAAGGGAAATTTACCTCAGCGGAGAAGCTTATTTTGACATTAAGCATGATCCTTCAAAACCTTTTATTATTCATACCGGAAAAGTCCGGACCACCGTTCTTGGCACTGCGTTCAATATCAAAGAAGATCCCAACTCGCATCGGGTCACAGTTACAGTAACCCAGGGAAAAGTAAGCGTAGCCAATGGCAGGGAAGTGTTGGGAATCGTTACACCAAATCAACAGATCAGTTTTAATACGACAAACAATAAGTATACGCTAGCCAATGTCGATGCTCAAAAAGCAATCGAATGGCAGAAAAAAGACCTTTATTTTAATGACATCAGTTTTGCAGATGCGGCAATTAAACTCGGGCAGCGCTTCAACGTAAAGATCAGTTTTGAAAACGAAAAGATAGGTGCCTGCAGGTTTACAGGAACGGCTTTAAATGGGGAAAACCTGGATCAGATCTTAAAAGTCATCTGTTCCTTTAACAATGCCAGCTACCAGACTCAGGCGGATGGTCGTATTTTGATTAAGGGGGAGGGCTGTGAAAATTAACCAGACCTTAGCTTTTCTGTTCCTATTGACCTTACAGGCGCTATTCTTCAGCCCTGCGAAAGCACAGGACATGACCAAAGAAACGATCACCATCGGACTTAAAGACGAGAACGCAATTGATGCCATTAAAAAAATAGAGGCACAGACCAATTGTCGATTTTACTATCGAAGCACTGAACTCAAATCCCTGGAACACCTTTACCTTTCTTCTGAAAAAAGAACAGTGAAAGAAACGTTAAAGCAAATGTTTCAAAATACTTTCTTTTCCTTCCGTCAGGTAGATCAGCACATTCTTTTAGAATTGAATAAAGCAGTTTCATTCCAGGTCGGCGGAAGACTCACTGATTCAGAACATGCTGGTGTCAGTCTTGCTACGCTCAGCTTGAAAGAAATTAAAGAAAATAAAATCATCCAGACTAAACTAACCGATACGGGAGGCTATTTTCAATTGAATATAAGGGAAGGGGGAGATTATCTGCTGTTGATTTCTGCGGTAGGCATGGACTCCTTATCCATTGCTTTCAGCCTTGCGAATAAACCAGTCGTTCAATTACCGGACCTTATCCTAATAACTAAACCAAACCGCTTAAAGGAAGTCAGCATTACCGGAAAAAAGGCTTTTATCGAAGAAAAGATCGATCGTACAATTGTGAATGTCGGAGCGCTGATCTCTAATGACGGTGCAAATGCCCTCGAGGTTCTAGAGAAATCTCCAGGAGTCAGTCTAGATGCAAATGGAAAAATCAGTTTCAAAGGAAAACCAGGTGTGACAGTCCTTATTGATGGTAAACCCACCTATCTTTCCGGCAGTCAGCTGGCAGGGTACCTGAGGTCTATACCTTCGGCGATGTTAGATCAAATTGAACTCATGGATACCCCGCCGGCAAAATACGATGCGGCAGGTGATGGAGGAATGATCAACATCAAAACTAAAAAATCTAAGGCCGAAGGCTTTAATGGAACGCTTTCCGCAAATTACGGTCTTTCCCATTACGGACAAACCTCGGAAAGTCTTAACCTGAATTTCCGGCGCAATAAAATGAATCTCTTCGCCAATGCGAGTTATGGGCTAAGCCAGGGATTCCGGCAAACGGAGCTGTTGCGGGAAATTTCTGATGATCAGGGAGATTTAAGTTCGGTTTTCAGACAAAACCTACTCATCAAACCGAAGAATAACAATACCAATTTAAAGCTGGGGATGGATTATGAACTTTCTCCGGGAACCACCTGGGGCATTGTGTTTAACGGAAGTTTTTCTCCGGGCAGCTTGAAACTACCTTCCTCAAATTACCTGTACAATGGCCAGGGAGAACTAGATTCAACTGTAATGGCCGACAATAGTGGTAAAAGTCAATTTAACAAAGCAGGGCTCAGCTTGAATTATAACCACGAATTTGAACGCAAAGGAAAAGTCTTGTCATTTGATCTGGATTACCTGAAATATAATGCCAATAACAGAGAGCAGTTCCTGAATTCGACTTACCTGCCGGAGGGAACTTTAGTTGCGCAGCAAATGATGACCAGTACTTTGCCCTCCGACATCAGTATTTATTCCATAAAAGCAGATTATACGCATCCTTTAAAAGGTAAGGCTAAAATCGAAACCGGATTTAAAAGCAGTTATGTAAATACAGACAATGAAGCCAGCTATTTTAATGTACTCAATGGGATAAGCAGCCCCAATTATAATTTTTCCAATCAGTTCATTTACAAAGAAAATATCAATGCAGCCTATCTGAATTTTAATAAAACGATGAAAAGGTTTGAGTTTCAGGCCGGGCTCAGGATAGAAAATACCAATGCAAAAGGGCAACAGGTTGGCAATGTTTCACACCCCGATTCTTCTTTTGTGAACCATTATACCAACCTTTTTCCAACCGCCTATTTGTCTTATCAGCTGGATACTTCGGGAACACAGCTGCTTGTTGCCTCTTATGGGCGAAGGATAGGAAGACCTTACTATAAGGACCTGAATCCTTTTGTTCAGCCCTCAGATAAATTTACGTATACTGCGGGAAACCCATTTCTAAGGCCACAATTTGCAGATTATTATAAATTGGCCTATCGCTATAAGCAATTGCTTAGTGCGGCCGTATTTTATACCCACATTGCAGACCTTCAGAATGAAGTGGTAAGGCAGGAGGGGAATATCTTTATCGATGGAACCGGAAATATTGGTACTGCAACTTATCTGGGTACTTCCCTAAACCTGGCGCTTTCTCCTTTTTCCTGGTGGACGGTCAATTCCTATATGCAGGTTGTCCGAAATCAGTTTAAAGGACAATTGTATTCCACCATTCTCCATCAATCTTCTACTTACTTTGAGACGAATACATCAAATCAGTTTAGCCTTCCTAAAGGATGGAGCGCTGAACTCAGCTTTTTCTATGTGGGTAAACGGGCCAGCGGACAGGCAATGGTCGATCCGTTTGGACAGGTAAACACTGGAATTCAAAAGAAGTTCATGCAAAATAAGGCGGCTCTTAAATTCAATGTCAGGGATGTTTTTAATACCTATAAAGCGGATGGGTTAACCAACTTTATTCCTGATGTTTATTCTACTTTTAGAAACCGGTTTAATTCCCAGGCTTTTACACTTGGCTTTACTTATAATTTTGGAACAGCAGCAAAGAACAACAAACGAAACAGCGGAGGGGCAGAGACTGAACAAAGCAGGGTGAAAAATTAAGAATGCAATTGTTTCCTGTAAGCTCCCGGAGTAATTCCCCTATGTTTTTTGAATAGCCTCGATAAATAGCTTTCGTCTGTGAAATTGAGTTCCTCTGCGATCTCGCTAATCCTCATATTGCTATGGGCAAGTCTGGTTTCCACGAGCTTTAATCGATAGTTGATCACATATTCCTGGATGCTTTCTCCGGTACGTTCCCGGAAAAGCGCTCCAAGATAATTTGGAGAGAAATTAAAATGACCGGCAATGGCTCTGATCCGGACGCGTTCCGGTTCGGCAATGTATTGCTGTAAATAAGCGACAATCTGAATGATGTCGTTCTTAGGTGTTTTCCTGCGCAGTTTCGGAGGTTCCGTTAGGGAAATGTTTCGGGCAAGGATATTCACTAATGTAGAAACAGATTGACGGATAACGAGCAAATAACCGGCTTCTTTCTGCTCATATTCCCGGATGACGGCCGCGAGGAGTGCTTTCCCAAATTGCTCATCGTCGGAGTTGCGATACACACATCCGGCCTTCGCATGGAGGTTATTAAAGAGGTATTGGGCCTTCTTTGTCCAGTCGCAGAATTCCAATGCTTCTACTTCATTTTTAAACTGGGAGAAGGATAAGTCATTGAAACGGATAAAAAGAAAGTGGGTTTTCTGCTGCAACTCAAAGGCGTATTGATCTTCCGGGCTGAGCAGAAATATTTTACCATCTGAATAATCGTGGGAATTGCCATTGATCAATGCCTTTCCCCTTCCGGAGATCACGTATGCGAGCTCAAACACCTGGTGTACTGCAGAACGCTTCCAGACCTCTGTTTCCATTAGAAACAGGTCAAAAGGTTGCTTTTTTTCCTTGGTATACATTTCGGCAAATGTACAGGATAATCCTTTTAAAGTCCAACTTATTCCCCCTGTCATTTTGCTTCCTTTGTGCCCTAAATTAATTGATATGACAGAGCTTAACCCCACAATACCTTATCCCGCCCGCTGGCAGGCCTTAGCGGTATTGTTAATGGGCGCCTTTTTATCCCCATTGGATTTCTTTATCGTAAATGTAGCCTTACCGGCGATGCAACTGGATTTACAGGCCAACAGCGCTGAGCTTCAGTTCATCGTTACAGGCTATGGTGCTGCTTATGCGGTCTTTGTCGTAACCGGTGGGCGTCTGGGAGATATATATGGCAGGAAGCGCATTTTTATGACTGGAATGAGTCTCTTTACCCTGACTTCAGTTGCTTGTGCAATGGCAGCAAATGCGGAAGTGCTGATTGCTGCACGGATCTTACAGGGCCTGGCAGCGGCAATGCTGGCACCACAAGTGCTTTCCTCTATCAGGGTAATCTTTCCGGCAATAGAACAACCAAAAGCGATGGGTTTGTTTGGGGCTACCTTCGGCCTGGCTGCTATCGCCGGACAGCTTTGTGGCGGAATGCTGTTGGAATGGCAACCCTTTGGACTAAGCTGGGAAACTGTTTTTCTGATCAATGTTCCAATCGGCCTTATTGCCATTGTGCTGGCCTTTCTCGTTATTCCGGAAAACCGGCCGGAGAAAAGACCTAAGCTTGATATACCCGGTGTGGTCCTTATTTCTATTACCTTGTTCCTGTTTATCTATCCGCTAATTAAAGGGAGGGAAGCCGGATGGCCGCTCTGGGTATTCATCTGCATGGCGATGTCCCTGCCTTTTGCATTATGGTTTATACGGATTGAACAACGCATTACTGCCCGGGGCGGGGACCCTTTAATCTATTTAAAGTTGTTTGAGGATAAGAAATTTGTGATAGGACTGGCAGTTATTTTTCTTTTTAACAATACCGCGTCCTTTTTTATGATCTATCCCGTTTATTTACAAAGTGGCTTTCACTGGACGGTATTGTCTGCAGGGCTGGCAGTATTACCTTATGCAGCAGGATTCTTTATAGGCCCCATGCTCAGTGCGGTATTGGCAAAGAAATATAAGGACCATGTACTGATCATCGGATTGTCCTTACTGAGCATCGGATTTATCTTGTCGGCAGGTGTCTTGTGGTATCATCCGCTACCGGGAGAATTTTTATACGGCGCTTTGTTATGTGCTGGTATAGGCCATGGTATTGTGATGCCGGTTGTGGTGAGGCTGGTTCTGGCAGATACACCTCTTGCCACGGCTGGCCTGGCTGCAGGCATTGTCAGTACGGCTATCCAGCTGGGCAGTGCCTTGGGAGCTGCAGTAATCGGAACATTATTCTTTAGCATCCTTCCGCTTGTTGGCGGTTATACAAATGCTTTTATCATCGCGCTCCTTGTGCTGGGATCGCTTGAATTGGCCGCATTGTACTATGGTTTAAAATTGAAACGATCATTGAAAACCAATAAAACGAGCAAAAAAACATAAACCATCATGATCTTACAGATCACATAACGAAATGATTATTAAGATCATGATAGCTTCATAACCATAAAAAAAACAATATATACTGATGAAAAACAATAAATATTAAATCATATGAATTTAAACGAATTAGCCAGCCATGAAATTGTTCATTTCATTGAGCAGATTGGGAAATGGTTTCGGGGAGAAATGAGTCCCAACGAAAAAGAAGAGATGCTGGCATTGAATAGTTTTCATGCAGACTTTAGGATGATCAGCCCTACGGGAGCCTGCATGAGCCGTGCTGATCTGGGGAATTGGTTACCATCTGTTTATGCTGGAAAACCAGGGATTGTATTGGAGTTGAGGGATATTAACCTGCGTTTTGAACAGGAAGGAGCCATATTGATGGAGTATGTAGAGACACAAAAAGGAGGCGGCGTAGACAATACGCGGATTTCAACGGCTTTGTTTGTGCAGGATGAAAATGGACAACCGCAATGGAGGAACCTGCATGAAACCTTTATGCCATAAAATCTACTTCCATAAAACAGGAAAAACCACAGGTTAACCAAAAAACTGCGCCCGGAATTTAGAGAATTCCGGGCGTAGTCTATGAAAGAAATATTTTAGATAGAAGGCTTAGGGTTTTGGATAAACCTTGCCATTTTTGATCACTCCAAAGATGTCTTTGGTCGCCGAGATATTTTCCAGCGGGTTGCTGTTCAGGATGAGTATATCGGCCCTTTTACCTTCTGTAATTTGTCCTCTGTCGGAAAGCCCGGTTGCTTCAGCTCCGATCATGGTAGCTGCATGGATCACCTCCTGAGTGCTGAATCCACATTTACTCACCATCAATGCCATTTCCTCATGGATATTAGGGAGCGCAGTACCATCAGGAATCATCCAGTCTGTTCCTATGGATACTTTTACGCCAGCCTCATGCATTTTTTTGGTAATGTAAAAGGCATTGACATCATATCCTTTATTTAAGGAGGATAAATAAATCGTGGCATCCAAAATCGCGTTGTTCTTTTTCATCAATGCCATTAAAGGAGCCAATTGAGGGAAATCCATTTTTAACGCGGAATATCCATTGTGGTCATTGACCATTTTTCCGTTCTTTCCTACCTGCTCCCATGGTACATCATGGGCATGGGAGATGACTTTTACCCCCGCGGCAACTGCTTCCGAAGGAATTGCAGGCATTACCGTAGCATGCGACCAGACCTGCATCTTTTGCAAAGTAGCTTCCGTCGCCAGCTTTTTTACCATCGCTCCGGAGATATCCGAATAAATCTTTATTCCCGTTGCACCGCTTCCTTTGGCCATGGCAATAATATCATGGGCATTGTCCTGCTCATGAACCGTTTGTCGCCAGCCAATAGATTGATTTTCAAGGCCGAGTATTTCGCGGTCTCCAACCATTTTCATGTAGTTGGGGCCAGCCAGAAAAGCAACATAAAAGATATCTGGAGAAGGAATCTGATCCAGATTTGCCGAACGCTGATAGGTCGCCATTAAACGCCCGTCGCCCCCCATATCTCTTACGGTGGTAATGCCACCCATTAATACGCGCTCCAGGTCATGGTGCGTTTTTTTATTCAGTTCTTCGATCGGACCTTCTGTCATTGTAGCCAGGTGGACATGCGTATCAATTAACCCGGGCAAAATAAATTTCCCGTTCAGGTCCATTATTGTTGCTGCTTCATATCCTGTTTTCAGCGGCTGGCCTTTCGGAAGGACTGCTGTAATCAAGCCGTCTTCGAGATATACATCTGCAAGGGTTGCCGGCGACTGGAGTGTCCCATTGATTACCGTACCATTTTTTAAAATTGTCTTTACCGTTTTCTTAGGGCCTGCCTGTTGTCTTTTCTGCGCAAAAATACTCAGGGATAAAACACAGAGCACTAAGATCATTTTCAGTTTATTCATTCGTTATTTGTTCAAATTGTGATTCAGTAATTCTTCCAGTTCTTTCTCGGAGATGTTCTGTGCGATGACTTTTCCGGTTTTATCCAGAAGGAATACAGTGGGTAAGCTAACTACACTATATTTCTGAGCTACTGCCGAATCTTTTATTCCACTGAGTTCCGAGACCTGAATCCAGGGAAGTCCATCTTTTTTTACGGCATTTTCCCAAAGATTTCTTTTGTCGTCCATAGAAAGGGAAACCATTTCAAAGCCCTTGTTTTTATAGTGTTCATAGATGGGTTTTATCTTTTGATTTGCCGCGCGACAAGGAGTACACCAGGAGGCCCAAAAATCCAGGACCACATATTTTCCTTTTAACGCGGATAGGGTAAAGGATTTTCCTGCCAGCGTGGTACCGCTGAAATCCGGAGCTTGCTGCCCAACAAGTGAAGCTGCAGCTTTCTGCTCAAGTAATCTTAGTAATTTTTTGTACTCTGGAGCATAGCTGAGTTCCGGAGAAAACAGCGATTTCATTTCCCGAAGTTCTTTCAGGTTCATCACCTCAAATTGCGGGCGCATGATGTTCAATACGGCCAATGAAGAGGGATATTTGCGAATGTATTTATACTTAATGTCCATTTCTTTAGCATTCAATACAGTCAGTTCCTCATTTTCTTTAAGGCGATCTTCCTTTGGCAGTTTTTCATAACGTCCGCCAATCTCTCTCATTTGTGCGGATAGGGATGCTGTTTCCGTCTCGTAGGCCGCTTTAATTCCCATTTCCTTTCCACCATGAATCTCCTCCTTATTTTTCCAATCGCTTTGCATCAGTAGCTGAAAGTTTTCATTTTCCAGAAACAGGTTTAAAGACCTGCGCATTTTCCTGATCTGTACAGCAGCAGAAACGGGATGCTGCAGCACACCCCTGAAATTAAATACGCCGTTATTTACTGTGCTGCTATCGATCAGCTCGCGGCCTTTCTCTGTAAATTTATAGAGGTAAGCCATAGTCGGCTGATCAAAATCGGCAATTCTCCCATTAATGGTATAACCCGTTTGCGCGGATACCTCATTTTTTGCCATGAGCAGACTCAGTCCTGCCAGTAGGGTTGTGCTAAAGATATTCTTCATGGTTTATCTTGGATTACGTTCGATATTCGGATTCAGTAACAATACTTTAGGTGGAATCTGTTGTACGAAAATGTTGGAACCTGCGGTCAGCTGATAAGTTCCTCCGGTATTTGCCCTGGTATAATTCCGTTTAAAGCGACTGTCATTGTCCAGTCGTCTCATGTCAAACCAGCGAAGTCCTTTACCAAAAAGTTCCCTTCTGCGTTCATCGACAACGAGCTTTAGTGCGTCATCAGCACTGGAAGCAGTCAGGTCTGCATAATCAGCAGGTTTAAACCTTTTCTTTCTTAAATTATTGAGTAAGGTCAAGGCGGGGTCAATCTGACCTCCCCGGGCTTCAGCTTCTGCGGAGATGAGCATCATTTCCGGAACACCAATATTAAAAGAGAGATCTATATTGAGGTATAAAGGATAAGGTTCTGTTGTTGGCTTGCCGTTGATTTCCAGGTTGGTAAAGTTAAATACGTAGCGTAGATCTTTGGTTCCCAGTATATTTAAGAAATCAGGAGAGATGGATGATAATCTCAGAATATTTGCGAGGCTGGTCGCTTTATAGGAAATCATTTCCGGATGCAGATAAGCAATAGCCAGGTTGTTAATTCCACCATAAGGTTTCAAAGGATCCTTAAAGCTGAGGGTATTGAAATCCAGTAGGGTATTCTTTTTCTGTAAGGCAAGGTTAGCATATTGTTTTGCCTCCGTATAGTTATCCATGCTCTGATATACCCTTGCCAGAAGTGCCAGGGCTGCGGTTTTATTGTTTCGGTAAACGTTCCGGGCAACATCCGGAAGCTGGTCTTTTGCCAGCAGCAGATCTTTAAGGATCAAATCGTAGACCGCAGCAACAGTAGCTCGTTTCGGCATGGCCTCCAGGTCAGGGACCGTAAGTAAAGGCACGCCCAGATCAGTACCCGCACTGGATGCTTCATAATCTTTAGCATAGATGTTGATCAGGCTCCAATAAGCATAAGCGCGGTTAAAATGGGCGTCGCCAAGTACTTCATTGCGTTGGGTTTCTGTTCCATCTGCCAGCTTTTCTACATCCTGAAGGATGATGTTCGCATTGTAAATATTGTTGTACATCGGGTCCCAGCCACTGTCTGTTTCCGTTTCTATATACAACTCAGATTGCCATTTATAAGCTTTGGTGGTACTGGAGGTCAGGGCTGCAAGTATTCTCGCATCACTAAAGTAGGTGTTGTCTGATAACCTTTCTAAAACGGCATAACTGTTAGTAGAGAAGGAGGGATTGGCGGCCAGCTCTTCATAATCTTTGAGGTATTTGGGAATGAATTTTCCTTTAGGCGTAACGTCCAGAAACTTCTTGCAGCTGGCAAAGCTTAATGCGAGCAAAATCAGGAAGCTATATTTTTTCAAGTTTGAAGTGTTCATCTTGTTGTTGATTTAATGATGTTAAAGACCGATGTTAAGACCGATGGTGGTTACGACAGGTTCTGGTAAAGCATAAGTATAACCTCCTGAACTCCCTATTCTCACCGCTTCAGGATCGATACCGTATTTGTTCGCTTTGAAGAGGTAAAGGTTGTTCATCTGTGCAACGATCCTAACGCTCTTAAAAGGTGTTCCCTTCAGGTGTCTGGGATTTAGACGGTAACCGAACTGTACTTCCCGCAACCTGACAAATGAAGCGTCAATAATGCTGTTGCTGGATAGGGTAGCTACCCTGGTGTAATCATCGCTCAGGTTCTCAAATCCCGGAATGGCAGGGATCTCTGTGAATTGTTCATCTCCTGCTTTGCGCCATCTGTTGGCAATCTGGTCGTTATAGCTGCCGCTCCAATCATATCCATACATGTTTGGCATCTCCCTGCGGGTCACATGACCATAATTAAAGGCCAGAAAAATCATGGCTTCAAATCCTTTATAGCTAAAGGTATTGGTCCAGCCTCCACTTACTTTTGGCCTGTAGGTGCCACTATATTCAAGGGAGCCTATATTTGGAACATATATTTTGTTACCGTTTGCATCATAAGTCTGTGGTCTGCCGGTATTGTCAAGGCCTGCCCATTTGTAACTCCATACCGATTCCCGCTCATAACCTTTGAGGTAGATATCCCTTCCACTGGTTCTGCTAATGGAGGCACTGCTCTCTATGAGTCTGTTCTCGGTGATTTCGTTTTTATTATAGGCCATGTTAAATGAGCTGGTCCAGTTAAAGTTCCTGCCGGTAAATACACCTGCTTTTAAGTTCAGTTCTATTCCGCGGTTAACCATACTGGCCGCATTGATGGTGGCAGTGGTCAGACCAACAGTAGGATCGAGGTCCTGGCTTCCCAGAAGGTCATAACTGAATTTCCGGTAATAATCTAAGGAAAGCGAGAAGCGGTTGTTTAATACACCGATATCCGCACCCAGGTTAAAGGTCTTGGAACGTTCCCATCGTAATTTTGGATTGGGAGGAGTTTCCAGGCGGGCTACATAGTCATTGGCAATCGTATTAAAGAACCGTCTGGCAACAAGAAAAGTAGTAGTCGAATTGAGCCTGTCAAAGTTCCCCGTTAAACCGTAACTTCCGCGTAAGCTGAGGTTAGAAATCGCTGGTACATTTCTATGGAAGAAATGCTCATTGCTAATATTCCAGCTTGCACCAACAGACCATAGTGGTGTCTTTTTAAATTTTGGATCTGCACCAAATAAGTTGGAATGATCCGTTCTGTAGCTTCCACTCAGCGTGTAGCGGTCATCATAAGTATACGTAAGCGTGGAGTAATAGGAATACTCCCGGGTGTCTCTGAATTCAAATCCTTCATAGCTGGCAGGATCATACGTATTCCGATCACCGTTCCACCAGATGATGCCCTGGGCAGCCAGTAATTTGGCATCAATATTTTGACCGGTTAACAGCTCATCGTTATAACCAAGACGACGGTTTTTGTTGGCCTGGTTCACCGATTTGCGCAAGTCAAATCCAGCGATGACGTTGACATAGTGTTTCTCTTTAAAGGTATTGGTATAGTTGAACTGATTACGGAACGCATAATTGTTGTAAGCTGCATTTCTGAAATCTAAAACGTCTCCCTTAGGGATATTGAAAACGAGCTTGCCACCCGTTTCTGTAGAGGTAAGGCGGTTGACTAAGCTGCGCACGTCATATCCCTTTTCCGACAAGAGGTTCCTGCTGTCGCTGGTGGTCTTTTCGTAAATGAAATCGTTGGACATGGTTAGTCCTTTAATGATTTTCCAGTCGGCACCAACCCTTGTTTTTAATCCCCATCCGGATGCACTATTCTTTGCCTGGCGGTTTTCTTCCAACAGGTTGAAGCCATTGTCGAGATAACCGGATGCCTTAAGTCTGTCGTTTTCTATCTTATTAAAACCGCTGTAGTCATAAACGTAATTGCCCTGCTCATCCAATAACATCTGGTAGGGCATCAGCGACCTGATTTTACCTTCCAGACCGGAATAACCGCTCTTTGCAGAAAGATAATTGGCCGAAATGTCTGTACGCAAATCAAGGAAAGAAGCCAGATTATAGGTGTTTCTGGAATTTATGGTCAACGCATCGGAAGCAGTCCCAACAGTTCCTCCCTGTTCGTTTTTATAATTTCCTGATAAAAAATATTGCATCTTATCTGATCCTCCGGCAAAAGAAAGGAAGTGACTCTGACTCAGGCTGGGGCGTAAGAGGAGGTTGTCAATTTGATCTTTATTGGATAAGCCGGCCAGGGCTGCAAGCCTTTTGTCCCGTTCTTCCAGAGTAATTCCCCCAGGTCGGTTATAGTCATTGAAAATTCCAATAGAAGGAGAGTAACCGGCGTCTGAACCATCGAAAATCTGAGCTTCGATATAGCCTTTGTCGTACTGGTCTTTCTGATAGTCGATTAAAGTGGCGGCATCTGCGCGATGTAATTTGTCGTAATCCGGTTGGTTCATCATGCGGGCATTGCCGGAATAATTGATTTGCATCTTACCCACTTTACCTTTTTTTGTAGTGATGACAATCACGCCGTTGGCAGCCTGTGATCCCCATACTGCCGATGCGGCGGCATCTTTAAGCACGGATACATTCTCTATTTCATTGATGTCAGGAAATATGGTGCTCACAAATCCATCGATCACGATCAGGGGCTGTGTTCCTGCACGCAAAGAACTTCCTCCGCGGATGCGCAGGTCATTCAATCCATTGCCTCCCTTATAAACGCTCAGTCCGGGAACAAGGCCTTCCAGCATGCCCTCAATAGTTCTGTTGTTTCTGGCTTCAAGTTCTTTTTTATCAACGATGACGTATGATCCCGGCGCATTTTTGCGGGATAAAGTCTGGTATCCGGTAACCAATACCTCGGTTAAAAAAGAAACATCTTCCTGCATCGTGATGTTCAGGTTGTTGATGCCTCTTACATTGACATCCTGTTTCTTACAACCCAGGTAATTAAAGGTTAGGATGTCATCTTCATTGGCCCTGATGATGAATCGCCCGTTTGCGTCTGTTGTGGCGCTGGTTTTAGCCTGGAATGCCCGGATCACAACCTGGGATAAAGGAATTCCATCCTTGTCTTTTACCAGACCTGTAATCGTTTTAACAGATGCCTGAGCCTGAAAGCTGGTCTTTTGTAAGGGCTTAATCACAATGTGATCT
Source organism: Pedobacter steynii (assembly GCF_900103665.1). Taxonomy (GTDB): domain Bacteria; phylum Bacteroidota; class Bacteroidia; order Sphingobacteriales; family Sphingobacteriaceae; genus Pedobacter; species Pedobacter steynii. The sequence goes on from NZ_FNGY01000002.1 coordinate 81,078, forward strand.
TCCTGAAGCTCCCAGGCATACTTTCCGCCAAGTACAATGGACATGAGCTCTTCTAAGGAGGCGTCGGAAACATTGACATCTACTTTTCTGGTAGGGTCAAAAAGATCATTATTATAAAAGAAGCCCAGCTCCTGATGCTGCAGCTTCATGAGTTTGAATACTTCGAGTACCGTGATGCGTTTGGCAGAGATACTGAACCTCATTCCCTGTGCATAGGCACTGGCAGGAGAGATACAGATAAAGGTAAGGTAGAATAAAAAAATAAACCTAAAAATGGTTAAAAAACGGCGGACAGGCCTTTTTCTGGTAAAGGTTTGGTTCATAGCTTGGTGGTTAGGTGGTTTAGGTATTGAAATTTTGTGATGTTATTAAGGCTTTGTGATATAGAGTATCGTGTTTTTGAATTCGAATCTCACCGGTGTGGAGGTGCTGATTAATTTAAGTATGCTGGCCAGAGATTTGTTCTTTTGGATAGTTCCGGTAAAATGTAATTTCCTGGCAGCCTCGTTTGTGAAGACTATTTTAATACGGTACCAGCGACTGATCTGCTGACAGATTTCCTCTAAAGGCATGTTGTCGAAAACAAATATGCCATCTTTCCAGGCATAATCCTCATAAGCAAGCCTTTCTTTGTCTAAAGCTGGTAAGAGGTTGATCTTTTTATTGCTGATCCTGATTTTGGAACCTGCAACCATACGCTGTTTATTTCCCTGCTTGTCGGTCACATTGACAATCCCTTCAACGAGAGCAGTTTCTGTATAATCACTTCCTTTATAGGCGATGACGTTGAACGCGGTACCTACTGCTTCTACGTCCATATGGTCTGTCTTCACAATAAAAGGATGCTTTTTATCTTTGGCGACCTTAAAATAAGCCTCTCCTACAAGCTTTACTTCCCGGATAGGGGAATTGTTGAAATCAACACGGTAGGTAAGTTCCGAGCCTGAATTTACCCAGGCATGGCTTTTATCGGGAAGGATGATCTCATATTGCGCGCCTTCGGGCACGATTAATTTATGATAGCCCTGCTGACCAGCGCCGGCATTGTACACTAAAACATTTCCTTTGTTTCTTGCAACCAGTGTATTTTGACTCCCTGAAATGTTTAAAGGTGTTTCGTCCTGCAGTTTTATGTGTTCGCCATTGGGAAGGATCAGCTCGGCATGGTGACTGCCTGGTTTGATTGCAGCCAGGGTCAGTTCCGGCCGAACACCTGATCCGGAGTAAATATTGCGGTATACGAGCAGGCCGGCAGTCGAAATGAGGATCATGACGGCTGCGTATTTTAACCAGTTGGGCAACAAGGAAGTTTTAAAAGGATATACGTGGGAATCGGTAATCCTTTGCGATACTTTTTTCCATGCCTGATCTGCATCAGGTGCTTTCGTCTGTTCCTGTTTAATGAGGCTGCGGAAGCTGAGCAGGTCATCGTGTTCCTGTCTGTTCCCGGGATCCAGGTTTAACCAGTCTGACAATTCCTTTTGCTCCTGCACAGTAAGTGGATCAGCAGTGATACTCCTGATCATTAAATCCTGTATTTTTGCCTTTTCTTCCGGGTTCATATCCTTCATATATTAAACATGACAACTCAGCCCGAAAAAAGGGTGATGCCAGATTTAATTTTTTTTAAAATAAAAATTAAAGAAGATAAATGAGGACAGTAAGGTCCTTTAAGCGGGGTCTGAGGATAGAAAAAGCCTTGGTCATTTGGGATTTAACCGTATTTATGGAAATGTCTAACGCTGCTGCGGCCTCTTTATAACTCTTGTCTTCCAATACACACAGGATCAGTACTTTTCTGCACTGTGGAGGGAGCTGATCTATGGCTTCCATAATCCGTTCCCTGGTTTCTGTCGCAACGAAAGTGTCGTCGTCGGTTGATGCTTCTGTATGCGCGGCATCCTGGGTATTCGCGTAATTCTGCCTGATGTGCTTTGCTTTTAGGTAGTTCAGTGCAGCGTTCTTAACGGAACGGTATAAATAATGTTCCTGCTGAATTTCCAGTTTTTCATCTTGAATGGCTGACCAGCATTTGACAAAAACATCCTGAACCACATCCTCTGCAACTTCCATATCTTTGGTAACGATATTGGCATAATAGCAAAGTGTTTTATAGTGGTCACGGAAAAGTTGCTCAAACTGCTCGTACATAATGGCCAGGCCTAGTAAGTTGGGTCATATTAATTTACGCAAAAAATTCCGCTATACGGGGTATATCGGAATCCTTCTTTGAAAAACCGATCAGTGGAGATCTATCTTTTAAAGACACCATAGCAGGGTTTATACCTGCGCAAATGATGTTTATTTAATACTTTTTTAAGAAAATAAAGGTAAAATTATAATTGCTTTAAATACTATTTTGAAGATGATATCTTTCCGATTAAATCTTCCAATACCTTTTCCAGGGCTTTTCCTCTCAAATTTTTAGCAATTATTTTCCCCTGTGGGTCAATCAGGAAGTTCGAAGGGATGCTTTTGATCGAGTACAGTTTTCCGGCATTGTCTTTTTCTGAATTCGGTGCAATCACCTGAGTCCAGGTTAAGCCGTCTTTCTCTGCATCTACGGACACACCTAAGATGCTGAAATTTTTATCCTTAAACTGCGCATAGGCTTTAACCAGATTGGGGTTTTCGGCCCTGCAGGGGCGGCACCAGGATGCCCAGAAATCAATGAGTACATATTTCCCTCTGAAAGAGGAAAGTTTTACCGGTTGGTTGTTGCTGTTGTTCTGAGTAAAGTCGGGAGCAATTGCGCCAATCATGATGGTACGCGCAGCAGCGATGTTCTGACTTAAAAGTTTTCCGTATTTGCTGTTTTTTTGTGCGACAGACAGCAGGTCAAATAATGGGGCTACCTGTAACGGATCAATGTCTCTGCCTGCAATCTCGTAGAGCGAAACAAGACTGAAATAAGAATCCGGGTTTTGTTTGATGTACTTTCTTTGTAAGTTTTCTTTCTCTGTGTTGACAAGAGCCCTTTTTTCTTCCAGTGCAGTTTTAAAGACAGGGTCTTTTCTTTCTGCTGCTGATGCTTTTTGATAACTAAAGTCGAGTGCATTCATGGCGGCATCGGGTTTGGCCATAAATTGTTCATAACGGACCATGTCCAGATTGATCGGAGAACCTTTGAGCCCTGCAGTTTTGATCGAATCTTTGATCACTATCGTCAGGTTTTCATCGTTAAGGAAGATCCTTCTTTCATCAGAATTTTCTTTTTGTGCCGGAGCTGAAGTGTTTTTAGCTTTGAAGGTCAGCAGTGCTGGTTGTAGCTCCGTCACCTGTCCGGAGAATTCAAACTTCCCTGCGGTAACTGATACGCTGTCTATATTGTTCCTGCCTTCCTTCTGATACATCAGGTAGACGATTCCTGTGGTTCCGGAGTCTTTAAAGCTACCCTTGATGTGAAATGGAGTTTGCCCCCATGCCCATACAGGAATGCTGCTCAATGCAATGAGTATTAGTTTTTTCATATTGTTCGCTGTTTGTTAACATGACAACTCAATCGGAAAAAAGGGTGACGCCGCTTTGATTTAATTGATAAAGTGTTGAAACGACTAAACACCTTTAAGATGAGTTAAAAGTGGTTAGCCGGGAAATCGGTGTAATTCGAAATAATCTGGTTTAATCGATAATAATCTGGTTTAATTGGTCATAATTGGGTTCAACTGGAAATAATCGGAAAAGACTGATAATCGGGTTTAGCTTAGTTAAGCCCAAAACTGATTTTCCTTTTCCAGATCTGCGGAGAAGATTTCTGCCTGAGTGATTTGTCCGTTTTCTACGGTATAAACATCAATGTTGTCGACTTCCAGGGTGTTCCCGTTCGGCGTACTGGCCGTCCACCGCAGGACGCAGGATGCTTTATTGCCATTTGCACCAATCATTGTGATGTCTGTTAACCGAAGGGTATTGGCGGAAAGTTCAAACATTTTCCCTACCATTTGGAAGACCTCTGCATTAGATTTCTTGATTCCTGAAATTTGATTTTCTCCGGGTTGACTCCAGGTAACCGATGGGTGTAATAAGGTTGCCAGTTTTTCATTATCACCGTTTTGTACTGCTGTTAAGAATGCGCTAACTACACTTTTTGCTTCGTTTTTCATGTTGTTTTTATTTATGGATTGATTTTTAAATGGATACTTATTGTTTATCTTCTTGTTGTTGAAACAAAGGTCAGCAATAGGGGAGGCTGGATTGATACCTTTTGGCGACATAGGATTACCATTTTGCGACATCAGTCGTTTTTGTCCGGCCGACTTCCTTATCTTCAGCTTATAAAATGATGAAATGGAAGATCAGGTAAAGAAATTGGTGTTGAGCATGCTTGCCTATGCGGTACAACGTGACTTATCGGTTGAAATGTTGTGTCGTTTGTCAAATGTTACGATTGCAGAACTTAAAGAAGGGAAAGCACCCCTTTCTGCCAAACAGGTAAATGATGTTTGGCTCAATTCGGTACATTTAACTAAGGACGACTGTTTTGGCTTACACTTTGGAGAGTCCCTGCAATTGTCTGCATTAGGAATTGTGGGCGAAATCATAAAAACAAGCGATACTGTTGGAGCAGCATTGACGATCGCCGCATCACTGACTCCATTGATCACGGATGCTTTCTGTTTGGTATTGCTGGAGGATGAAAATACTTTTAGCGTTAAGTTTGTACCTCAGATAGCGGAATGGGAGAAATCTCCTGCATTACTTCAAATGCTGGATTTTCTAATGGTATTCGTGATCCATGAACTGGACGGATTGCTTTTAAAGAAGGTGAGGCCAATCGCTGTTCAATACACAGCAGGAAGGAATCATCAAATGGAATATGAACGGGTGATGCGTTGCCGGCCTGAGTTTAATCAGCTGGAGAATGCGATTACTTTCGACCTGACTTATTGGAAGGAGCCTATCCTTTCTGCTAATTTTGAATTGCAGAGAATACTGCTAGAAAAGATAAAGCCATTCAGTGGAATGATCAACGGGACGATGACTTTGCAGACGAGAATTTACAATTACCTGATGAGCAATGCTTATCTGGGGATCATCTCCCAGGAAGAAATTGCTGCAAACTTCAATCTCAGTACAAGAACGCTGCAACGCAAACTGAAGGAGGAAGGTGTTAATTTTCAGCAGCTGGCGGATGAGGCGCGTAAAGCTCTGGCCATAAATTATCTGAAATCAGGATCGTATCCGCTGAAACAGATTTCCTACCTGTTGGGATACAATGAGACCACGGCTTTTATTCGTACGTTTAAACGCTGGACAGGGATAACGCCGGCTGTTTACCAAACAAATAATAATTGTTGATTCATGGGAAAGGGCCGAAAAGTGCCTGGACGTGCTTGAAATGAAATAATTTGTGAGGAAGCCTAAATTTTATGCTGAAGAAGATGAGACTGATGATAATCAGATGCACCATAATACCGTTATTTATGTCGAACGCTTAAAAAGAGTGTAATTCTATATGAAAAGGACAGAATGGTTTGAACGCAAATTTCCTCTGATCGAAGACAACGGCTTAATGCCTGCAATTATCGCACGCCTGGCAGGAACAGCAGCGAGGATCGAAGAATTGGTTGGATCGCTGGACAGCCTCATACTTGAGCTGAAGCCCGAAGGGAAATGGAGTATAAAGGAAGAAATCGGGCACCTGGTAGATATGGAGCCTTTATGGTTTGGCAGGGTGGAAGATGTGATCAATAATGAACTGGAATTGAGAATGGCAGATTTAACCAATCGAAAAACCCATGAAGCAAACCATAATGCAACGGATATAAAAATCCTGACCGGGCAATTCCGGGAAGAAAGAGCAAGACTGGTTGCAGGGCTCGACCGTTTGCCGGATCAGCAGTTGTTCAATTCTGCACTGCATCCAAGAATGAAAATACCGATGCGCATTATTGACCATGCTTATTTTATCGCGGAGCATGATGACCACCATCTGGCAGCCATTCGTGAGATCTTGCTGAATGTTGAATCGTCGCTTTCAGGTTTTCCGGTTGGCTAAAATCCGTTAATTTAGCAACACGGATTTTTGAGCATAAAAAAAGCTAACAATATCATTGTTAGCTTTTACAGCGTGTTTAAACGCTTTCAGTACTCAGAGCGGGAATCGAACCCGCACGACTTTTAAGGTCACAGGATTTTAAGTCCTGCGTGTCTACCAGTTCCACCATCTGAGCAGGTGTTAACCTTTTAAATTAAATGCCCTCATATAATGAAGGCATTTAGAGCGAAAGACGAGATTCGAACTCGCGACCCCGACCTTGGCAAGGTCGTGCTCTACCAACTGAGCTACTTTCGCATGATTTTGGTTTTAACATCATCCGATGTTGCCATTCTAGTAAAGTGTATTTCGCAATACCCTTTGTTTCGTTTGGGAATGCAAATATAGACACTTTTATTTTTCTGTCAAGTTTTTTTTATAAATAATTTAAATGTTTAGTATAAGTCGTTGGACTTCAATACTTCCATGATCAAATTATTTTCAAAACCTTTACTCATAAGGTGGGTAATGAGCTTATTTCGCCTTTTATAAGGATCTTTTTCAGTAATTAATCCCGATTTTTTCTCCGCGGAAGCGAGGATGACCTTCAAATATTCATCATAGTCTATCTTATTCAAGGCTTTCAAAATCATTTTCTCCGGAACTTTTTTTAGTTTCAGTGCTTGTTTGATTTTAATCTTACCCCATTTTTTGATGTTAAACTTTCCGGAAACATAAGCCTGAGCAAACCTTTCTTCATTCAAAAAGTTGGTGCTGATGAGTTCGGAGATCAATTCTTCCACCTCATCTTTGTGCAATCCGAATTCATAAAGCTTATCGCGGACTTCCTGTTGTGCGCGCTCCTGATAGGCACAATAATGCTCGGCCTTAAACAAAGCGGTTTTCTTATCCAGTCTGACGGTTTTTTTATCTGATGTTTCCAATGCTTACAATATTACGTATTCGGCAACAAGCAGGCGCATGAACTGAGTTGTTTTTGAGTAAAATTTAAAGCGATGAGGAGGATGCCCCTTGAATATTTGTTGCCAGTTTTCCCAATTGCTGAAGTTTCTTTTCCAATGATGAGGTCCATGGCAATCCAAAACTCAGGCGCATGCAATGGTCAAACTGAGCCTGAAGCGTGAACATTCTTCCCGGAGCGATACTGATGTGTTGTTTCATGGCCTGCTGGTACAAGTCAACGGTGTTGACTGCTTTATCAAGCTCAACCCATAAAAAATAACCGCCCTGTGGCTGACTAACCCTGGTTCCTTCCGGAAAATAATCAGCGATAGCGCCAATATATTTCCTGCTGTTATGGTATAACGATTGTCGTAATTTTCTCAAATGATTTTCATACCGGCCATTTTTGAGAAAGATGGAAACCACTTCTGAAGTAAGTGGGGCAGAGGAAAGCGCATGGTATCGCTTTAGTTTTAACACCTGATCTTTGAACTTTCCGGGAGCGATCCAACCTACCCTATAACCGGGGGCCAGTGTTTTGGAGATAGAATTGCAGTAAAGAACCAAACCACTTTCATCATATGTTTTACAGGTTGTTGGTCTGTTATTGCTAAAATAGAGGTCGCCATGAATGTCGTCTTCTATCAGGGGAACATGGTAATGTTCGAGTAACCTCACTGCTTCTTTTTTATGCTCATCCGGCATGGACGAGCCGCAGGGGTTGTTGAAATTGCTTACAAAAAGACATACTTTGATTTTATTGCTGGCCAGGGCTTTCTTTAAAGCTTCAATTTCAATCCCGGTAATGGCATTGGTAGGGAGTTCCAGTACGTTTAGTCCAAGACTTTTTGCCAGTTGTAAAATTCCAAAATAAGCGGGGCTTTCTATCGCAATGGTATCGCCGGGATTGCTCACTGCCATCAGCGCATAAGAAATGGCGTTTATGCATCCCGCAGTAGTGATCAGGTCTTTTTCGCTGAAGTCAGCACCCCAGCCAAATGACCATTTCGCGATTTCTCTTCTCAGGTCTTCGTTTCCCTGGGTAGGCTCATAACTGGTGCCACTGGCAGGCAAACCGCGCATTGCTTGTATCAGCCCTTTGTTCAGTTTGGCAATGGGTAAAAAGTCGTCATGTGGCATGCCCAATGAAAAGAGGGTGTTTTTAGGGTCTTCCCGATCCATATAAACCTGGCTTACCAGATCATCGGGCGTCAACAGACCATTTATAGCCGATGGGCTGCTTGTTTCCGGAATGGCCAGGCGCTTTACCGGAGGAATACAGACATAATATCCGGAACGGGGGCGGGTCTCGATTAAAGACCTGCTTTCCAGTTCATAATAGGCTTGTGTTACGGTGCTCATGCTCAGCCCATGTTCCCGGCAAAGCATTCTTACAGAAGGCAGTTTATCACCTGCCTTCAAAACTTCATCTATGATTTGCTTTTCGAGCCTGTCGGCAATTTGCAGGTATAAAAACGGCTTGCTTTGAATATTCATCTCAGATAACTGTATTGATCAAATGTAATCAAATTGTATCTGTAGTGATTTATGCTTTTTCAGAAGCGTTCATTTCTTTTTTCATCTCATATTGATTCACAAAGGCGGCCAAACCGATGGATTTTAAGAAACTGATGGTCCCTGTTGCGGTTGCATCCACATTGATTAAAGATATCTCGGTCTTATTTGCATTAAAAATGTATTGAAATAAAGCGGTGCCCAATCCTTGATTTCTATAGTCTTTGGCTACAGCAAATTGAGAAATCCGGTTGTTTTGTGGGTTATAGCTGGCATAGGCCACCAGTTTTTCATCCAGATGAATCCCAATACTGTGGTTACCGCTACCTATATTTTTTAAAGCAGTGATTGCATTTTGCCAAGAGGGCTGCCAATCCCAGAAAGACGTCCATTTGTCCCAATCCATCTCTTTTAGTGCAAGGATGGGGTGCTGTTTGCGATCTTCCTGGATTTGGGGAATCCCTTTGAAGCAGATCAGTGTTCTGTGTATCCCGTAGCCGGCCGATTCATAGCTCTTTATGGCCTGAATATTTTGTTCCATCACTTCAAGGTAGCAGTTCTTTACTCCGGCTGCCTCCAGGGAAGGCAGTATAAACTGGTACATTAATTTGGTCAGCTGCTGACCTCTTTTTGATGGAATTACTCCTGTTCCGGCATTGTATGCTGCCTTTTCTCCATTTACCAGCGCAATCCCATGTAAGATAAAACCGATTAGTTTTTCGGATTCAAAAACCCCGGCTGAAAGACTAAGGTCGATAGAATCTGAAATCAATTTTCGCTCTAATTGTTCTCTTGTCAGCTGGAGTCTGACGAAATAATCCGAAAAAGATTCATTAAAGGTTTCCAGTAGAATATCAGGAGGTATATTTTCTAAATTTTTAAATTGTAGCATGCGATCTGTGTTTCCTTTGCCCGCTAAATTATATATTTTCTCTTGAAAGATGTGTTCAGGAAAGTTCCTGTCTTAACATTTTTACCTGCTTCGATTCAGGTAATGGGATGCTTAGAGAAATCCCCGAAAATGACCCGGTTTTCAGTCGTTGCTGACCTGCCTTTAACACGCTTTCAAGCGGGCTTGCACCGAGTATAGACCGAGCTTAGACCTAGGTTAGAACCTGTATAGGTAAAACAGGAATTGGACCTGTCTTATCCTTGTTTAAATGCGGTCTGAATATAAAGTTCTGTACCTCCAAAACCATGGTATTCCTGACATAACCTTACCTAAAAGACCGATTAGTTTTCTGATATTCCGATTCAGGCTTTACGTTAAAGAATATCTTTCTGATTGCTAAATAAATGAGCGTTATACCTACGGATACCTTAGAATTTTAATATAAATGCTTTAATTTTGAAACATGAGTAATGTCATCTACACGATTGATCATTTTGCGAAAATTCTTGATGCAAAATCTTTTATTTCTAATCCGGAACTTAAAATCACCAGGCTGGTTATTGACAGCCGAAGTGTGATTGATCCGGAGAACTCCTTGTTTTTTGCTTTGAATGCGAAGCGCGATGGTCATGAATATCTGGAAGATGCGTATGCAAATGGGATCAGAAGCTTTGTGATCAGTGATTCCAGGTGCCTGGAGAAATTTGCGGATGCCAATATCCTGCTGGTAGCCGATGTGCTTGCTGCATTACAAAGCCTGGCAATAATCCATCGGGAACAGTACGATCTGAAAGTGCTGGCCATCACAGGAAGTAACGGGAAAACCGTTGTAAAGGAATGGTTGTATCAGTTGCTGGCTGCCGATTTCAATATCGTCAGAAGCCCAAAAAGCTTTAATTCTCAGATTGGAGTGCCCTTATCTGTCTGGAACATTAGCGAGGAACATACATTGGGGATTTTCGAGGCGGGGATCTCTAAAGAAAATGAGATGGAAGCCCTTGAAAAAATTATCCGTCCAACCATCGGGATCTTAACCAATCTGGGAGAGGCACATGCGGAAGGTTTTGCTTCTCAGAAAGATAAGCTCCTGGAAAAATTAAAGCTTTTTAAAGATGCCGAGGTATTCATATACTCCCCGGAATATACCCTTGGCCTTCCGGTATCGGAATTGCCGGGGCAGACAAAATTCTCCTGGAGCCTGAAGCAGAAGGCAGACCTGCAGATCTCTTTTATTGAGCCGATTGAAGACCGCAACTATGTGAGAGCGATCTTTAAGGGTGCAGAGATCGAATGTTTGATTCCCTTTTCCGACAGGGCCTCCGTTGAAAATGGAATCATCTGCTGGGCCAGCTTATTGTCTATGGGCTATTCTCCGGAAGAAGCTGATGCACGTTTAGAAAAATTAACCAGGGTAGGAATGCGGCTGGAATTAAAAAACGGCATCAATCAATGTTCTGTAATTGACGATTCCTATAGTGCTGATACCTCGTCACTAGCGATTGCAATGGATTTCCTCAACCTGCAAAACCAACATCCCAAAAAGACATTAATCTTGTCCGACTTACACGAAACGGGCAGAAATGAAGTCGAGCTTTATACCGAAATAGCGGCTTTGCTGAAACAAAAGAACCTGAACCGGCTCATCGGAATTGGTCCTCATATCTCTGCATCAGCAGCATTGTTCGATATGGAAACCACTTTCTTTGAAAGTACGCAGGATTTTATAGATCATTTTCCCGCAGTTCATTTCAACAATGAAACCATCCTGTTAAAAGGAGCGAGAAAATTTGAATTTGAACGCATCAGTAAGCTGATCACTCAGAAAGTACACGATACGGTACTGGAAATTGACCTGAATGCACTTGCCGGCAACCTGCAGTTTTACAGAAATAAGCTACAACCGGGCGTGAAAATCATGGCAATGGTGAAGGCCTTCTCCTATGGAAGTGGCAGTTTTGAAATTGCAAATGTGCTCCAATACCATAAAGTAGATTACCTTGCAGTGGCCTATACAGATGAAGGTGTTGCGTTAAGAAAAGGAGGGATCACAATGCCTGTTATGGTGATGAGTCCGGAACCATCTGCTTTTGATGCCATTGTAAAATATAAACTGGAACCCGAAATCTACAACCTGGATATTCTAAACAGTTTCATCGGCTTCCTGTCTGCGGATGCCTACGATTACCCGGTCCACCTGAAAATAGATACCGGAATGCATCGCCTGGGCTTCAAAGAAGCAGACCTTAAAGAACTGCTGGAAACCATCAATAGTAGCAGGAAGGTCAAAGTGGTCTCGGCATTCTCCCATCTTGTGGGAAGTGAAGATGAGCATCACGATGCGTTTACGAAACACCAGATTGAAAGGTTCCGTGCTTTTGCCCAAGAAATTTCAGCAGGTCTGGGCTATAAATTCATTTGGCACATCTCCAATACCTCTGGGGTTACACGTCATCCGGAAGCCCAGATGGATATGGTAAGGTTAGGAATAGGACTTTATGGATATGATGGAGGACTCCCTAAGAAAAATGGGTTACAAACTGCTGTCGTGCTAAAAACAACGGTTACGCAGGTCATAGAGGTCAAGCCCAATGAGACGATCGGATATGGACGAAATGGAATTCTGCCCAATGGCGGAACAACGGCGACCGTAAAAATCGGATATGCCGATGGTTATAACCGCCGGTTTGGAAATGGCAGGGGTAAAATGCTGATCAATGGAAAGCTGGTGCCTACAATTGGTAGCATCTGCATGGACATGTGTATGTTAGATGTGACCGGAATAACGGTAAAGACAGGAGATGAGGTGATCGTTTTCAACGGAGAACTGACCATCGCTGACCTGGCCGAACAAATCGAAACCATCCCTTATGAGATCTTAACAAATATTTCACAAAGGGTTAAACGGGTCTATTTTTATGAGTAGTTTTGCAGCATGAACAGAATTGGTCGGGCTTTTCTAAGGTACCTCATTAAAGGGCTCCTGATAGTATTGCCCATTGCGCTTAGTATTTTTATTGTAATCTGGGCTGTTACGACAGTAGACAGCTGGTTAAATGTGAACAATATTTTAGGTGTTGACCCAAGAACCGGAGCGAGCAGAAACATTCCCGGATTGGGACTGCTGCTGGTGATCTCCATCACACTCGTCGCCGGAATATTTGTCACCAACTTCGTAACTGAACCGATGTACAATTGGTTCACAAAAATCCTGGACAGACTTCCTATCCTTAAATTCATTTATTCGTCGATAAAAGACCTTACTGAAGCCTTCGTTGGTGATGAGAAAAAATTCAATAACCCAGTGCTGGTAGAAGTGGAAGGGGAACTCAAAAGAATCGGCTTCCTTACCCAAAGTGACCTTACAAATATTGGCCTCCCAGGTGAAGCTGTAGTCTATTTTCCCTTCTCTTATTCCTTTGCAGGCCAGGTTTACATCGTGAAAAACGAAAAGATAAAACCCCTGAATATGAGTGCTGCTGATGCCATGAAGCTAGTGGTTTCAGGTGGCGTTAGTCATTTTTAGGTTTCTATTGATAATTAAGGATAATTAAATAAAAACCATATCATTATTCGCCTCCTCAAATGTTTTGCTGAAGGGCAAAACATTTGGATGTCGTCTCATAACGACATGGTTTTTATTTTGAATGAAGTTCCAAAATTGAGCTCCCGATAATTACGTGTTAAAAGAAACCTTAAAACTTAATAGGAGGGCCTATGATGTGACAAAGCAAGGTGTTTTAAGCGGGTGGTCTTCATATTCAGTAAGATTAAATCAAACAAAAAGGATATCGTTATGAGACGACATTCAAATGTTTTGCCCTTCAGCAAAATATTTGAGGAGGCGAGTAATGATATCTTTTTTGTTGAACCTTAATTCCGGATTAAGCATCCAACAAACAAATAAACATGAGCTCCAAAATCAACTGAGCTTCAAATAAAAAACGCCTTACCTAAGTAAAGCGTTACAAATAAAATTAAGAAGAACAGAAGCTCCTCCGACAGATTAAAAATTCGGTTTCAAAACATACTTATCGTAGAACCTGAAAATATGCTCAGCTGCCTCTTCAGCAGTATCGACTAACCTAAACAAGTTTAAATCTTCCGCATGGATATTGTGTTCCTTCTGTAGCATGGTGTTCTTGATCCAGTCTACCAGGCCACCCCAGTAATCTTTACCTACCAATACGATCGGGAATCTGGCAATCTTTCCGGTTTGAATCAGTGTAATCGCTTCAAAAAGCTCATCCATTGTTCCCATACCACCTGGTAACACCACAAAGCCCTGAGAATACTTCATGAACATTACTTTCCTGATAAAGAAGTAATCAAACTCCAATAGCTTATTGTGGTCAATATATTTATTGTGAAACTGCTCGAATGGAAGGTCTATGTTTAAGCCCACTGACTTTCCACCGTTCATGTGTGCACCTTTATTTCCTGCTTCCATAATTCCGGGACCACCACCTGTGATGACACCATAACCACGTTCAGTTAATAGTCTGCCGCATTCTACAGCAATTTCGTAATACTTATTGGTTTCTGCTGTTCTTGCTGATCCGAAAATGGATACGCAAGGACCTATTTTTGCTAATTTCTCGAAGCCGTCTACGAATTCGGCCATTATTTTAAAGATCTGCCAAGAGTCAGTAACTTTTATCTCCTGCCAGTTTTTATTCTCAAACGCACTTCTTATTTTCTCTTCACTTGTCATTCTATAGATATTTAAGGTATTAAAATTTAGTTTGTAAATCTGTTTTTTTGCTGATCAGTAACAGCCCGATAAAGGTGATTAGCCCATTAACCAGAATCAGCTCGACACTGAACTTGTATCCTCCCAGTAAGGTCGCAGAGTTTGCATTCAGGAGGTAACATAATGCTGGTGAAATGATACATATTAAAGGTACTAATTTATCATGAAGTCCTCTTTTTCTAACAAAAAGACCAAAGCTATACAGACCAAGAAGTGGGCCATAAGTATAGGAAGCGACTTTAAAGATGCCTTTTACAACCGATTCATCGTTAAATGCATTGAATATAATGATCACGACAAACATTAATAATGAAAAAGCAACATGAACCATATGTCTTTTGCTGACTGCCGCTTTGGATTTCTTATCTGCCGCGTCTTTATGTTGCCGTTCTGCTGCAGCCATAGATTCTTTGTCTGTAGTATGATGAACAACAGGGGCGTTTTCTTTATCCATGTGGAGAAAATCTACACAGAATGAGGTCGTTAATGCAGTTAATGCCGAGTCTGTTGTGGCAAAAGTAGCTGCAGTTAAGCCCAGCATAAAAACGATTGCAGGGATAACACTCAGGTGGTTTAATGCAATTTCAGGAAAGAGAAAATCTGTTCTTGGTTTGCCGGTAACATGGTCTAAAGGAATTTCAATTCCGTTTCTAGTAGCATATATGTATAATAAGGCACCTACGGATAAAAAGAAGATATTCAATACGACGAACACTCCGGTAAAGGTGAACATGTTTTTTTGAGCTTCGCCAATGGTTTTCATGCTCAGGTTTTTCTGCATCAGATCCTGATCCAATCCCGTCATGGCAATGGTCACGAATATTCCGCCGATCAGCTGCTTACTGAAATAGAAATCGCTGCTCAGGAAGTTTTCGTAGAAAAAGACCTTGGAATAGCCGCTGTTTTTTATCGATTCAAAGGCAGTAGGAATGTCCATGTTCAGGCTGCTGCAAATGAAATAAAGCGTCAGAAACACTGATAATACGAGGAAGAACGTTTGTAGGGTATCGGTAATGATGATTGTTTTCAGGCCACCTTTAAAGGTATAGGACCAGATCAGTCCCAGCGAGATCAGTACCGTTGCCCAGAAGGGAATGCCATAACTGTCAAATATAAAGCGTTGTAATACAATCACAACCAGGTATAAACGGAAGGCGGAGCCTATGGTTCTGGAAATCAGGAAAATAGAAGCTGCGGTTTTATAGCTGTAAAAACCGAGTCTTTGTTCGATATAACTGTAGATCGAGGTCAGCCTCATCCGGTAATAGAGGGGCAGGAGCACTGTCGCAATAATGATAAAACCAATGGCATTGCCCAGCACAAATTGAAAGTATTGGAACTGGTTACCTGAGGGTGCACCAACTTCGCCGGGAACAGAAATGAACGTTACCCCGGATAAGGCGGTTCCAATCATCCCAAAGGCTACAAGGTACCATTTTGAGTTTCTGTTGGCAATGAAAAAAGTAGCGTTATCAGATGATTTCTTCGATGTTGCGAACGCAATAATGATCAGGATCAGAAAATAACCAATTAAAAAAGACAAAAGTATAGCTGGGCTCATAGTATGTTTTTAGCAGCTAAATGTAAGAAAATCAAATTTTAAAAATCAAATAACGGAAGATAAATATAAATTTGTAGGATGAACTTTTCTTCTAAACTTCTTGAAGACGCTGTCAATGAATTTTCAAAGTTGCCAGGAGTTGGACAAAAGACCGCATTACGCTTAGTATTGCATTTATTGAATAAGGAGCAGGAGGAGGTCTCGAACTTCGGAAATGCCATTATCAGACTCCGTCAGGAGATTAAACACTGTACCATCTGTCATAATATCTCTGACCAGCACATTTGCGAGATCTGTACCGCCAATAAGCGCGACAAGGAGGTAATTTGTGTAGTGGAAGATACCCGTGATGTGATGGCAGTAGAGAATACAGGTCAGTATTTTGGGGTTTACCATGTACTGGGAGGCCTGATCTCTCCAATGGATGGCATAGGGCCTTCCGATCTTTTTATTGACTCTCTGGTGCAACGCGTTGCGACTACGCCGGTTAAAGAGGTGATACTGGCCCTGAGTGCCACGATGGAAGGCGATACCACCCTCTTTTATTTATACAAACGCCTTAAAGATTTCCAGATTCCAATCACAACGATTGCCCGTGGAATTGCTTTTGGTGGTGAACTCGAATATGCAGATGAAATTACTTTAGGTCGCTCTATCGTTACCAGGGTGCCTTACGAAAACTCATTAATCAAATAACCCGCATGGATTTTAAGAATAAGGTAGTGGTCATTACCGGCGCTTCTTCCGGTATAGGAAAAGCTTGTGCCGAAGAATTTGCGAAACGCGGTGCCCATCTGGTACTGGCCGCAAGGCAATACGTCACGTTGTGTGAAATTACCGCAGATCTGGAAACCAGGTATGACATTCGTGCTGTGGCTGTACAAGTCGATGTGAGTAAGGAACACGATTGTGAAGTGCTGATCAAACAGGCATTGGTGACTTTCGATAAAATTGATATCCTGGTTAATAATGCCGGACTATCCATGCGTGCTTTATTTAATGACCTTGACCTTTCTGTCCTGAAAAACCTGATGGATGTGAATTTCTGGGGCACCGTATATTGTACAAAATATGCTTTACCGGAAATCCTGAAAACCAAAGGCAGTATAATTGGCGTATCTTCTATTGCCGGTTATCGCGGATTACCCGGACGAACAGGTTATTCTGCTTCTAAGTTTGCCATGAATGGCTTTATGGAAGCGCTGAGAACGGAGCTTTTAAAAACAGGAGTACATGTAATGGTGGCTTGTCCTGGATTTACAGCTTCAAATATCCGTGTGACTGCTTTGGCTAAAGACGGGTCTTCACATGGAGAGACGAGTATGGAAGAAGGGAAAATGATGACCGCCGATGAGGTTGCCGGCCGTATTGTGGATGGGATTGCGGGAAGAAAACGCACTTTAGTCATGACAGGTCAGGGTAAATTAACGGTGTGGATCAATAAATTGCTACCTGCATTGGCGGATAAGCTGGTGTTTAACCACTTTACAAAAGAAAAGAACGCATTGATTAAATAGTATATGAAAGCCAGGTTGTTGCTGATATTACTTGCTTTTACTTTACCAATATTCACTTTGTCTGCAAAAATTAAAGTGGCAAAGGGTATTGACTATGGCGCTGATAAGGGGAAGGTGAGCAATCAGCTCAATGTTTACTATACGGTAAGTCAGGAGAAGAAGAAAGATGTACTGATCTTTATTCATGGCGGTTCCTGGAGCAGCGGAAAGAAAGAAACCTATTGGTGGCTGGGTAGGAACTTCGCAAGAAAGGGGCTCGTGACGGTCGTCATTAACTATGGTCTGGCGCCGGAGCAGCAATATGGGCAGATGGCCGCAGATTGTGCCAATGCAGTGAAATGGGTGTCTGATCATATCGCCGATTATGGCGGAAACCCGGAACGGATTTTTCTGATGGGGCATTCTGCCGGAGGGCACCTGGCAGAATTGATCAATGCTGATCCGCAATATTTACAGACCGCAGGTTTTACAGGAAAGATCAGCGGCGTGATTTTAAATGATGCCTTCGGCCTGGATATGAATGAGTACCTGAGTAAAGCAGAACATGACGATAATTACCATAATTTTCTTCGCACCTTTACCAGTAGTCCTGAGGTATGGACCAAAGGTTCTCCCCTGAATTATCTGGGCAATATTCGTAATCCTCATTTGATCTTTTATGGAGAAAATACTTATCCCGCGATTCAGATTCAGTCGAAACGGATGTATGAGCAACTAATGAACCAGCAGGTGCCTTGTGAGCTACAGCTGATTCGCCATAAAAAGCATGTAGGGATGATCAGTCAGATGATTTTTGGAAGTAATGCGCTTTACAAGACCATTCTGGACTTTATAGCAGGACATTAGTGTTTAAAAGATTCCGCTCTTGCTTGGTATCTCCCGCTTTTCTGTTCCAATAAATGTAGAGATTCCTCAAAGGCTGAAATCTTTGCGCTGAAGGGCGCAAATCTTTCTATGCCTTTTCCGAACTCCACATTTATTGGAGAAATCCTGCATAGAATTAAGGTTCGCTCCATAGGCTAAACCTCGACCCGGGTATTAGAAATTTTAAGGAGATGGATCACTGGATAGACAGGCGGTTCAACTGCATCATGCGAAAGAGCAATCATTTTTTGAACAAAAATGTCCATCTGCTTTGAAGACATTCGAATATTTGCCCTTCAGCAAAGATTCGGGGATGAAAAGGAGGTAGGATATTTTTGTAATACTTAATTTCTCTGGTTTAGTTTACGATTAGACAGCAGGTTTAGGAAGCCGCAATCATTTCTGTACTGCCGATTCTGGAAAGGTCAAGAATCGTTCGTCCGTTGTTGTCTCTGGAGAAAATACTGGAGAACTTAGCGTTGTGTATAATGTCTTCATCGCGGTAAGAGGTGCGGGTATGTACAGTTTGAGAGAAGGTATCGTCAAAAGCTTTTAACAGGACCAGGATTTCTACTTCTGCATCGGCAAGCTCTTCTGCTGTTTTTTCGAAGATGGGACTGTGCTCATCAATAGGATGTACAACGGTCCAGCTTAAGGTTAACAATCCGATTTTTGCCCGCTCCAGATCCAGGGGGTAAAAACGCCGGATCTTTTTTCCATCAATGAGTTCATTATAAGACATTACGACCTGAACTTCGATTTCTATAAGCTGGTTGTTTCTTAAATTGGCGAGTCTGAACATCAGCCCTTTAATTTCTTTATAGGGAGCGATGACCATGTTTGGGCTGTAAACTACTTTTGCGGTAGGCCTGGAAAAACGGCCGTACAACAGACCTGTGGCCAGGGCAAATGCCAGTAAACCCAGCATGGATTCAAAGGCGGCAAGACAACTTGTGGCAAAACCATCCGGACTGATGTGTCCATAACCAACGGTGGAAATGGTTTGCGCAGAAAAGAAGAAGGCATCGAAGAAATGGTCTCTGGGACTGATGCCATCGGCGCCTTTAAGGTGTTCGATTCCTATTGATACGTATAGCGTGGCAAAGAGGGTATTCACGATGAGGTAGGCAATGAGGATGATGAACAGGAATTTTCTCCATGACATGGAAATCAGCCAGTTATAAGTGTCGGCACTTCTGAAAATAGGGAGACCGGTCAGTCGGACGTTCGAAGAACCATCCGCATTCATTAATCTTTGATTCGCGCTAACCGGTTGTGTACCAAAGCCTAAATCGTCATCTATTTGTGATTTCCGTTTAAATAATGCCATAATTTCTTACTAATTTTAAGAAAAATTTTGCAATTATTAAAAACTATTCCATCTTTGCTTAGATGATACAAACAAACGGACTTAATCTTTGGTGGTGGCACAACGCATTAGCGTAGTGTAACCCCTATTTTGAACGTTTTATTTTACATAAAAATATTTTGAGGGTTGCTTAGGGCAACCTTTTTTGTTTTATACCCATGAAGAAAATACTCAACCACTTATTTGAAAACAAGACCTTCAGCAGAGCTGAAGCACAGCGAATCCTGACTTCCATTGCCTTGGGTGAGTTTAATACCTCCCAGATCGCTGCTTTTATCACGGCTTACGGGATGCGTAACATTACGGTGGAAGAGTTACAGGGCTTCCGTGATGCCATGCTGGACCTATGCGTAAAGCTGGATTTTTCTAACCATGAACTGATCGATCTGTGTGGAACAGGTGGCGATGGAAAGGATACTTTTAACATTTCTACACTGGCTTCCTTTGTGGTGGCGGGATCAGGGCATAAGGTGGCTAAACATGGCAACTATGGTGTTTCTTCCGGCTGCGGGTCCTCCAATGTAATGGAGTATCTGGGTTATCAGTTTACGAGTGATCAGGATGTGCTGAAAAGAAGCCTTGATCAATCGGGGATTTGCTTTATCCATGCACCTTTGTTTAACCCGGCTATGAAAACGGTGGCGCCCATCCGTAAAGAGCTGGGGGTGAAAACCTTCTTTAATATGTTGGGGCCGATGTGTAATCCGGCACAGCCGAAAAATCAACTGGTTGGGGTGTTTAGCCTGGAGCTGGCACGCCTGTATGCTTACCTGTATCAGGATACGGATAAGAATTATACGATTCTTCATGCGGTAGATGGCTTTGACGAGGTTTCTTTAACCTGCGATTTTAAGACGTTCAGTAAAACTGGGGAGGCCTTGAGAAAAGTGTCTGACCTGGGCTTTGAAGAGATCGACGAACAATTGATCAAAGGAGGGGATACGGTAGCTTCCTCCGCTGAGATATTTATGAAAGTCCTGAATGGGGAGGGAGAGAATGCACAGAATAATGTCGTGTTGTGTAATGCCGCACTGGCGATACAAACGATAGACAGCAGTAAAACTTTTGCCGATTGCTTCTACGAAGCGGAGGAATCTTTATTCAGCAAAAGGGCTTTGAATGCTTTTAAGAGCTTATTGTCCTGATGAAGAGGCCTGAACTGAAAGTATGCGGCATGTTGCATCCGAAGAACATTTTGGAGGTGGCCGCATTACAGCCGGATTATCTGGGCTTTATTTTCTTTAAAGGCTCCAAAAGATATGCAGGTGAGTTGGATCCGGAAGTGGTTAAAGCTTTGCCGGAACAGATTCAACGGACCGGCGTTTTTGTAAATGAAGATTCGGAACTGGTGCTGGAGCTGATTCATAAATATGGACTGAATGCCGTACAGTTACATGGGGCTGAAAGTCCGGAATATTGCAGGGGGATAGCTCAATCTATTAAGGCCATACAACCGGAATTTAAGCTGATTAAGTCTTTTGGTGTGAATGCTGATTTTGATTTTGAGCAGTTGGAAGCTTATCAGGAAGTGGCAGATTACTTTTTGTTTGATACACAGACACCCGATCATGGCGGTTCTGGCAAGAAGTTCGACTGGAGCCTGCTGGACAAATATACACTCGATGTCCCTTATTTTTTAAGTGGGGGAATCGGACCGGAAAGTGCGGAAGCGCTGAATGCGATTCGCGACCCGAGGTTGTCTGCGATCGATATCAACAGCAGGTTTGAACTGGAACCGGGGTTAAAAGATGCGGGTAAATTGATTGAATTTAAAAACAAGTTGTCCTGAGTCTTGCCTTATGGCAATTCAGGAATATATTGAGAAACAGATAAGCGTTATTAGGTACCATGGATAACGGAATACTAAAGAAATAAGAACAGGATTATGAACTATTTTGTAAATGAGAAGGGTTATTTTGGAGATTTCGGAGGAGCGTACATTCCCGAAATGTTATATCCCAATGTGGAAGAACTGAGAACCAATTACCTGAAAATTATCGAAGATGAAGACTTTCAAAAGGAGTTTCATCAATTGCTAAAAGATTATGTAGGAAGGCCTTCGCCTTTGTATTTAGCGAAGCGTTTATCGCAGCGCTATAACGCAAACATCTTCCTCAAAAGAGAAGACCTGAACCATACCGGTGCGCATAAGATCAACAATACGATCGGTCAGATTTTACTGGCGGAACGGTTGGGGAAAAAGCGGATCATCGCAGAAACAGGAGCGGGACAGCATGGAGTGGCAACAGCTACGGTTTGTGCGTTGCGCGGACTGGAATGTGTGGTGTACATGGGAGAGATTGACATCCAGCGTCAGGCACCCAATGTAGCGAGAATGAAAATGCTCGGTGCTACTGTAGTTCCTGCAACTTCAGGAAGTAAAACACTGAAAGATGCGACCAATGAAGCCATGCGCGACTGGATCAATAATCCCCTTGATACCCATTATATTGTCGGTTCTGTGGTAGGTCCGCATCCTTATCCGGATATGGTGGCCATTTTTCAATCGATCATTTCGGAGGAAACAAAAAAACAATTAGTTGAGCATACAGGGAGCGATCAGCCTGATTATGTCCTGGCTTGTGTAGGTGGCGGAAGTAATGCCATGGGCATGTTCTATCATTTCATTAATGATGAAAACGTGAAACTGATTGCCGTAGAAGCTGCGGGAAAAGGTGTGGACACCGGACATTCTGCTGCAACAACCTTTTTGGGAAAAGAAGGTGTTTTACATGGCAGCAGGAGCATTCTGATGCAAACGGAAGATGGACAGGTGATTGAACCTTATTCGGTCTCGGCAGGTCTGGATTATCCGGGAATAGGTCCTCAGCATGCGCATTTGTTTAAGACTTTAAGAGGGGAGTATGTATCGGTAACGGACGATGAGGCTTTGCAGGCAGGATTGCGGCTGACCCAGCTGGAAGGAATTATTCCGGCGATTGAAAGTGCACACGCCCTGGCGTATTTAGAGAAAATGAAGTTTACAGGTAAGGAAAATGTAGTCGTTTGTTTGTCCGGAAGGGGAGATAAAGACATGGACACTTATTTGAAGTATTTTGGTTTATAAGAAGAGCAATGAACAGAATTAATAAGTTATTTCAGGAGAAAAAAAATATATTATCCATCTATTACACTGCAGGATACCCAAACTTAGGTGATACGGTGGCCATTGCAGAAGAGCTGGAAAGATCAGGTGCAGACTTACTGGAAATCGGTTTTCCATATTCTGATCCGGTGGCGGACGGCCCGATCATTCAGGCGAGCAGCAAGACTGCGCTGGATGGAGGAATGACGCTTAAACTGTTGTTTGAGCAATTGAAAGACCTTCGTAAAACAGTGAGCATTCCGGTATTGTTAATGGGCTATGTGAACCCGATGCTGCAATATGGGGTAGCTAATTTTTGTAAGTCATGCGCCGAAGTAGGTGTGGATGGATGTATCGTTCCGGATCTTCCAATGAGCGAATATGAAGCGCTTTACAGTGACGTGTTCAAGGAAAACGGACTGACGAATATCTTCCTCGTGACCCCGCAGACCTCTGAAGAGCGGATCCGTAAAATCGATGGACTAAGTAATGGCTTCATCTATCTCTTGTCTTCTTCTGCTACCACGGGAAAAAACCTGCAGGTATCGGAAAGTACAGAAGCGTATTTCTCCAGAGTCGCAGAGATGAAGCTTAACAATCCTACCATGATTGGCTTTGGCATCAGCAGCAAAG
Organism: Pedobacter steynii; assembly: GCF_900103665.1. Lineage (GTDB taxonomy): Bacteria > Bacteroidota > Bacteroidia > Sphingobacteriales > Sphingobacteriaceae > Pedobacter > Pedobacter steynii. The sequence continues at coordinate 104,204 of NZ_FNGY01000002.1, forward strand.
AGACTTTTGATAAGGCTTGTCAGTATGCAAATGGAGCCATTATCGGCAGTGCCTTTGTTAAAAGCCTGAAATCCGATAATGTCATTGCCAGTGTGAAGGACTTTATGAAAACCTTTAAGCCGTAACTTCTTTCGTGCTTTTGATGGATTTGAGGTAGATAAACCCAATTAATCCGGCAATGATAGAAGCGCAAAGGATGGCGAATTTAGCCTCCGTTACATGCATCTCGTCGCTGAAAGACAATAGGGAAATAAAAATGGACATGGTAAATCCTATTCCGGCAAGCATACCCAATCCAATGATGTGCTTCCATCCGGACCGGGAAGGTAAGGTGCCTAGCTTTAGCTTCACTGCCAGCCATGAAAATAGCGTAACCCCTATTGTTTTTCCGGCAAATAAGCCGAGGATAATCCCCGCTCCCAATGGGGAAACCAGGCCGCCAAGCATCTCTTTCTGAAAGGTGATATTGGTGTTTGCCAAAGCAAAAATAGGCATGATGAAATAATTTACCGGACCGTTGAGCAGGTGTTCCAGCTTTTCCAGCGGTGATTCTACATTGGTCGCATTACAAGGAATGGTGAAGGCCAGCAATACCCCTGCGATCGTGGCATGGATTCCTGAATGGTGGATAAAGTACCATAAAAAGATTCCCGGAATCAGGTAAAAGAATAAGGGTTTTATATTGAAGAAATTAAATACAAACAGCAATGCCAGGACGCCTGCAGCCATCAAAAGGTAGTCAAAATGCACTTCACTGGTATAAAATACCGCAATCACGAGGATCGCACCAAGGTCGTCCACAATGGCCAGTGCAGCCAGAAAGATCTTTAAAGAAGTAGGGACGCTTTTGCCCAGCATGGAAATGATGGCAAGTGCAAAGGCGATATCAGTAGCCATCGGGATTCCCCATCCTGAAGCCGTCGGCGTATTGTGGTTAAAAGCGAAATAGATCAGTGCAGGAACAAGCATGCCACCTAAAGCCGCAATCACGGGCAAGGAGGCCTTCTTGAGCGAGGACAATTCTCCCTCCAGCATTTCCCTTTTAATTTCCAGTCCTACCAACAGGAAAAAGACGGCCATCAGGGCATCATTGATCCAGGCAGAAACGGTAAAAGAATAGCTGCTGCCGCCGAAGGTAATCCCTAAATCTGTGGCTAAAAGATTGGCGAATCCTTCACTATAGGAGGAATTTGCAATAAATAAAGAGATGGCAACACAAACCATGAGGATGATGCCCCCGATTTGTCCTGAACGGATGAAATCTCTGAACGCTTGTAAATTGAATAGTTTCGACATGTGTTAAAGATACCATTCAAGGGGGAGTTAGGCAACAAATTAAAGGAAACTTTCCAGATCTCCTTTTCCCTCACGAATGATTTCAAATGTTCCGGAAGTGCAATCTACAACGGTAGAAGGCTCATTGTCACCATATCCGCCGTCGATCACCAGGTCTACTTTATCTTCATATTTCTCGTGGATTAATTCCGGATCTGTAGAATATTCAATCAACTCATCGTCATCTTTTATGGAAGTCGATAAGATCGGGTTGCCGAGTAACATTACAATTTCCCGCGCAATGGCATTGTCAGGAACACGGATACCTACCGTTTTTTTATTGGAGCTTAACAGCTTTGGTACATTGTTATTCGCATTGAATATAAAGGTGAACGGACCCGGTAATGCTTTTTTTAGCACCCTGAAGGTAGTGGTGTCAATGGGCTTAATGTAGTCTGAAATGTGTCTGAGGTCAGAACAGATAAAAGAAAAGTTGGCCTTTTCAGGTTTGATGCCCCTCAGCCGGCAAATCTTCTCTATGGCTTTTTGGTTGGTAATGTCGCAACCCAATCCGTAAACAGTATCGGTCGGATAAATGATGATGCCTCCTTTTTTTAAGACCTCCACCGCTTGTTCTATTGCTTTAGGATTCGGATTTTCAGGATAGATTTTGATAAGCATATGTAAAATTACAAAATCTTTATACCTTATTATGCTTATTATTGTTCTATTAGTATGTTTTTATTAAATTAAACCATATGAGAAAAGCTTTTATCGCAATTGCTGCATTTCTGGTGACCGCAACGGTCATGATCAGCCTGGCCTGGCCACCTTTCTACTGGGCTTTCATCTTTATCGGACCGATCGTCATATTAGGGGTTTACGACCTTTACCAACCGAAACACAGTATCGTCAGGAATTATCCCGTAGTTGGCCGGTTAAGGTATTTTATGGAAGACCTGCGCCCAAAAGTCTATCAGTATTTTGTGGAAAGCGATACCAATGGGAAACCATTCAGCAGGTTAAACCGTTCCCTGATTTATCAAAGAGCAAAAAAAGAGAATGATACGATTCCATTTGGTACACAGCTGGATGTTTATGAAAACGGATACGAATGGCTGAGTCATAGCATTGCAGCGATCAGTCATACCGAGTTAGATGAAGACCCAAGAGTGCTTGTTGGCGGGCCTGGTTGTAAAAAGCCTTATTCTGCAAGTATTTATAATATATCGGCCATGAGCTTCGGCTCATTGAGTCAGAATGCCATCCTCGCCTTAAACGGAGGCGCTAAACTTGGGAATTTTGCCCACAATACAGGAGAAGGTGGAATCAGTGATTACCATGCCAATCCAGGAGGAGATCTCATTTGGCAAATCGGAACGGGGTATTTCGGTTGTCGCCATCACGATGGTAGCTTTAATTATGATGCCTTTGCAGAACGTTCCCAGTCTGAGCAGGTGAAGATGATTGAAATTAAGCTTTCGCAGGGCGCTAAGCCAGGGCATGGCGGGATTTTGCCAGCTAAGAAAGTAACTCCGGAAATCGCGAGAATCAGGTTGGTGAAAGAAGGTTTTGATGTGATCTCTCCGCCCGCACATGCGGCTTTTAAAACGCCTTTGGAACTGGTGGCTTTTGTTCAGAAATTAAGGGAATTGTCGGGTGGTAAACCTGTAGGGATAAAATTGTGTATTGGCCGCAGAAGTGAATTTTTTGCCATTTGTAAGGCGATGTCAGAAACGGGGACTTATGTCGACTTTATCACAGTTGAAGGTGGTACGGGTGCATCACCTCAGGAATTTTCTAATGCGGTCGGCATGCCTTTGAGAGAAGGAGTAGCCTTTGTGTATGATGTGTTGAGTGGATTTAACCTGAAACAACACATTAAGATCATCGCTTCAGGAAAGATATCTTCCGGATTTGACCTGGTAAAAAACATTGCTTTAGGTGCAGATTTATGTAATTCTGCAAGAGGAATGATGTTTGCACTAGGGTGCATTCAGGCTTTGGAATGTAACAGCAATACCTGTCCGACTGGTGTAGCTACGCAAGATGCGAGTCTGATGAAAGGGCTGGTTGTAGAAGACAAAAGAGTCAGGGTGTTTAACTTTCATAAGCTTACCGTAGAAAGTGCCGTAGAGCTGCTCGGTGCTGCGGGATTACACCATACTTATCAGTTGACCAGAGCTTATATCAACAGGAGGATCGCTCCCAATGTGATGCAGTCGTATATGGAGAGTTTTCCTTATATTCCGGAAGGCAGCCTGTTGAGAACGCCTTACCCTTTGAGATTCGAACTGGGCATGGCATTGAGTACTTCAGCTAGTTTTACGCCTACGGATTACAAGGTTTCGATAGTGGATTATGCACATGCCAATTCTTTTAATGACAATTTGACGCCAGGAAGTTAGTTCCGCTCTTGCTTGGTATCTCCCGTTTTTCTCTTCCAATAAATGTAGAGATTCCTCAAAGGCTGAAATCTTTTGCGCTGAAGGGCGCAAATCTTTCTATGCCTTTTCTGAACTCCACATTTATTGGAGAAATCCTGCATAGAATTAAGGTTCGCTCCACAGGCTAAACCTCGACCCGGGTGTTATTTCAAGAGGGCGATGTGGTTGGGTAGGGTATTCAATTGCACCATGCGGAGGAGTAATCATTATATTTAACAAAAATGTCCCTCTGCTTTGAAGACATTCGAATATTTGCCCTTCAGCAAAGATTCGGGGATGAAAAGGAGATGGGATATTTTTGTAACACTTAATTTCTCTGATCAGAAACACTTAAAATAGAAAGGCCGGTTTCAACTAAATGGAACCGGCCTTTCTGTTTTATACTGATGAGATTAAAACTCTGCGTTTCTTGGGAAGCGCGGGAAAGCAATCACGTCTCTGATATTCGTCATTCCACTTACGAAAAGTACCAGTCTTTCGAAACCTAATCCGAATCCTGCATGTGGAGCTGTTCCAAAGCGTCTCGTGTCTAAATACCACCACAGTTCTTCTTGTGGGATGTTTAGCTCTTCCATTCTTTGAACAAGTTTATCCATACGTTCTTCTCTTGCAGAACCGCCAACCATTTCTCCGATTCCAGGGAAAAGGATGTCCATGGCGGCTACTGTTTTTCTTCCCTGGGCATCAGGTTCATTCTGACGCATGTAGAATGATTTGATATCTGCAGGGTAGTCTGTTAAGATCACCGGTTTTTTGAAATGTTTCTCTACCAGGTAGCGTTCATGTTCCGATTGAAGGTCTGCTCCCCATTCGTCAATAAGATACTTGAATTGTTTCTTTTGATTTGGTTTGGAAGACCTTAGGATGGCGATGGCTTCTGTATAGGTCAGGCGCTCAAAGTCATTGTTCAGGCAGAAGTTTAGTTTTTCTATTAAGGAAAGCTCACTACGCTCGTTCTGTGGTTTGGTTTTCTCCTCTTCCAGCAAACGGTTGTTCAGGAATTCTATTTCTTCCGGGCAGTTTTTTAAAGCATAGTCGATGACGTACTTCATCATGTCTTCTGCCAGCTGCATGTTGTCTTCAAGGTCTGCAAAAGCAACCTCAGGTTCAATCATCCAGAATTCTGCAAGGTGACGGGTTGTATTTGAATTTTCAGCTCTGAATGTAGGGCCGAAAGTATAAATCTGTCCAAAGGCCATTGCAGCAAGTTCACCTTCCAGCTGTCCGGATACGGTAAGGTTGGTTGCACGGGCAAAGAAATCCTGTGAGAAATCTACTTTACCATCTTCGGTACGTGGGGTGTTGTCAAAGTCTAAAGTCGTTACTTTGAACATTTCACCGGCACCTTCAGCATCAGAAGCTGTAATTACAGGGGTGTGCATGTATACAAAGCCTCTGTCGTTATAAAACTGATGGATGGCGAAAGCCAGGGCATGACGTAATTTGAAAACCGCGTTGAAAGTATTGGTACGGAAGCGTAGATGCGCAATTTCTCTCAGGAACTCCAAGCTGTGTTTCTTAGGTTGTAATGGGAATTTTTCCGGATCACTATCGCCTAATATTTCAATAGAATTTGCTTTTATATCAACTCTCTGGCCTTTACCAACGGATTCAACAATGATTCCTGTAACGGATATTGCAGCTCCTGTAGTAATGCGTTTTAATAAATCTTCAGGGGTATTATTAAAGTCGACAACGATCTGGATATTTCCCATGCAGGAACCATCATTTATAGCTATAAACTGATTGTTACGGAAGGTACGTACCCAACCCATAACGGTCACTTCTCTGTCGAACTGCTCTGTCTCTAACAGGCTTTTTACTTTTTCTCGTTTTATCATGATTTTATTGTGGAGAGCTTCAAAAATAAGGATTTCATTCAATAAATAAGAGGGAATAGCTTGCTTATATTCAATTGTATAATGATTTTTTTTATGAATCTTAATATATTAAGTTTGCGTTTCATTCTCAATCATATTAACGTGCAACCAAATTTTAAACTTTCCCTCTGGCAAAATGCCATTGGTGATGTCTATAACTTTTCTCTTGAAGAACGTATTTTTAACACCATGTGCATCTTTGCTTTCTTTGCCATGTTGGTGGAAGCTCCCTATAACTATATCGTGAACCTGAAAGCGCTGGCATGGCTCTGTTGTGTATCCATGTTGTTTATTTTTGCTTTGTATTATGGCTCCAGAGTGAAGCGAAAATCTTCGATATGCATTATGATTTTTTGCCTGGCTTGTAACATGGCTTTTATTTTCTGTTATTTCTATAATTCCGGGATTCTTGGCCCGAATATTTTACTCTTTGTACTTTCTTTTTTTATCATCATTACCATTATTCCTAAACGGCAATACGTGTTTTGGGTGCCTTTCAATCTGCTGATTGTGCTTGTTGTACTGGTTGTGGAGCTTCATTGGCCACATATGATACCGAATCTATATATGAGTGATGCAGTAAAGACAATTGATTTTGGGGTGACTTATGTGGTGACTACTACCCTGATTTTCTTTTCCATCAGCTATATGAGAAAGAATTATGACCATGAAAGGGCTTCTGTTGAAGAACGAAACCGGGCAATAGAGGTGCAGAACGAAGAGATTCTTTTTCAAAAACAGGAGCTGGAATACCTGAATCGGGAAAAGGATCGGTTGCTTTCTATTGTGGCACATGATGTAAGGATGCCATTGAGTTCTATACAAGGATATCTGGAATTGTTGAATGCAGTGGGATTGGAAGAAGGGGAGAAGTCTTTTATCGAGGAGCAATTGCTGGAGATCACCAGGGATACATCTGAAATGCTCATGAACCTGCTTTCCTGGTCAAGAACTCAGCTGATGGGAGCTAATGTTCAGTTGAAATCTCTGGATGTGAATGAGGCGCTGAAGGGTTGGTTGAAAATTGAAAAGTCAATAGCCGATAAGAAGGGGATTCGCCTGAATGTGTTAACCGCCGGACAATTAAATCTAATGGCGGATCATGATATGCTGCATCTGGTCATCAGGAACCTGGTGTCAAATGCGCTGAAATTTACGCCGGCCGGGGGAGAGATCATCGTGTCTACCAGGTATCGTGATACGGAGGGCATGATTATTATTTCTGATAATGGAATAGGTATGTCCAATGAGAAGCAGGAGAACCTGTTTCATCTTAATGCTTCTGCTACTTATGGTACCAATAATGAAAAAGGAATCGGATTAGGATTGTTATTGTGTAAAGAGTTCACGGAGCAACAACAAGGTAAAATCTGGTTTGAGAGTAAGGAAGATAAAGGCTCTGTTTTTTATGTTTCCTTTAAATTAGGCCTTGTTTAGTATCTATGTTTTGGTGTTTTTGATTTTTTTAGGTGTATTTCGTCTTTGTTTTGGATTTTCTTCTGGTTTTTTTGTGATTTCAGTGTGTTTATTTTTGTTTTTATTGTGTTTTATGGATTTTGTTGTAAATATTTAGCTTCTTTTTGTTTGTTTTTGTGTGTTTTGTTGATTTTTATGTGTTTTAATTGCTTTTGTTGTGTTTTATTTTGATGTTTTTTATGTTTTTGTGATTTTTTATTGAAATAAATTGTGTTTTTTGTCTTTAAGTTATATATTTGTGTCAGCTCGTTTAATTTATATTTGGTTAAAGAAGCCTCCCGTTGGATGACTGGAGGCTTCTTATTTTTTATACCCTGCGGGTAATGAGAAAAGGAAGGAAATCATCATGGTTTTCTTTGTTGAGGCAACCAGAAGTATCGGAAATATAGGTCATAAAAAAAAGGTCAATTGAATGAACAATTGACCTTTTTTGTGATAGGTAATTACCTGATACTACGAAAGTACTTTAGTAACTAAAGCAGCTGCATCTTTCAATGCGATTGCTGAATATACTTTTAATCCTGACTCATCAATTAACTGTTTCGCTTCAGCGGCATTGGTACCTTGTAAACGACAGATGATTGGAACAGGAATATCTCCGATTTCTTTGTAAGCATCAATTACACCTTGAGCTACACGGTCACAACGAACGATACCACCAAAGATATTGATTAGGATTGCTTTAACATTTGGATCCTTAAGGATGATGTTAAAACCTGCTTTTACGGTTTGTGCATTTGCAGTTCCACCAACGTCAAGGAAGTTGGCAGGCTCACCACCAGCAATTTTGATGATGTCCATGGTCGCCATAGCTAAACCAGCACCGTTAACCATACAGCCAACATTACCATCTAATTTTACATAGTTTAAGTTTGATTCGCTGGCTTCAACATCTGTTGGATCTTCTTCCAGTTTATCACGCATTGCTGCATAGTCAGGATGACGGAACAAAGCGTTTTCATCTAAATCAACTTTAGCATCAACAGCGATGATTTTGTCATCAGAAGTTTTTAATACCGGGTTGATCTCGAACATAGCAGAGTCAATGCTGTCGTACGCTTTGTAAAGCGCAGTAACAAATTTCACCATCTCTTTAAAAGCAGCTCCGCTTAATCCAAGATTGAAGGCAACCTTACGGGCCTGGAATCCTTGAAGACCAACTTTAGGGTCGATCTCTTCTTTGAATATTAGATGAGGTGTTTTTTCTGCTACTTCTTCAATATCCATTCCACCTTCGGTAGAATACATAATGATGTTCTTGCCTGTCGCACGGTTTAACAATACGCCTACATAGAACTCTTTAGTTTCCGAAGCTCCGGGATAATAAACATCCTGCGCAACTAAAATTTTGTTTACTTTCTTACCTTCAGGACCAGTTTGTGGGGTTACCAATTGCATGCCCAGGATTGCAGCAGCTCTTTCTTTAACCTCATCAAGGTTTTTAGCCAGTTTTACACCTCCGCCTTTACCTCTTCCGCCTGCATGGATTTGTGCTTTAATCACAACCCAATCAGAATTGAAGTCAGTTTTCATTTTTTTAGCAGCTTCTACAGCCTGCTCAACCGTGTCGGCAACTATGCCTTCTTGTACGGCTACACCAAAACTTTTAAGTATTTCTTTACCTTGATATTCGTGGATATTCATTTGCTGAAAAAATTTGTCCAAATCTACAATTTCAGATTGGTTTTAAAAACAGTAAGTTTGCATTTATGCTAAAAGCTACAGGTATAAAGAAAGCTTATGGAAATTTACCCATCCTGAAAGGGGTGGATTTTGAAGTGGCAAAAGGAGAAATTGTAAGTATCATCGGTGCTTCCGGAGCAGGGAAAAGCACATTGTTACATATACTGGGGACTTTAGACAAGCCCGATCAGGGGATGGTACAATTGAATGGCGCTAAAGTGAATCTGCTTTCCGGCGAGCTGTTGAGTATCTTTCGTAACAAAAATATAGGCTTTGTTTTTCAATTCCATCACCTGTTGCCCGAATTCACTGCGATGGAGAACATTTGTATTCCTGCCTTTATCGCTAAAACAGGAAAAAAAGAAGCCGAACAACGGGCCATGGAATTGTTAGACCTTTTAGGCCTCAAAGATCGGGCAACACATAAACCCAATGAGCTTTCCGGTGGAGAACAACAACGGATTGCAGTAGCCAGGGCCTTGGTTAACAGGCCTTCGATCATATTGGCCGATGAGCCTTCAGGAAACCTGGACTCTGCCAATGCAAACGCTTTGCATGAATTCTTTATCACCCTCAGGGACAACTTTAAACAGACCTTCGTCATTGTGACACACAATGAAGGACTGGCAAAAATCAGTGACAGGGTAGTCACAATGAAAGACGGATTAATCATATAACATTTTGAAGATATTAATTACAGGAGGTAAATCTGCAGCAACATTAAAGCTGCTGAAAGCATTTGCCGATGACGATATATTATTGGCAGACTATGGCGATATGCCTTCATTCAGCTCTGCAGCTTATCAAATGCATTCTTTAGGAACGCGGAATGACGACACTACTGCACATACCTTATTAAACAACTGTCTGGACGAAGGAGTGGAAATGATTCTGCCACTACATACTTTTGAAATAGAGGCGGTTTCCAGATCGATCGTCTTGTTCGAGGAATTCGGAATCTCTGTGTTGCTTCCGGAAATCAATAAACTGGATCAATACCTGAGTACGGAGAAGCAAACCGGCGACTGGGCGATTTATCGGGATGGAATGCTGCTGTTCTCTTCAAACCCATCCGATGAACAAGCCCTCATAGGAAAAGAAGCGGGTTTAAACGGCGCATTTTATATCAATGCCGGAACCAGCGGACTGGAACCTGTTTTATTTACGATCAATTAATACCCCATCATTCTATACATTCATGGTATCTGAAAAATTCTTAGAAGAAAAACAAGCTTTTGTTTTTGAACTTGACGATGTTCTTTATCCCGAAAAAGATTACTTGCTCCAGGTATATTACCTGTTTGCACAGTTTATTGAATATGGGGAGCAGTTAAATGCCACGGAAATACTTCAGTTTATGCAGGAAAAACATCTTGCAGATGGTCCGGAAGACATTTTTGCGCAAACCGCCGCTAAATTTGATATCCCATTAAAATATCAGGTTAACTATGACCTGCTGCTTCAAAATGCGAGGCTGCCTTTAAAGCTGTTGATCTTTAATAAAATGCTGAATTTACTACAGGAAGTGGTAGGTAAAGGCAAGCAGTTGTTCTTATTTGTCGCCGGAGATCCGGCCATGCAGCTGAATAAAATCAGACAGATCGAATGGAACGGATTGGAGCAAAACCTGCTGGTCTATTTTGCCGCGGAAATAGGTGAAAAACCCTCCGCTGCCGGACTGGAACTGATCCTGGAAAAACATGGCTTAAAACGGGAAGATCTCTTGTTTATAGGAAAAGAAGGACTGGATCGGGAATGTGCTTCAAATGCAAAGATTGATTTTTTAGCGATAGATAAACTATTGCAGGATTAATTACGTTAGTATTCGCATAACAACCTGCGGTAATGCTGTTTAATTATCTTAAATTTGTTATAATCTAACTCTATATCGATGATAAAACATATATCCTCCGGACGTTATGCTGCACTAGCTATCATAGTGCTTGCTCTGGGATTTACAGCCTGCAAAAAGAATAAAGTAGAACCCACACCGGAGAAAAAACCACAGACAAGTGATCCGGCTACCGGAAATAGTCAGCAAACCCCTACTACAGATAGAGTTCAGCTGAGTAATGACTCTTTGTTTCTTTATGCCAAAGAAGTTTATTATTGGAATGAGGCATTGCCTACTTATGATGAGTACCTGCCAAGAAAATATACAAATGGCGCCGCTAACCTGGATAAGTATAAAAACAATCTTTTTAATATAGGTAAGGTTTCCGGGTCTGTTGATTACAGGCAAGGCTACTCTTCCTTAAAATACTCTTTTATAGAGGATGCTGATGCTGCTAACCCTCAGGCCAGCATACCTAATTCTTTGGCTTCTGTTGACTCAGAAGGTAATGGTAATGACGTAGGGATTAGAATTGATGCCTACAGAACCGATGTGAACAATCCTCTGACTTATAGTTTAATTGTTACTGCTGTATATCCAGGTTCTCCGGCAGCAGATGCTGGTGTGAAGCGGGGCTGGGTGATCAGAACCATTAATGGGCAGTCTTTTGGTGCCAATATCAATACAGAGGTGAATGCTGCGTTTAATGCGATTGAAGGAGCAAATGTGTCAATCACCGGGACTGTATATACCGGAGGATCGAGATTAAATGAGTTTTCTACGACGCTAACGAAGAAAAGCTATAAAAGCAGCCCGATTTATAAAGCAGTTACGCTTACTGCCGGAACAAAGAAGATTGGTTATCTGGCTTTTGCCAGGTTTTCGACTTTGGATAATACGACTAAAGCAGACTTAGATGCCGCTTTTGCTGATTTCGCTACAATGGGGGTTAAAGACCTTGTGGTTGACTTACGCTATAACGGAGGTGGATACATCAATACTGCAGAATACCTGATCAATCTGATTGCTCCTTCCGGTCTCAATGGAAAAGTCATGTTCCGGGAATATTATAACAATACCATGCGCAGTGGAAAGGCGGGAATCCTGATCAACCAGCCAGTTACCGACATCAATGGCAAATTAATATATGACAGGACACTCGGAAGAAATCTGACTCAGGCGGATGATGATTACAGCCCTGAAGCTCAATCTACTTCCTTTAGTAAAAAAGGAGCACTGGCAGGGGTGACTAATGTCGTTTTTATTGTGTCCGACAGAACTGCTTCCGCAAGCGAACTCGTGATCAATAGTTTAAAGCCTTTTGTAAATGTTAAATTGGTTGGGGAAACCACTTATGGAAAACCTGTAGGTTTCTTTCCAATAAAGATTGAAAACCGATATGATGTTTTCTATGCGATGTTTGAAACGAAAAATGCCAATGGAGAGGGAGGTTATTTCAATGGAATGGTTCCTGACTATAATGCAGCAACATCGACTGAAGCCACGTTTTTTGACAATCCGCTCTATGAATTTGGAGATGTAAGAGAAGGTTACCTTGCGAAAGCGGTAGCTGCGATTCCCGGAACCGCCGGATCTTCTGCATTGGCTTCGGCTAAAAGCGCAAGAATGAGCGTTAGGGAGGAAAGTAGTACGACGACTGCTGTTCCGCCAATGATCCTGGTATCTAAGGAAAGAACTACGGAGTTTGTCGGAATGATTAAAACTCCGGGAAGAAGACAGTAAAGATTAAACGGCTGTTAATCAGTTGATTTTTTTGAATGTAAAAGCCTATTTACACAATTATGTAAAAATGACTTTGAAGTATCTGTTTTTATTGCGATTTTAATTGTTTAAACGCATATTTAATTAGAATTAAGGCATTATATTATGATAGGGGAATTAATCGAAAAAGAGTCAATAGACATCAGTCAGATCATACCTGCTGAACAAAACCATACAGAAGAATTGAGAGATAAGCTGAACTCTGCACAGCGACTTGGAAATGAGTTTAAATCTAAGGCAGATATTTCTTTCAATACCAAGGAAGGGCCACGAACGGTTTCTACAACCGTATGGTCAGTAACAGAAAAGTACATCCAGCTGAAAAACGGAATTCACATTCCTTTGATCAGTTTATTAGCTATAGAATTTTAAGGCTTATTGCTTTTTCATCCTCAGTTTCTCTCTGAAGATGGATTTAAGATTACGTTCTTTATCGATGTTGTTGATGATTTCCAGAATGGAAGCTGCAGCATCGATAAAGAACTTTTTGTTGATGTTCTGATATTCATCTGAGGCCTTATGGTAATCTTTATGGTCTTCCACACCGAAGTAAATAAAAGGAATGCCTTTTGCATTAAATGAACCCTGGTCGCTTTGGTCTGTCCAGTCTTCATGACCTGTTTTAGGATCGTCATGCCCCAATAATACTTTGATCCGGGGATCTGTAGTGATGAAATACTTCTTTAATTCCGGATATTTGAAGGTACCACAGGCATACAGTTCGCCTTTGTCATTATGGCTGATCATGTCCATATTGATGTTTAGCTTAATCTTTTCCAAGGCTACAGGCGGCTTTTCTACAAATGCCTTTGATCCTCTTAAGCCCATTTCTTCTGCATCAAAAGCAGCAAAGATTAACGTATAGTTGGGTTTGTTGTTTTTATAGTATTCTGCAAATTTTAACAAGGCAGCGATGCCTGAGGCATTGTCGTCCGCCCCGTTGTAGACTTCGTTATTCATGATGCCCACATGATCATAATGAGCGGAAATTACAATAATCTCTTCATTTTTTCCGGGAATGCAGGCCAGCATGTTCTTTCCGGAGATCTCTACACCTTTATTGTTTTTGAAAGAAAAGACCTGCTCATATCCGGAAAGCAAAGGGATTGGTTTTAAGCCGATTTGTTTAAATCTGGTGCTGATGTATGTCCTTGCCATTTCTGCACCCTTGGTGCCTGTCTTGCGTCCTTCATACGCATCCGAAGAGAGGACTTCCACATCTTTAAGTAATTGCTGTTCTGCTTTTGAGAAATGCCGGGCAGTTTGTGCTTGTGCAGGTTTCTTTACGGTATTGCAACTCAACAATACAACGAGTGGTAATAACAGGTATGCTTTCATCTTTTGATCTGGTTCTACTGAGCTAAAGGTAATTATATTCGCCGATATCTCCTTCGACATGTGATTGTCAAAACTTAAATGAACATTGAATGTTTTGATGATATGAGGTAATTTCAGCTCAATACATCATTAAAAACAAGATATAAATGGAATATAGACGTTTAGGTAAGTCGGGATTACAGGTAAGTGCGCTTTCTTTGGGAAGCTGGCTTACCTTCGGACAACAGATCAGCGATAAAACAGCGGATGAGTTAATGGGGATCGCTTATGATGCCGGGGTTAACTTTTTCGACAATGCAGAGGGTTATGCAGAAGGGAAGTCAGAAGAGGTGATGGGTAAAATCCTTAAATCCCGTAAATGGGAGCGGGAATCCTTTGTGGTTTCCAGTAAAGTGTTTTTTGGAACAGAGAACAAAGGGCCGAACAGGGTTGGTTTATCGCGCAAGCACGTGATTGAGGCTTGTAACGCCGCATTGAAACGCTTGCAGGTAGATTATCTTGATCTTTATTTTTGTCATAGGCCAGATAAGAACACGCCGATTGAAGAAACCGTATGGGCAATGAATACCCTATTGCAGCAAGGGAAAATTTTGTACTGGGGAACTTCTGAATGGAGTGCTTCGGAGATCATGGAAGCGATCGGGGTAGCAAAGCAATACAATTTAATTGGTCCAACGATGGAACAACCTCAATACAACCTGTTGGAGCGGAATAAGATGGAGAACGAATACCTATTGCTATTCAAAGAATACGGACTGGGCACCACGATCTGGTCGCCATTGGCGTCGGGATTACTGTCTGGTAAATATACTTCTGGCATCACCAAAGATACCCGTCTGGAACTAAAAGGGATGGAATGGTTGAAGGATGCAGTTTTAAACGAGGAGAAGCTTAAAAAGGCGGAGAAACTGCAGGGATTGGCTGATGAGTTAAATATTCCATTGGCGAAGTTGTCATTGGCCTGGTGTCTTAAAAATCCGAATGTAAGTACGGTGATTTTGGGTGCTTCGAAAACGGCACAGCTCAAAGAAAACCTGACTACTTTGGAAGTGTTTCCTTTGTTAACGGAAGAGGTGCTGACCAGTATCGAGGAGATCATGCAGACCAAGCCGCATTTGCCACATTTTTAACAAGATAACTATACATGAGAAAGGCCGGTGTTTTGTATAAACACCGGCCTTTTTTATTGCTTTTTAAAGCGACTAGTAATAAGTTAGCCTCACTACACCCGCTAATTTTTTAGCCAGGCGGATCACCTGTCTGGTATAGCCATATTCATTGTCATACCAGGTATAAAGTACTACTGATTTATTGTCTTTCGCCATAATCGTTGCCGGGCCATCAACGATGGAAGCATGACTGTTTCCGATTAAATCGGTACTTACCAGCTCATTCGAGATGGAGTATTCGATTTGTTCAGACAGGTCACCGAAAAGAGAAGCTTGTCTTAAAATCTCGCTTACTTCTTCTTTGGAAGTCACTTTGTTTAACGATAAGTTCAGGATGGCCAGGGAAACGTTTGGTGTAGGAACACGCACTGCATTTCCGGTTAGCTTTCCACCCAGGTGAGGGATTACTTTTGCGACTGCTTTATCTGCACCGGTTTCTGTGATCACCAGGTTTAATGCAGCAGCCCTGCCTCTTCTATATTTTTTATGGTAATTGTCTAACAGGTTCTGGTCGTTCGTATACGAGTGAACCGTTTCTATATGTCCTTTTTCGATTCCAAAAGCATCATCAATTAACTTCAATACCGGTACAATGGCATTGGTGGTACAGGATGCATTGGATAAAATTGTTTCATTTGCGTAATCAATATGCGCATCATTGATTCCTGCCACTACGTTAGGAATATCTCCTTTAGCAGGTGCAGTCAATAATACCTTGCTGATTCCTTTGGCAGTCAGGTGTCTGCCCAGACCTTCACGGTCACGGAAAATTCCTGTATTGTCAATCAGTAAAGCATCATGGATGTCATAAAGCGTATAATCCACTTCATCAGGTTGTTTTGCTTCGATGAAAAAGATCGTCTGACCATTGATGATCAGTGCTTTGTTTTCAAAATCCTCTACAATCGTTCCATTGAAAGGACCATGGATTGAATCTGTGCGCAATAGTTCCGCTCTTTTGATCAGTTCTTCATCGCTATAGCTTCTGGTAACGATTGCTCTTAAACGCAATTGTTCTCCTTTACCTGCCTGAAGGATCAGTTCACGTGCAGCGATACGTCCAATACGTCCAAACCCAAAAAGAACAACGTCTTTAGGTTTCAGGCTGATTTTGTCTTTACCGATGTGTTTGCTGAGTTTGCTCACTACAAAGTCGTGCATTGTAGGGTAATTGTTGTTGTCTTCCAGCCATTCTGAAGCCAGTCTGCCAATGTCAACACGTGACGGGGCGAGGTTACATTTAGAAATGGTAACGGCAAGTTCCAGTGTTTCGTAAATGCTGATGTCTTTGCCGCTTACTTCTTTTGCATATTGGTGATGCGCAAGTATTTCACTGCTTCCAACATCAAATAAAGGTTTACGGAATAGTACCAGTTCAATAGATCTGTCGAACCACAATTGGCCAACAACGTTAATCAATTCAATCGCTTTTTTTTCTTTTTCAATCCAACTTTGGAATTCGGATTGGTATTTCTTTAGCATGCGTGGAATATTTTTGGTTAGAATGGCACAAAAGTAAAAAAGATTGAGCGAGTACCCAATCTTTTTTACTTATATAATTTACCGTCTGGCTGGCTGAGCTGAATTTTGCTTATCCCAGGTACGATTTTAATATTTTACTTCTTGAAGTATGACGAAGACGTTGTAGGGCTTTGTCTTTGATCTGACGAACACGTTCACGGGTTAAGTTAAATTTCTCACCGATCTCTTCAAGAGACAGGGGATGATTGGTGCTCAATCCAAAGAAAAGAACGATGATTTCACGTTCGCGCTCCGTTAGTGTAGACAGGGAACGTTTGATCTCTTCAGAAAGAGATTCGTTGATCAGGCTGCTATCTGTATTTGGCTCGTGATTTTCCAATACATCTAACAATGTATTTTCTTCACCCTGAACAAATGGTGCATCCATAGATACGTGACGACCGGAGTTACTTAAAGTATCGGAGATCTTATCTACTGTAGTTTCTAAGATATCTGCCAGTTCTTCCGGAGAAGGCTCACGCTCAAATTCCTGTTCTAATTTAGAGAAGGCTTTACTGATTTTACTTAGGGAACCAACCTGGTTCAATGGCAAACGAACGATACGGCTTTGCTCTGCAATTGCCTGCAATATAGACTGACGGATCCACCAAACCGCATAAGAGATAAACTTAAAACCTTTGGTCTCATCAAAACGTTTTGCAGCTTTAATTAAACCAAGGTTACCCTCATTAATTAAATCTCCTAATGTTAAACCTTGATTTTGGTATTGTTTTGCTACGGAAACCACGAAACGTAGGTTAGTCTTTGTTAAACGTTCTAATGCGGCCTGATCTCCCTCGCGTATTTTTCTTGCTAATATTACTTCTTCTTCGGCGGTGATTAAATCTACTTTACCAATTTCGTGAAGGTATTTGTCTAAAGATTGACTTTCGCGATTGGTAATGGATTGCGTGATTTTGAGTTGTCTCATTTATATGCTTTGGTACTCGTTATGTGTTTGAACGTGCAAAAGTAAGAATTTAAAGGCAATTTGAAAACATAAATTCCTGAAAATGTTACAGTTTACAACTGTTATTTCTACAATATTTTAACAGCAATAATTATTCCAAAATACTTTTGTCAGTATTTTGAGCCCTTATTGATTATTGGCATGTATTTATTGTAAATCAATAAATATTTTTTGAATTATAATAATAAATGCCTTATGTTTGCATAGAAATGTCCTTTGTCTTGCAGAAGTCAGAAAGTAAAAATTACCTAAAGCTGAAATTTTTATTCCGGCAGGAATAGCAGAAGCCAAACTGACATAAAATGAAAAGAAATGAAAAAAGATCTTAAATCTATTCGCCTGATCAGGTTTTTGCTGATCGCCATCTCTTCGGTAGTTTTTTTAATCGGAATTTACCAGCACCGATCGGCTTTTATGAAGGGTTGGAATGAAACACCTGCGATAGATGGACCGCATTCCGGTTTTCATGCAGCTATATTTAAAAATGTCATCAGTAAGGAAGGAGATTCACTTCAGATCAGTGGACAGGGCAGCTATAGGTTTAAACTGGAAAAGGAATACCTGGTTACAGGAGATGTTTTTAGTAAAGAGCAAGGCAGTAGTCAGGTCTTTTTATACAAAGTATGTGCCTTCGTATTAATGACGACTATCCTGATTTTAACAGTTTTGATATTGCTTAATTTATTTAGGTTTCTTGGGGACTCATCGAGGGGAGAAATCTTTACTTTGGTGAATATAGACAGGATTAAAGCGATTGGTTTATACTGTGTTTCGATGAGTTTATTATTACTTGTGGTTGACCTGATTAATTTTCTGATCCAGCTGGAGTTCTTTAGATTTACCGAATATCAGGTCAATTATGCGTTTGATCTTGATTATACCCTGTTTGCGGTGGGGATGGTAACGATGGTGATCATGTATGTATTTAAAAAAGGACATCAATTGAAGGAAGAACAGGAGTTAACTGTGTAATTATGGCAATCATTGTGAACTTAGATGTGATGCTGGCGAGAAGAAAGATGTCCCTTACCGAGTTAAGTGAGCGGGTAGGGATTACGATGTCGAACCTTTCTATCTTGAAAACAGGTAAAGCAAAGGCGGTAAGATTGGAGACGCTGAATGCGATCTGCGAAGTGCTGGATTGTCAGCCTGGAGATATTCTGGAATATAGCGCAGCCGAATAACAAAATAAAAACAAAGCCTGTCAGTTTTCTCGGAATACCGAAAGCTGACAGGCTGAATATATTTTTTAGGTATTAGGTCAGATCTGAAATCTCCGCTTCCGGCGCATTCTTTTTCACAGATTCAATTCCGTTATCGCGACTTGCTTCTGATTCATACATTTCACTCGTTCCGATCACTTGTCCGTTCGTGGCTTTTAAATTAAAATACGGCTTTCCGTTTGTCGAGGTTTTTTTGTCAAACTTGCTGTCGTCTTTTGAGTTCTTTTTAACGGATTCAATTCCATTGATGCAATTGCTCTTGGTGGTATAACCTTCACTTGTTAAGATGACCTGGCCATTACCTGCTTTCAGATCGAACTGAAATTCGTTGTTTTTTCGTGTTTTGATCTCGAATTTTCCCATAATCGTTTTTTTTAAATTAGTTTTCTAGGTTGACTTTAATAATCCAATTTATAAAAAAACAAAGGTTAAACAAAAATCGGTTACATTATTTTTCTGTTAAAGGTTCAGCAGGAGGGGATTCAGCAGTGTTAAATGCTCGCCAGGTCAAAGGTACGGTCCAGTTTGATGCCTTTTTCTGTCTGTTGAAGTGTACAACACTCATTAACTGCATCATGTTCCAACATCAGGATGTATTCTTTCTCTGCGGCTTCCTGAAGGAAAGATTTCTTCTCTGTCAGGGTGGTCAAAGGGAACATGTCATAAGCCATGACATAAGGCAAAGGAATGTGTCCTACCGAAGGTAGTAAATCTGCCATATATACCAGGGTTTTACCTTTATATTGGATTTGGGGAAGCATCATTGCATCGGTATGGCCATAAGCAAAACGGATATTGATGCCCTCATGAAAGGAAACGCCCTCCACATCTTCGACGAAACGCAATTGTCCGCTTTCCTGGATCGGCAGGATGTTCTCTTTCAGGAAAGAAGCTTTTTCTCTGTCGTTGGGATTTACTGCCCAATCCCAGTGTTTGGCATTGCTCCAGTAAAAGGCATTTTTAAACGCAGGGCGAAGTTTATCTCCCTGGCGGACAATGGAACCTCCGCAATGGTCAAAATGTAAATGCGTTAAAAAGACATCGGTAATGTCATCCCGGGAGAATCCTTTTGCGGCCAGGGATTTGTCTAAGGTAGCTTCACCATGAAGGTAATAATGCCCCATAAATTTCTCATCCTGTTTATCGCCAATACCATTGTCGATCAAAATCAGGCGATCTCCGTCTTCAACCAGCAGGCAGCGCATGGCCCAGGTACACATGTTATTCGCATCAGCAGGAGTGCTTTTCTGCCAGATAGATTTTGGAACGACACCAAACATGGCGCCCCCGTCTAATTTAAATAATCCGGTATCAATTGTATGTAAGTTCATATCGCATTCGGTTAAGGAAAATATAAAAGTAAAAAAAAACCTGTTGAAAGCTCAACAGGTTTTTCTCATCGTTTATTTATGGATTATAAGTGAATTACTTCACCGTAAGCGTCAGCAGTTGCTTCCATGATTGCTTCACTCATGGTTGGGTGAGGGTGTACAGATTTCAGCATTTCATGACCTGTAGTTTCCAGTTTACGGGCTACTACGATCTCTGCGATCATTTCTGTAACATTTGCACCGATCATGTGTGCACCAAGCAATTCACCGTATTTGGCATCGTAGATCATTTTTACAAAACCATCTTTAGCACCTGCAGCGCTGGCTTTACCTGAAGCAGAGAAAGGGAATTTACCAATCTTCAATTCATATCCGGCAGCTTTCGCTGCTTTCTCCGTATAACCAACAGAAGCGATCTCAGGGCTGCAATAAGTACATCCCGGGATGTTGTTGTAATCTAAAGGTTCTGGTTTATGACCAGCAATTTTCTCTACACAGATGATTCCTTCTGCGGAAGCTACGTGTGCTAAAGCCTGACCAGAAACGATATCACCAATTGCATAATAACCTTTTACGTTGGTATTGTAGAATTCATCCACGATTACCTTACCTTTTTCAGTTTTGATGCCGGTTTCTTCTAAACCTATATTTTCTATGTTGGCAACTACACCAGCAGCAGAAAGAACGATATCACATTCTAAAGTCTGCATGCCTGAAGCTGTTTTTACCTGAACTTTACAACCTGTACCACTGGTATCAACAGATTCTACGCTCGAAGAAGTCATCACTTCTATACCTGCTTTTTTGAAGCTGCGCAATAGTTGTTTTGAGATGTCTTCGTCTTCCACAGGAACGATGTTTTCCATGAATTCAACTACCGTAACTTTCGTTCCCAGTGTGGCATAGAAATACGCAAATTCCACGCCGATGGCGCCTGAACCTACAACAACCATAGATTTCGGTTGCTCAGGAAGGACCATCGCCTGTCTGTAGCCAATGATTTTTTTACCGTCTTGTTTTAAGTTAGGCAATTCTCTTGATCTGCCACCTGTAGCCAATATAATACTGGTTGCAGTATATTCTTTCTGTGTGCCGTCGGCAGCTTTAACTTCCACCTTGTTTCCAGGTTTTGCTTTACCGGTACCCATGATCACGTCAATTTTGTTCTTCTTCATTAAGAATTGAACACCTTTGCTCATGCCATCGGCAACACCACGGCTGCGTTTAATTACAGCAGCAAAATCAGCTTCAGCCGCTGCGGTTTTGATCCCGTATTCAGCAGCATGGTTGATGTATTCAAAAACCTGTGCACTTTTTAACAAGGCTTTGGTAGGGATACAACCCCAGTTAAGGCAGATTCCGCCTAAAGATTCGCGTTCTACTACTGCAGTTTTCAAACCTAACTGAGAAGCTCTTATTGCAGCTACATATCCACCAGGACCGCTGCCTATTACAATTACATCGTAGTTCATATCTTATATAAAGGAATTTTAACTTAAGTAATTGCCAAAATTAAAAAAATTGTTCATTAATACCGCTTCTAAGATTTTTGTAAAGACGTTTTAGGTGATATAATTTGAAGATGTTACATTTTTATGAAGGAGATCAGTTTTTGCAGAAAAAACAATTTGCTGGTAAACTGAAAGTTAGATATGTTAAATAACATGTTAAATGTTGAAAAATATTGTGATATTTAATAATAATTTAACATTGAAATCAGACTGTAGGATAAATTAATATTTACCTTTGTCGCGATATTTAATATTGGAATATCATAAAAAAACGAAAAGTAATTCAAAAAAGTATGAAGAAATCATTACTAATTAATTTCGTGGTTATGATCTTAGTCTTTGCGGGAACGTTCTCTACAGCAATGGCTCAGGTGACCACATCAACAATGACAGGTAGTGTCCGCGATGCTAAGGGGCCATTACCCGGAGCAAGTGTTAAAGCTACTCAAATAGCGACGGGAACTACTTACACCGCCGGAACAAACTCAGAAGGACGCTTTAACATTTCCAACATGCGTGTTGGTGGTGCTTACAAAGTAGTAGTGACATTTGTTGGATATCAGGCTCAGGAATATGACGGTATCGTTTTGAGACTGGGTGAACCATTCGCGTTAAACGTAGTTTTAAATGACGAAGGGGTTACTTTAAATCAGGTTCAGGTTGTTGGTGTAAAAAGTAAAGTCTTTGATAGCAAAAAAACAGGAGCTTCGACCAGCATTAGTAAAGATCAATTAGAGAGCCTGCCAACGTTGAGCAGATCTTTATCTGATTTTTACCGTTTGACTCCACAGGCAAATGGTAACTCTTTTGGTGGCGCAAATCAACGTTACAACAGTATTACAATTGATGGCGCTGTAAATAATGATGTTTTTGCTGCTTCAAGTAGTTCAATTACTCCAGGTGGTGGTGCAAATACTCAGCCTATTTCTTTAGATGCGATTCAGGAGATTCAGGTAGTTTTAGCTCCTTATGACATTACTTATGGTAACTTTACCGGAGCTGGTGTGAATGCAATTACTCGTTCAGGAACTAATAAAGTAGAAGGGTCAGCTTATTTTTTCGGTAGAAATCAAGGTACAGTGGGTAAGACACCTAATGGTTTGAAATCAGCCAAATTCTCTGATTATCAGTATGGTTTTAGAATCGGTGGTCCGATTATCAAAGATAAATTGTTCTTCTTCGTGAATGGCGAATTAGGTAGAAAAGCTCAGCCAACAGTGAATAATGCTGGTGAACAAGGTGCAGTATTAACTACAGAGCAGGCAGCGAGCCTTGCTAGTTATGTTAAGAATAAGTATAACTATGATGTCGGTTCTTATGGAGGACAAGATGCTGAAACTCAAAATGACAAGGTCTTTGCGAGACTAGACTGGAACATCAACTCTAAAAATCAATTGATGGTTCGTCATAATTATATCAAGGCATATGATGACGTATTGTCGCGCTCTGGTACAAGTTTTAAATTTGGCAACAACGGTGGTAGAAACAATAGCACCCAAAATATTAGTGTTTTAGAGTTAAGAAGCCAGCTATCTGAATCTTTATCTAACAACTTATTATTAGGTTATTCAAGAATCAGAGACGCAAGATCAACTTCAGGATCTTTATTCCCTCATGTAGAGATACAAAACTTTAATGCTTCAGGTAATATCGTTGCTTTCGGTTCAGAAAGAAGCAGTACTGCTAATGCATTAGATCAGGATATTTTTGAAATTACAGATAACTTTAAAATTTTTGCAGGTAACCATACCTTCACAATTGGTACCCACAATGAGTTTTATAAGTTCAGAAACTTGTTTGTAAACAACAGATATGGTTACTGGCAGTTTAGAAGTCTTACCGACTTTGAAAATAATGCTCCTTCAAGAGCAGAGGTGATTTTCCCTATCAACGGCCAGAATCCTGAAGCTAAATTTAGCGCTGCACAATTAGGTTTCTATGCTCAGGATGATATCCAGGTAACTCCTGAATTCAGACTGACTGCTGGTTTAAGGGTTGATGTTCCTTTGTTCTTTGACAAACCAGGACGCAACGAAGCTGCTGAAAAATCTTTTGGTTACAGAACAGACAGGACACCTAAAAGCACTCCTTTGGTAGCACCAAGAGTTGGTTTTAACTACGATGTATTTGGTGACAGAAGTTTACAATTACGAGGAGGTTCAGGAATCTTTACCGGTCGTGTTCCTTTTGTATGGTTATCTAACCAGTTTACAAATACAGGTTTGTTGACAGGCGAAGTAAGGGTTACTGGTACTGCAGCAGCTCCAATTCCAGGAGGTTTTCAGCCTGATCCAAACTTGCAATCTACTGTAGGAACCCCAGGTAACTACCAGTTAAATTTAATCGAAGAAAATTTTAGATTACCTCAGGTTTTCAGATCTAATTTTGCTGCTGATTTCAAACTATTTGCTGGTATTTCTGCAACTTTAGAAGCCATTTACAGCAAAACATTAAATAACATTACCTATAAAGACATCAATATTAAAGGTCAATCGGGTACATTGAACCCTACCTTTACTGGTGGAAGTGACCTAAGACCTACCTATAGTGGTCCGAAGGTAGATTCAAAAGTAACTAATGCTATTTTACTTCAAAACAGTAACAAAGGTTCTGCTTATAGCTTAACGGCTCAATTGCAGAAACAATTTGCCAGTGGCTTCGGAGCTTCGGTTGCCTATACTTATGGTGAGGCAAAAGATGTGAATAGCGGTACGAGCTCGACAGCAGTATCTAACTGGCAGTTTAACCAGATTGTACTTGATCCAAATAATACGCCTTTAGCTTATTCTACATCTGATACTAAACATAGAATTGTAGGTAGTTTAAACTACGGTGTAAGATATGGTAAACAAGGATTATTCGGAACCTCTATTGCAGTATTCTACGCAGGTAGATCAGGAAATCCATATACTTACCTTTATAATGGTGATCTTAACGGAGACGGTTCAAACGGAAATGATTTACTATTTGTACCTAGAACTCTTTCAGACATTAAACTCGCCATTATTCCTGCTGTTACTACCGGAGCAAACCCGTCACCAGCAATTAGCATTGCAGATCAATGGACGAGCTTAAATAACTTTATCGAGAATGATCCTTATTTGAAAAGCAAAAGAGGTGAATATGTAGCACGTAATGGTGCACGTATGCCTTGGCAACATTCATTTGACGTAAGATTGATGCAAGATTTAGGTGCGTTGATTAAAGGTTCATCAAATAAGATTCAATTATCAGTAGATGTATTTAATGTTGGTAATTTGATCAATAAAGATTGGGGAAGAGCTTATTTCTTAAGCAATAGCGCAAGTTCATTAATCTCTTACAATTCAGGTAGCTATACATTTAGGGCTCCTTCAACTGGAAAAGCTTATACTGTTGATCAGATAGGTTCCCGTTGGGCAGCACAATTCGGTATCAGATATATCTTCAACTAATTACTCTCAAATATAAAAAATCCCCGTTCCTGATAAAGGAGAGGGGATTTTTCGTATGCTGTATTTCCTGTTATTCTTTAATCACGAGCATCCAGCCTTTTCCTTTCGGTACAGTAATCTCTTCCTGATCCTTAAAGCTTGCAGCCGGTTGGAAGTTCTTCACTTCAGCTGCAGTAATCGTTGCCTTTGCCGGGTCCATGCCTAATGCTTTCCAGTCGATGTTTAACCTGATTTTGGTGTCTTCATTTGCCCAGCTGGCCAGCGCCACTAAAACACTTTTATCTTTTCTGTAAATAGTCACAGGCACATTTGCCTGATTACTCTTCACCGGATTGTTTTCTACCCAGTAGCCGATCATTTTGCTGCCTTGCATGCCAAAGTTATCCCATGCTTTCCAGATCGGACGGGGATCAGCTCCATCGCTCCATGGCATCCTGTTCGTCATGCCATAAACCATCCCTCTCCAGGCATTTCCTCCATCCTGTAACATTTCACCCATCAGGCCAAATGGAATCCCTGAGACTTCCGTAAGGAAGAAATCCGGACTGTTTTTATCATAGTAAAAATACTCTCCAAACCACAATCTGTTCAGGTATGGGAAGTGCTCCATATAAAGGTTGGCACTGTTGTTAAAACCATCACTCTTATTGTATTGATTGGCCGAGTGAAGGTCAATAATTCCAGGATGACCGTCTTTGGTTAACACCCTTTTTATACGTTTCATAGTGGTTCGGTCGAAGGCGACATCATCGAGGTAGATGCCATCAATCCCTACATTCTTTACCAGCCAGTTCATGCCTTCCACGTAATAGTTGTGCCACCTGCTCATTCCGCTGTTTACGACGGCTGCATCTTTAATTTCCGGTACATACCAGGCGGCGATATAATCTTCACCCAGGTGCTCCTGTAACCAGGAATAACCTCCACCTTTTCCCGGAGAATAAATTTCGTGTCCAAGGCTTCGCAGCGGGAAGGTTTCGTAGGCACTGTTGGAGAGTTCACGTACCGTATTGTAGATTTTTACTTTCAGTCCTTTCAGGTGTGCCTCATTGATGTAAGATTTCATCTCTTTATGCGCAATGAAAGGGTAATTGATGAAAGGATTGATCGGAGTCGCATGGTGGATATTGATCAGGTTAGCTCCGGTTGCTTTGATGGTATCCAGGTTCTCATATTTATGATAAAACCTGTTGCTCCATTGAAAATCCGTATTAATCGGATGGAATGGCGTGATGAGTAAGGTAAAGTTGTAATACAAGGTATCTCCTTTTTTCATCGTTCTGCTGCCACTGTAATTGTCGGACAGGATTGCTTTTCCCTTTTTAAACACCTGGATTCCGCCTTTGCCCTCATTTCCCCAGGAAGAAGGAAGGAGCAATGGTTTCTGCAGATAGAAGTTTGTGTTGAGCGGACGTACATAATGCTGATCCCTCAGTGAATATTGTAAGCCGGCATTTACATCGCCGATCCATGCGCCGTCCTGGTTTTTGTTCGCTACATCCCATTTCCATTTCAGGGTATCCAGTCTGTTTCCGCCTTTAAGTCCTAAGCCCATCATGTATTTTGATGCCGCTTCGGTAAATGGAATGTGTAGCCGGATATCATCCAGACTGATGTCCTGTTGCGCAATTAGCTGAACGGTATAAGAGAGAAATCCGTCAAATTCAACAGCGCCATTTACCTGCATGGTTAATTTGTCGGAAGTATTGATGGTATTCCATTGTACCGTTCCAGGTTGTTTTTCTGTAAAGTTTACCGGGCCATTTTTCCAGATGATGTCTTTATGGTCGGCGGCGGTCACATGGAAGTGGATGGGTTCTGTCAGGATGTCTTTTGCCGTTGCAGACAATTCTGTCATTTCCGGTGTAAAGAAGGTCTGGATCTGTGCAGGTAAACCATCTTTGTTTAAAGAGATTTGTCTGCCCAGCAAGGAGATCGTCTGGTCTTTTACCGCTAAAGGAATATAAGGCGAGATCACCTCATTCTTTTGTGCCAGGGTAGAGTTTAACCAGGTCAGCCGTGTTTGCTTCCAGGGCTCGTTGATTCCGCCTTCTACGGCCAGCTGATTGCTGATCTGTATGCTGATTTGGATGGTGGTCTTCGCTGCACCATTGGCAGAAACCGTGGCCGTTCCGGTATAGCTTCCTGCGGATAACTCTTTTGGAAGATTGGCCAGTACCCAAAGGGACTGAACCTTATCTTTAGCAACATTTACTGTTTTATGTAAGGGAAGCGTATTCCAGTTTGTTCCATCGGTATTCAGACAGGAAAGGAGAGAGGCAGGAATACGTCCTCCGGTTTTACTTTTAAGGTCTGTAAACCTGATTTCAACATTGTTGAGGTCCTTTTTAACGGCATAGATCCCAAGCTGAAAAGCAAAGTTTTCGCCTTTTGCAGCAGTTGCCGAGAAGCTGTTTTTTAAACCTTTTAAAATCCAGCGTTGAGGCAGGTCTGCGGTCATTTTTATCGGATTCAGACGGTCTTCAGGAAAGACAAAATAAGACTTGTCCGGATGCTGTCTGATCAGATCGCCGGTCTCTTTTGCGGTGGCAATCACCTCCATTGGGTAATTGCTGTTCATCGCGTTTACCGATTGGATTTCCTGAACCTTAACAAGGGCAGCTTTGTCTGTCGACGCAGGCCAGGTGTCATTATTCGCTGTTGATCTTTTGAGATAGCTGGCATTAGGGTAATTGGAGCGGCCATCTACTTTATATGGCATATAGTAGACGTAATAAGTTCCGGCTCCGGAAGTAGGCTCAAAATAAATGGTACCCTGCTCCCTGTTAATATCCGCAATCTTTACATGGGTGATTCTCTTATTGCTTTTGGCATCTACCACCCAGAGTTCTTTTTGTTCCGGCTGAAGGTCCCTTCTTCTCCATGGGATGACTGCTTTGGCAACCTTCCCCGCAGTACTGACATTAAGGACTACGCGGTGATTGCCGAGAGAGTCGGGGTTCCAGGCATCATTCCCATTGGTGTATTTTAATTCCTGGGCAGTAGCAGTACCGCCAAGAAGGATTAAAACAAATGGTACAAGGTATTTTTTCATACGAACGGTTGTGTTGATTTATATTTAAAATTAGCAGTTATTTAACCTGCCAGGGAAAATAAATCAACGCAAACGTTTGTTTAAAGGCGATGCCATGGATTGTCTTATTTCAGCGCCTTTAAATTCAGGTATTGTTTTGCTGAATCACAGAGTGCTGCAAAAGCTCCCGCCATCATGATGATGTCCTTAATGACGAGCCTGCCTCTTGCGGAAAGCAATGGAAAACCATGGTCCGGATCTCCTAAAGCCGGGACCCAGGAGTCTGTAGTGGTTATGAGGAAGGATAGGGTGACGGCAGACATGATCATGACCAGGCCAGCCCCAATCATTCCTATTCCGGGATGGTATTTGTTAACCAGTAACAAGAAACCAAGAACCACCAGAACACTGCCCAATCCATAGGAAAAAAGATATGTATGGTTGGCTTCATGCCAGGCAATTTTATCAGGATTGGCTTCTCCTTCTTTTTGCATATGTGTTTTATAATCCTCAGGATGTGCATAAAAGAAAGACATAAATGGTGAATTTGCCACAAACGGTACAATGCCTTCGGCCTCATAGTTGTATACTTTTAAACCGCCAATCCAGATCAGGACAATGGCAATAGAGATGCGGATCAGGCGAATACTTAAAGCGGATAAACCGGCAAGGGAACGGATTAATGAAGATAATTTATTTGACATGACGTTATTATTATCCTGCAAATTTACCCTCAGCGCTGCGGTCCTGCCATGGACAATAAAGGATATCAGATGGACAAATCAGCCATGATAGAAATTCCTGTTTTCTCGCGGAAGGTCTGTGGAGATACTTTTGTCAGCTTTTTAAAGAAGCGGCTGAAGTAATATTCGTCTTCAAAATTCAGGGAATAAGCGATTTCTTTAATGCTATGCCGGCTCAGGTGCAACTTCTTTTTAGCTTCAAGTACCACACGTTCCTGAATCAACCGGGAAGGAGATTTGCCGAAATAACGGCTGCAGCGTTTTGCAAAAGCATTGGGACTTAGCTTGAGTAAAGCGGCATAGTCCGAGGGCTTGCGCATCAGGAGGAAATTGGCCTCCAATGCAATTTTGAAATCTTCCAGCGGGGCATCGGTTTTCTTAAATTCAGCTGGTGCTGATTTTAACTTGATCTGACTCGCCTTTGCGAGGTACAACTGTAAATAGGCAGTAAGAACAGCTTCATTAGGTTCCTGTCGGGAAAGTTCTGTATCCAGCTGAGCAAGGAGTTCTGAAAATGAAACCGACTCTTCCGGCAGCAATGAAATCGAAGGCTCGAGAAAGATGTTGTTGAACAGCAATCCATTACAGGCCACCTCGGCCTTATGGTATTCTATACAATAAAAATCACCGTGAAATTGAAGCATCCGGACCTTCGACAAGGGAGCTTCCTTAAAATGAATGGTCTGGTAAGGGTTGGCAAAAAAGATGACGGGTCCCTCAAATGAGAAATTGCCGAAATCAGCCTGAAAAATACCCTTTCCTTCCTTTATAAACAAAATGGTATAACGTGAATATTGACCGGGATAGGCCAAGGACCCCGCTTCCATGTCCTGAAGGGATAATAAACAGTCTCCGGAGGCGGAGGGATATTTTTTAGCGGGAATACTGGCCATCACTCAAATTTAGAATTAATCATACATTTAAGGCGGGAAACACCTAAAATATCGTAAAACATGACTCAAAACAGCATTAGTGATTACATCCATGAATTATTTACTCAGTTTGAGCCGGCATTAAAGGAGAAATTAATCGCACATGTAACCATGAAAAGCTTCAAAGCAGGGGAGCTCCTGATGCAAACCGGGCAGTATTTCAGGTCCACTGTCCTGATTGTAAAAGGAAGGGTTAAGCTGTACCGGGAGGGAACGGATGGCGATGAGTTTTTTATGTATTACCTCGAACCCGGAGATGCCTGTGCGCTTTCTATGATCTGCGCTGCAAAGCAGGAATCGAGTAAAATCATGGGAAAAGCAATAGACGATAGTACAATTTTAATGGTTCCCATCGCATTGATGGACGAATTAATGAAGTTATATCCCAGCTGGTATTATTTTGTGATGGAAACTTACCGCTCCAGATTTGAAGAGCTGTTGCTGGTGATTGATAGCATTGCTTTTAATGGATTGGATGAGCGTTTGGGCTTTTATCTTAAAAAACAGGGAGAACACCTGAATGCGAAACAACTGAATTTAACCCATCAGGAAATTGCTACTGACCTGAATTCTTCAAGAGAAGTCATCTCCAGGTTACTGAAAAAGATGGAACAAAGAGGAGAAATCCGCCTGTATAGAAACTATATAGAATTGTTAAACTAACGGCCGGTGACAAAAGTCACCTGATGTCAGCGGAAGAATCTACATATTTGTCCTAAGCTTATTATTTATTATTTATGGAAGTTGTTGCATACCTGGCCTCGGCGTTGATTGGTATTTCTTTGGGATTAGTTGGAGGGGGCGGGTCGATTCTGACCGTTCCTGTGCTGGTTTATCTTTTTGGAATTCCTCCTTTGCTGTCTACCTCTTACTCTTTATTCATCGTAGGATGTACAAGCTTGGTTGGTGCATGGCAGAATTATAGAAATGGCCTGGTACAGGTGAAAACGGCTTTTCTATTCGGGATCAGCTCGGTCAGCACGGTATGGCTGACGAGGAAATTCCTGATTCCTGCAATCCCTCAGCACATTGCAACATTCGACCACTTTGAGCTAACGGAAAGAATGCTGATGATGGTATTGTTTGCCATTTTGATGCTGACAGCAGCGATAGCCATGATCAGGAATGGCAAAGCCGAGGAGCCCTGTGAAAAAGCAGAAGAAAAGCTGAACTTGCCTAAGTTGCTGTTTTACGGTGTAGGAATCGGTTTAACCACCGGGTTATTGGGTGCCGGAGGCGGATTCCTGCTGATCCCAACTTTAGTGGTGCTCGTGGGCCTTCCGATGAAAGAAGCAATTGGTACTTCTCTTTTTATCATTGCACTCAACTCTTTAATTGGCTTTTCGGGCGACTTTGGCCATTTCGAGATCGACTGGTTCTTTTTGCTAAAGATTACCGCCATCGCAGTGACAGGCATTTTTGTAGGAAGTAAAATGAGTGCGAAAGTAGATAGTAAAAAGTTAAAAACCGGCTTTGGCTGGTTTGTATTATTAATGGGGACCTATATCCTCTTAAAAGAAATTCTTTAACATTATGATAGACTTCATCAGACAACCCTGGCCATGGTATTTCTCTGGCTTTATGATCGTACTGATCATGCTCATGCTGATTTTCTGGGGAAAATCATTCGGCTTCTCTTCCAATTTAAGGACCATTTGCAGTATGACAGGTGCGGGAAAGAAAGTGAAATTCTTTGATTTCAACTGGAAGGCACAACAGTGGAACCTGTTGTTTTTATTGGGTTCCATTATTGGGGGCTGGATTTCGGCCCAGTTTCTGAGCAATCCAAATGATTTGCAATTGTCGGCAAGCACGGTGGCAGATCTGAATGGCCTTGGCATCCATTTTAATGGCGCACTGAATCCGGATGAATTGTTTTCCCTTTCTGCATTGTCCAACCCTAAGACCTGGTTGCTATTGTTGTCGGGCGGAATTCTGGTTGGATTCGGTTCGAGATATGCAGGCGGTTGTACTTCCGGACATGCGATTTCCGGCTTGTCGAACTTACAGCTTCCTTCTTTAGTTGCCGTAATTGGCTTTTTTATTGGCGGATTGCTCATGACCTGGCTGATCCTTCCTATTATCCTGTAACCTTAAATCTACAGCACATGAAATCAATAAAATATATCCTTGCCGGAATCCTCTTTGGCATCGTCATGATCAAATCGGAAGCGGTATCCTGGTTCCGGATCTACGAAATGTTCCGGTTCCAGTCCTTTCAAATGTATGGCATCATCGGAACAGCAGTTGTTCTGGGCGCGATATCAGTATTTCTGATTAAAAAAATGAAATGGAAAGACGCCTCACATCTTCCGATTGTATTCAAAGATAAAGAACGGCCTTATACTAAATACCTGATCGGAGGAACGATCTTTGGCTTGGGCTGGGCTTTAACAGGCGCCTGCCCGGGACCGATGTTTGTGAACCTGGGCTATGGTTACCTGACGATGGCGATCGTTATTATAGGTGCATTATTGGGAACCTATCTATATGGACTGATCAAAGATAAATTGCCTCATTAAAGAATGTGTGACTTTCATCACTAAAAAAGTAGTCCATAATGCCCAGATTTGTGCTGACAAAGGGTTTTACGTTAAAAACAATAAAGATGATTATAGAACAATTTAAAGATGAATTTTTAGCCCATTACAGCTATGCAATAGTCAGCGAATGTGAACAAAAGATCATACTGATCGATCCTTCCCGTAATCCGGAACCTTATTATGAGTTTGCAAAGAAATTTGAAGCAGAGATCATCGGTGTAATAGAAACGCATCCTCATGCTGATTTTGTGAGCAGTCATTTGCAGATTCATCAGGATACAGGAGCAACGATATATGCACATAGTTTAACAGGCGTAGCTTATCCTTTTACACCTTTTGATGAAGGTGATGAGATCAGTTTCGGTAAAATAAAATTGAAAAGCCTGCATACCCCGGGGCATTCTCCGGACAGCATTTCCATTGTATTGGAACATGATGGCCGCGATAAAGCGGTGTTCACGGGAGACACCTTGTTTATCGGGGATTGTGGCAGACCTGATTTAAGAGAGTCGGTAGGTAACCTGCAGGCAAAAAGAGAAGAGCTGGCCAGGAAAATGTACCATTCGCTGAGAGATAAGATGATGAAATTAGCGGATGAGGTATTGGTGTATCCGGCACATGGTTCCGGAACCTTATGTGGTAAAGCATTGAGTACTGCGAACTCAAGCACGATAGGAGCTGAGAAGCTGAGCAACTGGTCTTTGCAGGAAATGACAGAAGATGACTTTGTAAAGGAGCTCATCGCTGATCAGCCATTCATTCCTAAATATTTTGGCTTTGATGTAGACCTTAACCGTAAAGGTGCAGCTGCGTTTAGCCCCCAAATGGAAAAAGTGAAGGTTTTAAATAATCTTGATGCTGAAGTGCTTGATGCGGATGTTTTAGTGGTAGATGCCCGTCCGGAAAACATTTTTAAAGAAGGACATTTACCGGGAGCGGTCAACATTGTGTATGGCAAGAAGTTTGAAACCTGGCTGGGAAGTATTGTCAGACCAAGGGAGAAATTTTACCTGACGGCTGCCGATCAGGAACAATTAGCGGAACTGATCCGGAGAACAGCAAGTATCGGCTATGAAGATTTCATCGAAGCAGCATTTGTAACCTATACGGGAGATGTGATCATGCCGGTAATGCCTTTGGAATATTTTATCAGTAATCCTGAAGCGTTCACGGTCATTGACGTCAGAAATGAAAATGAGGTTAAAAAGAAAACCATTTTCAGCGATTCGCTGAACATCCCGCTCGGGGAACTCAGGGAGCGCATCAAAGAAGTTCCTGCAGGAAAGCCGGTTGTGGTACACTGTGCAGGAGGAAGCCGGAGTGCCGCAGGAAGTAGTATTATTGCTGCTGAACTGGGTGCGGAAATTCCGGTATATGATTTAGGAGGAGCTGTCCGCGATTTTAGTTCAGCAGAAAAATAGCATTTATCAAGAGCAGACCATGGCAGTTCCCCAAAATAAAGAAGAACTTTTAAGCGCGATCCGGACAAACTATCAGAAGTTAAAAGGAGATCTGGTTAGCATCTCAGAAGATCAGGCACAAGTGCCCGAACTGGAGGGGCATGCGAAAGGTACCAAAATGACGGTGGTCAACTTGCTGTCGTACCTTTGCGGATGGGCAGAGCTGGTCTTGAAATGGCAGGAACGAAAGGAGCTTGGTTTGCCGGTAGATTTTCCGGAAAGTGGATATAAATGGAATGAGCTGGGTAAACTGGCGCAGAAATTCTATAAGGATTATGAGGGGGATAGTCTGGAAACGATTAGCGGCAAACTGGAAAATGCGGTACAGCGGATTCTGTCTGTAGTGGAGAGGAAAAGCAATGAGGCACTCTATGGTCTGGCCTGGTATGACAAATGGACGATGGGGAGGATGATCCAGTTTAACACCTCCTCCCCCTATGTTAATGCCAGAGGACGCATCCGCAAATGGAAAAAGGAAATGAAGCTGATGTGATTAAGGATCAGTGTTTTGGATTGTTGTTAACAATTTGATTACAATGGTCTTTTAAAGCTTTTACAGAAAATTTAATTAATATTGAGCGGAATCTTCAAAAAATGGGGGCTGATTCCGAAGTATGACCTTGTACACGACTTTAACCGATCATGATTTAGTTGCATTTCTGAAGGATGGTGACAAAACTGCTTTTACCGAAATTTACAATCGATATAAAGGCTTATTGTATATCCACGCCTATAACAGGTTGAGAAATCAACAGGAAGCAGACGATGTGGTTCATGAGCTTTTCGCCTCCCTCTGGACCAAAAGAGAAGAACTTTTTTTAAAGACACACCTTTCCGGATACCTTTATCAGGCGGTCCGAAACAGGATCATTGATGTCATCTCTCATAAAAAAGTTGAATCGGCGTACATCGTATCCCTTCAGCATTTTATCGACCATAGCGAAGCAGTTACGGATCACCTGGTGAGAGAAAATGAATTGACTGCCCTGATTGAAAAAGAAATCAGCGCCTTACCACCCAAGATGAAAGAGGTTTTTGAATTGAGCAGAAAAGCGAACCTCTCCCACAGAGAAATTGCCAGCAAGCTGGAACTGTCCGAAATGACCGTTAAAAAGCATGTTAACAATGCGTTGAAGATCCTTAGAAGCAAGTTTGGCCTGATCAGCTTTCTGATTTATCTCGGCCATCATTAAATTATTGAAAATATTTTCATTTTCTTTTACGCCCTAAGCCCGGGCTAGCCGTCTATATCCTAATTAGCGGATAAAGCTCATGGAGGCAAAAGAATTACTAGAGAAATACAGGACGGGAAATTGTACAGCTGCAGAAAAAGCAATTGTAGAAACGTGGTATCTGAAGTTTGAACAGGAGGAGGGCAATTTGCTTTCCGATACTCAGCTCAGCGATGCAACTGACCGCATCTGGAATAGCATGCCGATTCATGAGACAGAGGTCCTGCCTATGAGAAAACGTAGCCTTTGGCCTGCAATTGGGGCCGTCGCCGCAGTTGTATTGATGGGGTCTCTGGCTTTGTATTTCTTCAATCCTTCCCGTTTAAATCCGTCAAAAGAACAATTGTCAAAAGTAAATCCGGCAGCACAACCGGTGATTCTTCCAGGGGGCAATAAAGCGGTACTCACCCTTGCCGATGGCAAACAAATTACGCTTGATGGAGCTGGAAATGGCAAACTTGCAGAACAGCCTGGCATCACGATTACCAAAACTAAAGACGGTCAGCTGGTGTATACCGCTTCTTCTTCGGCAGTTGCCGCTAAAGGACCTGCAATGAACATGATCGCGACCCCTAAAGGGGGACAGTATCAGGTTAACCTGCCGGATGGAACAAAAGTATGGCTTAATGCGGCTTCCTCTCTTCGCTATCCTACGGCATTTACTGCCGGGGTACGTCAGGTCAGCTTAACGGGAGAAGCGTATTTTGAAGTGGCTAAAGTACGCACTGAAATGCCTTTTAAAGTGTTAACAACGACGCAGACGGTAGAAGTGTTGGGTACGCATTTTAACGTCAATTCCTATACGGATGAGCCAGCTATAAAAACAACTTTACTGGAAGGTGCAGTTAAAGTGATGAGCCCCTCAGCAGCTGT
The DNA here is from genome assembly GCF_900103665.1 of Pedobacter steynii. Taxonomy (GTDB): domain Bacteria; phylum Bacteroidota; class Bacteroidia; order Sphingobacteriales; family Sphingobacteriaceae; genus Pedobacter; species Pedobacter steynii. The sequence goes on from NZ_FNGY01000002.1 coordinate 139,895, forward strand.
AAAAGAATTGATCCTGAAACCGGGACAGCAATCGGTATTGCGCGGAGACCGCCTCAATGTAGCGGAAGTGAATGAAGACGAAGTCATCGCCTGGAAAAATGGCATGTTCAGATTCAGAGATGCAGACCTGCAAACAGTAATGCGGTCTGTTGCCAGATGGTATGATGTACAGGTGAATTATGAAGGTACATTGCCGGTAAGACAATTCTCAGGGGAGATCCACCGCAACATCAATTTATCGGAAGTACTGGACATCCTCAGCTTCTTTAAAGTGCATTTCAGAGTAGATGGAAAGACCATCACCGTCACAAAATAGACCAACTTATAAATACCAAACCATACTCACCAAGCAAACAAAAAAAGAAATGGAAAGAAAACTACGAAAAGACTGATCCCAGGTCAGGGTAATTCAACAAGGCGTGGTGTTTCCTGATGGAACCATCAGCCGATAAAAAAACCGCAGAAGTGTTCGAGCACAACTGCGGAATATCTGAGTTAACCCTTCCCGGTAAAATCCGGGACAAAACAATCTTGCGAACTATTTACTGTATTAACCCAAACATTACAAAAGTATGAATTTTAATGCTATTACTACAGCTATGTCCAAGGCATGGCTGCCTCCTAAATTGCTACTTATTATGAAGTTGACTTCCATCTTATTGTTCCTGGCCCTGATGCAGGCCAGTGCAAAAGGATACAGCCAGATCAGCCTGAAGGAAAAAAATGCGCCTTTGGAAAGGATTTTGGAATCCATTAAGAAACAAACCGGATATGTCTTTTTTTACGACAATAATGATATCCGCCAGACCAGGATTTCTATCGAAGTGAGAAATGCCTCACTGGAATCTGTTTTAAACGAATGTTCAAAGGTACTCCCGCTAACTTTTAAGATCGTTGGCAATAATGTATTGCTCAGAAGAAAAGAGCTGGAGCCGACAAAATCTGAAGGAAACATCCAGACGATGGTGTTAAAAGGAAAGGTGATCGATGAGACGGGCTTGCCTCTTCCAGGTGTGAGCATCCAGTTGCATGCGGAAGGTTTTAAACAAAGCACCCAGACAAATTCAGCTGGAGAATATGCTTTTAACCTTTCAAAAGCAGGTAAATATCAGCTGACGGCTACATTTATCGGTTATGAAAAACAGATCGCTGTTATTGAGGTTTCAAAAGGAGATGTACTAAAGAACATCACTTTAGTTCCTTCTAACCAGGATCTTGCTGAGGTAATGGTCGTTGCTTATGGTACGCAGACTAAAGCGTCCTTTACAGGATCTGCAAAAACACTGAAATCTGATGTTTTGAATGGAAGCCCAAGGGCGAGTATTCAGGAAACTTTGCAGGGAAATGTAGCGGGTTTGGTTTCTTCAAACGGTTCTGGTCAGCCGGGAGCTGTTCCTAATGTGAGGATTCGTGGTATTGGTTCGGTAACTGCCGGAAGTGGTCCGCTATATGTAGTGGATGGAATTCCTTTGGAATCAGGACAGATCAATAGCCTGAACAATTTCGATGTGGAAACGGTAACGGTTTTAAAAGATGCTTCTGCAGCTTCCATCTATGGATCAAGAGCGGCAAATGGAGTGATCTTAATTACGACTAAAGCGGGTGCATCTGGTAAAACTGTGATTACAGCCTCTGCACAGACAGGTGCAAATAATGTGACGAATATCAAAGGTCATAAACCTTTGAATACTAATGAAATGCTGGAGCTGCTAAAAGAGGGTTGGACAAATAAACCAAAAGACAATGACCTTGCACTTTATGAGAAGGAATTGAAAGATAATGCGATAGATCCGACCATAAATACAGATTGGTTTGATCTGTTGACGAGAACAGGAAACCATACTCAGCTGGACCTTTCTGCAAGTGGTGGTACGGAGAAAACTAAGTTTTATGTTTCCGGAAGTCATTATATTGCTAAAGCTGCTTTATTGGGTAGCGAATTTACCAGAAGTACCGGTAACTTAAGACTGAGCAATCAGGCCACAGAAAACCTTTCATTTAATGGTGGGATTCAAATCAACTATCGCCATACCGAAGGTCAGGCCGATGGGGGAACATTTGGAAACCCTGTTCGTATGTATACCATTTATCAGCCTTGGTTAAGGGCGTATAATGATGATGGTACTTATGATTTCAGTTATTTTAACCGCTACAATCCGATGGCGCAGGTGCTGGAGAGTTTTGATAAGAGAGATGCTTATGGTATGCTGGGTAATTTCCTGGCAAAATATCAGATTATCCCTTCTTTGTCTATCGAAAACCAATCGAACATCAGCTTCGGTTATGATGAACGTCTGGAATATAATAAATCTGGTGTGGGTACTTCGCGTACGGACGGAGGAAGAGCAACTTCTTCAACGGCCCGTGCAACGAATTGGGTAAATACCACGATTCTTCGTTTCAGTGAGACTTTTGGCGAATTCGGCGTTAAAACTTACCTGGGTTATGAGGCACAAAAAGTAGTGAACGTAGGTAATAGTGTAACTAAAAAGAATTTCCTGCCAAACACTTATACATTGGACAATGCCTCGATTTTGTCTGATGGAGGATCCTTCGGTACAGACAATACGCTGAATTCGGTGTTCTTAAATGCTTCGGTAGATTATCAGTCAAAATATTATTTGAGCGCTTCTGCACGTCGTGATGGTTCTTCCCGCTTTGGCTCTGCAAAGAGATGGGGTAATTTCTGGTCTGTAGGTGCCTCATGGAACCTGAGCAGGGAAAACTTTATGGCAGGACAAGAGGTGATTTCTGATTTGCGTTTGAGAACGAGTTATGGGGTGAATGGAAACCAGGATGTTGATAATTTTGTTTCCCGCGCTTTATATAGCAGTTCAAGCTATGACAATGCACCTGGTCTGGTTTTCTCTAATTATGGAAATAACCTGCTGACCTGGGAGAAAAATAAGCCTTTTAATGTTGCCATGGATTTCGGTGTACTGAACAACAGGCTGACTGGTACTTTCGAGTATTATACACGGGCAACTTCAGAGTTGTTATTGAGGAGACCAATATCGGCCACAAACGGATTGACAGGTTATATGGATAATATTGGTGCCATGAAGAATACAGGACTGGAACTGGAACTGAACAGCATCAACTTTAAGCCTGAAAATAATGGTTTCGGATGGACCACCGGTTTCAATATCTCTACCATGAACAACAAGGTGACTAAGTTGGAAAGTCCTATTGTTTCAGGCGTATACAACCGCTTTGAAGGTGGTGATTTCTACCAGTTGTATATGGTGGGCTATGCTGGTGTTGATCCTGCTAACGGAGATGCTTTATGGTATACTGATGGTACGAAAACAAAAACAACGAATGACTATGGTTCTGCTGCTCCCTTCAATCAGGGAAGTGCATTGCCGGATTTCTTTGGTGGTTTAACAAATACGTTTACTTATAAAGGTTTCTCTTTAAGTTTCCAGCTGAACTTTAATTTCGGAAATAAGGTGTACGACAATTATGGAGCAACGAGTGCTTCTGATGGTTCAGGCGGTTTTGCACCTACCACAAAGATGACGCGCTATGCTTATGAAAACAGGTGGCGTAATATTGGCGATATAACCGATCAGCCTAAAATGGTGTTCAATGGAACGCAGTCAGGCAGTTCCGGACAAACTTCTTCGCGTTTCCTTTATAATGGTGATTATATCCGTCTTCGCGATGTATCTCTTGGTTATCAATTGCCAATGAGCTGGATTAAACATGCGAAACTTTCAAGTGCCAGGATTTATTTCAGAGCGAACAACCTGTATACTTACATCAAGGATAAACGCATCAGCTTCGATCCTGAGGTAGGAATAGATGGTCTTGCCGATAAAAATGTACCGGTTTATAAAACGGCACTTCTGGGTCTTGATCTTAAATTTTAAAAACAGTTAAGCAGAAAACGATGAAACATTCATATAAAATATTACCACTACTGATGGTGGCTTTATCCTTTGGTTCTTGTAAAAAGGAATTTCTTGAAATTGATCCGCAACAACAAACAGCAGTTGATTTGGTGGTAGTTGATTTACCAACCACAAAAGCTGCGGTAATGGGTACTTATGGACTCTTGCAAAGCGTGGATTATTATGGACGTACGTTTACCGTGCTGCCAGATCTGATTGCGGATAATATGTACATCAGCAGAAAGAATTCTAAAAGGTATATCACCTACGATCAATACATCACCACGACAAATGATGGCAGTGCTTCGGGTGCCTGGGAACGGGGATACCAGACGGTGGTAAACAGCAATATCATTATTGCTAAAGGAGAACAACTGGTGGTTCCTGAGACTCAGGCGGCGGAAATGAAGCACCTGATCGGTGAAGCATATACGTTAAGGGCATTGGCACATTTTGATTTGCTGCGTTTATTCGCAGCACCCTATAATGCGACAGCTGATGCAAGTCACCTTGGCGTACCGGTGGTGATCAAAAGTGGAACGAGTAAAGAAGATGTAATCTCTCCTAAGCGGAATACGGTGAAAGAAGGGTATACCCAGATTGTAGCGGATTTGCAGAAAGCAATCAGCATACTTCCGGCAACTGCCCCGGTAGGTTTTTCAGCGTCAAACAGAGGACATATTACACATTATGCAGCAAAAGCGCTTCTTGCAAGGGTATATTTATATATGGGCGACTGGGTAAACGCAGAAACGATGGCAACAGATGTGATTGCGGCCAATAAGTATACGATGTTGAGCAATGCCAATTATGTAACCGGCGCTACCAATTTCAGAACGCAAAACAATGCTGAGGCTATTTTTGAAGTACAGTATACGGCTACAAATAACCTGGCACAGAATGCGTTGTCGAGCTTTCTTTTACAGGGCGCAAGTTATGGCGATGGCCTGGCTACAGACGAACTGTACAACTTATACAAGAGTACCGATGTGCGCAGAGGCTTTATGGCGAAAAGTAAAAGAAGTGGCAGTGGGGGTGAAGATCCTGCTTTCGTGATTACGAAGTATAATAATATCTCTACTTACGAAGAGGGTGTAAAAGTAATCCGCTTGTCGGAAGTCTATCTGATCCGTGCGGAAGCAAGAGCTAAACAAGGTGGAAAAGACGCCGTTGCAGCACAGGATTTAGATGTGGTGGCAAAACGTGCAGATGCAACGGCAGCAACAACTACAGCAACCGGACAGGCTTTACAAGACCTGATCCTTATTGAAAACCGTAAGGAGTTTGCCTTTGAAGGACACCGTTTATTCGACCTTACCCGTCATAAATTAGCTTTTACCAAATACCGTACAGGTGGACTGACGATTCCGGTTTCTAATAATTCATTAAGGACTGTTTTGCCGATCCCTTTGTCGGAAATGAACGCAAACCCGAATATGGAACAAAATGAAGGTTATCTAAATAACAAATAAGATATGAATTTACTGACGGTGGTATTGCCCCTCCTGATTAATGGCCTGGTATTTCAGGCTGACCCTAAGGAGGAAAAGAAAAAAAATGAAAATGACGGGCCTTATGTGGTGTATCAGAAGGATCAGATCGTAGTCAGGAATATTGTATCGGAAGATAGCATCAGGAGGGTAAAGGTCTCGACCTTTACCCTTAAAGAGAAATCTGCTGTTCCTTTAGAAGTGCAGTTTTCGGATCATCCGGAATGGAATTTCTCCGTAAAAATGCAGCGTAATCTTAAAAATGAACCTTCAGAATTTAAACAACCGGATAAGTTACTGGCACTTTCAGATATTGAAGGAGAGTTTGAAGCGTTCAGAAAGCTGTTGCTGGCCAATAAGGTGATGGATGAGCAGTACAACTGGATTTTTGGTAAAGGACATCTGGTGATCTGCGGTGATTTATTTGACCGTGGTCAGGAAGTATCCGCCACGATTTGGCTGCTTTATAAGCTGGAACAAGATGCGAAAGCAAAAGGAGGATACCTGCATACGATTCTTGGAAATCATGACATCATGAACCTAAGCGGAGATCTGCGTTATGTGAAACCGAAATACTTTGAAAATGCCAAACTGATGGGCCTGGATTATAAAGAGTTGTACGGCCCGGATACAGAACTTGGGCGTTGGCTGAGGAGTAAAAACCTGATTGAGAAGATTGGCGAAAACCTTTGTATGCATGCAGGGGTTGCACCGGTGATCAATACGCTGGGTATGGGGCTTCAGGAAATCAATACCAAATGCCGTCCATTTTATGACAAGGCAAAAAACAAAGAGCTGTTTACAGATCCTGTGATTAAAAAATTCTTTGATGGTACGCGTTCTTCGTTATTCTGGTACCGGGGGTATTTTGTAGAGCCAAAAGCAACTGAAGCTGAAGTAGAGGAAACACTGGCACTGTACCAGGTGAAAACGATTATCGTTGGCCATACGATTACGGAATCCAACGTAGGTTTTTATTACAAAGGGAAAGTTTTGGGAATAGATGTTGACCAGCACAATGGTAAACACGAAGGTGCATTATTTGAAAATAAAGCCTGGTATAAGGTCAACACCACTGGAAATAAGTTACCCTTACCGAAAGAATAAAGCCCAGGGCTTAATGATAAAATAAAAGCTGTCCGCAGGAATTGTCGTTCCAGCGGGCAGCTTTTTGCGTTAATTATTGATTTAATTATTGTATTACAGAAATAATAATGTTATTTTTAATGTAACAAATGAAAGGAAAACCGGATCAATACGTTCTCCTACATAATCTTCAGCAGCTCTTCAACAAAAAGAGTTGCTGATTTTTTTCTAAATGCACCCTTCTGCCACATGATGAATGCTTCTTTATGTAACTCCTTTCCGATGATTGGAATGGCGACGAGGTTTTTCCAGCCACTAATGGCTTTCTCGCTAATAATGGTTACCCAATTGCCGGTGTCGACCAGTGAAAGTAAGGAATGGGTGTCGTTCATCTCGATTTTAATGTTGGGTATAATGTTGTTCTTTTTGAAGATCTGATCGAGCATATCTCTGGAGCTGAATCCTTTGTTGGCCAATACCATCTCCGTTTGTCCCAGGTCCTTTAAAGAAATCTTCCCAAGCTTTGCCATGGGGTTATCCTTAGAGGTGACCATCTTAATTCTAGAGGTAAACAATAATTGCATATCTAATCCTTCATTGTCGGATTGTTCATGAAAAGCAAGGATGAAGTCCAGGTCTGCGTTTTTTAACCGGACCTCCAGCTCGCCGGCTATACCGGATTCTATATGGAGCTTGATGCCTGGATATTTCCTGGAAAAAGGAGTGAGGAAGGGGAGGAGCAGGGAACTGAAAGCATAAGTAACACCAATCCTGAGCTCGCCGTTCAGCAGGTTGTTTAATTCAAATATGGCCTGCTTTGACTTTTTAATTTCTATCAAGATCTCCCTGGCATGGTTTAAAAACAATTTTCCTGCTTCGCTCAGCTGCACATGCTTGCCGATCCGGTCAAAGAGTGGCATTCCCAGTTCTTCTTCCAGTTGTTTGATCTGCTGTGATAAGGTCGACTGTGTCACAAAACATGCCGCGGCAGCATCGGTGAAATGGAGCAGCTCTGCTGCCTTAATAAAATAATTCAGTTGCCTAAATTCCATAAATCAATCGTTTAAACTAATCAATATCATTAAAACTATCAATTTTACAAATATATAGTTAATGCCGAAATTTGAGCCATCACATCAATAAATCCTATGGCATTATTCAGATCCCTCAAATCGCGCAACTTCAAACTGTTTTTTTACGGGCAATCCATCTCCCTGATCGGAACATGGATGCAGAAGACGGCGGTGAGCTGGCTGGTGTATCAACTTACAGGATCGGCCTTGTTATTAGGAGTAGTGGGCTTCGTTAGTCTAATTCCATCCCTGTTGCTTTCTCCATATGCAGGAAGCCTGGTCGACAGACATAACCGCTACCGGATTCTGGTGATTACCCAGGTGGCGTCGATGATGCAGGCAGGGGCATTGGCAGGGATCATCTTTTTTGGCTATCATAATATATTGTTGATCATCCTGCTGAGCCTGATCCAGGGGATCATCAATGCTTTTGACATGACCTGCCGCCAATCACTGATGGTGGAAATGGTGGATGATAAGGAAGATCTTCCCAATGCCATCGCACTGAATTCTACGATGGTGAACTTCGCCCGTATCGCCGGACCGGCAGTAGCGGGAATCATCCTGAGTGCCTTCGGTACAGATTTCTGTTTCATTGGGAACTTCCTGAGTTATATTCCGGTGCTGATCTGTTTGTTTATGATGAAACTCCAGATCACGGTGATGCCTAAATCTGAGAAAAGTATCTGGGCAGAGCTGGAGGAGGGCTTTAAATATGTATCCGGAGATAAAGACCTTAGCAGTATGATCCTTATGCTGGGCATGAGCAGCCTGTTTGTGATGCCTTTTAATACCTTGATGCCAATGTTCGCAAAAGACATCTTTAATGGTGATGCCAGGACTTTCAGCTGGTTTGAAAGTGCGGCTGGTCTGGGTTCTATCGGGAGTGCCATCTATCTGGCTAACCTGAAAAATAATAGTGGCCTGATCAAAATGGTGGCCATCGCAGGCGCAATCCTTGGTGGAAGCCTGTTGTTTCTGGCTTATGCCCCACAGCTGCCATTCGCCTTGTTCTTCATGACACTGGCAGGGGTAGGGATGATGGCGCAGACTTCCGCGATCAATACTTATATACAAACACATTCCATTCCGGAGATGCGTGGTAGGGCGATCAGCTATTATGTGATGGCGTATCAGGGCATTATCCCAATCGGCAGCCTGCTGATCGGTTGGGCAGCAAACCTGATTGGTCCAAGGCCGGCAATCTTTATTGAAGGAACGATCGGCATCATGGCAACAATTGCCTTTATCATTTACAGGAGCAAATATTCCCAAAGAAAGACGGTTAGCTTGTAAATCCTGCCCTATTACTGATCCCAATTCCTTAACTTTGGAGTATCACTAACTAATTTATTATATTATGAAAAAAACAGTTTATCTGTTGCTGTGTGCATTGGTGTTTTCCTTTGCGAATACAGTTAAAGCAGATGAAGGGATGTGGCTCCCGATGCTGATAGGAAAGAACTATGAGCAAATGAAGAAACAAGGCTTTAAGCTAACAGCAAAAGACCTGTACAATGCAAATGGTTCCAGCCTTAAAGATGCCATCGTTCATTTCGGTGGTTTCTGTACTGGTGAGATCGTTTCAGATAAAGGACTGATCTTTACCAATCACCACTGTGGTTATGATGCAATCGCCTCTAACTCTACCGCTCAAAATAACATTCTTGACAATGGTTTCTACGCAAAGAACTATGGTGAAGAAAAACCTATTGACGGCTTATTCGTGCGTTTCCTGTTAAAAATGGAAGATGTAACGGCGAAAGTTGAAGCAGCTACCAAAGGACTGAAAGGTGCAGAGAAAGCTTCAAAAATGACCGAAGCATTTACTGCTATTTCTAAAGCTGCGGTAACGGGCCCAACGATCGAAGCAAACGTAAAAGACTTTTATAAATCAAACCAGTTTATCCTGTTTGTTTACGAACGCTTTGATGATGTTCGCTTAGTAGGAGCACCTCCTCAGAATATTGGTAAATTTGGTGGCGATACTGATAACTGGGAATGGCCACGTCAGACAGGTGATTTCTCTGTCTTCAGAGTATATGCCGGTAAAGACAATAAACCTGTAAAATATAGTACTGAAAACGTTCCTTATGCACCTAAAAAATTCCTTCCGGTTTCAATCAAAGGAGTGAAAAATGGCGACTTCTCTATCGTTTATGGCTACCCTGGCCGTACAGACAGATACCTGACTTCTTATGGTGTAGATCTGGCGACTGAAAAAGTAAGTCCCACGATCGTTAAACTACGTGATATCCGCCTGAAAGCCTGGAAACAGGAAATGGATAAAAGCGTAGATACCCGCCTTAAATTGTCTTCACAGTACGCAAACATCGCGAACTACTGGAAATATTTTATCGGTCAGACGGAACAGTTGAAAAGACTTAAAGTCGCGGACGCTAAAAGAAAAGAAGAAAAAACATTTACGGAATGGGCAGCTCAGAAAACTGAATTTGCCGGCCTGATGGACCAATATGCTCAAATCTATAAAGACATCGATCCGATCTCTGTACAACGTACTTATATCAATGAAGGCTTTATGGCTTCAGGATGGGTACCAAGTGCGATTGGTATCGGTCGCGCATGGTCTGCCATGGATCAGAAAAAAGGGGATGCTGCCTTCGCTGAAAAAGTGAAAGCAGGAATCAATACCACCATCGCTGGTTACGAAGAAACTTATGTGGAAGCTGCTGATAAAAAGATCTTCGCCAAGATCCTTGCTTCCTTCTATAATGATATCCCAACAAAATCACAACCTAAATTCTTCGCAGAAATTGCAGAGAAATACTGGACCGGAAACCCGGAAACAACTTTCGAGAAGTACGCAGATTACCTGTGGGAAAATAGTAATTTCATCAAACCGGAGAAGCTAAAGAAATTTATCGCTTCAAACCCAAGTCTTGATGCCATCAAAGCAGATCCAGGATATAAATATGCGGTAAACCTGCTTCCTGCAGATTATGTAAAAGCAAACTTCGGTTCTTTAGTGGCTGATTTTGAATCTAAAAAAGCAGAACTGGATAACCTTTACCTAAAGGCAATCCTGGAGAAAAATGCCGGAAAAATCATGTATCCTGATGCAAACTCTACCATGAGGTTGTCGTACGGAAATGTACAGGACTACGCTCCAAAAGACGGTATGTCGTATAAAACGACGACCACAATCGAAGGAATCATGCAAAAGTATGTTCCCGGTGATAGTGAGTTTGACCTTCCTGCAAACCTGATCGAAAACTACAACAAAAAGAACTTCGGCCAATATGGTAACGATGGTACTTTAACGGTAGGATTTATTACCAATAATGACATCACCGGTGGTAACTCCGGTTCCCCTGTGATCAATGGTAATGGTGAATTGATCGGTCTTGCTTTCGATGGTAACTGGGAAGCAATGAGTGGTGATATCGCTTTTGATAAGAAGTTTAAAAGAACGATCTGTGTAGATGTACGCTATGTATTGTGGTGTATTGATGTATTGGGTGGTGCTAAAAACATTATTGACGAATTGGATATCAGAAGAGATGGCGTAGCTCCTAAGAAAGCTGCTGCAAAAAAATAAAAGTAAAAAATTGTTCCTCTTTGAAGGCTCGGATCTTTGCTGAAGGGCAAATCTCCTAAGGCCTTCAAAGAGGAACAATTTTTTTGGGAAAAGAGAAATCCTGCTCCAAATTAAGGGTTTTGCAGGGTTTCAAATTATCCGGATCATTACTGATGATAAATAATAAATGCCTCCTTTTTAGGGGGCATTTGTTGTTTTGAAGAAAAAATCCTGTTTCAGGTTATGGGGTTGGATTGTTTTGTCTTAAACCTGCTTTGTTTTGCGCGCTGTCTGCAATTGTTTAACTTAGGTAGACAGACTAATTTATCTACTTATGAAAAAGATCTATTTCTCACTGCTCATACTGCTTTGTGTTGGAATGAGTGCATGTAAACAGGAATTGTTAAAGGTTGATGTTGAAAAGACCTTTGTGGAGACTAACGTTAAGCCACCTGATAATCCAATGATGGGCAATAAGTTTATCCTAACACTTCGACCGGATGGAAAGGCTGGAATTCTGACTGGTGGCGATATCATGCGTCAGGGAACTTATAAAATCGACGGTTCTTCTTTGGTGGTAGAAGAAGAAAAAAACACGTATAAATTTGAAATTCTAAGTGCAACTGAACTGAAAAAAGTAGATAATGGTGCCATATTGAAACTGGAGTAAATAAAGCTTTTTTGCTATAAACAGAAAAAGGATTGAGCATAAAGCTTGATCCTTTTTTTATTGCATTTTATGCTGTTTGCTGGAGAAATGAGCTGTATCCTACTGGAAGAATGGCTGTGTCTTGCCGGGAAAATGAACTGAATCCTACCGGAGAAACGAATTATATCCTGCTAAACAAATACCTGCATCCTGCTTTATAACTCCCGGTGGGAATGAGCAATATTACTATAAAAAAGAATGCGTTCTCAGAAAAGGCCTAGAAAGCTTTGCGCCCTTCAGCGCAAGGTTTTCAGCCTTTGAAGAGTAATGCTTCTTTTTTAATACTTAATTTTAGGGAGAGAGAACTATAATTTAGGCAGAGAGAACTATAAGAAACAGCAAAAAAAAGACCGGCCATTAAAATAACGCCGGTCTCCTCAATAAAACTTTGTTTAGTTATATATAAACGTTCCTTTTTCGCTTTCTATCGTTACTTGTTTCTGTGCAGATGATTCCACACGTCCAATAATCTGCGCTTCAATATTAAAGCTTTCCGATATCGCTATAATCTCCTGTGCAATGGATTCAGGAACATACAATTCCATTCTATGTCCCATATTAAATACCTTATACATTTCTTTCCAATCTGTGCCCGATTGCTCCTGAATCAACTGGAACAAAGGAGGAATAGGAAACAGGTTGTCTTTAATTACATGTACATCATCGTTCACAAAGTGAAGAACCTTGGTTTGCGCACCACCACTGCAATGAACAATACCATGAATCTTATCTCTGTGTGCTTCCAATACCTTTTTAATGACAGGCGCATAGGTACGGGTAGGGGAAAGTACTAGTTTCCCTGCGGTAACCTCAGTCTCTTCATCAATCTTAATCAGATCAGTTAGTTTTTTGCCTCCGGAGAATACCAGGTCAAAAGGAACGGATGGATCAAAACTTTCAGGATAGTTATTCGCGATAGATTTCTCAAAAACATCATGTCTTGCAGAGGTTAGTCCATTGGAACCCATTCCACCATTGTATTCGGTTTCATAGCTGGCTTGTCCGTAAGAGGAAAGTCCTACAATCACATCGCCCGCCTGGATCTTATCATTGCTGATGATTTTGTCTCTTTCAATTCTGCAGGTTACTGTAGAGTCGACGATGATGGTACGAACAAGGTCGCCAACATCGGCAGTCTCACCACCGGTAGAGTAAATGGAAATTCCCATTGCCCTTAATTCTGCCAGAATTTCTTCTGTGCCATTGATGATCGCTGCAATCACTTCTCCCGGAATCAGGTTCTTGTTACGGCCAATGGTAGAGGATAAAAGGATCTGATCTGTTGCACCTACACAGATGAGGTCATCAATATTCATGATGATGGCATCCTGAGCAATTCCTTTCCATACAGAAAGGTCGCCTGTTTCTTTCCAGTAAACATAGGCCAGAGATGATTTTGTGCCTGCTCCGTCTGCATGCATAATGTTGCAAAATGCTTCATCATTTCCCAGTATATCGGGGATGATTTTACAGAAGGCTTGCGGAAAAATACCTTTATCTATATTCTTGATGGCTTGGTGCACATCTTCTTTTGACGCAGAAACGCCACGTTGGTTGTACCTGTTATCACTCATGTTGCTGCAAAGATAGGGAAACGCCCGAATGTTAAAGCGTTAAGCGTAAAAAAATAACCCTTCAAAATTAATTGAAGGGTTACAAAACTAAAATAGATGGTTTATGGAGGTTTGGTTTATTTTAAAAACAACAATTCTCTGAACTTAGGCAGAGGCCAAACGCTGTCATCCACAATTTGTTCTAACTTATCTGTATGGTAACGGATGGTGTCAAAGTAAGATTTAACATTCTCATCATAACCGATTGCTTTATCACGTGAATCTTCGATTGCATTGGTTTTCTTACGTTCTTCCAGCATCTTATCGATATTGGTTTTAAGGATGCCCAAATGCTCTGAAACTTTGCTAATGATGGCCAGTGGAGTTTCCAATGCATCTTTACCCAAACCAAGTTCTTTTAATCCTTTTGCATTTTCGATTAAAGTGTTTTGGTAAGCAATTGTTGCAGGAATGATCATGCTGTTTGCTACTTCACCGATTACCCTTGCTTCGATCTGAAGTTTCTTGAAATAGCTTTCCAATAAAATCTCATGACGGGCATGTAATTCACGTGTGCTGAATACATTGGTACTGGTGAATAGTTCAGCCGTTTTTTCTGTCAGGTAAGCATCTAAAGCTTTAGGTGTAGTTTTGATGTTTGAAAGACCGCGTCTTGCAGCTTCTTCTTCCCACTCCTGACTGTAACCATTTCCTTCAAAACGGATGTCTTTAGATTCTTTAAGGTATTTTTTGATGATGGTTAATAAAGCCACATCTTTTTTCTCTCCTTTTTTGATCAGTTTGTCTACTTCAACTTTGAATTTATTCAGCTGATCAGCAACGATTGCATTTAAAACAGTCATTGGAGCAGAAGAGTTTTCAGAAGAACCTACAGCTCTAAGCTCAAATTTGTTTCCTGTAAATGCAAACGGAGACGTACGGTTACGGTCGGTCGTATCGAAAGAGATCTGTGGGATCTTAGGAATACCTAACCATAATGAATCTTCGCTTTTCACTTTTTTAATGATGCTGCGTGAAGATTCGATCTCATCTAATACATCAGCAAGCTGTGAACCAAGGAAGATAGAAATGATTGCCGGTGGAGCTTCGTTAGCACCCAGACGGTGATCGTTACTTACTGAAGCAATACTAGCTCTTAGTAAATCCGCATGTTCGTGAACTGCTTTGATGGTATTTACGAAGAACGTTAAAAACATTAAGTTGTTTTTAGGCGTTTTTCCTGGTGATAATAAGTTTTTACCAGTATCAGTGATCAATGACCAGTTGTTGTGTTTACCTGATCCGTTGATACCTGCATATGGTTTCTCATGTAATAAAACTTTGAAGTTATGTCTTAAGGCAACTTTTTCCATTAAGTCCATCAACAATTGATTGTGGTCAATCGCAAGGTTGATTTCTTCATAGATTGGAGCACACTCAAACTGAGATGGAGCAACCTCATTGTGGCGTGTTTTCAAAGGAATACCTAATTTCAGGGCTTCATTTTCAAAATCAACCATATAAGTGAATACACGCTCAGGAATTGATCCGAAATAGTGATCTTCTAATTGTTGTCCTTTTGCAGACATGTGTCCGAATAAGGCGCGACCTGTTAAGGCAAGATCCGGACGTGCATTATATAAGGCAAGGTCAACCAGGAAATATTCCTGCTCAATACCTAAAGATGCATTTACTTTAGTGATGCTTTTGTCGAAATACTGACAAACATCAACTGCTGCTTTATCTAAAGCAGAAAGTGCTTTTAATAGGGGTGCTTTGTAATCTAAAGCTTCACCTGTATAGGCAACAAATACGGTTGGAATACAAAGCGTTTTGCCGGCTTTGCTTTCCATAATGAAAGCTGGAGAAGAAGGATCCCATGCAGTATATCCGCGGGCCTCGAAAGTATTACGGATTCCTCCGTTAGGAAAGCTGGATGCATCCGGCTCTTGCTGAACCAATGCACTTCCTGCGAATACTTCAATTGCACCATCTTTACTTGGCTCAAAGAAAGCATCATGTTTTTCGGCAGTAGATCCTGTTAGTGGCTGAAACCAGTGAGTATAGTGCGTTGCACCTTTAGCCATTGCCCAGCTTTTCATAGCGGTAGCGATGTGATTGGCATCCTCATGGTTGATTAACTCGCCCTGGTCAATGGACGAAATCAATTTCTCAAACACTTCTTTTGATAAGAAATCTTTCATTTTTTTCTTATCGAAAACATTAACGCCAAAAAACTCAGAAATCTTAGTCGAAGGAGACTTTACTTCCGGTGAAATTCTTGATTGCGCCTCTTTTAATGCAATTGTTCTTAAGCTTTTCATTTATTTGTTTAAAATTTGATCAAAAATATAATTTTTGTTTGGTATTTTCTGTGAATTGTTTGTAAAAATACGAATGTCAGGAAATAATCAAAGAAATATTTGATGTTTTTGGATATTTTGTGGGGACTGTTTTGAGAAATAGGCTTATTCTGTAGCTTATTTGGTGTTTTTGCTGTTTTTGTGATATTTTGAAATTATCTGCCTTCAGGTTATGGAATGTGCATAATCTCTACATCATAAGCCTGAAATAACCTTTTAAGTCATGCGGAATTCTTCTTTTGATCTGTACAAGTCTGACTGGCTTGATGTTGTGTTTGAAAACAGAAACAAAAGTTATGGGGCATATATTTTAAGATCAGAATCTTCGACAATTCAGTTGAAAGCTTTATTCATGGCGATCCCATTGTTTGTATTGCTTTGTCTTGGCGGGGTGGCTTGTATAGGGGTGCAGCCCGAGGTGCTGATCCCTATAATTGGATGTAGTGGCTTTCCGCTTATGGAGGATGTGAGGGTAGCAGAGAAACGAGTGGTTTTTAAATCGAAGCCTGGCGTTAAACCGGTTGATGAAATGATTAAGCTTCCTTCCAGACCAATTGTTGTAAAAGACCCCATCGTTATTGAGCCAGCCTTAAAGGATAGACCGCGTATTGTTGTAATGCCGACCGTTCCACCCAGATTAGAAAACGATCTTTCCGTTTTTCCAGAGGAATGCAGGAATGTATTTAATGGAGCGTTGAAGGGCTTAGCTGAAGATCAGCATATATATACGTTTGAAGGAGTAGAGCAGCTCCCTGAGTTTAAGGGCGGGATGAAGGCATGGGTTGAATTCCTGCAAAGAAATTTAAGATATCCTGCGCAGGCTGAGGATGCTACTATTCAGGGGAGTGTATTGGTTGGTTTTGTCATAGATAAAGAGGGGGTGTTAACCGATGTGAAGGTGATCAAAGGCATTGGATCTGGATGTGATGAAGAAGCGCTGAGGGTCATCAAAAAATCTCCGCGATGGAAAGCAGGCATGCAGAACGGACAGGCGGTAAGGGTAAGGTATATCATTCCAATTTCCTTTACCATTCTGCAATAATTAAGACAATTTATATAAACATAAGCGCTATCCCGACGAATAATAAAGGGATAGCGGAAAATAATGAAAACATCGTGATCCTGGTATTGCGAAAGAAAAGAGAAACAACCCTTTTTGATGTGACCCCTAATCATATTGATATGGATGTTTGCCGGTTCAGGTGGTGTACCACCTTTTCGGGCAATTAGGAATGCTGATCTGACGGAGATGGGGGATCCCCAAACCTCATGGATGCATTTTTATCAAAGCCATCAGGAATTTTATTTCCTCCCCGAACTAAGATCCTGATGGTTGTTTTTTACCTTTGCTGCGTTCCATAAACAATAGGCTATATTATATATATAGTATTCAAAGGTTCAGGTATCATCATGGGGAGTGTTTTTAGGTTTAAGAAATTTGAGGTAGACCAATCTGGTTGCGCGATGAAGATCAATACAGACGGTGTGTTGCTGGCTGCGGTTGTGACGCATTCCAATCCGCGTTTTGTACTCGATATCGGTACAGGGACCGGGGTGATTGCCCTTATGTTGGCTCAGCGCTTTCCTGAAGCAAACGTAGATGCGGTGGAAATTGATGAGTCTGCTGCAAATGCTGCTGTAGGAAACTTTGCACGGTCCAGCTTTTCAGCGCGCACTACTGCGCATTTCAGTGCCATAGAAGATTATGTCACCGCGCGAAAGTATGACCTCATTGTTTCCAATCCTCCATATTTTGTCAACGATCTCAAAAACCCTGAGGTAAGGAAAGGGATTGCGAGGCATGCAGATGCGCAATTTTTTGAATCTCTATTGAGGAAGGTTTCAGAGACCCTGAATGATGAAGGGTGTTTCTGGGTGATTTTACCGGTTAAGCAGGCAGAGCTGCTGGTGCAAAGTGCAACCGTTTTTAACCTGTCGCTCCTCAGGCAGATTGACATTTGTTCCGACCAGAGTAAGCCTGTCATCCGTCAGATCATTTGCCTGTCGCCATTAAAAGGGATAACCAAAAGGGAGACCTTTTACATCTATGAGTCGGAAGGGGTCTATACCGATGCTTACCGTTTGCTGTTAAAAGATTTCTTTCTTGCCTTCTGATCTCAATATCCATAGCTTTGTCTAACCAACAAAAAAAGCTATACTTTGAAAAAAATAGGACTCATTTCCGATACGCACGGTTTTCTTGACGATGCGGTCTTTAAACACTTTGATGAATGTGATGAAATATGGCATGCGGGCGACTTCGGTCCCGATGTTGCAGACCGCTTAGCCGCCTTTAAACCGCTTAAAGGGGTTTATGGGAATATTGATGGAAAAGAAATCCGTTCGGAATTCCCGGAACACCTGCGTTTTAACTGTGAAAAGGTCGATGTCTGGATAACCCATATCGGTGGATATCCGGGGAAATACGCGCCTAATATAAGGGGTGAAATATACACTAAGCCTCCGATGTTGTTCATTACGGGACACTCTCATATTCTAAAAGTGATGTTTGATAAAAAGATTAATTGTTTGCATATAAATCCCGGTGCAGCGGGAAATTCGGGATGGCACCGGGTGAAAACATTAATTAGATTTTGTATTTCGGAGGAAAAAATCCATACCTTAGAGGCCATAGAAATAGGAAATAGATAACGTATAAAATACACTAAGTAATATGTCAGGCATTAAAACACTAGGCCAATTTATAATTGAAAAACAAGCAGACTTCTCCTATGCAAAAGGAGAGCTCTCCAGATTGCTGAGGGACATAGGAATCGCATCCAAAATCGTAAACCGGGAGGTGAATAAAGCCGGTTTAGTGGATATTCTAGGCGATGCCGGAACGGTTAATATTCAGGGCGAAGGACAGAAAAAACTGGATGTATTTGCGAATATTCAATTCATCAGCGCACTGACCAGTGGCGGGGAATGCTGTATTGTAGCGACGGAAGAAGAGGATGATTTTGTGCGTATCGACTCTCCGGTGTCAAAAAATGCGAAGTACATTGTCTGTATCGATCCCTTAGATGGCTCTTCAAATATCGATTGTAATGTAGCGGTTGGAACGATCTTCTCCATTTATCGCAGAAAATCTGTGGAAGGAGAGGCAACCCTGGCAGATGTATTACAGAAAGGTACACAACAGGTGGCCGCAGGTTACGTGATTTATGGCTCTTCAACCATGTTGGTATATACCACCGGAAAAGGTGTGAACGGCTTTACTTTAGATCCTTCTATAGGGGAGTTTTGCTTATCTCATCCAAATATGAGAATTCCTGATGGTGGTAACATCTATTCCTTAAACGAGGGGAACTATGTTCACTTTCCGGAAGGCGTAAAGAAATATTTAAAATATGTACAGGTTCATGATGAGGCCACCAACAGACCTTATACTTCAAGGTATATTGGCTCCATGGTTGGTGATATTCATAGAAATCTGATCAAAGGCGGAATTTATATCTATCCGACTACTGCCAAATCTCCAAAAGGAAAATTAAGGTTGCTGTATGAGTGTAATCCAATGGCTTTCATCGTTGAGCAGGCTGGTGGTGTTGCTTCGGATGGTTTTAACAGAATCCTGGATATAGAACCTACCGAATTACATCAGCGCAGTTCCATCTTCATCGGATCTAAAGAAATGGTCACTATGGCAGAAGGCATGATGACCGAATTTTCAGCAGAAATGAATGTAAATGCCGTGGTTTCTGCAAAATTAGACCAGGCAGGATAATATAGACCAGGCAGAATAATAAAAGAAATAAGCTAACCTATAATAAGGTCGGCTTATCTCTTTCTTTTTCAAATTCAAAGTCAATAGCGAGTGCAGCCCGGTTCTTACCGGCGGCCACTGCCAAAACATCACAACGCTCATTCTCCGGATGGGCGTTGTGACCTTTGATCCATACGAATTTTACGTTGTGTAACTTATATACATTCAGGAAACGAATCCAGAGGTCTTTGTTCTTCTTTCCTTTAAAGCCAGTCTTTACCCATCCAAATACCCATTTCTTCTCTACAGAGTCCACCACGTATTTAGAATCTGAAACTACAGTAACGGCCTGTCCCGGGGTTTTTAAAGCATTTAAGCCTTCTATAACCGCCAGGAGCTCCATTCTGTTATTGGTGGTCATGCGGAAGCCGCCACTCAACTCCTTATAGTGGTTGCCCGAACGTAAAATAACGCCGTAACCTCCTGGTCCGGGATTTCCACTTGCTGCTCCATCAGTAAAAATTTCAATCATATACGGACAAATCTATGTTTTTAAGCTCTAAATGCAATTTATGAAGATCAATTAATATTTTTATGAAAAATAAAATTGCTGAAATAGAGGGAATTAAAAGAAAAGTGTGACCTAAATGTTAAAATTATTTGATTAAAATGTTTTTAATTGTACTTTTGTGACGTTGAAAAAAACATGGTGGTTTTAGCTCAGTTGGTTAGAGCATCGGTTTGTGGTACCGAGGGTCGTGGGTTCGAGCCCCATATTCCACCCCAGTTTTGAAAGCAGTCTGAAAAGACTGCTTTTTTTGTTTGTGAGGCTTTTTTTTGCTGTGGAGGTTACACGGATGCCGGATCAATCAGATAGCGGTTTACATAAATTTTAATTCAGAGATAATGAAAATTGAGAAGTTAATAGGTTGTTTGTTAATTGTTGCGATGTCGTTTGTTGCTTGTAAAAAAACTTCAGAACGTGTTATTGACTGTTTTGGAGAAAGTTTTTTGTTAAGCGTGCACGTGAAGGTAAATGAAGCCAACGGAAAGCAAGTTGCTACCGAAGTGAAATATTTGGGTTCGAAAACGATAAGTGGGATTAAATGGGAATATGGTGATGGAAGTACCGAGTCGACCACTGGCTTAGTAGGTAATCATACCTATGCGTCGGCCGGCACCTATACAGTGAAGGCAAGGGTTTCATTTAGGGATGGTAAATCATCTTGTGAAGTGGATCCTACAAAAAATGTTAGCATTCAGTAGCGATTAATAACATTTACGAAGGGGGGATCAATCCAATATTAAATCAACGGTATTAATAAGCCTGTATAACTATCTCAATAGGAATGTATAGGGTATAATCAGCGTACGGATCATAGGTAAGCTGCGTTTTCGCCTGCCCTTAATCGCATACTTAAATTCTTGATAATCTAAATGCAAAACATAGCTAATAGAAATGAAATAAACTTTTCATCAGAGCTATTTGTTCCGCATTATTAAAACATTAAAAACTGGCTCAATTGAAAAGCTCTTTTTCTACTGCTGAATTGATTTGGAAATGAATACAGATTTATCCCTCCTAGGGATTATTGAACTTTCCTAGTAATGACGAAATTCAACCGTAGTAAAAATTATATATGTGGAAGATAATTAGCTGTTTTTAGACGCTTTTCAAGCTCATTCCACTCGTTCTATTGATAATTTAATCAGCCGACCGCTTAAAATTATCAATAGAACGAGAATCAATTGGTACTATGGACGGACCCAAATAGTTTTAAACCTCTTTAAATTGTAATCGGTAAATAATAATATTTACCGATTACAGCTCTTCAGTCAATTAAAATGAAACAACTCCAGTAAGCTATTTATATTTTATTTTTATGGGTTCGCTAGATATCTTCACAGTGATTTTTTTTGAATCTAATTTGAAACTACGAATATTAATACTGTAACTGATATATTTAGAATTTTCAAATCTTAAGAACATAACGCCAAAGCCGTCCTTTTCGAAAATTTCGATTTCATTAGGATCATCGTCGATTTGTTGCTTTTTGTACGAATATTTATCTACCAAATATTTTTTTGCTATTTCTAAATTAAAGTCTCCAGATTTTTTAAAATTACAACCAATAATTTTTTCATCTTTTACATCAACGATATAACCAGCCTTACTATCCATGAAAGTATAGTAAGTTTCATTTTTTCTTAGAAACACAAAATTGTGATCTGCAAAATATTTATGCAATTTTGAAAATTCCAATTTTGAAAAAATGAATAATAGTTGATCGATTATTTGCTCTTCATAAGTCATAAATTTATCCTCCAATTTATTTAACACCATTTCGCACTTGTAGAGACTGTATTACTACATGGACCTGCGCTAAATGAGCCGTTTACTAGGAAGATCTGTATTTTTTCTATTAAAACAGCTCTCAAGGCTACACTTGTTATTGTATAAGTAGGGTAGTATTTGCCTCATATGCAATTTCTGCCATGGCTGCGTTATAGGCAGTTGTAATGGCTAGTGACGCTGCAGTTGATTGGGCGGCCGATGTACTTCCAATATTCGGCACTTGAAAACATCCAACTCCTAAAGTTACTACTGCTGAGGCCACAAGTACACCATTTTCATACTTTGCAATTGTGAATCCTAAACCAGTAACTCACTTTATTTTTTCTAATATAGCAATTGTAAATAATTCCTGTAGGCTTAGATAATTTAATTATTCTAGCTGTTTTACATAGACCTATCTAAAACTCGTGTCATGTCAAATAACCGGAAGCTTTCGAACAAAAAATAGTTGAAAAGGATAAAAAGAGAGACTCTGTGGCAGTCTGTCATATGGATTTTTCGTCAAAAATGATTTATATCCCTTTATTAATGTATCTGATAATTTAGATAAGGCTAGAGTCGTTTTTAAGCGGAAATCTTACATTTAAAAACGGTAGGTAGGAGGTGGCTACTTCAAAAGATATGATTGTCATTTTGATGAGTTTTTAAGCGGGCTAATGTAAAGGATGCATATTATAAATCTAAATTCGCTATTCTACGTAAATCCGATAGGAGATGGTTTGAGTCCTAATGGTTGCTGCCACTATAGAAAGTTTTAGAGAAAGATCTTGAGTCCATTTATCTCTTAGCCACAGCTTTTTTAAGTATAGAAAAAAAAAAAATAAAATTTCATCACTACTGTGTAAGTTTTGTTTCTATAGTAGTGATGAAATTTAGCTTATTTAGAAATCATTTTCGTGGACTAAAATAGTTGCGATTTTCGCCGGTTTTCGAGTTCATCAAATTCGTCCATTTTCCTTTTCAAATCAGCCAACCGCTTCAAATCATCCACAAAACTCGTCGAAATTTGTACCATAACTGACACCAGTTTTGAAAGCAGTCTGAAAAGACTGCTTTTTTTGTTTAAGGCCTATCAGCTGATGCAAGATAAATTGTAAATCCCAATACACCATCAAGACATATTCGCTATTCTAATTGTATTTACATCTTAAGGTATGTATATTTGTGTAATTACATAATCACTATAAATGTTAATCAATAGATCTGATATTTCGGTATTACAACATCTTTCCACTGTGAAGGAGTTGGTGCCTATTGAGGAAATTCCTGATTCGTTTAAACAAGATTTTAATAAATTTTTCTTTGGCAAAACCCTTGTCAAAGACGACCAGAATCACCTGTTTGTTTATCCATCAGATATTAGACAATGGATTCGAGTTCTTTTTTCGACATATAAATAAGTTTTTTCCAATGCTCTCAAATCATCTTCAACGATTTAATAAGGCATTATCCAGTTTTAAAACTAAATTCCCCAGAGTTGCATGGTCTGAAGATTTTAAGAAGAATCTAATAAATGACTACTCTTTTTCTTCCTCTCGAATTGAAGATTCAAATTTAGAGTATGGGGATACAATTAAATTTCTAAATGATGAGTTTGTAAAAAAGGAAAACTTAACCAGTCTGCTTCAAATCAATAATCACAAGGAGGTTTTAACAGAAATTCTTGATCGCTATGAAAATTTTGAGTTAACTGAAGAAACGATAAAAGCGATCCACAAAAACCTTATGGGCTCAGAACTTTCCTGGAATGGTAACTTTAAACCGGAGCTAGTAGGTAACTATCGAAATTACCAGGTTATCGGTTATAGAGAGCCGTTCTATAGAAATAGAGAATATAATCCTCATTATAATTTAGAAATCATTATGGCCACATATATTGATTTTTTTCAAAGAGCTTTCAATAATATTGATAATTCCAATGATGAAACACATTTGATCACTGCGCTTGCTTATTTTCATAATAAATTCTTAAATGACATCCACCCGTTTGCTGATGGAAATGGAAGGGTTTGCAGAATTATAATGGGAACGGTGATGATGAAAAATGGCTGTCCGCCAGTATTTGCCCAAGTGTTGGATAATACGGATATGGAGCAGTATATTAATACAATTATTGAATGCGAAAAAGAAAACTCGAATAAAGCTTTTGTAGACTTTTTAGCAAACGGTATGTCAGATTATCTCGAAAATAAACTGATCACGAATTAAAGATTGTGTATTTCCATATTTGTGTTTTTTTAGTCGTTAGCGCATTGGTTTGTAGTACCGAGGGTTTTGGGTTCGAGCCCCATATTCCATCCCAGTTTTGAAAGCAGTCTGAAAAGACTGCTTTTTTTGTTTCCAGGCAGTTCGTGTCACGGCGTAAATCGGATCAGCGGAATCTCCTGTTGTACGTAACCTATAGCATGGTCTTTTTTAGAATCTCCTCTATTTCTTCATTATTCCCCTGGGTTCTTAACAACACTTTTCCATCAGGACCAATCAAGATTTTTGTAGGATAGGATTTGATAGAAAATAGGCTGATAAGGTCTTGTCTGTTTTTTGTAATGGCTTCATTGTTTAAGATATTGATCCAGGGAATATCATCATCCTTAATTGCTTTGAGCCAATCCTGTCTTGGGTTTTTTCCCCTTTCCAATGCAATAGCAATAATTTCAAAACCTTTGTCTTTATAGCTTGCATAGAGCTTTTTAAGTTTCGGATGACCTTCCCGGCAGGGAACACACCATGAGCCCCAAAAGTCTAACAACACATATTTGCCTCGAAAGGCAGCTATATGAATAAGGCTGTCTTTTCCATTTACCTTGAAACTTTTGACCGTCGTACCAAGACCAGAGTCAGTAAGTTCATGATATCTCTTCTGAATGTCGCGGCCATACACACCGTTTTTGATCGTTCTTGGTAAAGCGGCGATTGCTTTACCAAGAAACTCCTCGTTTGTGGTAAATGGGAGGGCCTCATAAACATCAAACGCACGGAGAAGTGAGGTGGGGTTCTCTTTTACCAGTTGTGCATAGGCATCTGTATTGGTAATGCTATGTTGTAAACGGATGGAATCTATATGTTTAGCTTTCAGGGTATCTCCAATATTTTTTAGGGCAATGGTTTCTTTAAAAGCCTTTTCTTCTTGAAGTAATGTAGATTTATTGTTGAGGTAGTAGCTTGTCTGCAATTGGTTATCTAAGCCTCCGGTAATGATCGAAATTGGCCATTCTGCATAATTAGCCTCTATCTTTACCGGAACTTGTGGCGTAATGAAAAATTGGATGACGGGGGCATAGGAAGTAAAATGGCTGATTTTGTCTGTTATTCTTTTGCCGGGATCTCGGGTAATTAGTCGGGCCACCAAAGGTTCATTGATGTCAAGTATGAATTCAAAATTACCTGCGGTTACGATTGCCGAGTCTTTGATGAGCTTAGGGCCATTCAAAATACTCAAGTATATTTTAGCTTGTGTATACCCTTTGATAGATCCGGAAACCTTAGTGGTTTGTGCATACAGGCTACACGTGGCAAAAAATAAGAAAGTGAGAACCAGCAATTTTTTCATCATTAACAAGTTAACGGTCCGATTTTTTTGTAGGTATAAATTTATGAGTAATTGTTTAATATCCAAATGCTTAGCGTTTCAGTATGAAATTACAGGCTACCTGGAGAAGTGAAGACAAAGGACAATTGGGAAGAATGGGTGTTATTTATATGCTAGGCATGGCAATTGGCGATAAATGTCATGCAGGCTTTCATTAGATCAAGTGGAAACGTATTAATCAAGCAGAATTTTTGGGGATCAAAAGTATGCCGAATATGCGGACAGCATCGGACAAATGTACCAGAATGATGGCATAAGCCCTGTTGTGAAACAGAGCTTATGGTAATAATGATTTGTTCGTTTAAGGTTTGTTGCCTTTTTCTAAACCTAAGCTTTTTTAAATTCGCTGTTGATCTCCAGGCGCACGGTTTCCATATCTGCATTGATCACTGCTTTTACAGCAGATGGTACTGATTCTCCAATCACAGCTTCAATAGCTACTAAATCTGCTTCATTAGTAACAATCAGCGCAAATGTAAGCTCATCCCCAAAGGTCATGTTGAACTTTAGCTTCTGGTTGTCCCGCTCGATAAATTTCTGAAATTCGTAACTGCCATTCAGGGCATAGAATTGATCTCTTACTGCATGAAATATCAGTTCTGCCTCTATGTTTATACCATTGATGATGACATTGGCAGGAGCCAGGGCAGCTTTAAGACCAGCAGGATAATCTTTTCTTTCCTGAATTTTATATACTTCCTCTAACAGTTCTTCGCTATACAGGATTTCTTTTTCGTCTCTAATGAAAATTGAGGCTGGATTTCCATTGTTTTCAGGTTGCTGCTTTAGTCTTATTGATGCATTGCCATCAATAATGGCAGATTCATCAGGTGTTAGTTGTTTAACTTTGGAGCCAATGATGGCCTTTTGCAGCACATCTACAAGATATTCCAGTGCTGCGTATTGTTTAATTTCAGACATTATATTAAAAAATTTTTGCAAAGATACAGGTTCAAAACTTTGTGGTACCCCTAACGTGTAAAATACTTTGCATTTGTTAATGATAAGCCCGCCATCAATTAATGCTGATTGTATGAAACCGGAAACCATTGCGGTATTAACGAATGACCCAAGACGATAATGAACAGGTCTATGACCTGCAGAACAGCGGTTGGGTATAGAAAAACTGCACTTTAAGCCGGTTGTAAGGTTGTTTTGAGAGGAAAAAGCGTCACCTGGTATTGAAGTAGGTCCTTTTTACAGTTATAGCAGGTGATATAATAAATAGATTGAAAGGCGGTTAAAACATTAGAAAAATCAGTTAATTCGTCATTCAGATAGACATTGTTTTCAAAATAAACGGAAGCGGTTAAAAGATATTTCTCAAACATTTTGATTTGCTCCTCCGACATGTTCGCATGATGAGCAGGACTTTCCAATATCAGTTTGATCTGCTGCTTAAGTAGGGTCTCTGTTGCCTTAAACGTAACCATCTTCTCCTGAATTTCGGTAAAGGGGGTTTCTACGATCATGAATGAACTGCTGGTGGAAACGTCCACATAAACATCCTGACATGAAAATGTGAGTTCGGCAACCTCCATAAACGACTTGTATTTTTCTGTCCACTCGTCAGTTTTACCGGCTTGCTGAGCAAGCCCTTTAAAATAATTGAATATCAGGAGCGCCCTTTTGTCGACTTTCTCTTTCAGTTCTTCCTTTTGTTTTTCCAGAATCCGGATCAGGTACGCACAATCTGTATGCTGATAACTTGTTCCATCATAGGAAAAGTCCTTAATTTCCGGGTATTGTAATTTGACGTCGTTAAGAAGGTTAAGGTCATATTCCAGTAGGTCCAACTCGAAGATGTCAGAGAGTCCTTCATCATTGAATAATTCCTGATGATTTAAATTCAGGTCGCCCGGTTCCTCAAATAATTTCTGATCAAATTTATAATAAGGCAGTCTTTCGTCATAATATTCATGATATCTTTCGTCAAAGAAAATCTCCGATGATTGATCCATAAAGTCTTGCCTGAATTGTTCGAAATCGGAAATTAACGGAGCTGTTGTGTCAATAAAATGATGATCATATATTTTTGATGTCAGCATCTCCTCTAATTTCTCCCGTTGAGCCAGGAGTTGAATGGTAGGTTCTTCAGGATCAATTGTATTTGATACAGAGAATGCCCCTATTCTGGCAATCCGCTCTTCAGTGCTTGGATGAGAGGCCCATTTATCTGTAAGCGCAAGTTTGCTCCTGCGTAATTTCCAGGTCTGATCCGGGGTGATTTCCGGCAAACCATTTTTAATGGCTATTTTTCTCTGCCAGGCGAGATGATTCATCACAAAATAATGTTGTGGGTATATGTTTAAAGGCCTTGAACCTTCACTTACCTTGTTTTCGTGGTAGCTATGGACAATACTTAAGGAAGTTTCCGCAAGCTCCATACGCAGGAAAGAACGGATTAGGGCTGAGGGGCCGGCCAAACTTGCCGCAACGGCATCAGCATGAAATTCCATTTCTCTTGACAAAGCATAGTAATTGGCATTCATCTGCTGGTATACCTGCTTCAATATACTTTGCATGGCTTTAATAATTCCGGAAGCCAGTAATCCGGGGATTTTGAAATATGAAAAACCATCTCCCCAGTTTTCAATTGTTCTGTTGAAATTCTCATTGTCATACAATAGGTTATGAAGAACTTTGTTTGCGCTGTGTACATAGCTGCCAATTCGCATGCTCCGCTGAGAAAAGTGTCCAAATTCATGTGCCAGAACCGCCTTTAGTTCTTCTCTTGAATGTGTGTTTAATATTCCCATACCGATCTGTAAGTTCATTCTTACATGGAAAAACATACTGAGAAACAAGGAATCATAAAATACGCCTGCATTAACTTCAGGAGAGAGGTACACCTTCTTTGGAGGATCAGTTTTTAGCTCAGCCACAATTTCCTTAATCATCACAAATAATTCAGGTTCGTTCTCCGCTTTAATTTCAACCAAAAGTGGCTTGACCTGTTCAGAGCCCTTAAAAATGAACTTGATGACGAATATCAATACGATAATTCCTGTTGAGACTAAGCTGAGTCCAAGAAGGCCTGTAAGCCAGGAGGAATCAGCACCGATCAGGGCTGCCCCCAGGTATCCGCATAATATGGTGAGACCAATCGCAAAGATGACCAGAAGAATATAAGTAAAAACAAAGAGGACGATTGAGGCAAGGGCACGTATGGCCATTTTTTGAAATTCGGATGAGGCTTTGAGGGCGTCTTTATTCATCGGCATTATTTTTTATTATGGTGATGTCTTTTTTATCTTCATCAAAAGTAACGGGAGTTTTCTTAAGATTAATAATTTTCAGGAAGTTTTCCAGGGATTCCTAAAGCACAACGCAGTTGAGGTTATGGGACGTCTCAACTGACGCTGTACATCAGGGTGTATTAAAAGAAGGGTAACAAGCGATAAGTGACTATTTTTCTTGGACGAAGTAACACTTATCTACGACACCTTCTTTTAGGTTCTTATATATAGGGTATCTCTATGTTTCCATACTGTTCTATTTTTCTTTAAGGGTTTGCTATTCATCGCAGCTGAGGCCTGGCCTCAATTGCGATGTGTAGCATTGATTTTTGTAAAAGAAGGGTAACAAGCGGCAAGTGATTATATTTCCCCCCGTGCTGCTACTTACACTACCTGAACTTTCGGGTCAGGGCCGGACTTGCACCGGCAGCTGGGGAAGTGCGAAGTAACACTTATCTACGACACCTTCTTTTAGGTTCTTAATATATTAGGTATCCCTATATTTCTATGCTGTGAATCTCATTTAGTACTGATCCGCCGTTTTCCAGTGCATCAAGTATTTCAAAGAGTTTATCACTCCAGCCGGCTATGAGGTAAACATTATTGCTCAACACCTGTAAAGGAGTCGTGCTATGGCCTTTCAAATCGAACAGATACAACCTGGCTTTAGGGGCAACATTTTTTAGGTACAGCTCCCACAATTCATTAATATGTCCGCCGTAACCATGGCTATTCCATAACTGTCCATCAGTAAAAATCATTACCTTATCCATTTTCACCCTATCTGAAAGCAGTTCTTTGATCACCAGATAGCCGTTGGTCGCATAACCTACTTCACCTTCACGTTTATAAAATTCCTGTACATTGTGCAGGATATTGTCCTTTGGCATAGCAATCACCTTCCAGAAGTCGCCGAACATGCCGGTTCGTACATTTGCACATCTGGACTGTAATAACATGGCCAGCATTAACGCGATATCGTACAGCAAAATTTTAGAGTTGGCCGATATTGGTGTTTGCATGGATCCGGAAACATCACAGGCAATCAATACCCTGGTTCGCTCATTAAATCCTTTAATGTTAGCTGCGCTGATGGATACTGCTTTCTCCAAAGCATTCCGTAGTTTTCCTTTTGCGGACTGCTGATCCGTACCGGTAAAGAAATTGCTCAATTGCGATGTCCAGTCGGTCTTTGCAGGTCTATCCAATAACTCTCTGTAGGCAGACAGGTAGCGGAAGGGAAACTGTTTAGCCCTGGCTATATTTTCTGCTGAGGTTAATATCGTACATACCTTTTCCAGGTGATACTCACTTACATTTGCTGCTTCTATATTTCTAAGGTTCCGTAACAGGGCCATATAGCCCAGCTTGCCGCTGTCAATTAACTCTTCCCATTTCTGCTTAAAGGCAGCTGCTCTTTTCCTTTCTGCATTGAAATACACCTTACCCAAAGCGGAAAGCTCTGTTTCCCAGGTGTAGGGAGTTTGCATCGTACTGGAAGCAATTTTATCAAATATGCTTTGCTGAGCATCATCTTTTGCTTTTGGGTGTACCAGAAATAACGCATCACGTAGCTTTATGCCAGTATTCCGGTCGTACTTTGCAAACTGGTATTCGTCGAAACGGTTAAAGACAGATTGCAGACCTTTTTGTAGCTGTTTTGACAGCCGGTTCAGTCTTTTCTTCCGGTTGCGGCCATTTAGCAACTCATAACAAGCCAATAATTCTGTAATCTCATCTGCACGGATCACTACTTTCTCCGTTACGCGGGAAACCAGATTGTCTCCGGAATGCAGTTTTGCCAATTCCGTCAGCAAGACCAATGGCGCAGAACGCATGTGCATTTTGGTTCGGGCATAAATGGCCAGTTTACCAACAAACACCGGGTCATTCTTTAAAATGAGTTCCTTTACACGACTTAAACGTGAGGTGTTTTTCTCATAGAAAGAATCGTTCAGGTTCCAGGTGACCACAGCTGTGTAAAGCTCCATCGCCTGATCCAGCTGAAAAGCATCCTCGCCTTCGTGATTTTTTACCCTTATTATGTTCTGAATTAATCTGTTAAATTTCATTGGGAACCTCCCTTTTTTTATTTGTTGAAACAAAGATTGGGAGGCCTTGCGCAGTCTATTTGCGCAGTGTAATTTATTTTTATAAATTCCGAAAAATATTTAATTATGCCCGTAAACCGCAATGCGCTCCTCCGTTACCGGACGATTGATCAATGCCTGCAAAACAGAAGAAGAAAATGGAGCCTGGAAGATTTGATCACTGCCTGCTCAGATGCTTTATATGAATATCAGGGAATTGATACCGGGGTAAGCCGCAGGTCAATACAGGCAGACCTTGAAATGATGCGGAGTAATAAATTAGGGTATGAAGCGCCCATCATCGTGGTGGACCGTAAATACTATACTTATGCGGACAAGGATTATAGCATTACCAATAGCCCGTTAAACAACCAGGACCTGCAGGTGCTGACCGAAGTCTCCCATTTGTTAAGTCAGTTTAAAGGTTTCAGCCATTTCAATGATCTGAATGAAATGTTGAGCAAACTGGATGATAAAATCTATGCCCAGGAAATGCAAACACAGCGATTGATTGATTTTGAAAAGAATGATGATCTGAAAGGACTGGAATATATTGAGGTCATTCGTAAAGCCATTGTGGCAAAACATACCTGCTGTATTACTTATCAGTCTTTTAAAGCTAAAAGTGCCAATGAACTTCAATTCAGTCCTTATTTATTAAAAGAATACCGGAACCGTTGGTTCGTGATAGGAATAGTGCGGGGAAGTAATGCGCTTTTATATAACCTGGCCTTGGACCGGATTCAGTCCATCAGCAAGGGCACTGATGAATATGAAGAAAACAAAGTCGATGATTTCTCTAATTTTTACCGTAATGTAATAGGGGTGTCTAAATATCCTCATCAAAAAGAGGCAGAAGTCGTATTCTGGACTGACGATGACAATGCACCTTATATACTGACCAAACCTTTACATCATTCCCAACGCCTGATCCGGGAAGAGGAGGGAGGAAAAGTTTTTAGCATTCAGGTGGTGCTCAATTTTGAACTGGAACGTGAGTTACTGGGATTTGGCGCTAAAGTAAAAGTACTGAGCCCTGAGGTGCTGGTTATTCAAATGAAAGAACACCTGAAGAATATGATGGGACATTATGAAATAACAATTGAGGGATAAATCAGAAAGCGTTATTTTCATTGCTTTTCAATTGCATCATTATTACTTTTTAAAGTATCTTTGCATCACTTTATGAATATGATCTTTTTCTTCGAAACCCCATCTGCCAAGATTTATGTCTTGCAAATAAACCGGAGCCTTACACCATCTGATATTTCAAAATTAAGTTGGCTGTTTGGAGGCGCAAAAGTTAAATCGGAAACATCTTTAAGTGGATTCTTTGTAGGCCCAAGGGCAGCAATGGTGACCCCATGGAGTACCAATGCCGTAGAGATTACCCAGAATATGGACCTTCAGGGCATTATCCGTATTGAAGAGTTTGAGCAGTCAACTGCTGACGCCTCGAATTATGACCACATGTTGTTTCAAAAATACGACGGACTGGGGCAGGAGGTATTCACGACCAATGTTCAGCCGGAGCCAATCCTGGAAATCAGCGACATTGCAGCTTACAACAAACAGGAAGGACTATCATTAAGTGAAGAAGAAGTTGATTACTTAAATAAATTAGCTGAAAACCTGGGCCGTAAACTAACGGATTCAGAAGTATTCGGTTTTTCTCAGGTCAACTCTGAACATTGCCGTCATAAAATCTTTAACGGAACTTTTGTGATCGATGGACAGGAACAACCTTCTTCTTTGTTTAAACTCATCCGCAAAACATCAGAATTAAATCCAAACGGAATTGTTTCTGCCTATAAAGATAACGTGGCCTTTGTTAAAGGGCCAAGGGTACAGCAATTTGCACCTAAAAGAGCAGATGTACCTGAATATTACCAGTTAAAAGATTTTGATTCCGTAATTTCTATAAAAGCGGAAACACATAACTTCCCAACCACAGTTGAACCTTTTAATGGTGCTGCCACAGGATCAGGTGGGGAGATCAGAGACAGGCTGGCAGGCGGACAAGGATCCTTGCCTCTTGCAGGTACTGCAGTATATATGACTGCTTTATCCAGACTAACCGAAGATCGCCCTTGGGAAAAAGGAGTGGAGGAAAGAAAATGGTTGTATCAAACCCCAATGGACATCCTGATCAAAGCATCAAATGGTGCTTCTGATTTCGGAAATAAATTCGGACAACCCCTGATCACAGGATCAGTACTGACCTTCGAACATGAAGAAGAAGGCCGTAAATTAGGATATGATAAAGTGATCATGCTTGCAGGTGGCGTAGGCTATGGCAAGGCTGATCAGGCTCAAAAACATAAACCATCAACAGGAGATCAGATTGTGATCCTGGGTGGTGAAAATTACCGTATCGGTATGGGAGGTGCAGCAGTATCTTCAGCGGATACAGGTGCCTTAGGTTCCAGCATTGAGCTGAATGCCATCCAGCGCTCCAATCCGGAGATGCAAAAAAGAGCGGCAAATACCGTTCGTGGAATGGTAGAAAGTGAGGTGAATGCGATCGTTTCGATTCATGATCATGGTGCCGGAGGACATTTAAACTGTCTTTCTGAACTTGTGGAAGAAACAGGTGGTCTGATCGACCTGGATAAACTGCCTGTTGGCGATCCTACACTTTCCGCCAAAGAAATTATAGGTAACGAATCTCAGGAACGTATGGGATTGGTGATCGGAAAAGACCACATCGATACTTTACAGAAAATCGCGGAACGTGAACGTAGTCCAATGTATACCGTTGGAGAAGTAACAGGCGATCATCGTTTTACATTTGCTTCAAAAACCACTGGTTTAAAACCAATGGACCTGGAATTGAAAGATATGTTCGGAAGCTCACCAAAAGTGGTGATGGAAGATAAAACTGTCGACAGGAAATACGAAGCAGTAGCTTACGATCATACTAAAATCGATACTTACCTGGAGCAGGTCTTACAGCTGGAAGCCGTAGCGTCCAAAGACTGGTTAACGAACAAAGTTGACCGTTGTGTAGGTGGTAGAGTAGCAAAACAACAATGCGCAGGACCATTGCAGTTGCCTTTAAATAACTGTGGTGTCATGGCACTCGATTATCAGGGAAAAGATGGTATCGCTACTTCCGTAGGACATGCACCATTATCTGCATTAATCGACGCAGCAGCAGGAAGCCGCATTTCCATTGCAGAATCACTTTCAAATATCGTATGGGCACCCTTAAAAGATGGATTGGAGAGTGTTTCACTTTCTGCCAACTGGATGTGGGCTTGTAAGAACGAAGGAGAAGATGCACGTTTATATGAAGCGGTAAAAGCATGTTCGGAATTTGCAATCGACTTAGGAATTAATATCCCAACGGGTAAAGATTCCCTGTCGATGAAACAAAAATACCCTGATGGCGAAGTAATCGCCCCGGGTACAGTAATCATTTCTGCAGGAGGTCATTGTGACGACATTACCGCAGTGGTAGAACCGGTACTTCAGAAAAACGGCGGATCAGTTTATTACATCAACCTTTCCGGAGATACTTATAAACTTGGTGGATCTTCTTTTGCACAGACCTTAAACAGGATTGGCAATGAAACCCCGGATGTGAAAGATGCAGCTGCATTTAAAATCGCTTTTAATACCATTCAGGAACTGATCAAAGCAGGAAAAATTCAGGCAGGTCATGATATCGGCAGTGGTGGTCTGATCACTACTTTATTAGAGCTTTGCTTCGCCGATAGAAACCTTGGTGCGGAAATCGATCTTTCTGCTTTAGGAAATGAAGACCTGATTAAAGTGCTTTTCGCAGAAAATATCGGAATCGTATTCCAGGCAGATGCAAGTGTAGAAGCGTTGCTTAATACAGCAGGTGTTACTTACCACAAAATTGGTGAAGTAAAAAGCGAGGCTACGTTAACGGTTAAAAACTCAGCAACAAGCCATACTTTTGATATCGATCATTTACGTGATGTCTGGTTCAAAACTTCTTACCTGTTAGACCAGAAACAATGTGGTCCTGTTAAAGCTAAAGAAAGATTTGACAACTATAAAAACCATGTCTTAAACTATACTTTCCCATTACAGTTTGATGGTAAAAAGCCGGTTATCGACGCGTCTAAACCTAGGCCTAAAGCTGCGGTTCTTAGAGAGAAAGGAAGTAACTCGGAGCGTGAACTGGCCAATGCAATGTTCCTTGCCGGTTTTGATGTAAAAGATGTACACATGACGGATTTAATCTCTGGTCGTGAAACATTGGAAGACATTCAGTTTATCGGTGCGGTAGGAGGTTTCTCTAACTCAGACGTACTGGGTTCTGCTAAAGGTTGGGCAGGTGCATTTTTATACAATGAAAAAGCAAGGGTAGCATTGGAGAACTTCTTCAAACGTGAAGATACCCTTTCTGTAGGGATCTGTAATGGTTGTCAGCTCTTCGTAGAGCTTGGCCTGATCAATAAAGACCACGAAGAAAAACCTAAAATGCTGCACAACGAAAGTCAGAAGCATGAGAGTATTTTCACTTCATTAACGATACAGGAAAACAATTCAGTGATGTTATCCAGCCTTGCCGGAAGTACTTTAGGCGTATGGGTATCTCATGGAGAAGGTAAATTCCAGTTGCCTTATGCAGAAGATCAGTATGGTATCGTGGCTAAGTATGGTTACGAAAGCTATCCTGCAAATCCAAACGGATCGGATTACAATACTGCAATGTTATGTGATCAGTCGGGAAGACACCTGGTCATGATGCCTCACATTGAGCGCTCTTTATTCCAATGGCATTGGGCCAACTATCCTCAGGGACGTAAAGACGAAGTAACACCATGGATGGAAGCTTTTGTAAATGCGAGAAAATGGTTGGAAAATACCAGTAAATAATAAGATAAATGAATAAGAAAGAGCAGCACCAAAAAGGCTGCTCTTCTCATACCGGGGGATTTTTAATTCTAAAATTAAGCAGGGGTAAACTGGAAAGAATGGATGATGATTTCCACTTCCTGTGCATTTGACGGTGCCAGGCCATTGAATAACCATAAATTCATATGAACAGGCAAAGCTTCTGTACTTACCGGGAATCCTGAATCCGGAGTACTCCATGGATAAAAGGAATTGCCTTCCAGTTCATTGTGCCCGTGATAAGCTTTGTAAGTTACCTTCTGACTGTTTCGTTGAAATTTATAGGTAGAATAAGTGCCGTTTAGCGCGAGCTCATAAGTATTGAATTTACGCGTTGCAGGATCTCCATAAGCCGGATAGACCGTATAGTTGAAATTGGGCCATGCCGAATTGCCCCATCTTGCAAATTCGATGTCTACCTCGTGATGTCCGTCATCGCCGCTTTTATAATTGAACAAGCCTAAAATTACGTTTTTGTCGAGCTGATCTACCGCGCCTTCCACTTTCCATACATAGGAACCATAGCCAAACTCCTGGAGCGAACTGACCTCAGCGCAATTCCACCTTCCGGTAGCGGGATCTCTTTTGATTCTTAAATGCAGCAGGCCTTGTGCATCTACCCATACACTGCTGTTGGCCCAATAATTAGGTCCGGGACCACCCACAGCAAGATCAGTTATATTTTTAACTTGCCAGGTATAGCCACTGAAATTGATGATGGTTGCCCCGGGAACAGGGACTACAGCAGATTTTGAATTTACTTTTTCTGATTGAGGATGACCTGCATTTTCAGCATTGGAGCCTTTCTTACACGAGAAGAAGACGATGGCTAGAATTGCCATAACATAGATTTTTTTCATTTTGGTTGATTATAGGGTTGATAAATTTTGTCAGACATATCTGATGTCTACACACAAGTGCAGGGAAACCCGGACTTTTACCAATTAATGGCCGAATAAATTTTATAGCTCCGCCTAAGTGTTTAATATTGCATACGA
Organism: Pedobacter steynii; assembly: GCF_900103665.1. GTDB lineage: Bacteria > Bacteroidota > Bacteroidia > Sphingobacteriales > Sphingobacteriaceae > Pedobacter > Pedobacter steynii. The sequence continues at coordinate 176,459 of NZ_FNGY01000002.1, forward strand.
TTAATCCATAATGATGATGATGATGATGAAAAATATACTGCTGGCAAGTACTTCTACCTTGTTTGGAGAAGAATATCTGGCTTATCTCCTGCCCGAATTAAAGTCTTTTTTCAAAGACATTTCTGAAATTATATTTATTCCTTTTGCCCGTCCCGGAGGAATCAGCCATGACGAGTATACAGAGAAGGTTACTGAAGTATTTCATTCCTTAAACATTAAAGTAAGCGGTCTTCATACTTTTACTGATCCTGTGGAAGCCATTCAAAAAGCCGAAGGCTTTTTCACCGGAGGAGGGAACACCTTCTTATTGGTGCAGCAGCTTCACCAGCTCAACCTGATGGAAGATCTGAAGATGGCTGTTGAAGTGGGTACTCCTTATCTGGGTACGAGTGCAGGCAGCAATATCGGTGGCCTCAACATGAAGAACACAAACGATATGCCCATTGTATATCCTTCCGATTTTACTACGATGGGACTGGTTCCTTTTAATATTAACGCGCATTATCTGGATCCGGATCCAAACAGCACACATAACGGGGAAACCAGAGAAACCCGGATCAAAGAATTCCATGTTTTCAATGATACTCCTGTAGTGGGACTCAGGGAGGGAAGCTGGATCCGCGTTCAGGGAGAACAGGTAACCACAGCAGGAAACAAACCTTCCCGTATATTCAGGCAGGGAATGGCACCTTATGAACTGGAGCCAGGTTCGGTATTAAGATTTTAGCCCTGGACGGAAATCGCGGGTATTATATCATTATATTTGTTTTGAGGCGATCTTTAAATGACACAAAAAACAAATTCTTTTAAATGCTATCCACTTGGTGATGCGGCAGTTGTGATCCAGCTTGGTGATCAGATCAGCCCTGCCATCAATGCAAGGGTACGCGCCATATGTGCTTACCTTGATGAGTATAGCTTTGAAGGTTTTATCGAATATGTACCCGCATTTACTACGGTGACCCTATATTATGAACCCTGGGTCATCAACTACACTAAATTGCTGCCACTCCTGCAGGAAATGGCAAATGAAGTGTTGGAAGAGCAAGAGGTTCCATCCGGGCCAATATTGGAAATTCCGGTATTATATGGCGGCGAATGGGGGCCGGATCTGGACTTTGTAGCCAGTCATAACAAAATCAGTACTGCAGAAGTCATTGCCCTTCATACTGCCCCGGAATACCTGGTATATATGATCGGTTTTGCACCTGGCTTCCCTTATCTCGGCGGCATGAACAAATTGATTGCTGCCCCAAGAAAAGATACCCCAAGAATGAAGATTGCTGCCGGATCGGTAGGCATCGCAGGGGAGCAAACAGGGATCTATCCCATTGAAACCCCGGGAGGATGGCAGATCATCGGCAGAAGTCCGATTGATCTTTTTGACCTGAACAGGGAAGTCCCTGCATTCCTTAAAGCGGGTGATAAAGTTCGCTTTGTGGCAATTTCCGAAAAAGAGTTTAAGAAAATAAGGAGGGTTAAAGATGGGGATTAAGGTGCTTAAAGCAGGCTTGTTAACGACCATTCAGGATGCCGGACGTTATGGATATCGTAAAGACGGAATCATCGTGGCTGGTGCAATGGATGCCCATGCCTTGAAATTAGGCAATATGCTCGTTGGAAATACAGATGGAGAAGCGGGAATAGAATGCACATTAATGGGGCCTCTGCTTCTTTTTGAAGAAGATCAGCTGATGGCCATTACCGGTGCTGACCTTTCTGCAGAAGTAGACGGTATCCCTGTTCCAATGTGGCGTCCAATATATGTTCATAAAGGAGCCGTACTTTCTTTCGGTCAGGCCCGTTCAGGATGCCGTACTTATCTGACGGTTCATGGAGGTTTCGATCTGCCACAGGTATTGGGGAGTTATTCTACTTACCTTCGTGCCGGTTTTGGCGGTTGGGAGGGCAGGGCTTTAAAAACAGGAGATCTGATCCTTTTCAAATCTGCAGCACCTATGCTGCCGTTAGGATTCAATTGGTCGCTCAGCCCTAAAATGTATCAGCGATCACAGGATGAGGTCATCAGAGTGGTCAAAGGGCCTGAATTTGATGATTTTCATGAAAAAAGTATAGCCGTAATACTTACAGAAAAATTTAAGATCAGTAAGGAAGCAGACCGGATGGGTTACCGTCTGGAAGGGGAACCATTAAAACTGCACAAAAAGAAAGAGCTATTATCCTCAGCGGTAACTTTCGGAACCATCCAGGTAACTGCCGAAGGAAATCCAATTGTTTTAATGGCGGATCATCAAACGACGGGTGGTTATCCCAGAATCTTGCAAGTGGCCGGTGTGGATCTCGGTAAACTGGCACAATTCCAAACTGGCGATCTTTTAAGCTTTGAATTAATTACCTTAGCTCAGGCACAAGCCCTGCTGATTTCTGCGGAACAGGAAGTCAGACAACTCAAACAAACATTAACTTTTAAATATCCCGTCAATGGTTAACCATTATACCGCTGATCTGAATTGCGATATGGGAGAAGGCTTTGGTGCTTTCGATATCGGAAATGATGAAGCCATATTGCCTTTCGTTTCTTCTGCCAACATTGCCTGTGGTTTTCATGCAGGCGATCCTGGGGTAATGAAAAAGACCGTTCGCCTGGCACTGACGCATGGCGTTGCTATTGGTGCACATCCGGGATTACCTGATTTACAGGGATTCGGCAGAAGAGAGATGGCGATCAGTCCGGAAGAAGCTTACGATATGGTGGTTTATCAGATCGGTGCCTTGGCTGCTTTCGTGAAATCCGAAGGCGGGTCGATGCAGCATGTGAAACCTCATGGGGCTTTGTATAATATGGCCGCGGCAAATAAAGGCCTTGCTATCGCTATAGCAGAAGCAGTATATAAGGTTGATCCGGAACTTATTTTATATGGATTGTCCGGTTCAGCGTTGATCCATGCCGGAACCACAATCGGATTACAGGTCGCCAATGAGGTCTTTGCAGACCGGACGTATCAGCAGGATGGTAGCCTGACTTCCAGAAAACAAGCCAATGCCCTGATTACCGATCACGAGCTGGCGATCGCTCAGGTCATTAAAATGATCAAAGAAGGGCAGGTCTTTTCTCAACAGGGAACTTCGGTAAGCATTAAAGCGGATACCATTTGTATTCATGGAGATGGGCGTTCGGCTGTAGCCTTTGCCAAAGGTATTTATGCTGCTTTTAAGGAGGAAGGAATTACTTTATCCGCACCAAATCAAACCAATTCTATTGCCAATAATTCTGCTGAATGAAGATCATAAAAAACAGAAGTGTCCTCATGGGGGCCGCATTTCTAATGGCAACCTCTGCCATTGGTCCGGGCTTTTTAACACAGACTACGGTCTTTACGCAATCATTAGGCGCCAGCTTTGGATTCGTTATCCTCACTTCCATCATCATCGATATTGGTGTTCAACTGAACATCTGGAGGGTGATCGCGGTCTCCGAAAAAAGAGCCCAGGACATTGCAAATATCCTACTTCCGGGTTTGGGAGGCTTCATTTCCCTGCTGATTGTTTTAGGCGGACTGGCTTTTAACATTGGCAACATCGCGGGTGCGGGACTGGGACTTCAGGCTTTACTGGGCGTTTCGGTCACTACCGGAGCGGTAATTTCTGCCGCGCTGGCCATTGCCATTTTCATGATCAGGGAAGCAGGAAAGGCGATGGACCGTTTTGCACAGGTCATGGGTTTCATCATGATCATCGTTATCATTTACATTGCCATCACTTCAGCCCCTCCGGTAGGAGAGGCAGCACTTCGGACTTTCGTTCCCTTAAAGATAGACCTGGTCACCATTGTTACTTTGGTAGGCGGTACAGTTGGTGGTTACATCACTTTTTCCGGAGGTCACCGTTTGCTGGATGCCGGAATTAAAGGAAAAGAAGCTTTGCAGGAAGTGAGTACGAGTGCGGTGATGGGGATTTCTGTAGCCTCTCTGGTCCGCATATTCCTGTTTTTGGCCTCGCTTGGTGTGATCAGTAAGGGCCTGGCAATCGATGCGGGTAATCCAACAGCTTCTGTCTTTCAGCTGGCTGCGGGCGAAATCGGGTATCGGCTGTTTGGCCTGGTGATGTTTTCTGCTGCGGTAACTTCTGTGATTGGCTCTGCTTATACTTCCGTTTCCTTTGTGAAGTCTTTCAGTCCTAAGATCGCCAAAAATGAGAACAAAGTGATCATTGCTTTTATCCTGGTGTCGACGGTCATCTTTATCCTGGTAGGGAAGCCAATAAAACTCCTGATTCTTGCCGGAGTAGTGAATGGATTCATTCTGCCAATTACGCTGGCCACGATTCTTTTTGCCGCTTACAAAACCCGCATTGTAGGGGATTATAAACATCCGGTCTGGCTCACCTGTTTTGGGGTATTGGTGGTGTTGATCATGACCTTCATGAGTGGAAAAGTGCTGTTTGGAATGATCAGCTAAGGAAAAGGCGGATGCTTACTTAGCCGCCGCCTGTAATGCCCTTTGTAGAAAACCCTGCTGTTTCAGCTTTTCCTCTACCTCGGTAATGGCTTTGAGCAGGTTGTTTTCTGTATCCGTGATCTCTTCAAAGACGCTGACCATTAACTGCCATACCGGTTGCATCCTGACAATCAGTTCTTCGCCTTTGGTACTCAGCTGTATCAGGCGTTTCCTCTCATCATTTTTATCTTTTTTAGAGCGGATCAGCTTTTGCTTTTCCAGTTCTTTGAGCAGGCTGATGGTGGAGGGATGCGTATATCCGATTTCCGAAGCAAGATCTACCACACCTAAAATACCTTTGTGGTGAAGCGTATAGATAATAGCAAACCATTTGGGTTCAAAGTCTATGTCGTAACTCTTATAAATCAATGCCCCATCCTTCCTGAACTGATCGCTCAATCTAAGGAGCCTTGTAGAGATGGCAAGAATACCAGATTCATCAATAACACTCATTATTTAATGGTTAGGTGATAAAAAACATTATCCGCATTCATTAATGGGAATAATTTTGGAAGTGCAGATTTATCAATTTGCTCAAATCCGTTTCTTTCATAAAAGCGCATGGCCGCTTGTAATACAGAAACCGTTCCAAGATACAGGTGTTGGATGTCCTTGTCTTTACAATATTCAATGAGCGTTTCCAACAGACGTTGCGCCAGGCCCAGCTCTTTTCCTCTGAAGTCTTTCTTTACAAACATTTTTCTGATCGCAGCCGAACTATGATCGAACTTTAATAAGGCAATGGTACCGGCAAGTTCTTCATTCACCTTTGCGCCCCAGAAGCCACCGCCGGTCTTATAGTAAGCATTTTCTATGTCCAGTAAATCGGGTTGATCAGTTAAAGTAATGGGAACGTTAAACTCTATTTGCTGAATGGGCAGAATGATGTCGATCACTGCTGCCGAGGATTCATTTTTGATGGGTACGATCAGAACTTCCATTTGTCAATTTTTTTATGGTTAATCAAAACTACGTAGTTGACTACGTATATCCAAGCTAATTTTGTTTTTTTACTTATCTTTGTTGAAATGTCGGGTGTAAGGGAACATATGGTAACAAATGAAGGGAAAGAAAATATAGATGCCATTTCCTGTTTCGGCTATTGTAAAGATTGCGGGGAAATACACGAGTTACCATCGGAACTCGCTATTCCTCATTGTCTTGAGTTGATGGCCCAGCTTGGGGAACACCGGAGGATAGATTTTGATGTTGCACTGGAAGATGCTGATCCGCGTTTGTCTACAGATGGATTGTATACTGCGATGAGGGGAAGGATGTTTGGCATCCTGGTCTGCCAGGATGCAGAAGGGAAAGAAGTGATCCTCCGTGCTTTTTCTTCCCGGCACAATGGGGTCTGGAATGTTTCCGGATGGGTTCCTCCATTGGTAGATGAACATCGCTTTGTAGCCGAAGTAGCGCTTGGAAATCTCGACATTCATCCTCTGACAGATCTGATTGCTACCTTGCCAAAAGAATCCAAAGAATGGTATTTGAAGATCGCCGAAAGAAGAATCGTTTCTCATGGCATCCTCGCGAAACTCAATGCCCTTTATGAAATTCACAATTTCAGGAACGAAAAACGCTCATTGGAAGCTGCTTTTTACCTCGAAAAAGGAATTCCTGTCGGAACCGGCGATTGCTGTGCACCAAAATTATTGAATTATGCAGCAATCCACCATTTAAAACCCATCAGCATGGCTGAGTTTTTCTGGGGAAAGGAAACCGCCTCCGGACACCGCAAAGAAGGAGCTTTTTATGCCTCTTGTGCCGAAAAGTGTCAACCACTGCTCGGTTTCATGCTCTGTGGTGTAAACAATCTGATACACTAGGCGCACACCGAACGATAATTAATATCTTGTTTTAGCGTTCTTGTAAATTATGTTTAACTTTGAGTTTCCTAAGCTAGACGCCCATAGGGTTTAGAGAAATTTTATAGGTCCATTTTCTTATCAATGAAAAACAAGCAACGTTCTTTTCTCCTTATATCGGTAATCATACTTTTGTTTATTGCTTTTCTGTTTCGTAATTCCGTGGTTCAGCGATCAGAACAACGGGTATTGCTGTCAAGCCTTAAAGAGTTAGAAGGAAACAGCCGCCAGATCTCCAAACTGGATACCATTACCATGAGTCTGCAAACCGCAGAGAACAATTTCAGAATGTACACCACTTTGTGGGATACCGTATACTTTAAAAAATATACCAAAGAAGTGCTTTTGATCTCTGGTTTACTGCAAGACCTGACCGTGGAAGACAGCAGCGATATCTCTGGTCATATTGTCGGCGACCTGAAGAGCAAGAAAGGACAAATGAGGCTTTACGGCGAAATCAAGAAGCTGACCGACTCCCTGAACAATGTCAACGTTGAACTGGAATTGCTCAAAATCACCGGAGATGTACCAAAGTTAAGACCTACTCCTAAGGCTACCTTGAAAAAAACAACCAAGGTGGAACAACTGAAAGCCTCTCCGGAAGTAAAAAAAGAAAAGTTCTTTAAGCGCTTGAAAAACGCCATCCTGAATAAAGAAGAACATAAAGATTCGGTTAAAACACTCAAAACAGAAGTGACCTATGAACAGGGTCCCTCCAACGTAGATGAATATAATAAAAAGCAGTTAGAGCGGATTGAGCGTTTCTATGCCAATCTATATGAGGACTTAAAAAATAACCGCAAAAAGCTAAGCCAGAAGGAAGAGGCTATTTTGAAGCTCAATGAAAGAATATTTCAAAGCATAAAACAGTTGTTCCAGGAATACAGAAATGAAGAGAACATCAATTCTGAAGCAAAAAAAGCCTCTTTGAAAGACCGGGCAAACAGCTCCGTTCAGGCCATTGGCAGATCAGGACAGATCAATTTTGGAATTAGTATATTGTCTTACCTCGCCATCATTCTGTTGATGTGGAAGCTCTATAATGCCTATGATAAGACGGTCAAGGCAAACCAGCTGGCTGCAGAGCAGGTGGTCATCAAATCGAGGTTCTTTACCAGCATCAGCCATGAAATGAGAACGCCTTTAAATGCGATAATAGGGGTGTCAGAACAGTTGAAGTCTACGCCGCTAAACGAAGATCAGCGCTCCATGTCTAAACTGCTGGACAACTCTTCTTCCATGTTATTGTCGGCGGTAAATGAAGTGCTGGATTTTTCAAGATTGGAAACAGGAAAGTTATCCCTGGCAAAAACATCGTTCCGCTACAAAAGGATTCTGAAAGAAATCGCGGAAACTGCAAGAGTTCTGGCAGATCAGAAAGGCTTAATTCTGGAATTGGTACAGGGGGCAGCTCCCGACCTTTTACTGGATGGCGATCCTTACCGGTTGAAACAAATCGTCATGAACCTGACGGCCAACGCCATCAAATTTACGGATAAAGGAAAAGTGAGTATCCATGTGAGTGTGAAGAAGGCAGATGACAAACAGGCTACTTTATTAATTAAAGTAATAGATACGGGAATAGGCATTTCAAATGAGAACCTTCCTTTGATCTTCAATGAATTTTCGCAGGTCATCAATTCTAAACGCAGCGACTGGCAAAAGGGCTCCGGATTGGGCTTACCGATCAGTAAGAAACTTGTGGAATTGCATAGAGGAAAGATCTCGGTAGAAAGCAGTCTGGGTAAGGGCTCTACCTTTATCCTGGAAATTCCTTATGCCATTGCCCCGAAAGATACAGAGGACCGTGCAGGAGAGAAATCTCCGGTCATCAACAGCGACCGTTTCAAAAACCTTCACCTCCTCGTGGTAGACGATTCAGAAATGAATTTGCTGGTCATAAAAATGATCTTTAAGAAACTGGGAATTAGCTTTGATACTGCAAATGACGGACAGGAAGCGCTAACCTTCCTGGAGGATAAGCGCTACGATATGGTACTCACCGATATCCAGATGCCAGAAATGGATGGTATTGAACTGACCAGAAGAATCCGTGCGCTGGAGGATCCGGCCAAGGCACAGTTGCCGGTTATCGCCATCACCGGACAGATCACCAGTGAATCACATGACCGTTATATTTCTGCAGGGCTTAATGATTATATCATTAAACCGTTTACGGAAACAGAATTGATGGAGAAAATACTGGATTATATCAGTTAATTCTGTTTTTTTAAGCCTCCCGATCAGTAATTGTAAAATTACGCAAACGATTGAAATGCGGAATGCAATCGTTTGTGTACTGATCCACATTTTTTCATTCGCTGTTTTTGGTTATTATTTCACTAAAATTGTGATTGACGATAACAAAGAAGGTGATGAAAAATAAACTCCATGGGTTCCTGTTAATGGCTGCAGTACTATTTGTAAGCGCTCCGGTTTTGGCACAACTGAACATTATTCCACTTCCTGAAAAAGTAGAAGAGCGGGGAAGCCCGTTTGTGATCAGGGCACAAACTAAAATCTCTTTTGAAAAGGGCCTGAAGCCTCAGGCAGAATTGCTGGCTGCAGCATTATCTCCGGCTACAGGTTTTGACTTTATACTCGAAGAAGCGAAGACCGCAACCAAAGGAATTGTTTTGAGGACCGGAAACTCGGGTTCTGCCAATAAGGAAAGCTATCGTTTAAGTGTGAATAAAGACCTGATCCAGATCAACGGTCAGAGCAGTGCCGGTGTTTTTTATGGCATCCAGACGCTTTTGCAGATGCTGCCCGTAGAAATCTATAATAAACAACGCCAGAAATCTATGAACTGGCAGGTTAAAGGTGTTTTAATCGAAGATGCCCCGCTTTATCCCTGGAGGGGAATGATGCTGGATGTGTCCCGTTATTTTTTCGGAAAGGATTATGTATTGAGGTTCATCGATATGATGGCCATGTATAAAATGAATACCCTGCACCTGCACCTGACCGATGATGCAGGATGGCGTATGGAAATTAAAAAATATCCAAAGCTGACTTCAATAGGAGCCTGGAGAGGAGTGGGACCCGAAAGGACAGGAGGTTATTATACCCAGGAAGACATGAAGGAAATGGTGGCTTATGCGACATTAAGAAACGTAGACATCATTCCGGAAATTGAATTGCCGGCACATGCGCTGGCCTCTATCGCTGCTTACCCGTTTTTGGCTTGTACAGGAGAACAACACGAAGTTCCGGCTCAGCATTTCATCAGCAAAGACATCTATTGTGTGGGCAGAGAATCGACCTTTGATTTTTTAGCAGACGTATTTAAAGAAACGTTCGCCATATTCCCTTCTAAATATATTCATATAGGTGGTGATGAAGCGGTTTATGACCGCTGGAAAGAATGTCCGCATTGTCAGAAGAAAAAGAAAGAACTGGGATTGAAAACAGAAAAGGAATTGCAGGTATACTTTAACCAAAGGGTACAAACGATGGTTAAGAAATATGGAAAGACCATTGTTGGCTGGGATGAAATCATTGAAGATGGCTTAAAAGAGAAAGCAGTAGGAATGGTTTGGCACGATGAGAAAAAAGCATTTAAGGCTGCCGAAGCAGGACATTATTCGGTGATGTCGCTGACCGGATATTGCTATTTTGATGTTGCGGAAAGTAGTATTCCCGGAGAAATTAAAGCGGCCGGATGGCTTCCGCCAATTTCTTTGGAAAAGGTCTATCAATTGAACCCAATGCTGAAAGGTATGGACGAAAAATACCGCCCGCTGATCTTAGGTGCATCTGCGACCTTATGGTCGGACCAGTTTATCCATGGAACGATACTTCAGGAGCTTCCGCAGATTAATGAGGATCGTTCCGAAAAATATTTTGATTACCTGACGTTTCCAAGGATGTCGGCATTGGCAGAAGTATGCTGGACACCGGTAGCAAGACAAAGGTGGACTGCTTTTGAGCAGCGCCTGAGCACACATTACAACCGTTACGATCAGGCTGGTTATGGCTATCGTTTGCCTCAGCCTAAACTGATCAGTAATGAAAAAGGAGATCAGGGATATACCCTAAAGCTGGAAAATACCGTAAAGGGTGCAGAAATCAGGTATACAACCGATGGAACACTTCCAAATGTTCATTCTGCGGTATACAACGGAGCTGTAACAGTTGCCAAACTGAATGATTTTTATGCAATTACAGTGATGAACAGCAACCAGTACTCTCTTCCGCTATACTTCCCTGAGAAATATGAGAAGTTTAAGAAATACGGGGAATTTGTGGCAGACTGGAGCCCTTCAAAAGTAAAAGGAAAAGACTTCGCTGTTTTCGAAATGAACGGCTCCGGAAAGATCAGCGCAAACGGATCTTATACGCTTTCGTTCTGGTTTACCGAAGGAACATCGAGATTGGATATCCAGAGTGTGGAGATCTTTAAGAACGGGCAGAAGATCGCAGAAGATGTACATGAAGGATTTACCGGTGGAACAAAGAAAGACAATGAGTACAAGTTTCAGATCAGTAACTATGAAACCGGCGCCGCTTTCAGTATCAAAGCAAAAGTACGGGGAGACGTTAGTAACGACAGCAATGGTGTGGTCATGATCAGAAAAAATTAAGGGTGAAAAGAAATCAGTCTGTCTGATTTAAATAATTGATAACTTTAACTTTATGAAAATGTTAATGATCTCGGTAATGACGCTCTTCAGTGTCGTTACCGCAGAAGATACACTTGCTGGAAAACGGACAATGACTGCTGAATACTGGTCTTGGGATGGTGGTTATGAGATCGGATATATCAACAAATCAGGACAAAGATTTGCTGAAATCGGATCCTCAAAAGGAAAGTGCCAAACCGGCCGGGTTAAAAACACGAAGATCCAGATTTTGTTAAATAAAAAAGGAGAAGTGATTAAGCCTGTCAGGCCTTCCTCCTACAAATAAATTATCCATTGTATTTCTTTTTCTTATCTTCCTGAAGGATTTTACCTCATCAGCTGCATATTCATTGGCCCATAGTTCCAGCGCCGTCAGTGCAGGGCCCATCGCTCTTCCTTTTTCTGAAATCTGATAATGAACTTCAGATGCCCTTACTTTGTCAGCCTGCAGATGCGGAGGCGATCTATCAGGCAGGATTTACCAATGTACAGGTGATCGAAGAAAGCCTCATCTGGAATGAGATCGAAATCAGGCCGCACAGGCGGACAAGATGGTGTCGGAGAAATAGGGAAAATGATGGGTATTGTTTCCGGTTATGTGATCCGTCACGAGCAGGAAATGGTGTATATCGCCGGAGATACGATTTGGTGTGACGAAGTAAAAGCAGCCCTGGATCTTAAAAAATTTACGTCGTTCATCTAGGGGCGGTAAGCCATGCCAGCGAATCAAGGGCTTTTATAAAAGCTGCTTTTGCAGCACGAAGCCTGTCTGAAAGGTGCTTTGTCCCTGAGGATGGAGCCTTTCTGTTCTTGGATAAAAAAAACACCAGGATATCCTGATGCTTTTCCATTTTAACCGAAATAAGAGGGCTTTAACTTATTGCTTTACAAATTTGAATTTTTGTGAGTTCCCTGTACTGGCGGTCCATATTTGAATTTTGGTTCCTCCGGCAGTAAATCCCCCGTTTACATCCAATTGCGATAGCGGTGCACAGGCAGGAACAAGGCTGTAATAACCTGCTCCTACATCTTTGATCAGCCATTTTTGTCCATTTGTGCCTGCATCATTATAAAGCTGAATCTGTGTGCCATTGGTACTGACTCCCCCGGTAACATCCATTACTTTAGTCAGGGCATGCAGAGGTTGTAATTTATAATAGCCGCTGCCAATACTGGTTACTTTCCACTGCTGGTTCAGCGTACTGGGGCTGTTATTGCTCCAAAGTGCAACGAGTGTACCATTGGCGGTACCACTTCCGGAAACATCAACCAGACTGGTATTGTTTACTGCAGAGATGAGTTTATAAGTTGCGCCTGATTCAATGCCGGTATTGTCTTCACTTAAAGTACTTGGCTCTACGAGTGGCTGAGGCAGCCCTAAGCCTGCAATTTCAGTGTACACACTTTCGTTTACCTGAAAACCCCATTTCCGGAAGAAATTGGTCAGGTTACGGCCGGATACGCTACAGGATTTGAGCATAAAGTAGCGCATTTTTTCGGCGTCAGTGCTCACATTGGGCAGCTCAACCCGGGTGATTTTGTGCAGGTCTCTGTAAAAATTGTCGCCGAAAGCCATCCATAGCTGATGGAACATCGCCAGCCTTACCCAGGTGCCATTGGTCATAATGGTATTGCTGTTGAAATCTTTGGACGGACTGGTATTGGCCAGGTAAGTCGCAACAGCGGGCCATACATTGTCGCGTTTAAGCCTCGAGGGACTGACACCCATGGCACGTTCCACAGCCAGACTATATATATTCACGGTCACCTCACCCAGGGTACTCCATTTCCAGGCACCTTGCTGGTGCATGTGCCCCAGCTCATGCCATGGACCCCAGCCATCAACCGTGCCAATGGTAGCGGTAAATGCAGCAGGTGCTGCTGCGGTAACATAAGCCGTTCGGTACCAGGTGGCAAACATCCAGCCTGAACCATCGTTCTCGGTCATCAGCATGCGCTGATTGACATTTAGCTGATGTTGAGGTGCAGAACCATCCATTCCACTAAACGCATCTTCTACTTCCATCGTCTGATCGGCTTTGCTCAGCACATAATTGTTGTCCTGGGTTTGTGTATTTACCGCCCTTGTTCTGGAATATACCTGATAAACACGGTCTCCCATAAGTACGACATCAGGTGAACTGGTATAAGTAGATAGCTGATTGGCCCAGTCGGTAGGAGTGGTCTGATTTTTAATATACACCGGCACCCTTTGATGACCGCTTACAAAAGTGATCCTTGCACTGGATGAGGGGGTGCCTGAGGTGCCAAAACGAACCCAGATCAGGCCTCCATATTGATCGGCGGTGATGTTGTTCGTTCCAGTGGTTAAAGAAAACTCCTGGGGATTGTTTTTTACTTCATATCTGGAATATGTACCGATCAGGATCTTTGGTTTTGCCGTTCCGGTGAGTTGCTCCACGCTTACTTGCAAGGTTGCATTTGGTGCTAAATAAAAACCGGTTGCGTCGAAATCAGACCAGGGGGTGATGTTCAGGCGGGTGCCTTCAGCTGTACCTGATTTTAATTCATTAAAAACCTGAATGTTGGTTCCAATGGTCGTGTTGATATTGGGATTATTGCTGTTAGCCGCTGTTTTATCATGGGCAGTAACGTTTTGTTCGGGGAGTATTTTTTGCTGTTTGCATCCACTGGAAAGCACCATGCACACGATGATGGCACTGAGTAAGTTTAGAAATTTTAAGTTCATGTTGGTTGGGATTGATTAGGTTAGGTTTTAATGGTTAATAGGTTGCCCTTATTTCATACTTCTGGTTTAAATGGTCATTTTAAGGTCTTTACTCATTTCTGAGTTTTTAGGTATAGCATGGTTAATGCTAATAAAATGTACAAATAATGTGCTTAAACATTTGGGTAAAGCTCAGCGCAAACGTTTGCATGATCGATTGATCATCAGTTAGATACGAATGGGAAGAGAAATCAGAAAAGTAACAGGAATGATGGAATTGGGCTTCATCAGTCATGATCTGGCTACAAAAACAAACGTTTCTGATAAATGTTTTTGTAGTCTTTTGAATTTGCTTTTTGGCAGAATATCAGGTGTTTACAATGGGATTTGGACTGCGGATTACGCAAACGTTTGTGTAGCCGAAATTACAAAGCTGATTACAGCTTTACCTGCCGGATGATATTTTTAACATTCAACTCAATAATGTCTGTCATGGTCTTACATTCCAGGTAATTCGGATCTGCGAAATGTTCCGCCATGCCTATTTTCAAAGTGTTTGTATTTTCTACAGTCGTTAAGACATCCGCGTTAGATACATCTCTTAAATCAGCCAGCCGGTGTCTTTCACTCCGTACACGATGTAGTATTGACGATTTTTCTTCCTGCTGATATTGCAGGAAGGTCTTATCCGTAAGTTCTTCCATACACAGCTTTACATAAGGGTAATTCTCCTTGAAAAACTGAGGTAAATATACTTTTACGTTTCCCTCGTAAAACTGCTGATCAAAATCAATAGCCCTGATCTTGAATTGAATATCATCGAAATCAGGTGTGATCTGTACCACAAAATTGTAAGCCCTCATATCGCCAAGTAACATCACCAGGCAACGTTCGTTAAATTTCACAAACTCTTTGGCAATGCGGGTCTGGTTATATTCCGGGTTATACAGATACGTTTTCGCAAAAACATCACCAGGTATTCCGGCAATATGCTCTTCAATCAGTGTTTCCCGGTCTACCAAATAATTAACCTGGTTGGGAGAGAGGATCTCTTCCATCTCGAGTCCGTAAATTCTGGAAGCATCCGCTTTTTTAACATAAAAATAGTCGTACACATCATTTAAGCGGTTTACAATCCTAATCCGGAAAGGATGGGTATTCCCAAAAGTGCAATATTCAATCTTATCGATGTACTTATGCTGAACGATGCGCAGGTTTCCGGACGCCTTTAGATTGGCATAAATCACCTTTAAACCATTGTGCAGGTTTTCCAGCTGATCGGAAGGATATATTGGCCCTTCCCAGAGCGTGTCTTTTCCATTTTTATCCATAATGGGATAAGACTCATTAAACATCAGCAAATCATTATAAGTGATCGGAAGTTTGGAATCCCGCTGGTAGCTTTTCAGGTATTTCTGTAAAGCAGCGGAGACCGGGAACACCGGTTTCTTACGGGATATTTTTACGTCTGTAGGTTCCATTGTCAGATTTTGTAATTCAATGTAGTATTTTCTTTAGTTAATTTCTCTATAACTGCCTGATATTATCCGAATCCCTGATGCTGGTTCCTGGTGCCGGTTCCTGATTTTTATCCTGTAAAACGTATTTAAGGGTTGTCTTTTGGTAATAGTTAGATTTATCTAACATTAATATTTTGAAAGTCTAACTATATAATTAGATTTGTAGAATAATCAAACAACCAAAATGCCAACCAGACCATTTATTTTATGTACTTCCATCTTTGTCAGCGCAATGATGATGGTGTCCTGTGAAAAGATCTTACCACCTGCACCCGCAGATGATCAATTACTGGATGGGCCTGTGGCAGGCCTGAATTATGAACAAAGTCAAAGGTTTCTATTGGGAGACGTTGCTTTTAATGATGAGATTTTTACTCCGGAAAAGGGCCTTGGCCCTGCTTTTGTGGCCACGAGTTGTGGCAGCTGTCATGCGGGTGATGGAAAAGGACACCCTTTTACTACGCTTACCCGTTTTGGGCAGACAGATGAATCTGGCAATAAATTTTTAGAACAAGGAGGCCCGCAACTGCAAAACAGAGCGATACCAGGTTTTATGCCCGAACAGGTTCCCCAGGGGGCTACCTTTTCCAGGTTTACGCCTCCGGCAAATACAGGTTTGGGCTTTCTTGAATTGGTTGCAGACGAGGACCTTTTGGCAATGTCTGATCCTGATGACCTCAATAATGATGGCATCTCCGGGGTTCCGAATTATGCAATTTTGCCCGCTTATGTCATTCCTTTTGGCCATGCAATTCCAAAAAATGGAAAATATATTCATCGTTTCGGTAAAAAGGCAGCGGCTTATAACCTGCTCCATCAAACGGTTAATGCTTACAATCAGGATATCGGAATTACTTCCAGTTTTGACCCCGTTGATGCCTATAGCCGGCTGGTTATTGATCCGGAAATCTCCACGCAAACGGTAAACAATGTGGTGTTTTATTTGCAGACACTTAAAGCCCCGATACCACGCAATCCGAATGATGCGGCAATACAAAAAGGACGGCTCATCTTTGATCAGATCAATTGCGCAGGCTGCCATCGGCCGGATTTAAAAACAGGATTTTCGACAGTTGAAGCATTGTCACACCAGGTTTTTCATCCCTATACCGATTTGTTATTACACGATATGGGAACCGGTTTAGACGATGGTTATACAGAGGGCTCCGCCAAGACCTTTGAATGGCGAACTCCGCCATTATGGGGCCTGGGGCTTTCTCCAAACTCACAAGGCGGAACTTACCATCTGATGCACGATGGGAGGGCCAAAAGTATTGAGGAGGCGATATTGCTCCATGGCGGAGAAGCCAGTCGTGCTAAAGATGAATTCGTTAAACTTTCGGATGCAGATAAAAAGGCCATTCTTAAGTTCTTAAAATCACTGTAACAATGGAAAGAAAAGACTTTATAAAAACCTGTGGCTTCGCCTGCCTGGGTGGAATTGGGATGGCTACATTTTTGGAGAGCTGCAGTACTATAAAAACAGGTTCAGGAACCATTCTTGGGAGTGATCTTGTGGTTCCCTTAACTGATTTTGAAACCAGTGGCGGAGGAAAGAAATATTTTAAAAAGTATATCATTCTGAACCAGGAACAATTAAAATATCCGATTTGTGTCTATCGGTTTGACGAGCATAATTATACCGCATTATGGATGGCCTGTACACACCAGGGCGCAGAATTACAGGTATTTGGAGATAAACTGCAATGTCCTGCACATGGAAGCGAATTTAACAATAAAGGATTGATGCAAAATGGGCCTGCGGATACCAATTTGCGAACTTTTCCGGTTATCATCGAACAAAATCAAATCAAAATCTCCCTTAAAGCAGTATGAAAAAGATATTTACCCTCGGCGTAATCGTCCTGGCATCAGTCCATCTGGCAAATGCCCAGATTGATCCGCTGCTTTTAAAGATTAAAGCTGCAGATACGAGCAAACAAGCACTGAATATGGATGCGATCTATGGCAGGCCCTTCACCGCGGTCGGGAAATTGCCGGTAGCGGTAGGAGGTTATATGGAAGCAAACTGGCAATACCTGGGGAAAGACGGTGTGTCTGAAGGCCATCAGTTTCAATTCAGGCGCATGACCTTATTTGTCGCCTCTACAATTGGTAAAAAGATCAAGTTCCTGTCGGAAATTGAATTTGAACCGGCAGAAAAAGAAATTGCTGTGGAGTTCGCCGCATTGGATTTTGAGCTCCATCCGCTATTGAACCTGAGGGGAGGGATGATTGTGAACCCGATCGGGGCATTTAACCAGAATCATGATGGTCCGAAATGGGAATTCACAGACCGCCCGATCGCCATGACACAAATGTTGCCCGCGACATGGAGTAATGCCGGATTTGGGATCTATGGGAAGTACTACCAGAAGGACTGGATGTTTGGTTATGAATTGTATGCTTCCAGTGGTTTTGACAATTCAATTATCGCAAATAAAGAGAACAAAACCTTTCTGCCGGCAGCGAAGGCTAACGCAGAACGTTTTGAAGAGATTGCAAGTGGCGAACCCCTGATCACAGGGAAAATTGCCGTCAGACATCAGAAAATTGGAGAAATAGGACTGTCTTATATGGGCGGAATCTACAATAAATGGAAGGACGATGGAATCGTCATAGACGATAAAAGAGGCTTAAGGGTTTTCGCCATAGATTTTAATACCACCATCCCGATGCTGAATACGTTCATTACCGGAGAATGGGCCTGGATAAATGTCGATGTCCCAAAAACCTATACACAGCAGTTTGGTTCAAAACAACAAGGCGGTTTTGTAGATATTGTTCAACCTGTTTTAAAAAGAAATATCCTGGGCTGGCAAAATGCAACTTTAAACCTGGCCTGCCGTTTGGAATATGTAGATTGGAACAGGGGTAAATTTATAGAAACAGGCGGGAATATTGCAGATGAACTCTGGAGTGTGATGCCGGGAATCAGTTTCAGGCCAAAATCACAAACCGTGTTGAGACTGAATTACCGGACTCAGGGGCAAAAAGACCTTCTGGGCAACCCTTCAGCAAGAAGTGCTGCCCTGCAATTTGGAATATCTACCTATTTCTAATTGTTGTTCAGCATTTTGGTAATGTTCCTGGTAAACCTGCGCAGCAGGGAGCTTTCCTCCGTAATAATTTCAACTTCTGCCTGCATGCCATTTTTCAGCACGATTTTATGCTCAGGATCTTTATTCTCAAACTGGTCGAAAGCGATCTTGGCAATAAATACGCTATCCTTAAAAGCTACGTCTGAGATGTAATTGACATTGCCACGGATGAGCCCGTACTGCTCAAAAGGAAAGCTTCGCATTTTTACCAGTGTCCTTTGGCCGACTTTTATCTTACCCATATTATCCTGTGGAATATAGACCTCGCCAAAGAAGTTTGTGTTCGCAGGATTGATGACAAACAGCTCCTGGTTTGCATTCATCGTCTGGTTCTCCTGTACGATCCCGGCATAGCTCACAAGTCCTGCTACAGGGGCGCTCAGCACATATAACTTGAGCCAGGCATCGGTTTCCGTCACCATATTGCTCAGCGATTGTATGAATTTTGCTTTTTCTTCCTGAATGGTATGGTCAACGTCCATGATCTCCTTTTGCTTGGCGGCATAGGAGGTGTTGTTGTTGATGAGCGAGGTAACGGTCTGTTCCAATGGATATTTACCTGCCAGGTATTTGTTTTCCTGTTGTTTAAATTCGTTCATGGAAATCACCCCTTTTTGATGCAACTTTTTATAAGCTTCAAACTCCTGCTCTATATTGGCGTACTCTTTATCCTGGATTTTTTTCTGAACAATAATCTGGTTCTTTAACTTCTCAATTTCCAAAAGGTCCTGTTGCAGGTATTTTTTTCGGTTCAGATAATAACCACCGTTTTGTGTGGAGATGAACTGCAGATATTGCTGATAAAAATTCTGATAGGCAGCCTGTAATTCCCCAAGGTGTAAGTTTTCCAGAACCACTACTTTTGCAAGGCCCGTTTTGTTCAATTGATCGGCAATTTCCTTTAAGGCCTCATGTAATTTAAGGACGTCCTGATGACTGGCGGTACTTTCCATAAAAGCCAGTGGGTCATTTTGTTTAACCTGAGTACCCTCCTTCACCAAAAGTGATACGATCTTTCCAGTTTGTTTCACATATACAATCTTCGGGGCATTCAGTGAATTGACTTTTAAGCGGGTTTTAACCACATCAGGATATTGTATAAATGCCGATGCGAGGACAATAGAAAATAAGATCAGAAAGATTGCCGTACTTCCTCTCCGCAAAAT
Source organism: Pedobacter steynii (assembly GCF_900103665.1). Classification (GTDB taxonomy): domain Bacteria; phylum Bacteroidota; class Bacteroidia; order Sphingobacteriales; family Sphingobacteriaceae; genus Pedobacter; species Pedobacter steynii. The sequence goes on from NZ_FNGY01000002.1 coordinate 195,885, forward strand.
CCAGGAAGGTACAGCAGTGATAATTTCCTGAACTTCTTCACTATTGATTTCGTATCCCGCAATTGCTTCCTCTTCTGGTTCTTCAATATTTTTTGTAGCCATGTTGTTTAATCTATTACAAAGACGGTATTAAGCGCCCAGTTCCAATTGGTTTCTTACGAGTTCATAGTATTCGCCTTTATTGTTGGTCAGCTCCTGATGGGTTCCCTGTTCGATGATGCAGCCTTTGTCTAGCACGATGATGTTGTCTGCATTTCTAACCGTACTCAGGCGGTGGGCAACTACGACTACTGTTCGGCCCTTAAAAAAGTTTTCCAGGTTCTCCATGATCGTCTTTTCATTGTTGGCATCCAGGGCATTGGTGGCTTCATCAAAAAAGATGTATTCCGGATTTTTATATACTGCACGCGCAATCAGCATGCGTTGTCGCTGCCCCTGACTAATGCCATTCCCTGCAGCGCCGATTTTAGTGTTTAGGCCTAGCGGAAGCTCCTCTATAAAATCACTGATATTTGCCATTTTTATCGCATGAAGTAATTTCGGCATATCAGGATATTCATCACCAACGGCGATATTTCTGGCAATGGTGTCCGAAAAAATAAAGCCATCCTGCATCACAATTCCACATTTGCCCCTCCAGTACCGGTAACCAATTTGATTTAAATAGGTACTGCCTACTTTAATATCACCCTTTTGGGGTTCATAAAACCTGAGCAGCAGTTTTAAAATGGTGGTCTTGCCGCTGCCGCTCATTCCAACAATAGCCGTGGTTTTTCCTTCCGGAATGCTCAGCGAAATGTCTTGTAAAACAGGTTCATTTCCTGCCCCGGGATAGCTGAACGTTAAGTTTTGGAAAGAAACGGTTTTATTCAAAGGCAGTTCGCTCATGAAAGATTTGTCCAGTGGCTCTTCATCCTGCAGTTCATGGATCTCATTTAAGCGTTCCAAACTGATCTTTGCATCCTGCAATTGTTGTAAGAAACCTAACAATTGCTCAATCGGACTGTTCAGCTGCCCAACGATATACTGAATGGCCATCATGGCACCAAGCGTAAGCTGTCCGTCAATCACTGCTTTGGTCACAATGAAAGTAATCAGAATATTCTTGCCCTCGTTGATGAAGAAGGTTCCAATCTGTTGATATTGGCCCAATGCAAGGCTCTTTACGCTAAATTTGAACAAAGAAGCCTGAATTCTTTCCCATTCCCATCTTTTTTGCTGTTCACAATTGTTCAGTTTAATTTCCTGCATTCCGCTGATGAGCTGGACAATGTTACTTTGGTTTTTGGAGGAAATGTCAAAGCGCTTAAAATCAAGTTCCCTTCTTTTTTTAAGGAAAAATACCACCCAGAGGGTGTATACGATGCTGCTCACCAAAAATATGATAAAGATGGTGGTGTTGTAATACATCAGCACAAAGGCAAATACGACGAGGTTGAAAAGTGAGAAAATGGTGCTTAATGAGGATCCTGTAAGGAAACTCTGAATCCTCCCCTGATCACTCATCCGCTGCATGATATCGCCTGTCATCTTCGTATCAAAGAAACTCATCGGGAGTTTCATGATCTTAATCAGAAAATCCGTCAGAATGGAAATATTGATCCTTGTACTGATGTGCAGTAAAATCCAGGAACGGATAAAATCAATGCTCAGCCTACCTAGAAAGAGCATGGTCTGTGCAATCACAATGATGTAAACGAAGTTCAGGTTCCTCGAATTTATTCCGATATCAACGAGTGATTGTGTTAAAAAAGGTAAGATCAACTGCAAGATACTACCTACGCCCAATCCTACAAATAACTGGAAGATCAGCTTTTTATACTTGACTAAATAACTGAGCAGATAAGTTAAACTTAATCCCTTATCCGGATCACCGCCCTGAGCGTAAAAATCCGGGGCCGGAGAAAGCATCAGGAGCACACCTTCTCCCTGTCCATCATTCTGTGTGCTGATCCAATGTCTTTTTAATTCCTGTTCAGTATAAGCAATGAGCCCTTTTGCGGGATCTGCAATTAAATAGTTCTTTCCTTTTAAATTGAGTTTTGAAGGAATTTTATACAATACTACAAAGTGGTTCTGGCTCCAGTGTAAGATGCATGGCATCTCCACTTCCAGCAGCATATCCATGCCAATCCGGACACCGGTAGTCCGGAAGCCAATTTTTTCGGCAGCTTCACTGATGCCCAAAAGCGAAACACCCTCTCTATTGATTCCTGAAATTTCACGCAGGCGCTGCAAACTATAGTTGCGCCCGTAGTGTTTGGCGATCATACGTAAACAGGTTGGACCACAGTCCATCTGGTCCGGTTGTTTATAAAATGGAAACTTTTTCAAGAGCTACGGCATTTATGATGTTTAAAATCTTTAGGATAGTCTGCAGTGAACTATCGCAGGCCATCCTATCCTTGGTGTTTTAAATATATATAAATTAATATGATCGCAGCAAATAATATTCCCGTTGCTGCAAATTAAATTACGGTATTGAAAAATAAAATTAATCTATGTAAAATGCATCCGTTCTGTTTTGAAGGCGTTGAAGGTTTTAAATGATTTGCAGTTCCTGCTGATAACAAGCGATGTATTTTGCCAGATGTAAGCCATCACAAAGGGAATGGTGTACATGGATGGAAAGCGGTAATAAAACCTGCTCATGCTCGAAAGTCAGCTTTCCGAAAGCGATTTTTGGGATGCAGTCCTTTACTGATGTCGATTGTACGTGTTGCATACTGGAGAATTTTATCCCGGGAAGAACGGTATAATGAATGAGGCTGTTTAATTCAGGTCGTATGTGCAAGCCCTTTTCTGCTTTTACTGCGGCAATAGCAATTTTAGTTTGCTTCATAAACTGCGTGAAATCCTCATGGTAGTCGAAATAGGCAAAGCCAAAGGTTTCATCATTCCTCAGGACGGTGACCGATCCTGAAATTTGCTGGTATTCGAACACCTGATCCTGCTCCATCCGATATTTAAGCTCATTGATTTGCTGAACCGCTTTAAGGGATTTATAGAGGTAAAATAAGAAGAAAGGAATGTGATACGCTTTGCAATAATGATACGCTTCCGTACAATTCAGATCTGTCGTGATTCCATAAAACGGCTGTTCAAACTGCTTAAAGAAATAATAATGGTCTTTTCTTTTCCAGGTTGTAATATCTATTATAGATTTGTTCATGTCTTTCATCTGCGCAAATTGCAAGATCAGCGGATTTTATAATATGCAGGAAAGGATTTAAAATTGACCGAAACGGATTATGTATCAAATCGAAGGAAAAGAATTCGCTACATTGATGAAAAGGGAGTTTGTTGCCGGGTTTCAAGCTGAGGAAACATCGGTAACTTTAAAGGATAGGTTCGAATGTCAGACAAAAAGTCTTCGTAATGAACATTTTGATATTTTGCATTTTTATGCGGATTTTAAGAAGACGGTCAGAGTTAACAGAATGGAGGATACGACGCATGTCAGTTTTCATTTTGAGCTTTCGGGCAGATCGGATGCCTCGATTACAGGATTTAAAGAAGTGTTGTCTATGGAAAAAGGCCATTTTAATGTAATGAATTGTATCGATCCTGTAAGTACCTTTACTTTTCCTGAGCAACAGAAATACGAATATATATGCCTGGGACTGAAACCAACATTCTTCAGACAAATACTTGCGGAATGCGGGCCCGGTTTTCAGGAGATTTTTGACCGAAGCGCAAGAGCAGAATCTTTTTCCTTATTTAGTCAGAGCAAAAGGATGGACCATTGGCAAAATACGACGCTTGGTCTGATCAGCGCTCCGCCGGTTGCGGATGCTTTAAAAGCAAGCTATATCATTTCGAAAGTAAAAGAACTTGTGCTGTTGACGCTAAACCATGATCCGCAAAACAATAAGGATAAAACGGATGACATTTCAAGTGCAGATACAGAACGGCTGATGAGTTGTAAAGCCTATCTGTCTGAAAACTTTCTACATCAGTTGACCCTGGAAGAGATTAGCAGGAACTTTATGTTAAATGAGTTCAAGCTAAAAAGAGGCTTTAAAAAATTATTTGGAACAACGGTTTTCGGCTATATCCAGCAGCTTAGGTTAAATCATGCACAAACACTGCTCCTTAGTGGAGGCTTTACTGTTGGAGAGGTTGCCGCGGTGATCGGCTATGCTTCAGATTCTGCATTTATACGGGCATTCAGGCAGTGTTATGGTTATTCTCCGGGAAAGTACCAGCTGGTTTTTTAAAAGAGAAAACCGATCAGAGCGACCGGCTTTCTCTTTATGGAGTTAATACTAAAAAGTACACGCGATTTTGCCATATACATAGCGGCCGCTAAAGCCAAACTGACTGATCGCCCTTGGGAATAAAAACCTTCCGTTAGAGGTATTGTCTAGGCCACCTGAATAGTTGCTCGTAGAAACGCCACTCAAATTGTTTTCATTATTGCGGGGATCGATGTATAATTTATCAGGGTATACATCAAATATATTGTTGGCACCCACAGTTAGCGTCAATGCCTTACTTGGCGCGTAACTTACCGAGAAATCGGTTACCCATTTTGGTGCGAAGGTTTGATCGAGTTGTACTGGTAAGCCATTGGCCGGAACGTTTGGATCTACTGCATTTAAAAAGGTCACCTCTCCAAAACGAACGGTCCGCGCTACAAAGCTTAATTTGTCTACGGTGTAATTGGCGGTGATGTTCAATTTGTTTTTAGGAACAGAGCTTTCAAAACGGGAACGTTCCAAACGGTCAAATAACTTGGCTTTCAAGGTTGGATCGCTTTCTATTTTGGCAGAACCCTGAACGCTTCTTACAATCGTTTTGTTCAGGTTTCCGGCTATGCTCAGTAACAAACTGCTGGAAGTGCCTAAGGTAAACCTGTTGGTCAGTACGACATCTAAACCAGCCGTATTTGTTTTGATGGCATTGGTGAAAAACTGAACGCTATTTACCTGTGCATTTGGATCTACCGTATTTAAGATCTGATTTACCACACCTGTTGGGATGAGCACGCCTCCGGCGCCACGTTCCCGGGCATATTGACTGGAGAAAACGATGCGGTCATCAATGTCAATGTTGTAAGCATCAATGGTAAACGTAAATGTTTTGGCAATTCTTCCTGCCAGACCTAAACTTCCTGACCTGGAAATCTCAGGTTTTAAGGAACCTACACCAAACTGAGCAACAATGGGGTTGTCGTTGTTTACCGTTAGCACCTGAGTAGGATTTCCGGCAACAAATTGCGTACTCTCATTATTGAAAAAGCGCTGGTGTAAAGAAGGGGCCCTGAAGCCGGTAGCATAAGCACCACGGAGGGAAATATCCCCGAATAGTTTTATTCTGCCGGCAAATTTATAGGAGAAATTGGAACCGAAATCGCTGTAATTTTCGTAGCGTCCGGCCGCTTCCAGCATGACCCTTGATCCGAATTCAGCTTCTAAATCGAGGTAAGCACTGGTGTTGTGCCTGGATTTATCAAGGGCATTCGCAGGCTTGAAACCCGGAAATACCTGTGCTCCAGCTGCTGTAAATGAAGATCCTACCATTCGGCCTGGAATGTTCTTTGAAGGTTGGCCATAAGAATAAGACAGCTCTTCTCCAGGTTTAATCTGGTAATTGTCTATCCTGAACTCCCCTCCGAAAGCGGTATTTAATGAAGTTAGAAAACCACCATCGAAGCTGTATTTCTTGTCCAGGTCTAAATTGGTTGTGTTTTGTCTGAAAAACAATTTACCTGCATAAAATGAGGTTGGACTTGTGCCTGTTGGGAGAGAAGCATTGATCGTATTGTTGATGTCGAATGCAATGTTGTTTTCTCCACTGGTATTGCTCAGGTCATAATTCCAGCCGCCAAGTTTGCCTTTCAGTCCGGCAGAAAAGGAGAGGTCATTGATTTTTGTATCAATAAGGGGAAGGAATCCGTTAGGGTAGATACTTAAATCAATCTGAGTAGTTTGTGTTGGCAAGCGGAAGAAACCTGCGGCACTTCCTGTTTTATGGGTATAGCCACCTGCGAAATAAAGTTCGGCAGCGTCAGAGAAATTGTATTGTCCATTCAAAAAGAAACCGCCGTTTTTGGAATCTGAATTCCCTACACGCATGTTATTTCTGTCCAGCCCGTTTGCTGCTGCCCTGGCATCATCTGCTGCTTTCAGGCTGGCAAACCTGGCTTGAAAAGCGGCTTCAGTTTCTGTTGGACCTTTGGTTGGCGATGCAGAATACAATAAAGGGCGGGTATCTAAACCGCCACGGTTGGTAAACCCGCGTTGCAAATACTGTCCCGCGAAATTGACAAAACCTCTGTCGTTCTTAAAGGCCCATCCCTTGCTGAAATCTACCTGAAAGGTACGGCCATCATTAAATTCACGGCCTAAAGCTTTGGTGTCAGACTGTCCAAAGGAAGTAGAGAAACTATATGGAGTGATTTTTTTTAAGACCACATTGATGACTCCGGCGATGGCGTCAGAACCATACTGTGCGGCTGCACCATCACGTAAAACCTCGATGCGCTCAATAGCAGCAACAGGGATGGAGTTCATATCTGTACCTACGGTACCACGGCCAAAAGTACCGTTAATGTTCACCAGGGCAGTGGTGTGTCTGCGCTTGCCATTGACCAGTACCAGGACCTGATCCGGGCCCAGGCCGCGTAGAGAGGCCGGGTCAATATGATCGGTTCCATCTGCCACTGTTTGTCTGTTGGAGTTAAAAGAAGGGGCAACATAATTTAATATTTGTGTAATGTCTACCTGGGCAAAGGTGCGGACATCTTTACTGGTAATTAAATCTACGGGAACTAAACTTTGAATATTCGTTCTCGGGACCGAGGATCTGGAGCCGACTACAATCACATCCAGCAATAATTGCTTGGCATCCCGAAGTATGAAATCCTGTGTTTTTACCGTATTGTCAATTTGGACTTCAGTTTCTGAAGTTTCATATCCCGTAAAAGAGACCTTGATCCTATAGGCCCCGGCTGCAGGGAATTTTAAGGCATACTGTCCGTTGCCATCTGTTGAAGTGCCGATTTTAGCACCGATTACCTGGACAGTTGCCCCTGGAATCACAGAGCCGGTAGAATCGGTGACTTTTCCTTTTAAACCCTGGGCAAATAGTTGTCCGGAGGCGAGGAGAAAGAAGATCAGAAAAGTGGTGGTTTGTAAAATTTTTTTCATAAGGTTGTAGGTTTATATAGCAATATAACAAAAAAATTACACGAAAAATATAGTGATGTGTATTTAGCCAAATGATGTTTTATGAAATGGCTTAATTTTTATTGAAAAGCAGACTTTTGTTTGATTTTCGCTCTTTATTTCCCTGTGATTTCCTGATCATATCCTTTAACTTTCAGTTGAACAACTTTTGATCTTAGATAGGGGGTTGATTGATCCTCGATTGATTCCCAAGGTCTATGAAAGGTTTATTACAGGCGAATGGTGGTTGTCAGGAAGGTAATCGCAATTTAATCACATTTGCAAATGATTTCGTATATTCAGTAAAATAATTTTTATTAACGAATTAAAAATCAAGAAAATGGGAAAATTAGTAGGTGGTCCGTTTGGAATGCTCCATGGACGGGTCGGAAATCTGGTAGCATATGTGCTCAATGGAGAGAATGTTATGAGGCAGATCGGGAGAAGCGAAAAACCCTTAACTAAGGCAAGGAAAGTGAACTGTGAAAAAATGACGGTGGTGAACCGTTTTTTAAACCCGGCACTTCCTTTTATCAGGTTGGGCTTTCGGTTTGAGGCGGCAGGGACAAATAGAAATGCCTATAATGAGGCCGTTTCTTATAATAAAATGAATGCCCTACAGGGAGAGTATCCAAACATCAGTATGGATTACAGTAAAGTATTGGTCAGCAAAGGGAGTCTTCCGGTTGCGAAACAACCTCAGATTGAAAGAACTGAGCAAGGAATCCTGTTTACCTGGGATACCTCAAATATACCAACCGAACAAAATTATGATCGTGCAATGTTATTGGTTTCTTATCCGGAAATGGGTGAAATGAGTTATCTGCCAAGTGGATCAATGCGTATTGAAGGAAAAGACCTGGTTCCTGTTGATTGGGCTCATAGGAATGCACGTATGGAAACTTATATTTCCTTTATCAATCCTGAAGGCACAAAAGTCTCAGATAGCGTATATGTAGGCTCGATCGCAGCGGCTGAACAGCAACCCCTGAAAATTGAAACTGAAAATCAGCAGGGTATCGATACTGCTATTTCTAAAGTCCCGGGAAATCGGGTCGAACCCATAATTCCAAACCTAAAGATTAAACAGGAAAGAAGCAGGCTTTGGTTTCTGGAAGCGTTAAAGAACAGAACGGCCCCTTCATGAGTTTTTTTATTTGCACCAGGTTTTAACATCAAGCTTGTCAAAATGAGGACAGCTTGATGCTTTCTCTTTAGAGAGGAGCAGGTAAGGCTTTGTCCCTGATTTTTCCATCACCGTATAATAGTGGTGTTCATCTTCTGCATAAAGCCAATATTCACCGGAGCCTTCGTTCATTTGAGTAACCCTAAATCCGACGATGGAACTTTCTTCCGGAATAAGATAACCTCGCCCTGTGGCAACTGACCATAGGTTGGCGAAGGTATTGGTATTTAGGAGCAAGAGGCTGAGCAGAAATACCAGGCAAAGCCCTGCAATCCGTATTTTTTTTGGTAGTGAACTATCCTTACTGATCATCAGGCAGACCCTTCCTTTTTCCAGGCTTTCAATTCTTCGGAGATGAAATAGTTGACCAGATCACGGAACATCTTTTCTACGGCATCCGGAGAAAGCCCTTCGTTTATTGCCCATTCTCTTCTTTTCTCCAGCATACTTTTAAATCTTTCCGGTGCTTTTACTGAGGTTTCGTCCTTTTTAAATTTCGCTGCGGCCTGCACATATTTAAAACGTTGGCCTATCAGGCTGATCACCTGTTTATCGAGCTGATCAATCTCCTCGCGTATTTCTTCCATGTTTTCACATGCTGCTGCGTTCTTCATAAGCACAAAGATAAGATCTCATTTGGTCTTATTTTAATAGTTAAATGTCTGATCCTACCCCTCGCTGATTCGGGCCGACCGTACTTTTGTATCATAAATAATTGAAACAAATATGTTGTCACTAAGAAAGTATATCGTCGTTAAAGGAAACCCAATTTTATTTCCATCTGAGCTCATTCATGCAGAGGTGGCGGGAAAACACAACGAAGTAGACAGTGCCGGTTTTTTTGTAGTGGTTAAAGAAAAAGGACGGAAGCGGGTGATTTGTATCGGTGAGAGTACCTCCTTATCCATCTCAAGTAAACCGGAAACTGATCAGCAACTCATTGCAAACTATCTCGGTCTGGAGTAAGCTCCACATAGATGAAGAATTAAACACAACACACAACTGATATATATAAACAATTAAATAATTTAAAAAAAGAACATCATGAAAATCAAATTTTTAGCAACACTGGTAGTTATCGCAGCAGCATTCACCGCATGTAAAAAAGACAATGATCAAAATCCGGGAGATGGAGCTCCACTTCCAAAAGGACAGTACAGATTAATTGAAATGCATGAATTTAATGCTCAGGGAAAAGATTCTGCAACAGTTGACTTTCCGGTAAGCGGCCTTAGTCTTACGTTTGATCAGGCAACGCGAACTGCAAACCTATCCGGTAAACCAGAGACGGTTCAATTGACAGGAAGTTATACCGTAAGAGGTAACAATACCTTGAAGGATGCAAAAATCTCTACTTCTAAAATTGCTCCCGGTGAGAACGATATGAAGGTTGTTGAGTTTTTAACGCTTGGACAGCAGTTTGAAGCCAAAGGTGGAACCGTAATTATCAATACCAAAGATAAAGGTTACCTGGTTTTCAGTATGCAAAAATAACCTATAGGGGTTTCTTTATCAATTAGTAAGGGGGGATTGCGGGCGTGCTATTTTGCATGCCTGCTTTTTCTGTATAACCAACCCGGATTATCCTGACAGCCCTGCTTTGATCAATACTTCTGCCGGTAACAGGCCAAACATCTTTTTATAGACTTTCGCAAAATAATTCGGACTGCTGTATCCGAGTTCATAAGCAATCTCCTGAACGCTGTTAAAGTCGCCGTTTTGTAATAGCTTTTGGGCCAGCAGGAGTTTCTCATTTAAGAAAAAGTTATTTGGGCTTTCCTTCAGCATTTTCTTAAACAGTATTTTATATTTTGAAACCGACATTCCCGCGAGATCTGCCATTTTCTGCAATCCCGGAAATTCATCGAGCAGGTGATCCAATAGGTATTGAGATGTTTTCAGCACATTGTCGATGTCCTGCTGGGAGAGTTTATTGATGATCGGTTCAAAGCGACTGACCCGATCCACCAGATATCCCAGAAGATAGAGTGCCGCACTTTTTAGCTTTAATTCGAAAGATGGATTGGTAAAATGTTGCTCTTTCAGGTTATTTAAAAGCACCTTACTTCTGCTGTCAATATGACTATAAAAGAAGAGCGTGTTTTTTGTTTCGTCAAACAATTGATTGTTAATGGAAAGGTCCCTTGTTGAGGCGCCCAGTTCTTTTAAATAGCTTTTTTCTATAAACAACCTTAAGCTATAAGAGCGCTCTCCAACCGGAGGCATAATCGTTCCCTTTGAATTGGCATCCATGAAACTCATGCCCAATTTTGAATGATATCCGGCTTTATGAATGCTTTCCTCTACAATATGGGTGGTGATCTCATCGCCGATATCAAAATAGACCATGTAATAATTGTGGTCAGTTGGAATTCTGGTCATGGCTACAGGAACATGAAAGGTCATGTCGAGCAGCAGCACAGATAAGCCTGGCAATACTTCCAGAAAGATGGACCCTCCCGATGCGATTTCTTCCGGCAGGATCAGGATCTTATTGTCGGCCAGGTTTGCCCCCAATTGCTCCACGATCTGTTGCTGCCATTCCGGGCCCAGCGTATAGTGGTAGAAAAATTCGGCTCTTTCGGTGGTCATGGTTATAATTGGGTCAGGTACTCCTTCGGAGGAACACCGTAGGCATTTTTAAATTGTTCAATGAAGTGTGAAGCGCCGAAAAAATTAAACCGGTCTGCGATTTCTGCGATGGTATAATTACCCGTTTCCAGCACTTCCTTCGCAAAAGAAAGCTTGTTGCTCAGGAAAAAGGCATTGGGACTTACACCCGTCATTTTTTTGAAGAGCTTTTTATACTTTGTTTCTGACATCATTGCCTTCGACGAGAGTCCGGCTATTCCGGGGAATGCGTTTTCAATATTTTCGATTAAAAAAGCCTGAGAAGTCATGATGTTGACCACATCTGCTGCAATTACCTGTTCAATAATGATTTCCTGACTGATGAGCTGGTCCATATAATCCCCAATCAAACCATAGACTGTTCCTGTGACAAAGACATCGTACAAAGGGCCTTCGGGTGATACTTTTCGCAATTCATTCATGAGCCACCAGGCCTGATTGCTCATCCGGTCAAAACGCACAATGGTATTGAGTTTCGGGTTAAAGATGGATTCTACTAGCTGCGTGTATTCGGGGATATTGGAAATGTATTGCTTTAAGGCGGTTTTTTTAATAAAAATGGCAATCATATACGTGGTACATTCCGCTTTGACCTGGAAATCGCCCTGCATATCTGCATCAAATATGGCCAGGTTATAGCCCCATCGTCCGGCAGTTCTGGACACCTCGTCCAGGATATGAATGGAATCTCCTTCGGTGAGGTTGAAATAGATACCTACAAAATCACTCCTGGTATTTCTTAATTTAAAGACCACGTCCTGCCGATAGTTTACATCAATAATAAAGGCCGTTAGAGATTCATTAATGGGGAGGATATAGCGGTTTCCAGGATGGACCTCGTCGGGAATGATGATGCGGTTTCCTTCCACATGACCGCCCAGCTGAGCAGCCAGACCTGCCACCCAATCCAATTCTACACCATATTGATGAATAACTTCCTTCATTAAATTAACCTTCGGGTAAATATAGGAATATGTTTTTCTGAATAGTGTATGTTTGTCGGGCATAGAAACCAACGAAAATAAATATGACCATAGAAACCGCTATTGAGGAAATAAAAAAATTCTGGAACGATGAAGAGGAATTGCCTTTCGGGTTATCAGATCATAGTGCAGCTATCGAAAGATTGGAAAAGGAGTTTGGCCGCGCATTGCCGGAAGACTTAAAAAAATATGTCCGCAGTTTTGCACCTTCAGAAGACTTTTATTTCCTTACTGCCGGAAATCCAATAGTGGTGTATGGCATTGATAATTTAAAATATATTCAGGACGGATACAATTACGATTCGTCGGCGAAATCAGAACTGGAAGATTGGGATAAAGGTCATTTCATCTTTGCCGATGAAGGGGCGGACCCGATTTTGATTAATATGGACGCACCGGAACACGGTCTTCTCAGACTGGAACATGGAGCCGGAAATTGGGATTATGGAGATGTAGTTGCAGATAATTTTGCGCAATTTTTACTGTGTAGTGCCGCATTACATCATGCCCTGAGCAATTTTGAGGACGAAGGTATCGTTGATGATGATAAGGGATTCTGTTTGGCGCAGGGTGCTGCAAAATGGTATTTCCCAAAAATGAAAAAATGGGCAGGTGACCATTACGAAATCTGGTGTGGCGTGTTTGACAATAACTAAAGAATAAATATTGAGAAAATTGAAGAGGCTGGGAAGGAAAGGCATGCTGCTGGTCTTGTTGTTTGTTGGACTGGATACTTTCGGGCAAAATGTAAATCAGCAGGAACTGTTGTACCTGGTAAACGGTACGCAGAAGATGGAAGTTAATCCGGAATTGTTTTCAATTACGGCGGTAGATGTGGATGGAAAGCGGTATCCGGTTTCGGCTCCGCTTCAAAAAGAAGCATTGAGCGGATTGGTATTTGCTGAAAAGGGAGCGTCATGGAACTATCCTGAAAAAGGCATTCAGGTATCGCTGGAATTGCATCCTGATTTTTTAGAGGTCAGCATTAAAGCCAGCAAAATAACGGACTTTACCTGGCCTGTTTTGAATGGAAAGATGGATGCATTAACGATTCCTTTACACCAGGGGAAATACATTCCGGCCAGGGATACGGCATGGATCAGTCATCTGACCAAAAGCGGCCCTTTAAGTGGATCTCAGGATTTGTCCATGCAGTTTTTTGCCACCAACATCGGGGATAAAGCACTGGTGTATGTGATCAGGAATATGTTCAATAATGAGTTGAACTTTGCGAACAATAATGGCGCATTGGGATTGAGTTTTAATCATGAATTTCCTGCCACGGTTTCCGATAAGCAATATGGTTTCAGAATTTATCTGACTACAAACAGTACGACAGCCATTGCAAAGACCTATAAAGAATACGTAGAAGAAAAAGGGAAGATCATTACGCTGGAGCAAAAAGCAGCGGATAATGCCAATATCAGGAAATTATATGGTGCGCCTCATATCTATATCTGGAATGATAAGTTTTTGGTGTCAAATGATGTACTCAACTGGACGCTGCTTAAAAAAATGATCCTGGAGCAATTGAATGATAGAGCTATGAATCCTACGAAAAGCATATTCAGACAGTTTTCAGGAGGAGAATCGGGGAGAGAATTTCAAAACCAATTGAACGATTTTGTAAAGGAAGACTTCATCACGAAATACCAGAAAAATGGATTGGTTCAGGCGCTTAATGAGGTTTTGCTGAGAAAGGATTTTTACCATAAGCTTGCCTGGAGCAAGGTAAAGCCAGGGAAAGAGGTCCTCAACCTGATCGGTAAAGGCCCGGATCAATTGAAGGCAGTAGAGCTTTATAGCTTAAACAAATTATTGCTCAATGCTGCTTATCCGGAGGTGTTTCGTCCGATCGCCGATTGGGGCGGTACACAACCCAAAATGCTGGATGAAATGCAGACTGCGGGAATAAAAAAGGCCTGGTTGGGTTTGAACGATTGGATGCCTGCCGAAATTCATCCGGAGTTTGTCGGCAAGGCGGTAGCAAATGGCTATTTAATTGGTCCTTACGATTCCTATCACAGCATTCATCAGCCAGGAAAAGAAGGCTGGATTACTGCAAAGTTTTCTGATACCACGCTATTTACAAAGGCCTTTGTGAGGAATAAAAATGGAAAGCCATCTTTGGGTTTTCTAGGCAAAGGGCGGAAGCTGAACCCTACACTGTCGATGCCTGCGGTGAAAAACAGGATGACAGAAGTGATGGACAATACAGGGGAGGTATTCAACTCCTGGTTTATTGATTGCGATGCAACAGGGGAGAGTCTTGATGATTATACACCTGGAAGAATGACGAGTCAGGAAGATGACATCAAAGCGCGTTTGCAAAGAATGGCCTGGATCAGGGATACGTATAAACTGGTTGTCGGTTCGGAGGTTGGAAATGATTTCGCTGCGGGCGTTATTGCTTATGGTCATGGGATGACTACACCCGTGATTGCCTGGAATGACCCGGACATGAGAAAAAACAAAACATCAAAATATTATATCGGAGGATATTTCTCTAATAATGGAGGGGTTCCCGACAGGTATGGTTTGCAGGCGGCATTAAAAGAAGAATACCGGTATCTTTATTACGATAGCCGTTTTAATATTCCCTTATTTCAACTGGTGTATAACAATGCAGTAGTGACTTCCCACCATTGGGAATGGGGGAGTTTGAAAGTCCCTTCAGAAATAAAAAACACAGAGTTGAAAGAGATTTTATTTAATGTGCCGCCATTATATCACCTCAATGAGGAAAACTGGCTTAAATTTAAGGAGGTCATCTCTAAGCATGTAAAGGTCTTTTCGAAAACACATGAAGTGGCAGCGAAATTGGAAATGACGGCATTCGATTGGCTGAGCAAAGATCGGCAGGTTCAGAAAACTACTTTTGGCGATAAGATGGAGGTGGTCGCGAATTTCGGCAAGACTTCTTTTACTTACCGGAACCAGGTGATTCTTCCGCAGACATTGATGATTCATGATCTGATTGACAATACTTTTGAAGTATATCAGCCTTAATCAGAAATAACTCTTAATTAAAGGCACGTTTATTGAATAACTAATTATTCAGTTATTTCTTACGGTTATTTCTTATGCAACGACTTCCAATAAAAACAAGTTTATTTTTCTTGTTGCTATTTCCCTGTGGTTTATATGCCCAGAATGTTAGCAATATAACTACGCAGCAAACGGTGGAAACTGATACCTCTGCTCAGAAAGATCTGATCGATGTGGCCAAATCATGGTTTAAGATAAAACCGAAGGAGATCAAGGCGGAACGGGGCAAAAAGATCTATTTCTCTATACTTCCGGTGAGCAGTACTGTTCCTGGTGGAAGTGGTCGCGCATTGGTTACAAGTACCACAGCAGCCATGTATCTTGGGCCAAGAAAGACGACAAATTTGTCTTCTGTCACCTTTACGCCCTACTGGAATTTAGGAAACCGCTTTGGTTTGCCCTTACGCAGTACCATATGGCTTCCTGATAATAAATGGGTCATCCAGGGAGATACACGTTTTCTGGTTTACCCGCAATATACCTGGGGACTGGGGAGCAAAGCCGTAAATCCAGCACCTACCTTGGTCGATTACAAGTATATTCGTTTTTACCAAAGTGCACTGAAACAGGTCAGACCCTATTTCTTTGCCGGATTGGGATATAGTCTTGATTACCATTTTAATATAAAAAGTGAAGATCCGAATGTGAGCCTGAAACAGTATACAAACTATGAATACGGGACTGGCAGTAATTCTTTTTCTTCGGGTATCACTTTCAATTTACTGTATGATACCAGGAACAACTCCATTAATCCACTTCCAGGTATGTATGGCAACCTGGTTTATAGGGTCAATCCTAAATTTTTGGGAAGCAATGATTCATGGAGCTCGTTGTACCTGGATGTTAGAAAATATATTTCCATGAATCCATCAAAACCTGATCAGCAAAATACATTGGCTTTCTGGACTTACCTCTGGGCGAGCCTGGGAAATAAAACTCCTTATCTTGATTTACCCAGTATTGGTTGGGACCCCGCTAACCGCTCAGGCAGGGGGATCGACCAGAACCGTTACCGTGGGCGGTCGTTGTTTTATCTGGAAAGTGAATACCGAAGGGACATTACCAATAATGGTTTGTTTGGTTTTGTGGTGTTTGCAAATGTGAATACGGTGAGTGGTTCGAAGGCTATGTTTAGCTCCTGGAAACCTGCTGTCGGTACGGGACTTCGGGTGAAATTCAATAAGAGCTCAAATACCAATATTGGTGTGGACTATGGAACGAGCAAAGGCTATAATAGCTTTACCTTTAGTCTTGGGGAGACTTTCTAATATGCTTGCTTTTTCCGGTTGATTCCTAACACGGCCTCAAGAAAAACCCTTGTTTTGAATTTCAAAACAGGGGTTTTTCATATGGAATGAGGTAGTTAGCTGATTTAATACCCTGGATTCTGAGTGTAATTAGGGTTATCCAGGCTAAAATTGGCCTTTTATAGATGTAATATTTGGTTTATATGGGCTGAGAGCCATAACCTAAGATAGTTTATAATTTCTTAAAGTCCAATTTTGTTCTAAACGGAGGAAATAATTGACTTATTCAGGTAAAAAATGACGTTTTGTGATATTCTGAAATTTTGTTTTAAATATCTGCCTGTCAATGATATTGTGTATGGTATTTTGATAATAAAGTAGTATTTTATGTTAGAAAACCTAAACCCGATTTTTCAATCATCTCAACCACTATGAAAAAAACATTATTACTCTTCTTTGCACTATTGTTTCTGAGCTCAGAACTGATTTTTGCACAAAAAAAGACCATTACCGGAACGGTGACAGATGCCGCGACCAAAGAAACGTTAATTGGTGTATCCGTATACATCAAAGGAAGTAAACAAGGGACCAGTACCAATTCCGGCGGACAGTTCTCTATTGATGCAGCACCAACAGATCAACTCGTGTTCAGTTATACCGGATATAAACCGGTTACCCAATTGGTGGGTACGAACACCAGTTTTCAAATCATTTTGGAAAGTAATCCTGCTCAGCTGGACGAAGTTGTACTCATCGGTACGCGTTCAGCAGGGCGGGTAAAGCTGGAAACGGCAGTTCCGGTGGATATTGTGAATGTGAGTAAGACTGCCGCGACCACGGGAAGGCTCGAACTCACCGATATCTTAAATTATGCTGCGCCTTCCTTTAATTATAACAAGCAGTCGGGCTCTGATGGTGCAGATCATGTGGAGCTTGGGACGCTGAGAGGATTGGGGCCGGATCAAACCCTGGTCCTGGTAAACGGTAAACGCCGGCATTCAACCGCCTTTGTTTCTGTATTTGGAACCAGAGGCAGGGGGAACTCAGGTGTCGATCTGAGTACCATTCCTACAGCTGCAATTGAGCGGGTGGAGATCCTGCGTGACGGCGCTTCAGCACAATACGGTTCTGATGCGATAGCGGGTGTAATTAACCTGGTGCTTAAAAAGAGTGTAGATGAATTTAATGCCAATGTCGGTTATTCCGGATATTATGATCCTGCCTTTAACAGCAAGAAAAGTGTGGCCGCTGCCCAATATCCGCATGGGGGTACAATTGACGGTAATGCCTTTACTTTTGATGCGAACTATGGCCTGAAAATCGGAAAAACAGGCTTCATTAACCTCAGTGCCGACTATTCCAAAAATGGCAAAACTTATCGTCAGACAAAGGATACGGCAACTGCAAATCCTAAGGCCCTTCCTTTAAATACGCCAAGACGCGCAAATGGCGATGGATCATCAGAAGGAGGAACGATCTTTTTTAACAGTGAGATTCCGGTAAGTACGAAGACTACTTTTTACAGCTTTGGTGGATACAGTTACAAAGGATCAGATGCCTATGCTTTTACCCGTAACTTCTCTTCCAGACCGGAACGTTTCCCTACCAATGGGGCGAATATTATTCCTGTAGAAGGAATTATCGTAAAAACACCTGACGGGGAATCCTATTACAATCCGCTCATTGAAACAAAGATTAAAGACCTGGGCTTTGCTGCGGGGATAAAAGGAAGTTTTGGAGAGGCCTGGAACTGGGACCTGAGTAACAATACCGGAAACAATGATTTTCATTTTTATGGAAAAAAGACTTTTAATGCTTCCCTGGGTGCAGATAAAACTTCTTTTGATGATGGAGGTTCCGAATTTTTACAGAATACAACAAATTTGAACTTTAGCAAGCGTTTTGATAAAGTACTTTCCGGATTTAACCTTGGCTTTGGTGCAGAATACCGTTATGAGCGTTATAAAATTTCTGCAGGTGAGGAAGCTTCCTATAAGAATTACGATCCTGCGGGGATCAAGGCTGCGGGATCACAGGGCTTTCCTGGTTTTCAGCCGGGAGATGCCGCGAATTCCAACCGCTCTGTCTTTGGAGGATTTGTTGATTTCGAGTTGGATGCGACCGACAAATGGCTGATCAGTTTTGCGAACCGACT
Organism: Pedobacter steynii; assembly: GCF_900103665.1. Taxonomy (GTDB): domain Bacteria; phylum Bacteroidota; class Bacteroidia; order Sphingobacteriales; family Sphingobacteriaceae; genus Pedobacter; species Pedobacter steynii. Next base: position 214,307 of record NZ_FNGY01000002.1, read on the forward strand.
GGAACATTACAGCGATTTTGGTTATAATTTCAGTACGAAGTTTGCCACGCGTTATAAAATTGCCGATAATTTTAACATCCGTGGTTCAGTAGGTACGGGCTTCCGTGCGCCTTCTTTACAGCAGATCAATTACAGTTCGACCTTCACGAATGTGCAGGGATCTATCATTTCTGAAGTAAAGATTGCACCCAATACGAGTTCGATCACCAAGGCTGCGGGAATCCCGAACCTGAAACAGGAAACCTCAAAAAACGCAGGTCTGGGCTTTACCTTTAAACCCATTCCTGAATTTAGCATTACCGTAGATGGCTATATCATCAATGTGAAAGACCGTGTGGTATTGTCCGGGCAGTTTAGTGCAGATGATACCACTCTTGACCCTTCATTTACGGATGCTTTAAAAGCACTTCGGGTAGGTACGGCACAGTTTTTTGCCAATGCAGTGAATACCACTAACCGCGGACTCGATGTGGTACTGGATTATAATAAAACAGTAGGGGATAACCGATACCGGATTTTATTTACCGGGAATTTCCAGAGTATGGACATTGATAAAGTGAACTATCCAACTATTCTGGGCAAAACTGAGGCGCTAAAGGAAACCTTTCTGAGTTCAAGAGAGAAGAAATTTATTTTAGCTTCTGCACCGAAAGTAAAGTTTTCTTTAAATCCTGAATATGGGCATCAGGACCTGACCGTTGGTCTGCGTTTTACCTATTTCGGAAAAGTAGACATCTATGGATATGGTGACGGAACAGGGACTTCTCCTGTGGTTCCGAAAGATGATGGTTCCGGTTCCGTTGCAGATTTGTACAACTATAGCGGAAAGCTGGTGAGTGATGTGTATTTATCTTATAAACTGAATAAATACGCACGGATTTCACTGGGCGCGGATAACATATTGAACGTCCATCCTGATCTTGGCTATATTCCGGGTGCAAAGGGTTGGGCTTATAATAACGAACCTGCCGGGCCGTTTGATGCCGTTCAGATGGGCGGAAATGGAAGACGGATTTTTGCAAGGATCGGTTTTAATTTTTAGTATCCCATCAGGACCCGTATCATTCCGATTTCTCAGAATGGTACGGGTCTTTTTTATCAACCCATTTTTCCAAGAAGCCAGCGTAAGGAGGCCAGGTGTTCCAAATCATGACTGCAGAGGAAATGAAGTAAGGATCGAAGTGTAATGTTGCCATACCCTTCAAAATAGGCAGGTCTGTCCCATTGCTGATCTTCAATTTCCCCGATCATTGCGATCGTCTTTTTCCTTGCTTCCTGAAAGGCTATAATCGTTCCCTTTAAATCCGCTCCTTTATAATTCCTTTCTATGGCCAGTTCGTATCCTTCTACTGACCCTAAAGTAGGATTATCTTCTTTCAGGATGGCCTGAATCCTATGGTGATATCCATCTGTTTCTATATCTCTGATGTGGCAGATCTGCTCAATTGCAGAAAACCTTTCTCCGGGAATGCCATCCCATGATTCAGGTGTCCAGGTTAATTGTTCCGGTTTAAATAACAACAGCACATTTTCTATTTGTTTCGATTGATCAGACAGGGAGGAGAATAATTGTTTCATGACTAAATTTATCACTTATAAACAGGAAGAAAAACCAATTAACTAATGATGACCAAGGATTTACAATTAAAAACAGGTATAGCCGTTATAGGTGTTTCCTGTATACCTATGACGCGTAAAATATTTCTCCTGACCTGCTTTTGTTTCCTGTTCTGTTTTTCTGTTTCCGCGCAAGAGTCCGGCTTTAGTACAAAGTTGCCGATAGCAGAAGCGGAGGCTTTTGTCAAAAAGAAGAATATGGATGCCTCCATGTGTATTCTGGTAGACATGCGGATACATTCCGGTAAAAACCGAATATTTGTATGGGATTTTAAGAAAAAGGAAGTACTGATCACCGGTCTTTGCGCACATGGTGTAGGCGGAGGAAGTACCGCGAATAAACCTGTGTTCAGCAACACCATTGGCAGCAATTGCACTGCGCTGGGGAAATACAGGATTGGGAAACGCGGTTATAGCAATTGGGGAATCCACATCAACTATAAGATGCATGGCTTAGAAAAGACCAATGACAATGCTTATTCGAGAATCATCGTACTGCATTCCTATTCACCCGTCCAGAACCATGAGATTTATCCAAACACTTTATTTGGGCAAAGCGCAGGATGTCCCGTCCTGGCAGATGAGGTGATGCGGAAGGTAGACCAGCTGTTGAGGAAAAAGAATAAACCTGTGTTGCTCTGGATTTATAATGGATAAAAAAAACCTTCAGAAGCTTTGCTTCCGAAGGTTCAGTATCTGCCCGAATGAATTTTTAGGATGAGTTATGAGCGCGCGCGTTTAACGATTATCTGCCAGGATAAATACTGGTCATGTATAATGCGTCGTTTGCTGAAATAGTAGTGTTGTTGGCTGCAATGGTTACATTATTCGTTGTAAATTGTGCCTGAACAGGGTAGTGCATGATGGAAGCTTTATCATAAGCGGAATAGTACAATCCGGTTCTCGAAGAAACAGCAAGCACATTATAGTCTACCTGTGCTTTTGTCCAATAATTTGGTGCACCCATATAGTAGTTGTAAACGGCTTGAGTATTCCATGGAATATTGGCATCAGGATGCGATTGTTCGTGGTTCAAGCCTAAAGCATGACCAAATTCATGGGTTACTGTCCTTCTGAATTCTGTTTCGCTGGTATTGTCATTGAACCAGCCATAGTTCATAGAAACGGTTTTGTTTTTGGTGTCTATTCCAATGTAAGACCAGGATCCTCCTGCATCAAAAGCAACCTTAATATCTGCTGCGGCATTGTCTGCTACAAACTGAAAGGTAAGGTTGGCATAAGTTTCCCAGCTTTTCGCATACTGCTGAACTTTAGATCTTACATAAGCACTTCCTCCGCTAAACCTAACTTTGATGGTACTTCCATTTGGCCATATTTTATTGGCCGGTCCGTTCGACTCTGTACCGGGTGTTTTACCATCAGGTGAATCGACCTTCATTTCACAAGAGAACGGGGCAGTGGATGCTGATTTTGATACAGGTGTTTCTTCCTGGGATGAATTTTCAGTGTTTTTTTTACAGCCTGCCATGATTAAAAGCGTAACTGCGATGAACAATAGGTTTTTTGTAATTTTCATAAATTGGTTAGTTTCTCGGTAGATACTAATCCCAAGGTATGGTAATTTTTTTGATACATTGTGATGATGGTGATTTTTTTTTGTCAACAGTATAAAATTTTTGATACTATTAAGCCTTCATCCTTTAGACGCTTTTTTCTATGAAATTTCTGAAATTAACCTGCATCCCGCTTTTTCTATTGTGCTATAGTTTCCCCGGAAGGGCGCAACAGCTAAAGCCTGGATTCGATAAAGCCGAATACAGAGAATTGATTTACTTGTCGGCGGTATCATTTGAATTTCCGGAGAAGGCTAAGCTGATTCCTAAACCTGAGCATTCCAAACTGGCCTATCAGAGTAAATCCATTGGACTGGATAATGCCTGGGAATTATGGATTAAAGACCGTTCGACTGCCGTTTTGGGGATAAGAGGTTCTACCGCAAAGAGCGAAAGCTGGCTGGCAAACCTGTATGCGGCAATGGTTCCGGCAAAAGGAGAACTCAAAATTAACGACCAACATACTTTCAAGTATGAGTTGTCCGCCGATCCTAAGGCTGCAGTTCATGCCGGTTTCCTGATCAGTACCGCATTTATTGCGGAGGATATGCTGCCTAAAATAGATTCCTGTTACCAATCCGGAATCCGGGATTTTATCATCATGGGACATAGTCAGGGCGGGGCAATCAGCTATTTGTTAACTGCTCATTTGTATCACTTGCAAAAGCAGGGGCGTTTACCTAAGGACATTCGTTTTAAGACCTATTGTAGTGCAGCGCCTAAACCAGGAAACCTGTATTTCGCTTACAGCTATGAAGCGGCGACGCAAAATGGCTGGGCCTACAATGTAATCAATGCGGCAGACTGGGTGCCTCAGACTCCCTTTTCCGTACAAATGCTGGATGATCTGCCAGAAGTAAGTCCGGTACCATTGATCGAAGGGCTCATTAAAAAGCAATCCTTTTTTAAGCGGATATTCCTCAATATGATGTATAACAAGGTACGGAACCCCTCGCGCAAAGTCGTAAAACGTTATCAGAAGCTATTGGGAGAGGAGATGGCGAAGAGAATAAAAACCTATCTGCCGGATTATAAAGCTCCTGCTTATTACAATAGCAGTAACTATGTACGGACGGGAACCTCAATTGTTTTGTATCCTGATTCAGCTTATGCTCAGAAATTTCCAAATGAGGGTAAAGACATCATGATTCATCATTCTTTTCCGCCCTATCTTTATCTGCTTGAACAAGAATAAACCGATAGTTTATAGTAAGAATATTCATTTTATATCCGAAATTGGCCATCACATCGCTTTGATCTTAAATTGTTAATGGGCAACAAAATCGTCAGGTTCGTTTTCTTCGGTAATTATTTCGTAGGATTGCTTGCGGTTGCGCTTACGGTAGAAGCGACTCAGCAGCTCCGGCTGCCCTACAATTCCGGGAATTATTATTTGCTGTTGTTTTTAGCGCCCACTATTTATTATACCTACGCTTATCATAAGATTTCGGCTCAGCCTGCTTCAAATAATCCCCGCAGTCAGTGGTATGCTAAACATCGTTTTTTTATCAGCTGGAGTCAGGGAATTCTTTTTAGTTTATGTATGGCTTTGGCTTTGCGGCTGCTCTATGTCAACTATAACAATATTTTGGACCTGCCCTTTAATTATTGGATCGCTATTATAGTGATTATCCTGGCAGGCGGACTGTATTACCGGCTGCTACCCAGGTCTTTTCTGAACTTTGATTTACGGAATACAGGCTGGTTAAAGGCTTTTGTGATTGGCTTTGTATGGGCCTGCTGCGCCAATGTTCTGCCGTTGATTATGCTCAAAATAGAAACCGGTGTCGGTTATCATGATCCGTTGTTATGGACCTGGCTGTTCATCAAGAACTGGATGTTCTGCACGGTGAACGCGATTTTATTCGATATCAAGGATTATCCTACTGATGCCAATAAACACCTGAAAACATTTGTCGTCAGTTTTGGTTTAAGGCGAACCATATTTTATATCCTGATTCCATTGCTGGTAATTGGCATGATCTCTCTGTTCATCTTTGCAAGTTATAAAGGCTTTGGTCCAATCCCAACGGCACTGAATATTCTGCCTTTCATCCTGACCATCTATATTGCCTATTCTATGCGCCGGAGAAAAAACATCCTATACTATCTGATGGTGATTGACGGATTGATTTTGTTTAAAGCTATTTGTGGCATCATTGCCATGCAATTCATGGTCTTATGATCAATAACTACGATAAAATAGCAGATTATTACGACCGATTAAGTCGCATGGTATTTTTTAAATCCCAGGTCAATGCTCAGATTAACCAACTGAAGTATATCCCTGAAAATAGCACCGTGTTAATTGTTGGTGGTGGAACGGGCTGGATTCTGGAAGAACTGGCAAAAGTTCATCCTGCCGGCTTACATATTGTCTATGTAGAAATTTCAGCAAAGATGATGGCGCTTTCTAAAGCCAGAAATATAGGAGCGAATACTGTTGAATTTGTGAACATGGGCATAGAAGATTTCTCTTCCTCTTTAAGTTTTGATGTGATTTCCACTCCCTTTTTGTTTGATAACTTTTCTGAACGAAGGGCCTGGATGATTTTTGAAAAGCTGGATGACTTGCTTAAAGAAAAGGGACATTGGCTTTTTGTAGATTTTAGCTTGAACGGGGAGCGCGGGAAATGGTGGAAATCTGTATTCCTTCATGTGATGTACGTCTTTTTTAAGCTCATCAGGATTGTAGAGGCATCGGAGCTGATTGATATGGAACCTTATTTTAAAACGGCGAATTATGGGGTGATCGAAAGCAGGTTATACTATGGAGGTTTCATTAGTGCCTTAATTTATCATAAAGAGAATAAATTGGCTTAAATTAGCAGGAATTAATAAATGCTGTCTAAATTCATGAAACAACTTCATCTTTCTTTTTTATTCCTGCTGTTTGCAGGCCTCCATACTACTGCACAAACCGAAACTCAGAAGACCTATTTTCTTAAAAATAACGGTGTTTATGTGAAGGATAAAGATAGTGCTGATTATACACGTACGGTGGACGAACCTGCTAAGGGGAGTAGTGTTTATCAGATCAACGATTTTTATCTGAATGGAAATAAGAAGCGTACTGCACAGGCGATAATGACTAAGCGTATGGTTTATGAAGGCGCTTATGTAACCTGGTATAAGAATGGGAATAAACAACAGACCGGGAATTATGTGAACGATGAGTTGAATGGTGAACTGAATACTTACTATCCGGACGGCAAGCTTTATTCGACTAAGATCTATAGCAGGGAAGGGACGCCAGCACAGGAGTCGACTTATATAAAGACGGTCAAAGACCCAAAAGGAAAGAACCTCGTGGTGAATGGCAAAGGTAAATATCTCATTTATGATGAGGATTTTAAGCAGATTACAGACCAGGGGAATGTGAAGGAAGGCTTGTATGAGGGAATCTGGACAGGTAAGAATCTTAAACAAAAATCCAGCTATGCTGAAAGCTATGATAAAGGGAAGCTCCTGTCAGGAAAAAGCACAGATGAAAAGGGACAGACTTATGCGTATACAAAGTTGGTCGACAATCCTGAATTTATTGGTGGTCATGGCGCGCTTTCCAGATTTCTGGGAACTCACATCAGGTATCCAGCAAAATGCCAGGATGAAGGAATAGAGGGAACTGTGATCCTTAAATTTACGGTGCTTAAGACTGGGAAAATCAGTAATATTTCAGTAGTGAGGCCGCTTCATCCGGATCTGGCAGCAGAAGCGTTAAGGGTAGTTCGGTTATTTACTGCATGGAAACCAGGGTGCTACAGAGGAATTGCTGAAGATATGCTTTGTAACCTTCCGGTGAGATTTTCATTGAATAATTAGAGATGAAGAAGCCATCCGCCAGGGTAGAAGAACTGACGACTGCCTATTTTGCCTTTTTGGACAAACACTTGTCCGAACTGGTTGCCGGTGAAGTCACGGAAATGCTGGAATTAAGCGAAATCTCCAGGGAACTTTGCGTTTCTCATCAGCACCTGATCGCCGTGATTCAGCAGAGCAGCGGCAATCATCCCTGTCATTTTTACGATTTCAAAATCTTGTCTGTTGCGCAGGATTTACTTAAAGATACGAGCCTGCCTGTAGCGGAGATCGCCAGACGCTTAACTTATGATCCTTCTAATTTCTCCAAGTTTTTTAAAAAGTACGCCGGAGAGACGCCAGGGCAATTCAGAAAAAAACAGCTTTCCTAAAAAACCGAAAAGTTCACCATAATGTAGCACTTTCTTCTCCAGACCTTTACATCAGTCTTAACTTAAAAAAAACATGATGTCTGGAAAAGATTTAAAAGAAAAAGTGGTACTGATTGCCGGAGGTGCTAAAAACCTGGGTGGCTTACTGAGCCTTGATTTTGCTAAAAAAGGAGCGAAGGTGGTCGTCCATTATAATAGCGACAGCACTAAAGCGGATGCCGAAAAAACACTTTCGGAGATACAGGCCCTTGGTGCCGAAGCAATCATTATACAAGGTGATCTGACGATTCCTGCCAATGTAACCCAACTTTTTGATGCGGCGATTGCAAGGTTTGGCGGTATTGATATCGCGATAAATACGGTAGGTATGGTGCTTAAAAAGCCCTTTGCGGAGACTACCGAAGCCGAATATGACACCATGTTTGGTGTAAATTCTAAATCTGCTTATTTCTTCCTTCAGGAAGCGGGAAAGAAAATAAACGACCATGGGAGAATTTGTACCATTGTGACTTCATTACTCGCTGCCTATACTGGTTTATATTCCACCTATGCGGGGGCGAAAGCACCGGTAGAGCATTTTACCCGTGCGGCTTCCAAAGAATTCGGAGAGCGGGGGATTTCAGTTACGGCTGTTGCTCCCGGACCTATGGATACGCCATTCTTCTATGGACAGGAATCTCCGGAGGCAGTGGCTTATCATAAATCTGCTTCTGCTTTGGGTGGTTTAACAAATATCAAAGACATCGCACCATTGGTGGAGTTTTTAGTGACAGATGGCTGGTGGATCACCGGACAGACCATTTTTGCAAATGGTGGTTATACCACGAGATAGCATTTAGCGCAGGAGGTGATATCATTCGGCCTCCTGCGCTAAATCTTCCTTAAATAAATACCGTAATTACAAAGATGATGGTTATTTTTATGGATGCCTCAACCTACCGATCAGTTTTATCATGACTTGCCTGCCAATCGGATGGCACTTGCTGATCTTTTAGTAAAAGCTTCCCTGTTTCATCCCGTTCCGGCCAACTGGCATGTGATCATTACGGACATTAAAGGATCAACCCAGGCGGTGCAGTCTGGTCTTCATGAGACCGTAAATCTGATCGCTACAGGAAGTATTGTGACGGTTTTGAATTTAGCTTTCAGGGCAGGGATCACTGTTCCATTCTTCTTTGGAGGAGATGGGGCTACATTTATCGTTCCTCCATCTATCGTAGATCAAGCCATGCAAGGTTTGTTGTTGTATCAGCTCAATACCTCAGAGAATTTTAATCTTGAACTGCGTGTCGGCGTTGTGCCGGTGCAGGAAATTTATGAGGAAGGTCATGAACTGAACATCAGCAAATTCAGCCTTTCTGATGCCTTTTCTATTCCTGTTATATTGGGGAAAGGTTTAAGCTTCGCAGAGCAATTGATCAAAGCAGAAGACTATCTTTTTACATCCGAACTGGCGCCTGCAGCAGAGCTGGACCTCAGTGGCATGCAATGCCGCTGGGATAAAATTGATCCGCCGGAGCACGGCCAGGAAATTGTAACCCTGCTGATTATGGCTGTCGGCCTTGTTTCCCCGGCATTGATCTTTAGTAAAGTGATCCGACATATTGACGAGATTTATGGGCCTCCGCAAAAAAGACAACCCATTTCTGTAGCTAAGCTTAAGCTGAAATCAAGCTTTGACCGGCTCAGTGTAGAGATGCGTGCCAGGATTGGAAAAATCCGTTTTTTTGAATTGCTGAAGAGCTGGCTGATCAATCTGTATGGCTATATTTATTTTCAAACGGAAAGCGGGAAGAATTACCTGAACCGCCTGGTAGAAATGTCAGATACATTGGTCATGGACGGAAGAATAAATACAGTGATTTCCGGTAACCAAACCCAACGTTTTCAATTGCTGAAGGCTTTGGATGAACTGGAGCAGGCCGGAGAGGTTTTATACGGTGTGCATGTTAGCGGAGATTCGGTGATGTCCTGTTATGTCCGGGACCTGAAAGACGGGCACATTCATTTTGTAGACGGAGCGGAGGGAGGTTATACCCAGGCCGCACGTCAGCTGAAAGCAAAACTCATTCATAAGATCTAAAGATGGAAAATTTACCTGTTTATATACCTGTTCTATTTGTGTTGACAACTATAGCCGGACTTTTACTTTTATACTGGACTATCAAAGGTTCCGGCGCAGAGAAGGTCAGGAACAAAGCAAATGTAATCTGCTTTGGGCTGATCCTTTGGTTGGGCTTTCAAGCCATATTGGCCCTCAGGAATGTATACCATTCAGATCCTGATGCGATGCCACCAAAGATCATTTTATTTGGCATTGCCCCGGCAATGCTATTGATCTTATTGTTGTTTTTAACTGCAAAAGGACGGTCATTTATGGATAGTTTGCCATTGGACCGGTTGATCTGGATCCATGCACTGAGGATGCCCGTTGAGCTTGTTTTATTTTGGCTGTTTATTCAGCAGCTGGTACCTGAACTGATGACCTTTGAAGGAAGAAATTTTGATGTCTTTTCGGGAATTACAGCTCCTTTGATTGCCTGGTTTGGATTCAGAAAAAGGAAATTAAGCCGCGGTTTTATATTGATCTGGAACTTTGTCTGTCTTGGACTTTTGATCAATATCGTAGTTCATGCCCTTTTATCTGCTCCATCCCCCTTCCAAAAACTGGCTTTTGATCAACCTAATATTGCCATTCTTTATTTCCCTTTTCATTGGTTACCAACTTTCATTGTTCCACTTGTATTGTTTGCTCAGCTGAGCTCGATCAGGCAGCTCTTGTTGCCGGAGAAGAACACAGTTTAACCGGGATGATCAGGGGGATAAACAAAAAAAGGTGATGCCGGATATTACGCCAACATCACCTTTTCTATTTCCTGCGTCTTCTATTAGTTAAAGCGGTATTTTATACCGAACTGCATTCTCCATCTGGCAGTTTCATCAATACTGTTGGAGAACGAATTCACCATTGGTGAAGCATTCGTTGCATCCATGTAAGGGAAAGAGAACGTTGGTTTGCCTGTTGCCGGATCTATTCCTTTATAGTTCAATACGCCATTCGCCCTGTTAGCAAATTTAGGCACTCCCCATGTTTTGTTGATCAGGTTTCCAAAATTGAACACATCAAACGTGATTTGTAAAGAATGTTTTTTGTTGCTGACCGTAGTAAATAAATCCTGTGCAATACGCAGGTCCAATGTACCCACCATATTACCTACAAGACCATTTCTTTGCGCGTAAGTACCCCTTCTTTTGTTCAGGTAATTGTCCTGGCTGATGTAGCTGTCCAGCTGCGACCAGATTTGATCAGGTGTGCGTAAATCTGTGGTTTTATCAGTGATTTCCGGTACCAAAACGATCTCCGACTTGTTCCTTGGCACATAAATCAGGTCATTGCCTTTTAAGCCGTCATTGTTAAGGTCACCACCATAAGTGTAAGAATATCTGAATCCATCCTGTAATTGATAGAACATGGAGATCGTTGTTCCAAGGTGATTGATGTATTCTTTTCTGTAGACCATTGAGGCAATAAAACGGCTTTTAACCATATAAGTAGAGTAAGACATGGCATCCGAGTTTGGATCTCCTGAAACCTGTCTGTCTCTCCACATAGATTGCGCAATCGTTCCTCCGTCATTTACAGAACGGGAATCGGTATAGGTATAACCTGCAGTGGCGAAAAAGCCTCCTTTAAATTCTTTTGAGAGCGTTCCTGTTAACGACAAACTGTAACCTTTGTTGGTATTTGTCATCACAATCGCGTCAGAAATATTTGGTTTTGCAGGTGTTGGCGTACCGGGACCATAGATTCTGGAGCTTTTGTATATCGGACGGTTGTCTGCGCCAACCAATGGCGTAGCGTCGTTGGTATTCAGGTTCACATTTCTGAAGTAAACGGAGTTGATGTCTTTTGAATATAAAGCTTCAATTGTTCCATTGACTCCTCCGGGAAGTTTCTGGTCTATCGCCAGGTTGGAACGCCATACCTGCATAAACTTGAAATTAGGTGCGGTTACCGCAAGGTTGTAGGCGGTATTGCTCGATGCAGTAGATTTGTTTACATTTCTATAAGCATCAACATCCGGGGTAAAGGGACGGTTTGTTGGGTTTGCGATAGACTCTGATCCAAACTGAACCCCATTATTGCTCGATTGGTTAGAGATCCATACCAATGGCGGGCGGCCGGTGAATAGTCCGGTTCCACCACGAACCTGTGTTTTACCTTCATTATTTACATTCCAGTTAAAACCAAGTCTTGGCGACCATAATATCGAGGCTTTTGGGTATCTGCTGACATCAATTTTCTCTCCGTTCACAAAGCTCAGGTTCTCTACATTCTCGTTCCTTAGCGTCGAAGAAGAAGAGATGTCGGTTAAGTCGGCACGTAATCCTGCGGTTAACTTAAACTGATCGCTGATGGTAAAGGCATCCTGTATGTATAAACCGTAGATATTGGATTGTGTTTTTGCATAAGGAAAGGAACCATCAGGCATTACAGAGTACTGAATGCTATAATTGGCGGCATTAGAAACGCCGGTTTTGGCACTGGCATAAAAATCATCCAGGCTTTTGAAAGAATAGGCGCCATAATAATTCGGGGCAAAACCGTTTAATGTTCTATAGCCTTCATAGTTAAAACCAAGGGTGATTTCATGACGGCCTGCATAGATGTTCAAGTTGTCCGTTACCTGATAAACTTTTGTTTTCAGGGTGTTGAAGGCCGTGAAAGGCTCATAACCGAAAGCGGTAGAGGAAGTTCCATCAGAATTCATAATGTCTACCAATGGGAATGGTTTACCACCTTTAGACTCCCTGAAATCGTTCATGTTGTTGAATCCAACCGTCAATTGATTGGAGACGGTGTTGCTGATCCGGGTTCTGAATTCCAGGTTCAGGTTGTCCATATTGTTGTTGATTCCGTAACCTGCCGACTGGAATGGAAGTCCTTGTCTGGATGGCTGACGGTTGTTTGCCGGCGCTCCACTGTTGCTTGGCAGGATGTCTTTGTAAGACCTGAAATAGAAGTATTTTAAACTTAAAGTGTTTTTATCGTCAATGTTGTAATCTACTTTTGCTGATAATTTATCACTTCTCGTATTGAGGGCATAGTTTTGATACGGACCTGGATTGTAACCCAATCCTTGCAGATAGGTACTCAATGCATCCAGATTCTCTGCTTTTACCTGAGAAACATTTGGTCCTGTGCTGCCATCACGGGAAGCAACAAAACCGGTTCCCGGATCGGTACGTCTTTCCAGTTCTCCGCTTAAGAAGAAGAACAATTTGTTTTTGATGATCGGACCGCCTAAGGTCAATCCATATCCTTTCAGGTTGAAATTCGTTACCGGTGCTTTCAGGCCGGCATAGTTATAATCACTAACGAGGTCCTGGTTTCTGAAGTAACTGTTTAGTGTTCCCTGAAATTCGTTGGTTCCACTTTTCGTTACCGCATTAATTGCTGCTCCTGTAAATCCGCTTTGACGGATGTCGTAAGGCGCTATATTGACATTGATCTCTTCAAAAGCATCCATGTTAATCGGCTGAGAGCCGGTTTGGCTGCCAATCGTTCCCTGTAAACCAAAAGCATTGTTAAACAAGGCTCCATCCACCGTGAAATTATTACCGACATTGCTTCTTCCGGCAAAACTCGGACTTCCAAACTGAACTGAGAACTGAGGAGTAAGCTTTACGAAATCTGTAAAACTCCTGTTTAAGGTAGGTAAGTTCTGGATCGCCGTTCTTGAAATGTTTTGTGCCGCACCTGTTCTGCCAGAATTAAAGACTTTGCTTTGGGTAGCCGTAACTGTCACTTCCGACAGGTTATTGGCATCTTCGCTTAGCTTCACATTTAAGGTTGCATTCTGACTCAGGGCCAGTTTCTCTATGCGGTCGGTATTGCTTTTATAACCCACAAAAGAAACGGTGACCGAGTAAGGCCCGCCAATTCGCATTGCCGGAAGGTTGTATCTACCGTCTGATCTGGTTGATGTAGCATACCTCGTACCTGATGGCTCATGAACTGCAATCACAGACGCGCCGGCAATCGGGCCTCCTGCATCTGCAACCAAACCATTGATGGAAGCGGTTGTCTCATTCTGTGCCCTGACCAATTGTCCGCTCAGGATGAGAATAGTCGTAAATAAAAAAAGGAATAGATGTTTTTTCATGAAGTTTTTTTCTGCAAAATTACTTCTTGAAAGCAGTCTTTATGGTGGTTTGATGTTAATTTATTATTAACATCCGGCCTTGTTGTGGAAAAATTAACTTTAAATTTAAGTCATTTCCTTCCTTTAGTTGTTTTTTGATTCTTTTTTCTTTATAAATTGGCGGCTTTCGATGGGTGATGATAAAGGAAAGTTTTCTGAAAGCTGCGGTCTCAGTTAGTTGTTTTAATTCCTGAAGTTCTTTAAAAAAGAGTTTTGGGGTAAGGTGCCCAAAGAGTTGATTTTCGGGTTGCTCATTAGGAAAGGATACCTCTAAGAATATCGCTTTTAATTGGCCTGAATTTACCAGCGGTGCTACTTTTTGCCATAACTTCTTTAACCGGTCGGACTTTTCGATCTCATCTGCCCCGGTATCTCCCAGATATAAAACATAGCTGTCATTGGCCCTAACGAGGAAAGCGGTACTTTGATAGGGATTGCCATGACTTAAAGTATAGGCCTGAACGGTCATCTCTGTTCCTTCCAAAACCTGGGGCTTGTCTTCTTCGAGTGGGGTATAGGTGTATTTTTTCAACTGAGGTTTTTCTCCTTCGTTGGCAAAGTTTGCCCAGGCATCCCAGGTAAAGTATTTATCCCTGATGATGTTTAACACTTTTGGCATCGAATAGATGTTTTTAGAACTATCAGCAGGAGAATTGATGATCAGGCCGGCCAGGTGATCCAGATGCGCATGGGAGATCAGGTAGCCTTTCACCTGCTTTTTCAGGACATCCTGAGTGGAACCTTTAAAGATGCCACGTTGAATTGCTTTTTGAATGCCTGCATGAATGGTTCCGGCATCAAGGGCGATATAGTTGTCGCTCTGAAGCGGGGCAAGGAGGTAGGCCGAAAGATTGCTTTCATCATCGCCACCTTTAACACCAAGAGGCACGATTTTAAAGGAAGTATTTGTCTGTTGTGAGAAGGAGGTTAGCCCGGTAAAGAGCAGGAACAAAATGATAAGAGTTTTTTTAATCATAATCGGGGCCAATGGCCCAAAGATACTAAAAACAGGTATGTGACCAGCATACCTGTTTAACCTTAACCTAATTGAGCGCGTTATTCGTTAAAGGCGGCGATCTCTGCAATATTCGCTGCAGAGGTTCCATTCCATGCAGAATTGACAACGAGTTTAACATACCTGGCAGTCCTTGCAGCGGGCAAATAAATATGTTGAGGTCCAAAAATCTGTTTCAGTACATAATTACCCGCAGTTGACCAATTCGTCCCGTCGTTGCTGGTAAGCAATTCAATATTCTTGCTTTTTGTTTCGTAGCGGGATTCCATTGCAATGGTAAAACCGGTGATTTGAAGTGGTATTTTCATGTCAACAGCTACATAGTGTGGATGCAGGGCAACCGGGGAGCTCCACCTGGATATCCAGGAGCTACTAAAATTTCCATCGATGATATTTGATGCTTTGCCATCATCACCACTGGTCTGATTGGAACTAAAACTGAGGATCGACCAGTTGCTGCTGTTGTATTGACTGGCCTTTTGTCCGAAATCAATCACAGGAATCCCGGCATTAAATACATATGGGTAAATGGTTTCCGTTACATTTCCATTGTCATTTACAAGCTTAACTTTTAGTTCGTAAACCATTCCATCTGTTTTGTATTTCAGTTCTGAAATGGGCATTTCTACATAAAAACTATCCGTTCCAATTGATTTAGACTCCCAGGTGGTCGCATTATAATCTTTATTTGTACCTGTTCCTTCATTGTTGACATTTGGATCATTGTAATAAAGTACACTGTTTACATGACCATTAGTGTTGAACCTTCCGGAAACCACGATTGCTCCTTTGGCGGAAACGTAGTCTGCATGAATTCTTGTAATGGATGAATTTACTGCACTGTAATAAATTTTGGGACCTGTGTTGAAGACTTGATTTACATTTAGTACGGCTGCATCGGCAGCGGTTAAGAAGGTTGGCGATTTACCTAATGTGCCGTTGCCACCCCACATTAAGGCCATCCCTTTTAAAGGATCGTTATTTTCTGAAACTTTCTGACAATTGTGTGGCAGGTTAAGCCCATGCCCTAATTCATGCATTAAACCACCAAACCAAACACTGAATGCATCTCCAAGTATTCCTGAAGCTCCCACATGCTTGACATCCATTTCTTCGTAGTCAAGGGCAAAGCAGGTCTTTCCGATTCCATAAAATGGCGGACCAAAAGCTCCACCACCTGGCGTTCCATCGGTCTTCATGAAATAAGCAGGAACGATGATCAGGTTATGCTCCCCGGTTTTGAGTGTTGGATTTGCACTGAAGAAAGCATTGACTTCTGTGACAATGTTTCCAGAACCTCCTTCATATTTATATTCAGATTTACTTTTGGTTCCCTGTATGATAATTAGTCTGACATTTTTCTTTTGGGCATCCGTATACAGGCCAAATGTTTTGTTTGGATAGCCATTTAATGCCATTTGCTCTTTATACCAGTTTTGCCCCCATAGTAAGAGTTCGCTAATGCGTTTTTGATAATTGGCAACCGGAGCTACATCAGCAGGAATAAAATAAATTACATTTAAGTTGTACGTTTTATCTGAACTAAAGGTGCCGGGAGAGGGACCTGAAGTTCCTGTTGGCAGTGTAGCCACAGGGCTTGGTACTTCTGCTCCTGTAGCCGGAACATCCGATTTCTTACAGGCAGTAAGTGCAGTGCATAGCATGCCCAGCAAAAACAATGTTTTTGAAATTTTCATAGAGATTTTATTTAGGTTTTGATGAAGTTCTAAGCCATTAATTTCGTTCTGATTACCAGCCTTCGGTTTGTTGGAAATCCGGATTTTTACCTCTGAGTTTATCTATTTCCGCTTGTGGAATGGGTAGAAGGTAATGCTTAGCCGGATTGAAAACTCTTTTTTGTGCCTCAAAATATGTGAAGGTGGTATCTGTCGGATTTGTAGAAGATAGCGTGTAATTCACTCCAAATACAGGCCTGTTGTCTACGATTTCTGCGATTTTCCATCTTCTTACATCCCAAAACCGTATTCCTTCAAAAGCCATCTCTATGCGTCTCTCATGCCGGATGGCTGCTCTCATGGATTCTTTGTTTAAACCCGTTGTGAGGTCGGGCATCCCTGCACGTTTGCGGATTTCATTGATCGCGGTATAGACGTCCTGATCGGCTCCGTTCAGCTCATTCCTGGCTTCTGCATAGTTCAGCAATAGTTCTGCGGTTCTGAAGATGGCAAAAGACTTGTTCACTCCACCCGTGCCGTTGGAAAGATTTAAACCTTCAGTCATATATTTTCTCCACCAGTAATTGGTACCTGGCTCATTGGCATTGTCCTTATCATTGGTGTAAATATTGAGTGTTCTGTTTTTCCATCTTGCGCCAGGATACAATACAGTAGTGTAAAACCTTGGATCTCTGCCCTTGTAGGGGTGTTTTGAATCCCAATTTGAAGCAGGATCTGTAATTGGTAATCCATTTTTCATCTCGAAATCATCTACAAAATCCTGAATCGGACCACAGTTTGACCATCCGCTATACCCTAGTGGCTGCATCACCTGATCTATACCTCCTCCGGCACCTGTTCCTATATTTCTACCCCAGATAGATTCTGTGTTCGCGTATTTAAGAAAGGCGTCAGCAAATTTAGGTTCCAGTAAATAACCATTGTTCTTTGCTGCATCAAGTGCTTCTTTTGCCATTTCCGTTGCTTTTTGCCAGCGCGATTGTTCATTGGCGGGATTAAAAAGCGGACTCGCATAGTAAAGGTATAATCTGGATTTTATCGCCTGACAAATGGTTTTGGTTGCACGTCCCCAGAGTCCGGTATTTTCATGTTTAACGGGTAGTAATACCATTGCAGCATTGAGGTCTTTAACGATGAAGTCGAGGACTTCATTAAGCGGGCTTCGTTTTAGGAATACGGCATCTCCATCAGTTGCAGGAGATAAAGGTTTGTCCATCAATGGGATTTTCCCCCAGCCTCTGAATAATACAAAATGGTAAAAACCCCGTAACATCAGTGCTTCTCCTTTCATCCTGCTTTTACGGTTCGGGTCATCAGGATCTTCTGGTATATTGTCGAAGTTGGCTAGAAAAATATTGCAGGCACGGATTTTTATATAAGCATTCGTCCAGTCATCACCAAGTGGGGAAAAGTTACTCGGATTCCAGGCTCCGGTATTAAATAGTATCGCACCATTGGCCCAGCGCTGTCTGGCTTCATCAGTCATTGCACCAGTGATGTAAGAATTACCAGCTGAGTAATTCCAGGATGGAATTGCCCCATATAGGGTGTTTACGAAACCTTCTGCATTATTGATATTTCCAAAAACTTCACTTTCGTTGATATAATCACTTGGTACCCTATCCAGGAAGCTCTTTTTACAGGATACTAAGATTGCCAGTATCAGAAAAATATAGGAGATGTAAAGATATTTTTTCATGTCTTAAGAATTTGTTGATTTATGTGGACTAAAAGTTCATGGATAAACCAAGGTTATATACTTTCATAGTAGGATAAAGTGCTGTTCCATTAGCGGTCTGTTCAGGATCATAATCTTTATAAGGGAGCTTATCCCAGGTAGCCAGATTAAGCCCGTTAGCAAAAAATCTTAAGGAGTTGATTTTTAACCTTTGTAATACAGATTTAGGCAACGTATATCCAAGCTCCAGATTTTTAAGTTTCACATAGTTGGAACTATAAATAAAGAAGGTACTCAACTGCGCATTATTTTGACCGCCTGCAAGACTATAATGCACTGATGGATAGGTAGCAGTTCCTGCTGTTTCCGGAGTCCAGACCTCTGATAAACGTTTTGGTCCGAGGTAAGGAATATTGGTTTTCCCACTTAGGGCACCCTGGATCAGGACGCTGATATCAAAGCCTTTCCATCCGAATCCAAGAGAGGCACCGAATACATTGTTTGGGAAATTATTGGTTTGTATCGCTACCCGGTCATTTTCATTGATGACATTATCATTGTTCATGTCCCGATAGCGGATGTCGCCGGGAATTACACTTCCAGCAAAACTTTGCTTTGGTGCCGCATCAATTTCAGCCTGATTGTTAAACAAGCCGTCTGAGATATAGCCCAATTGATAACCTACAGGCAATCCGGTCAGTGCCTGATATTGGTAGGCCAGGTTAGGTTCATCTCTTGCCAGTATTTTGTTTTTATTGTAAGTCCAGTTTACATATCCGAAGACGTTTATCTTTTTAATACTGGTATTGAAATTTATGGAGGTTTCAAAACCCTGATTCATTACCTTTCCTACATTAATTGCGGCAAGACCGCTAATGCCCAGGTAGGAAGGAATGGTTTGAGGAGTAGTGAGTATGTTCGTTCTGTTTTCCCTGAATACATCGACTTCAAATTTCAGTTTGTTATTGAAGAAGCCTGTTTCCAAACCAATATTGGTTTTTTGTGCACGTTCCCAGGTGACATTTGGGTTTCCTGTGCGGTTTACATTATAGCCTCCATAGCTTTGTGGAGAAGTGCCAAAATTAAAGCCGTCACCACGAGAATAATCAGAAATAAATAACCACCTCGAACCGCCTATATTGTCATTACCTACATAACCAAAAGACCCCCGAAGTTTTAAATAATTCATTGTTTTTGAGCTGTACCAGCTTTCGGATGAGATCACCCAGCCCGCTGATACTGCAGGGAAGAATCCATATCTTTTGCCTTTAGGGAAGTTTTCGGATCCGTTATAACCCATATTAAACTCTGCAAAATATCGGGTATCGTAATTGTAAGCGAAGTGACCGACAAATCCTTCGTACGCTTTAGGAAGGTCTGAAGCAACAGAAGTATAATTTCGGTTAAACAATGCGAGTGCAGAAAGTCCGTGTTTATTAAAGGTCCGGTCATACTGTAATTGAATATTGTAATAATAGTATCTATTCCCCGAAACTGAACTTGTTTTTGTAAGTGATGTTTTCTGAGAAAAAGGAGTATAGGTTTCTATGCCGGTCAGGGGATCTTTGCGATATCTGAATGCGTCGAAGTTCTGGGTTTGCTTGTAGTTGATCGCTCCATAATTTTCAAATGTATAGAGTGCTTTGGCACTAAGACCTTTTGTCAGAATGTCCAGACGATGGTTAATTTCAATAGTTCCGTTCGTGCTATGCCAGAAATTGTCAAAATAACCACTTTCTTTAATTGCACCTAATGGGTTCCTGACGTCGGGAGCGCTGATACGTCCGGCAGCATAGGTTCCATTTGGGTTAAATATAGGTGTGGTGTAATTCTGCATCAGGTTTACCCAGCTGAAGACCCCTCCATACTCTGCCCCCGGACCTGTTCTTTGTTCAATTCTTGAGCCGAGATCCAGACGGAGATTCATCATTTCCGTAGCTTTTATATCAATATTGGATCTGAAATTATACCTGTCATACTTTTGTTTGACCTCATAAATATTTTTATTAGCACCTTTAAACAAGGTTCCCTGGCTCAGATAACCCAGGGAAACAAAATACCTGACATTATCATTTCCACCATTCATATTAGCATTGTATTGCTGTTGAGGGGTATAGGGTTCGAAAATAGTTTTGTACCAATCTACATCAGGGTAGGTGTATGGATCAGATTGATTTCTGAACAGTTCAATTTCCTGATCGGTCCAAATGGGGTTTGTTTTATCATTCTTTGAACCCTGATTATCCAGCATTGCTTTTTGATAACTGCTAAATCGTTCAGGTAATCGTTGTGGACTTTGTAAGCCATATTGAGCATTAAACTGAATGTCGGTCTTCTGAATGGCGCCACGTTTAGTGGTCACCAGAATGACGCCATTGGCACCCTGGATCCCGTATAGAGAAGTGGAAGCCGCATCTTTTAAGATGCTGATGGAGGCTACTTCGTTTACATCAATATCTCCGAAGTTTGCATCTCCCCGGGGCAAACCGTCGATAACTATCAGTGGGCTTCTGCTTCCTCCATAAGTACTGATCCCGCGAATGTAAATGGCAGAACCATCTGATCCTGGAATTCCGGAAGATTGGACAGTCGTCAAACCAGGGAGTCTTCCCGCCAGTGCATTACTTAAATTCGACACCGGACTTTGTTTTAATTCCTTAGTTTGTATCGTAGAAATGGAAGAAGTTACGCTGATCTTCTTCTGTGTTTGTCCAAATCCGGAAATGACTACTTCATTTAAACTTCCACTTTCTGCAAGTAGCTGGATCAGCATTTCTGATTTGGGATTGGCGACAATTTCCTGAGTTACATAGCTGATAAAAGAGATCTGGAGGATGGCACCGGCTGCTACATTTTTAAGCAGGAAATATCCGCTTGAATTGGTTACTGTGGTCGTGTTTGTTCCCTTGATTTTAATGGTAGCACCAGGAAGGCCGATACCACTTTCGTCAATTACTTTTCCTTTGATATCCTCTGCTTTTATGACTTCCAGATCTTTTGAAGACGGTGTCTTTCTATCCCTGATAATGATGGTGGCTGCTTCGATAGAATAATCAATGGGTTGGGCCAGGAAACAAAGATCCAGGGCAGCAGCGAGTGCCATATCTTTTACCTGTATGGTTACAGCCTTCGTTTTTTTTAGCTTGCTGGTATTGTAAATAATGTCGAAGCCGCTTTGTTCACTGATTTTTTCCAGAATTTTCTCGAGAGGGGCATTTTTCTCGGTAATGGTTACATTCTTTTGTGCAAGCGTATCGGCACTTACCTGGAAAAAGAGTGCAAAAATTAGGAAGGTGGTTAGCTTCATGGTCAGAACAATCTTATTCCTCATACAGGAATACCTGTACGAATTAGAATCGTAAAATTTCATACATTTGAATGGTTTAGGTTTCGATGCCCTTTTGATCAGACACCCGTGTTTGGTTGATAATTGTAGCAATAATTGTCATTGGGCAGAATAAACCAGACTTTTTCCGGGAGTGTTTGCAGCACTTCCGGTCTTTTCCGTTTTACCCTTAATTGAAGGTTATGGCATAACGGTTATCCTCCTTCCTTCTACTTTGAAATGAACATCACCGGTAAGTGTTAATACTTTTAGCGCATCTTTTAATGATTTTGACCGGGATACTTTACCGCCAAAGTGGAGACCTTCCAGATTGCCCTGATAGACGACCTCGAAGTCATACCATCTGGCTAGTTTTCGCATGACACTTTTGATGTCTTCTTCTTTAAATATAAAACGGCCGTCTTTCCAATCTATCACTGATTTTGTATCTACTTCCTGAATGTCAATAGCCCTTTCTGTGAGTACAGACTGCTGACCGGGTTTTAAATAGATGAATCCGGTTTTTTTGCCAGCTGAAACAACGCTTCTTTCCACCCTTACGCTTCCCTCGAGTAAAGTCGTTTTAACAGCTTGTTCGTCCTCATAAGCGTTGACATTAAAATGAGTTCCTAAAACCGCAATCTGTTGATGGTTTGTTTTTACGATAAAAGGTTTACCGCTCTGATGAGCGACCTCAAAATAGCCTTCTCCTCTTAACTCTACTTTTCGTTCATTTCCACTGAATACCGTCTGGTATTTTAAGGAGGAAGCGGAGTTTAGCCATACTGTTGTTCCGTCAGACAAGTTGACTTGATATTGGCCTCCTCTTGGTGTTTCGATCGTATTAAAGCTTGCTGATTGCCCTGGGCTAACCTCAGTTTCTTCTTTTAAGATGGTATATACCAGTTGTCCATCTGCTGTTTTTGAAATTTTTATTCCGGATTGTAAAAGGAGTTCTCCATTTGCGGCATCGTCAAGTGTGATTTTTCTGCCATCGCCCAGCGTAAGAACGGCTTTATTCCCACCGGGCAGGATTTGATTTGCCGCGAAAGTTTGCTCACTTTGTGTGGAACGGTATTCATTATAGAAATAAACAGCCACAGATAATGTGGTCAGGATCATAGCCGCAACAGCTATTCGGGGCCACAATCTGACAGGCTGTTTCGTCTTTTCTGAAATGAAGTCCCACATCTTCTCTTGTCCTGATAAAAGTACTTCATCGGTTAATTCTGTAGCCTCATCTTCATTCATATGATGAAACCAATTTCGTAATACTGTCTTTTCTTCTTCGCTGCAATTTCCTGCACGATATCTCTCCAGTAATTCCTGAGCGTTTCTTTTAGTCATGGCGAGGGTGTATTTTAATCCAGATTATAACCATGACGGATCACACAGCGCCAGGGGGTACAACGGTGAAAAATAAATTTTATCATCTTTTGTTAAACCAGTTCATTCCGGCAGGAATTGATGTTTCCTGCTTCCAGGCAGGAATATTTACCCTGTACTTTTTTTTCAGATTGAAGTGGGCTTTAAACAGGCGGTCATCATTGGAGCTTAAAATCAACTGATTTCCCTTTTTGATAACGCTGCAATTGTAGGTCAGCAATGTGCCATC
Source organism: Pedobacter steynii (assembly GCF_900103665.1). Lineage (GTDB taxonomy): Bacteria > Bacteroidota > Bacteroidia > Sphingobacteriales > Sphingobacteriaceae > Pedobacter > Pedobacter steynii. The sequence goes on from NZ_FNGY01000002.1 coordinate 237,224, forward strand.
TTTTCTTTCCAGGATATAGGCTTTACCAAGCGCAACCTCTTCCATACATTTGAAAATTTCATGAACATCATTGTCGCTCGTGTTTGCATGAAACCAGTCTGAAACCATATCCACATATTGCTCGCCAATAATGACTGGTTTTGTCTTTCCTTCTTCTGCTTTAAACTGATTGTTATTGTATTTATCTGCACTTGTACCAGGGAAATTCTCAGTCGACTGGACAGTGTTTACGTATGGGTCAATTACAAATGCCCATCGAAGTTTCCCCGTTTTAGAGTCAATGGTTTGCACGCAGGAGCCCATTGCATTCATGGTTTGAATGAGGTAATCTTCTTTACCCGTTAACAGGTAGAGATAGTGAGTTGCATATGCTCTCCAGGCCGACCAGCCATGGGGGGAGCTCAATATGTTTTTACCCAGCATCACATCATATTGGGCTTCCCAAAATCTGAGTGTTCCATTGCGCATTCTGCTATCGGGAACGATGAGCTGGGTCAAACTTCTGTGAGAATTAATGAAGTCTTCAGCCATCTTTGTATAACGGTTTCTCTCTTGTATGTTATCTTGCAAAAGGGCAAAAGCGGCAATTTGTAAAGCGGTACAGGAAATCATCCCATCTTCAAACGTACCTTCACCTTCTGTTTCAATAGCAGACATACCAAACATCAACTGATCTACAGCCTTTTTAGCAGACTGATAGTGCTTCTGGTAACGGTTGTACCAAAGCGTATCCTTCTTTCCCAGTTCTTTTTCTATTTCTGCAAGCTCTAGCATGCTTTTCGCGATATAAATTACGCTGGTATAGTGGGTATGACCATTGCGGTAAGCGCCATCCTTGCCCTGTGCAGGAATGATGACATGGTCAGCAAGTTTAGCCGCCAGATGTAAATCGCTGATGTTTTTCAAGGCCCTGTATTTGTCTGCAAGAATACCGATGGTCGTACTGGTATTTTGAATGCGGCTTGCATTGTTGATCTTTGTAGGTACAGCATTTACTGTATCGTACATCAGGCTCATGACCTTGCTAAATTGTTCATTACTTTGTGTTAATTTTTCCGCATTTGGGTAATAAACCTGAGCCAGGTAAGCGGAATAAAACCCATACCAGTTCTCACAGTTCCAACTGGCCTTTTGAGTGTAAATTAATGCCGCTTCCCTTGCTCTTTGAAGATACCAGCCCCATGGTTCACGGACGGTGATCTTAGCCTCCGTGATTCGGTTTTGATTGCTTGCGGTCAAAGTATAGACACCTGTTTCATTTGCAGGGATGAAGGAGTAGACCGCAATTCCTGATTTGATGTTTTTTGTCCTGATATTTTTTACTGCTCCGGAAGGGGAGGTCAGCTTCAGCTGACTGAGGTCACTATTGTATACTTTTACCTCAAAGGGTTTATCTTTTTCTAAGGTAGTCTGCCTGATCTCAAATGCGGGAGCTTTATAAACTTTAGCTAAAGTTTGGGCAACATCTTCCAAAGCAGGGATATCCATCAGATAAACCGACCATTTTTTTGTTTGTCCGGGCTTTAAAGAACTGTTGTTTTGAGGATGACGCTGTGGGAGTGGTCCAGTATTGATCAGATCAAGGTTTGTGCTGTAAATGCGATGTCCCCAGAAGAAAACTTCCTTGCTTCCATATCCAAAATTGTAGTTTAGACTCCAGGATGCGATGGGGTCCGGAGAAGCAAGGCCGAGTATATTCCCATTGGGGTTCATCATATAACCCCAGAAATGTGTTTTCTCGGCCCGAAGCAGCGTAGGGAAATATATATCGTTCCATTGAGGGTAGCTTTGCATATAATTACTGATTCCCATTCTCAGTCCTAATTTTTCCGGGCTGAATTCCTTTCCTGAATTATTGGTTACTACTGCGTTGATCTGCAATTTATTCTCAAGTAAGACATAGGAGAGACTGAGATCAATGCCTTTATAACTACCTGTAAAAGTGTTTTCTAAGCTACGTTTTAGGATGATGTTCTCTTCCTTGTTTTGTTGGGATATATACCATCTAAAGCCTTTATATTCTTTTTCAGGCAGCTGAATGTTTTCCCATTTTTCATTTCTTTTGATTTGAAGATTTTGAAGCATTCCATCTTGTTGAAAGTCCAGTTTCCAATAATCATTTTGTAAACGGGACTGAGCGTGTAGGCTGAGGGAGATGTACAGGCTGAGTACAAGTGTCAGGTAAAAACGGGCAAGGTTATTCATGCTAATGTTAGTGTAGTTTTAGTGGAACCGGTTTGTTTGTCAGATTATTTTAACAGGACGGTTAAGGAAGGGAGGAGGGGTACAAGAGTTGAAATTAATTATTCAGGTACCACATCAGGTAGACGATGATTCCGAGTTTTACCCTGAGTATACGCAATGCTCTTTTAATTTGTGTGGTGACGGTGTGTTCGGAAAGACCTAACTTGCTGGCTATTTCTTTATGGCTCATAAATTCCTTCCTGCTCATTTCGAAGATCTCTTTCATTCTTGGGGGCAGGTTATTAATTTCCTTTTCTATTAAAATCGTCAACTCTTTTTCCCTGATGAGGTGATCTGTTGCTGTTTCGTTACGGTCGAGGAAGTGCTGTAATGAATTGATGTAAACGGTAGATATTTTTTTATGAGAAAAAAGATCGAAAGCCCGGTTTCTAACAACAGTATAAAGATATCCGGCAAGGTTGGTGCTGAGTTGAAAGCCTGACCTGTTGTTCCAGAGTTTGATGAAAGTTTCCTGGATAACATCTTGTGCCTCTTCTTTATCTTTTAGTTTTTTGAAGGCATAAATGTAGAGCAGGCTATTGTAGCGGTCATAAATTTCTGTAAAAGCAGCGCGGTCATCAGACATCAGTAAGCCTGATAATTCGGCATCTGTCAGTTGACTATAAATGGCCATAATTAATTTCCCCTTTTCGAATTTAGGACTAATATTCTTTTATGCAACTAGATTTCAAATTTATTGTGCGCTGCTTTTGCTGGCTGCAGAATAAAAATTACTGCTTTAGGAGGCTAATAGGATATAAAAATTTCGCGGAATTATGTAAAATCTTGCAGGAGAACTGATTTAACTTTGTGTCTGATGAACAGAAACTCCGGCATATCGCGAAAAGCAGTCTTCCTGCTGATCGTATTCCTTTTGAATACGGTGGTCGGTTTTGCCTGTTCGGTAGGGCTGGGAATGGGGGCTGTTAAAGCCCATCATCATGATGTTAAGGAATCGAAAGCAGATCACCATCACCATAAAGGCGAACATGATCATCATGCGCTAAAAGGAGATCACCATCATTCCTCAAAAGAGCAAAAAACAACTGACGACTGTTGTACAGATCAGGTTCAAAAAATCGAAAAGACCGATAAACTGAGCCCCCCGGTTTCGGAGTTCAGTATTGATCAGCCGTTTTATACCCTTATATTTCCCAATTACATTCTTTTGGAGGCTTCAGTGTCTTCATTGTACTTACTTCGTCCCAAATATCATGTTCGGGATGATCATCCCCCCATTCCTGATATCAGGATTGCCGTACAGAGTTTTCAGATTTGAGATGATGTTTTAACCGCATTTTCAGATTAGCATTGCGCTAATCCCTTTTACCTTTTAACATAAAACTCAATCAAAATGAACCCGACATGATCAAAAAAATCATTAAGTCCGGAGGACAATAATTTTTTAATCATCAAAGGCTCCATCTGACAATTAAAAACAAAAGAATAGATGAAAAAGATATTTCTTATCGTTGCTTTCGTCGCAACCTTCTCTGCGCAAAATGGTTTTGCACAGGACAATACCAATGATTCCAAACCGGGTCAGTTACTGGATTTATATTATCAGATCAAAGATGCCTTGCTGAAAGGTAATCCCGCACTGGCAGCGACTACGGCTGAAGCGTTTTCAAAAACAGCTTTAGCGGTAAAAGGCCTTCCTGAGGCAGATCGTAAAGTGTTGCTTAAAGATGCTTCGGCACTGTCTTCAACAAAAGACCTGAAGGAACAACGGGTTTATCTTGTAGATTTTTCCGAGCATATGTATGCGCTTGCCAAGTCTGTAAAGCTCAGTACTGATCCGATTTACAAGATCTGGTGCCCGATGAAAAAGGCCAACTGGCTCAGTAAGGAATCGGCGATCAAAAACCCTTACTACGGAAGCGCAATGCTGACTTGCGGCAAAGTAACGGAAACACTAAAATAATCTTAAAAAATTAACTTATCTTAATCTAATAAAATGAAATTATTCATCTTTAGTACATTGCTTGCTACTTTATTTCTTGCTGCATGCAGCAATAGCAACCCTACGACCAGTCCAGCTGATGCTACTCAAAATACCGATACCACTGCATCCGTAATCTCATCAGAAAAAACAAAACCTGCTCCGGCAGATGAAATCATCAATGGCTACCTGCAATTGAAAAACGCTTTGGCAGCAGATGATGATAAAGCGGCAGCAGAGGCTGGAAATGTAATGACAAAAGCCATGGCCTCATTTGATAAATCCGCGATAAGCGCTGATCAGGCTAAAATCTATAATGACATAGAAGCTGGTGTGAAGGAACATGCCGAGCATATCGGAGAGAATGTCGGTAATCTCCACCATCAAAGAGAACATTTTGAAAGTCTGAGTCAGGATATCTATGACCTGGCCAAGGCGGTAGGAACCGGTAAGAAGTTATATTTTGACCATTGTCCAATGTATAATGACAACAAAGGAGCGAATTGGCTCAGCGAAACAAAAGAGATCCGTAATCCGTATTTAGGGAAATCAATGCTCGATTGCGGATCGGTAAAGGAAGAACTTAATTAGACAATTTCATGAAAAGGACAAAGGTGGTGCTATTGACCTTATTCGCTTTATTTCTAATTATTCAGTTGATCAGACCTGTCCGCAATGAACGCGGGCAGGTTCCTGAAGCTGATATAAGTAGCCTTTATGGGATGCCGGATCAGGTTCATGGGATTTTCAAAAGAGCTTGTTATGATTGTCATAGCAACAGCACGACTTATCCCTGGTACGCCAATATTCAACCCCTGGCCTGGTGGCTGGCAGATCACATCAGGGAAGGTAAAGCCGAACTGAATTTTAATGAGTTTGGAACTTATTCCCTGCGAAAGCAGAAAAGTAAACTAAAATCTATTACGGGTAGTTTAGAAGACAACAGCATGCCCTTATCTTCTTATACGCTCATTCACAAAAATGCGAAGTTGTCTTTAGCTGATAAAGCATTAGTCTTGAGTTGGTTGAGTAAAACAAGGGATGGCATTTCATTAAACAAATAGAACATGAAAAAGATATGGATAGCGGTACTGTTGTTTAGCTTTTCGCAAATGGTTCTTGCACAGCATAAAGGACATCAGATGCCGGCTAAGCAGCAACAGAAACCAGAATTGAAGAAAACTGTATTTGACAAGAGCAGCTCAAAAGTAAAAGCGCAGCCTAAATCGGTGCGTTATGATTTGTACATTAAGGATACGACGGTTAATTATTCCGGAAAGGAGAAAAAAGCGATCGCCATTAATGGCAGTATTCCCGGACCTGTGCTGACTTTTACCGAGGGAGATACTGCGGTTGTATATGTGCACAACCTCATGCATATGGAGACCTCGATCCACTGGCACGGTGTCTTTTTACCTAACCGCTATGATGGGGTTCCTTATCTGACACAGCTGCCGATTAAACCTCATGCAACCTTTGTGTATAAATTCCCGGTCATTCAAAATGGCACCTATTGGTACCATAGTCATACAGAGATGCAGGAGCAAAGTGGAATGTATGGGGCACTGATCTTTAACAAGGTAAATGAACCTGAGATTCCGACGATTCCGGTAGTGTTGAGCGATTGGACGGATATAAATCCAATGGAAGCAGACCGGTTTTTACATACGGCTAACGACTGGTTTGCCATTAAAAAAGGAACGACCCAAAGTTATGCTGAAGCGATAAAAAAGGGGCATTTTAAGACAAAGCTGACTAACGAGTGGAAGCGCATGAGTGCCATGGATGTGAGTGATGTCTATTATGAGAAGTTTCTCAGCAATGGGAAACCTGAGCTTAGCTATACTCAGTTTAAAGCTGGGGATAAGGTCAGGCTGAGGATGGTCAATGGGGGAGCTTCTACTTATTTCTGGCTCAGTTACTCCGGAGGAAAGATTACTGTGGTCGGAAACGATGGGAATGATGTCGAACCTGTGGAAGTAGACCGTTTGATTATTGCTCCTTCTGAAACGTATGATGTGGTGGTCACGATTCCTGAAAATATGCAGTATGAGTTTTTGTCTACTGCAGAAGATCGCACCAATTCGACCTCCATCTGGCTGGGAAGCGGGATGAAGATGCCGGCAAAACCTTTAGGAAAGCTGAAGTATTTTGAGGGGATGAAGATGATGAACGACATGATGAAAATGGATGGAAGCATGGCGCCAATGGAAGGGATGGAGATGAGCAATCAGCAAATGGACATGAACAATGTCATGTATCCGGAGATTACGGGAGCCGAAACGGGGAAAACAAAGAAGGAAGCAGAAAAGAAGGGCCATGATAGGAAAGCCATGGATCAAAAGAACGCCATGGGAAATATGGCAGGCATGGAGATGGGAGGAGTTGATGCTGAAATTGTAACCTTAAACTACGGAATGTTGCGTGCGACAGAGAAGACTACTTTAAGAAAAGGACCGGAAAGGCTGTTGAAGTTTGAGCTGACCGGAAATATGGACCGTTATGTCTGGACGCTGGATAATAAAACCGTTTCTGAATCGGATAGAATCCTGATCAAAAAAGGAGAGAATGTGAAAATTATCCTCTATAACAACTCTATGATGCGCCATCCGATGCATTTACATGGACATGATTTTAGGGTATTAAACGGACAGGGAGAATATGCGCCGTTAAAAAATGTATTGGATATCCTGCCTATGGAAACCGATACCCTTGAATTCGCAGCTACGGAAAGTGGCGATTGGTTTTTTCATTGCCACATTCTTTACCACATGATGAGTGGGATGGGAAGGGTGTTCAGCTATGAAAATTCCCCACCAAACCCTGAAATTCCAGATCCTAAGTATGCACAACGTATGCTAAACAGCGACGACAGGAAGTTTCATCTGATGGGAATGGCCGGACTGGAAAGCAATGGAAGCGACGGACAGTTTATGTTATCCAATACCCGTTACCGTCTTTCTACCGAATGGAGATTGGGCTTTAAAGCACATCATGGTATGGAAAGCGAGACTTATTTCGGCAGGTACCTGGGTAAAACCCAATGGCTGTTTCCATTTATAGGTTTCGATTATCATTATAACCCGGTCAGAAATGAAAACGAGAAGAATATGTTTGGACAGTTGAGCAATCAGAAGAACAGAAAGGCAATCACTGCCGGTATTCAGTATACCTTGCCCATGCTTATTGTTGCCGAAGCAAGGGTGGATAGCAAGGGCAAGCTGCGCTTCCAGCTAAAACGAGAAGATGTTCCGATCACGAACAGGTTAAGGTTTAGTTTTTCGGCGAACACAGATAAAGAATACATGACAGGTTTCCGCTATATCGTTACTAAATATTTCTCTTTGTCTACCCATTATGATAGTGATATGGGCTATGGTGGCGGAATCACATTAAGTTATTAAGTCTGCTTTTTTATTTTTAAGTTTAAAACCGAGCTGAATCCCTGTTTTTGGGTGATTAAGAAAATAAAGGTAGTATGAAGATTTCAAGAAATGATCCTTATGATTCTAATCTGTTTATCAGAGGTTTAGGTGTGTTGCTTACGCAGATGCATTCAGATCTTTATGAGTATACGTACTTCCTGACTTTTAAGAAATCTATGAAATCTTATGCGAAAGATTTCAATGATCCATATGAACAATGCATAGAGGACCTCGGTTTCTTTGAAAAAATTGAAGATCCTTTCGTTCAAAATTGCCTGGAAGCCCAGATAAAACTGATTTATTGTAAAGAACAACTGATCTTAAGGTTTGGTATTGATGAGGTGGAGGATTTGGGAGATCCTTTTCTTGTGGTGCAGGCTTTACGTTTCAGGCCATATATCCTGGTCTTTAAAAGATCCAAAAGCTATAAAAAGTTGAAACTTTATTATGAACGTTCCTTATCTGAGTTTATCGAAAGCCTGTATTTCTATGCCTGCGCTTTGACGGCAGAAAGTTATAAGATTCCATTGGTATTGAAAAGGCGTTTTGTCCTTCCGGATGAGGAAAGTTTCCGGTTGTTAAATCATGACGACCATACAGTGGAATTATTGACCGAGCTGATCATTGGTTTAAAGAAAGACCTGAATGACCTGAGGTTGCTCACGAAGAAATAGCGGAACTCAATTGCAGAATAAATCTTATCTTACGATCCCTAATCATTATCATTTGAACCACATATGAATAAAAAATTTTTCTTATTGGGGCTAAGCAGCCTGTTAACACTTAGGTCGGCAAATGCGTTGTTTGCAGCAGACCATTTCCCATCCGCTAATATTCAGCAGGAAGTAACTGCAAAAGACTTAATTGGTCGCTGGGACATCACTATGGACGAAAATGGGAAATCTGTACCTTCCTGGCTGGAGGTTAAGCTTTCGGGTTATCGTACTTTAGTTGGTTATTTTGTAGGACCATCCGGAAGTGCACGTCCCGTTTCAAAAGTGAATTTTGATAAGGGCAAGTTCAGTTTTACCATTCCACCACAATGGGAGGAAGGTACTCAGGATGTACTGATTGAAGGAGAAGTATCGGGAACTGAAATCCATGGTACCCTGATCAGTAGTGAAGGAAAAAAATATAGCTGGAAAGGTGTGAAAGCACCGGCGCTAAAAAATACGGTGGCAACCACATGGGCGAAACCGATTGTATTGTTCAATGGAAAAGACCTGGCTGGCTGGAAAGCAATGGGTAAAAACCAATGGCTCGTTAAAGATGGCGTACTGACCAGTCCGCATTCCGGTGCTAACCTGATCTCAGACCAAAAGTTTAAAGATTTTAAATTGCATGTAGAATTCAGGTACCAAAAAGGGAGCAATAGTGGGGTGTATTTAAGAGGCCGCTATGAAGTACAGATTGAAGACAGTCCGAAAGACGCACATCCTTCAAGTGTATTGTTTAGCGGAGTATATGGTTTCTTACCGCCAAATGAAATTGCCGCTTTGGGTCCTGATCAATGGCAGAGCTATGATATTACCCTGGTTGGCCGATTAGTAACGGTAGTTGCAAACGGAAAAACGGTGATCAGCAATCAGGAGATCCCGGGGATTACCGGCGGTGCACTGGACAGCAATGAGGGCGAAGCCGGACCGATCTATATTCAGGGAGATCACGGGCCGATTGAATTCAGAAAGATTGTGATTACACCGGCAAAATAGATTTTAAAAATCAGGCCCTTGGTCCGAAGTTAAAGATTGTTGCAGTTTTGTTAACGAATGTTAATTCTGCTAATAGTTTAAAGTCCATTGACTTATATTTGTCAATGGACTTTATTATTAAGCGCATCTGGTACATCACGATCCCGACTGCAATGGCAGTTTTGATATTTCAGTTGTACTGGTTACGCATGACTTATGCAAACCAGCAAGTCAGCTTTGAGCAGCTGGCTACTGATGCTTTGCAAAAAGCCTATGATAGTGCAATTATAGGCTCCTTGCCGGGTAAAAAGGCAATATTTGGAGAAAAAAGCTCTGTTAAGTTAGCTACCACAAATCTGAATGTAGGAAATCTGGATCCAAAGAGTCTGCAAAAATTAATTTCCCGGTCTAAACAGCTTAAATCAGATACTATATTTACCATCAATGAACCGACAGAGAGCATGAACAGTTTCTTGTCTGAGGTGCTTTCGATGAGCTCTCTTTCTCAATTGAGTCCGACAGTATTGAATAAAAGCTATCGCGAAGAGCTTAAAAACCGAAAAATTACCCTCCCTTTCAGGTTATCTGTCCTTAAGAAAGGAACTAAAATCAATCCTTCTCCAGGAACCATTCTTGTTCAGCTGAAAAACAATAAACAGGTCATTGCAGCCGAATTTTCTGGGGTAAGTAAGCTGTTGCTCATTAAGATATTGTGGCCTATCGTACTTTCTTTTCTATTGGTGGTGCTGATTACAGGTTGCATCTCTCTTTTGGCGCGGATCATTTACCGGCAAAAAAAACTGGAGAACATGAAAAATGATTTCATCAGTAATATCAGTCATGAACTTAAAACGCCTCTGGCGATTTTAAGTACAACCAACGATGTCTTATTGAATTTTGATGGTTTAAAAGATCAGGAAAAAACGGAGCGTTACCTGAGGTTAAGCAAAGATGAGCTCTATAAATTACAAGGACTGATTGATGGCATACTCTCCCTCAGTAAAATGGACCATGGCGATCATGGACTTGGCAAGTCGGAAATGATTTACCTTCATGACTTGCTGAAAGTAGTTGCTTCCCGCTTTATGGAGTTGCAGGGTGTAGCAATAGAACTTGATTTACAAATCAATAATGAGCTGGTCAATATATGGCCGGATGCTTTAAAAACAGTCCTTTCCAATCTGCTGGATAATGCGATTAAATATACTCCTGGAAATGAGAAGTTGATCAGAATCTCTGTTACACAGGATTCAAAGCATTATTTTTTTAACGTCACTGATTTTGGAATAGGGATTAGTGAGGAGCATCAGGCTTATATCTTCGATAAATTTTACCGTGTTCCACAGGGAAATATTCATGAGGTTAAGGGGTATGGACTGGGGCTTAGCCATGTGAAAAGTCTGGTCGAAAAGATGGGAGGAGAAATCAGCGTGGTTAGTCAGTTGAAAAAAGGATCAGTATTTACCGTCCAATTGAATAAGAAATGAATGATGAAGTAAAGTTACTATTGGTCGAAGATGAGCCAATACTTGCCGGAGTAGTGAAAGAAACCCTCGAAATGAAAGGCTTTAAGGTCAGTCATGCCAGCAATGGTCTGGAAGGTCTGGATCATTTTCAGCGTTTTAATCCGGACTTATGTATTATCGATATCATGATGCCACAGAAGGACGGGTTATCTCTGATTGAAGAAATCAGGACCAGAAATAAGCATGTTCCGCTGATCATACTTACCGCGAAAAGCGAAATCCAGGATGTTTTAAAAGGCTTTCATGCCGGGGCAGACGATTATATGAAGAAGCCATTTAGTGTGGAAGAGTTGCTGATGCGCATACAGGTCCTTCTTAAAAGAACCAGAACGGCTCCAAATGTCAATCCGGATCTTTATTATCTTGGTAATTACATCTTTGATCCCAATCGGCAGGAGTTGCATTTTGGCGGGGAAGTTCAAAGAATGTCTCAACGGGAAGCCGAGATTTTAAAGAGCCTGGCCAATCATTTAAATGAGATTACTTCAAGAAAAGAGATGCTCATTGAGCTTTGGGGTGACGATAGTTTTTTCAATACCCGCAGTATGGATGTTTATATCACCAGGATTCGTAAGTACTTGTCGCAGGACGTAAATGTACAGATTGTGAATGTTCGTGGGAGAGGGTATAAGCTCATCGTCTAACATCCTAATCGCCTTTTTCTAACTTTTGTTAAGGTTATATCAACCTTCATTAACTCAGTTTAGAAAGTTGTCGCCCTAGTTTTGCGACATGATTAGGAGTAATAATAAATTTTTCTGGCTGATGAGTCTGATCCTGTTGGGATGGATTAGCCCAGCATTCTCACAACAACAGGTCAGGTCTTCGATCATTGATGCGAACACCGGTACAGCCTTAACGCATGCTGCAGTTAAGCTGACGCAGCAGAAGGACACGACTGTTAAAAAGTCGGGAATAACTGATTCACAAGGCCTGATTGTTTTTGATCGGCTTCAAAAAGGAGATTATCACCTGCAAATCCATGCGATAGGCTATATGGATACACTGATTCATTTCAGTATTCCTGCAGGTAAGTTCAATGCACTTCCTGGTACTATCTATCTCCGGCCTGACCGGGGAATTCAGTTAAAGGAAGTTGTCATCAAAGATGACGGGCCTGCGGTAAGCATGAAAGGGGACACCATCGAATACAATGCGGCAAAATTCAAGACCAAAGACAATGCCGTAGTAGAGGATTTATTGAGGAAACTTCCCGGAGTGAATATCGATAAAACAGGAACGATCAAAGCACAGGGGGAAGTCGTTCAGCGGGTATTGGTGGATGGGAAAGAGTTTTTTGGTAGTGACCCTTCCATAGCTACGCGGAATCTGCCTGCAGACATGATACAAAAGGTGCAGGTGCTTGACAAGAACAGCGACATGGCTGAATTTACAGGTGTTGCAGATGGCAAACAGCAGAAGACGATTAACCTGATTACCAAGAAAAACAGAAAGCGGGGGTACTTTGGTAATTTAAATGGAGGGCTGGGTGATGCAGGTCACTACGAAGCCGGACTGAATGTCAATAGTTTTGTGAATGAAGCGCAGATGTCTTTGATCATGAAAGGCAATGACGTCAATAAATCGGGTTTCAGTACCACTGAACTGATCAGACTGCTTAGTCAAAATCCGGAGATGTTCAATAGCCTGCCTCCATCCGCATTATCAGAGCTCACGAAAATGAAATCCGTCAAGATTGAAGGAAACAGTGAGGCTTTGGCAGAACTGGCCCGCCCATCCGGGCTCACCGATACAAAATATGGAGGTTTAAACTTTAATAACGACTGGTCTGACCGGCTTAAGCTTCGCAGCAGTTATTTTTTTAACGACAACCGGACAACGGATAAGTTCGACAATTCAAGACAGTACCTGCTGCAGCAGTCGCCTTATAATTATCTGCAATCGGGAACAAAAACAAACCATACCAATAACAAACGTATTGATTTGAGTACTGATGTTAAGCTCAGTAACCGAAGTTCCATCAAAATCAGTCCGCGTGTTAATTTAAGTAATGCGGATAGAAATTCCGATCAGACCTTCAGTTCAGCTACTGTCGGAACGAATCCTGTTCCGCTAAATGACGGAACGCAATTGTTTAAAAGCAATTCCAGCAACAATATCGTTAGTGGCAATACGCTGTTTAAGCACCGATTAACGAAGGCAGGACGCACATTGGTATTCGAAACGACTCCGGAGTATTTTCAGAGCAAGAGCAATTACCTGAATCAATCTGCCAATAACCTTTATACGGACAACAGAAAGACCACAGAAAATACCGATCAGCAGACGTTGAGCACCGGTAATATTTATAACCTGAATAACAACCTGGTTTATACTGAGCCCATTTCTTCAAAATATCTTTTGCAGGCAGGCCAGCAATTTTACTACAGTCATGGGAAATACCTTCGTCAGGTAAATAATAGAAATGTGGGGAATGGCAATTACGACAACCCTGTTCCTGCCTTATCAGATAATTATACTTCGGATAGAATCGAGTACAATAGTAAATTGTCGGTCTCCGGTAACTACAAGAAGTTCAATTATACGGTTGGTGCCGGTTTCAAACAAAGTCAGGTTCGCGGCAGTTCTTTGCTCAGGAACTATCGTGTAGATCAGCATTACCGGGCTTTATTGCCCTCTGCATATGCGACTTACAAAGTGTCTGCTTCTCAAAAACTGGTACTGAATTATGCGATGGAAACCAATATGCCATCTGTGAGCAACCTGCAGCCTATTGAGGACAATATTGACCCTTTATTTACCCGCAAAGGTAATCCTGATCTCGGGCAGGAAAAGAGCCAGCGTTTATCCCTGGCATTTAACTCTTTCCAGCTCGGTTCAGGAAATTCTGTTTATGCTTCCTTTAATCTAAACTGGTTTAATCAGCAGATTACAGACCATACGATTACTGATGCGACAACGGGAAAGCAGCTGATTACTCCGGTCAACGTAAGCGGGAACTACAGGTATGGTTTAAACATGGGTAAAACGATCAGGCTGGATGGAAATGGTTCTTCACTGACGGCTGAAGTGAATGGCAGCTATTCAAAAAGCAGCCTGATGAACAACAACCTCTTAAGCAATATCAGGACATTATCTGTCAGCCCTGAGCTGTCTGTTAATTATTATCTGGGTAATAAAGTGAGTTTTAGCGGGCGGGGGAGTGCCTCCTGGAATACCCGCAGATTTTCCAGACTTACCACCTTGCCAGCGGAAAACTGGCTGCTCAGTTATGGCCTGGAAAGCATCGTCATCCTCCCGCTTAAAATGTCTTTGGAAGGAAGTATCGATGGTTTCAGTACGCCCGGCCTGAGCAAGGGTTACAACACCAATGTGATGGTCTTAAACACTGGCTTAAATAAAGAGTTTGGTAAACAGTTTTCTGTTAAAGCAGAAGCGAGAGACCTCCTGAACCGGAATCAAAGTATCAGCAGGGTCACGGGGAATGGCTATATAGAAGATAAAAGAAACAATGCCCTTGGCAGGTATTTTCAGCTCTCTGCTGTTTACAAATTCAGACATTTTCCTAAATCAAATAAAAAATAGAACATATGAAAACAAAAGTGATGTTAGTACTGGCGATGGTGATCGCTGGTTTGAGTTTAAAGGCGCAAGATAAAACTCAGGGTAAAGTGAATTATGAGGTTAGTATCAACCTGCATGCTTCGCTAAAACCCGATCAATTGCAATTCAAGGATATGATTCCTGAATTTTCTGTATCAAAGGAAGTCCTTTATTTTAACGGGAATCTTGCAAAAATTGAGCATGCAAGTCCCGAGGTGCAGGAAGGCGAGGGTGGCGTAAAGGTAAAGATGGATTTTGAAGGAGGTAAGAAAGGAATGTATAGCGATGGCACAGCTGAAGGCACTTATCATCTCATCGAGAAAGATGGAAAGAAATCCTTGCTGGCGATAAGTGATAAGAAGGAGGGCGGTAATGAAGATAAGCCAGGTAAAACCAAGGAGATTTTAGGTTTTACCTGTCAGGGGGTGACATCCGGCGGTTTTACCCTATGGATCTGTAAGGAACTTCCATTTAAAATCGGACCTTTCGGAATGTTTTCTAAAGAGGGCGCTATTCTTGGATTTGAGACGAAAACAGGAAAAGGTTATGCCACCTCAATTGATTATGTTCCCGTAAAGGCAGAGGATGTGGCTGTTCCAAAGGACTTACCTATAGAAAAGAAATCATAAAGGACGGGTTGATCTGCATTTTTATTTCTAAATTCAACTTTGTGTTAATGCGATATATATGGTTGTAATAAAGGATTTTAACGATATAGATGAATTGAAAAGGCCAAAGCGTATGTTGAAATACGTTTTGGCCTTTTGTACGTCCGGCAGGGCAACATTAGTAATCGATGAGAACGAATTCGAACTTTCTGAAAACACCTTGATTACGATTACTTCCGGCCAAATTCATTATTTCAAAGCGCTGGATGATGCAAAAGGCATTATCCTGGAATTTACCTACGACTTCTTTATCAAGGGAGACCATGATATGGAACTCATCTTTCACAATGGTTTATTTTGTCATTTTGCAATGAATGAAGCCATCCAGGTAGAAAATGGAGCAATGATCATAAAACTGCTGACAGAAATTGAGCAGGAAATTTTGACCCGGCCTTATCAATACCTGATTTCTGTACACAGCAGGATTGAGTTGATCCTGATTGAGGTCAACCGTAGCAAAATTAACCGTGGTGATGAGCTCTATAAGCCCGATGCTTTATTCCTTCGTTTTCTGGAAACTGTATTGAGTAATTTTAAAAACAACCTGTCGGTGAATGATATTGCCGGGCTTCTCGGTACTACGGAAGCGAAGCTCAATGAGCTTTCAAAGCTTCATACCAATAAAACGGCACAGAATGTAATCTTTGGATTGATTGTTTCCGAATCAAAACGGCTCTTTACTTACGAAAAATTATCTGTGAAAGAGGTGGCTTATGCATTAGGTTTTAACGATCCTTTTTACTTTTCTAATTTCTTTAAGAAACACACCCGCATATCTCCAAAGTCTTATAAAGAGACGGTATTCAATTAATCTTATATGTTTTTTCCGGGATTCTCTATTCTTTAGGGGGGCTTCTTGTTGCACCTTTATAGCTGATCAAAACAAATATGGAAAGATATCAGAACACTGCAACACTGCTCTTACGATTTGCATTAGCCATGGGTTTTTTATCTGCTGTAAGCAGCAGATTGGGGTTATTGGGGAGTCATTCTTCAGGC
Organism: Pedobacter steynii; assembly: GCF_900103665.1. Classification (GTDB taxonomy): domain Bacteria; phylum Bacteroidota; class Bacteroidia; order Sphingobacteriales; family Sphingobacteriaceae; genus Pedobacter; species Pedobacter steynii. Next base: position 253,283 of record NZ_FNGY01000002.1, read on the forward strand.
TGGGAGAACTTTCTGGTCTATGTTGGAAAGGTAAATTCTTTTGCCCCGGAGGGCGCTGTTTTAATCCTTGCTATTGCAAGCACCATTTTCGAGGCTGGCTTTGCGATCCTGTTACTCATCGGTTATCAAATCCGGTGGATTTCCCTTGGAGCCTCCACATTAACCTTGGCATTCGCATTGGCCATGACCTATTCTTTTGGCCTCAAAGATCCCCTCGATTATTCTGTGTTTACGTTTAGCGCAGCTGCTTTTCTCTTATCTACAGCGCCAAAATACCCCTGGAGCATCGACGAGTTGATTTTAAAAAGAGAAAACTGATAAACAGGAAAAAGCAGCGGTCGTTTATTGTCCCGGAAGAAGTTGTAATTTTAAAATAAACCTAAAATCCCCTATGAAGAATCAGATTTGTACCGCCTGTGGTACGCAGTTCCCAACGAGCAGCATCAGGCTTGAGTTGTGTCCGATATGTGTTGACGACCGACAGTATGTTCCTGAAAAGGGGCAAGGCTGGACCACATTGGATGAGCTGTCAAAAGATCATATTGTGGTCACGAAACAATTGAACGACCATCTTTATGAACTGAAGATAATGCCTTCTTTTGGTATTGGGCAAAGGGCGCTGTTGGTGATCACACCTGCAGGAAACATTTTATGGGATTGTATCTCCCTTTTAAATGAACCCATCATTGAATTTATCAATTCCAAAGGCGGACTAAAGGCGATTGCCTTTTCTCATCCTCATTATTATACGACGATGAATGAATGGGCAGCCACCTTTAACCCAACAGGATTCCTTTACCCATCGAAGAAATAAAGCGAATTAAAGCGCTGATGCATCAACTGGATTTTGATACCATGCACGGGTTTTATGCGGATCAGAATGTTTATTTAGTCGCAAAAGAAGTTTTGGAAGCCTCAATGAACAGGTACGTTTAAAGATGGATCTCATAGGGTAGAACCGTTTGAGAAAGGGTGGATGTCCTGTTCATTTGACAATGGAATGATTTGTGATATGAATAAAAGATAAAACCTGCTGATGTCTTTTCGAGTGACCTTATTTTTCCTGGGCTTAGTCTATGCGCTTTCGATGGCCTCCTGCAAGCAAATTGCACAGGAGCCGGCCAATCATCCGGCACATTTCGATACTGTAGTCAATCAGGCGGGTATTTATCTTGGCGATGGCCAGAATAAACGTGCAGTGAGGCATTTGGATTCTGCTTATCGTAGCTTCCCTCATCCCGGAATCAAAGATCTATACCGAAAATATGATAACCTGTTTAACATTTATCTGAATTATGATTTCAATATCCCTAAAGCCAGGTTGTATACAGACAGTGTTTTTCAGTTGTTAAAAGGAAAAGAAACCACTTATAAAAACGAATACACCAATGCACTGTTTTTTCTCGGAGAGGTCTTAATGGCTGAAAAAAGATACACCGAAGCATTTAAGACCTTTTATGATGCGCGATCTTTTGCCGACAAGAACCTGGAGGACTGTGCGCTTTCTATCTTTAGTTTTAAGTTGGGACTGGTGAGGTATACCCAGGAAGAATATGGGAAGGCCATTCCTTTCTTTAAGGAAGCAATGGTGGAAAATAAGGATTGTAAGCCGGGAGCCGGCTTCGATTACCTGTTTGTTAATCCTCAGAACTATCTGAACACGATTGCTTTGTGCTTTGAGAAATCTGGAGCGCTTGATAGTGCCGTTGTTTATTACCATAAGGCGCTGGATTTTATTGCTGCAAATAAAGCCCGTTTCCCAAAGCGGCAAGCCTTTATTACCAGTGCCAGTGGTGTGATCTATGGAAACCTGGGTGGGATTTACGTTAAAAAGGGGGAGGATGAACAAGCCAAAAAATACCTGAAAGAAAGTATTGCGATCAACGACCGGCCGGGCTATGATATTCAGGACGCACAAACTGCTAAATTAAAGCTTGCTGCCCTGTACATCGGGCTTTCGGATTATGCCGGAGGGGAAAGGCTCTTAAATGAGCTGGAAGACTTTCTATCCTGCAAATATGGTCTGGGACAAAGGAACAACAACATCAGGATCAAATGGGTGAGGCTGAAGTATGAGTATTACCGGAAAAATGGAAAGCCTTTACTCGCTTATCCTTATTTACAAAAGAGCGATGCATCCCGTGATTCCGTTATCAAGGCCGACAGGGAGTTAAAGAATTTTGATGTGGATAAAGCTTTTAAGGATACAGAGCAGAAATATCGCCTGGCCTTACTGAATAAAGACAATCAATTAAAGACGGCCTATCTGGCTGCTGCAGTGATTTGCATCGTTATGGTTATGATCATTCTTTTCTTTATCTGGTATAACCTGAGGCATTCCAGAAGGGTAAATAGACAGATTTCCGAACAGAACATCAATATGCAGAAAACCCTGAGCTCTCTGGAAAGAAGCCAGGAGGAAAATGTAAAGATGATGATGATCGTTGCCCATGACCTCCGCAATCCTATTGGAAATATCACGGCAATGGCTGATTTAATGCTCGCAGATCAGGATCGCGCTGAGGACGACATGCAGATGCTGGAAATGATTAAGAAATCGGGTCAAAATTCACTTCATCTGGTCAATGACCTGCTCAAGGTGAATAATAAGACTGAAAACCTGCAGAAAGAACCCGTAGACTTATATGTATTGCTGAATTACTGTGTGAATCTGCTTCGTCACAAAGCAGAAGAGAAGAAGCAACAATTGATTTTGCATGCGGTGCATGTGACCATATCTGTAAACACAGAAAAGATGTGGCGTGTGATGAGCAACCTGATAGGAAATGCGGTTAAGTTTAGTCCGGAATCGGCAGCGATTAACATCAGTATAAAGGAAGGAAAAGATCGGGTTTTAATTGCAGTGGAAGATCATGGAATAGGAATTCCGGCAGCAATCAAAACCAAAATATTTGACATGTCTGGCGAGGGACAAAGGTCTGGAACTGCAGGTGAACAACCTTATGGGCTTGGATTGGCCATCTCCAGACAAATTATTGAAAGTCACGGAGGAAGGATCTGGGTGGAAAGTGAACCGGAAAAAGGATCAATCTTTTATATTGAGCTTCCCCTGTAAAAAAATAACCAGTATGTATTATACATACTGGTTACGCAGTGCAATTTTCTGACCGATTTCAATCAGTTGCTGATGGGTCATGAATACATCTGATTTCCATAGACCACCATTTTCTCCGTTGGCAGGCCATACCGTTCCTACCTCTTTCTCTCCATTAAGGAGCTTGTATTTGTTTTCTTTTTCAAAAGGAACTACCTGCAGTTTTTCTTTTTTGTTGCTTACCGTTACTTCAATGTCAAATGAGTTCATTGGCTTATATTTTGGATGATTACAGCTATTATAACGTTTTGTTGTTTAAATTGTTTGCTAATTTATAAAATAAATATTTTTAATTATTTTAAATGGTGTTGCTAATTTCTATAACTATCCTTTGTTTTACTAATTAGAAATATTATAAGTGTTTTAAATACGTTTAACCGCGTTTTTTAACCGGGAGTTTGTTGCTTTGAGGGCTGAGACCTGATGAAGAATGCCCCCAAAATTCAAAATTGTTTAATCAACATTGACAGGTGTTTGTTACCTTTATGTTAAGGGGAACATGGGGATGATAACTTATACTGGTCTTAGCGACGGTGAATTGGCTATTTTATTGCAGCAGGGAGACCGGGCTGCTTTTACCGAGATTTACAACAGGTACAAATATCTTTTATACCTGCATGTTTACAAGCGTTTAAGAAATGCCGATGAGGCAGAAGACATCATTCACGATCTTTTTGCGGTGTTATGGAACAACAGAGACAGCTTTGTTTTAAAAACACATTTGTCTGGTTATTTGTATACAGCGGTGCGGAACCGGGTCTTTAAATTTATGGCGCATAAAGACATTGAATCCGCTTATATTACTTCCTTTTTTGAAACTGCTAAAAGTACCGTTAACATTACGGATCATCTTGTCCGGGAGCACCAGATGACCCTGCTCATTGAGAAAGAGATCGCTGCACTTCCCTCAAAAATGAGAGAAATATTTGAGTTGAGCCGCAAGCAACACCTGTCTCACAAAGAAATCGCAGATCAGTTACAACTTTCTGAGCAAACGGTTTCCAAGCAGGTCACCAATGCATTAAGAATTCTGCGGGCAAAACTCTGGTTTTTGACCTTCCTGGCCTTCTTTATTAAGCCTTAACATTTTTTTTAAAAATTATCTACCTGTTCGGCAGGAGTTGATGGTCTATATCTTTAAACCCAGATCATTAATGCCCTCAGAAGATGAACAAAGAAGAACTAAAATCATTACTTGAAAAATTCGATGCAGGACATTGTACTGCCGAAGAGGTTGGCATGCTGGAAAGCTGGTATTTGCAATGGAGAACAGATGAAGAGATTGACCTTGCCGATGCAGAAGCAGAACAACGCATAGACCATATCTGGAGCAGACTCGATGAAGAGGCGGAAGTTCAAAAGCGTCCGTTACGTTTATGGCCGCGCTTCGCCGCTGCGGCAGTCCTGCTGATTGCCTTAAGCAGTGGATTGTTCTTTTATTTCAATCCTGGCGGATCAACTCCTGCTATGATGGCAAAGCAAGACGTTCCTGCCGGAGGAAACAAAGCTTATTTGACCCTTGCTGATGGAAAAAGAATCGTGTTGACCAATGCCGCAAATGGACAACTGGCTAAGGAGACTGGTGTAGCCATCAGTAAATCGGCAGACGGACAGCTGGTTTACACCCTTTCTGATCAAAGTATTGCAAAAAATGCCGAACCGATATATAATAAGATAGAAACGCCGAAAGGTGGGCAATACCAGATTGTGCTGCCGGATGGGACGAAAGTCTGGTTAAACTCTGCTTCGTCGCTCCGCTTTCCGGCAACGTTTGCAAATGTAAAAACACGGGAAGTTGAATTGAGCGGAGAAGCTTACTTTGAAGTTGCCCACAACAAAAAACTACCTTTTGTGGTTAAAACTGCCCGACAGGAATTGTCAGTTCTGGGAACTCATTTTAACCTCAGCAGCTATGCCGACGAGGACGTTACAAAAACGACTTTGCTGGAGGGAGCAGTATTGATTCATAGATTGGGCAATGTTGTAAATCCGATAGAAGGAAAAGATTTTGTCGTACTCAAGCCTGGTCAGCAAGCTAACCTTCGGAAGACCATTCAGACGGGACCTGCAGATATTGAAATGGCTACGGCCTGGAAAGAGGGAAAATTCGTGTTTAATGAGCTTGACCTCAGAAGCATTTTACGACAGCTCTCCAGATGGTATAATGTAGAGGTCGATTATAGCCACGTTCCGGAAAACAGATTTTTTACTGTATTTATTTCCAGAAGTGTCAACCTTTCAAAAGTGCTGGAGATGTTGGAAATAGCGGCAGGAATAGAGTTTGAAATAGATAATAAGACCATTAAAGTGATCAACTTAAAACACTAAATATTAACCTAAAAACAATGCCTATGTAGTCATTTATACACCGCCATAAAAAAAATAAACCAGATGCGTTGCACCGCATCTGGTTCTATTAAGGCAAGCCGTAAACAAATAACTCAATCAACGAACCACAACCTTAACTAAACAAATGTATGAATTTCAAAATTCAATACAAGGAACCCTATTGCCCTAAAAAAGGTCTCCCTTCATTCTTCGATTTAAAATCTAAATTAATTTTAATTATGAAATTGACTGCCATTATCGTCCTGATCTGCTGCCTTCATGTTTCAGCATCCGGGTATTCCCAGCAGATCACTTTAACGGAGAAGAATACCCCATTAAAAAATGTTTTACAAAAGCTTAGGAAGCTAAGCGGGTATCAATTGCTGTATGATGCACAGCTCATCGAGAAATCGAGTCCTGTTACCTTAACGCTGACGAATGTTCCGATTGCTGTTGCATTGGAGCAGATCTTCAGTCTGCAGCCCTTTACTTTCAGCATTTTTGACAAAACCATTCTGGTGAAAGAAAAGATCAAAGAGCCGGACTTCAGAAGAGAAAGTAAGGTGGTCATGATCATCAATGGTACCGTTAAAGACCTCAATGGAAATCCGCTCAATCTCGTAAGCGTGCGGATCAAAGGGGGGAATAAAACGACCGCAACAAATATAGAAGGTCAGTTTTCCATCAATGCACCTGATGAAAATGCGGTTCTTATTTTTTCCTGCGTAGGTCTTGTCACAAAGGAATTGCCGGCAAAGCAGGGAATGGTGGTACAGATGGAGCCCGAACTGAACAAGCTCAATGAGATGGTCGTGGTGGGTTATGGAAGTACCCGAAGAAAAGATTTAACCGGATCGGTTTCTTCCGTAAATGTGAATGAAGTGAGAGATGTTCCCTTTATGAGCATTGACAACGCACTTGCCGGAAAGGCTCCTGGCGTTCAGGTGACCAAGGCCGACGGATCTCCGGGGGGTGCGGTAAGGATCAGAATTCGCGGAGGAGCCTCTCTTTTGGGAACAAACGATCCCTTGTATGTCATTGATGGAATTCCTACCGTGATCTCCAACAATTACATCAGCGGTCAGTCTGATATCGTAAACCCGGTAGAGGCTGCGAATTACGGAGAGGACTTTAATAACAGTGTTTCCGGAGCATTTTCCAGGGGGCTGAACAATCTTGCCGGTTTGAACATCTCCGATATCGAGAGCATTGACATTCTTAAAGATGCTTCTGCTACTGCGATTTACGGCTCAAAAGCGGCAAATGGAGTCGTGATCATTACCACCAAAAAAGGGAAACTGAACTCCAAACCATTACTCAGCGTGAATTATTATGTAGGCCTGAACAAGCCGATTAAAGAAAAGGTCTTAAATGCAGAACAGTACAAAACCGGGCTCAGGGAAGGCGCTGTTAATTACATTAATGAGCGGAAGCGTTTGAATATGAGTCTGACAACGACTGCAGCAAAACAGGCGTTGAGCATGATCAATGATCCTTCTTTTTTCGGAGATGCAGATACAGACTGGCTGGACTTGATTCTAAGAACCGGTGTTACTCAAAATGCCGATTTCTCCCTGAGTGGCGGTGGCATTGGTTCCAGGTATTATACGTCGCTTAATTATACCAATCAGAATGGAACGATAAAAGGCACTGATTTTACCCGACTTTCGGGAAAAATAAACCTGGACAGCGAGATTTCCAAACGTTTACGGGTAATTACGAACCTGAATTTCGGTTATACAAAAAACAACATTACCAACGGAGTTTATGGGCAGGCATTAACTGCACCACCTACATTTGCTCCTTATAATGCTGATGGTTCCTATTCCCAGCTTGGTTTACTTAACTCGGATTACAGGGGCTATCAAAACCCATTGGCAGTAATTGCAGGAACGAACAGGGCGAAAGATTATACCCTGATGGGCTCTGTTTCCGGCGAATATGACATTCTGAAAGACCTGAAGTTTAAGAGTACGCTTTCTGTTAATTATGGCGCTTACAACCAGTTAAACTATGTCCCAAGTTTTGTGGAGATCGGCGGTTTTTATGGACGTGAAAGTTCTCAGGGCGGTTTAGGAACTCAGGCCAGTTCCAATTCATTGAGCAGTTTTATTGAAAATACGCTAACCTGGAATAAGGAGTTTAACGAAAATCATCGTTTAAATGTGCTGGCAGGAACATCCTGGGAAAGCAATAAAAGCGACTTCTTTTCTGCTACAGGAAAAGGTTATCCGGATGATTTTATACTCAATAATCTAAGTTCAGCGGCCACGGCAGTATCCGTAAAAGGTGCGAATCCAGCCAGTCAGAGCTCCCTGTTGTCCTTCTATATCCGCGCGAATTACGTGTTTAAGGATAAATATCTTTTCACCTTTACCGGCAGGTCTGATGCCTCGTCCAAATTTTCGCCGTCCAATCAGGTAGGCTATTTTCCTTCCGGAGCGGTAGGATGGAGGGTTTCTCAGGAGAATTTCCTGAAAAGTGTGAAGTGGATAGATGAGATTAAAATCAGGGCCAGTATGGGTAAAACCGGAACCCAAAGTATTGGCGACCACATGTGGCGTACCCTCTATGCCCCGGATGCGTATGCGGATAAAAACGCATTGGTGCCCAATCAGCTGGGGAATGTCAATATCAAATGGGAATCCACCACTCAACAGGACCTTGGTTTGGACTTTGCTTTTTTCAAAGGCCGGTTAGGTGGTACTTTCGGATATTATAACAAAACAACCGATGGTGCATTGTTAAATCTTACACCTGCACCGAGCTCTTCCTATTACAGTGTGATTTATAACATTGCCAAAATCAGAAACAGGGGTCTGGAACTAGACCTGCATGGAGATTTTGTACGGAATAAGAGCTTCAGCTGGACGGGTGCGATCAATATTTCAAGGAATATCTCCAAAGTAATTAATATCGATGGCGGACCTTTTTCTAATCCAAACGACCGGAATGCACTGAACCTCGGTACCAGTATTGTGAAAGAAGGTGAGCCATTGGGCTTGTTGTATGGCAGGGTGTCGAAAGGCGTGATCAAGACGCAACAACAACTCGACGACTACAAAAATGCCTTTCCTTACTGGAACATTTTTAGCCCTTTGTTGAACATTGGAGACATGGCTTATGAAATCGAAGATCAGTTCTGGAAGCAGGACATTATCGGACGTGCGGCCCCTAAATTCTTTGGTGGATATACCAATACCTTGTCTTACCGGAATTTTAGCCTGATCTCCCTGTTTACATTTTCTTACGGTGGTGACCTGATGTACCAGAAAGATGTGAGTGACATGGGCTTCAATAGTTTGCCAAATAAAGGAATCCGGGTGCTGGATCATTACAGCGAATCGAATCCCGGTTCAGAAAGACCTAGATACCTGTTTAATGATACGCCAATGCTAACTGATTTAAACGTCTATGATGCTTCTTATCTGAAGCTTAAATCGCTCACACTGGCTTATAATGTTTCCCAAAAAGTGTTAAAGAAACTGAGGATGAGTAGTTTGTCGGTATATGCTACAGGGACCAACATCTTTACGGTGACGAAGTATCCGGGACCAGATCCAGAGGTGAGTGATGATCCGGGAAGTGTGATCGGAGGGGGACGTGATGTGAGCACTTATCCAACTGTGAAGTCATACACCTTTGGTGTTCGTATGGGATTTTAATCATAAAATATTAAAGCAATGAAGAAATTAATTCTGATATATAGCGTGTGCTTTTTTGCACTGGGTATTTCTGTATCCTGTAAAAAAGAACTGAATGCATTGCCTACCCAGTCTAAAGTGGAAGGGAATGCGATAATTGATCAAAAGAGTGCCGAAGTAGCGCTGAATGGTGTCTATCTTAGATTGGCTGAAGGTGGAGATGATCGTGGAACACCAAGTATAATGTGGTCTGGGAACCATGAGATTACCCCGACTTATCTGGCTGGTTACATTACTTATCCATATGGAGGTTCTTCATTAGATGAAAATAACCTCATTACCGCAACTGATTATAGTGTAGCCGGATTATGGTCGACTTATTACAGTGTGCTGAATGCCGCAAATGGGGTGATTGAGCAGGTTTCCAAGCTCCAGGATCAGCAATTTTCCGGAAGCAGAAAGCTAGAGATCATTGCAGAAGCAAGGCTCTTAAGGGCTTATGGACATCATGCATTGTTGCGGTATTTTTCTCAGTTTTATGACCTTAACAGCAGTTATGGGGTGATGCTGAGGAAAGAGTTTGTGACCACGAACAACATCTCTCAGAAACGCAGCTCTGTCAAAGAAAGCTATGATTTTATTCTGGCAGATCTGGATGATGCCATTGCGCATGGGCCAGCTGTCAGTGTGAACTATTACACCAATAAATGGGTTGCCAAAGCACTTAAAGCAAGGGTGCTCATGATCAGGGGTGCTGCCGGCGACTATGCGCAGGTGGTTGCTTTAACGGACGATATTATCCGGAATTCCCCGTATCTGCTGGAACCTCAGCTTCATGATCTCTTTAGTTCCAAAGGGCTGGAGAGTAAAGAAGTGATGCTTGGTCTGTTTCCCAAAGTCAATCAGGTTAGTAAATCTGACACTTATTTTTATAGAGAGAGTCCGGGCTATCTCGCTACACCATCCTTCAAAGCACTTTTTGCAACTGATCCGAGAAATAGCTGGATGATCGGAGTGGTAGGGACAACACCTGATGGGATTCTTAAATACAAAGGGCCAAAGGTGGAGGTTTCTTATGCCTTGAGGCTGACTGAGGTTTACTTGCTTGAAGCCGAGGGGATCGTCCGTTCGGGTGGGGATCTTAATGCGGCAAAGGCATTATTGAAAACAGTGCTTGAACATGCGGGAGTAGTTGATTTTACCGCCCTCAATAACGCGAATACTCCTGATGCATTGTTGATCCAGATCTATAATGAAACGGCCAAAAACTTGTCTTTTGAAGATGGTCAGGATTGGTCTGCTTTATTGAGAATGCCGATTGCTTTCGTGTTGGGGGTAAAGCCAGCGATTACAGATAAGAATCATTTTATTCTTCCCATTCCTAAAGAAGAGTTTGATAAAAATCCGGCCATAGGCGATCAGAACCCAGGTTATAGCAAAAATTAATAGATCTAATCTTAAAAACCCTAAATATGAAAATAAGTCACCTTTTATTGCTGCCCTTTCTGTTTTGTCAGGGACAAGCTTCTTTTGCCCAGTCGGGGCAAATAAAAAATCAGTTCAACCTTAAAGGAAATGTGAGCGGCGCAGATTCTGTCCTCCTTTATTACGCAGATGCTGCGGGAAAGCAGGTGCAGGTAGCGAAGCTCGTTATCGGTCAGAAATTTACGCTGAGCGGGAACATCAGTAAACCCGTGGGGGCTAGAATTCTGTTTAAAAAGAAAGGGGAGGTAATTCCCCGCCAACAGTTTTGGGAAAGGATGACAGAGATTTACCTGGAGCCCGGAACCCTGACCATTTCTGGTGCTGCCATGGAGCCGAATAACTTTAAGATTACCGGTTCGAAAACCCAATTGGAGTCGGATGAACTCAAGGGAAATATTTCAGGAATCCGAAAAGAGATGCAGCCGGTGATTGATGCTTTACAAAAAGAAAAGGATCATGAAAAAGCCTCGGAAATCCGGGATCAGCTGGGCCCTTATAACGACAGGATTAAAAAGATCACCTATGATTTTTTCATTGCACATCCTAACTCTTATGTTACTGCCGATATGATGCGGTTTTACCTCGCACAAATGGGACTTGATTCGACCAAAAGGGTGTATAATAATTTTAGTGCAGCGATGAAAAAGGAGAAAGCCGTACAGGAACTGTACAAAGAGATCCGCAAAATCGAATCTGGAATGCCTGGAAGTGTGGCTACAAATTTCACGACGAAGGACCTCAAAGATCAACCTTTGTCACTTTCAGATTTTAAAGGCAAATATGTGATCATTGATTTCTGGGCGAGCTGGTGTGTGCCTTGTCGCAAAGGCAATCCACACCTGATTAATGTGTACAATACTTACCATGATAAAGGCCTGGAGATTATCGGCGTTTCTGATGATGACCGCAATCATGAAGTTTGGAAAAAGGCAGTAGATCAGGATAAAATAGGAATTTGGCATCACGTTTTGCGTGGTCTGAATATGGACCTGAGGATGAAAAACTTACCAAATCCGGAGGATATTTCTGAGAAGTATGGCATCCATTCTTTACCTACTAAAATATTGATTGATCCATCCGGAAAAATTATCGGAAGGTACGGAGATAACAACGGTGGTTCTGATGAGGACCTCGATAAAAAATTAGCGGAACTATTAAAATAATCAAACGATGATAAAGAAATTAAAATTAATCATGCCGGCCTTGTTGTGCTGTGGCATTACGGTTTACGCGCAAACGGCAAACGTATCCGGTAAGCTCGAAGGGTTAAAAGAAAAAGAAATCTCTATCTATTACTTTAAGGATGGAAAGAGCGTAACGGATACGGTTAAAGTGAATAACGGACAGTTTAAATGGGTGGCGAAAATCGCCGAACCACAGAAAGTGGGGACCATGCTTTTCGGAAGATACTACCAGTTTTTTGTGGAAAGTGGAAACATTAAGATTACCGGAGGAAAGACCACTGACGAAATAAAGATCACCGGATCAAAGTCGCAGGACGAATATGAGGCCTACGACAAAACCTTAAAGGACCTTGATGATCAGGAATCTCCATTGTATCAGAAATGGGGAAAGGTAAGTAAGGATGAGCAGATTGCATTGGAGGAAAAGGTAGATGATTTGAGGAAACAGAGAAGGGAACGGAACAATAATTACATTACAGCACACCCTGGAAGTCCTTTGAGCATCAGTATGGTCTCTGAAAAGGCAATGATGGGCAGTTATGATGATGTCGCATCGGCCTTTGCCAAATTGTCCTCTTCGGCGCAGCAAAGCGGAGAAGGGAAACGGATTTCAGAACGTCTGGAGGTCTTAAAAAGAAGTGCTATTGGAGAGCAGATGCTGGATTTCAGGCAGAATGATGTTGATGGTAAGCCGGTACAGTTTTCAGCATTCAAAGGTAAATATGTGCTGGTAGACTTTTGGGCAAGCTGGTGCGGACCTTGTCGTGCTGAAAATCCCAATGTCCTGAAGCTTTACAATGAATATAAAGACAAAAATTTCACAGTTGTTGGGGTGTCTCTGGACGATAAAGGGGAAAACTGGAAAAAGGCAATTAAAGACGACAACATGCCCTGGACACAGGTTTCTGACTTGAAGGGTTGGAAAAATGAAGTTTCCACCTATTATGGCATCATGGGAATCCCAAGCACTTTGCTGATTGACCCGCAGGGAAAAATTATCGCCAAAGACCTGCGTGGTTTAGCGCTGACTAAAAAACTGGCTGAATTGTTCAATTAATCTTTAAACTGTACATGAAATATACCTCAATAATTCTTTCCGGTGGCTTGATGTTGCTGCTGGGAGTAGGTTGTAAGCAACCTGTAAAAGATAGTTTTACCATTAAAGGAACCATAAAAGGTGTCGATAGCGGCGTGGTGGTCCTTCAGCAGTTTGATGAAGAGGAGCGAACGAGGAAAGTGCTGGACAGCGTTGTTATAAAAAACGGTGCCTTTGAATTAAAAGGAAAGACCGAAAGCCCGGCTATGATGGCGATTGTGGTCAAGCCAGGTAACTGGGCGGCCAATATTTTTGTAGAAAACAGCGATATGACATTTGCATCGGATACTACAGGGGCTATCCATTACGATTATACCGGATATGGCGGTGATAAAGGAGCGAATTTAAAAGATCCGGTCATCACTGGTTCCAGTAACGAAGACGCTTATCAGACTTTCGAAAAGGATCCTCAGCAGCTGAAATTTAAGGATGCATTTGCTGTTCTGAATAAAGCTTATGATGCGGAGAAGGTTCCGGAACTCAAGGAGAAGATGAAACTGAAGTTTGATTCCCTGGGTAAACTGAGTAATGCCTGGCAGTTGAAATGGATCAATCAGTACCTCGGTAAGCAACCCTCATCGGTAGCTGGGGCTTATATCTTATCCAATTACTACCAGATGAATTCTGATCTGCCGATCCCCGAAATAGACGCCCTGTTGGGCAAAATGAATGGAGCAGCAAAGGAATCTGTTTATTATAAGGGGATCCTGAAAAGTGTCAATTCCCGCAAGGCGGTAATGGTGGGGAAAGATGCTCCGGAATTCCAGCTGCTAAAAAGAGACAGCAGTTCATTTAAGCTTTCTTCTTTGAAGGGCAAATATGTGATGCTGGATTTCTGGGCCAGCTGGTGTAAGCCCTGCCGGGAAGGAATTCCTCACTGGAAAAAGGTCTATCAGCAATATCAAAACAAGGGATTTGAGATCGTCAGCATTACCAATGATAGCCGAAGATCGGATTGGCTCAGGGCTTTGGATCAGGAAAAAATGCCATGGATACAGGTTACTGATGAGTTTCCTGTGAAAAACAGAACGGCACGGGTCATCTCTCAGTATGAAGCTCCCTTTTTACCCTTTTATATTTTGCTGGATAAGGAAGGAAAGATTCTTGTTCGTTCAGGAGAGGAGAAAGATATCGATCAGAAGCTGAAAGCGTTGCTCTAGTACCAAGGGCTGTCTTTGTTCGATCGTCCTTCGGTGGCCCTTAGATAAAGGTGGTTAGCTCAAACGTCCCCTAAACACATCAGGAATATGGTCCCTTTCTTTTAGAGATCCCTGGTGTGTTTCGGGTATATATACAGGCCGTTCGAGCTAGATCATTTGATACGGCATCTTGCAGGAAGTCCCGTTTTTGCCCAGGTTTTTACTCGTTGCTCACCCGCCTTTAATACGCTTTCAAGCGGGTGTGCACCGAGTATAGAGCGTGTATAGAGCGTGGTCAGACCTAGGTTAGGTAAAAGCAGTTATTTACCCGTCATTTACACTGCCCCAAACCAAAGATTTCAAGGCCTTATTCCCAATCTGGCTTTACATTGGGTCTAATACGGGTTTCACTTTACAGTTGGTTAATACGGCTTTCACTTTACAATATCTTATCGGCGGTTAATGGTGCAACCTGTAATATTAATATTTGTATATTGAATCATGGAAATCAAAGTAATCATCACAGGTGCTACCGGAATGGTGGGCGAAGGCGTATTGCTCGAATGCCTGGAACACCCTATAGTAAAGGAAGTACTGATGGTAAACCGCAAATCCAACGCCCTGAAGCATCCCAAGTTGAAAGAATGTATCATTGCTTCTTTTCTAAATCCGGATGAATTTTCGGAACAGCTGACCGGTTATGATGCCTGTTTATATTGTGCAGGGATCAGTTCAAATGGCATGAATGAGTCTGATTATAGTCATATTACTTACGATACTACCTTACATTTTGCGAAGAAGCTGTTAAGCCTTAACCCGGAAATGGTTTTTAGTCATGTATCGGGAAGCAGTACTGACAGTACTGAAAAGGGGAGTATCATGTGGGCCCGTGTAAAAGGCAGAATTGAAAATGCATTAATGAGGTTAGCTTTCAAAAAGGTATATAATTTTCGCCCGGGTCTTATGAAGCCTTCAGCAGGACAGCAAAATGTTAAAGGCCTTTATAAGGTAATCAACTGGTTTTATCCTTTGTTTAAACTATTGATGCCAGATCGGGTCAGCAGTATGCATGAAGTTGGGTTGGCCATGATCAACAGCGTATTAAAAGGCTATCCAAAACAAATTCTCGAAGTAACAGATATTAAACTGCTTGCTAAAGCATAAACTTAAAATACATTCTATCCGCCCCATGGCAAATTATCCTGAAAAACCGTTACGTGTACATCAGTCCGGCTTTGACTTTCTAAATCAGTTAAAAAATAACAACAACAGAGATTGGTTCCAGCAGCATAAACCTGAATTTGAACAGGAAAAAGTCCTCATGGAAGGATTTGCAGAGGCTTTACTGGCTGGACTCCGGACCCATGATGTGATTGAAACAGCCTCTGGAAAACGTGCATTATACCGTATATATAGGGATGTCCGATTCTCTCACGACAAGACACCTTATCAAACCTATTGGGGTGGGAGCTTTACCCGCGCCAGCAAATCCCGCAGAGGCGGATATTATTTCCATCTTGAACAAGGCAGGAGCTTTGTTGCAGGAGGTTTTTGGGGACCATCATCCGGAGATTTAAAACTCATCAGAGATGACATCTCTTTTGATGATACTCCTTTGAGAAAGATCATCAACAGCCCTTCATTTATCTCCACCTTCGGGGCATTGAAAGGAGATCAGCTAAAAACAAAACCTAAAGGATTCGATCTGGAGCACGAAGCGATTGATTTGTTAAGATACAAACAGTTTCTGCTCATCAGGCCATTTTCAGATGAGCAGGTGCTTAGTGAAGATTTTCTAAAGGAAGCAGGGCAGACCTTTCTGGAAATGCGTCCGTTTTTCGACTATATGAGTGAGGTATTGAGTACAGACGGCAACGGGTAATCTATGAAAAACCATTACATTTACTTATGCCTGGTATTGCTCCTGTTTTCAGGATGTAAAATACAAAGTATTCCCTTCCCGATGCCGGTACTCCCGTTTTTGGAGCCGAGCGACTGGTGTGATCTTCCCAATCTTCAGCTGGAGGAAGAAGTGTACGTCAGCGGGATTCTTAGCGGAACAGAAGGCAATTGGAGCATTCGTGATCAGCGTGGGAGATGCAAGAACATCAGAGTTCATTTGGAAATTCCGAAACAACTTCATCCGGAAGATTTAAAGTATTTGAAAAAGATCAATAAGAGATACAAGCATCACTATTTAATTATAGATGTTGTGGGGACTTTTGAAATGAAAAATCCTTCCGGATATGGTCTTTCAGGAACGAATAATACTCAATTTGTAGCCAATCGAATTGTACTGATTCACACTATTCCTATGTAATTGTCTTAATCAGATTGCTTGAAAGAAAGCCAGATAGAAAGACATCCATCTGTCTACCTGGCTTAAAGATAAAACAATCAAGTCGGGGGGACTTCCTGATTGCTATAACTTTCCGGTAAAAGCGACCAAGCAAATTACCTTTAGGTTATTATCAACTATCAAAGTAAACCAACTTTGAAAACGCTAAGATACAACTAGGTTGCGTTAATAAGTGTTAAAGAAGCGTTAAAATGTGTTAAAATACGGCGAGGAAAAAAAAGTTATATTAGTGCCCTTATGATGTTTACCGGATAGACCTTAGTATCTGGCCATTCCTGCTCGCATTTCTGATTTCCATGACGATTACGCTAATCACGGTCAGCATAAAATCTTACAAAACCGCCGTTGCAAATACGATAGATGCCCTTAAATATGAGTAGGAATTATTCCGTCTTTTTCAAGGTTTTTGAAAAGCATTAAAACACCGGGAACCTGAGCTGGTTCCTGCAGATAGGTTTCCAGGTCAAAATAGCGTACTTCTCCGATCTCATTGGCGGGTGTTATTTTTTCTGTCAGGTTGTACATAAAACAGTCCTGTTCCATTTGGATATGGCTATGTTCACCGTAGGCAGCCGCAGTAATGTGCTTGTAAAGTATCAGCTTTTTGCTATTGAGGGCGACGTTAAGTTCTTCTTTGATCTCCCTCATGATGGCTTGAAGGGCAGTTTCACCTGCGTCTATTTTTCCTCCTGGCAGATACCAGGCCTTTTTATTCTTGCTAAAGGCGAGCAGTAGTTTTCCATCTTTCAGGACAACCAGTCCTGCGGTATGCAGTTTTACGATTTCAGTATTCATGTTATTGTTCTTTCTTATTGGGCGTCGCGTTCGTTATCAATTCCATTTCAACTGATGCTGTAAATATATCAGTATTTGGGAACTTATCCCGGGCTTAACAATTTGTTCATAGTCTGATGCTCTTTTTGTAAAAGATAAACCTTACTATGAAAAAAACACTACTACTTTCTTCTGTAGCCCTGGCGGTACTTTTTACTTCCTGCAAAAAGCACAATGACCGTACGGAACCTCAGATCAGTTATCCTGATATGGCAGAGGCCTCTGATCCTGCATTGTTATTCGAAGCCTCTAATGGTGTGAAGGTATACAATGGCGGATTTGGTTCTGCAGTGGCTACAGACCCCAATGCAGCTGATATATTTTACCTTTTAACAGACCGTGGCCCGAATGCTGAAGGAGCTACTTCAGATATAAAAATCTTCGGCAAGGCTGATTTTACACCTCAGATTGGTAAGTTCCGTTTAAAAGACGGGAAGCTCGTGCTGGAGCAAACCATAACACTTAAAAATGCGGCCGGACAACCATTAAACGGATTACCAAATCCAGTTGGATTGGGCTCCACAAATGAAACAGCCATCGATCTGACAGGGAAAACCCTCAGCCCAAGTATCGACGGTATCGATTCTGAAGGACTCGTAAGGGCATCAGACGGCAGTTTCTGGATCAGCGATGAATATGGTCCTCATATCTTGCATGTGGATATGAATGGCCGTACCATCGAAAGGATCAATCCTTTTGGGAATGGAACAGGTGGCAGGAGTATCCCTGCAGTTTTTACGAAACGTAAAGCAAATCGGGGAATGGAAGGACTGGCCATTACTCCGGATGGAAAAACGCTGGTTGGCATCATGCAATCGCCGATGTCTAACCCCAACGCTGCAGGAGGAGCAAATTCTGTCGTGTTGCGCATTCTTACTTTTGACATTGCCACAGCAGCAACAAAACAATACGTTTATTTAATGGACAACCCTTCTTTAACCGGGGTAAGTGAAATTCTGGCCGTCAATGCAACGACCTTTCTGACACTCGAAAGAGATGGTGGTTATGGTGGGGCAGCAACCTCGCCGGCAACTTTTAAAAAGGTCTTTAAGATTGATCTTTCCGGAGCTACTGATATCTCCGACCCTGCCAATGGAGCTACGGGTAAGCTATTTACCGGTAAGACCGTGGAAGAACTGAAAGACCAGACAGGTTTGACTGCTGCTGGTATCATTCCGGTAAGTAAGACTGTTGTATTGGATCTGCTAAAGGGTTTGCCAGCCATTTATCCTCATGATAAAGCAGAAGGTTTGGCGCTGATCAATGGCAATACGCTGGTCATTTCCAACGATGATGATTTTGGTGTAATTCCAGGACCCAACGGGACTTTTGCACAGAAGATTTTACCTTTTACAAAATCTGTAGACAGAAACAGGTTGTATTTTGTGAAAGTGAAGTTGTAAGGCTGAAAGATCAAATAAATTATAAAAAAACCGCAATTAAACAACCTGCTGATCCCGGATCAGCAGGTTTGTTCATTGCGTTTCTTTTATAGATCAAAAAGAATAAAACTCTAATTTTTGCCTACTGCTTTCAGGGGTTTCGGCATGTCCCTTAGTCTTTAAATTTACGGACTTAGGGTGGAGCTAAATAGGGTAATTAGTCCCAAATTTACCCCTGGGGTTTTAATCCGAAAGCATTATTAATGCTTAAATCCGGCAAAACCACTATTAGAAAGTTTTTAATCTCCGAGCAGTTCTATGTCCCAATTGTTATTTGATAAATAGGTTAATAACCCTCTGAACTCCAAAACAACAATTGTTTTGAGTTTATCCCTGTTAAGGTCTGTTTTATCCACGTACTCATCAATTATTCTGATGAGTACTTTTTGATGATCGACCGACAGACGATGGTCTGTATAAGGGGTAATTACCAGGCCTGTCCAATGCCTGAAGGTCTCAAATAGCTCTTCCAGTAGGTTGTATTGAGCTGTGTCGAGTCCAAATAAGTAATCATTATTGTCGAGCCGATGAAAATCCAATGCCATAATGCCGAAAATAATGAAAAAATGAAACGCTTATTCATATAGCTCAATAATAATTATCTTAGCGAAAAGCTTTTTTTATTAGTAAGAGATGGTATTATAATGCCGTTAATTGGAACTGTGGACGAAATTGATAAACAGAAACTGGAAAATTTAAGACAGCAGATCCCTGTAGGACTGCGCCATGGGCTAACGCTCCTGGAAAAGGCCGGTGGAAATGTCGAAGCAGCAGCCGGCTATTTCAGAGAGGAGTGTTTAAGGCTGATTGTCCATAAGACTGGTGTTTCAGAATTGGCCGCTTCTGCACAGTTATTAAAGAACAACTTTGATATTGCTGCTACCTTAAACTGCATTGACGAAGCCCGTTTTACCCTTACAGAACTGATCATCAGAAGAAACAAAGATCAGGAAGAAGCCTTGGAGAAGATCGCCGCAGGGGTAGTAGAAAAGGAACAATTGATCCGGGAATACTGGTTGCATCCTGATGCTTTGAAATCGCTTCAACCGGAAGTGTTTTGCCTGGTTATGCTGATGGAATGGCTCAGTTTTTCCAGTTGGGAAGATTTTGAAACTGCGCTATATTTTCACCTGGATGTGGTAGCAGATCTGATCTGTAATCAACTTTTGTTACCTGAAATATCAGACATTTTAAAAGAAGCCAGGGCAATTGCCATCGATCAGGCTCCTCAGCAAAAAGCTTTTTTAGAGAAAGAAGGCTTTGTAAGCTGGACGCCGGAGTTTACAGCGCAAAGCAATTTGTTTGAAACGCAAAGACCGATATTGATCAATGCGCTTTACCATTTTGTAGAAGGAAATATCAGTAAATTTCCATAGTCAATTTACGATTATAAAAACAGGAAATGGCTATATAATGGTACTGCTGATACCAAAATAGCAGCGTGCAACCTGCTTCGACCTTTAAAATTATCAATTTGCTGATTGCATTGGAAACTGGAGCGATTGGAGACGAACATGAAATTATAAAGCACCTTCTATTTTGAAAAAATGAATAGATTTGAAGATGAGCCAGGCATTCCGTCAACATTTAGAGAAATTGATCACCTTAACAGATGTAGAGTTCGACTATGTCTGGTCTAAGTTTAGTACCAAAAAACTGAAAAAACATCAATTTCTGGTGCAGGAAGGTTCAGAAGTACTCCATGATTACTGGGTTGCAAAAGGGCTGCTAAAAGCTTACCATACCAATGAGGAGGGCAAAATTCACATTCTGCAGTTTGCGATGGAAGACTGGTGGATTTCAGACTACCAGTCTCTGGTATACCGTTGTGCGGCAACGATCAATATTGACTGTATTGAAGATTGCGAATTGCTTGTGATTTCTGCCGAAAACAGGGAGTTGCTTTGTAATGAACTGAAGGGGATGGCCAACTTCTTCCGTAAAAAATCTCATGCCGGATATGTTGCGCTACAGCAACGCATTTTGTTTCTGCTCAATAAAAACCCACAGGAAAGGTATAACCGGTTTTTGGAATTGAATCCTAAGCTCTTGCAGCGTTTGCCGAAAACTTTGCTTGCTGCCTACATCGGCGTATCAAGAGAGACATTGAGCCGCCTCAGTCATCCTTAGTGTGATCGTAATCACATAAATTTTGTGACCAGCTTCCTTTTAGCACTTCCATTTTAATTGAAACTTTGTGCCGTTGTCCATTGTAATAAAGAGGACAATGCTCAATACTATGAAAATGATTAAAAAAGGAATGATGGTTCTTGCATGTTGCGCCATTTTCTCCATCGTAAATACAGCAAATGCGCAAACCCTTAAGTCTCATCAAATGAAAAAGAAAATCTTATTTGTGGTGACCAGCCATGATAAAAAAGGAAGTACCGGAGCAGCTACAGGTTATTACCTCGGAGAGGTGAGCCATGCCTGGAAAGTATTAAAAGAAGCCGGTTATGAAATGGATTTTGTAAGTCCTAAAGGTGGTAACCCACCGGTAGACGGATTCGATCTTTCGGATGCCGTGAACAAAGAATTTTGGGAAGATGAGGTGTATCATCAAAAGATCAGCAATAGCCATAAACCTTCGGAAGTAAAAGCGGAAGACTATACCGCTATTTATTATGCCGGCGGACATGGTGCGGTTTGGGACCTTCCTGACAATCAGGAAATCGCTGCTCTTGCGACCAAAATTTACGAAAATAATGGCGTGGTCAGTGCCGTTTGTCATGGGCCGGCCGGATTGGTCAACATCAGGCTCAGCAATGGGAAATTCCTGATTGATGGTAAAAAAGTAAGTGGGTTTACAAATGAAGAAGAGATCGCCGTTAAACTGGAAAAGGTAGTTCCATTTTTATTGGAAGATCAATTGAAAGCACGTGGTGGGATTTATGAGAAATCGGCTGCATGGCAGGAACATGTGGTAACGGATCAGCGATTGGTAACCGGACAAAACCCACAATCTGCGAAAGCAGTAGGTGAAGCAGTAAAGAAAGCATTGGAAAATTTATAACTTGCTTTTCATAGCAGATCAAAACCGGAGCCTGGGGAGATCCCACAGGCTCCGGTTCTGTTTAGGCGAAATCGTAAAACGACCATAAGCATATGAACAGCAGAGATCAGAAACTTCAGCAAATAACAGATTGGGCAAGCCGTAATGATCAGGTAAGGGTGGTATTGTTAACCAGTTCTTTGGTGAATCCCCTTGCTCCGGTAGATCAGTTTAGTGATTTAGATATAGAATTGGTGTTTGCCGATTTACAAAAGGTCCTTGCCGATGACCGGTGGCTTTCTGAATTTGGTCGGGTGATTGCGAAAATTGCAGAAGCTGAAGATGCTTTTGACGGCCAGCATGCGATGCGGATGGTCTTATATGAGGACCATGTGAAAGTTGATTTCAAGCTGTATGGCATTCCTAAATTTTTGGAAGATGTAAATAAAGATGAGCTTCCCGAAGATTGGGACATCGGTTATAAAGTGCTGATCGATAAAGATTTGCTTACAACCCATCTTAAAGCGCCAGGTCATCAGGTTAGTTTAATTAAAAAGCCGACTGCTGCAGAATTTGAGCAAAAGTTCAATGATTTTTGGTGGGACATGACCTATGTGATCAAAAGCCTGGCAAGAGCTGATCTGTTTTATGCAAAGTTCATGTCTGAAAACAATATGAGAACGGAGTACCTGGTTCCCATCATAGAATGGTATATCGCCATTGAACACGACTGGAATGTGACGACCAATAAGCACGGGAGGCTATTTCCCAGGTATTTGTCAGCAGAGATGTGGCAAAAAACAGAAGCCACGTTTTCGGGAAGTGACATTCAGGACAACTGGCGGGCATTGATTGCTTATGCTGATTTGGTACATGAGCTGGGAACAGAATTGGCGCATAAATTGCGGTATCCTTATCCGACAGAACTGGAACAAAATATCAGGGAATACCTGGATTTTGTAAAAAGATCGGAGAAATAAAGAGATTAAAAAATATGCTGGTTTTGCTCCCTCTCAGGGTTAATATGTCGCATTTGTACAAACATTCTTTTTTTATAGCCTGTTACTTTTGTATCTGAAGCATTCAATCAATGATATTTAAACCCAGGTACACATGAAAAACGCCTATAAAACAATGATCATCATATTACTCTTATTTTCAATTGGTCATATGATGTATACCTTTATCGAAAATCCAGGATCTTTAGAACAACAGGCCTGGTTTTTTTCTGCTTCCCTGGGAATGTTAGGAAGTGTATTTCTCAATGTATTGAATCTTAGTTCTACAGAAAAGAGTGTGAAAGTGATGGCTATGCTGATGAACCTTATGATGTTCCTGTTTTGTTCGTTTTTATGCTTTGTCGTTAGGGAAATACAGGTATTGGTCCTCACCATAGTTTATCTCATTACCTTGTTCTTCTCTGTTAGATTATTCCTGTTGACAAGGGAAATTACATTAACGGAATGAAAGCTGAACATTTTTTAGCCTTGCTGTTATTTTATTATTCGCTGTTCCTCAATTGGTTTTTGAACACCAAGTTTGAACTTTTTGTGAAATAATTGTTAACAATGAGATTGTTATTCCTAAATTTACTTTAGGGGAATCTTCCGGGCGTCTACTTTAAACCCGGTTACAAAACAATGCATACTGAAGATTTTATTGATGAAAAGACGCTTTTAAAACGTGTCTCGGCCGGTGAGGTGCGGGCATTCAGCACAGTTTTTCATCGGTATCAGGCTAAAGTCTATGCTTACGCTTTTAAAATTGTAAAGTCAGATGCGATTGCCGAAGAAATCGTTCAGGAAGTATTTGTTAAGCTCTGGAACCTTGGCGAAAGTATCGCAGATATTGAAAACTTCGAGGGCTTTCTCCGTACCCTTACCAGAAACTTCACCCTTAATGTTTTGCGAAGAATGGCGCTTGAGTTTAAGGCCGACAAGATAAGGGGAACAAATTATCGTGAAGATCATAACGAGACCGAAGAGTACATCATCTTCAAAGATTCCGAGAAAATTTTAAACCAGGGAATCGAAAAGCTTCCTGCCCAGCAGAAAATGGTCTATCAACTTTGTCACCAGGAGGGTTTAAAGTATGAGGAAGTTGCCGAACGGCTCAATATTTCCAAGCTTACTGTAAAAACGCATATGCAGCATGCATTGCGCTTCCTGCGCAATTACATCAGCACCCATACCGATATTGCGGTATTCATCATCCTGATGGAAATACTGAATAAAAAGAATTAATACATTTTTTTTATTTCCCGTTACTCCTGTCGTCTTTTCTGCGTGTCAATGTAAGAAAAGGGGAGAACAAAGCTCAAACAGATGAATACAAGACTAGAATTTTTGTATCAACGATACATCGATGAAATCTGCACTGCCGAAGAGCGGGAGGAGTTTTTTTTATTGATTAGCGCTGAAGATCATACACCGCAAATTAATGACCTGCTGGATCATACCTGGAAGGAGACCGATCCGGCAAAAGGACTGTCGGAAAGTAAAGTCAACAGTATTTTAAATCATATCCTGACGAACCATCCAAAGCCAGTAACCAGAAAGATTTCCTGGTACCGTTACGCGGCGGCGGCTTTGGCTTTTATCACGGTCTCGGCAGGACTTTATTTGTATAGCCTGAACAACCGTTCTGACATTAAGCAGCAAAATGGTTCAGTCTATGTCAATGCTATACCAGCTGCCACAAATAAAGCGACGCTGAAACTGGCCAACGGATCCACCATCAATCTGGATAAAGCCAGCAATGGCGAAATTGCAGAACAGTCTGGTGTAACCGTTACCAAAACCGGGGATGGGAAACTCGTTTATGAAATATCGAAGGCTGCTGTAGCCACATCAGGATTCAATACCATCACCACTCCAAGAGGAGGAGTATACCAGGTGAACCTGCCCGATGGCACCAGGGTATGGCTAAACGCCGCATCTTCATTGAAATATCCGGCCGCCTTTAATGGCCGGGAGCGTAAAGTTGAATTATCAGGAGAAGCCTATTTTGAAGTGGCTAAAATGAAAATTCCTTTTCTTGTCAAAACTGCCCAGCAGGAAGTTGCGGTATTGGGAACACATTTCAATATCAATGCTTATACGGATGAAGGTAAAACAAAAACGACACTTTTTGAGGGATCCGTTCGGGTTGCTTTAGCCGATCAGCAAGCTTCAAAATCAGTAAGATCGCAAATCCTTGCACCCGGACAACAATCTACAGTTGGGAGTAACCGCCTCAACGTTAGCGCTGTTGATCTGGATGAGGCCCTTGCCTGGAAAAACGGATATTTCCAGTTTAATGAAGAGAACCTGGTGAACATCATGAAACAGCTTTCCCGCTGGTATGATGTAGATGTGCGTTTTGAAGGGAAGCCCTCCGAAGAATTGTTCCTGCTTAAAGTTCCAAGAACGCTGGGCTTATCAGACGTCTTAAAAATCTTAGCAACAAATGGTATCAACTTTAAAATAGAAGGGAGAACGCTTATTGTAAAATCTTAACGAACCGGATTTTAACAGGGAGCAAAAAAGCCGGAGGTGTTTCGACCACCTCCGGACAAAAGTTCCGGGTTAAACCTAAAATCAATCCTGACAGATCTCATCAAATTATCAACCCAAATCGTTTGGCATCCGGAATTCCTTAAAAAAGGAAGGCGACGGCCTACGACTAAACCGAACAAAAATATGAATAAAATTCTAGACGCATTAAGAGTCATGAAATTAATTATATGCTTATTGATTCTCAGTTTTCAGGCAAATGCAGTCGCATTCAGCCAGTCTATCAATTTAGCCGAAAAAAATGCAAGCATAGAAAGCGTCGTAAAAAAGATTGCCAGTCAAGGAGGCTATTCTCTTTTTTACAATATCGACCTGCTGAGAAAGAATCCTTCAAAAATCAACCTGTCCTTAAAAAATGTGACCGTGGAGAAGGCATTGCAGGAAACCCTGCTGAACCAACCTTTGGAATTTGTAATTGTAAATAATACCGTCATTATTAAGCCCAAACCTCCTGTTACCGTTCCGAAAACAGATACAGAGGTGCGGAAACCGGTACGTGGAAAAGTGACCGATGGTAAAGGTCCGATCCCCGGAGTTTCCATCAGAGTAGATGGGACCGACCTGAAAACCATGACCAATGCAAACGGAGATTTTACCATAAACTTAGCGCCGGGTAATTATCGTCTGGTATTTAGCTCTGTGGGTTACGAAAGTAAACGTATCGAAAAGCGGATTTCCGCTGATGGAGATGAATTGATAAATGTAGTTCTTGTTCCTGCATTGATCCAGTTACAGGAAGCACTCGTAGTTGGTTATAGCGTTAAAAAGGCGAGCGAAATTACCGGTGCTTTGCAAACTTTTTCGGCACGTCAGCTGGAAGGGGTGACCACTTCGAACCTGATTTCACAGCTAAAGGGGAAAATAGCCGGGATGTACATCACTGAACCTTCCGGCGACCCGAACAATAAAGCCAGTTTTGTGGTCCGCGGACAGGGCACTTTGCCAATCACCGACAATTTAAGGGTAACGAACAACCTGAACCCTCTGATTGTAGTTGACGGCATCATTTATCCCGATGTGGCTTACCCGAGTGACATCGTTTCCTCTACAGATATAGAAACAGTTACCTTGTTAAAAGACGCGGCATCTACAGCGATCTTTGGATCCAGAGCAAGTCAGGGGGTATTGGTGATCACCACCAAAAGAGGAGTAGCAGGTAATGCGCAGTTGAACCTGAACAGCAGTTTTGGGATTAGTAAAAGATACCTTGGTAAAATTGAGTTCATGAACAGTCAGGAGCTTTACGATTACCAGCGCAAAATGTTATTGAACTCATTTTCCCTCAAAAATGAAGGGCTGACTCAGGATGCTTATCTGACCAAATATCTTCCTGCAACATCAGTACTGAGTAATAATACCGATTGGAACCGGGAATTATATAGGGATGGCTTAACCAAAACGGTAGACCTTTCCCTCTCCGGCGGAACAGAGAAAACACGCTATTACTTTGGCGCCAACAATTACAATGAACAGGGACCTTTAAAAGGGAATGACCTGACCAGATCCAGTTTCAAGTTAAACCTGGACCATAACATTACCCGCAAATTAAGCCTAAACGCAAACCTGAGTACCATTTTTGATAAAGGCAACGCCAGTCCGATCAGCGGGCTTCTGGGCGCATTGGCTTTACCCTGGTATGTACTCAATAATGACGATGGAAGCCCTAAAAAGATCATCGGTGTGGATGCTTTGGGCAATACGACTCAGAATCCGCTGTATGATTTGCCTTATAACAGTACCATCACCAAAACGCAACAGGTATTGGGTACTTTTTCTGCTAAATATAAGCTGAACAACTGGCTTACGCTGAGTTCCAATAATTCCTATAACACCACCTTTATGAATTATGAGCAGTATCAGGACCGTTTGTCGCTCACAGGGGCCACGAATAAAGGAAACCTGATCCAGCAGAAAACGAATTTAAATTCATTCCTGACCTCGAACCTGATCTCTGCCCGGAAGCAGTTCGGTGCTCATACCGTTGGTGGTTTAGGTGGTTTTGAATACAATAGAAGCAATTCTGAATACAACAGTCTGTCGGTTAAAAACCTGCCTACAGGAATCAAAGTTCCATCGGCTGCTGCCGAAGTATCGACCTCCAATGGAGGCAAAGCCTTCCGCGGAGAGAAATTTGCACGTGGATCCTATTCTCTTTTTGCTGAAGGAAACTATAATTATCAGGAACGGTATTTTCTGAATTCTTCTTACCGGATGGATTATTCGGCCAATTTTGGGATCGATAAGAGAGACGGTCATTTCTACTCTGTGAGTGGCGCCTGGCTGGTTTCTAATGAAGATATACTGAAGGACCATAAATACATCAGCAATTTAAAACTGCGCGCGAGTTATGGTACCAATGGAAAAGTGGCAGGTGAAGATTTTCTGACAGAGAGCTTTTATAATTTCGGTTACCAGTATGGCGGTGATCCAGCTGCAGTGATTAACCAGCTTGGAAACCGCAATATTACCTGGGAAAAGGCTTATGTAGGGAATCTGGGGATAGATTTAGGTTTGTTCAACAGGATTACCATCAATGCTGATTTTTACCGTAAAAGAACGACAGACCTGATTCAAAGGGTAGGAACTTCGTCTTTACTTGGTGTGCCGAGTCAGTATCAGAATATTGCTCAACTCATGAACCATGGGGTAGAAATCCTGTTGAGTACCAAAAATCTGACTGGCAAGTTCAAGTGGGAAACCGGTTTTAACATCACTTTCAATACCAATAAAGTAGAAAAATTGTACAATGGCGTTCTTTCACGGGGAAATGCAGGCCTGATCAAGGAGGGGGACGATATCGCCAGTGTGCATGCGGTGAAATGGCTGGGTGTTGACGCTCAAACAGGGAAGCCTCAGTTTGAACAGGTGACGATAGATGCGCAGAACAAGATTACCGGCCGTAAGATCGTTAACAGCCTGGATGAAGCCACTGCCGGTCTGACCGGAGCGGCGCTCAATGCGCAGTATCAGCTGGCAGGAAACATGACTCCTAAATATTACGGAGGCTTGCTGAACACTTTCTCTTACAATGGTTTTGAGCTTTCTGTGTTGTTGAATTTCTCTGCCAACTATGTGGTCTATAATAACTCAAGAGGCAGTTATTTCTCTGCTGAAGGAAATAATATCCTGAAAAATAATCAGGTAAAACCTGGTAATGGTCAGGTGGTTTGGGAAAAACCGGGAGATCAGGCAACAGAGCCTATGCCTTTCCGGACCCGTACTGATGGTGCTGATGGCCCAAGTTCCAGACTCTGGGAAGATGCCAGTCACATCAGGGTCCGGAATGTCCGCCTGGCCTATAGCCTGCCGGAGAAACTGATCAATGCCGTTAAGTTAAAAAGAGCCAATATCTACCTGAGTGGGGATAACCTTTTTGTCTTTACCAAAAAGAGCTTTTATGGCGCTGACCCGGAAGGTGTTGTGGCAGGTAATGAGAACAACTATGGCGTAAGTGCAGGATATGGCGCCAGTCGGAAATACCTGCTTGGTTTACAGTTAACATTTTAATCCTACACCCCATGAATAAGTATATCCAATCTATATATATCTGTTTCGCGGCGATCTTACTATCCGGCTGCGGGAAAGCAATAAACGAGAACATCAGACCTTCAAATGACAAGGCTGATACGGAACTGTTAACCAATTTAGATGGCGTAACTGTAGCTACCAATGGCAATTACGCATTAATGGTTACCTCAGCTGCCGGTGATACCCAATATGCGCTAAGCTGGTATAATTTAAGTGAGCTGAAAGGCAATAACCTTTATGCAACGAGCGAGGCTTATCCGCAAACCAGGAGCGACAGTTATACCTATACAAATTCTCCTTCTCAAAGTATGACTACTTCTTTCTGGCGTTCTTCTTACCGCATTGTTTTCGGTACGAATAAAGTCATTGATGCGATTTCCGAAGGACAGGGAGCTGCATTTGACCAGATCAAGGGAGAGAATTACTTCCTCAGGGCAATGGCCTACTTCAATTTGGTAAGGGTTTACGGACGACCTTATGATCAGAACAATGGAACCGGCCTTGCTATTCCGCTTTCCTTAAGCTCTGCAGTTGACAAGGACTATAAACCTAAACGCAATACGGTAAAGGAAGTGTATGCCAGTATCATCTCTGATCTGGAAAAAGCGGCAGCACTAATGACGCAGACACGTGGAAACTACTATGCCTCCAAAGAAGCTGCATGGGCATTGTTGTCCAGGGTTTACCTTTATATGGGCGGAACGGCTGCTGCGCCTCAAAACGAGTTTAACACCAAGGCGGTCGAGTATGCAGATAAAGTGATTGCTGCCAACAAGTACAGTCTGCTGCAGGGAGCGGCTTATAGCAATTCATTTGCAATGGATGGGAAAAGCAATAAAGAACTCATCTTCAGCTTCAGACATGATGACGTTAACGGAAATAAAATAAATGAGTTTCTGATTTTAAGGGATGTATTTGGAAACCCTTACCAGGGAGAATATGCGGCTTCTCCGGACTATATGGCAATTTTGAATGAAAATGCGGCAGACCTGAGAAAGAACTTCATTACTGTAGAGAACGACAAGCGCATCGTTGGAACCAATAAAAGCAGAAACTCGGTCAATAAATTCAACTTTCAGCAAATTGCTCCGCCGGGAGGTTTTGATTTCAGTTCACAAACCAGAAGTGCTACCCCTTATTTGCGACTGGCAGAGGTTTACCTTAATAAAGCCGAGGCATTGGCTAAGCTGGGCAATAACTCCGATGCACTGATTGCCGTAAATGTGATCAGAACGAGGGCAAATGCTCCTGCATGGACTGTTGCAACGATGGCGCTGGCTGGAAAAACAATGCTGGAAGTGGTGTTGAATGAGCGGCGACTGGAGCTGGCATGGGAAGGACATTCCTCTTTTGATAATTTCCGAAACGGACTACCTGTGATCAGAAACTATAGTGACTACAGCGCTGCCAGCTTAAATGTTGCGGCGACAGATAAACGTGTGGTTTATCCCTTGCCACCAATAGAGATCCAGTTGAATCCAAATCTTGAACAAAACCCTTAAAAGCCTTAACAATGAGATCAATAAAAACAATAATGGCCGCTCTGGCCTGTCTTACTGCACTTTCTGCTACCGGTCAGAACCGGGAGATTGTGTTTAAAGAGGCAGACTGGAAAACACAACTGGCCAATGCGAAAAAAGAAAATAAACTCATCTTTTTTGATGCCTATACCAGCTGGTGTGGTCCCTGTAAGATGATGGCAAAAGATGTATTCACGAAAGACAGTGTAGCCGACTTGTTTAATCAAACTTTCATTAATGTAAAGTACGATATGGAAAAGGGGGAGGGGATTGCATTGAAAGACAAATTTGGTGTTAATGCATTTCCAACCTATTTGTTTATCAACGGAGATGGCGAGGTGGTGCATAAGATCGTAGGAAGTGCGCCTGCCGGCGAATTTATGCAGGAGGCCGGTAAGGCCCTAAAGCCGGAAAGCACGGTATTCGGATTGGCAAAGAAATTTGATGGCGGAGACCATTCCGAAGCCATCGCATTGGCGTATCTGGAAGGATTAGACAAGGCTTACGAATCAGATAAAATGGGCAGAGTGGCAAAGGTCTATTTTGACGGATTGCCTGAAACCGCTTTGATGGAAACACGCCAATGGGACCTGATCCAGAAATACCTGAATACGCCTTCTTCATCGGCTTTTGCCTATCTGTACGCTCATAAGGAACAGCTTGGTACCAAATACGGTGCAGACAAGGTGGAGGGCTATTTCCAGCAGACCTTCAACAGGTCAGTTTATTCCATAAAAAGTGCGTATGAGAAGAAACGCGAATTGAAAGATGCGCAGGAACGTGCTGCAGCGATCAGAAAGCTTTTAGCAAAAGGAACGGAGTATTCAAAACCCATCCTGACTCAGCTGGACCTGACAGAATATGTTGCTTCGAATCAATGGGACAAATTCTCTGCAAGGCTGAATAAAATCTGGAATGATGATAGTTCTCCTAGAAAAAACGCCTTAATTCTTGGCGCTGCCAATGACATGGTCAGTATGGCACCGGTAAAGTATTATCCGCAGGCTTTGAATTGGGCCATACAGATTTCAGCAACAAACCCAGACTTATTTACGAAGATACAAGTCGCCGATCTGAAGAAAAGGGTCTTGAAAAAACAAGGAAAAATAGCGGATGCGGAAGCCATGGGTTTAGAAGCGATGGCACTGAGAAAAGAGGCCAGCCAAAAAGGGCAGATGACGCCTCCAATGATGAAAGATTAATAACCAAAACCAGATAATAAATAAAAAAAGATGAAAAAAGGATTGATACTAGCCGTTGCGGCCCTATTGATGGTATGCAGCAGCTTTGCACAAAAAGGAAAACAGGTAACATTTACCGGTAAGGTGAAATTTCCTGATACAGAGGATAAATACTGGATTTACCTTGGTAAATACGAAGGTGAAGGATTTAAAAGGGCTTTTAAAGCAATTGACAGTACTAAATTGGATGCTAATAATAGTTTCTCTTTCAAAGTAAATGCGGAGAAGCCAGATTTTTACCAGGTTAGGGTGTATTATTTTGACCGGATCGATTTCTGGGCAGATAAAGATAACATTCATGTCAATGTGAGAGGGATTGATACGGCAAAGATGAAAATCAAAAACCCACCATATATCTATATGGAAAATGCCACTGCAAATAATGACCTGATTAATGATGTTAATTTGGTGAATTACCTCAATTATCAGCAAATGATTGCTGTAGGACAAGAGCAATGGAAGGCTGGTCTTTCCAAGGATAGTTTATGGATCAACTATATGAAAGATGGTTTCGATAAGATCAATACTGACATGAACTTCCGCATCAAGTACCTTGTAAATAAGTATAAAGATCAACCTGCTGTATTGTATGCTTTGAATTCTTTAAGCTGGAAAAGAGATGGGGAATTACTGATGTCCACACTGGATAACCTGACCAAAAAACACCCTTGGTTAACACAGGCTCAACAGAAGAAAAAAGAGATTCTGGACAACATGGCACAGACCGCAAAGATCGCCAATGGTAAAAAAGCGCCTGACTTTGCTTTTCCGGATGTGAATGGTAAAAAATGGAGCCCTAAAGACTTTAAAGGTAAATACCTGATTGTTGATTTCTGGGCTAGCTGGTGCGGACCTTGTCGCCAGGAAATTCCTCATTTGAAAGAAGTGTACAAGAAATACCAGAGCAAAGGATTAGAAATTCTGGCCGTTTCTGTTGATGCCAAAGAGAACGACTGGAAGAAAGCAATGAATGAAGAAAGAATGACCTGGCCGCAAGTGAATGCTAAAGAATCTAAGGATGTAATGGCTTCTTATTTGTTTAGCGGAATTCCTTACCTGGTGGTAGTGGATAAAGAAGGAAACATCATTGAGAAAAACCTTCGCGGGGAAAGTCTGGATAAAAAGTTAAAAGAGATTTTTGGTAATTAAGCTTCACAACCTTTAAACCGAGTTCTAGAGAACCTTTAAGAATCAATAAAAAACACAAAAAAAAGCAAATATATTTCAATGAAAAAAATGATGATATGGGCTTTTTTCCTGATACTGGGTGTATCGGGAGGAAGCGGAGCTTATGCTCAAATGGCAGCTGCAACGCCAATAAAATGGGACCTGAATAAAGAGGTTTCGTTTAATATGGAACAATACAGGGCCTGGGAAATTCTTAATAGTGTTGATTTACTCAAAATTGCAGCGAATGGATATGTGAGCTCGATCAAGGTCAGTGATCCTGCTTTTCCGGTGGGAAGGGATATTGTTTTCTCTGATGGAACGAAGCGTTCGGAAAGCATTACTCAACTGGAGCATCAACATAAGTTTATGAACATCGCGATTAATAAAGCGTCTCTTCCAAAGGGAGTTACTTCAGCAGAGATCACGATTTTCACAAAATCAAAAGGCGATAAAACCAATATTCAGTGGGGCGCAGTGGTCAAAGGAAATGAAGAGGGGAAAAAGGCAATGATCAGTCAGTTGACCGCAGAGTTCGATGCCTATATTGCCGGATTCGAGAAAATGACTAAAAGCATACCCGCAGCGAAACTCAATTAACGTTCCTCATTAGTTAATTTTAGATTGGCAGGAGTGGTTAGCGATAACCACTCCTTTTTATTTTAAAACTTGCAGCCAATACCTACACCCAATAGCCAGGGTCTGATTTTTACATCTGCCTCAATGTTGCTTAACACCGGAGCCAATTGTGGACTTCCTGAGGGCGTAAGGTTTGAAGCATCAACAGTAGCGGTTGTAGAAAGAAAGATTTTCTTTAGGTCCACATTAACAAATAACCTTTTGCTGATGTCGTAGTCAAAGCCAGCCTGTGCTGCAAAAGCGAATTTGTCTTTATATTTTATGCCTTTTACTACCGGACCTTCATCAGCGCTATAAAAAATAGTGTAGTTGACACCCGCGCCCAGGTAAGGATTAAACTTTCCGAGAGGATAATGATATTGTAAGGTAAGCGTGGGCGGGAGCAACCATACCTTGCCCAAATCAACGTTCGCGGAGCTTGCTGCCCCTATTGCACTTAGGTCAGAACCCAACGTACTCACCTTATGTCTGGTTGTTCCGAGAATCAGTTCTGCCGCAAAATGTTTGTTAAAGAAGTAAGTGAAATCCAGTTCCGGAATAAAGGAGTTTGAAATCTTCGCATCACCGCCTATCACTCCAATGGAAGCACTTTCCTGAGGGATAACCGCGACTCCCCTAAGTCTGACTCTCCACTGTTCTCCGGTTGGTGAAGATTGGGGATAAACGTAAAGTCCGGCCATCATTAGTGCCATAGATACAATTAACTTTTTCATATCAGTAATATTTATTTGAAGCAAATCTATAGCGGTATGTCAAGGATAAAAATGTCCTAAAGCAGGTGTAAAAATGATATTGCTCAATACATTTTTATACAGATTTGATGAAATTCGTATCGCTGGCAGGTATAAATGTGTAATTTTGCTCATTATGGATAAGCAAGAAACCCTTATACATTATTACCAGACCACGAATAGAGAATTGCCTTTTGATTTGCTGCGTTCAAATGGGACCACCAGCCACTTTAATGTGCTGAAACGTGACCATTGTTCCGTGAGTATTCCCTTTAACAGAAAGGATTATTATAAGATCTGCCTGACTACAGGACATGCCGTTTTAAATACGGAGAATGGCGATTTGGACGTTAACCAGCCCGCACTTTTCTTTTCCAACCCGAGTCTGAAGTTTGGCTGGGAAAACGTTTCTGAACAACAGGGAGGTTATGTTTGTCTGTTTAATGAACAATACCTCTGCACAGAGCTCAAAAGAGAACTGGATACTTTATATGCCAGCTTTCAAAGCAGTCCTTATCCTTTTATTCTTTTAACTGAAACACAGTTTGAGGCCTATTTGCATTACTTTCAATTGATGCATACGGAGTACCATCAGGATTTTGAGCATAAAAACAAAATGATTGAAACTGCGCTGAAGCTCATTATTTACAGCAGTATAAAGATTCAATCGGATGCATGCCCATCTGTCAAAACTGCCCAACCCAACAGGTTGGTGAACCGGTTTCTGGATTTGCTGGATAATCAGTTTCCCATAGATGCTCCGGGTACGGCTTTGAGTCTTAAAACACCTGCTGATTTTGCAAAGCAGCTCTATGTCCATGTAAACCACCTCAACAGCAGCGTTAAAAGTTACACCGGAAAACCTACCTCAAAGATTATTCAGGAGAAGATTATTAAAGAAGCTAAAAACCTATTGAGGTATACCAATTGGGGCATCGCAGAAATCAGCTATAGTCTGGGATTTGAACACCCACAGAATTTCAATAATTTCTTTAAGAAACAGGTTGGAGAAAGTCCGCGTTCATTTAAATCAGCACTGTAAATTAACCTGGTTACAAGAGATTTTCTATGGCTTTGCTGTCTGTAGGATCCCGTCTGAGGATCTGAAGCGCCGATTCCTTTTTTAACATGATGGCCTTCACTTCCTGATATTCAAGCGGGTAAAAATCATGGTTGTCTACGCCAATATCAAAGGATAATGAATTCACATCTTCTTCCAGCGTTCCGTGGGAGTGACCGTATAAATGGAAGCTTCCTTTTCCTTTACCATTCCAGTTTCTAATGGAATAATGGAACAGCACGATTTTTTGTTTTCCACCCGGTACGGTATCGTCATTCACTTTCAGTTCATAATAATCTTTCACCCATTCGAACCTCTTTTTACAGGAAAGGGCCGATACTTCATGATTACCTGTAATGAGGTAAATGCTTCCGTTTAAGCGTTTGAGAATTTCTTTTAGTCGTTCGGGACGGTTGAGTGCAAAATCTCCAAGGTAATAGACTGCATCTTTATCACTCACCTTTTCATTCCATTTCCGGATCATGGTTTCATCCATTTCCTCTACGCTTTCAAATGGTCTTCCGGCATATTGAATAATTCCGTTATGGCCGAAATGGTGATCAGAAGTAAACCAGATTTTGTGCATAGAGCCTTTTTTATAGGAACAAAGCTACTAAAATTCCTTAGGAAACATTTTATCGTAATGAAACAGGACCTGCTCAAACGATATCTTTAACCAGGCCGTGTAGTTTTCCGGATGCTCAGTCAGATCGGCTTTTAATTCTTCCATATCTGCATATCTGAAAGCACTTACCTCTTCCGCATTAGGTTGTGGCAGGTGGTCACTTGTTCCGAAGTACACATGGTCATATTCATTTTCGATCAGGCCATCTCCAACTTCCGCTTCATAGCGGAAACTGAATATGGGTTCCATCTTACATTCCATTCCCATTTCTTCCTGTAGTCTTCTTATGGCTGCATCATCTGTTTTTTCTCCCGGTTTGGGGTGACTGCAACAGGTATTTGTCCATTGCCCCGGAGAATGGTATTTGTCAAAAGCACGTTGTTGTAATAACAGTTGCCCGGAAGAGGTAAAAATGAAAATAGAAAAAGCCCTGTGAAGTTTGCCCTGAAGGTGTGCTTCCAGCTTTGGCATCGTTCCTATCACCTCATCGCTTGTATTTACAAGTATCACTTCTTCTGTCATAACCTTATTGCATTAAACTGAACTGCAAAAATACTTTGTTTTTAGGATATCCTCATTTCTATTTAAAAGTCTTCAGCATTTTCGCTTATTTCCTGCGCTGGATTTCCTGATCTGGTGCTACCCAAATCTGCGCTGGAGAAAATAGTTTCAAGCGGCTGGTCCGTATCCCTAAATCCTCATTTTTTGGGTGAGGAAAAGGATTTGTATAAAAATCTGATTCAAAACATTGGTTAGTAGGTGATTATTTATATAAATTAAACAAATCGTAAAGACTATTCGATAAAAGGGTAAGCAGGGAGATCATGTTCGGTAGCTAAAAAGTATTAATTTTAAAATATGAAACCAAGGAAGCTGGGGTATACTAATGCCAGCTTCATAACCAACACACACACAAATAAACACAAATGAAAAAAATCACCATTAAGCAGATCCTGCTTGATTTATCCCTGATTGGCTTTGGCATTGTCATCTCCACATCAGCCTTGCTGGCACAAAAACCGGTAAAAACAGATTGGTTGTTAAATGCTGCCAGCTATATGGCCAGGGTAGAAGTAAAGGAGGGTAAAAAGGAGGTCACACTCGAGAACGGTCTTGTGAAACGAACATTCAGAATTGAACCCAATGTGGTCTGTATCGATTATCTGAACCAGGTGAACGGACAGCAATTGCTGAGGTCGGTAAAACCGGAGGCCAGGATCAACATCAACGGGAAAGATTATAACATTGGTGGCCTGATCGGGCAGAAAGAAAATGCTTACCTCTTACCGGAATGGCTGGATCGCTTTACTCCTGGTGATCAGGATTTTAAGATGACTACTTTTGATGTCAACCTGATCCGTCCGCAATTAAACTGGAAAAGTAAATTCTGGGCTTCAAACCATAAGCAGCCTACAGGAAAAGTGCTTTCCTTTCATTATCGTGCAGTTGCGCCTCAATTATCCGGTCTGGAAGTCAGCGTAAACTATGAGCTCTATGATGGCCTTCCTTTAATTGTAAAATCGCTGTCTATTCAAAATAAGGGAGATCAGACCTTTACTATTGGCCGTGTAGTGAATGAGATTTTAGGAATGGTAGAAGAACAAAGTGCCGTAGTGGGAGGGGTCGATAAAATGGCGAAACCTCAGGGTATCTATATTGAAAGTAATTATGCTTTTAACAATGCCATGAGGTACGACCTGAGTGATCAGACTACGCGTTGGAAAGTAGATTCTACTTATACTTCTCAGGTAAATTACGACTATCAGACGCCTTGTTTACTGGAGATTTATCCTGATAAAGTATCCGGAATCGAATTTAAAAAAGGGGAGGTATTTAACTCTATACGCAGTTATGAATTGCTGATGGACAGCTATGACAGAGAAAGAAGGGGGCTTGCCATCCGCAAAATGTACCATACAATTGCACCATGGACAACAGCAAACCCAATATTTATGCACCTTGTGAGCAAAAATGATGATGAAGTACGCAGTGCTGTTGATCAATGCGCGGCAACGGGCTACGAAGCACTAATTTTGAGTTTTGGCAGCCATTGTAATGTAGAAGACACCAGCGCTACAAATATTAAAAGGTGGAAAGATCTTGCTGAATATGCACATCAAAAAAAGGTGTTTATCGGTAGCTATTCCCTGTTCAGCTCCCGCAGGATCAGCGATGAAGATGATGTCATCAACCCCAAAACCGGCAAACCTGGTGGTGCCTTTTTCGGCAATGCGCCATGTTTTGGCAGTAAATGGGGATTGGGATACCGGGATAAAATCAAGGCCTTTTATTCGAAAACAAGTTTCGATATCTGGGAAAATGATGGTCCGTATCCTGGTGATGTCTGCGCTTCTACTACCCATCCGGGACACCAGGGACTGGAAGATTCTCAATGGAAACAAATCAATATACAGAAAGAACTGTACCGCTGGTTAAACGCAAAAGGGGTCTACATCAATGCGCCAGACTGGTATTTTCTGGATGGAACAAATAAAATTGGAATTGGTTACCGGGAAGTGAACTTCTCTTTGCCAAGGGAAAACCAACTGATCTTAAACCGTCAGAATATCTTTGACGGCACCTGGGAGAAGACTGCTGCTATGAGCTGGGGTTTTGTTCCCCTTACCAAATATCAGGGGGGAGGACCTGAAGCGGTACTGGAACCTCTAAAAGACCACCTTAAAGATTACGAGCAATTGATGATGCAGTATTATGGTGCCGGCGTTCAGGCTTGCTATCGCGGTCCGAGGTTGTACGATACTGAAAACACCAGATTGACGGTGGTGAAGGTGATAGACTGGTATAAGAAATACCGCGACATTCTCAATTCAGAAATCGTCCATTTGCGCAGGGCAGATGGAAGAGACTGGGATGGCTTGCTCCATGTAAACCCTAAGCTGAAGAACAAAGGGATGTTGATGTTGTACAATCCATTAAAAGAGAAAATCACCAGGACAATTAAGGTTCCGCTTTATTATACTGGTTTAACTTCAGTAGCAAAGCTGATGGAAAAGGGAAAAGCGGCAAAAAGTTATACCCTGAACAGAAATTATGAAATCGAATATACCTGTACGCTGGAGCCCGAGAGCTACACCTGGGTGCTGATAGAATAGGAAATACAGGCAGGTACGTTTTGTCGGCGTACCTGCTTTTTTATGATGCGGAGTTATTATATTTTAAGAGCTTCTCATGTAAACGAAAATCTTTTCAGGAGGCGGTGGTTGAGGAGAACAGGTTGCAAGTGCATCGGCAATATATTGCAACATGTTGCTATCAAATGGATTCGAAGGGATAGTAGTAGTCTCGGGAATACATATCGCACAGATCATACAACCAGTTATACAAGTCGGTGTTACAGAAAGCTTACGGTAGCTTGAAGGAAGAGATGGATCTCCCACCTGATCATATCCATACCAGTTACAGTTACACATAATATAGGATGCTTTTATACATCAAAAAGCAGCAAAAACTTTAGTTAACGCCTACTTTTTTTTGGGTTTTCAGCTTTTCCCTCAGACTCATCAATATCGATATCCTGGTATTAATTTACGATTAGATTTTGATTGTTGCGAGGGCCAAAGGTCTCAAATTATTTAACTCCTTTATGCTAAATGTTTTCGGGTTCGTGCAGATGTTTTCTTTAATGATTTTAGCTGTTCAATACCATCTTCAGCTGATTTAGCAATACCAATTCAGATTTGTTCCGCTGTGAAAATGCCGAGGCAATTGCGTCACTTGTTTTTAAGATCAGCTGATTTATTGGATCCGTAAACAGATCTTTATTGTTTTTTCTGTAGGTTTTAAAATCGGAGATGGCCCGTTTAACGCCCCAATCATTTTCCTGTAACCAGTCGAATGTGATTAAAATGTAACAGACAAAATCAATTCCATACTCATCAAAGGATGCGTCAAAGTTGAGCCATTCATTTTTTACAATTTTCTTCAGCTCCTCTTCCTCTTCTTTTCTTACCTTGCCGTCAGTTGCCGCAACAGCATAAAACAGTCTTGCCAATTGCTGGTAAAAAGCTCTTGATATTCTATTGGACTTGTCCATCTTTTATGCGTTTTATTGGATCAGTAC
This sequence comes from Pedobacter steynii, assembly GCF_900103665.1. GTDB lineage: Bacteria > Bacteroidota > Bacteroidia > Sphingobacteriales > Sphingobacteriaceae > Pedobacter > Pedobacter steynii. Next base: position 293,047 of record NZ_FNGY01000002.1, read on the forward strand.
AATTTAGCGAATAAGTGGAGATTAAACAATGATCTTCATCACGGATTTGCCCAATAGCGGATATAGGAGTGAGGTTGTTTTCTGAAGAAATTGCCAGGTGTAAAATTAACGTTTGTGACCATGAAAACGATTCTTGTATTAACAGATTTTTCAAAAAATGCATTGATTGCAGCAGAAGAGGCTGCGCTGCTGGCTGGAAGGCTTAATGCAAATCTGTTGCTGGTTTATACTGATTACGGCATCCCCGTAAGCACTTTTTATCCGGGTATTTTTCATGGAGGGGGAGACCATTCATGGGAACTCCATTGCGAAAGGGAGATGAATAAAATCAAAAATCACCTCAGCAGATTATTTTCATTAATAGATTCGAATCAGTGCAGACCAATAATTTCCAGTAGGGTTAGCCAGGGAGATTTGACTGGTCAGGTGGTTAATTTGCTGAAAGATGGAAATATAGCACTGATGGCCATAGGGGCAGCTACAGGTATCAAAACGTATCCTATTTTATCAGAAACTGAGGTTTATTCGATGATTGAAACCGTTGGTTGCAGGGTATTGACTTTTCCGGAAAATGGTACGATCAGCGTTCTGGATCGTATGCTGTTTGCAAAGCATTTCAGGGAAGCGGATGTTTTTGCTACTGAATACCTTGTTGAACTTGGCAAACTGTTTGAAGATCAGTTGGAAGTCGAAAATGAAATTCTATGCTAAATCGTCTATAATCAGGGTTCATCACAATGAATGGTTTTTGTTTTAAGGAACAGTTTTTTCCATTCTTTATGGATCATTTCCGAAGGGTAAATGTCTGCAGCAAGTTCAATACCCTCATTGGCACTGTTAAACCATCCAAAAGTCATCACATCTACAAATGCATAATTCAGCCTTTCGGGAGATGCCAGACGGGCCTCATATTCACGCATAATCCGGTCAGGATCACCATTTCTTTCGGCCATTTTCTTTCTCAGGTCCTTCCATTCGTTTAGCAAAGTATGACCACCGGCCAATAAAATTGTCGTATAACGTTGTGCGGCTGCATTTTTTGACTGATATTCTTTTAAAGCGCTTACCTCTTTATAAGCTTTGAAAGCCGTACGGTTAAATTCATAGCGTTGTTGCTGTTCTTTCAGTTTGGCTGCTTTTAACCCTTTCCAAAAAGGCGTTTGAGGGAGTTCAAGTTTTTTTAACTGTTCAGCTTTTGCAGTGTATTCCTCTTCCAGTTTTTCCGGTTGTAAACGGCTTTGAATGTCTTCCGGCTTAAAGACCATAGGGGAGGTGTTGATGTCGAAATCGTTCTGCAAGGCCAGACGATAGCAAGCTTTAAGTTGTGTCTTTGTGACCTTTTTGGTGTCGTATGTACCTTCATATAAGCAAAGCTCATCTTCCCATTTGTAAGAGGCGTTTTGTGCTATGGCATTCAAGCCCGTTAACACGAAAGCCATGATGATGATGTATTTCATATCCCGAAGATAGGGAAAAGTGGTAGCAGCTACCAAACTGCTACCAGTCATAATCAACTAATTTAATCATCCCTAATTAAATCATATTCAAATATACAACATAGTTGCATTAACTAGTGTTAAAAAAAGTTAAATATTGCGAATACCGAACCAGAGCAGCATTCTGCTAAACTTTCTGGGATTAGACTTGTTTTATATCTAAGTCATTTATTTTTCAATTTGCCTTTAGGCTTTCAAAATGATTTCGAATGAGCCTTACTGAATATAAAAAGAAACGTTCCTTTAAGCATACACCTGAGCCCGAAGGAGGGGAGGGAACAGGAAAAGAATTGCGTTTTGTCATTCAGAAGCATGATGCTACCCATTTGCATTATGATTTCCGGTTGGAAATGGAAGGCGTATTAAAAAGCTGGGCAATTCCAAAAGGCCCTTCTACCGATCCGGAAATTAAGCGACTGGCCATGATGGTGGAAGATCATCCCTACGATTATAGGAATTTTGAAGGAATCATTCCCGAAGAGGAATATGGAGGAGGTACGGTAATCGTATGGGACGAGGGGACTTACACGCCCTTTGAACCCGAATCTGATGTTTTTCAAAAGCAGGAAAAACAATTGCTGGATCAGTTAAAGGCCGGAAAACTTAAAATCATTTTAAAGGGTAAGAAGCTCAAAGGAGCCTATGCATTGGTAAAAGCTTATGGCAGGGGAGATAACGGCTGGCTACTCATGAAACTGAAAGATAAGTACGCAGCAGACAGCGATATTCTTTTAAAGGATAAATCTGTTGTTTCCGGAAAAACCATTGCACAAATGGAAAAACAAGGTAAAACCATAACTCCTGTGCGTAACAGGTTAAAAGAGCTGCTTAAAAAGACAGTGAAAAAGGCTTTTTATGATGAGGTTAAACCTATGCTCGCGACTTTGGTCTCTGAGCCTTTTGATGAGCCAGGCTGGGTGTACGAAATCAAATGGGATGGTTATCGTGCAGTAGCTTTTATGAATAAGGGAAAGGTTGCCTTCAAATCCCGTAACGATCAATCCTATAATCAGAAGTATTATCCTATCTACGAGAAATTGAAAGAATTGAAGATCAATGCAATTATAGATGGGGAAGTCGTTGTGGTGAATAAAAATGGGAATGCTAATTTTGGGGCCTTGCAAAATTGGAATAACGAAGCCGATGGAGAACTGCTGTACTATGTTTTCGATATCCTCTGGTACAACGGCTATGACCTCAGCCATTTGCCTTTGCTTGATCGAAAAGCAATTCTTGCTGAGCTCATTCCCAATCAATTTCCTATCCTGCTCAGCAAAGTCTTTGAAACTTCCGGGATCGATTTCCTCAACGCAACAAAGCGCGCTGGTTTGGAAGGAATCATGGCAAAGCGGGCCAACAGCACTTACCAAATTGGGAACCGAACAAATGATTGGTTAAAAATCAAGGCAAGCAATGGTCAGGAAGTAGTAATTGGTGGTTTTACGAAAATTGCGGGAAGTCCAAAACCTTTTAGCTCACTACTGGTAGGCCTGTTCAAAAAAGGGAAATTTATATATACCGGAAAGATCGGGACAGGTTTTAGTGTGAACACCCAAAAAGAATTGCTTGCTCAGTTCGAACCACTGATTATCAGTAAATCTCCGTTTTATGAAGAACCGGATGTCAACAAACCCAATCGGTTCAGGTTCAATTCCCCTCAGGCAAAAGCGATCTGGTTAAAGCCGGAGCTGATTTGTGAGGTGAGTTTTTCAGAAATGACCACAGATGGGTTAATGAGACATCCTTCTTTTAAGGGAATGAGGGAGGATAAAAAAGCAAAAGAAGTGATGCTGGAAACACCAGATGAAACTGATGAAATTGTTCCGAAACCAATTAATCTTAAAGACATGTTAGTTAAAAAAGATGAAGAAACCCAAGTGAAAAAGGTAAACGGACAGGAGTTAACATTTACCAATCCTGATAAAATATACTGGCCGGTTGAAAAAATAAGCAAAGGGGACCTGATCAACTATTACGATCAGATCTCCCCGTTTATCTTACCTTATTTGAAAGATCGTCCTCAGTCTTTAAGCAGGTACCCAAATGGAATTACAGGTCAAAATTTCTACCAGAAAGATGTGACCGGGAAAGTGCCCGACTGGATTAAAACTTATCTCTATCATGCCGAAGGAGATGATACTGATAAACATTTCCTGGTAGGAAAGGATAAAGCAACCCTATTGTACATGGCCAATCTGGGTTGTATAGAAATACATCCCTGGAGCAGCACGATTAAAAAACCAGACCATCCAACCTGGTGTATCCTTGATCTGGATCCGGATAAACAACCATTTGATCAGACGATCGAGGTCGCACAGGTAACCAAAGCTATTTTGGATGATATGGGTGTTCCGGGCTATTGTAAAACCAGTGGATCTACAGGCTTGCACATTTACATCCCTCTGGGAAATAAATACACCTACGATCAGAGTAAAGAGTTTGCCAAAATTATCGTCACCCTTGTGAACCGTGAACTGCCGAAAACGACCAGTATAGAGCGGGTGGTGGCCGACCGTAAAGGAAAGATCTACCTGGACTTCCTTCAAAACAGAACTCAGGCTACCATTGCTGCTCCTTATTCCTTACGCCCTAAGCCTGGAGCTACGGTTTCCATGCCCTTGCATTGGGATGAAGTAAAAAAAGGACTGCAGATGAAGGATTTTGATATTTATAATGCGTTTTCCAGAGCAAGTGAAATGGGCGACCTATTTAAACCAGTGCTTGGCAAAGGCATCGATCTTGCCGCCGTTATTAAAAGAAACCGCTAACCTAAATAATTTACTTATGAGATCTATATGGAAAGGTGCTATTGGATTTGGTTTGGTAAATATTCCTGTGAAGCTCTTTTCAGGAGTGACCAGCAGTAATCTTGATTTGGATATGCTGGATGAGCGAGATCATTCCAACATCAAATTCAAGAGGGTAAATGAGAAAACTCATAAAGAAGTGCCTTTTGAAAATATCGTGAAAGGTTATTTTCTAAAAGACCGGTATATCGTGCTGGACGATCATGATTTTGAAGAGGTAAAGCCGGAAAAAACAAAAATCATAGAAATAGAAAACTTCGTCGACATCAGAGAGATCAATGCGATTTATTATGAAACTTCATATTATACTCAACCCGAAACTCAGGGGAAGAAAGCCTATGCTTTGTTACTTCAGGCATTACTGAAATCTAAAAAGGCAGGGGTGGCGCGTTTTGTATTAAGAAATCAGGAACATCTTTGCGTCATTCATCCGCTGGACGGCATTATTGTCATCACAAAAATCCGCTTTCAGGAAGAGATACGCAGTACCAAAGAGGTTCAGTTAAAAGAAGAAATTACCATTAAGCCGAAGGAGTTGGAAGTAGGGCTGGCCTTAATCAGGCAATATTCCGGATCGTTTAATATCGCTGCTTTTAAAAATGATTATTCTAAAGAACTGTTAAAGATTATAAAATCTAAAGCCAAGGGAAAACGCGCGACAGTTAAAAAAATTAAACCTCAGAAGGCCGTTAGTGATGATTTATATGAACAGTTGCTGGAAAGTCTGAATAAGCGGGCATAAGCATAGTGGTGTAGCGAAATTTATGTTGCGCTCGTTTAAGGGATAATTAAGTATTCTTTGATTGATCACCACTAACCAGAAATCATGACAAACCAAATAAAAAACCTTTTGATGGCGCTCTTTATTGTTGTTCTCGGATCAGCTTGCACCAAATCTGAGCCCGGAATTATTGCTTGTACACTGGAGTTCAGGCAGGCTTATATGAATTTTAATGTTGTTGATGGAAGTACAGGGAAAGACTTGTTCTTTTCGGATAATCCAAAATATACAGTGGATGAAATCGGCTTTTTTAAAACAAAAGATAAGCTTTTTAAGGAAGTCCAAAAGCCGGTAGTTATTGGAACTGGTACACAAAGATATTTTAGAACGTACATTGATAACTTCGCAGCTAAAGATACACTCCTGATGAAATTACCGGTATCGGGAGGAAATGAGGCTGCAGATGTTTTTAGTTACACGATGAAAACATCAAAAGAGCCATGTTCGCAAGCTATCCTGGATAAAGCGAAATTAAATAATGTTGACATCGTTGAAACGAATGGCAAGCTAATCATTAGGAAAATACAACCTGTTAATTAATACCTTAAAAGGTTTACTTTAATGTATTACAGGAGGTAAACCTTTATTTAAGCGCATCTTTGTACGTCCTTCCAATCGGAAGTTGCTTACCATCTTTTAGCACCACAAACTGTGAATTATGGGATAAGATGTGCGCTTTTTGAACGATGTAAGATTTATGAATCCTTACAAAACCAAGCTTTACATTTTTTTCAATGAAATCAGAGAAACGTTGTAAAACCAGGTACTGTTTATATCTTGTGATGATCTTCAGATATTCTCCAAATCCCTCAATCCATTGTATTTCGCTCAAAGGCACCTTATTTAACATATAGTCTGATCTGAAGGTCAGGAATTCTTTTTCCACCTCCGGGTCAGTCAGCTTTCGGTAGTCAATTGCCTTTTGAACTGCCTTAAGGAAGCGCTCGGGAAATACCGGTTTAACCAGGTAATCGATGACATCCAGGTCATAGGCCTTTGCTGCATGGGTAGGGTCGGCGGTAATGAAAATACCTAGTTTTCCTTTAGGAATCAGCGCTAACATCTCTGTTCCCGAAAGCCCGGGCATTTCAATATCGAGAATGAACAGTTCTACCTCATCAAGGCGGTTGTATTGAAGTGCTTCCACAGGGTTCAGGAAACAGGCCAGCAGTTCGATTTCAGGAAGATCGTCGCAGTATTTGCGAATGAGTTCCAATGCCGGAGACTCATCATCAACATAAATGGCTTTGATTGCGGTCATATTCTGATGGTTAATACGGTGCTGTAATCTACGCCCTTCTGAACAGATTCCAAATTATAGTTGTCCCCATACTGGTTGTCCAAAATCATTTTTAATACCTGAAGTCCCGCGCCCCTGTAGGATGGGGAATGGTCTGTTGTCTTCTGAACAGCTATAGAATTTGAGATCGAAAACACCGCTACAGCACCCTTGATTGATAATTTAAGCCTGATATAGGCCTTTTCATCCTGCCCTATAACCGAATACTTGACTGCGTTTTCGAAAAGAGTGAGGTAAATGGTTGGGGGGATTTCTACGAGACTAAAAAGCTCATTCGCTTCAAAGTCAAGATCCATATCCAGTTTGCTTTTACTTTTTAACTGATAGAGGGTAGCCAATGCGGTAATCATCTGAATTTCCCGTTCTATGGGGATTGTTTTTTTTTCCACCTCATAAGTTGTGTATTGCATTAAGAGGCTGAGCTGTTTAATCAGGTTTGCCGAGATACTGTCAGTTGCGTAGGTATAAGAGTAAATATTGTTCAGCGTATTAAAGAGGAAATGTGGGTTGATCTTTGATTTTACCAATTCCAGATCCGCTTCCTTTTTCCTGATGACCAGTTCGGCAAGTTCCTGTTCCACGATCAGTTTATACCTTGATATGCCCTGCATGGAAGGAACGAGTATAATGATGAGTTGTGTGAGGTAGATCATGAAAATGTATTTTCCTTCTGCCGCCACGCTATTGTCGAAAAGCTCAGGTTCGAGCAGGATTCTGATCAGACTGGAGATCACAAAAACACCTGCGGTGTACAACACGTATTCCCCATATCTTTTAGTCTGGTAATATTGAGGGACGAGCCTTTTGAAGCATAAAACGTACAGCGGAATATTTATGGCCAGCATAAACAGCAACCGGTATAAAGCGTCCTGAAGGCTAAACAAGCTGAGGTAAACGTAAGCACTAACGCCAATAAATCCAAGCCAGAACAAGACATGCTGCATATAGATCACACCAGGCCACTTTCCATTCAGCAGGACGTTCATTACCTTTTTTTCAAAAGATAGCCTCAGGATCAAAATCAAAAAGACAAGGTTTAATAGCAGGATCATTTGTTCATGGCGATTTGGTCAGTTCTGGTCGTTCGTTTATTTATTCTGTCGTTTATTGATATAAATCCTTTTCAACAGTCCTTATACCCATATTTAATTTCCGGGTGCAGCTATTTGTTGTCCTGGAAACAACCAAATATAAAACTTAAGATAGATGAGGGCTAATATCTCTATTTTTTCGGTGATCAGAAATACAGGACTTCTTTTTTTGGGAATGATCCTGGCACTTGGAATGGCCCTCTTTTTGCCGGATCCTTCTTTTAGTCAGGAGAGAAAGCAAGATAAAATGATCCGGTTTTCCGCCTATGCACAGTTCTGGGCAAGGTATACGATGATGAACCCTGGCAGCAGGATCAACGAAAGTAGGGTGGCGAATACGGCAGACCTGTCTCTAAGAAGATTCAGAGTAAAAGTTACGGCCAATCCAATTGATCATTTGATGTTTGTCGTTCAGGCCGGTACCACTAATCTGACCTCCCTTTCCCACAGTGAAAGTCCAATTGAATTGCTGGATGCTTATGGGGAATATCAATTTAATAAACGCCTGAGCCTCGGAGGAGGGCGTTCAAACTGGAAAGGGCTTACACGGTTTGCCGCGGGGCCCGGATCAACTTTGTTATATGATGTTCCATTCCTGATCCTTGGAAATGTGAACCGTACAGACCTTACCCTCCGAAACCTGAATCTATTTGCAAAGGGGCAGCTTGGGCGATTGGATTACAGATTGATTGTTGCGAAACCTTATATCCCTGTAACTGCTAAACCCCGGGAAGGAATTGCTAATTTCAATAACCTGAAGGTTAAACCCAACCTCTCTGCTTATGTAAAATGGCAGTTCTTTGAGAAAGAAAGTAATGTTTCTCCAATCTCTGCCGGAACTTACCTGGGCAAGAAAAAAGTGCTGGCGATTGGTATCGGTGCCGAATATCAAAAAGACCTGTTATGGAGCCTGAATTCCCGAGATACGGTTTTAAATAGCATGAAGCTCTTCAGCGCAGATGTCTTTTTTGATACACCGTTGAATAAAGAAACCGGGACTTCCCTGAATATTTTTGCTGCTGCATTTCTCCATGATTACGGACCTGGCTATATTCGCAACCTGGGGATAAACAATATGGCAAATGGTATGGACAGTAAAATAGCTACCTTTAATGGAGCCGGAAATGCTTATCCTGTAGTTGGAACAGGAAAAAGCCTGATCCTTCAGTCGGGAGTTACCCTGCCATATTTTAACCGGCGAACCAGAAAAACCAGACTGATGCCCGCTTTTGGCATCCAGTATTCCCGTTTCGACCACTTATCGGATCCCATGTTTAGCTATGACCTCGGATTGAGTTTACTGCTTAGAGATCATTCTTCCAAATTCGTTTTCAATGCCCAGAACAGACCAATTTATAATACTCAGGGAACAGCACTCAAAGTTACCGAGAGGAAAATGATGTTTGTTCTGATGTACCATATCAATATAGACTAATAAAAAAGAGCCACATGTTAATCGAAAAATCACCTCAACCTGCTTTTCAGCAGAACAAACAGCCAGGAAGTATATGGTTTCGGATACTCGCGAACCTGACTTTCTGGGTACTTATCGCCATTATTGCCGGTGTAGTGCTGGGTAGTTATGCCCCTGCAACTGCTGTGAAAATGGAAATTATAGGAAAGACCTTTATCGACATCATCAAGCTCTTCATCGCGCCGATTATCTTTTTGACTATAGTTTTGGGAATCAGCGGGATGGGAGATCTGAAAAAGGTAGGCAGAATAGGCCTGAAATCACTTTTATATTTTGAAATCGTTTCTACTTTCTCTCTGGCCATCGGCATTTTAATGGCTGTTTTGTTAAAGCCCGGAAATATTGATAAGTCTAAACTTCAAATTGGGGACGCCTCGAAATATACTTCCGGACCTGCAAAGGATTTTGACTGGGTACATTTCTTTATGAACAACATGACCATTCAGGTACTGGTTGTCGCCATTATTGTAGGGGTTATTCTCAATTACTCCAGACATCGTGAAAAAGCAGTCAGAGGTTTAGGGCGGTTGTCTAAGATTGTCTTTTTGGGGCTAAAGTATGTGATGTACCTGGCACCCCTTGGTGCTTTTGGCGGGATGGCTTATACCGTAGGTAAATTTGGCCTTCATACCCTCGTTCCATTGGCAAAACTCATGGGAACAGTATACCTGACCATGGGGATTTTCATCTTCCTCGTTCTCGGCGGGATTATGAAATATTATCAAATGAGCATCTGGAAGTTCATCAAATATATAAAAGAAGAATTACTGCTGGTATTGGGTACCTCATCCTCAGAATCAGCCCTTCCATCGATTATGCAGAAGCTCGAAAAAATGGGTTGCAGCAAGTCTGTCGTCGGACTGGTTATCCCAACAGGCTATTCCTTTAACCTCGATGGTACCTCAATCTACCTTTCTATGTCGGTGATTTTCCTTGCTCAGTTATATGGGGTTGAACTTTCTGCGTTGGAAATGCTCAGCATCATTGGAATATTGATGATCACTTCAAAGGGGGCTGCTGGTGTTACCGGCAGCGGGTTTATTGTACTGGCCTCTACTTTGGCGGCCCTGCACAAAATACCTATCGAAGGACTGGCCTTCTTACTCGGCGTAGATAAGTTTATGAGTGAGGCACGGGCGCTTACCAATATCATTGGCAATGGAGTCGCGACCATTGTGATCGCCAAAAGTGAGAAAGAATTTAATCCGGTCATAGAAAGCGGGGAAGAACAGGCAGCTGAAGCGATAGAAAACAGCGTACCATTAATTGCCAATTAACTAATGCTTTTGAGTACCTTCATCCTAAAAAATACCGCCAAAAAAATTGAGTATCCTGACAAAAACAGACCTGAACCTGCATAAGCTGAACCGCTACTTAAGCCTGCAGATACTCGCGGCCATCGTTTTGGGAACGCTTTGCGGTGTTTGTTTTCCGAAGTTTGCGATACCAATGCAATGGGTAGGTACGTCATTCGTTACCGTTATTGAACCTTTTGTGCCGCCGATCATTTTCCTGAGTATTGTCAGTTTGTTTGGCAGTCTGGAAAATCTGAAACTTGCCGGAAGGATCACGATTAAGGCGCTTGTTTATTTCGTTGTAGTTAGCGCTATGGCAATTGTTTTTGGCATTTGCAGTGCCTTACTGATTAAGCCCGGGAGGATAGACAAGGGGTTTTTAGGCGCAATTTCTCCTCCAAAAGTAGTGGAAAGTAACTATAACGACTGGTTAAATGTGGTACTGCAAAACAGCATGCTCATCATCCTTGTTCTGGCCATCGTAATTGGTCTTTTTATCAATCAATACAAACACAGAAATGAGGTGATCAGGGTGATTGATCGATTAAAGCTAACCTTGCTGACACTGTTAAGATACCTCTTTCTGCTGGCTCCAATCGTTACTTTCTGCGGGATTGCTTATACGGTTGGCCGTTATGGACTGGATACCCTGGTTCCTATAGGTAAGATGCTGGCAGGGACTTATATTGCGATGTTTCTTTTTGTACTCATCGTGCTTGGGAGTCTCCTGGCCGCTTTCAAGGTGAATGTTTTTACATTCCTGGGGCACATAAAAAATGAACTTTTATATGCGCTGGGTACTTCTTCCTCCAGTTCTGTTATTCCGCTATTGATGGAAAGACTGGAAGGGCTTGGCTTGAAACAACCGGTAGTAAGACTGGTTACGGTGACCGGCAACTCTCTGAATCTGAATGGAACCTGTATTTATCTGGGGATGTCGGTCATGTTCCTGGCCCAGCTCAACAACATCAGCTTTTCATTTTCTGAACTCTGTAGCATCGTGATGATTGTTTTGCTGACTTCAAAAGGCGCATCTGGAATACCAGGTACAGGTTTTCTCGCTTTGGTCACCACGGTTGGCAGCATTCATAAGATTCCGGTAGAGGGACTGGCGGTATTGCTTAGTATCGACCGCTTTATGAGTGAAGCAAGGGCAATCACGAATACGATAGGGCATAGTGTGGCTGCATTGGTGGTGTCCAAAAGTGAAAAATAAAAAAACTTTTATATCTTCACCACAGAATATAATTATCAACGGCCAATATTAATCGCTGCTGTTTATCGCATTTCTGCATGAAGCTATATCAATTAATTACAGAAATTAAAGCACTGGAAGATGTATCCACATTTTCGAAACATGAACAATTGGTTCAGGGAATTATCAATGCCCTGGATCAGAAAATATTGGTCAGGGGAGATGCTTTACCTTCAGTAAACCGGATGATCAGGGAAATTGGCTTTGCAGGGGAAACCATTGCAAAGGCTTATAAGGAACTGGTGAGCAGAGGCATTCTGGAATCTAAGCACAGAAAGGGATACTTTGTTGCGACAGAAGATACGGAACAGCATTTGAGGGTCTGTTTGCTATTATATGCATTTGATACCTTTCAGGAAACATTTTACCAAAGCTTCAGGAATAAATTAGGCGAGAATATCCAGTTGGATCTTTTCTTTCACCATAACAATTTTTCCGTATTTGAGAATACGATCAATAATGTAAAAGGAAAGTACGGCATGTATGTGATCGCTCCGATTGACCTTCCTGAATCCATACCATTGGTTGCGCAATTTCCGATGAATAAGCTGCTGATCGTGGACAGACAGTTAAACCTGAATGAAGAGCATTCCTATATTGTACAGGAGTTTAAGCAATCATCCTATAATGCCTTTGTGGAACTCGCAGATCGTATTAAAGAATTTGACGAGTTTGTATTCTTTTTTAAGCAGAAATCGGCAGAGCCAAATGACATCATGGACTCTTTTCAGCGTTTTATTAAGGACTATAATGTTAATGGTACTGTAAAAAGTAAATATGAATTGGGTAGCATCGCGCCAAATAAAGTTTACTTTACCATCCATAATTTAGAACTATGGGAAATCCTTAAAGACTCTAAAATTAAAGGATTGAAACCCGGAAAAGATTTGGGCATATTGTCTCATAATGATGACAATATTAAAGAAATCATCTTTGATGGAATTACTACATTCTCTATTGATTTTGCTCAAATGGGTGAAATGGCAGCGGAATTTGTACTATGCAGAAAACCCATACAACACATCATGAAGAATCAGCTAATTAGAAGAAATTCTTTATAGAATATCGCTGTATTGTGTTGAATTTCATTCTCTTATCTAGATACTAACTTACCGGGTACTAATTCTGTTTTTCAAAAAGGCTTCTCAAAAATAAATTTTGGAATGTAAAATATTATTACAATCTTGGTACTAGTGTAGTGTAGTGTAGTGTAAACATGCTAGCTATACAAATCAACGAGCCAACCAAATATAAATGATGAAAGAATGCTGCAATCTGTGGGATCTACCTGCCTCTACTCGTCTGGTTTATTATTCCTTTCTGAACCAAACTAAATCAATATGAAATATAATTTTACCAGATTTTTTTCAATGTACAGCTGTTGGCTATTGCTGCTGGTTTGCATTGGTACTGCAACTTCGCTAAATGCTCAAACCGCCGGGCAACGGCTTACGGGGGTGGTCATTGACAGCGTCGACAGGGCACCGATTCCAAATGCTTCTGTTACCATAAAAGGAACAAAACAGGGAACCCAGACAGACAATATGGGACGGTTTATCCTGGATGTTTCCGGAGAAGGAGCAACGCTGATCTTCTCTTACGTGAGTTACAAGCCCAGAGAACTCTACGTCCAGAAAGGTAAACCAGTAACGGTAAGGATGGTGTCTGCGCAGGATCGCCTGGAAGAGGTGGCAATTGTGGCTTATGGCACACAGAAGAAAAGCAGTATGGTGGCTTCAATCACCACAATAGATCCAAAAGAACTAAAAGGTCCCACCTCAAACCTGACCACAATGCTTGCCGGTCGGATCGCAGGGATGGTGGCCTATCAGCGAAGTGGCGAGCCTGGTATGGACAACGCCTCTTTCTTTATCAGAGGGGTAGGTAGTTTTGGTGCCGGAAAAAAAGACCCTTTAATCCTGATTGATGGAATGGAATCGACAGGGACAGACCTGGCGAGGTTGCAGCCAGATGATATTGCAGGCTTTTCTGTACTTAAAGATGCAGCAGCCTCTTCATTATATGGAGCAAGGGGCGCAAACGGTGTGGTATTGGTGACCACCAAACAAGGAGAGATCGGTGCCGCAAGATTTAATGTAAGGTTTGAGAACTCACTATCATCCAATACAAGAAATTTCAAATTTGCAGATAACATCACGTATATGAATCTGGCAAATGAAGCGGTCTTAACAAGAGACCCTAAAAAAAGCCTGCCTTATCTTCCTAACAAAATCGACCATACCGCTGCCGGAGACAATCCATTACTCTACCCAAATAACAATTGGATAGAACAGTTGATTAAAGACTATACGAATAACCAGCGTTTCAATATGAACGTAAGCGGGGGAGGAAATACGGCACGCTATTATGTTGCCGGAACTTATAACGTAGACAATGGTATTTTAAGAACCGACAAGAAAAACAATTTAGATAACAACATTAAAATTAAGAACTATGCGGTGCGCTCTAATGTGAATTTAAAGCTTACACCGACTACAGAGGCCATCGTAAGGACTTCTGCTCAGTTTGATGATTATACGGGGCCTATTGGCGGCCGCGATGAATGGGGCAACCTCATTAATGGTGGTGCCGCGGTATTTCAAACTGCACTGTGGTCTAATCCCGTGATGTTCCCCGCAGTATATCCGGCAGAATATTCGCCATTTTCAAAACATCCCCTGTTTGGCAACGCTTTTATTGGCGATTCACAAAATATGTACATTAACCCCTATGCGAGGATGGTTTCGGGGTATCAGCAATACAATACCTCAACAGTAAACGTCCAGCTGGAATTAAAACAGGACCTGAAGGCGATTACAGAAGGGTTGTCGACCAGATTAATGGCTTATACCCAGCGCTATTCTTACTTTGATGTTGCCCGTAGTTTTAATCCGTTTTACTACAATCTGAGCGTTATTCCAGGAAGCACAGAACGAATTCTTTCTCCATTAAATCCCCTGGGCGGTACTGAATTTCTAAGTTATAATCAGGGAAACAGAAATCAGAATACCACCACATATGGAGAACTTGCGGTTAACTACAGCAGAACATTTAAAGAAAAACATGCAGTTACAGGGATGCTGATCGGTATCCTTAGAAATTACCTTACGGCTAACGGAGGCGATCTGCAGGCCTCATTACCATCAAGGAACTTAGGTGTTTCCGGAAGATTAACCTATGCTTATGATAACCGGTATCTTTTCGAAGGTAACTTTGGGTACAATGGCTCTGAACGTTTTGCACCCAACCACCGCTTTGGTTTCTTCCCTTCGGCGGGTGTTGGATGGAATGTTTCTGAGGAGAACTTCTTTGAGCCGCTTAAATCTGTGATCACCAGGCTTAAGCTTAGAGGTACTTATGGTTTGGTTGGAAATGACCAGATCGGAAGGTCGGAAGACCGGTTCTTTTACCTTTCCAATGTCGATCCCAATAGTAACGGCCGGGGATATACCTGGGGTGATAAATGGGATTTTTACCGACCGGGTTATTACATCAGCAGGTATGAAAATTACGACATCACCTGGGAAAAAGCCACAACCACAGATCTGGGCTTTGACCTGAACTTCAAAAATGGATTCTCGATGGTGTTTGATTATTACAAATCCATCCGCAGCAATATCCTGATGGGCCGGTCCAATATTCCCAGCACAATGGGCTTTAACACCACCGTGCAGGCCAACGTAGGTAAAGCAAAAAACGAGGGCTTTGACCTGGCACTGGACTATAGCAAAACATTTGGCTCCAATTGGTGGATACAGGCAAGAGGTAATTTTACTTATGCCAGAAATGAAGTGATGGTTAACGAAGAGCCTGATTACCCGGAGGACTTAAAACATTTATCAAGATTAGGTTTCCCTTTTGAACAAAAATATGGTTTGATTGCGGAGCGTCTGTTTGTGGACGACATTGAGGCAAGAAACTCGCCGACTCAGAATTTTGGCGGATTGATCCCCACCATGGGTGGAGATATCAAATACCGGGATATCAATGGAGATGGTCAGATCACTGACAAGGATAAAGTACCGATCGGCTTGTCGACAGACCCGGAGATTATTTATGGTTTTGGATTCTCTTTAGGATTCAAAGGCTTTGATGTGAGTACTTTCTTCCAGGGGTCTGCACGTTCTTCTTTCTTTATTGATCCGGGAAATATTACACCTTTTGCACTGAATGGTTCTTTCCAAAATGGGTTACTGAAAGCGATTGCAGACGACCACTGGTCGGAAGATAACCGGAATTTACATGCCTTATGGCCAAGACTTACCGACGGTTTCAATAACAACAACAACCAGTTTTCTACCTGGTGGAAGCGTGACGGTAGTTTCCTGCGGTTAAAATCTGTTGAGATTGGTTACAATTTACCAAAAAAAGCACTTAGCCGTTTTAGGCTCTCCAGCTTAAGATTGTACCTGAATGGTTCCAACCTCGCTGTGTTCAGCCCCTTTAAATTATGGGATCCGGAAATGGGCTCGAAAGGTCTGGGATATCCTGTTCAGGCGGTATACAATATAGGTCTGAATGTTGGATTTTAATTAACGATAAGAATCATGAAAACGAAAATATATATCATACCGGTTTTAGTGCTTTTATTTAGCCTGAATGCCTGTAAAAAAAGCTTCCTTGATGTTGTGCCAGACAATGTGCCGACCTTAGACAATGCTTTTACCATGCGCAATGAAGCCATCAAATACCTGGCTACCTGTTATTCTTACCTGCCAAACGATGGAGAGCCCACACAAAATATAGCCTATATGGGCGGAGATGAATTCTGGCTGGATTTCCCATCGAGAAGTATCAATGCCACAAACTGGGCGATGGCCAGGGGAAACCAGAGTGTGGTGAATCCTTTGGCAAATTATTGGGATGGAGGAATGTTTAATGCCATTCGCGATTGCAATATTTTCCTGGAAAATGTACGTGACCTGACTAAAGTACGGGACATGAGTATCGATGAACGCAACCGCTGGCTTGGAGAAGTTGAATTTCTGAAAGCCTATTATCATTTTTTACTTTTCAGACATTACGGACCAGTACCTGTGATTGATGTAAACCTTCCGGTGAATGCGCCGATTGAACAAACTAAAGTTAAACGCCAGCCAGTTGATTCTGTAGTCAGCTATATCGTGAAATTGCTGGATCAGGCCGCTGCAAAATTACCCAATAACGTGATGATTCCGGCTACAGACCTGGGGCACATTACCAAGCCAATTGCCTTAAGTATTAAAGCAAAGGTATTGCTGTATGCAGCGAGTCCGCTGTTCAACGGAAATAAAGACTATGTTAATTTTAAGAATCCCGATGGTCAGCTGCTGTTTAATCAAACGGTAAGTACTGATAAATGGAAGAAGGCGGCTAATGCGGCTAAAGAAGCCATCTTATCGGCCGAAACCGCAGGAATTAAGTTGTATACTTTTCCGGGTACTACTTTTCCGCTTTCCAGCACTACCATGAGGGAAATGAGCATTAGAAATGCGGTGACAGAGAAATGGAATACGGAAATCATTTGGGGAAACCCCAATTCGAGGACATGGCAGTTGCAATATTCTTCGATGGCCCATATTGATCCGTCGTTCTCCGGTAACAACAGTGTACATGGAACTTTGGCTCCGCCAATGAAAATTGTGGAGCAGTTTTATACCAAAAATGGTGTGCCAATTGATGAAGACAAAACACTGGATTTCTCTAACAAAGCACAATTGCGTACCGGAACAAATAGCGAGCGCTATTATATCGTTGAAAATTACCAAACCGCAAGGATAAATTTCGACAGAGAACCGAGGTTTTATGCAGATCTGGGCTTTGATGGCGGCAAGTGGTATATGGAAAGCAACAGGAGTGATGACAATGCTTTTTCTGCTCAACTTAAACTGGGACAGTATGGCAGCGGTTTATCGATTACAGTAACCACTTACTATCCTAAAAAACTGGTGAACTGGAAATTTGCTTTTAAAGAAGGGAACAGCAATCACATCGAAGAATATCCTTTTCCAATGATCCGTCTTGCTGATCTTTATTTAATGTATGCAGAAGCGCTAAATGAAGCCGATGGACCTTCGCCGGAAGTATATACCTACCTGGACAAAATCAGGGAACGTGCCGGATTGGAAGGTGTCCTGGATTCATGGAACAAATATTCAGTTAATCCGGGTAAACCGGGCACTCAGCTGGGCTTACAGTCTATCATCCGCAGGGAACGCAATATTGAAATGTCGTTTGAAGGCAGCAGGTTCTGGGATCTCCGCCGCTGGAAACTGGCCGCACAGGAGCTGAATAAAAATATTACAGGCTGGGACAGGGATCAGGATAAAGACCATCCGGAGCTGTTTTACAGGCTAACTAATATTTATACCCAGCGGTTTATCGCGCCAAGAGACTATTTATGGCCGATCAGAGAGAACAATTTACTGGTCAACCCAAACCTGGTTCAAAATCCCGGATGGTAATTAAATTAGGATACACCTCAAATTGATTTTAAGATGAAAAGAAATAAATATATAACATTCGCTGTTTTGTATGTGCTGTTTGTGTTGAGCTCCTGCAACAAGGCAGAGATCAACGGGATTTTGGAAGACAATAAGACCGCACCCGGGCAGGTGAGCAATGTGAGTGTCGTCAACCAGAATGGCCAGGCGAAAATCAGCTATAACCTGCCGGACAATAAAGACCTGCTTTATATCAAAGCGGTATACAGCATCGCCAATGGACAACAACGGGAAGTCCTGGCTTCAGGATACACGAATAATATGATTGTAGATGGATTTGCAGATACCAATCCTCATGAGATCAAATTATATGCAGTAAACAAAAGTGAAAAGGCTTCAGAGCCGGTTTCTGTTACGGTGAAGCCTTTGATTGCGCCGTTTAGATTGATCTTTAATGAGCTAAAGGCCAGTGCAACATTTGGCGGGGTTAGGGTAAACACGATTAATAAGTTCAAGGCAACCGTAGCCATCGTTCCCTTATTGGATTCTTTAGGTAACGGAGATTGGGCCAATCTGGAAAATGTTTATACGCAGGATTCTGTCATCAGTGCGAGCATCAGAGGCCTGAAACCAAAACGGGGAAAATTCGCTTTTTATGTGCGCGACAGGTGGCTGAACCGTTCTGATACCTTAGTGATTGACCTGACCCCATTGGAAGAGAACCTGTTAAATAAAGATCTTTTTCAGGAAGTAAGGTTGCCAGGCGATGCCGAATACATGTACAATACGACTTTGAACCTGATCTGGGATAAAAGAACTGACAACGGGCAATGGCCTTGTATGTATACCCAGGAAAGTGCCGGCAGTCCGCAAACGGTTAGCTTTAGCATCGGTAAAGAAGCAAAGTTGAGCAGGATCGTGATCTATCCAAGAAGAGAAGCGGGTTATTATGACAAAGGAAACCTTAGGGATTTTGAAGTCTGGGGATCTAATAGTCCAAGTCAGGATGGAAGCTGGGCAAGCTGGACCAAACTGATGACCTGTAACGTGATGAAACCTTCAGGATCACCGCTCGGCACCGATACAGGGGCCGATGAAGCCTATGGTAAAGCAGGCTGGTCATTTGATTTTCCTGAAGACGCGGCCAAATTCAAGTATTTAAGGATCAAAAACCTGAAGAACTGGCGAAGCAGCTATTTTATGGAAATTGCTCAGGTATCAATCTGGGGCGTATATTAATTGATTTTTAGCATAGAAAACATGAAAAATATAAATAAAACCATCGGAATACTGGGGTTTGCGTTAATGATCATTGCCTGTCAGAAACAAGATGACTATAAGGAATTTACGAAAGCCGGGGAAATCGTTTATCCTGCGAAAATCGATTCTTTAAAAATCCTGTCCGGAAATGGCAGAATTAAAGTGTCAGGTGCTTTAAATCCGGATCCGAAGGTAGTCAGGTTTAGGGTGTTCTGGAACAGTAAGCTTGATTCTGTTGATGTACCTGTTAAACGTACCGGAGGAGTAGACAGTGTGAATTACATCATCAGCAATCTGGAGGAAGGTCCGTTAAGTTTCGAAGTGCGTACTTATGACTCAGAGGGCCATATTTCGGTGCCCATGAATGTGGTCGGAAATGTTTACGGGGAACGTTACCGTTCGGCATTAAACAACAGGGCTATTTTAAGTACAGAATTTAATACCCAGGGGGAAGCGAAACTTAAATTCCAGGACATTGCCGCTGCAAGTGGCACGGTAGGGATGCAGATCCGCTACAAGCATATAGACAATACCACCCACGATACCGTAGTTGTAGCCCAGCTTAAAGATCAGGTAGTGACCCTGCCGAAGTTTAAAGGTAATCCGATCGAGTACCGGATCATTAATAAGCCCGATCCCTTGAGCATTGATCAATTTTATTCGAACTATGAAACACTTTCTTTAAAAGGAGAAATAAGTGCCATATATTTAAAGAATAACATGGTGCCTTTTAAGAGATCAGCTTACGACAATAACAGATGGGGAGACCTGGCCGACTGGGTAACGAACAGTGCCATGAAGAACCACAATGGTATGGGTGGATATGCCAGTGATAACGATGGAATTATAAATATTGAAGCCGGTTGGGGCTCAAGTGCCATTACCAACGGGAAAATTTATCAGATCATTACTTTACCTCCCGGCAGGTATTCCTTTACAAGCGAGCTGTCTGATAATAATTATGACGGGAATCCACCAGCCTATATTGTGGCGGCTGCGGGAACGGGAATTCCAAATGTAGAGGCATTGGGGACAGCACTGGGGAGTACTGCAGTGAAAAATAATCGCTTTGAATTTGAGTTAAAGCAAACCACTGTAGTTTCTTTGGGAATGGTCTTGTCGTTTAACACAGATCATTATATGAAAATCAGAAGTTTAAGGTTATACGCCTTATAATTATTGCCTGATCACCTGTCGATTCGTTAAATTGATAGGTGATTAGTTTTATTGCACCACAAACATTATTGAACCACACACACAAATTGAAATAATGAACCTAAACAAAAAATGCCTGCTTACAACTGTAGGTATCGCTGCTGCTTTACTTAGTTTTGGGCAGAACAAAAATTTAAAGCTATTCTATAATCAACCGGCTGCCCAGTGGGAGGAAACGCTCCCCTTAGGGAATGGCCGTTTGGGGATGACTCCAGATGGGGGCATTTCCAAAGAAAAAATAGTCCTTAACGACATTACCCTATGGTCTGGCAGCCCCCAGGATGCCAATAATTATGAGGCTTATAAAAGCCTGCCAAAAATAAGACAGCTTATTCTCGAAGGAAAAAATGATGAAGCTCAGGACCTGGTCAACAGAGATTTTGTCTGTAAAGGACCTGGTTCCGGCGGCCCGCAATGGGGCAAGTATCAGACGCTTGGCGCTTTGGAACTGGAATTTACCTATAAGGGAATCAACACTGCCCAGCCCGAGGTTAAAGCATACCATCGGGAATTGTCTTTGGAACAGGCGATGGCCAATTGCAGTTTTAAGGTAAACGGAGTAAACTATAAAAGGTCCTACTTTACCAGTTTTGATGATGATGTAAGTGTGATCCGCTTAACTGCCGATCAGCCTGGCCAGCTCAACCTGAGAATCCTGATGAACAGACCAGAGCGGTATGTGGTACAAACAGAAGGGAATGAATTGCAGATGTCCGGACAACTGGATAATGGTACTGATGGTAAAGGAATGCTGTACATGGCCAGGGTGAGCGCCAAACTGAAAGGCGGAACAGTTAACGCTGATCACCATTCGCTGATCATTAAAGATGCGACAGAAGTTGTTATTTATGTCGCAGCAGCAACAGATTTCAGAAATTTTCCTTTTAAAGAAAAGACAAAAGAGGTTCTTGCAGCCGCGCTTAAAAAGCCATATGAATTGCAAAAAAGCAAACATATCGCCAACTATGGCAAGCTCTTTAAAAGACTGAGCATCGACCTGGGGGAAGGGGCATCTGCAAAGCTTCCTACCAACCTCAGGTTAGATGGGTTTTATAAGAACTTTGATGCAGATCCTTCTCTTGCCGCTTTATTCTTCCAGTTTGGAAGGTATTTGACCATCAGCAGTACGAGGGTAGGTTTACTTCCGCCTAATCTTCAGGGCTTATGGGCTAAAGAAATAAATACCCCATGGAATAGCGACTATCACCTTGATGTCAATGTGCAGATGAACCATTGGCCAGTCGAAGTCGCCAATCTTTCTGAACTAAACCTGCCTTTGACAGAACTGGTGAGGGGATTGGTAAAACCAGGTCAGAGAACGGCTAAGGCTTATTATAATGCCAATGGCTGGATTGCGCATGTGATCACGAATGTATGGGGCTTTACAGAGCCTGGGGAAAGTGCGTCATGGGGCGCTTCCAATGCGGGATCAGGATGGCTATGTAATAACTTATGGGAACATTATGAGTTTAGTCAGGATTTAAAATACCTGAAAAGCATCTATCCGATATTGAAGGGGTCTGCAGAGTTTTACAAAAGTGCGCAGGTCAAAGATCCAAAATCAGGTTGGCTGGTTACGTCGCCTTCCGTATCTCCCGAAAATTCCTTTTATCTTCCCAATGGGAAAACTGCTGCCATTTCTATGGGACCCACCATCGACAATCAGATTGTAAGAGAACTATTTGGCAACGTTATCAAAGCTTCAACCCTGTTGAATACCGACGCCACATTTAGAGCGGCCTTACAGGAAACGTTAAAATCCGTGCCACCTGCTGGTGTCATCAGTAAAGACGGTCGCATCCAGGAATGGCTGGAAGATTATAAAGAAACGGATCTTCAGCACAGACATATTTCTCATTTATATGGTTTATATCCGGCATCGCTGATCAGCCCGTTTTCTACACCAGAACTGGCCGCAGCAGCAAAGAAAACACTGGAAGTGCGGGGCGATGACGGCCCAAGCTGGACGATAGCCTATAAACTATTGTTCTGGGCGAGGTTACAGGATGGAAACCGGGCATTTAAACTGCTAAAAGAGATCTTAAAACCAACATTAAGGACAGACATCAATTACGGTGCAGGAGGAGGGGTGTATCCCAATATTTTATCGGCCGGACCTCCCTTTCAAATTGATGGTAATTTTGGTGCCACTGCCGGTATTGCCGAAATGCTTTTGCAAAGCCACGATGGTTTTATCGAGCTCTTGCCTGCATTGCCGGATGCCTGGAAAAAGTCCGGAAATATTAAAGGTTTTAAAGCCAGAGGTAATTTCACCATAGACATCAGCTGGAAAGACGGCAAAATTGTCAATTACCGTATTGCATCACCAATAGCCAAAAAAGTAAAGGTTAAAGTAAATGGCGAGCTAAAAGAGGTGATAGCTCAGCGTCTTCTATAAAATAGAACCCTTTCAAAACACACAAGATGATAAAATATAAGCTACTTTCATGTTTGTTCTTCCTGGTCTTTTTTCTGAGCCAGGCCAATGCCCTTACTTTTAAATTTGGCAGGTCCGGGAAAATTATTTATGACCTGAAATCAGGAACCTTTAATGTGTATCAGAATTCAGATGAGTTGTTAAAAAGCGGATTTTCAACCCTTAAGGAAAATGGAAAGGTATATAGTTCAAAAGATTATTTAACAAGGAACTATACCAGTATTCAGATTTCAGATCAATTTGGAAAAGGGTTAAAGCATACCATTAACCTCAGCGGGGCAGGAAAGCCGGATATGAGGCAGATCTTTTACACCTATGATCAGCTGCCCTATTTTTTAGTGGAGATTGAGGTTTCCGGAGCGAATGTCAGCAGCAATGAAATGATTCCGGTTCAAGGCCTTATTCCTGTTTTGAATAGTGTCAAAGCACTCAGGAGTGTATTTGTCCCTTTCGATAACGACACCTTTATCAGCTATAATTCAAAGCAGTTGTCAACAAATGAGCAACAGATCAGTTCAGAGGTTGCCGCAATCTATGACAACAGTTCGTTCAAAGGCCTGATCTCCGGTTCCCTGAACCATAGGGTTTGGAAAACAGGCGCTGCGACAGGTGTTGATGCTGCAGGCAATGCTTTCATCAGGATACAAGCTGGTTTTACGGAAAAAAGCATCACCAGGGATACCATTCCTCATGGCACATTAACAGGTAATGTAGTTAAATCTCCGAAGATTTTTTATGGCTTATTTGACGATTGGAGAACGGGCATGGACGCCTATGCAAAAGCAAACAGATCTGCAGAACCTCCGATTGTGTTTAAATGGAAGCATCCGACACCTCTCGGGTGGAACAGCTGGGGCGTGATGCAGGAGAAGATTTCCTTTGATAAAATTGTAAAAGTCACGGATTTCTTTGCAGACAGCCTGAAAGCTTTCAGAAGCGAGGGAACCTTGTATGTTGACTTAGATTCTTTTTGGGACAATATGCTGAAGGGTGGATTGGAAGGGGATTATTCAAAGCTAAAAGAATTTGCAGATTACGTTAAAAAGCGGGGATTAAAACCGGGTATTTACTGGGCTCCTTTTACCGACTGGGGATTTAAGTCGGGCGGCGACAGAAGGGCAGAAGGAGGGAATTACAAATTTGGGGAACTCTGGACCAAAGTAGGCTCAGGCTACCACGATATTGACGGCGCAAGGGCTTTAGATCCAACACATCCGGGCACACAGCAAAGGATCGCTTTAGTGATCGGGAAGCTTAAAGAATGTGGCTATGAAATGATCAAAATTGATTTTCTCGGACATGCAGCCATAGAATCAGATCATTTTTACGATCCAAAAGTTACCACAGGAATGCAGGCTTATGATGTGGGAATGTCCTTTTTGCTCAAACAACTGGACGGTAAAATGCTGGTCTATGCTGCGATTTCTCCAACTATGGCCTCAGGTAGGTACATTCATGTGAGAAGGATTGCCTGCGATGCCTTTAAATCTATAAGAGATACAAAATATACCCTCAATAGCCTTACCTATGGCTGGTGGCAAACCCATTTGTATGATTATATGGATGCAGATCACGTGGTGCTTGGAACGGAAGATATCGGTACCAACAGGGCGAGAACACTTTCCGCAATTGTGACCGGTTCTTTTATCGTTGGTGATGATTTTTCAGCGAAAGGGCCCTGGACCGGACGTGCAGCAGCGCTGTTTCAAAATCAGGCATTGCTGACTGTAATTAAAGATGGAAAGTCCTTCCAGCCCCTTGAAGCGGATAAAGAGGCCTCAGAAATGTTTGTTAAACAATCAGGTAATACACGTTACCTCGCTATTTTCAACTATGGAGATAAAGAAAAGAAGTTTGCGGTCAACGCAGCTGCCCTCGGTTTAAAAAGCTTTAGCGGATATCAGCTGGAAGATCTTTTTGCCAATAAATCAGGGATTTCGGTTAATACTGCCGAATTTGTGCTCCCTGCGGGTGATGCCACATTGATTAAAATAACCAAATAATTATATAAGCTATAAAATCATTACTAATGTTTAAAATCCCATTGTATACTACTTTCATTCCTTTTTGCTTACTGTTACTTTTCTCTGCTTCCATTCCGATCAGGTCAGCGGCGCAATCAGTGATCATCCCTATCGAAACACAAAACAATGCATTGGTTCTGCAAACAGATGCCAATAAACATCTGAGGACTATTTATTTCGGTAAGAAATTAACAAACAATAAGGAATATTCACAGGTTCCAGGTTTGTATCAGCAAACTTCAGACTATACAGGAATCCTCAATTCTGCCTATACGCCATCCGGTTCAAGGAATCTGGCCGAACCGGCACTCAGCGTGACCCATGCAGATGGAAACAATTCCCTGGACCTGAAATATGTAAGTCATGATTTAAAACAAATTGACAATAATGTTTCCCTGCTCAGCATTGTTTTAAAAGATCCTGTCTACAATTTCTCGGTAACACTTTACTATAAAACTTATTTTAAAGAAGATGTGGTAGAACAATGGAGCTCCATTCAGCATCAGGAAAAGGGCGAGGTGGCCTTACATAAATTTGCTTCAGCAAACTTGTATTTAAAAAGTGCCGGTTATTGGTTAAACCAATACCATGGAGATTGGGCCAAAGAAATGCAGGCCGAAGAGTCGAAACTTACACATGGCATAAAAACGCTGGACAGCAAATTGGGCACAAGGGCTAATTTATTCCAGCCACCAGTGTTTATGGTCTCCCTGGGGAAACCTGCAACAGAAGATGAAGGAACTGTTTTATTTGGTTCGCTGGAATGGAGCGGTAATTTCCGGACCGATCTGGAAGTCGACTTTCAGGATAATTTAAGAATCCTTTCAGGTATCAACAACTATGCTTCAACCTATAGCCTAAAGCCAAATGAAGCTTTTGTAACGCCGGTATTTCTATATACTTTATCTTCAGGTGGTAAAGGTCTGGCCAGCAGAAATCTACAGCAATGGGCGAGGAACTATAAATTGTTAGATGGAAAAGGCACACGCTTAACCCTTTTAAACAATTGGGAGGCTACCTATTTCGATTTTAATGAAAGCAAGCTTGCCGGTCTTCTAAAAGATACTAAGAAACTGGGAGTAGACCTTTTTCTGTTGGATGATGGATGGTTTGCCAACAAATATCCCCGTAATGGTGATGTTGCTGGGCTGGGCGACTGGCAGGAAAATAAAAAGAAATTGCCAAACGGGATCTCTTCTTTGGTTAAAGAGGCACAAAACAATCAAGTGAAATTCGGGATCTGGATAGAGCCTGAAATGGTGAATCCCAAAAGTGAATTGTACGAAAAACATCCGGATTGGGTGGTTAAACAGCCGCAAAGAGAAGAACATTATTTCAGAAATCAACTGGCGCTTGACCTCAGCAATCCGAAAGTGCAGGACTTTGTCTATGGTGTCGTAGATGGACTTTTTACTAAGAATCCCGATCTGGCCTATATTAAATGGGACTGTAATGCGGTAATTTATAATGCGCATTCGGCAACAATTAAAAATCAGAATCATTTTTATATAGAATATGTGAGGGGCTTATACAAGGTGTTGGAACGCATCCGGGCAAAATATCCTAAAGTACCGATGATGCTTTGCTCCGGTGGTGGTGGAAGGGTGGATTATGCTGCGCTGCAGTATTTTACCGAGTTCTGGCCAAGTGACAATACAGATCCGCTGGAACGTATTTTTATGCAATGGGAATATTCCTATTTTTATCCGGCAATTGCCAGTTCAAATCATGTGACGGACTGGGGTAAACAGCCGATAAAGTTCCGTACAGATGTAGCCATGATGGGCAAATTGGGGTTTGATATTGTAGTCAGCAAACTCAGTGCGGATGAACTTCAGTATTGCCAGGAGGCGATAAAGAATTACGACGCACTGAAAGGGATCATCTGGCAGGGAAATCAATACCGTTTATCCAACCCAACAGAATCGAGTGTCGCTTCGATGCTTTATCTTGACGAAAACAAATCATCAGGTGTCATCTTCAATTACCTGGTTAATTATAGATATGGGGCAAACAGCAGTTCGCCGATTCTGTTAAAAGGGCTGGATCCGGTAAAAGAATACAAGATCAGGGAAATAAATCTTTATCCCGGTACAAAATCGAGCATTAAAGGGGAAACAACCTATACCGGCGACTTCCTGATGAAAGCAGGATTTAATCCTGATGTAAATTCGATAAGAACAAGTGTGATTTTAAAAATTGAAGCCGTAAATTAAGCCCTATAAAAACCAATCATGATCATGAATCTTAAAAAGGAAATCCAACAAAGGCTTTTATCCCTTACCATATTTTCTGTAATACTTTGTATTAGTGGCTTTGTTCAGGCAAAAGTGAAGCTGCCTTCTATATTTAGCGATTACATGGTTTTTCAGCAAAAGGCAAAGGCCGCGGTTTGGGGTAAAGCTGATCCGGGAAAAACGATCAGCATCAGTACCACCTGGAGCAGGGAGCGTTATACTTCAAAAGCAGACGCGCTTGGAAACTGGAAGATTCTGGTCGCTACGCCATCCTATGGCGGGCCTTATGCAATGACAATCTCTGATGGAGATCCATTGATTCTGATGAATATCATGATTGGTGAAGTATGGGTTTGTTCCGGACAATCTAATATGGAGATGCCTTTGGCAGGATGGGGAAAGGTTAATAATTATGATCAGGAAATTGCATCGGCTAAGTATCCGGATATCAGACTGCTGCAGGTTGACCATGTAACCAGTAATGCTCCTCTGGATGATGCAAAGGTTGCTAATTCCGGATGGAAGCCCTGTATTCCTCAATATGTTGCCGAATTCTCTTCTGTGGCTTATTTCTTTGCCAGAGAGATTTATAATAAAACTAAAGTGCCGATTGGATTAATACATACCTCCTGGGGTGGTACGATTGCGGAAGCATGGACCAGTGGCACTACGCTTAAAACAATGCCTGATTTTGTGGAGGCGGTAACCAAAATTGAAAATGAAGGAAAGGATAAAAGTGGCATAAGCTATGAACAGCAATTGGCCAGCTGGCGTGAGTTGGTACTTGCAAAGGATACAGGAATGGCAGAAGGGAAGCCAACGTGGATTGGCAACTCTATAGATGTTTCCTCATGGAAAACCATGTCGCTGCCAGCAGTATGGGAACAAGCAGGAATGCCCGAATTTGATGGGGTGGTCTGGTTCAGAAAAAACATTACGATTCCCCAGGCCTGGGAGGGTAAAGAATTGACCATTAACCTGGGGACAATCGATGACAATGACATTACGTTTTTAGATGGCGAAAAAATAGGGGAAACGGAGGGTTATAACAAACCTCGTAGCTATACCATTCCGGCAGATAAAGTAAAAGCAGGAACATTTGCGCTTGTGGTTAGGGTATTTGATGGTGCCGGTGGTGGTGGGATTTATGGCAATAAGGAGGGCATGTCCATGGTCTCTGAAGGTGGAGCACATTTTCCCCTGGATGGTGAATGGCGATATAAAGTGGGGTTGAACCTCAAAAATATTGCAAAAGCACCGACCTCAAAAGATGGTCCTAACCGAACCACAGTGTTATACAATGCCATGATTCATCCTTTCCTGCAATTTCCAATCAAAGGGGCCATCTGGTATCAGGGGGAAAGTAATGCAGATCGTGCACATCAATACCGTACACTTTTTCCTGCAATGATCAGGGACTGGAGAAAGCAATGGGGCCTTGGCGATTTTCCTTTCTATTTTGTACAGCTGGCTAACTTTATGCAGGTGGATGCCACACCACCAGCTGCTTCAGCATGGGCAGAACTAAGAGATGCACAACGCCAAACGCTTTCGTTGCCAAATACTGGAATGGCGGTAGCTATCGATCTCGGTGATGCAGCAGATATTCACCCAAAAAACAAACAGGATATTGGTAAAAGACTGGCTTTAATTGCACTTGCAAAGACCTATGGTGTTAAAGTTCCCTATACCGGCCCTGTTTATCAATCTGCTAAAACAGCATCGGGAAGTATTCAAATAAGTTTCAGTACAGCCGAAGGCTTAAAAACCGGTGATGGGGCGGAATTGAAAGGCTTTGCCATTGCCGGCGCAGATCAGAAATTTCACTGGGCCAAAGCAGAAATAAAGGGAAATCAGATTGTGGTCAGCAGTGCTGAGGTTCCTAACCCGGTTGCAGTAAGGTATGCCTGGGGCAATAACCCGGTTTGTAACCTGATCAATGTTGCCGGACTTCCGGCATCACCATTCCGGACAGATCAATGGGAGGACAGTACCAAATAATTACCCGGCCGCTGAAAGATAGAGCGGGGAGAAGAGCAGGAACAAAAGGATCATGATGAGCAACAGGAGGCCATTTACCCAATGGCGGTTCTTCCATGGCTTTAGGTCAACAATCGGCTTGTCCTGTGCGATATATGCCCTTTCCATAGGATATAGTTTTCCGATGATCAGCATAATGGCCGAAGTAAGGACAAAAAGAATGGCGAGTACATGCAGAAAATGGATGCCGGTATCAAATACCATTTGTGTGAGTATATATCCGGTAAGGCAAAATGCCAGGCCTATTTTTGCAGCAATTGGTGGAACCTTTTTGGTGACAAATCCGACAAACATGATGGTAAAGATGGGGATGCTGAATGCGGCATTTATCTTCTGCATAAAGGTGTAAAAGCTATCGCTTGAAAAAAGAAACAGCGGCGCAATGAACATGGCCAGTAAGGAGGCAAACATTTCAAAACGTTTAGAGGTTTTGAGCAAATTCTTTTCGGTAACCGGAAGGCCTTTTTTCTCTTTAAAAGGCTTGTAGAGGTTTAGGATAAACAGTGTGCTTGCGCTGTTCAGTCCCGGAGAATAGGAGGTGATTGCTGCGCCGAAAATAACAGCGGCAATAAAGCCACTGAGTACAGGAGGAGATACATCGCTTACTACCCTGGAAAATACTTCGGTCGTGTTTTCCATGTTGCTGTACATATGAACAGCAATAATCCCCGGTAAGATAAAAAGTAAGGGGCCAAGCAGCTTTCCTGCGCAGGCCAGTGCAATCCCCTTCTGACTGGCTTCAAGATTGGAAGAGGCCAGTGCCTGTTGTACGATGACTTGTTCTGTACCCCAGTAAAACAGGTTCATTAAGATCATTCCGGTGAAAATGGTAGAGAATGGAACGGCATCTTTGCTTGTCCCTATGGAGTTGAAATGTTCCGTTTTTGAAGAAAGAATGGTGTGTATGCCCTGCTGGAAATCGCCATTGCCAACGTGGCTTAATCCGAAGTAGGCCAATAACAAAGCACCAGTGAACATACAGACGCCCAATACAAGGTCCGAAATTACGATCGCTTTTAGTCCGCCGAGTATGGAATATAAACTTCCGATGAGTCCAATGCACCAAACCAGGATCCAGATGCTGCTGCCATAACTGATGTCCCAGATGTCTGAAAAATGAAAAAGGCCGTTTAATGCAACAGCACCGGTGTACAATACAATCGGTAAGAGATTAACCATGTAGCCGATCAGGAAAACAAGAGAGACCAGTTTCTTGGTTTGTGGATCATACCTGTTTTCCAGGAAATCAGGTGTGGTAGACATGGCCCCCTTCAAATAAACAGGGATCACAAATTCAGAGACAATCAGCATGGCGAATACGGAACTTACACCCCAGGCCATTACCGTCATGTTGTTGAGGTATACAGATTCGCTGTTGCCTACAAATTCTGCCGCACTGATATTGGTGAAAAACAAGGCGGTGCCGACAGCGGTGAAGCTCAGCTTACGGTTAGCCAAAAAGAGCCCCGCAGAGGTAGTTATTTTATGCCTTCGGGTCTTGAACCAGGAAATCAGCGCAACCAGAACCGTTACGGTAATAAAGGTCGCAAAGGCGGTAAAGTTCATTTTTAAGGATTATAATATCGGCCCTCCTAATATAGATAAAAGAGTGGTGTCATTTAAGTGCTTTAACCAGTAAGTTATCAATACTGGCAAGCGCATCATAGGCCCTTACGCCAATCGATCCATTGCCGAACTCTGCATCAGTAACAGAAAATATAGGTTTTACCCCCTTGTTAAAATATACCTTGATTTCAGCAGCTTTAGCTTCAATTCTAATCTGATAGGCTTTACCAATTTCCAATTTTTGTTGTGCTGTGGCAAGAACCACCCATTTCTGATTTGAAGATTTGCCCAATTGTATCTGACCGGATTCTGCATTGAGGCCTAAATAGTAACCGTTGTAAGCCTCAGCGCCAATCACATGATCTGTTACTCTAAACAGCAATCCGGCATCACCTTTCGAGTTCAGCTGTACTGTTGCTTCATAACTCAAATCCTCAAAAAAGGTGTTTGCAGCAATGGCCTTAGACCCATGTATGCCATATCCCCAGGAACCTTTGTTAGATGCTGCATGGATGGCGCCATTTTTAATAAACCAACTGCCACCGTATAGGAGCCAGTCTCTAAGCGTGGCATGATTGAAATTTTCCTTAAATGTTTTTCCTGCAATTCCTGGCAGGCCGATGACTGGAAAGTTACTGATCCTGATGTTTTCTGATCCAAATGGCGTTAGTGTAATTTCTTCTGTTTGTGCTGATGAAGCCACAGGGCTGCGCGGTACTTCAAGCGCATGCATCTTGTTGTATGCCGAAGTCCAGGAAGGTATTTTTTTTGCGGTAACAGTTATCCTTACAGGAGTGCTGGCCTGTATAAATGGATTTTCGGGCATGGCACTGTGCTGAACTTTAAACGTTCCGCTACGGTCTTTACCACTTAAAACCAATCCATAGTTCCAGGCGGAAGATGGAGAAACTTCGTAGTCGAAAAAGCCATCAACGGGATGCTTTTTAGCGATGCTGTATTGGGCATCCATCTTAAGTCCGTATACAATTGGACCACGCTCTACTGTTACTGAATTGTTAACCTGATTGCTGAGTTTTACGTCCATAGGAAAGTTGATGACCACCAGGTTATCGGTATTCCACGATCTGTTAATGGTATAAATCTGACCAGTTTTAACACCGGGTAATGCTTTACCATTAATGGAAACCTGAGGATTCCTGCACCATTCCGGAATGCGCAGTTTTAACGGAAAAGATGTTGATTTTTCCAATAATACCCTAATTCTGATCTCTTCTTCGAATGGATAATTGGTCATCACCTGAAGTTTTACAGGAATGCCTTCTGCTACAAAAGCATCGACCTCAACCGGGGCGTAGGCAATTACAGCCAGGCCTTTATCCGGAGTTGCTACCCAGCTGTTTTTAACAAAATAGGGCCAGCCCATATGCATATTGTACCTGCAGCAACCCATTCCGGAGTAAGGACTGAGCAGCAAAGCACCATCATAATCTTCATCAAAACCTGAATTGCCATGTTTACAATATACCTGGTTGGGTTGTGTATAGTATAAATGAGATTTAATGTCCCTGCTAAATTGTGCCGGCAGGGTATTAAAAGCTATTTTTTCAAGCCGGTCCCCAAGTCTGGCATCATGGATTATTCTTGCCGCGGTTTCCAGACTTTGCATCCATTCTACTACAGTACAGGTTTCAGTTCCCTGAAAGGAACTTCTTCCGGCAAGAAACTCGGTGCCGGAAGCAATTCCCGTAGATTGTCCGTGGTCTCTCATCAAATGATCAATCCCTTTCTGAGTTGCATTCCGATAAAATGGCGTGTTGTTCAGTTGTGAATATATCGCTGGGAACTTAAGCGCCTGTCCTACACTGACACTGTGTTTGGTATGGAAATCATCTCCATAATGGTAAAATTGATTGCCGGTAAAAATATCCGTCCATGGATAAGCCTGCGATTTTAATTTCTCTGCCAGTTCTAAGAGTGATCTTTCTCCGGTTCTGTTATACAGCCACAAGACGATTTCTATATTGTCGGCGGTTCTTGATTTGCTCCATTCAGATAAAGGTTTCTTATCCAGGTTGTCGAGCTGGTATTTAAAGTACCTGCTGAAAAATCCAATTACCCGCTTATCACCCGTAGCTTCATAATAACTTTGTATCGCATACATCATGGGCATTCTTGGCCACCAGTCTTTCATTTTAAGGGGGCCAAAAGAACCATCGGGCCGTTGCTGATCTAATGTCCAGTTGATCCACTTCTCAGATTTAACTTTCAATCCGGGATCTCCCAAGGTGTAAGCAAGCGCAACAAGTCCCTTTACGTAATAGGGGGCACGTTCCCAGCTTTCGCCGGCACCACCCAGCCAGTCGGAATCTGCTCCAAGGTTTCCGCTTTCCGGATAAAGTGCTTCGGCGTTTCCTGTAGCACCATCTTTTTGCAGTTCAAGTTGCTTTAGCAACCATCCTTTAGCTTTGATGCTACCTAGGGGGAGTTGTACATCAGCAGCTGCATAGAGAGGGCTTCGGTTAAACACGTATGGTCCGCCGGATTCCTGCTGAGCAAATAGCCATAACGGCATCATAGCCAGAGCCAAAATCATAGATTTTCTGACGCTCATAATTTTATAAATGGTTGTTTTAAATAACAAGTTTATTGTAAAATACCGGATATCTTATAGCAGAGCGACAGATTGATACGATCTGAAGAATTTTGAGACAAATAGCCTAACCCGTTTCGCCTTATAAATCCGTGGCGATACCTTTTTGAATCTTTTTTTGCACGATATTGCTGTTTAGTGATGACTGTTCCCGGGTTGGGAAAATGATGCTTTTTGTTGAAGTATTGATCTGTTTTGATGAATCAGTGATGATCAAATTTCTTAGCTTACATCGCAATTAAGGACATTAATCAAGAACGGGAATTAACAATTTAGGAGAACAATTTCAGTGCTGCGCCAGAATGATAGAGGGACGGATAAAAATGGTATTATAACATCATATTCCAGATGATATGAATTAGAATAGCTGCGATTAAACCGGCACGAATTCTAATAAAACCAGAAAAAAAGCACCGGGCAGCTGGGTTAAATTTTAATTGATTACTGATGTATCATATTTTAAAGAATTAAAGAGGAGTAAAAAATGCCGGATAGAAAAATTAATATCGTACCCCTGCGCTATATCGTGCTTACTTTTTTTGTGTTCATGGCCGGGGCTGTAACACCAGCTGCTTTCGCACAAAAGTCTGATTTTAAACAGCATGTTTTTGATATCAATAAGAACATCAACCTCCTGCTGAAAGACGGAAAAACAGGTCTGTATTTTGAAACTACGGATTCCCTGCAAAAGGAAAATCCACATTCCTGGTTATGGCCACTCTGTGCGCTGGTACAGGCAGCTAATGAAATGGATGTGTTGTATCCTAAACAGGAACACCTGAAACCGGTAGTGAAAGCCATTGATCAGTATTATAGTGAAAAAGTGCCGGTGGCTTATCAGGATTATGTGACCGCAGAGCGATTGAGCTCCCGTTTTTATGACGATAACCAATGGGTCGCTATTGCTTATCTGGATGCTTATAACCGTACTAAGGAGAAACATTATCTTAAGAATGCCATCATGGTCTATGATTATATGATCACAGGAATGGATGATAAAGCTGGTGGCGGTTTGTATTGGAAGGAGGGAGACTTTAGTTCAAAGAATACCTGTTCCAATGCACCGGCGGTATTGGTTGCCTTGCAGTTGTATAAAGTCACAAAAGAAAAGAAGTATCTGGAAACTGCTCTGGCAGTGTACGACTGGACCAATAAAAAGCTTCGGTCTCCGGAAGGCTTGTTCTATGACAATATAAAAATACCTGGCGGCGAAATCGACCGGAAGTGCTACACTTACAATGCTGGTGCGATGCTTCAGGCCAATGCTTTATTGTATACCACCACCAGAAATAAAAAGTATTTACTGGAAGCACAGCAGATCGCCAGGGCATCAAAAAACTATTTTTTTAAGAACAATCGCTTGCCCGGACATTATTGGTTTAATGCAGTATTGTTAAGAGGTTGCATCGAACTTTATAAAATTGACAAGAATAAGGACTGGGTTGATATTTTCAGAAATGAAGCACAACGGATTTGGATAGAAGAAAGAGATGGCGCAAACCTGATTGGAAAGAACAAATCAAAATCCTTAATTGATCAGGCTGCAATGATGGAGATCTATGCCCGGTTGATCCAGCTGGAAATACCAGATTAAACAGTTTTTAACATATTTTAAATTCATCCTTATCCCTTTGTTACCTGCTTAACAAAAGGATGAGGATTTTTTATGAGCTCATTTCTAACTAAATAGAGACGAAATGAAGAAATTATGATACAAAACTATAGAATGACCTACAGCTAAAAGTCCAATATTTGATACTGTTCAAACAAGGTGATTCTAATCGCTTTGCAGACCTAACCCAAATATTAAATTTTATGAACAAAATGCTATCTGGCGCACTGTTTTTGGTGCTCAGCTACTCCTCATTACATGCTCAGGAAAAAAAATGGGCGCTAATTAAAGATAGAATTGTAACCCCATGGGCAGAAAAGGTGGATCCTAAAGCCACATTACCAAATTATCCCCGTCCGCAATTGGTGCGTTCCCGGAACTGGAAAAATCTTAACGGTTTGTGGAGCTATGCAATCACGCCAAAAAATCAAAGCGAACCTGCCAGCTATCAGGGCAGTATTCTTGTTCCTTTTGCAGTAGAATCTGCCTTATCTGGTGTCGGTAAAACCGTAGGTAAGGACAGTGTACTTTGGTATAAAAACAACATTACCATTCCTGCTTCTATGAAAAATCAGGAAGTGTTGTTGCATTTTGGTGCGGTAGACTGGCAGGCGGAAATCTTTGTGAACGGCAAAAGTGCTGGTCAGCATGAGGGCGGTTTCGATCCTTTTACCTTTAACATTACCAATCTTCTTAAAAAAGGAAACACGCAGGAAATAAAAGTGCGGGTCTGGGACCCAACGGATGAAGGGCCACAACCAAGAGGCAAACAGCAAAGGAAACCTGAAGGGATCTGGTATACCCCCGTTACTGGCATCTGGCAGACGGTTTGGCTGGAAAGCGTTCCAAAAACACATATTGTATCTACTAAACAAACTCCGGATATCGATGCGAAAACACTTTCAGTAAATGTGAAGGTGGAATCTGCCCAGCCAGGGGATCAGATCAGAGTCACTGCATTTGAGGGTAAGCAGCAAATTGCTCAAAAAGAAGCAGGCCTTAATGGGCAGGTTTCTTTAGCCATTGAAAATCCAAAGCTATGGTCTGCAAAAACACCTTTCTTATATGACCTGAAAATTGAATTGCTGCGCAAAGGAAAGGTAATTGATCAGGCTGCCAGCTATTTTGCGATGCGTAAATCATCCATGGGAAAGGATCAGAATGGTATCCAGAGAATGTTGCTGAATAATGAGTTCGTCTTTCAGTATGGTCCTTTAGACCAGGGTTGGTGGCCGGACGGTTTGTATACTGCACCTACAGAAGAAGCCATGATCTTTGACATCATAAAGACCAAAGAAATGGGCTTTAACATGATCCGGAAGCACATTAAAGTAGAACCGGCAAGATGGTATTACGAATGCGATAAATTAGGAATGCTGGTATGGCAGGACATGCCTAGTGGTGACCTCGGTAACCATTGGGAACCCAATCTGGGCACAATGGGAGGGACGGATAAAAACCGTAGCCCGGAATCAGAAGCAATGTACCGCAATGAATGGAATAAAATCATGGACGACCTTCATAATTTCCCCTCCATTGTAGTCTGGACTCCATTTAACGAAGCCTGGGGACAATTTAAAACCAAAGAAATCGCGGAATGGACTAAAGCAAAAGATCCTTCCAGACTGGTCAACAGTGCAAGTGGTGGGAATCATGTGATCACCGGAGATATCGTGGATTTACACCATTATCCGGAACCAAAAATGCCAAGGCCAGACCTTTTTGGCCCTGCGCATGCCCTGGTTTTAGGCGAATTTGGTGGACTGGGGCTGCCGGTCCCGGGTCATACCTGGAAGGAAAAAGACAATTGGGGATACCAGTCTTTCAAAACTGCAGACGAGCTTTTCGATAAGTATGATTCTTTTATCCGAAGCATCGAAGGTTTGATCAAAAAGGGATTGTCTGCGGCGGTATATACACAGACTACCGACGTGGAGCAGGAAACAAATGGACTGATGACCTACGACAGGACCTTAAAACTGCCGGAAACAAAGGTAAAAGCGGCGAACGACAGATTGTACCTGATCACTCCCTAATTTTTAAGCTAAACACACAACCAAACATATGAAACGATTATTTATTACTTTAGGTTTATCGGCTATGCTGTGGAATGCTTCCGCTCAGGAACGTACTGCCCCATCATATCCTTTAATTACTCACGATCCTTATTTTAGCATCTGGTCTGCCACAGATCAGGTCAATAAATCCCCAACGAGGCACTGGACGGGTGCAGAACAGTCATTAACAGGCATTATTAAAGTGGATGGTGTACCTTATAGTTTTTTAGGGGCAACGTCAAAACCTTATACCAATGTGCTTCCAACATCCGACGATGAGGATTATCGCTTCAGTTATACGGAATCTGCCCCGGCAGCAAATTGGAACAGCATCGACTTTAAAGAATCTGGATGGAGATCTGGTGGCGCTCCCTTCGGTGATGTGGTCAACGGTGCAGGTACCGCATGGACGTCAAAGGAACTTTGGGTTAGGAGAACTTTTGAACTGAGCAATCCTGCACTAAAAGACCTTACCTTAAAATTGAACCATGACGATAATGTGGAGGTTTTCTTAAACGGAGACTTGATCTATAGCTTTATTGGATGGACCAGTAACCGTTTTTCTCTTATTCCACTAAAAGATGCGGTCTTAAAAAATCTTAAAAAAGGTAAAAATGTCCTGGCCATTCACATCAAAAATACGGTTGGTGGTGCATGGCTTGATGCCGGATTGATTTCCACTGCGGTACCTGTAAAGCAAATTGCCCAGGCGCAGCAAAAAGGAGCTAAGGTTACTGCAACTCAAACGAGTTATGAGTTCAAAGCAGGGGGGGTAGACCTTTCCTTAATCTTTACCTCTCCCTTACTAATGGATGATCTGAATTTGATCTCCAGGCCAATTTCTTATGTGACATATCGCGTAAAATCCAACGATAAAAAACAACACGAAG
Organism: Pedobacter steynii; assembly: GCF_900103665.1. Classification (GTDB taxonomy): domain Bacteria; phylum Bacteroidota; class Bacteroidia; order Sphingobacteriales; family Sphingobacteriaceae; genus Pedobacter; species Pedobacter steynii. Next base: position 330,917 of record NZ_FNGY01000002.1, read on the forward strand.
TGGACGTACTTTTTAATGCTTCAACGAATATTGCGGTGAATACCACCGGACAGCGTGTAAAAGTGACAAAAGCAAATGCGAAAGGTCTGGCAGTATTGAAAGCAGGAACGGTGGATCAGCCGGTCATGAAGAAGTCTGGGGATGACCTCAGGATTGATTGGGGTTACCTATATGTAGCCGCCCCTTCTGCAACTTCGACGAGTCAATATGTTGTTCCATTAAAAAATGCGGTTAACGACTTTGTGAAACCCAATAAAGCGGCCAGACAAACGGCTGCGACGGGTACTAAATTATCATTAAGTACCCAGCTTTCTTTCGGACAGGTAGGCAATTCAGTAAAAGAACAATACCTGATGCTTGGATATGACGATCTGGAATCGGTTCAATATTTTGGAAAAAACCTGAAAGCATATTGGAATACCAATGGAGATAAGTCTTTTGAAAGCGAGTTGATCAGCGCAGCAGACCAATACCAGCAGCTGATCAAAAGATGCAATGAGTTTGATGCTTCCATGTATAAAACTGCATTGGCAGCCGGAGGCGAGAAATACGCGAAGCTTTGTGTATTGGCTTATAGACAAGCCATTTCTGCACACAAACTGGTGAAAAGCCCGGAGGGCGATTTGCTGTTCCTTTCCAAAGAAAATTTCAGCAACGGATCGATCAATACAGTAGACATTACTTATCCTTCTGCACCATTATTTCTTGTTTACAATCCGGATTTGCTGAAAGGCATGATGAACGGAATCTTCTATTATAGTGAAAGTGGTCGATGGAAAAAACCTTTTGCAGCACACGATCTGGGTACTTACCCTTTGGCAAACGGACAGACTTACGGGGAAGATATGCCGGTAGAAGAGTCGGGAAACATGATCATTCTGACAGCTGCCATCGCTAAAGTGGAAGGCAATGCGGAGTATGCCAAAAAGCATTGGGAAACCTTAAGCATCTGGGCAGATTACCTGAGCAAAGAAGGATTTGATCCGGCCAATCAACTCTGCACGGATGATTTTGCAGGTCACCTGGCCCGTAATACCAATTTATCGGCTAAAGCGATCGTTGCCTTAGGCAGCTATGGTATGCTTGCAGAACAATTAGGTAAAACTGAGATCGCAGAGAAATATAAAAATATGGCCAAAGAAATGGCGCAAAAGTGGATTCAGATGGCGGATGCCGGAGACCATTTCGCGCTGACCTTTGACCGTAAAGATACCTGGAGCCAAAAATACAACCTGGTATGGGATAAGGTGCTGAACCTGGATATTTTTCCTAAGGACGTATTTCAGAAAGAAATCAAATTTTACCTGAATAAACAAAATGCATTTGGCCTGCCTTTGGATAGTCGCCGGACATATACCAAATCAGACTGGATCGTCTGGACGGCTACGCTTACAGACAACCGCGCAGATTTTGATCAACTGGTAAACCCGGTGTATAAGTACGCTATAGAAACAGAGGACAGGGTTCCATTGAGCGACTGGCATGAGACGACGAATGGAAAACAATCCGGTTTCCAGGCACGTAGTGTAGTGGGTGGATATTCTATGAAATTATTGGATTATAGGTTAAATAAAAGGTAACGACATCATAACCTTTAAGAACAATATACACGGATGAAAACATATTTAAAACAAAGCATTCCAGCTTTAGTGGTAGGGACAATGCTCTTCGCAGCTGCCTGTAATTCTACAACGCAGAAATCTGCTCCGGGCGCTTCAGATACCACTGGTATCTCGGCTAAAGCTTTTGAGAAAGAGATAGACGGTAAGCCGGTACACCTGTTCTGCCTTAAAAATAAATCCGGTTCAAAAGCGTTGGTCACCAACTTTGGTGGCCGGCTGGTCGGATTGTTTGTTCCGGATCAGGCAGGTAAACTGGTTGATGTAGTGGCAGGATTTGATGGTATTGAAGGATATCAGCATTCAACGGAGCCTTATTTTGGTGCAACGATTGGCCGCTACGGAAACCGCATTGCCAAAGGACGATTTACCTTGGATGGCAAAGCCTACACGATTTTTACCAATAATGGAACGAACACATTACATGGTGGAAAAAAAGGATACCAGGACGTAGTTTGGGAGGCAACACAGCCTGATGCCCAAACTTTAGAATTGCGTTACCTGTCGAAAGATATGGAAGAAGGCTTCCCTGGAAACCTCAATGTGACGGTCAGCTATACCTTAACCGACGACAATGCGCTTAAAATTACTTATAAAGCTACAACCGATAAAAATACGGTCGTAAATTTAACAAACCATGCCTTTTTTAACCTCAATGGATCGCAAAGCGGAAGTATCTTAAACCATTTACTTCAAATTAATGCAGATCAATACACTCCGGTAGATTCGACTTTAATTCCATCGGGTAAACTGGAAGCGGTAAAGGAGACCCCTTTTGATTTTAAACAGGCCAAAACAATAGGGAAAGATATTGAAATTAAAAATCCACAATTGGAGAACGGGAAAGGATATGACCATAATTTCGTGTTAAATCCACACCAGATAACTGATCCTGTTGCCATCGTCACCGCTGATAAAACGGGAATCGTGATGAGCGTTTATACAGATCAGCCTGGTTTGCAATTTTACAGTGGAAATTTCATGCAAAGTAAAAATATGATGAAAGGAAATCATAAAGATGATTTCAGAACTGCATTTGCTTTAGAAACCCAGCATTTTCCCAATAGCCCAAATCAACCGTCCTTTCCAACTACGGTGCTAAAAAAAGGCGAATCTTATCAAAGCCAGTCCATTTATAAATTTTCAGTAGCCAAATAACCATTGAAAAGATTCCCTAAAAATATGATCCGTCAAATTCTAACATTTATTGGTGTAGGACTTACGCTGGCATCTGCTCAGGCACAGCAAAGTAAAGCGCCATCATATCCTTTGATTACGCATGATCCTTACTTTAGCATATGGTCAAATACAGATCAGTTGAACCAATCGGCAACTACACACTGGACCGGCGCTGAACAAGCACTCAGTGGATTGATTCAGGTCGACGGAAAAACCTATCGTTTCATGGGCCATACGGACAAGATTTACAAATCTATACTGGCCGCTGCAGATGAAAAAACTTACCAGTTCAGCTTTACAGAGACTGCTCCAAAAGAGGATTGGAATACACCTGATTTTGACGCTTCTGCATGGAAATCAGGTGCTGCACCTTTTGGGGACCTCTGGGCTCAGGCAGGTACAGAATGGAAAAGCAAACGGCTTTGGGCAATTAGAAGTTTTCAGCTTAACGACCGCATACCAGAAGTCATGTATCTCAAAATCAACCATGATGATCAGGTTGAAGTGTATCTGAACGGCTTGCAGATTCTTAGTAAAAAAGGATTTACAGCAGGTAAATACTTATATGTGCCGATAAAAGGAGCAGCCTTAAAAAGTTTAAAAAAAGGAAAGAATGTCTTAGCCATTCATATTGAAAATACTGGCGGCGGACAATGGCTGGACGCAGGCCTGGTGACGGATGACCCTGCAAATAATGGAAAAATTGCCCAGGCAGTGCAGACCAACCGGATGATCAAAGCGACGCAGACGGATTATTCATTTAAATGCGGAGGGGTAGATTTAAACCTTACTTTTACTTCTCCCTTGTTGATGAACGATCTTGAGCTCATCTCCAGGCCTGTTTCTTACCTGAGTTACCGCGTCAGGTCAAATGATAAAAAGAAGCATCAGGTTAAAGTTTTTTTTAGTGCCTCATCGGATCTCGCCGTAAATACGCCTAATCAGGAAATTGAAGCGACATCGGTAAAACTACCGGGATTGGCCGTTTTAAAAGCAGGAACAACCACCCAGCCGGTATTGCAAAAAACCGGAGATAATGTACGTATAGATTGGGGGTATGTATATGTGGCTGTACCGCAATCACAGAAAAGTTCCCAGTTTATTGCAGCAGCAAGCACCAGTCCGGCACTATTCCAATCGGGAAGCAAAAGTGTAAATGCTGATAAAGCCAAAGCAGAAAAGGCTAGCGGAATAAATAAAGTTAAAGGAACAAAGTACGCACTGAATACCGTATTGGATTTTGGCGAGGTAAACCAGACCACAAAGCAACAGTTTGTAATGCTGGCATATGAGGACCTGGAATCTGTACAATACTTTGGTAAAAACCTGAAAGCCTGGTGGACCAACGATGGCAAAAGAACCTTCGGCGATCTGCTTCAGCAAGCCGCTAATGAATACCCTCAGATCATTGCAAAATGTAATGCTTTCGATGCCCAAATGTATGCCGCTGCGGTACAATCCGGAGGCGAGAAATACGCGGGCTTGTGCGTAATTGCCTATAGACAGGCCATTTCTGCCCATAAATTAGTGAAGAGCCCAAAGGGAGAGCTCCTGTTTATGTCAAAAGAGAACTATAGCAACGGCTCTATCCACACGGTAGACATTACCTACCCATCTACTCCGCTCTTCCTGGCTTACAACCCGGAATTGGTGAAAGGTTTACTGAACGGAATCTTCGAATACAGTGAAAGCGGAAGATGGAAAAAGCCATATCCCGCACATGATTTAGGAACTTATCCTGTAGCAAATGGACAGACTTACGGGGAAGATATGCCGGTAGAGGAATCGGGGAATATGATCATCGCTACGGCGGCCACGGTCAAAGCGGAGGGCAATGCGGCTTATGCTAAAAAACATTGGTCTACCCTAAGTACATGGGCAGAATACCTGAGCAAAGAGGGATTTGATCCAGGAAATCAATTGTGTACTGATGATTTTGCCGGACACCTGAACAGGAATGCGAATTTATCAGTCAAGGCGATTGTTGCATTGGGTGCCTATGGCTGGATGGCTCAGGAACTTGGAGAAACGGAGACCGCTGCAAAGTACACCCATATGGCCAAAGAGATGGCTAAGAAATGGGCGGAGCTGGCGGACGATGGCGATCATTACAGCCTGGCTTTCGGTCAGAAGGGAACCTGGAGTCAGAAGTATAATTTGGTATGGGATAAATTACTAAATCTTGGACTGTTTACTAAAACGGTTTATGATAAGGAAGTGAAATATTATTTGGGTAAACAGAATAAGTATGGTTTGCCTCTGGATAGCCGTAAATCTTATACCAAATCTGATTGGGTACTCTGGACCTCAGTGTTGGCCGACAATCGCTCAGATTTCGATGCCTTCATAGATCCGATTTATTTGTATGCAATAGAAACACCTTCCCGTTCACCAATCAGCGACTGGCATGAAACCAAAGACGCTGTTCGCCAGAATTTTACCGCAAGAAGTGTGGTGGGTGGATATTTTATAAAGCTATTGGAAAGTCAATGGAACAAGCATAAAGAAGGAAATACAAAGACAAAGAAGTAGTCCTGAAAAGCTACTTCAACCCATATTGTTTAGATAAAGTTGTGTTGACAAAGAAGTTGTGTTGAGAAAGAAGTCCCGAGTGACAAAATTAAGTTGAATTCAAAAGAATCATCAAATATATTAAACCAAGCCAAACCATGAACAACAACTGTTATTTCGGGAACTCAACTTAGCAGGTTAACCCTTTGTTAACCCGCGCAACGAAGCTGCTGTGCGTTTTTATGAAATGTTTAACGAACTACCTCTTTCGGGTGGACAGGGATTGTATTGCACCAATTCTGCCCGGAATGAGGCCTCATTTAACGAGCCAACTCTAAACCAAATAAACAATTATGAATAAAATTTTTACCCTCTTAAAAGTGCATATCAGGATATGCCTTTTTTTTCTTGCCCTCCTCTTTTTCCTTTGGGGATGTAAGAAAGAAAGCGAACAGGCCAAACAAGTCTACGATCCAAACAAACCCATTGAAATGACACGTTTTCTTCCGGATAGTGGAGGTGTGGGCACACAAATGGTGATCGAAGGTGGCAATTTCGGAACCGATACCTCGATGATTAAAGTATTCGTCAATAACAAGCGTGCAGCATTGGTGGGCGCCAGTAACGCCGCTTTATACGTGCTGGTTCCGTCCCGTGCAAATAACGGTCTTGTAAAAGTACAGGTGGGCAAGGGCGATCAGGTTCAGGAAAGCATTTCAAAGCATGAATTCAGATACCTTTTCAGACCGGCGGTAAGCACTCTGGTCGGCTTTACAGACAAAGATGGAAGGACCGCAATTGTTGACGGACCTTTCGAAAAAGCCCAGTTTGAAGAACCTTACTGGATGACATTTGATCAGAACAAAAACATTTATCTGCTGGAGCAACGCAGGGGATTGCGTTTCATCGATATGGCAAAAAAGCAGGTTAAAACCTTATTCAGGACAGGGAAAGGAATGGACAGGCCCAGAACGCTTTCCTTCAGCCCGGATTGGAATACTTTATATGTGACCAATGATCAGTGGGATGAAAGAGGCCTGAGCACTGCTGCCTTGACCCCCGCTACCGGTTTCACCGAATGGAATTCCCTGATCTATAACAGAACAACTAACGGAGGTGCGGCACATCCACAGACCGGTGATTATTTTTACAACAGTTATGTCAAAGGCGAGGTCTTTAAATGGAATAAAGAAGGCAATTCTTCGGAGTTGTTGTTCAGGGTGGACGACAATAACTGGGAGTTTAACATCCAGTTTGCACCAAGCGGGGATTTCGCTTACATCGTTGTCGTCAATCAACATTACATCCTGAAATCAAGGTATAACCGCCAAACCAGAAAACTGGAGGCTCCGGTACATTTTGTTGGGGGTAGAGGCCGAGCGGGCCACAATGATGGGGTGGGTGTAGATGCCAGGTTCGACCAGCCTCATCAGGGAGCATTCGACGAAAATGACAATTTCTATGTGGCGGATATCTTCAATCATTGTATCCGGAAAATAACCCCGGAGGGGGTAGTCAGCACTTTTGCAGGCAGGCCACGTAGTGCAGGTTATGCAGATGGAGCGCTGAGGGATGCACAATTTGATCAGCCCTATGGGATCATCTACGATTCCGCAACAGGGACCTTCTATGTTGCTGATCTGGTAAACCGTCGCATACGCACAATTTCCATCGAATAACCTAAAAACGCCTTAAAATGAAACTATATTATATCACATTACTTCTGCTATTCTGCAGCATCAGCATTTATGCGCAGGGCGATATAGAGGTAACAGGAACTGTAAGAGACCTCAATAATAAACCGATTCCGGGAGTAACTGTAGTCGTAAAAGACCGTCCCGGATTGGGAACAATGACGACCGAAACCGGGAAATATAAAATCAAAACCGGAATGTATAGCACACTGATTTTTTCCTATCTGGGATTTGAAAAGCAAGAAGTTCAGGTGGCCGGGAAAACAAGTATTTCCATCCTGCTAAAAGAAAGTGAAGCCAATGTACTGACGGATGTGGTGGTCACCGGTACGGGAATTCAGAAAAAGGTGACGGTAACCGGAGCCATTACCACGGTGAACGTGAAAGATCTGCGGACACCAACGGGGAATATCACCAATGCACTGGCCGGAAATGTGGCCGGTGTGATCGCCATGCAGGGATCCGGAGAACCGGGGAATAACCGCTCCGAATTCTGGATCCGCGGGATTTCAACTTTTGGCGCCAATACCGCTGCCCTGGTATTGGTGGATGGATTTGAACGGGCATTTAATGAAATTAATGTCGAGGATATCGAATCTTTTTCCATTTTGAAGGATGCTTCTGCTACCGCAATTTATGGTTCAAAGGGAGCAAATGGGGTGGTCCTCATCACCACTAAAAAAGGACATGCGGGGAAAATAAATATCAATGGCAAATCCGAATTCGGTTACATGACGCGGACGAGAACACCGGAGTTTGTGGATGGACCAACCTATGCGGCACTGGTGAATGAGGCAAAGGTGACCCGTAATCAGGAGCCCATGTATTCAGACATCGAACTGATGCTTTTTAAAAATGGTCTGGACCCTGATTTATACCCAAATGTAAACTGGCAGGACGTCATGTTGCGCGATGGAGCCAATACTTACCGTGCCTCAGTTAACCTCGACGGTGGGGGATCTACCGTTCGCTATTATGTGTCGGGAAGTTATTTCAACGAAGGAGGGATGTATAAATCCGACCAGTCACTGAAAGACTACAATACCAATGCGAATATGACCAGGTCAAATTACAGGGCCAATATAGACATGGACATTACCAAAACCACCTTATTAAAACTGGGCGTTTCGGGATTTTTGGAAAAGCAGAATTTTCCCGGACTCACCTCTGATATCTGGAGATCATTGGTGGGGCAGTCGCCGATATCCACACCGATTTTGTATTCCAATGGCCTGGTTCCTGCATATGGTACCGGCGACCGCACCAATCCCTGGGTGATGGCTACACAAACAGGATACCGGGAGTATTGGAAAAATAAAAACGAGATCAATGTTACCCTGGAGCAAAAGCTGGATTTTATCACCAAAGGGTTACAGGCCATTGGCCGTTTTGCTTATGATACGAACAACGACAATAACATCAACCGCCTAAAATGGCCGGAACAATATAATGTAGAACGCAGAAGGGACAGAGATGGCAACCTGATCATGAAAAGGATCACTCCGGAAAGGCTGATGTTCCAGGAATCGAATGCCTGGGGGGAGCGGATCAATGTGCTCGAAACAGACCTGATTTACAATACCGTGATCAACGGAAGACACAATATAGGCGCTTTAATCAAGTATAACCAACGCGAACAAAGGGAAACCTCTAACGTTGGTGGAGACATCATCAAGGGGATTGCCAGACGTAATATGGGCGTATCCGGCCGCTTAATGTATGGTTACAGGGACCGCTATATGGCAGAATTTAACTTCGGTTATACCGGTTCAGAGAACTTTAAAGCAGGGCACCAGTTTGGGTTTTTTCCTGCCGTTTCTGTAGGCTGGAACATCTCTGAAGAAGCTTTTCTGAAGAACAAAGCGAAATGGCTGGATCTTTTTAAAGTCCGTTATTCGTATGGAGAAGTTGGCAATGATAATTTTGGTAACAATCGCTTTCCTTACCTGAGTGAGATTAAGGAAAGGCCCGGATACAATTTCGGAGAGAGCATTAGTCCTAATTATTACGCAGGTCTGTATTACTCCCAGGTCGCCTCTGATCAATTGACATGGGAAGTGGCAAAGAAGCATAATTTAGGTTTTGACATGAATGTTTTGGGGAACCTGTTCTCTTTCAGACTAGATGTATTTAAGGATACCCGGGAAAAAATATTCAAACGAAGAGATCACTTGTCGGCCATGGTGGGTGTGCCAAGCAGGCCCTGGGCAAACGTTGGAAAGATGGAGTCCAGAGGTTTTGACGGACAGTTTAATTTTTTCAAACGCATCAATAAAGTAGATTTTACTTTACGTGGGAATGTGACCTACTCTAAAAATAAAGTGCTGGAATTTGATGAAGAGGCAAATAACCTACCCTATAGGATGACACAGGGATTTCGTTACGAACAGGCGAGAGGATTGGTCGACTTAGGCTTGTTTCAATCTTATGAAGAAATCAGAAACAGCCCTAAACAGATGTTTGGGGAATATATGCCGGGCGATGTCAAATACAAAGATGTAAATGGAGATGGGATCATCAACGATGATGATGTGGTGCCCATTGGTGCATCACGTGTTCCCAGCATGATCTATGGATTTGGTTTTTCTGTAGTATGGAAAGGATTTGACGTCAACATTCATTTACAAGGTGCCGGAAGCTCTTCTTATTTTATAAACGGACCAAGTGTTTATCCCTTTGCAGAGGGGGGCTGGGGAAATGTGTTGACAGATCTTGGCAATCCTAAAAACCGCTGGATCTCGAAAGAAATTTCAGGTGATCCGGCAACGGAAAACCCCAATGCCAAATACCCGCGACTGAGTTATGGTGGTAGTGGCAATAACTACAGGACCTCTACCTATTGGCTCAGAGATGGTGCTTACCTGCGCCTGAAAAATGTGGAGTTGGGTTATACTTTGCCTTCAAAGCTGATGTCTTCCATTCATGTGAATAAGGCCAGGGTATATGTGATGGGGTATAACCTTGCGGTTTGGGATAGCCTGAAAATCTGGGACCCGGAATTGGGAAGCGGTGATGGGATGAGATATCCGATCTCGAAAACAATCACCTTAGGACTAAACGTAAACTTCTAAAAACACGGACATGACCTTTAAAAAACAAGATATACTCATGAAAAAATATATTTATATAGCGATGCTATCTGCTTTACTGCTTTCATTGGGCGCATGTAAAAAATACCTCAACACAGAGCACTATTTTAAAGAAGACCGCCTGAGCCTGGACAAAGTGTTTAAGAGTAAAGTTTATGCCAATCAATGGCTTGCCGATGTCTACACGCATCTTCGGGGATCAAACGCGGAAGTGGCGAGCAAGGGGCTCACACCATTTAATTTCATATCTGATGATATGTTTTTTGGCGACAGGAGTAATAAATACAAGACCTTTAAAAACGGAGAATATACCGAAGGAGATGAGCAGGGAAGCTGGGGATCCTGTTATGAGGGCATACGTGACGCTTCGATTTTTATCCATAACATAGACCTGAATAAAGAAATGACGGCCAATGAAGTGGCCGATACAAAGGCACAGGCGCGTTTTCTGAGGGCCTATTATTATTGGTTACTGCTGAGGAAATACGGACCGGTTCCCATATTACCTGATGAAGGAGAAGATTATACCAAAAGTTATCAGGAGATCGCAAGACCGAGAAGCACTTATGATGAATGTGTGGCGTTTATCACCGCTGAGTTTGCAGAGGCAGCAAAGTATCTCCCGCTTTCCAGTACCAACCGGGATAAAGGACGTGCATCCAGAGGTGCTGCCCTGGCAGCAAGGGCAAAAGTTTATCTTTTTGCAGCAAGTCCTTTGTTTAACGGTAACCCGGGGCTTGCCGGATTGGTAGATCATGAGGGAAAGAAACTGGTATCACAGGAGTATAACAATGAGAAATGGGCCAGAGCAGCAGCAGCGGCAAAGGACGTCATCAATATGAACGTATACCGCCTTTTTACCGCTCCCTTTAAGGCAGCAGATCAGGGCCCTGGCCAGGCTAAAACTATTGTGCCTCCATACAATGCAAAGTATTCTGATCAGAACTTCCCGATGGGATGGAAAAATATTGATCCTTTTGAATCTTACAGGCAGCTGTTCAATGGGGCCATTTCTTATTCAGACAATCCTGAACTGATCTTTTCCAGAGTTACAGAACAGAGTAGTGAAGGGATTGATCAAATGGTCCTGCATCAGATGCCGTTTTCTATGAAAGGATGGAATACACATGGAATTACGCAGAAACAAGCAGATGCCTATTACATGAATGATGGAACGAATATCGCTACACTTTCCCGCAGAAAAGGTTATACGACCGATGCTACTTCTCATCTGCCGCTGCCTGCCAAAGTCTCTTTGCAGTATGCCGAGCGGGAGCCACGTTTCTATGCTTCTGTTGCCTATAATGGAAGCATCTGGGAAAATATCAGCGCCTTAAGGCCTGATGACCGCCACATACAGGTGTTTTACTATAGAGATCATTCCAATGGGAAACAGGCTTCTTCTCCCGATTTCTACATCAGGACAGGCCTGGGCATCAAGAAATATTACAACCCTATTGATTCCTATATGGAGGGAGGTTTCATCGTACCAAAAGTTGAGCCTGCAATGAGGTATGCGGATATTTTACTGATTTATGCGGAGGCCATGAACGAGTTAACGGGCAGTTATTCCATACCGGGCTATACGGGTACAGAGACGATTACTGTATCCAGGGATATGGCGGAAATGAGTAAATACATCAGCGAGGTACGCATCCGGGGCGGAGTTCCTGATTTTGGAACCGAGATTTATGGAAGCCCGGAACTGTTAAGAAAGGCCATAAAAAGAGAGCGGCAGATTGAATTGTTCGCGGAAGGCCAGCGGTATTTTGACCTCAGACGCTGGAAAGATGCTCCGGTAGAAGAAGCAACTGCGGTGGTAGGATGCAATATGAACATGACGGAAAGCCAGCGGGAACTATTTGATACGCCGGTACCCATTCCTTCTCTACCCACCATTTTTGTCGATAAAATGTACCTGTGGCCCATTTCCCATAGCGAGTTGAGAAAAAACAGAAAATTGACCCAGAATCCAGGTTGGACTACTTTTAACTAAAATTTTATGAAAAGAGGATATATATTGGCTTTAATCGGCTGCATGCTCATCAGCTCCTGTAATAAAGAGTGGAAGGATGAATTGTTCCGGAAATCAGTGTCTTTCGTGAATAACGGAGTGGTGGAAGTCCATGTGAAATATAGTGCTGCGGGTGGTTCAATCCCCGTTAAGGTCCCTGTTATCGTGAGCGGATCTACAGAGAACAGCGGCGATGTAAGTGTCACGATAAATACGGATGCAGATACCCTTCAGAACCTTAATTTTGAACGGTTCAGGCTGAGGAATGATTTGTATTTCAATGAACTTCCGAAGGAATATTATCAATTTAGCTCCATGAACACGACGATTCCGGCCGGCAGTAACATGGGCTCATTTAACCTGAATTTGAAATTGGCAGGACTGGATTTCAGTAATAAGTACATTTTACCTGTGCAAATTATTTCTACCTCATCACTGGCTATCGCAACGGGCAGGGGTTATAAAAAATCCCTGATGCGGATCGTTCCCTTTAATGATTACTCCGGGAAATATTCCATTGCTGGTGAGGTCTGGGATAGAAGCCGTCCTCAGAATGAGCAAAAACCATTAACGGTGCCCTATAGAAATGCCTATGTGGTAGATGAAAAGACCGTCTTTTTCTTTGCAGGGGTAACGGAAGAAGAAGCCCTTGACCGGCGCGATTATAAGATAAAGGCTTCATTCAATGCAGATGCTAAAACCGTAACATTGAGCTCCGAAAATCCGGCCATTAAATTTACGCAGCAACGCGGAACTTTCTCTGTAAAGAAAGAAAAGGATGGGGTGCTTCCATACCTGGAACGGACCTATACCACGGTTGTACTGGAATATCAATATAGCGACATTTCCAACCCGGCATTTCCCATTGATTACCGCTTTGTCGGATCAATGGTGCTGGAAAGGAAAAGAAACACTTTAATTCCTGATGAAGATCAGCAGGGAACGATCATTATACCATAAACATTTATGAAACTCAGATTGATTATACTTTTTATTTGCCTGCAGCTGAGTATGCGGGGTTCGGCCCAACAGGCCAACCTCGTGAAATATGTAAATACCCTGCAGGGAACCAATTCAAAACACGAACTGACCCGGGGCAACACGTATCCTACCACAGCATTACCCTTTGCCATGCATACCTGGACACCCCAAACCGGAAGAAATGGCGATGGCTGGAAATACCAATATTTTAAAGATAAAATAAGGGGATTTCAACAGGCGCATCAATGCAGTTCCTGGTCCAGAGATTATGCTGTATTTTCTTTGATGCCGATGACAGACCAGCTGGTGGTGAATGAAAATGACCGGGAGGCGAAGTTTAGCCACAGCAATGAAATCGCAAAACCCAATTACTACAAAGTTCAGTTTGAGAACCAGATCAGTACCGAAATCTCGCCTTCTGAGCGTGGTGCTCATTTGCGGTTCAGCTATCCGGCAGGTAAGAAAAGTTTCCTTGTTTTGGATGGATATACCGGGATCAGTGGTGTTAAAATCTATCCGAAGGAAAATAAGATCACTGGTTTTGTGAACAATGGAGAAGGATTTAAGGAAGGTTTCAAGAGCTTCTTTGTGCTCCTTTTTGACCAGCCCTTTAAAGCTTATGGAACATGGGAAAACAGAAAAAACACCATTAATGCAGATGAAACAGCAGCAGAAGGCCTGGGCAAGGGTGCCTATCTTCAGTTTAAAGATGGGGTAAAAGTCCAGGTTAAAACAGCTTCCTCTTATATCAGCATGGAACAGGCCGAATTGAACCTGAGCAGGGAACTGGGCGGGGATAAAAACCTCGAAGTGACCAAGGCTAAGGCTGCCGAAGTATGGAACAAATCATTGTCGAAAGTAATGGTGGAAGGCGGAACGGAGGCGGATAAAGCAACTTTCTACTCCTGTTTCTTTAGGGCAAGTATTTTTTCGAGGAAATTTTATGAACTTGATGCCAATGGGCAGCCTTATTATTTTAGCCCCTATGATGGAAAAGTGCATCCGGGTTATATGTTTACCGATACCGGTTTCTGGGATACTTTTCGTGCCCAGTTCCCTTTAAATACCCTGATGCATCCCGAGATGCATGGCCGTTACATGCAGGCCTTAATCGATGCCTACAAACAATGCGGATGGCTGCCGTCCTGGTCTTTTCCAAGCGAGGCGGGTAGCATGATCGGCAACCATGCGATCTCCCTGCTTGCAGATGCCTGGGCAAAAGGAATCAGGACCTTTGACCCTAAAGAAGCCCTGGCCGCTTATTTACATGAAGCGACCAACAAAGGACCCTGGGGGCCTGCAAATGGTAGGGATGGCTGGAAGGAATATTTTGAGCTGGGCTATGTGCCTTATCCTAAATACAGAGAGGCGACTGCAAAAACACTGGAATATGCCTATGATGATTATTGTGCATGGACCCTGGCTAAGATGACCGGAAACGATTTCTATGCCCGTATTTTCGAGCGGCAGATGTATAACTATAAAAATGTATATGATCCCTCCACAAAATTTATGAGAGGTAAGAATGCAGAGGGGCAATGGACGCCAAAATTTGATCCTTTTGAATGGGGAGGCCCATACACCGAAGGGAATGCCTGGCATTACCTATGGTCGGTGTTTCAGGACATCAATGGCCTGATTGATTTAATGGGAGGTCAGCAAAATTTTACAGCCAAACTGGATGCTGTGTTTTCTGAACCGAATACGGTGAATGTGGGGACCTATGGCGGAATGATTCATGAGATGACGGAAATGGTGATGGCAAACATGGGACAATATGCGCATGGAAATCAACCCATTCAGCACCTGGTTTATCTTTATAGTTATGCAGCCCAGCCCTGGAAGTCTCAGTTTCATGCCAGGAACGTGATGAGCAAACTGTATGATGCTACAGAAAACGGTTACCCTGGAGATGAAGATCAGGGCCAGACTTCTTCCTGGTATGTATTGAGTGCCCTTGGATTCTATAGTGTTACTCCCGGTACAGATCAGTACGTAATCGGCAGTCCGATGTTTAAGAAAACGACCATCAATCTCGAGAATGGAAAGCGGTTTGTTATAGAAGCTCCTGCGAACAGTGAAAAAAACGTGTATATAAAATCTGCCACCTTAAATGGAATACCTTATACAGCTAATTTTATCCGCCATAGCGACCTAATGAATGGCGGGGTGTTAAAACTGGAAATGACAGACCAGCCGGAGCTGAGCAGAGGGCTGACTGAGGCAGATAAACCGTTTTCTTTAAGCAGTGGTACTGGCATGACTAAATAAAGCCTGCATTATGATTTATGGTTTGCATATTCAGTAGGGGACATTCCGAATTGTTTGGAGAAAACTCTCCCAAAATGAGTTTGAGAGCTGTATCCAACCAATTCGGAAATCTCGTAGATCTTTAAGGCGCCCTCTTGCAATAGCGCCGCACCTCTTTTTAAACGGGAAATATTGATCAGCTCATTTGGGCTGAGGTTTGAAATAGATTTGATTTTTCGATACAAAGTAGGCCTGCTCATGTTCATGTGATTGGCCAGATGTTCAACATCCAGATCGGGGTTGCTGATGTCTTTATCAATGATGTGTTGTATCTTCTCCAGGAATTGTTCGTCCGCTTTAGAATGGGCAATTCCTTTTAAATGTAAGAGTGGTGAGCTGGAAAAATAGGCTTTGATCTTATTCCTGTTGGCAATCAGACTGCTCACCTGCACTTGCAGGAACTCCGGGGAAAATGGTTTTTCCACGTATACATCGGCCCCTAGTTCCAATCCCTGTATTTTTGAGTCCAGGGTATCCTTTGCCGTCAAAAGAATTAAAGGGATATGGCTAAATTCAATGCTCGACTTCACCTTCATACAAAACTCAAAACCATCCATTTCCGGCATCATAATGTCGCTGATGATCAAATGGACCAGCTCTGTTTCCAGAATAGCCAGTGCTTCCAGGCCGTTTGTTGCCGTAAGGATCAGAAATTTTTCACTCAGGTCATCTGCGATGAATTCTAAAATTTCTTCGTTGTCATCTACGAGTAGAATCGTTATCTCTTTTTCCATTTTCCGTCTAAATTAAATTCCATTGCCTGATGAATCGGGAATACTGCTACAAATACATTGCCTTCCGGGCCGGTTTCTTCCAGGTATAAGCGGCCTTGATGTAACTCCGCCAGCGATCTGGATATGGATAAGCCAATGCCGGTGCCCCTTTGCATTTCCGTTTCTCTGGCCCTGAAAAAAGGCTCAAAAATTTTATTCTTTATTTCCGGAGCAATCTTAAGCCCATCATTAAATAGCTGAATACTAAACTGGTCTTCTTCCGGGTTTATACTAAGTACAATCTTTACTTTCGATTTGCCATACTTAATCGCATTGTCCACTAAATTACTCATGATTTTGTACAATGCCTCCGTATCTACATAAGCGAAAAAATGTGAAGAAGGAAGCAGGGTTTCAAAACTGATCTTTTTGCTTTCGGCAGCATCCTGAAACTGCATTTTGATGTCCTCAATGAGCTCAGAAATGTCGACTTTCACGAAATTTAAAGAATACCCCTGAATCTCTGTTTTTCTAAAGTCCAGCAGCTGATTGGTGAGGTTCAGTA
Source organism: Pedobacter steynii (assembly GCF_900103665.1). Classification (GTDB taxonomy): domain Bacteria; phylum Bacteroidota; class Bacteroidia; order Sphingobacteriales; family Sphingobacteriaceae; genus Pedobacter; species Pedobacter steynii. Next base: position 347,592 of record NZ_FNGY01000002.1, read on the forward strand.
AACGATCTGTATTCCGGTTCATGGTTTTCAGATTCTTCTCAATGACAGGGACCTCTTTTGAAAGTTTCATGATCTTTTCCATCGGTCCTTTGATCAGGGTAAGCGGAGTACGGATCTCATGAGCCACATTCGTGAAAAACTCAATCTTCGCCTGATAGATCTCTTTTTCTTTTTGATGTTCAAAGAGCTTCATCCTTCTTTTGTTTTTAAGGTCTGTTCGCTTATGATACTCCAGGATCAACAAGGTAATTACGCCCAGAAACAGAATGGAATAGAGGGCATAAGCCAATGATGTTTTCCAGAAAGGAGGCAGGATCGTGATGCGTAATTTGATGTTGTTTTTACTCCATTCCTTGCTTCCGTTGATCATCGCCTTGGCTTCAAAGACATAGGTTCCGGGTGCAAGTTTGGTAAAATAAACCTTCCTGTTCGTTTTTAAATATTCCCAGCTGTTGTAAAGTCCTGTCATCTTGTAAGCGTACTCTGTGGTTACCGGCGAAGCATAGCTAAGTCCGGCGAAATCTATACTAAAGGAAGATTGGTTGTGCTTCAAAGTTATCTGATCCGTATAGAGAACGGATTTGGTCAGTATCTTATCTGCTGCCGGATCGGTGCTTTCGGTATTGTCGATCTGGAAACCAGTTAGAAATATGGCTGCTGTTTTAGAAGTCGTATTGAGCTGCTCCGGCAAGAAGCTCACCATCCCCTTTAAACTTCCAAAATACATCCTGCCATCGGTATCTTTGTAAGAAGAATTGTAATTGAACTGATCGGTAAGGAGGCCATCAGCCTTGGTATATGTTTTCACTTCGGCCCGCTGCGGATCAAAACGAAACAGTCCGCGGGTACTACTGATCCATAATTTGTGATCATGGTCTTCCAGAATTCTAAACAGGAAATTGCTCGGAAGCCCATCGTTGGTATTGTAAGATTTAAAGGTTGATTTTTTCTTATCCAGCAGGGATAATCCACCACCATCTGTGACCACCCAGATGTTCTTTTTGCTGTCCTCAAAAATACCGTTAATGGTATTGCTACTCAGGCTGTTTTTATCGCCCTGCTCGTTTGTAAAATTGACATAACTGTTTTCTCCCAGCCTGAAGCGAATCAATCCCTTATCATAGGTTCCTGCCCATACATTGCCTTCACTGTCTTCCAATATATTGTTGAAGAAATAAAATGGGATACCTGGTATCGCATCGAAGTCGTCCTTTTTCCGGTTATACTTGTAAAGCCCTATTGTGGTGGCTAGAAGGATGTCGCCGGCCCTGGTTTTAAATAAACTTAAAACGAAACTGGATCTCAATGAACTCCCTTTCCCCGGCCCATAGTGTTTAATAACGAGGCCCGTATTGATGTCCATCACATCGAGGCCATGCTCAAAAGTGCCAATCCAGAGGTGGTTGTCGTCGATCACTAAACCATGAATATTGGAATGTGCAATCGTGCTTTTGTTTCCGGTAGGGAAGAAGGACGTAAAGCGGCCTGTTTTAGGGTCCAGTTTATTCAGCCCGGCATCTTCCGTCCCAATCCAAAAGTTGCCGTTTTTATCTTTACAGATTTCGCGGACATCACTTCCGCTGATGGAGTGCTGTTGTTGCTCCGGGAAATACTTGCTAAATATGGAAGAGGAGGGAGCATAATAATTCGTCCCACCAAAATAAGTTCCCATCCACATGCCTCCATCCCTGTCTCTGCATACCGAATAAATGGCGTTGTCGGAAAGCGTATATGGATTACTGTATTGTTTCTGCTGATGAGAAATGCTTCCATTTTGATGGTTATAGATGTATAGCCCTGATTCAGTCCCGATCCAAAACTCATCTTCATTTATGGCCTGCATTGCCCTTACATAAATATGTGTTTTATCCTTATTCTGGGTAATTACATCTTTTAACACATTTGTTTTAGGGTTAAATAACTTGATCCCCTGAGTACTGGAGCCAAGCAGCAGCTGATGGTCTTTAGTTTCCATAAATACAGGAACCCAGCCAATGTTAACCGAGCCTTTTTTGTTCATCCGGTAACGGGTTTCAAAAGACCTGCTTCCGGAGGTATATATCGCAATCCTACCATCAGGACTCGTAATCAGAATTTTCCCGTCCGATTGGCAATAAATAGAGCCGACCTCAAAGGAATCGTCAATAGGGATTTGTAAAAACTCTTTTTTCCCTGGATTATAGCGATAAACCTTGCTGTTGGAAAGGAGCCATAGGTTGCCGGTCTTATCAATGTGTATGCTGCGAATGCCAATCCGGAGGGTCTCTTTTACTGCGCTGAAGGTTTCCTTTTCGGGGTTGTATTTGTAAAGCCCGAGATCTGTGCCTATCCAAAGACCCGCGGTTTTGTCGCTAAGCAGGGAATAGATCTTGTCATTTCCCAGGCTCGCCGGATCTGCCGGATCATGACGATACGTTTTAAAAGAATAGCCATCAAATCTGTTCAGACCATCCTTTGTACCAAACCACATGAAACCTTTATCATCCTGAACACTGGCAAAAATACTGTTGTTAGACAGCCCATTTTCTACCTGATAGTGTTTAAAGTAATAGGGTTGTGCGTGTAATATTTTCGCAAACAGCAGTAAAAAAATGAAGCAGGTTATTTTCAATTTATTTGGCTCGTTATTCAAATATATTAAAGATAACATTGCTTTTAGTATCTCAGAGAGATTGAGACAAAATGCTGAAATATTGATTCAAATCTGCGGTATCAACGGAGAATATTGCTATATTTTCGGAAGGTTGTACAAAAAAATTGCATACAGGATGGAGCAGGTTGCGGATTAAGTATCAATGGTTTATTTTCGGAATCTGCTTAAAAAAGCAATCGGAACCACAGCATTTTCAATCATCAATTATGAGGAATTACCATATAGGAATCGTACTATTTTGTACCATACTTAATTTATCTGCTGTTGCGCAGCAGTTGAGTGTGAATGGTTTAAGAACGGAATACCGTAGCAACCCAATGGGGATTGATGCCGCTGAGCCTCGTTTGAGCTGGAAGATCATCTCTTCGCGGCGTAATACCATGCAAACGGCCTATCAGATCAGGGTAGGTACAGATTCTGCCGGCTTATCTGCAGGAAAAGCGGTAGTCTGGGATAGTGGCAATCAGAAAAGTGATGCTTCTGTTTTTGTGCGTTATGGAGGTGCGCTTTTAAAATCCGGTACACGCTATTTCTGGCAGGTAAGGATAAAAGACAATCATGGAAATAGCGCTGCATGGAGCACGGTCAACTCCTGGCATACCGGTTTGCTTCGCCCTGCGGAATGGACTGCTCAATGGATCAGCACTTCCTCCGCAGATACCGTAGCCGGGCCAAGCCCTATTTTCAGAAAGGTCTTTGCCAGTGAAGGAAAGGTGAAATCTGCCGTTCTTTATATCACTGCACATGGTTTATATGAAGCGCAGTTAAATGGAAAACGCATTGGGAATGATCACTTGGCACCCGGCTGGACAAGTTATCATAAACGCCTGCTTTACCAAAGCTATGAGGTGACTTCCTTGTTAAAGGAGGGACAAAATGCCATCGGCTTCACCTTAGGTGATGGATGGTACCGTGGTTACCTCGCCTTTGACCGCAGGCGTGACTTTTATGGCAAGCGACTGAGCGCTCTGGTACAGCTGGTAATTGAATATACCAATGGGACAAAGAAAACAGTCAATAGCGATGGCAGCTGGAAATACAATACAGGACCTATTTTGCGCTCAGATCTGTATAATGGAGAAATCTATGATGCCAGGTTGGAAAAGGGGGATTGGGCAACAGCAAATTATAACGATACAAACTGGAAAAACGCCACGACTATCCAGGCTGATAAAGAAGTGCTGGAGAGCAGCATCAGTCCGCTGGCTACCAAACATGAACAATTTAGTGTCCTTAAAGTCATTACAACACCCAAGGGGGAAACGGTTCTCGACTTTGGACAGAACCTGGTAGGCTGGGTATCCTTTAAACTTAGCGCTAAGGCGGGGTCCTATATCCAACTGGAACATGGCGAAGTACTGGATAAAGCAGGTAATTTTTATGATGCCAATCTCAGACATGCCAAACAGCATGTGAAGTATATTTTTAAAGGAGGTGGTCTGGAAAGTTACGAGCCTCATTTTACGTATCAGGGATTCCGTTATGTAAAGATAACCGGAGATCTTGCTAAGATTGATCCTTCGTCTTTTAAAGCGATCGCTGTGTATTCAAACATGGATCCGACGGGCACATTTAATACCTCTAATCCATTGTTAAATCAATTACAGCACAACATACAATGGGGGCAGAAAGGTAATTTTATGGATGTGCCAACAGACTGTCCTCAGCGTGATGAGCGCCTGGGCTGGACAGGAGATGCACAGGTATTTTTCCGCACTGCAGCTTTTAATATGGATGTGGCCGGTTTCTTTACCAAATGGATGAAAGATGTGGCTTCAGACCAGCTGAGCAATGGAAGCATCCCTTTTGTAATACCCAATGTACTTGGCAGCAATGATGCCGGTTCAACAGGTTGGGGGGATGTGGCGACAATTATACCCTGGAATATGTATATCGCCTATGGCGATAAGGAAATCCTGGCAACACAGTACCCAAGTATGAAAGGCTGGGTGGATTTCATGACCAGCAAAAGCAAAGATGACCTTTGGAATACCGGCTTTCATTTCGGCGATTGGTTGTTTTATCGCCCGAATGATGACAATGATGGCCGCTCGGCAATTACCGATAAATACCTGATCGCACAAGCTTTTTACGCACATTCTACTCAACTATTGGTGAATACCGCCAGGGTTTTAGGCAAAAAATCAGAGGAAGAAAAGTATACAGAATTATTGGATCGCATCAAAAAAGCTTTTCTCAAAGAATATATTACCCCCAATGGGAGGATGGTTTCAGGATCTCAAACGGCCTATGTTCTTGCCCTGAATTTTGATATGCTACCAGAAAACTTAAGGCCTCAGGCAGTAGACTTCCTGGTCAGAAATATAGAAAGTTATGGCAACCACTTAACAACAGGTTTTTTAGGTACTCCCTATCTCTGTCATGTGTTGAGCCGCTTCGGCCGGACGGATGTGGCTTACCGGCTTTTGCTGCAGGAAACCTATCCTTCCTGGTTATATCCCGTAAAAATGGGGGCAACGACCATCTGGGAGCGCTGGGATGGAATTAAACAAGACGGTAGCTTTCAGACTACCGATATGAATTCCTTTAATCATTATGCTTACGGCGCAATTGGCGATTGGATGTACAGGGTGATGGCTGGTCTGGATACCGATGAGTCGGCACCAGGTTATAAAAAAATAACGGTTGCCCCACAACCAGGTGGAAATATTAGCCATGCTGCGGCAGAACTGGAAACTTTATATGGTTTAGCGGTAAGTGATTGGAAGATCGAGAACGGGTTTTTTAAATTAAAAGTAGTGATTCCTGCAAATGCGAGCGGACAGATCAGATTGCCTGGGGCGGCGAATGCCAGTGTCACTGAAGGGGGCATTGCATTAAATGCAATCAAAGGATTTGGTAAGATCGTCACTAGTGGTAAGGATATGGAGTTTAGTGTTGGTTCAGGAACCTATCAATTCGAATACCCGATAAAATTATAATAACATATGCCCTGATCTTTTAAATTCAGGGCATATTTCATCAAAGCTGAAATGCAATCCCCTGCTAATGTTGCAGGGGATTGCTGAGGAATTACAATACAGTTAGTTTTCCCAGATAACTACTGTTACTTACTGATTTACCTGTTGGGGATACGAAGTATATCCAGCAATGGACTTCGTCTCCGGCAAAATCAAATGGAAGCGTCATTTTGTATTTCAGTGCCGATCTGGGGGCTACCCCTTTGGCAGAAACAACAATTTTTCGTTCCGGATGATACACTACAATTGTAGCCAGATCCAATTTGTCGTTGTACTCGGTTGAACTGCTGGCTTCCCATTCACAGTTGATCTCTACGTTGGCAGCTGGAACGGCCTTGCTCTTATTGGCGCCGTTCAGTTTACCTAAGCTTAAAATCACCTTCGTGAAGTCAATTTTATAATCGGGCGCAATACCTGTTACCGCATTTTTCAGATGGTAACCAGTCGCTGCATTGGCAGGTGTCATTCCATTTGTAAAGGATTGATAACCTACTGCGATGTGGTTTTGCATCACTTTTACGAAGGATCCGATTAAACTAAAGCGAAACCTGATGTTCAACTGTTCGGTGGATGGGGTTTTACCACTCAGGTCTGGTAAACTTCTCATGTATTGAATTCCATTCCAGACACTGCCTATTACAGTCCCGATAATTCCGCGGAAAGGGCCGAGGATCCCTTTTTTATATTTTCCCATTACGGTAATATTTAAATTGTTAAAAATTCTGTTTATTGTAAGTTCGCTTGCAAGCTGCTTTTCTTTATCCTTTCCCGCCGGCAGGAAAATTTAAATCATCGCTGAACCATTACACCACAAACATAAGTTGATAATTTTTAACTATTTGTATGTCTGATTGTTGTGGTTTGATTTGAACGGGTTTGGTCGAAAATAAACGTCTTTGAACAATTAATACTTTAGCTTATTTAAGCTGTATAGTGATTTGATGATGTGCTGTTGCATCAAAATGTTTCAGTTATCGGAAAAACGATGGTCGCAGGTATGCTTAATTTTGGCACACCTGCGGTTATAGCCACAGCCGGAACGACCTGCAATGTTGGTTGTAGGAGGGATTAACTGGAAGCCAGGCCTGGCCCGACGCTTTAAAAGAATGTGATCAGGCCCGGGAAGAAGAGGACTGGAAGAAATTCCCCGAAGTCGAATGGTTTAACTGCCCTTGGTGCTTAGGATTGAAAATGTTTTTTCCTGACCGGAGATGTCTTTTTTTTCTGGTGATGGTCTAATAGTTTAACGGCGATCCGGCATCCTCTGATTGTTGTTTTGTTTAAAGCAGTAACTGCCCGGTCAGCTGCTGCTTTGTCTGCCATTTCTATAAAGCCATAACCTTTGTGTTTACCGGTAATTTTATCGGTCACCAAATGGATGCTATGTACGATACCTTGAACAAAGAATATTTCGATCAGTTCTATTTCCTTAATATCCAGTGGATATCCGACGATGAATAATTTAGTGATCATAAGATTTTTTTGAAATCATGGAAAAACTATTTTATTTTGAAAGTTAGTTAATCGGCCTTGAAACTTGGTTTGAAGGTCAAAATAACATGTGTATTGGTCAAAATAAGATAGGTTTAAAGGAGGGGGATGTTGTCCCCTCCCTCTTTGGGTGTGTCTTTTTATTGAACCTGGATTCTGGTCGTTGCTGCCGTTAAGCCATTGCTCATGGCCTTAACTGTGACCGTACCTTTGGCACCATGTTTTGCTTTTACGATGACCAATACCATGCCGTTAAATGCAGGGCGGTCATGACTTTGAAACGAAACAAAACTAGTAGCATCTCCGTTATCTGTGGCTACAATTTCTCCGGCTCCTTCAACCGAAAAATGTATATCCGGATTGGAACGCGGTACCATTAATCCATTTTTGTCGGTTACTTTCAGCGTAATAAAACAAAACTCATCTTCGTTTGCTTTAATCGTAGGACGATCGGGAGAAAGCGTAAGTTTTGCCATTTCAGCCGTTGTTTTTACCACATCTGTTGCCCATTGCTTTCCATTTTTATAGCAAACCACTTTGAGCTCACCCGGTGTGTATTTTACCTGGTCCCAAATCAGACGGAAATCCTGACCGGCGATTTTGGTTTTACGACCCAGACTTTTTCCATTCAAAAACAATTCAGCTTCATCGCCAGAGGTATATACATGCACAGGGGTGATGGAATCGATACGTTCTGCCCAGTTCCAGTGAGGGAAGATATGTGCAACCGGAAAATCCGGGCGCCAATGCGACTGGTAACTGTAAAAACGATCTTTCTTAAATCCTGCTATATCAATAATACCGAAATAGCTGCTTCTTGAAGGCGGACTTTTTTCAGCGATCAGTTTCAGTTGTTTTTCCAGCTCAGCCTGCTTGTTCGGATCTGTTCTGAAATTCAGTAAATTGGTCTCATCTGAGTTATAAGGCGTTGGCTCTCCCAGATAATCAAAACCAGTCCATACATATTCACCTAACAGATGCGGGTACTTTGCATTCGTTCTGAATTGTTCATCAGGCGAGCAACCCCAGCCTGGTTTTGCATAATCATAAGAAGAGATCTGCCAGTTCTTGTATTCCACTCCCCCAAAAAAATATTCGCCACGGGAAGTCACACAGGAAGAGGTTTCACTGCCAAGCGTAGGCTTGTTGGCATAGCGGGGATCAGCGTCCCATTTTGGTTGTTGATTGAAGAAGTAATTCACACCCATGATGTCCAGTGCCACCGCTGCGCCTGAATTACGGCCCCCATCGGGATCGTTGTAGCCATTGGAGACCGGGCGTGTAGGATCTTCCCTATGCATAATGTCTACCAGGTGTTTGGTCAGTTTAACATCCTGTTGTTCCATTACTTCATTACCGATCGACCAGATAAAAACGGAAGGATGATTGCGGTCACGGCGGATCAATGCAGTAAGGTCTTTATCATGCCATTCGTCAAACAGCTTGTTGTAGTCGTTTTTACGTTTTCCTTTTTTCCATGCATCAAAAGCTTCATCCCAAACCAGAAAACCCATTTTATCAGCCAGTTCCAGTAATTCTGGTGCAGGTGGGTTATGAGAAGTACGCAATGAATTACATCCCATTTCTTTCAGCATTTTTAACTGGCGTGTTAAAGCACTTAGGTTCATTGCTGCCCCCAGTGCGCCCAGATCATGATGGTTACAGGTGCCTTGAATCTCCAGACGTTTACCATTTAATAAAAAACCATTCCTGGCTGTAAATTCTATGGTACGAATGCCAAAAGGAGTATGATAAGTATCTATAATTTTGCCACTCACAATGACATTTGTTTGTGCCACATACCTGTTGGGCGTTTCAATATTCCAGCGTTTTGGATTGCTGACATTCACTCTTGATTCCGCAACTGTATTTTGACCGGCTTTGAGGGCAACAAAAGCATCTTTCATTGCCGCCACTTTTCTGCCTGGCTTATTGTTGGCATCCAATTCAAATAAAGTCGTACGTACGATCGCATTCAGGTTCTTTTTCGATTGATTGCTTACCGTTACCGCAATATTTACCGCTGCTTTCTGATCGGTTATTTCGGGTGTGGTAATGGATGTTCCCCAATGGTCTACGTGCACTGCATTTGTTTTTACCAACCATACATGGCGGTAAATACCGGCTCCGGGATACCAGCGTGAATCCCAGTTTTCTGTATCCAGGCGAACGGCAAGGACATTTTCTTTTCCCGCCAGGATATATGGCGTCAGGTCCATGCGGAAAGAAGTATAGCCATAAGGCCATGTGCCAACATATTTTCCGTTGAGCCAGATTTTCGCATTGGCCATCGCGCCATCAAAGTCTACGAAAATTTGTTTGCCTGCATCTGTTAAGTGTACATTAAAGTGTTTTCGGTACCAGCCGATTCCTTTCCATGGTAATTTGCCGGTAGAGCCGTCCAGTTCAATTCTGAATGGCCCTGTAATGGCCCAGTCGTGCGGAAGTTGGAGCTTTTGCCAGGCCGCGTCATGATATGCCGGGGCTTCCATTGCCTCGGGCTCCGCTTTTCTTGTTCCATCAGGCTGTAAGCCATACCGTGCAAATGACCATCCCTGGTCAAATGAAACGGTATTCAGTGAACCCATTCTTAGAATGGGTTTACTTTGTGCCGCGACCTGGCTGAAACCTGTGATGCCAAGTATCAATACCAGAAATGTAATTCTGAAAAAAGAACTTCTGAGATTCATGTGTGATCGTTTATGCTTTTTGGTTATAAATGATGTTTTTCTGTTTATGGGTGATGTCATCTTCCCGGTTATTCAAATATAAAACTTGCAGGTGCATATTTGTTTAATGAGAATGAAAACTGGTTGTTGCTGATCTTTAAAGAAGGTGTCGGTAGTCTTTCTCCCCGCAGGTTTACTGCAATGGCTTTTTTCGCTTTCAGTCCCCCTGGTAATGTTATTTTAAGCAGTCCTGAAATTCCGGCTTGTTCCCATACGCGCAGAATTGTTCCTTTACCATCAGGATTTTCGCCGAAAGCAGTCACCAATACACCAGATCTTGAAATCGACAGGCCATTTCTGCTTACCGGTAGCTTTCCGGCCGGGCCTTCTGCTGTTCCTGTCAGGAGAGGCAGGCGGGCCTCCCAGGATTTTTGAACCAGATTGGGAACTGTTTTTGTATGTCTGTCAATTGGCCAGATTCGAACACGTTCAGCCCATGAGCCTTCCTGCCATAACTGAAAATTTGTATTCCACATGTTGTTGTAAATATTGACAAATACCGATGGGGTTTTCGGGATGTAGTCCATAGAATACTTCCATAATCCGGGTTCAGAAAGGCTGATTAAAGGGGCATCCAGAGGGGTGAGGGCAACTCCTGACTGGTCTGCCTGTGTAATGGCAACTCCGGTATTTACGGCCATCAGGTGCCTGTTGGTACCAGGAATAATGTCTCTTGCCGGATTAACCGGTCCACCTAGCCGGCCAACTGTAAAGCTGGGGTTTTGAACTGCAAAAGGAAAACAAAGCCATCCTCCTTCGGGTTGTTTGTCAGGAGTTTTAGATTCCACTGACCATTCGGTATCCATATAGGCGGCGTTCCGGGGAAAAGTGAAAACCAAAGTATATTTTTTTGCAAAACCCTTTGCATCAACAGCAGTCAAGGTAGCAATATCTGCAAGGTCCGAATGTGAGACTGAGATCTTCCATTCATTAGGTGTAAATGTCAGGTATGGCGCTTTTTCTGCATTGATCATTCCAGGTTTACCCAAATCATTTAAGCCCCAGCCCGTTTTTATGCGGCTGTACAGGTTAAACCATTTGTCAACTTCGTTTGTACTGAACCGCTCGTGTAAAAACTGACCAACAACATATTTCGAAGACTTGTCCACTAATTCGCGACCGGTTGTTTTTTCTATTAATGAAGATATTCCACCTCGGGTCAAATCAAAAACGACATTAAAATAGGGGGTGCTGAATGTGGATTGCGCATCATTTGTAGCCGTTGATTCCTTTAAATCATCCTGAGAATAGGAAACATAACCGGAGGCAGCAATTTCTTTTACCTGAAAGTATTTTCCTTTTTTCCATGGGTTTTCAACCATGCCTGATCTTTTCCATGGCAAAGGATTATAGACCACCAGACGCTTTCCTGCGATGTTTACTGATCCTGCAAGTAAGTCAAGATGTGCTTTTAACTCCTTTGTTACGATCTCATTTGTATTGCGGATATACTGCTGGTGCTGATCATATGAGTTCAGCCATTTTCTTTTGCTTCCTTGTTTTGTGTTTGATGCATCGCTGTTTTTAAGTTTTGAATAATCACCATTTTCGGCGATTGGTTCTGCTTCTGCTTCCGCCAGCCACTTTTTCCAGTCGTCACCATAGCTGTAACGGGGACCATACTCCGCGTTCATTCCCCAGGTATGTTCGCTATACAGAAGACTCTGTTCGTAGGCTTTTGCCAGCTTTGCTGAAATAGAGGAAGCAGGTATTCCCCAGGTCTTCATTTGTGTGTGGAGGCCATCAAGTGCCGGTTCTAAAGGGCGGGCATTTCTTGCAATACGGGCTCCCTGTGGAGCTGAAAGTAAACCATGAATCCAGGTGTCCGGTGCATCTCCTTTTACCGTTGGCAAGTCCGGATGTTCAGCAATGATTGCTTTCGCAAAATCATCAAGGGTTCCTAAATGGATTTTTACTCCGGGAAGGTTCTTTTCCGCATCATCTAATAGTTTATTGATTTCCTTTTCAGATGGTGGCCCGTGATTGTCGCCAGTCATTTGCATGGCCAGATAATTTTTACACGGCCAGTTTTCTACAGGTTTGATGTCTGAACCATATAAAGGGCTATACTGACAAAGTATTTTTGATCCGTCAGGGCCTTCCCACCAAAAAAGTGGTGGTACACGGGGATATTGGCTTGCAGGATTACAACCCAGTTGCAGGAATTTTATGCCTGCATTATTCAATAATGTGGGTAAAACCCAGGAATGAGAAGGTACGTCGGTCATTTTAGCACTTATAGGTAGCGGTAAGCCATAGGTACGCGCAATCTTTGACGAATAACCCAGTCCCCGAACCAGCTCTTCATATTCCAGTGACTCCGTGTGTGTGGTAAAGGGGAGTCCATGTACAACAATGAAGCCTTCCCTGATGGCCTTTTCTATTCTTGCTTTACGTTCAGGGTTTTGTAAAGGGCCTAGTATCTGGGCGTAAAGGGGCCATCCGGGAACAGTCCAGGCAAATTGTTTTGCTTTAGGCTGACTGGCATTTTTTTCAATTATGTTTAAAGCTTTGTCCATCATTTCGCCCCTGTAGCGGGCAAATACATTTTCCGGCAAATCGGTAAAGCCTAAATCAAAGTGGGTCTTAAAAACAACCCAAATATCCGTAACCTTACCGGCCTTGCTGCTATGTTGAGCATTGGCATTGCTCATGAACAATATTCCCAACCCAATGAGGAGAATTTTTAGTTTTTTGATGTGCATTTTTTCTATATGTTTTTATTTGTATGTTACTACATATTCAGGATTTTACCCTATCCTGCAAGGAGCTGGTCTTTATCAATGCCGGAAAGCTGTTGTCTCAGACGTCAATCCTAAGATAAAAGAACTGTCGTTATGAAAAACCGAATTTGGAATCCATAAGTTGTGGTTTGTGCCTGGTTTTTAACGATTTTTGGTGGACAATGTCATGAAATTTGGTGAATATAAGTGATGCTTTATTGACAATAAGTGATGCTTTTTTGATATTTGAGCGATGGCCTTTTATCGATACCAGACCTTGCTTTCCAGGTAGTTTTAATATATGCTTTGTATGTACATGTTTAGTTTGTAAAAAAAAATGAATAAAAATTTGCGTAGTTAAATGACTACGTATATATTTGTAGTCAAATAGCTACATAATGAATTTAAGACGAGACGTATTTCAAGCCATAGCCGACCCGACAAGAAGGGCAATCCTGTTATTGCTTGCTTCGCAATCTCTGACTGCGGGAGCAATAGCCTCAAACTTTGATACCGCAAGACCAACGGTTTCCAAGCACCTGCAAATACTCACCGAATGTGAATTGCTGAAACAAGAGCAAAGCGGGAGAGAGGTTTTTTACCACATAAACGCAAAAAAAATGATAGAAATAGCTGACTTTATCGAGCCATTCCGCGAAATGTGGGATGAGCGGTTTAATAAATTGGAAGCCATCATGAAAAACTATAAAAAAACTTAGAATTATATGGAAAAGAAAACAAAAATCAATGCCGAAGAGGGTAGGCAGGAATTGACGGTTATCAGGGAATTTGAATTGCCTGTGGACTTGCTTTTCAAAGCCTACGTTGAGTCAGACATTGTAGAGCAATGGATGGGGACTAAAGTGCTGAAACTTGAAAATAAAAGACACGGCGGTTACCAATTTGAAACCACAGATCCTAAAGGAAACAAACATGGATTCAATGGAGTAATTCATGAATTTGTTCCGAACGAGAAAATCACCAGAACATTTGAGATGGAGAATTCTTCTTTTGCTGTCCAGCTGGAATTCCTGGAATTTGAATCAATTACTGAGGATACGAGCAAACTCAATATGCATATCATATACAGATCCGTTGAACTCAGAGATCAAATGATAAAAATGGGTTTTGCGCCCGGCATCAATATGGCACATAACAGATTGCAGGATATCGTTAACAAACTAAAATAACCAACCAAAATAAACAACTAAAAATAACAGACTATGACAAAGCGAAACAAAATTATTTATTGGATTTCTACCCTTTGGCTTGCATTGGGAATGCTATCAACCGGAGCTGTACAGCTATTAAAGGTAAAAACGGAAGTAGATGTGATTACACATTTGGGGTATCCGGTTTATCTCTTAACCATATTGGGTATTTGGAAATTTTTGGGAGTTATTGCCATACTTATCCCTAAATTTCCTTTAATAAAGGAATGGGCGTATGCAGGTTTTTTCTTTGCTATGTCCGGAGCAATATGTTCACATATAGCATCTGGTAATCCGATAAATGAAATATTTCCTTCTTTATTATTATTAATCCTCACTGTAGTATCCTGGTATTTCAGACCTGCAGAGCGGAGACTCATTTCAGTTAACCTTAATCAATCTGTTAATCTTAATCCATAAATCATATGAACGCTAAAGCAGATTTTTATTTTAATGAAGATAAAAAGTGGAAGGAGGCAGTAGCGCAATTGAGATTGGTCGTTCTTGATTGTGGGCTCAGTGAGGAATTGAAGTGGGGTGTACCTTGTTACACCCTTCAGGGAAATAACATTGTTTTAATACATGATTTTAAAGAATACTGTGCGCTTTTGTTTTTCAAAGGAGCCTTGTTAAATGATCCTGATGGCATTTTGGTCCATCAAACAGAAATACACAGGCAACCCGGCAAATTCGGTTCAGCAATGTGCTGGAAATAGTGGAAATGAAAGCGGCTTTGAAAGCCTATATTCATCAAGCTATTGAAGTCGAAAAAGCCGGTTTAAAAGTGAATTTTAAAAAGACTGCCGATTTTCATATGCCTGAAGAATTTCAGCATAAATTAGATCAGATTCCTGCTTTGAAAGCCGCTTTTGAAGCATTGACACCCGGACGACAAAGAGGATATCTGCTGTATTTCTCTGCCGCCAAACAATCCAAGACCCGGGAATCCAGGATTGAAAAGTATCTGCCGCAGATACTTAATGGAAAGGGCTTAGATGATTAATAATGGCATATATAATTCCTATTTGTTTTCCATTTCAGCGCGGAGCTTCTTAACATAGGCTACATCTAACTTTGCAATGCGAGCTATTTGTTCATAAGGCAAGTCAAGCTCCAGTATCAGGCTCTTTGCTACTTCATGATTCCTCCTTTCTTTAGTCTCTTTTTCAACTTTGCGACAAAAAAAATCGTCTTCTTCCTTAAAAAATGTACTTATTGACTGCATGGTGTCTTTGAATTTAATTAGGAGCTTTTATTTGTTGTTTAATTCGGCGCGAATGTTTTTAACGAAATTCACATCAACTTCTATAATATCTGCCGCTTGTTCATCTGTAAGGCCCAGTTTTATGATCAGGTTTTTTATTACAGCATGACTCATTTTTTCTTTAGTCTCTTTTTTACCTCTTTGATAAAAGAAATCGTCTTCTTCCTTAAAAAATGTACTTATTGACTGCATAGTGTTTTCAAATTCTAGTTTAATACTTTTCCGTAATTGTGCGAGAATACGCAATTGATTAAAATATCTACTTCTGGCAAAATCTCCCTTTATAAGTGATTTTAATTCCTTTATAATGTAATTTATTGCATATTGATTATTTTGTTTTCCAAAATTAGCTAAAATACCTAATATTTTCACCTCTATGGTGTCTGATTTTATAAATAGTTTATAGTCAATGTCTGTGATCAAAATAAGATTGTAGTGGTATTTATGATTTGGGGTGTCCAGGAAAGTTGACATACCAGGTTTCTTCTCTTTTAAAAAGATCACGTATTGCTTGATGGGAAGCTGATATTTACGCATCAGCATAATGTTATATTCTGCCATGCGGTAGACCATTTCTTTTTCATCTTCAAGCTGAAATTCAACCTGCAATACATAGGTATTTCCATCAGTATCAGTTATCTTTTTAAGTGAATCCGGCTTTCTCTCTTTAGTGTGCTGGATATCGTCGGGTAATTCTTCGCTAACCAAAACATCCAGATTAAGCACGTCCCGAACAATCACCGGAAGCGTCACTTCAAGATTCTCCCTGATGATTTTGTCGTACTGACTACCTTGTTTTCTATTGTTGTTTTGCTTTTGCATTAAACAAATGTATAAATAATTAATTTAATAAGTGTAATAAATTTCTTTTAAGTTTATTAATAAGCCTGTATTGTTGATTGAGTGGATACTTAGAAAACCCCGAACTCCGCAATTTTTGTATGTACTCCGGTGATACCTGGATTTATGTACCGAATCGAAGTAGAGGGTAATACCAATGGGACATGTTATCGTTTTGATCCTATAGGTAGTGTGGAAGGGTTTGAAGCGCAGAAAACCAAAGGCAGCTTTGCTGGAGAAGATGAAGTGGCTGAATCCCCACTGGTAACCTCAGTAATTCCTTACGACAAGGACATGAAAGAATATTGGTTCAATTTTGAATCGGCTTGTGCAATGTTGCGAAAAGGAGAAGCAATTTTTAACTCAATATGAAGTTCTTTTTAGATATAGACGGAGTGATGGTTCATGCCAATCCGCATAGTATATCGGTTTGAATAGTCATTCGGATTTAAGCAGAATTTTAAATAGAACACCAAAAAAGGGTTCCTCTAACTGATCATAGGGGCACTTATTGTTTTACGGCAATTTTGAAATTAATAATTTTAAATTGTTAACCACCAGGTTCGGCTCGTCAATCATGATAAAATGTCCCGAATTTGTGGTGGCAATATGAGTGAAATCGGTTACCCCATTTTTTAATAACTCGTGTGCATTATAGAAGATTTGCTTAGCTGATGATGAAGTGCTGGCATCCACTTTCATACTGGTTAATACAATTACCGGTACGTTTGGCAAAGAAGGTAAGGTGCCGGCGTATTGTAAGTCTTCTATGAACTCCCTGGCTTCGAGTGTTCCTCCGAAATTTGCACCATTGGCATTTTTAGAAGCTTCGTAAAATGCATCTTCCTCAGCCTGAGTTGGATGGCTGTAAAACTCGTGTGAAGAATCAACAAATAAAAGTGCTGCCGTTTTGACTGGGTTTTTAATCGCATAATCTCTGATGATCATACCGCCCAAGGAGTGCCCGATCAATATGACCTTTCTTCCGTTTGAAAACTTGTCGATTAGACTTTCCAATTCGCCTCGTAACCGGTCGATATTTCTTGGGCCCGGACCATTTTCTGATTTCCCATAACCTGCCCGGTCGTACATGAGTATATCAGTAATGCTGCTTATTTGTGAAGCAACAGCATTGCTGCTCCATACGGTATGATCGTTGCCTAATCCGGATTCAAAAACAACCAGATACTTCGAATTTTTTATTGCGGAGAACGAGGCAAGTTTGTGGGTGGTTAAACTGACCTTTGTTTCTGTAAAAGCTGGTTTTGAATCGTTCTTTTTTTTGCAGGAAGAAACCAAAAAAAAGCTGGCCAAGGCCATGAGTATGATTTTTATTTGAGCGTTTTTCATTCCAATTTTTTTTCGCAAAGATACTTCGGTTAAATGAATAAGTGGAAGAAATTATATTAATAAATTAATTTATTTACAGACTGAGCCAGGCTAAAGGGACCATGATTGCGTTGAAAACTGCGTGGAGCAACATGCTGTACTTTAAGCCATATTTTACCCGGATATATCCCATTGTTAAACCCCCGAATATCTGAGAGCCAATGTATAGTATAAAAGAAGGATCTGATAAGGTGAGGCCCTTGATGTTACTCATGTGTACATAACCAAAAATAATTGCCGTATAGTAAAACAGGAATACATAATAGTTTCGGAATACATGAACAGCTTTCAGTCGCTTCAGTTTGTCTGTCAGTATAGTTACAGTCAGCGTAGCGATGAAAAAGACAATATATATGACGAATAGCAGGTTGTCATTTTTGAGGAAAGATCCGGTAATCAGCGCAGCTGAAATTCCTACAAACCAGATGCTAACCTTAGGCTTTCTAAGTTGCCATCTAAAGACAAGCTCCTCAAAAAAAGGTGCCAATACCACTGCCAAAAGCATAGCTGCAGGAAATCCATATTTAAAGAGATCCGAATCCTCATATTTCACAATTAACTGGAATTTCAGGAGCGCGTAATAGCTCAGGATAATGAGAAGGGCAAATGCCAGGTCTAAAATAAGGAGCCATAACAGCTCTTTCCATACTGCTTTCTTGTCTTTAGACTGCGGGGTTAAGCGGGGGTATTTCAGAAATTGCCAATAGGTGGAGAGTGTTTCAATCATTTCAATATCAAGGATTTTTAAAGATAGATAAAGATGTGTGATTCCGGATGGGGATTTTAATTTCAACTGTACGACAGTGTACGCCTACCGTTCGATAATGAACGGTTTTATAAAACTAAAAATATTAACAGATTGATATTTAGGTTGTTAATTTGTTTATCACTCTTGGCACAAACTTAGTAAATTGCAGGTCAATCGTATTTGTTTAATTGATAAACCAATTGCCGCCATGTTCAGACTCAATTTGAAAATCGCTTTGCGTAATCTCTGGAGAAACAAGACTTCTTCCGTTATTAATATTGTGGGTTTGGCGGTTGGTTTGTCAGCCTGCCTGCTGTTGCTGTTGTATGTCAATTACGAAATGAACTTCGACCGTCACTTTAAGGATTCGGATAAAGTCTATCAGGTGATGACCAATTTTCAGGATGCCACCGGAAAAATTACAAGTACAGGAGGTATACCTGGAAATGGGATTGCCATGGCTATTAGGACTAAAATTCCAGAGGTTAATGAGCTCAGCCGGATTGGCGGTAATGATGAATCGCTCATTGCCAACAAGGAAAAAGTGTTTAAAATGAGAGACCTCTTTGCTGATCCGGAGATCCTCAGAATTTTCAATTACGAGTTTATCACTGGCAATCCATCTACCGCGCTAAATACACCAGATGCGGTAATATTGACAGAAAGTACGGCGAAACTTTTATTCGGCAGTACCGATGTGTTGAATAAAACGGTCAGGTATCAGAACAGAAATGATCTAAAAGTTACCGGTGTTATTAAAGATCTGCCTACCAATATTTCACTTAGGTTTGATTATTTGATGCCCTGGTCTTTTTTTGAAAGCATAAACGATTACGTTAAAAACATGAATTGGGGAGATTTTAACTTTCCGGTAATGGTCAAAGTTAATGATCCGGCTAATATCGATCTGATCAATTCAAAGGTGAAAAAGCTGTTCAATGAAAATTATACGGCACAAAGGAATGAGAATTTCTTATTCCCTTTAGTGGACACCCATTTGCATGGCGAATTTCTGAATGGTAAAAGTATAGGTGGCGACATAGAACGTATTTATCTTTTTGTGGCCCTGGCTTTCGGTATTCTGCTTGTCGCCTGTATCAATTTCATGAATATGGCCACTGCCAAATCAGAGCGCAGGGCAAAGGAAGTAGGGATCAAAAAAACGATCGGAGCAACCAGCAGTTCGCTTGTGATCCAGTTTCTCACCGAAGCGATGGTCCTTACCACAGTCGCTGTCCTGATCGCGGTTACCATTGTTGAAGTTACTTTACCCATATTCAATAATTTGTTGGGAATCCATATTGCAATCGGTTATACGAATACTAACTATTGGCTGGGCATCCTGGCCGTAGCACTGCTGACCGGCCTTTTATCAGGTACCTATCCGGCATTGTTCCTTTCTTCCTTTAACCCGATTCAGACCCTAAAGAAAAAAACAGCAAGGGCAAAACTCATTCCTTTCAACATCAGGCAGGTGCTGGTGGTGGTACAGTTTTGCTTTGCCATCATACTCATCATCGCTACGCTGGTCATCTATAAACAGATGCAGTTTATCAAAAACAGGCCAATAGGTTATAACACCAATTTGTTGGCAGAGATGCCTCAGGACGGGGAATTGAACGGTAAATTTGATTTATTTAAAGAACAGTTGCTAAAAAGCGGGGCGGTTACTGCCCTAAACAAATCTTCCAGGGGCATGACCAATGTGGGCAGCTGGTTTTATGGTTTTCAATGGCCGGGAATGGAAGAAAAGGGAAAGGAGATTGTTTTTAACCGTCTCGAAACCCAATATGATTTTGTGAAGACCAATGGTGTGGAACTGCTGGCAGGCCGCGATTTCTCCCGAGATTTCGCATCAGATAGTGCCGGAATTATGCTGAGCAGTACAGCGGTAAAGATGATGAAGCTTAAAAATCCCTTAGGAATGAATGTAAATCTCTTTGGGAATCAGCTGAAGGTAATCGGCGTTTTTAAAGATTTTATCTGGTCTTCTCCTTATCGCTCCGGAAACCCGATGGTGATCATTTTTAATAAAAACCCGGGAGGAAGCATTAACATGCGTTTAAACCCTGCCAACAGTGTGAGCAGGAATG
The DNA here is from genome assembly GCF_900103665.1 of Pedobacter steynii. Taxonomy (GTDB): domain Bacteria; phylum Bacteroidota; class Bacteroidia; order Sphingobacteriales; family Sphingobacteriaceae; genus Pedobacter; species Pedobacter steynii. The sequence goes on from NZ_FNGY01000002.1 coordinate 367,714, forward strand.
TGGAGCTGATTTCTGCCATTACCAAAAATATCAATCCGGAATACCCGGTAGAAATCAGTTTTGTCAATGACCTGTTTTTGAAAAAAATGCAATCAGAAAAGATACTGGGCATTCTGGCCAACCTGTTTGGTGGTATCGCGATTCTGATCTCTTGCCTGGGGCTTTATGGACTGGTTGCTTACAGTGCCGAGCAACGTACAAAAGAGTTTGGTGTGCGTCGTGTACTGGGCGCCACAGTTGGCAATATCATGAGGCTCCTCTCGGTTTCCTTTCTGAAAATGGTCTTTATCGCCGCATGTATCGGTGTACCTTTGTCTTATTATCTGATGAACAGGTGGCTTACCGGTTTCGAGTTCAGGACCACAATATCATGGCCAATTGTATTGATCTCGATAGCAGGAACAGTAATCATCGCATTTTTGACGGTTAGCTTTCAGGCTTATAAGGCAGCAAAAGCCAATCCTGTAGAGGCCTTGAAATACGAGTAAATCAGCAGGCGAAAAACCTGCTGATTGCTCAGATATATTATTTAATGATTTCTTTTAGTTTCTGTTCCAACGCTGTTCCTCTCAGGTTCCTGGCGATGATGACATGATTGGGATCAATCAGAAAGTTTTGAGGTATCGCTGTCACGCCATACAGCAAGGCAACCTGGTTTTCAAAGGCCTTCAGGTCCGATACCTGGGTCCATGTCAGCCCGTCTTTTTTTATAGCGTCAAGCCAGGCCTGTTTGGTATTCCTGCTGTCCAGCGACACACCTAAGATAGTGAAGCCTTTATCCTTATAGGTCTGGTATGCCTTAACTATCGCAGGATGCTCCGCCCGGCAGGGGGCACACCAGCTGGCCCAAAAGTCGATTAATACATATTTTCCTTTGAAAGAAGACAGGCTTACTGCTTTGCCATTTATGTCTTGTTGCCTGAAATCTATGGCGCTGTCGCCCACCTTAGCCAGCTTTTGTTCCGCCTTTTTCTGATCATCGAGAATTTGGAAGATCCCTTTCTGTCGTTTTTCAAGTATCGCATCTACGCCCGCCTTTAGTCTGGAAGAATTCAATGCTGCAGGCAAGGCCTGGTAAAGCGAATCGCTTGTTCCTGGCCTTACATATCCGCTGCTGATCAGTACGCAGCTGAGGTATGGACTAATTGGAGATTCAGGGTTGTCGATGGCGTAAGTAATCATATCGCTCAGCGAGCGGCCAAATAAGTTGGTCATTCTCTTCGATACTTCTGCCTTTAAGGATTCATCGGTTTTATAGCCCTCACTGTCTTTAATTTTCTGTAACGCGGCCGACTCTGTAATGGCGAATGCGGTGACCTTAAGAAATTCCTTATGGGCAATTGCTCCGCTGCCGGTTATCGTGGAACGGCTAAGGGATTGGTCGGATACGATGTCTATCGTGCCCTGATCCAGCATCAGGTTTATCCGCTCTTTATTTGTTAACGGGGCATCTTTAACGAACGCGAGGGTAGCCATAACAGACGTTTCAAGATCGCCCTTAAAGGTGTATTTGCCATGCGCTACAACAGCACTGTCTGCAGGCTTTTCTGCAATGGCATCATACCTGAGATAGACTTTTCCGGGTACAGACGGCATATTAACAAAGCTGCCATTGATGCTGAAGTTCTTTTTTGTCTGCGCCTGAAGGGCCGTGAACGATATAGCGACAAGCATCAATAAGCCCGTTCTGATGGTTAGGTGTTTCATTTGTTTTTTATTTGAATCATAAATTTTGACCATAGGAAGCCATGTCATATATGAGCTTAGTGATTTAGTTATAACCCGGAGCCTGGGTTAAATTAGGATTGGCAAAAATATCCGCTGCCGGTATAGGCCATATTTGCTTCTGACTAGTCCAGATACCACCTTTCAGCGGGGCAGCAACCGACATTACCGCATCAACTGTTCCGGTACGTTTTAAGTCGAAGAAACGATGGCCATGTTCTGTGAAAAGCTCTGTGCGGCGTTCCTTCGCGATGGCGGCCAGTACTTCTGTTTTATCCGATGCAGGTGTACCTGTTAAACCAGCCCGGCTTCTCAGGGAGTTGATATCGCTTTGTGCGCCTGGAAGATTGTTCTGCTGGGCCCTTGCTTCAGCACGGATCAGGTACTGTTCTCCAAGTCTCAGCATCACGATGTTTTCTATGCCGTTTACACTGCTTTTATATTTGCTCACAAAATAATAGGTTTGTGGCAGCGCAGGCGGAACCGGGCTTGTGGTTGTTTTGCTGGCCCATCTTGTTAACCTTTGATCTGTACTTTCAAAAGCAGAAATTAAGGAAGGACTTAATGCGGCATAGATGCCTAAGCTATTCACCGTTGCTGGTGGTAAGAGCACCGCAGGAGCATTATTATAATAAATCCTGAATTCCCTTACATACGGTTCACTTGCATTCGTTTCGACTGTGAATGACCAGATGGTTTCTCTGCTGGCAGCCAGAAAAGTTTGTGGAGGCGCGGGCAATTCGTAAGTCGCCGTACTTGAAATCAGGGCATTTGCCTGTTCTTCAGCTTTAGCCCATTCGCCGGCATACAGGTAAACCCTTGCCAACAGTGCTGTTGCTGCCATTTTGTTCGGGCGACCGCGGCTAGTTGTAACCGTGCCGGCAGCATTCCTGTAATCAGTGCTCAACAAGGATTGTGCCTGCAGCAAATCAGCAATCACCTGCTTGTATACTTCAGCTTTAGGTGTCCTGCCCAGCACATTATTGACCCTGAAATCTGAACTCGTTACCAGGGGCACATCCCCATAAAGATTGGTTAAGGAAAAATGCAGGAAGGCGCGTAAAAATAACGCTTCTCCTATCCACTGGTTTTTGTAATTGATCACAGATGTCGAAGCATTTATCCCTTCAATGGCCAGGTTGCAATCGTAAATATAAGTATAGAAACTGGTCCAGTATTTACCAGTAAGGTTATTGCTGACGGTATTGTTATAAAAAGCAACGTTATCTGCTTTGAGTGAATAATTAGTCAGCTCATCGCTGTATTCCGCAGCAAGAAAACCAATGCTTTCTCCGTCAAAGGCTTGTGAACCAGCCATACTGCCCAATATATGACTGATCTGCGCTGCCACTGATTTGTCATTGGTAAACGCGCTTGATCCTGATATTTTATCAACAGGAAGCGGAATGGTTAAATATTTTTTACAGCTTGTTGTCAGGGTGACTGCAAGCAGGCATATTGCAAATATATTTTGAGTTTTCATGATACTGCTGTTTAGAAAGTTAAATTAACACCACCGGTAAATACCCTTAACGGACCCTGTCCTGCGCCCATATTTTCCGGGTCAAAATCTCCATATTTAGAAACGGTCAACAGATTTTGCCCTTGCAGATAAACATTGAGCCTTTTTAGGGCCAGACTTTTCAGTGTCCCGGTTGGGAAGGTATAGGAAATGTTTACATTGTTTAAACGCGCATAGGTTACCCGGGTATAGGCCCCGGTACTGTTGTTAAAATTTCCCTGTGCAAGAATGGCTAAGGTGCCTTGTATGGCGCGGGGAACGTCTGTAATGTCTCCGGGTTTTTGCCACCTTCTGAGATACACCGTAGAGGTGTTGTTGTTAAACATACCTGGCTGACTAAACAAGCCCTGGTAACTGAGCATATTTCTACCCATCTGACTGCTGAACGTAATAAATGCACTGACATTAAAACCTTTATAGCTAAAGGTATTCTGAAAACCTCCATAGTATTTCGGCGCCAGATCTATGAACTCTGTTCTGTCTTTGATTTCGTCCAGTCCTACACTGACAAAAGGAAGCCAGTCGCCGATGACGCCGTTCTTGTAGAAACTGTGGTTACCTGTTGCGGGATTAACACCACCATAGCTAAATAGCTTAACTCCTGTAGCTGGCTTACCAATCACCCAGTTGACGTTAGGAAGTGCTCCTCCCGAATTCGGATAAGCCGCCAATATGCTTTTTGGAATGGTGAAATTAAAGTTGCTGGTCCAGGTAAAGTCGCGGGTTTTAACATTGGTTGTACGTAGATCAAATTCATAACCCCAGTTTTTTAATACCGCGGGAGAATTTATATTCAGCAGGCTGAAGCCGGTAACACCCGACAATGGCTGGGCAACAAGCTGATTAGAAGTTTTGTTTTTATAGTAAGCCGCTTCGATACCAATGCGTCCATTCAGGAATTCCAGATTTACGGCAATCTCGCCTTTCTCATTTTTTTCCCATTGCAGTGAAGGATTTGCCAGGGCATTTGGCCTTAAGCCTACGCTACCTTGATAGGGTGATCCGCTGGCAAAGGTATTTAGGTAAAGGTAATTGCCAATTCCATCCCCACCAACGGTACCATAACTTCCTCTTATTTTCGCAAAGCTGACCACCTTTGACAAGGTATTTTTAAACCAGCTTTCTTCACTGAGGATCCAGGCGGCACCTATTGATCCGAATCCTCCCATCTGGTTATCACTTCCAAATTTTGTAGAACCATCATAACGGCCGTTTATATTTAAAATATATTTATCGGCCCAATTATAACGCACGATCCCAAAAAAGCCAAGGTACCGGTTTGGTGTCTGGTTGTAACTGGCGGTTACATTGACTTTGTCGGCAAAGCTGGGGTTGTACAACAAGTCATCGGATAGGAAATTACTTCCCGAAATAGAGTTGTTATAGTCTAAGCCGTCCTGAAAGGTTGCCCCTGAAGTTAAAGTGATCGTTCCTTTCTTTCCTAATTTGTGCGTGTAATTGATATTTGGCTCGAAGGTAAGTGTGCGGTTGTTGTAAAATTGTGCAATACTTGAAGTGGTGTAAGTGATGGCAGGATTGTAATAGGTACTGGGCATCCCATTCAATTGCTTAGAGGATAGAACGTTAAATCCAATATTTGTTTTGATGGTGAGCCCTTTTACCGGAGCATACTTTAATTCTGCATTGGAAATCAGGTTGTTGGTGATGTTTTTATTAATGATATTGAAAACCCGGGCAGCGTTATTTCCTGTTTCCCAGTTTAATTTTCCGTCTGGAAGGTATAACGAGGGCGCATTAGGTGCCGAGTACACATTAGCCCCTGCTGCAAAATCATAAGCCACCATATCATTTGTAGTGGAGGCATAACTTCCCGACAGGCTGATGTAGAATTTATGATCTTTGGTGTCGGAATTGAGATTAAAATTGATCCCACCCCTTCGGTTAGCACCTTTGATACTTTGTATATCTTTTTGTTTGTTATAACTGGCTCCGATTAAGAAACTCAGCCTTTCGGTCCCCCCGGAATAACTGGCATTGGCGTTGACGACCATCGCCTGTTTACCGCTGAATTCTTTTACCCAGTTGGTATTCCGGTCTGCCGGCCAGGTTCCATTGACATCCAAATCAGTAGGGCCTGGTGTTGCCTTATCATTGGCGAAAGCTTCCCGCCTTAATTCCAGATACTGTTCGATATTTAACAACTCAGGGCTTATCCCACGAACGGTGACACCGGAATTCATGTTCAGGTTAAATACTGGTTCTCCTGCTTTTCCTTTTTTTGTGGTGATTAACACTACCCCATATGCACCACGGGATCCGTAGATTGAGGTCGCATCCGCATCTTTAAGAAAATCGATACTTTCTATCATGGACATATCCAGATAGTCAAGTGCGTTTCCTCCTTTTAATTCATCGGAACTGAAATTGCCTAAAATCGGTAGTTTTCCACTGGGATAAGTTACCCCGTCTACCACAAATAAGGGTTGATTGTTTCCGGTAAGGGTATTTTTTCCTCTCATCGATATTTGGAAAGGCGATCCCGGGCGCCCGCTTTTTTGCTGTATGTATACCCCTGGAACATGATTTTGAACCGCCTGTAAGAGATTCGATACAGGATTTTTCATCAGTTCAGCGGCTTTGATCGTCGTGGAGTTACCGGTAGCGAGCCTCTTGGTGGTGATGCCATAGGCGAGGATCTGTACCTGGTCGAGTTCACTGGTTGCCACTTTTAACCTGATGATGATCGGGTTTTTTAGATTGTTTATAGAAAATTCCTGCGTGGTATAACCAATGTAACTGAACTGCAGGATGGCTGAGGGATCCGGAACCAGGATGCTGAACTTACCATCCTTATCGGTACTTACCTGCCGGACTGTGTTTTTTATCCTGATGTTTACGCCTTGAATAGTCTGGCCTTCTTCATCCAGGACTGTCCCGATTACCAAAGTTGGATTTTGGCTTATAGCTACAGCGGGAAGATCTGTTTTGGACTTCATACTGAGCACTATAATCTTATCTATAATCTGATAATTAACGGGAAGTTTGCCGAAAAGCGCTTCCAGTGCCTCTGTTAGTGTGGCATTTTTAAAGTTCACACTGACTTTAGGCATTGCCTTGATCAGTTCGGTGTTCGAAAAGAAATGGTAGCCACTTTGGCGTTCAATGCCGGAAATCACCGATTCCAGGCTTACATTTCTTTCCGTCATGTTTATATTCTGGCTATAAACAGACGCATGCAGCTGAATACAGCCGATGATCATTATAAAAGTGGTTAGCTTCATGATAATGAATAGTTTTCTAAACCCCGGAAGCTTTAAGTCCCAGAGTTTACAAATCGTGAAAAATTGCATACTTTTGTTAGGTTTGAGTTACTGATTTAGTCGATTGGTATTGGCGTAATAGCTAGTCTCAGACATTTGACCGGGTCATGGTTCGAACATGATCCGGTTATTCTGGTCCAGCTTAAGTGCAAAGCCTTGCCATGCTCCTTTTGTTGGTGGTTATTTTACAATAATTGTTTTCCCTTCTATTTTAAAATTAATTCCGCTTGCTTCCAGCACTTTTAGTACCCTGGATATTTTTACATTTCTGGATACTTTTCCTCTATAATGGCCTTCGGGTATTTTATCCTGATAAACTACCTCAATATCATACCATCTGCTAAGCTGGTTCATAATGGTTTTGATATCTGCATCCTGGAAACTAAACCATCCGTTTTTCCAGGCGATAACATCTTCCGTGTTCACCCTGCCGACAGTGATTTCAGGTGCTGCTCCTTTAATTTGCTGGTTTGAGCTAAGGGATTGTTGTCCTGGTCTCAGTATAACTTGTTGATCATCAATAGTTACCTTAACCTTTCCTTCCAGTAGTGTCGTGCTGAGAAAGGTCTCTTCAGGATAACTGTTGAGGTTGAAATGTGTGCCCAGTACAACGGTGGTTTGTCTTCCTGTGACCACATGAAAAGGCATATCGGGATTCTTTGCTACTTCGAAATACGCTTCTCCCGAAAGCGTTACCTCCCTCGTGCGACTTTTAAATGTGGTCGGATAGCGCAATGTGGAGGCCGCATTCAGGTATACCACACTTTGGTCGGGCAGAAGAACTTTAAATGTTTCTCCTTTAGCTGTAGAAAGTGTGTTGTACGCTATTTTGCCATCATCTTTACCAGGTAAGCGCTGATAGCTCAGTTCCCCATCGCCGGATTTTGTGATCGTTACACCGTGGTCTTCAGCAATTCTGCCATCGGTTTTATCCGCGACATAGATCTGGCTGCCGTTTGCCAATGTCAAGGTGGCCCCTTTTTTTCCAGGTGCAATATCGTTTGCATAACTGTCAATTGAGGAAATTTGCGGCTTATCTTTGTTGGTCAGTAAATAAATAACCAGACCGGTGATCAGCAGGATGGCTGCTGCGGCGGTAATTCTGGTCCATAGTTTTACCGGCTTCCTCGCCGGAGTTATAGTCTTATTCAGTCGTTGGTCGATATTCGCCTTAATGGCGAGCTTTAGTTTTATTTTCTCATTATCATTCAGCAGGGCGGTTACACTGGGTTCGGCCATAAATAACTGGTAATAACTATACAGAAACTGTTGTTCCTCTGCAGAGGCTTTCCCCTCAATGTATTTTGACAAAATGTCTAAAAACTGCTTCTTTTCCATTTGTAATTTCAGCTATATAACAACATGAGTACGCCAAAGGGAAAAGTCCCATTCAAAAGGAAGATTTTTTTTTACAAAAAGACAGATCTTAATACGGTTAACTATCCTGGTTCTGGTTTAGTAAAATGGCGATCGACAAAAGTGAAGCCCTGAGTATAGTGATGGCCCTGGTTAATTGATTTTGCACGGTCTTTCGGGCGATCTTAAGTTCCTGCGCAATTTTTAAGGTGCTCAGATCTTCATGATAGTGCATCCGGAAAATAGTTTGCTGGGCAGGGGGGAGGGAGCTCACCAGTGATTCATAATTTCTGAAGAATTCTTCCTGCAGGATCTTTGCGTCTGCCTGTGGGCAATACGTCCTTGCTTCTAAGATGAGGTCTGTTATCGGAAGGAAGCGGCTGTTTATTTTAAGCTGCCTGAAAACATTATTCCGGCAGGCAGAAAACAGGTAGGCTTCCAGATTGTCAATATAATTGGTTGCTCTGTGGGTCCAGAGGGAGATAAAAACATCCTGTGTGATGTCTTTGGCTAAAATTCCGTCGTTGAGCTTTTTAAAAGCCTGATCATATACCCTATCCCAGTGCTTTTCATACAAACAGTCAAACGCATTCCAATCTCCGCCGCGTAGCATTACTAATAATTGCTGATCTGTATGGCTGCTGTAATCGGACATAAACCGGGGAATCTCTATATACAATTTACGAAATTTCGCGGGACAAAGCTGTATAATATTTATCACATTCTCAAAAGACAAATTTTAAATTCTTGAGAAAAACGAGGCAAAAGAGCAGCTGAGAGTTGTGGAATACAAGATGATTAAGTTTTTCTGTTTTTAAATTACAGGGTGATTTCGGCCGAAAAGATCGGATCATGTGGATTTTTAAAGTTAATCAGCAGGTTTTTCGCCTGCTGATTAATTAAGGGGCTGCTGCTATTCTGGTTTTTTCGGTTTCTTATTTTTCTTCTGCCGGATCAGGTGTTCTATCTCTGATCTGAGAAAATACTTTTTTCCGCCTATTATTTTAGGAACAAATGTTCCATCCATTAATCTTCGCCTGTAGGTGGATGGTCCGATATGCATGAGCTCCATAAATTCTTTAAGGTCCAGAATTTCGTCTTTTGGGGGAGAAATCAGTTGAACGGGTTGCGCGGGGCTGTTTTGCCGCTCTGCTAATTGTTGGAATAGGGAACCGTGTTCCTTAAGGAGGGTAATGATGGTGGAGAGAAAATCGTGTAAATGCATTTGTGTGTGTCTTTAGGGTGATTGATTGGATTAGTGACTTTTGAAATGAGCTTTCAGGATTTTAAAAAGGTTGCTGAATCTGGTCTGACTACCTAGGTACAAACTGATCCTTAAACCTGTGATTTCGTGCTGTGGAATTAGATTTGGATCAGGCGGGTCATAAAATCCGGAATCAATTAACTTGGGGATCAAGGTGCTGATGTCGCTGGGGAAATGGATAAAAATGAAGATCCCTGCCCTGGTGTCCGACAAAGCCGCATAATCGGTCAATTGCATGCTTTTAAAGAGCTTTTTTGCTTTTTTTTGAATACTGCATAACAAGGAGTTTACCTTACGGATGATGCGCTGAAATATTCCCTCCTGAAATAATCTGATCATCGCCCTTTCAAAATGAACGTCCCAGGTTTCATAGAGGTACTTTGATTTTAGGAGGATATGATCGATGAAATTTTTGGGTGCCAGAACAAAACCCAGTTTATGGAGCCATGGTGTGTGCCTGCTGACTGAACTGATATAGATGACCTTTGCTTTTTCGTCTTTATCAAACAGGGATCTGCCGGGAGTACTGTAATAACATCCGTGTTCTTCGTTATGTTCCAGGATCGCAAAGTTATAGAGGTAGGAGAGTTGCAGTAAACGATCCCTTCGGTTGGGGCTGAGGTAGATCATATCCGGATACTGTCCTGCGGGTTCAATATAGACCAGTTTTATGCGTGTCATCTTGCAATGTGCTTCAACCTGAGTCATCCTGATTCCCTGCTGATCTGAACTGATTTCTATGATTTCAGCACCTGTAGATCTGATGAGTTCTTTAAGTCTTGAATCGCATTTCCCGGAAAGGATTACTTTGTCTTCTTTGCTCAATAAGGAATGCAGCACAATCCTTAAAGCCATTCCTGCACCTGGAATAATGGCTAGATGTGAGGGTTGAATATTCAGGCAACGGCTTCTGACTTCCCGATGTACCAGGCGGTGAAAATCGGGATCAGGCATGCGCTTGGTTTGTGCCGGCTCTCCGGTAGAACATTCATGTAATTCTTCATACCGCAAAGCCGGTTTAGGCAGGTTGAATACCTGATGGCCGGGATAGTATGGGCCGAGGGTAATAAAGGTGTCTTCAGGCAGCTGCTGTTCATTGAAACTAAAGTCCGCAACTTGTTTTAGCGGGGATTTTTCGTATTCATCGGGCAGTGCATCAGGGCTTATAAAAGTTCCAATCTTTCCTTTGGTATATAAGATGCCTGTCTTGCAAAGCGCCTTGTAGGCAGCTTCTACATCATGATACAATTTGTCCAGTTTGTTGTGCCTTGCCAGGCTGTTTGCAAGCTCCTGGATTCCCGGCATACGGAGGTTGTGAGGTCCGTGTCCTTTTTTAATTTTAGCTTCAATCTGAACCTGGATTTGTCGGGGAAAGGTAATTTTGTCGCCCGTTAATCTGAGATTTTCATACCATAATTTTTCCATGTAATTTTTATTAAATTATTTAAAATACTTTTTAATTTGAATACTAAAATAATCTATTGTTAAATATTGTTGTAATTTTTGATTTAAGATTCATGGTCTTGGTGGGTATCCATATGCAATTCGTCATTCTTATCCATGAACGGAAGGAGAGGTGTTTTTGTTGTCTTTTTTCAGGGGAAAAATAGAAAATGTGTATAGTTTTTTCTGCTGATTTTCTATTCTTATATGGTGATTTTTTTGTGTTTGTTGGAATTGTTGGTTATGCTATTTATGGTCTTTATTTATGTATTAAGGCTGATTTTGCTTTGGTTTTTCCTGATTCAGGGTTCGTTCGAAGTCGACAGGCTTTTTACTCGGTCTAAGCTCGGTCTATACTCGGTGCTAACTCGGTCAGGAGCGGGTTGAAGTCGGGTGGCTATTGGGTGAAAGTCGGCTGAGCAAAAAGAGAGGTTGCAATATGGTCCGTACTTTTTAGTATGTTAGTATATCTTTTAATTAAATAAAAATATTATGGCAAGAAATAAAAATGGAATTTTAGGTGGTTTTAGTGGTAAAGTCGGCACGGTTGTCGGCTATAATTCTTACGGTGTTGACTGGATGAGAGGTTTACCCGAGCGCACAGCTCCGGCTACAATCGCGGAAATGAAGAACAGAGCGCAGTTTAAGCTCGTACAGGATACTTTAAATTGCTGCAAGGAATTGATTAAGGTTGGGTTTAATAACTACTGGACCAAGACGGGAGGTATGAGGGGCGCAGTTTCTTATAACAAAATGTTTGCGGTGAAGGAAGAAGAAAATGGGTACACGATTGATCCGGAAGAATTTAAATTTAGCGGTGGTAGCCTTCCTGGTTTGAAAGATGTGAAGGTGGCGTTGGAAGGTAAGGATGTGCTGAGGTTTCATTGGGATATGGAAATTGGTCCGGATGCTTCAGCGCAGGATCAGGTGATGATGTTGGCTATTGATTTGGAAGGTAGGAAGAGTTGTTATGTTGCTTATGGTGGTTTTAGAAATTCCGGAACTGATGTGCTGAGGCTTTCTGATGATTTAGCAGGTAAGGAAGTGCATGTTTATATGGCTGTTATAGCAAGAGACAGGTCCAGGCAATCGAATAGCCAATATTCAGGAATGGTCGTCGCCAAATGAGCTATGCGGGACAGGCCATAAATATGAGCTGATGCAGAGTTATCTGCATCAGCTAAACAATTTTTTTTATAGATCAATAAGCTCAATATATTCCTTCATTACCTTATTTATACTTAAACCAGACCGTGGCTTTACAGTCTTTGTCGGCAATGGCTTTTACCCAATGGGCACTAAATCCGGCCGGAAAAACGTGGTTCAGGGTTTGTCCCGCTTTCAGCGCAAAAGTTTTATAAGTATAAAAGCCAGTCAGGTCGAAATTTATTTCCAGCGTGATATTAACATCTTTGTCGGCCGTAATAGAAACCGTTTTATGATCATAACCTGTCATCAGATAGGGTAAGGAAGCAGTTTTCGCTTTTACGTCGGTGTTTTTCCATACTCCGCCTTCGCCGACTGGTTTGCCCATTTTCCAGATATCATCTATAGCACCATACCATAGGCCATTGGTTCCTGTCCCAAAGTAATGGCCATCTGCTCCGGCATTCAGTTTTGTTCCGCTCAGCACCAATAATCCCCTCCAGGTACAAAAGTCAACGATTTTCTTTTTGTGTGTAGCAATAGGGCGGATGGCTACCAGACCAGATTCGCGGCCTGCTTCATAAAATGTGCCCTGAATATTTAACATAAAGCGTTCCGATTCAATTTCTCTTTTTACTCTCGATGCAAAAGTTTCGTAAACACCAGAATTTAGTGGTAAGCGGAAGGTTCCTGTTTTGTCCTTAATCATTACCGAAGCATCATCAACAGTATAGGTCTTATCCAATGCCAGCAGTGCTTCCATCTGTTTTGTACTGTCGGCAATATTGGATACGACCTGTAATTTTTCATCAATTTCGCTGTACTGTTTTTTACTATTTGAAATGTTCAATACCTGCAGGTTTTTGTTGTGTCCGGCTGGGCGTATTAAATTTTCATTTACAGCTACTTTCTCGTTGATGCCTGCAATTGAATTGAACATGGCATCCTGTTTCTCCTGCATTTTTCCGGTAAAGTGAAAAAATGCCGAAGCAGTACATGCTGCATCGGTCTTAAAACGTACCCAGTTTGCATTAAAATTTGCCGGGAATATAAAATATTGATAGCCGTTTGCAGGAACTACGATCGTCTTATAATCTTCCCATTTGTTGTTTCCCGATTTATCCAGTTGTATCGTAAAACTTACGGTATGGTTTGAACTTTGTGCCAGATGCAAAACTTTATGGTCAAAGCCTTTTACCAGAAAAGGATCAGATACCTCAGCTGCTTTTACTTCATCTTTATCCCAAGGGCCTCCCCAGCCTGTAGCTCCGCCCCAGTTTTTTAGGTCGCTCCATTGGCCAAACCAAAGGTTAGACTGTGCGCGCCCGGCCATAGGGTTTTCCAATACCGTAGTTTCATCCGTAGCAAATACAATTTGGTTGTTCCAGCTGCAAAAATCAGGGATGTAACGTAAATGGCTGCTTACAGGAGTGATGCCTGCACTGTTGTTTCTGGAAAAGGTTTTTGGGAAATCGTATAACATGCCATGCATATCCATTAGCATTTTACCATTTCCAACCTCCCTGATTCTTGGCCATTCCGTATACCAGCCTCCTCTGTGATCGTAAGTACGGGCCGCTTTTGGCAAACGATAGGTATACCATTTCCCATCGTCCAGGAGTTTAAGCATGACCGAACGTTTGTCCCAGCCGATGCTCCAAAGCGGACTTTTATCTGTCGGCGAGCCGTATATACCTCCCGGACCGGTTACATCAGTAAACTGCCTGCGTGCGATGATCTTCCAGTCTTTACCATCCCAGCTGGCCAAAACACCTTTATCCTCTTCGTTTTGAGGGAGGTCCCCAGCTTCAAGCATTTCCTTTTTTAACTTAAAAACAGCGTCTTCCCCATTATTGGCAACTACCAATTGCTTTTGAGCAGTATATGCACCCTTGCCATGCCAACCTGGAACAGGCTTATTGAAAAGCTTTTTTACAGCGAGCGTGTGTACATTAGCTTCATATAGCATGCCCTCCATATCATAAAAGTAAACCATGTTCGCGGGGTCAGTTAAATGTGCTGCGGTTGCAGTCATCCTTCCGGGCATCACAGAAAAAGGAATGGTCCTTACTGTTCCCTTTTTATCGATGAAGTAATTGCTGGTAATCAATTGTCCGGATGCGTTATGGATCATCCTGTTCGCAGGTGTTCCGCCAATACTTTCAGGATGAATAGTGACGTTCAATTGATCATCCACACTATATAATTTATCAGAACTCCCTTTTGGCAGGTGAGGGGAATAAGTTACCATCCATAATTTACCAGCCCAGGGGGTAATGGCGCCAATGCCATTTTCTCCGCCATCACCATTGGTTTTCCTTTTGCTTCCCGGCAAGGTCCAGCCTTCATTAAAAGTTGCCAGGTGGGGATATACACCACTTATCTGTAGGGGTTTTGCCGGGTTTTGTGCCATAACGTTGATCGCTAAAAAGGCAGCACTGACTACCACCGGTAGTTTGAGTTTAGAAATTTTCATCAATTATTAGGTTAATTCTTGTGTATTTTGTTTAGTTTCAGCCCTGACTTTTCAGCACCATTCTGATGATATTGAAATACTCAGCTTTTATGTAAATTTATAAGACGTCGACAAGCAAATCCTAAAAGCAGATACCCAAAGTGCCAACCAATATTATTCATAAGACAATAGGTTATAAAACAGTATCTTATATTAAATGAAAACCAATTCTGTACAAGCTGAAAACTCAGTTTTTTTTCAACAACTAGACATCTGCTGCCAGAAAATCGCGCAGAAGATTGGACAGGAAAATATAGCAGAATGGAAAAATAGTGACTATATCAGTCTTAACAGACTGTTGCACCGGGAAACGAAGGTTAATCTGAGTGAGAATACTTTAAAAAGAATATTCGGAAAACTTAAAACATCCACAAGGTATTATCCGCAAAAGGCCACCAGAGATGCGCTGGCTCAGTTTATAGGTTTCCGGGATTGGTACGAATTTGAATTGCTCCATCAGGTAAGCGTAGAAAAACCTGTACCTGAGCAGGTCGGGACCGCGCAACCATCTCCGGCGAAACCGAAGGATAAAAAGAAAAAACAGACCTTTTATCTAAGTATGCTGGTTTTATTTGTTCTTGGCCTGGTTGGCCTGATTTATTTGTACACACAGCACAGTCAGGTTACCAATGTTCAACTGATTTGCCTTAACCCCAACGGACAAAGCCCGCACTCCGCCATTTTTAAACTGGGAGTAAAGGGAGCACTAAAAGAAGATCCTTCACTGTTCACTATTGATTTTGCTGATGCAAGGTTACGAAGGGCAAAATTCAGTGACAGCCTGATTAATCATTATTATGAAACACCAGGCAGGTATTTTCCCGTTCTGTATTATCGGGGTACCGCTTTAGATACCACCTCCGTGTATCTGCAAAGCGAGGGCTGGAGCAGTATTGCAACCTTACAGCACGATACAACCAGAGTCTATCCGATCCAAAGGAATGAATCGGAAAATGCCAGTTATCATCATGTTACTTCAACAGAGGTACTCCATGCCGGAGTAGATACGAGCAAAACTTTTTTTGTTTCTTTTGCGAATGTGAAGCCTACCAATATCAGTGCAGATCATCTTGAATTCAGCAGCTTTATTAAAACCTCTGCTAACCGGCCAGGCGTACGTTGTTCTCAAACCGATATCATTATTTATGGGGAAAAGGACTGGCATTCCTTCGGAATCATCAAGCCACAATGTGCTGCCTGGGCAGCATTTAAATTCTCCGAGCTGAGTCAGGATGGCGGGAAGACCGACCTGAGGGCGCTGGGGCATGACCTCAGTAAAGGCGGAAACCTTCGCGTCCGCATTGAAAATCAGAACGTTCATATTTTTATAAACAATCGGGAAATTTTCAAAACCAGGTATACCCGGCCTATCGGTAAATTTATGGGAATAAAAATCGTGTTTGCCGGAATCGGTTCTTTCAGGGATTTTAAATTACACGATCTTAAAACCGGAGAAATCTTTTAAGTACCTCGAATATCATCGGCAATCGCCACAAAAATTCATGACTCCACATATGCAAGGGCAGGCTTGCTTGTACATTTGATTTGTTTTGCATGTTGTAAGTGTCTTGTATTCAGTGTTTTGTTGTGTACAATCTTTTGCTTGTTCTTTTGGATAATGCGATTCAATCTTTATTGCCCTGATCCGGGGTAGATTTACTTCAAGAGGATAGGGCTGGGATCATGAACCCCGAAAACGGTTGCTCATCCGAAAACAACCAAATACCAAAACCAAACAAATGAATAAAATTTTTACCAGATTCTTAACCGGCTTGGTAACTGTTCAAATCGTTGCATCCGGCTTTCATGCCTATGGAAATGCACATTTTGTTCCAGGCAAAACAGGGGGACTGGAAATCCCCAAAAACATTTTTTTTAAGCCCATTAAGGGGAAAATTACCGACGAGAAAGGTTTAGGCCTTCCCGGGGCAACGGTGACTGTAAAAGGAACCAAAAGAGCGGTCGGCACAGACAGTAAGGGCCAGTTCAGCATCGAAGCGAATGCCGGGGATGTGCTGCTGGTTACTTTTACAGGTTACGTAACGGCGGAAATCAGGATTTCATCTCAGGAGAACGTTAGTTTGATGCTTAAAGAAGACAATAGTGAGCTCAATGAGGTGGTGGTGGTCGGTTTCGGTCAGCAGAAAAAGATCAGTGTTACCGCTGCGATATCTACCGTATCCTCTAAAGATCTGAAGCAATCGCCTGTGGCCAACCTGAGCAATGCAATGATGGGGCGTTTGCCGGGTTTAATCGGACAGCAGACCTCAGGTGATCCTGGCAGGGACGCCGCAACTTTATTAATCAGGGGGCAGGGGACTTACAACAACGCCTCTCCACTGGTTTTGGTGGATGGTATTGAACGTAGCTTCAATACTATAGACCCAAATGAAGTAGAGAACATCAGTATCTTAAAAGATGCTTCCGCTACAGCAGTATATGGTGTAAGGGGAGCAAACGGCGTGATTTTAGTGACCACCAGACGTGGTGCATTAGGCAAGACTGTGGTGAACATTACCGGAAATAATGCCATACAAGAGCCTACCCGTTTACCCAATTACCTGGATGCTTACAATTACTCGCTGTTGTTAAATGAAGCCTATGCCAATGAGGGGAAAGGGGCTTTTTTTGCGTACAGTCAGACAGATTTAGAGGGCTATAAAAATCATACAGATCCATATCTATATCCGGATGTAGACTATATGAAAGAGTTTCTAAAACCTGTTGCACAGCAATACACGATTAATGCGAACGTATCCGGGGGTACTAAAATTGCCAAATATTTTGTTTCGGGCAGCTATTTTTCACAGGATGGTTTGTATAAACATACCGGCACAGATGAAAATGCTTTTAACGGTGATTTAAACTACAACCGCTATAATTTCCGGTCTAATGTTGATCTGGATGTGACCCCGAGTTTGCGCATATCGGCAAATTTTGCCGCAAGGGCAGAAACAAGGAACGGGCCTGCGTCGTCAACATCAACCTTGTTCAGTTCACTGGTTGCTTTTCCTCCCAATAGCGCGCCCTTAACCAACCCTGATGGTACTTATGGTTACAACTTCAGGCAGGCCAATGTATTGGCGCAGTTCAGGTCGGGTTTTTCTAAAGAATATAACAACAAATTAGAGGGGACAGTGGTCCTGGATTATAAATTGACTTCCTTGCTTAAAGGTCTAAGTTTTAAGACGAATTTATCCTTTACCAATGAATATATACATACCATTACCCGTTCTTATGCCGACTATTTAAAATATAAAATATTAGGTAAAAATCCTGATGGGACGTATATCTATAGCGAAGCTGCAGGAGCTTATAACCCAACACTAGGCTTCTCCCAGGCTTTTGATCCTGATGTGGCCAGAACTGCTTATGTAGAAGCAGGGTTAAATTACACGAATAGTTTTGGGAAAAACACAGTAACGGGCTTAATTTTAGCAAACAGAAGCAGGAAAATAAGAAACAACGCGGCTTACGACTGGCCATTTTCTTATCAGGGGATTGTAGGCAGGGTTACTTATAATTATGACGACAGGTATTTTGCGGAGGCAAATTTAGGTTACAATGGCTCCGAAAATTTCCCGACGGATAAGAAATATGGGCTTTTTCCATCTATATCTGCCGGCTGGGTACTCTCTAATGAAGCTTTTTTAAAGCCAGTCAAATGGATTAGTTTATTAAAATTCAGGGGCTCTTACGGACAGGTGGGGAACGATAAATATGGAGAGGAAACCAATGCAACCGACCGCTTTTTGTTTATTCAAAACTCTTTCACCACCGGTTCCGGTTATTCGTTCGGTTTAACAAACAACAATGCCGTAGCAGGTTTTACAGAGGGCGCATTCGGAAATCCAATTGTGACCTGGGAAAAAGCCAACAAAGCCAATATTGGTTTGGAAAGTACTTTTTTTAACAACAAAATCACGTTGAATGCAGATGTGTTCTACGATAAGCGAAATAACATTTTAACGAGGTATGGGAATATCCCTGCCACTTTTGGGCAGACCTCACCAATTGTTAACCTCGGCACCGTAGAAAACAAAGGATATGAGCTGGAGCTGGGCTATAATAATAAAATAAACAGCTTTGGTTATACCATTAAAGCTAATTTCAACTATGCCCGTAATAAGATCATTTTCAGAGATGAACCTCAGACAAAATATCCCTGGATGCGCCGTACAGGACAAGCGATCAGACAACTTTGGGGTTACCAGACCGCAGGTTTCTTTAACAGCGAAGCCGAAATAGAGGGCTGGGCCAAAACCACTTTTGATCCGGGGCCACTGGGCAAACTGCAACCAGGTGATTTTAAGTATGTAGATCAAAATGGGGATGGCCTGATTGACATTTACGATCAGGTACCTATTGGCAACCCAACCACCCCTGTGCTGACCTTTGGTGGTACGATAGGTTTTAACTATAAAAACTTCGATTTTAGTCTGTTAATACAAGGAGCCGGAAAGACATCGATGCGGCGGACGCTGGAAGCCGCCTACGAATTTTTTAACAAAGGTAAGGTGATGGACCTGCATTTAGGAAGGTGGACGCCAGCTACTGCTGCAACGGCTACTTACCCGCGCTTATCCTCTTCTCCAAGTGCTGGTCAGCACAATTATGTGGACAACGACTTTTTCTTAATTGATGCAGGATACCTGCGCATCAAATCAGCGGAGCTGGGTTACACTTTGCCAAATGGCTGGATAGAAAAAATAGGCTTGAAAAATGCCAGGATCTATGCCAGTGGATTCAACTTATACACCTGGGATAAAATAGACTATTTAGATCCGGAGAATAGGGATTTAAGGGCCTGGTACTATCCACAACAACGCATCTTTAATTTCGGTGCCAGTGTTTCTTTCTAACCTAAAAGACTAAGAAAATGAAAAGAACAACCATATATACTTTACTGTTTTTAATTCCGGTATTGCTATTCAGCGCTTGTAAAAAGGATTTTTTATCGGCTCCTCCGGTAAATTCTATCGATGCTAAAGCCATTTTTAGCAATCAGGTACAAACTGCTGGTTTTTTAGCTAATATTTATTCAGAACTGGCAGGTGGTCCTGATGAATTCGGGGCAGGTACAGGATTTACCAATATGTGTGATGAAGCGGAGGCCGGCTACCCTTATTATGCCTCTAATGCCAGCAACATTGGTTCATTTAACGGGGGTAACAACCCGGATAATGCGACATTAACTAATAATTACCGCAAAATCAGAAAGTGTAACATCATGCTTTCCAATAAAGAGCTGATGACCTTCAGTCCTGAAGTAAAAACGCAATACCTGGCAGAAGCCCGTTTCTTAAGAGCCTTCTTTTTTACTGAACTCGTACGGAAGTTCGGAGGAATGCCTATTGTAACCTCGCCTGTAGATTATGAGCAGATTAAAGATTTTGATGCACAGGCCGAACTTAAGAAAAAGATCAAACGGAACAGCTATGAAGAATGTGTGACATTCATCGTTAAGCAACTTGATTCCGCTGCTGCTGACCTGAGCTGGTCGCCGGCCGGAGATTTGGAAAGAGGAAGGGTAACCCGTGCTGCTTGTTTAGCCCTTAAGGCAAAAGTGCTGCTGTATGCAGCGAGCCCCCTGTTTAACGGATCAGGAGATGAGATCACAGGTTACGCCACAGCAGATGCCAACCGCTGGGTAACGGCCCGTGATGCAGCCCGTGATTTTTTTGTTCAAAATGCAGCAGGCGCCAATTGGTATGGTCTTTATGAAGGTGGTTTTGGTAAACTGTTTACGGAATCCAGAGACCCTAACAACAAAGAAATTATCTGGTACAGACAAGGTTCCAGTCAGGACAACACCTATTTCAACCCACCAAACCGATTGGGTGGTTTTACAGGCTTTGATGTTTCACTCAATCTGGTAGATAAGTTTGAAATGAAATCAGGCTTGCCGATCAACGCAACTGGTTCAGGTTATAACGAACAGCAATGGTGGGTAGATCGTGATCCGCGTTTGGCTTTTAGTGTGTTAAGGAATGGCGATTTGTGGAGAGGAAACACGATGGAATTCTGGATCAAAGATGTTTCGAACAACAACCTGCCGGGTTTGGACTGGGGGAGCCAAAACAAAACGGGCATGACCATTAAGAAATTTCAACGCCCTGATAACGGAACCATTGTGACCAAATACCATTATATCCGATTGGCTGAAGTATACCTCATGCTTGCTGAAGCTGCAAACGAAGTTGATGGGCCCACTGCAGAAGTTTATGCCGCGGTGAATGCGGTAAGAAACAGACCTACGGTTGGTATGCCGGCTTTACCTGCAGGCTTAACCAAAGAGCAGATGCGCTCCCGTATTCAGAATGAAAGGGCGGTAGAACTGGCCTTTGAAAATCAACGTTATTTTGACGTCAGACGCTGGAAGATTGCCGAACAAACCGATAACGGCCCTTTTCAGGGATTTGAAATTGAGAAAAATGGTGCTGTGATCAAGCATACCCGTTATACGCTGGAGATCAGGAAGTTTTTCCCAAGGATGTACCTGTACCCGATACCTGAGGTAGAGATCTTTAAAGGAGCAAACATTACACAAAATCCAGGTTACTGATTTTTAACGCTTAACGATTTTTATGATGACCAATTTTTATAATAAAATAAAAAAACAGGCGCTTTTCACTGTTCTTGTCTTTTGTGGCATTACGGCTCAGAGCTTTGCCCAGAAGCTCCACAAAGGACTGGTAAAAGACGCATTTGGAAAGCCAGTTGCAGGTGCACGCATTGACGCAGGAACCTCGAAATATCCCATAATAAGTAATAAAAGCGGAGAATTTACCATTACCGATACCGAAGTAGATACCGTTTACATCAGCAAAAGCGGTTTTTTGCCATTTAAACAAGCTTCCGTAAATATTAAGGATTACAGTTTTGTATTACTGGCTGAACAGAATTTCGACAGCAGGATTATTTTGCCCTGGAATACCAGCGTTTCTAAAAAATATTACGCTGGAGCAGTTGGTACGACCAGCGGATCTGAAATGGCTAAATACCGTAACCTGAACAATTCTAATGCGCTGGCAGGAAGTATCGCCGGCTTAATCACCGTACAGGGAAGTGATGAACCTGGATTTGATGGTTCTTCACTAATCATCAGAGGAATAAATACGTATAATTTTGGTGGAATCAGCACTTATGTTGACAACGTTCCACTCCCTTTTTCTCAACTTGATCCCCTGGAAATTGACCAGTTGTCGATCTTAAAAGATGCCACAGCAAACGCATCCTATGGTATTAACGGGGCCAACAAATCATTAATCGTTACAACCAAAAGAGGGGAGGCTTATCAGAATAAAATTAACTTCTATTCCCAGTTTGGTTTTATCAAACCCAATGCCCCTCAGCATTATCTGGGTGCTAAAGATTACATGACTTTGTATAACGAAGCTGCTGTGAACGACGGACTTCCAATCCGTTTTACATCCTCGCAAATAGCTGCCTACGATAATCCGGATAGAAATATGGATCAGTACCCGGATGTGGACTGGTATAAAGAGCTGATTAAAACAGAGGCCATTCAGCAAAAGTATAACCTTACTTTTTCCGGAGGAACGAATGCCATCAGATACTTTGTATTATTAGGATATGCCAAACAGGAAGGGCTTTTTAAATACGGCGATTTTAATGAAAAAGCCTATCAGTTTAACAGCAATAATTCTTTTGACCGTTACAATTTCAGGACGAACATCGATTTTGCAATTACCCCAAGTTTAACGGCATCGGTGGATCTGGGTGGCCGTATAGAAAACCAAAAATCACCAGGCGCCGGTACGAGTGGCACCAATGGCATCTGGCTAAACCTATCTCGGTATCCGCCAGGATTATTTCCAATGATTTATAGCAACGGAAATATAGGTGGCAATAGCCAGTTTGCCAGAAATCCTTATGGAATTATCACCCGCACGGGCTATAATAATATTGCGACAAGAAACTTATTAGGAACGACCCGTTTAAACCAGAATTTAGATAAACTGGTAGAGGGCCTGAGTGTCACTGCCGCATTTTCCTATTATAATTTATACTATAACGGGGAAGGAAGAACAATGGATTTTGCGAGCTATGAATTGCAACCAGACGGGAGTTACCAGAAATTCGGTAACGATGTTTCTTTAGCAGTAAGGGCGAGGGCAGCGGCACAAAACAGGTTAAATATTTTCTGGGGCAAAGTTGATTATCAACGAACCTTTGGTACTAAACATGAGTTAAACGCCAGTATCGGTTTCAACCAGAGCGTAAATACACGTTCCGGTGATGATTATCCTTATGCTACGCAAGGTTTTTTCGGAAGGGCATTTTACAACTACAATAAAAAATACATTGCCGAATTAAACATTGGGTATAATGGCAGTGAGAACCTGCCCAAAGGGGAAAGATATGGCTTGTTTCCTTCTTTAGCACTGGGTTGGATCGTTAGCAATGAGAATTTTGTCAAAAGCGATCACATAGATTTACTGAAACTGCGTGCGTCTTATGGGATATTGGGTAATGCGGATTTCGGTATCGGTGGGGATGCAAGGTCAAGGTATTTATACCTGAGTAATTACGAAACAGGAAGTGCTTACACTTTTGGTAATAATCCTGCATCAGCCGGTGGCAGAAGGGAAGGGGCTTTAGGAAATGAAAACATTACCTGGGAAACCAACAGAATGGCCAATGTGGGGATTGACTTTGAATTTTTTAAACATCGCATAGGTGGGAGTATTGATGTCTTTAGCGAAAGAAGGAAGGACATTTTAGCTTATGCCTCCTCAATTTCCAGCTTGGGTGGTTTTGCAACCAAACCTTTTAATATCGGCATAATGGAAAATAAAGGCCTGGATTGGGATGTCTATTATAAAAACAAAATCAGTGATTTTTCTTTCGCGATACACGTACTCGGTTCCTTCGTCAAAAATAAAATCATCAACCAGGAAGAACAGGTACAACCTTATGGTTATTTGTACAGGACCGGAAATGCATTGGGCACACCTTTTGGCTTGACTGCAACAGGTTATTTTAAAGACCAGAACGACATCAATAATAGTCCGAAACAGAGCTTTAGTACGGTTAAACCTGGTGATATCAAGTATAAAGATGAAAATAATGATGGTGTAATTGATGTTTACGATCAGGTGAAATTAGGAAATCCGAACCTGCCTCAGTTTTACTATGGTCTGGGCTTTGATTTTGCATGGAAGGGCTTTGATCTAAAAGTATTGTTCCAGGGCGCGGGCAGTCGCTCGGTAAGCATACTCAGTTCAGCGGTATCGGGATTTGCGGGCGACAATAAACCGACAGATTTTGTACTGAACAGGTGGACTCCGGCAACTGCTGAAGTGGCTACATCTCCCCGCTTATCGCTGGGTACTAATGCGAATAACTATCAGCAATCTTCATTTTGGATGAGAAACGGCCGTTATCTAAGGTTAAAAAACATAGAACTTGGTTATTCCCTGCCTCAAAGTTTAGTGAGTAAAGTTAAACTGGCCAATGCAAGGATCTTTGTAAACAGCTTTAACTTATATACCTGGAGCGATCTGCCGCTAAATTTAGATCCCGAATTTATCGGTGCAGGCTTAGGAAGCTATCCCAGAACAAAATCGTTCAACTTTGGCCTTAACGTAGAATTTTAACCCTCATAAATAAATAGTTTTTATGAAAAGAATAACGAAACTAATCATTGGCTGCGGACTGTCTTTTTGTCTTTTTGCCACGATCACCTCCTGTAAAAAAAGTGTCCTGGACAGGCCGATGGATATTGAAGTAAAAGACACGCTTGTCTTTGGTTATATCAATTACGCAACAGATTTTGTAACTGATATTTATGCCGGATTGCCTAATGGATATACAGATTTTTCATCCACATTAAACGAAGCGGCTACCGACGATGCCAAACATGGGAACCCAAGTCATGTTGCCAACCGTTTTACCAACGACAGCTGGGGGATTAACAATAACCCCGACGACAAGTATGCAAGCTATTATTCAGGGATACGCAAATGCAATATGTTTCTAAGTAAAATAGACCTGGTGAAGTTAAAAGACCATGGAACAGATGTTAAAATCAATGGCTATACGGCTACCGAACAGAAAGACAGGCTAATTGGCGAAGTGGTTTTCCTGCGGGCATATTTTTATGCGGAATTGCTAAAACGCTATGGAGGAGTGCCCCTGGTAACTAAAGTTTTAAATCCAGACGATGATCTTGATTTACCAAGAAATACTTACGACGAGGTGCTAAAACAGGTTGTGGAGGATTGTGACCTGGCAGTAACCAAGCTGCCTTCATCGTATCTTGTTCCGGGACCAAGAAGTATATCGGTGACCAATTACTATGGTCGTGCTACCAAATGGGCAGCTCAGGCCTTAAAATCAAGAACTTTGCTATATGCTGCCAGTCCGATAAACAACCCGGGCAACAATGCGGTTAAATGGATCGCTGCTTATGAAGCTGCAAAACCATTTTATGAAACTTCGGCTGTCCCAATGGTCCTGAACCCTGGAATTGCAGGCTATGAAGCGTTGTTCAGAGGTAATACAACCAATTTAACTGAAATTATATGGTCCAGACCTTCCACCAATAATAACCTGGTAGAAGCACTAAACTATCCGATTGGTATTGATGGGAGCAGTGCGGGTATCAACCCTTCACAATCATTGGTTGATGCTTATGAGATGAAACCTACGGGTAAACCGATTTCTGACCCTACAAGTGGCTACAATGCGGGAGATCCCTATTTAAACAGAGATCCACGTCTTACTGCCACCATATTTTATAATGGGGCAACGTTTAAAAGCCCCAGGCGCATAGAGACCTTTGATGGCGGTCTGGATGGCCCTCAAAAAGTGAATGGTTCGCTAACGGGGTACTATATGAAAAAACACCTTGATGTGAACTTAAACCTGACCCTTGCACAATCGAGCCAGCATAACTTTATTTATTTCAGATTGGCAGAAATGCTTTTAAACTATGCTGAAGCAAGAAATGAAGCCGAGGGGCCGGTTGCGGAGGTTTATACGGTGATCAACAGAATAAGAACCAGGGCAACCATGCCAAATTTACCTGTTGGTTTAAGCAAAGAACAAATGCGACTCCGCATACAAAATGAAAGGCGTGTGGAGCTTGCTTTTGAAGGTCATCGTTACTGGGATGCCAGACGATGGAACATTGCAAAAGAGGTTTTTAACGGTCCGTTTTATGGAATGAAAATCGTAAAAACCGGTACAACGACATTTAGTTATACGCCTTATCAGATTGAGGAAAGGGTTTTTAAAGAAAATATGAACTTATATCCGATACAACAACGGGAAATATTAGCGAATCCAAACCTGGTGCAGAATCAGGGCTGGACAAAGTAAGCAGGGTATGGTTCGGGCTCATTAGCGTCCACAAACAAAAAAAAAGCCGTTTTTCGATAAGAAGAACGGCTTTTTTTGTTTAACCGCTGGCTATTGATTGTAATTGCAGCTGCTTAGTCGTTGCGCTCCGGTTTTATTTAAAATTCCTTTTTCTGTTGCGGATTTAAGATCCCGGCTTGCTGTTGCTGAAGAGATACTTTTAAAATGCTGAAGATAGTCTTTGCGGGTGAAAGATTTTTGGCCTATGACTTCTTTAAAAATAGCAATCCTGTCTTCTTCTTGTAGAGAAATATTCGGTAGATGATATAAAGAAAAATGCATAGCGAGAGTATCATATGATACTATCAAAGGTAGCTAGATTTTATGGATTTCCTCTAAAGGATGCTATTACTTTTCTTTGCTAACTTTAGTATCAATATTTATTAAATCCTATCATCTATTTTATTAAATCCGCGATTATATATAAATCAGGTAGGAAACGGTTCGAGAAACGCACCGTTGGGACGACTAATTAATGGCGTTCGAAATGGGGAAACTTTCAGGAACATCATAGCTTAAGCATACCTATGAATGAAAGGAAATAAACGGTTTAAGATGATTTCCTAACAATCAACTTGGTTTTTAGAATTTTAACCGGTGTTTTCCATTGAGAAGAATCCTTTTTAATCTGATCAAACAACAACTGCGCTGCAGTAATCCCAATCTCCCTCACCGGCTGCGCAACTGTAGTCAGCGGTGGTTCAATCAGCGCAGAAACATAATCATCACTAAAACCAACCACAGCAATATCTTCCGGGACCCTTAACCCATTCTTTTTGATAATCTGAATCGTGTCAATTGCAGTAGGATCATTGATCGCAAAAATCGCATCGGGCGGATTTTTTAGGTTAATCAGGTGATTCACATAGATGGCTATCTTTTCCTTGCTAAAATCATAAGATATGATCAGTTCCGGATCTGCCGGAATATTGTGTTTCTTTAAGGCCGCCAGATAACCATTCAATCTTTTTACGCTGATGGCAAGTGATGAAGGGCCAGATAAATGTGCAATCCGCTTTCTGCCCGACAAGATCAAATGTTCTACCGCACCAAATGCCCCTTCATAATCGTCAACAATCACCTTTGGTACCACCATCTCATTGCACACCCTGTTAAAGAACACAATCGGGATTCCTTTTTTCTGAAATACCTTCAAATGATCAAAGTTCAGCGTTTCTTTAGTAATAGACACAATCACCCCGTCCACACGATTATCCAGCATTACCTTGGCATTCGTTACCTCCGTCTCATACGATTCATTAGATTGGCTAATCAGTACATTATATCCTTCTTTATGCGCCTCCTCCTGAATCGCTGCAATCACATAGGGAAAATACGAACTCAAAATCTCAGGAATAATGATCCCAATGGTTTTACTTTGCTGTGTCGCCAGTTGTATCGCAATCATATTGCGCTGGTAATCTAGTTTCTCCGCCAGGTCCAACACTCGTTTCCTCGTATCCGGATGTACGTTTGGATGACCCGTTAATACCCTCGATACCGTTGATTTAGAGATGTTCAGCTCCCTGGCCAGGTCAAATATGGTGATCTGATGATTTTTCATGCAAATCAAATATATCATAAAATCTGTTTCATGGGAGCGGTCCCTAAAATTGGGAGCGCTCCCAATTTATTTTGCCCTGATTTTCAGTACGTAATTATCATGTACCGGATACATTTGAATCCAATACCAAATATATTTCTAAATGATCAGGGAAGAATCTCAAAAGAAAAGAACTGTTAAGTCAGAATCTGCCGGCTATGACCTGGTAGTTGTAGGAGGAGGTTTATCCGGCGTATGCTGTGCCATCACCGCTGCGCGAAAAGGACTCAAAGTAGTTCTTGTACAGGACAGACCGGTTTTAGGTGGCAACTCCTCAAGTGAAGTGAGGTTGTGGATTCTGGGCGCAACTTCCCATATGGGAAATAATAACCGCTGGGCAAGAGAAGGAGGAGTAGTGGATGAAATCCTGCTCGAAAACATGCAACGCAATCCGGAAGGCAACCCCGTAATTTTTGACACCGTATTGCTTGATAAAATATATCAGGAACCGAACATTAAACTGCTTTTAAATACAGCAGTATATGACCTTGAAAAGTCCGATGCCGATGAGATTTCCTCTGTGAAATGTTTCTGCAGTCAGAATTCAACCGAATATATCTTGACCGCCAACCTCTTTTGCGATGCTTCAGGTGATGGCATTTTAGGCTTTTTAGCCGGAGCTGCATTTAGAATGGGCGCCGAGAACAAAGACGAATTTGGAGAGAAGTTTGCGCCAGATCAGGAATACGGAGAACTGCTGGGACATAGCATTTATTTCTATAGCAAAGACACAGGGAAACCTGTAAAATATATCGCCCCTTCGTTTGCATTAGCAGACATCACCAAGATCCCAAGGTTTAAAAGTTTTAACGCCAAAGAGTTTGGATGCAAACTATGGTGGCTGGAATATGGCGGACGCATGGATACCGTTCATGAAAGTGAAAACATCAAGCAGGAACTTTGGAAAGTAGTATACGGCGTTTGGAACTATATCAAAAACTCCGGCGAATTTCCTGAAGCAGAAACCATGACCCTGGAGTGGGTGGGAAGTATCCCCGGAAAAAGGGAAAGCCGGAGGTTTGAAGGGGATTACATGCTCAATCAGCAGGACATCGTTTCGCAACACCTGCATGAAGATGCCATAGGCTATGGTGGCTGGTCGATTGACCTGCATCCCGCAGATGGGGTGTTTAGCAACAAACCAGGCTGTAACCAATGGCATAGTAAAGGCATTTATCAGATTCCATACAGATGCCTGTACAGTAGAAACATCAAAAATCTCTTCCTTACCGGCAGGATCATTAGTGCAAGCCATGTGGCATTTGCCTCTTCAAGAGTGATGGCCACAGGTGCCTATCTCGGACAAGCAGTTGGTATGGCCGCGTTCATTGCAAAGAAAAATAAACTGCAGCCTAAAGCGCTTAACGAAAAAGGAATTATGAAATCCCTGCAGCTGGAACTGATGAAGAGCGGTCAGCACATCCCAGGGATGATATTAACAGATGCTGAAGACCTGGTTCAATCGGCAAATATTACCGCTTCCACTGAAATGCAGCTTGATGAAATCCCTTTTGATTTTATGAAGCACCTCGATATCTCCGCCGGACAAATGATTCCTTTACAAGCAGGCAAAATACCTTCTTTTACCTTTTCATTGGAATCATCGGAAGAAACTACCTTACAGGTAGAACTCAGAATCAGCGGCAAATCAGGGAACTTTAGTCCGGATGAATTATTAGAAATTCAGCAAATACCAGTGAATAAGGGGCCTCAGGTATTGATCACAGGTTTCGGCGCTAAGCTGAACGAAAATGCCTATGTATACCTTTGTTTCCGGAAAAATCCGGCAGTTAAACTTGGTTTTTCCAATACCCGCATCACAGGCGTATTATCTGTTTTCAATTCTGTAAATAAAGCAGTATCAAATTTTGGCAGTCAAAAGCCAACGGAAGATATTGGTGTGGATGAGTTTGAATTCTGGTGCCCGCAACGCAGACCTGAAGGCCATAATATCGCCTTAAAAATAGATCCGCCATTGAATCCTTTTTTAGCAGAACAAATAAAAAACGGAATCGGCAGACCGGTCAGTGAACCCAATGCCTGGGTATCCTCCATCAGCGATCAAAATCCTAAGATCTATTTGAAATGGGCAGATCAAACGAGCATCAGCAGGATAGAACTTTGCTTTGATACCGATTACGATCATCCTATGGAATCGGTATTGATGACGCATCCGGAGAGGACAATGCCTTTTTGTATTAGAAATTATACCATCACAGATGGGAACGGAAATCTGCTCTTTGTTAAAAAAGACAATTACCAATCCCTCAATATTATTGAACTGAAAGAGACCGTGTTAACCGATGAATTGACTTTGCAATTTGAACATCCATCGGCGGAGATACCAGCTGCATTATTTGCAATCCGATGCTATAGTTAGGTTTTATTAACCTGCGTAAAGCATTTGTTATCCTTTGGATAACCTTGTTTTGCTATTTTCGGCTTTAAACCGCCAAAACAGCTCCGGGGAAGATAAAACCCCGGAGCTAATGATCCTGAACCAAATAACCAAATATAAACTAAGTGCATGAGAAAAATTTACCCGATTTTTGGAACAAGACTATTGTTATCAATGGTCCTCTGTATGTCCCTGCAATTGCTCTACGGACAGTCAGGTTTACCTGTCAAACTGATCACCGGAAAGGTATCCGATCAGGAAGGAAAGCCCCTTATTGGTGTTAGCATCCAGTTAAAGGGGAAAACGACCGTTGTTTCCTCCGATAACAATGGGGTGTATAAAATTGGCGTTCCCGGTGGGAAAGGGACTTTAGCATTCTCCTATATCGGCTTTCTGACGAAGGAGGTCATCCTGGCGGCAGGAAGTACATATAACGTTACCCTAAATGAAGATCCCAAAGGATTAAATGAAGTGATTGTAATTGGATACGGTTCCATCCCTAAGCGGGACCTGACCGGTTCTGTAGGTTCTGCAAACATGAAAGACCTAAACAAAGCACCTGTGGGTACTTTTAGCGAAGCGCTGGCAGGCAGGATTGCCGGAGTGCAGGTTTCTTCTACCGATGGGCAACCGGGAAATGAGTTGAATATCATCGTTAGGGGAGCCAATTCAGTGACACAGGACAATTCACCTTTATACGTAATCGATGGTTTTCCCACAGAAGCAGCAGCTGCCAATAGCATCAATAACGAAGAAATTGAGTCTATTGAGGTCTTGAAAGATGCTTCCGCAACGGCTATTTATGGAGCAAGGGGTGCAAACGGAGTGGTCATCATTACCACCAAAAAAGGGAAAGTCGGCGCTCCTCAACTCAGTTATGATGGCTGGGCAGGAATCAATTCTATCATCAAACAGCAAAAAGTGTTGAGTCCTTATGAGTTTGTTAAATATCAGCTGGAATTAGACCCTGTTAAATATGGAGATATTTACCTTAAAGATGGGCTAACGCTCGAAAGTTACAGAGACCGTAAAGGAATCAACTGGCAGGATGAGATTTTTCGCAATGCCTACGTTCAGAACCATAGCCTTTCCTTAAGGGGAGGTACCGAGCAAACGAAGTATTCCATCTCAGGATCAGTGCTGGAACAACCAGGCATCATTATAAATAGTGGATTCCGTCGTTATCAGGGGCGTATTGTGGTAGATCAGACCATCAACACAAAACTGAAAGCAGGCGTAAATCTGAACTATGTGGCTTCAAAGAAATTCGGAACCGTGGTGGCAGAGTCGCAAACCAGTCCTACTGCCAGTTTAATGTACAGCGCCTGGGGATTTCGTCCGGTAACCGGAAATATTGATTTTGATAGCAATATGATCGATGAGCTTTACGATCCGGACTTAAGCGCGACTGC
This sequence comes from Pedobacter steynii, assembly GCF_900103665.1. Lineage (GTDB taxonomy): Bacteria > Bacteroidota > Bacteroidia > Sphingobacteriales > Sphingobacteriaceae > Pedobacter > Pedobacter steynii. The sequence goes on from NZ_FNGY01000002.1 coordinate 398,767, forward strand.
CGATTATCGGATTAATCCGCTTCTGGCGGCACAGAACGAGTATAAACCGGTGTTCAATAATACCCTGGTGCTCAATTCGTACCTGGATTACAAAATATTAAAAAATCTGTCCTTAAGAATTAGCGGAGGGCTCAACAAAGCAAACATCAGAAGGGAGATTTTCAATAATTCGTCTTCCCGTCTGGGAAATCCAAACAACAATAACAAAGTAAATGGTGGGATCGAAAATACCGAAATCACCAACCTTTTGAATGAAAACACTTTGACCTACCAGCCTAAATTTAAGGGAGGACATTCCTTAAGGGTACTTGCAGGTTTAACGATGCAGGATGTACGGGAGTATACAAATGGCTTTTCTTCTATTCAGATCCCGAATGAATCACTGGGCATGAAAGGATTAGGAGAGGGACAATTGATCGTGGCCCCTGTGTCAGATCTTAGGAATGGTCTGCTTTCTTATCTGGGAAGGATCGATTACAATTATAAATCCAGGTACTTATTTACGGTTTCCTTTCGGGCTGATGGATCGTCCAGATTCCCCACAGAAAACAGATGGGCATCTTTCCCGTCGGGAGCTTTTGCCTGGCGCTTTACAGACGAACCATTTATGAAGAAACTGGGTTTCTTAAGTGAAGGAAAACTCAGAATCGGATACGGACATACCGGTAACAACCGGGTGGACGATTATGCCGCACTTACTGCTTTGAAAATGTTACCTTCAACAGGATACCCTACAGGAAATGTTCCGGGGAAAGGAATCGTACCTGTGAATCTTGGAAATACAAAGTTGAAATGGGAAACCACTGTACAATCTAATGTCGGGATTGACCTGAGTTTTCTTAAAAACCGCATCGCGGTAACCGCTGATTATTACCATAAAAAAACGCATGACCTTTTGCTGAATGCCACCCTGGCACCTAGTATGGGCTACTTATCTGCATTTAAAAATGTAGGAAAGGTCTCCAACAGTGGTATCGAGCTGAGCATTACCACCAATAACATTCAGGGAGAGAAATTCTCCTGGAGTTCCAGTTTCAATATTGCATTTAACCGCAACAAAGTGCTGGCCCTTAACGACGACGAGCCAAACCTGCTTTCGAGGGTAACCTGGGGAAATTTCAACAATGCCTTCCCATACATCGCTGTTCCCGGAAAACCGATCGCCCAGTTTTATGGGATGAAGTTTGATGGCGTTTATCAGTATAGCGATTTTGATGTTCAGCCAAATGGTACTTATGTATTGAAAGCCAATGTGCCGAACAATGGGAATCCACGTGCCAACATCCTTCCCGGCGACATCAAGTTTAAGGACATTAATGGTGACAATCAGATCGATGATAATGACCGCAGTGTGATCGGTGATCCAAACCCTGTTCATATCGGTGGTTTTAGCAACAACTTCAGCTATGGTAATTTTGACCTGAATATTTTCCTGCAATGGAGTTATGGCAATGATGTCTTAAACGCCAACCGTATCGAGTTTGAAGGTGGAGATCCAACCCAGAGAAACCTGTTAAATATGTTTGCATCTTTTGCAAACAGATGGACTCCTGAAAACCAAACCAATGAGCTATACCGTTCAGGCGGACAAGGCCCGGCCTATTATTCTTCCCGTACCATCGAAGATGGCTCTTTTATCAGGTTAAAAACGGTGTCTCTTGGCTATAAATTACCTGCATCATTGATGAAATCGTTAAAAATGAGAAGTCTGCGGTTTTCTGTGTCGGCTCAAAACCTCATCACCTGGACCAAATATTCTGGTCTGGATCCGGAAGTTTCGACCAGACACACTGCCCTGACTCCGGGATTCGACTGGTCTCCATATCCCAGACCACGGTCCATTACGATAGGATTAAATGCTAATTTTTAAAAATTTAAGGCTTGATATGAAATATCTGTCATCAACGAAAATTATAGAGATATGAAAACGAAAATATTAATACTGCTGATGAGCATCATGATGCTTTCCTGCTCCAAACTGCTGAATAAGGATCCTGATTTTGTAACACCGGATACTTATTACAACACAGAAGAAGACCTGAAAAATGGCCTGAATGGGGTCTATAACAGATTAATTGATCCTAACGGACGAATGTATGGACGCGGATTATATAGCTATTTTGTGGTAAGTGATGAAGCGTTCTTTAAAGGCATTTCCATTAACAACATCCGGGTAATGGTGATGGATGCCAGTCATCTGGACATTGGAAGGCTTTGGGAAGTATTATATGAAGGAGTGAACCGCGCGAATTTACTATTGGAACAGGTAGATGGTGTGAACATGGATGTGAAACAGCGGGATGCCATCAAAGGAGAAACCTTATTTTTAAGGGGCTATTATTATTACCTGTTGGCAGATATGTTCGGACCAGTTCCCTTAAAATTAACATCCACTCAGTCGCCTGATGATCCTTATCTTCCACGTGCGCCTTTGGCAGAGGTTTATGCCTCAGTTGTAAATGACATGCAGCAGGCCGAAAAACTGGTGAACGATATCGATTATTTCCCTTATAACGAACGCATTTCCAAAACAGGTGTACAGGCGATATTGGCAAGAGTTTTTCTGAAGATGGCAGGAGCACCATTAAAGGATGTGACTCGCTATAAAGATGCGCTGGAATATGCAGATAAAGTGATCTTGTCGAACAAGCATTCCCTGAACCCGAACTACAAACAGATTTTCATCAACCATACTCAGGACATCAACGAAAAGAAAGAGTGCATCTGGGAAGTGGGCATGTATGGCAATAAAGTAGGAACGGTAGACCTTGCAGGATCAATGGGCGTAGAAAACGGAATTGAGTGTCCGAGCGAAGCCATTGGTTATTCCGGAGGGGCAATGAAAATCACAGCGAAACTCTATGCGCTTTTTGGTACGGCTGATACCGCAAGGAGAAACTGGAGCATCGCACCGTACCGTTTTGTCGCCTCTGGTGGTAATACGGTAAAATCTAATTTTACGGCGGCCCAGATCTACGATCGCAATCCTGGCAAATGGAGAAGAGAGTACGAAACCGGATCCAAGGCGCGTAGCTTTACTTCCACTAATTTTCCTGTAATCCGGTATTCCGATGTCTTGCTGATGAAAGCAGAGGCTGAGAATGAAGTCAATGGCCCTACACCAGCGGCTTATGAGGCGATCAACATGGTGAGAAGAAGGGCATTTAACAAGCCTTTAACTGCTGCCAATGCCGTTTGTGATATCCCGGCGGGCCAAAGTAAAGCTCAGTTTTTAGCGACCCTGCAGGATGAGCGTTTAAGAGAATTGTGTTTTGAAGGCATCCGTAAACATGACCTGATCCGATGGGACATTTATGTGAAAACAATGAACGATTTAGGGACCAGCATTACAGCAACGGCGCCTTCCACGTACAAGTATGCAGCAAATGCCGGTAAAAATACAACGGAGCGCGACGTGTTTTTTCCGATCCCTACAACCGAACTAACTGTGAACAAATTGATCAAACAAAATAATGGCTGGTAGATTAAGATGGCTGATATGCCTTTTTCCGTTCTCTGTTCTTGCACAGTCCAAAGGACCTTCGCTCTCTAATGGTCAGTTGAATTTAGAATGGGTAAATTCTGCGAAAGGGTATCACCTGAATAAAATATCGGTTCGCAAGAAGGGAGCCTGGATAAATTTATCTGCAAAAACCTCCGGGGAGTTTTCTGTCCTGTATGCTGCAGATACTTTATCCCTGAAAGAAGGAGAAGCAACAGGGAAGGGCAGTAATTTTCCGGAATCTATTTACCGTTACATTATACCGATCTGGAAGCAAGCTACTTCTTCCCTGCAAATGAATACGGCCGGAAAAGCGATTGATTTTTACCCGGACAGAAAAAAGGAAATAAAGGATCAGCTGATCTTTCAGAAGGAACATGCGCTGTTTTCAGTCAGCTCTTCCTGGGAATTTGATACCCAGCATCCAAACGATTTGAAAGTGACGGTAAAGTTAAAGGCAAAACAAGCAGGGTATTATTCCATTGCTTCGCCGGAGCTGGCCCTTTTTGATAAAAGCAATTTTAAATGGGCTACTGTTCCGGGAGTTTTTCAGGGGAACCAGTTAAATGCCAGTTTTATCAATGCCTATGCCTATGGGCAGGGGATACCTGATGTGCCGGTGATGGTAAGGGAGCGTACGGCTTCCACATTATCGCCTTTGGTGCAAAACAGCCAGAATATCACCTTAGCGGTAATTCCGGAACCTGGAACAGGAAGAGATCCCTGGGCATTTGATGCAAAAACTCAGGGAAACTGGAATCTTGGCTTATCTGTATTGAACAGAAAGGGCAACATGATGCCAACGGTATATCACCCGGTATTGGGACAAGGGAAATCTTACCTCGCAAAGAATGATACGGTTAGTTTTTCTTTCCGGTATACCATCCGGGCGGAGGATTGGTTTGCAGTGATGAAACATGCTGCGAATGATATCTATCGGTTTAAGGAGGTGCTGGCTTTGAAGAAGACGGCTTCTTCTTTGACCAACCGCGTATTGAGAATGGCGAGTTATGTGGTAGACGACAGTCTTTCTATGTGGCAGTTATCGCCCTATAAAAACCTGGAAATCGGTGCCCAGAAATACCTGGGAGGGGTATACGGCTCCGAAAAAGATGCGATTAAAAATTCCGACTATGGAGCGATGTGGATGCTGGCCAGGTTAACGGGCAATCAGAAACTGATCAATAACCGCCTTCCTTATGCCAGAAACTTTAAACTGGCACAGCAGCATTCCACCAAAGATTTTTTCTATGGCGCTTCAGAAGGACAATACTTCTTGCAAAACAGCGGGAAATTTACGGAAGAGTGGGGGCCTTATACAGAACCTATCGGAAGTACGTATTACCTGATGATGGACATTGGAAACATGCTGCTGTTTAATCCTCAGGATGCAGATTTGCGTGCAGAATTGAAACTGGCCGCTGAAAAGTTATTGACCTGGATGAAACCTGATGGAAGCTGGGAAGTCGCTTATGATAATAAAACCAATGAAGCGATGTTTAAGGATATTTTAGACCTGCGGCCTACCTTTTATGGTTTATTCATTGCCTATAAATTATTAGGGGATAAAAAGTACCTGGAAGCCGCGAAAAAAGGGGCGGATTGGTACATCGCGAAGGCCATCAATAAAGGATCGTTTATCGGTGTTTGCGGGGATACGAGATTTGCTCCCGATTTTGCAACGGCACAGAGTGTACAAGCCTTGCTGGATCTTTATGAGGTGGATAAAGAAAGTAAATATCAAAACGCGGCAATTGCTGCGGCTAAGATTTATACCGCATCTGTGTACACCCACCCGATCCCTTCCTCAGCAGAAAAACAGGTAAATGGAGTTAAAAGGGCAGACTGGGAAATCAGTCAGGCGGGACTAAGTTTTGAGCATGGAGGGATCCTTGGATCTGCAAATCATCATGGGCCGATTCTATTGGCCAGTCATGCGGGAATGTTTTTAAGGATGTTTTCAATTACCAAAGATTCCTTATTTCTAACCATGTCCAGAGCTGCAGCATGGGGCAGAGATGCTTTTGTGGATCAAAAAACAGGTGTCGCTTCTTATTATTGGGATGCGATGGATAAGGGAGCGGGTCCATTTCCTCATCATGCCTGGTGGCAGATTGGCTGGATCATGGATTATCTGCTTTCAGAAGTCAACCTTCGTTCGCAGGGGCGGATCTCCTTTCCACGAGGTTTCATTACCCCTAAAGTAGGTCCGCATCAAACTTATGGTTTCGCTCCGGGTAAAGTATATGGCAGCACTGCTTCCTTAATTTTAAGGGAAGGGTTGGTTAAGGCCGAAAGTCCTTATGTGGAGTATGTGACCGCATTAAATGCGGATCAACGCAAGTGTTTTGTGGTGTTGATGAACAATAGCGAGCAGTCATTGAAGACGCAGGTTCTGCTTAATCCGGGGAAAATTCCAGGTTTTGCAGTTGCAGTATCAAAAGAACTTGCGGTTATTGACGCGGCTGGTAAGCGAACCTTATTGAGCAGCAATTCCAATTTCCTGAACATTGAATTAGCCCCTTTGGGCTTAAAAGTAATTGAAGTATGCTATTGAAAAAGATCATAAAGAAGATAAACACCCTGAGCTACGGCTATTATTTGGGCTATGTGGTGTTTTCCTGCTGTGTTTTTACCTCAGGTAAAGTATATGGACAGGTTCAAAGTACTTATTTTATAGAAGCAGAAGATTTCCAGTTTCCGGCAGGCTGGGTTTTTAGCAAGGAAGCAGGAACAAATGTTTCCGGCAAAGGCGCTTTATTTGCAGCTGCATCTAAAGATCCGGTTCCTGATGCGCTTACCGTGATCTCCGTTAAAACGAAAGGGAGCTTTTTTGTATGGACCAGATCCAGAGATTATGCGGACAATAAACCGGGAACGAGAAAATATCTGTTATCGGTAAATGAACAGGATATGAATCAGGAGTCTGGCGCTCATCTTGGGGAAGGATATGCATGGGAAAAGGTAGGCCGCATTGATCTTGATGCCGGTGAAAATGTGTTGAGGTTAAAAAATACCAGTAGGAATTTTGTACGCTGCGATGCCCTGTTGTTTAGTACAGACGGAGCTTTTAATCCGAATAAGGAAAGTTCAGCCCTTGCTACTTATGCGATAAAACCAACTCAGGTAAAGGAAACTCCGGCCGTGTTAACGATAGGCGAAGCGGTTTCTTTTACAAAAAAAGAAAAACTGCTTGGCACGCTTTCTAATGATCAACTAAAGTTAAGTTTTGAAGAGGTGCTGGATGAGAAGACGGGGAAACGTCAGATTGTTGCGACTACAGCTGTCTTTCAGGATAAACGATGGGCGACATTGACAGCGGGAGTAGAAGAAAACCGGATATTCCTGTTGAGTACAAAAAAAGCGGCAATAGAATTCGGGGCTTACTTTGCCTCCTGGAAGAATTCTGCCAGCTTAACGGAGTTTGTGGTGAAAGGTAAAACCTATAAACCTATGGATCAGAATGGGGCGAAGAACCCTTTTCTGGCTGCTGAGCTATCTGCTTGTCTTCCCACAGCAGTGAAACAGGTTTCTCCGGAAGAGCTCTGGGTAACTTATCTGACCGATAAAGGTCAGGAGGTTAAAGGAGTCTGGAAACTTAAAGCCGGAGCATCACATTATGAACTAAGTTTAACATATTCGGCCAGGGAACAAGGCTTTTACAGCTTTGTAGTTTCGGCTTTTCAGGATGTTACTGAGGCAGAACTGAAGAATGTACAACTTCCCCCGATGTTTAATTATAAGCGTTTGCCAACAGGCCCGATCATGATTCCAGGGGCCATGACTCCCCAGCCCCTGGCAATCGTAGAGGTTGGTCAGAACAACAGGCCGTTGAGTTTCTTTGTAACGGGTTCTTTAACTGATTTTCCCTTAGACTGGGGGAAGGACTATAGCTCCCTGATTGGCTTCTCTCTAAAAAATGCATTCAACAAGATTCAGCCTGTTGCTTTCGCACCTGTTCTCGGTTTGGAAGATTCGAAATTGCAGGCAGGTCAGTCCTTAAAAAGGACCTTCAACCTTGGAGCGGTTCCCGAAAACTGGAATGGGGCATTGGAATACATTTCGAACTCGATTTACCAGGTAAAGGACTATCGTTCCCAGGATTCCAGCTCCTTAACCAATGCGGCATTTAACATGATCGACCTGATCAAGAATGACGATGCTTCGGGATGGAATGCGGAATTGAAGGGGTTTTACGATATAGAAGCAGATCCGAAAATAGCGCCAACGGTGGCACAGTCGGCCCCCCTGGCAGTAATTTCTGCCGCGATAATTGGCCGGGATGAAGCGCTGTACCTAACCCGTGCTTTGCCTACTATAGAATATACTTTATCAAGGAGCGCATTCAGATGGGCCAAGGCTGTGGGGGCGCCGTACAACCTCAAAGAGGCTTCATTGGTATTAGATCCTTATAAAAACGTACAGTTTAACACGGCCTACTTTGATGCGTTAAACCAGTTGCTGGAGCAAAAGAACCCATGGTTGGTTCAGGTAGGGATGCCGGATCAGCAACCGAGGAAATTATCGGGTTATAGCGTAAACCTTCCGGCATGGACGCAGGAATTGGCGGCTTACCGGCTCACAAAGGATAAACAATGGCTCGATAAAGCGGTTTTACATGCAAAAGAGTTCGTTCAAAAAGAAGTTTATGGCCAAAAGACGCAAGTATTAACGGTACAGCCATTTTACAATACCTCATTTTATCCCTATTGGTGGGATTTGATGGACCTGTATGAAATTAATAAGGACAAAGTCTTTTTAGATGCGGCTAAATACGCTTCATTTTTTACCATCGCAGGGATTCGTTCGTACCCGGCTGTTCAAAATCAGAAACAGTTGATCCATGAAGGAGGCCGCTATGAGGGCAATACGAATTTGTGGTGGAAAGAGGGAAAGAAATTCCGTTTGGGTTTTCCACGCATAGATGGAGATGTTATAGAAAAAGAAGTTCCTCAAGCGTTGGTATCCCCGGTAGGGTTGGGTCTGGAACAACCAGTTACCTTCTTCCTTCCCAATAAAAATGTGCGCCATATCTTCATGTCGACCTGGGCACCACATTTACTGCGCCTGTCGGCAGAAAGCAACAAGGATATTTTTGAAATCTATGCGAGGAATTCTATTATAGGCCGTTTTTCTAACTATCCGGGGTATTATGCTACAGGTTATACTGACCTGACTTACCGGGCAGATTACCCTTACAAAGGGCCGGATATCAATTCTATTTATTACCACCACATTTCGCCACACCTGGCTTTTACCCTTGATTTTCTGGTTACAGAAGCGATTCAGCGGTCTAAAGGCAGCATCAATTTCCCATGGGGGAAACAAGAAGGCTTCGTTTGGTTTAACAACCGGGTTTATGGGGCTGGCAAAGGAACTATTTTTGACGATAGCCGTGTAAAACTTTGGCTAAAGAAAGGCCTGGTTAATATTGATAATCCTGCGATTAATTACATTACAGGAATCTCTGATGATCGTTTTTGGTTGGTATTGTTAAATGAAGCTCAGCAGGAGCAGCAGTTTGAAATCGGACTGGATTTGGATCAGGTGGCGGTTAAAAGTACAGGGGTTAAATTTTACAAGGGAACATCCGCTGAAAGCATCGTGCTTTCCGGAAAGAAAATGAAGTCTGTTATTGGAGGCAAGGGTTTAACGGCCTATTCATTCCCACTTCAACAACCTGTCGCAGAGAAAGTGCTGTTGCCGGTTAAAAATGGGATGCAGGAAGTCAACATTGGCGGAGCATGGGGCAAGCTCCATGCTTTTAGAATCCGCTCGCCTTTTGGCTGGGATTCCATTTATGCTTACCTGAGCACGCCGCCTTTAGCAGGGGCGGAGGCAGAGATGGATTTGAATGAAGATTCGGCCACGATTGTGAAGCGTACAGGCTATCCTTTTGAATGGTCTTTCTCCCGGATTGATCCGGCTAAACCGGCTTCAATTAGTTTAAAGTTGAAGCGTACTGGAAGTGCTGAGGTTCAACAGGTTGATGTGGTATTTGATATTGATAAAAAATAACACCGGGAGATGAAGGATGACGCTTAAACAGTCATGAAAAATATTGAGGATTAAAACTAGAATACATAAAGATGAAATACCTAAAAAAAGCCTTATTGCTCTCCCTACTGTTGATCAGCCATGTTTCCTTCGGACAGGTCGCTGAAAAAGCTTTGCGATTGTTTATTATTGGCAACAGTTTTTCGCAAAATGCGACTGCCTATTTGCCGAGTTTGGTAAAGGAAAATAATCAGCAATTGGTGGTTGGCCGGGCCGAACTCGGCGGTCATTCTTTACAGCAGCACTGGGAATATGCGGAAGCTGCGGAGGCCAATCCTGAAGATCCTAAAGGCAAGCCCTATAATGGGAAATCATTACGCATGCTTTTATCTGCAGGTACCTGGGATGTGGTGACGATGCAGCAGTTCTCTTATTTATCGGCAGACCTGGAAAGTTATAGCCCTTATGCCGAAAAGCTTTACAATTACATTAAATCCCTGCAACCAAATGCAAAGATCCTTTTGCATCAGGGATGGGCGTACCGTTCAGATGCAAAGAAGTTTGGTCGCGTTGCGCCTGAACAACTGGCTAAAAATCAAGAGGAAATGTGGCAGAAATCAAGGGCTGCCTACCATGCCGTAGCAAAGCAATTGAAGGTAGGTCTGATCCCTGTGGGAGATGCCTTTAATGCGGTAGCTACAGGTACAGAATACCGCTTTACAAAGGATATGAATTTTGACTACGATCATCCGGTATCTCCAAATCTTCCCATCCAGACCAATTCTTTAAACATGGGCTATTACTGGAAAGACAATGCCCTGGTATTTGATCCCAATCATGCCAATGAAGCAGGGCGATACCTGGGTTCTTTAATCTGGTATGCACTTTTATTTAAGGAGTCGCCGGAAAAATTACAATACGTACCAAAAGAAGTTCCTGCAGGATTTGCTGCATATTTAAGAAGTGTTGCTGCAAAAACAGTTAAGGATTTATAAATAGAAAAATATGAACTCAGTAATAGACACCACAGTTATCGTTGTATTTTCAGTATTCATTATGATTATAGGTTTACTGTTTTCACGTACAGGGCGGAACCTTAAGTCTTTTTTTGCAGGTGGTGAGGCTGTACCCTGGTTTATCGGAGGCCTATCGCTTTTTATGAGTTTTTTCTCGGCCGGAACATTCGTTGCCTGGGGATCAATTGCCTATAAATACGGTTGGGTAGCAGTGACGATCCAATGGACGATGTGTATCGGAGGATTGGTCACCGGATTGTACATTGCCCCTAAATGGAAAGCAACGGGAAGCCTGACCGCTGCGGAATTTATTAAGGACAGGCTTGGAGAAAATGTTCAAAAGAGCTTTATCTATATTTTTATGTTGGTGTCGCTGTTCATTAAAGGTTCGGTGCTCTATTCTGTATCTAAACTGGTAGGTTCCTCTTTGGAATTTCCGCTGATCCCGGTTACGCTGGTGCTGGGGATCTTTATGATTGCTTATACGGCTGTCGGTGGTTTATGGGCAGTAATGGTGACCGATATTTTACAGTTTGCAATTTTAACAACGGCAGTGTTGCTCATTATCCCATTGGCTTTTACTGAAGCAGGAGGGATCCAATCTTTTGTTTCCAGGGTTCCTGATAACTTTTTTAATGTCGTTAACGGCGAGTATACCTGGGGTTTCATCGGTGCTTTTGCCCTTTACCACATCTTTTATATTGGTGGAAACTGGACTTTTGTACAACGTTATACGAGTGTGGATACGCCAAAATCTGCTTCTAAAGTGGCCTTCCTTTTTGCCGGATTGTATATTGTAAGCCCGGTTTTGTGGATGCTTCCACCAATGATTTATCAAACGATTAATCCTGGGTTAACTGGTTTGGAAACAGAAAATGCTTATTTGATGGTTTGTAAGCAGGTGTTGCCGGCAGGATTGATGGGCTTAATTCTGACGGGCATGTATTTTTCTACTTCAGCTTCTGCAAATACAGCTTTAAATGTCGTTTCTGCGGTATTTACCAATGATGTTTATAAGGGAACGATTAACCCGGGGGCATCTGATGAAAAGTTAATGAAAGTAGCACGGGCATCGTCCTGGTGTTTTGGCTTCGGGATGATTTTGATTGCGCTGATCGTACCTTATATCGGAGGTATTGTGGAGTTTACATTAAGTGTAGGCGCAATCACCGGTGGGCCTTTGCTTGCGCCGCCGATCTGGGCTTTGTTCTCAAAACGGATCACGGGTAAAGCGACGATTTGGATTACCATGATCAGCTTAGCGGTAAACCTGGTATTTAAGATCATACTGCCGCTTGTAGCAGATGATAAGCTGAGCCGCGCAAATGAAATGTTGCTGGGCGTGTTGCTTCCTTTTGCCTTGTTACTGGCTTATGAACTGTATGCCGGTTCAAAAGGTTTAACGAGTTCAGCGTATCTGCAATTGCAGGTGCGTAAAGCAGCACGAAATGCAAAGGTCATCGTTGTTGATGAAAAAGAAGCAGCTGAAATTAAAAGACAGAATAAGTTTGGCTTACAGGTCATTTCCTTCTCATTGGGCTTTATTGCGCTGATGTTATATGTGCTTTGCGCGTTTACGGCGAAAGGGACAGGGATGGTTGCCGGAATAGCAACGATCATATTGTGCAGTGCCTGGATTCCGTTTAATGCTTCGAGGAAGGTTGTTGTGGAGAAGTCGTGCTAGGATGATTACTTAGCTTTTTATCGTCAAGAAAGACTGTGTTTTAGTGGAGAATTCTGCTGGTCTGAATGGGATCTTTAATATCATTCTAACAAATCAATTAGTCAGACAATGTCTGACTAATTGATTGCAGTCCAATTTTGTGAAATTGATCCGGTAGGTAATTTAACGTTTATACCAGTTCTCAATCCGAATATCAGCTATACGTTCAAAGTCCTTAACATTATCTGTAACCAATATCAAATTATTCTCAACAGATGTTACCCCAATTAACAGATCAAATTCGTCATTAATTGGTTTACCTATTTTACGAAGGCGAACCTTTTCTTTTGCGTAGCGTTTTATAGAACCAATTATAGGTATTATAGATAAACCATCAACAAAATCATCCACAGCTTTATGAGCTTTTTCTGGATGATCACTATTTTCTGCACCAAACCTCAATTCAACAACGGTGATTTCGGAAATAAAGAAGTTTTTTCTTCCCTTTTTTCGTATGATAGAAGCAAGATCAAGTTTGCCTCTTAAATAAAATACGCAGATACTAGTATCTAAAAGGTATTGCATTAGAATTTAAGGTCTTTATCTCTGAAAGTCCTGGATCTTTTGATTTCTTCAGTGATAGTTTCAGCAGATTTGCCATCAGGAAATGCACCAAAGGAACTAAAAAATGCTTTTTCCTTACTTGTTTTTTCCTTTCTTAGTGATTTTGACAGACGTTCTATTAGCTCTAGTTTGGTAAGTGAATCCAAACCTTCGAATAAAGAAGAATATGTTTCAATAATATTTTTTGTCGCAACTGTCATAACGTTTAGTTTAACAAGCATGTTAACAAACATGCTGCTCAACACAAAAATAATAATAAAAATCCAGAACCTTCAAATTTGATGTTGAAGATTAGAATACTTTTAAAATATTCCGGTTCTTCTGTAAATCATTTATATCTTCATCAGATAAACTATTTACAATAAAAAACACGTTTTGCAGCACTCAGAAGAACAAATATTTGCACTTGCCCCAGATGAATCTTCCAAAAAAGCAGGGCTGGGACTGGCCAGTCCGTCAAAATGGGTAACCAGGGGAATTAACGAACAAGCCCTTTGGGGAGAATGCCAGGGCAGTGGGAGCAAACCTTACCAAACCCAGGTCGACTTAACCAGCATTGCCTTCAAATGTTCCTGTCCAAGCAGAAAATTCCCTTGCAAGCACGGCTTGGGCCTGATGTTACTCCATGCCCGGCAATCCGACCTGTTTACCGATTCAAACATGCCTGCATGGGTAAACGACTGGATCAGCAAGCGCTCGGAAAAGGAAGTAAAGAAAGCGGAAGCTATAGATAAACCTGTCGACGAAGCAGCGCAGGCTAAACGTCAGGAAGCAAGAACTCAGAAAGTAAGTGCCGGAATCCAGGAACTCCTCATTTGGCTAAAAGACATTATTCGTAGTGGAATCCTCAGTATGCCTGAGAAAGGAGACCATTACTGGGACAATATGGCCAGAAGAATGATCGATGCTCAGGCCTCCGGACTGGCAACTATGGTCAGAACGCTCGGAGAAACCAAATTCTGGGAAGAAGGTTGGCAAAGTGATTTCATGGATGCTTTGCTACGTTTATACACCGTTGCGGAAAGTTACGGAAACCTAAGCCTCGTCAATGAAGCCTTACAACAGGATATTTTAAGAACAATTGGCTTTACCAGCAGTCTCGAAGAATTAAAAACTCAGGAAGGAACAGATGATACCTGGCTTGTTTTAGGCAAAGAAACAACGGCTGAAGGCGCTTTAACCATAGAGCAAAACTGGCTTTACGGAGTTCAGCACAATATCTACGCCCTTATTTTGCAATTTTATACCAAAGGACAGCCGGCAGAAATTTCTCTAATGCCTGGTACTTACCTGAACGCCGAACTGGTTTACTTTCCATCGGCCTTGCCTTATCGGGCAGTGATTAAAACCCATACAGGCTTAACTGCTGTTGCTTCAGTGGAACAGAAAGGATTTGCCGACTGGCAACAGCTGGCGTTTCATGAAACCAAAGTCACTGCCACTTTGCCTTTTCATGAAGATATGCCCAGTCTCATTCAACAACTCAGTCCGGTAAAGCTCCAGCAAGATTGGTGGTTAAAAGACGAGAAAGGTCATTTATGTAAGGTTTCCTCAGAATTTAAACACATTTGGAAGTTGCTGGCCTGGAGCGGGGGAGCTCCCTTAACCATGGCTGTCGTCGGAAAAGAGAACAATTACCTGCCTATTGGGGTATGGCATCAAAATACTTATAAAGCATTATCATGAAGGTCTGGGAATATATAGTCAACAGTGCCATGCTGGGCAGTGATAAACCCGCTCCTGGTAAACCTGATTTACCGGAAGAACTTGTCGCAGTGTTCGATCAGATCAATAATATCCCCGACTTAGACCGGGAGTCGAAACTGTTACAACAGGCGGCTATTGCCAGCAATTATCGTAAAAGCGGATTTCAACCTTTGCAAAAAGACGATATTAAGGTGTCCATCGCCGATCCGGAAAACCTGCCATACGTTGGTATTCCTGCTACCCTTGCCTTAAATAAAGTCTTACATGAAGGAAGTTTTCCTTTATTGGAATTATGGATGCAACGATGCAGTGCAACAGACCAGCTGGTACGCCCGGATTTGTTACCTGATGTTCTCGATAAGGCAGAATATCATTCTTCTTTAAGAAAACTGGCGGTAGACTGTACCGGAAACCGGGGCAAATGGCTCAGTCAGTTTAATCCTGACTGGGATTATTTCGGCCCCGATCGGTCTGAAGAAGAAATTTGGCTCAATGGAAAATCCGAAGAAAGAATCAGTTTGCTGAAAACCATTAGGTTAACAGATCCGGGCAGGGCAAGAGAAATGATCATCCAGACCTGGTCACAGGAAAATGTAGCACAGAAACTGGAATTCCTGAAATGCTTACGACAAAACAAGCAAATCTCAGACCTGTCCTGGCTGGAAAGTTTATCCTCCGAAAAAGGGCAGAAGGTAAAAGACGAAATACAATATTTGTTGCGTGAAATTCCCGGCTCCTCCATTATTCAGCAATATGAAGCTTTTCTTAGTGAAGCGCTTACCTTAAAAAAGGAGAAAGCCTTACTCGGAATGTTATCGAAAACCACACTTCAGTATCAGTTTCCTGAACTGGTAAACGAAAGTATCTATAAATCAGGAATAGAAAAACTGGCGGGAGCAAACAGCAAATTTACCGATGAGCAGTACATCACGTCTCAAGTTATCCAATATGTTCCACCAGCTTTTTGGGAAAAACACCTGGAAGCTTCGCGGGAGCAGGTAGTTGCCTATTTTGTAAAGTATGCCGGCAAGTTTGTCGCCTCGCTTGGAATCGCGGTTTCCCGCTTTAACGAAAAAGATTGGGTTCCTTATTTTCTTGACCAAAATACCTTGTATGCTGATTTTCTGGAGATGATGGATGCCGGAGATCAGGAAAAATACCTCGGGAAGTTTAAAGAAAGTCTTCCTAACGATGTGATACATTATGCATTGAATAGGAAACAGGAATGGAGTAGCGGGTCTGCAGCAATCGTACTTAAAATCATGGCTGCTGATCCCGGCAGGTATCGCTTAAATACGTATAAGGAAAATATAGGCCTCATTCCTGTCGAAATGTTAACTCAACTGGGGAGGCTTGGCCCTGAAAACCAGAATGTCTTATCAGACTGGGAAAATATCAGGGAAGAGTTGCTCAGTTTACTCCTTTTAAAACAACAGATATTACAGGCTTTTATCAATAAATAATAAACAGAATTATAAGATATGTCAGAGATATTACGTCAGCATGCCGAACAATTGTTTGCGCAGGAGCTGGAAGAATTGCAAAAACAAGATGGGCAGAAGCGCCCTGCAAACTGGAAGTTGTCACCTCAGTCCGTAGTTTCTTACCTGATTGGCGGGAAGCTTAAAAACGGTTTTGAAGTTTCCCCTAAATACATTGGGAAAAGGAGTTTGATGGAAATTGCGGTAGCTACGCTTACGACAGACCGTGCATTGTTGCTTTATGGTTTACCGGGAACGGCAAAGAGCTGGGTAAGTGAGCACCTGGCAGCGGCGATTAGTGGCGATTCTACGTTGGTGGTTCAGGGAACCGCAGGAACGAGCGAGGAGTCGGTCCGTTATGGATGGAATTATGCCCGTTTAATTGCGGAAGGACCATCTGCAGCAGCATTGGTAGAAACTCCGGTAATGAGAGGGATGAAAGAAGGGAAGATTGCCAGGATCGAAGAGCTGACCAGAATTGGTGCGGATGTACAAGATGCGCTAATCACGATTTTATCGGAAAAATCATTGCCGGTACCGGAACTGAATTTCGAAATTCAGGCGATTAAAGGTTTCAACATTATCGCAACTGCGAACAACCGTGATAAAGGGGTGAATGAACTTTCAGGTGCTTTAAAACGCCGTTTCAACACCGTAGTTCTACCATTACCTGCAACGATTGAAGAAGAAATAGACATTGTACGCAGAAGGGTGGAAAGCTTTGAAAAGATTATGGACCTGCCTGCTCAGCCGCCTGCATTACAGGAGATCCGCAGAATCGTTACGATTTTCAGAGAGCTTCGCGCAGGGGTTACGCTGGACAATAAAACGAAGATCAAAATCCCATCAGGAACATTAAGCACGGCTGAAGCGATTTCTGTGGTGAATAGTGGCCTTTCTATGGCGGCCTATTTTGGTGATGGGGAACTGAAAGCCGGAGACCTTGCTGCGAGTATCATTGGCTCGGTGATTAAAGATCCGGTTCAGGATAAAGTGATCTGGCAGGAATACCTGGAAACAGTAGTGAAACCAAGAGAAGAATGGAGTGACATTTACCGCGCTTGTCGTGATTTATAAACCTGATAACAACAAGGCATGGCAGTACATATTTTAGGAATCAGACATCATGGGCCGGGCTCTGCAAGCAGGGTGAAGTCCTTTTTGGAGGAGCTGAAACCTGATGTGGTATTGGTGGAAGGTCCGCCGGAAGCAGATGGGATGTTGCAATGGGTGGCGCATCAGGAATTGATTCCTCCTGTGGCATTACTTTGTTATCAGCCAGATGATCCACAGCAGTCGGTCTTTTATCCTTTTGCAGAATTCTCTCCGGAATGGCAGGCAATTAAATACGCCAATCAGCAGCACATTCATGTGCGTTTTATGGATTTGCCTGCGGGGATTCAATCTGCTTTAAAAGCCACGCATGAGGCTCCGGCGGAAACAGCAGAAATATCCGCAAAACCTTATAAAAATCCGCTTAGTTACCTCTCTGACGCTGCCGGATTTACCGATGAGGAAACCTGGTGGGAGCATACTTTCGAATACCGAAACAGTCATGAGGAGGTGTTTGAAGCGGTAGCAGAAGCGATGCAGGCTTTAAGGGAAACGATGCCGGAAAGAGAGAAACCTTTGGAGCAAATGCGCGAAGCGCACATGAGAAAAGTGATCAGGCAGGCAGAAAAGGAAATGTTCCATACCATCGCTGTGGTTTGCGGAGCATGGCATGTGCCTGCATTACTGGATAAAATTCCGCAAAAGCAGGACAATGAATTGCTGAAGAACCTACCTAAAGTAAAAACAGAATGCACCTGGATTCCATGGACGTTTAATCGTTTGAGTTTTTACAGTGGTTATGGCGCAGGAATCAATTCTCCGGGTTGGTACAACCATTTGTGGCATTATCCTGAAGACGATGGCACGAGGTGGATGGCCAATGTTGCCCAGATCTTCAGGGCGCAAAAGATGGATACTTCCGTCGCACATATCATCGAAGCCGTAAATCTGGCCAATTCCTTGGCATCTTTACGTGGATTGCCAAGAGTAGGACTGGAAGAACTGAATGAGGCTACAATCAGTGTGCTTTGTAACGGAGAAAGCATTTTGCTCAACCTGGTAAACGAAGAACTCACCGTAGGTCATGTGATCGGATCGGTTCCTTTGGACGTTCCTAAACCCCCTTTGCAGGTGGATATTGAAAAGTTGCAAAAGAAACTGAGGCTCCCGGCAACAGCAGATTTTAAAGATTATACCCTGGATCTCCGGAAGGAGCTGGACCTGGAAAGGAGTCTGTTTTTGCACAGGCTTATCATTCTGGGCATCCCATGGGGAACTTCACAATATGCTGCCGGTAAAGGAACTTTTAAAGAACAATGGCGCTTGCAATGGGATCCTGAATATTCAGTAGGGATTATCGAACGCGGAAATTTAGGCAATACGGTCTTAGCTGCGGCAAGTAAAAGTGTTTTGGATAAGGCAGAAGCTGCGGAGGACATCAAGGAGCTGAGTGCTTTGCTGGAACAAAGTATTCCGGCAGAACTACCCGAAGTGATAGGCCTGTTGCTGGATAAGCTGAATAACATGGCTGCGGCATCGGCCGATGTGATGGAGTTGATGGAAGTGATTCCAGGGCTGATTACCGTGGCAAGGTACGGCAATGTGCGTAAAACGGATAGTACGATCGTGCTGAGTATAATTAACAGCATGGTGACCAGGATCTGCATCAGTTTACCAAATGCCTGTGTGGCGATTGATGATGATGCTTCTTTAAAATTGCTGGAATTGTTTTTCCAGCTGAACGATGGGATCAGCCTGTTGCAGCAGGAAGATATCGGTATACAATGGGAAGCTACACTTAAGGTTATCGCGCAAAATAAGAACAGTTCAGCGGTTATTGCAGGGTACAGCACCCGATTACTCAATGATGGTAAACTGATTGAAGGAGAGGAGCTCTTACAGCTTTTCAGTTATGCGATGTCTTCAGCTACGGCACCGGTAATTGCGGCAGCATGGATAGAAGGTTTTTTAAAAGGAAGCGGCACTTTGTTGCTGTTGGATCAAAGCCTGTGGGCGGTGGTTGACAACTGGATATCGGGGCTATCGGAAGAAGCTTTTATGCAGGTCTTGCCATTGCTTAGGCGTACTTTTGCCAATTTCTCGGCTCCGGAGAGAAGAAAACTGGGCGAAAAAGTGAAGTCCGGCGGACAGGCGGGTGGATTAAACGCAATAATGGAAATGGGATTTGAAGAGCAAAGAGGGATTCTGGGCATCCCGGTAATGATGGAATTGTTTGGCTTAAAAATAAATAACAGCTAGAGGAATGGCAGTAGAAGAAGAACAACTCCGCAAGTGGCGGTTAATTTTGGGTTCGCATCAGCAGCAGGAAGGAACGGGAGCAACATTGAATGAGATCGATCTTCAGGTAGATCGGACACTGGAAGCACTTTATGATAGTGAAAAAACTGGTGGACTGGGTGCTTCTTCTCCAAATGTGAGCAGATGGCTGGGCGATATCCGTACTTTCTTTCCTTCATCGGTAGTGCAGGTAATGCAGCAGGATGCTTTAAAACGCCTCAACCTGACACAGATGCTGTTCGAAAAAGAGATGCTGGAAAACGTAGAGCCTGATGTTCATCTGGTCGCAACGCTGATGACGTTGAGCAGGGTTATTCCGGATAAGACAAAGGATACCGCCAGACAGGTGGTGAGAAAAGTGGTGGAGCAGCTGATGAAAAAGTTAGCGGAGCCAACGCGTCAGGCGATCTCGGGAAGCTTAAACAGAAGTGCCAGAAATACCAGGCCCCGTCACAATGAAATCAATTGGGGAGCTACCATCTTAAAGAACCTGAAACATTACCAGCCGGAATATAAAACGATCATCCCGGAAAACAGGGTTGGTTATGGGCATAAGCGTTCTTCGTTGAAAGATGTGGTGCTTTGCCTGGATCAGAGTGGCTCTATGGGCTCTTCGGTGGTCTATTCGGGGATTTTTGGCAGTGTAATGGCATCGATCCCGGCGATTAAGACGAAGATGGTGGTATTCGATACGGCAGTGGCCGATTTGACAGAAGAACTGGCCGATCCGGTGGATTTACTTTTTGGAGTTCAACTGGGGGGAGGTACGGACATTAATCTGGCTTTAACTTAT
Organism: Pedobacter steynii; assembly: GCF_900103665.1. GTDB lineage: Bacteria > Bacteroidota > Bacteroidia > Sphingobacteriales > Sphingobacteriaceae > Pedobacter > Pedobacter steynii. The sequence goes on from NZ_FNGY01000002.1 coordinate 418,901, forward strand.
TGTCAGCAGATCATTACCAAACCTGCAGATACGGTGCTGGTCCTGATTACGGACTTGTATGAAAGTGGAAATGCGAGTGAAATGCGTCTTCGGGCTACTGAACTGGTCGCCGCAGGTGTGCAATTAGTGGTTTTACTGGCCTTGAATGATGATGGTGCTCCTTCTTATGATCATCGCCATGCGCAGTTCTTAGCCAATATTGGTGTTCCTGTTTTCGCCTGTACGCCGGATAAATTTCCGGATTTAATGGGCGCAGCCCTGACCAAACAGGATATTGGTTTATGGGCAGCTAAAGAAGAATTGATGATAAAGAGATGATAAGTAAAGGATAATAATGACTAATTTACAGAAGATAAAACGACTTTATTCTTTGTCCGAAGAACAGAATTATGGTTTTTCAGATATCGAAATCGCTGAACTTGAAGTCAGGCTAAATGTGCAGCTTCCTGAAAAACTTAAAGACTATTACCTGACTTTAGGAAAGAACGAAGAGATTAACTATGTACACAACAGGCTCCTGAAACCAGATCAGGAAATCGGTTTTTCTGATGACCGTTACCTGGTCTTTTATGAAGAAAATCAGGTTGTAGCCTATTGGGGGATTAAAGAAGCTGATTTAAAGCTTCCAGATCCTCCGGTTTGGGGAAATTACGGTACAACTGAAGATCCGGATTGGGTCATGGAAGCTAAGACAACCGATGTTTTTTTCCTGCTTATGGCTGCTTACAACGGAACCCTGGGGGGATTGAAGTACAATGCAAATTCTTTTAGTCAAATTGATGGAACAGTTGTAGATTATATCAAAGAAAACTGGACGAAAGTGCCGGAAATAAGTTGGGAAAAGCAAAGCGTTTATACCGACGATTTTTACGAAGTTATCAGTCTTTGCTTTGATGAACAGCAAAATTGTACAGCTTTTTTTGTAGGAACGACTGACAGGGAGCGGTTTGATAAAATGTTAGACAACCTTAATGTAGATTGGTCTTATACCTCTGATGAGGAGGACTAAACGATAAAAGTAACGCCGTTGGGCACTTGCGCAACGGCGTTGGGAATTATTTCGAATAGTTATAGCTATATTCTCTAACCGCCAGTGTATCTCTCACACCCAGCGTTGATATACCTCTAACCTCAAATTCGTTTAGCGCTGACTCCAGCCACCAACTTTCCGTTCTTGGCGTATTGTCAAATTTTCTTAAATGACAGATATCTACCGCGCTCAGTTTAATCTCATCCTGATCACCATAAGCTACAAACTGTCTATTGTACACTGTTGTTCCATCAGTATTCGCCTGACCTAATCCTGTGAACTTAACAAACGGGGCAGCTATGATATTGATGTCGTTTTTTGGTATGTTCATCGTGGAATTTAACGTAAATAAAAACTGGTCACCATTCTTTTTAAAGGTATAGATACGGGGTGCCATTTTAAAGGTATTTTGATCTAAAAAGAAAGCAACAGGAACTTTCTCATTGAGGGTATGACTAAGGAAAATCATTCCGGTTGATATCGTTGCTTTGGCAATAATTGCCGGGTCTGTAATTTCCCCGTCCTTTGTATAAACCCTTATTCCACCTTTAAAGGTCAGACTCTTCAATCTTAAAGCCTGCGGTTGTGGTTCTTTCTTTTCCTCGATAGGTTTGTCTTTTTTACAGGCGGTAACTCCTGTAGTAATCATCAGTGCAAGTGATAATAGTTTAATTGATTTTTTCATTATTATGATTTTATTTGTGTGTGAGGTAAATGAAGTCATTTGTATCGGAATTTAAAGGAAAATGTGTCATGTAATTACGATTTATATTAACTTCTTTACAATTAGTTTTCTTGAACGTGAATGAGATGGTTACTAAAACGTTAAAACGTTTTGACCAATCCCAGGCCAAAAGTACCTTGGCTATAGGATGGCAAAATGAGGGCGTTGTTTTTGGATTTGTTAGAGAAAATCCGCTTGATTTTGGGGTATAGCCAATATGCAGCCTGAGTAGAAAACACACCAAGACCAGCTCCTGCGATGACATCGCTAAGCCAGTGTTTGTTATTGTACATTCTTAAATAGCCAACTGCAAAAGCGGCAGAATAACCGGAAACAGTATACCAGACAGAGACATCGCCGTACTCTTGCCGGAGAAATTCGGCGGAAGCAAAAGCCTCTGCGGCATGACCTGAAGGAAAAGCATTGGAAGTACCATCGGGACGGGTTACATCCGTTATTCTTTTAAGACTTTGAGCAGTCGTATTCAGGATGATGTTGGAGAGCAGGTAGACACCGCTTTGATCAGCCAGGCTATTTTTTCCTTTGATACCCAGTCCGTTTAAAGCAAAGACTGCTGCTCCGGGTGCAAATTGCAGATAGTCATCCAGCCTGAATTTGCGGTGAGGATGCTCGCTATAGAATTCACGTTTGGCTTGTTCATCGAGCTTCGTCAGGGCATTGTTGTTCAGTTTGACAAAGCCATAGGCCAGTGCCACTGTTGGAATGATCGTTGCTGATAAAGGGATTGTATTTTTGAAACCTTGTCCTGATAATTTTCTATGTTGGGCTAAGGTGTCTGTTTTGTTGGAAGAAAGCGGGGATACATCCTGACCAAATATAGTGGTCGTCCAGATGATCAATAGAACCGTCACTGCGTACGGGAAGTAATTTTTCATTTGTCAATAAGTTAATGTTAAGCAATAGAATAGCTGCTCAAAACCGATGGTATGAGTTCGTGATTCACCTTGTGCGATGAAAAAAGACTTAGGTTTTGAATTCGGTCTGGCTTAATTTAGGCGGTTGCCAAATGGAAAAATTTGCATGGGTAATGCTTGCTGAATAAGCAGCTGAATTTGTTTCTCGCTGTATATATGGTATACTCAAAGAGGTGACTTCATCTTTTATGATGGCCATAATACTGCAGCAGGAGCAAATACAAAAGGGAGGACAACCGTCTTTTAACGGCTCGTTCTGATCATGGATATCAGATTTGCTGATTACTGATTTTGCTGAAGATAAATTGCTCAATTGCCCGTCCTCACATGGCATGAAAGTCAGGCCAATGATAATTAACGACAATATGCAGGCTAACAGCTTCACAGGTTTTTGCTAAATATAGAAACACCATTTTATAGATGGGGTAATCTTGCAAAAGTTTATTCTATTATAGAAAACACTTAATTAATTCTTATCATCTTATCACGTAAGGCGTCATCCATATGTTGTAGGTGATTTGTCCGTTTACCGCGAAGGGGACGGGACGGTTGCCAGAGTTGCAACGATCATATGTTGACTGCATGTATTCCGCTTAATGCGTCCGGAAAGAATCCCAAGGGCACATAATCTGATCTAAGGACGATTTAAAATTAGTTACAGTTAAAATTAGTTGTAACTAATTTTTTACAAATAATTGATACTTTGAATTGCTTTGTCGTAATTTAAGACTCTTCAATCTAGGGGATTAGATTTCTATGAGTATTAATGAAAATAATTTGTGGTTAAGCTACAAAAATGGGAACGTTGATGCTTTATTTACGATCCATGAATTATTATATGCTGATTTATTTGAATACGGGCGAAATATAACTCTGGATCAGGAGCTTATAAAAGATACCATAAATCAGTTTTTTTTATACCTGTGGGACAAAAGAGAAAGTGTAAATGAGCCGAATAACCTAAAGAGTTATATTATTGTCTCCTTCAGGAGAAGATTACTCATGGAAATTAAGGAGAGTAAAAAGACAGATTCACTGGTAGATGGGGCCCTGTCATTATTTGTAGCTCCCTCTCCGGAAGATTTCTTAATCGCCGACCAATCAGATCTTGAGATGCGACTGAAGGTCAGAAAAGCCCTCGATAAATTGCCTAAGCGCCAGCGTGAATTAATTATATTAAAATACTACGAAGAGTTAAGCTATGAAGAAATCGGCTTGAAAACTTCACTTAGCATCCGGACAATTTATAATAAACTTTATGAGGCGATAAAATTCCTGAAGAAGGAAGTGTTATTTATACTGTTATGACCATTTATTGGGGGTAACCGGGAGCCTGAAAAAGAATTTAAAAAAAAGAGGGTAAAAATGTACCTGCTTCTACTCTATGTATAAAACAGAGTATACATGGAGTTTCAGGATTATCAAATTGAAGATTTCTTAACTGATGAATCTTTTTTAAATTATTGCGCAAAAACGAATGAAAATGATGTTCTTTTTTGGCAGAATTTTAAGCGCCTGCATCAGGATAAGATCAGCATAATTGAGGAAGCTGAAAAACTATTTGAAGTTATTCGAAAGGACGTAAAGAACAGCAAACAATATAAAAGGGAAACAGAGCAGTTCAAATTGCTGATACAGGATCATATCGCAAAAACAACACCTCGGAAACTTGGCGCTTTCCACCAAAAATATTCCTACCGTTATCCACTTTTAGTAGCAGCCAGCCTGATTCTGGTAATTGGGCTGTGGCTGTTTAATACCAGGCAAGCCAGCGAGCCGGCTGCTCAACAGCGGGTTTTGTTAAGCCAGAAAGCAAAAAAGGTAAAGGATATTTATGCTAAAAGGCAGCTGGTATTGCAGGATGGCAGCAGGGTAACGCTAAACTCAAACAGTACTTTAACGGTAGACAAAGATTTTAATGTTTCAAAAAGAATCGTTCGCTTAACCGGCGAGGCATTGTTTGAAATAGCTAAAAATCAGAATAAGCCATTTATCGTAAAATCAGGTAACATTTCTATCACTGCTTTAGGGACTTCATTTATGGTCCGACGTTATGCGCATGAAACTAAAATCAAAGTCCTGTTACTCACAGGTAAGGTTAAGGTAGAACGGTTAGGAGCCCGGCTCAGAGGTAAAAGAAACCGTGTTTATCTGACTCCGGGTTTGCAGGTGATCATCAACAACAATGACCTGGATAATGCCTTAAAAAAGCAGGATTTTGATAAAAAACAAGTCCTGATCTGGAAGAATGATGAGCTGATTTTTGATGATACGCCTTTCGATCAGGTGATTGCGAAACTGAGTGATTGGTATGGCGTAAACATTCAACTCGTGAATGAGCCTAAAGAAACCAAGCATTTTACCGGCGACTTTAAAAACAAAAGCCTGATTGATGTATTAGAAGTGCTTGGTTTTGCCCACCAGTTTAAATACTCCATTTATAACAATCAGATCAAGATTCAATTTAAACCATAAACAACCTTACCAACTAAAAACTATAACCAACCTAAATTTATCCAAAGCTATGAAACAAACCAGACCAAACTATTACCGTATTAAATCAGGGCCTAAGATATGGCTGATGATGTTACTGCTCTTAGCAAGTATCGGCGCAAAGTCCGAGCAAATCATTCGAATGGGCATTAGCGGAGCAAAAATTATCGAAACTTTTAACCGTATTGAATCGGTGACTGACTTTAAATTTGCTTACAACAGAGAGGATATCAATGCCAAAATCAGGTTAAATATCCCAGAAAAAGAAAGGACCCTAATCGAATTGTTAAATGAGGTCTCTGATCAGTCCAAATTGAATTTTAAAATAGTCGAGGGTATTATTGTCGCGTCTCCCCGTACTGCGAAGTTGTCCCTTTCCGAAATTAACAATGCCGATCCGATTGAAATAAAAGGAAAGGTTACCGACAGTAAAGGATTACCATTACCGGGAGCAACGATAAAGGTGGCGGGCACTAAAATTGGAACCGTAGCTGATGCAGCTGGAAATTTCACCATTAAAGCAGCTGCTGATGGCGCTTTATTGGTTTCTTATGCAGGGTATGCCAGCCAGCAAATTCAGGTGAATAACCGTAGTAACATTCAGATTTCACTTGTTGAGGACAGTAATGACTTAAATGAGGTGGTGGTTACGGCACTGGGTATAAAGCGTTCCGCAAAGTCACTTACTTATTCTTCTCAAACAGTTAAAGGAGATGAGTTGACCAAGGTGAAAGATGCAAACCCGATTAATTCCCTTACGGGTAAGGTTGCCGGTTTGCAAATCAACAAAAGTGCATCAGGAATCGGGGGCTCAGTTCGCATCACTTTAAGGGGAAATAAATCTACGCGCAACAACCAGCCTTTATATGTGATTGATGGTTTACCGATGATCAATACCGATGGTAGCGGGAGTGCAAATGCTTTCGGCGACAGCCCCGATAAAGGGGATATCCTAAGTACCATAAATCCTGATGATATTGAAAGCATTACGGTACTTAAAGGGGCATCTGCCTCTGCATTATATGGTAGCCAGGGCAGTAATGGCGCAATCCAGATTAATACGAAGAGAGGTCAGGCGGGCGGAACAAAAATTGATTTCACCAGTAACGTCACTTTTGATGAGGCAGCATATGGTCCGAAATTACAAAATTCCTATTTACAAACCGCCCCTGGTGCTACGCAAAGCTGGGGCGTCGAAGGGAGTTCTGAAGATATTGTTAAAGATTTCTTTAAGACAGGTAAAACCTGGATTAATTCCATTAGCCTAAGCGGAGGTAATGAAAAAGTACAAAACTATTTTTCTTACGCCAATACTAATAATAAAGGGATTTTACCTACCAATACCTTTAAGCAAAATACCCTTTCGTTTCGCAACACGACTAAGTTTTTTGATGCTTTAACTTTTGACGGTGGCTTAACATACAGCAACCAGGACATTCACAATCGTCCTGGGGCGGGTTTTTATTTTAGCCCCTTAGCCGGCCTTTACCTGTTCCCAAGAGGATTGAATTTTAATGATTATACCAATTACGAGGTACCTTATCCTGCACGTGCAATGATGCGTCAAAACTGGTGGAACATTAACGCGGAGACGGGACAGGTAGGTGATCAGGAACAACAAAACCCTTATTGGTCTTTGTTCCGCGACCCTACAGATCAAAACGCACAAAGCTTAATCGGCTCGGCGAAGTTAAGCTATGCCATAAACAGCTGGCTTAAACTGGATGTAAGAGGGACGATGAATAAATACTGGAATAAGTATAACCGTAATATTTACGCGACCACACAGGCGGTTGTTACGGGTGCACAAGATCCAAATGCTTCACCGGTACCTTATTTTGACAATGGTCGTTACAAATTGGAAGAAAGCTCGGGCACTGTACTTTATGGTGACCTTTTGTTGAGTGCATCAAAAAAAATAAACGACGATTTTTCAACCAATATTGTGGTGGGTACCTCAATAAATGATGTGAAAGAAAAAGGCTTTAATGTGGATGCTTCTTTCCTGACCATACCTAATGTTTTTCAATTGGGTAATATTTTGCAAAAAGCGCCTGCCAGTGGTTTTAGCATTGCAGAAACCGCCAAACGCCGTCAGGTACAATCGGTATTCACTTCAGCAAATATTGGCTATAAAGAATCATTGTTTTTAGACCTTACTGCCCGTAACGACTGGTCTTCTACTTTAGCTTTTACACCAACGGTTAAGAAAGGATATTTCTATTATTCAGCGGGTGTAAATGCGATCTTGTCTGAACTGTTTACTTTACCTAAAGGCATTGATTATGCTAAACTCAGGGCTTCCTATGCTGAGGTAGGTAATGATGTGGATATGTTCGCGACCAATCCGGTCAACACCATTAATGGAGGTAATTTCGTAGCGAATGCTTCCGGACCATACCAGAATATTCCTTTAAAACCAGAAACGAGTAAATCGTACGAGATTGGAACCGAATGGCGGTTTTTAGACAATCGGCTAAGTTTTGACCTGACCTGGTATAAAACAAATACCATTAATCAATACCTTAAAATTACAGTGCCTGCCGGCTTCCTTAATCCAACTGCCTTTATTAATGCAGGGAATGTACAAAATAGTGGTATAGAACTTTCACTGGGTTACGATGTCCTGAAAACAGAGGATATCAGCTGGAACACTTCTTTTAATTATACCGCTAACAAGAACAAAATCCTGGAATTGGCACCAACACTGGGCGATAGGTATCCTTTGGGTGATGGTAATAATATTTTGCGCTTAAATGGTTCTTTTGGCGATTTATGGGGTAAGACTTTTTTACGTGATGCCTCGGGTAGAATTGTAGTTTCGGCAGATGGCACACCTCAGGGAGGACCTGATGGTTATTTGGGGAACAGCAATCCTAAATATATGATCGGCTGGAATAACAACATAAAAATCAAAAACTTTAACATTGGGTTTATGATTGATGGTCGTTTCGGCGGACAAATGATTAGTGTAACACAAGGTTACCTGAATTCTTATGGTGTAAGTCAGGTGTCTGCCGACGCACGTAAGGACGGCGGAGTTGATGTTCCTGCTGTTTTAGCAAATGGTACTGCTTTTTCCGGCAAACTTCCGGCCCGTCAGTATTATCAGGCGGTAGGCAACAGGGATGGTATTTTGGAAGGATTAGTTTATAGTGCAACCAATATCCGGTTAAGGGAAATGTCCGTATCCTATAAACTGCCGGTAAAACTGAAAGGCATAAATAATGTAAATATTGGGGTGGTTGGCCGTAATTTGTTCTTTTTCAAGAATAATGCACCTTCCGATCCTGATTTGAGCAATACTACCGCAACGAATGGAACCGGCCAGGGTTATGATGCCTATGGTTTACCTGGAACACGTAGCTATGGTTTTAACCTTAAGTGCTCGTTTTAACGCTATTTAATCAGCTTAGAAATTATTATATGAAACCATCATGATCTTACAGATCACATAACGAAATGAACATAAAGATCATGATCGCTTCATAACCGCTAAACAAAAAATATATACTGATGAAAAATCAAAGAAAATATACGATAGCAACGATCTTATGCCTGGGAATTTTTATCCTGAGCGGTTGCACAAAAAAGTTCGAAGAATTTAACACCAATACCTCCGCAATTACGGATGAACAGGCCAGTACGGATGGAACTTTACAGGTGCTGTTGTTACAACAGGCACAGAAAGCAATTATCTATAACAACGTAGGCGATTACCAGGTTGCAGAGAACCTGAGTTCTTCGGCATTTGGAGGTTATTTTACCCCACCTACGCCATTTCGTTCTAACTCAAACAACATCAATTACGACCTGGTTCCCGGATGGAACAATGCCTCCTGGCGATTGATTTATCCTAACCTGATGAATCCTTTAACTAAAATAGAAAGTACGACTAAGGGCAATGCCAGTCTGAGTGGTATTTATGCAATGAATAAGGTGTTAAGGGTTGAGGGCATGCACCGCATCAGCGATCTTTTTGGTCCGATTATTTACACCCAGTACAATAAGGCGAATACTGAAGGTGGTGTGGATTATGATACGCAGGAACAGGCTTATAATGCTTTTTTTGCTGATTTAGAGGAGGCAAAAAATGCCCTGGTACCATTGGTAACCGCCAATACCCCAAAATCGCCGATTATGGTAAGAGCAGATCTTGCTTATGGTGGCAGTTATGCGAAATGGTTGAAGTTTGCCAATACCTTACGTCTGCGCCTGGCATTGAGAATCTCAAAAGTAAACCCAACATTGGCTAAACAACAGGGTGAGAAAGCATTGGATCCTGCGAATGGTGGCATTATCAGCACGAATGATGAAAGTTTTATTGTTCAGTTGGGGGCGCCACATATATTGAATACGATAAATGCCAGTTGGAATGATACGAGGATGGCTGCACCTATAGAAACCTATCTTGGGGGGTTCAATGACCCACGCCTTGGTAAATATTTTCTGCCGGCTATAGATCCTACAGTGGCAGGTCAGTTTAAAGGGATTCGTGAAGGTGTGGATATTATTTCTGCCGATACCTACAAAAACTACTCTGCATTGGCTACTGTTCCTCCTGCTGCACAATTGTTAACAGCTGCAGAGGCCTGGTTTTTGAAATCTGAAGCGGCTTTAAAAGGATGGGCAAATGCAGGAACAGCTAAAGATAATTATGAAACGGGGATACTAAGGTCGTTCGATCAGTACGGATTGGCTGCAAATGCAACAGCTTATATCAATGATGCACTGAGTATTCCGAAACAATATATCGATCCTAAAGCACTTACACCTGGGATAAATGATGTAAAAACCGGTTCGCCTTATTTGAGTACCATCACCATTAAATGGGATGAGGCTGCTTCTGAAAGTAAAAAACTGGAACGTATCATTACCCAAAAATGGATTGCCATATTCCCGGATGGGGCTGAAGCCTGGTCGGAGTATAGAAGAACGGGCTTTCCTATACTTTTTCCTATTGTAATTAATAAAAGCGGTGGGGTTATACCGACGGTCATTCCAGGCACCATAAATACGGGGGTAAGAAGACTACCTTTTGCCAATGTGGAGTTTGACAATAATAGCGCGGCCGTTAAAAGAGCTGTTGCGATGTTAGGCGGCCCTGATAATGGGGCAACAAGATTATGGTGGGATAAACCATAAACCAGATCACAAATTAATATTCAGCGTAAAAGCCGTTTCTCCTTTTTCGGGGAACGGCTTTTATGTTTTTTTTAAACAGGTATCATCGCATCAAAATTATAGCGCTCAATAAACCTGGTGATGCGCTGCTGTGCCTTTTTCTTAGTTCTTCCTCAGGATAAATATTATGGAGAATTCTTATAACTTTATCACATCAGGTAGGATCATAGCTATGGATATTGAGCAAATAAAAACAGAAAAGGGACATTTCATTACTGCAAATATTTTTGAAGCGAAAGGAAGCCGGATCGTATTGCTGATCTCCTCTGCAACAGGCGTCAGGCAATCTTATTACAAGAGATTTTCGGAATACATTTCCGCCACTGGGATAACGGTAATCACGTTCGACTATTCAGGAATTGGTCATTCTCTAAAAGGTTCGATCAGGGAAAATAAAAGCCAGGCATCTGATTGGGGGAAAATAGACCTGGAGGCAGTGATTCAGTATGTAAAAGAACACTATCCGGAATCAAAAATTCATATTTTGGGGCATAGTATCGGCGGACAACTTATTGGTCAGTCAAAATCTGCCGTTGATGCCAGTAAAATTATCCTTGTGGCTGCTCAAACGGGATATTGGAAATTCTGGACTGGTTTCAGAAGGTATAGAATGTGGGCCAACTGGAATATTGTTTTTCCTGTATTGGTTTATACGTTTGGCTATATGCCTTCGAAGAAATTAACGGGTATGGAGAACCTGCCTAAGCATGTGGCCAGACAATGGTGCAAATGGTGTATGGACCCGAATTATCTTTTTGGGAGTATCCCTGAAGCAGATTTGTATTTTGAGAGGATAACCGCGTCATTAACCTCCATAAGTATAGACGATGATACGTTTGCACCTATACAAAATGTAGATTGGTTAACGAAGCAATATAGTGGGGCAGAAGTTAAAAGGATACATCTCATGCCGCGCGATTTTAGTATGGAGCGAATAGGACATTTCGGCATCTTTCAGGAGCCATCGAGAGCCCGTATTTGGGAGATTTTGTTAAGAGAAATCGAAAGATAACAGGTAATCTGGTTGGTACGCAAATAGGTTACGCAACAGCGCTGTACGTTTGGAAAATAAACAAATGATTAAAACAGAACTGTAGGTATGAACAACATTGACAAGGCGGGTCAGGAAAACCGGACATTTAACAATTCGGCCGTGAGTACAATCGATTGGTGGAAAGGGTTAAATCACAATTGGAAAAAGAATCTTTTAGCAAATCTGGATTTTAGCAGTCTTTTTGGTAAAGACTATTGTATTATATTCAATGTCATACGGGGTCCGGGAATATATTCAGCCTATTGTGCTGCATTTAATGAAAGGATTAGAAAAAGATTAGATGAATTTATAGTTACCGAAGAAATCGTAGATGAGATTCTAAATTTAAAATGTCTTGTCCTGGGAAGTAGTGGATTGAAGGATGCCTACCCTTTAAATCGATTTCTGAACCTTCGCGTCCTTTGTATTACAGACTATTTTAATGTAGAATTATTTGTGCAGGCTCCGAAAATGGAGCGGTTGAAGGTTTTGTACATAGGGTATTATGTGCACAAATTCAAAGGAATTTCAAATTGGAGCTCACTGGAGCATGTTTGTTATTATCTTAGTTTTCAGAGTATTGGTGAGGAGGAGCTGAGTCTCTGCAAGAATTTTAAATTGATACATAATGGGGAATCTCCGGATCCTTATATTCCATTAGACCCTGTTTTTTTTAATGTCGACTGAGTGATGGAATAGAAATGAACATTTTTAATGACATTTGTTTATCTGGCATCCGGAATTTTGTAGTTTCGCGGACCGGGAGCTTTACAGGTAGTACATCTGATCTATGTTTAAAGAAAATGCAGAGCTGATCAAAATAAACCATACCACATTATGCTGCATTTAACAGGTATCATCATCTCTCTTTTTCTTTCCATTATCCTTTTTACAAAAAAGGGAAAATCACAGGCTGATGTAATCCTTGCCATCTGGCTGTTCTTTATTGGTTTTCACCTGTCCGTATTCTACATTCACATTAGCGGTCAATATCTTAAATTCCCTTACTTTCTTGGTTTTGAAATTCCCCTGCCATTAATCCATGGGCCATTTTTGTATTTGTACACCAGATCTTTAACCAGTCAAAATAGCAGAAGAGTACACTGGGGAGTTCATTTTTTGCCGTTTATTCTGGCGATAGGGCTGTTATTTAAGTTCTTCCTTTTTTCTTTCGACAAGAAGATCGAGGTGTATATAGAGGCGGGTGCTGGTTTTGAAAATATATTGAGGTGTATCTACCTGGTGACGTTGTTGTCGGGAGTGGTATATGTTATTTTTTCATTGTCTTTGCTGAAAAAATATTCCGCTTATATTTCTGATCAGTTTTCTGATCTGGAAAGGATCAACCTAAACTGGTTAAGGTACTTAATACTGGGAATCGGAGTAATCTGGATATCTGTGTTTTTTGGTAATGACATTTCTACCTTTACCATAATTGATCTTTTTATCCTGTTCATTGGTTATTTTGGAGTAAAGCAAGTAGGAGTTTTTACGAATAATAACGTCAGCAGCCAGACGATTGGCGGTGGGAATGCGGATGAGATGGTTGTTGATAAAGTCGTAGAAAGAATCAAGTACCAAAGGTCTACTGCCGATGAGACCTTATTGTTAAAAATTCATCAGGATCTCCTGGCTTTAATGCAACAGGAGAAATTGTATAAGGATCCGGAACTGAATTTAAATGAATTGGCACAAAGGCTAAATGTTAATCCAAATACTTTGTCGCAGGTAATTAACTCCATTGAAAACAAAAACTTTTTCGACTATATCAATGAACAGCGGGTTGCCGAATTTTTAGCAATCGTAGCCTTGCCTGAAAACAGCAGGTTCACTTTGCTGTCTTTAGCTTTTGAAGTGGGCTTTAATTCCAAGACCTCATTTAACAGGAATTTTAAAAGTACAACAGGGCAGACCCCAACCGCCTATTTAAGGGAACAAAAAATACAGTTGAAATAAGTACCAACTTACCCTTTGGTACGATGGGGCGCTATGTTTAGGTCATTTTTGCAGCATTATAAAACTCAAAAAATGTATCGAAACAAATTACTTTCCTTCATCGTTCTCCTCCCCATCTTTGTCTTTTCCTGTAAAAAGGAGATGAGCATTGATGCGCCCGGAAACTTAGTTCCAAAAACAGCAGACCAAAATTCCAGTCTTCCTTCCATTGTAATCAATGGGGCAAAACTACATGCCGAAACTTTTGGAGATCCCAACGACCCGATTATTTTCATTTTACATGGCGGCCCCGCAGCAGATTACCGATACCTGCTCAACTGTAAGGAACTTGCAGAAAACGGATATTTTGTGGTGTTTTATGATCAGCGTGGAACAGGCTTATCGCAACGGTTTCCACGTTCGTATTACACAGGCATCCAGACCTCTTTTGATGACCTGAATGGCGTAATTGCACATTACAGGAAATCAGCAGCACAGAAAATTTTCTTATTAGGGCACTCCTGGGGTGCGATGCTGGTCGGCGCTTATATCAATCAATACCCCAATGCCGTAAATGGAGCCGTGCTGGCGGAACCTGGCGGCTTAAAATGGAAGGATGTCGACGACTATGTAAAGCGATCCCGTAAGATGGACATTACCGGCGAGGCCTTAAATAATGCGACCTATATGGATCAGTTTCTGACCGGTAAAGAAGATGAACATACCATTTTAGACTATAAGTATAAATTGCTGGCCTCAACTGGCGACGAAAATGAGAATGTCGGTAATGAGGGGTCCTTACCTTTCTGGCGCTCTGGTTTTGTGTTGCAGGATGTCTACTTCGACATTATTAAAAAAGAGAACTCCGATTGGACTACCCATTTAAACCAGTTTAAAACAAAGATCTTGTTTGTTTATAGTGAGCGAAATAAAGCTTACGGTTTAACCCATGCAGAAAAAGTATCCTCGGCCTTTCCAAATGTTCAGTTATTTGAGACCAAAGGCGCGGGGCACGATATGCTCTCTTTTTCAACCGGTTGGAATAACAGCCGCCCAATAATTCTTAACTATTTCAACGCTTTAAAATAAGCCCCTCAAAGAAAATATTCAAATGAAACATAAAATTGTCATCATTATAACGGTGTTGTTGTGCACTTTTTGTAATTATTGCCATGCGCAAAGTATAAACTGGGCGGGATTAAAAGAGGAAGACCGTCACTTGTTAAACCTAAATGTGGGGATAGATTATGGCGTGATTTACGGCATTGGCTACGGCTATCACCTCAAATCAAAATTGCCGGTAGTATTAAATGCTGAATTTTCAATACCATCAGGAAACAAGTTTTTCGATGATTTTAAGACTAAAATCGGGGCACATGTGAAATTGCTTGAAGTTAGTAATATCGCAGTTAGCCTAAATGTTAACGGTGTTTTCAGGCGATATGAGAATACCCTGGTCAGGCTTTCAAATTTTGGCGCTACGGCAAATGTTATCATTGGTTATTATGGACCAAAATGGTATGTAAACGGAGAGTTTGGTTTTGATAAGGCGATTGTTACGCATTTTAAGCATAAAGATGCCTACAAAAGCAATTTTCCTGAAGTTAAAGATGGTTGGTATGAACCTTCAACGGGCGGTAACGTCCAGTGTGGGATGCAGGTTGGTTATTCATTTAATAATAGCGATGTCTATTTAAAAGGAGGGAAAACTATTGCACAGGATTTTAAAACATCGCCCACGATCCCGGTCTATATACAGTTAGGCTACAACCTTAAGCTGAAGTAAGGTAATTCAGGCCGTTGAATATTTCCTCAGTGGCCTGAATTGTATCCCGGCGTTCTTATGTTTTGTGGTAAATATCAAGACCTAAAGATGCACCATCGTTTAAACTTGTTTAAAGAGTTCCGGGGCTTCTCATTGCAGAATTGAAAACTGCTTTTAGTTAAGCAGGGATTTATTATCTTGGTTGGACCAGAACAGTGCATTTAATCTAATTTGCCTGCTGGATGATATTGAACCAGTTATGAAACTAAGCTTAAAAATTGCTGTTATTTTATGTTTTACGCTAAATCTGGCTTTAGCACAAAATAAACGTCCCAATATTCTAATCATTCTTGTTGATGATATGGGCTGGCGTGATGTCGGATTTATGGGCTCCCAGTTTTATGAAACACCGGTAATCGACTCATTGGTCCGGCAGGGAATGGTGTTTACGAATGGTTATGCTTCGGCAGCTAATTGTGCGCCAAGTCGCGCTTGCTTAATGTCTGGAAAATGGATGCCCCGACATGGAATATATACTGTCGGGAACTCGGATAGGGGAAAGAGTGCAGACCGGAAATTAGTCCCGGTTGCAAATACCCTGACACTTGATCCTAAGTTTAAAACATTGGCACAATCCTTAAAGGAAAATGGTTATCATACCTGTCTGGCAGGGAAGTGGCACCTGAGTGATGATCCTACCCAATATGGTTTTGATATGAATATCGGTGGTTCACATGCAGGTAGTCCGGCGAGTTATTATCCACCCTATAAAAATATAAAACTGCAAGGTCCGGAGAATAGATATCTCACTGATTTGGTGATGGATAAAACCATCGATTATGTTAAAAATGCCGTGGAAGATCAGCCTTTTTTCTTGTATTATGCCAGCTACGCAGTACATACGCCTATACAAAAGGTCGATAGCCTGATGTACAGATTTGAAAACAAGAAAGCCTGGCAGGGGCAATCGAATAAAGCGTATGCTACTATGGTGAGTAATGAAGATCATAATATTGGACGCTTGTTAACGGCATTAAAAGCCAAAGGAGTATTGGACAATACCTTTATCATTTTTACATCAGACAATGGGGGACTTAATCAGGTTACCTTTCAACATCCGCTACGTGCCGGTAAAGGAAGTTATTTTGAAGGTGGTATCAGGGTGCCTACTGCTTTTATATGGAAAGGAAAGGTTAAAGC
Organism: Pedobacter steynii; assembly: GCF_900103665.1. Classification (GTDB taxonomy): domain Bacteria; phylum Bacteroidota; class Bacteroidia; order Sphingobacteriales; family Sphingobacteriaceae; genus Pedobacter; species Pedobacter steynii. The sequence goes on from NZ_FNGY01000002.1 coordinate 435,200, forward strand.
GGGAACACATTCTGATTTGCCGGTAACGAATCTGGACTTTTACCCAACCTTAATGGAAGTCGCAAAGGCAACTACAACGGAAAAGCTGGATGGTCATAGCCTGTATCGGTATTTACAAACCCAAAAGCGGGAAGCGGTTTTGGTGGACAGGCCCTTGTACTGGTATTTTCCGATTTACCTGGAAGGCGGGAATCAGGAAAGCAATGACCCTGTTTTTAGGACCAGGCCCGGAGAAGCACTGCGTAAAGGGAACTGGAAGTTACACCATTATTTTGAAGACAATTCATTGCAGTTGTATAACCTGAAAGATGATGTTGGAGAGCGGAATAATGTCGCGGAAAAGTTTCCACAGAAAACAAAAGAATTGCTGGAATTACTGAAGCAGTTAGACCAGAAAACGAAAGCTCCTGTGGTTACAGAACTTAATCCGGGATATAAGGGAGATAAGTAGAGGGGGTTTAAAAAAGGAAGCAGCTTTATGCTGCTTCCCATGTCTTCAAATTTACAACCCTTTAAACGGTTTGCCAGACAGGTAAAGTTTGAAATCTTTAATCCTTCCGGTTTCCATATCCTGGCGCGGCAATACTTTAACTCCGCTAATGCTGGTCTGTACGCCCAAATCAATAACCAGTTGATGGGGGTGTTTCGGGCTGTTGTCTTTCCACTGGCTATGCCAGATACTGGTATACTGAAGATCGAACACATTCTCCGACTTGCCATCTTCGCTGTTCAGTTCTTCACTGTCTACATATACTACTTTCCATAAATTCCTTGGAATTTGTTTGCCATTTGCGTCCAGCAATTCCAACTCTGCCACTGCGGTAAAGGGATTGTCTGCAAAGTTGTTCAAGGCTTCCAGGGCCAGATATCTGCCGCTCTTTACCGGAAAACTAAAGTTTTGCCATTTGGCAGAATTCTCCATTGTTCCGCTATAGATCAGACTAGCTGAATTGTTGCCAAACTGTTGTCCGGCTTTACGGTGATTGCTGCTCAGTGCTTTCACCTGGGTAAGGCTATCCAGGATTGGATTTTCCAGGCCCTGCAAACGCGGGGCAACCGGACGGTGAAGGTCCAGGACCACTACTTCGTTTTTTCCCGCATTTAACCATACCCCTGGAACATACATGGTTTGGGTTGGGCCAATATTCCAGTAACGACCGAGGCAATGTCCATTGATCCAGACTACGCCTTTTTTAAACCAGCGCATATCCAGGTAAAAATCATTATTGTTTTTCGCGGTAAAGCTGCCTTTATAAAAAGCAGGTTCATTGAGTTCGCCTGCCGTTCCGATGTTTTGATATTTGAATGCCGGATTGCCTTCTCCCAATGGGATCGAGTAATGTTTCCATCCTTTTAGCTGCAATTTAGAGGCATTGGTAATGCGGAAAGCCTCGCCTTGCAGTCCCTTACGGTCGTGCATGTAATCCCCGTAGTTCACACGGCCCATGGCCTCCACCACGATACGAAGCCTGGTGTTTTTGGATAGGGCAGGGATGGCGATGCTATGCTCATTTTTCATTCTGTTTAATACACCAATGAGTTTCTGATCCAGGAAAACTTCCGCATAATCATGGACTCCGGTAAAATCGATTGTGCTTTTTGCACCGGCAGCTAAAGTCGTTTCATAAGCCATCATGCCATAGCCCTGTCCCAGATCTTCCATAAATAAGGTGGTATCAGAAATAATGGGCTTAGCCAGTTGGGGTAGGATTGGGGCTACCATGGTAAGGTTAAACGGAGCGATCTTTTGTACCGGAATTGCGGCAGGTACATCCGGCAGAACTTCACCAGGCTGAAGGTGTTTTTTGAGCATGTCCCGCAAAGCATAGAATTTAGGATTGGCAGATCCGTTTTCGCTGATCGGTGCATCGTAATCATAGCTGGATGTTTCGGGTAAATAAGGCTGACAATTGGCGCCTGCCCATAAACCGAAAGTGGTTCCTCCATGAATCATGTAAATGCTGAAGGAGGCTTTTTGTTCCAGCATCCAGTTGAGTTCTTTGACCATCCTGTCGCTGGGACCGGTATGGTGTGGATTGCCCCAGGAATCAAACCATCCGGGGTAATATTCGCCACACATTAAAGGTCCCTGAGGTTGCACTTCGCGCAGCGCCTTAAAGCCTGCTTCCGGATTGCTTCCGAAATTGACTACTGCAAAAAGGTCTTTTTGGACATCTTCTTTTAACTGGACAACCCCGTCACAGGTGAAAAGGGGAACGTCAAATTTGGCTTCTTTCAGGTAATCTCTGAGCTTCAGCAGATAGGCTTTATCGTTGCCGTAGCTTCCGTATTCGTTCTCTACCTGTACCATCAGGATCGGGCCACCATGCGTAATTTGCAATGGGCTTAACACACGTCCGACTTCTTTTATATATTGACGGCTTCGCGCTAAATAATAGGGGTCCTGAGTCCGCAGTTTGATGTCTTTCTTTTGCAATAGCCACCATGGGAAACCGCCAAATTCCCATTCTGCACAGGAATAGGGGCCTGGACGCAGGATGACATACAAGCCTTCCTCTTGTGCTATTTTACAGAATTCGGCAGCATCTGCCTGCCCTTCCCAATTGAATTTTCCGGGAGTAGTTTCGTGGAAATTCCAAAACAGGTATGCGCAGACGGTATTTAAACCAACAGCTTTGACCATTTTTAGGCGCTGTCTCCAATAAGCTTTTGGGATTCTTGCAAAATGCAGTTCACCGCAACGAATAACATAAGGTTTACCATTTAAGATAAAGGATTCTGTACTGATCTTAAAAGGTGCATCTGCATTTTGCGGTGCGAATGCATCTTGTTGTGCAAATGCAGATGGGACATAAGATCCGGACAGGATCAAAAATAATAAACCAATTAGCTGCTTCTTCATAAAGTTAATTTGATAAAAAACATGAACGTTTACCACAATGCTAAGCAAAAAAAGAAGAATTAAAATAATGAAAAATCACACAAACGATTGCGTAATATCATACAATCGATTGTGTGATTTTTACAGCGGTTAAGGGCTTGGCAGGCCAGCTTTTTTACAGCAGATTTTAACTAGTTTAGTCTCTTTGAAATGGAAAAATCAATCAGTTTTATGCGAAAATTCAGCTATTTGCTTTTATTGTTACTCCCTTTAAACCTTTTGGCGCAGTCATTCAAACCAGTGCAGGAGCTGGTTAAACGGAGAACGCCCTGGTTAGCACAACATATAGTTTTCAAATCGCTGAAAAGCGATCAGCAGGATGTGGTCGAATTGCAGAGCCTGGGGGATAACCTAATCATCAGTGCTTCCGGGTCAAACGCTGCGGCAGTTGGGCTGAACTGGTATTTAAAATACTATTGTAACCGTTCTATGTCGCACATGGGAGATAATCTGGCCCCTGTATATCCCATTCCGGTGCTAAAAGAGAAAGTACGTGTGGAGGCCCCGGCCAAATACCGCTATGCTTTAAATTACTGCACTTACAATTACACCATGAGTTTTTACGATTGGAAAGATTGGGAGCATGAGCTGGACTGGATGGCTTTAAATGGCGTAAACCTGATGCTCAGCGTCAATGGAATGGAAGCGGTATGGCAAAGTACACTCAGGCAGATTGGCTATACCGATCAGGAAGTGAACGAATTTTTAGTCGGCCCTGCGTATACCGCATGGTGGCTGATGGGAAATATACAAGGCTGGGGAGGTCCGATGCCTCAAAGTCAGATTGACGGCCGTAAAGCTTTACAGCAACGGATGATGAAGCGGATGAAAGAACTCGGCATAGAACCGGTATTGCAAGGTTTCTATGGAATGGTCCCGGCTTCTTTAAAAGAAAAAAGTAAAGCGCAAATCATTGACCAGAAGACCTGGGGCGCATTTAAGCGCCCGGATATTTTAGTTCCCGGTACGCCTGACTTTTCCAGAATAGCGGGGATATATTATAAAGAATTGCAAAAAGCTTATGGCAAAAACATTCGTTTTTTTGCGGGAGATCCCTTTCACGAAGGAGGAATTACGGAGGGGATAGATTTAAGTAAGGCAGGTAAATCTATTCAAACTGAGATGCAAAAAAGTTTTCCGGGATCCACCTGGGTATTACAAGGCTGGCAGGACAACCCGAAGCAGAAAATGCTGGAAGGCCTTGATAAATCACATGTGCTGGTACAGGAGTTGTTTGGTGAGTTTACCAATAACTGGGAGAAAAGAAATGGCTATGACGCTACACCGTTTATCTGGTGTGTGGTGAACAACTTTGGCGAAAGACCAGGGTTGTATGGAAAACTACAGCGCTTTGCAGATGAGGTTGACCGGATTAGAAAAGGACCGTATAAAGAGGTGTTAAAAGGTGTAGGTGTAATGCCTGAAGGGCTCAATAACAATCCTCCGGTATATGATCTGATGTTGGAATTGGGTTGGAGAAAAGAACATGTGGAAGTGAAAGACTGGCTGAACGGTTATACTAAATATCGCTATGGAAGTTCAAATCCTTCTATTGATCAGGCCTGGCAGGGATTCCTGGAAACCATTTATCAAAGCATTCCAGGTTATCAGGAGGGGGCAAGCGAATCGGTGTTTTGTATCCGCCCAGCGCTGGATTCCAAACCCGCCTCCCATTGGGGAACACGGGTAAGAACTTATGACCTGCTGAAATTTAAAGCAGCAGCTTTGGAATTTGCAAAAGCAGCGCCTGAATTTAAAAACTCGGATACCTATCAGATTGACCTGATCAATATCTTCAGACAAGTGCTGGCCAATGATGGGGAACAGGTTTTTGAGGCAATGGCGAAGGCGTATGCTGCAAAAAATGCAGAAGCGTTTAGCCGCTTATCTGCTCAGTTTCTGGACATGATCCGCTTAACAGACGACCTGCTGTCCAGTCACCCGTATTATCAGTTAAATACCTATAAAGCTCAGGCCTTAAATTTAGGAAAGACGGAAGAAGAGAAAAAGCTAAACATCAGGAATGCCATGATGCTGATCACCTATTGGGGGGAAAACATTCCGGCAGAAGATAATCTGCATGAATATGCTTATAAAGAATGGGGCGGGTTAATGAAGGATTACTACCTGGTGCGATGGGAAATGTATCTCGCTCATTTACAAAACAATCTGCAGGGTAAAACCACGCAGGCTCCCAGCTTTTTCTGGTGGGAGCGTGCATGGGTGGAGCAAAATATGGAGATCAAACCGGAAATTTCTGTGAAGCCTTTAGCTCAGGTGATTGCTGAAATTCTAAAATTGAAAACAAGTGCTCAATAGCCTGATAAGATTGATCCGTATTCCTGTGTTCCAGAATGACCACAGGAATGTTGTACCTTCTGAGCTGTTCAATCTGCTCAGAAGGTGCTGTAGGCTTACCCACGGCGATCAGAACCCCATCTACTCTTAGGTTCTTCATGTTGTCCAGCACTTGTTTTTCCCGCTCCTGTTTTTCAAATGACTGACCAAAAATCACGTTGTAATTTCTGCTGTGGGCATAACGCTCTATTTTACTGAGCAGGGAAGAGTAAAAAGTTTCTCCAATATCGGGTAAGACCACGCCTATGGTAAAGGTCTTACCCCGTTTCAGGAAGACCGCGTTCTGGTTGGGATGGAAGTTTAGCTCTTTGGCCATTTTATTGACCCTCATCGTGGTCACAAGACCAATGCTGGGATGTCCGCGCAATGCCCTGGATACAGTGGAGGGATCAAGCTTTAGTTGTCTGGCTATATCTTTGATTGTGGGGATCTTTTCCATTTTCTGATGAGGTTAGCATAAAACTTAGTACTTACTGTTTTTAGGCTGGAACTGGCATCCTGACCGCTGGTTTTTTTCCAGAGTTGGAAGTCGGTAATCGGAGCACCATTGGTGCTGTTCCAGATCCATTGCGGTTGCCCTGTGCTAAAATAGCTGTTGTGGTCAATGAGGTTATGACTTCCGGTTAAGGTGTATTTATGAACCATGACATCTTTGGGCCCGGCATAGACCTTGTTGTATTTGATCACATTGCTGTCGCAGTGTTCGGTGAGCCTGAGCTCTCCTTCAATTTCTCCAAATGCACCTGGGACACGATTGTTTTGAAATAAGGTATTGTTGAGTACCGCACAGTTTTTAGTCCCGGCGATGGTGTAGTTTAAATAATCGCCCATATAAATGCCCGCCCTGTAGCAGTTGTAAACGAGGTTGTTTTTTACCGTAGTGGTTCTCGTGGGGTAAATGTTACTTTCACTGACGAGGCCAATTCCCCTGTCGCTCTCATAAACAATATTTCTTTCGATGAGGGTATTTGCCCCTCCGCAAACATAAATGGAGATGGCGCCAAAGCGGTCGGGACCCCATGTTTCCGGTGTTTTGGTCATGGTGTTGTGGTGAAAAACATTATCCCTGATGATACCGTTGCGGGCATAATTGCTTTCGACAGCGCCGTGAGGGTTCAGGCCGTCTCCACCCGCTACAATCACTCCGATGTTCTCGGTATCGTATACTTGATTGTGACTGAAGGTGAAACCGTCTATATTTCCGGCAAGGGTTACGTTTTCACTGGTTCCGGTTTGGGTATCGTGAACGGTACATCCGGTAATCAACAGGTTGCTGATGGGCTTAACACCGTTTCCAATGGCGAGTATGGCATGTCCGCTTCGTCCCTGTGCCAGTGTCGTATTGTTTTTGATGTTATAGATATTGCAGTTTTTAACCGTGATGTGTTGCCCGCTGCCTATAATCGCCATGCCCTGAGGATCGGTATTCCCCACAGCACTGTGGAGGTTGCAAATGTCAAACCCATCGATGGTTACATAGCTGACATTATTGAGCGTAACCAGTGCCTGCCATCCGGTAACGGTAATCTTGCTGCCGTCGATCACTGGTTTTTCTCCCGGGTAACGCTGCAGGCTAATGGTTTTTTCGGGTACACCGGATCTGGGGAATTTTACTTCCTGATAGTAGGTGCCGCCCCTAACCAGTACCTGATCTCCCGGCGCAGCATGGCTTAATGCGATATTGATGGTTTGGAAAGGCGAGTTAAGGCTGCCTGTATTGGTGTCAGCGCCATTTACAGCTACATAATACTTACGGGGTTTGTCCTTAGTTTTGGGTATAGCAGCAGAGGTTTTAGTTGTACAAACGAGTGTTTGTACAACTAAAACCAGGCTTAAAAAAGCAGATGGTTTCATGTGTTAAAATTGTGTTATTCGGAAATGATCTTCCTGATTCTGTTGTTATTTTTGTCGAGTACGTATACCGTTCCGTTTTTGTCTACCGCAACTCCACCAGGTGCGCTAAAAGAGGCTAGTCCGCCAAATCCATCTGTATAACCCGCTTTGCTGCTTCCGGCAAATGTGCCGACTTCGTAAGTAGTTGCCTGTAGGTAGCGGATGCTTTGGTCTGGGTTAGTGGTACTTCCGCCACCGGTTCCGTTGCCGGCAACATAGATGTTATTGTTGTTGTCGATGGCAATTCCCCATGGATAAGCGAACAGCGCAGCCGTAGCTACTCCATTTACATAACCGGTATTTCCCGGCTGACCGGCAACAATGCTGCCCTGCCAGGTACCTGCATTAAATTTTCTGATCACCTGATCGCCATGCGCAGATACAAATAAATTGCCTTTATTGTCGAATTTGATACCTGCGGGGTAATTGAGGCCGGAAATGATTTCCTTATTGCCCCCCTGAGCATTGATTTCATAAATATTTCCCGGGCTGGAGCAGCTGGCATAATAGAGTTTTCCACTTACTTTATCAAAAGCGACAGTCCATGGTGCCTGACTTCCAAAGCCCCAGGTTGTGGCCTGTCCGTCTGGCGTGATCTTTCTAATGTCCCAATTGCCCGGGTCTACACAATACAGGTTTCCTTGTCCGTCTATCGCAAGGTCGTAGGGCAAAGAGAAACTTGCTGCGGTGCCTTTGCCATCGGCGTAACCCGCAAGATTGGGATTGCCGGCCAGTGTGGTCACGTTTCCATCCGGGTCGATTTTCCGGATGCAGTGGTTACCTGGATCAGCGACGTAAACATTGAGATGATCGTCGACCACGATGCCTGAACTCCTGTACCAGTTTTGACCTGCAAAGTTAAAGGAAGCATCTGTTCCTTTGCCATTGGCAAATCCCGCGGCGCCGGACCCGGCAAGGGTACTCACCGTACGGGTATATTCATAATTGAAAATGGCCTCGCTGGAAGCCTCCCCGTTTTCTATGGTTATTTTTAAGGGGCCTGACTTTGATTTTTTTGGCACTACTGCCATGACCTGTGTTGCACTGGCACCAATCACTTTAAGGGCCAGGCCGTTCAGGGTCACCGAGATTTTAGAAAGGTCGGAAGAAAAATTGCTTCCGGTAATGAGGACCTCCGTGCCACCTCCACCTTTTTTAGGAATGAAATCCGAAATACTGATGGGAGATGAAGGATTATAACTGGCTTCTTTATCTTTTTTGCATCCGGTAAAAAAGAAGAGCAGGCAGACTGCGAAGCATAAGGTATACCGGCATTTTGCCTTTATATTGATGAATTGTTTCATGATCGGTTTTTTAAATACATAAATGATACGTGGTCTTACCAGCCTGGATTCTGTACCAGGGCCCTGTCGCGGTCCAGCTGGTATTGGGAAATAGGGAACAGGTACATTTTATCAGCCCATGCTCTTTTTTGAAAGAAGGTCCGGGTGTAAAAGCGTGTAAAACCAAATCCCTGGCCACCATCGTCCTCATTAACGTTCATCGAATAGATGGTTTGGTTTTCGGTGGCGCCCAGTTGTAACCTTCTGATGAGGGTATAATACCGGTCTCCTTCAAAACACAATTCTACTTGTCTTTCTTTCAGGATGTACTTTCTCATGAGTTCCTTGTTTCCAACAGCGGCAGGATAAACGGTTTCTATTCCTGGTAGTCCTGCTCTGGACCTGATCAGGTTGAGCGTGTTCACCACATCTGGATTGGAAGGAGCGTATTCATTGAGTGCTTCTGCATAATTCAGGAGAATTTCGGCAAAGCGCATGAGTATAAAGGGCCTGTAATTGGTGGCATCCTGCCTGATGTTATCCGCCGGACTTACATTTTTCAGGAAATTGTAACCCGTAATGGTATTGGTAATTCCGGTAGCTTTAGCCCCTGCTTTCCCGCTGTAATAGAATTCTACGCGGCCGGTGCCATCAACATTACCTGCTGAGGAGTAGTAATTTTTATCATCAACGGTAGGTGCAGGTAAAACCGGGCGACCATTATACTGAATATAGGCATAAAAACGAGGCTCGCGGTTGGCGTACATATTCCATTGGCCTTTTTTATGTGCCCAATACTGACTGCTGTTGTTTTCTGCAAAGCTTGTTTCGTCATAGCCCGAAGAAGGATCTTCAATACTGCGTCCGTTACCCATGTAAAAGGCATCCACCACGTTTTGAGTGGCGTTATACAGGTTAATCCCTCCGGGGTTGGGAGAAGATGCTTTGGTATATCCCCAATAGTTCCATGAATTTCTCGAGAACAGGATTTCTTTGTTCCAGTTGGTCAGGAAAAGATCCCGTACAGAGAGGTAGGGATCAAATGTGGTCCCGCCATTGTCCAGATTGGTAAATAACTTATAGGCATTGAGGTCTATGACCGCTTTTGCTGCATCTGCCGCAATTTTCCATTTGTTGACATCGTATGTTGCCGGAGCGAGTGCGGTTCCGTCCTGATTTTTCAGGGAATTGAACGCCGGGTTTCCATTCCACAATGGACTGGCTGCCCATAGCGCGAGCTGTGATTTAACGGCCAGACAAGATCCCTTTGAAGGGCGGCCATAATTGCTGGAAGAGGCCCAGCTCACCGGCAGGTCAACTGCTGCTTCATCCATTAACTGGTTCACATAGTCTTTACATTCGTCGAAAGTAGCCCTTGGATATTTATTGAAATCTTCATCTAAGGCAAGGGGACCTGTTAGCTTTACCACCGGTCCGTATTGTTTGATCAGCTGCCAGTAAAACCAGCCCCTTAAGAATTTAGATTCTGCTTTATACTGAGCCTTTAAATCCGGCCCGAGTTGGGAATTCGGTACTTTATCTACATTGGCCTCAAAGATAAAGGAGGAGCGGATACCGGTGTAATAATTGTCCCAATGGTCGTAATAGGCATTTACGGAACTCCAGTTTCCAGCTACCATTTGCCGGATATTGGTGCCAGGGATGGAAACCGAAGCCTCATCACTAATCCCAATATGTGCATAGTCTATTTCGAGGACGGCACCATAGATGTTGTACAGGTAAGATTCTGCATTGGCCCGGTTGCTCCACAGAATATCTGAGGTGAGCAGGTTATCCGGTTTTTCGTCCAGGTGTTTGCAGGAGGATAACATGCTTGTTAAAAACAATGATCCTACGGCGAGAATGAATATATATGTGTGTTTCATCAGAATATTTTTAATGCTTGTAATTGATCAATAGCTTTTGTTAAAACGATACTTTCAGTCCGAGGGCAAACGTTCTTAGAGGCGGATAACCTGAAGCGTTGGCGCCCAGTTCCGGATCCCATAACTTAAATTTGGAGAAGGTGAGCAGGTTTTGGCCGGTCAGGTAAAAATAAACCGACTTAATACCGGATTTGGTAAGAAAGGCATCTGAAAATTTATAACCTAAGGTGGCTTGTTTTAAACGAACGAAGCTGCCGTCTTTAGACCACCAGGTGCTGGGTTGGTAGTTATTGCTGTTCTGATTGGCGATTCCTAATCTGGGGTAATAAGCATCCTGTCTTGGGTTTTCCAGGGTCCACCTGTTTTCCAGGCTGGCCAGCATTCCCGAAGGATATTGGCCCATACCGGTAAAGGGGACAATGCCGGCTCCCGTTGCCCCGTCGCCTGTTACTGCGGAACCATTGGCCATAAAAGTTGCATTGGAAATTCCCTGGAAGAAAAGAGAAAGGTCTACGCCTTTATAACCTACCGTAAATCCTGAGCCATATAAAATGGTAGGGATATCTGATTTACCGGTATACACGCGGTCGAAAGGGTTGATCACGCCATCGCGATTCACATCTTTGTATTTGATATCACCTGGCCTTAATATGGCACCAAACTGACTGGGGCTGCCGGCAATTTGTTCCGCAGAGGTAAATAAGCCCTCAGCAACGTACATCAGCTTGTCGCCTAACTTTTGTCCGGTTGCCTGCTGATACGCATAAAGCTGTTTTGGCTCGTCCCGCTGGATGATTTTATTGTTGTTATACGTGAAATTCCCATAGAGGCGAAGGGAAACATTACCGATGTTTTCGTTGTACTCGATATTGGCATCCACACCTTGGTTGTTCATTTCGCCTAAATTGGCATATACCGTTCCGGTTACGCCGATGATTCCGGAAAGGGAGCTGCGGGAAATTAAGATGTTCTTTCTTCTTTCCTTATAGAGGTCTATTGTGAGGTTCAGTTTATTGAACAAACCGATTTCTATCCCAATATTGTCTTTAGTGGCTTTTTCCCAGGTGAGGTTTTCTACGCCGATTACGCTTTCTGTAACCCCGTTGAAGATGGCTCCGTTAAAGCCTAAACCGATAGAACGGCCCGGGCCAAACTGGTTCAGGTAAGGGAACCTTTTCAGACCAGCGTCAATTCCGATCTGATCGTTCCCTACAATCCCATGTGAACCTCTGATCTTCAATAGGTTCATGCTGGAAGACAGTTTGTCGAAAAAGGGTTCTTTAGAGATCACCCATCCTGCAGAAACGGAAGGGAAAAATCCAAATCTTTTACCGGGTTCAAAGTTCTCTGAACCTGTATAACCTGCGTCAAATTCTACGAGGTACCGGTCTGCATAGGCGTAGGTAGCCCTGAATGCCATGCCCTGGTTTTTGTAGGGGATGGAAGAAATGACGTCTCCTGCAGAACTCACTACCCTTGAGCGCATATTGTATAAAAACAAACCTCCAAAATGGTGATTGCCAAAACTGCGGTCGTAATTGATATTGGTTTCCAGGTACATCTTTTTTTCGGCCTGCGAGTATTGGGAATAACCCAGAAACTGATCTCCAACCCTGGATTGGTTCAGGATCAGGTTGCCTTCCGCATCTCTTGCGCTGGCGAGAAAAAGGTTGTTTCTTCCGGATCTTCTATTGTTGTTTTCACTATAGGAGTCGAAGGAAAATCTGGCCATGGCACTTAATCCTTTAGTAAAGCGGTCTAATTTCTGGTTGATGGCGAAAATAGACTGTATCGTTGGCCTGAACTCCGTTGCATAACCGGAATTCTGGATTTCGTTAACCGGGTTACTTCCCCCATTGTTAAAAGGGCCTGCCCATGATCCATCAGGATATTGGATAGGAAAGGCAATGGGTGGGGTCAAATAAGCATTGTACCAGATTTTGCTGGCTGATAAACCGGGATATCTGCTGCTCACCAGCATGGCGTCCAGGTTCATGGACAAGAGGGTAGTAGGGCTTAAATCGATATCGAGGTTGGTCCTGAAATCATATCTCTTAAAGTTTAAATTCGGATTATAGCCGTTTTGCTTGCTTACTTTGTAACTGCCGTCCTGATTATAGAAAGAGGCAGAAACATAATACCTTACACTTTGGGAACCGCCGCTTACATTTAAATTGGTATTGAAACCCGGTGCCCAGTCTTTATAGGTAGATTTTATCCAGTTCACATTTGGGTATAGGTATGGATCCAGACCACTGGCCGTTTTTTGGATGATTTCTTCGGAATACACAGGTTGGTTGCCATCGTTAACAGTGGCTTCATTATATAGCCGCATCCAGGAAACACCATCCAGCATTTTTGGCGTTTTGGTAAGACCAGACATGGAGGCTTCTGTTTTAATGGAAATCTGGGGCTTGCCTGCAACACCTCGTTTGGTGGTGATAATCAGGACACCATTGGCCCCCCTGGCACCATATACTGCTGTTGAAGAGGCGTCTTTTAGTAAGGAAATACTTTGTATGTCTTCCGGATCTATGTTGTTGTAGGAGCCCCCAAAAGAACTGTTTACATCATCCCGCTGTACCCCATCAATAATAATCAGGGGCTCTGCATTACCGGTAAAAGTACCAATCCCCCTGATCGTAAAAGAGGCATTGTCATATCCGGGTTCCCCGCTTCTCTGCATGGAGATGACCCCGGCAACTTTACCGGCCAGTGAATTGGAGAGCGAACGGTTGGTCGTTTGCATATCTGTCATATTGATGGTGCTGACGGCTCCGGTGATGGTGATCTTTTTCTGTTTACCATAACCAACCACGACCACCTCATCCAGTGCTTTATCTTCTTCTGTGAGGGTAATGTTGATTTCCGTCCGGCCATTTAAAGGGATTTCTTTGGTCACAAAGCCGACCATCTGGATCAGCAGGATGTCTTTTGGATCTACCTGGATTTTAAAGTTTCCGTTGGAATCTGTGGAGGTTGCCTTTTTACTGCCCTTAATTAATACGGTTGCGCCGGGAATGGGGATGCCTTTTGAATCCGTGACCTGACCATGGATTTCCTCCGTTGTGAAGAGGTCCACCAGTTTGTCTACGGCTTTATCCAGAACGGAACTTTCTTTTGGTTTGATCAGAATGGTTTTCCCGTCTATGACATAGGTCAGGGGAAGGTTGGTCAGAATTTTTTTCAGGGCGACTTCCAGTTCTTCGTTCTTTACGAAAATAGTAATGGGGTCGATTCCGTTGATGACTTTGCGGTCAAACAGAAAGTTGTATCCACTTTGATTGTGGATCTTTTCCAATGCATTTTTTAAGGAAACCCGATGTTCATTAAGGGTAATGCGTTGCCCGAAGGTTGCCGCACTGACCTGCATTAAAGTGAATAGGAGCATTGTGGTGGTTAGGCGCATAATCATCCATATTTTACGGATATAACGGTCTGTTATACCCGGCTTGCCGGCATAAAATCTATACATTTTGTTATATTTGGTTGTGCAGAGGCCGCTCAGGTCGAATTGTTCGGCAACTGCAAGTTTCGGTTAGTAGAATTATTTTATTAACGGATGCCAGCTAATTATCGGGGGTGTTTCCAGCACCCCTGGTGATTTGGCATTTTTGAGTAGTAGTTATTCGGTCACAGTTACCCTCCTTCCTTCTATTTTGAAACGAACATCACCTACGGTTTCTATCCATTTCAGTACTTCCGATAGCTTGCTTTTTCTGGATACTAATCCGTCCAAAATCAATGTAGAACTGGCCTTTGCATCGGTTTCATAAGCGACTTCGACATCATACCATCTTGCGATCCTGCGCATGGCAGATTTTAAATTCTCTCCATCGAATACGAAATCTCCATTTTTCCAGCCCATGGTTTCGGCGGTATTGACCACACGCACATTGATGATGCCGTTCGGATTAATGGAAGCCTGCTGGCTGGGGCTCAATACAACCGCGGGTTGTTTTTTACCCTGATGGTTGTATAAGCTTTGAACCTGCATGGCCCCGGCTATCAGTGTGGTTTTGGCGCTTGCTTCATCGGTGTAACTATTGATATTAAAAGATGTTCCAAGATCTTCTGCAATTTGTGATGCCGTCTGTACGCGGAATGGCTGCTTCGCGTTATGATTAACCTCGAAATAGGCTTCGCCGGTTAACTCGACCCTGCGTTCCTTAAGACCCGCAAAGCTGGAAGGAAATTTTAAAGCCGATGCGGCATTTAACCATACCCTGGTCCCGTCGGAGAGGGTAATCTGGTACTGGCCTCCCTTGGGGGTCGCCAGTGTCAGCTGCTGAAAAGTTCCTCCGGAAGCGGGATTCATTTGGCTGATGTCTGTCCCATCGTTATAAGCCAGACCGGATTTACCGATCAGGACTCCACCTTTAAGGTTGTTTAAATCAAGCTTTTGGCCGTTTGCTAAGGTGATACTTGCTTTATTACCTCCCGGGTTAATATCATGAAGCGCTAAATCGTAAACTGAGTTTTTTCTGGTTTGGGTTTGCAGGTAAAAGAACAGTGCGGTGCTCAGGATCAGGAACAGCGATGCTGCAACCAATAAGCTTTGTTTTAATTTTTTAGATTTGGTTTCTGGAGGCAGGATCGTATTCATCGCTTTAATGTCGAGCAGGTCCTCATGCAGTTCTTCTGCAGTTAAGTCTAGTGGAAGGTCTTTGTTCCACTGGAGATACCAGCTTTCTAAAAAAGCGATTTCTTCAGGCGTACAGTTTCCTGCGTGTTTTTTTTCTAAAAGCTGGTCTATTTCCTCTTGTTGCATCATTTTTGGCCAGGGAAGGAGCGTACCTTCCGCATTCAGAGAGTAGAGACGAAGGAGAATGGCTTTGGGGGGTAAAGAAAATAAAAAAAATTATAAAGAGAGGAAGAGCATAGAGCCAAACTTAATGCGAAGTATTCTTAATGCACCGTTGACGGCACTTTTTACGGATTGTTCAGACAGGTTAAGTTCTTTTGCGATTTCCTGATGACTGAGAAATCTCTTTCTGCTCAATTCAAATATCTGACGGGTCCGCGGAGGAAGATTTGCGATTTCCTGATCGATGAGGGCGGTAAGCTGGTTTTGCCGGGCGAGGTAATCTGTGGTCACCACACCACTTTCTGCAAAAGACTGAATGGATTGGGTATAGGAAGTTTTTAGTTTTTGCTTTGCAAGGAGGTCGAATATTTTGTTTCTAACCGAGGTATACAGATAGGCAGAAAGGCTGGTTTTAAAAGTGATCTCCTCACGTTTATGCCATAAGGTAGTGAAGAGTTCGTGAACCAGGTCTTTGCACTCTTCTCTTAATTGAAGTCTTTTGTAAGCATGAATATATAAGGAGGCATGATAACGATTGTAAATTTCGGCATAAGCCAATTTGTCATCAGACTTGAGTAAATCTGCCAGTTCCTGATCATTACGGCTTTTGTAGGACATTTTGTTTGGATACACTAACGTACATAAATATTATATTTGATCAAAATAAAAGATGGGGCCTGATATGTACAGAGATCGCTGATTTGTAATAATCCGGTGTCTTATCGTTGAATGTGATTTTAATGTTATCCTGATATTAAATAACAGGTCTTTTTGGAGATTTTTTAAGACCATTATTGGAATGGCAGGCCTCTTTTTGGCTTCGGCTACCCCGTTATTTGTTAACAAATCACCCTAATACATAACCTGATGTTTAATATTTGATCATACTGTTTGCAGAGTTTTACCGCTGTAAATGTTGTAGATCAGTCATGATGGAAAGGTATCATATAGTCAGTTATTCCGCAGATAGAAATGTGCTCGCCATTAAATGGGGTGATGGGCACAAAAGTACCTATCATTATATATACTTAAGAGACAACTGCCCTTCCCCGAAGAGCATTCATGAAAATGGGCAAAAGATCACCGAAACTGCGCAGCTGAATCCGGAGATCAGGCCTGCACATATTGAACTTGTAAAAGAGGATACCATACAGATTACATGGGAACAGGACGGGCATAGCAGCAGTTTTCCGGCAGCATGGCTACGGGATCATTGCCTTTCCACAGCTGAAATTGAAAAGCGGGGGCAGAAGGACCTGCTTTTTGAGCCTATAGAATTATGGGACAGTACACTTGGAATTGGCGTTCCCCAGGGGGAATACCAGCAGGTTACTGAAGATCGTACCTCGCTTACGGTTTGGCTGGAGTATGTGCGCCGGTATGGGTTTGCCGTTTTAAATGATGTACCGCTCAGGAAAGCTGCGGTAGTGGAAGTTGCCCGTTTGTTCGGTTATGTACGCGAGACAAATTATGGGCGTGTTTATCAGGAGAAAATCCTGCTCCATCCGAATAACCTGACCTTTACTTCACAGGCACTGAGCCCGCGGACAGATAATCCCTATCGTGACCCTGTACCTACCTTGCAATTGTTGCATTGTCTGCATAATGAAGTGACGGGGGGCGATACGATTGTCGTAGACGGTTTTAAAGTGGCCACTGCAATGAGAAAAAAACACCCGGACCTTTTTGAACTTCTAAGCAGGGTTCCGGTCAGCTTTCGCTTCCGGGATAAGGACCATTGGATAGAACGAAAGACCACGATTATCGGTCTTGACCCTCAAAAAAAGCTGCACAGCATCAGGTTCAATAACAGGGCCATTCAACCTTTTGAGATGGACAATCAGCTCATTCCTGATTTTTACAGGGCTTATCAGACATTTGCGCGGATGCTCGATGATCCGGCCGCTCAGGTCAGGTTTAAGATGATGCCGGGACAACTTTTTATTGCAGATAATGAACGCGTGCTGCATGGACGGACCGCGTTTGACCGTAAAGAAGGGAAGCGGCACCTTCAAGGCACTTATGCCGACCGGGACGGGCTGTTGAGTAAGCTCCGCATGCTAAAGAAAAATTAAACAATGGAACAGAACGAGAATATCATGAACACACAAGTACTTATTGAAAAGGTAACGGAAGCTGAGTATGCACTTCTGGTGCATTGGGAAAACGGAGAAATATCTGCTTATCCTTTTCTGTACCTGAGGGACAATTGCCCATCACCATCAACCCTACACAGTAATGGACAGAAGCTGATAGAAACATCAGCTATAAATCCGGCTATACGTCCTAAAAGCCTGCAATTGAATCCTCAGCAGGAAGTCCTGATCGAATGGGATACCGAAGTCCACGTTAGCGTGTTTTCTGCAGACTGGCTGTTTAACCACAGACTGTCAAAAACCGCAATTGCAGCGCGCCGTGAAGGAAAGAAAGCATCGGAGCCGGTTGTACTATGGGATGAAACGCTAAATGATCAATATCCGGTTGGAGACTATACTGAAATTGCGGTTCATGAGGAAGCTTTATGTGCCTGGCTGGAACAGGTAAGGAAATATGGTTTTGCCGTTTTGCGCAATGTTCCTGCGGAACCTGGGATGGTGTGTAAAGTGGTTGAACTGTTTGGTTATATCCGTGAAACGAATTATGGGAAGCTGTTTGATGTTAGAACAACGCTTAATCCCAGTAATCTTGCCTTTACTTCGCTTGGTTTGAGTGCACATACAGATAATCCATACCGCAATCCTACACCAACGCTACAGCTGCTGCATTGTTTGCAATCGAGTGCAGTTGGGGGCAATTCTGTGCTTGTGGACGGCTTTAAGGTGATTGCCGACCTGAAATTGCAGCATCCGGAAATGTTCCGCCTATTGTCCACTACTCCGGTAACCTTCCGGTTTGTAAACCAGGAGGAGGAGATAGAAAGAACAGAGACGATCATCGGACTGGATGTCTTTGATGAGGTAAATGCGATCCGGTTCAATAACCGTTCTATACAGGCTTTTGAACTGGAAGAAGATCAGATGTCTGCATTCTATGCGGCTTATCAGCAGCTGGCGAAAATGATCGACGATGAACATTATTTTGTTCAGTTCAAAATGGAAGCTTCCGACCTTTTTATCGTAGATAACGAAAGGGTGATGCATGGACGGTCTGCGTATGACGGTGCTGCAGGTGAACGGTTTTTACAAGGTGCTTACGCGGATAGAGACGGACTTTTAAGTAAGCTTCGGGTATTGAAACGTAAAGAGGTAACACAGCAGGCTTAATTCAGATCAACAAATTCAGAATGGAACAACAACAGATAAACGATACTATTGCCCGGATATTTGGCTTGTACGAAGCTCATGGCGCAGAAGAATATGGAGAACGGGTAAGTATGCTGATGCACATGATGCAATGCGCTCAATTGGCACAGGCAGCTGGTGAGGAAGACGAAATCATACTGGCGGCATTCTTTCACGATATCGGTCATTTCTTCGAAAATGAAGAAAAGATGCACATCTATGGAACGCAGAAACATGATGATTTAGGTGGTAAATGTTTGATCGATATGGGATTCCCACAAAAGATGGCGAGTTTGGTTGCCAGTCATGTCGCTGCTAAAAGATACCTCGTTTATGCGGAGCCCGCCTATTACGATGAATTGTCTGAAGCGAGTAAGATTACCCTTGAATTTCAAGGAGGGAAGATGAGTGCAGAAGAGGCAGCAGCATTTGAAAAAGATCCTTTAGTGCCCTTATATGTTAAATTACGCAAATGGGATGATCTGGGAAAAGATGCGGAGAAACCTGTGCTCAGTACTGACATCCAGCAAATGAAAGACATGACCTATAATTATTTGCTGCAGCTAAAGAATGGAAAAGATCAGCCTGATTAAAGGAAAGCTTGGGCAAATGCCTCCGGCCTATACTGCGCTATTGTGTGCGATGGCTACATTTTGTATTTACGTTTGCACTTATGCATTTCGTAAAGGATTTACCGCCGGCACTTATCTGGAGCATCAGCTGCTGGGCATTGATTTCAAGGTATGGCTGGTCATTGCACAGGTTGGCGGTTATGCATTGAGTAAATTTATTGGCATTCGGTTTATCGCAGAAATACAACCACATGGAAGGGCCAGAGCGATTCTCATTTTACTGTTGATCGCCTGGTTGTCGCTCTTTGGCTTTGCCGTCATTCCTGCGCCATATAGCATCGCTTGTTTGTTTCTCAATGGAATCCCACTGGGTTTGATCTGGGGTTTGATTTTTACCTATATTGAAGGCCGGAAAAGCGCGGAGTTTATTGGAGCTGTGCTCTGTACGAGTTTCATCTTTTCCTCAGGAATCATTAAGACTATAGGCAGGTTTATGATAATACATTGGTCTGTATCTGAAAAATGGATGCCCTTTATGGTCGGGCTTTTATTTGTGTTGCCGCTTTTCTTTTTTGTGTACTTACTGGAACAGGTGCCTCCGCCAAGCGCAGAAGACATCAGGCTAAGAACCCAACGCCTGCCCATGACAGCCAAAGAACGGAAAGCATTTGTGAAGTATTTTCTGCCGGGACTGGTCTTTAACATTACCATTTATGTTTTGCTCACTGTGATGCGCGACTTCAGGGATAATTTTGAAGTCGAGATCTGGTCGGACTTTGGTTATAAAGATAATCTGGGGATTTACAGTCAGATCGACATTCCGATTGCTATTGTGGTATTGATCCTGATGTCGCTGATCATGTTGGTTAAACAGAATTTTAAGGCATTTCAGCTGGCTCATTTTAGTATCGGTCTGGGCTTTCTGCTCATCGGAATCCCAACCCTGATGTTTACCGGTGGAAAGATACCAGCCATGACTTATATGTACATGGTGACCCTGGGCCTCTATCTGGCTTATGTCCCGTATTCAATTATTTTCTTTGAGCGCCTGATTGCGACTTTCAGGTACAAAAGTAATGTGGGTTTTATGATTTATCTGGCCGACTCGATAGGTTATCTGGGGAGTGTTTTTATTCTGCTGTTCAAGCAGTTTGGACATACTCAATTGTCCTGGGGAAGTTTCTTTGTCTACGGGGCGGGAGTAGTGGCCATCATCGGCATTATCGGAACGGGCCTGTCCTACGTTTATTTCTACAGGAAAAAGAGGAGGATTGTAATGGTCTCGGAAGAAACGAAGCCGTTGCGGGTTGATCCTATAGTTTCTTAACCTCCGGTTCTCTGTTTTTTTACTAAAGGTATTTCTGAGTTTCAAAATTGTTTATTTTTCGGGGGAGACCGAAGTTCGGAAATCTTACGCTTTATAAAGGGATAAACAGTTTCATGATGTTTAAGTTTTCTTTGGCCTCCTTAAAAATTGAGCGAGCAATGTTAGGAAGGATAGTAAAGAAAGAAAAATGGAACCGTATATGACCACATAGCATATCGAATAGAGGAGCGTTCCTGTCTGATTACTAAAATAATCCCTTAACAGCAATTCAATGATCAGGTGGGATATGATGATCAATACAAGGGATGCGACAAAAATAGCAATGGCAATTTTGTTTATTCTGCTTTTGTTCATTCAATAAATTTTTCTTTAAATTACATTTAAACGATGAAAATACAATTAACTGCAATGCTCATTTCTTTGCTTCTTTTGAGTTGCAATAACCGAAGGAAAACCAATCAGGTGCAAACTGGAAATGCCAGTCCCGATACTGGAGTCGCCAGGAAAGCGGAAGCAAATAATAGTACTGTAGAAAATACAATGGTTCCGGCCGATACTGCGGCTGTCGGATCGCCGGAAGCCATCAGCGAAGATCAGCTGAACAAAGCTGAGGTTTCTATGAAAGATAGCCTGATTTGGTTGGCTGCAAATATGAGGCTTGACCATAGAATCTTTGGCTACGAAAAGCCTGATACCAATTCAAAGAAAATGATTTTATTGTCGATCTTCACTAGCGATGTAAAGGGAAACCCATACCACTGCCCATATGGTTCATTTTATGAAACCAATGAAATGGATGGTCTTCAGCTAAAGTTTGTTTCAGATGGGGATAAGTTTATAGAAGTGAAGGTGAAGAAGGAAGAAGCGGTGTTGGGTAGGGTATTTATAGATAAAAAATGGATTGACTTTGAATAGTTTTAAAGATTCTTCGCTGCAACCATAACATTATACGGGCCTAAGGAGTTGCCATTCCCATCAAAAACTTCTAGTATTTCTGTATACATCCCCAGTATACTAAGCTGCTTTACCAGCTGATCTCCGATATTATTTTCGCAAACTATCCGTAATATTTTATCACAATCTTCAAGATCAACTGACCATTCAACGATCTCAGGAAAAGTGGACATTGCCTGAGAAACGTATTGTAAATCAGTAGGGTTGTTAACCGTTGTTGATAGGATAATGATGTGATTGGACATAACTGAAGCTAAATGAATATGCAGAACTGAGGTAGCAAATGTATTATATTTTTGTAAACAAACAAACCATACGGTATCTTTGAGAGATGGAAAATCCATATAAAAGAAAGAAAGAACCAGAGGTTAACAAACAACTGATCCTTGAAGCTGCTGCCGAGATCGGGGCAACGGCCGGTTGGAATCAGGTGACTTTCCAGGCTATAGTAGATAAAATCGGATTGAGCAAAGGCGGCATTATGCATCATTTCCGCAATAAGGAAGAACTGCTGGCAGAGTTGGTACGTCAAAGCCTGATTGAATTGACGGAATGGATTACAGAAGAAAAGAAGTCTGCTGGTATTGAGGCTGCTCCGATGGCATTTCTCCGCTTTGTGGTCAAAAAGAGCGGCGACCTTCATTACCGAAGAACGATGAAAGTGATTTTACAGGCAGCACTGGTCAATGAAGAATACAGGACGATGTGGGACAATTGGTTTACGGAGCACATCACAGGCGGTGCTGTTGAGGATCAGACAGTCAACAGTTTAATCATTATGCTGGTGGCTGATGGCCTTTGGTTTGCAGACAACCTTGGCGTGTATCACATCAGCGGGCAAAAGAAAGCGCAGATCATCGACAAACTATTGACATTGTAAAACCTGAAAACCTTTTAAATAAAATTACCTTAGCAATCAACAATGAACGGATTTGACGAAACTATAGTCCATGAGGGCAAAACATTTACCGGGATCAATTATGCGGAAAAGCGATTGGAAAACCGGGAATTTATAAGATGTGAATTTATAAACTGCGACTTCTCGAAGAGTGATTTAAGTCATAATGATTTCATGGAATGCGATTTTAAACAGTGCAATTTCTCCATGACCATCGTTAAAGGGACTGGGTTTAAAGATGCGAGGTTTACAGGATGTAAGATTCTGGGCATTAATTTTTCTACCTGCAACAAGTTCTTATTTTCTTTTCATTTTGAACAGTGTCACCTGGATTATTCGATCTTTTATGGTGCTAAACTCAGGAAAACAAAGTTTACAGACTGCTCACTTAAAGAAACAGATTTTGAAGAGGCCGATTTGACCTCCGCAGTATTTCATAACTGTGACCTTTCAGGGGCAACCTTTGTGAGGTGTGTTTTAGAGAAAACAGATTTCCGGACCGCAAGGAATTTTAGCCTGGACCCGGCAGTGAATAAAGTAAAACAGGCGAAATTTTCGGCCTTAAACCTGGTTGGATTGCTTTACCAATATAACCTGGATATTGATTATGATAATTAAGCTGGTTTTAAAATGATTAGGCCTATTTCTATAGATGACTTTCTTGGCCGCGCTGAACCCATCCCTCTGGTGGATGTCAGAACTCCGGCAGAGTTTAAACAAGGTCAGATTCCAGGTGCTTTTAACATCCCGATTTTTACAAATGAAGAGCGTGTTAGCGTTGGTACCACTTATAAACAGGTGGGAAGGGAGCAAGCCATTCTACTCGGCTTTGACCTGACAGGTAACAAATGGTCGGGGTTTATTAAACAGGCTTTGGAAATCGCACCTGCAAAGAAGATTGCAGTACATTGCTGGCGTGGAGGAATGAGAAGTGGCGCAATGGCCTGGGCATTCGACTTGTATGGTTTCGAAGTTTATCTGATTGAGGGGGGCTATAAGAATTATCGCCGCTGGTCTGCAAGTCAATTTGAAAAACCTTATCCTTTAACGGTTTTGGGTGGGATGACGGGCTCAGGAAAAACAAAATTACTCCATCAGCTTGGTGCTATGGACGAGCAGGTGCTGGACCTGGAAGATTTAGCACAGCATCAGGGATCATCTTATGGTACGATGAACAGCCGGGTACAACCTACTCAGGAACAGTTTGAAAATAACCTTGCCTTTGAGCTGAATAAACTGGATCAAAGCAGACGGATCTGGGTAGAAGATGAAAGCCTGACGATTGGTAGAAGATGTATTCCGAAACCTTTTTGGCTTCAGATGAGAACGGCACAACTGCTAAATCTCAATGTTCCAAGGGAGCAGAGGGTGGCATTGCTTGCGGCAGAATACGGTGTTTTAGATAAAGACTTTCTGATAGAATGTACGGAACGGATCTGGAAGCGCTTAGGTCCTGAGCAGACAAAAAATGCCATACTGGCGATAGCCGAAAACAGGATGGCCGACTTTGTCAGCATTGTTTTGGTCTATTATGATAAAACTTACCTTACCGGACTAAATAAGCGGAATCAGGAGCACATCGTCTTTCTAAATATAGACGGCAATGAGGTACTGAAAAACGCAACACAAATTCTGGACTCCATACCGGAGCTGGATTCCACACAAATACGATAATCAATTACGATGGATTTAGAAGATATAAAGCTTACCCAATACTCACATGGAGCGGGTTGTGGTTGCAAAATCAGCCCTGCAATACTGGATAAAATTCTGCATACCAATGTTCCTGCTACAACAGACGCTCGTCTTCTGGTGGGTAACGATAAAAGAGATGATGCAGCGGTGTTTGATCTGGGCAACGGATCGGCGTTAATTTCCACGACTGATTTCTTCATGCCCATTGTGGATGATGCTTACGACTTTGGCAGAATCGCTTCGGCAAATGCCATCAGTGATGTCTACGCAATGGGAGGGAAGCCTGTGTTGGCCATCGCAATATTGGGTTGGCCGATAGAGAAACTGGCTCCTGAAGTGGCGCAGCGAGTGCTGGAAGGAGCAAGGGCAATTTGCGCAGAGGCGGGAATCACACTTGCCGGCGGGCATAGCATTGACTGTCCTGAGCCTGTATTTGGATTGTCTGTAAACGGAATTGTTGACATTAAACAACTCAAACAGAATTCAACCGCGACCGCTGGTTGTCGCCTGTATTTAACAAAGGCATTGGGGGTTGGTATTTTATCTACAGCACAGAAAAAAGGGGTTTTACTTCCGGAAGATGCGGCGGTTGCACTTAACAGTATGGTGACCTTAAATAAATTGGGAGCCGTATTTTCTCAATTGGAGCAGGTCAAAGCGATGACGGATGTAACGGGTTTTGGATTGCTCGGCCATCTTGCGGAAATGTGCGATGGAAGTGGTTTATCAGCAGTCGTTGAATTTGATAAAGTGCCTGTCATCGATTCTTTGCCTCATTATCTGAGTCAGAATTGTTATCCTGGCGGTACACAAAGGAACTGGAAGAGCTATGGGCATAAAGTGAGTCAGTTAACCGAAGACCAAAGATTCGTTCTTGCAGATCCGCAAACGAGCGGCGGTTTATTAGTGGCAGTGGCACCGGAAGGTGTGGAGGAGTTTGAAGCTGTGCTTCGGGAGCAGGGGCTGACGGGAAATCATTTGATTCCCTTTGGTTGGTTAGCAGAGATTGGCGATGGAAACACGATTAACGTGATTTAGAAAGGTTTTGTGTTTGATTTTCTTAACTTTGTGGCATGGATAAGAATATTCCTTCCGAAGCTGCTGATTGCAATACGAGCGACCTGAAACTGAAAGGCTTTAAGGTGTATGAAGTGGGGAGCGGGGTAAACGCCGTGCCCACTTATAACAGAAGAGATTTTTATAAGATCTGTATCAATACCGGAAGGAGCCTGATCCATTATGCCAATAAAGGAATTCAGACGGAGGGAACGATTGCCTTTTTCGGCAATCCACGCATTCCTTATTCCTGGGAGGTTATTTCTCCTACTTATACCGGTTATGCCTGTGTTTTTACCGAAGATTTTCTGAAAAGCCATGAGCGTTTTGAAAGCCTGCAACAATCGCCTTTATTTAAAATAGGAGGAACACCGATTTTCCAGCTGGACGAGGGGCAAAAGCTTTTTATGACCTCTATTTTTCAGAGAATGTTAGCGGAACAGGATACAACGTACTTTTTTAAAGAAGAGCTGATGTGTAATTATATCAATCTGTTGATCCATGAAGCCTTGAAAATGCAGCCGACAGAGAATTTCTTTAAGCATAAGAATGCCTCCTCCCGGATCACCTCTTTATTCCTTGAATTGCTGGAACGGCAGTTTCCAATAGAAAGTCCGAAGCAACCTTTGAGTTTAAGAACAGCACAGGATTATGCCAACGGATTGGCAGTACATGTAAATCATCTCAATAGATCGGTGAAAGAAGTGACGGGGAAATCTACCACTACCCATGTTTCTGAAAGGGTGATCAGCGAAGCAAAAGCCTTGCTGATCCACACAGACTGGAGCATTGCGGACATCGGATATGCGCTCGGCTTTGAATATCCCACCTATTTCAATAATTTCTTTAAACGGATCACCGGAACTATACCCAAATCACTTCGCGCTTAGATTGTTTGAAATTCTTACTTTTCTGTTTGAATTCTATTTGTGGGCTACCTGCTTTCGGCAGAGCTTTGTGGGATCAAAATAAAAAGATCATGAACGGAAATAGCACAGTAAATAACATCAAAGCGTTTGGCGCAGCTGCCGCCACTGATTCACTAAAAGTACTGAATATACAACGTAGAACAGTCACCGCACATGATGTGGAGATTGAAATCCTGTTTTGTGGCATCTGCCACTCAGACCTGCATTCTGCGAAAAACGAATGGCACAACACCATTTATCCCATCGTTCCCGGCCATGAAGTGGTAGGAAGGGTAACAAATGTTGGTGCTCATGTAACCAGGTTTAAAGTAGGAGATCTGGCCGCAGTAGGTTGTATGGTAGACTCCTGCAGAGAATGTGAATATTGTAAGGAAGGTCTGGAGCAGTTTTGCGAACCGGGAAGTACCCTGACCTTTAACTCACCCGACAAACATCTGGGCGGACAAACCTTCGGTGGATATGCCGAAAGCGTGGTGGTAGATGAAAACTATGTTTTGCGTGTACCGGAAAACCTGGATCTCGCTGCAACGGCACCCTTACTTTGTGCGGGAATCACGACCTACTCACCATTAAAACACTGGAATGTTGGCCCAGGGAAAAAAGTGGGAATCGTAGGCATCGGCGGCCTCGGACACATGGGAATCAAAATTGCGAAAGCGATGGGCGCTCATGTAGTGGTTTTCACCACTTCATTGTCTAAACAAGAAGATGCAAAACGTCTGGGTGCGGATGAAGTTGTTTTATCAACCGATCCGGAACAAATGGCTAAGTACGGGAAAAGCCTGCATTTTATTTTAGATTGTGTATCTGCACAACACGATATGGACGCTTACCTTAACCTGCTCAAAGTGGATGGTGCATTGGCATTGGTCGGCGCTCCAATGGAACCACTTCCGGTGACTTCCTTTAGTCTGATCTTAGGAAGAAGAAGTTTTGCCGGATCAATGATCGGTGGCATTGCGGAAACACAGGAAATGCTGGACTTCTGCTCTGCGCATAATATTGTTTCGGATATTGAGCTGATCGGTGTGGATGAAGTGAACGATGCTTATGAACGTTTGTTAAAAGGGGAGGTGAAATACCGCTTCGTAATCGATATGGCATCGCTGAAAGCAAAGAATTAATTTTGAAGATGTAGTGTTTAGTCAAATGTCGCTACATTTGGCTAAACATTACTTTAACGTCTATACCTGCTGCTTCATCGCAATGATTTAAATGGAAAGAATACCGATCAGACATCTTAGCACCACACAAGCAGAACCGGATCTTTTTGGAAACTTCGGGATCCGCAGAATTGTCGATTTACTGGCCGGAAAAGACATGCTGCAGGAGCTTCACAGACACGATTTCTTTTATATTCTTGTGGTGGAAAATGGGGAGGGGCATCATGAAATCGACTTCAGGCCTTACGACGTTACTGACCATACTGTTTTTTTTATGCGGCCCGGTCAGGTACATCAGATTGAGCTAAAGGCAGGGAGTACAGGGTATCTGATACACTTCAGAGATGAATTTTATTTGCCTCAGGATCAGAAGGCCGGCCAGCTGTTGCGGAAGTTAAGTCAGCTGAACCATTACGAGCTGAATGCGGATCAGTTTCAGAAGCTGATGCGGGTCCTGAGTTCTACTTATCAGGAGTATACCGAGAAGCAAGAGCAGTATCAGGAGGTAATTAAGGCAAATATGGGGATCTTCTTTATCGAGTTGTTTAGAGTGCAGAACAGTAGTCTTGCTGATCAGGGTAATCTTTATAATCAGGAACGGCTGGAGCAGCTTTTGTCGCTTTTAGAACAGCATGTTTTTAGTCATAAACAGGTGGCGGAATACGCGGCGATGTTGAACCTTTCCGCTTATCAGCTGAATGCGATAGCGAAGACAATGCTGGGTAAAACCTGTTCGGAGCTGATCAATGAATACCTGATATTGGAAGCTAAAAGATATCTTCTGGCCACGTCAAATCAGGTGAATCAGATCGCTTATAGCCTGGGTTACGAAGATGTTTCTTATTTTATCAGGTTCTTTAAAAAATACACAGGACATTCACCGGAGGCCTTCAGGCAGAACTTTAGATAAATCCTATACAACTGAATTTTTGTCCTACGCTTCAGCGTTATGCTGATCTTACTTTTGTTGAATAAAGACAAAAGCTGGCAGAGCTGCGTTTGACAAATAATAAAATTATTATTGAAAATTTTAAACAAACAGACATGAATAAATCCTGGAATGAGGAATATAAAGATAAATGGGATGAGCGCTATAAAGAACAAGAATATGTTTACGGAAAGGGCCCTAATCTATTTTTTAAAGAGTGGATTGAGAAGTTTAAGCCCGGATCTATACTGATGCCGGCCGATGGTGAGGGACGGAATGGGGTGTTCGCTGCAACGCTTGGATGGGAGGTGATCTCCTGTGATCTGAGCGTAGAAGGGCAGTCAAAGGCCTTACAGCTTGCCACAGCGCAGAATGTTGCCATTTCTTACATTGTCGGAGATCTGGATCAACTCAGGTTTGAACCCGCATCATTTGATGCCATTGGCCTGATATATGCCCATTTTGCTGCTGATCAGAAGTCTTTATTTCATCGAAAGTTAAATGAGTATCTCAAACCTGGAGGCGTCATTATTTTAGAAGCTTTCTGCAAAGAACACCTGGAACTAAAGAAGCTTGATCCTAAAGTTGGCGGGCCTGCTGAATTGGATATGTTGTTCTCCAAAGAGGAGATCATAGCTGATTTTGAAAATTATGACCTTTTAATGTTGGGCGAAGAGGAAATCCTGTTAAATGAGGGAATGTATCACATTGGAAAAGGTGCCGTAGTCAGATTTGCAGGTATAAAACGTGCTTAATAAACAGGTGTATCTTCGGGACTCCTCTCGGCTAAAGTTTAATTTAATTTTCTTTTATCTGAAAGTAAATCGCCTTGCTTTTGTTTGAAGATATTTTGTTTTTCTTCCCGCTTCAGGGGAGATTTATGAATGGAGCTATTTTCCGGCATCCATCAGCAAAAAAGGCAGCGTTAATAATAGCATCATGGAGAACCTTGCTAAAATTACCAAATGGGATTATTCATACGATACGCTGGATGATGAGCAGTTTTGGAATAACTATGTGCTGCTGAAAGAAAACGGAGCTTACCGATATTTAAAACGTCTGAAATAGCTTATGGAAATTGTAAACCCTTATTTTGCTTCTTTACTTTTTTGACTGATGTTCCCATCTTTCCATAATAAATTGATGCTGGAATAATTGCCGGTTTGGTCTTTTACAAATTCGACCTGTGCATTCTCGTCGAGCAGGAAGATACTTTCAGAAACGGGTTTTAGTGTGAATGTATC
The DNA here is from genome assembly GCF_900103665.1 of Pedobacter steynii. GTDB lineage: Bacteria > Bacteroidota > Bacteroidia > Sphingobacteriales > Sphingobacteriaceae > Pedobacter > Pedobacter steynii. The sequence goes on from NZ_FNGY01000002.1 coordinate 464,376, forward strand.
ATTTCCTCCACGTTCTGGGTTCTTACATAAAAGATTGCCATTTTCTACGTAAAACCGAATACCTCCCGCATAAGTGCCGCTATAGCGGCTTAGTACTTGCGCATTTGGGCCGGGAATACCCTCATTCGCTTTTAAAGTATTGATGGCCCATTGGAAAAACCTCTTTTCGTTATCGCTTGTTGCTTTAGATTTTAAATCGGTATAAATGGCTTCTTGTGCCCTTTGTAAAGCTTGGGATGCGGGAACAGTGAGGTTTGGGATAACACCAATGCCTTCCCAGTCTTTAAAGGTCGAAGTACTGATCGGTCTGGCGTAAGGTATCTTTGCGATGAAATCTGTGCTCATAGCGAAGAAACCTGTCGCATGCGAAGCGCCTAAGGTCGTATCTCCTATAACTGTGGCACGTTTCAGTGCCTGCATAGAAGCGGTAAAAGCTTCGGCTGCAGAAGCTGTATTTTTACTGGTAAGGATATACATAGGCATGAGTAGCGTTAGCTGATTTGTAGCCAGGTGGTCTGTATATAAGGAAATGGTATCCTTACTAAAGCTGTTGACCTGGTCAAATAAATGGGTCTTCTCTTTGAAGAAATAACTGGCGAATTGGTTGGCTGTACTCCCTCCGCCATTTGACCTCAGGTCAATAATCAAAGCTTTGGTATTGGATAAAAAAGTTAAGGCACCGGACATCGTTGCTTTTACCTCTTCCACATTTGGCGTAAAACCATTAAAAAGAAAATAACCGACGTTTCCGGGAAGAACTTCTACTTTTTGAAGGTTAAAATTATTGTCTTTTTCGACGGCCAGTTGTTCTTTTTGGGCTTTACTGAGCTCTTCCGGACTAAGTGCTGTTGGTGCAGGCGTTTCGGGTTCATAAGCGATATGCATATGGGGATCATAATAAATTGCATTGATATCTTTTTCCAGCTGACGGGCTAGTTTGCCTGGATCTGGGATCTTATAGTATCCTCCTTTAAGCAGTTTAGTCTTTAGATAACTGTCCATCCGGGTGGCCTGCTCAGGAAAAATGTAATGGCGCTTCAGCGTGCTTCTTAAAGTGTCAATCAAACTGCGGATCTGTAGCTTGCTTAAAGCATTGTCAGACTTAACCTGGGAAAAGGCATACTTGCCAGGTAGAACAAAAAGCGCCAGTAACAGAAAAATACAAGTTTTTTTCATATTTATTTTAATGATTTCAAGATATGAAAATAAATATTGATTTGCATCAAAAAGACAATAGGTCTGACTTTATTTCTGATTGATTAACCGGTCTAATAAAGCAGCAAAACTCTGACCGCTAAAAACACCATTGGTAGCGGTACTGAAAACGACCTTGTTTTCTTTGTTGTACAGGTTGATCTGGCTTGTCCAGTTATTTACAGAGAAACCTTGAAGGTCTGTGATCATGATTTTTTTAGCATCAATTACCAGATGATCCTGGTGAACGATAATCTCTTTTGGTTGAACATTTAAGAAAGAAGTTGTACCCGTTGCAAATAGCTTTTTACCAATTGCCGCACCATAAGAAATGTATTGAAAAGTAACAGGCAGACCTGCTTCCAGTTCTTTTAATGCTTTGGGTACATATAAGGCCTCATGCTGATTGCTGATGAACTCAATGGCCTTCAGTACCTGTGTATATCTGACCGTAATCGTTTCCCAGCTTCCTTCTTTTCTGCTTCGAAAAGCAATGTTATTCGTTATAAATGTCCGACCGGAACTGAATAGGTAGAGGTCTTCCATATCTTCAAAAAGCTGGACTTTATTTTCCGCTTTTCCTTCCGTCAGAATTCCCTTTTCATAGAGATGAAAAGTCTTGCCCTGGCTTAGCTTTAAAGCCGTCAGCAAAATGATTAATCCAAGCCCCATGATAAATGCAATGGACCAGTAAAGTATGCTGATGTCTCCTGAAAAATTCATCTTTCCTTCTTTGATTGCAAGAATTCCTTCAAAATAAATCATTCCAGAAATTCCAGAAAATAAAATAAGTATGGAAATTGCAAAATATGTAAACCCTTTCCCCGGACTGTGCTTACTTTTTAAGGCACCTAATTCTTGTGTGTTTTTCATTTAAAATGATAATCGATTTATTGGTAGTTAATTAGAGATTTGTTGTTGTTCTTATAATTATAAAAACATTCCACAAACTTTCATTGTACAAATTCGATACCAGATTCCAGAAATTAAACGATCACATTATTTAGCCAGGGGTATAATCGACGATTTACTCAGGCTAAGAAGGTCTGGTTTGTCTTTAGATGCGGCCAGGGTCTTTCTAAAAGACACAATTGAAAGGGCAACATCACTGCCGGGATGGCGTTTGCTGATCTGATCAAAATCCAGCGCTACTTCTGGCAAGACCTTATTCGAATTGTCTTCTGTTGTAGGAGTGTTTTCCAGACCAACCAATAAATGGCTCAGGTAATTCTGATAATTCTGTTGCGCTTCCTTTTTATAATGACTTTTCGGGTATTGCTTTAAAAATTGCTCCCAGTAAAAGGCCCAGTCGCCAAGCGTAACTCTATCTATTGCTAAACCGGCGTCATAATCAATTACAGGGTCATTCTCTAAGGCAGTCTGATCCCAGAACTTTCGGTCGTCCTTTTCCAGATTCGAGGCGAACAGTGATTTCCAATAACTGGGGCTAAGGTGAAAAATAGCTCCGGTTTCTTCTTCGTGTTTGATTTCAATGTGGTGGTTGAGGAGTTGTTGAAAAAGTAATCTCTGTTCCGGAGATAAGCCCTTCTGGAACTTAGTCTCCACTCTTTTTCTGCGGTTATTAGTGGTTTCTCCATCAATCCAGCTGATTTCTAATTGATCAAATATGGGCAATAACTTCGCCTGCCGCGAATCCAGGCGATTAATAAGAGGAGTCAATACTTTTTGCCATTGCGCTAATAATTTATACCGTTGTTCTAGAGGAAGCGCAGGAAGTTGTATTTGCAGGGCATTTTCAACTGAATCAAGGGTACTGAAAGAAGGCTGCTGTTGGAATAACGCGATCAGTTGATCTGGTGTTTGCTGCGGAGCGGCAAGACTGTCGGTTTGGATTACGGCGGCGGAGACTTTAGGCGTCAATGTATCCTGCTTTACTACTTTTTCCTGTTTCTTCTGACTGGTTGTGCAAGCTAAAATCAGATTTGCCAGACAAAATGAAACGATTACTAAATTCTTAAATTTATCCATATAGAAAGCTTCAGTTACAGTAGAAGTCAAAAACACTGTAAATCTAGTTTGAAGATAAATAAAAGATTTTCATTTCAAACAAAAAGGTCATTTGATAAAGAAATTATCAAATGACCTTTTGTGAGCCTCCTCCGGGAATACGGATCAGGAGGTCTTATAAAAGAACTGATCCGACACAATCTTGCCGTCGTTAACTTCATAAACACAAACTTCACTCATAGGCATTCTGCCATGCTGTTTATAGGTGGCATCAATATCCATGATACAAGAGAAAAAATTATCACCCACTATCGGATCTGATATGGTGGAACTGTGTATCTCCTCGACACTATTCAGCCATTCCTGGGTTTTACCTAAAACAGCTTTTTTGCCTTCTGTTAACTCCATGTGAGAACCCTGTGGCTCTCTGCTTACGATACGATCGTGATAGAGCTCATTGATGGCTTCTTCATTTTTGCCTTCACGACAAAGTTGAACCAATTTGTTTGCTACTTCCTGAGTATTCATGTGATTGAAAATTAAATGAATAATAACCTGCTTGACAGGTAAATAACAATAGAGGTGCGGATGTTGTTTGATTAAAAATCTGGTTGTTGAACGCTTGTTTGATCAGCAGGGTTACCCGAAATTCAGCTTTACAGCCTAAGGATTGTGAAATCTTTAGGCTGTAAAGCTGCCTGGCTTCATGATCTGAGGGTTAATTTCTGATCCGAATTAATAACCTAATTTAAAGAGGATAGGAATAGATGCTAAAGATGTTCTTTCCGTTCTTTGCGGTAGTATAGATTCCGTATCCGGAACCAAAGTTGCCGTTTTCCAGATTATATACGATGAAATCGAAATAAATGTTTGAAGGAACTTTAATAGATAAAAATCCATTGCCATCAGTTACCCCCTTAAGTGGCGATTCATTTATAATCGCTCTGATTTGATCTGAACTAGGCTGTCTGCCGTTACCGGGAAAGGCCACAACCCCCATGTTTTTTAAAGGGCTTCTGTAATCATTCCTGGAAATCAGCGTGATGTTTAAGAGGCCTGAAAAATCAGTGACTTTGACGGCCTTTTTTTTCTCTGTATCAGCAACGACCTGAACGAATTCCTCTGTACGGTATTTAACCTTATTGACAATGGGAGAGTCCGCAGTCAACAGATAATTTTGAGGTAATAAATCTGAAAAATTGGCAATACCTTCCGGATTCGTCTTGACGGTGCCAATCAGCGCATTGGGATTTGGAGAGGTTGCACTGTAAATAATTTTGCTGTCGTAAATTGAAACATTAATGCCAGCCAGGCCATTTCCGGAATCATCAACTACTTTGTAGCTCAGTTTTCCCGTACTGATACCATCAACCAACTTGACGTTTGTAATCTTCTGACAGGAGAGTGTGAGCACAGTCAGGCCTAGCAGAAGCATGATTTTATATTTCATATTCAAACTATTGCAGATATACACCAGTTGTATAACTATACGTAGCACCTTTCTGTACCAATAAATTACCATTATAGTTGAAAACTGCGTTTGTAACCGAATTATAAAGGTATATCGTATACTGTTTATTTGAAGGGACTTTAAATGTGACTAAACCGTCTGCGTTAGTTAATCCTGAAGCGTCTGCGACTTTTAAATTGGCAACAGTAGATAAGGAATAATTGAACTTAGCTGATGGAATCATCATGACACCTATATTTTTTAAAGGTTGATTGGGATTATTGTAGGATTTAACTACAATGTTAAACGTCCCCGAATGATCTGTAACTTTTACCTCTTTTTGCTTAACGGCACCCGTTATTACCTGAACATATTCCTGAATGAAATAGGCTATATTATTCACCTTCGGTGAATCTGCAACAAGCAGGTAATTGTTTGGATTAAGGTCTCCGAAGTCAGCCAGACCATTAGGGTCCGTCAGACGTGTGTCCAGAAGGATATTGGTATTTGAGTAATTGTCCTGACGATCGAATAAAGATACTTTTACATTTGGCAGTCCTTTACCGGCGTCGTCAGTCAGTCTATAGCTGAGTTTTCCGCTGGTAGAAAGCTTAACATCAACATTAGTGGTTTTTTTGCAGGAAGCAAAAATTGCCAGAAGTAGGATTAGAAGCGTAAATTTTGATTTCATATAGGTGTGTGTGTTTATATTTCGCGCAAATATATAATAAATGTTGAACTGATATTAAATATTTTTATTTTATTAGAAAATAAAATAAATGTTACTATTTCTTATGGCCGATTTATAGAAAAAAGGGGGGGGGTAGTCATGTTTGCTTGTCCAAAACAACACCTTTAAATGGCAATAGTACACCCTACTTGTTTGTGATCTCGGCTGTACATTTGTTTAATCCTTATGCGTGAAAAAAATGCATGTTGTTCAAAAGGACTTTAACTATAATCCGGAAAAGATGAAATCAATTTTTGACAACAGCACCAGAGCGGACCTGATCGGGCGGATCAATACCCTTGATGAAAATAGCACTTCCAAATGGGGTAAAATGAACATCTATCAGATGTTGAAGCATTGCACGGTCTACGAAGAAATGATGCTGGGAAAGACCCGGTATAAACGGGCATTTATCGGTCGTTTGTTTGGCCGAATGGCCCTAAAAGAATTTATACAGGATAGACCTATCAGGCAAAACGTCCCTACACTTCCCGAGCTTAAGGTGAAAATCAATCATGGGGATGTACTGGCCGAAAGAAAGAAATGGATTGCTTTACTGGAGGAATATCCGAATGCACCATGTACTGATATTGAACATTCTTTTTTCGGGAAATTGACAAGAGCGCAAGTTGGAATTTTGGTCTATAAGCATACCGATCACCACCTTCGGCAATTCAATAGCTAGCGGGACGGAATTGTAATTTTTTCCAAACATTGGGCTGTGATTTCTTTATTGGTAATCAAAATGTTATTTTAGCTTAAAATCAGCTCATTATGTATGGTATAGAAAATCTTGCTGCTTTTATTCTGGCAGCAGTTATAGTGGTCATCACGCCGGGAATAGATACGATCATGGTACTAACGAGAAGTATTTCTCAGGGAAAAACTGCGGGTTTGTATTCCGCCATTGGTGTAAGTTTAGGTTTATTGGTCCATACCTGCGCCGCTACTTTTGGACTGTCCTTAATTCTGGCAAAATCTGCCTTCGCCTATAGCCTGATTAAATACCTGGGTGCTGCTTACCTGATCTATATCGGATATAAATCTCTTACTGCCAAAACGCCTCAAACTGAAATTACATCTGGTCAGATCAAGCCGGTCAGAAATGGTAAAATGTTATTTACTGCATTTTTAAGCGATGTTTTAAATCCTAAGATTGCCATTTTCTTCTTAGCGTTCTTACCGCAGTTTATCAATGCTTCAGCGATTAATAATCCAGTCCCGTATTTATTGCTGGGCTCCATTATCTTTTTTATTACCTTGGTTTGGTGTACATTGCTCGCCTTGTTGGGGAGTCGGGTAGCCGCCCTTTTTAATAGAAATAAAAAAGCAGAAGCGATCATGAATAAAACAACCGGCATCGTATTTATTCTCCTCGGATTAAAAGTCGCTTTATCAAAAAAATAAAGAGCTTCAGTTTTATTGGTTTATATCTCGTTTGATTTTTTGTCTTGGAGGATGATATAAAGGTCATAAAGCAAAGGATCTTGTGTTTTTGATCGCAGTCAAACGTTTGCGTGAAAATAGGTTGCCTATTTAATAGATAAATAATTAATTTAGAGGTGTTTATTGGTTTTTATAATTAATTAGTACGGTGCCATTGCTCTGTTTTTAGAGGTCTGGGCTAAATTAGTTCTTCGCTGCTATTCGGTTAAAAACTTGTAAAGAAAATATTAATTACTCAGGATATATGATAATTGTAGAGCTGACAGGTGGCTTAGGTAATCAGATGTTTCAATATGCCTTTGGAAGAAGTTTGTCACTGATGCTCAATAGGCAGTTGCTGATAGACGATCATGCTTTTAGCCTGTCTGGAAATCCGGATAGAACCTATAATCTGGACATTTTTAATCTGGATATTGAGTTTCTTAATAGGGAACAATTCAATCCCGGAGAAACAGTCCATCAAGTTTTTGAAAGACATGAAAACACTTATGATAAAGGCTTACTGGAAGCATTAAAACAGCTGCCTTCCGACGTTCCGGTTAAGCTGATGGGATACTGGCAGTCTTATCGTTACTTTGATGAGATTAAAGCGGTGATAAAAGCTGATTTTCAATATTTGTATCCCTTACAGGAGCGCTGGTTGACCTTGGGGAATCAAATCAAAGAAACAGAATCGGTAATGGTTCAAGTTCGTCGTGGCGACTATCTGCTGGCACCTGATTTTCATAGAACAGTGAGCGAGTTTTACCTGGAAAGAGCAATAGATATTGCCCGTAATCAATATTCAAATGCTGTTTTTTACATCTTTTCTGATGATATTGCCTGGTGTAAGGCCAATATAACGGCTGCCGAAGATGTTGTTTTTGTGGAGGATCATTTTCAGGATCAACACAATGAATATATATTGCAGCTGATGAGCTTATGTAAACACTTTATTATTGCAAATAGTTCCTTTTCATGGTGGGCCGCCTACCTGGGAAGTGTTGAAAATAGCCTCATTATGGCACCTAAAGAATGGCTGAGTATTCCATTAAATACTGCAGACCTTATTCCTGATAAATGGCGACAGATCTCGATGGATTAATCAGCGCTTTGACCTTACCTGCTGTTTTATGATCGCCGGTATGACTCCTGCAGGGAGGCATGAAAATATATGAACCTTCCAGGAAAAAATGAGCATAGGACATATCTGTAATACTTTGTAACCGGATAAACATTTTAAGGAAAAAACTGTTTAACTTGTTTATAGGATAACCTAACGAGACCGGACCAGATAAATGATAACGAAAATTCCCGCTAACCTAAGTTCAGGATTGTTGCCTGTTGAATTATTTGACTGTCTGCCAGTGGCAGTATATACCTGTGATCATTTGGGATACCTGACTTTTTATAATAAAGCCGCTGCAGATTTATGGGGGAGGGAACCTGAGCTGGGGAAAGAGCTCTGGTGCGGTTCCTGGAAGATTTTCTGGCCGGATGGAACGCCGATGGCACTGGATAGCTGCCCTATGGCCCGTGCATTAAAAGAAGGACTACCTGTGATAGATGAAGAAATCATAATTCAATGCCCTGATGGAACCATGAAAAATCTGTTGCCAAGCCCGGTTCCCTTGTTTGATCAACTTGGAGTGTTGCAGGGAGCAGTAAATACGCTGCTGGACATTACCGAACAAAGACAAGGAGAAAAGAAGCAGGCGATGCTGGCGGCAATCATCGAATATTCTGAAGATGCGATTGTGAGTAAAGGACTGGATGGTTTAATTACCAGCTGGAATCAGGGAGCGGAAAAATTATTTGGCTATACAGAAAAGGAAGTGTTGGGTAAGCACATCTCTTTATTGATCCCTAAAGATCGTCTCGATGAAGAAAATCTGATCATTGACCGGGTTCGTAACAACAAGAACATCGAACATTTTGAAACGGTCCGCATCACAAAAAATGGACAATCTGTGCCGATTTCTCTGACTGTATCACCGATACGGGACCAGAAAGGGCGCATTATCGGAGCTTCTAAAATCGCACGTGACATCAGTATGCAGAAACAATCGGAAGCGCAGTTACAAAAGTTGTACGATGATATTCAGATCATGAATTCCAGAAAGGATGAATTCATCGGAATGGCCAGTCATGAGTTGAAAACACCGGTAACGAGTATTGATGCTTTCCTGCAGCTGGTCCAACGTTCACTTAAGCTGGAAGATAAAGACAAAGAGCTGGTATTTAAGGCCAGAAATCAGGTTGCAAAGCTGATTTCCCTGATCTCGGATCTGTTGGACGTCACAAAGATTCAGACCGGAAAATTGCCCTATACCTTTACCAGCTTTGATTTCAATGATTTATTAAAAGAGGTGATAGAAGTGATGCAGCAGAACCATCCCGGTCATGAGATCAATTTGGACCATCCGGCCGGTATGCTGAACGTCTATGCAGATAAACAACGGCTGGAGCAGGTGATCATTAACCTTGTTTCTAATGCGATCAAATACGCGCCCAATACCAACAAAATGAGGGTCGCTGTGCTGGAAGCACAGCATCGCCTGCAACTGTCTGTGCAGGACTTCGGACCGGGAATAGAGCTGCCGGAACAGGAGCATATATTTTCCAGGTTCTACCAAATAAAAAAGCCCAGTGGCAATGCATCAGGCTTGGGAATCGGTTTGTATATCAGTAAAGAAATTATTGACCGTCACCAGGGAAAGATCTGGGTGGAGAGCAGTCCGGGAAAAGGATCCACCTTCTCTTTTGAATTGCCACTTCAATTACAGAATTAAGCTTATTTGATAAATTCCATCATTGGTTCCAGTATTGTTGCTTCAAATTCTTCCTGCTTTTTGATGCCTTTTTTACTGTCTGAAAAATTATCACTGATGGGATGGTTGTTTACAAAACGAGTAGTTTTGGCGCCAATAGTATACATTAATGTCCCATAACTAGTGTCATTTACCAATCGTACCTCATCAAAATCCATCAGGGTTTTGGTATAAATACCTGGTATTTTCTTATACACCTTACGTGTGTTTTTGTCGAAAATCATAGTGACTCTGGCGATGAATACAAAATCATAAATCACATAACCACATAAACCTGCCCCAATCAGGTAAACGATTCGCTTTACATCAAATCCGATCGGTAAGAAAGGAACGACGGCAAAACATAAGAGAATAGCAACCAGGAACGCTTTTATTTTAGTATATATACTCAGGTTAGGCTGGAAACTCATCCTGTTGCCTGAGTATTCTAAATTATAGAGTGCCATAATTAGTCCTCAATTTTCATGATATGCAAAGCTTCATTGACCATGTCATTTAACGGCTTTATCGTAAAAATGGAATGGTTCAGCAACAGGATTTTTTCTTTGCCATTGATATTCATGACCATACTTCCCGCTCCATTCATCGTCAGGCCAAATAGCGAAACTGTACGGGAAACAAGAAAGGTTTCGAAGTTGTCGAGGCTATAGGCCACTTCCGAAGAGAAAAAGCTCCTTTTCATCAGAATCTGATTAGACTGCATGTCTATGGTTGTTTTTGCTGTAAGACGAAGTAAGGACATCACACCTAACACCGCCATACCTATGCCGATCCACATGTTCGCTTTGTCTGTCATTCCTTTAGTGAAAACCAATGCAAGTCCGCCGATTAAAAACAGTCCCCCAATAAATCCGATAAAAACGAATTGTGTCTTCAGGTGGTATTTGTTGCCTTCTTGTTCAAAGTATTTGTAATTGTTCATAGGGGGAGTTTTAGAGGTTTGAGATTAAATTTTAGAATAATAAAATAGAGAATTGTTAAAATATATTCCTTTGTGTCAAAGAAAAGATTTGTATTGACAAAATTAATGCCAAACATTATCTGTAATGAATAGAAATTTATGAATATTTGGTAACAAGTTAATTTGTCGATTAATAAAAATGATCTTTATTCTCTCTTGTGAATAATTCTGAATGCTAATGTGTAGGGGAATTTAGAGAAAATCCCTTGTTTTTAGGTCATAATCCGGAATATCGTTATCTTAAATGGGATAAGAATTAATTTGTAAATCATCAGAAAGGAATTCTTCTTCCAGCAGGGCATAATGATAATTGTCTTTCCATTCGCCTCTGATTGGGAGAATTTTCCTGCGCAGGCCTTCTCTTTTCATTCCGATCTTTTCCAAAACACGGATAGAAGCGGCATTTTCTGTAGCCACACCGGCTTCAATTCTATGAAGCAGTAATTGTCTAAAGCCAAATTCGAGGAGGGCTAAAGCGGCCTCAGTGGTATAGCCTTTCCCCCAGTACTCAGGGGCTAACTTAAACCATAGTTCCGCATTTTTGAATTTATCGGAACAATTGCTTAGGCCGATTAAGCCAACCGGAGTTTGGTCGGTTAATGAAATACAAAAACCATATTCCTTCCTTGGCGCAGTACTTTGCTGTTCGATATAGTTGTTCAGGTAATCGTTGGATGCGGTTATTGATTCATGAACGTCCATTGTCGCATAACGCTGTACCTCAGGAATGAGGTGCAGCGCATGAATAAAGTCCAGATCATGCGGATTCAAGTCCCGGATCAGCAGTCGCCCGGTAAGGTGACTCAGAAGTACTGCCTTATTTTTAGGCACCAAACTGCGTTAAGTGGTGGTTTAAGTGCTTGTAAAACATGTTGTTCCACTCTGTCTTATTCAGGATTCCAAAAGAATGTGATTCTTTTCCGTCAAACTGAGCTTCGCCTAATTGCTGTGTCTTTTGGATAAAAGCAATTAACCGGCCTTTTTCTACCTCAAAATCTTTTTGTTCTTTTATGATAAATGCAGGTGCTGTTGGGCCACCCTGTTTAAAGGGAGCTTCACCGACCACCTTGTTCTTCGCCAATAATTTCAGGATCAGTTTCATCAAAGCACCTGGTTTCGGATGCTTATCCTCATATACCATTTCGTAGGTTACACAGCAATGTGCAAGCATTTGGGAAACATTCATTTTGCCCCATTGTGCAGGAGTATCCGAACGTAGGGTATTGATGCGTTGAATGGTGTCGTCAACAACAGGCTGACTGAAAATGTTTGGTAAGGCCATAGGTGTGATATCTTTCAATAAAAATACAATTAATAAATGTTCAGGTTAATTTTTTCTGTAGGGTTCATCAGATAGGTCAGCATCGAATGGTCTTTTAGCAATTCCACCACCCGGAAACCTTTGTAATTTGTTCCCCAGTTACCCCCAAAATGACTGTCAAACAAAAAAGGAATGTTGTCCTTCATTTTAACACCATCCTGGTCATGCTCATGCCCATGGAAAACAGCTTTAACATTGGGATATTTTTTTAGCAATTCAAAGAAAGCAGGGGTATCAATCGCGTTGGCAGTCCATTTGGACTGTGGAATATGAAGAAAGATAAAGGTGTGTTGCAGCTTTTTATAGGCCTCGAGTTTCGCTTCCAGCCAGACTAAATCGGGTGATAGGTATTCTCCTTTCTCGTTAGAGGTATCCCCAAGCAGGATCGCATTTTTTTTGACGACAAGATCATGATTTAAAGGAGTTTTCCAAACGGATTCCCAATGAGCAGAAGTTACTTTATCGTGATTTCCCCTGGTTACATAATAGGGCATGGTTAAATGATCAAGCTTCTGCTTTGCGGTTTGCAGCAAATCTTTATTGTCGTGGATGATGTCGCCGTTGATGACACAGAAATCCAGTGGATTTTGCTGATGAAACTGGTTAATGTGTCGGGTAATGGCAGAGAAGGATTCATCGAACGGAGTTTTTGGCTGCCCGTAATGACCGTCAGAGGCGACAACAAAACGAAGCCTGACCTTTGGTTTCAGTTCATGGACTTCCGATGCGGTTAAATATTTAACACCACCTCCGACAAGCAAAGCTGTCGCAAAAGAGATGTTCTTGATGAAATGTCTGCGTGATGAATTCATGAGGTTAATTTATAAAATAAAAAGCAAATTTATCCCCGATACCGATCGGTTATCAGGAATAAATTTGCTGAGGATGACTAAAACAGGCTGATCCGTTTTCTGAAATTGTAAATGGCGAGTGTCGTAAATAACAACACTAAAATGCCAACAGATAAAAGATGCTGCCAGACATTTCCTGTCGTATGTCCTGTGTATGGTGCTACTTTAAACTTGTCCCATTGAACCTTTGCAATCGTTTTATTTTGAAAGATCAGGGGGTAGAAGTACAAACGTATTTTTTCATGATAGGCTTTTACTGCTTTCTGGAAATTGAGGTGGTTTTCCAGATCAGAGCCAGCGAGTTCGTTGAGCCTCAGTTGTGTCTGAATTCCAGGTAAGAATAGGCTGCTCAGGTTGGTGAAATGATGCCTTTTAATCAATTTCTCAGACATCGACATTGCGCCTGGTAAAGCCTCATCATCACCCATTTGCTGCATGGCATAATACCAATACCAACTGAAACTCAACTCCGCAGGAAAGGGATATTGCTTAAACTGCGGATAGTGCTGATAGAACTTGTCCATGGTTTTACTTTTATCGATGTCCCATTTTTCGTGATATCCTTCTCTTTGTTTTACCAGTGTCTCAAGGGCTTCAGGAACCGGATATTGTTGGGTGAGCCAAACATTCAGCATTGCCGGAGCGATGATGTTCAGGACAACCCAGAAAGAAATCAGCAATACGGCATTGTAGTTCGATGACCTGCCAAGGGAGATCACCCAGAAGGATAAAGAGAACCAAAAGAGCAGATAGAGACTTAACAAGAGGAGTACTACTAAAAACCGGAGGTCTGCAGGCAATTGAAGGTAAAACAGCGCGCTGATCATCAATACCAATGCTACTGCAAAGATGCTGAAGACCCTGATGGAGAACTTTCGCCAGATCAGACGCAACAGATTTCCGGATTGTGATTTAAGGACTGCCCAGACGCCCGATTCCTGATCTGAGGAAAGCAGGGAATAAGTAAAGGCAATGATCACCAGCGGGAACAAAAAGATAAAGACAAAAGCCAGGTCCATATTTCCCAACAGGAGGGTAGAAGGATTGCTGAGGTCGGTATCATAAATTTGGCCTTCTACGGCAAGCATGGTTACCGGGAGGAGATAAGGATTGATGTCCCGCTGTCCGTTTGCAAAGGCCGCCCAGCGATCGGGAACATTAACCATGGAAAACTTGTTGTGGTACAGCAATAAACCGGGATCTTTGCCGAAGTGTTTGATGTTGGTGCTGGTCTGCTCTTGTTGCATCCTGCCTGCCTTTTCAATCACCAGATCCTGCTGCCGGATAAATTTCTTCCCGAAGTATAACCCCGCAAATCCACTGATCAGTAGGATCAGGATGCCGGACAAGGCTGCTTTATTTCTAAAAAACAGCTTAAATTCTAATCGATATATTGTTGGATTCATTTTTCTGTTATGATAATGCTTTTAGTCGGCGTGATGAAAAACCTAGGACAATCAGTACAGCGAAGAGCCAGCAGAAAAGCGATAGAATGCTCCAGAGGTGGTTTGAAATCACGTTACTAACGGGCTTGAATTTGTATTGAAAATCTGGCTGTTCTGCCCAGTTGGAACGACTGATAGAGAGCGGTTTTTCCTTTTCTCCGGGTGCAATATTGCTGATTTTTTCAATCTGCAGTTTGTTCATGCGTTGCGCCAGACCATATCGGTAGGCTTCTGCCTGGGCCTGAAAATCAATATAGGTTTTGAAATCAGCGGCGGTCAATGCCATGGATAAGTTCTTGATGGCTAAAAAAGGGTTCAGGTAACTGGCGGCAACGCTGAAACTGTTTTGTTGTTCAAAGTTTTTATTGAGTTCCTGCTGATGCTGATTGTAAATCCCTGCTGAAATCTTTTCGCCTTCAGCCATCACATAACCGCCATAGTTGAAAGGCAGCTTTTTAACATCATCTACCTGGTATTGCTTTAACACCGCTGCTTTTAACTGCGCATAATGGGGATCGTCAGGATCATGGCTGTCGCCCTGCTCATGAAGGTCTGATCCGATGGCGGCAGCGAACTCCATTTTTGAAGGAGCCGGGTATAAAATTACGCCCAGCGCCTGAGTAATCCGGGGCATGACAATGGCAAAGAAAACCCATAAAATGAGCAAAGTGGTTAAAGCCGCTTTTGAACTTCGGTGAAAGGCAGAGATGAGCACTGCAATACCTGCACAGATGATAAAGTAAATGGTATAACTCAACACAAGGAAGGCGAGGCGCAGGGACGAATCTGCACTCACCTGCCATTCGCTCAGCATGGCCCACAATAGTACCGTTAACAGGATGATGGGAATAAATAAGCTGAAACTCAAGGTAATGATGCCGAGTGTTTTGCCAAACAGGAGTTGTCGCCAGCTAACACCCTGGCACAGGATGATCTTCAGCGTTCCGCTCTCGCGCTCAGCAGAGATCGAGCTATAACCCAGAAAAAAGATCAATAAAGGAACGAGCAATTGAAGCACCATGGCAACACTCATCTCCCCAAACCGAAGCATCCCATTGGAAAAACCCGCTTCGCTAAAGTTAACCGTGTTTTGCTTATGGGCCTCAAGGAAAATGGAAACCCCGGCAAAGCTTTCTATACCGAAGTCAAAAAAGCTGAGTTCATGCTTATCGCGGAAGGCAAGGTAGCCGTAATGGGCCATCCTATGGGGATGTTTATCTGGTTTTTCCAGCCATTTTTCCCGCACCAGTTCCTTATATTTTAACCGCTGGGCATTCTGGCTCTTAAAATTTTGCCATCCGATAAAAGTAGCCAGGCATAAAGCAAGACCCAGGATGAGGGTCAGCGCTAAAGTAGCGGGATTGCTGAAAGCGGTTTTCCAGGTTCTCCCGGCAATGATAAATATCGTTTTCATATGAATTTATATAGAAGGATCAGAATCGGTAAGTGGCATTGAACATCACATTTCTAGGTGTTCCGGGAAATAACCTCAGGTAAGTTTGCGCACCCACCCAATAGGTCTGATTGAATACGTTATTGACATTCATAGCCAGCTGAACCCTTGATTTTGGAGGCGAATAATACAATGCCGCATCGATAAGGGTATAGGCAGGCAGGGTAAAATCCCTGGTGTACCAGGGAAGTTTATCTCCACTGTATTGAATGCCGGCGCCAATTCCTATACCTTTTAAAATCCGGTTTTCATTAAGGTCATACCTTGTCCAGAGGCTTCCGCTGTGCTGAGGCGTATTCTGTACACGCTGACCCTTTAAGATGGGATTGTAATCTTCCGTAATCAAGGCATCTACATAGCTGTAACCGGCATTAAACTGCCAGTTGGGGAGGATAAAACCAGAGGCTTCTACTTCTATCCCGCGACTGCGCTGTGCACCACGTTCGATTAATTTGTTCGGATCAATCGGGTCATTTGCATTCATCAGCAGATTCTTCTGATTGATCTCAAAAATGGAAAGGTTGACCATCAATGTGCGGTTCATCCATTCAGATTTGGCACCGATCTCTTTCAGATCGCTGGTTAATGGTTTGTAATTTGTGCCTGCAGGCGGAGGAACGACCACTAAATTTGAAGTATTGCCTTGTGGCTGATAGCCCTGAAGGTAAGTCCCGTAAATATTGACATTCGGGTTAAGTTCATAGGTAATCCCAAACCTTGGCAATACTTTTTTTCTGGAGCTCTTTTTCTGATTGTCAACTTTGTAATTGCTGTAGTCATCATGCCATTCCTGTCTCAATCCAAGCAAAAGTGTTAATTTGTTGTATTTGATCTGGTCCTGAATATAAATGCCATTCGCGAGAGAATAGGCCGGAGAAATCTCATTTTGTGTGAAAACATATTCACTCAGATCGCGGAGGGTATATAGTGGTTTGGCGAGGTTAAAATGAGCAACGTTTGGAACGGGAATATTCATTCCGTTAACCGTTTGAAATATATAAAGGTCTTTCTTTAAAGGGTCATACTTTGGGGCAATCCCGCCGCTTTTCAAACGATAACCCTGGGCTGAACTTTCTGCTCCTCCCCGGTATTTCTGAACGCTGATGCGGTCGTAACCAACAACGATCTTATGCTGCAATGGTCCGGTTGCCGCATTGATGCTAAAATAACTGCTGATGTTATCGGTATTTAAACTTTGCTGTCTTTGAATGGCCCTCAGCCCGGCAAGGGTGGGTATGGCATTTCCTGCCTCGTCCAGGCCGTAAACATTTGTCGTGCGGTGTTCCAGGAGGTCTTCGTCCCAGGTCTGCTTCATATAAGCGATGTTAAATACGATGTCTTTGGTAAAGGCATGCGATAAATTACTCATGAGCATGATGTCGCTGGTACGGTAACGGTCATTGCTGGCGCCCATATTGAAGGTAATAGGGGTGCTTTTCAGGTCAGTCTGGCCAGCAATAGCACCAAAGATCGCTTGTCCGCGGTCTAACCTTGTTTTGTTGTTGTTTAAAACAAGTTCGACATTCAAGGCCGTTTGTGCATTGGGGATATAAGAGAAGGAGGGGGAGATGAGGTAGGCTTTTTTATACTGCAGGTCCCGAAAGCTTTTGCTGTCTTCATAACCGAGATTTAAACGGTAAAGTAAGGATTTCTCCTTATTGAGTGGTCCTGTGAAATCCAGGGTCCCACGGATGGTGCTGAAGCTTCCTGCAGAAATGCTCACCTGTTTCCTGTCTTCGCTAAGTGGTTTTTTGGTCACGAGATTGATCGTTCCACCCGGATCAGCGCTGGAAAAAGAAGCACTCGCCGGCCCTTTTATGACTTCAATCCGCTCTATGTTACTCGTTAACGGCTGGAGGAAGTAATGCTGTCTGGTCCGCATGCCGTTAATGATGGCCCCTTCTTCATTCTGATTAATTCCCCGAATGGAAAACTGGTTGTAAAAACTGTTTTGCGTAACCGCCGGAACATTTTTTATCGCATCTGCGAGGGTAAAAGCCTGACGATCGGCGATGAGTTCCTTGGAAACAGAAGAAATCGCCTGTGGGATATCCTTATTTAAAGAAGCCGTTTTAGTGGCAGAAAAGGAATAATCTCCGTAATATTTCTTCGCGCTGGTACCAATTACTTCCACAGTTTGAAGTTCTTCGCTGGATGCGGAAAGCTTGATGGTGTCTATTTGCAGTTCTTGTTTTTCCAGAACCTGAAAGGTTTCCTGGAAGGTTGTAAAGCCAACGGCACTGGCCCTAAGTAAATAATTACCGGCCTTTGGTAAAACAAATTGAAAATGACCATTGGAATCACTTGAAGTATTTAAAATGTCTTTGCCATTTCTGAATTTCAGGGTTACCTGTTTGACCGGCCGGTTTTGTTGATCCGTCACCGTTCCTGAAACTTTTGTTTGTGCCTGAACAGAGAGCGAAAAAACCGAGGTTAGTAGTAGTAGCGTTAAAATGGGTTTGATATAGCTGAGGATCATTTAGATGGTTTCTAAGTATAATTTTTGGAGGTCATTGGCATTGATATCTGTGGCTTTAAGGGTATGAATCAGTTTCCCCTGACGCATAATTCCGATATGGGTGCCAATATTAACCGCATTAAATATGTCGTGGGTGGCCATGAGTATGGATTTGCCTTGAAGTCCGAGTGCTTTTACGAGTTCGGTAAATTCGTCAGTCGCCTTGGGATCAAGCCCGCTGGTGGGCTCGTCCATGAGAATAACGGCCGCGTTTTTTGCCAATGCAATGGCGATGCCGACTTTTTGGCGCATGCCTTTGCTAAAGCCGGAGAGTGGTTTGTAATGTGCAGATTCCTGCAAACCACATTGGGAAAGAAAGGAGGATAAGCTTTCTTTATCGTAGCTGAAACCCGCAAGCATGCTGAAATAATCCAGATTCTCTAATGCCGTAAGCTGGCCATAAAGCATCACCACTTCAGGTATATAAGCGATGTGTTTTCGGGTCTCCGCAGATCCGGATCGGACTTCTTTGTTGTTGATGAGTGCCTTCCCGGAACTGGCGGCTGTAAATCCCAGAAAAAGATTGATGGTCGTGGTCTTGCCTGCGCCATTCTGGCCCAGAAGACAAAAGATTTCACCTGCTTTAACTTCGAGGTTAAGGTTGTCCAGTGCTACATGAGACTGGTAATGTTTAGATAAGGAAATCGCTTGAAGCATATTCTTTAAAAATTAGCATATATAGAAATGCATTGCCCGGAAAGAAAGGGCAATGGAACTTAATCAGGAAATAGAAAAAATTAAGAATGCAGGACCGGGGGACCTTTGTTACTGCATTTCAGGATAAAGCTGGACGTGGCCTGAGGAATCAGGAATGCCATTATCCTTTGCAGTAGGGGAGGTGTGAAACTGAATACCTGTGGAGCAGTATAATTCAGGTCTGTAGATTGATGTTTGATCAGATCGCAGGTTTTGCAGGGAGCATAGAAGGGCTTAACTTGTTCCTTTTGATACTTATCGGCAGGAGAAGATAAATCCTCATGATGGTGTAAGGAGGAAATCAGGAAGTTGCTCAGAAAAATGAGCAATAGGAAAACCGCTCCTGCCTGAGGAAATATGCCGGAAAGATATGTCGGTTTGATGTTCATTAATGCAACAAAGTTACAATTATAATCTTGTTGACCAAGTTTTCTTATATTCGCTGTCATGTTAGATTTTGATTCAGGCCGCTGCGAACTTGAAAAGAATGGTTTTACCACTGTTGATTCCGTGTTCTCAAAAGAAGAGATCGCAGAGATGCTCTGTGTCATAGAAGCGGCAGACAGTTCTAAAAGCACGTTCAGGAAATCAGCTGATTTATTCGCTATCCGGCAATTTCTGAAAGAAATCCCCGAAATCAATCCAATCATTTTTAATCAGCGTTTTGAAAATCTGGTTCAGCAGTTTTTTGGCGAAGGGTATTTTGTGGTGAAATCAATTTACTTTGATAAACCGGAACAATCCAATTGGTTTGTCGCCTATCACCAGGACCTGACCATCTCCGTGGATAAAAAGGAACAGCTTCCCGGGTATGGAAACTGGACGGTAAAGCAGGGGCAATTTGCAGTTCAACCCCCTTTGGAGATCCTGGAACAAATGTTTACCGTTCGGATTCATCTGGATGATACAGACGAAAATAACGGAGCACTAAAAGTGATCTCCGGATCTCATTTAAAGGGAATCTCCCGATTGGCAGCGCTGGATTTGTCAATTGAAAAGGAAACCAGCTGCAGGGTAAGTTCAGGCGGGGCCATGATCATGAAACCACTCTTATTGCACAGTTCCGGAAGGACCATCAACAACAGTAAAAGAAGGGTAATTCACATCGAATTTTCTAAACAGGGGCTGCCGGCAGAACTCAATTGGGCGGAAAGGAACCTGTCCTGAAAGAAGAATCATTTTGCTATTCCCAAGGTCGATTTCAACAGCCTGAGAGTGCCTACCGCAGGTGCAACAGATGGAGAACTTAATTAAAGTTCAGGCCATTTGGCCCTTTTGCCACGTTAAAATTACATTGATGATATCGAAAAAAGCCCATCTTTGTTCTAATATTCATTTTTTTGTAGATTATTACAAATAATTTCATGAAATTATAATCAGGTTATTTAAAGAAAATTATTACTTTCGTCCTTATTTATTATCTCTCTCCGTTTAAATGACTAAATCGTTGCGATTGGGCGATCGTAATGGAATTATAAAGAGAATATCATGGCTTGGTCGCTATGGTAGTTTAGGTTGTGGGTGCGTTTGGTCGCGTACCCACTTTTAAATTTTCAGATGAAAAGATTAACATTACTGCCGCTCCTGCTCTCCCCCAACTTCAGCTATGCACAAAAAAATACCAGGTTTGATAGTTTATACCTCAGCTTGTTTAAAGCAGGTAAACTTAACGGCAATGTCCTCATCGCGGAGAAAGGAAAGATAATTTATGAAAAGAGTTTCGGCTTTGCAGACTTTGAAACCGGAAGAAAACTAAACCTGAATTCCGTATTTGAACTGGCCTCGGTTTCTAAGCAATTCACCGCAATGGGAATCGTACTGCTGGAAAAACAAGGGAAACTAAAATATGAAGATGAACTTGGGTTATACATTCCTGAATTAAGCAGCTATAAAGGAATCACCATTCATCATTTACTCCGGCATACCAGCGGCCTCCCTGATTATATGGACCTTTGTGAAAAGAACTGGGATAAGTCAAAGATCGCGGTCAATCAGGATGTCATCAACCTTTTTCAGCAACTAAAGCCTAAAGCTGATTTTGCTCCTAATGAAAAATGGGAATACAGCAATACCGGTTACCTTTTACTGGCAACCATCATTGAACGGGTATCGAAAAAATCCTTTGCAGATTTTTTAAAGGAAAATATCTTTAATCCATTGAAGATGAAAAACTCCTTAGTATACAGGAGCAGGTATCAGCCACAGCTGATCAAAAATTATGCGAAGGGCTATGTGCCGGATTCGCTTAAAGGAAAGATCCTGCCGGATGAGCTAGGTAAAGCATATTATACGCATTATCTGGATGGCATTGTAGGAGATGGAATGGTAAACTCCACATTGGAAGACCTGCTAAAGTGGGACCGGGCATTATATACAGATCAGCTGATCAATGCGGAAGATAAAAAGAAGATCTTTAGTTCCGTTAAAACTGATACCGGAACAGATACCCATTACGGTTATGGCTGGGTCCTGGAAGACAATAAGATTTACGGTAAAATTGCTTCACACAGTGGAGCATGGGCGGGGTATATCACCTATATTGAACGACATTTAGATCAGGACAAGACGATCATTATACTTCAGAACTATGATGAAGTGTCAATTCCTGTTAAAAATACGCGTAACATATTGTACAACAGGCCAATTCCGGCAAGGGTTGCAATTGATTCAAACGGGTTAAAGGCATATTCAGGAAAGTATAAAATGGGCGCTGCTGAGGATCGGACACTATCAGTAAAGGATGGAAAGCTGTATGTTCAGCTGGATCCAGGCGACCCGGATGATATTTCAGAATTAATTCCAATCGGAAATCAGTTATTTATGGATAGCGGCCTTTCTTATTCGGCGATTTACAGGTTTTTTACAGCGGATAAACAGCTTAAATTCCAGGTGTTGGAGGAAGAGAAAGGATTGGATGATCTGGGAATAAAGATAGAAGGGATAAATCCCTAAATATAGGCGCCCTACCGGAAAAGTGCTAAGGTTTGAGATTTTTATAATAATATGCAATTGCCTGGCCCAGGGATGAAATGTGCAGCTTCTCGTAGATCCGTTTTGTATGCGTATTGATGGTGTGAAAACTCAGTCCCAGTTGATCGGCAACCATTTTATAGCTTAAACCTTCTGCGAGTAAACACAAGACTTCATTTTCCTTCGGACTTAAGGGGGATTTTTTGTCCGATGGCCTAAAATAGTCCAGTACCCTTTGGGCAATTGCCGGATTCATTGCTGCCCCGCCTTCATTCACTTCTTCTATTGCCTGCAAGATCCGTTGTGGTTTATCATTCTTTAAAATATAACCACTGGCACCATTTTTTATGCTGGTAAAGATTTTTTCGTTGTCGTCATAGGCTGTTTGCATCAGTACCTTTACCTCGGGATATTTATTCTTGATCAACCTTAATCCCTCCAACCCGTCCACCTCGGGCATGTTGATGTCCATGAGGACCACATCCGGATAAAACTGTTCTATATCTGCCAGCACATTTTTGCAGTTCAATGCCTCACCTACATATAAAAAATGATCATTCAGACTGAGTAAGGCCCTTAGGCTATCCCGTCTGTCGGCATTATCATCGTATATAAAAATGCGAATACTCATAATTCAAATATACAAAGCATATCCTGCACCGGGCTGTAATTAATTTAAGGGACAAGAGGAATACTGGCTGATATGGTCGTGCCTTTGTTCGGTCCGGAGCTGACCAGGAAAACCCCATGTAATTCCTCTGTCCGTTTTCGCATATTGGCCAGGCCATTTCCCTGATGCGAACTGGCTTCAAATCCAATTCCATTATCAGTGATGCTGAGTTTAATATGGTGGTTTTCCATTTCCATGCGAATGTTGAGCTGGCCCGCCTTACTGTATTTTGCCGCATTGTTAATCGCCTCTTTGGTAATCAGGACGATGTTTTTTCTCAGGCTAATGTCTTGAACGGCTTTGTCTATTTCAGGCGCTATTTTAATCTTGTAGTCGATCTCGGTTGCACTTAGGATGTCATTGGCAAAGTTCTTTATCCTGCTGCTCATGGTCATAAATTCGTCCTTTCCTGGTTTCATACTCCAGATGATATCTCCGATTTTGTCTGCAAGGTTCTTGCTCTGGTTTTCTATCTTTTCCAGAATCTTTCTCGCCTGTTTCGGATCTTTATTCAACAAGTGATTGGCTACGGCACTGTTGACCTGTAAGCTGCTGAGTGATGCTCCGATATCATCATGCAGATCAGCAGTAATCTTATTGCGTTGTTGTTCCAGCGCAAATGTTTGTTCAAAGGCAATCTTCTGACGGTTCAGTTTTCTGATGTTTAGCCACCAAAAGATTAAACCAGTGCCAAGGAAGACCATCAATATCCAAAACCATTTGGTCCTATAAAAGGGGGTCTTCAGGTAGAAATGAATGGTCAGCTGCTGCTTACTGATGTGATTGTTGATGTCTACCGCCCGAACGTATAAATCATTGTCGCCACTGTTGAGTTGAATATTTAAAGTATTTCCTTCCATTTTGTTCCAGTGATGCGGACCATTTAAGGCATATTGAAGGTTCTTAAAATGCCCGCCGGGTTCTATTCCTGCAAACTGAAGTGCAATATTATTTTGATGACTTTCCAGTGTATAATCATTGCTGATGGCAGTTTTAACCTGGTTTATTTTGACGCCTGTGAGCACCGGGATCACTTCAAAACCAGGATTTCTATAGTTGGCAGGGATTTTAGCAACTCCATTTTCTGTTGCCGCATACAAAGTATCCCGGTAAAGGGCGAGGTCATTGATAATATTGGAGGGCAGGCCATCGGTTTTTGATAAATTCTTTAAGGAATACCGGAAGTTGGGCGCAGGTCCTGCATATTCGAGAATACTGATTCCCGTTTTACTGCCAATCCAGATTTTGTTTCCGGCGGCGAGCATTTTCGTGATATTTCCTGGCAAACCGATGTCTTCACTAATGGTTGCAATCTGCTGATCATCTTTAAAAATAACGAGACTGCCACTGGTGGTACTTGCCCATAAAGTGCCGTCTGCAGCAAAGGTTAGAGAGGTCAGCTTTTTTTCTGAGAAGCCTTTAAAAGGAATGAATTCCGAAACATTGAGGTCATGGCGGTACTTATACAAGCCCTTCGCACCAATGTAATAAATCACATTTTGACCTGCTTTAACAAGATTTAAAGTCCTGTCGTAAGCACTGTTTAATGTCCGGGTCATTTGTCTGCGCACATTTAATTCAATTAATCCCGCAGTACTGCCAAGGATAATAAGGCTGTCGTTGAGCGCAATGGCAGTCTTTAAGGAGGCCCGGGTGCCTTTTGCATTCAATACACCAACATATTTCCGGAAATTGAGGCTGTAGCCGGCGTCGCTGATGGTGACGATATCAGTTCCAATGTTGATGATTTTCCTATGCCATGGGAAAAGCGCGTTTACGGCAATGTCGTGCTTCCGATATTGCCCGTTCTTTACCTGTAAAACCTGGCCATAATAATTGCCGGCAAAGATCTCCCCCTTCGCATTTACGGCGAGACTTAAAAAATTGGGGTTTATAAAGTCTGCATTGGTAGTGATTTTCTGTATCCCGTTTTGGCTGTAGTATAAGAGCCCCTGATCGAGTGTTGCCACCCAGAGGTTTTTATGGCGGTCAATATAAGCGCAGTTTACCGCAAACCGGCTGGGGATGGTATGGCGTAAGGTCAGCGTTTTTTGATCCATAATATGGATAAACCCTTTACTGTTGATCACACTCAGGTTCTGGCCTGAAAATTTATGCCAGTAATCCGGGCCCAGTTTGGTAACGGAGTCTACGGTATAAGAAAATGGCTTTATGTTTTGAACGGAAACTTTGTAAACGTTTTGCTCAGAAAACAGGTAAATGTCATTGTTGCCCAATGTTTTCGGGATGATCCGGGGACCTGTAGGGATCGATATCTGAGCTGTTTCTTTACCTTTCTGACTAAGAGTGATCCTTGTATAATGCCGCTTATTTTTTAGGAGAACTTCTGTAATTGCAAAATCAACGGGTTGGTTTTTTACGAGGATGGTAAAAAAGCCATCATTTTTACCACGCTGTTGGGATACCTGTTTATTTTTTAAAAATACAATGCCCAAATCATTGTGAAAGCGGATGGTCCC
The DNA here is from genome assembly GCF_900103665.1 of Pedobacter steynii. GTDB lineage: Bacteria > Bacteroidota > Bacteroidia > Sphingobacteriales > Sphingobacteriaceae > Pedobacter > Pedobacter steynii. The sequence continues at coordinate 489,339 of NZ_FNGY01000002.1, forward strand.
ATCTGCCATCCCCGTCATCCCGAGCAATGACTTTGCCATTTCAGTTAATTGTTTATTGCCTTGATAGGTGATGAACTTATTGTTGATCTCATCAAAATAAGCAGGTGTTTGTTTATAGGCATTTACCCAAATGGTCCCATCGGGAGATTTTAGAACCTGTAGGATATCATTTGATGGCAGACCATCCCTGACGGAGAAATTTTGGAAATATCTGCCGTCAAAACGGGAAACCCCATTGTCCGTTGCCAGCCATAGAAAGCCCTTATTGTCTTCCAGGATATCATAAATATGATTGCTTGGCAAACCTTCATTTGTGCTCAGTGCATTTAATTTAAGATAGGGCTGCGCTTTTGTCAGAAGGCAAAAACAACATAAAAAGGCGAAGGTGAGGAGCGGCTTTTTGATGGGTTAATTTGTTTTTATAAATGCTAACGGTAAAGATCTCTCATGGAAAAATTGAACTGGCTCATGATCTGTCGCGTCAATTCCCTGTACAGGTCATCATAACTGGGCCTGTTATTGGCAACCCCATTGATAATGGCCTGATCTCTTGCGCTCAGGGCATTGGGATCTCCGGTATACCTGCCGCTAAGGCTTTCCCAGGTATATTGCGCAGGAATCCGGTCCGAAGCTATTAATTTTTGCGTATGCGCATCCGTGATGCGGTAATCCATTATCGCTCTTGAATTGATCACCCTTCGGGTCACATAAACGGTGGCAGAAATTGTTTTGCTACTTTCCGATCCGGCCATTTTATCACTTTTTACAGGGATCTTTTTGGAGACATTGTAAGAATAAGTATTGGTGGCCAGATTGCTAAACCAGATGTCGTACATATTGATGTCCATAAACTGGTCAACCCTGATGTCGGATTGCTGCCCGTAGGACAGGCCAAAGAACTTATAATAACTTCGTTCTCCAATAGAATTGAGGTTCCATAAAATGTCGTTCTCGAAAAAATTGCCGTTGATAGAATAATAGCCAAAGCGCTGATCAAGTTTACTCACCACTACATTCGTGATTGCCGCGTCGTAAGCCTCTTGTTTTTTGAGGATGACATCTTTATAACCTGGTACATAGGTATCGGCAATCTTCAGAAGATCATAAGCTTTTCGGGCGCTAACCTTGTCTTTACGTGCCAATAGCGCTATTCCCCGGTTGTATCTGGCATCGGCGGCAGCTAAAGCAGCTCCTTCTAATTCCTTGTGGTAGTTCTTTGGATGGAAAGCACCGCTTTCTGCTTTCAGATCTGCTGCGGCATCGTACATTTTTTGTAAGGATTCATAGCCGTCGTAAACCAGGTCCAAAACCTGGCCTTTTTTACCTTTGCTGTCTTTTGCTGCAGCGATGTCCTGTTGATATTTTGTCGCTGCTTCCTGATAGGCAATGGGAAGAATCCTTTGTGCATTGGCGTCTGAAGGGTTCTTCTTTAAATCATTGATCGCCGCATAGTAAGCCTTACCGTATTCTCCTTTGTCAAAGAGTTTCTGGGTAGACTGACAGGAAGAAAATAAGAAGAGGAGGAGGGTTAATTTTAATAGCGTTTTCATAAAATTACAATAAGCTTTACTTAAAGATATGGAATTCTAACCGCCTTTAGGATTTTCTGCTAGTAAAAAACGCTATAAAAAAACGCGCCCGATTGGGACATTGCTCAACCGGGCGCGTTTTTTTAAGTATAGAAATATTGGATCTCTAATTCTGGAAATCGTTACTGATGACTGATTTCAGTGTATTTGGTTTCTTTCCGGTTACCTTTTCGACATCATTGGTCGTAAAGCCTACATGGTGATTCGCAATCACAGAATATACTGAGTTCATGTAAAGTGCCACAAAATCAGGGGCACCTGCTTCTTTAAGCACAGCGATGTATTGTTCCGGACTTGGCTGAGGATAAACAATTGTCTTACCGGTCACTTCGGTAAGGATCGCAGCCGCGTCAAAATAAGTCAGGGATTCCGGACCGGTTAACTCATAAGTTTTTTTTGAGTGACCGTCCTCAGTCAACACTGCAGCAGCGGTAGCTGCAATATCTGCTACGTCGATAAAACCTACTTTACCATCACCGGCAGTGGCGAATGTAATCCCTCTCTGCATAATGTTTTCCCATTCATAATTTTTGAAGTTCTGTGCAAAGAATGAAGCCTTTAGAATGGTGTAATCAAAACCATCTTTCTCCAGTCTGGCTTCTGTTTTTAGATGAAAGGACATGCGCTCGCCCATCTCTTCCGATTTTAAAGCGGATAGATAAACTACCCTTAATATGCCTTTTGATTTTAGAAAATCTAGGAAAGGATTGATCAGTTGGTCCATTTCCAAAACCATAGCAGGGCCAAGCAGGAAAACGCTATCTACACCGGCAGTGGCTGCTTCAAAGGTAGAAGGATCATCAAAAGAGAAATGAACCAGCTCATCTGATAATCCAAGCTTTGCTTTAGATTCTTCTACATTTCTGGTTCCCGCAAGAAAGGGGATTTTTTTTGCCTGAAGTTCTTTAATTAGTGCCTTACCAATTGCACCGGTAGCGCCTGTTACTAAAATTTTATTTGCCATTTTTTTCTGTATTTTATTTTCAATAGTTACTTTTAGTAATACAATAATAAGAGGTAACCAATGGATAAACAAGAAGGTACAGCAGCGTTACCTAATAACACCGGTGTAACTATTGCTGGGAATGAGGGCTTTAAAGACAACAGAAAGTTACAGGAAATTTTTCAGAATGCGAATACCATTGCCAATGAGATTTGTCCCGTGAGGGATGTCATTGCCAGGATCAGCGATAAGTGGAGCATTTTGTCTATTTATGCCCTGGGTGCTTATGGGAAACTTCGGTTCAGTGAGCTGATTCAAAAGATTGATGGCATTTCTCACCGGATGCTGACTGTCACTTTGAGAAACCTGGAAGGAGATGGCTTTATCAAAAGAAAGGTTCATGCAGAAGTGCCGCCAAGGGTAGATTATGAGCTTACTGAGCTGGGGCATAGCCTGATGCAGCAATTGTCCGGAATCATCGGCTGGGCAGAAGCAAATGGTCCGGAGATCCTTGCTTTCCGAAATAAAAAATAAGCTAAACCTTTTCTATACATTCTGCGTTTTGCCTGAGGATGAATCTATGCAGAGGGCCTGCGAATTCAACAAAATAGCCAGGTTGGAAGGTAGATGCTTACCGGATTTATAAAGGTTTGAATTTGAAACTGTTCGGGGATACGATTAAGAAATAGGAAAAGAAAAGGCGGCAGTAACATACAATATGTCTATTTTTTGGTAGATAAATGTATATTTGATTCAATAATTAATTAAAAAATCGTTTTATGAATGAAGTGGATAGGACCTATAATATTAATTTAAGTTTCGAGGAAATAAAGCTCCCGCCATTTCAGGATATTCTGGTGCTTGCAAAAAACTCGGTACAGGGGAAAATAGGACTTTCTAAATCATTTGAATTACTCGTGCCCAATGGTTTCGAGATTATTGATATTAATGATGGCATGATTGAAACCATTTTTGTCCATAAGAACATTCTTGCTAAGATCTCAAAAGAAAAAGTAATCCAGATTCTGCAAAATAATGTGTTTCCTTTTATCTCAGAAGGAGAACTCATCAGCGTGAATTTCAAAGTAAATATTTCTGTGAAAGATATCGTCTTTAAAGACTCTGATTTATGAATATAGCTTCTCTTATTAGATATGATTATGCGAGTCTTGATGGTTATCAGGGAGTGCACATTGCCCGTGGTCATCAGGCAATAGCAAACGGTCTTGTTGTTTTGGATGAGAATATGCCGATAGGGGTGTTGACCTCCGTGGATCTTGCCAGAAAACACCATATGATCATTATGGACTGTTTAAGTCCGAAACCAACAGTAGATAAAGCAGATAAGATCAGTAAAGTGCTGGAGGTGATGAAAGGAAGCGGACATGATGTTTTGATGGTCTATGATCAGCAGGTTTTTTTGGGTACAATCTCGCAACATGATATCCTGAATCATTTACATGCCAACCTTAACCGTCAGCGGCTTTCGTTGCAGTCTGTGGCCCATGACCTGAGAAGCCCGATTGCTTCGATTAAAATGTTAGGGAACATGTTGCAGGAAAACCTGATCCTGGTTGAAAATAAACAACTGGTAGATTATTTAAACCAGAGCTGCGACTTCGCACAGAAAATAATCGAAGATATCCTGCTGACAGAACAGACTTTCGAGGAAATGGTGAATTATTCTGTAGAGAATTTCGATGAGCTGGTCGAAGAATGTGCTGCTGGTCTTTCTACAGAACTGGAAAAAAAGCAATTGGAGCTGCAAACAGATCTGAGATTTGGTAAATCGGTTAAAATGGACCGCCCCAAGTTTAAAAGAGCGATTTACAACCTGATTTCCAACAGCATTAAATTTACCAATCAGCATGGGAAAATTGAGTTGTCTACATTGATTACAGACAATATGCTGAAGCTGGTGGTGAAAGATAATGGGATCGGAATCCCTGAAAATATTCAGGGACAGATTTTTGATAAATTTACCCGTGCCAAAAGACCGGGAACCGCGGGCGAACCTACTACGGGCTTGGGAATGTACCTGACCAAAAGAATTGTAGAGCTGCATGATGGCAGTATTCAGGTGGAAAGTGACGGGAAAAACGGAACTTGCTTCTCTGTCTTTCTGCCCTTGTAATTGTTGCAGGACCTATTCCCCGTTTTTCTTCCTCCTGCCATGCTCCCGCATGGATAAATTTTCAGAAATAGATATTCGATCTTATCTTTATTTTTAGCTAAAATATGGGCTATAAATTCCAAAAGATGAAAAAATACTTTTTAATCCTGATCCTGACGATGATGTTTTGTGGCTTTTGCGCTGCACAAAATACGAATGCATTTAAATCGTGGAACCCAATAAAAGATACCTTAAATGTCATACAGGGGAGAGGCTGGTCTGAGGGCTTTAAAAGCGCATACGATCGTTTACCTGCCAGCGCGGAAAAAAAGGTTCGGAAGGCAGTCTGGAATTTATCTGAAAATAGTGCAGGACTGAATTTACGATTCAGGACTAATGCAACAAATATTGTGGTGAAATTTGCAGTTAAAGCTGCACTTCAGATGCCTCATATGCCGGCTACAGGGGTAAGTGGTGTCGATTTATATGCTAAAGATAAAGACGGGAAATGGCTTTGGTGTGCAGGGAAATTTGCTTTTGGGGATACCATCAGCTATCGGTTTAATCACATTTCCGGAACAGATCAGCAGGTGAAGGACAGAGAATATACGCTGTATCTACCTTTATACAACAGCCTGAACTGGATCGAAATTGAGGTTCCGGAAGAAAGTAATTTTAAGGCATTGCCGGTATATCCGGAAAAGCCAATTGTTGTTTATGGAACTTCCATTGCACAGGGCGCATGTGCTTCGCGCCCTGGAATGGCCTGGACTTCCATTTTGGGAAGAAAGCTGGACAGATCTATGGTTAATCTTGGTTTCTCGGGAAATGGAATGTTGGAACCCGAAGTACTGGATTATATTACACAGATTGATGCGCGGTTATATGTGCTGGATTGTCTGCCAAATATGACCGGCCCGGCGATGAAAGACGATACGATCAGGAAAAGAATTGCAAATGCGGTAACCATGATTCAGCTCAAACGCCCGGGGGCTCCCATCCTCTTAACGGAACATGATGGATATTCGGATGGAGAGATGCAGCCGATGCGTAAAACAGCATATGAAAGGGTGAATGCCTTAATGGATTTTACGGTCGATTCCCTGAAAAAAGCAGGCGTAAAGAATATTTACCTGCTTTCAAAAGAGGAAATAGGGCAGGATATAGAGAGTATGGTGGATGGGGTTCATCCGAATGATCTGGGCATGATGAATTATGCAAAGGCCTACGAAAAGAAAATCAAAGAGATTTTTAACGAAGACGAAGGGAATTATTCCAGCATGATTCCACGTACCCAAAGAAGAGATGCGGCTACCTATGATTGGGAAACGCGCCATCAGGAGGTACTCAAATACGCCGCTGCGCAGCAACCGGAAATTGTTTTTATGGGAAATTCCATCACTCATTTCTGGGGAGGACTACCTCAGGCAGCAGTTGCAAACGGAACAAAATCCTGGTCTAAATATTTCGGTCAGCGTAAGGTGCTGAACATGGGCTTTGGCTGGGATCGGATTGAAAACGTATTATGGCGGGTCTACCATGGCGAATTGGATGGTTTTTCTCCTCAGCACATTGTACTGATGATTGGTACCAATAACCTGGAATCTAATACCGATGAACAGCTTCTGGGAGGTTTGGATTTTCTGCTGAAGGCCATACGTTCAAGACAAAGGGAATCAGGTGTTTTATGTATGGGAATTCTACCCCGCCGGGGCATGGAGCTGAGGATCTCTAATCTCAACAAAAAAATCGCCCTGATTGTAAAGAAGAAAGGGATGCAGTACGCAGATGCGGGAACGCTCTTTTTAAATTCAAATCAAAAAATAGAAGAATCTTTGTTCAGTGATGGCTTACATCCAAATGAGAACGGCTATGAGCGATTGGGGAAATTTATCAATAGCCGGATATCCCTAAAGAAATAACAAATTGCAGATCAGTTGTGCTTTATTTCCGTTTACATTCTATTGAACTCCTGATGATCTGTAATAGGGGGTTGATTGATCCTTAATTGATTCTGAGGACCTTTGAACGCCCTCTTTTTCATTAATCGTAGATGAAAAGTAAGAAAACACACATTAACCGGATATGAAACTCATTTTTTGCCTTCGGTAAAATGATTTTTTTTACCAAAAAAAGGGCCGGGCAGAAAAATTCCGGCCCGGCCCCTTTATCCAGACGCTCCGCGCCCTCCTGATTATTTTTTTAACAATGGTGCTACCGCTGTACCGATCAGATTGATGGATTTAAGTTGTTGCTCATGGGATAAATTCCCGGTATCCATTTGGAAAGTAAACCTCGATACACCACCGAGTGCTTCCGAATGCCTAAGGATTTTTGCAGCTATTTCTTCTGGGCTACCCACTAAAAGTGCACCTTCAGGGCCTAACTGAGATTCAAAACGATCCCTGGTCATTGGTGGCCATCCGCGTTCCTTGCCGATATTGGTCATGGATTTAGCATATCCGGGATAGAATTCATCCTGTGCCTGCTGACTTCCTTCGGCAACATATCCTAAGGAGTGGATACCCACTTTTAGCTGATCTTCTGAGAAGCCCGCTTCTTTTCCTGCTTTACGGTATAAATCTACCAGCGGGCGGAACTGGTGTGTCTGCCCGCCAATAATGGCGACCATCAATGGCAATCCGAGCATTCCTGCACGGGCAAATGACTGTGGCGTACCACCAACACCAAGCCAGATCGGTAATTTGTCCTGAACCGGTCTTGGATAGATCGACTGGTTGACTAAAGCAGGGCGAAACTGACCCGACCAGGTTACTTTTTCATGGTCACGGATTTGCAGTAATAAATCGAGTTTCTCGGTAAACAGATGATCGTAATCCTGAAGTTTATAACCAAACAAGGGGAAAGCATCCGTAAACGAACCACGACCAACCACCATCTCCGCACGGCCCTGAGAAATCAGATCCAGGGTAGCAAAATCCTGGAAAGCACGCACCGGATCAGCAGCACTCAAAACTGTTACCGCACTGGTTAACCTGATGTTTTTTGTCCTGCCTGCCGCGGCCGACAGGATATTACTGGGCGCTGAATCCAGAAACTCACGCCTGTGGTGTTCCCCGATTCCGAAAACATCAATTCCGGATTGATCGGCATATTCAATTCTTTCCAGTAGCTGAGCAATTGCTGTGGCATCACTCAGGGCATCCGGCCCATCTATATTAAACTTCGCTGCAAAACTATCTATTCCTAATTCCATATCAAATCCTGTTTTAATTGCTGTCTTTTTCTTGAAAATTATGTTCCCCCAGCTGTGCCTCCTAAATATTTAGCGCTTTAACACTGGGCATATACAAACATAAGGAAGATAAATTACGCTGATCTTGAGGTATGGTAAGAACTGCTTTACTCTTGAATTTTTGAAATAATTGATCTCATTATCAGTTGTTTGTGATTTTTATCAAAAAAAACAAGTAAACCGAAGCTCATTTCTGCACTATAAAATATCAACCATATGATATACTCATGAAGAAGCCTGAGCTTACTATAGAAGAATTGCTGAACGATACTGAATTTATAGATTACTGTTTAACGGAAAGTCAGGGCATTCCCGACAAATGGCGACAACAGCTCCTCCATTATCCTCAGAATGAAAAGACGTTTGAAAAAGCAAAATCGTACATGCGGTTATTGGAAGGGAAGATGTCGGAAGAGCTGATCGAAGCGAAGCAGCTCAACTTCATCGCATTGTTTAGAAAAGTACAGCAGGAAAAGCTGGAGCAGGAGCAACGGACAAAGGTTAAAACAAGCCAGCCATTGTTATGGATCGGGATTGCCGCTTCCCTGTTACTGGTATTGAGTACGGCTATTTTTCTTTTTAAAGCGAAAAGCAAGCTGGTGAGTACTTATGAGAATTTGGCAGGGAAATCTATCGAATCAGGCAGGAGAAGCCAGAAAAGTATTACCCTGGCAGATGGTACTGAAGCCATTATTTATCCAGGTGCGAAATTGGTCATCTCTGATGATTACAATGATGACTTCAGGGAAGTCGCCGTTTACGGGCAAGTGTTTTTTAAGATTTTCCCTCAGAAAGACAAACCTTTCATCGCTTATAGTAAGCATACCACGACTACCGCATTGGGAACTGCTTTCTATGTCAGGGATTTCAAAAACACAGCGCAATCCACTGTCATTCTGGTCAACGGAAATGTAAAAGTACAGGCACCCGGAAGTAAGCAGGTCGGGTTTCTGGAGCCGGGAACGATGATGCTGGTCAGCAACAAAACCGGAGCTGCCGAGAAAAGAACGGTCAGCAAACAGGAACTGACAGAACTGCTGGAGCAAAAGCTCAATTTCAACGACAGCAATACCATTAACGTGATCGATAAGCTGGAGATATACTATGGAGCTGAAATCGATATCAGTCGTTGTCATGGCGAATTGAAGAAAATCACTGGTGATTATTCCGGTCAGTCGCTTTCCAATATCCTCAGTTCCATTGCCTATATCAACCACCTGAGCTGGAGGATTGATGAGGAGCAGCACATCATTTTCGAGCCATTACCATAATTCCCTCAAAACCTAATTAACCAAATATAAACCAACCAAATCATTCTAATTCTATGAGAAAAAAGCAGCTACTTCATGCGGACGATTTTTTCTCCTTTTTACTGTTACTCTTGTTGCTGACTGGTCCCTCGATCCTGACGACCTCAACAGCACAGGCAACGGGCTTGAAAAAAAAGGAGGTCTTTTCCATCGGCTTTAATAAAGAACCCATTCTGGAGGTATTCTCCAAAATCGAGCGGATTTCCGATTTACGGTTTTCGTATAGCCGGGAGGACATGAAAAAGGTAGTCCCGATTACGATGGCAGAGAAAGAAAGAAACATCATTCAGCTGTTAAAAGAACTGAGCACAAAATCAGGGCTTAATTTCAACATTTCAAAGAACCTTGTTGCTGTCCTCCCCCGGAAAGACTTTTCCTTTGAACCAGAGAAAAAAGCCCTGCCTGTGCAGAAAGTAAAAGCAGATACGCTGATTCAGGGCGTAGTAATGGACAGCCTGCAAAGACCGCTTCCGGGAGTTTCCGTTTATGTGAAAACTAAGCTCGGTGTAGGAACGAGTACAGATGTGAATGGGCGTTACTCTCTTAAAGTACCGGCAAATGCTATCCTCGTTTTCAAAATGGTGGGTTACATTTCGGTAGAGAAGCCCGCCAATCAGCCCATTGTAAATGTCTCGCTGAAAGAAGACAATTCTACACTCGATGAGGTTCAGGTGGTGGCATTTGGAACCCAGAAAAAGGAGAGTGTGGTCGGTGCGATTACGACGATTAAACCTTCTGAACTAAAGGTTCCTTCCAGCAACCTCACCACTGCTTTGTCCGGACGTGTGGCGGGGATGATTGCCTATCAGCGCAGTGGAGAACCAGGACAGGACAATGCGGAGTTTTTTATCCGCGGTGCGGCAACCTTCGGCTATAAAAAAGAACCCCTGATTTTAATTGACGGACTGGAATTGACGGCAACGGACCTCGCCCGCCTGCAGCCTAATGATATTGCCAGTTTTTCTGTCCTTAAAGATGCGACCTCTGCAGCTGTTTATGGTGCCAGGGGAGCAAACGGGATTATCCTTGTGACCACAAAAAGGGGATACGATGGGAAAGCGAGAATTAATCTTGAACATAATTATTCCCTGTCACAGCCCACTAAAAATATAGATCTCGCTGATCCCATTACTTTTATGCAGCTCCATAATGAGGCGATCTCTACCAGAGATCCTTTAGGGAAATTACTCTATTCGCAGAATAAAATTGATGCTACGGCTGCGGGAATTAATCCAGTCGTTTATCCTGCTACAGACTGGATGGACCTCCTGCTGATGAAAACCACGCAGAACCAAAGAAGCAATTTAAGCATCACGGGCGGGGGTAAAGTAGCCAGCTATTTTGTAACCGGAACGATGAATAAGGACAACGGGATTATGAAGGTCGACAGCCGTAATAATTTCAATAATAACATCAAACTGAGCTCTTACTCCCTGCGCTCCAATGTGGATGTCAACATTACCCCAACTACCCAGATGGCGGTAAGGCTTTATGGAAACTTCGATGACTATACCGGACCCGTTGATGGGGGAACAGGGGTGTATAAGAAAATTATGAATACCAATCCGGTATTGTTCCTTCCTTATTATGCACCCGATGCAGCCCACCAGCATACACAGCACATCCTGTTTGGGAATTCGGAGACTGGTGGTTTTCTGAACCCCTACGCGGATATGGTAAAAGGGTATAAAGATTCTTCAAGGTCATTGATGCTGGCACAGATAGAAATTAAACAAGACCTGTCTGGTTTCCTTTTCCCCGGACTAAAAGCACGTTTGATGGCCAGTACACAAAGAAGGTCTTACTTCGATGTGCAAAGAACTTATAATCCTTTCTATTATAATTTAAGCAATTACGATAAATCGACGAATGAATATGTATTAAATGTACTCAACGAATCAAGCGGAACCGAAACCCTGGATTACAGGGAAGGCTCAAAAGAGATTTCTACCTCTTCCTATATGGAAACAGCACTGAATTATGATGAGGTTTTTGGAGGTAAACATGCCATCAGTGGCATGTTGGTCGGCATCCTGCGCAATAGCATTGCGGCCAATTCCGGCTCATTACAAGCTTCCCTTCCTTTCCGGAATGTTGGTTTTTCAGGGCGTTTCTCTTATGGCTATAACAGCCGGTATACGGCAGAGCTGAACTTTGGGTACAATGGATCGGAGCGCTTTTCTGAGGATAAACGCTTTGGCTTTTTTCCATCGGCAGGAATTGCCTGGAACATCTCCAATGAACCGTTTTGGGGCGGACTGAAGAAGATCGTTTCCAGCTTTAAACTGCGTGCGACCTATGGTTTAATCGGAAATGACGCGATCGGCGATCAGAGCGACCGTTTCTTTTACCTTTCTGATGTTAACCTGAATAATGGAGACAGAGGGGCCACCTTCGGGCAAAATTTCGAATATTCCCGGCCGGGTGTATCGGTGAACAGGTACGACAACAGGAACATCACCTGGGAAACGGCAAGGAGACTCAATCTCGGTTTCGACCTGCAGATCAAAGATTTTAACATCACTGCGGATTATTCAACCGATAAACGGGAAAGCATCCTGATGAACAGGGCCTTTATTCCAACTACCATGGGTTTATCTGCGGGAGTGCGGGCAAATGTTGGTCAGGCAAGATCTAAAGCATTTGAATCTTCTGTCAACTATACCAAAAGCTTCGACAATTCCTTTTTTGTAAGTGGGACCGCAAACTTTACCTATGCCACCAACAGCTACCTTAAAGTAGAAGAACCTGAATATGCAGAAGCTTACCGTACTTTGGTGGGCCGCCCTTTGAATCAGCAGGAAGGATACATTGCCGAACGCCTGTTTATAGACGAAGCAGACATTAAAAATTCTCCGGTGCAGACTTTCGGAACCTATTTGCCCGGCGATATCAAATACCGTGATTTGAATGGCGACGGACAAATCACGCCCGCCGATAGAATTGGTCTTGGTTTCCCGACCTCTCCGGAGATTGTCTATGGATTCGGCTTCTCTGTAGGATATAAAGGCTTCGATTTTTCAAGTTTCTTTAACGGCCTGGGCCGCACTTCTTTCTGGATTACCAATTATCAAACGGATGGTGATCTGGCTAGAAATGGAGATACTTCTCCTTTTATTAACGATAGCAGGGCTTTGTTATCGGCTTATGCAAACAGTCATTGGTCTGAGGATAACCGCAATTTATATGCCCTGTGGCCACGCTTATCGACGAATAATATTGCCAATAACAGTCAGACGAGTACCTGGTTTATGCGAAATGGCGCTTTGCTCAGGTTAAAACAGGTAGAATTGGGCTATACCTTTCCTACCAAAATGACGAGCAAATTCTACATTCAGAAACTAAGGATTTATGCCAATGGCAGCAATTTGCTCACGTTTAGCAAATTCAAACTCTGGGACCCTGAGCTGGGCGGTAATGCCTTCAATTATCCGGTTCAACGGGTATTCAATTTTGGTGTTAATGTGACCTTTTAACAATTAAAGAAATGAAGAAACTAAATATATTAATCCTGATCATCGTACTTTCTACGCTGAATTCCTGTAAAAAATACCTGGATGTGGTTCCTGATAATATCGCCACTATCGGCAGCGCATTTTCTATGAGGTCGCAGGCAGAAAAATTCCTGTTTACCTGTTATTCTTACCTGCCAAGAGAAGGCTCTCCCAGTGAAAACCCGGCCATGCTTGCGGGCGATGAATACTGGTTTTTTGACAACATTAAAAATATTGACCCTACTGCCTGGCGCATTGCAAAGGGGGAGCAGGGCATCACCAGTCCTTATCTCAACTTCTGGGATGGAGAGAATCTGGGGCAACCTTTGTTCAGAGGGATCAGGGACTGCAATATTTTTCTTGAAAACATCAATTCCGTGCTGGATATGAGTGATTTTGAGAAGAAGAAATGGAGTGCAGAAGTGAAATTTTTAAAAGCCTATTACCATTTCTACCTCATGAGAATGTATGGGCCAATTCCCATCATTGATAAAAATATGCCCGTTTCGGCTTCGCCTGAAGAGGTCAAAGTATTTCGGCAGCCCATCGATAAATGTGCAGATTACCTTGCCGGACTGCTGGATGAAGCAGCAACAGATCTACCCAGCATATTAGATAAGCCGACCACAGATCTCGGACGGATTACCAAACCGATTGCCCTGGCCATTAAAGCAAGGATGCTGGTGCTTGTGGCCAGTCCCCTTTTTAATGGGAATCCTGATTTCTCCAGCTTGCAGAGCCCGGACGGAACAGTACTTTTTAATCCGGCTCCTGATCAGAAAAAATGGGAACGCGCTTTATTGGCCTGTAACGAAGCGATTTCTGTAGCAGAAAGTGCGGGTATTAAGTTATATGAATTTATACCCAATGCAACCACCGGGGCACTTTCTCCGGAAACGCTAAGAACGCTGAGCATTCAGAATGCCGTGACGGAAAGGTGGAATACGGAACAGATTTGGGGGGCTTCCAATAGCCGTACTTACGATCTGCAAAGGAAAGCCCAGGCGAGGTTAGACCCCTCAAAATTCCTGAATGAAACGGTACAGTCTATTCTTGCACCACCGATTAAGATTGCGGAGCTGTTCTATACCCGCAATGGCGTACCCATTACGGAGGATAAAACCTGGAATTATGCCAACCGCTTAAACCTGAGAACGGGTACCACAAATGAGAAGTTTTATATCAAACCGGGGTATAAGACGGTAGAATTGCATTTCGACAGAGAATCCCGTTTTTATGCGGATCTGGGTTTTGACGGAGGAATCTGGTATGGTCTGGGGAAGTTTAAAGATGGAAGCGATGTCTGGCCTATAGAAGCCCGGGCGGGCGGGACAGCCTCAAGAAAGGGAGCGCAGCTCTATTCCGTAACGGGATACTGGCCCAAAAAGCTGGTCAGCTATTTAAATGTCATTAATGATGATTCGGATTACCGGGTCCTGGATTATCCATGGCCAATTGTCCGCCTTGCCGACCTGTACCTGATGCATGCGGAAGCCGCGAACGAAGTCAAAGGGCCGGGACAGGAAGCGTACCAGTATCTGGATAAAGTGAGGAACAGGGCGGGATTAAAAGGAGTGGTGGAATCCTGGACTGCATTTTCAACAAATCCTTCAAAACCAGGATCAAAAGATGGATTAAGAGAGATCATTCATCAGGAAAGGCTGATCGAAATGGCATTTGAAGGGAGCCGCTTCTGGGACCTTCGCCGTTGGAAGGAAGCGCCTGCGGTGCTCAATGGACCGGTAAAAGGATGGGATCTGGAACAGGCAACACCAGAAGGGTATTACCGGCAAAAAACATTGTATGTGCAGGCCTTCGCCCTGAAAGATTATTTCTGGCCGATCAAGGAAAGTAACATTACGGTCAACAGAAATCTGGCTCAAAATATTGGTTGGTAGACATTAGAAAAACAGCATTATGAAAATATATAAATTAATGGTTCCTGTGCTTTTATTCGCCATGATGTATGGTTGTAAGGAAGACAACGGATTGAATAAACCCTTGTTTAAAGACGGACAGAAGCCTGGAGTGGTGACAGGTGTTGTCGTAACGAATAAAAATGGCGCGGCAAAGATTACCTATAAAATTCCTGCAGACAATGACCTGTCTTACATCATGGCAGAATATGAAATCCGGCCGGGAGTAAAAAGGGAAGTAAAAGCTTCTTATAGTAATGATTCCCTGATTGTGGATGGCTTCGGGCAGGTCAAAGCTTATGAGGTGAAACTGTATGCCGTGGATAAAGGAGAGAACTTGTCGGATGCCGTAACGGTTACGGTAAATCCTTTAAGTCCGCCTTTTACAGAGGCCTTTAAAGAACTGGTTTTAAAAGATGATTTCGGAGGAATGAATGTTGCCTTTAAAAACAAAAACGAATCGGATATTGCCATTGTGGTGATTATGCCGGATAAAAATGGGGAGCTGGCCGCGATTGATACTTATTATACGAAAGCAAAACTGGGGAATTTTAGTATCAGAGGATATGAGCCGAAACCGATACGGGTAGGTGCTTACATCAGGGACCGTTTTGGCAACTTGTCTGATACCTTGTTTAAAGAGATTACACCCATTCTGGAAATCAGGCTTGACCGCACAAAATTCAAAAAAGTGCAGCTCCCTACCGATAGGGGTGATGGATATGGTTGGGTGATGGAAAACCTATGGAACAATTCTACCGGTGGAACTGGTTTTCACACCAATCCCGGACTGGGGTTACCGCTTTGGTTCACCTTTGATCTTGGAACCAAGGCGAAGTTGAGCCGTTTTAAAGAGTATCAGCGTGGAGAAAACTATTATGAATTTAACCATGGCAATGTCCGGAAGTTTGAACTTTGGGGATCCAATGACCCTCCTTCGGATGGAAGCTGGACAAATTGGGTTAAACTCGGTGAATATGAATCTTTGAAGCCTTCCGGACTTCCCAATGGGCAGAATTCATCTGAAGACATCAAGTATGCGCAGGCAGGGGAAGAGTTTAATTTCGATATCAATAACCCATCAGTCAGGTACATCCGTCTTAAAATGCTTCAAAACTGGTCTAACACCGACTTTATACACATTATGGAACTACAGTTCTGGGGACAACCTGAATTATAAATCAATTAAGAATTACGCATCATGAAATATATCATCATATTGTTACTGGCCGTTACATTGGTTGCCTGTTCCAAAATGGGAGATCCCATTGCAGAATACGTGAAGAATGGGGAGCTCATTTATGCCACCCGTGTAGATTCCTTAAAGGTCATAGGAGGTAAAGAACGGATCAGGCTGACCTGGATCCTTCCGCCAAATAAAACAGCCGTTAAAACCATCATTCACTGGAATGCCGGTAAAAATACAAAAGAGTTTATTTTGCCGGCTTCAGCTACGGGGGTGTACGAAGGGCTTCTGGACCCGATGGCCGAAGGTTCTTATTTATTTAACGTATTTACTGAAGACCGGATTGGGAATAAATCTGTAGGCTTGACCATCGCCGGAAGTGCTTATGGCAACAACTACCAGAATTCAATTTTAAACAGAAATATTGTTTCTACGTCTGTTAACCCTGATTCTGTCCTCATCAACTGGGGCAGTGCAGAGCGGGGTAATGTAGCCACAGCGTTGACTTATACCGATGTCGATGGCATAGACCGCAGGCTTCTGATTAAATCTACGGAACAAAAATCAGTGGTCAAAAGGGTGAAAAAAGGAAGCTCAATTGCTTTTCAGGGCCTTTATCTTCCGGAAGCCTTATCTACGGATACTTTCAGGGTTGCAAAGAAGGATTTTTTATTGGTTAACCCTTAGCGGGGATCAGCTTAGAAGAAAAATACAGGAAAGAGGGGCAGGGAGCAATCCTGATCCTCTTTCCTGTATTTCAAAGCGCCGGATTCCTGTGTTTTGAGCAGTCGGATTCCTTAATCTTTTGAGGGGCCAGGTTCTTTATCTTTTGAGGGCCAGGTTCTTTATCGTTTGAGGAGCCAGATCAGGATGTACATCGGGATTTTTAAATCGGTTCTTAAAATCTTGATGGCCTGATGGATATTGTTGTAAACGGTTTGTGTCGCCAGGCCCGTTTTTTCTGAAATCTCAGTGTATTCCAGATCCTCATAGAACCGGAGCATGATCAGCTGCTTTTGTCGTCCTGTTAACTTGTTGATGGCTTTAAATATACTGCCCCTAAGTTCTTCTTCCACCTGTAATTCAATGATGTAATCCATGATGGATCGTTCAAAGGTTTCCACTGTTGGCAGGACAACTCTGTTGATTACCGCTTTTTCCCTGCTGATCTTACGCCGTAAATAAGTAAAGAGATAGCTTTTTACATTGCTTACGGGTTTGAGGCTCAGCCTGTTTTCCCAGAGTTCCAGAAACATCTGGTTAATGGCATCTTCCACGTTCTCCCTTTCCTTAAAAAGAATAAAAGCATAGTTGAACAAGGGATTGTAGAGTTGTTTATATAAGTTGAAAAGTGCAGGTTCTTCTCCTGCTCTCAACCCGATCCATAATGACTGCTGGTCATTAAGATCGATCTTCATCTTTGCTTCCAGGGTAGACATCTGATTTTCTTTGAATTTTATTATTGGTCATTTCAAAGAACGCATTTTACAGCATTGTTTTGTTTATGATTTTGTCTATTGATTAAGTGATTTTGGCGGAGGATTGCATTGAATTGGGTGATATCGTAAACTATTTACCCATCAACTTATTTTTTTCCAGCAAGTAAGGTGGAAATCATCAGCTCTAATTCATCTTCATTGTCCCCATCCGTTCTGAAATCGGAAAAGATCACCCTTCCTTCACGGTCCAGAAGGAAGTTTACCGGCGCAGCACCCCGGTTGTCCATATTTCCTTTGTCTCTACCCTTGACATCCTCCAGCGGTGTGAAGCTGTAACCACTGGATTTCATAAAGGGAATCACATAATCATTCTGACTGGAAACGATATTGATCCCTACATAGGAAAGAGCTTGTCCTTTGAATTTTCTAACTACATTTTCGAAATGAGGGAATTCACCCCTGCATGGGCCACATCCAGGAAACCAGTAGGTGAGTAAAACCACTTTTCCTTTGTAGTCCGTGATGGAAGTATTGCCGGGAGTAAGGTAACGTTTTAAGGTAAAAGGCGTCGCTAAGCGGGCAATGGCATCCAGCTGTCCGCATTTATCTGAAGCTCATTTTTACCAAGCTGGCTGCCATAGCTGCCGATGATTGACTTTAGTTTAACAGCCGGACTTTTGGCAAAAGCAACGATCAGGCTATCATATGCTGCATCATTTTTACCATCAATTGCATTTGCTTCCGCTTTTAAGACGGGTAGTTCTTTGTTAAAGCTGAAGTACCTCGGCAGTTTAATCTGGTTGAGCAGAGCCAAAGCCGCTGCGCCTTTCTTTAAAGCGATTAGTTTTTTAGCTTCTGTCAGCAATTTTGCCTGGTTACTGAAGTTTGTCCATTGTTGTTCGTCTTTGGGATAGCCTGCCATTTCTTCGGCAAGTTTTAATGCTTTTTCCGGTTGTTCTCCCAAAAGCACGTTATAATAAGAAATCATCCCGCTGGCAGACCAGTTGAACTTTTCCGGAGCATAGCTCTGGTGTAACAGTTCAAAATATTTGATCTTATCTTCCGTATTCCTGGCACGCGAGCCCAACCAATACAAGGCCTGTGCTCCGCGTTCATGATTTGGGAAACGTTTCACAACGTCCATACTCAATGTTCTGTATTTCGCCTCGTCAACTTTGCTGAAAGAGGAGGCGTGGTAAAAGGCATAGTTCGGATCGGAAGGGGCAGCGGCTGTCGCTTTTGCCATGTAATCCCTTCCCGCAGTAAATTCACCCCAACGTTCGGAATCTATAGATAAATCACTCCATGCCTGAGCAAATTTGGGATCTATTGCTACCGTTTTAAGTAACCATGGTTTTGCCTTCGGGTCTTCTCTATTTATAAAGGCCTTCCCCAAAGCATAAGGAACCATCGCGGATTTTGGATATTTTTTCGTCCATAAAGTGTATTGCTTTTCCAGTGAAGGATCTTTGATACCTATCGCTTTAATATAAGCCTGATGCACTTTGATGCTATCCGGGCTTGCTTCTACGGCAGTACGCAATTTGGTCAGTTCGGCTTCGTCTGTAACGGCCGACTGTGAAAATGCGGCGTTAACACCACTACTTAAAATCACAGCCAATACTGTGGTACGGATCAATTTTATGGAAGTTAGTTTCATCATTTTAAATTTGAAAGTTAATACGTGTTTTGTTCTATTTTCCCATTGCCGGAGATCATTTCGGTTCCTGGAAGCGGGGGCGCATAACGTTTGAATTTTAATAACAAGATATAAATTTTTACCGGTTTATTAAATAGTGTGTTTGAGTCGTTAAAAGGATAAGATGTTCTGCTCAATAAAATATCCTCATTAGGATCGTTATTTCTCTCCTTCTTTATTCGGTTACCATTTTTAATGGTACCATCCTTTCCGGATGCGACCAGGACAACCCATAGCCCGGAGATCATGAGTGACGCCCCAGAACCCGGAGCTATAAGATGCCTCTTTTCAGAGGTTAATTACATCAGTATCACCAGCCTTTTTCCCGAATCAATGTCCTGGTTCCAGGCGGTTTCGATTTCTTTAAGCGGAGCTGTTACGGTATCGATTTTTAGTTTTCCATCGGCAGCAAGCAGGAACATTTCCGGTAAAACCTCTTTGAAGAGTTTTTGCATCAGTTCTTCCGATAAACTACCAATTCCCGAACCGATTAAGGTGATGTCGGCACTTCTAAGCGTTCCGGACGACAACTGGATTTGATCGCCGGCCATTCCTCCAACGGTTACAAAACGCAGGGGATGGGTGAATTTGCCCTTTCCTCCCAATGCCTTTAGGATCAGTTCGGCAGGATGGCCCCATAAATAATCAATCACTGAGTTAATAGGGGTATTCCGGTGTATTTCCCGGAGTGTTTGAAGGATTTCCTCATCACCTTGTTTTAGGGAAATGACTTCATCGGCACCCAGGGCTTTCAGGCTTTCCAGGGAAGCTGCATTTCTACCGGTAGCAATGACTTTTTTGGCGCCATAATGTTTGGCAATCTGGACCGCAATCCTACCGGTAACGCCGGTTGCGCCATTGATCAATACCGTATCTCCGGGTTTAACTGCTGCACGGTAACGCAATGCTGCGGCAGCTCCCAGAACGGCATTGGGTAATGCGGCGGCGGTGACTACGTCAAGATGATCGGGCAGGCGGACGAACCTGTTTTTATCAATCAGTGCTTTTTCTGAAATCATGCCCTGAAGACCTGCGGCATAAACCCTGCTGCCGTCTTCGAGTATGCCAACGCCGTCTACGCCGACCACCACAGGCTGAAACAAAGCTGCATGACTGGTGTAATGTGCGCCACTGGCGATTGCTTTATCCAGGTTTTTTACAGAGGCTGCTTTTACGGTGACCAGGAGCTGCCCGGCATTTTTTGGAACAGGACTGGTAAATTCCCCATATTTTGGCGTTTCGCCAAGGGCGTTCAATATTGCTGCTTTCATATTTTTTGTTTTTTTGACCTTTCGATGGTTAGAATAATTATCGTGCGGTGTGCTTAATAATGATTTTAACCTATCAGGTTCATGTCCTTTTTTTTAACAAAAATAGGGGCAATAAGAATCGCAGACGATAACATATGTTATCAAATCAGATCTGCCTGTCTTTAAGGATTTTGTTCTTAATCCTGCTCAAATGAACAGAAGTAATTCCTAAATAAGAGGCGATATAATGTTGGGGAACGCGCTGAATCAGCTTTGGTTTTTCCCTGAGCAGGTTTAAATAGCGCTCCTGCGGACTATCTCTGATAAAAGATAAAAACTCCTTCATATAGTGCAGCTGTCTTTCCATCACCACATTCATCATTTCTTTAAGGACGGCCGGTTCTTGCTCCAGTTGATCCATCATCCGGTCAAAATCCTTCTTTTGAAGCACATGAAGGATACACGGTTCTACCGTTTCGATGCTAAACATGCCGGGAATATTTTTCCGGAAACTTTCAAGAGAAGAGAGACCCTCGTTTTCAAAGAAAAACTGGAAGGTAGTATCTTTACCGTTGTTGTTAAACCAAACCCTTAAACAACCTTTCTCGATCAGGAAAGATTTCTTTGAAACCTCGCCTTCGGCTAAAAGAATGGTTTTTGCCGGAACTTCAATACGTTGGTGCATCGCCATAAGGGCATCCCAATACTTTGCCAGATGTGGCAGCTGTTCCTTAAACTGAAAAAACATACGGTTATTTTTCTCTAAAATAGGGAATAGTAAAGAATGATCGCTGTTTTTTCTTTTAATGTAAATAATTCGTATATTGATTTACTAAACAAAACAAAATCAAATTAAAACTTAAAACAATGGAAAAATCATTAAATGTAAAAAAACTGAGCCGTGCCGAGTTGAAAGCAATATCGGGTGGTATGGGACCTAACTATTGTCTGGATCACGAATGCGACTTGTCATGCAGAGGAAATGATGGTCTGGGAAGCGGATATTGTGATGCAAGAGGCAATTGCAACTGCGACAGGTAAGCTTAGAACCACGCTAAACTGAAGATGAGGCTGGTCAATTTCAACAATTGAGCAGCCTCATGCGCGAATCCTAAAATTCCCCGCTGCTCCTCCTGGCCGGTTACCAATATCATTCTAATGGTATTTCTTTAGCCAGTTATTTATCGTTTGCAGCAGGAGCGTATCTTTCTTAGCATACATGATGGCCTTTGCATAAGCAGGGCTGATTTCTTCATCCAGAGAAAGCCAGGAAAGCTCCGGGTGTTTCTTTTGCTGATATTTTGCCTCAGTCTCATCCGTAAACATGACATCCGCAGTGTTGCTCAATAAGGCTTTAAAAACCTGCTGATTGTCGGCAATCACCTGCAGGTTTGCCTGGCGGATGTGTTGTTTCGCAAAGATTTCATTCGTTCCTCCAATGTTTTCAATCACCCTGACATTTGGCTGGTCTATAGATTTAAAATCCAGGAACCTGGATTGGTCAGACAAACGGAAAACAGCCACCTTACGATCGAGAAGGAGGGGGCTGGAAAAGTTAAACAGTTTTGATCTGGCGGCATTAACGGAGATCCCGCCCAGGGCCAGGTCAAATTTGTTGGCCAGCATGTCTTCAGTCAGCATTTTCCAGCTTGTTTTTACAAATACTACTTTTTTACCGAGATGTTTGCCCAGGGCCAAAGCCATATTGATCTCGTCGCCGGTAAATTTACCCGTCAGGGTATCAAAGCTGGTCAGGGGCGGATAATCACCGGTAGTTCCGACCCGAAGTATGGAATCACGACGAAGAAGTATGGAATCAGGCTTAATCTTTGGGCTACAGGCAAGAAGCAATAGCGTAAGCAGGGTATAAACTACATAATGCCGGTAAAAATGCTGGATAAGTCCTGGTAATTTCATGTCTGTCGTTTGATGGTACTAAAATACGATGTCTTTGGATTTCTCTATCCTTTCCTTTAGAATTTTCATCTTTTTTCCGCTGTTAATCAAATAGATTCGGTAAACCATAAACTTACTAACCAAATCACCCTGACTTGAAAAAAGTAATGAAACAGAACCGGTATGCCGGTCAGAAATTCTGTAAACGGAGCTTAGCACTGCTTACTGTCCTCATCTTAACCGGAATACTGCTCTCCTGCAAGAAAGCGGATACGCCTGCAGAAGTGCAGCAGCGCAAAGTTTCTGCTTTGCAGCTCCTCGGAGCCAGTTCGGTTTTGACCCCTCAGACGGAATGGATTTTTAATGAAAAGCCAACAACAGAGGCAGAACAAAGCCGCTTAAAAACTTCCTTAAAGGCGGCGGATTTCGATCCGGTGGGCCTAAGGGTGAAAAGCGGTGTTGTACTGTCTATCCATGTGCAGGTCCTGACGGCTTCTTCTGCCATTCCCCAGTTAATGGTCGGCTCCTATGACCGGGGAACGGTAACGACTTATAACCTTCAGGCAGGCAATAATTCCATCAGCCCGACAAATGCAGGAGAATTGTACATTAAGTATGCTTCCGCCAATCCTTCAGGTGGAAAGCTGAAGATTACCTTTAACAGCGGACATCTTGGAATGCCTTTTTATGAACTTGGAAAGACGACACATCAGGAATGGCTGGATGCCCTGGCCAGTGATACCGATACCACTTCTAAAAATGCCATCCTGGTGGCAAACCGTGCTTTTCTGGTGGTTTCAAAAGCCAAAGCTTTGGAGTTTAAAAACGAAGACCAGGACCTGGCCCTGCGTTTAATTGATACCGCTTTAAAAGCAGAAGATGATTTTAGTGGAATGGACAACAGTTCCGTTACGAATGCTTCCCGTAAATTGAAAATCATGGTAACAGAAAGGACTTCCGGTTATATGGATGCCACTTCTTACCGGATCCGCATTGTGACCGCTTCCATTTCCAGGATATTGAAAGTTTCAGACCTTCAGACCAACGGATGGGGGGTATGGCATGAATTCGGACATCAGCACCAGATGCACCAGTGGACCTGGAACTCCGTAGTAGGCGAGGTGATGCCGAATATTTATACCCTGGCAGCGAGAAGGGTGGTTCAACCCACATCACCGGGATTAACTGTCGCACAATGGAATGATGTAACGACCTTTTTAGCCAAGCCAGCAGCGAGCCGGATTTATGAAGCCAGCAGTACAAGTCTGATCACGAGACTGGGCCTTTTCCAGCAATTATACCTGGCCTTCGGAGATGCTTTCTTTATTAAAGTTCATAAATATTACCGCGAAAATGTGATTAGTGTGGCCAATGACGAGGAAGAGAAACGCCTTTTCATGATCAATGCCAGCAAGCTGAGCAATAAAAATCTGGTTTCCTTTTTTAAGGCCTGGGGATTTACCGTCAATGCTTCTGTTTATGACGAAATCAATGCGCTGAACCTGCCGGAACCGGCAGTTGACCTGACTACATTGCGGGATTAAAGCGAATCAAAAAAGGAGTTGCCACAAGTTCTTCCATGGGTAGATCGGATGAACAGCGGCAACTCCTTCTTTGTAAAATGCATCAGCGGATGCAGCTGAAATAATAATTAATTCGTTTTTGGATATAAGGCTTTGATGGCAACAACATCATTGGCGGTGAAAGGACGATTCGTTCCATCAGAACAGGCCAGCATCCATGACCCTGGTTCCCCACCTACCGGTGTTCCCGGAATATGAATGGCGCCAACTCCGCCATCGCCTTCATTACCCACACTGATGCCCAACTGCCTTAAAAAAGCTTCCCATGGCGTTAAACCACAGCTATAGGTCCGGTCTGCATAATCGGTATGTCTGAAACCAATCGCATGTCCGATTTCATGGGCAACAACGGTTGCCAGTAGATTATTATTGGTAAAGTCTTTATTGTAATGGGTATTGCTGAGTTTAATCGGCGTTGCAGGGTTTCCATTGGCATCGGGAAAACCGGCCGATTGTCCTAAAACTCTCGGATCGCTAAAGGTTTCTCCTTTGATCAGAATGTCTTCGGTTGTCGCCGAAGCGGAATCGAGTAAAGTCAGGGTTAACTCCAGGCCAAGGTCATTGTACCTTTTAATGGCTTCTGTCGTGGCGTCTGTAAATACTTTCTGTGCAGCTCCTGCACTTACCTTGATTTTCAGTACTCTTGGTAATCCGGTAACCTGGAAGGTGGTTTTATACTGCTCCGTAACTGCCTTGCCGGATTGCAGTTCTTGAATCAGGGCTGCCTGAGTAACCAGATCTGAAGGCTTCAGGAAGATATCACCTTCCACGATGTATCCGCCATCTGCTTTGAAAGCCCCTGTCGGCGAAAAGCCAGCTTTGGCTATTCCGATCTGTTCTGCTTTGGTTAAAACTGATCCTGTTTCGGTAGGGGTATCAGTATTGTTCGTGTTTTTCTTGCAACTGATGACGATTGTGGTAGCCATCATCACAGCCAGGGTGATGACCCCTGATTTGATTAGGTTTGTTTTCATAAACGGGATGAATAAGTTAGTTAATGGATTCAATATAGTTAAAGCGCATATTCCCTCCATGGACTGTGCTGATTATGTAAAAAATGTATATGCTTTTGTATAGAAAGTATACTTATCTGGTATGCTTTGTAGAAAGAGAAGACTATTTTTATTCCCTGTAGGCAATTTGAATGAGAATAGGGTCTGTTCTTTTATAGCTGTGTAATGGCTTTGTTACCTGCAAACCAAATATTTTAATTTCTCATTCAGAATGAAACCACCATTAATCAAATTGGCGGATACTTTCGGAAGCTCATTTCATGTGAGATTCGACCGTTCCCCAAACATCAATAATTTTTTACACTACCATCTTGAATCTGAACTGGTATATGTAAAGCGGGGGAAAGGCCGTTGGGTTCTCGGAGAGAAAGAACAGCGGTTTGCAGAAGGAGATGTCCTGCTGATTGGCCCTGGTTTGGTGCACCGGCACCAGTTTGATGCAGCTCACCTTAGCGAGCGTACCGATGCTGGGGTAGAACTCTTTGTCATTCATTTTGCAGAGAATTTCTGGGGCTCTGAATTTCTCTTTTTACCTGAAAATGCAGTACTGAGAACTTTATTTGAAAAATCGAAAAGAGGTGTTTTTTTGCAGGATAGCACGAACCGGTACATTGGCTATCTGATGCACCGCATTGTTCATGTAAAAGGAGCTGCCAGGATCTTGTTATTGATGGATGTATTGATCTATATCGGGAACCTGTATACGGATAAAAATCTGATATGCGCTCCAGTGACTCCGAATGCGATGCCGGGAACGGGAAACAAGCCCATTCATGCGATCTGTGACTATATTATGGCCAATTTCCAGCGAAAGATAGAAATTGAAGACATGGCGAGGATTGCCAATATCAGTCCGAATTCCTTTTGCCGGTACTTTAAAGCGGAGACTGGCCATACCTATATGCGTTTCCTGATAGAAACACGGCTGAAATATGCTTGTCAGCTTTTGAGAAAAGGAGATTTAAGTGTGAAGCAGGTGAGCTATGAAAGTGGCTTTTCGAATCTTGCCGGATTCCACCGTCATTTCAAAGAAATGACGGGACAGAGCCCTTTAAATTATCAGAACAGCAATTTATCTCAAATTAAGGACTTTTCTTAACCTACATTAACCTTTTGCCTTAATCTACTCCATTGTTTGGTTTTCAGGGGGCGTCTACCTTTATCTCATTGAAACCATCGTCAGCATAGCGCTTAAAAACAGCAATGAACGCTGATGATCGCTTCATTACCAATAGAGATAAATGTACACTAATGAAAACTAAAATTTAAATATTATGGCAGTATTAACAAGGATCAATTCTGATGAGGTAGCAATTCTTTTGATCGACCACCAAAGTGGCTTATTCCAAACCGTTAAAGACATCGATGTGACGGCACTACGCAATAACGTAGCCGCTCTGGCAAAAGTGGCTGCAATTGAAAATATTCCGGTATTTACTACCGCTTCGGAGCCTAACGGACCTAATGGGCCATTGATGCCTGAAATTCATGAGCTCGCACCTCATGCCGTATACATTCCGCGTAATGGCGAAATCAATGCCTGGGATACCCCGGCTTTCGCAGATGCGGTTAGAAAATCAGGTAAAAAGAAACTGATCATCGCTGGTGTACTGACTAGTGTTTGTGTGGCTTTCCCTTCCATTTCTGCAAAATCAGAAGGTTTTGATGTATTTGCAGTCATTGATGCTTCGGGTGATATGAGCCCATTGTCTACACAGATTACTACCGCACGTTTGGCATTGGCCGAAGTGGTACCGATCAGTACTGCGGCTGTGTTGAGCGAAATCCAGAAAACATGGCACCGTGATGATGCATTGGAATATGCATCTGCCTACTCGAAAGTAATGCCTCCATACCAGGCATTGATCGAAAGTTACCAGAAAGCGGTAAGTGTAGGTAAAGGAGAATAAGCAGAAGATCTTCTTGCTTCATGAGGTCTTGAGTGCCGAATCGTTTGGGGATTCGGCCTCAGGCCTTTTTTGTTTTACCTGGGAGAAGCCTTACCTTCGTAAGGTTTTACAGATCTCCTCCTTATGAATCATGACCTCCTTTTAGAAAGCATCGCTAAGCACATTCACCTTACTGAAGATGAAAGAACGCTTTTTCTTTCTTATATCCAGACCAAAAAAGTAAGGAAGAAACAATACCTGTTACTGGAGGGAGAGGTGAACCGTTTTGCCATGTTTGTCACTTCCGGATGTCTGAGGAGTTATAACCTGGATGAAAATGGTTTTCAATACATTCAGCAGTTCGCACCTGAAGGCTGGTGGATGGGAGATATGTATAGCCTGATTACCCAGGAGCCCGGTCATTTATACATCGATGCACTTTTTGATTCGGAGCTGTTGCTGATCTCCAAAACCAATCTGGAAAGGTTGTATAAGGAAATCCCTAAATTCAATTATTACTTCAGAATCCTGGCAGAGAAATCATTGGTTTCTTACCAGACCCGCGCCATGGAAAATCTACGGCTGACTGCCAAAGAACGTTACGAAAAATTCTGTCTCCGTTACCCTTCGCTGGTCGACTGCCTTTCTCAAAAACAGGTCGCCGCTTATATTGGTGTGACGCCCGAATTTCTGAGTAAAATGCTTCATGCAGAGCCGGAGCTTAAATCCTGATTTTTCTTAACCTGGATTAACTGTTTTGGTTAACCTAGGTTATTTTTTAAGATCTTTTTACCCGATAAATTTGTTGTAGATAAAACAAGATTTATCATGAGAAAAAAGATTGCACATCTCCTTTTAGGAAGAGAAAAACAAATCTCAAAAGAGGAAATGGTGAGGCAACCCCTGCCGCATAAAGATTTCAGATTTGCCAATCCTTTTATTGTATTACATCATATGGGACCGGAAGTCATTCTTCCGGGACAGGAGCTAAGGATTCATCCGCATCCTCACCGGGGTTTTGCACCCGTAACTTTTCAATTGCAGGGCGAAGGTTATCATAAAGACAACGCTGGAAATGACGAAATCGTTAAAGCAGGAGATGTCCAGTGGATGTTTGCCGGCAAAGGAATTCTACACAGCGAAGGACCTACAAAAGAGTTGTTGAAAAACGGTGGAACTCAGGAATTGCTCCAGCTCTGGGTCAATGTTCCTAAAGCGCATAAATGGGATGATCCGAGCTATCAGTCGGCCACGAAAGCAGAACAGCCCGAAGTGTTAAAACAGGAAGGCGTAAGCCTGAGGCTGGTGAGCGGGGAATACGATGGGCAGACCGGCCCGATGAAAAGCTTTACTCCAATCGTTTCCATTGTAGGCGAAATTCAAAAAGGAAAACAGGTAGAAATGAAAGCCAACCCGGGATACTGGACGCTCTTGTATGTGACCAAAGGATCCCTAAGCGTTAACGGCGAACCGGTCACTTTTCATCACCTGCTGGTTTTCGATAAAGAAGGCGATGAGATCAGCCTGGAAACGGAAGAAGATACCCAGATCCTGTTTCTTTCTGCACAGGATTTAGAAGAACCCGTAGCCGCAAAAGACAATTTTGTGATGAACACTGCCGAAGAAAATGAACAGGCAATTTCAGACTATGCCAATGGTGTATTCGGAACGCTTGAATTTTAAAAATCCAACAAGATTCTTTTACGATTAAAAACAAATATCATGAGTAGCTTACCTATCAGAGATCAAAAAAATGATCACCTTTTAACACCGGACAATGCCGCATTGATCATCATCGATTATCAACCGGTTCAGGTGAATTCCATTGCTTCAATGGACAGACAGTTATTGGTTAACAATATTGTCGGCGTAGCAAAAATGGCCAAGCTTTATAACTTGCCAATCATTCTTTCTACGGTTAACGTGAAGACGGGTTTAAACTTTGAAACCATCCCTCAGTTGCGTAAAGAGATGACGGGATTGCCTTCTTACGACCGTACCACGATTAATGCATGGGAAGACGCGGAGTTTTTGGAAGCGGTAAAGGCGACAGGAAGAAAGAAGTTAATCATGACTGCTTTATGGACCGAAGCTTGTCTTTCCTTCCCAACATTGGATGCTTTAAAAGAAGGGTATGAGGTTTATCCGGTAGTTGATGCAGTGGGGGGAACTTCATTGGCTGCTCATGATGCTGCATTGAGAAGAATGGAGCAGGCTGGTGCACAACCGGTAAGTGTGGCGCAGTTGTTTTGTGAGCTACAAAGAGACTGGGCAAGGTCAGCAACTGTTCCTGGATTTATGAAATTGTTTATCGAGACAGGTGGTACCGCAGGGATCCAGTTTTCTTACGATAAATCAGAATAATACCATCGTTTAATTTTAATTTTATTCCGGCAGGGTTGTATTTAACACTGCCGGAATTTGTTAAATACAACCTTATGATAGCCTCATAACCGATAAAAAACAATTATAGTCCAATGAAAAAGAAAATAGCAGGTGTTTACAGCAGCAATTATAACCATGCTGTGGGGGATGGCTTTAAGGTCATCAACATCTTTCCAAATGGCAATGACCTGGGTGATAAAATGAGCCCTTTTTATATGATTGATTACCAGCCGGAAACTTATTATGAACCGAGCGATAAGAAACGTGGGGTCAATGTACATCCACATCGTGGGATAGAACCGGTTACCATCGTTTATCAGGGCGCCGTAGCTCATGCAGACAGTGCCGGACATAGCGGAATCGTTGGCCCGGGTGATGTGCAATGGATGACGGCCGGAAAAGGAATTCTTCATAAGGAGTATTTTGAAAATGAATTTTCCCGCAAAGGAGGCAACCTGCAAATGATCCAGGTCTGGACGATTTTACCTAAGGCGAGTAAATTTGTGGAACCCAATTATCAGACGCTGCTGAAAAATGAGATTAAAAAAGTAACGTTGGAAAACGGCGAAGTCAGGGTGATCGCAGGAAGTTATCAGGGAACTGAAAGTCCGGTGCATACCTATAGCCCGATGAATCTTTTTGATGTAACCTTGAATCAGGATGGGGGAATGAAAATTGATTGTCCGGCCGAGGATAACATGGGGATTTTTATCCTGGAAGGGCAACTGAAACTGAATGATACCGAAGCGGGCAAAGAGCAGTTTGTATTGTTTGAAAATGAAGGTGATGTAGTAGAGATTCTGGCGACAGCGGATGCTAAATTTTTAGTGTTGAATGGAAAGCCACTTAATGAACCTGCAGTCCATAAAGGACCTTTTGTGATGAATACGATTGAAGAAATTGAACAGGCTTATGCTGATGTGGCAGCTGGTAAATTCGGATACCTGGAAGCAGAGGAAATCTAGGACCGAAACAATGCCAGCGTGATGATAATCGTCCCGATTTCCTGGTTCTTATGCAGGTATTCTTTGATAGAACGGATGGAAGTCACCATGTGGCTGTTTACCGTGGCTACCGTAATCCCAAGTATATCTGCTGCTTCCTGGTAGGATTTACCTTCCATCTTACAGAGTATAAATACTTTTCTGCGGGATTCAGAAAGCCGGGAAATCGCCTGCTGAATGATATCTGAAGTTTCTTTGCCAATAAGCGCTTCTTCTGTTTGCATGTAATAGTCTACGGCATTCAGGAGCAAACGTTCATGGAGGCGCTTATCTTTGGAAATCTTTCTAAAATAGTCGTAAACAAGGTTCTTAGCCACGGTATGCAGAAAAGAAACAAATGATTGTTCGGGCCTGATGTCCGCTCTCATTTTCCAGACCTTCAAAAACAAATCCTGCAGCAACTCATCAGCAACAAATTCATCTTTGACTACCCGGTTTATCTTTTGATATAGCATTTTGCTATAGGCCAGATACAACGCGTTAAAAGCGGGCTCATGACCTTGCCTCAATTGCAATAGCAAAGCCTGCAATTCTTCTGCTTCCAAAAATTTCATTGACGTTTGTATACTGATTTTCCCCTTATGCTAAATTACATATTTCGTGATAAAGCATTTTCAATGATATCGATTATTTTTCTATAAACCAGCTGCTCAGGAAAAATGCATTTATTTTAGATTTTAATTATCTGATTGTTAGCTTCTTATTAAATAATTGTAAATATTTCAAGAATCACATCAATGTATTTGTGCTTTGCTCCGTATTGGTTTATATAAGGACATCCCTAAAGGCCCTGTTAAATTATGGATCAATTGAAAGCACTTTTCGCAAAATATCTGGACGACCGTTGTACTACTGTTGAAATTAAGTTATTGATGCAGCACTTCAGTGAACTGAAAAATGAAGGCGAACTCAAAGCCTTGATTGCTGGAGAAATGGCTAAGGAGGGGATGGCTACGGATGTGATTGCTAAGGATGTGATGGTCAAAGATGGAATGGCCAAAGATCCAGATGAACAAAGCGCGGAAGCCATGCTTGATGAACGCATGTTGAGGATTTATGATCAGCTAAAACCAAAGCTCAGCCCTGTTCTACAAGCGCAAACGATCATCCGTCCGATCCGCAGTTATCTAAGGTATGCTGCCGCAGCGGCCGTAATCCTGATGGTTTCGGCAATGTTCTATTTTTACACAAACAATCATCAAAAGGATAAATATCTGAACCTAACTGCTCAGCATCAGGGCAATGATGTAAATCCTGGCGATAATAAAGCCGTTCTAACCCTGGCAGACGGCTCTGAAATCTCCTTAACGGATGCCGGAAATGGCGAACTGGCGAGTCAGTCGGGCATCACCATTACCAAAACCAGAGATGGAGAGCTGGTTTATGAAGTCGGAAAAGGGAATGCTGCCAACTCAAAACAATACAACACGATCAGTACACCTGCGGGAGGACAATACCAGATTAACCTTCCTGATGGAAGTAAAGTCTGGCTAAATGCGATGTCTTCTTTAAAGTACCCCACCGTGTTTGACGGAACCGACCGTAAAGTAATCCTTAGCGGAGAGGCTTATTTCGAGATTGCCAAAGATGCCTCCAGACCTTTTGTGGTCAGCTCCAACAGAGCTGGGCTTGCACAGGAAGTAACCGTTCTTGGTACACATTTCAACATTGACAGTTATGCCGACGAAGCCGCTATCAAAACTACTTTGCTGGAAGGTAGTGTTAAAGTGGCGACCGGAACGGCTTCCAAAATACTCAAACCAGGTCAGCAATCCGCTGTATCAAACCATATCCATGTCACTGAAGTAGATGTAAACCAGGTGCTCGACTGGAAAAACGGGAATTTTTACTTTTACGATGAAAACATCAGAACAGTGATGCGCAAACTGGCACGCTGGTATGACGTCGATGTCGTGTACCAGGGCAAAGTACCCAATTACGGCTTCGATGCAGAGATCTCCAGGACCAAAAAGCTCTCTGAGATCCTGAAAGGTTTTGAAACCACCGGACAAATTCACTTTAAAATTGAAGGAAGGAGGGTTACCGTTATGCAGTAAATCTACAAACGTGTTTTTCTACAACGGTAAATCAAAAAGAGGTCAGGAGTGCTTGGACCCACCCCTGACCAGATGATCTGATTTACTTAGAATAATGTTTCGCACACTATAATTAACTAGAACCAAACCAACGCCCTAAACCTAATCAGGGACCTAAAATTCAAATGTATGAAATTTTATGCGCTATTTAAACGCGGGTATTTTGCCTGCGTGGCCCAAACTATTTTGTGTATTATGGATGCGGTAATACAGCTGGCTCGTAATACAGATCAAAGAAAACTGATTATGCGAATCAACCTAACCGTAATCCTGTTAACCAGCTGCTTGCTCCAGGTAAGCGCCAGCAGTTATGCACAGAAAATAAACCTGACTAAAACCAATGTTTCCCTGACAGAGGTATTTAAAGAAATCAGAAAGCAAAGTGGCTATGATTTCATCTATGCCACACCACAGCTTAAACTGGCCAGAAAAGTAGATGTATTTGCCCGCAATGCTTCTTTGAACGAAGTGCTCGAGAAATGCTTTGCCAATCAGCCATTTACCTATGAGGTACAAAACAAAACCATCGTGATCCGTGAGCGGAACGACTTTACAGCAGTAAAGATCATCAGGGGAAAAGTCGTCGACAATGTCGATGGTAAACCATTGCCAGGCGTAACGGTACTCATTAAGGGGACAAAGAATGCTGTGCAAACTGATGAAAAAGGATTGTTTACCCTAAACGTTCCCGATGGTGCACAAACGCTTGTCGTCCGTTTTATCGGTTATAAAACACAGGAAATACCTTTGGCAAACTTCCTCCTGTTTAACATCCGCTTAGTCGAAGATCAGCAGTCGCTGAACGACGTTGTGGTGATGGGGGTATTTGAACGCCCGGTAGAAAATTTTACCGGTGCCGCCAGGACAATTGAAGGGCAGGAACTGAAAAGAGTCAATTCCAACAGTATCTTTTCTGCAATTGCCGCACTGGATCCCGCATTGCGATTGGTGCCGAACAATGTGATGGGTGGAAATATTAACCAGTTGCCTGAGATCCAGCTCAGAGGAGCCAATTCCCTGCCTAACCTGACAGGCGAGTTTGCGGACAACCCGAATGCACCTTTGTTCATCCTTGATGGTTTCCAGGTAGGTTCCCAAAGAATTTTTGACCTTGATATGAACATGATCAAATCGGTGACGATTTTAAAAGATGCTTCTGCAACTGCGATCTATGGTTCAAGGGGAGCAAATGGGGTTCTGGTGATTACCACGATCACCCCAAAGGCCGGAAAGATACAGGTGACGGTAAACAACGATTTCAGGTTAACCACACCGGATCTTTCTGTTTACAACCTGCTCAATGCCTCAGAAAAACTGGACTTTGAAAAAAGAGTCGGCTTTTACACCGCTACGCAGTCCAACCAGCAATTTACACTGGACGAGATTTACAACAGCAGGGCAAGGGCCATTGCCTCGGGAGTGAATACAGATTGGTTGTCCTTTCCGGTACAAACCGGAACGAGCAACAGGACTTCCGTATATGTAGAAGGTGGAGATGAGTTTATCCGCTATGGTCTGCAGATGACCGGGGATCTTCAGAAAGGCGTGATGAAAGGGCAGAACCGCAACAATTACTCCGGGCAGTTCGACCTGAGCTATAACGTGAAAAAACTGCGCTTCAGGAACTCCATCAGGCTGTTTCAAAATACATCCAATGAATCGCCTTATGGCGCTTTCTCTCAATATGCATTGATGAACCCTTACTGGAAACCTTTTGATGAAAATGGCAATCCGATAAAGATCATGGAAAGCAACAGCATCGGAACTTTTAGCAACCCGCTATACGATGCAAGCTTAAACACCATTAATAAATCACAGTATTTCGGGCTTTCCAATAACCTGCAGATCCGCTGGAACATCATGCCTGCACTTTATATGGAAAGCGCTTTTAGCTTAAATAAGCAAACCGGTTCTTCTGACCGCTTTTTCCCGGCGCAGCATTCGCAGTTTAACAATGAAAAGGATTTGAAACGAAAAGGTTCTTATGATGTTGGCAACAACAACTCCCTGGGCTTTGAAAATTTAACGACCTTCAATTATAACAAAAGCATTGGCAAGCATTTGATCTATTCTACTTTAGGACTCAATATTGCCAGCACTTCCAGCAATTTCTATAACATATCGACTGTAGGTTTTCCTTTTGATCAGTTAGACAACCTGTTGTTCGCCAGTCAGTATAAACCAGATGCACGCCCTACCGGAGATGAAAGCACGGTGAGAAGATTAGGGCTGCTGCTAAATGCCAATTATGCTTACGACAACCGTTATCTTGCTGATGTTTCTGTAAGGAGGGATGGTTCTTCTCAGTTTGGCGCCAATAAGCGTTATGGTACTTTCTGGTCTGCAGGTATGGGCTGGAATGTTCATAATGAACGTTTCTTTAAAGGGAATCCCAATGTGAACCGCCTTAAGTTAAGGGCCAGTTATGGTTCTTCAGGTTCCCTTAATATTCCTGCTTACCGTGCACAAACCCGCTATACCTTTGGCGTGGAAAATGTCTACGACGGAGACCTGGGTGCAAGCATCATGAGCCTGGGAAATACAGAACTGGGTTGGCAGGATGTACGTACTTTAAACCTCGGTTTGGATGTTACCCTGTTTAAGGAACGGTTGGATATGCGCTTCGAGCATTACAGAAGCCTGACCCACAATACCATTACCAATGTTTCACTCGCTCCCTCCAATGGTTTTGCAGACTATTCCGAAAACCTGGGCAAAATCCAGAATACCGGATACGAGTTGTTCGCCCGTTATAAGATCATCGATAACAAGCAAAAAGGCCTGATCTGGTCTGTTAATGTGGCAGCGGTAACCAACAAGAATATACTCAAAGAGCTGTCCAATAAACTGAAAGCCAGCAATACCAAAGCAAATGCAAGCAGCCTCCAGAAAACCCCAAATCTGATTCTGGAAGAAGGGCAGGCCATCAATACCCTTTTTGTGGTACGGTCGCTGGGCGTAGATCCAATAACGGGAGCAGAGGTATTGCTTAAAAAAGATGGAACCACCACTTTCACCTGGGCTGCGGCCGATAAGGTGGCTGTCGGGGTAACCGATCCGAAATGGAACGGTACGTTTGGTTCTAATCTGAACTACCGTGGGCTGGAAGTCAGTTTGATTTTTAGCTATCGTTTTGGCGGACAAATTTATAACCAGACACTGGTAGATAAAGTACAGGGTGCAGATACCAGGTTCAATGTAGACCGCAGGGCCTACGATCTGGGCTGGACGAAAGCTGGTGATGAATCCATGTTTACCAAATTCGGAACCAATCCCGTATCCACCAGACTCAGCTCCAGGTTTGTACAGGACGATAATTCCCTGAACCTGAACTCCGCGGCCATAGGCTATAATTTTCAAAAACACGCCTTTGTGAAGAAAATGGGACTGAGTAATTTATCATTTACGGCAAGTACCAATGATCTGTTTACCCTGAGTTCTGTTCAACTGGAACGGGGTACAAATAATCCATTTTCGCGGACATACTCCTTATCCGTAAGGGCAGGCTTTTAACATGAATCGTATTGACATGAAAACAAACATTAAAATATATGCTACACTGACCATGTTGCTATTGGTCCTGAGCACAGGATGTAAAAAATTCCTCGAGGTGGACCCTAAATCCACCATTGGTGAAGAGGAATTGTTTAACTCAGAAATCGGCTTTCAGCAGGCATTAACGGGAGTGTATTCGCAAATGGCAGGCAGAGAGTTATATGGGGATAACCTTACCATGGGATTCAGTAGTTTAATTGCACAAAATTATAGCGCTAGTTTAAGCGGTGTTTTTGCCTTTCCAACTACTGTAGCCCTTAACTTTAAAGGCAATGATGCGATTCCGCTGGTCTCCGGAATCTGGACAAAAGGTTACAATACCATTGCTGCGACAAACAATATCCTCGGAAAAATAGACGGCAAACAAAGCATTTTTACTGGTGATCATTTTGCGCTGGTAAAAGGCGAAGCCCTGGGCCTGCGTGCTTACCTGCATTTCGACCTGTTGCGTTTGTTCGGTGCAAACTTTGCCACCAATCCAACAAAAAAAGCCATTCCTTTTCGTACGGAATTGAATGCGTTGTCTAAAGTTCCTTCTACAGTGGATGAGGTTTCTGCTTTGATTTTGGCAGACCTGAAGACAGCCGAAACGCTGATGAAAGGCAAAGATCCCATTTCGACAGAAAAAAACAGACGCTTCCGTATGAACTATTATGCCATTAAAGCCCTTCAGGCCCGGGTATACCTATTCAGAGGTGATAAAGTTAATGCTGCTGCTGCTGCAACTGAAGTGGTTAATTCGGGCATATTTACCCTGATCGATCCTAAAAGTGTAGCTGCACCTGCTGCCAGTCGTAACCGTACCTTTTCAACGGAACAGGTCTTTGCCATCCGGGTAAAAGACATGAGGACCTGGGTAGAAACCGACAATGCTTACTTCAAGTCGGTTAGCGACAACAGGAAAAACCTGACCCGCATCCTGACTGATTTTCAGACGCTCTACGAAACCGGCTCAGGTGGCGGTACGGATATCCGTTTCGCAAACCTGATCGAGGCAGATGGATTGACCTATTTTTGTACCAAATATTGGCAGACCTGGCAAGGCACCGTTGAAAACGACCGCCTGGATCAGAACGTTTCTTTAATGCGCTTGTCTGAACTGTATTATATCCTCGCAGAAACTGCTGCAACACCAGACGAAGGCCTGATCTTCCTGAACAAGGTTCGGGAAAAACGGGTGATCCCGGTAATCGCCGCAGGCATCACTGCCCAACGTCTTAGCGATGAAATTACTAAAGAATACCAGAAGGATTTTTATGCGGAGGGGCAGCTGTTTTATTATTACAAGCGCAAAGTCGCCAACAGGATGCAGTTTTCAAGCAGGAACCTGACAGAGGCCAGTTACATTGTGCCGGTGCCGGACAATGAGCTCGAATTTAATCCCAATTACAACTAAAGCAAGAGGACATGAAATACCTATCAATCATATTGGTGATGCTGATCTTAGCATCCTGTAAAAAAGATCCGGAGGCCGTGTTTTCCGGAAAGGATGGCATTACTTTTTACTATAAATCAGGTGCAGAACAGGACAGTGTCAGTTATTCTTTCAAGTTTAACAAGGTGCCAAAAACCAGGGACACCATCTGGATTAAAATGCGCCTGGTGGGCAAGCTATCCCATCAGCCAAGGAAGATTAAGGTGCTTGCCGGACCGGGGAGCACCGCCAGCCTGGGCAGCCATTTTATACTGCCCGAAATTTCCCTTCCTGCTGATTCTTTCCGGGTGAAATATCCGCTGGTATTGCTCAGTAACGACGACTTAAACACTAAGACCGTTAGGCTCGTTCTGCAGATTGCGGACAGTGAAGATCTGGTGGTGGGCACCAAAGGACAGGCAGACATGACCACTGCAAATACCGTTCAGTTTAAGGTCAATTTTAGCAACCGCCTGATCAAACCGGATTATTGGAGTTACATCGCTTATTATATAGGAGAGTATAGTGCCGTAAGGTATCAGTTTATGATCGATGTTTTTGGGACGTCCGACTTCAGGCCGGATACCAAGGGAGGGGTCATCGGTTATGCCCAATGGGTAAACATCAAAGGGAAGCTAAGAAATGCATTGGATGCATATGTTAGTCAGCATGGGCCATTGTTAGACGAAAATGGCGCAAAAGTAGAATTTCCACTGTAAAAACGAACTTTATGCGAATCAAACAAATCATATTGGGAACCTGCATTTGCAGCCTGATGTTTGCCTGTAAAAAGGAAGACAATAAATACAATTATAATAAAGTCAATGAGTTGAACATCACCGGTCCGAAAGACGAGGTTCTGGTTGTTCAGCGGGATACCATTCGTATTAACCCTGTCATCATTGAATCTGAAGCGGGGAGTGGCCCGTATACTTATAAATGGGAAATTTACCGCTCCGCGGATTTGAACAGCTGGGAGATCACGCCCATTAACCCTGCTACCACTTCAACGGTTCTTTCTACGGAAAAGAATCTGAAGGTTCCGGCATTGGTTGCCCCGGGGACGTATCTGTTGCAATACACGGTAACAGATGCCAAAACAACTTTGCGTAAATCGGTCCGTTTTCCGCTTACCGTGAATGGTAAATATTATGAAGGCTGGCTGGTGATGGCTGATAAAGGCGGAAAGGCCGAGCTTTCTTTTGTGCGCCAGGACGGAACTGTTTTTCCTGATGTAATTGGTACTTCTAATCCCGGGCTTACCTTAACTGGTAAACCGCTGGCTGCATTTTCCGGTATTCAAAGCAAACTGGAAGATGTAAATGTATTTACCGATCAGGGAATGTACCGCTTCAGTGCCAATGACTTTACCTTTACCGGTAAATCTCCGGATCTTTTTGAAAGTCCGATCAGCCCGGTATCCAATCCTGCCTACGCGGTAAACAGCGTTAATTTTGACCAGTATGTAGTGAGCAATGGCAACGTATACGGGACTTTAGCACCCAATCAGGGGATTGCAAAGTATTCTGAGCGTTTTAACGGACCTTCAGGTTACTCGGTATTCCCTTATTTTATGAGTGGAAACCAGTTTTGGACCCTGTTTTACGACAACAATGGCAAGCGTTTTCTGCATGCCACGTATACCAGCAGGTCCTTTAGTACCTTTCCTGCAAATACGGAAACCGGGATCGCTTTTGACATGAGTAATGTAGGTAAAACGATGATCGGTGGCGATAGAGGCCCGAATACAGAGTATTTCCTGGTGATGAAAGACGAAAGCAGTTATTACCTCTGCTCGGTATTGCCCAATAATAAAAAACCTGCAGGTGTGATGGACAAAATGGACGCGGCAGCTGAAATTGATAAAGCGGTTCTTTTTGCCGCTTCAGGAGTGAATAAGCAATTGTATTATGCGGTTGCCAACAAAATTTACCTGTACGATGTGCTGGCCAAATCGGCGAGATTGGTTTACACTTTTCCTGTTGGCACACAAGTCAAAGATTTGAAAATGTTTAAAGGGCAGGAATGGGGCAAATCCAATCCATTGTACAATACGCGCCTGGTCGTGGCAACTTACAACGGAACCGAAGGCGAGCTTTATTACCTTGATCTTTTACCTATCGGCGATATCGCTAATGGTACCTATAGCAAGAAATTTGGCGGTTTTGGCAATATCCTTCAAATCAATTACCGTAATCCTAACCTGTAAATTATGAAAACCATTTTTTCAATTTTTCTGCTCTTGCTGAGCGGTGCTGTCATGGCACAGCAACCTTCAGCTGCAGCAGCTGCCCAATGGGACAAAATTCTTGGCGAAGCCAAAGCGCAACATAAAATCATTTTAATAGATTTCTCTACCTCCTGGTGTGGGCCATGTAAGGCCATGGATCAAAGGGTATTTCCAGACCAGGCAGTGGCTTCAACGCTTCAGCAACACTATCGCTTCATTAAGCTGGATGCTGAAACAGATGAACTGGGACGGGTTTTGGCGGCGAGATACATGGTTCGCAGTTATCCCAGCTTTCTGATTATTGATCCTTCATTGAAGGTATTGAGGAAAGAATCCGGTTATAAAGCTGCTGATAAATTGAATAGCTGGCTGCTGGATGCCACAACAAATCAGCAACAGAGAGTGCCAGGCTTTAGTCAGAAAAAATACCTGGATTTCCCTTCGTTCTACCTCTCGGCTTTTGGCGAAAAGAAAGACCGTAAGAAAGCGGATAGCAATGTGGTGCGCAGTTACCTTGACCAACAGAAAGACCTGACTGCCGAAAGTGCCTGGGCAGTCATGAATGCTTTTGAAATGCCGGAGAAATATTTTAAATACTTCATGGCCAATTATCCTGTTTATAAAAAGAAGTATGGCAAGTCTATTGAAGGTAAAATGGCCTACGGCCTTTTTCCTGAACTGCAAAAGGCGATCAATAGCAAAAGTACGGAGGCATTTGTAGCGGTATTAAACCGCATTCCCCAATTCTTTGACGAGGCGGGGGTACAGCAGTCTACCTATCTTTTTAATATTCCCCGGGAACCTGCTTTCTTTATCATGAAAGCCAACTTTTTAGATACAGCGAAAACCATTACTCCGGAGATCAGGATGGAGTCTGCTACAGGGATATTGATGGATGAGCATCTGCCTGCTGCAGTATATGAGAAGGCTGCAGGCTGGCTGCTTAATTATCCCGGAATAGAACAATCAAACGATATTTCTATACTCATGAGCCTGGCTTTGGTCTATCAGCGCAATGGAAATAAAGACAAAGCGCTGGCCTTTTTCCAAAAGGGCGAAAAGATTGGCGGAACTGAGGAAGGCAACAAAGAATTTATCAACTACTACAAAAAAAGATTAACCCTATAAACTATTGAAACCATCATGATCTTACAGATCACATAACGAAATGATTATTAAGATCATGATAGCTTCATAACCATAAAAAAACAATATATACTGATGAAAATGAAAAAACTATTGATCATAACTATGCTATCAATCCCGGTCATGGCGATGGCACAAAGCAATACCTATACCTTAAAAGGCAAATTTAAATCGGCCGCTGCCGGAGGTAAAGTTTACCTGAATTACTATAAAGATGGCGCAACAA
The DNA here is from genome assembly GCF_900103665.1 of Pedobacter steynii. GTDB lineage: Bacteria > Bacteroidota > Bacteroidia > Sphingobacteriales > Sphingobacteriaceae > Pedobacter > Pedobacter steynii. Next base: position 529,971 of record NZ_FNGY01000002.1, read on the forward strand.
AAAAAGACAGTGCTCTTGTTCAGAACGGTGTTTTTGAATTCAAAGGACCTTCTGATGGCCCTCAGCAGGTTTATATGACCTTTGTGAGCAAAGATAGCCCTGCGGATAAAAAATCGAGAGGCCGTGATTCGAGGTCGATGTACCTGGACAAAGGCCTGATCTTAATGAAGGTGACCGACTCTATAAAAACGGCGACGATCAGCGGCTCCGCGATCAATACGGATTATAAAAAATACACGGAGCTGCTAAAGGCATCGGAGACAGCAATCAGTGGCTTGAGAAAGGAATATTATGGCCTTAGCGCTGAGCAGAGAAAAGAAGCTGCTACAGTTAAGCTGATAGAAGACAAGATGGATAAAGCAGAGGCCGGTCAGAAAGAAGCCCTTGTAACTTACGTTAAACAAAATCCTGGTTCCTATTTCTGTTTTGAAGCCTTGCAAAAAGTAGCGGGTCCATATTTTGACATCAGTAAAGTAGAGCCTCTTTTTAACGGACTCCCAGCGGCTCAGCGCAATGCGAAGGAAGGTCAGGCTTTTGCAGCTTCTATTGCAGCCAACAAATCAACGGCAATTGGAAAAGCAGCACCTGATTTCACACACCTGGACATGGGAGATAAGCCTGTAAAGCTGTCTGATTTTAAAGGGAAGTATATCCTGTTGGATTTTTGGGCTTCCTGGTGCGGCCCTTGCCGTGCTGAAAACCCCAATGTATTAAAAGCTTACAATGCCTATAAAGACAAAAACTTCACCGTGCTGGGCGTATCTGTTGATCAGGAAAAAGATAAAGACAAATGGTTAAAAGCCATCAAAGACGATGGCATGCAATGGACGCAGCTGATCGATTCGGATCGCAGCAATAAAAAAAGAGCGGGAGATTTATATGCTATAAAAAGCATTCCATCCAATTTCCTGATCGACCCAAGCGGTAAGATCATTGCTAAAAACCTGAGGGGGGAAGCTTTGGAAAAGAAACTGGCAGAAGTGATTAAATAATCACATTTCCATAAATAAAATTTCTACAGATCATAAAAAAGACCAGCATTTGCTGGTCTTTTTAGGTTAACGTCCTTTTAGAAATTGGTGTTCACAATTAACTGGCTTCTGGTTGCGTCAATGAAATCCAGAGGGATGATTCCATATCTTCCATGAGCAGCGCTACTGAAATAAGTATTGATCTTCGGGTTAATAGAATTGGCTACGGTATTGATGTTCGGAATTCCGAAAATCCCTGGCTTATAGCCACTGCCATAATTCACATATAACTTTTTAACTGTGCTGTTTTTTGCCTCATTTAAAAGGCTTTCTACTTTTGTCCATTTTGCATTCAGGTCATCTACCTTGTAGTAATCCTGAATCTTCAGATTGGCTGCAGGATTGTTGATCTCAAAGGTCGTATTGTCTGCCCAGTTGGTGGCATCGATTCCTTTGGTATTTCCTGTGCTGAATCTTCTCAGAAGTTTGATCTTTCCACGTACAGCTCCTAATGTAGAAATGCTGTTTCCTAAATCCCATTTTGAAGCATTCTGCGCCACGTAGGCATCAAAGGTCTGCTCAAAGCTGCGGGTGTTATCAGAAGGGGTGTGTTCTTCTTTTACGCTCATGATGATCGTTTCGCTGGGGTTGCTGTTTAGAAAACTGATGCAGGCATTCAGGACATCATCAAAGTTTAAGTTCTGATAAATGGCGCCATGATGGATGGTGAAGCTGTTGCCAATGTGTCTGCAGCGGATGTCCAGATACCTTACTCCAGCGCTCAGCTGATCTGCGATACTTAAGTTCTGTGTTTTTGCTGTTCCGGAAATGGGTTCATTCCTGGCACCGGAATCATGCGTACCGGGAATGGATAGCTGGGCAAGGCTCATCGTGTCTGATAGTGCGCCCATCCAGTTGTTCATGGTAAAGCTGGCGACAGAAGGAAGGGCCATAGCAGATTTTTCCAATCTGATCTGCTGTGGTGCATTTTCGGAGGTTTGCTTTTTACAGGCGGTAAATGAAATGGCTGCGGCCAGGATTAACTGGACTTTTAAGGGATTGATGTTCATCGTGATTTAGGGTTTGATTTAAATATTAAGATAGGTAATTAATTGTTTCTGCTTAAGCGTTTTAGTATTTCAAAGAAACCTTCTTGCCATTAAAATGATGTTAATCAGTGATTAAGGTTTAATGCGGTTTTTATAGATGATGAAGGTCAGGCTAATTCGGATCACCAGGAGATTAATATCCCTGTTTGTATAAAATTTTATTAATTTGTATCATTACAATTACAAAGGCTAAATAAAAACTATGTCTGTATATGCTACAAACACTGATCAGGAACTGGCTATTCTTTTAAAAAAAGGAGAGCGGGGAGTATTTGCTTTTGTCTATAACAGGTATAAAGCCGACTTGTACCTCCATGCGCTTCGGATCATAAAAAACCAGGATGATGCTACTGATCTTGTTCAGGAAGTATTTACCAATTTGTGGGAAAAGCGAAAGAACTTTGTTTTAAGTACTACAATAGCAAATTATCTATATGGGGCGGTAAGAAACCGGGTGTTTAACTTTATTGAACACAGGAACATTACGGAAAGGTACGCGCGGTCGATGCAAAGCTTTTTCGAGAAAGGGGAGTTCTTTACTGATAATCTGATCAGGGAAAAGGAATTGGCAGTCATTATTGAAAGGGAAATTAATGCATTACCAAAAAAAATGCGTGAGGTATTTCTGATGAGTAGAAACACAGACCTTTCACACAAAGAAATTGGAGAAATCTTGGGTATCTCAGACACCACGGTAAAAAAACAGATAGTGAATGCCGTACGTCTGTTAAGGCTCAAAATAAACCTGTCTATCCTCTTTTATTATTTTTTTTAAATTTTTCTACTCCATTTTACACCTTCACCTGTCTGACGTTTTAAAGGGGGAATAATCGACCTCTTTAAACGATTATGAAAGAACTGGATGTAAAATCACTTATCGAAAAATACAACAATGGCACCTTGTCTGAAAAAGAGAAGGCAATGCTTGAAAGTTGGTATATTCATGAGATCAGTATCAATAAGGATTTCCATGGGCTTGAAGAAAACTTAAGCAAGCTGGATGATCGCATGGTCCAGCTTTTATATACGCCTATTAAACGCAGGTTATGGCCAAAATATGCGGGCATTGCAGCTATGCTGACATTATTTGCTTTTGGCATTTGGTTCTTTGCCCTTCGTTTGCCAGGTTCAAACCATAGACAGGCAGTAGCAGTTCAGAACGACGTTGCACCAGGGAAAAATACAGCGACGCTTAGCTTAAGCGATGGGGAGGTCATGCAGTTAAGTGAGGCTCACTCAGGTGTGATCATAGGCCAGGATAAACTGACCTATAATGATGGCAGTAAGGTAGGTGTAAGTGCAACCGGATCAATATCCCGCATGATGACCGCCGCTACCCCCCGCGGCGGCACCTATCAGTTTATCCTTCCCGATGGAAGTAAAGTCTGGTTAAACGCTGCATCATCAATCAAATTCCCATCAACTTTTAGCGGGGCAAAAACACGAAATATTGAACTGGTTGGTGAGGCCTATTTTGAAATTTCCAAGAATAAGTCTCAGCCCTTTATTGTAAACTCCAAGAATCAGATGGTAACCGTATTGGGTACTCATTTCAATATCAGCAGCTACACAGACGAAGTCCGGTCAAAAACCACGCTTCTGGAGGGAAGTATCAAAATAAACAATACCATGTTAGTTCCTGGACAACAGGCGACTGTGAATGGGACAAAAATTATAGTTGACAATGTGAACGTTGAAAAAGCTGCAGCCTGGAAAGATAACCGGTTTGTATTTGAAAATGATAACATCACTGCAGTGATGCAGGTATTGCAGCGTTGGTATGATGTGCAGGTTGTTTACGAAGGTAAGTTGCCGAAAGACTCCTTTGGAGGGATTATTTCCAGAAATGAACCGCTTTCAGAAGTATTAAAATATCTGGAGCTGACATCCAATGTCCGTTTTAAAATCGAAGGGAGGAGGATCCGTGTGATTAAATAATAAAAACACCTGAAAACAAAAAATGAGCTGTCAAAAAATCAGAAGTGCGGTCGTAACGCACTTCTGGTAAAGCCTGGCGGTTCTTAGTCAACAATCAACTTAAACTGGCAATGTATGCGTGTATATCTCGTCCATACATTGTGTAACCAAACCTGATGTAAATGTATCAAATTTATAACTCAAAAAAGCCTGCTTTTTATAAGATTCGATGTAAAATATTACATGTGAAGCGGTTAGCCCCGCTGATACTTATCGTAATTTTTATGCAGGTGAGTGCCAATGTATTTGCCCAAAAAATCAGCCTTTCAGGCAAAGGCGCGACCATAAAATCAATGCTCAATGACATTAGCAGGCAGAGTGGCTACAATGTAGTTTATAACGAGCAGGTACTAAAGCTTACAACGCCGGTAAATATACAGGTAAACAATGCGGAGCTGATAGATGTGCTGAATAAATTATTTGAAGGGCAGCCTGCGGGTTATGTCATCTATAACCGGGCCATCATTGTTAAACCAAAAACTGAAAAACAAGACATTCAGGATTTAAGGTCTGTTCCTTTAAATGATGCTGCCGGTTATGTAGTGGATGAGCAGGGAAAGCTCATTGAAGGCGCTTCGATAAGCCTCAAAAGAACAAAGAAAGCAGTCAGAACCGATGAAACAGGAATGTTTATGATTAAGGGAGTGATGGATAATGATGTGCTGATCATTTCCTGTATTGGCTATAAAACCCTTGAAATCACTTTGTTTCAAAGTCAGGTGGGCTTTCGTGTAGTTCTTGAAATAGAAGAACGTAGTATGAAGGAAGTAGTTATTACCGGAATGTACGAGCGGAAAAAGGAAAGTTTTTCGGGAAGTTCAGCTTCTTTCTCCGGACAACAACTAAGGGATGTTGGCAACCAGAATGTCATCCAGTCGTTAAAAACACTGGACCCTTCTTTTGTTGTTCTGGATAATGCGCTTAATGGCTCAAACCCCAATGCCCTGGGCAATATTGAGGTTCGGGGGAAAACAAGTGTTAACAGTAAGCGAAATGATTTCGGCGTACTAACCGATCAGATTGCTTCTGATCCGAATCAACCTTTGTTTATCCTTGATGGTTTTGAAGCGACTTTAAGGCAAGTAACAGATCTGGACATGAACCGTATCGCCAGCCTTACCATCCTGAAAGACGCGGCTTCTACTGCGCTTTATGGATCAAGATCAGCAAACGGGGTAATCGTGATCGAAACAATAAAGCCTAAAGCAGGTGCACTTACTTTTAATTATTCGGCTAATACTACTGTAGATGTAGCAGATCTTAGTAGTTATAACCTGATGAACGCGGAGCAGAAGCTTGAATTTGAACGTTTGGCAGGAAGATATGGAAATGGAAATTCAGCTTCATCTGGCACGCTGGATGCTCAAAGATTATATAACGAGCGGTTAAAGAGGGTTAAGCAAGGAGTTAATACTTATTGGCTTAATGTGCCCTTACGAACAGGTTTCACACAAAAGCATTCTATTTATACCAATGGTGGAAGTGAATCTTTTCAATTTGGTGCAGGGATTGATTATCAGGATATCAATGGGGTAATGAAAGGTTCTGGGCGTAAAAACTGGGGGGGACGTGCAGATATGAATTACCGGACGGGTAACCTGAATATTTCCAACCGTATTTATATCAACGGATTTAAATCGAAGGAATCTCCTTTTGGTAGTTTTAAAGATTATGCACAGCTTAATCCCTATTACCCGAAAGATTATGCAGATAAGTATTTTGAGCGTGGAACGGTATCGGCATCGGCTTACGAGGGAGGCGGTATCACAGAGAGTCGGAACCCGCTTTATAATGCCGCTTTGAATTCATTTAACTATAAAAAACAGACCAATATCCAGAATAATCTGGCCTTTAACTGGGACGTTAATTTTGCTTTTAGAATTTCAGGAGGACTGCAGTTATCCAAGATTTTTGGAAGCCGTGTAGATTTTGTTTCACCGGAAAACACAAAATTTGATGGGCTTCCTGCTTTGCAGAAAGGAAGCTATGTTAAAGTTGATGAAGAAAAGCTGTCTTACGATGGTAATCTTATGCTTTCTTACAATAAGGTTTTTAATGAAAAACACGTAGTTACGGTCAATTTAAGGGGGGACATTCGCAATGAAGAGGGGAGTGCGACCGGGTTTTCAGCTCAGGGCTTCCCCCAGGGAGTGCCTGGCAACCCGGTTTTTGCCCATAGTTACCAGACAAATTCCAAACCCATAGTGGAGATGTCAGCTACCAGCAGAAAGTTAAATGGTTTAATAAGTACAAACTACGTATATGACAATCGTTATTTTGTGGATGCAACCCTCAGACGGGACGGTTCTACTGCCTTTGGGACATTTAACAGGTATTCGACATTTTGGTCGGTTGGCGCAGGCTGGAGCCTGAAAAATGAAGCCTTCCTGGAAAATGCAGATTGGCTGAATATGCTGACGTTAAGAGCAAATACCGGCTCTACCGGAAATCAACAGCTGGGAAGTTTTGCTTCCACCACTATATACGAGTTGGAAAATAATACCAACCTCTTTGGACAAAGCCTCTACCATTCAGGTCTGGGAAATCCAGGTCTGAAGTGGCAAAAGACGCAGCAAAGTAATCTTGGGTTGGATTTTTCACTATTGAACAACAGGCTTTCAGGAACGTTCAACGGATATGAGAAGTTTACAGATCCACTAATCGTGAACATTGATTTGCCAGGGTCAAACGGGGTAGCCAATTACCCTATAAATGTGGGAAATCTGACCGTCAGAGGCTTTGAGGCCAGCCTGCGCTATGCGGTGATTAACAATATAGCAGCAAGAACACTGTGGACTATAGGCTTAACAGGTCAAACCTATAAAAGCAATTATGGTGGATTTGATAAACGGCTGGAAGGCCTGAATGAGCTTCAAAAGAAGAGCCGTTCAATCATCAGGTATCGTGATGGTTATAGTCCTGATGATATCTGGGCAGTACCCTCCCTCGGTATTGACCCTGGTACGGGGGAAGAGATGTTTCTGAAAAAAGACGGTTCCCATACTTTTGATTATGACCCTGAAGATGCCCGTGTAGTGGGCAGCTTAAGACCTAAGGCTGAGGGAATACTAAGTTCATCCCTAAGATTAAAAGGACTGATCCTTTCTGTAGCTCTGCGTTATTCGCTGGGTGCCTCAATTATAAATTCTGCCCTTTATGAAAAAGTAGAGAACATTAGTCTCCCATCATTGGCTTATAATCAGGACTTACGGGCGTTGCAAGACCGGTGGAAGCAACCAGGCGATCGGTCACAGTTTAAAGGGATAGGCCTTACCTCCAGGACAGAAATGTCATCACGCTTCGTGCAGAAGGAAAATGTAATTACAGGTGAGTCCTTTTCTGCAGGCTACGAATTCCAGTCGAGAACAAGCCCCTGGTTAAACAGGTTCGGATTCAGGAGTTTAAGGTTCACTGCATTTATGAATAATATGTTCCGTATATCTAATATCACTACGGAAAGAGGATTGGATTATCCGTTTGCGAATTCTGTTTCATTTAGTCTCAACGCTTCATTTTAAACTTATGAAAAAATATTTCTTTTTGATGTTTTGTTGCAGCATGGCATTGAGTGCCTGTAAGAAATTTCTGGATGTTCAGCCCCAGGACCGTTTCCTCTCTGAACAGGTATTTAAGGATGAAAAAACAATAAATGCTGCCTTAAACGGGATTTATCTGAATATGGCTAAATCTGATTTGTACGGAAGCCGCTTAAGTATGCGCGATCTTGACCTGATGGCGCAATACTATAATACAAGCAGTAATGCCAGCTATAGGCTGTATACATCCTATAATTATGCTGAATCGGGAATGCGTGCTGATTTTAGTAAAGTTTGGCAATCTGCTTACCGTGTAATTTTAAATGCCAATAGTTTTATCGGGCAACTGGAAAAAAGTCAGAATGTGATAGATGATTCCCGTAAGCATATTTTAATGGGAGAAGCTTATGCCATCAGGGCTTACCTGCATTTTGATATGCTCCGTTTGTTCGGACCGGTTTATGCCCGCGACTCATTAAAAAATGCCATTCCCTGCTTATTGGCAGTTACTGATCAGATCCAACCGATTTTACCTGCCAATAAAGTAATTGATAGTGTGCTGAAGGATCTAAACCTTGCTGCTGCATTGTTGCAGAATGATCCGGTAAGAAAAGAAGGTGTGGTGGTGCAAACGGATGCGGATCCTGGCAGTAATTTTTATAAGATGCGTAACCGGCGTTTCAACTACTATGCAGTTCAGGCAATAAAGGCCCGGGTATTGCTTTACCGGGGTAATAAAGCCGGAGCTTTGTCTCTTGCCAGAGCTGTAATCACTGAAGGGGGGAAATACTTCCCATGGTCGCCGGAGGCAGTCAGCCAGCCCAATACAGCTAATCCTGACCGGGTTTTTTCATCAGAAGTGTTGCTTGGATTTCAAAATATTGAGCTGTATAACCAGCAAAGAGATTTTTTTGCTGCCCCTTTACAAAACGATGTAATTTTAGCCCCTCTTCAGGATAGATTGGATGAAATCTATGAAAATCTTCCCAACGACTATCGCTTCAGGGTGAACTGGCGGGACGGTGGCAGCGCGGGGAAAACTTATAAAACCTTTGTGAAATATGAGGAGGTAACTGATCAGGCCAAGACATTCCGCAATTTTCAGAGCTTGTTCCGGCTCTCCGAACTTTATTATATCATCGCCGAGTGTGAGATAGACAACGATTTGGCTGTGAAGGCTTTAAATGTTTTGCGTTCCAGTCGTGGCCTGCCTGCTTTAATTTCAACTGCTAACGTGCCGGCAGAGCTATACAAAGAGTATCGTAAAGAATTCTGGGGTGAGGGACAGACATTTTTCTTTTTTAAACGCAAGATGCTAATGACTATCCCAAGTGGAAGTGTCAATGGCTTAACCGTAAATATGAGACTGGAAGATTATGTTGTGCCCCTGCCTTTAATTGAAACACAAAGCAGATAGATCAAACTTAAAGACATGAAGATGAAATACACTAACTATCTGATCATAACTGGAATTATCCTGATTACCGGTACCCATTTATCTTGTAAAAAGAGTGGCTTAATCGTTTACGAATCAGCCCGTAGTTTATATTTTGATGTGACCCCCAAAGAAGCCTTTTTAAATCCAGAGGGTGATCCTACGAAAACTACAGATTCTGTGATGGTACTTTTTTCCTTTATGGAGAATGCAGTGACAGAAACTGAGCTCAAAATCCCAATAAAAATGGCTGGTATACAAAGTGAGGTGCCACTTGCTTATACCATTGCCATAAATCCTGTCGGGAGTAGCGCAACAGATGGCGTTGATTTTGAGTTGCCGAAGCAGCTCCATTTCCCGTCCCGTCAAAGTGTCGACACACTTAGGATAAAGGTTAAACGTACCAAAGGTATGTTGCAAAAGGCCCTTACGCTGGCATTGGAACTTAAACCAAATGAGAATTTCGAGGTCGTGCTTAAGCCAAATATTTTAAAAACCAGGGCAACAAATGTGAGGTGTTATTTTAGTGATATCCTGTCTCCGCCACCTGGTTATGTAAGTACGGAAACTGTAAGTGGCGCTGATTTTTACTATGGTACATTTTCAAGAAAAAAATTATCAGTTATTACAACTGCTGCAGGTAATATCTTTCTACCCCCGCCTACAGAGCGTACAGTATACTATACTTTGCTTATGCGTGATCCATCCTTTCTGAGTTCGGTACTGAACAGCTATCTGCAAATGCAGAAGCTGACAGGAAATACAATTTATGAGGAAGATGGAACTGAAATGGCAGCTGGTCCTTTTTATAAAAAATAATGCAAATGTTATGAAGAATTTGTTGAAAATAAAGATCCTTTTTTGTTCAATCGTATTCCTGGCAGGTTCCTGTAAAAAAGATCCTGGCAACTATAAATATGACGACATCAATGAGGCGGTGGTGAAGTTGGATACATTGTATGTTGTAAATACAGGTGAAAGTCCACAGATATCGCCAACGATAAGCTATACCAAAGACCCAACCGGTGATGAGAGCCGGTATGCCTATCAATGGTTACTGATTCCGCAGGGAGAAACTACTAGTGTGGCACCTCGGTTAATGGACGATGACAAAGTGTTTGATACTCCTATAGAGCTACCTGTTGGGGTACATGAAATGCTTTACCGTATCACTGACAAGGAGACCGGAGTATGGAAAGAATTTCCATTCAAACTGCTGGTGACTATACCAACATATGAGGGCTGGCTGTTATTGTCAGAAATCGCGGGACAGCAGAGCAGGCTGGATATGATGAGCTATCAATTTAAGACAAAAACCTATACCCCGTTGATAAACGTCTTGGCAGCGATGAATTCAAACCTGGTACTAAGTGGCTTGCCCAATTTTATTTGTTATAATAAAATGAGCATTGGGGCTGGAGGCACGGGCCTTAAAGACAGGCTGATGATTGCCACAACTAATCAAGCTGCTTTTCTGGGAGCCGACCTATTCGATTATGGCGGCTTTTTCAATGATTTTGAATTTTATATGCCGGGGGAAGAAAAGGCGACGGATGCCGGGGCAAACCTGGAAGGCACAGAACAGTATGCTTACTTAACAGTTAAAAATAGCATCTACTATGCCGGAAGCTTTGCTCAAAACCCATTTTTTGTCAAAATAAATAAACTAAAAACTACAGGAACATTGTTCAAATCTGCAGCTGATGTTTCTTTCAATGCTCAGGATGCCATAGCTTTTGATGAAGACAATTCAAGGTTTGTTTGGAGCAATAGCGGTGATTTGGGTTTTTCTCTTTACGCGGATCCTAAATTGAACAACCTGGATAAAACCCTGTTGTTCATGGTCCGTACCACTTACAATGGGGGGGAAACATTTGCGATAATGAAAAATAAGGCAGACAACCGGGTTTTTCTCTACAGACTGACTTCAAAGGTGCTTAACGATATCAGAGAAATAACTGGTACTACATTGACCCAGGCAGAAAATATAGCCGTCAACAGTGAGTATGGGTACATTTTTTACAGTGTAGGTGCTAAGGTTTATGAATATGATTTTGGTCTTGGTCTGGCCGTAGAAATGGCTGATTATGGAACAAGGAAGATTAGCCTCTTGAAATTTCAGGACATACAAGCTGGCACTCCTATGAATGGAGCCAGGTATGCGGAGCTACGTAAACAATTGCTGGTTTGCAGTTATGAGGAAAGTAACCTGAATACTTCTGGCATAATGGATGTGTACAACGTACCTGGAATAAATGCTCCTCTGTCGAAGACCATTTCATTTACAGGGCTGGGTAAGGTCGTGTCGGTTACTTATAGAAGCAGGTAGCCGGATAGAAAGGATAATGAAGAACTGTAAAGTGTTAAATTAAATAAATTAGATAAATATGAAAATTCAGAAGATTTTATTACTAGTGTTGTTTTTTTCAAATGTGGCCTGCCGGGGACAAAAACCAGAGGTGATTACTTCAGGTGTGATTAATTACGAAGTCACCTGGGATCTGGAGAAGGTAAGAGAGGGGATGATAGATGACAGGCTTCCGGAGTTGAGGGCCAACAACAAAACTTTGGAGATCAACGACTTCAAAGCCTATTTTGCAGACGATATGGTTCGTGTGATGATAGAACCCAGGAGAGGAGATCATATCTTTTTTCCTTCTGCATATCAGTACAATGCAAAAACCGGAAAGGCGATTTTACACGCCTATAACGGAACAAGTGAACATGCCATGAAACCGTTTAAGAACAGAAGGGAAACGGGTAAAACAAAAAAAATATTAGGGTATGACTGCAAGGAAATTGTGGCTACTGTTGAGGAGCCGGATGATTTTGTTTTCTGGGAAGCTGCAGCACTTCCGGCTATAACACCACTTAATCCTACGTTACCCGGCTTTAGTTATAAAGGTGCGGTGCTGGAAGGGCGTTTTAAAGAGTCTATTTATAAAGCTATATCAATAGAGAAAGGCCTGAAAGATAAAGGCATATTCGAAAGGGGAGCTAAAGCACTGACTGGAGGTACTTCTGTCTCAATGAACGGTGGTCAGGATGTTTCTGGTGGTGGTGATATGACAAATGTAGATATTCGTCCTGACGGGAGTATTGTCGACAAAAACGGAAAGGTTCTTGGTAAAACCGGGCCTGGAAGTGATGTTAAAAAAGACGATAAGGGTATAAGTGGGTTTGCTGATATGGCTCCTGTCACTGGTCGGACTTCCGGTAATCCGGGCTGGGATGGGAAAGTTCCGCCGTCGTTTGAAGCCGTAGATATGAAAGGAAAGAAGGTGTCATTGGATCAGCTAAAAGGTAAAGTGGTCATGCTGAATTTTTGGTTTATTGCCTGCCATGGCTGCGTTTTGGAAATGCCTATGCTAAACGAACTTGTCGATGAATATAAAGGTAAAGATGTGGTATTTATTGGCATTACCGGATACGATAAAAAGGCGGCGGTAGAGCGGTTTTTAACAAAAAAGACTTTTAAATTTGATATTCTGGCTGATGCGGGAAGCATTGTGAAGGATTATAATGTTACGGTTTTTCCGCTGAGTATGATCATTGGAAAAGATGGTAAGGTCGTGTATTCGGTTATCAGCGAAGAAGATTCAAAGACTAAGTTAAAAATGCATATAGACAATAGTTTAAAAAATTAAATAATAACCATCTACCTATTAAAAGCGGTCGTATGCTAAACTGAAAATGGTTTAGCTGCGACCTTAATTAAACAGTTATGAAAAAACTATTGATTACAATCATGTTCCTGGCTCCGATAATAAGCCTCGCACAAGAAGGCGCTTATACTTTAACGGGCAAGTTTAAATCGGCTGGTACCAGCGGAAAAGTTTACCTGAATTACAATAAAGGTGCTGCCAGCAAAAAAGACAGTGCGATTGTTCAGAATGGCAGCTTTGAATTAAAAGGTACATCTACCGGTCCTCAACGTGTCTTTCTGACATTTGTAAGTAAAGATACACCAAATGGTAAGAAACTGAGTGGCGGTCCCGATACCAGATCTATGTATTTGGATAAGGGAACTATTTTAATGAACATTGTTGATTCTGTTAAAACGGCAGAAATCAGCGGCTCCGTGATCAATACGGATCATAAGAAATATACAGCAGTACTAAAAGCATCTGAGGCAACGATGGCCGGACTAAATAAGGAGTATTCCAGTCTTAGTACAGAAAAGAAAAATGATCCTGCTACGTTAAAAGGTATGGAAGAAAGGTGGGCTAAAGCAGAGGAACAACAAGGACAGGCACTAACGGCTTATGTTCAACAAAATCCCGATTCTTATTTTTCCTTTGAAGCTTTACACAAGGTAGCTGGTCCTTATTTTGAGGTCAGTAAAGTGGAGCCTCTTTTTAATATTCTTTCAGCAAGTCAGCGCAGTTCTAAGGAAGGTTTGGCCTTTGCTGCTTCAATAGCAGTGGCGAAAACAACTTCTGTCGGGGCAACAGCACCTGATTTTACCCATCCAGATACAGGAGATAAAGCAGTAAACCTGTCTGATTTTAGAGGGAAATATGTGCTGCTGGACTTTTGGGCTTCATGGTGTGGACCATGTCGTGCCGAAAATCCTAAAGTACTAAAAGCTTACCAGGCCTGGAAGGACAAAAATTTCACGGTATTAGGGGTGTCCATTGACCAGTCAAAAGATAAATGGTTAGAGGCGATCAATGAGGATGGGATGCCATGGACGCAACTGATTGACCAGGATCAAAGTAATAAAAAGCGTGCAGCAGAGTTGTATGCGGTAAAAAGTATTCCTGCCAATTTTTTAATTGATCCCAGTGGTAAGATCATCGCTAAAAATCTGAGAGGAGAAGCCCTGGAAAAGAAGCTTGCAGAGTTGGTAAAATAACTTCCTTATGAGCTAATTAATAATTGTTTTTTGTCAGGAGTGAAGGTAAAGGTCAGCAATAGCTGGCCTTTTACATTTATCTGTTTTTTGAAATGTCAGCAGCCAGTTTGAATTTCTTAATCTGGATTAAGTTTTTTCCGATCACTTCTTATCCTATATCAATGTGGGAGAAAAGATTGCTGGGTATCTTTGTATACAATAATTCAAACAGCAAATGGTTAGCGGAGCTTAGCAATGTATAAGCTTTGAAAAGCCGTAAATTGTTTGGGTGATGACCTAAAAAACAAGGAGAAACAAAATGAAAAAGTTAATTGAAAAAATCGTGACAAATTCTGGCAGACCACATATGGTTGGTGATGGATTCAGGGTATTTAATTATATCCCCGGAGCAGGTATTCCTCAGGAGAGAATAAGTCCGTTTTTACTTTTGGACTTTAATCCTGAATATGATTTCGGTCCTTCAAATCACATGAGGGGAGTGGGCGTCCATCCACATAAAGGTTTTGAAACGGTAACCATCGCCTATAAAGGAACGGTTGCACACCATGACAGTACCGGAGCCTCAGGAATCATCAATTCCGGAGACGTGCAATGGATGACCGCAGGAAATGGAATTTTGCATAAAGAATACCATGAAGAAGCCTTCTCAAAAAAAGGTGGCCCTTTTGAAATGGTGCAGTTATGGGTAAATCTTCCTAAAAAAGATAAATCCACAACGCCACATTATCAGGAGTTGACTGCTGCGGGAATGGGCAAAATCGAATTGGCGGATAATGCCGGTGTAGTCAATGTCATTGCAGGAAACTTTAATGGCGTTGCCGGACCTGCAGAAACGTATAGCCCGGTGAATTTATTCGATTTAAAATTGAATGAAGGCGGAGAGGTCATTACGACGATTCCGGCCGGACACAATACCGCATTATTGGTGGTTAATGGCAGCGTGGAAGTAAACGGAGAGATTGCCGGAGAACATAGCTTTGTCTTGTTCCGAAACGAAGGAGAGGAAATCCATATTAAAGCCAATCAGAAAAGTGTTATCTTGGTGTTGAGCGGGGAACCTTTGAATGAGCCTATCGTAAGTTACGGTCCCTTTGTAATGAATACTGAAGAAGAAATCAGTCAGGCTATCGTTGATTTCAATATGGGTAAATTTGGTGTATTAGCTGATTAATTAATATTTAAAGATATGAATGAGGAATATGAAGTACTTCCGCTGGTTAAGAACTCAGAGGAGAAACGTTTTGAACTGAAGGTAGGTGAGTATACTACATTTATCGACTATAAGGAGCATGATAAAAAGATCTGGCTGATCCATACAGAAGCTCCTGCCGAATTGCAGGGCAAAGGTGCGGCGACAGCGGTGATTGAGAAAACCCTGGCTTATCTTGAAGAAAACGGATATACACTTATTCCCATCTGTCCGCTGGTAGCAGCTTATCTGAAACGCCATCCGGAATGGAATAGAATTTTAGACCCAAGCGTTAGACCTCATTAAGGGGTTTAACACTTTAAATGAAACGCAGATGCCGGAGACTTTTGAAGTAACTCACAATAAAGAACAGCTCCAGTTTGAAGTCGCCCTGAACGGAGAGAAGGCGATCCTCTCTTATCGTTTGTATAAGAAAGATATTGCAATGATGCACACCACGGTGCCTAAAGAAATGGAAGGTAAAGGCATTGCTTCTGCGCTGGCAAGGTATGCTTTTCAGTATGCCGCTGATCAACATAAGCTGGTCATGGTTTATTGCCCTTTTGTTTCCGGTTTTATCAAGAAACATCCGGAATACCGTCAGCAGCTTGACCCGGAATATCACCGCAATAAATAAATGATACACCCATTGCCTCAACAGGCCTGATAAGTCTGCTGAGGCAATGTCATATAAAACGAATTGACGCGCTTATAAAAATGGAAAAAAAATATATTCTGACCGAACCTTTGGTGGCCAGCATTGCTGAGATAAAATACCAGACAAAAATAGAATGGCGAAATGGCGTATTGCTTTCGGATGAGCCGGTAAGTTTAGGTGGCCAGGACCTTGGGCCTGATCCTTACACCTTACTGCTGTCCTCACTGGCAAGTTGTACCCTGGCAACCCTTCGCATGTATATTGACCGTAAGGAATGGACCGTTCCCGAAATTACAGTGCAAGCAAACCTCTTCCAAAGAATTGTAGAAGGAAAATTGCTAACGACCATTGAAAGGGCCATCTTTTTCAATCAGCCGATGGAAGCTGAACAAAAAGACAGGTTGCTGAAAATCGCGCAATCCTGCCCGATTTCCAAAATTCTAAAGAACGAAGTGCAGATCATAGACGATGTTTTTTAGTCCCGGCTCTTCCAACTGTCACCCTCAAAATAAATAAATCTGCATTGTCTTTATGCAGATTTATTGTTGAAGATTTGTGTTGTCGATTAACAAGAAATAACATGAACGAGATTTTAAAGGGGGACCTGAATGACCTGGAATTGATTTTAAATCAGGTGAAAGCCGAAGGGCTGGAGTTTTTAAAAGGGATCAACGACAGGCGGACAAGCACTAACGCTGAGCCGATGGAGTACAGTAACCTGGAAGCACAAGGTTCAGGTGCGCTTGCTGCGCTCGCGGCATTTAAAACCCGTTTCGATGATCTGATTGTGGCGGCTACCGGCCCCAGGTATTGGGGTTTCGTGACCGGAGGATCAACTCCCGCAGCAATTGTGGGGGATTGGCTGGCTACGGTTTATGATCAGAATACCCAGACGGTTAAAGGACAGGGAGACATTTCCGCCAATATTGAATTGGAAACTATCCGGTTATTGCTGCAATTGCTGGGGCTTCCGGAAGATGCTTATCTTGGTGGTTTTGTAACCGGCGCAACGATGTCTAATTTTAGCTGCCTGGCTGTCGCCCGCCAATGGCTGGGCACGCAACAAGGTCAGGATATCGCTAAAACAGGAGTCTCCGGAACATTGAAGGTCTTATCGGCAATGCCACATTCTTCCGCAGTAAAGTCGCTGGCTTTATTGGGGCTTGGCAGTCAGAACCTGATCAAAGTAAAGGTGATGCCAGGCAATAGGGAGGCGATGGATATGAACGATCTGGAGCAACAGATTTTGGAATTAAATGGCGCTCCATTTATTCTGATTTCCAGTGGAGGAACGGTAAATACTGTAGATTTCGATGATTTTGAAGCGATCTCTAAATTAAGGGGCAGGTATAATTTCTGGTGGCATATCGACGCGGCTTTCGGTGCTTTTGCGGCCTGTGCCCCGGCATACGCGCATCTGTTAAAAGGATGGGAGCAGGCAGACAGCATCACGGTAGATTGTCATAAATGGTTAAATGTTCCTTATGAAAATGCTTTTTTCCTGGTTAAAAAAGAACATCGGTTATTGCAGATGGCCAGTTTCCAGAATTCCAATGCTCCTTATCTTGGAGACCCCCTGGACAACTTTAATTACCTGAATTTCCTGCCTGAAAATTCCAGGCGCTTAAAAGCTTTGCCGGCCTGGTTTTCCCTGAAAGCTTATGGATCTAAAGGATATCAGGATATTGTGGAAGGTTGCATTGCCAGGGCAAAAGAACTGGCGGCTTTTGTAGAAAATGGAGCGTCTTTTGAACTTTTGGCACCTGTTCGGTTAAACACGGTTTGTTTTACGTTAAAAGGGGAAGAACGTCAGGATCAGGTGTTCGAATTTCTAAGGATCCTAAATGATCAGGGAGTGGTCTTTATGACGCCAACTGTTTACGGAGGGCAGCACGCAATCAGGGCTGCTTTTGTGAACTGGAGAACTACAGCAGATGATGTGTTGATGGCGATTGAACAATTAAACCAGGCCTTAAAAAAGATTTAAGACCTGTTCCTATGGCTTTAATTTTCTGTTCTTGCAGACCAGATGCCATTTTCTTTTGTGGCGATGAGCAGGGCTTCACCTGTTCCTTCAACCTCATGCAGGAGCGTTCCGCCGGCAGTCCAGATGGCATTTCTTCCTGCAGCATCATAACCTCCGGAAGGAGCGCCATAGTTGGACAGGATTACGGTCAGCTGAAATTCTGAGGCATAACTTTTTAAGAAGGCCGCATCTGTTGCATAGCCGTTCTTACTGATCAGGGCACTTGGGAAATAAATGCTGCTCTTGCTTTCAAAGGCTTTTGCTGCATGTTCATGATGCGTGAGATCAGCACAGATGGCACAGAAAATTCTTTCCTCATTCAAATGGATGATGACGTCCTTTTGATTTGCCTGAGCGGTAAAAAAGGCATCTTCAGAACCCAGATGGAGAAATTGTTTGGTGTACAAGTCTGTTCTCCCATCCGGATAAAAGAGGAAAGAACCGATATGAAGACCTGAATCCGATCGTGCCGGTGCACCAACGATGATGATCATGTTATGTTGCCGGGCTGCCTGAGCCAAACCTTCCAGTCTTTGATCATTTAACGTAAATGCCAGTTCATCTGCCAGGTCCATCTCATAGCCTGTTAACGACAATTCAGGAAAGCAGATTAATCCTGCCTGATGTTGCGCTGCACGCGCAATCAGTTGCAGGTGACTATCGGTATTGGCGGCTACATCACCTCTTTTAGAAATGGATTGGGCAGCCGCTATAATGGTTTTATTATTCTTCATTTTGTTTCTTTAACCAGTCTTCTTTAGAGATCTCAAACCAATCACAGGCGATGCCTTCATGGTCAAATTGTTCGGTGATTTTAAGACCGGACTTTTGCAAGGCATGCCTTGATCCTGCATTTTCCCCATGTGCCATCGCGTAAACATGGCTTAATTTAAGTTCTTCAAAAGCATATTTTAATGCTGCTTTAGCCGATGCTGTGGCATAACCTTTTCCCCAATGTTGTTTAAGAAAGCGGTAACCTACTTCATAAAAATGAACGCGGTTATTGATTTCTGTTGTGATGAATTTTAAACCACCCCAACCTACAAATTCGTTACTTTCTTTATCGATTACTGCCCACCGGCCAATGCCGTTTTCTTCATATTGCTGTCTGATAAACCGGATGTTTTCCTCGCTTTCTGAAAGCTGCGTATAAGGCTTGTTTCCTAAATATAAATGGACTTCAGGATCGGAATCCATCTCAAACATTTTCTGACTGTCGGACAACAGAAGCTCCCGCATGATGATCCGGTCTGTTTCTGCAAAAATTTTCATATCTATTGTTTTTATGGCGCTACTGGCCAAAATCGGCATAATCTTCTGCAATTTCAATGGAGTGATGTTTTTTATTTGTAAATAAGTTTTTGTTTCTATAGTTTAAGGAAGAAAAATATTCTTAATATTGAGCGCTCAATCACTATGAAAATCAAGAAGATAACTACAGAACGTCTTTACTTAATTCCATTTACAATCCCCATTGCACAGGAAGTGCTGAATCAGCAGTACACAATTTTGTCGGATATGGGGCTGAATCTTAGTCAGGGTTGGCCCGATGAAGACATGATGGAAACCTTGCCCAGAATTGTAACCAACCTGGAATTGGTGGAAGAACCTTCAGGGTTTGAGTCCTGGTTAATCGTTGAAAAAGAAAGTAAGGCAATTATCGGAGATATCGGTTTTAAAGGGAAACCAGATCCGGAAGGATCAGTAGACCTTGGCTATGGGATTGTTGATGCCGCAAGGCGCAAAGGTTATGCCGTTGAAGCCGGAGCAGCACTCATCAAATGGGCATTTAAGCAACAGCAGGTGAAAGTGATTACCGCCCGCTGCATGCATGTAAATGAAGGTTCTACCAAAACCCTGGAGCGTCTTGGCTTTTATCAGAAAGTGATCAAAGAAGAGATGGTTCATTGGTTTCTGCTAAGGGAGCCAGGTTCAAAAACAATAAACGCGCTATCTCAGTTCAAGATATTGTTCCATTTTAAGCCATAAAAAAAGGCAATACCAGATTTGGTATTGCCTTTTTAGATTCAACTAATTTATATCGTTTTTGGTGTGTATACTTTGACTACACCATCTTTCTCACTGCTGACCACAAATAAACTCTTTTTGGTAGGGCTGTTTTTAGCGGAGATGAAAAGTACGCCTTCCGGTTCTACACCAGTTTTTAATATTTGATAAAAGACAGGAGCAGCAGGATTGGTCACATCATAAGTAGCGACTGAAGTAGCTCTTTCCATTCCAACGAAAGCCAGCTTTTTAGTGCCTACTGTTCCAATCGCTATGCCTTCCGGCTCTACACCTTTATCGTCACTTCTGTTGTCGTCGTAAAATCCTGCAGCGATGGCTTTTACTTCAAGTTCGTTTTTACTATCGAACACCTGAGTACCGCTATTGCCGTTCCATACGCTGAACGAGCGTGCACCAAAGGAATAAAGTGCATCAAAATCTCCGTCTCCATCGGTATCTCCCAAGGTTGTGGTGATGTTGAGTCTTCCCAATTGATCTTCTTTTTGCAATAAGCTGGCGGTAGGGAATGCCGTTGGATCGAGCTTTATATCTTTGATTCTTTTCGACTCCACAAAAGCACCGGTATATTCCCTTACATCACCTTCGTTGGCGGTGAACAAATAAGGTGTTCCTCCGGATTCCAGCAGTGCGATGGCATCAGGAAGGTACATGCCTTTCAATGGCCATTTTCCTAAGGTTGTCGAGCTGTTGTCTTTGTCGCTTGGATTGATCCCGTTTGCATCTGTATTGTAGTCTTTGAAGCCCAAAGGGAAGATATCCGTAACAGTTTTCGATGCAATGTTGATTTTAGCGATCGCATTGTTTTCCTGCAAAGTTACCCATGCAGTTTTTGAATCTTCAGAAATGGTGATGTATTCGGGTTCGATGTCTTTCAGAAAGTCTTTGCCAGGGCCAAAAATGCGGAATCCCTTTGCTGCCAATGCCTCTTGTTGTCCGGCAAATGCAGAGAAATTAATCGTGTTGACTGCATAGTTCTCATTTACTGAAATGATGGACACCGTGCCCACAGGATCTACCGTATAGTCTGCACTCGGTTCTCCTTCATTTGCTGTCAAAATGTATTTTCCATCAGGAGAAAAGGTGATCATGTCTGGAAGTGCGCCTACCGAAATCACTTTAATTTCGCTGTAATCACTCGTTTTAAAAACAGCTACTTTGCCATTTTCTGTTTTGTTGACCGCTTCAATGGCAGCGGCAAGTTTCCCATCGTACACGCTTAAACTGTTTACCAGACCGCCATAAGCTGCGATGCTGATGCTCCCGATCTTTGTCATGTTTTTCGGGTCTTTGAAGTCGATCACATCGATCCTGTTGTTGTTCGCGGTGTTGTTGACCACAAATAACCTGTTGGTGGTCGGATCAAAGGCGGTAATCTCTGCCGCTCCTTCATCACCAATATCAAGGCTGCCAATCTCTGCAAAGGTCGCAGGATCTTCGTTGACGATGATTTCCGGGGTTTCTTCTACCGTCTTAACGTTGTCTTTTTTACAACCCAGGAAGGCGAGTAACATTAAACCAAATAGTAAGTTTCTTTTCATAAAAGCAGGTTTTTTAGGTAAGGAAATGTGGCTTGTTTGTAAAATGTATGGTGGTTCCAATCAGACAAAAGTACCCTCCGGATGTTATCTGGTTTTAAGGTCTGGATTATGATATTGTTAACGATAGCGGGGCTGCTTAACCTAAATGACGTCATTGAAAAAACTTACCTGTTATTTTTCCATTCAAAGAACATGGGCATAAAAATTGTACTTCTCCAGACAAGGCTTTCAAGTTAATTTCAACAGGTATGAACAATGGTTACTCAAAAGATTTGGACGATTCTCTATACACAGGAGCAATGTTTCAGTCTTTTTTCAAAGACTCCCCTCAATCTGTAGTGATTAAGGCGAATACCCCTCACTTTACCATCCTGGCGGTCAGCGACCGTTTTGTAGAAATCTCACTGAAAAGCAGGGCTGAATTACTCGGAAAAAACCTGTTTGATGTTTTTCCTGACAATACGAAGGACCCCTCTGGAAAGGAACGTGCATTTACGGCCATTACAGAGGTGATGAAAACAAAAAAGAAAGTAGACCTTCCCATTTATAAATACGACATCTATTCCAGTGAAACCGGGAAGATGGAGCCCTTTTACTGGTCCAACTCGAATCAGCCGATATTCAACGAAGCAGGAGAGGTGAGCTATATCGTGAATACCACCAGCAATGTTACTGCTCAGGTAATGTTAAAGGAAATGGCCGCTACTTCCGAAGAAAACCTGGTTTTGCAGCAACAACGCTTGAACAAGATGTTTTTGAAGGCACCAATGGGGATGGCGTTGTACTCAAAAGACGATTTTGTGATCGAATATGCCAATGAAGCCATTTGTAAAATGTGGAACAAAGGTGCGCCGGAAGAGGTTCTTGGACATTCCATTTTTGACTTGATCCCTTCCTTACAGGAAGCCGGTTACCGGGAAATCTATAAGCAGGTGGTCGAGACCGGAATCCCTTACCTGAGCAAAGAATCCCCTGTTACCTACGACCGCAACGGGGTGATGGAGACGTACTATTTTGACCTGAACCTCGAACCTGTATACGGGCCGAAGAAAGAAATTACAGGGATGCTCTCCCTTGCAAATGAGGTCACAGAGCAAGTGTTGACCAGAAAAAATATAGAAAACGCAGAAGAAAGACTCCGCCTTGCTTCAGAAGCCACAGGCATCGGAAGCTGGGATTTGGACCTCCAAACTCGGGACATCATCTATTCTTCCAGTCTGGCCGACCTCTTTGGTTATCCGGGAGTCACTGACCTGAGTCATGAGCAACTTCGTGCCGTCATCCATCCTGAAGATACAGGCGCGGTAGAAGTCGCCTTTCAAACCGCATTGATTTCCGGGAAATATAACTATCAGGCCAGGATCATCCGCCCGGACAAGGTCATTTACTGGATTAAAGTGACGGGAAAAGTATTGTTCAGTAGGGAGGGTACACCGTTGAGGATGCTGGGAACAGTAATGGACATTACGGAAAGTAAACATGAGGAAATCCAGAAGAACGATTTTATTGCCATCGCCAGTCATGAGTTAAAAACGCCATTGACCTCTTTAAAGGCCTACGCGCAGTTGCTCAAAACGGGAAAAGGAGTGTCTGATCCTACCTTTGTAAGCAGTATCGGAACGAGGATAGAAGGTCAGATCAATAAAATGACTAAACTTGTCTACAGCTTTCTTGACCTCTCTAAAATAGAATCCAACAAAACAGAGCTGACAAAGGAGCTGATCAGCCTGAACCAGATCATTTCTGATGTGGCCAGCGATTACCTGTTCCAGGAGAAAAATCATCCTGTTACCTTTGAACCTGAAGAACTGCCTTTGATTTACGCAGACCGTCATAAGATTACACAAGTGATCGACAACCTGATCAGCAATGCGATTAAATATTCTCCTCAGGGAGGAAAGGTAATCGTTACCGCAAAACGACAAGACCAGGAGGTGTTGGTTTCCGTAGAAGATCATGGAATTGGAATCGACAACAACCATACGCAGAAGATCTTTGACCGCTTTTACCGGATTGACGACCTCCAGGTAAAGAATGCTTCCGGATTTGGCATCGGTTTATACCTTTGTGCAGACATCATTGCCCGGCACGAAGGCAAGATTGGCTTGCAAAGTGAACCTGGTGTAGGAAGTAATTTTTATTTCACTTTACCGGTTCAGCCTGGTCATTAAAAATATCAGTCGTTCCTTTCTCCTGATCCATCACGCTCATTTTTCCAATCTATTCCTTGCTGAGGATATAGGGAAAATGAATATTTCGATTCCTTAAAGAAAAATTAAATCGCTAGTTTTATAATGATGAAATCATAAGTATACTGCTTACAAACAGCAATGAACGTGCTTATGATCGCTTCATGACCATTAAACCGAGTTTACGAGCTCTTGAGAGCCATTGAACTGAGCTTGCGAACTCTTGAGAACCATTGAAAAGCAATAAAAAGGTCGAAAAAAATCAATAAAAAGATCGAAAAAAAACAAATATATTCTGATGAAAAACTATTTAGGAAGGATGATCGTACTGGTCAATGACTATGAGGCCGCGGCAAAATTTTATGAAAAGAACTTTGGCTTTCATCGCTTGTTTGATACGACTTCGCCTGAGGGAGAGCGCTACCTTCATTTGGGTACGAAAGGTGAAAATGTCCTGGGCATCTGGTTAATGCTGGCAACGGGTGAAGAGCAACAGCAAAAAGTTGGTCATCAGACCGGAGGTGCACCCTTAATGGTGATTTATACCTCCGATATCATAGAACTCTACCAGCAGCTGATCGTGAATAAAGTCCTGATCAGTAAGAAACCAATGCTGGGCGATAGTTTCCGCTTTCTTCATTGTCAGGACTTGTATGGCAACGAGATCGTTGTTGTAGAGCTGAACTGATTTTAACGGCTTTCCATAATAAAGACCGTCATGTTTTTTGGCCCATGGGCACCCAATACCAGAGATTGTTCAATATCTGCAGTCTTTGAAGGACCCGCAATGAACGTTCCGAAACCATAAACGGAATCGGCTACTTTTCCATACGCTTCATGCATATTGGAGTAAATGTCTTTTCTTTGAACCACAACGGCTAACTGCTGACAAATAAAAGGAACGACCCTTTGCTGCATTAATTCCTCTGTTACCCAGAGTGCCGCATTTTCTGCTACCCCAAAATGAGCTTTGATCAGGGCAATGTCTATGTCTTCATAGTTGTGCGGATCTTGTCCTTCCCATCCTGCTTCCGTAACTTCAGCAAGCTCCGGCAGGGTAGAAATGATTCTTTTCTGATCTGCAAAATGTGTCTTTATATAGTCCTGAATCTCTTCGTAGCTGCTTACAGGAACCGCGGTTCCGCCAATGTTGCCAAGCACCGTACTGAACATGGCTACAGGATCCGCATATTGCAGCGGAGCTGTTAAATCGGCAGGTAAGCTGGTTAATTCCGGTTGGTGTTCTTTGATGCGGGAAAGGATCTGGGCTCTGCTATTCATTGTTATTTTTCTTATACCATTCACTGAAAGACTGTTTTGGAGGCTCCGGCATGTCGCGTTGTTTATACCAGGCATTGAGCTTATTGTTGACCATAAACGGTGCATTTTTCATCACCCAACGGCCAGCTTTTCCCGCGGTTTTATAAAGCGAAGGATGGGATAAGGTGAAGTCCATTGCCTTCATGGCGATGGTTTTCCCGGTATCGGCATAACCTTCTTTCACGATGACTTGTCGCCATTTATAAAGTTGCTCATGGATGTTGATCTTTACGGGGCATACATTGGTGCAGGAACCACAAAGGGTAGAGGCAAAAGGTAAATCTGCATATTCCTTCATGTCCAGGTTAGGGGCAAGGATGGAACCAATCGGGCCGGCAATGGCGGTATGGTAACTGTGTCCGCCACTTCTGCGGTAAACCGGACAGGTATTCATACAGGCACCGCAACGGATACACTTCAGTGAATTGCGGAAATCTGCTCTTCCCAATTGTTTGGTCCGCCCATTGTCTACCAGGACCAGGTGCATTTCCTGTCCGGCTCTGGGTTTGTTAAAATGACTGGAATACGTGGTGATCGGTTGCCCGGTTGCACTTCTGGCAAGTAACCTTAAAAATACAGCTAAATGTTTTCTCTTAGGGATGATCTTTTCAATGCCCATGCAGGCAATGTGTACATCGGAAAGGTGTGCGCCCATATCTGCATTGCCTTCATTGGTACAAACGACAAATTCTCCCGTTTCAGCAACGGCGAAGTTGACACCGGTAATGGCTGCTTTCCGGGTCAGAAATTTCTCCCGAAGGTGAACCCTGGCAGCGGCAGTCAGAAACTGAGGGTCGGATTCTCCTTTAGGCGTACCCAGGTGTTCATGGAACAGTTCCCCGATTTCTTCTTTCTTTTTATGGATACAAGGCAGTACAATATGACTTGGCGGCTCTTCTGCGAGCTGAACGATGCGCTCTCCAAGGTCGGTATCAATGACTTCAATACCATTCTTTTGCAGGTGCTCATTCAGGTGGCATTCTTCCGTCAGCATGGATTTGCTTTTTACAATCCGCGTAACGTTTTGTGCTTTTAAAATAGAATGGACAATCTGGTTGTGTTCTTCGGCATCAGCGGCCCAATGTACGGTGATGCCGTTTTGTTGTGCTTTGGCCTCAAACTCCAGTAAGTAATCGTGGAGGTTGGACAATACATTGTCTTTTATTTGCGAAGCATTTTCGCGGAGTGCTTCCCATTCGGGAAGGGTATGGGCTGCTTTATCCCGTTTGGCGCGAACAAACCAAAGGGTTTCATCATGCCAGTCTACACGTGCTTCGTCTTCGTTAAATATATCGGCTAATCCTGCGTGGTCCTTTCTTCCTGTGTTCATCTTTTTAAACTTCTTCTGCGTTTAAGATTTCGGCGATATGTAAAACCTTCACCTGGCTGTTCTGGCGGCGTAAGATCCCCTCCATGTGCATCAGGCAGGACATATCTGCAGCGGTGATGTATTGGGCGCCATGGTTGACATGATCGGCCACGCGGTCTTTCCCCATTTTCACGGAGATGGCTTCTTCTGCCACGCAAAAGGTACCGCCAAAACCACAGCATTCATCCGGACGGCTCAATTCTACCAGTTCCAGGTCCTGCACCATTTGCAGCAATTGCATGGGTTTTGAAAATGGAGCGGCAACAAGTTCCGTCATCTGCGACATTTTTAATCCGCGCTGACCATGGCAGCTTTGGTGTACGCCTACCTTATGAGGGAAACGTGCAGTCAGCTTCTCGACCTTTAAGATATCGGTTAGAAATTCAGTCAGTTCATATACTTTTTTACGGACGTTTACCGCCTTTTCTTCCTCCTCATGACTGTGCAGGTGTTCCTTGACGTGTAAAACGCAGCTCCCGGAAGGAGAAACGATATAATCAAACTCCGCAAAGTTTTTAATGAAAAGGTCATTGCAACCACTGGTAAGGTGCTCAAATCCTGAGTTCGCCATCGGTTGCCCGCAACAAGTCTGATGAATGGGATAACTCACCTTAACACCTAATTTCTGCAGGAGTTTTAAAGTGGCAATTGCCGCATTCGGATAAAACTGATCAATGTAACAGGGGATAAAAAGGCCTACATGCATAGCTGGGAAATTCCTATAAAAACGGGAAGGTAGATCTTTTTATTGAATTATGAAAACCTTGGTAAAACGTTAATCCAATCATTCTGGCCCTGATCTTAGCAGGACAGGGATTTACATATTGTGCGTCAATTGCGCTTAATATATTGCCAAAATAATGAAGGAGATATTGTCACCTTTAAATTACTGAAAACGTTTTCATTTTATTGCAGAAATGATTAGCTTGCCTTTGTTTAGTTTCCAATAATTTCAATTCTATTAATGAATAAGGACAAAAAACCACAAGAGAACACGATTCTTGACATTGCGGAAGCTTTAAAGCTTTCTCCGGCAACAATTTCAAGAGCGCTGAATAACCATCCTCATGTAAAGGAGAAGACAAAGAATGATATTCTGAAGATGGCAGCTCAACTGGGGTATAGAAGAAATCAGATGGCTTCGGGATTAAGAAGCAATAAGACTCATACCGTCGGACTGATCGTTCCGCGCATTTCTATGTTTTTCCATGCGGAGGTCATCACGACGATTCAGAATAGCTTACACAAACATGGATACAACCTGATCATTTGTCAGTCTAACGACCTCCTGACGATGGAGCAGGAACTTGCAGAGATCTTATATTCTTCAAGAGTAGATGCATTGATCGTTGCCTGTACCTTACAAACCACGGATTTTAGCCATTTCAACAGATTGGTGGACAGCGGGATTCCGGTGATCTTTTATGATCGGGTTCCTTTAGATCCCTATAATGCGACTTTCATTAAAGGTGATGATTTCAGAGGCGGTTACCTGGCTACTTCACACCTGATCGAAACGGGGGGTAAAAGAATTGCGCATATTTCCGGAAAACTGACTTCTAACCTTTACCAGGACCGGACGGCAGGATACCGGAAAGCGATGGAGCAACACCAGCTTCCGATTAACGAAGACTGGGTGTTTCATCAGGAACTGACGCATGAAAATGCCAGGGAAGCAATGTCCAGGATGTTTGAAGGGCCGGTAGTTCCGGATGCGTTGTTTGCGGCGAATGATGTAACGGCTATTGCTGCTTTAGAATTTGCAAAAGAGAATGGGATTGTTGTTCCGGATGCGCTGAAAATGATCGGCTATTCCAATGATCCCAGAACCTCGATCATTTCTCCTTCCTTATCTACGATAGAACAACATCCGGACCTGGTAGGCAAAAAGATTGTGGAAGTGTTAATGGATTTACTGAAGAACGGACACGAAAACGCGGAGGTGAAGGCGAAGCCTTATGTCATCCCGGTAGACCTGATCAGAAGAATGTCCTCTTAAAGCGTTAATGAATACTGTGTTTAATATAAAATTTGAAATAAATAATTGATTATGCGGAAGCTTGTAGTTTTTTTTAGCTGTTTGATGATGAACAGTATGGTCTTGATGGCCCAGAAGGAAGAGGGAAAGATTGGAATGGGACAGTTGATTGATGAACAGTTTAAATTTGCAGAACAGCAATATAAAGTGCTGGCCAAAAATGTTCC
This sequence comes from Pedobacter steynii, assembly GCF_900103665.1. Classification (GTDB taxonomy): domain Bacteria; phylum Bacteroidota; class Bacteroidia; order Sphingobacteriales; family Sphingobacteriaceae; genus Pedobacter; species Pedobacter steynii. Next base: position 558,379 of record NZ_FNGY01000002.1, read on the forward strand.
GGCAGATGTGATGCCCCAGACCTATAATGCAAAGACGGATAAGGTCCAGACCAGTGATACCAAATGGTGGTGCAGTGGTTTTTTCCCTGGAACACTTTTATATATTTATGAATACACAAAGGATGCAGCAATTCTGAAAGAAGCGAATGCCCGATTGGGAATCCTTGAAAAGGAAAAGCATTATACCGGAAACCATGACCTTGGTTTCATGATGTATTGCAGTTTCGGAAATGCCTACCGCCTTTTCAAAAAGCCGGAAGATAAAGCGACAATTGATACGGCTGCGGCTTCTTTAACCACAAGGTATCGCCCTGCGGCGAAAGTGATCCAATCCTGGAATTCCGGTAAAAAATGGGGCGGACCAGTGATCATTGACAACATGATGAACCTGGAATTGCTGAGCTGGGTGAGCGACCATGGAGGAGATAAAAAATATAAAGAGATTGCCATTACGCATGCAAACTCTACCTTGAAAAACCATTTCCGCCCGGATTTCAGTTCTTATCACGTAGTAGATTATGACATGAAAACAGGGAAAGTGGTCAAGAAACAGACTGCTCAGGGGGCTGCTGATGAATCTGCATGGAGCAGAGGACAAAGCTGGGGACTATATGGTTACACGATGATGTACCGCTTTACCAAAGACAAACGTTACCTGTCCCAGGCAACGAAAATCGCCAAATTTATCCTGACCAATCCACACCTGCCGAAAGACCTGGTTCCTTACTGGGACTTCGATGCGCCGGAAATTCCGAATGCACTTCGTGATGCTTCTGCTGCTGCGGTAAATGCTTCTGCTTTATTGGAACTGGCGCAGTATTCGGATAAAAAAGACCGTAAAATGTATGTTGCTGTTGCCGAAAAGATGATCCGTGCACTTGCTTCGGATACTTACCGTGCTAAACTTGGAGAAAATGGTGGTTTTCTGTTGATGCATAGTGTGGGCTCCATTCCTCATAAATCAGAAATTGATGTGCCTTTAACCTATGCAGATTACTACTTCCTGGAAGCTTTACACCGTTATAAAAACTGGTATTTAAAATCCTAAGACGTTTAAAAAAAACGCCTGAAAATTCCGGGTGAGTTCCATCAACTACTGATGCCGGAGAAAGAACAATAAAACAATAACAAAATAAAAAAGAATAAGATGCAAACATATTTTGAAAGCCGGTTCGCACTGAGCCCTAATGAAGGAAAACAATTAGATACCCAGGCTTTACGCGATAACTTTTTGATGGAAAAGCTTTTTGAAGCGGATGCCATCCACCTGACTTTATCTCATTACGACCGCTATATTTTTGGTGGGGTGATGCCGGTAAATGAAACGGTATTACTTTCTAATCCGGAAAACCTGAAAGCAAATTATTTCCTGGAAAGAAGAGAACTGGGGATCATCAATGTGGGTGGAAAAGGAACCGTAGTTGCTGATGGAACGAGTTATGAAATCGATTTCAAAGAAGCCTTGTACTTAGGGAAAGGTACAAAGGAAGTGAGTTTCGCCTCGGCCGATGCCAGTACACCTGCAAAGTTCTACATCAATTCTGCACCTGCACACCATACTTATCCCTCAAAGAAAGTTTCAAAAGCAGAAGCGGAAGTGGTGGAGCTGGGATCTGCAGAAACGGCAAACCACAGGGTGATCAATAAACTGATCGTGAACAGTGTGTTGCCCACCTGCCAGCTGCAAATGGGAATGACGGAACTGAAAAGTGGCAGCGTATGGAACACCATGCCGGCACATACCCACGACCGCAGGATGGAAGTATACTTCTACTTTGAAGTGCCACAGGGACAAAGTGTTTGTCATTTTCTGGGGCAACCACAGGAAACGAGACACATCTGGATGCAAAATGAACAGGCGGTAATTTCGCCGAACTGGTCTGTACATTCGGGAGCAGGAACGAGCAATTACACCTTTATCTGGGGAATGGCCGGAGAGAACCTGGATTACGGAGATATGGACCACTGTGCCATCACCGAATTAAGATAAATCATATAAGGCTGCTCAGAATGTTCTGAGCAGCCTTATCAACTTAAACTGTAAGAACCAATGAAGAAAATAATCTTGTTTTTGTGTGCATGCGCAACCTTGCCTGTCGCGCTTTCTGCGCAAACAAAAAATGGCAAAGCGATCGTCAGCATCCAGAATACTTCTAAAATAAAAAGAACGGGGGCTGTAACGGCAGTAGCATGGAAAAGTATCCTTGCTAAATTCCCGGGCATCGATACCGGCAATTTTAAAGTGCTCAATGCAGCCAATAAAGAAGTCCCTTTTCAGTTGGTTTATCAGGGACAGACGGATCCTCAGCAATTGCTGGTCCAGCTGGATGTAGCGCCAAATGCCTCAGTTAAATTAGCTGTCGTTCCGGGAAAAGCGGCAAAAGCTGTTCAGAAAACTTTCGGACGTTACATTCCGGAACGTAAAGATGATTTTGCCTGGGAAAATGATAAAGTAGCTTTCAGAATGTATGGCAAAGCTTTGGAAGCTTCGCCAAAAGAAATGGCTTATGGGCTGGATATCTGGGGTAAACGTACCACCAGAATGATCCTCAACGAACGTTATAAAAGAGGGGAATACCATGTAGACCATGGAGATGGCAACGATTATTATCACGTAGGGCTGACTTTAGGCGGAGGTGATATTGCTCCTGTTGTCAAAGATAAAATCTATTACCCGTTAAATTACCGCAACTGGAAAATCCTGGATCAGGGACCTTTGCGCTTTACCTTTCAGCTGAGCTACGACAATTGGGATGTGGATGGGAAATCAGTAAAAGTGACCAAAACCATTTCTCTTGATGCCGGTTCTCATTTGAACAGGGTGGAAGCAAACTATGAATATGCCGGAACAGATGATTTACCGGTAGTGGTAGGGATCATCAAAAGAGCGGAACCTGGAAAGCTTTTATTGGACGAACAACAGGGAATCATGGGATACTGGGAGCCTCAGCATGGGGAAGATGGCATCACCGGAGTCGGTACCATCGTCGCTGATCCTAAGCTGAAAATGAAGGTGAGCAATGAACAATTACTGACCCAGACAAGCACAAAAAATGGGGCAGGGATCGTATATTACAATGGAACCGCATGGAACAAAGCAGGAGAAATCACCACTGCAGCTGCCTGGTTCGATTACCTGAATAATTTTAAACAAGCATTGGAACGGCCGCTAAAAGTAACTGTTCAATAAATTTAAATTCTTAAAATATAACAAATGTCAGTACTGGATTTATTTAATTTAAACGGCAAAATAGCCTTGGTTACCGGTTGTAAACGTGGAATTGGCAAAGCGATGGCCGAAGCACTTGCAGAAGCAGGAGCAGACATTATTGGCGTCTCTGCAAGCCTGGAACTGGAAAATAGTGCGGTTGAAAAATCTGTAAAAGCATTGGGAAGGAATTTCTCTGCTTATCAATGTGATTTCAACGACCGCAATTCTTTGAAAAGCTTTATTGAAACAGTGAAAGCGGCACATCCGGTGATTGATATCCTGGTAAACAATGCCGGAACGATCCTCAGACAACCAATTGCAGAACATTCAGACGAATATTGGGATGAAGTGATCGCGGTAAACCAAACTGCTCCCTTTATCCTGACCCGTGAAATCGGAAAAGAGATGATTTTGAGAGGCAGTGGAAAAGTGATCTTTACCGCTTCATTACTTACTTTTCAGGGCGGAATTACCGTTCCGGGATATGCAGCAAGTAAAGGCGCGATTGGTCAGCTGACGAAAGCCTTTGCCAATGAATGGGCATCAAAAGGGGTCAATGTAAATGCGATCGCACCGGGTTATATTTCTACCGACAATACCACTGCTTTAAGGGCAGATGAGAATAGAAGCCGCTCCATTATGGAACGCATTCCTGCCGGAAGATGGGGGGAAGCGGAGGACTTTAAAGGGCCTACTGTTTTCCTGGCTTCTGATGCTTCAAATTACATGCATGGTACAGTGATGACCGTGGATGGTGGATGGATGGGGAGATAAAACTATGAAAAAACCTTTACTGATCCTGGGATTACTTGCGCTGACGCTGTCGCTGAACGCGCAGGATAAAAAAGCGAACCGCCCGAATGTCATCATCATCAATATGGACGATATGGGCTATGGAGATACCGAACCTTATGGGATGACGGGTATTCCAACGCCCAATTTTAACAGGGCAGCAAAAGAAGGAATGCGCCTGACTCATTTTAATGCAGCACAGGCCGTTTGCAGTCCTTCCAGAGCTGCATTGTTAACCGGATGTTATCCAAACAGACTGAGCCTGGCCCATGCCTTAAATCCGGAAGCTAAAACAGCGTTAAGTACTTCGGAAGAAACGATCGCCTCTTTATTGAAAAAGGCAGGGTACAAAACAGGGATGCTGGGCAAATGGCACCTGGGTTCAAAAGCACCTTACCTGCCAACGCATTTCGGTTTTGACAGTTTTTACGGCCTCCCGTATTCTCATGATATGTGGCCGGTAGGATACGATGGAAAAGCGCTGGATTCCAGTACTTACAGAGGGAAGTATCCACGTTTGCCGCTTCTTGAAGGAGATAAAGTAGTGGCCTATAATGATAACCTGGAAGACCAGGGGAAACTTACAGGCACCCTGACAAAAAAAGCGGTTGATTTTATTACAGCGCATAAAAAAGAATCTTTTTTCCTATACCTCGCACAGCCGATGCCCCATGTTCCTTTAGCTGCATCTGCTGCATTTAAAGGAAAAAGTGAACAAGGACTGTTTGGAGATGTGGTGATGGAGCTGGATTGGTCGGTCGGACAGATCATGAAACGCCTGGATGAGCTTAAGTTATCGGAAAACACGATGCTGATCATTACCAGCGACAATGGCCCATGGTTAAACTATGGCGATCATGCGGGTTCTTCAGCTGGGTTAAGAGAGGGAAAAGGAACAGCATGGGATGGCGGAACAAGGGTGCCTTGTATCATCCGCTGGCCAGGGAAAATCGCTGCGGGAAGTGTCAATTCACAACTGATGGTCAACATCGATTTATTACCGACGATCGTTTCCATAACCAAGGCCAGTCTGCCAAAAAACAGGATCGATGGAATGGATTTCTCGGGACTGTTGACAGGGAAAACAGCCACAGGGCCAAGGGAAGTATTTTACTATTATTATGATGTCAATAACCTGAAAGCAGTCCGCTATAAAAACTGGAAACTGGTATTTCCGCATAATTCCAGAACCTATACCGTTGGTGTTCCTGGGAAAAACGGATACCCGGGCCCACAGCCTGACGTTCCTGTAAAAATGGCCTTGTATAACCTTTCCCACGATCCGGGCGAACAATATGATGTGCAGGCGAGTTTTCCCGAGATCCTGAAAAAGATCGAAGGATATGCAGAAGAAGCAAGACAAGATCTGGGGGATGACCTGACCAAACGTATTGGTGCGAACAGAAGACCTGCAGGAAAAGTAAATTAATTGGTATGATGAAATTGAAAATTAAAGCATGGTCGTTCAGCCTGCTAATCATGGCTTCCCGAATGGCATCTGCTCAGGACCATTGTCCGGTAATTCCGGCTCCGCTAACGGTGCTTAAAACCAATAGCCTTTTTGTACTGACTTCAAATACCCCAATTGTATCAGATCATGCGGCGTTTAAGCCCATCGCGCAATACCTGCAGGAAGAGTTGCTAAAAACACAGCAAATGACATTGAGCATGCAGCCCGCATCGGGTATGCCTGCCATCCGGTTTGTGCTTTCTTCCAAAAAGAAACTGCCTGCCGGAGCTTATAGCCTGGAGATCAATAAAGATGGGGTTACAATTGCTGCTAAAGAAAGCGCTGGTGCCTTTTACGGTGCTGTTTCTTTATTACAGGTGATCCGGCAAAGCAAAAGAACGAAAGGAAGTTTAAGCCTTTCTGGCTGGAACATGGAAGATCAGCCTGCCTATGGCTGGAGGGGTTTTATGCTGGACGAGTCCAGGCATTTCTTTGGCATGGAGAAGGTAAAATCTATCCTCGACTGGATGGCTTTCTATAAGCTGAATAAGTTCCACTGGCACCTGACTGATGAACCTGCATGGCGGATAGAGATCAAAAGATATCCGAAGCTGGCCCTGGTTGGAGGTCTTGGAAATTACACCAATGAGTTTGCGCCTGCACAGTATTATACCCAGGAACAAGTGAAAGAAGTGGTTGCTTATGCTGCAGCAAGGTTTATTACCGTGATTCCGGAAATAGACATGCCCGGGCATGCTACAGCAGCGAATAAGGCCTATCCGGAATTCAGTGGTGGTGGCGCTCCCGGACATCCGGAGTTTACGTTTAACCCCGGTAAAGAAGGAACATATACTTATCTGAGCAATATCCTGAAAGAAACCAATGTATTGTTTCCTTCGGCAATGGTTCATCTTGGGGGCGATGAGGTCAGTTATGGCAATCAGAAATGGGCTACTGATCCGGATATCCTATCCTTAATGAAGGATAAAAATCTTGCAGGAACAAAAGAAGTAGAAACTTATTTCATGAAGCGCATGGCTGATTCGCTATACCGTATGAATGCCAGGCTTCTCGTTTGGGATGAGATGACAGATGGGGATTTGCCAAAGGATAAGACCATTATTTTTTGGTGGAGACAGGATAAACCGGAGGTGCTGAAATCAGCTTTAAATAAAGGATATGAAACCGTTTTATGTCCGCGTTTACCTTTGTACTTTGATTTTGTCCAGGACAGCACACACCGCTACGGTCGGAAATGGAACAAGACTTATAACCCGTTGGAAAGTGTATATGCTTTTTCCGGGGATGATTACCAGTCGCAGGCCCTCCATAAAAATCAGATCTTAGGTATTCAGGCCAACCTGTGGACGGAAACGGTTCAGACGGAGCAAAGGCTGGATTATCTGCTTTTTCCAAGAATTGCAGCGCTTGCAGAAGCGGCATGGTCGCCTGGGAAAGGGAAAGATTTTTCGCAGTTTATGCAGCGCTTAAAAGGGCATTTAGCACTTTATGAAGCAGATGCGATTTACTATTATGATCCATTTCCAGCTCATAAATACCCGGAACCTGTAAAAGTGGGTAAAGGGATTAAACGTTTCAATACTGAATTGTAAAATGAACCTATCATGGCTTCATAACCGAAAAACCGAGTTTACGAGCTCTTGAGAACCATTGAACTGAGCTTGCGAACTCTTGAGAACCATTGAAAACCAATAAAAAGTTCGAAAAAAACTAATAAAACGATCGAAAAAAATCAAATTATATACTGATGAAAAGAAGAAACTTTTTTAAGATTGCCCCTTTAGCCGGATTATTTGGTTTTGTAAGTCCGGGGACGGCAATTGCTGCCATTCCTGAAACTTTCATGCCTGCAAAATCGGACCGGGAATATTGGGTATCGCTGATGATTCGCATTGCAGAACCAGTATTGAGCAACCTGAGCAAAGGCACATTAAAGAAAAATATGCCTTTAGAAAAACCTGAAGGTTATGGGAAGAAGGTGGAGGAAGTCACTTATTTGGAAGCATTGGGACGCACATTGGCCGGAATTTCCGGATGGCTGTCTTTACCTGCCGATCAAACCGCAGAAGGGCAAAAGAGGGCTGAGTTTGCCGAAATGGCGAGAAAGAGCATTCTAAATCTTGTTAATCCCGCTTCTCCAGATTATACCGATTTCGTAAAAAGGGGAGAATCCCAGTTATTAGTGGATGCTGCATTTCTCTCACATGCTTTTTTACGTGCGCCTTTGCAACTCTGGGAACCACTTCCGGAGGAAGGGAAAAAACAAGTGATCACTGCCCTTAAAAGCCTGCGCTGGATTAAACCAGGGCAAAATAACTGGTTGTTATTCTCTGCAATGGTAGAAATATTTTTATTGAAGGTTGGTGCAGAGTGGGAGCAGGAGCGGGTCACTTATGCCATTAATAAACATAAGGAATGGTACAAAGGAGATGGTTGGTATGGCGATGGAGAGAAGTTTCATTTTGATTATTACAATGGTTTTGTGATCCAGCCCATGCTGGTAGACATCCTTAAAATATTGGTGGAAAAAGGACTGGCGAAACAGGAGGAATATGAGCTGATGCTGAAAAGAATGCAGCGTTTTGCCGCCTGTCAGGAGCGCATGATCTCTCCGGAAGCGACCTATCCGGCAATAGGAAGGTCTGTCGTCTATCGCGTAGGGGCATTTCAGCCATTGGCGCAACTGGCATTGAACCGTCAGTTGCCAAAGATGATCAGTCCGGGGCAGGTTCGTTCAGCACTCACGGCAATCATGAAAAGACAATTTGAAATGAAAGGCACTTTTAGTAAAACGGGATGGTTACAGCTGGGCTTTTGCGGACATCAGCCGCAGGCTGCGGAAACCTATATCAGCACCGGAAGCTTGTATTTATGTAGTGTCGGATTTTTGCCTCTGGGATTACCTGCAGAAGATGTTTTCTGGACAAGCCAGACCGAAGACTGGTCAGGAAAAAAAGCATGGTCAGGTGGGCTTTATCCTGAAGATCATGCCGTAAACTTCTAAGATTGTTTTTATGGATAAAAGCGGGTAGTTTTCTGAATCTGTTCAGAAAACTACCCGCTTTTTTTATGAGGGACCTTCCGTTTTCTAATTCCGGACAAATCTCAGGCCGCACCCTTCTATGCAGGGAGGATTGATCTGTAAGGTCTTTGAAGTAAGTTTGTACCAGTAGACTTGTGGCGAAACGTAGTTTTGATAGAGTATCTCTATTCTTGTACTGTCAAGAATTCTGTATCTGAATACGTCCATGTAGAGCGCATCGCCTGCTAGTTTTCCATCTTTATCAAAGCTGAGGTACTTTGGTTCACCTGTTGCTTTGATGTATTTACCGCTTCCGTCTCCGGGGTCGTTCATCGTTTCCGTAAGTTTCCATTTGCCATAAATTTCAACAGGGGCTGATTCCTCCTTGTCCTTTTTACAAGAGAAGCATAGGCCCGAAATGGTGATGAACAGTACAAGTAATCCTTTTTTCATAGCTATATGTTTTTTCTTCCCTAAACGATGGTCATTGGATAACCGCTACAGTAAACTGATGTTATCTTTAGGTTAAGTTTTTTTAAATCAATTGTTTAGCCCTCCGGAAAGCGAAGGGCTGAATGATTATAAATTACTTTCAATTGCACCCACTTTTTCCCGGTACAGATCTGCCTCTCCATCCAGAAGAACCGCAATCACGGTTAAACTCTTATCCAGACGATCTTCAGGAACAGGAATATAAATGATTCCCGGAATGGCACTCCAATAGAGTTTATTGTAAATTTCCGGCTCCATCATGGTGCCTTCACCTACAATCCTGATTCTGGCGATTTTATTCTTGATTCCTTTTAAGGCAATTGGTCCTGTAGGCTTTCCTTCAACAAAAAGATAAACTGTTTTCTTGTCGGCAGACAGGGCACTGTTCCCTTGATAATGTCCTTCAGGAAGTCCTTTTCCTGTTTGAAACAAGCCTTCCGCATTTTTAGTGATCCAGTTGTATACCTCAGGGTTTAGTGTTTTCTTTTCCGTTTCAAATCCCAATCCATCTACAGCCAGTTTCGTGTTCAGGAAAGGATTCTTTCCATCCTGTAAAGCATTAGTGATGGCTGCGATTTGTTGTATCGCCGGATCTTTCGTTATGGCAGAAAGGTTTACTGTCGCTGTTGTTCTTCCTTCCAGTTTCAAGGCTTCATCAAACTGAAGGGCAAGGACAGTAACATCAGCATCAGCAGCATTGGTATTGATCTTTAAAGTCAGGTTTGTGCCATCTTTACCGATTTCTACATTGCTGTTACCGCCCACAACTTTGGCAGATTTAACTTTAGAAAGGATGCCTTTAAGGCGGAAGATCCCATCGTATGGTGTCCAGTCGGCATAAATGTATAATGTTTTATGATCTTTGGAAAGGCTCGTTTTTCCATTGAAATGTCCTGCCGGAATTCCTGCACGGGTTCCATAAATCGCTTCTCCATGTTTTTGCGTCCAGCGGGCCAGTCCTTTAAGTATTTTCACCTGTTGTTCAGGTAGGGTTCCATCTGGTTTAGGGCCGATATCAAGTAATAAATTTCCACCCATACTGATACAATCTACCAGAGTTCTGACGATCATATTCGGGGATTTGTACTTGTAATCGTAAGGCTGATAACCCCAGGAATCATTCATCGTATAGCACAGCTCCCAATAATCTCCGGCAGGCCGTACGACTGGAATTCCCTGTTCAGGAGTTTCATAATCGCCATGTCCGTTGAGTCTGGAATTGATGATGATGTTGGGATTATAGCTGCGCAATCCTTTGAGTACTCTTTGTGCCTGCCATTCTTCTCCTGAATGTTCCCAATCTCCGTCAAACCATAAAAGGTCTGGTTTGAAATTAGCAGAAAGTTCATCCAGTTGCTTGTGGTAATAGCTCAGGTATTTGTTCCAGCGTTTCGGTTCTTCTGCCAGTTTATATCTTTTATGTTCTCTTGTGAAGCCATCATAATCCGGATAACTCCAGTCGGGCAGGGAGAAATACAATCCCGTTTTTAATCCTGAAGCTTTTAAGGCTTTTACAAAGGGACTGATGAGGTCTTTTTTTGCAGCGCTATGTTTAATGGTCGTGGTTGCGTTAGGGGCTTTAGTGTCCCATAAAGAGACGCCATCGTGATGTTTGGTGGTAATGACCGAATATTTAGCCCCACTTTCTTTGATGAGCTTTACCCATTCTTCAGGTTGATAACTGGCGGCATTAAATCCATCCAGTTGTTTCATATAATTATCATGGTTGATGTAATTATTGAAAAATGCCCAGGATTCGGAAATTCCTTTTACCGAATAAATGCCCCAATGGATAAATATCCCCAGTTTGGCATCGGTAAACCATTCCATTTTTTTAGCATTGTTCTTGTCCTGTGCTTTGCTTTCCTGTGCTTTGTTCTCTGAAAAGAACACCAGCAGAAACAGAAAAGACAGTAAGGTCTTCTTGTTCATAGAATTGTGTGTAGGTTTCGTTTGTTAATGTTGTATTTGTGTGTGTGTGTGTGTGTGTGTGTGTGTGTGTGTGTGTGTGTGTGTGTTGGCTTATTTTTGTAAATAGGACTTCTGATAAGTTAAAGGGCTTTTTCCGGTGATGATTTTGAAATGTTTGTGGAAACTGGCGAAGTTATGGAAACCACTTTCATAGCAGATCTGCTTCACATTCATGCTGTCCTCAATCAGCAGTTTGCAGGCATGTCCAACCCTGATTTCGCTGATAAACTGGGTATAGGTCTTTCTCGTCCTTGATTTAAAATACCGGCAAAAGGAATTCGGACTGATATTGGCTACGGAGGCCATTTCCTCCATCTGGATCTTTCTTTTGAAATTGGCCAGGGAGTAATTGTAAATGGCATTGATCCTGTCGTTCTCAATTTCCTCGAAGTCATGGCGGAAACCAATGGAAGAAAGGAGGTGGTTTGGGGTACAGTTTTCAATGGCCAGTAACGCTTCCATCAATAGAATGATCCGTTTAGAGCCTTCAGAAAGTAAGATAGATTCAATCAGTTCTCCGATAGCCTTCTTGTTCTTGTCCGGAATTTGAATCCCTCTGTGTGCTTTTTCCAAAACTAGTTTCAGGGCCTTGTTTTCCGGAAGATTCAGAAAATGACTCCCCCAGAAATTTTCATTGAAATGCACAACAACTGTATCAGCATTGTTCTTTTCATCTTCATTAAAATAGCTGTCGTCGAACCTCCAGTAATGGGGGAGGTGTGCACCTACAAGAACCACATCGCCGGATCTGAAACGCTTAATGCTGTCTCCGATAAACTGAGTGCCATTGCCTTTTTTGAAATAGATCAGTTCAACCTCGGCATGGTAATGCCAGCGGTTGTTAATGTAAGGAACCTTATCTCTTCTTGCACTAAATGAATTCACAAGGTTGTTTGAAACTTTGAGTAGTTGTGGCTTCATGATATTTGGTTAGGTAACCATAAAAGTATAAAAATCTTTTAAAAATACCTTGTAATTTAACAATTACACTTAAATCTGCCAATATTGCTTAATGATTGCTGATTTTGCTGAATAATTCCTGTTTATGCTATTTCATAAAAACTGATAACTTTGGTTTAGCAACACCTAAACCGAATAAAAATGATCAAAAGACCCTGGAAAGCCTCAGTAATGGTTTTCCTGTTCCCCATCACCCTTTTTCCTGCTCTTGTTCCCGCGCAGGTAACGAAGTCAAAAGCTGCCCCGAATGTCATTTTCATCCTTACCGATGATCTTGGTTACGGTGATATTGGTGTTTTCTTTCAAAACCAGCGTCAGCAGAAAGCGAATAAAGCATTGCCTTTTCAATTGACACCACATCTGGATCAGATGGCTGCTTCAGGTGCTAAGTTTACACATCAGTATAGCAACGCACCTGTTTGTGCCCCGTCCCGTGCTTCCTTCATGACCGGAATGAACCAGGGTAATGCCAGTGTAAGAGATAACCAGTTTGACAAACAGCTGGAAAACAACCATACCATTGCCACGATGTTAAAAGCTGGTGGATATGCCACTGCAGCCATCGGGAAATGGGGTTTGCAGGGAGAAACAAAGGATGAACCCAACTGGCCGGCCCATCCCTCAAAAAGAGGTTTTGATCAGTTTTTCGGTTATATGAGGCATGCCGATGGCCACGAGCATTATCCTTACGAAGGATTATATCGCGGCAAAAAGCAGGTCTGGGACAATTATAACGATGTTGCCGCAACGCTGAGTAAATGTTATACCACAGATTTGTGGACCGCCTATGCGAAGAAATGGATCGTAACTCATGAACAGGGAAAAGAGGCGAAACAACCTTTCTTTATGTTTCTGGCGTATGATGCCCCTCATGCGGTACTGGAATTGCCAACTCAGGCCTATCCTAAAGGAGGTGGTTTGAAAGGCGGATTGCAATGGACGGACAGCAAAGGAAGCATGATCAATACCGCTTCCGGAGAGATCGATACTTATGTTCATCCTGATTATGCGAATGCCACCTATGATAATGATCAGAATGCCGCGACTCCTGAAATCGCCTGGCCGGATACTTATAAAAGGTATGCAACGGCAAACAGGAGGATCGACGATGCCATTGGCGATCTGACCCAATTGCTTAAAGACCTGAATATTGCAGAAAATACACTGGTCATTTTTACTTCGGATAACGGCCCTTCCATAGAATCCTACCTTCCAAAAGGATTTGCGCCTAACAGCCCTGAGTTTTTTGGAAGTTTTGGCCCTTTCGACGGGATCAAAAGAGACGTTTGGGAAGGTGGATTGAGAATGCCTACTCTGGCCAGCTGGCCGGGGCATATTGCTCCCGGAAAAACGATCAGCAGCCCCAGTATGTTGTCAGACTGGATGGCGACTTTCGCTGATGCGGCAAAGATCGCTGTTCCGGCAAGAACGGACGGGATATCGCTGCTACCTGTCCTTACCGGAAAGGGAAAACCCGAAGCCGGACAGGTGTATGTGGAATATAGTGAAGGAGGAAAAACGCCGGATTTTAAATCATTTGAAGAAAGCAGAAGAGGAAGGAAGCGCGGTCAAATGCAGATGATTCGTTTTGGGGATTTGGTTGGTGTTCGTTACCAGATCAAATCTGCAGCAGATGATTTTGAGATTTACAATGTCGTAACCGATCCTAAGGAGACAAAGAACCTGGCTGCTGATCCTGGCTATCAAAAGATCCAGGAAAAGATGAAGGCTAAAGTATTGCAGGGCAGGAGAATTGATGGGGAAGCTCCCCGTCCATATGATGGGGTGGCGATTCCTGCTTCGCCCATTTCCAAAGGGCTCAAGCCCGGTTTAAGCTGGCGCTTTTTTAAGGGTGATTTTCCATGGGTAGTTTCCGAAAAAGGAAAACTGGCGGAGAAAAAAGGGGTTACTGAGCGCTTAAAGCCGGTTTCTGTCAATATTAAGGAGGGAATGGTCCTGTATGAGGCTTATTTTAGCGCGCCAAAGGAAGGAAATTACACTTTCTCTCTTCAGACGAAAGGTAAAGCTTATGTCCGGTTACATGAGGCAGAGTTACTGGATGCCGATTTTGGATATGCGTCGGGTAAAGAAACTTTTACAACAGTGAGGTTGAAAGCGGGGTATCATCCGGTTAAAATTTATGCACTGCAAAAGTCCGGAAATCTGGGGGAATTGATGCTGAAATACAGAGAAGAGGGGACTGATTGGTCATTGTTAAGCAACAAAAACCTGTTTTACGTAAAATAAGTTGCTTCAAGCCTTGTATTTAGAGATTTAGATTACAAAAAAAAGTGTTTAAACTTTCATTTAATCAAAAAGTTAATTACATTTGGGCTTACCCTTTCGAGGGTATGTTTTTCATAGGTAGATGTAGGGTCGGAAATTTATTTTCGACCCTTTTTTGTATCCCGGGGTTCCGTACCTTTACCGGCGTTATGAATAAGAAGAAAATCATCGTTGCCATCACCGGAGCCAGTGGTTCCATTTACGCTAAATTACTCCTGGATAACCTGCTGAAGCTCTCCGACCAGATTGAAAAGGTGGGCGTCGTGATGTCCGACAATGCGAAGGAAGTCTGGCGCTTTGAGCTGGGCAATGAAGATTATGATCTTTACCCTTTCACTTTTTATCCGAAAATGGATTTTAATGCCCCCTTTGCGTCGGGCTCTGCAAAATTTGACACTATGATTATCATTCCATGTTCCATGGGAACACTGGGAAGAATCGCACATGGCATCTCCAATGACCTCATCAGCAGAGCGGCAGATGTGATCCTGAAAGAACGCCGGAAATTGATCGCCGTAGTGCGGGATACGCCTTTCAGCCTCATTCACATCAATAATATGAAGACGGTAACGGAAGCAGGAGGGATCATTTGTCCGGCAAGTCCTTCTTTTTACAGCCTGCCAAAGAGCATTGAAGAAGTGGCCCAAACGGTGGTAAGCCGTGTGATCGACCTGGCTGGGCTTACTATGGATAGTTACCGCTGGAATGAGGAATAATCTCATCTAAAAACTTATCTTTGCAAATTCTTAATGAACATTTATCAGGGCTAATGAAGAAGGTTGCGTTTTATACACTGGGTTGTAAGTTAAATTTTTCTGAAACTTCCACTATAGGCAGGTTGTTTACCGATGCCGGCTATGCAGTCGTGGATTTTACAGCGGCAGCAGATGTGTATGTGATCAATACCTGCTCCGTAACGGAACATGCCGATAAGAAATGTCGGAAGGTCGTTAAGGAAGCACTTAAATATGCACCTAATGCTTACATCACTATTGTAGGTTGTTATGCGCAGTTGAAACCGGTAGAAATCGCTGAGATTGAAGGTGTGGATATGGTATTGGGCGCAGCAGAAAAGTTCCGCATCGTGGAGTATATCTCTGACCTGACCAAACAGCCTAAAGCCGTTATTCATCAGCAGAACATTGAGAAAGTTAACCATAACTTTATTGCAGCCTATTCTATCGGCGACAGAACCCGGACTTTCTTAAAAGTTCAGGACGGTTGTGATTATCCATGTACTTATTGCACCATTCCTCTGGCACGTGGCGGAAGCCGTAGTGATACCATCGAAAATGTGGTGAACCGTGCAGCGCAAATCGCAGAAAGCGGTGTGAAAGAGATCGTATTGACCGGCGTTAACCTGGGCGATTTCGGAATCAGGGATGGCAACAGAGAAGATAAATTCTTCGACCTAGTTAAAGCACTGGATGAAGTAGAAGGAATTGAACGAATCAGGATTTCTTCGATAGAACCGAATTTGCTGAGCAATGAAATCATTGAGTTTGTAGCCCATTCCAAACGCTTTGTACCTCATTTCCATATTCCATTGCAATCCGGATCTAATAAGATCTTAGGATTGATGAAAAGACGTTACCAGAGAGAACTATATACAGAACGTGTAGCCACGATTAAAGCATTGATTCCAAATTGCTGTATCGGTGTGGATGTGATCGTTGGGTTTCCCGGCGAAACACATGAGGACTTTTTAGATACTTATCAGTTCTTAAATGAACTGGACATTTCCTATTTACACGTGTTTACTTATTCTGAGCGTGAGCAGACCGCTGCGGCAGAGATGAAGGGCCGTGTAGCAGGAAGCACCAGGGCAGACCGCAGTAAAATGTTGCACATCTTATCCGATAAAAAACGCAGGGCCTTTTATCAATCGCAGATTGGTACAGTAGGACAAGTGCTTTTTGAAGACGATCAGAAGGATGGCTTTATGCATGGTTTTACAAAAAACTATGTGAAAGTGAAAGCGAAATATGACCCGGTGATGGTAAATGAGATCAAAACAGTGAAATTGATCGAACTTACTGCTGACGGGGAGGTAGAAGTTGCAGAAACCGAAGAAGTTTTAGCGCATTAATCCTATATTCGCATAAAACTTTTTTATCCGTATGTTTCCAACCGTATCTCATTTTATCGAGTATCTCTTCGGCGTTCAGGTACCCCTTCCTTTTAATACATTTGGCGTTTTTGTGGCGCTGGCTTTTATCGCAGGCTACTGGGCTTTTACCCAGGAATTTAAACGTAAAGAGGCCCTGGGCCTTTTACATCCGATAAAAAAACTGATCACTGTTGGTAAACCGGCAACGACTATAGAACTGATCTATAACGGTATTTTCGGTTTCCTGATTGGCTATAAACTGGTCTATGCCTTATTAAATTATAAACTTTTTGTAAGTGATGCCCAAACGGTATTGCTATCTACCAAAGGAAGTCTGCTTGGCGGATTATTCTTTGCCGGTCTTTTTGCTTACTGGGATCATAAAGAAAAAAACAGGCATAAATTACCCGCACCTAAAACGGTGGAGGTGACACAACATCCTTACGAGCTGATGGGCAATATGATTGTCTGGGCGGCGGTATGGGGCTTTTTAGGTGCTAAAATATTCGATAACCTGGAGCATTGGGATACTTTTGTTCAGGACCCGATCGGAAGTTTGCTTTCTTTCAGCGGACTTACTTTTTACGGTGGATTGATCTGTGGTGGTGCCGCAGTATTGTACATCGCCAAAAAGAACAATGTAAAAGTATTACACATGCTGGATATTGGTGGTCCCGGAATGATGCTGGCATACAGTGTCGGCAGGATCGGATGCCATATGTCGGGCGATGGGGATTGGGGAATTACCAATCTTAACCCTAAACCTTTTAGCTGGCTTCCAGACTGGATGTGGGCCTATACTTATCCAAACAACGTAGCCAACGAAGGGAACCTTATTCCCGGTTGTGTCGGTAAATTTTGTCATGAGTTAGCTGCTCCGGTATATCCAACGCCTATTTATGAGGTGATTGTTTGCTTTATCTTATTCCTTATCCTCTGGAAGATCCGCGACCGGATTAAACTGCCAGGCATGATGTTCGGGATTTACCTGATGATGAATGGCCTGGAGCGTTTCTTTGTAGAACTGATCAGGGTGAATACCAAGTATAATGTTGCCGGAATCCGCTTTACACAGGCAGAAATGATATCCAGCATCTTATTCCTGTCTGGTTTGCTTCTGGTACTCTATTCGCTGAAGAATAAAGAAAAGCATGCAAATTATTAATATCCATTAGATTTGAATTACGAATTACTCTGTTCTAAAGTAATTGCCATCACGCGGCTGACAGGCAATTTTATCCGTAAGGAGTCCATGAATTTTGATGCAGATGCAATAGAATTCAAAGGACTGAACGACCTGGTATCCTATGTAGATAAAACTGCAGAGAAGCAATTGGTACGAAATTTAGCAAAGCTGATTCCGGGAGCGGGATTTACGACGGAGGAAGAAACGATCAACAGCAGGGGAGAAGTGTACAACTGGATCATAGACCCTTTAGACGGGACGACTAATTTTATCCATGGTATTCCAACGTATGCCATCAGTATTGCCCTGTATGAGGACGATCAACCGGTTATAGGCGTGGTGTATGAGATCAACAGGGGAGAGATGTTCTTTACCTATAAAGGAGGGGCAGCCTATCTGAATAATAAAGAAATCCGTGTTTCTACGAGGACATCACTGGCGGATAGTTTACTGGCTACAGGTTTTCCTTATTACCAGTTTGACAAGCAGGCGCAGTACATGCAGCTGTTCTCCGAGATGATGCAAAAGTGCCATGGACTGAGAAGGATTGGTTCGGCAGCAACCGACCTTGCTTATGTGGCCTGTGGCAGGTTCGATGCCTTTTTTGAATACAACCTGAATGCATGGGATGTGGCGGCAGGCGCTTACCTGGTGCAACAGGCAGGAGGAAATGTGATGAACTTTTCAGGTGGGGCAGAGTTCCTGGAGAAAAGAGAAATACTGGCGAGCAATGGATTGATCCATGAGGACATTCTTGCGACGATGAATACGCATTTTAATAGTTAGTTTCACAATGATGAGGCTGATGAAAGCCAAAAATAAGAAAGGCCCATGATTTTGTCATGGGCCTTTCTATTTACCGTTGATCCTGTTTTACAAGGCTTCAGATACCACTTCTTTTACTTCAGGAACCATACGTTGTAATAAGTTCTGGATGCCTGATTTTAAGGTAATGGTAGAAGATGGACATCCACTGCATGAACCTCTAAGCTCTACCGTAACGACACCTTCTTCAAATGATTTATAGCTGATGGCACCGCCATCCTGTTCTACTGCCGGACGCACGTAATCGTGAAGGATCTGCTGAATTTTGATTTCCAGGTCTGTTCCTTCAAAAGCAGTAGGCGCTTCGCTGGTTTCTTCTTTGATCTTATATTCTGACTCTACCGCACCTTTTACGAATTCTTTCAAAATAGGCTCAATATCCGGCCATTCTGCATCTTCAGTTTTAGTGATGGTCACAAAGTTACTTGCAAAAAAAACGCCGTTCACAAAGTTGAACTTGAACAGTTCCTTCGCAAAAGGAGAAAGTTCAGCACTCTCTTTAGTCGCAAAATCTTCACTGCCGTTGATCAATAACTTATTGACCATAAACTTCATGGTGGCAGGATTAGGGGTTTGTTCTGTATATACGTTGATCGTCATTGTCTTTTTTTCTTACAAAAATAAATAATTCAAAGATGCAATTTAAGCTATCGATGTCTGTTTTAGGTCATTATATCTTAAAATACTCCGGTATAGTTAAATGGAGTGATGTGCTTTAATTCTGCTTTTATGACCTCATTCACGTTTAAGCCGTCAATAAAGGTCGCCATCGTCTCTGCGGTGATCTTCTGATTGGTACGTGTCAGGTCTTTTAGCGCTTCATAAGGGTTTGGATAAGCTTCTCTTCTCAATACCGTTTGAATGGCTTCTGCTACTACTGCCCAGTTGTTTTCCAGGTCTGCCGCAATTGCTTCGTTATTTAATAATAACTTGTTTAAGCCTCTTAAGGTTGATGCAATGGCAATCACCGTATGCGCCATAGGAACACCTACATTTCTCAATACGGTAGAATCGGTGAGGTCTCTCTGTAAACGGGAGATCGGTAATTTAGCCGCGAAGAATTCAAATAAAGCATTGGCTACTCCGGCATTTCCTTCCGCATTTTCAAAATCGATAGGATTTACTTTATGTGGCATAGCCGAAGAACCTACTTCTCCTTCTTTGATCTTTTGTTTGAAGTAATTTTTAGAGATGTATGCCCAGATGTCGCGGTCAAGATCGATGATGATGTTGTTGATTCGTTTTAAGGCATCACATTGTGCGGCAAACTGATCGTAATGTTCAATTTGTGTGGTGTGTTGCGCGCGACTTAATCCCAATACTTCGTTGACGAAGTTGTTGGAGAAATCCACCCAGTTAATGGAAGGGTAAGCAATATGGTGTGCGTTGAAGTTTCCTGTGGCACCACCAAACTTAGCACTGTTCGGGATGTTTTTAAGGTTGTTCAACTGAATTTCTAAACGTTCTGCAAAAACCAGGAACTCTTTTCCCAGTTTAGTAGGAGAGGCTGGCTGTCCGTGAGTGTGCGCCAGTAACGGAATATCTTTCCAGTCTGTGGCCAGTTCTTTAATTCTGCTGATCAGTCCGCTGATGTTCGGATAATAAACTTCATTCAGGGCGAGCTTAAAAGTATAAGGGATCGCGGTGTTGTTGATGTCCTGAGAAGTTAATCCAAAATGGATAAATTCTTTGTATTCCTGGAAACCCAATTCATCAAATTGTTTCTTGATGAAATATTCTACTGCTTTAACATCGTGATTGGTAATTTTCTCCGTGTCTTTGATCTCCTGTGCATGATCATCATTGAATTGCTCATGAATCAGGCGTAGTTTTCCATAGTTGGCTTTATCAAATTGCGCTAATCCTGGTAATCCGGTTTCACATAGTGAAATGAAATACTCTACTTCTACATATACCCTGTATTTGATGAGGGCAGATTCAGAAAAGTAGTTAGATAGGCTTTGAGTGGTGTTTCTATAACGGCCATCTATTGGAGAAATAGCTTGAAGTGGAGATAAATTCATGAATATTATGGTTGTTTACAGGCGCGAAGTTACGCATTATTAGCCGTTTTTGGGAAGGGAAGGAGGGCTAAAATAAATGTAGGGTATAAAAAAAAGGCTTCAGATATATCTGAAGCCTTTTTTTTATGGGTTAATTTAAACTAGTGAGCAGCTGGTTTAGCAGCTTCTTTAGTTGCTTCTGTAGTAGTTTTAACAGTTGTATCTTTTACAGTAGAGTCTTTTACAGTAGTATCAACAGTTGTAACAACTGAACCTGAATCAGTTGCAGTAGTGTCAGTTGCAGTACCAGTTTTTTCTGAAGTACAAGCTGCTACTGATAAAGTGATTGCTAAAGCTGCAAAGCCAAATTTAAATGCGTTTTTCATTCTATTTTTGTTTTAAGGTAATTAACTAATTTTATTGATTAATACGCTAATGATAGAAAGGTAACCCGGGTATTTTAAAATAATTTAAAAATATTTTTTAGGGCAGCGATAGGGAAAGAATCTGATCAGGATCGGACAACAGGTAAAGCGCCATCAGGAATAACACAAAATCAGGACTTTTTTTTTGTAAAGCTATATCCGTAATAAGCAATTCGGAACTGCCTTGAAACAGTGAAATACCTGCTTTGTCCCAAGCTAGGTCTGACCTAGGTCTATACTCGGTCTATACTCGGTGCTAACTCGGTCAGAGGCGTGTTAAAGGCGGGTAAGCAACTTGTATAAAACGAGCTCGAAATGCGTATTCCTGCAAGCTGTTTCTTTCCTGATTTAAATGAGTTGATCAACGGAATTGAAGTGTATAGGAATTTGGGTTGCTGATGGGTTGAAGCCGGGGTGACACTGCAAGGCAATTAGAATTAAGCTGTTGCTTTCCGGAATAAGATGCTGTGATATAGAAATTAAAAAATACTGTATAACAGAAAAGGCGCTGGAAATTTCCAGCGCCTTTTCTGTTATTGAGTTTTATTCAGCTTATTTTTTTACTGTGTCAACAGCAACTGTAGTAGTTTTAACAGTAGTATCTTTTACAGTTGAATCAACAACGTTAGTATCAACAGTAGTAACAACTGCACCTGAATCAGTTAAAGTAGTATCAGTTGATTCACCTTTTTTTTCTGATGAACAAGCTGCTACTGATAAAGAGATTGCTAAAGCTACAAAGCCAAATTTAAATGCGTTTTTCATTCTAATTCTATTTTAAATAATTAATTAATTTTGCTGATTAATACGGTAAACATTAAAAGGTAACCCATCAATTTGAAAAAAAAATAAAAATATTTTTATTTGATGTTTTGGGTTACTGTTAGCGTTAATACTGTATTAAGTGGTGGATGAGAAAAAAGTAATTTTTTTTTGGCTATCATTGGGTTACCATTCACGTATAAATGTATTAATTGGTGAGTAATAAGTTAAGCAGTTCAGTTCCAACAGATAGAGAGGTAGTTTTAGGGATACTAAATGACTCAGAAGATGCGCTAAATAAGTTGTACACGGGGTATTTCCCGATGATTTTACAATTTATTTTGAATAATAACGGTGATGAAGACGATGCAAAAGACGTGTATCAGGAAGGAATCATCGTTTTATACAATAAAATAAAAGGCGGAAATTTTGAATTGAGCAGTAAACTTAAGACCTATATATACTCAGTTTGCAGAAGAATCTGGTTGAAAAAGCTTTCACAGCAAAGCAAGAAGACCAGCAACATTTCAGACTTTGAGGATGTCATGGCAGTAGAGGTAGATTTGGAACAGCACGAAGAAAAGGACAAGCAGTTTGATAAAATGCAAGATGCGCTCCTTCATTTAGGTGAACCCTGCAAAACGATTATTCAGGATTTTTACATCAACAACCTCTCGATGCAGGACATTTGTGAGAAATTTGGCTACACCAATACGGATAATGCCAAAACTCAAAAATATAAATGCTTACAGCGGTTG
This sequence comes from Pedobacter steynii, assembly GCF_900103665.1. Lineage (GTDB taxonomy): Bacteria > Bacteroidota > Bacteroidia > Sphingobacteriales > Sphingobacteriaceae > Pedobacter > Pedobacter steynii. The sequence continues at coordinate 580,653 of NZ_FNGY01000002.1, forward strand.
AAGAAGTTGTTTTTTCAAGTTTAAAGGTGATATGAGAAACGAGATTGAGTTAGAGGGTATAATTGAGGATTATTTAAATGGTAAACTTTCCGAAGCAGAAAGAACAGCATTTGAGCAGCTTCGCAAAAATGATCCAATTGTGGATCATAAAGTGGTAGCGCACAAGGTTTTTCTGGAATCTTTTGGAGAATATGCAAATGTATTGGATTTAAAGGCCAAGATGGACCGTGCACATGCACAGATCGATGTAGAGACTTTAAGCGAAGAGCTAAGACCGCATCCTTCTTATATCATTAACATCTGGCGTAAAAATAAAGCAGCAATCGCTGTGGCCGCTTCGTTTATCTTGTTGACGATTGTAACTGTTTATTCCATTCAACAGAATACCAAACAAATTGGCAGTGTGGAACTGATGAGCAGAGAAATGGCGAAAATCAAAAATTCTCAAAGCAGCCTGATCAGAATCATCAATTCTAAGCAGGTACCAAATGCGCCTAAGCATACAAAACCTGCTAATTTTGGCGGTACAGGATTCGCTTTGACTGCAAATGGTTATTTATTGACTAATCTGCATGTGGTAGACGGTGCTGATTCTGTATATGTTCAGGACAATAAAGGAGATTCCTATAAGGCTAAAGTCGTGAGAACAGATTCTCAATACGACCTGGCCATCTTAAAAATAATTGATAAATCATTCAGCCCGCTGTCTAACCTGCCTTACCGATTGAAACAAAGCGGAATTGGAATGGGAGAAATCGTATATACTCTAGGTTTTCCTAAGGATGATGCCGTTTTCGGTGAAGGTTACGTGAGCTCAAGAAGCGGTTATAATGGAGATACCACACAATATCAGGTATCTATCCCGGTTAACCCGGGAAATAGCGGTGGCCCTTTATTAGACCATCAGGGAAATATCATCGGAGTGATCTCTGCGAAAGAAAAACAGGTTGATGGTGCTACGTTTGCCATTAAATCGAAATACATTCAGGAAGCTTTAAATTCGATCCCTAATGATTCTCTGGGTAAAAAGGTCGCCTTTAACAAAAGGAATTCTTTACAAGGCCTGAGCAGAAACAAACAGGTAGAGAAAATCCAGGATTATGTATTTATGATCAAGGTTTATAAATAGAACACCAAAAAGAAATTGAAAACCCCGAAATGCAGGATTGCGTTTCGGGGTTTTTTGTGCCGCGCCAGGTATGTGAGCGTAAACGCGGAAAGCTGGTATGGTGGAAACTGTTATTTCCGGCTTGCAGTTTTATCCTCAAATGATGCGCCGTAGATCACTTTCCTTTCCAGATTCATGATCCTGAAATTGTCGATTGTCCCGGCACCTTTGAATTTACATTTAATCCCTTTAACCTTACCTATAGGTTCTTCATAGCTATTTTTATAGATCAATATGCCATCTGTAAAGACATGAACCTGTTTTTTGATGACTTCAATGCGTACGCTTCTCCACTGAGACAGGTCTATACCCAAATGTTTAAGGTCATGGAAATTTCCGTTGTAGTGGACTTCGCCAAAATCGAAGGAGGCGAATTGGGTACAACCAGGTTTCACAAATTTAACACGTCCCGTTTTAAATTCACCAAGATATTCCACGCTGCTGTCAAAACAATCCATGCCACCACCCTGTAGATTGTTCCTGATATCAAGTTCAATGATCAGGTTGTCTCCATCTATATTGAAATCTTTAATATTTCTATAATCAGTCCAATAGACTTCAAAAGGATCTAAGCCAATACTTCGTATTTTGTCGGAACGGAAAGACAAAGCCTGGTTGCGGAAGAATAAACTACTGTCGCTGATCAGTACCTCTTTCTGACCTTGCTGGACGACACATTTCCAACCGTTTGAAACGATATGGATGTTCCGGGAAGCAAGTGTTATTCCGTCTGTCAGAAGTTTTAAGCGATAGTGATCAGGCAGTTTAAAGAAATAGGTGAATTCTCCTTTTGGTGTGACCAGCGGCCGGAAAAAGCCGTAATCCAGGTCGATGGTTGCATTGTTGTACCTCGTTGTTTTTAAATCATATTTTAAGGCAATATTGTTGCCGGTCATTTTTTTTATGGTCAGTTCCGGCGCTGCCGAAGTCCGTAGCGAGTTCCATACAGGATAAGCAGTGATGCAGAGGGGGACAATGAGAATCAGGAGCATCCGCTTCAGGTGATTTGTTCTTTTTTTAGGCCTTGCGGAAGAAGCTGCCGGCTGAACCGGAACTACGCGCTGATCTGTTTCTATCGCTTCATTGCGTTTGAAATCAGCCCAGCTATGGAAGCCAAGGTAAACCGCCAGGGCATTTTTTGTCGCCATTTGTGGTTCATAGTAACCTTCAGCATCCGGAACCTGTCGGATAATTCTCTTTAATGTTCTGACGCTGATCGATACTTTAGTGCTTTCGAATATCTGATCACTAAGGTTTTTGAAGTGATAATCTACCCAGTCATGAGTTTCCCCCCAGTCTGCTTTTTGCGCGATAAGCGCGATACATTTTAAAATGTAAAGTCTGTTATCCAATTTTTATGTATTTAATTACCTGATAAAGAGTTGTTTGCTGTTCTGCGCGTCTATGCCTCATTTTGCCCGGTATCCGCAATATTCCTGTTGTGTAAATTTAAAGAATCAAAATGAAAAATAACAACAAAGTGGTTTCGTTGAAATTAGTTTGTTGCTGTTAATCAAAAACCAAATTATAAATCTGAATGTATAAACGAGGACTTTTTAAGTTCGGGCATCGCGTAAAAGCCGGTTTTCTATGCTGGTTTGTGCTCGGCTTTCAGCTACAGCTTTTAAAAGCTCAGGACTTCACAAAGTATGTCAATCCACTGATCGGTACGGCGATCAGTACCACCGAAAGTGCAATTCGGCATAGTCAGGATGGGTCTGAACTGAGGGGACAGACTTTCCCTGCCGTGGGTGTCCCTCATGGAATGACCAGCTGGACGGCACAGACCCGTGCTTCAGAACGCAAATGTGTGGCGCCTTATTATTACGAAGATAAGAAGATACAAGGCTTTAGGGGCAGCCATTGGCTGAGTGGTTCCTGTACTCAGGATTACGGTAGTTTTACGATGATGCCCATTGCCGGTAAACTCGAAACCGATGCTGAGAAAAGGGCTTCCAGCTATACACATTCCTCGGAACAGGCCAGGCCCTATAGCTATCGCGTAACGCTGGAGGATGACAACATCCAGACGGCAATGACCGGACTCAGCCATTCTGCGATGTTCAGTTTCAGATTTGCCAAAGAGGAAGATGCCTGGATCTGTATTGAGCCAAATAGCGACCAGGGGGAAGGCTTCATACAGATCGACGCATCAAAAAATGAGATCTCAGGATATAACCCCGTGCATCGGATTTACCAGGGACAAGGGAAGTCTGCAGGATTCAGCGGCTACTTTGTGCTGGCATTTGACCGGAGTTTTGAGTCTTATGGTACCTGGAATGGCGCGGACTTAAAACATCAGTCTGTAAATGAAAAAGGTAGCGGTCGTCCTGTTGGTGCGTTTGTAAAGTTGCCATTGAACAAAGAGAAATTGCTGCGGGTAAAGGTTGGCTGTTCTTTCAGTAGTATGGAACAGGCGAGGAAGAACCTGGCTGCAGAAATAGAAGGCTGGGACTTTCAGGCACTGGAGCAAAAAGTAGCTGCACAGTGGAATGCGGAATTGGCTAAAATAAAGGTCGAAGGTGCTGAAAAGGACAAAGTAAATTTTTATACGGCACTGTACCACACGAAACTGCTGCCAAGGGAAGTGAGTGATGTGGATGGCAGCTATAATGCATTTGCTGCCGGGGGGAAGCTGCTGCAGGCTAAAGGCTTCAAATATTACGACGATTATTCCTTATGGGATACCTACAGGGCCTTGCATCCGCTCCAGTTGCTGATGGAACCTTCCAGATCGGAAGATATGGTGACTTCCCTATTGAAAAAAGCAGAACAGGGAGGCTGGCTGCCTGTTTTTCCCTGCTGGAATAGCTATACATCGGCGATGATCGGTGATCATGCGATTGCAATGATTGCTGATGCGATGGTAAAAGGAATCGTCAGGAAGGACCGGGAGAAGTTATATCAGGTGATGCGCAAAAATGCCTTCCAGGTAAATGATGACTCCCTGAGCTATAAAGACGGCAGGGGACGCCGGGCCTTAAGTTCTTACCTCAAATACGGTTTTATCCCCCTGGAAGATGGAGTTGCAGATGCTTTTCACACCAACGAGCAGGTGTCAAGGACTTTAGAATATGCTTACGACGATTATGTATTGGCCCGGGTAGCAAAGCTGTTGGGTAAAACCAGGGATTACCACTTGTTAATCAGGAGGTCCCAAAATTACAGACATGTTTTTGATACGGCTACAGGTTACGTCAGAGGACGTTATCTGGACGGAAAATGGATTACACCTTTTGAGCCCTTTGCCATCCGTTCCGGTTTTATTACCGAGGGTTCCGCTTTCCAGTACTCCTGGTATGTACCTCATGATGTGCCCGGCTTAATCGAGCTGATGGGAGGGAGCAGGCGATTTGTGAAGCAGCTGGATCTGTTATTTGATCAAAGACATTACTGGCATGGCAATGAACCCGGACATCACAGTGCTTATCTGTATGCTTTTGCCGGTATGCCCTGGAAAACACAGCTTCGTGTTAGAAATATCATTAGAGAAGAATACCATACCGGGCCGGGAGGCTTGAGCGGAAATGAGGACGCAGGTCAGATGTCGGCCTGGCTGGCCTTCGGGATGATGGGATTTTATCCGGTATGTCCGGGTACGCCGGATTACATGATTGGTACCCCTTCATTTCGTAAAGTTACCCTTTCCCTGGGCAGGGGTAAAACATTTACAATAACTGCGCCCGGGCTCTCGGCATCTGATTTTTACATTCAAAAGGCGATGCTGAACGGGCGTACGATGAACCGGTCCCAATTGTCTCATCAGGAAATTCAAGGCGGAGGAAGGCTTGTCCTGTTCATGGGTAAGGTACCTAATCCGGAATGGGGGAATCAGGTGTTGCCAAAGAAATAAGTACTAACCAAATAAAAACTATATAATGAGAACTCAAAATTTGTTATGGAAAGCCTGTGTTCTGCTGCTTTTTACCCTTCCATCGCCGATATCCGGGAAATGGAAGAAAATTCAGAAGAAGGAAAGTGTTTACAATATCCTGGCTTACGGTGCCAGGGCTGATGGCATACGGGTCAATACTAAAAGTATCCAGCAGGCCATAGATGAATGTACAAAAAACGGCGGTGGCAGGGTGATCGTTCCGGCTGGAAAATTCATTACCGGAACACTTTACCTGAAAAGTAAGGTGGATCTTTATCTGGAATCCGGAGCCATCTTATCCGGAAGTACCAGTTTAGATGATTATCCGGGAAACCGTTCTGCCTTCTCCGAAGGTTCGAACCTCAGCCTTATTTTCGCTGAAAATGCAAATGACATTTCGGTTTCCGGGAAAGGCTTAATCGATGGAAACGGGCATCATCCGGTCTTTGGACGCCTTGATAACCATCCAAAGCGGCCAAAGATCATTTTCTTTATTGGCTGTAAAAATGTGTCGGTAAGAGACCTCAGTCTGAAAAATTCTGCTTTTTGGGTGCAGCATTACCTGGCCTGCGATCAGGTAGAGATTAAGGGAATAAATGTCTATAGCCACAGTAATTTTAATAATGACGGGATCGACATTGACAGTAAAAATGTAACGATATCCGATTGTATCATCAATACTGATGATGATGCACTTTGCTTTAAAAGTGAGACGAGGTTCCCCTGTGAAAATGTTAAGGTGAGCAATTGTGTGCTTTCCAGCAATTGCAATGCGATAAAAATGGGTACTGCCTCCATCGGCGGATTTAAAAACATCAGCATCAGCAATTGCGAGATCCGGCTGCCATTGGAAGACAGGTTCAGAAACTGGAGTACCAGGATTACCGGTGTGACTTCTGGTATCTCTACACTTGCAGGGATTGCACTTGAGGTGGTAGATGGGGGCTTTATGGATGGGATTCACATTTCATCCGTAAAAATGACCGGTGTGCAGACCCCGGTATTTATAAAACTCGGCAACAGAAGACCGGGAAAGGATCAGGATGGAAATGACCGTCCGGGGAGTTTGAAAAATGTGTTTATCGGGAACGTTCAGGCGAAAAGCAACAGCCTGATGAGCAGTTCGATAACTGGTTTGCCAGGGGCTGATGTGGAGAACGTCAAACTCGAGAATTTTACTTTGGAGATTCCCGGTGGAGGAACAAAAAATGATGCAGACAGGACCATACCTGAAAATGAAAGTGACTATCCTGAAAACAGGATGTTTGGATTTAGTCTGCCGGGAAGTGGCTTGTATCTGCGCCATGTTAAAAATGTAGCGCTTAAGCACATCAGATTCTCGTCGGCGAAAAAGGATGAGCGCTCATTGTTGTTTTTTGAAGATGTTAAAAATGTAAATATTGATGCGCTCGAAGCGACTGAACTGGCTGCTGAATCGCTTGGAAAGTTTGTGAAGAGCAGGGACATCAAGCTGTCGGGACTAGGGCCGGGGGCTAAGACCATCAGGGTGTCGACCAGGGAAAATGCCTTCAAAATACTTGATAAAGGATTAAACATCCGGGAAGGAAAGATCGAGGAAGCCGCGAACTGGACAGATTTAAACGGCAATCAGAAAAAGGAGGTGTATGAAGATCCCAATGAGTCTGTCAACAGCCGGGTAAAATCTTTAATGAGCTTAATGAGCCTTGAAGAAAAGGTGGTGACGATTCATGGCAGTTCTACTTTTACGTCGGGTGGGGTTCCAAGATTAGGCATTCCGCCGGTATCGATGTCGGATGGTCCTCATGGGGTCCGTTTGCGTCCGCTGCCGGGGAAAAAAGAGATCGAAGGTACCGTTACTTATCTTCCGGGCGGGAATGCATTGGCTGCGACATGGAATCCTGAGCTGGGATATCAGTATGGGAAGGTTTTAGGCCTTGAAGCGAAATACTGGGCTAAGGATGTGCTGCTGGGGCCGGGAATCAACATCATCAGGACACCACTTAACGGCAGAAATTTTGAGTACCTGTCTGAGGACCCTTATCTGATCTCAAAAATTGCGGTAGGTTACATCAAGGGGATTCAGGACCAGGGGATTTCAGGCTGCGTAAAACATTTTGCTACAAACAATCAGGAGTTTAAACGGAACAATGTCGATGTCCATATGTCTGAACGTGCGTTGCGGGAAATCTATCTGCCTGCTTTCCGGGCGGTGGTGGATGAAGCTGGGGTAAATGCGGTCATGGGTGCCTATAATAAATTCAGGGGCCAGTATTGTACACATCATGAATACCTGATCAATACCATTTTAAAAGGGGAATGGGGATTTAAGGGAGTCCTGATTAGCGACTGGGCTGCGGTACACAATACCATGGAGGCGTTGAAATACGGAACAGACATCGAGATGGGGACACCTAAAAAATACTTTATGGGTGATACGGTTGTCAAACTGCTGAAATCCGGTCAGGTCCCTGTAAGCCTGGTTGACGATAAAGTAGAACGCATCCTGACGCTGATGTTTAAAACCAATTTATTCGGGAAGCGGGATAAAGGCAGTATTGATGTCGTTCAGCATCAAAATATCGCTTTAAAAGTCGCAGAAGAAGGGATCGTGCTGCTTAAAAACAAGAACAGACTATTGCCTTTCAAAGCAGATAAAATACGTTCGGTAGCGGTAATCGGTGCCCTGGCCGATTATCGGCACCATGGTGGTGGTGGCAGTTCAAGAGTCCCTGCCAGGTATGAGGTTAGCCCTCTGGAGGGATTGAGAAATTTAGCTGGTAAAACGCTGAACCTGCAGTATGAGCCGGGATATCTGATCGCGAAAGACAGTAAAGCAGATCCTGAAAAAATTGCCGCGGCTGTAAAAGCAGCTCAACAGGCAGATGCAGTGGTGATTGTGGGCGGATGGGTTCATGGCTATGGGGAAGGTATGGAACAGGAAAAAAGTCCGGCATACGATGCGGAAGGAAAGGATAAAACAGATATCAATCTCCCGTTTGGACAGGATGAATTGATTGAAGCGGTTTTAAAGGCAAATCCGAATGCGGCAATTGTGATGATGGGCGGAGGGGTTATGGATATGCGCAGATGGGAACCACAGGCGGCTGCGATCATTGAGGCCTGGTACCCCGGTATGGAAGGAGGAAACGCCATTGCCAACGTTCTTTTTGGTAAGACCAATCCATCAGGGAAACTCCCGGTAACTTTTCCAAAGAAACTTCAGGATGTTCCTGCACATGCTTTAGGAGATTATCCCGGAGACCCAAAAACGTTTAAAGAGGTGTATAAAGATGACCTGTTTGTTGGCTATCGTTATTATGATACCTACCATGTCGCTCCTTTATTTTCTTTCGGACATGGCTTGTCTTATACCGACTTTGTTTACAGTAAGTTGCGTGTAGAAAAGCAAAATGAGGAACTGCTCCTGAAGTTTAGCATTACCAATACCGGACAGGTTGCGGGTGCTGAAGTAGCGCAGGTTTATACCGGCTATGCAAAATCGTCGGTTCTCCGGCCGGAAAAGGAACTGAAAGCTTTTCGTAAAATAAGCCTGAATCCCAATGAATCCCGGGAAGTGGAGTTGCGTATCAAACTGAGCGACCTCAATTATTATCAGGAAATCAGGAAAGGTTGGGAATTGGAGAAGGGGAGCCTGAACCTGATGGTCGGTAGTTCTTCCGCAGATATAAGACTCGTTCAAAAAGTAGTGCTTTAATGCTAAACCAAATAAAATCGTGTGATACGATCATAAGCATACTACTTACAAACTATGGTAAACATGCTTATGATCGCTAAAAATCAAATTATATTCTGATGACATATAAAAATTACTTAATCGTCTTTCTCCTCATTTTGCCCGGTGTTAAGGGCTACGCCCAGCTTCCGGCAGGGCAACTAAAAATCACGGGGAATGTGAAAGATAAAACCGGCACAGTGATGCCAGGTGTGAGCGTTTTTGTCCAGGGAACCCGACAAGGGGGCCCTACTGATGCGAACGGTAAGTATAGCATCCAGGTGGCAGGTGAAAAGTCTGTTCTGGTATTTGCTTATACCGGATTTGTGAGCCGGCAACGGACGGTGGGAAAAGACAGGGTGATCGATATGGTCCTTTCAGAAGATCAGAAAGGATTAAATGAGGTGGTCATCATCGGCTATGGTACGAGTAAGAGAGGCGATGTGATCTCTGCAATTACTTCGGTGAAAGGGAGTGACTTACAGCAGATCCCCGTTACGAACCTGGATGCGGTGATGCAGGGGAAGGCTGCAGGTGTTCAGGTGATACAAAATTCGGGAGCCCCTGGTGATGAAGCTTATTTGCGGATTCGGGGAAGCGGATCTTTGTTTGGAGAGAACCGGCCCTTGTATGTGATCGATGGCGTACCGATGAACAACATCTCCGCCGGCAGCGGACCTCAAAGTACAGACGGACAAAGGGTCTCTGCGCAAAATGACATCAATCCAAATGACATTGAATCTGTAGAAATATTAAAAGATGCAGCTGCGGCAGCGATCTATGGTTCGCGTGGGGGAAATGGTGTCATTCTAATTACCACTAAAAAAGGAGCCTTAGGCAAAGCAAAATTTAATTTTAACATGTATACCGGCGTTGCAGAGGTACGCAAAAGGTTGTCACTGCTCAATGGGGCAGAATACGCGCAACTCATTAAAGAAGAAAGGGCAAATGGCGGACAGCCGGTGGAGAATGACATCATCAATACCGGTGTCAATACCAACTGGCAGGACCAGGTTTTTCGCCCTGCGCCCATCTCAAATTATGCTTTATCTGTATCCGGTGGAACAGATAAGGCGAGTTATTATGCGTCCGGGAGCTATTTTGATCAGAAGGGTACGATCATCGGCCAGAAATTTAAAAGGTTAAACGGGCGGATAAACTTTGATGCAAAAGCAACTGACGAGTTGAAAATCGGAGCGAATGTGACCGGTAGTCATTCCATGAATCACCGCAGGGATGGCAGCTTTTCCAACCAGTCTGTTCTGACACTTGCTTTGGTTCAAAATCCAAATAATCCGGTGTATAATCCGGATGGCAGTTACTATATGGATGCTAAAGGGCGACTGAATCCGGTCATGATGGGGAATGAGCTTCGGTTTATTGCCGAAACTGACCGTTATGTTGGAAATGTCTATGGAAACTATACGCTTGCCAAAGGATTACAATTCAAATCCAGTATTGGCTTTGACCATTTGAGCATTACGGACGACCGGTATCTTTCCAGGCTCGTCAATAATGGCAGTAATGCAAGCGGTTCTTTAAGTGTTTATTCGGTAATGCTTTGGGTAAATGAGAATACCCTATCCTATAATAAAACGTTGAATAAGCACCATAAACTGACTGCTTTGCTTGGCCAGAGTTATCAGGAATCTGCGACGCGCAGAATTGCTGCGGCAGGGAATACAAATTCAACGGATATCATTGAATCTATCACTGGTTTTACCAACAGAACCGAAGCTTCGGATTATCGTTCCAAATGGGCCATCGTCTCTTATTTTGGCCGGGCGGGATATACGTATAAAGATCGTTTCTTGTTTGAAAGTGCTTTGAGGATTGATGGTTCTTCCAGATTTGGTAAGCATAAACGATTTGGTTATTTCCCTTCCGTATCCGGAGGCTGGAAGATCAGTAATGAAGCTTTCATGAAAAAACAAGAGGTGATCAGTAACCTGAAGTTACGTGCAAGTATAGGTGTAACGGGTAACAATGAAGGTTTAGGTACGGATTTCCCTTCATTAGCCACCTATAACGCAGGGACTAACTATGGCACACTGCCCGGGGTCGCCGCAGGTAGTTTGTCCAATGCTGACCTGAGTTGGGAATCTACCACGCAAACCAACCTCGGACTGGATTTCGGACTTTTTAAAGATCGCATTAACGTTGTCGTCGATGCTTATAGAAAAGTAACCAACGACCTTATTTTTAAACTGGAATTGCCTTATAGTTCCGGCTTTAGCCGGACCTTTGGAGCCAATATAGGTCAGATGAGGAATGATGGACTGGAATTCCAGGTCAACAGTCGTAATTTGCTGGGTAAATTCAGCTGGACTACTGATTTTAATATCTCCTTTAACCGCAATAAAATCACCCATCTCCCTTTAACGGTAGCAGGTGACCCCAGGAGTGCTGACTTTACAGAAGGACTTCCCAATAGCTTTAATACCACTAATCCTACCAGTATTTTCAGAATAGGCGAACCGGTGGGGTCTTTCTTTGGTTACCGTAATCTTGGTGTTGACCCGCTAACCGGTGATTTTATTTATGAGGACATTACAGGTGATGGCGCAGTCACCACCGCCGACAGGCAAATTGTTGGAAATGCTTTACCACTTCATACCGGTGGGATCACGAATACTTTTGGCTATAAAGGCTTTGACCTGAGTGTCTTCTTTTACTGGTCTTATGGCAATGATGTTTATAACCAGACGAGAAATGTACTCGAAAGAATGAGCAGTTTAAACAATGGAAATAAGCATGTACTGCGCAGATGGACGCCGGGAAATACCCTCACTAATGTGCCTAAAGCGATCTGGGGTGACCCTGCGGGTACTGATGGTCTGACCAATGCGGAGGTATCCCAGCGCTTTATTGAAGACGGATCATTCCTGAGGTTAAAAAATATCACCTTAGGGTATGCACTGCCTTCGGCTTTTCAAAAGCGGATGAAACTGAGTAATGCCCGGTTCTACGTCAGTGCTCAAAACCTTTTTACTGTGACAAATTACTCCGGCTATGATCCGGAAGTGCAAAATCAGCAGTTTAAGAATTCGCAACTGGGGATCGACTGGGCTTCACAACCTCAACCCCGGACATTGATGTTTGGTTTTAGTCTTGGATTTTAATAATAAGCATATGATAACTTCATCATCGTTAAAAATAGTAAGGTATATCGTCCTTTTTGCTGCAGTCAGCTTCAGCTATGGATGCAGTGTGGACGGACTGCGTCCGGAGGACCGCATTGTGGATGGGAATTTCTGGAAGAGTGCTGCAGATGCGGAAGCAGCAGTAATTGGCATTTATGATAAGGTACAGTCGCTGGCAAAGCAGGACCCGGTTGCTTTCGATGTCGGTTCAGATGCGATAGACGTTTTACAGGTAACAGACGATTACCTGCCTATCGATCAGCACAACATTACGGTAGATAATCCAAGGGTAAAGGACTACTGGGAAAACAACTATGCAGGGATCCACCGTGCAAATGATGTCATTAAACATATTCCGGGAATTAATGATGGGTCTTTTTCCACTTTGCAACGCGATTGTCTTTTAGGAGAAGCCTATTTTTTAAGGGCATATTTCTATTTCAACCTTTTGAGGGCTTATGGTGGTGTGCCATTGATCACTGTACCTTATGAGTCGTTTAATGCTGATTTTACCGTCCCCCGTGCCGGGGTAGCGGAGGTTTATGCCTTGATCATCAGTGACCTGCAGACCGCTGAATCCAAATTGCTGCTGAAGTTCGGGGATGAGATGCAAACCAGAGGAAGAGCAACGAAAGGTGCTGCCAATGCCTTGCTTGCCAAAGTGTTTCTCCATAAAAAGGATTATCCAAATGCCGTAATTCAGGCGACTAAAGTCATCGAAAACCCAAATTATGGACTTACAACCGGCCGGACGAATTATATCAATATGTTTACGCCGAATGGCCGTAATAGCCGGGAGTCAATTTTTGAAATTCAGTTTGTCAGTTCGGCAATAGAAGGGCATGGACTCCACAGGTATTACATGCCGGTTGCCAATGCCGGCCAGATCGGGGGAGAGTATATCCTGGCGCCAACGGCAAAAATGATCAACGCTTATGAAGCCGGTGATTTCAGAAAGGATGCTTCAATCGCTTTGAGTACAAACCCACCTTTCAGGAATACCGGACAACCGTATATCAGCAAATATGTCAGAACCTCTGCAAATCTTGATGGCAATGTTATCGTTATCCGCCTGGCCGATGTGATGCTGATGAAAGCCGAAGCCCTGATGTTATCGGGGCATCCTGCGGAGGCAATAACGCTATTGAATACGATCAGAAGAAGGGCCTATGGCCTGGATCTGAATGCAATTTCTATGCGGGACTATCCAACGGCATCGGATCTGGCCAGGGGCTATACGCTGGAACTGGCGATAGAAAATGAACGCTTTCTGGAACTGGCATTTGAAGGGCATCGCTGGCATGACCTTTTGAGGACAGGCCGGGCAAGTGTTGTACTTGGCATTGCGGCGGAGAAATGTCTGTGGCCGATACCTCAGCGTGAACGTGACAGAAATCCGAAGCTGATTCAGAATCCGGGTTATAATTAGTGAGTAATGTATTTGTGAATTTAATAAGATTTGAGCTATGATGAAGTTTAATCGCATGGTAATCGTGTGCAGCTTATTGCTGATCAGCGTTGTTTTACATGCCCAGGATAGGAATATCGGGGTCAATGAAGTTTACCCACCTGCAATGTTTAAGGAAAATGGCGGGCGTTTTATCAATGTCAAAAAGCTGGTGGAAAGCGGTATTTATACCGAAAATGCAGTGGGAAACGGGTTTAATGACGACAGTGATGCGATCATTGCGGCAATGGACTGGGTCATGAACCGTTTGAGAGCTGCGGGCCAGCCTTGTGGCTGGACGGAAAGCTGGTACATCTATTTTCCAAATGGCACTTATCAAGTCTCTAAGCCATTGGTTTACTCCGGTGATCCGGTTCCGGATTGTGTACCTGGACAGGTTTCAGCGAACCGTGAAGGTACTGCAGGTTTAAAGCTGGTAGGGCAAAGCCGGGAGGGGGTAGTGATCAGGCTGAAGGACAATGCTGCCGGTTTTGAGGCGGGAATGAAGAAACCGGTAGTTTCTTTTTCCAAATTTGACAAGGGGACGATTTTTAACAATGCGCCGGCAGGTTTTCAATTCAGGAACATCAGCATTCATACCGGTAATGGCAATCCGGGCGCTATCGGACTTGATTTTTATGGCGCCAATACCGCGAGACTGGACAATGTGAAAATAACGGGCGGAGGAGAAATCGGTCTGCATGTCAGGATTGGTTCAGCGCATGGTTATTACAGTAACCTGATTATCGATGGTTTTAAGTATGGGATATACCTGGATGGAAATACAGAATCACACCCTGCAATTGAGTATGTGAGCCTTAATCATCTTAGTGAAAGCGGAATTCTGCTTTCAGGTATTTCTACCTCTCTGCGTAAAATCTATTGCAGCGATGCAGGGAGCGGACTGATCCTGCAGAAGAAAGGGCTCTGTCTTCCACATGCAGTTATTGTCGACAGCAAATTTGAAAACGGTACCGCCTTAAATACGGGGATTCGCATTAATGATGGATTTCTTTTCGCAAGGAATGTGGAATTATCGGGTTATGGCACCGGGATTAAAATGGCTGAAGCTGTTGTTGCTGCGGCCGGTATTATTGAGGAATATTCCAGTGGTTCTTTTAAAGCCTTTTCAGCATCGAGGGTAAGGAGCGGAAATGTGAAATCAATGAATTTGGCTGTGGAGGATTATCCTTTGATTCCCTGGGAGGGAAATTTTAGCGAATGGGCCAATGTGGATGATTACGGCGCTATTGGCGATGGCCTGACGGACGACATGGCAGCGATTCAACTCGCCTTGAATGCGGGTAAAAAAGTGGTTTTTCTTCCTAAAAATAAGTATCGAATCAGCGGTACACTGAGTATTCCTGCTGCGGTAAAACAGGTGCTTGGAGCGGGGGCCCGGATTGAAACAGGAGGAGTCAAATTTGAGGTGAATGCGGTATCGGCAGAGACTTTACTGCTGAGGGATATTGAGCTGACATCAGGCTCTGTTAAACATTCCGGCAACCGGCAATTGTTTTTAGAAAGCACTTCCTCCGCAGGCAATGTTTATACCAGCTTTCTGACCAGTCCCGGAACAAAAGTATTCGCCAATAACATCCATGGTTTTGCCCGGCTGGATGGAACGATTAAATATGTGGATGCCTATGTGCGGTTTGTAAATAATGAAAAAGCGGATCATTTTCAGCTAAATGCCGGTACAAACAGCAAGCTCTGGATATTTGGGTTTAAGACAGAAAAGACCTTTTCGGTCATGAAAGCCAGGGATGCTGCGAAAATGGAAGTCTTGGGAGGGGTGTTAAACCGCTATAGTAAAGATGTTGAGCCGGATCCGGTTGGTATACTGAATGACAATTCGGATATTTCTGTAATCGCTGCGACCAGCGGGCCTGATCGGAACTGGAATCCTATGATTCTGGATATTCAGGGAAGTGTTACTAAATCCTGGTTAATGAATGAGTTCTCTTTTCGTGGATGGGGGACGAATATTGTGATCCCGCTCTATGTAAGTTACGGATTTTAAGGTAAAATCTTTTCGGAAATTGGAGGTAGATTGCAGAAGACGGGCTGTTTTTAAGGATATGCTTCAGTTTTAAAGACCTGTCTTATGCGGAGATCTTAAACCTGTCGTACAACTGCTGTCTGCCAGCTAGGAGGAAGCCCCTGGCGATAGCAATGCCTGTCATCAGGCCAATGCGGATAAAAGCACTGAAAATAATTAAACAATTCCTGAAATTTCATAGTTTTACAGATAGCAGTTCACTGGCTTTATTTAAATAAAAACAATATGGATTTTGGAAAGGTTTCCGACGAGGAGCTTAAAACAGTAGATTTCAGCTTGCCCGAAGATGGGGAACAGACGGGCAAAACCCTGAAAGGTAAAGCGCGGGCAAAGCAGCCTGAATTCTATGTTGGCTGTGCGAAATGGGGGAGGAAGGAATGGGTAAATATGATCTATCCGCCGAAAACCAAGGAAGCCAATTTTCTGGATGAGTACGTGAAGCACTTCAATTCCATTGAACTGAATGCCGTTTTTTATAGCATTCCTAACCAGGAGCTGATCCGTAAATGGAAGGAAAAAGCAGATGCAAATTCCAATAATGACTTTCTGTTTTGTCCTAAGTTTTCCAGAACGATCAGCCATATCAAAAGGCTAAAAGGGGCAGAAGAGCCGACAGATCTCTTCCTTGCCAATATCTCTGAATTTGGAAAATACCTCGGGCCATGTTTTCTGCAAATGGGTGATAATTTTGGCCCAAAAAATATAGAGGTCCTGGAAGCATTTTTGAAATACCTGCCTGTGGATCTTTCTGTGTTTGTAGAACTGAGGCATGCGGAATGGTTTTCCGTGGAGGAAAACCGAACCAGGCTTTTTGAAATGCTGGCAAAACTGAATAAAGGAGCGGTGATTACCGATGCCAGCGGCAGAAGGGATTGTGTACATATGGAACTGAGTACGCCAGAGATCTTTATCCGCTTTGTGGGTAATGGACAGGAGCACAAGGCATCAGATGAAGCGAGAATTGATGAATGGGTGGCGAGGATCAAAACATGGATGGGGCAGGGTCTGGAAAAGGTTTATTTCTTCCTCCATCAGCATGATGAGAAAGATACCCCGATTCTGGCCAATTATACGATAAAAGCCTTTAATCAGCATTTGGGAAGTAAGATCGCCGAAATTTCTTTTCTTGGCGATAAGGACGAAGATATTACAAAACAGACACAATTATTCTAAAAAGTATACTAGATTTGTAGATATTATATTTATACCCTAAAACCACAAAATTATGAGTTTAAGAATAGGGGACGCAGCTCCCAACTTTAAAGCACAAACCTCTATTGGTGATATTGATTTTTATGAATTCTTAGGAGATAGCTGGGGTGTTTTATTCTCTCACCCTGCGGATTACACACCGGTATGTACTACTGAACTGGGCCGTACAGCAGCGTTGAAAGGTGAATTTGAAAAAAGAAATGTGAAAGTCCTGGCCTTGAGCGTAGATTCAGCAGAATCGCATAAAGGATGGATCAGTGATATCAATGAGACACAAAATACAAATGTGGAATTCCCGATCATTGCTGATGAAGATAAAAAAGTAGCAGACCTGTATGATATGATTCACCCAAATGCCTCAGAAACATTAACAGTGCGTTCTTTATTCATCATTTCTCCGGATAAAAAGGTGAAACTGATGTTGACGTATCCTGCTTCTACCGGAAGAAATTTCAACGAAGTATTGAGGGTAATTGATTCTCTTCAGTTAACCGCAAATTATAGCGTGGCTACACCGGCCGACTGGGTAGACGGAGATGATGTTGTGGTGATGAACAGCATCAAAACAGAAGATATTCCTGCTAAATTCCCTAAAGGACATAAGGTGATCAAGCCTTACCTGAGAACTACACCTCAGCCTAACAAATAAGATTTAACCATTTCACCTCATAACCCTGCATCAATCTGATAGGTTGATGCAGGGTTAATTATTTTATGCCATGACGCTACCTCCCGATTTGCTTATTGTTAAAGAACTGGTGTTTGACCGTTTGGGTTTTGAATCCGGCCCGGTAACTATGGAAGCAGAAAGTGCGGAATATGGAGCTTGTTCATTTAAGCTCAATGGTTTAGCAGTGCGCTTTCGTGTAGGCAAAACTACCCCAACCAAAACCGGTCAGTTTGTAACCCTCTGGAAGAGAAATGGGACAGGCCCGATTGAGCCTTATCAGGCATCTGATGAAATTGACCTGTTCCTGGTCAGCACCAGAAAAGGGCATCGCTTTGGGCAATTTGTATTTCCTAAACCGGCGCTGATTAAACATGGGATCCTCAGCAATAACGGAAAAGAAGGTAAACGGGCCATCCGTATTTATCCCCCATGGGAAGAGGTAACAAGCAAACAAGCCATGAAAACCCAGCAATGGCAACTGGAATACTTTCTGGAAATCCCATTGGAAGAGACTGCAGACCCGGCACTGGCGAAGCAGCTTTATGCCGGAGAAGACTAAGTTGTCTTATGAATACATGTAAAATTCGCTGAATGTTTTGCTGAAATTCTTCATAAATGGCCTTTTGCAATTTATAATTTTGGTATATTGTATACTGACTTTTTAAAGTAAAAACGCTGGCAAAACAATGAAAGGAAAAATTTAATCAGTTTCTTCGGGGGGAGCAATGATATGAAAACATATTCTAATCTGGCAGACGTTACATTAATTTCGTTGATGAGTAAGGGGGATAACTTTGCTTTCACCGAACTCTACAACCGGTATTGGGAACAGGTGCTTTTTTATGCTGCCCAAAAAACGGAAGACATGATGGAGGCGGAGAATATTGTTCAGGATGTTTTTGTCTCGCTCTGGAGAAGAAGGGCCGAACTGGAGATCAACTCGGAATTTAAACACTACCTGATTGTTTCGGTCAAATATGGCGTCATCAAATTTCTAAACCGACAGAGAACAAAAAGACAAGCCGAAGAGAATAGCACCTCAAACTATGATGTGCTCGATGATTCTACACAACAATACCTTGATTTTGAAGAATTACGTGACAAGCTGGAGGAGATGATCGCCAGGCTGCCGGAAAAAACCGCATTAATTTACAGGATGAATAAAGAAGAGGGGATGAGCCATAGAGCGATTGCTCAGACACTGGGGATGTCTGAAAAGGCGATAAACTCACATCTGGTAAGAACCAAAAAGGTCCTGCGCGCAGGTTTGGATACTTTTCTCTCCACCATTCTGCTTTGAAACCTTTGAAATCTTTGAAACAGAGTAGCTTAAAATTATTTATTTTTTTTTGAATCATTTGATAAGCCCAATGCACTTATTAATAAATACGAATATGGAAGATGGCCAAATCAGCAGATAAGATCAGACTTGAGGACCTTGCTCATAGATATCTCATGGGAACACTGAGCAAGGAGGAGCAGCAGGAATTTGACCATTGGTTCAATACCACTAATGAGGAACCCATAGCAGTGCCTGAGGCATTGGCTGAAGATAAGGAAGCACACCGGCTGGCGATTCTGAAAAAGATTAGAAAAGAGCTGGATGCGGAGGCTCCCCGAAAAATAACCTTATGGAGGAATATCGCAGCAGCTGCTGCTGTTGTTTTCGTTGTAGGCCTGACTGCGCTGTTCTATTTAAAGTACCAGCAGCGTCCGGAACCTGGCAGTACTGACTTGCTTGCTTCGGATATTGCCCCTGGCAAGAATGCAGCTACACTCACCCTTGCCGATGGAAAAAAAATCGTCCTTTCTGCACTGAAAGATGGTAAATTGCTAACGCAGGCTGGTGTGGAAATTGAGAAAAGGGCAGATGGACAGCTGATCTATAAACAAAAGCATCCCGGGACTACCGTTAAACCGGAATACAATACATTGACCACTTCGAGAGGGGAACAATATCAGGTTTTCCTGCCCGATGGTTCAAAAGTCTGGTTAAACGCAGCTTCCTCGGTTAAATTTCCGCTGAGTTTCGGCGCTTTAAAGGAAAGAAGGGTGTACCTCACAGGAGAAGCCTATTTTGAAGTCTCCAAAGACAAATTAAGACCCTTTCGCGTAGTTTCTGAGCAGCAGGTCGTAACCGTGTATGGCACACATTTTAACATTAACAGTTATGGGGATGAAGCAGCAGTAAAAACGACACTGCTGGAGGGTAGCGTTGATGTAAATGGCACTTTGTTAAAGCCAAACCAGCAGGCGGTACTTGCAGGCGGTAAAATAAATGTCATTCCTGTTCGCGTTGAGAATGTAGTGGCCTGGAAAAACGGATACTTCCGCTTTAGTTCGGAATCTCTTGAAAGTATCATGAGAAAGGTTTCCAGGTGGTACGATGTTGAAGTTGAATTTCAGAATCCCTCACTTAAGAACGTAGAATTCGGAGGGGTGGTGACCCGGTATACGACCATCTCCAAGGTGCTGGAAATGCTGGAACTTACAGAAGAAGCCTCCTTTGAGCTTAAGGGCAAAACGATCATCGTCAAAAACAAAAAGTAATGCAGTCCTCATCATAAACCAACCCAATCCGTTCACCTAACCAAATAAAAACATGCAGCAAGAACAACCTGGAACCACAATCCTGCTAACCCATACAGGTTCATCGGAATGAATGATGCTTAAGCGCTGAAAAGCGAAGTTTTTAGCTAAACCAAACCAATGAATGTATAACAATAAAGGTTTTTGTATGCTGAGCGGCTGCAACCTTAAATTTCCTGTGATCATGAAACTGCCGGTTATTTTTTTAATTGCAGGTATCCTGCTTGTTAATGCTGTTGCTGTTGCTCAGCAGGTCACTTATGTTAAAAAAAAGGTACAGTTAAGGGACCTTTTTGATGAAATTAACAAGCAAACAGGGTACGACATCATCTGGTCGGAAAAGAAATTAAACAATCTACGTCCTATAGATGTGGATTTTCACAATACTCCTTTGGAGAAAGTACTGGACATCAGCTTAAAAGGCCAATCCTTAAAATACACCATAAAAGACAAGCGGATCATTATTCAGGAGCAGGTACCCGGCACAAATGGCAGCCCTGGTGTGAGCAAAGTGATCGATGTTAAGGGAATGGTGGTTGATGAGGAGCGGAAACCACTGTCAGGAGCAACGATAAAAGTAAAAGACAATAACAAAGGTACGGTTACAGATGTGGATGGCGTATTCCTGCTAAAAGATATAGATGAAAAAAGCCAGCTGATGATCTCCTTCCTCGGATACGTTTCCCAAACCATTGCTGTTTCTCCGGAAAATATGACGATTAAGCTCGTAGCAAAAGGAAATGAACTGGAGAACGTTGTCATCTCAGTTGGGTATGGAACGCAGAAGAAAACCAGCATTACGGGAGCTGTTTCTTCCGTCAGCGGGAAAGATATCGCAGCTACTCCAACCACCAACCTTTCCAGGTTGTTGGCCGGCCGCCTCCCGGGAGCGCAGATTGTCAGCAATTCGGGACTGGTAGGCGCAGGTGCTGATATATTGGTTAGGGGGCCGGGATCAGGTACAGGGGGTACTTTCCCTTTGGTAGTGATCGATAATGTGGTGTCTTCAAGGGCCGATTTTGATGTGCTGGATCCAAATGAAGTAGAGGTGCTGACCTTGTTAAAAGATGCAGGAACGGCGGGGGTTTATGGTTCCAGGGCTTCCAATGGCGTGTTATTGGTCAGCACGAGATCCGGTTCCTACAATCAGAAACCGGTTTTTACCTTTAAAAGTTATTTTTCTACTGACCGTACAACGGAGCCTATTCAGGGATATAGCGCTACAGATCAGCTGATCTTTAAAAATAATCAATATAAAAACTCCATGCTGCTGGCGGGCAATCCGGTAGGCCCGCTGCCTTACGGAGCGGATGCATTTGCGTATTATAAAGACAGGTCTTATGACCTGCTGGATTATATATGGCAAAATCCCGCTGCTCAGCAGTACAACCTCAGCGTTTCGGGAGGAGGAGAAAACCTGACTTATTTCTTAATGGGGGGAGTTAATCAATCCAATTCTTCTTTTAAAGATACAGACTATAACCGCTATAATTTCAGAAGTAAGCTGGAATCGCAAATTACCGGGAACCTGAAAGTTGGGCTGAACATTAGTGGGTACAGGCGTAATGCGGACCGTTTTTACTGGCCTTATGATACGGAAGAAAGCAATACCATTCCTGATTTCTATAGAAGCACTTTCAACTGGAGCAGGCTCAATCCTTTTTATACCAGGGCCGATGGTACACCCGCTGACCGGACTGATCCGCTGGCTTATCCGGTTTCGGTGGCGAGTTGGAACCCGGTAGAACTGATCTATAACGGGGGCTACCGTAAAATAGTGTACAACAATTTTAATGGAATCTTTAACCTCGATCTGAAAATCCCTTTTATCAAAGGATTAAGCACTGGGATGCTCGCCAATTATAATTACAATACCCGCAACGGGAAAGCACTTGTAAAATTTAACAAATATTACAAGCTGCAATTTGAGCCGGCAGCAGGGAATTCTCCGGGTTATATCCCTGCACCAATAAATTTTGAACTTAAAGGCGAACATAATTTAAGGAACGATTCAGAACGGATTATTGAAAATGTCGATTTCTCAAATTCTTATCAATTGAACTGGTTCCTGAACTATGCCCGGAAATTCGGCCGGCATGATTTATCTGCAGATGTGATCTACGAGCAGTCCAACATAACCACCAAAAGCCTTTCAGGAATTGCCGGTAAATTAGTGTCAGGGGAATCTGATCAGATATTAGCGGCATCAAAAGACGTTGCCAACAGGTACTTTGATGGTGTGGAGGGGGCTTCTGCAAGGATGGGATGGGTAGGGAGGTTACACTACGAATATGAGGATCGTTATATTGCCGAATTTGCCTTCCGGGAAGACGGATCTTATGTATTTGGACCAGAGAAACGCTTTGGCTTCTTTCCTTCCGCATCCGCTGCATGGAGAATCTCTAAAGAAAAATTCTTTAGTGTATCTTTTATTAATGAGTTGAAAATAAGAGGGTCCATAGGGACTACAGGTAATGACGGGACTGTCGACAATAGTATTGCGCCTTATCAATGGCAAAACAATTACAATGTGGGTAGTTCTTACGTCTTTGGTACGGATTATCAGATTGGGATAGCGCCCGGGCTGCTTCCAAATCCTGACATCACCTGGGAAAAAACAACTTCTTATAACGGCGGACTTGATTTTGGAATGTTCGACGGAAAGCTAAATGGAGCTGTCGACTATTTTGAGCGCAGGATCAGCAATATATTTGGCAACAGGATTGCCTCCCTGCCCGGGATATTGGGCGCCACGCTGCCAGCAGTAAATTACGCAAAAAAAGAGGTGAGTGGTTTTGAAGTCGCCTTGCAATATCGTCAGGTGTCTGGTGCGTTTAAGTATGCGGTTGGGGCCAATCTGGGCTATGCCAAAGATAAATGGGTTCTGCGCGATGAAAACCCGGCGATGACAGGCACCTGGAGAAGTGCCATAGGGCAGGCTGGTGATCGCATCTACGGTTATGTTTCTGAAGGTATTATCCGGGATCAGGGCATCATCGATGAGCTTAAATCAAGAGGCTTCAAACAATTTGGAAGAGCGCCGATGTTGGGGGGGCTGTTATTTAAAGACATCAGGGGGGCTAATTTCGCAGAAGGCCCCGACGGGAGAATCGATGAGAATGATGCGACCTACCTTTCTTCCAACGCGATACCCCGGATCAATTATGGGGTTAACCTTTCCGGAGAATGGAAAAATTTCAAACTGGATATATTGTTGCAGGGGGTAGGTGCCTATGATAAGATTATCTCCACACTGAATACCCAAAAAGGAGGAGTGTTTCAGGTGGCCGACCGCCCTTATTTTGGCCTTTGGACAGATGCCTGGTCAACAGAAAATCCCAACGGAAAATATCCCAAAGTTATCGACTGGGGATATGAAGAACTGGGCTTTGGTGCTTCTTCCTTCTGGATTCGGAATGGGTCATACCTCAGGGTTAGAAGTGTCAATCTTTCTTATGCCATTTCCGGGAACTGGCTGACTAAACTCGGGCTGAAAAATATGGAAATCTTCTTTACAGGAACAAATCTGCTAACGCTGACTGCCTTCAAGGCGTATGATCCGGAACAGCTCTCCCTGGATTCTTATCCCGTAATGAAGACCTATACCGCTGGTCTTAATATTAATTTTTAATGCTGCTGAAATGAACAGGTTAACCTACATACTATACTTTATTTGCATCAGCCTGTCTTTGTCGGGCTGCAAGAAAAGTCTTGATTTAAAAAATGCGGGTGCATTTGATCCGGCTTCAGTCTGGAATGATCCGCAACTGGCCAATGCGTATTTAACTAATTTATATGCCACTACTTTACCTACCGGATGGCCTGTAAATAGTGGCGGTAATGCAGATGAACTGAGCGGGAATTTACCCGAAGATGCGGTCACCACCAATAACACCTTGTTCAAGAGCTGGCCTTATGACCTCATTAGAAATATCAATATCCTGCTGACTGAAATTGAAAAGGGGAGTCTGCCGGCTGGTACTAAAGAGAAAATGAAGGGGCAGGCATACTTTCTACGTGCCTGGGTTTATTTTAATGTGGTAAAGCTTTATGGAGGCGTACCGATCCTGGAGCAGCCATTGGGAGTTAAGGACGACCTTAGTGCGGGCCGGAATTCGACAAAGGCCTGTTTCGACTTTATTGAGGCAGATCTGAATAAAGCGATTAATGCATTACCAGACCAATATATAGGGGGAGATCGTGGCCGTATTGATAAAGCGGCAAGTCTGGCTTTTCTGGGTAGAGTGATGTTGTATAAAGCCAGTCCGCAGTTTCATCCTTCAAACCCCTACAACAATACCGATTGGCCAAAGGCTTATGAGGTGAACAAAATGGCAAAAGAGCAGCTTGCCGGAATGGGTTTTGGTTTAAATCCGGATTATGTGGGGATATGGGCCAAAAATAATAAAGGCAATAAAGAGGCCGTCATGAGTGTGTTGTTTATGGCACCAAACCGGATGAATGGGAGATCGGAAAATCAGTGCAGGCCGCTTAGTGAGTCAATTGATGCCAGTGGTGGCGATCAGCCTGTCTGGGAAATGGTCGCTGCATATCCAATGAAAGATGGGCTGCAGCCTGGTATTTCCCTTAAATATCCTTATGAGCTGCAAACCTTCTGGAAAGATCGTGATCCCAGATTTTATGCTTCGGTGGTGTACAACGGTTCCCTATATGAACTGAGCAGAATAGCCGGCAGACGGCAATATACGGCAAATGGTGTCGCTTCTATTGATGATGTATTTGGAGGAGGGGAACAGGGCGATTTTCACAGAACAGGCTTCTTCCCAAGAAAAGGGATGGATCCTACATTATTGAAATCAGAGGTGACAAAGAATGAAACGGATTGGATAGAAATCAGGTATGCAGAGGTGTTATTGAACTTTGCAGAGGCTGCCAATGAAACCGGGAAATCCAATGAAGCACTGGAGGTCCTGATTCAGATCCGTAAGCGTGCAGGTATTGAAGCCGGGGCGGATCAGCTTTATGGATTAAGCGGCAGCACAGGCACCGCACAAATACGTAACGCGATCTATTTTGAACGAAGAATCGAATTCATTTATGAAGGACAACGGTTTAATGAGCTGAGGCGGACCAGGAGGCTGAACGAAATAGACGGGATGCGTAAAAATGGATTGCTGGCCACTTTAAAGTCGGACAAAGTGGCCGAAGACGGAAAAACCTTTAAACTCTTACCGGAGGATTTTACCTATAAAATTCAGCCTCTTTTCTCCAATGGAACCAACCTGATGTCGACACCGGAGCGCTATTACTTCTTTCCGATCCCAAGGGTCGAGATTGAAAAGAATCCTAAATTATTACAGAATAAAGGATGGGATGGAGGAACATTTGACCCTACCCTGGAATAAAACAAGCATGAATCAGAGAAGGATAATAAATCATATAGACAACCACAATACATCATATAGAGAACGATCATAAATCATATAGAGAACAACAATACATCATATTTTAAACCTTCAAAAAAAATCCGATGCTCAATTATCATCAGTTAAAAAGACCTTTAATCGCCACAGTTTTTCTGTTGCTCGGTTATTCCGCAAAATCCCAGCAGATTACCCTAAAAAATGACCTCATACAACGTACCTTTTCTTATCAGGGAAAAGTTTGGCGGACCATAAAGTTTTCAAATGGGGATGGAAGCCGTGTACTGAATGTAACTAGTGAGGAGTTCAACATCTTGCCCCTGGATGGAAATAAAACGCTTTCCGTGGCTGATTTTACCTCCCTGGGGAAACCAAGGTTTTACAAACATGGGGATACTACCTTTCTGGAAATCAAATACAAGCCACTGTCGGCTGCACGGGCAAACAGCGCATGTCCTGAATTGCTGGTTGTAAATCATTTTGTCGCCAAAGGAGACCGTGTAATCCGTAAAAAAATCAGGATGTTATTCTCTGAACAAGCTACTGTTGACCGGCTTGAGGTGGAGCGTTTTGTGGCAAAAGGAGATCAGCAGGGAGGAGGCCGTGGTGAACCTGTGTTTGTGGACCATTCCTGGTTTTTTGGATTGGAATATCCGGGAGGATACAGCCGTTGCAGGAATGGCAATTTTCCGGCTTCCTTTAGCCGCTATTATGACAAGGTTGGAAATTATAGTTTCATTGACCTGGAAGGCAGGGATATTGAACCGGACAGCCTGAATGGATTGATCCGTCTGATGCATTTTCCCGGCTATGCGCTTCCGCATCAACAGCAATTTGAGCTGAATAGTAAAGTGAGCGTGGTTGGCGTTTCTTCCCCACAGCAGGATGTCAGACAGGCTTTTATGCAATACCTCAGTACCATTTGGAAAGCCCCCCGTTCCTTCCTGAATTATAACAACTGGTTTGACCAAAAGGCTAAAAACCTGAAAGGAGATAACTTTGTGGAGGTCTATAAACAATATAAAAACATACTCGATCCTTATGGGATTAAAATCGATGCGATGGTGCCCGATGATGGATGGCAGGATAGAAAAGGCATCTGGAATCCTTCACCGGCTTTTTTCCCTCAGGGAGATACTGACCTGGAGCTGCTGAGCCAGAAGTTAAAAAAGGAAGGTACCGGCTTTGGCTTGTGGTTATCTTTAAACAGCTACAATAACAATATAGACTGGGGCTTAAAGAATGGCTACCGGGAAGCAGGCAGGAATGCTTATTTTAAACAATATGGGCGTTATTATAGCTTGTCGGCCACCAAATACAGAGATGAAATATTAAAGCGGATTCCTGAACTGGCAAAGAAGGCCAACCTGGTTTACTTTAAGCATGACTTTAATGAGCTGTGTGATTTGTCGGAGGGAAACAATCATCCTGCAACCGACAGGCATGGCCATGAGGCAAATCTGGATGTGGCCTTACAGGTGCTTGTCGCCACCAAAAAGGTGAAACCGGAAATCTTTCAAAACCTCACCAACTGGATCTGGTTCTCTCCATGGTGGTTACAGTATGCCGATTACCTGTGGATGCTGGCCGGCGACGATGGTATCAATGGCAATACGCCTGAGATCTCCACCAAGGCCATGTTTTCAACCGACAGGGATACCTATATCTGGCGCTTATATGGTAATCCCGCAGACCAGCCCCTTGTGCCAATTTCACGTTTGATGACCCATGGTATTCTTCAAACTTCTCCCGCCGATAAAGAGATTCCTTTACAGGATTGGATGGATTATGTATTGATGCATTACGGCAGGGGAACGTTACTTAAAGAATGGTACATCTCCTTAGATGCTATGACAACCGAACAATGGAAAACCCTGAGTTCCGTACACAGCTGGGCGAAACAGCATGAAGCAGCCTTAAATAATGTCCGCTTTGTGGGAGGCCGGCCGGATGAAGGAAATGCTTATGGTTACATCGGATGGGAAAAGAATAAAGGCGTTTTTGTAGCCCGCAATACCGGGCCTGCAGCGCAGAAGCTGGTGATTCCATTTAATGAGGCGATGGGTTTTTATGGCGCTAAAGGAACTTACAAAGCGAATGTGGTTTATCCATATCAGGACCTTTACCCTGCCACTTTTAAATCAGGCGAAAATATAGAAATTGAAATCCCGGGTTATTCGACGATGGCCTTTGAATTTGAACAGGGAACATCATCAGCAGACAAAACACCAGAGCGCAACATAGATTTTAGCACGACAAAAGTATCCGCGCAGACGCTAAAGACGGTATTGACCATACCTGCCAATGTAAAGCGCCGCTGCGATTTATTACTGATCGGTTATCCGCAAATACCTGACATCAGCATCAATGGTAAAACGCTTCCTTTTAGCCGGCAAACCAAAGCATTACTGAACAATTTTGCAAGCTATGCAATTTCAGGAATGCCAAGTACCAAAGCGGCAGACTGGAAAATGGCAGCGATCGATTTATCGGCATATGCCGGACAAACGGTCGAAATTGTCTACAGCCAAAAAGGAAAATTTGAAAGCCATCTTTTATATGAAAAAAATGTCGAGCAGAAAAGCTCCTGGCTCCTAAAAACGGAGTTGTTGCCACTTACAAATGATACCAGACGAGGTGTAATTCAACTGTACTAAAAAAAACAATATGATAAAGAAAATTGCCTGTGTTATTTTATGGAGTATCTGTGGTCATCCTCTTTTTTCTCAAACGCTTGCTAAGGAAGTTTCGACTCCCAATATAAAAGCGACGAAAGCTTTATTGCAAAGGGTATTGCCAAAACACCATGATCAGCTGTCTGTTGAATTTATCGCGGCGGACAATGGAAAGGATGTCTTTGAATTGGAAAGTAAGGCTGGAAAGGTGGTGTTGAGGGGAAACAATACCGTATCCATAGGTTCTGCACTGAACTGGTACCTGAAATATTATTGTCGGGCACAGCAAAGCTGGTGCGGCGACAATATGGACCTGCCTGAAACATTGCCCCTGATTCGGGAGAAGCTGAGGATTTCATCGCCTTACAGAGACCGGGCATACCTCAACTACTGTACTTTTAATTATTCTATGGCCTGGTGGGATTGGGAACGCTGGGAAAAAGAGATCGACTGGATGGCTTTGCATGGCATCAATATGCCGCTTGCAATTACCGGGCAGGAGGCAGTCTGGCAGAACACCTTATTGCAATACGGAATGAGCAACGACGAAATCCGTTCTTTCCTGGTAGGGCCGGCATTTCAGGCCTGGCAATGGATGACCAATATAGAGGGGATTTATGGACCCCTCCCACAAAAATGGATAACGCGCAGCGTTGAACTGGGCAGGAAGATCCTGCAGCGCGAAAGGGAGCTGGGGATGAAGCCCATCCTTCAGGGCTTTACAGGATATGTACCCATCAAGTTAAAAGAGAAACATCCGGCAGCAAAAATCTTAAAGAAACCCATTTGGTTCTATGTTGGAGAAGGTACGGCACAGTTAGATCCGCTGGATCCTTTGTTCGCCAGGATGACAAAAACATTTCTGAAAGAACAACAAAAACTTTTTGGAACAGATCATATTTATGCTGCGGATCCCTTTCACGAAGGAACACCTCCGGTGGAAGGTGATGATTACCTGGCTTCGGTGGGAAAAGCAATTTATAAGGCGACCACTGCGGTAGATCCAAAAGCGGTCATTGCCATGCAAACCTGGGATATGCGTAAACCAATTGTACAGGCGATTCCGGAAGATAGAATCCTGATGCTGGACCTGAATACGGCGAGATGGAAAAAGAGTGAAGCTTTTTGGGGCAGGCCATGGCTTGCAGGGATCATCCATAATTTTGGGGGCAATACGGCCATGGGTGGTGACCTTGATGCGGTCCTGGGACGTTACCCCGCGCTGTTAAACGAACCTGCTCAAACTAAGGCATTAAAGGGGATCGGGATGTTTCCTGAGGCCATTGAGCACAACCCTGTGATTTATGAGGCTGCCAGTGAGATGGCCTGGCACCGGGAAAAACCGGATACCAAAACCTGGTTACAGGATTACCTGAAGGCGAGATATGTTTCCCTGGATCAACATACGACCATCGCCTGGGACACTTTGCTGCGTACTGCTTATGGCAAGCATGGTGTGGAAACCTTTATGGAATCAACCATCTGCGCAAGACCTGCACTTCAGGTGAATGGGGCTTCGCCAAATGGGGCACTGAATCAGGAAAAGAACTACCGCTTTGCAAGTTTATGGGAAGCGCTGCTGGCGTTAAAACAAGCCTCAGCGGAAATCCGGCAAAAAGATACTTACAAATATGATCTAGTTGATTTAATGCGCCAGTGTATGGCCGATCTTGCCATCCCTGTACAGAAAAGAATGGCCGGATCTTATGAGCAAGGGAAGGCAGCAGACTTCCAGTCGTACAGTAAACAGTTTTTGGATCTTATGGAAGATTTTGACCGCTTATTGGGTACAAGAAAGGAGTTTTTACTGGATAAATGGGTAGCTGATGCCAGGGCAATCGGAACTAATGATGCAGAGAAAGCACTTTATGAAAAAAATGCCAGGGGTCTGGTGACGATCTGGGGTCCATACGATCCCAATGCCATTCAATACGATTATTCCGCCCGGCAATGGAACGGCCTGGTGAGTAGTTTTTATCAGCCCAGATGGCAGATGTTCATTGATTTCTTAACAGCAGAGCTGAAAAAAGAGCCCGCAATAAGGTATCAGGAAATTAAGATCAATCACCGTTTTAACCGCCCTGCAAACGAAGCAAATGCATTTTATAAGATGATCTCCAGATGGGAAGCCGATTGGGTGAATAAACCAGGGAAGTTAAAGACCATCAAAGCCCTGGGAGCTGAAAATGCGACAGTTGATCTGCTTTACCGTAAATGGCTGCCCGTTGCAGAAGAGCTGTATTTGCAGAAAAAATAAGAGAAGTGCAGTAGTTGATTTGGCCGTTTTTCCTATCGAAAAACGGCTTTTTTTATGTTGAAAAATGGCTTTTTTCATATAATAGGTATAGATGTTTAATCCTTTTGCAATCGCGGATGCGATATCAATAATCCCCCCGCATAAGTTTTTTTAATTTTTTTTGAATCATTTGGTTCGCGAAAAGTACTTGTTAATATAGAGCTCCTGATCAGGGGCTCCATGATCCGGGTCTTCCTTAGCAATAAGATCCTTTTTCAATCAACTAAGTATTAACCAAACCAAACAACTAAATGTATGAAACTTAAAAATTTACTTTTTTGTAGGGCATCAGTTTTTGTACTGGCACTATTAGGGGGGAGTTTAGCCGCAGACGGGCATGAACAAAACCACCTGATGTTTTCAGGAACCAACGATTTAACGATCCCGGATGCTAAAATTGGGCGTTCTATTACTTTTGCCATCATCAAGGGCAAGGTGGCAGATCAAAAAGGAGAGGGCTTACCAGGGATTAGCGTTAAGGTGAACCGAACCGGGGCTTCCGCGCAGACAGACGGAAATGGTCATTTTCAAATTAGCGCAAATGTGGGGGATGTCCTCTCCTTTACTGCGATTGGTTATCTTCCCAAAAAGGTGACGGTAGTAAATGAGAATGCGGTATTGAACGTGACACTTGAGGAGGAGGATAAAAAATTAGAGGAGGTCGTAGTGGTCGGCTATGGTTCGCAAAAAAAGGTCAGTTTAACCGGAGCCATCAGTACCATTAAAACCGCCGATATTGCCAGTATCCCGGTCAGCAATTTATCCAATGCATTAGCAGGAAGATTACCTGGGGCCACCATTGTAGGTTCCTCCGGTTTAGCTGGTGCGGCGTCCAGTATCCGCATCCGTGGAAGTTTTGTCGAACCGCTTTATGTAATTAACGGGATCATCAAAACAAAAGCTGATTTCGACGCTTTGAATGCCAATGAGGTAGAGAGCATCAGTATTTTAAAAGATGCCGCAACTGCTTCGGTTTATGGCTCAAAAGCAGGAGATGGGGTAGTTTTGGTGACCACAAAAAAAGGGGTCATTCAAAAGCCAACTTTTGATTATTCCAACTCTTTTTCATTTTCGAATACCACACAGCCACAACAGGATTTTACCGCAACTGAAGAGTTAAGGTATAACAATAATGTAGCAAGAGGAAAGGGGCTGGCCGAACCTAACGGGCCGGTACTTTTTGATTATTTCAAAGACAAAAGCTATAGTATCAACGATTACATCTGGCGGAATCCCAGCGTACAGGAGCATAATGTTGGTTTACGCGGCGGATCGGAAATCATACAATATAACATGAACCTGGCCTACCATACCGAAAAGGGTTCCTATAATAACCTGGATTTTAACCGTTATAATTTTCGTTCAGACATCACGGCCAATGTATCGAAAAAAATAAAAATCAACTTAAACCTTAGCGGTAACCAACGTAATTTTAACAGGTGGTACTGGCCGTATGATGATCCCGCAAGTACAACGGTGGGTGATTTTTACCGGGCCACTTTTAACTGGACCCGTTTGTACCCGTTTTATGTAGATGCTGCCGGAAATCCTTCCTACAACAGCGGCGATTCGCCGGTAATTGCCGGTTCCTGGAGCCCGGTCTGGGCGGTTAACAATAGCCCGGCTTACATCCACAATAAACTGCGCACTCTTGATGGGATTTTGCGGTTTGACGCCGATTTAAGTGATTATGTACCTGGCCTGTCCACCGCTGTTCAGGCTCAGTACAATGCCAATGACAATAATATCAAATCATTTGTTGTTTTTAATGAGGTTTACAAATTTCAATCGAATCCAAACAGCCTGAATAATAAATATGTTCCCGGGCCAATAGATCCGACGCAAATTAATATTCATACCATGAGTAATAACTATCCAAATATCCGGGAAGGATTTGGATTGGGAGATAGCTATACGCTGAATTGGTTTTTAAACTACAATAAAATTTTTGGTAAGCACAACATCAGTGCGATGACAGCTTATGAACAGGCGAGAACAAATAGTAAAAGTTTGACCGGGATGCGCCAAAAACTGCTGGTCAACACGATCGATCAGCTTTTTAATGCTTCAGATGATGCGGTTAACAGCACTTTCTCCGGTGGCGAAAGTATAGAAACACGCTCTTCTGTTATCGGTCGTCTGAATTACAGTTATGCAGATAAATATATCGCAGAATTTTCCTTCCGTGAAGATGGTAATTTCAGGTTTGCACCGGGTAAACGTTGGGGCTTTTTCCCCTCCGGTTCTGCGGCCTGGCGCATCAGTCAGGAAAATTTCATGAAGGATATCAAATGGTTGTCTGAATTAAAGTTAAGGGGATCCTTTGGTACCTCTGGTAATGATTTAGCCGGCACTTCATCAAATGCGATTGCTCCTTTTCAGTGGAGCCAGAATTTCATTAAATCTATCGGCACTGTATTTGGCTCCGGCTTGGTTGATGGAATTGCCCCAGGTACTTTACCTAATCCTGATATCACCTGGTCTACGACTAAAATGTTTAACGTTGGTCTGGATTTTGGCTTTTTTGATCATCGGTTAACTGGTTCCGCGGAATATTTTACGAAAAAAACTTCTGATATTTTAGGTACAAGATTCGCTTCTACTCCCAGTACTTTAGGTGCAGCTTTGCCTGCCGTTAATTACGCCGCAAGATCATGGAAGGGTTTTGAATTCTCGACCGCCTGGAGTGATACCAAAGGGGAAATCAATTATTCCGTTTTTGCAAATATGGGGTATTCCAGAGATCGGTGGGATGTGTTAGATCAGGCACCTGCTTTAACTGATGGCACCTATCTGAACAACTGGAGAAGCGCTCTTGGCCACCCGGGCAACCGGATATATGGCCTTCAGTCTTTCGGGATCATTCGTACCCAGGCAGAACTGGACGCCTTGCCAGCCACCTATACACAATTCGGTCTTAAGCCTAAATTGGGTTATATTTTATACAAAGATATCAGGGGCGCAAATTTCTCTGAAGGAGCCGACGGTAAAATTGACGACAACGATATGACTTACTTATCTGACAACGCAATTCCGCGTATTAATTTTGGTTTTGGCTTTCGGGTAGCCTGGAAAGGCATTTCATTGGCTACTCTTTTTCAGGGGGTAAGTGCATTTGATAAAATCGTGAATACCGGAAATACCTCATCAGGAGGGGTGTTTCAAACGGGAGACAGGCCATATTTTGCATTATGGGCTAAAGATTACTGGACTCCTGAAACACCTAACGCGAAATATCCAATGGCTTCTGATATGTTTGGCGATCAGAATGTTGGCGGTGGTCCTTCGACTTTCTGGATTCGTAACGGGGCTTATATCCGTTTAAAGAATATTGATCTGGGCTATGAACTACCCGGTAAATGGATTAAACGTGTTGGCCTGCAAAAAGTAAGGGTTTTTGCCAATGGAACAAACCTGTTTGTCATCACAGGCTTCAAAGAACACGATCCTGAGCAGGAACGTTTGGATTCTTATCCGCTAATGAAGACCTATACGGCAGGTTTAAATGTTACATTTTAATCTTTATAAATCATGAGAAAATTAAAATATAGTTTATATACATTGCTATGTACATTAATGATAGCAGTAGTTTTTAATAGTTGTAAAAAGGTTTTAGATCAGTCAGAAAATTTAAGTCAGTATCCACCTGGAAATGTGTTTAATGACCTGTCTCTGTCTAATGCCTATCTGGCCAATTTATATGGTACCGCATTGCCTGTAGGATGGCCTGTCAATGATGGTAATTCTGCAGATGAAAGTGGCGGTATTACCGGACTTGATGCCATTACACCAAGTAGCGGAAGATCCTTTTGGCCATATGACACCATTAGAAAACTTAATATTTTTATAAGTTCCATTCCTACCGGCACCTTGCCCGATGCGACCAAAAGTAATTTAATTGCACAGGCTAAATTTTTAAGGGCGTTTTTATACTTTAAAGCGGTAGTCTTTCATGGAGGTGTACCGATTATTAAGGTAGCTCAGGGATTAACTGATGATTTAAAAGTACCGAGAAATTCTACAGCCGAGTGTTTTACCTTTATTGAAGCCGATTTGAATGAGGCAGAAACAGCCTTACCACCAAAATATTCCGGAAATGACCGTGGAAGAATAGATCAGGCAATCGTTAAGGCATTTAGAGGAAGGGTGTTGTTGTATAAAGCATCACCTCAGTTTAATTCCGGTAATCCTTACGACAACCAATATTGGGCTGCAGCTTATAAAGCCAATAGCGAAGCAAAGACCTTTTTGGATGCAAATGGCTATGGCCTGTTGGAGAATTACAGTAATATTTTTACGGTAAAGGGCAATAAAGAATGTATTATGTCCATTATCGGGCTTAATCCGGGAAGGGTAAATTTGCGCGGTGATGATGCCGTTCGCCCGCTTTCAGAATCGAAAAATGCGACAGGTGGTGATCAGCCAATCTGGTCGCTGGTGCAAGCTTATCCGATGTTAGATGGTAAAAAAATAAGCGATCCTACTTCTGCTTATACTTACAATGAGCAGACTTTCTGGTTAAACAGAGATCCGCGTTTTGCCCAGACCATTGTTTATAATGGGGCCCCTTTTGCATTGAGCGGTAAGGCTGGCCGGCGACAATATACGATGAAGAACATCGCTTCTTCACTGGACGCCTTTGGTTTTGCCATCCAGGGAGAGAATAGTTATCGGACCGGCTTTTTTACCAGTAAAGGCTTAAACCTGGCTTTACCTGCCCCGCCAACTACGAGTGATTACGACTGGAATGAGATCAGGTATGCTGAAGTTTTGTTTAACCTGGCAGAAAGTGCAAACGAAACCGGACGTAGCAACGAATCTTTAGCGGTGTTGATGGCGATCAGAAAACGGGCCGGTATCCTTCCTGGAGCAGATGGCATGTATGGCCTGAAAGCAGGGATGAGCCGCACCGAGATGCGCAACGCTATTTTAGATGAAAAGTATCTGGAATTTGCTTTTGAAGGAAAACGGTATTGGGATTTACGTCGCCATCGCCTGTTTGCGACGAAATTAAATGGCATACATAAATATGGGATGATGGCTACTTTGGTGAATGGCCGTACCGCAGATCAGGTGAATCAAACGGATATCAGTAGTGCAGCTGCTTATTCCTTATTACCTGATAATTTTGGTTACACCGTTACGGAATTGATTACTTCGGGTGCTAAAGCAATGGTCGTGCCTGATACTTATTATTTCTTTCCAATTCCATTAACGTTCCTAAACCAAAATCCAAACCTTAAGCAGAATATTGCCTGGGGTGGTACATTCAATCCTGAATTATAAAGCTGATGCGCTCTTAATTAAGTAAGTGAAGGTGTCCAAATGGACTGTCCCGGAAAGCAACTGGCTTTTTGGGACAGTCCATTTTCAGACACCTTTTTTGTTTCATTATCCGAGTGATTTCGTAAAAATACTTTCAAAGGTTTTGAACTTCTCTTTAATCTCTCTATTTAGCGCTCCCTGTTTGTTTTTCTCTGTTTCCTGATCCAGCCCATTCAATACAGACATACCCCACTGTATATTTCTGAGATAACCACGCTGAATATCCGGGGACAAAGTGGCAATATAATTCAGCTCCTGATCCAGAAAAGAAACGGTTGCTTTGGCCATGATATTGGCCTGCTGTACATCATTCAAATGATAGAGAATGCTGATTGCATCAAATTTGTTTAAGGTATCCCTTATTTCATAATTCCTTAATGGAAGGTCTTTGATGCTTTTCATCATCAGCGCATGGGCAGCTTTGTTGTTACCTTCATTGATGAGGTTTGAGGCGAGGGTGTTGTTGGAAGACCAGGTTCCCTGAGCTATCCCGCGACTTTGTTCATCGAGGTAACTGGCCTTGTTGAATCCCGAAAAGTCCATTTTGTTCATCACATTCTCATACATCACCTCAGTATTGGTCACCTGAGATTTGTCTCTGGTATCTTTCGGGTCTCTTTTTAATGGCAACAGGCGATAGGCATAACCTTCCAGATAAAGGTATTTGTCCAGCCCCATATAGGTATCCTGAGTAGAAGAGTTTGCAAAATAGATCGGTCTTTTCCAGTTGTTATTGGCCAGGATATCGAATACTGCAAGGTCTGCTTTGCCGATAAACTTTTTATCAATTGTCCATTCCATGCTGGATGTTGCCTTTTCTCTATCCCCGGCTTTTATCGTTTTTGTCTTTACCAGTTGATCAGCATCTACATTTAGTTTCAGCTTTCTGCTGGGCAGGAAGTTCTCGAAAGAACCATCAGCCATTTCTAATTTATCTGCTTTATTGTCGGAAGTGAGGACGGCCATCAGGTCTTTCAGTTCTACACTGTCGGTAAATCCATAATCCACATAAGGAATATAGTCGCGGACTCCTTTTTGATATTTCTCGCTGGCCATCGTAACCGGAAGCGGAGCAGAATTGTTGACCTGCTTTTTCAATTGATTAATGTAATCATCATCGCTGAGAAATTGCATACAAATCACCCGGACATCTGTCCGGATGCCTTCCACCTCCTGCGCATACCATAAGGCAAAAGTATCATTGTCTGCATTGGTGAAAAGAATGGCATTCGCTGCACAGGAACTCAGGTAATTGCGGGCCCAGTCTCTGGCCGTTGTTTTTGCAGATCGGTTATGATCATCCCATCCCTGACTTGCCATGAGTACCGGAACGGCAAGTAAAGCAACAAGGGAAGCGGTAATCAGGCTTAATCTGCCCGGAGCAAAGCGTTGTAAAGTTTCTTTCAATCCCAACACACCAAAGCCGATAAAGATACAGAAGGCATAAAATGAGCCGACATAGGCATAGTCACGTTCTCTGGGCTGTAAGGGGTCCTGATTGAGGTATAGGATAATGGCCAGACCAGTGAAAAAGAAGAGCGTAGCGATCACTAAAGTCGCCTGTCTGTTCTTTCTATACAGGAACAGCAAACCTGCAATTCCGAGAATCAATGGCAATCCATAATACACGTTGTGCCCTTCGTTGGATTGAATAGAGGCGGGGAGGTTTGTCTGTGAACCCAGTCGGGCGCCATCCAATGGTTTAATCCCACTGAGCCAGTTGCCCGCATCATTGTTTCCATTTCCCTGGATGTCGTTCTGGCGGCCCACAAAGTTCCATAAGAAATACCGCATGTACATGAAGCCTACCTGATAAGAACTGAAGAAGCTCAGGTTTTGCGCAAAGGTTGGTGTTTCTCCTTCTCCCATTCCCAGCCATTGCCTGTAATAGGCCGCATGTCCGTCTTTGGAGCTATGCGTACGTGGAAAAAGGAGGTTCTTATCATAATTCACTTTAAATGATTTACCGGAAACTTCATATTTGTCTTTCCCTTTACGGTATTCCGTTCCGGTATCCTTATAGTCCGTTTGTTTGGCGTCGAAAGTCTTTCCGTATAAGAGTGGTGTTTCTCCATAATTGGTTCTTCCAAGGTAGCTGTACAAAGAAAAAGGATTGTCAGGATTAGACAGGTTGATGTTGGGTTTGGCATTCGCCCTGATCAGGGTAACAAAATAAGAGCTAAAGCCAAACAGGATAAATGCGAGGCAAAGCAGGCTCAGGTTCATGTTGTATTTTCTATGCTGAACCGAATAATAAATGCCATAACTAATGGCCGCAATGAGCAGCAGGATAAAAGCCATTGCCCCATAGCCAAAGCTGAAGCCAAGTGTGTTGACAAAGAACAGGTCGGACTTCGCCGCAAATAACACCAGATACTGTACGATTACAATCTGTACCGTACCGACAATCAGACAGGCCAATGCAAATGCTTTTAGGGTACCCAACCAGGTTACCTGCTTTGTTTTTTTGAAATAATAGACCAGTACAATCGCCGGAATGGTGAGTAAGCTCAGTAAATGGGCGCCGATGGATAAACCCACAAGAAAAGAAATGAAAACCAGCCAGCGGTTGTCCAGGTCACTTTCCCATTTCAGGATTGCCCAGAATACGATGGCGGTGAAGAGGGTGGATAAAGCATAAACCTCTGATTCCACTGCTGAAAACCAGAAGGTATCGGAAAAGGTATAGGCCAATGCGCCAACTACGCCCGCAGAGATGAGCCCGAGGGCTTCCAGTGTAGTTTTTTCTTTAGGATATAATTTGGAAGCCATTGCAGTAATGGTCCAGTAGAGAAACATGATCGTGGCCCCGCTAAATAAAACAGAGCTGAAGTTGATCCAGTACGCCACTTTGTTGGCATCGCCCATGGCGAGTGTAGAAAATAATTTACCGATCATCATGAACAAAGGTGCCCCGGGCTGATGCCCGACCTGTAATCTGTAACTTGCAGATATGAACTCCCCACAATCCCAGAAGCTGACGGTCGGTTCCATCGTCATCCAGTAGACAAAGCTGGCAATTCCAAAGAGGAGGAAACCAACCAGGTTATTGATTCGGCGGTAATTTTTCATGATTAAAGGTTTTGATTTTTGGTTAATCAAAAATAACTAAATCATTAAAGTGTAGCCTTTTGTAAATGTTAAAGTATGTTAAAGAATGTTAAATTTTTGAGATATAGTCCTTTAGTAATGCTGTTCGATGGTCGCATCAATAATCAGGTACCCCTCCTTTTTACTTTGAGTGAAAATCAGGAACCGGTGGTTATCCGGCTTAATCTTGTACTTCTTTACCAGGTTTTCTGCTTTGTCCTGGTAATTTCTGGCAATGACATTTCCCCTTAAGTCTTTTTCCTTTTTGAGTTCAGTGGCCGGAAGGAGGCGGTTGATACGGAACCTTCTGCCCGGAAATTCAGGAACGATATGGTCTGAAGTGTAAAGCTGTGTTTGTGAATGTAGTTTTTGAAGGCCATACCGGGAAGCAATCAGGTTGAAAGCCCCGCCTTTAAGTAAAGCAGTATCGGGCTCATACAGGTATTGCTGTAGTTCCACCGCGGTGATTTCTGCTGCAGTATCTTCTTCTCCTTTGAAAAAGCTAAAGCTTTTCTGTTGTTCATTGAGGGTCGTAGATACGATTTTTACCTGTTCCGGCGCAGTTTTCTGTAAGATCCAAAGCAGTTCTTTACATTCGTTTCTGACACTCACCACATGGACTTCTGCTACATTTTTCAATTCCTTTAAACCGGCGCTAATGTCCAGCAGCGGGGCTGTTTTAATGATGATCCTGTTGCTGTGGGACAGGAGCAGGTCCAGGTGTGTGACCACATCAGGCGTGCAATCCTTTAACATGAAGACCTTTCCAGCCTGACTTCTTCTTGCCGGATCGATGTAAATATTATCGAATTGTGTTTTGGTGTCTTCCAGGTAGGCCATGCCATCTCCCGCCAGAAACTGAATATTATCCTGGTTCAGTGCTGTTGCATTGTGCGCCGCGATTGCTGAAAGTTCTTCGTTGAGCTCACAATGGGTCACAGATTTCAGTCTCTTGGAAAAGTAAAGGCTGTCCACCCCAAAACCGCCGGTCAGGTCGATCAGTGTTTCTCCCTGTACAAGACTGGCTTTATAGGCCGCAGTGCTTTCAGAAGAACATTGTTCAATAGATAAGAGCAGGGGGTAATAGATGCGTTCCTGATGGTACCAGGTAGGCAATTTCTTTACCGATTTATTTTTAGCGGCAATCTGATTGGCCAGTTCTTTTGAACTGACCTCAGGAAAGGGACTTTTAGCCATAGCGATTTTATGTACATCGTCATTTAAATGATGATTGATGTATTGTTGTACTTCGCTATCTAAAATATGATCGTTCAAAAGCTGATGATTTAAGCGGCAGTAGTTTGGTCTTTCATCACAATCTGACAAGTATGTCTGCTTTTCACTTCCAGCAAAATGTTCTTGTTGACCGTTACACGATCAATCGTTTGCTGGTTGTAATACCTGATGGTGACCAGTTCCAGACCAGTATTGTATTTCACTTTGTAATGTACAGACAGCTCTTCAATCAGTTTTTGTAATTTTTCAGGATCTTCATCAATGCTCACCGAGAAACTGATCGCAGAGTTCAGCATGGTATTGATCTTCACTTTGTGATTATGGAAAAGGCTGAAAATATCGCTCAGGTTCTCCTCAATGATGAAAGAGAAATCTTTAGGAAAAATAGAGATCAGGACCTGCTGTACTTTAAAGATAAAAGAAGGCACAGGCAACTGGTTTTCCGATGCGGTAATGTCGGTTCCTTCGGCTTCCGGATGAAGGAAAGAACGCACGTACAAAGGAATGTTTTTATTCTGAATCGGCTTAATGGTTTTTGGGTGGATCACCGTTGCGCCATAATAGGCCAGTTCTATGGCATCATGGTAGGATAGCTGTGGAATCCGCTCTGTTTCATCAAACCATTTGGGATCTGCATTGAGTACGCCCGGAACATCTTTCCAGATCGTTAAGGATTGCGCATTCAGGCAGGAAGCAAAAATGGCCGCTGAGTAATCGGATCCTTCGCGACCTAAGGTGGTGGTGAAGTTTTCGCTTGTACCGCCAATAAAACCCTGGGTAACGCCAATCTGGTGTTCCAGGACAGGAGCGAGGTTGTGCTGGATTTCCTGTTCCGTCTTTTCCCAGTTTACGTTTCCCTCCCGGTAGTTGTTGTCCGTCTGGATGAAATTTCTGGCATCCAGCCATTTTGCATTGCTGCCATCCAGGCTTAAGTAGGCGGCCACAATTTTAGTAGACACGATTTCACCGATGGAAACGATCTGGTCATAGATATAATCAGGCGCATCATCAGGTGCTTCCTCAATCAGCCAGTCGACCTCCACAAAGCTGTTCGCAATGTCGTTATATACCGGGTGCTGGTGGTCTGGAAACAGTTTTTCCAGGATGCCAAAATGATAGGCTTTTACTTCTTCAAAAAGCTGATGCGTTTCTTCCTCTTCGCCATGCAAATACGCGCGGGTAAGTGCTTCGAGCTTATTGGTCATTTTTCCCATCGCAGAGACTACGATCAGGAGTTTTTCTTTGGGATAGCGTTTAACGATTTGCGCAAGATTGATCACGCCTTCTGCATCTTTCACAGAAGCGCCTCCAAATTTGAATACGAGCATAGTTATAGTGTCGGACTGAGTAAAGTATTAGGTTTGGCAACGGTTTTTAGTTCACTGAAAGGAATGAGCAATTCAGTGCTTCCATAAGCGTATGCCTTAATTTCGTATGGATTGTAAAGGAATTTTAATCCTTCTTTAGTAATGGTAAAATTGCGGTTTAAGCTAAAGGTATCTTTTTCGAAAAAATAACCGTCTTTCAGGCTTGCTGTAGGAGTAAGCTTCTCATTTTTTCTGAATATCTTCTCTGCAATAGCGGTCAGCTCAGGAAGGCCTCCTTCTTTGATCAGCGATTCCAGGGTGATTTCCTTTAAGGTTTTTGGATCCAGGTTCCAGTACACCATCGCACTGTTGGGATGGGCACCACCTGCATAGCTCACATTGCTGTGCTCCAGGCAAAGGTAATCCGGCTGGGTAACGAGCACTTTCGTTTGGTCGTCCAGGAACCAGGCAGACTGTGTTCCTCCGTTTTCTTTATTGAATTCATCAAACCCTTCCACAAAAGAAGTGGCCAGTTCTTTATAAGTCTTGTTCGTGTTTTGATCCGTTTGCTCTGCAGCCTTTACCGCCATTTGCTCAATCAGCTGGTTTAACTTTTGATCAGAAAATAACGGATAGACAATCTTTGCATAAGCGGTATCGGTATTGCCTTTTTCAGCCGGCTTGCTGAGTTTACTGAAAACCTGCAGGCTATCGTATTTGAAGGTTAAGCCGCTGCTGGCAGTAGTGCCGGCAATGCTGTCTGTCTGAGCAGTCGTTTTCTTTTCACTTTGACAAGCGATGACGCTTAAAGAAATCAATAGTATACCTAATCTTTTCATCTGATGTTTTATTTTATTTAAACCATTCTCTCTGCAAAGGTCATGCCTTTAAAGCGGATTATTTTGCAATCTGCTCTTTTGAAAAGGAAGCATTTAACCAGCCCGTCTCAATCTGAGCAGCATACTTATTGTAAAAATTGATCGCCGGTTCGTTCCAGTCGAGCACCTGCCAGGTCATCCCGTTGTAGTTCTTTTCCTGTGCTTCTTTCATCACCGTTTCAAAAAGGATTTTCCCTACGCCTTTACCTCTGTAGCTTTCGGTCACAAGAAAGTCTTCCAGGTATAGCCGACAGCCTTTCCAGGTCGAATATCTGGTGTAGTATAAAGCAAAACCGATGATCTGATGCTCATCTTCGGCAACAAAAGCTTTCCAGACCGGTGTTGCACCAAATCCGGCATCCTCAAATTCTGCCAGGGTAACCGTTACTTCTTCCGGCGCTTTTTCATATAGTGCAAGTTCATTGATCAGTTCTAAAAGTCTGGCGCAATCTTCTTGTTTTGCAACTCTGATGATGATGTTATCCATTAGGCTTCCTCTTTCCAGTGTTTAATTTTTCTTTTACCAAATATACTGCTGCCCACACGAACCATGGTGCTTCCTGCTTCGATGGCGAGCTTATAGTCTCCCGACATGCCCATAGAGACCTCTTTAAAGCTGTCTTCTTTTCTGAAAAAGCTCACTTTGATGCCGTCAAAAAGGACTTTCAGTTCCGTAAATTCGTCAAGAGTTTGTTTTTCCAGTGCATTATTGCTGGCAATTCCCATTAAGCCGACGATCCTGACATTTTTCAGGGCTGCAAACTCTTCTGAGCGCAGCAGTTCGACCGCTTCGTCAAATCCAAGACCAAACTTCGTGTCCTCGTCTGCAATATAAATCTGAAGCAGGCAATCGATCACTCTTTTATTTTTTGCGGCTTGTTTATCTATCTCCAGCAACAATTTTAAGCTGTCCACAGATTGGATCAGGCTGATGAAAGGGGCAATGTATTTGACCTTATTGGTCTGTAAATGACCGATCAGGTGCCATTCAATATCTTGTGGAAGTTGTGCTTGTTTTTCTACCAGTTCCTGTACGATGTTCTCACCAAACACCCTTTGTCCGGCGTCATAAGCTTCCTGTACCGCTGCCGCTTCCTGGTATTTAGATACGGCGATTAATTTCACCGCGATCTCATCCAATTCGTTTTTATATTTTAATAAGTTATCTGCTATACTCATTTATCAGTATTTTTGGTAAAATTAAGAACCTTAGCGAACTTTGTCTAAGAAATAATGATGTTTTAAGCATAATGAGAAACTTTCTA
Organism: Pedobacter steynii; assembly: GCF_900103665.1. Taxonomy (GTDB): domain Bacteria; phylum Bacteroidota; class Bacteroidia; order Sphingobacteriales; family Sphingobacteriaceae; genus Pedobacter; species Pedobacter steynii. Next base: position 623,989 of record NZ_FNGY01000002.1, read on the forward strand.
TATATCGTCTTCCTTTTTTTACTGATTTCAGGCTGTAAACCCGGTATTCCCAAGCAGGTCATTCAACCCGATCAGATGTCAGGACTTTTGGCTGATATCCATATCGTTGACGGCTATGTATCCTCGATTCCAAGTTCTGATTCTGCGAAAAAAGTGGCTGCAGCTTATTATAAAGGGATCTATAAAAAGTATGGCGTAGATTCTGCGAAGTATGCAAAGAGTATGGCGTATTACAACAGTGAACCAAAGGTATTGGATGAGATTTATACCAAAGTAGTAGCCGACCTGAGCAGACAGAAAGCGATTGTTGTAAAGTCGGATTCCCTGTCGAATGCAAAAATCCAGAAAGCGTTATCCTTAAAAAACTCTGCTGATTCGCTGTTGAGAGCGGATCCGGAGTACAAAATCCGTTTCCTTCTGAAAGATACCACGAAGAAGAAAATTGATTTTATTCAACCAAAGATGGTTTATAAAGAACCCAAATTATAAATATAAGTATGTTATATCCGGAGAATTGTTTAGAGCGTTTGGGTTTTAGTGAGGTCAGACAACTTATTCATAAACACTGCTTAAGCCCAATGGGACAGCAGATGGTCGATAAAATGCAGGTCATGACGAAGTATGACCAGATCAATAAGTTTTTACGACAAACCAATGAATTTAAAAGTATCCTGGAAAACCAGGAACCCCTGCAAATCAGTACCTTTTTTGATATTAAAAGCCTTGCCGATAAGATTAAGGTAGAAGGAACGTACCTCGTAGAAGAGGAATTGCACCAAATGTATGCCTCCCTGCAGACCGTATTTTCGGTGCTCAGGTTTTTTGAAGAAAGAAAAGAAGTTTATCCCAACCTGGAAGCCTTATTGGAACACCTTCCTGTAGAGAAGAATATCCTGAAAAGAATTGAGACTGTTCTTGATCCTAAAGGAAAAATTAAGCCGAATGCATCTGCGACTTTGCAGACCATTATCGGCGACATTTCCAAAGCAGAACAGGACGTCCGCAAGCGGATGGATTCCATTTTTAAGCAGGCAGTAGGCAACAACTGGGTGGCAGATGGAAGTCTGACCATTCGTGATGGAAGGATGTGTATCCCGATCCTTGCCGAGAATAAAAGAAAACTGAAAGGTTTCATCCATGATGAGTCTGCCAGCGGGCAAACGGTGTATATGGAGCCGGAAGAGGTCTTTACGCTAAATAATAAGCTGAGAGATCTGGAGTTTGATAAACGCCGGGAGATCATTAAGATCCTGATTGCGCTGACCACCGATTTGAGGCCTTATACGCCTTTATTGTTGTCGTACCATGGATTCCTGACGAAACTGGATTTTGTTCGTGCAAAAGCCCTGTTTGCCATAGAGGTGGAAGCCGATATGCCGGTGCTGATCAAGGAAGCACAAACCAAACTGATCAATGCACGTCATCCTTTGTTGTACCTTTCTTTTAAGGCAGATAAAAAGACGGTTGTACCGCTGAATATTCACATCACTCCGGAGCTTAGGATTGTATTGGTTTCCGGACCAAATGCGGGAGGAAAGTCGGTCTGTATGAAAACCGTAGGGCTCTTGCAGCTCATGGTGCAATCGGGTTTACTGATTCCTGTTCATGAATCAAGTGAGGTGGGGATTTTTGAAAATATCTTCGCCGATATCGGTGATGATCAGTCTATAGAGAGTGATTTGAGTACCTATAGTGCCCACTTAACGAAAATGCGTTATTTCGTAGCACATGCTTCTCCGAAAACACTGGTGCTGATCGATGAGTTCGGAACAGGGACCGATCCTCAGTTTGGAGGGCCGATGGCGGAAGCGGTACTGGAAGTGTTAAACAACAGGAAAGTAAGGGGCGTGATTACCACTCACTATTCCAACCTGAAGCTTTTTGCCGGCAATACCCCGGGATTGGAAAATGCATCGATGTTGTTTGATAACGACAAGATGAAGCCGCTGTATGTATTGGAACTCGGGAAACCGGGAAGTTCTTATGCTTTTGAGATTGCACAGAATATCGGCCTTCAGAAAGAAGTGCTGGAACTGGCAAGAGCAAAAACAGGAACCAACCAGAACAGGATCGACAGCTTGCTGGTAGACCTGGAACGGGAAAAAAAGCAGATCTACGATACGAAACTGCATTTGTCTACGCAACAGAACAAGGTGAAAAACCTCGTTGCTGAAAATGAGAAACTGAAACTGTTTTTAGATGAAAACAAGAAAGTGCTCATCAAGGAAGCGAAGCTGGAAGCGCAGGCGATCATCAAAAACGCCAATAAGCTGGTCGAAAATACCATTGCCGAAATTAAAGAGAACCAGGCCGATAAGACCGTAACGAAGCAATTGCGCCAAAACCTGCAAAAGGTATTGGTTCAGAATCAGGTCAAAGAAGAAAAGAAACCTGAGGTTGCGGTTCCGTTAAATACGCCTATTGAGGTGGGCGACTGGGTGCAGCTGAATAACAGCGAAACCACGGGACAGGTCTTAGAGATCAACCGGGATAATTTGGTAGTGGCCTTAGGTGATCTGCGTTCTGTGTTAAAGAAAAACAGGGTCTACAAAATCAGCAATAAGCAAGCTAAAAAAGCCATTCAGAACAACTCTTATACCGGAAGTATTTCTGAGGCGATTGGCAATTTTACGGCAGAGCTGGACCTTAGGGGGATGCGTGGCGATAATGCGCTTCATGAGGTGGAGAAATATCTGGACAAATCGATCATGCTGGGCTTTCCTTTCATTAAGCTGATTCATGGAAAGGGAGATGGGATTCTAAGAAAGCTGATCCGTGAGTACCTGAAAAAATACAGTCAGGTGAACCGGGTAGAAGATGAACATGCGGATAGAGGAGGCGATGGCATCACTTACGTATATTTCAATTAAGTAAACATAATCAGGACATTGCTGTTATATTTATAAAAAGCAATGTCCTATGAAAATATTGATCATCAGTGCTTTTGCACTTCTGCTTAGCTTTTCTGCCTGCAAGAAAAGTAAATCCGGAGGAAATGGAAATCCGCTTCCAAATGTGGAATTAAAAACCCGTGTAGTCAGTTCCGGACTGGTTCATCCATGGGAGATGATTTATGGCCCTGATCAGCAGATCTGGATGACGGAAAGACCGGGAAGGATCAGCAGGGTAGACCCCCAAACAGGAAAAGTAACCTTATTACATACCATTTCTGAAGTAGTTTCTACTGGTGAAGGTGGCTTGCTGGGGATGGCTTTACATCCCAATTTTAGTACCAACCCCTGGGTTTATGTCGTGTACAACTACGGGACGGGCTCGAATTACAGAGAAAAAGTAGTCCGTTTTAATTATGCAAACGGCGCGCTCAGTGCTCCCCTCACCATCATAGATCAGATTCCTGCTTCCAGCATTCACAATGGCTCGAGGCTGCTGATTACTTCAGATCAGAAACTGATGATCAGTACCGGCGATGCCAGCAATTCTGCCAATGCACAAAATACCAATTCCCTTTCCGGAAAAATCCTGCGTTTAAATCTGGATGGAAGCATTCCTGGGGACAATCCGAATGCGGGGAGTCCGCTCTGGAGCTTCGGACATAGAAATCCTCAGGGATTAATCCAGGTAGGCGATAAGATCTATTCTTCTGAACATGGCGCGAATAGCGACGATGAGATCAACCTGATTGTAAAAGGAAGGAATTATGGCTGGCCCAATGTAGAGGGCTTTTGTAATACCTCGGCGGAGCAAGGTTTTTGTACCATTAATAACGTGGTGGAACCTTTGTTTGCCTGGACGCCTACCATCGCCACTGCGGGTATTTCTTATTACAACTCGGATTATATCCCCCAATGGAAAAATTCTTTGCTACTCGTGAGTTTGAAGGCCTCTAAGCTGACACAGCTTGTTTTGAACCCTGCGGGCGATAAAATCACAGAAGCGAAAGATTTTCTGGTCAATGATTTTGGCCGGCTAAGGGCCATTTGCCAGTCGCCGGACGGGAAGGTTTATATCGCAAGCAGTAACGGAAGCAATGATAAAATTATAGAAATAGCCAAATAAATTGTTGGAACACATTTTATACTATAATTTAGTAGCAAAACCTTATATATGATCAATAAAGTAGTTTCGGGTGCTGATGAAGCCATCAGCGATATCGAGAATGGGAATACCTTAATGCTCGGCGGTTTTGGACTGTGCGGTATTCCTGAAAATTGCATTACCGCTCTGGTAAAGAAAGGCGTTAAAGATTTAACATGTATATCCAACAATGCAGGCGTAGATGATTTCGGAATCGGACTGATGTTACAAAAGCGTCAGGTAAAGAAAATGATCTCTTCCTATGTAGGTGAAAATGCAGAATTTGAACGTCAGTTACTCAGCGGAGAGTTGGAAGTAGAGCTGATCCCGCAAGGAACATTGGCAACAAGGTGCATGGCTTCCGGATATGGAATGCCTGCAATTTTTACTCCGGCAGGGGTAGGTACAGAAGTGGCCGAAGGAAAGGAAGTGCGAAACTTTAATGGTAAAGACTACCTGATGGAATATGCTTTTGATGCTGATTTTGCAATTGTTAAAGCCTGGAAGGGAGATACTGCAGGAAACCTGATCTTCAGGTCAACGAGCAGGAACTTTAATCCGGTCATGGCGATGGCAGGAAAGATTACGATTGCTGAAGTAGAAGAGCTGGTGGAAGCAGGGGAGCTTGATCCTGATCACATTCATACGCCTGGTGTATTCGTTCACCGCATATTTCAAGGTGCCAATTACGAGAAGAGAATTGAGCAGCGCACAGTTAGAACAAAAAATTAATCCTATAAATTATTAGTATGTTGGATAAGGACGGAATTGCGAAGCGTATCGCAAGAGAAATCAAAGACGGATTTTATGTGAACCTGGGGATCGGTATTCCTACCTTGGTGGCCAATTATATTCCTGCAGGAATCAATGTGGAATTGCAATCAGAAAACGGACTGCTGGGAATGGGACCATTCCCTTTTGAAGGAGAAGAAGATGCAGATTTGATCAATGCGGGAAAACAAACGATTACTACCTTACCGGGATCTTCGATCTTTGACTCTGCATTGAGCTTTGGCATGATCAGAAGCCAGAAGATAGACCTTACTATATTAGGCGCAATGGAAGTGTCGGAGAACGGAGATATCGCGAACTGGAAGATCCCAGGGAAAATGGTGAAAGGAATGGGTGGCGCAATGGATCTTGTCGCTTCTGCAAAGAACATTATTGTAGCCATGCAGCATGTAAATAAGGCGGGAGAAAGTAAGCTTTTGCCGAAATGTACGTTGCCGCTTACAGGGGTGAATTGTATCAAGAAGATTGTAACTGAACTGGCAGTATTGGATGTACTTCCGGGTGGAGGTTTTAAACTGATCGAAAGGGCACCGGGAGTGAGTGTGGACTATATCAGACAAGCAACTACAGGTAAATTGTTTGCGGATGATGATGTTCCGGAAATGATTTTTGACTAAAGATAAAGAGGAGCAGGAGGAATGCTTCTTGTTTAAACGAAAAAGGGACGCTAATTGCGTCCCTTTTTTTATTCCTCTTGTTTGTGTTTACAGTATTTTACTTTTAAATCGGCAGAGATTTCATCTGTGATTTTAATAATGTCATCAGGAGTATCGAAATTGTTGACAATGATCTTGTCGCAACTTTCTCTGTAAGGCAATAAATATTCATGATACGCCGGAACCACATGATTTACCCATTTGTAAGTCACATCTTCTTCAGAATATCCACGTTCCATTCCATCACGTTTGATTCTTCTTGCCAGGGCAACTGCATTTTCCGCTTCTACAAAAATGCGGTGATCCAGCATGGCTGCGATCTCTTCAAAATGCAAAATAAAAAGTCCTTCTACAATAATAATAGGAGCAGGATTGATCTCCAGAATTTTAGTTACTGCCAAAGGATTATTGAAATTATATTCCTTTTTGTAAATCACTTCCCCCTTTACCAGTTTTTTAATATCGAACAAGAACTGTTCTTTATCAATGGTTGAAGGTAAATCAAAATTATAAAGTTTGTTTTCTTCCTGAGTCATTTCTCCCACAGGAATGTAATAGTCATCCTGAGATACCAGGGTAACCTCATCATTTTTAAAATGATGTAAGAAACAATTTAAAAAAAAGGTTTTACCGGAACCACTTCCCCCCGCAATACCAATGATAAATGGTTTATTGTTCATTGTCTTGTCCACCGTACGTTAAATTACAAAAAAATCTTTTGTCTAAGGCCCCTAATGCATCAGCAACAGCTTTAGTCATTACAATGATAACATCTTTTGTGGACTCATTCTCTGTAAATTTACCAACAACCTTTGCGAAGGTCGATCTGTTGCTCATTGGATTGGTGATTTTCATCACTGTTCCAATAGGTGCAGTGCGGTGTAATACCAGCATTTTTGAGGGGTCAAGATCCGGATCAGCGATCCAGATTCCTGTTCCTTTTTCGTCCATTTGGTTGAGGCCATATCTGCTGGCCGGCAACCTTAACGAAGGATTTTTTATAGAATTTAAAGTATCCGCAGGATTTTCCACCTCATTGTGTGCTGAAGGTAGCGGTTTTGGCGGATACTGACCTCTGATTAATAATTTCTGACCCACAGTTAGTGAGTTGTTGATGAGTCCGTTTTTTGCTTTTAGCTGATCCATTGTCATCTTATAGGTCGTGGCAATGGAATATATCGTTTCATTGGAGGCAACAGTATGGACCAGAAGTTCCTCAGAAGAAGCTTCGGTGTTGGTTGGTGTGGTTTGTGCCGGACTGGTTTGATTTGCTGTGTTTTGGGCAGGATTAACTGGTTGTTTTTTAGGGAAAATAGGAACCAGAACATCTTCTTTTTTCTTAGTTTCTATTGGAGGGTTCTGTTGAGCTACGACAGCCGGGGTATTCGGTTTCGTGGTGCTTAGGGTTTCTGCAGGTTGTTCTTCTACTGCATTTTTAGCAGGGATTTTTAATAATTGGCCGATTTGCAGGTTTATTGACCTCATGTTATTGACCCTTTTGATCTCATTTACCGTGGTGCCATACTTTTCAGCAAGCATATTCAGGTTTTCTTTCTTCTGGACCGTATGTTCGATCAGACCACCTTCTGCTGCCTCATTTACACTGCTGTTGGAGGTATTGCTTTGAACAGTAGGGCTTGTTTTACCGGAAGCCGTTGTTCTTCCCGGAGCTTGTTCCGAAACGAAAGGAACATTGGTAGGTACTTTAATGACCACACCAATCTGTAAGAACTTGTTGTCATTGAAAGTCATGATGTCTTTGGGAGTCACACTGTACCTTCTTCCGATAGAATAATAAGTGTCTTTGGCTATTACCTGATGGATGATTAGCTTTTTGCCGTTGCGGTTTTCTACGCCTATAGAATCCCTTGTGTTGGTATTCGCACTGGCAGCAGATAGGTTTAAAACCACTGCAAATAACGATACTATATAATATTTATACATTAATGTCCTGTTAAATTTAATGAGCAATTATACGAATAATAAAAGAAAGCGGGAATTTTGAATATTAAACGCTCATTCCAAAGTGGTATTGTACGTCAAAATAACAATTTTCAAAACCATTTATACCCCCTATTGTTATATATGCGATCCCTATGATCAGAACAAAATAAAAAAATATATACCATGGACGCAAAAGAAATCAGTTTAAATGAGAAGAAAGTAAAGCCGGTAGTAGATATGTTGAACGACTATCTGGCTAATTATCATATGCATTACCAGAAATTAAGAGGCTGTCACTGGAATGTCAAAGGTCAGAACTTTTTCACCCTGCACCTCAAATTCGAAGAGTTATATACCAATGCCCAGTTAACTATAGATGAAATTGCCGAGCGCGTACTGACCTTAGGAAAGGCACCGCACAGCCGTTTTTCAGATTACATCAAAGAATCAGTCATTAAAGAAGCAGATACAATCGGAATGAAGGATTTGGATATGGTGGATGCCGTTCTCGACGATATGTCTCAGCTGATACAAATAGAAAGAGAATTATTAGATGCAACCGATGCGGCCGGCGACGATGGTTCCAATGATATGGTGAACAGATTTATGCAGTTCAAGGAAAAAAACACCTGGATGTTGCGTTCGTTTGCCGGTAAAAAATAGAAGAACTTCCCTCCAATGATAAAGACCATGCATTTATGTGTGGTCTTTTCTATTTAATGGCTGTATGTCAAACAACAATTGTTTAATATCTTTGGCGCGTAATGGGATATAAAAGTTTAGCAGAATGTGTTGCCGATTTAGAGAAGCACGGCCATTTAATCAGGATTAAAGAAGAAGTAGATCCATATCTGGAGATGGCTGCCATTCATTTAAGGGTGTACGAACAACAGGGACCTGCCTTGTTGTTTGAAAAGGTTAAGGGAAGTCCTTTTCCGGCAGTGTCCAATTTGTTTGGCACCTTGGAGCGCGCTAAGTTTATGTTCAGGGATAGTCTGGATAAGGTAGAGCAGCTGGTCGGACTGAGGAATGACCCGATGAAGGTCCTGAAGAACCCTTTGAAGCTTCCGGGGATAGGTTTCACTGCATTAACTGCTTTGCCCTTAAAGCAAACCTTTAAATCTACGTTTAGCAAAACAACGATCAGTGCCTTGCCACAGATCGTGAACTGGCCTATGGATGGTGGCCCATTTATCACCATGCCACAGGTGTATACTGAAGATATTGATAAACCGGGAATCATGAATGCCAATCTGGGTATGTACCGCATCCAGCTTGCCGGCAATGATTATATAAAAGATAAAGAGATTGGATTGCATTACCAGATCCACAGAGGAATAGGCGTGCATCAGTCTAAGGCCAACGCTAAGGGGCAGCCTTTAAAGGTGAGCATCTTTGTGGGCGGGCCGCCATCTCATCCGCTGGCAGCAGTCATGCCATTGCCGGAAGGGTTGTCAGAAATGACTTTTGCCGGTGCCCTGGGGAACAGAAGGTTCCGGTATTTCTATGATGAAGAAGGCTTCTGTATTTCTGCAGATGCTGATTTTGTCATCACAGGGACTGTTTATCCTCAGGAAAACAAACCTGAAGGTCCTTTTGGAGACCACCTGGGCTATTATAGCCTGACGCATCCTTTTCCATTGATGAAGGTTCATAACGTGTACCACCGCAAGGATGCCATCTGGTCGTTTACCGTGGTTGGAAGACCTCCCCAGGAGGATACCAGTTTTGGTGCACTGATTCATGAAATTGCAGGATCGGCATTGCCGAAAGAAATTCACGGATTAAAAGAACTGAATGCAGTAGATGCGGCAGGGGTACACCCTTTACTATTTGCGATTGGAAGTGAGCGTTATACCCCATTTCTTAAAGAACGCAGACCCCAGGAAATCCTGACCATTGCGAATCATATCCTGGGTAAGAACCAACTGAGTCTGGCAAAATACCTTTTTATTGCCGCCAGGGAAGATGATGAAACTTTAGATACGCACGATATTTCTGCTTTTATGCAGCATGTGTTGAGCAGGATAGATTTCCGGACCGACCTGCATTTCCATACGAATACGACGATTGATACCTTAGATTATAGTGGTGATGGCTTAAACAGTGGTTCTAAAGTGGTGTTCGCTGCGGCGGGAGATCAACGCAGAACCTTATCTGCCCAGCTTCCATCCGGATTCAGTCTTCCTGAATCCTTTAAAGACGCACAGGTTGCGATTCCGGGGGTATTGACGATTCAGGGGCTTCCTTATGGAAGTCAGGATCAGGCGAACGGGGAAGTGGCATCTTTAAATCAACACTTAAAGGGGCAAAATCTGGAGGGAATTGCTTTAATCGTTTTATGTGATGACAGTATATTTGCTGCTGAGACGATAAACAACCTGGTCTGGATTACTTTTACCCGGAGTAACCCTGCTTCGGATATTCACGGAATTGGTGCTTTTACGGAACATAAACATTGGGGCTGCACTGGTCCTGTGATCATTGATGCACGTAAGAAGCCGCATCATGCACCGGAACTGATTAAAGATCCGGAAGTAGAAAAGAAGCTGGAGCGGTTTGCCGGATTGTTCAAATAACCAGATTGTTCAAATAAAAAATAAGGGCATAAAAAAAGGAAGTAAGCTACTTCCTTTTTTTATGTTTGATTAAAACCTCACGCCAAAAGTTAAGAAAACATTGTTTCTTGCTACTTTAATATTTGCAACAGGTTCCGATTCGTTATTTAAGTAATAACCGCTCAGGTCTACATTATTTTCAACACGTTGGTAAGCAAGGTCAAAGTAATAGTTATTGATGCGGTAACCTAAACCTCCGGTGTATATTTTGGTGGCGAAATAATTGTCCTTATCATTTTTTAGCGCGCTGCCATTGTTACCGTAACCTGCTCTAAGGCTAAAAGCGTTATCTACTTTATATTCCGCACCTATTCTATAGTTCACGGTCTCTTTGTAGTTTTCCTTTATCGTTTGATTTGCTCTGTTTATAGCGCCCTGGTTGTTGTCCTGATCTAAAGAGTAATGCATTGTGCTGTAATCGATATAGTCGATATCTGCTGAAATCAGGGCTTTGTTTGCAATCACATAGCTGGCACCAAATGAACCTTTTAAGGGCGTACGCAATTGATACGTAAGGCTTGAAGTTGCTGTTGGATTCGAATAAATTCCAGGCATTGTTCCCGCATATAGTTTCGAGTTTAAGTTGGTCGATTCCACATCGTCAAAGTACAACCAGGTCGGTGTTTGGAAAGTTACCCCTAAACGTAAGTTGGTTTCCGGTCTGTAAATTAAGCCCAGACGGCCATTGATACCAGAACCTTTAACCTCTGAACTCACATTATAGCTCAGGTCATATTTAGAAGAATAGGTATCGTTGAATCCTGATTCGCTTACATTACGGTCATTCAGGTAACGGACATTTACGAAAGCGATACTTGCGCCGATATAGAATTGATTAGAGATATTTAATGCACCTGCAACGTTCAGTTCTGAGGTAGATCCTGTTCTGATTTCCGATTGTTTCTGGTTGCTAATTGATTCCACATTTGAGAGGAACTTGTCTGTGGGTGCATTGTAATCGATCATTTTCTGTCCCAAAGCCATGCTTTCAATGGTGTTATCGTCCAGTGCTGATCCTGATTTGAACCGGTTTGCTTCTTCTGTAAAATAATCGGTTACTGAGTTTGGTACGTTTGAACTCTCATAAGTATGGTTAGCCGTGAAATCATTGTTGCGGTTATAACCTACGCCAAAGACTGCACTGATGACCCCTTTTGTAGGATCCTGACCTTTAGGTTTAAAAGTAGGGCTGTAGAATACAGCACCGATGTTATTGAGGTTTAACCTGTCTTTTGAAGCTGCTGTTGTCTGACCCAGAAAGCTGGCCTTTCCTTTCACCATGTTGAATTCCGGTGTCAGGCTAAACTCTGATTTTGTGAATAGACCTAAGCCTGCAGGATTACCTCCTAAAGAACTCATGTCTCCACCTACGCCGATTTGTGCGCCGCCCATGCTTTTGAATCTGGCTGAGCTTCCGTAATTTGTTTGAGAAAAACGAAGGGCATCAGGGGTATATTGGGCATATAATGATCCTGCAGTAGCTACTGTAGCTACTAAAGATAGTATCAGTTTTTTCATTGGAGAATATTTTTTTACGGTTATGAAGCGATGATCAGCATGCAACTTGCAAATAGCATGCTGATCATCGTTTCAATTTGTATGTCTGAATAATAAAATATTTGATTTGGTTAGCCTCTTCCTGCTCTCGATGATCTGCCACCGCCGCCGCTTTCACCTGAAGACCTGCCGCTACCTCCACCTTCATTACCTCCACGTGATGGTGGGGGAGTATAAGTTGGCCTGTTTTGTTGAGGTTCTGGTCTGTAGCTTTCTCCACGGCTGGATCTTTCCTGACGTGGTGGGTTGTAGCCCTGATTGTCCGTTCTTGAGCTTTCTCCACGTGATGATCTGACGTTTTCTCTGGCAACTCTGCCAGCGGCTCTGTTTGCTTCCCTGTTAGGTGCATAAGCTTCCGCTCTGCCTCCTCTGGAAATGACATTTCCGTTAAAGTCAGTCCTTACCGTTCCTCCTGATGATCCTCTGCCACCGTAAGATGATCTTGCTCCATCTCCATACGATCTTGTAGCTCTTGGGGCATTGGTTGTTCTGCCGGTATAGGTTCCGCCGCCAATGTATCCACCGCCGTAATAACCGCCTCCGTAGCCACCTCCATAGTATCCGCCACCATAATAACCACCTCCGTAGCCTCCGCCATAATAGCTATTCCATCCCCATGGGTTATAGCCAAAAGGAGAATAATAATTGCCCCATCCATAATATGGAGAATTCCATAATGAACCGAAGCTAAGGCCTAAAGAGAAGCCGTTATAGCCATATCCGTTGCCGTGGCCATAATATCCGTTGTCAAAATATGGATCGTAGTATGATCTCCATGGGCTGGAGTAAGAGAATCTGTTGATACGGGAAGAGTAATCCATGTCATAATACGGATCACTGGTGCCATAGTATTCGTCACTTTGATCGTAATCGTCCTGAGGTGCCTGTGTTCTTGGTCTTTCCTGCGGCGTATAGATCTGCGCCTTTGCAGTAGAGCCGTAAACATCATCCTCATGAGTGCTTTGCTGCGCGTACCTTGGCGCAGAGCAGGACGCAACAACAATTGTTGTCAGGGCCAGCATACTGGTGAATAAATGGTTAGGTTTCATAACTATATGTTTTCTTTGTGTGTGCACGTTTTTTGTAGGTATAAATTTATAAATTTGTAGCCTACATTACAAGCAAACTTACACAAAAAACGTTCCAAATAGTTATGAGCAAAGGTATTACAAGTAAAAACGAAGATTATTCCCAGTGGTATAACGACATTGTTATAAAGGCTGACCTTGCAGAGCATTCTTCTGTAAAGGGGTGTATGGTGATAAAACCCTATGGATACTCCATTTGGGAGAAGATACAGGCGGTTTTGGACCAAAAATTTAAAGATACAGGCCACAGTAACGCTTACTTTCCTTTATTCATTCCTAAGTCATATTTTTCTAAGGAAGCGTCCCATGTAGAAGGCTTTGCGACAGAATGTGCAGTTGTGACACATTATCGTCTTAAAAATGACGGAAACGGCAACATTATCGTAGATGAAACCGCAAAACTGGAAGAGGAACTGATCGTAAGACCAACTTCCGAAACCATCATCTGGAACACTTACAAAGGATGGATTCAATCTTACCGTGACCTTCCTTTACTGATTAACCAATGGGCTAACGTAGTACGTTGGGAAATGCGTACCCGTTTATTCCTGCGTACCACAGAATTCCTTTGGCAGGAAGGGCATACTGCCCATTCTACCGCTCAGGAAGCAGTCGAAGAAACGGAAAGAATGCTGGATGTCTATGCAGATTTCGCAGAAAACTGGATGGCTGTTCCGGTAGTTAAAGGGATCAAAACACCAAACGAGCGTTTCGCAGGTGCTTTAGAGACTTATTGCATTGAGGCTTTGATGCAGGATGGAAAAGCTTTACAGGCAGGAACATCACACTTCTTAGGTCAAAACTTTGCGAAAGCATTTGACGTGAAATTTACCAATAAAGAAGGTAAAATCGAACATGTATGGGCGACTTCATGGGGTGTTTCGACACGCTTAATGGGTGCTTTGATCATGGCACATAGTGATGATGCCGGTTTGGTATTGCCTCCGAAATTAGCACCTATCCAGGTGGTGATCGTTCCGATCTATAAAGGAGAAGAAGACCTTAAAAATATCTCTGCTTTTGTGGATGAACTCATGCCGAAATTGAAAAAGATGGGCATCTCTGTAAAATATGACGACCGTGACACACAACGTCCGGGATTCAAGTTTGCCGAATACGAATTGAAAGGCGTACCGATTCGTCTGGCAATTGGTGGCAGAGATATGGAAAATGGTACTGTTGAACTTGCCCGCAGGGATACAAGAGAGAAACAAACCGTAATCCAGGAAGGTCTTGACATTCATATCGCTCAGTTACTGGAAGAAATTCAGGCTAATATTTACAATAAAGCAGCTGCATTCAGAACCGATCATACCACAGACGCAAACTCTTATGATGAGTTTAAAGAATTGCTGGATGGCAAAGCCGGATTCATTTCTGCGCATTGGGATGGAACGCCTGAAACAGAGCAAAAGATTAAAGAAGAGACAAAAGCAACCATCAGGTGCATTCCTTTAAACAATAAGCTGGAAGATGGTGTTTGTATCTATTCTGGAAAACCATCTAAGCAAAGGGTTTTATTCGCCAGAGCTTATTAATATTGATTGGAGCATTAGTATGCTTTAAATAAAAAGACACGGAATGGATACGGAAAACTACGGTAAAATACTTAAAGAATTTGAGTGTAAGGCTTCTTTAAAACAAGCCATTTACAGGAATACAACAGAAATTTTTGAGCAGTTAAAAAAGCAATTGTCAAAGACTGCCGGGCGACTGAAACATGATTACGGTGCGAAGGACAGTTCTGTAGAAATTGATTACAAAGAGAACAATAAGTTTGAAGCACAGCTGAAGTTTTCCGGTGACATGCTCATGGTATCGATGCATAGCAATATCTTTAACTTTGAACCGACTCATTCTATATTTCAAACGAAATACATCAAGGATGATCCCTATTTGAGTTATTGCGGTATTATTTATATCCACAATTTCCTGGCGGATTCCATTAGGTACAACCGGCTGGCAGATCAGGGTTCTCTGATCGCGCGCATCCTGATCAATAAAGACAAACACTTTATGGTAGAAGGAGAGGGCGCATTGGATTTCCTTTATCAGGACATTGCCAATAACCTGGTTACAGAAGAAAAGCTGACCGACATCATAGAAAGGTCAATTTTGTTCTGTTTGGATTCCGATCTGCTAATCCCTCCATTTGCGCAAATAAAAGACGTAACTTTAAATCAAAAACAATCCATGTTGGCTGCAAGCGGATTCCCTACAGGCAAACGCCTTGGATATCAGTTTAAAGCAGAAATAGAGCAAAATAATAACATATGAAGTTCGCAACGAAAGCAATACATGCCGGTCAGGAACCTGACCCATCTACCGGAGCAGTAATGACTCCCATATATCAAACCTCTACCTATTGGCAGAAATCTCCTGGTGACCACCAGGGTTTCGAATATTCCAGAGGAACAAACCCTACCCGTAAAGCTTTAGAGGCTTGCCTTGCCGCTTTGGAAAATGCAAAACATGGTTTAGCTTTCTCCAGCGGGATGGGTGCTACAGACACTGTTTTGAGGTTGTTACAACCAGGAGATGAGGTTATCACCGGTAATGATCTTTACGGAGGTTCTTATCGCATCTTCACGAAAGTATACGCGAAATACGGCATTAAATTCCATTTCCTGGATTTGTCAAAACCAGAGAACATGTTGCCTTATATCAATGATAAAACAAAGTTGGTATGGATTGAAACCCCTACAAACCCAACGATGCAGATCATTGACATCGAAGGGATTGCTAAAATTACAAAAGAGCGTAAACTGATCCTTACTGTAGACAATACCTTTGCTTCTCCTTACCTGCAAAACCCTATTGACCTTGGTGCTGATATCGTAATGCATTCCGTAACCAAATACATCGGAGGTCACTCTGACGTCGTAATGGGTGCTTTATTGGTAAATGACGATCAGTTATACAAAGACCTTTGGTTTATCTATAATGCCTGTGGTGCTACTCCGGGACCTCAGGATGCCTTTTTGGTACTTAGAGGAATCAAAACCCTTCATTTACGCATGAAAGCCCATTGTGAAAATGGCGAGAAAGTTGCCCGTTTCCTTAAAACCCATCCAAAAGTAGATAAGATCTACTGGCCTGGTTTTGAAGATCATCCTAACCACGACATCGCTAAAAAGCAAATGCGTGGCTTCGGAGGTATGGTTTCCATCACTTTAAAAGATGCTGATCTTCAGGAAACTTTCAGGGTAGCTTCTTCCTTCAAAGTGTTTACACTTGCGGAATCTTTAGGTGGCGTAGAATCCCTGATCAATCACCCGGTAAGCATGACACATGGTTCTATCCCTAAAGAAGAACGTGAAAAGGTAGGCGTTACAGATAACCTTTTACGCCTAAGTGTAGGTGTTGAAGACATTGATGATTTAATCGCAGATTTAGAACAAGCTTTAAAATAACAAACATTGGAATTCCTGGAACTTAAAGATTTTTTGGACCACAAAGTTGAACAATACAACCGGCCCAACTTCATCACCAATGATCCGATTTGCATTCCACATCGTTTTTCTAAAAAACAAGACGTTGAAATTGCCGCATTCTTTGCGGCAATTTTAGCTTGGGGGCAACGCAAAACGATCATTAACAAATGTACAGAGCTCTTCCAGCGAATGGATAATGAGCCCTACGACTTCATGTTGAACCATAGCGATGACGACCTGAAGCGCCTGTTAAATTTCAAACACCGTACCTTCAACGACACCGATTTGTTGTACTTCGTGTCTTTCTTCAAGCACCATTACGAACAATCAGATAGTCTCGAAGCCGCCTTTTTAGCTCCCGAACCAATCTTCAGAGAAGAATACCTGACGGAAAAAACCTCAAGGGCCAAAAAAAAGTATGCTTCCTCCGCCTGTATGCTCGCTGAATTTGAGCAGATCCCCCCGGCAGAAAGGGCCCTAAATCATTTCAGGTCCTATTTCTTCAGTCTTCCTGATTTTCCAAGAAGAACCATTAAACATGTCTCTTCACCCTTACAAAAATCCACCTGCAAGCGTCTGAACATGTTTTTACGCTGGATGGTAAGAAAGGACAACAAAGGCGTAGATTTCGGCATCTGGAACACCATTAAACCTGCTGATCTCATCTGTCCCTGCGATGTCCACGTAGACCGCGTAGCACGTAAACTCGGATTAATCAGCAGAAAACAAACCGATTGGCAAACCGCCGTAGAGTTAAGCGCTCAGCTATCCAAATTCGATCCCATTGACCCCGTAAAATACGATTTCGCTTTATTCGGCCTCGGCGTTGAAGAAAAGTTCTAAGCATATCACATCCTGCTTAACAAACTCTGCTTAATAAATCCTGCTTAACACACCCTGCTTTAGCCCCCCTCTCCAGTGGAGCAGGATTATAAAAAAAGAGGTGTTTATGTGATGGCCTAGGAATTTTGCCCCTTCAGGCAAAGGTTCCAGCCAGAACAAAACACCTCTTTTTTTAAGAGATAGCGAACAATTTTTTACCTTTATTATTATGATTACTTTCAAAGCAGAAATAGAGCGTTTCGCAGAAATGGGTGAAAAAACAGGCTGGACCTATATCTTTATCCCTTCCGCTCTCGCCAATGAAATCAAGGAAAACTGTAAAAAGAGCTATAGGGTCAAAGGCACACTAGACCAGATCCCTTTTGAAGGACTTTCGCTTATCCCAATGGGAGAGGGCGATTTTATCATCTCCTTAAACGCCACTATACGCAAAAAGCTAAAAAAAGAAAAAGGTGCTGTGCTTGATGTTTCCCTCGAAGAGGATACCACCTTCAAAATAGAAATGCCAGAAGACCTTGAACTGTGTTTATCCGACGACGAGCCCGAGCTGTTAAAAAGGTTTTTAAAGCTCCCTAAATCCCATCAAAACTGGTACATCAACTGGCTAAACTCTGCAAAAACAGAACCTACAAGAACAAAAAGAATCGTGAAAATTGTCTCTGCAATGGCAAAGAACTGGGATTTCGGCACCATGATGCGGGACGGTAAGCCTCCAAAGCAGTAGTGCTTACCTGAGCAATAATGTTTACCTGTTATACTTCCTGAACCAGCTCCAGACCTTCATTTGAATTACGCCCACAAAAGCCTCTCTGAAGATCCTGGTGCTCATTTTAGAAGTTCCTTCAGTACGGTCCGTAAAGATAATTGGAACCTCTACTACTTTAAAGCCATATTTGATTGCCGTGAACTTCATTTCAATCTGAAACGCATAACCTACAAACTTGATTTTATCTAAAGGAATCGTTGCCAATACCTGTTTACGGTAACATTTAAAACCTGCTGTCGCATCCTGTATATCAATTCTGGTAATCATTCTCACATACATCGAGGCAAAGTACGACATCAGCACCCTGTTCATTGGCCAGTTGACTACATTTACGCCATTTACATAACGCGAACCGATCGCCAGATCTGCACCATTTACACAAGCTTCACGAAGTCTGACCAGGTCGTCCGGATTGTGGGAGAAATCGGCATCCATTTCAAAAATATACTCATATTTAGCATAAGACAATGCCCATCTGAAACCATGGATGTAAGCCGTGCCTAATCCTAGTTTTCCTGTTCGTTCTTCCAGGTGCAGCGCCGGATATTCCTGTTGTAATTTTTTAACAATGTCAGCTGTTCCATCAGGGGATCCATCATCAATGATTAATATTTCAAAGAAATAAGGTAAGGAAAAAACCTTCCTGATGATCTTTTCAATATTTTCTTTCTCGTTGTAAGTGGGGATTATAATTAGACTGTCTGACACGTAAAATAAATTAATTAGCGAAATTATGGATTCTAAACGAAAAAACCCTCAGTATATGCGATATACTGAGGGTTAAATTATGTTAAAAGCTATAAAAGCCTGTTATTTGACATCTTGCATTAGTTTTTTCACCAAAGGAGAGATGACAATCAGCAGGACTCCGGCAATTAGCGCATAAACAGCAAGCTGTTTATAACCATCTGTAAAGGTCGCCAGTTTTTGTATGGTCGTATCATTTTGACCACCTTTAGCCATATTTGCGCCAATAATACCGGCTACATACTGGCCATAGGCAGCTGCAAGAAACCACATTCCCATCATTACCCCCTGAAGTTTCACTGGAGATAACTTTGTCATGATCGATAAGCCGATAGGAGAGAGGCAAAGTTCACCGAAGGTAATCACCAGGTACGACAAAGTAAAGGCGTCTAAAGAAGTAATACCTTGCGCATTTGCAAAAAATCTCGTGCTGTACAAGATAAAGAACCCTCCCGCTAAGAATAAGAAGCCCATACCGAATTTCACTACCGTGTTTGGTTCGATCTTTTTCTTTGCCAGTCCAATCCATACCAGACTGAAAATGAAAGCGAAAATGATCACAAAGAAAGAGTTTGCAGAATTGTTAACTCCGTTTGGATCCAGTGTGAGTACACCAAGCAGTTTATTGTCCAGGTTTCTTGCCGCAAACAGAGACATCGAGCCTCCGCTTTGTTCATAGATTCCCCAGAAAATGATGGCGAACAAAATGAAAATAATGGCCGCAATCAGCTTTTTGTTTTCCGCCCAGGAATATTTAGTCATCTCATAGATGAGATAAATTAAGGTGGCCGGACCAATGGTATACATAAACCAGTCTGTATACTGTGTTTTAGCTACCATAATCATGATGACCGGGATGATTGCCAGTGAGCCTGCGTAAACCGCGTAGTCGTACCATTTCTTCCCCGTTGCTTTACTCTTGATGGTTACTGCTGCTGAAGGGCTTTTTGGGTCAAGGCCATCGGCAAAAGTCTCTTCTATCTCCTCATTTTTGAAAGGCGATAATCCGATAGGGCCAAGGCTGTTTTTAGTAAAGATGAACGTCAGTAAACTGATCGTCATTACGATTCCCGCCAGGCCGAATGCCAGGTGCCATGAATATTCTTTTCCGAGGTAGATACAAGCATATCCGCCTAACAGGCCTCCGATATTAATCCCTGCATAGAACAGGGAAAAGCCTGCGTCACGACGAACATCATTTCCTTTGTACAACGCACCTACCATTGTCGAGATATTCGGTTTAAAGAAACCTGTTCCGACTACCGTAAAGCTGATTCCAAGAAAGAAGAACTGATGTGGATCGTAGGCAAGGATAGCACTTCCGACAATCATTAAGATACCGCCCCAGAAAAGGGACTTTCTAAAACCAAGGATTTTATCTGCGAACAGACCACCTATAAAGGTAAATGCGTAAACGAAAGCTTGTGTTGCACCGTATTGTAAATTGGCATTTTCATCCGTCATGCTCAACTGACTGACCATGAAAAAGGTGAGCATTCCCCGCATTCCGTAGAAGCAGAAGCGTTCCCACATTTCGGAGAAGAACAGGTACCAAAGTTGCCGGGGGTACTTGCCTTTAAAATTCTGTATTTGTTCGAGCGTAAGATTTTCTGCCATATCTTAATTTATTTTATCTGTTGAGCAAAAAAAGCCTTTGGAGAGATCCAAAGGCTTCATTTCGTTTATTTTACACCGTGCATTAATTTTTTCAGAACAGGAGTCAGCATCATGATGAACAGCCCCAGTCCGATTGGAATGAACGTGAAGATCAGGAAGAAGGTCGTCATCGAGTATTTAGACGTGATCTCATCGATCATACCACCCATTGTACCAGCAATCTTATTACCGATTGCAATCGCAAGGTACCAGATTCCAAACATGATGGCGATCATTCTGCCCGGAACCAGTTTACTTACATAAGATAAACCTACCGGAGAGATGAACAATTCACCCATGGTATGGAAGAAATAAGCCAGTACCAGCCAGACCATACTTACAGAAGCTACAGCCGCTCCCTGAGGGATTGTGCTTGCGCCATAAGCCAATGCCGCAAAACCGATCCCTAATAAGATCATTCCGAAACCATTTTTAAACGTTGCGGATGGGTTGTATTTACTTTCCCAGATTTTGGATACCAGTGGTGCACAGCTGATGATGAATAAAGAGTTTAAGATTCCGAACCAGGTGGCAGGAACTTCAGATTTTACCTCACTATATTGGTTTTTAAGCATGTAAATTACGATCACCCAGATGATGAGGAATCCGCAAGCTAAAATGATGTTACCTATAGAATATTTACCGAAAGTTTTAGCGAACAGTTTCAGCAGAACGTAAGAGATGATGACTAATGGAACAACGGTGATCAGCGTATTCACAATATTGAAAATCACTTTGGAATCACCCGTTAATAAGCGTTGTGTATAATCCTTTGCAAAGATCGTCATCGATCCACCAGCCTGCTCAAAGGAAGCCCAGAAGAAAATGGTGATGAAGGCAAGAACGATTACGGCAATCATCTTATCGCGCAATACAGGTGTGTATTGAGAGATCCTTTTAACCAGGATAAAGAGGAAAAGCACTAAAGCAACCATGATCATGACATTGCTACCTTCCATATTGCCAATTTTGAAATTGAACAGGTTCATGCTCGTGATTTTGGAAACCGGATCATTGATGATCCAGGATAAGCCGATGACAGAGATCAGACCGATCAATAACAAGTCGAACTTAGAAAATGGATTTCTTGTAGATTCTTCCAGGTTATCAGAAACCTCTTCTTCTTTGTTTTGAACTGGTTTCAGACCGATATTACCGAAAATGTTTTGAGTGAAATAGAACTGAAGCATTCCTATAAACATAAAGATACCCGCTAATCCGAAGCCATACGCCCATCCCCAGTCTTTGCTTTCTCCGATGTATCCGCACAATAACATTCCTAAGAACGCACCTGAATTTACACCCATATAGAAAATCGTATAAGCACCATCCTTTTTCTCGGGGTGTTGTTTATACATCTGAGCGATGATCGAAGTCATGTTTGGTTTGAAGAAACCGTTACCAAGTACCAATAGACAAAGGCCTAAATACATGAAAACATGGTCAATTTCAATCGCCATGGATAAGTGACCCAGGGTCATGAGTAAGGCACCCACAACAACCGCCCAGCGGTAGCCAATGATTCTGTCGGCAATATAACCGCCTAAGATAGGGGTAAGGTAAGCCAGACCGGTATAAGAACCGTAGATTGCCAGTGCGTGAGCTCTTGGCCATCCCCATCCCGGATTGTCGCCGATGATAGAAGAGGTCAGGAAAAGCACGAGTAATGCCCGCATCCCATAGTAGGAAAATCTTTCCCACATCTCCGTAAAGAATAGAACAAACAGCCCCGCCGGATGTCCTAGTACTTTACTCTCAAAAAAGTTATTTGGAGAGTCCAAATTTTGTGCATTCATGTGTTGGTTTTTTTGTGTAATAATTTATAGAAAGGTTCAGTTAGTTCTTATTGATAAATATGGTGGTAAGGAGTGTTTCGGGAGGATTTTTGTGTGTTCTTGAAATAAACCATCGCGCAAGATAGGCACACGGACTCAAACTCACAAATTTTTAGCGTAGATTAAAACTCCATAATCGTTGTTTAAAGCTTCTTAATAGGTTGTATCTTTTTGTTTTTTGGGTCTATATAGAACTCGTCCTTATCATTGGGCGTATTCTTTAGTTCCACATTCTCAACGAGTTTTAGCCTTCCTCCTGTAAGTTTATACGCATCAAAGCTGAGATCGGATGCATAAAATTCAAAATTTCCTGTCATTTCCGGATTAAAAGGAGCAAGATGATCAAATACGATCATGTTCATGCTTTTTTCCATTGTCAGCGTCATTGAATTCAATTTATTGTATTCAAAGATGATTCTGTTTTTTCCCGGGTTTTGCTTTTGATCGAAAATCGCTTTTCCAAAGATGGGTTCTCCCTTTTCAAAAGAAAGTACTTCGATCAGTTTTTTTGACGTCTTGGTATTGTTGCCTTTCCATCCGATCAGGGCATAACAAGACGTTTTGCCATTGGCGGTGATTGGGACCATTTCATAATAGTTTGCACCATACCAGTTTTTATTGCCCGTCTGGGCATTCGTGTCCTTCAGGTTGTCTGTCCCGTCAATAAGCGGGTATAGTTTTAACTTACCATCCTTTGTGGCCATTTGTATCGCTCCAAAATAACGGTAAGAGCCATCATCTAAGGGCAGGTACCAGGAAAAGATGCGAAAGTTTTTATCCGGCGACTCAAGAATAGAAATTCTTTTTAAAGAATCGAAAGGGTAGCTGAAGGAGGATGGCGTTTTTAGAGAGTTCACCAGTGTCTTAATGAACTGGGCATTTAGCGCAAAGCGTGTGGCGTTGTCCGGGGCATTTTGAACCCCTTCACTGAAGTTGATCAGCGAATCCTGATACCTCGTCATTCCCGGGATATTGGTCAGCTTAAAACTATGCTGCGCATAGACCGTAGTCATTGCGCAGCATAAGATGATCAACAGGAAAGGTTTTGAAGCCTTTACCATTTAGTTTAATTTTTCGATAACGATTGCGCTGGCACCACCACCGCCATTACAGATTCCGGCTACGCCGATACTTCCGTTATTTTGAGCCAGTACAGCCAGCAAAGTAACGACGATTCTTGCACCTGAAGCACCCAGCGGATGACCAAGAGAAACAGCACCGCCATTTACATTCACTTTATTGCCATCCAGTTCCAATAATTTATTGTTCGCTAAAGAAACGACAGAGAAAGCTTCATTGATCTCAAAATAATCAACATCAGCAATGCTTTTGCCGGCATTTTTAAGCGCCAGTGGAATTGCTTTTGCAGGAGCGGTAGTAAACCATTCCGGTGCCTGTTGTGCATCTGCATAAGAAAGAATTTTTGCCAATGGCTTTAATCCAAGTTCTTTTGCTTTATCAGCGCTCATCAGGACCAATGCAGCAGCGCCATCATTTAAAGTAGAGGCATTTGCTGCGGTTACTGTTCCGTCTTTCTTGAAAACTGGTTTTAATCCAGGGATCTTATCAAACTTCACTGCAAAAGGTTCTTCATCTTTAGCGATCAGGGTCACATCGCCCTTGCGGTCTTTCACTTCTACTGCGATAATTTCTGAGTCGAATTTACCTTCAGTTTGTGCCGCCTGTGATTTTTTGTAAGAGCTGATCGCGAATTCATCCTGTTCTTCACGGGTAATTGCACAGTCAGCAGCACATAGCTCTGCAGCAGAACCCATGTGGTAATCATTGTATACATCCCAGAGACCGTCTTTTACCAATCCGTCGGTAATCTGACCATGGCCTAAACGATATCCGTTTCTTGCTTTATCTAAATAATAAGGGACATTGCTCATGCTTTCCATACCTCCGGCCACGATGATGTCGTTTTGACCAAGGGCAATACTTTGTGCGGCAAGCATGATGGCTTTCGTTCCTGAAGCACAAACTTTATTGATTGTTGTGGAAGGAACGTCCGGTAATCCGGCAAACTTTGCGGCCTGTGTAGCTGGGGCCTGACCAATATTAGCGGACAATACATTGCCCATATAAACTTCCTGAACGTCAGCAGGCTTGATACCTGCTTTTTCTACAGCCGCTTTAATCGCTAAACCACCCAGTTGGGTAGCTGAAAAACCCGCTAATGCACCACCAAAACTTCCTATTGGGGTTCTAACGGCTGATACTATAACTACTTCTCTCATTGATGTCTTTTAATTTTGGTTAAAAGCAAAGTTAAGTAATTACTGGCATCTGCTGGTTAAAGTCGGTTATTTTTAACGTTATGCCTCTGTATCATTTTTGTTTATCCGTCGTTTTCTTTTCGATTTCAATGCTTCATTTAACAGGTATTCTATCTGTCCGTTGGTGCTTCTAAACTCATCCCCGGCCCAATTCTCAATCTCTTTGAGCAGGGCGGGGTTGATTCTCAGCACAAAAGCCTTTTTATCTTTCTCAGACATATCTTTTTTGTACTCCTTGTGATCTTTAGTTATATAACGTTCCTGTATTGACTACCGGTTGTACATTGCGGTCGCCACAAAGGACCACCAGCAGGTTGCTCACCATTGCGGCTTTGCGTTCCTCATCCAGTTCCACGATGTTTTTCTCTGAAAGTCTTTCCAGCGCCATCTCTACCATACCTACGGCGCCTTCAACAATCAGCTTGCGGGCAGCGATTACTGCGGTTGCCTGCTGGCGTTGTAACATCGCACTGGCAATTTCCTGAGCATAGGCAAGGTGGGAGATCCGGGCCTCCACTACTTCTATTCCTGCTCTGGATAATCTTTCACTCAATTCTGCCTCCAGGAGGGAGCTTACTTTCTCGGCACCATCTTTTAGTGTAATTGTGGCTTCTTCATCCTCAAAATTGTCGTAAGGAAAGATATTGGCCAGGTGCCTTACTGCGGCTTCACTTTGTATGTTTACGTATTGGTGGTAATCTTCGACTGCAAACATTGCTTTTGCGGTTTCCTGAACCTGCCATACCACTACAGCGGCAATTTCGATTGGATTCCCCAATTTGTCATTTACTTTGATCTGATGGCCGTTCAGGTTTCTTGCTTTAAGGGAAACCTTCTTTTTAACGG
The DNA here is from genome assembly GCF_900103665.1 of Pedobacter steynii. Lineage (GTDB taxonomy): Bacteria > Bacteroidota > Bacteroidia > Sphingobacteriales > Sphingobacteriaceae > Pedobacter > Pedobacter steynii. The sequence goes on from NZ_FNGY01000002.1 coordinate 649,085, forward strand.
TTAAGGGATTCACCCAGAAAAAGCCGTCAGTTTTTACGGTGCCTACATACTTCCCGAAAAGGGTGAGGACTTTGGATTCATTAGGGTTGTTGATGATCAGTCCCGGCAGTACCAGGATGAAATTCAAGGCAAGAGCGACTGCCCCAACAGCAAATTGTTCAACGGCCAATGCGAAAATTCCACCAGCTAATAAGGCTAGGAATAATACAAAGGTTAAATAGCCAGATGGCGGAGTGATGATTTTTTCCTGATACATAATGATATTGATTTGATATCATAAAGTAAAGTATAATTATGCAGATAAACAAGGTAAATCCCATCCTTTCGCATGATTACCTCTTCCAAAACAGGATTTGAAGAAAAATTGTATTATTTTTGAATGAAATCAATCTATATCTATCTTGGCTAAAATTAAAAAGAATTCCCATAGGGTGCTTTACCGTAAGTATTCATCAAACATCAAATACGTGATGATGGTGCTTTCCGTATTGATCATAACTGTGTTTTTACCCAAACAGCCCCGGTTCAGATATGAATTTGAAAAGGGAGAGATCTGGAAAAATAAGGATTTAGTTTCTCCTTTCAGCTTTGCTATTTTAAAAACCACCCCACAGGTAACGACGGATAAGAAGGATGCATTGAATAATGTGCTTCCAATCTATAAGATGAATAAAGATCAGATCAATTCAGTAGAGGAAGCCTATCTGAATGAGTTTGATGTGAAATGGAAAACGAATGCTTTTCCTGAAACTGAAAAGGCAGGTTACAAGAGTTCCTCCTTTAAATTACTCGAAGCGATTTATACCCGGGGCATCATCGCGATGAATGCCAAACATCAAAAAGGAAACAAGTATTATGATTTTGCATTGATGACCAATAACATCAGCAGGAATTTAAGTACCCAGGATGTGTTTACCGTTCAGTCTGCGCTGGAGTATTTTGATAAGAACTACAATTCGATCAATCTGAAAGTTAAAGAAATGATCCTTAATCTCGTAGAAGACCATTTGACCCCCAATATCACTTTTGATGAGAAATTAACCACCATTGTACAGAACAATACCGTGAGCAGCCTTTCTACTACCAGGGGGATGGTGCAGAAAGGGGAGCTGATCATTGCCAAGGATAATGTGGTGGATGATGAGATCTATCAGAAGCTGCTTTCCTTTAAAGAAGCATACGAAGCGCAAACCAAGACCATAGGGGATAGCAAGCTCGTTTATTTCGGACAAATACTACTCGTTGGTTTTATTGTGAGTTTACTCATGTTCTTTTTGAAGCTGTTCAGGAAAGACATCTTTGCAGACAACAGACAATTGTCTTTGTTGCTGCTCGTGATCACCACCATGTTGCTTTGTCTGACCTGGGCGATTAAATTAAACCTGCCAAGCATTTATTATATTCCGTTTTGTATCGTTCCGATCATCATCAGGATCTTATTTGATACCAGGCTGGCGCTTTACCTGCATTTGCTGGTGATCCTGATTGCCGGCTTCTTTGTGCCCAACAGTTTTGAATTTGTATTCTATCAGATTACTTCCGGAATGGTGGCAATTTATAGCATCAGGAACCTGATCAAAAGAGAACAACTGCTGTTGTCGGCTTTATTCATCTTATCCGCGTACTTCGTTTCCTTTGTGGGCATCGGGTTGTTAAGGGAAGGATCATTCGACCAGATCGAATGGATTAACTTTGTTCCTTTCCTCATCAGTGTGTTGTTGTCCCTGCTGGCTTATCCTTTGATCTATGCTTTTGAAAGGATGTTTGGGATCACTTCTGATGTGGCTTTGATTGAGCTCACCAATACGAATAACAAATTACTAAGGGAGCTTGCTTTTAAAGCTCCGGGTACTTTTCAGCATTCTTTACAGGTCGCCAACCTTGCTGAAGCTGCGATCTTTAAAATAGGAGGGAATTCGCTATTGGTAAGAGCAGGTGCCCTATATCATGACATCGGTAAGATTGAGAACCCTCAGTATTTTATAGAGAATCAAAATACAGCCCTTAGCCCGCATGATAAGCTGCCGTATGAACAAAGTGCCCAGATCATTATTAAACATGTGCACAAGGGTATCGAGATTACGCGCAGGCACCAATTGCCGGAAAGTGTGATCGATTTTATCAGAACACACCATGGAAATACCAGGGTCGATTATTTTTATCAGAGTTTTTTAAAGAATTCTCCGGAGAAATTTGTGGATGAAAACATCTTCCGATACCCTGGTCCGATCCCTTTTTCTAAGGAAACTGGTGTTTTAATGCTCGCAGATTCGGTGGAAGCGGCCTCAAGAAGCCTGAAAAATCCGGACGCTCAAAGCATAAATGACATCGTCGAACGGATCATTAACTATAAATTAGAACAAAATCAATTAGATAACTGCGATATTACTTTAAAAGATTTAGAAACTATAAAGCTGATCTTCAAGACGATGCTTATGAGCATCTATCATGTGCGTATAGATTACTTACAAAATGTGTAAATTTTTTTTGGATCAATGAATGAAGTTGCTATATTTGCAATCCCGAAAAACAGGAGCGTTTTTCGGAAAAGAATTGAAAAGGAGAGGTGCCTGAGTGGCCGAAAGGAACAGTTTGCTAAACTGTCGTACTGGCAACGGTACCGCGGGTTCGAATCCCGCCCTCTCCGCTGAAATAATGATTTGCAGAATAGGATATGTAGTTTTAATATCGTTCCTTTGCAGCCCTTCGAAAAAGGGAAAAGAAGATACCAGTTCGGGGTGTAGCGTAGCCCGGTATCGCGCCTGCTTTGGGAGCAGGAGGTCGTAGGTTCGAATCCTGCCACCCCGACACAAATTACTTGGAAGAGTAGTTTTATAATGACCAGTTAAAAAAAGAAGATACCAGTTCGGGGTGTAGCGTAGCCCGGTATCGCGCCTGCTTTGGGAGCAGGAGGTCGTAGGTTCGAATCCTGCCACCCCGACCAAATTATTCGGAAGAGTAATTTTATATTGACCAGTAAAAAAGAAGATACCAGTTCGGGGTGTAGCGTAGCCCGGTATCGCGCCTGCTTTGGGAGCAGGAGGTCGTAGGTTCGAATCCTGCCACCCCGACATTATAGAAATCAAATTCTATCAAAAACCCTCTAAATTTCACAGTTTAGAGGGTTTTTTCGTTTTTATCAAATCAAAGAAAAGTAAAGAATATCAAGGTTTTTATGCCCTATTCTACACCCTCTTTTTTTCTTGTATCATTGTCCTGATAGAAAATGTAAAAGTCACTGCTTGAATTTTTTATTTCACCACCTGTTTGGCCATCAAATTTTGCTACTCATTTTAACAAAAAAACTAAAGAGGGCATAAAAGGGCATAAATGGGTTTAAAACAGTTTAAAGCATGAAAAGCACACACACCTTCAGCGTTTCTTTTTTCTTAAAAAAGGACAAAGCTAAAAACGGGAAAGCCCCACTATTCGCTAGGATTACCGTGGATGGGACATTTACGGACATTTCCACTAAACAACGGGTAGATACCTCAGCCTGGAATCAGGGAAAACAAATGCTTTCAGGTAATGGAATGGAGGAAGTAATGATAAGGGAAAAGATGCGCCTTTTAATTAACGATCTCAACAATGCCTACAATGATCTAAGGCATGAAAATAAAGGTGTGAATGCTGAATCCATAAAAGCAAGAACGGACGGTAGGGATAACGATCAATGTTCATTAATCTTTTTGATGAACTATCATAATACTGAACTCGCATCATTAATAGAACCAGGTACATTAAAGAATTACTTTTCGACTGAGCGTTTTTTACAAGAGTTCTTGATAAGAAAAAAGAATGTGAAGGATATTTACCTGGATAAGATTGATAATAAGTTCATAACCGATTTTGGTATATATATGCTTAACCGTGTGCCGGATAAGGGGCAGAAGCCTTGTGGAAATAACACACTTATGAAACACATGGAACGCTTTAAGAAGGTATTTGGAGTCGCTTTGAAAAACGGATGGACTATGAATCAGCCTTTCCTTCATTTTGAACGGAAAATAATACATAAAGATCGTGACTGTCTCGAAATTGAAGAATTGAATCGCATCAGAGCAGTTGATGGGTTAAAAAGTGGTCAATTAATCGTTCGTGATCTTTTTATGTTTTGTTGTTTAACCGGGTTGGCGTATTGTGATTTAATAAGTTTGACTAAAAATCATCTGGTTAAAGATAGTGCGGGGGAATATTGGATAGAAATGATAAGGCAGAAGAATAGAAACTTTTCGCAACATAAGTTTCATGTACTATTACTACCTGAGGCTCTGGAAATTATTGAACGATATACAAATAGCCAGTTTGCCAAAGAAAACGGAGCAGTTTTTCCATCCTTTTCAAATCAAACCGTAAACCGCTATCTAAAAATAATTGCAAGGGCGGCAAATGTTACTAAAATAGTTACTTTTCACTTGGCTAGGCATACTTTTGCCACAACTGTTACATTGGAAAATGGGGTGCCAATGGAAAGCGTTTCACACATGCTCGGTCATGCGAGTATACGGACGACTCAGATCTACTCAAAGGTTAAAAAGAAAAAGGTTTTTAATGATATGAAGACCTTAAGACAAAAATTAAATTTAACCTACTGAAGTGAATTGCGGTTTTAAGTATATTTAGAATTATTTATATTTATTAACGCAATCAAATGAGTTTAGAACAAAAATCTAAAGAACTAAAAAACCTGATCTCTTCATATGACACAGAGTGGTTTTTGGGCGATTTGTCAGGTCTTATGAAAAATATTTCTGACGATCGAGCAAAGGATCAATTGGGTGAATTATCCTCTCCATTAAGACAATTATACTACCTTGGAGGACTCCTGATTTCGGCTGACCCAGCAAACGGCAATGATTTCCAATATTCTCCAGAAAAGTGGAAAGAAATCGTACGTTTATTAAATGAGATTGAAAAAGAGTATGAACTGGTCTTTTCTCCAAAGGAAGATGAACATATTGACGAAGAATGGCAACGCATCAGAATGGTAGCCATGCCATCATTTTTATCTTATTTTAATCAGGGACCGCTAAATTACGAGGAACAAATAATTAATTGGATCAATGATCTTTATACTCCATTAGATGAAATCATTCAACAAAAAACAGGACTAAAGACGGAGGATTTTATTCAATTTTACAAAAAAATTGATGCTCTAAATCAGAGTAATTTTCAGAGTGTTTCGAATAAAGGTGGCGTTCCACGCGAAAATTGGAAATCATATACTAAACTTTCTGCTGGGGTTGCGGAAGGTGTTCCTGACTTCATAAGAGAAATGGGCGAAAAGAATGCTCCATTATTTACATTTATGTCTGATCATGGAATTATACAAAGATTCTTGCCAGAAGAATTAGTTACAAATACCTTATCCTTGGAGAGTGTAAAAACGATATTAAACATCCTAAGTTGCCAAAGAGTGGAATCGGACTTTTTATATTATACTTCAACAAAACCGGGCAATCCGCTGTATGATAAACCCATCATTCAAATTAGGGAGAATATGTTTCAGGTTTTTGAAGTAAAACAAGTTATCCATGCAATAGAACGTTTTTTCGAAAGCATTTGTTCGGTGGGTAAAGAAAGCTTGAACAAACTTGTTACTAGAAAGGGTAAATTACTTGAAAATAGAATAGTAGAACTATTTAAAGTCTTCTTTAATGATGACTTTGAGGTATATACTAGTTTTTACATTGATGGTAACGAGCAAGATATCCTTTTCCTATGGAAAAAATATGCCTTCATAATTGAAGCCAAAGGATATAAACTTAATGAGCCGTTTAGAGATCCTAATCGGGCATTTGTTAGAATCAAACAAGACTTTGATGCATGTATAGGGTATGGTTATAAACAAGCAAAACGTGTGCAACAGCAATTTATTGATCAAGTACCATTAAAGATGGAAGATAAAAATGGAAATGTGACCAAGGAAATAGACACAACAAAGTATGAAAATAACTATTTTTCAATCATTGTGAACCTACACTCTTTTGGGCAGATTCAAAATGATCTTTCAACACTCTTGGAAATTGAAGAGGATGATGTTTTTCCATGGGCAGTAAAACTTGATGATTTGGAAGTTCTTTTGTTAACTTTCAAAGCCAAAGGAAAGTCTAAGTTATCATTTGTAGACTTTTTATTATTAAGGGAGAATCTACATGGGAAACTAATTTGTTCAGATGAACTACAAGTGGGGGGCGCATTTTTGCAAGGGAGACTTAGTGATAAGGATATAGAGCAAGCTGAAGTTATAGTTCTAACCCCAGATTTGGCGAATATTTTTGATGAGCAATATAGAAAAGGAATGGGCTTTAAAGACGAGAATATGCTCGCTGAAAAAAAGAGTGGCAGTCACATTTTCTGGTAATTGTTTTATAAAAATTAATGAAACCGAAGTTCGTTTAGTTAACCTTTCATTCTGTTATCAGTAAAGTACTCATAATTCTTCTACAGCTTTGCTATACTGTTTGAAGGGGTAGAATTATCTTTGGGTACTACCCAACTAGGCACCAATTTAACAATCATAGTTTTTCAAATTTTGCTGCCATAACCTAAAATGTTAGATATGGCAGCTGGATAAAACACTCCAAAGTGCCCCCCCTTCGCCAGATGAAACTGACCCCCTCTGCCAGAGCAAAGTGATCCCCTTCCGCCAAACGAAAGTGATCCCCCTTCGCCAGGCCAATTGACCCCCTGAAAAGAACATAAAGTAGTTTGCCGATCGGTTTACCAGGACGAGGTTTTTGTTTAGATTTTTTGCTGAACAAAACCCCTTGATTACGATGTCCAATAACCCGATCAAAATGAATAAACTACGACAGATTATCCGCCTTTATTGCCAGGGAACCGGCACAAAGACCATCAACGGGATGGTGGGCACTTCCCGTACCACCATCAAAAAGTATTTACGCATATGGCATGAGCTGGGTATTACCCACGAAGAATTCAATTCCAGGAGCGATAGTGAGCTATCTGTTCTTTTTAACACCCCTGCTGCTAAAACGATCAACAGCCCGCGCATGCAGGAGTTGGAGTTATTGCTTCCTGATTACTGTAAAAGACTTAAAAAGAAGGGTGTAACCCGTGAATTACTTCATCTGGATTACTTATCCAAACACCCCCAGGGGTATGGCCGGTCCCGTTTTAACAATGCCATTCATACTTATCTTCAGCTTTCTAAGCCGGTCATGCATCTTGATCATAAGGCAGGTGACAAGATCTATATCGACTTCGCCGGAAGTAAGCTGCAGCTTCATCCTGCCTCAGGTCCAGAGCGTGATGCGGAGGTATTTGTAGCGATATTGGGCTGCAGCCAGCTTACGTATGTGGAGGCGGTAGAAAGTCAGCGCAAAGAAGACCTGATCAAGGCCTGTGAGAATGCGCTGCACTATTTCGGAGGTGTCCCAGCAGCCATTGTTCCCGATAACCTGCGTTCAGCAGTGACCAAGGGAAGCAAATACGAAGCAGTGCTCAATGATGAGTTTGCGGCCTTTGCTGAGCATTATGCGGTTACGGTGGTTCCTGCCAGAGCATATAAGCCCCGTGACAAGTCTTTAGTGGAAGGAGCTGTTAAACTGATCTACCGGAGCATCTACCAGCGGCTGGAAGGCCGCAGGTTCAGTGATCTGGAATCGCTGAACGCTGCAATACGGTCTGCATTGGAGATCCACAACAACAAGCCTTTTTCAGGACGGAGTTATTCGCGAAGGGAACAGTTCGAGGAGGTGGAACGGGAAGCTTTGGGACCGCTCAACCCGATTCGCTACGAGGTTCACAGACAAGTCATGGTAACAGTGATGAAGAACGGATATGTGCGTTTGGGTGAGGATATTCACTATTACAGCGTTCCTTAAACCTATATCGGTAAGAAAGTAAAAGTACTTTATACCTCCGGTATGGTCCAGATCTATTACCACTACACGCAGATTGCGGCCCATAAACGCAGCCGGACCAAGTATCATTACACTACCGATAAAGAACACCTGGCCTCACAGCACCGCTTCCTGACTGAATGGACACCGGAAAAGTTTATCCAGGAGGCTGAGCAGATCCACGAGGATGTTGCCAAATACATTTCTCAGGTCCTGGAACGTAAAGCCTATCCTGAGCAGGCTTATAAGTCGTGTTCTGGTATCCTGAGCTTTGCCAGACGTGTCGGACCAGAGCGCTTGGCGAATGCCTGCCGCTGGGCAGAAAACCTGGGCCAGTATAACTATCCGGTCATTGAAGAGATTCTTAGAAAACAACTGGACCAGCTAACACCTGAAGATGAACCGGCGGCCATTCCTTCACATGATAACATCAGAGGCAAAGAATATTATCAGTAAGCTATAAACCCATAAAAAGCATGAACAACGAAACATTAGAGAAGATGCGTCAGCTTCGCCTGTACGGCATGTATGATGCCTTCAAAACCAATCTGGAGACTTCAGTGAAAGAATCCCTTACCGCAGACCAGTTTGTCGCATTGCTGGTGGCCAACGAATGGGACGACCGGCGGAACCGCTCTGTACAAAGGGCCATTAGAGGTGCAAGCTTCCGTTACAATGCCTCTTTAGAACAAATAGACTACTCTTTTGAACGTGGTCTGGATAAGAACCAGGTCCACAGGCTTGCAGGACTAGAGTTTATCAAAGAACACAAAGATGTGTTTATTACTGGTTCCACTGGAACCGGTAAAAGTTATCTGGCAACTGCTTTGGGTTACCATGCCTGCCAGAATGGTTACAAAGTAATGTACGTGAATACGGCTAAACTAATGGGCCAGCTAAAGCTGGCCAAAGCAAAAGGGACCATGCTAGCAGAATTGAAGCGCATAGAACGCCTGGATATGCTTATACTCGATGACTTCGGCCTGCAGCCCTTCGATCCTCAGTCCAGGCTTGCATTGCTTGATATCATTGAAGACAGGCACCAGAAGCGTTCTACGGTGATTACTTCTCAGATCCCGGTAAAAGAATGGTACGACATTATTGGTGAAAAAACAGTCGCTGACGCGGTGCTTGACCGCATAGTTCACCACTCATTAAGGGTCGAATTGTTTGGAGAATCACTAAGGAGAAAAAAAACTAATCCGGAAAATGTATTTTTGTAGAAATAACAGTTGTTAAACCGGACAAAAAATATCCGTTCAAGGAGCCGATCTGCACAACAACTTTTTGTTCTTTTCAAACCTCAACTCTGAGGGGACAGTTTGCAGTGGCGAACGGGGGTCATTTTAATTGGTATATCCATTCAGAGCATTGAGCAGGTAAAAAAGGAGTATGGTGCGGAACAGGCGGAAATCATTTTAGGAATTTGCGCGAATATCATTTCTGGGCAGGTGAGCGGTGATAGTGGCAGGAAGTTTTCGGAGACTTTTGGGAAGATCATGCAGGACAGGCAGAGCATGAGCATCAATAGCAGCGATACCTCTATTTCTAAATCTACGCAGATGGACTATGCGATCCCGGCCTCTAAGATCGCTACGCTTTCCTCTGGTGAATTTGTGGGTATTGTGGCGGATAGCCCAGATGTAAAGATCAGGCAAAAGATGTTCCATGCAGAGATTCAAAATGATCACGATGCTATTAAAAGGGAGGAAGAGGGCTACAGGCCGCTTCCGTTTATTCAACAGGTTACTGCTGAGGATGTGCGGGAGAATTATTTGAAAATTAAAAGGGACGTGAATGAACTGTTGAAAAATGAATTGCAGAAGATTAAAACAAAAAAGGCCGCTAGAATGGAAAAACGGAAGAAAAAAGAAAGCATGTGCAGTTCCCCGCCTGCAAAGAAATCTATAAACAAACAAAAGATGGCAAAAACACTATCACGATAGCATATCACATTTACTTTTTGATGTGAAAAAGGTGGTAAATAAATTAGGAATGTTACTTTTTCTGTTTAAAAAAATAGATCTTGCTTATACATTGTAATAAGTAAAGATTAAAAGCATTATCGAATTTATTACATATTATTGTGGCTATAAAAGCGTAAATTTAAAGTATAGGTGTAAATTAAAAATGGCTATTAAACCCCTTAAAAATGAAACTGAATTATTGCTCAGCATTGCTGAAGGGAATCAAGAGGCTTTTACTGTAGTCTTTAATTACTATTACGATTATGTCTTTTCTTTTAGCAGGAAACTGACGCGTTCAGAAGAATTAGGAAAGGAAGTTGCTCAGGATATTTTCATGAAGATTTGGTTCGATAGAAATAACTTAGTAAATATTGAAAATTTCGGTGGCTTTGTGAATAGATTGGTTCGTAATCATTCCTTTGATATATTGAGAAAATTAGCTACCCATGAAAGAGCTAGTCATGAAATAGGACTTTCTTCTACTGAATTAGATTCAAATACCGAGCAAACCCTTGATTATAATGAAACGCTAAAAATTCTGGAAGAGGCTATTGAGCTTTTACCTGATCAGCAAAAAAGAGTTTATGTGCTTTGCCATCAGGAAGGACTAAAATATGATGAGGCTGCGAAAGAATTAAATATTTCTTCTGCAACTGTTCATTATCATATGAAGTTGGCTCTTAGTGTTATACGGGGTCATTTTAAACGAAATGCAGTTGCTTTTCCGTTTCTTATGATGTGTTTTTTAAAATAATTTTCAAAAACCACTACCCGATAGGTTGAGTTGTTCGTCACTATTATAAATCAAGGTTAATTTAACTTTAAGATTTTACTAATTATTGGAACAATGGATCATAATAATAAGCGACTATCTGAACTTTTTAACGGGTATCTTTCTCAAATCAATACAGATGAGGAGCGGATCGAATTTTTCGATTATGTACAAGATCCATTTTATGCGGTAGATATTCAGGAGTTAATTTCTGATGCTTATGAAAACCAAGTTGAACCGGTTAACATAGATGCGCGAATAAAAGCAGAAGTCCTGAATTCAATTTTAGCTGAAAAACAATTTATAAATACACCGAAGCGGATTAAACTTTGGCCTGGTATAGCTGCAGCTGTGGCTATAATTACTGTAGTTGGTTTAGGTCTTTTATTTTATAATGATAAAGCAGTTGAGCAGAGCGTTGTTACAAACCAAGCCAATGATGCTTCTCCGGGAAAAAATACAGCCACATTAACACTTGCAGATGGCAGGAAAATTATGCTGTCCAATGTAAAGAATGGACAGTTGGCAAACGAGTCTGGTTCGATTATCTCTAAAACAGTGGATGGTCAGCTTGTTTATCAGGACGGGAAAATGATAAGTGATGAAAAAGTTAGTCCCAATGTATTATCGACAACCAGAGGCCAGACTTATAAGGTTCAGTTACCTGATGGTACAAATGTATGGCTAAATTCGGCCTCTTCGATTAAATACCCGGCATCTTTTGCTAATCTTAAAGACAGAACTGTTGAGTTAACTGGCGAAGCTTATTTTGAAGTGGCTAAGGAAAAAAATCATCCTTTTATAGTTAGGACGGATCGTCAGGAGGTAAGGGTGCTTGGAACGCATTTCAATATAAATAGTTATAAAGATGAACCGGCAATTGTCACGACCTTACTTGAGGGATCCATTAGAATTAACAACGTAAAAACGCTTAAACCCGGGGAACAGGCGGATTTGGATAAAAGTGGTGAGCTGATTGTTTCCCAGGGGAACAGCGATGCGGCAGCCTGGAAGGATGGAAAATTCAGATTCCTTAATACTGATTTGGAAACCGTATTAAGACAGCTTGGTCGTTGGTATGATGTTGAGATTAAATATGAGGATGCAATACCTCAGCGGAAGTTCACTGGTGGTATTGACAGAAGTCTGAAGGCTTCGGAGGCTTTGGATATTCTTAGGTATACTAAAGTAAATTTTAGAATCGAGGGAAAAACAATAATCGTAAGTAATAAGTAAGTAATCACAAACGGCTCTTCAATCAACTTTTTTATAAACCTAATAACCAAACCGAAAATGAAAAAAAAGATACCAACCTAACTAAGAGCAGATAAGGTGCTTAATAAAAAGCCGGAAAGTGTTGGAACCACGATCCGGCAGATGATTGAGTCAACCTCCCTTATGAGTTTAACTTCTTAAGGAAAAACGTGAAACATTTGACCATCAACTCAACCTAATCAAAAGTATGAAAATAAATGCTTTTATCCTAGGCAGGCTTATTCATAGGCGGCCAGGTAAACTTATATTAATCATGAAATTAACCACTTTCATATTAATTTTAGCCTTAACGCAAGTATGCGCAAAGGGATTTGGACAAAAGATCAATCTGAATGAAAAAGATGTGTCCCTGGAAAAAATCTTACAAATGATAAGACAACAATCGGGGTATGAGTTTTTTTATGATGTGAAAGATCTGCAAGGCAAGAAGATAACTGTTAAGCTAATGAATGCTGCAGTAGAGGATGCTGTAAAACAATCGCTCGTTGGTTTTCCCTTATCCTATAAAATCTTAAATAAAACTATTGTACTGACAAGGACATCAGTTACGGAAATGGTTAATAGTGAGGTTATTGATCCTGTGAGAATTACTGGGAAAATTACCGATTCCCTGGGTAAACCACTAGAGGGTGCGACCATCTCGGTACAAAGAAAAACTCGGGAAAAAGACATCAGAATTAGTAGTTCTGGACTAATTGTTGGCCCATCAGGTGAATTTGAAATGATTGTTGGGGAAGGGGACAAGATTTTCATTACTTATATTGGATATGCTGCTTTTTCTTTTACCGCAAAAAGAAATTTGGCCTATCAGAATATAGTTCTTCAAAAGTCCAGTCAGAACTTAACTGAAGTAACAGTCTCTACCGGTTATCAAAAATTGTCAAAAGAACGCGTTACAGGTTCCTTTGCCAAACCGGATATGAAGGTCTTTTCTAATCGTACCGGTACGATGGATGTGGTTGCCAGACTCGAGGGGCAAATAGCCGGTTTATCTGTTGGACAAGAATATGACATAGATGTTAATACCGGAGCAAAGACTCGAAAATCACTCATTAGAGGTACTGGTAGTATGCTGCTTTCTACAGAGCCATTATATGTTTTAAACGGTGTGATCATTAAGGATTTTAGCCTGGTGAATATTGACGATATCGACGATATTACTGTATTGAAGGATGCTGCTGCAGCAGCGATTTGGGGTGCTCAGGCTGCCAATGGTGTAATTGTTGTCAATACCAAGTCCGGAAAAAAGAATCAAAGAGTCAGGGTTTCATATAGCGGATTCGCGGATTTTCAAAACAAGCCGGATATGAACTATGAAAAAACTTTAAACAGTCGTCAGCTCATCGAGTCAGCAAAGGAAATCTTTGATCCAACATTTTACCCTTATAATTCGCTTACTTATAGTATGATAGCTCCACATGAAACCATATTGTATAATCGGTCCGGTGGGAAAATAACAGAGGCTCAGGCAAATGCAAGCCTGGATAGTCTTGCCAATATAGACAATCGGTCCCAGGCCAAAGATTTGTTTTATCGCAATACCTACACGACCAACCATACTGTTTCAGCATCTGGAGGTAATAATATGTATTCCTTTTATACTTCTTTAGGTTATACGGGGTCAAAGGGGCCGGCTCCAGGTTCGAACTCGGATACATACAAAATAGGATTTAATCAGGATTTTAGCCCTAATGACCGGATCACGACAGGGCTTAGTGTACAATTGTTAAGTTCAAAAGCAAAAGGTAATAATGCATTTAGCTATAATAGAATGTCTGTGTTACCTTACCAATTGTTTAAGGATGCTCAGGGAAACAACTTAAGTATGCCCTATATGGTGTCTCGCTTCTCGCCGGAGCTTCGCGATTCTTATCAGACACAAAGTGGAGTGGATCTTTCTACTTATAGCCCGCTGGATGAAGTAAATTATGGGTATTCAAAAAATAATATGCTCAGTGTTAATGCGGTTTCAAATACTACAATAAAATTATGGAAAGGACTGAGTTTTTTGGGTACATATGGCTATTCAACTGCTCCGAGAACTACAAAATCCTATGAGGATCATGCTAAGTATAGTTCACGTGCCCAATCCATAGATTTTATTCCTGTAGATGGTTCTGAACCTTATATTCCATTGACGGGTGGAACATTAAATACTATTGAAGCGAATCAGAGAAACTGGACGGTTCGTAATCAGCTTGTTTACAACTACACAGGTAGGGAAGGAAAGGATATGTTTACATTTCAAGGAGGTCATGAGGCTAGTGAAAGCTTGACAAACAGCACCAAAACTTATGTGCTTGGCTGGGATGAACAACTTCAGACTTCTGCAGATGTAGATTATAAATTGCTTAAGCAAGGGGTATTCAATACGATTACCGGAGCGGGTTTTCTATACATTTTTCCGTACCAAGCTACGGAAGTGTTTTCGAGGTTTAATTCCTATTTTGCTATGGGAAGTTATACTTTAAACCAAAAGTATACTATAGATGGAAGTTGGCGGGTTGATAAAAGTAGTTTGTTTGGCAGTGATATATCTGCGCAGAATAAGCCTGTTTATAGTATTGGTGGTAAATGGAATATGGCCAGTGAGAACTTCATGAAGCCGATAACATGGATCAATCAATTGGCACTTAGGGCAACCTATGGTATTACGGGGAATTCACCTTACACAGGTTTTGCTACAATATATGACGTAATCAGCCCTGAACAGTTTTTATTTTACCCTCAGATTGCAGGTCCTTCCTACGGACTGGCGACTCCGGCCAACAGGAAGCTGAGCTGGGAAACAAGTAAGACGATCAATTTAGGGGTAGATTTTGGGATTTTGAATGGTCGCTTACGCGGTAATATGGAGTATTATCGTAAAAATACCAGCAATTTATTAGGTTTTCTTCCTTTGGATCCCTTTACCGGCTTAGGGAGCGCAGCATCAAATGGTGGAGATGTGGTTAATCGCGGTTGGAACATTTCACTGTTTAGTACAAACATTACTTCGAAGGATTTCAGCTGGAATACAGCACTTATATTTTCTGCCAATAGAAATAAGTTGCTGAGTTATGGTCCGGTGAAGAGCTACGAAAACCAGCCTGATTTTAGGACTTCTGCAACCTATGTTACTGGTTATTCATATATGCCTTTATTTGCGTATAAGTACGCTGGTTTGGATAACCAGGGTGATCCCCAGATATATTTGGCTGATGGGACGATAACTAAAGATCCTTCAAAGGTTCAGGCAAAGGATTTGGTGTATATGGGATCTACAATACCCAAGTTTAATGGCGGGATGAGTAATACATTTAAGTATAATCAATTTACGCTCATGCTGAATATGGTCTATAATTTTGGAGCTGTAATGCGCAGAGATGTGAATGAGTTTTATACCGGTAGACTTAGTACATGGAACGTATCACCTGAGTTTTTAAATCGATGGAAAAAACCTGGGGACGAGAATAAGACCAATATTCCTGGCTATCGTGCAGATCCCAATTACTTTGACCGAAGCACATCGTTTTATACTTTAGCAGATATCAATGTTGCAGATGCTTCTTATGTCAAGCTTAGAGAGACTACTTTAGGGTACGATCTTAATCCAAAGCTTCTTAAGGGGCTAAAAATTCAAAGTGCAAGCCTATTTGTGCAGATGAAGAACATCATGCTCTGGAAAGCCAATAAATATGGGATTGATCCGGAGTATCATGATTTTAGACGAGGGACACGTGCTCAAAGAGCAGGGGAACATTCCATGTCAATAGGGGTAAATATTAATTTTTAGAATGTATTAACTAATCATACGATGAAAAGATTTGATAATGTGAAAGTGGTATTTATGATAGCACTTTCACTCACAATAAGTTCATGCAAAAAAAGTTTTCTGGAAAAAGTGCCGAAAGGAGTGTTAGTTGCCACGACTTATGAAGACTATGATAAACTAATGAACAATACAAGTTATTATATCTATAATAATGCAGGGCCATGGCAACCAGCAATGTTAATGGGAGATGAGGTGTCCGCTGAAGATGCAAATTATAATCAGGAGGGGATGGAACAGGCAGGTTTCTTTTTCCAGTGGGAAAAAAACATTTTTATAGCCAATGCGAGTTCATTTCAGCCTTTGGATAATCCTGGTTTTTTATCCCGGTTTTTAGGAGAGCTGTATACTGTTAACATGATTGTCAATGGAGTGAACGGTGCATCAGGTGGCTCGGCACAACAAAAGCTTGATATTCAGGCTCAGGCAAAAGTTACTCGTGCTTTTATCCAATTTCAACTGTTAAATTACTTTACGAAACCTTATTCAGCGGCAACAGCCTCAACTGATTTGGGCTTCCCAATAATTAGGACAGCTGAGGCTACAGCTACCGATTTCAAGCGGGGAACACTTCAGCAGTCGTATGATGCCATAATCGATGATATTTCCTCATCTATACCCAACTTGAAAATTCAGCCAGCGTTTCCAACCCGTATGTCAAAATCTGCTGCAGAGGCGCTTTTGGGGAAAATTTATTTATTTATGGGAAGGAATGCAGAGGCGCTTAAGCAGTTCAACGACGCTTTCAGTGATCTTTCAAAAATGAGCAATCCACCACGCTTATATGACTATAATGAAACTTTTGCTGCTAACGGATCCTTTTTGCCAATTAGTCCTGTATCGGGACCGAATTCTCCGTTTAATAACAGTACCGATATTATTGAATCGCTGGTGGCTAAAATGTCTTATTCAGGTAGCTACAATGGTAATGGTTATAGCAATGATTTTTTGACAATTAGTCCTCAGACTGTTGCATTATACGAAAATTCGGATTGGAGACTTCAGTTTTATACTGATCTGCAAGCAGATTTTAATCCGATTCCTGTTTCTGGAGGAAATGTTCGTCTGCGTAAATATGGTTTGAGGTTTGCACGGATTGGAATGCAGTTATCTGAATTATATTTATTAAGAGCTGAAGCCAGGGCAAGAGCAGGTGATCTGTCTGGAGCAAAAGAAGATGTTGAAGCCTTACGGGTTAAAAGAATGCCCGCGGCTCAGGCAGTTGTACCTACGCTAATTGCCGGTAATAAAGAAGCACTCATCAAATTCATCATAGAAGAACGTATCCGGGAATTTGCTGTTGAAGGCTATCGTTGGTTTGATATGCGCAGATTGTCGGTAGATCCATTGTTCGCCAACCAGCCAGCTGCCAAGCATATTCGATATGCTGCTGATGGTACAGTTTTCAAAGAGTTTACTTTGACTCCTGCAAGGTTAACACTTAAAATACCGCCTCCTTATCTGAATGCCCATCCTGAAATGCAGGATAATCCTTAGGTAAGTATAGAACATCATTAATACAATTAGCAATGACTTAAAGGGTCATAAGGGAATACTATATAAAAAAATAATGAAACAAAGTATTGTAAAAATTGAAAGTCTATCCCATAAGTATACACGGGACTGGGCTATTCGCGACATCGGCTTCGAGGTCGATAAGATAGGTATACTAGGTCTTTTAGGTTCCAATGGGGCTGGTAAATCAACAATAATGAATATTCTTTGCGGGGTTTTAAACCAGACTGAAGGAAATGTATTTATTGATGATATTGATTTACGCAGTAAACCTGAAGATGCAAAACGATTACTAGGGTTTTTGCCGCAAAATGCGCCTCTTCATTTGGAATTAACGGTTGAAGAATATCTAACTTATTGCGCTAATATCCGTGATATTGAAAAAAATAAAATAAAAAGTGCAGTTGATGGGGTTATGGAGAAATGCGGAGTATCGCATTTCTCTAAAAGACTCTTACAGAATCTTTCTGGTGGATATCGCCAGCGTGTAGGGATTGCCCAGGCAATTATTCACCAGCCAAAATTAGTAGTGCTTGATGAACCTACCAATGGACTGGATCCGAATCAGATTATCGAGGTTAGAAAACTCATTAAGGAGATTGGGGAAGAAAGAGCAGTAATATTTTCTTCTCATATTCTGTCAGAAGTTCAGGCAATTTGTAAGCAGGTTAAAATGATTGAAAGTGGACGTATGGTGTTTTCTGATTCCATGGATGCTTTTAATAATTATGTGTTGCCCGATACCATGATAGTATCAATGGATAATCCGCCTTCGGTGGAGGAACTGAATGCTTTTCCTGGAGTAACTAAGGTAGAATTGCTGAATGACAGAAGCATCAGGTTACATTTTACGCCAAATAAGAATATTTCCAAAGAGGTTATTGCAGCCAGTGTACAGCGCGGCTGGGAATTAAATGAAATAATGTTTGAGAGAACATCTCTTGATGAGGTGTTTGCTCAATTATCCAATAAGACAAAACGATAGAGACAAATGAGAAAGATATTAAAAATTGCAAAATTAGAACTTAGTATACTCGTGTACTCTCCAGTGGTCTGGTTGGTACTCCCTATATTTTTTGTGCTTTGCGGATTAGGTTTTATCGATAATCTGCAGAATACCCTAGTGCTCATATCTTATGGGAAGGGTAAGCCACTTACAACTTTATTATTCGGAGGAGAGTATGGATTGTTTACCACTATTCAGCAAACTTTGTACCTCTATTTGCCAATCTTAACGATGAGTCTGATGAGCCGGGAAACAAATAGTGGTTCAATTAAGCTACTGTTATCCTCTCCGGTAAAATTGCGGGAGATTATTTTAGGTAAATATCTGGCAATTGTGGCTCTGGGCCTTGCTTTCATCGCTATTTTGGCAGTATTTGGAGTTATCGGTTTCTTTTCTGTACCACATATGGAGGTAGGAATGGTAATTTCAGGGTTGTTTGGACTGTTTCTGCTGGTTTGTACGTATGCTGCTATCGGGTTGTTTATGTCATGTCTAACTATTTATCAAATAGTGGCTGCAATAGCTACGCTCTCTATTTTTGTTGCATTGAGGTACGTAGGAGATGTATGGCAATCTGTAAATTTTGTACGTGATCTGACCTATTTTTTATCGATTTCCGGCCGGACCGATCTTATGATTGCGGGTCTGATTAAAACAGCAGACGTATTTTATTATTTGATTGTCATCTATATGTTCCTGTCGTTCTCCATACTTTATTTGAAGAACCAACGTGAGTTAAAAACCTGGAAAGTAAAACTTGGCAAATACTTGCTGGTATTTACATCTGCTTTGGCTTTGGGGTATATAACCTCAAGACCAGCTTTGACTGGATATTTAGACACAACTGTAGGCAAATCTATGAGTCTAACAGATGCTGGACAGGAAATTGCTAAAAAGATTGATGGTGAGCTTAAAATAACTACTTATGTGAATTTGCTAAGTCCAGGTTTGTATTCTTTTTTACCGCAAAAGAGAAATGCTGATTTGGGCCAGCAGGAACCTTATAGAAGGTATATACCTGGGATGAAAAACGAATATGTTTATTATTATCATCTAACCACTGATACTACTTTGGCTTTTTATAAGAACAATCCACTTTATGCAAAGCTTAAAGATACCAAAGCAATTGCAGAAAAAGTTGCGTATTCTATGGATTTAAATATCAAAGATTTTATGACTCCTGATGAAATCGACAAAATGATAGATCTAAAATCCGAAGGATATTTGCATTTAAGAAAACTGGAATATAAAGGTAGAACTACTACTCAGCGTCTTTTTGTACTGGATCAAGATGCATACCCAAAAGAATCTGAATGGATGGCTTCATTAAAACAATTGCTTGGTGACACCGCTAAAATGGTGTTTTTAACCGGTAATAATGAAAGTGATATTATTAACAAAAATGATAGGGGATACAAAACTGTTGCTTTTGATAAGACACAAAGGAAATCTTTTATCAATCAAGGATTTGATGTGGATACACTTAACCTCAATACCCAGGACATCCCTGATAAGGGTGAGATCCTGGTAATGGGAGACCCAACTGTACCATTCAGTGCTGCTGCAGAAAAAAAGCTGTCTGATTATATTAAAAATGGTGGAAATATGTTGATTACGACTAACCCCGGAAGACAAGATATTGTCAATCCTATTTTATCAAAATTAGGGTTGCAGTTAAAGAATGGTATGCTTGTTAAACCAGATAAAGATATGGCAGTGGATAAAATCAAATCCAGAATTTCAAGCGATGCGGTTGGAATGGATCGAAATATAGATTTGCTACATAATGGGAACTGGGAGTTAACTCTAAAAGAGGTCTCGGCTATTGCTTATTCCGATTCGAGTGAATTTAAAATAAAATCATTGTGGAAAAGCCCCGATGGAGGATGGAATAAGGTGGTTCCATTGGATATCAATGCTACAGCCTTGGAATTTAACTCGTCGCAAGGAGATCAGAAGGGAATTTTTGCCACTTCTGTAGCCCTGACCAGAAATGTCAAAAATAAAGAGCAGCGGATTATTGTTACTGGAGATGCCGATTTCATGAGTAATGTTGAGCTTGACAATTTCCCTCCTACGGCAACGCAAATGAATATTAATTCAATATTCAGATGGCTTGCTTATGGCAAATTTCCAGTTGATGAAATAAGACCTAACGCTAAGGATATTGATATAACAGTTTCAAAGGAACAAATTAGTGCTTTTGGCATCGTATGTAAGTTTGTTCTTCCTGCTATTCTGGTGGTTATAGGTATGATTGTGTTATTTAAAAGACGGAGGAACTAAGTTTCTCCTGATTTATCCATTGTAAAAAAGATGAGTTTTAAAACTGACAAGCAAACCCTTCATGATCTGAATATCTTCGGTAAACAGGGTAATGATTCTATATTTAGCCTTTATAACAACACTTTTACTCGTGGGGGATCTGATATTTTAGAGAATATGTTTCTGTATCCTTTGTCAGATGCTGATTCCATAAACGATAGGAGCCTGACTATTCAATATTTCAGCACGCTTAAAGTTCAATTTCCTATTAAGACAGAGTTTCTAGATAGTGCGGAAATCTATTTGTCAATGACAGACCCACGTACAAAATTGGTACTGGATAATAATAATTTATCTGGGAAATTTACCCGGTTGATTTCTGTCGATGGGGATTATCAATTAATTTATAAGGGTGTTACAGCTATTATAGAAATACTTGGTAGTTTGCTAGAATTTGTAGATACCGTAAAGTTGTCTGCAAGATCAACTCCATTTGATAAAGAGCTGCAATCATTACAAAACTTATTAGGGGAAGAAGAAATAACCGGTACAATTAATCAGGGAAATCCAGGTCGAAAATTGTCGTATGAGCAGGTTGTGCCCTATGATAATTTGTTTAGATTTCGAATCAGTAAAAAGATCAAGGAAATTCTGACTTGTATTTATTATTTAGATGTCTACATGTCTATTGCCAATGTAGCAGCTAAAAAGGGGTACGTCTTTCCAACTGCCCTAAATAAGGAGCGTCATACGGTAAGGCTGTCCCAGCTCTACCATCCATTGGTTAAAAATGCAAAAGCGAATAGCATTGATATTACTCCAGAGAAAAATATTGTGTTTTTAACAGGGGCGAATATGGCTGGAAAATCAACTTTTATGAAGTCGTTGGGGATTGCTTTGTATCTGGCACACATGGGGTTTCCTGTCGCTGCATCAGCCATGGAATTCTCTATTCGTGATGGCATTTATACCACGATTAATCTTCCGGATGATTTAAGCTCAGGTAAAAGTCACTTTTATGCCGAAGTCTTAAGGGTGAAAACAGTAGCAAAAGAACTCGGGTCATCAAAGAATCTATTTGTAATTTTTGATGAATTGTTCCGGGGGACTAATGTTAAGGATGCTTACGATGGAACTATAGCAATTACTGAAGCTTTTGCTCAGAAAACCAATAGCATGTTTGTGGTATCTACACACATCATTGAAGCAGGGGAGGTATTGAAAGAGACTTGTAAAAATATAAATTTTGTTTACCTGCCCACTTTGATGGAAAATAATGTACCTGTGTATACCTATCGCATTGAAAGTGGGATTACTGCTGATCGGCATGGGATGATCATTATTAATAACGAGGGGATTTTGGAGATTATTAGAAGCAAAAATAAAAGAACAACATGAGCTTTTACGTAGACAAACAAACCCAGGAAGATTTGAATCTTTTGGGTAGATATAAAAACAATTCCATAGTTCGTCTTTTTGATGAAACGGTAACTACTGGCGGAAGAAAGCTATTGGAGAAAATGTTTCAGGAACCTTTAACAGATCCGGATTCCATAAACAAGCGGACCAGCATTTTTAGTTATTTTTCAACCCAACCCATTTCCTTTCCATTTTCTACTGAAGAGTTTGAAGTAGTAGAGAATTATCTTGCATCAAATGGTAGTGAAAACATATTCGATGCTGGCTTGGGGATTGCTTATAAGAAAGTATTATATGTTTTGGCAAATGACAAAGATTATGAGCAGCTTAACCTTGAGATCTGTAACACTATCGGGCTGCTAATCCGGTTTTCAGATTTTATAGCGCAGTTTTCTGCCAATACCAATAACCCTTACAGTGAAAATCTTGAACTGATCAGGCGGATATATAGTCATCCAAAGTTACAATGGTTAAAATCTCAGGATGGCGTAAAAGACATTCCTCTTTTTAAGTTGATCAGATATGATTATTTATTAAGAACAATATTGCATAAAGAAATGCAGGTACTAAGCTCAATAGTATTTGATCTGGATGTTTGTATCGCAATTTCCCAGGTGGCTGTAAAAAGGGGCTTTAGTTATGCTAATGCTTTAGCTGGTAATGCCAATAAGCTTAGCATTACGGGCCTTTATCACCCTTGTATAGCCCAGGCGATTGGTAATGATCTTTCATTGATTGAAAACAGTAATGTCTTATTCCTGACCGGAGCTAATATGGCGGGAAAATCGACTTTAATGAAGTCTTTTGGAATTTCTATGTACCTGGCGCATATGGGCTTTCCTGTTGCTGCTCACCGTATGGAGTTTTCTGTTAAAGATGGGCTTTACACTTCGATCAATGTCCCCGATAATCTTGAGATGGGCTATAGTCATTTTTATGCTGAAGTATTGCGTGTAAAAAAGGTAGCTGAGGAAGTTGCTGAATCGAAAGATCTTATTGTAATTTTTGATGAGCTCTTTAAAGGAACAAATGTCAAAGATGCTTATGATGCGACTTTGTCAATAACTGAAGCGTTTTCCGAACACAGCAATTGCTTCTTTATGATATCTACTCACATTATTGAAGTGGCGCATGAGTTGAGTAAGCGATGTGATAATTTTCAATTTATCTACCTGCCAACTGTAATGGATGGTGTTGTACCCCGATATACCTATAAACTGACACAAGGAATTACTGA
This sequence comes from Pedobacter steynii, assembly GCF_900103665.1. Lineage (GTDB taxonomy): Bacteria > Bacteroidota > Bacteroidia > Sphingobacteriales > Sphingobacteriaceae > Pedobacter > Pedobacter steynii. Next base: position 672,220 of record NZ_FNGY01000002.1, read on the forward strand.
AGATCGTCAGGGAATGATCATTATTGAGAATGAGGGAATCATTGATATTATAAAAAATACACATCATTCAAGTTCAGTAACATCAACCATTTAGATATTACCTAGAATAACATTATAAATAAAAAAACACATTAGAAATGAAAAAGATATTTTTATTAGGGCTATTTGCCTTTCCTTTTACGGTTTGGGCACAGAACGGAATCTTTTTACTTACAGGTCAAGTTGGTCAGGAATCTGCACCAGCTAAAGTTTACTTAAACTATCAACAGGACGGTCAGTTAAAGACATTAACCTCAGCGGTAGTCAAGGGTGCGTTCCAATTTAAAGGAACACTAACAGATCCAAAGCAGGCACAATTGGTATTTGATCATGAGGGCACTGGGATGGAAAAATTAGGGAGAACTGCTGATGTCAAAATCCTCTTTCTTGAAAAAGGAAGTTTGCTTCTTAGCTCAAAAGACTCTGTTAAAAATGCTTCTATATCAGGATCTCCGCTAAATGAAACTTATAAAAGGTTCCAGGCTTTGATGGTGCCATCTGAAAAGGCAATGAGAATGGTGGAGCTTGAATACAGGAATGCACCTGAGGCTAAGCAAAAAAGCCAGCAGTTTCAAGAGAGCCTACAGTCTAAGCTTATGAAATTAAGTGCTGAACAGCGGGTCATCATTCTGCAATACGCGAAGAAGAATCCGACTTCTTTTTTAAGCCTGCATCTGTTAACGCAATTGGCATCTCCGGATATGGATACACAGGTTATGAGGTCTGCATTTAATGCACTTTCTACTAATCTGCGCGGCAGTAAGCTTGGAAAGGAGCTAGTGGGTAAGTTGGGTACTGCTTCTGCTACTGCTGTAGGGGGGATGGCACCTAACTTTACTCAGAATGATGTTAATGGGAAGCCTGTTAAGCTGTCGGACTTTAAAGGTAAATATGTTCTACTTGATTTTTGGGCTAGCTGGTGTGTGCCCTGCCGCGCGCAACATCCTAATCTGGTAAAGACCTATAATAAATACAAAGGTAAAAACTTTACGATTCTAGGCGTTTCATTAGATGATGCTGGAAAGAAAGCAGACTGGCTTAAAGCAATTAAATCAGATGGTTTAACCTGGACACAGGTATCTGATCTTAAATTTCGTGATAATGAGGTCGCTAAATTGTATAACATCAATGCCATCCCTCAGAACTTTTTGATTGATCCTAGTGGAAAGATCATTGGAAAAAATCTCCATGGTGAAGAACTCAATAAAAAATTAGCTTCAATATTCAAATAACATTCTAAAATTATATTCTAATGAAAATCAAGTATTTATTTGCCTGGGGCTTTATCTTAGTTGGGCTTTGTTCAGCTAATGCTCAAGTTTTGCCGCTGGATCCTGATGTAAGAACAGGTAAATTGCCTAATGGATTTACGTATTACATACGACAAAATAACGAACCAAAGAACCGAGTGGTCTTATATCTTGCAAACAAGGTAGGTTCTATTCTTGAAACAGATGAGCAACAGGGGTTGGCGCATTTTATGGAGCATATGAGCTTTAATGGTACCAAAAATTTCCCAAAAAATGAATTGGTGAATTACCTTCAAAAAACTGGGGTCAGGTTTGGTGCAGATTTAAATGCCTATACAGGGTTTGATGAAACTGTCTATCAACTTCCTTTACCAAGTGATGATCCTCAGGTACTCCGCAATGGGATTCAGATCCTGAGAGACTGGGCTGCTGAGGCAACGCTGGAAACATCAGAGATCGATCAGGAACGCGGAGTAATTATAGAGGAAAAGCGGTTGGGAAAAGGTGCTAACCAGCGTATACAGGAGCAGATTCTTCCTGTACTTCTTAATAACTCCCGTTATGCCAAACGGTTGCCAATTGGAACCGATGAGGTATTACTTAATTTTAAACCAGAAGCTATCCGTAATTATTATCGTGACTGGTATCGTCCGAATCTTCAGGCGCTGATCGTGGTGGGAGATATTAATGTGGACGAAATGGAGAAAGTGATTAGGGATAAATTCTCCGATCTTAAGAATCCAGCAGATGAAAAGCCAAGAGAGAACTATGAAGTGCCTTTAACCGGGAAGAATCAATTTTTGGTGGCAACAGATAAGGAAATGACCTCAACGGTTGCACAATTGATTATTAAACATAAGGCACCGGAACTTAAAACTGAAAATGATTATCGGAATCTTTTGATACGCAGTTTATTTAACCAAATGTTAGGTAACAGATATATGGAGTTATCACGTCAGGCGAATCCTCCTTATGTTCAAGGCTCGGCAAAAATTGAAACGCTTATGGGAGGTTTAGATTCTTTTTCAATTTTAGTGGTTGCAAAACCTAACGAATTGGAGAATGGTTTCAAGGCGGTGTTGCGTGAAATGTGCCGGGTTCAACAATCCGGTTTTAGTGAGACAGAACTTGATAGGGCAAAACAGGGATATTTAAGTTCGATGGAAGCTGCTGTTAAAGAAAGGGATAAGACCCCCTCTGATGCTTATGTTCAGGAATATCTGCAACATTTTCTGCTGGAAACTGGTGCTCCTGGAATTGATAAGGAATTTGAACTAGTCAGCAAGATTATTCCAGAAATTACAAATGAAGACATCAATAGGATATGTGCGGAATATATAAGTAATATCAATAGAGACATTATCATTACGGCGCCAGAGAAAGACAAGTCTAGTCTTCCTGATGAATCAACTGTACTGAACTGGGTGAATAGTGTTGAAAAGGAAAATTTTGCTGCATTTAAAGATGATGTTAGTAATCTACCATTACTTGCATCAACTCCTGTACCGGGAAAGGTTGTTGGAAAAGACGTAAATTCAAAACTTGGTATCACTACCTTAAAACTGAGCAATGGAGCGAAAGTTGTATTAAAGAAAACGGATTTTAGGAACAATGAGATTTTGTTTAAAGCATATTCTGAGGGGGGTACATCTTTATATGGTGATAACGATTATGAAACAGCTCATAGCGCTGCGGGATTAATTGCATCAGGTGGATTGGGTAATTATAATGTAACTCAATTGAGTAAGTATTTGTCTGGAAAACAGTTAAGCGTAGCGCCTTTTATTGGAGAACGTACTCAGGGATTTTATGGAAGTTCTAGCCCAAAAGATTTGGAAATGGCATTCCAGTTGTTGTATGGTTACTTTACAGAACCACGCAAAGATGCTGAGCTTGTAAAAGGGTTATTGGCAAATGCTAAAAATGGACTTGCAAACCGTGAAGATGATCCTAGTCAGGTTTTTAATGATACGGTGTCTGCCGTGTTGAATAATTATAACATACGCAGGACTGGGCCTTCAATTGAAAAAGTAAACCAGATTGATCTTGATCGCGCATTACAAATATATAAAGAGCGTTTTTCTAATGCATCGAACATGATTTTTACTTTTGTTGGTAGCATTGATGAGGCGCAGATTATACCACTTTTGGAGAAATATATAGCTTCATTACCATCTACAGGAAAAGTTGAAACTGCCAGGGATTTGGGGATTGAAATTCCGAAAGGAAAAATTTCGAAAACTGTTTTCAAAGGAAAGGAACAAAAATCAACGGTTTATCTGGTATACTCAGGTCCGTTTGATTATAGTCATCAAAATACTTTGAATATGAATGCCTTAAACGAGAGTTTACAAATCAGATTAAATGAAAGATTGCGTGAGGAGGAAAGTGGGGTTTATACGCCAAAGATTCAAATCGGAGTAACTAAATATCCTAAGAGCAGTTTTAATTTGGTGATATCATTTGGATGTGCACCGGAAAATGTAGATCGGCTGATCGTTGCTGCTGTAGAAGAAATAGAGAAATTAAGAAAACTCGGACCTGGACAGGAGAATGTTGATAAATTCAAAGCTGAGGATTCAAGGATGCGTGAAATGGGACTAAAAACCAACGGTTTCTGGTCTGGTTATTTAAATGAACAAATGCTTTCTAAAGAACCTTTGGATCAGGTATTTAATTATGATGCTGCTATGTCTAAGGTAACGGTTCGAAGTATACAGGAACTAGCTGCTAAATATTTAACGGGAGAAAATTATATAAAATTAGTTTTGATGCCCGAAAAGTAATGACAAAAGCTATTGAATGTACTTGATAATATACTTTTCGAATACAATTTTTTGTATAAAACATTTTAGGTGAATTAAATTCAAGCTTCATAAATTAAAATAAACAAGCTTATCGTAAAAATAATTTAGGTGGATGTGGTAGCGGGTCTGGATGGAACCTATCGCTTCAATAGTTAATAATTAGTTTGAAATGAGTGCGTTTGGAGTAGTCCCGGTTAATATCCGGGCTATTCTTTAAGAATTCATTTGTTATTGCCAAATCTATCCCTATGATAAAAGCAACAAAACTTGATAAATCTACCGTTGTCCGGATTTTATCAAGATCATTTCAGGACAACAAAAGTGTCAATTACATTGTCCGGCAGGACAGTGGCCGGCTTTTAAGAATAGACAGACTTATAGAGTATTCCTTCCTGACCTGCATGGATTCTGGGGAAATATTCCTTTCTGAAGACGAGCAGTGTTGTGCGTTAGTCCTTTTTCCTGACCGGAAGAAGGTAACATTAAATGCTATCTGGAGAGATTTGAAACTGATTTTTTCGGTTACAGGCTTGAGAACTGTATTGAAAGTGCTTAAAAGAGAGTCCCTGATCAAAAAGCAATACCCCTCTGGCGGTGAACTATATTATATATGGTTTGTCGCGTGTACGCCTGAATCACAGGGAAAGGGAAAAGGTACGCGAATGATGAGGTTCCTATTGTCAGAGGCATTGAGTATGAAACGCCCGGTATATCTTGAGACTTCTACCGAACGTAATATCCGCTGGTATGAAGGTTTGGGCTTGCATGTCTATAATCAACTGGATCTGGGCTATACTTTATATTTTCTGAAAAACTATTAGCGTTCACGCTTTCTTTTTTAATATCATGGTGGATTTTGGAGAGATGCATGGGCTGACTGCTGTCTTTATTGTGCTAGAACTAATGATGTTCAGTGTACAATTGCATTTTTATTTAATATGGCCCTATGACAAGCGCCGTTTGGCCTATCTGGTATTGCTGGTGTTGCTGATCGGCTATAATGTGACGGGCGGTTTTTTCCCTGATCCTGATATTAGGTGGCTTTCTATTCCCTTGCAGAACATCATTGCTTATGGTTCCGGCTTTTTAATGTCCGCATATTTTCCATACTATTTCTATATTTCATTTGATCTGAAATCGCTCAGGCTCCATGCTTTGTACGGAACTTCTACCTTTTTGCTCCTGCCATACTTTTTATTTTTTGTGATATTGTATCCTATTTCAGGGAACCTGGAATTTGCAGTCAATTACGGATTGATCATTCCGGCATTGTATTCTCCGGTATTGCTATACGCGATGTTTGCCGCGATCCAGCTACGTTTTTCCAGGAATAGCGAAGATACGAATCCTTATACCCGTGTGGAAATGCTCGCGGTTTACGGAGCAGTCTCGCCCTGGGTGTTTATGTCTTTATTTGCTTATCTGCAGGTGCCTCAATGGGTCGAAGCGTTGTTTACCAATACTGGCTTTGTCATTATAGCGGTACTGTTTCTCTATCAGTCCGGCAAATATGAACGAAATGAGAAAAAAAGACAAATAGAAAGAGATGCAATGGATGAAAAGCAGAAAGCAGATTTTAACCAGACTTGCAAAGATAGCGGATTGAGTACAAGGGAGGCCGAGGTGGCCCTTATGCTTTGTCAGGGAAGAGAATACAAGTCTATTGCACTTATATTACACATTTCAGCCCGTACAGTCGACACCCATGCACATAGGATATACTACAAATTAGATGTTAAAAATAAAATAGAACTACAGCAGAAACTTGGGTTTGCTGGCTAAAATTTAAACCCGCTCATTATGTCTATACATCCCATATCTGAAAATGCTTTTAATGAATTGATTGAGGTTTTAGAACGGTTTATTAAGCTTAATCATAAATTTAAGCTAGAGCTAAAAGGTGTGCTTTTCGAAACTACTTATAATAAAAGAGTGAGAATTTTAAGTGCAAAGTCACAACAGGACATGGCTTGGTTCATGTTGGTAGGGTTGAGCAGAGAAATTCGGATACACAAGGAAACCTTTGAAGAAAATACTGTTTGGTTTTGGTTTGCAAAGGATTTTATTTATACCACGCCCGGTTTTTTTAGCAGGGAGCCATCGGAAAGTACGGTTGAAGTGTTGGAGGACAGTAAAGTAGTGTTGATCAGTTATGAAAATTGGACGATCATGAAGAATACCTTTCCCGAGATGGAAATCCTTACAGAGAAAATCCGGGCAGAATATGACAAGATGCGGTCACTCCATGCTGATGACATCAAGAATTTAAGTACGGATGAAAGGTACCTGAAGCTTGAAAAGACCTTGGATATTTTGTTTGGACGAACTCAATTGCGCTTTATTGCCGAATACCTTGGTATGTCGCCTGATACACTGGGCAAATTAAGAAAAAAGTATAGTGGGCGCCGTTAGTCTGCTTTATATCCGATTTCTGTCGGTTTATTTTCAGATATGCGTCTGATTAAATAACGATATATATCGGATAGTTTTGTTTTTTTCTTGTCGAGATTAGGGTTAATCAAACATCCCTAGTATGAAAAATTTTGAATTTAATCCGATCCTACCTTTTATAGGTATCGTTATGATTGTCCTCCTCTTCACTTATACAGCAATCAGCATTTTGGTCAAAACCGGCTGCTGCGCCGGAAGATAAATTTGTAAGTGGGGTTAAATCAGGTGTTGACTTTTATAATGGAATGAGCGTGCCTGCCGTGACGGAAATAAAGGATGGCCGTTTCCTATTGGCTGGCTGGATTCCGATGGCAGGCTGGGGTGGATCAATGATCATTCACGAAATGGTTCAATCTCCCGAGGGAAGGATTGGAACAAAATGGATGAAAGAAATCATTCCGGCAACTCAAAAAGAAAAACTACTAGCGAAAGAAATCAATAGGAGTGCCTCTTTCGCTACGGAATCTTCCTCTTTCTTGCTGACCTTCGATGTGGAACCGGGAACAGACCTGACTGGGAAATTGGGGGCACTTTTTCTGGCTGCGGATGATGAAACGAATGCCTGTGAAATGCAAATAAGCCCAAAACAGAAAAAAGCACAATTTGGAAATGGACAACTCCGAAATTTCTCTGGTATGGAGAAATCATTACGTGAGGGAGGTGCTCCAAGCAATGCACGTAATTACGCTATTGAAAATTTGATCGATACGGATAAACCGTTTACCGTTCGCATAATTGTCAAATATGACAGCAAATTCGGCGGTTCTCTGATCGATACTGAGATTGCTGGCAAGCGCACTATGATCGCTTTCCGTCCGGACTTAAAGGTAGGAAAGCTCTTGTTGAGATCAGAAGAACCTGGAATTAAAAACGTCAAAATCGCTAAAATTTAAATTGTATGTACTGATTTTTAATTTGACTGTGGCGTCCGAATTGCGTTACCCAAGATGATCAGCTTATGTTACCAATATATGCGATCAGATATTAAATGAAAATGCCCGGTAGCTTATGGTTACCGGGCATTTTGCTGTAGCTAATTAAAAAGACTTTCGTATCGTCTGCATTGCAATAAACATCTTTCCCGTATCAGGAATCAGGATGAAACCAAAGTGCTGATAAATAAGACCTTTGAATCGCCCGAAGTTCAGGTCCTGTGCAGGCAATATAGGTGATAGGTACCTTGTTGCCATATTGATTTTTGAGTACCAATTTTTGGGAAAATGTTCTATAGGGTTGATTTGTCAGTTTGGCATCGGCCCACTTGATTGCTGCTGGGTCGGTTACCCCGAAAAACTCGCTTGATAATATTGGGATAGAAAGTCCGTTGTCGTTTTTAACAGCTGCTGTTTTGAAGCTTTCCACTACCTCAGCTGGATTTAGATCATTTACACTTTGGCCGTTATCCACAATCAGTGCATCTAAAAATACAAGCTTTGACAGACGCTCAGGAATCCGATCGGCAACCCCTGCAATTACCGCACCTGCATAACTATGTCCCATTAATATTACTTCATGCAAATCTTCCATCACAATAGTATTTTGATCTTAAGCCAATTGTTTTCATGTTATATTTATTTTGACCAAAATTAGAACCGTGAGGTTTATCAAATAATAACTCACCACAAAGTGAGCAAACCCATAAAAAAATGGCTAGTAAACTCAAACCCGGCACTTCAAATGCGTGTAACCGATTAGTTTTAAGTGAATCATGTGAGGTGAATGAGCTGCTGTTGAATATCAGTTCCAGGTGGAAAATGCAAGTTCTTCATAGTATCGCTGCTGGCCGGAACCAGTTTAACCTGTTGAAAAAAAGCTTTTCCTTCACGTTCAGATCAGACCCTGGGTCGACGCCTATCCGAATTAACGAATGAGGAGTTGGTTGTTAAAAATGTCTTAGTGGATAAATCTTCAATTCAGATTTTATACACGCCAACCCAAAAAGGTAATGGTCTATTAAAAATCATCGATGATCTTCATAAATGGGGTATTGCCTGGTCCTAATTATGAAACAGTTTCAACACCCATTTGCTTCATAAAATATCAAGGTAAAATATTAACTTACAGTATCTGGTTTTTTAAATTAAACTAATAATTATGGTACTTAAACCTGGGCCAAAAGAATTGCTATATCAACAGGACCTGATAAGCGTCAAAGAGATAAAAAGGATACTCCTGGTAATAGATCAAGACTCTTCTAAAAATGAATATGCTTTACTTGAATCAGTAGCACAACATAATAAAGCTCAATAAGTCAACTATGCACGCTCCTTGGTTAAATAAATCAATATAATGTGCATTAACGCCAACTCACTCATGAAAAATCTTAGTTTGTTAGTCCTATTATTCAGTACGCTTTCCTTTAACAATGTTTCTGCATTTAAAGACGCGGCTAAAGTCGATCCGCATGTTGCAACATGTACAGGAAGCAGGAGTTGTTATGCCTGCAGTAGCTGCAGGTATTGTAAACACTGTAATGCTGGTGGTACCTGCGGTGTATGTACCTCAGGAACTAGTACTGCTCGTAAAAATGTACCGGCCTCCGGGCCAACCGTCAAAAGCAGTAATTCGAGCTCTTCGCAATGCCAGGGCACCACAAAAAAAGGAGCAAGGTGCAAACGGATTGTCAGAGGTGGTGGATATTGTTGGCAGCATAAATAGAACCAAATTTTATTACTTCTATTTACTATCCGATTATTAATAAATTACGAATTGCTAATATTATTAGTAATTTTGTTGACAATTAATAATAGGGGGCATGGTATTAGAAAATGAATTAAATGAAGCATTCGTTGAATGGATTGAACGAAGCAAGGTTTCTGCTGTTATAAAAGATAAATACAGGTTCATTGTATTTACTGGCAAAAATCAAATAGGGGTAGATTTTCAGCAGTTACCATAAACACCTTCTCAACCAAAAACAAAAATTCAATGTAAACCCTAATCAGTAATGTACTTTTTGAATGTTGTCTTATAGGCACCTGGAAGTCTCCTAATACGTTCTATACTTGCTCTTAGGTTGGAAGGTAGTTGAGAGGTAGTTGGAAGGTTGTTGAGAGGTAGTTGCATAGTTATTTTGCCTTCCAATTACCTTCCAACTACCTCTCAACTACCTCTCAAAGAAAGATCCATTCTGGAGTGTCTCGATCGGGAAATTATTTCTCTTATTTTGTGTAATTATTTAATGTTTTCATCAATACTATTTGGTGATTTCCTATAGTGAGTTTTTATTATGTTTATTAGAAATTTATTCACCAATAAAAAAACATTTATTATTTGGAATTTTGATTCCTGTTTTTTATTTTTATACTCAATTGTTTATTTATAGGATATTTTTGTTTTAATTATGAAAAATAAAATTATAAATTTTTCATATTCCTATAGCTTAATTTATATTTTAAATATTGCTTTTAATGTACTTTTTTCTCTTTTTAACCATGTTTTGATTTTAAGCTGGCTATTCATTTCTTGTTAAGGGCTGATTAATCAAAAAGGTGGTGTTTTGTAATTGTATCATTCGATAATATAAATACAATCAGTTAACCTAAATCTATATTAATTATGGCCCGACAAAAAAATGGAGTAACTACCGGAAAGATTGGAGAAACAGTAACTTATCTCCTAAATGGTGAACTTGTGACACGCGGTATTGGCGTGACGAATAAGAAACCTACCAAACCACAACTGACCTTCAGACAGAAAACCAGAATCTTAAATGCATTTTTTAAGAAGATAGCTGAATTTATTAGTGTTGGATTTGAGTTTGAGGGATTGAAAAAAAGAAAAAGGGCCTATGCATTAGCATTTGGCTATAACCTGGTGAATGCGTTTAAAGGCACATATCCTAAAATGAGTATTGATTTTACAAAAGTAAAACTTACATCAGGAGAAATGCCAGATATTTCCAATCCGACAGTGGAGGTTGTAGGTGAGGGTTTTAAATTTAGCTGGAATCCAAAAGCGATAGAGGTTGGAACACACTGGACGGACCAGGTCATGTTGATGGCTTATTTTCCTAAACTAAAAAAGGCAATGTACATCACGGCCGGAGCAAATAGGGATACTGGAAGTTGCCTGTTGCCCTTGTATGAAACCAGCCATGGCCACATCGCTGAAACCTATATTTCATTCATCTCTAACGATCGTAGAAGTATTTCAAATAGCATTTACACCGGACAATGGTTCTGGTGAATTAGAACCTGATTTTAATCTATTAATCCCTATTGCTATGATTTTAAAATTCATCCTTCAAATACTCAGGCAAATTCTTAACCTGCAGACAGAAAACACCAGTACGCTTATGCAAATAATTAACAGTCTGAAACCTATTCCCGTAGATGAGGTTTGGCTTCATACAGAAGACGTGATGAAGCTCTTTAAAAAAAGTGAAAAAACCCTTTATAACTGGCGACAAAAAGGCCTGCTTCGTTATAAAATTATCGGAAGAACGGTCTATTATCTGAGGTCTGACATCTATCAGATTTTGAGTAAAGAATAATGTTTTCATCAGATACCTCCGGTAAACTCCGGTAAACTCCGGTAAGTTCCGGTAATCTCCGGCAATAAGCCTTTGAAATTTAGGAAGTTAATAATTCTGTATTTACATTCGTTCAACGAGTCCGAAAAGCTACCGGTACGCAATTGACTTGAACTAACAGAATTATTAACTTTTTAAATTTTAAAATTATGGGTACGTATAATCCAGGTGTGTTTGGCACCTTCAACGGAAAAGTAGGCAGCGTTGTTGCCTCCAAATGGAAAGGGATAAAAGTGGTTAAGAATTATCCTGAAAAATCCACCAAGCCGAAGTCTGAGCCTCAGCTGAGCCATACTTCAAAGTTCGGATTAGTGGGTAGTTTTTTAAAAAGGGCTTCCGCACTTATTTCGGTAGGTTATCAGGGAGTTTCAGGAGCTGTTACTCCCTGGAACATCGCGCTTAAGTATCATCTAAAAGAGGCAATAACCGGAACTTATCCGAATTTTCAGCTTAAATATGAGATGGTTCGTCTGAGCTTAGACGATAGTTTAATGAGTCAAGCGCATGATGTAAAGGCAGTAGCTGTAGCAGGCGCGATGGTTAAGGTAAGCTGGAAAATGGAGACGAATGCGGATAAGTCGACGCTGCCTACTGATAAAGCCTACATTCTATTGTACAATCCGGCAAAAAAAACCAGCCTGTCCGTGACCGGATGGGTGCTTAGAAGTGGATTGTCTGTAGACTTGCCATTGCCGGGCTATTTCATCGGCGATGTGCTTTATGGCTGGTTGTTTTTTACTTCAGCTAATGGCAAAATTGTTTCTGAGACCCAATACCTGGGGTCAGTAACTGTTATCGAGTAATCCCTAACCCGGCAGTGTTTATGAGGCCCTGCCGGGTTTCTAATCTATCTAATTCCCTAATTAAATCAATCATCATGAAAACTATTAAATTTTTCAATTCTCCGGAATTGACAGGAACTCCTTTGTTTAAGTTGAGACCTTTCAGGTGGGCTGAACCCATCGCTATCTTTCTCATTCTGTTATTGATCTGGATCCTTTCACCTGTTTTGTTGCGGTTCGCTGATGAGACGGCAGGGAGCATCGATCAAAGTATCTGGCTCCTGATTGTCCTGAGCCTGATGAGCTTTCTGCTGATCACAGGTTTATCCTGGTGGATATTACAGCGCTTTTGGCTCATGAGTGGACTACCTTCAATTTTATCTATGGTTTCACAGTTTAATACCTTATTGTTATGGCAACAAATTTGTTTTTTCTGGGCATCATTTGCCTTGCTTTTAATGTCATCTACAGGAGTGCTAATCGCCCTGTGCTAGTAAATCCGGAAGCCGGGTCCTCAAAATCCATTGTTGCTCAATACCGCATTCAGGTGGTCAAAACGGCCGTAAATGAACTAGGAGTGAGGGAGCGGTCGGGACGTAACGACGGTGTGCGGGTGGAGCAGTTTTTGAAGCTCATCGGTTTATTGAAAGGAGAGCCCTGGTGCGCAGCCTTTGTAAGCTGGACATTTCATGAAACGGGTTTTGAAAAGCCAAGAACCGGCTGGTCGCCTGCTTTATTTCCTGCCTCAAGACTGGCAAGATCTGCACTGCCAGGGAACGTGATCGGGATTTATTTCCCGGATAAAACAAGGATCGCACATGTTGGCATTATAGAAAAGCAGGATGGCGATTGGATTCTGTCGATAGAGGGAAATACCAACTTACAAGGCAGCAGGGAAGGAGATGGGGTGTATAGAAAACGTAGGCATAAAAGCGCAATTTATCAGATCTCAGACTGGATCAATGAAGGAAGGAGGAAACCATGAAGTTTATGATCTTTATAGTCAGCTTCTCTTTTTGTCTGGCCGGCTGTGGTTTGCTTCGTAATTCAAGCAAATACACTGCAGAAACTGAAGATAAAAGCCTCGATCACGCTAATTCTAAATTCCTAAAGGAAAAAGAAATGCAAACTGAGCTGAATATTACCAGCCATTTTAAGGATTCTGCAAATCATGATTATGAGATTCAGATCTGGCCAAAAGGACCATTTTCACTCTCTGAAGACAAAGGCTTTATCGGCCAGGCAGAGCAAATTCGGATCAAAGGAAAGTCTGGTCGCTTAATGAATGGAGGGACAACGAGCCGAAAGCTTGAGCAATCAAAAGAAGGCTTGCTTTTGGCAGATCAGCAAAGTAAGCTTAAGGTGACTGGCAAGAAAGAACTGTCAAAGCAAACCAGCCCCTCCTGGAAAGTTATCCTCATTTCAGCATTCCTTATTCTGGGTGTTGTTTGGTGGATAGGGAAGCGTTTATCGGCAGTGTAAAACACGAATCATTTATTCATCACTAAATTTTTAAAAACATGGCTATTCTAACAGGTGGTCTTTTTGTAAAGATTTCCGGAAAGATCGGAGGACTGGTGTTCTCCACAAGAAACAATCAGACGGAGGTAAAAAGTCTCCCCAAAAAGTATGAAGGACCGGTAACCCGAAAAAGAAGTCAGGAAAGACAGGGCGGCCCATTTGTGAATATACACGCAACGTTTTGAACGGAGGGATTGGCTGCAGGCGAAAACCGATACGTCAAAAGAGACCTTCATCTCCTATTTAAAGGGATATGCATTAAATCGCATATCCCTTATTTTGTCAAATTATTCTCCATATTCGCCTTCCAGCCCGGCTGTGATAATCAACTGGCGCTTGTCCGAAAATATCTTTATCGTTATTGCTTTCGTGCAACAAAAAAAAGGTCAAAACAGTGATCATTAGCTTCTGCAAAATAATAGTCATTAGTTGTCAAAGTGTTCAAACCTTCATCTTCTTTGAATAATTTATTGCGATTCAGTCGGTTTAAGATATCATAAGGAACTTGTAATAGTTGCCGTGGAAGTAGGTGTTGTAAGTTTAAAACATCATATCGTAATATCTTTTTCACAGCAGCTACGTTTTTGTTGTAGTGTTCGATAATGCGACAATTTCCAAATACGCCTAAAGTTTGTGTTGGGTGAAAGTTATTCATAAGCAGTAGTACCCTGAGATCAGAAACAGAATATTCCCTGACATGCCAGGGATTTCTGGTAATGGACATTTTTTTATTAGGAGTACTGATAATCATTTGTCCGTTCCTTTTTAAAACCCTGTTAATTTCCTGCAGGAATAAGCTATCATTTAGAATATGTTCTATTACCTGAAAGGAAATTACGAAGTCGAAAGTTTGATCCGGGATGTTATTTAACATGGGTACTTTCATTTGGACGTACTCGACGTTCGCAGGACAAGTCCCTTTTTTTGCTGACTGCTTTATTTTATCAATAGTGATAAATCGATCTGACTTGGGTGCGATTAGATCTATTCCGTAGCCATTACCTGTTCCTATTTCGAGGATAGTTCCGGAAACCAGATCTGCACTTTTATGATAGGCGAGCAAAGACCGCTGATAGACAAAATTATCGGAAGGATCGCTTTCGGACACGCGTTCCGCTGTTTTAAAAAAAGATTTTAGGATAGAAAACATAGGCACATTTTTTTTAATAAATACGTGCCAGGCATAAAAAACGCGGGGTGTCAGATAAATAAAAGCGCTCTATTTATTTTCTTGCATTAATGAGTAAAGATTTAAGGCCTATTGTTCAGTCCAAAAGCAACTCCCAGTATCAATGAACTGTTATTGAATTTGTATTCCCCCAGATCTGAACTCACCTTACTTGGTATAAGGTTTTGTTGATATTTTGTTTCAATGATAAATTTTCCTGCTTGCATACTTATTCCGGCTGAAATTCCCAAGTTAAATTTTGGTGTAAGAGGGGAATGAGCTAATGCTGCATTGATAATTTTAGTCTTTGATATAGTATCGATAGCGGGCTCAGTAACGTATCCTGTTCTACCGGGTACCACTTTTTGCTTAATGAGAATGCTAAATACCGGACCTGCGCTTAAACTAATGTTTTTTGATACCCGATATCCTATGTTTAACGGAACTTCAAATATATAGACCTTCTTTGAGTGAATTATCTTAAAAGGAGCAATTGAATCTATTTTAAGATAGTTTGCGCTTGAAAAACTTGCCGAAATCAATCTTGAAGTATTAATGATAAGTTCAGGACTAACATACCATCGCTTATTGATATCTAAAAAAGCATATGCCCCAAAATAAGCATTATCACCATTGTTGTTAATTTTATAACCTGTTTTTATACCGTAATTAAACTGTCTTCTGTAATTGGATGGTATTTTACTGGTCGTGATTTTGCCTAAATTTAATTTGCTATTGAACGGTGAACTAAGGATTGAATCATATCCGATTTCAACTAGTTTTATTTGTTCGGTTATCTTGTCAGGTGTTAATATATTTTGGCTGTTTATTATCGTATCTGAAGCTATTGGAAAATCTACATTATTACTGTTATTCAGCTTTCCGATTGTAAGTTTTCCGTTTTTACCGGAATCCACGGTAGCGATAATGTTTTTATGCATCTCCTTCTTTGTATGATTGCTAAGTGATTTTTCAACAATTTGTTTTAAATCTTTTTTCTTAGGAGATTTTTTATCTGAATGGTTGCTGTTTGAATAGATGACTATACCAATCATTGCTGCCAGCGGCAAAATAAAGCGGAATAACGCAATTATTCCGGAGACAGGCAGTTTATTATCCGTATTGGTTTGAATAATATCTTTGGTGCCGTTTTCAGGCATCTGCTGGTCTAAAATGTGCTTCATGTCAGCCCATGCCTCATCTGTGTCTTTCTGCAAGGGAAGTTCTTTCAGTTTACGCTGCCAAAGTTTGTTATACCATTCTGAATTCTTCATTTTGTTCTTTTATTTTTTTCAGTTGGTTTATGATTATTTACTTCGGAATTTTCCAGGAAAGATCTTAGCTGTTTCTTTGCTTCTGATAAATGCCACCTTGATGTTCCTTCTGTTATAGCTAGCTTTTCACTTATTTCCTTGTGCGAATATCCGTCAATAACAGATAAATTGAAAACCATTTGGCTTGCCGCCGGTAACATTCTGATCAATTTAATCAGATCGTTCGCATATAATCGTTCTAATATCTGTGGAGAAACAAAAATATCTGCAATTTCATGTTTCAGGTTTGCTGCTTTATTAAATTGAAGTTCTTTTCGTCCAATATCAATGCAAGTCCTTACCATAATCACCTTTATCCATCCGGTAAGTCCGCCCTTACGCTCATCGAATGATCCTATATGCTGAAAAACTTTTAAAAAACCAGTATTTACTGCTTCATAGGCAAGCCCGTCGAACTTTAAATATCGATTACATAATTGCCACATTTCTTTGTGATATAATTTGTATAGACTTTCTTGTGCCGATCGTTTATTCGCAATACAACCAATAATTAGCTCAGCTTCTTTAACAACAGGGTTCATTAATATAAATGGGTAATATAATATATGTCTTTTCAATGCTGAGCATAAAATTTAGAAAGACCTGGAGAGCAGCATGGTAATTCCTTTTAGGCAATGTGACAAGTACAGTGAATATTATCATTAATTAGCTCGGCTTCTTTAATATTTCGAGTTTATTCATGTAGGTCATTAATCCTATACGGATAGAAAGAATAAAACGTTGGGTAGATGATGAAATATACTTATTTAAAAAATCTAATAGCAAAAAAGCAGCGTCCTTTTAGTCTTTACAAACTAAGGGGGCGCTGCTGTATGGATTTTCTTTCGCGGTAAATCAGACCCATTAATTGATTGATGCTGCGTTTTGTAGATAAATGACCGACTGGGTATTGTCGATCAGGTAAATCACCTCAATCAGTTTTTCGATGTATTCTTTGATGAAGACCATCTCAGCTCCATCTTCAAGGACTTCATCAATGGTTTGCGTACGGTAGGCATATTCCGTAATCCGGCTAAACATAAAACGCCAGTCGTTGAGTGATTTGTAGCCGAAGAAATCCGCAAAGAAACAATTGGTATTTCTGATTTCCTCATGGGAGAGGATCCTGAAATGGGAATTGATGAGGATATGGTAATATTTAGAAAGATCTGTTGTGCAAGGCGTACATACGGTAAGGTTCGCTGCAATAGAGAATTTCTTGCCTCTTCTAAAGAAGATATGTGCAACTTCCAGGAATTGAAGCAGGCATCGGTGATTGTAATAATAATCTTCCGGATTTCCATATTTTTTGGAAGAGCATGCAGAACGGATCAGCTGGAGGATCTCAGTTCTGAAGGTTTCAATGTCAATGTCGCACCTGCAGAAATACTCCAGGAATAGGTGAGGGTTAGAAATTTGTTCTTTGGTCAATTGGTGGTAACGGAGGTTGTCTCTACTGCTCATGTTTTTAGAAATTAAAACGAGCCTTACGGAATAGGAGTTAAGCCCGTAGAAGGGGCTGGTAACTTGCTTTCTATATTTGCAGCCAAGGCACTGGTAAGCCCGCCTCAACTTCAAAATGAATTGAAGTATCAGCTTTGCCATTTCTTTCGAAACGGTTATAATACAAAAATATAAGCAAGCACCAGCCCCACCTAAGAGGCTTTTGGACTACGAATGTAGGGATTTGGCGCCATACTTACTCTCGCATTATAAATTACCAGTTTATGGCTGCGAGGCCCGTTGGGTTAAATAATTAAGATTTTGTTGTTTATGTCATCTGTTTAAATTGGTGTATGTCGAATATATGTATAATATATCTTTAGTGTTTATATATTTAACTATTTATTTTAAATTTATTTATACAGTAATAAACCGGCATATGAAACCGGCTTTAATTGATCAATTTGTGATGGATGATTTGATTAAGGTGGCAAGAGAACCTTAAAAGAAGGGGTGTAGCGTAGCCCGGTATCCCGCCTGCTTTGGGAGCAGGAGGTCGTAGGTTCGAATCCTGCCACCCCGACCTACAACAAAAGCCTTTAGATCGTAAGATCTAAAGGCTTTTATGGTTTATTACTATACGTTTCTTATTGCATTCAAGTATGTGTTACTAACTTCATTTTTATTACAATTGTAATATTTGTAATATAGTGTTGCTATATTTGACTATTCAAATTTCGAATAAGTTGAATATTATTAGATAATTGTATCTAGCAAATAAAATTACCACTATGGGAGCTTCTTCAGTTGTTGACCGCCTTTTAAAAAATATGGGAAATATGCATGAGTTAGGACGTCAGAGGGCGTTTGAGTTAGGCAATCCATTTTATGCTCAGTTTGCTGAAGATGGTGGTTTATGGCGTAAAGAATTACCAAGTGGTGAAAAATTCCTCGTCTCACTTGAAGTTATTACTGATGAAAATGATATGCCTGTGGAGGTTAAGGATACTATTATTAAGAAATTAGACTAGTATATGCCAGTTCATCTTCTTTTCTGAACGGAAATTCAAGGCTGGGAACCTGGTCTCCACAACAATTCTTTCTCAGGATTTATTTTACGTTATTAAATTTAAAAAGATGATTCAGGAACGATTCAAGGTACATTCCAAAGTCAGTGATTATGCTCTTGAATTATCCATTAGCCAACGTAAATTGCAAAAAGTGACAGAGGCGGTATTAGGAAAATCTCCAAAACAACTGATTATTGAATGTCTTATACTTGAAAACAAGAGGTTGCTGGTACATGGTACAATAAGTATAAAAGAAATTGGTTATCACTTAGGGTTTGATGAACCCAGTAACTTTACAAAATTTTAAAAGAAATGGAAACCAAAGGAGAGATAAAGATCATCGGAGCATACTATGAACTGCGTAATGGATATGTTCTTTTTCTTTAACATCAGGAAACCGTCTGAAATCCGTAAATAAATAACAACTCCAGTTTTTACTAGTATTTTAGAGTTAACTTTTAAAACTAATTTTATTTGAAAATTTTATGAAGACAATTAAATTATTCTCACTGACAGTTTTTTTACTTATTGGTGCTTTAAGCACTTCTGCGCAAACAAAAACAGGACAGGTTTATTTGATCCGGTCGACTGGCTATACTGGTGCTGCTGTTAATTATTCGTTTTTTGTTGATGGTCAGTTAGCTTGCAAAATGAAAAACAAGTCATTTTCAATACATGATTTGCCTGTGGGGGAGCATACCCTTAGCGTAAGCAGCGGGGGGATCTCAACGGGGAAAAAATCCGCTCCGTTAAAAATAACGGTAACAGATGGTAATGTAAATTATGTTAGCGTAGTGAGCACCCAGGCGGGATATGCAAACAAAATTACCTGTCAGGAAATAACTGAAAACTCAGCCGCTCCGCTTTTGGCAAAAGCTACTCAAAAAAAGGACTGCCTGCCTAAGAATTAGAAGTTCACTGCCTTCATAATCTATTATCGGGATAGCACTTTTTGCAGCGGCCACTACAGTCATCTTTTAGATAATTCGCATAAGGTCGAATTGTCTTTATTGAATTTTAGAGCTTCCAGTTTTTTTGGCTAAATCTGCGATTAAACGCAAATCAGATAGGAAATGGTTAGAAAAGCCTTTAGATCGTAAGATTTAAAGGCTTTTTTGATTTTCAGCCTCTCTATATCTTACATACGCTATGTATTTGTTTGTATTCGTTGCAAATATATATAATGAAGACTAGGATGAGCGTAGGGAAATATTCCTTATTTTTAATATTCAATAAATATTAAAAAAATGATAAAACAAGCATTAATCGGTGAATTCATGCATGAAGCAGAAAACACAAGAAAGTTGTTATCAATGATTACGGATAGTGCATTGGAATACCGTCCGCAACCACATCTTTGGTCAGTAGGTCAGCTAGCTTCGCATATTGCCGAAGTATACAACTGGTATGGACCTACATTTGCACAGGATGAATTTGATATGGGGTCTTATATATATGACAAAGGTGATATCAGCAAAGCGGCTAACATCCTGGAAAAGTTTGAAGAAAATGTTGCAAATGCAAAGACTGTAATAGAAAACTCTGATGAATCACAGTATATGAATACCTGGACAATGTCTGCAGGAGGCAACCCAATTATGCCACCAATGCCGAAGATTCAGGTGATCAGGGGATTTCTTTATAATCATTTGTATCATCATCGCGGAGAGCTTATCGCGCATCTCAGGGCAACGGGAAATAAAGTGCCTTCTCTGTACGGCCCTAATTATGAAGAATCCCAACGATCCTAAAAGCATTACATTTCTATTATTGCTTTTCCGGAAGGACTAAACTGGCTAATAACCTCAAATCATGAAGAAAAAGGTTCGAAATAAGTATAGGGAAGACGACAACAAATTTTTAAGAACCCTCTGAATGTTAAAGTTCAGAGGGTTTTTTCGTTTTAATCAATATGCCCGGTTCTACACCCTCTTTTTTCTTGTATCATTGTTCTGATAGAAAATGTAAAAGTCAAGCATGTAAATATGTATACATCATTTTAATTTCTGATATAATTTATATCGACGTAGGGGGAAACGTTAAACTCGTTGTCAAAGGATAAACAAATCCATAAATGACATGAAATTTCTTCCAGTTTTTCTCCTTGCACTTCTTTTACAGAGCTTAAGCAGTTTAGCTCAAAACAAAGACTCCACTACAATTTCAAAGAAAAAAGCTTTGAAACAGGCTATAAAAGGAACGGTGATCGACAGGGCCACTAAATTACCATTACAGGGAGCAACAATTATGCTCAGTTCAAGTCCAAGCCTAAAACAGGCAATTAGCGACCCTCAGGGAGAGTTTCGACTGGTTAATGTGCCATTGGGTCGTCAAACACTTCAGGTAACCCTGGTGGGTTATCAGCAGGTAACGCTCACTGAATTGTTGATCACCAGTGGTAAAGAATTGGTGCTTAATTTGGAATTAGATGCCCAGACCAATAAACTCAATGAGGTAATGGTTAATGCAAGTTCTGGCAAAAAGCCGCTCAATCAAATGGCTTTGACAAGCGGACGATCTTTTTCACCCGAAGAAACCAATCGTTATGCCGGTGCTTTTTTTGATCCTGCGCGTATGGCCCAGAGTTTCGCGGGTGTAGTTGCCGGTGGTGATAACAATGAGATCATCGTAAGGGGGAACTCTCCAAAGAGTTTGCAATGGCGATTAGAGGGGGTAGAAATTATAAACCCTAACCATTTTGGTAGCGAGGGGTCCTCTGGTGGCGGAATTAGTATGATTAATACTACAGTTTTAAGTACTTCCGATTTCTACACCGGTGGTTTGGCTGCGGAATATAGTAACGCCTCATCGGGTGTTTTCGACTTAAAGTTCAGAAAAGGAAATACTGATAAACGTGAATACGCTTTTAATATTGGTGTTCTGGGTGCGGGAGCAACACTGGAGGGGCCCTTTAAAAAAGGCGGAGCAGCTTCCTATCTGGTCAGCTATCGTTATTCTTCGTTGAGCCTCCTTGAGAAGGTTGGCGTTAAGGTCTCAGATACAGGAACGCCAAATTATCAGGATTTATCTTTTAATTTTGTGTTCCCTACTAAAAAAACAGGAACTTTTTCTGTTTTCGGAATTGGAGGACTGAGCACACTTGGTCAGGATGCAAAGCGGGACTATACCAAATGGAAAGAAAGAAAGGACGGCTGGGATACGAGATTTGACTACAATGCCGGAAGTACTGGATTAAAACATCTTTACATTGCCAGCAATAAGCTCTATTTTAACAATATCATTTCTATTTCAGGAAGCCGCAGTTCCAATAAAATAGATACTTTGGATTATGGTTATAATAACAGTCTTTACAGTCGCAATCTGTATACAAATACAGCCATCCGTTATGCCGGCATTGCAAATTATAACATCAATAGTACTAATGTCATTCGGGCAGGTATCAATGCCAGCTTTTTGAGCTATAACCTTTATGGGCAGGGATACGAGACAGCGCAAAAAAAATTAAAGGAATTAATTAATCAAAAAGGAAATACAAGTAGTTATGATGCCTTTGTACAGCACAAAGTAGAATTGAACAGCAGGTTAACGCTAAATACCGGTTTACATGCAAACTATTTTAACATGAGCAAAAGCTGGGCTATAGAGCCGAGATTAGGGTTGAACCTGGTACTGCCAGCTAAACAGCAATTGTCATTTGGGGCAGGTTTATATAACCGACTGGAACCTCTGTCTTACTATTTTGCTAAAAGTGCTGTATCGCAAGGTCAGATTAGTGAAGTATCGGACAACAAGCTGCAGCCAACAAAATCTGCACAGGCAGTGCTTGGTTACGAAAAGTTATTTGGAAACAGCCTGAAATTTAAAACAGAAGTTTATTACCAGCATTTATACAATGTTCCCGTATCTGTCGACCCCTTAGTAAATTTCTCTACACTTAATGAGTCAGATAATTCTGCTATATCTTCTTCCGCATATCGCTCACTGGTAAACAAAGGCACTGGAAAGAACTATGGTATTGAACTTTCAATTGAAAAATCACTAAGTAATGGTTATTATTTTATGGCGACTTCTTCCTTTTTTGACTCGAAGTTCAAGGCTTTGAGTAAGCAAGAGTTTAATACTGCATTCAATACCCGCTTTGTGGGAAATCTGTTATTAGGTAAGGAATGGAAAACAAGTAGGAACAACTTATTTGGGTTAAATGGAAAACTTATCTATGCGGGAGGAAGACGTTATACCCCTGTGTTGGAGGAAGAGTCGATGCGGCTTGACGAAAATGTCATAGATCAAAACAAGATCAATACACTAACAGCCGACCCTTATATGCGGGTAGATTTTTCTGCAAGCTATCGCATCAATAGTAAAAAAGTGAGTCATATGATTATTATGGATATTCAGAATGTATTAAATAAAAAGAATACAATTGGCATGCGCTATAATTCAAGCAAACGTATTATTGAACCGCAAAAATGGAGCGGTATGATCCCGACGCTTAACTACAGACTGGAATTTTAGCCTTCTGGTTAAAAAGCAAAATAGCCGGTAATTCTATAAGAGCGATTATTTTTCATAATCGCTCTTATGTTTTGAAAGATCGTGTTATATAATTTTAGGTAATAATAATATGTAAACTTATTGCAGTGTAAGACAGTTTTTGAATTCAAATTGGAACGATCTGAAAGTATGCAATTATAACTTTCAAAGCGCAAGAATTTAAGTATGTTTATGCAGGACAATTGCTATGGCTAGATTTTTATCACTTTTTAGACGGATTACATTGGGTACGATATTCATGTTTTGCCTATATTTCAGTTCCTGTAAAAGTATACACACAATAACTGAAGTTCCTGATGATACCTATTGGGTTGATGCAAAACAGTATTCGATGCTAAGCAATTCATCTGATCAGATAACTGCGGAAAAAGTAAAAATTGAGGTCGAACAGGATGATACCATAATAAAGTTTTTACCCTTGACATCTGAATTGCCCGCCTTAGAGAAGCCTGTGTCAGGTATTAGAAGTCTAAAAATGCACCGATACACCTTTGATGTCGATATAATGACGATACCTTTCAAAGTAAGGCCGTCGGTTTCTGGGTTTCCTGAACAGTTAAATCCTAACTTCAGCGCTGCACTTTACCTTGGAAGAAGAAGAGACAATTATACTTTTGTTAAGGAAGGGGCGAAGAAAGCAAAAACAAAAATAACGGGGGTAGGTTATGGCTATGGCGGGTTTATTGGCGTTGGTGCCGTAACCATGAACCCCTTTGTGACCCGAGGTAAGATCGACTATGAATATGACGGCTTTGTTTTTAGCGGTGGTATTGCCGGCATTCTGGACATTAAAAAGTTTAACCTCGGGCTGGCGATTGGAGCCGATGTACTCCTGGACAAGAACCGCAGTTTCTGGATATACCAGGGCAAGCCCTGGCTGGGTGTTATATTCGGTATCAATTTGAATTAGTTAAAGCCAATTCTTTCTTTTGAACCAAAGATAAATAAACAAAGTTACCACTGCCATTAACAGCATTACACCCGGATAGCCAAGCTTCCATTTTAGCTCCGGCATAAACTCGAAGTTCATACCATAGATACCTACAATAAAGGTAAGGGGCATAAAAAAAACTGAAAAGATGGTAAGGATGCGCATGGTATCATTTGTCCTTTGCGAAGAAGCGGAAAAATAAATATTGAGCAGCTGGTGAATATTTTCCGCCAGTGAATCCAGCATATTCTGAAGTTTTACGTAATGGTCCCGGGTATCTCTTGTATTGACATTGCCTGGGTCAGCGTCCAGAGCATCGATAATTTCGAAGGATAGAATAAGCATTCTGCGAATCAGGTCAATCTTGCGCTTGAGGTAATACAATCCTTTAAGCAAAGGAACTTTTTTAGGCCGTAGGAAAACAACTTCTTCAAAATAATCTACCGCCTTGGACAATTTAGCAAGTGGCGCTTCATAGGTGTTCAGGCAATCGTTAATAAGGATATTTAAGAGCTCCTGGCTATCGTTACATTTGTCTGCTTGTACCATACTAATCAGATGATCCAGGAATCGCTGCTTTTTGCGGTGGATGGTAATGATAAATTGATCGGAATAAAAGATAGCAATCTTGTGGGTCATCTGCTGCACCTTATCTGCTTCGGGCATATCATCTTCGGTATGGATACGGAAAATGATAAAAGAATAGGTTGGCATCCTCTCATATTTTGGTAAATGGTCAGGCTGCAGACAATCATTAACAAGTGCCGGATGCAAATCATATTTTTTAATTATCTGTTTAAGCTCCTGTTCTGAAGGTTCGTAAATATCTATCCATTCGAAGCCGGTTTGTGTTTTTCCTGTTATGTGTTGTAGCATACATTAATTTCTTAAAAGGTGTAATAAGGTAAAGATTTCAAGCGTATTTCTTCTGTTCATGAATGAAGTTTTAATTACAAAGGGCGATTCTCAAGCGTTTAATTTTGAGAAAACGCTTATCTAAATCATCTGTTTAAATTGGTGTATGTCGAATATGTGCATGTTGACTATAATCATTTATTTTTGATCTTCTTTCTATGCTTCAAACCAAATTCAATCAAAGCATTAATGACAGGCAGGGTTTCGATGGCATGGCCGGTAAGGGCATAATTTACCGTGATAGGTTTTGTATTGTTCACTGTCCGTGTAATCAGCAGATTTTCCTCTAATTGCTTTAACTCCTTCGACAACACTTTGGGTGTTATTCCCTTTGTCTTCTCCTGCAGGTCTTTGAACCGCATCGAGCCATCAAGATATAAACTTCGCAGAATAACAATTTTCCATTTGCCACTTAGTAAATCAATTGCATCCTTTAAGGCCAATTGCCTGTCAACAGTAGGTGCTGATTCACATTTAAATTTCTCCATAAAAACAGTCACTATCCTAGAGGTAAGGGATAGCAAAAGTATCGTATTCGTACAATAGTTTTGTTCTGTTAAGAGAAATGAAATCATCAACAGTATGAAAACTAGTAGAGAAAGCAGTTTGCTTGGTAAAAAAGTGATCTTGTTAGGTGGGACATCGGGTTTTGGCTTAGAGACAGCAATGGCCGCGGCCGATGAAGGCGCATCGGTAATTGTGGTTTCGAGCAACCAGCAGAAGGTGGATAGCGCATTGACTGTTCTACCGGAAGGCAGCAAGGGCTTCATTGCTGATCTCGGGAATGAAAAACAGGTAGAACAGCTTTTCAAAAAGATAGGCGAATTTG
The DNA here is from genome assembly GCF_900103665.1 of Pedobacter steynii. Taxonomy (GTDB): domain Bacteria; phylum Bacteroidota; class Bacteroidia; order Sphingobacteriales; family Sphingobacteriaceae; genus Pedobacter; species Pedobacter steynii. The sequence goes on from NZ_FNGY01000002.1 coordinate 697,788, forward strand.
ACCACCTGGTTTTTACTGCAGGTGATGAATTGAAATTTAGTGATTTGCCTAAATTGGACATTGAGGATGCAAAACTAGCTATCAACCTGCGCTTTTGGGGTGCAATTATGGCGGTGAAACATGGAGCGCCACAGATTAGAGCGGGTGGTTCTGTTACACTGACGACCGGTGCACTGGGCAGAAGGCCGAGAAAGGGAACATTCGTGATCGCAGGAATGGCGAGCGCTATTGATGGACTTACCCGTGCACTTGCTATTGAACTTGCCCCAATAAGAGTTAATGCGGTCTGCGCAGGAACGGTGAGAACCAGCCTTTTGAAAAGTATGCCAGAATTGGAGCGGGAGTTTTTTTTAGCAACGTTGGAAACAAATTATTAACTGGCAGGGTGGGCAATACGAAAGAACTTGCCGAAGCTTACCTCTATCTTATGCGCGGTAGCTTCACCACAGGACAAATAATTGTGGTTGATGGTGGCAGTTTACTTGTATAGTAATTAGTTTAAAATAAGATATTTAAAACGTCGGTACGGCATCCTGCCACCCCGACAAAACAATAGAAGCCTTTAGATCGTAAAATTTAGAGGCTTTTTTGTAACCAATCAATATATTCTTCTATTCTTCCTGCCAGGTAAAAGGGTAAATTTAGTAAGGTATATTCTTTTCCATTTGACGTGCTTATCTTATCTATTTTTAATTGACCACCATAAATTCTTATGGCGAATGCATGCGTAGTAGCATCCATAAAAGCATGTAAAGACTTTAATGTCCCTGTCGCGCCAGATTTAACTTCAATAGGTATAATAATGCTATTATAAGACATCACAAAATCAACTTCAGCAGTAGAATTTGGCTTTTCTCTTACCCAAAAATGTAATTCATTTAATATATTATATTTTGTAGCTAATAATTCCTGTCCCACAATGTGCTCTGCAATCTTGCCTTTATAAACTGTGTCTATATCTTTTGTAAGGATCAGTTCTTTTTGTAATCCAGCAAAGAAGTTTAACATACCGGTGTCGAGTACATGAAGGCGTGGGGATTTTTTCTTGTCTGGCAAGAGAGGAACAGCGGTGCTGGTGGTTGGGTAGACGAGTTGAATCAACATTACTTTTTGTAGTGTTTGCATAGCTTCGCTAACTTCTCTTGATCCATAGTTTGAGTTGCCAAAGCCTTGAAATTTGATGCGGTTACCAGCTTCAAGGAAACTGGTGCTGATAATGTGTCTTATGATTTGAACCAGATTGTTATTCCGGCCATATTTCTCAACATCTTCTATGTATGAATATATCAATGACTGGTATACTTCTCCCAAGGTAAGGAGGTTTTTATTGGCGACATAATGTCTAATCACCTCAGGCATACCACCAATAAGCGTATAGGTATGAAATAAATTAAGTAATTTGGAGTGCGTAAAATCTTTTATGGGTATTTCTTTTAAAGCCTTTGCAGCCTGGTCTTCATTTAATGCAAGTAAAAATTCATGAAATGAAACGGTTCTCAGAATTTTGTATTCTACACGGCCAACAGGGATTTTCGTTTGGCCATTGATTGCTGTTTCTAAAAGAGAACCTGCTGCTATAACATTTAAGGATGGTATTTTTTCATAGAAATAACGAAGCATATTTAAAGCTCCTGGTACTTCTTGTATTTCATCTATAAACAGTAATGTGTTTTTTAAATTGGCTATGTCCTTATTAAAAAGGAAAAATATTTGCTGAGTCAGTTGTTCTACTCTGCCATAGTCAGTGAAATCAAGCGAATTATCTGTTAGTTCTAAATTTAAGTAAATATATTGTTCATAATGTTCCGAAAACATATTGACAACAGTAGTTTTACCTACCTGTCTGGCCCCCCTTAGTAACAGTGGTTTGCGTCCAGGGTTGTTTTTCCATTTAATCAGCTCGTCAATTATGTCTCTTTTAAACATGATCTAATATGTTTTGTAATATTTATAGGGTAAAATTAATTAAAATTTGTAACATTTATAGGGTTGTTTTTGCGTGATTTTGTAATGTTTATAGGGTGTTTTTGAAAAATCTGTCTCAAATAATGTCCCCATTAGACTTTCATGCAATGGCTTACCTACTATAGAAAATATTGTTTAATTATTCAAATCAATAAAAAATGAAACCATCATGAGTTTACACTCGAAAAACGGAATGAATAAAAACTCATGATGGCTTCATAACAATTAAAAAACGGTGTATAAAAGATTCCTACTGGGCCAAAAATGGCTTAAAGTGTAAAATATTCTCCCATATTAAATAGGATTGTCACCATAATATGTCGATTGAATCTTTCAAATTTACACTGTTGTGCCCTAAAGGCCAATACCTAAACCTAACCAAATGATCTAACCAAAATGAAAAAAACATCGCTATTGTTATGCTTGCCACTTTTTTTTGCAGCTTGTAAGAAGAATAACTCCCAGACAGAGGCCATTGATACGAACTCTAAAACCGTAGCCCTGGATACTGGCTTTACAAGTAACCACCTCTATAATTTAAATGTCGTTTATTTCGTGCCGACGGATAACCCGGCTAAACCAGAATATGAACGTCGTTTAAGCGACATCATGCTGTCAGCACAGACGTATTATGGCAATCAGATGAAGGCCAACGGCTATGGATTTAAGACCTTTGGTCTATTGACCAACCCGGGTAAAACCAGGATTAAAATTGTAACCATATCTGCAAAATATACTTACGACAAGTATACTACAGATCATTTAAGCGACATCCTGGCTGAAGTGGAAGCCTATTTTACAGCCCACCCTGGCGAAAAAACAGGTGAACACAATCTGATCATCAGTCCCTCTATACCAAGTGGCGTCGGTAATCCGTATGTAGGTTACGGAAGAAACTGTTTTTGGCCCGATAGGGGAGAAGAAGTGACCAGTACCACCGGACTTGGAGGATTAATGCATGAGTTAGGGCATGGCTTAAATTTACCTCACAACAGACAGCGGGAGTCAAGGATAAATGACCCTAACTACGGAACTTCCCTGATGGGGAGTGGCAATGGAACCTATGGAAGAACTCCTACCTTTCTTACTGAAGCCGATTGTGCGATCTTAAATACCAATCAGATTTTTCAAACTACCACATCCATCACTTATTATGGAGCGGTAACAGCGAAGATCAAAAGAATGTATGCTTCTTATTCAGCTGCTAAAGGAGCCATTATTGCTTCGGGCAGATTTACCAGTAGCGTTCCGGTTACCGATATTGCCTATTACCTGGATCCCAATCAGAATAATGAAGGAGTGGGAGTGAATAAAGACTATAATGCAGTAACCTGGAGCACAAAAGTAATAGGAACGGATAGTTTTTATGTGGAATTACCGATGACTGAAATGAACAATACCTATAAAGCCAACAATCCGGCAGAATTAAAAGTAAAACTGGTTCACGAAAACGGGAAGGTTACCAATACGACTTTTAATTTTAACTTTTTGAATAATATCCCGGTGATCAATATTGCCCCATCCGGATTTGATAAAAGTGAATGGACGGTGATTGATTTTAGTTCGCAGGAAACTGTAACAGAGAGCAAACCCGCCAGTTCCATGATAGATGACGATGTCAATACCTTTTGGTTTGCTAAGTACTCCTCCCCGGCAGGAGTTTTGCCCCATTATGTTACGATTGACCTGTCGCGTAGCACTACTGCCGACGGTTTTACCATCCTGCTGCGATCGGGCGCATACCGTGCTGTGAAAGACGTGGAGATCCTGACCAGTTCAGACCATCAGACCTGGACCTCTGCTGGTAATTATGTCGTACCAAAGGTCGACATTGAATCTAAAATTCCTTTCGGCTCTTCTAAAACGTTCCGGTATTTCAAAATTATGGTGAAGTCTAATTATGATACCGTTGAACCAAATAAATCATGTATTGCAGAACTAGGACTGTATAAAAACTAGTTGAACAAATAAACAATTAAACACACAAATGAAACAAATCTTAACTATCTTCTTTTTACTTATTGTATTCAACGCTGGTGCACAGTCAAACAACTGGCAGTCATTGTTTGATGGCAAAACACTTAACGGCTGGAAACAGATGACCGGCTCAGCCAGCTATACCGTGAAAAACGGCATGATCGTCGGCACCACAACTGCAAAGTCACCTAACTCGTTCCTTGCATGTGAACAGCGCTTTACCGGCGATTTTGTATTGGAGCTGGAAGCCATGATGACCGATACGAGCACCAATTCAGGTGTACAGTTCAAAAGTAACTTTGATGCCGCGGCGAATAATGGGAAGGGATTGATATATGGCTATCAGTACGAATTCGATCCTTCTGCCCGTAAATGGAGCGGTGGTATCTATGAGGAAGGCAGAAGAAGCTGGCTTTACCCGGTGTCGAACAATCCAAAGGGGCAGTTATTTTTAGCACCAAATGTTTTTCACAAGGTCCGCATAGAATGTATCGGTAATACCGTAAAAACCTGGCTGGATGATCAACCTGTTTCTTACCTGGTGGATTCACTAACTGCCAATCAGGGTATAATTGCCCTGCAGGTACATGGTATCGGCCGGCCGGAACATGCCGGGATCAATATTTTCTGGAAGAATATCCGTATCCAGACCAAAAACATAAAGCCGCTTGCTTTTCCAAAAGGTATTTATGTAACTAACCTCGTTGCAAATAGCCTTTCGGGCTATGAAAAGGAGAGTGGTTGGAAATTATTGTTTGATGGCAAGCGTACCAATGGCTGGGTTGGTGCCTATAAACAGACTTTTCCTGATCAGGGCTGGGCAGTAAAAAATGGCCTCTTGAGCGTATTGCCATCAAATGGCGACGAATCGGCAAATGGGGGAGACATTGTAACCAAACAACAGTATGCCGCATTCGACCTTTCATTCGATTTTAAATTAAGCAAAGGCGCAAACAGCGGTTTTAAGTATTTTGTAACCTTAAAAGAAAACAACAGTGGCTCTGCCATAGGGCTTGAATATCAGTTGCTTGATGATAATTTACATCCTGACGCTAAACTGGGCAGGGATGGTAACCGTACGCTTGGCTCTTTATACGATCTGATCAAAGCGAAAAAGGCAGAACGCTACTTCAATCAGCCAGGAAACTGGAATACCGGGCGTGTAGTTGTTTATCCCGATAACCATGTTGAGCATTACCTGAACGGTGTGAAAGTATTGGCGTACGACCGCGGATCGCAGGCTTTCCGTGATCTGGTTGAGCTGAGCAAATACAAGGTATGGCCAGGTTTTGGCGAAGCACAAAAAGGACATATCTTAATACAGGACCATGGCAACGGAGTAAGCTTCAGGAGCATTAAAATCAGGGAGCTTAGATAACAATAACCGATACTTTAATTGATCAACAATAACCATCCTTTTATATGACCGATAATAACAACTCCAGAAGAAGGTTTTTAACACAGGCTTTACTGGCTTCCGCTGCTGCTGCGGCAATGCCAGGTTTTTTATTTGCAAATGGGCAGAAACCTTCCCGTTTTGGTGCTGCCGAAAAAGTAAACCTTGCCTGTATTGGCATCGGCAACCGCGGGGCCGACATTATACGTGAGCTCCACAACACCGGACTGGCAAATATTGTAGCCCTGTGTGATGTGGACATGGAAGCGCCGCATACCCTGGCCATTCTGAAAATGTTCCCTAATGTGCCGCGTTTTAAAGATTTCAGGCAGATGTTCGATAAAATGGGCAGCCAGATTGAAGCGGTTTCTATTGGTACGCCCGATTTCTCGCATTTTCCGATTACGATGATGGCGATAGGCCTTGGCAAACATGTGTACGTCGAAAAACCGATGGCCCGCACATTCAATGAAGTGGAACTGATGATGAAAGCGGCAAAGAAAAATCCGAAAGTGGTCACCCAGATGGGTAATCAGGGGCATTCGGAAGCCAACTATTTCCAGTATCAATCATGGGTAGAAGCAGGCATCATTAAAGATGTTACCGCCATTACCGCACACATGAATATGCCGAGGCGCTGGCATGGCTGGGATACGAAGATCACTTCGTTCCCACCAGCAGAAACGCTGCCAGATACCCTTGACTGGAATGTTTGGCAAATGCAGAGCCAGGGACACCAGTTTAATAAAGATTTTGTGAACGGGCAGTGGCGCTGCTGGTTCGATTTTGGCATGGGCGCTTTAGGCGATTGGGGCGCACATATCCTCGATACTTCGCACCAGTTTCTTGATCTTGGCCTTCCTTATGAGGTGGACCCGATAAAGTTGGATGGACACAATAACTTTTTCTACCCGATGTCCTCCACACTTTCGTTCAAGTTTCCCAAACGTGGCAACATGCCGCCCGTTGAAGTGAAGTGGTACGATGGAATTGACAATCTTCCGCCAATACCGGCCGGGTACGGTATACAAGGGCTTGATCCCAACATTCCACCACCAAGTAATGGCGCTATCACTGCCGCTAAACTAAATCCAGGTAAAATTATTTACAGCAAAGAGCTCACATTTAAGGGTGGTTCGCATGGCAGTACATTGTCCATTATTCCTGAAGAAAAAGCAAAAGAAATGGCTTCCGGCTTGCCGGTTGTCCCTCAAAGTCCGTCCAATCACTTTGCCAATTTCCTGAAAGCATGTAAGGGAGAAGAGCAGACACGTTCGTCTTTTGATATTGCAGGGCCGTTAAGCCAGGTATTCTGCCTTGGCGTACTGGCACAGTGGACAGGAGAAAAAATAGTTTTCGACAGAAAAAAGAAGAAAATTACCAGTAGTAGAAATGCAAACGAACTGCTGATCGGGCCTCCACCGCGTAAAGGATGGGAACAGTATTATAAAGTATAAAAGATAGATATTATCGGCATTTGTTTGTTGAGCTTTCAATTTCAGCACTAAAAAAGAAGGCGATAACGGCTATGCCGATTTTAACTGGTTTCACTTTAAAGGAGAAAATCATCTGCTTAATTAACTATTAAATGAAAAAACACCCCGAAACGGAATTTGATGTATATCAAATGAATTCATATCTATTAATTGGAGATTTGACCTAAATTATTTAACCAGGTTATTTAAATAGGTCTATGCAATGATCGTAAAGGCAAGAAAAGATGCTCCCGAAAATTCACAAATACGCAGTCAGATATTTGACTATTGGGACTGCTTTCAGGGAGTTTTGATAGAGAAAGGAAACCGGGCGACACCGTCTCAAATCTGTATAGCCTTTTTAACTTCTGTTAGAGAATTGACGCAAAAATTACTTCTTGTAAAGCATAAAGTATTTTCCTTTGCAGGTGGCAAAGCGGCCGAGGCCAATACGATGCCGGATTTGAATACTTTTAATTATCAGACAGGGGAGCAATTAGGATTATTGAAAGTATTTTATCGGAATGAGGATGAAATACTCTTAGGTGCTAACACCAAAAGGATTAATTTAAGGATTTCACTGTTTCTGGAAGAGGTACAGACTGAGCCGCAACGAAGCCTTTCGTTTACTACAACTGTTGTATATAATGATTTTTTTGGAAGGATCATCTTTTTTCTTATTAAGCCTTTGCATAAAATTTTGGCCAGGTATTTATTAAAATCAATGATCGAAAAAATACAACATTTGGGGATACCTAATAACTAACGATAGATAAAACCTGAATTTTAATTTTATTGCCCTGGTTTTGCAATGGAAATGGATAACTTCTTTAACGAATTACTTGCTTTTTCGGAGCCAGGATTTTTCTTAAGTACCTCATTGAGTGTAGCTATCGCTTTAGTTTTATTGCCTGATTTTAAATAGTATTCAGATAACGGAATATAGAGGTCTTCATTAAAGTAATAGGGAATGACTAGCTCGATGATCGCAGTTCCCTTCTTAATTTTTTCAATATCATCTTTCGCAAACATAGCCTGGTAATAACCATACACGGCTATTAACTCTAAGTCATAATTAAGGCTGTTGTTTTTTAATTCTGCTTGTGCCAATGTCATATCGCCAAGTACCGCCTTTTTGACCAGCTCCATGCTTAATTCATCCTTGTATTTTGTTCTGTTAACAGGTGTCTTTCCTAAAGATTTTATGATTTCCTCTGCAACCAAAGTCGTGGAATAGGGATTTTGTCCTGTGATATAATTACCGTCCTTAAGCATGTTCGGCAACATGGCACCGTCTTTTTTATATTTTGCTCCTCTAAGAATTAACCGGTCTTCTAATAAAAAAGGGAATTCAGACCCTGTCTTACCAAACATTGCTTCTTCTTCGTTGGAATAACCTGTGATCAGCTTATTTTCAATTAAATATTTATTGTCTTTTTTGATGTTAGCCAATGCAATTGTTCCATGACAGATGGTAGAAATAATAGATTGCCTGCTGTCCATATCCAGAATAAAATCTTGTAGCGAAGGATCTACAACCAAATCAAACATCGGGCCTTTTCCACCGACCACATATAAAGCATCATAGTCTTTCGCATGAAGAATTGAAGTAGGCTTAGTTTGATTGAGCAACTTCATAGCAGAACTGTCCTGCAATACGATTTTATGATATGGTTTGTCTTTGTTGAATTGCCCAGGTTCTACTTTCCCCCCCTTAGGACTAGCCACTTCAACGACTAGTCCATTAGCTTTGAAAATTTGATATGCCTGAGAAAACTCATCCATATCAAATCCGGGTCTTGTTTTGCCCATATCCTTTCCATAGCTACTCACGATCATTACTATTTTATTGGTTTTTGTTTGTGCTAAGCTCATTGCAGGAACACAGATGATTAGAATAAATAGTAATTTTTTCATTTTTATAATTGGTTTAAATGATTTCATGTAGTTTTTTGCCTTTCAAATCGGAACTTTAGTTTACAGCCGGCAAAATTTAAAAAACGATAACCGGCGCAGCTTGAGAAAAACCACCGGAGGGACCGGCAACAGCCTCCATGGCTGTCCCTACCTGAGTGCCACCTCTTTTTATAACAAGTTTAACTTTCTGCCCTGCCACACCGCCACCGCCAGATATGGCAATAATAGCTGCCGTTACGCTTTTGGCGTATACTATTTCTTTAGTCCAGGGGAGTGCAGTTATCTCATCATTAACCGTGCCGCCTGCTGCGGTAGTGTAAGACGCGATAAGCGATCCGGTAAAATTTCCCGTTACCTCGTACTGGACTGTCCGGGATGAACCGGCCGAGTCATCAGGTTTTTTGTCGGAATCTTTTTTACAGGAAACCAAGATTGTGGAGGCTGCAAGCAGCGCAAGGATTAACTTTTTCATAATAAGATTTTAAATTTTTATACTTTGATGTGATCTGCGTACAAAAATAAAAATGAGAAAGTCCAAACTTCTTGACTTCGGTTAAGAAATGAAATAACTTATTATATTTCAGATATTTTTTGCTCCTAAAGGCCTACAACTACAGCCTCGCTAATGTCGGCATCAAACGTATCAAAAAATGTGAGGAGCTTATCAATATTTACAGAAATACTAAGTCCGCCTTCAATTTTAGACATTTCAGTTGCACTCAATTCCTGAACTCCAACGTCATTTTATTTCAGATTTTTCATACTGCTAAATTTTAAATTGTTTTTCCTTACTATTTTAAAAACTATTCAGGAACTGCCTGGGGTTGATTCCACCTGGTATTAATTTAGTTGTTTTGAATTGTATCGAGCCTATTCATGTTATTCAATTTGTGAGTGTAAGAATTTGCAATTGCCTTTTAATTCATGATTTTAAATATTGTGATATTTTAACAACTCATTTTGTTATTATGGGCATTTTATAAAAATTGATATGATTAGCTACAATGCTTTTCAATCAATTCGTATGCTTCTGCAGCTCTATTGTTTTTTCCTTTATAAATGCTCCCTTGTCCTTTTTTACTTCCGCAAGCATTTCTTTCCTTTCTGCAGACAACGTGAAATATTTATCAGCCCATAAATTAATCTCGATCATTATGGGAAGTAAGTCAATCCCTTTTTGAGTAAGCTTGTATAAGACTTTTGCTTTGCTTTCGGGATGGTCTTGCTTAGTAATTACCCCATTCATTTCCAACATTTGTAATCGGGAAGCCAAAATATTAGTAGCTATTTTTTCACCCGATTTCAGGAAGTCACCATAGGTACATTGTTTTGAAAACATTAAATCTCTAACGATAAGTAATGACCACTTGTCTCCCCAAATATCCAGTGAGCAACTAATAGGGCAATCAGACCTCATTTTTATATCCATCATAAAATAATTTATAAAACAACTTGCAAAATGAAAGTTGTTTGTATATTTGCACTTGCAAAACGCAAGCGAATTTACGAAATTAAATTACAGGTACAATGGAAACAGCATTGATTTTTGTTAAAGAACAGGTTCTCATTAATCATTATAGTTCAAACATCTAATGAAATTAAACGGAAAGACGATACTCATCACCGGTGGTGGATCGGGCATTGGACTGGAAGCAGCGAAACAGTTTTTGGAAGTCGGAGCAAAAGTCATCATCACGGGTAGAAGCCAGAGTAAACTGGATGCGGCAAAAAAAGCATATCCGGCGTTCACTGTGATAAAGAGTGATGCGGGAAATGAGGATGATGCTAACGCGCTTTTCGAAAAGGTGAAAGCGCTGGGCGGCATTGATATTTTATACAACAATGCAGGCGTCGGTGTTCCGCCCAAAAATTTGGGCATTGCAAATGATGGCCATCTCAAGGGAGCTGCATATGAGATGGAGGTGAATTACCTGGGGGTAGTCCGTCTAAATAACCTTTTCATGGAGATGCTCAAATCAAGGAAGGAAAGTGCAATCATCAATACTACTTCAATTCTAAGCATTGTACCCTCAATGATTGAGGCCACCTATTCGGCATCCAAAACTGCACTGGCCTTTTACACCAAATCCTTAAGGGAACATTTAAAAATCTTAAATGCCAATGTGAAGGTTTTTGAACTGTTGCCGCCTTTGGTTGATACGGATATGGTGGCAGATAGGGATGATAAGAAGATAAGCCCTGAAAAACTGGTCAAAGCACTAATAAATGGATTGGTTAAAGACCAATACACCATTCGGGTGGGCGATTCTAAAATAATCTATATGCTCAACCGCTTTTTTCCAAAGCTTGCATTTGGATTGATCAATCCGAAGAAAATAAATGCAGACTTAAAATCGTAACTTATACTCTTGCCAAAATAACCACAATATGAAAGCGTTCACCATACAAAAATATGATAAAAAAGAAGTTCTGAAGCTCATTGATCTTCCTGTTCCAATCATAAAAGAAGACGAAGTGCTGGTAGAGATTCATGCTGCAGGTCTAAACCTGCTTGATGCTAAGATAAAGTCTGGTGAATTTAAGTTAATATTACCTTATCAATTGCCACTCATTTTGGGACATGATGTAGCGGGGGTAATTACCCAGGTAGGGGCAAAGGTGAGACAGTTCAAGATCGGGGATGAAATCTATTCCCGCGTTGCCGATTTCAACATTGGTACATTTGCCGAATATATAGCGATTAGAGAAGACGATGTATCACTCAAACCAAACAATATTACCATGGAAGAAGCGGCTTCCATTCCCTTAGTGGCCTTAACCGCATGGCAGGCGCTCGTAGAAAAGGCGAATCTGAAAGAGGACCAGAAAGTATTTATTCAGGCGGGTTCCGGTGGAGTGGGTACAGTTGCCATTCAACTGGCGAAACACCTTGGTGCAACGGTCGCCACAACCGCAAGTGAAAAGAGTTTTGCAATGTTAAAGGCACTTGGAGCAGATGTTGTGATCGATTATAAAAAGGAAGATTTTGAAGCCATCCTGAAAGATTATGATGTAGTTTTGAACAGCCAGGATACCAGGACACTTGAAAAATCACTACGAATTTTAAGACCGGGAGGAAAGGCGATCTCCATTTCGGGGCCACCCACACCAGATTTTGCAAAAGCAATTGGAGCCCCTTGGTTTGTAAAGATGGTCTTATCAATGATCAGCTACGGAATTCGTAAAAAGGCTAAAAAAATAAATGTGGACTATTCATTTCTGTTTATGAGGGCGGATGGTAAACAATTACGGGAAATTTCCAATCTGATTAAACAGAATGTAATCAGGCCTGTTGTGGACAAGGTGTTTTCTTTTGATCAGATTAATGAGGCGCTGGAATATGTAGAGCGTGGACGTGCTAAGGGAAAAGTAGTAGTGAAAATAAAATAAACATTGATTGACTAACTGGCAGGGTCAGCAATACGAAAGAGCTTGCCGAAGCTTACCTCTACCTTATGCGAGGGAGCTTCACCACAGGACAAATCATTGTCGTTGATGGTGGTAGTTTACTTGTATAGTGTTAACCAAATGGAGTCGTTGTGCAACATCATAGGTTGCGCGACTGACTCCGCATGCTTTGCTTAATTTTTTCCCTGTGCTGTTCACCCCAGTAGCTTAATTCACCAATCACATTTTTTAGCGTCCTGCTATACTCGGTTGCTTCGTAAATAATATTTACCGGGGTGGTCGAATATACAGTACGTGTAATGAAGTCATTCAATTCCAGATCTTTTAGTTCTTTAGCCAGTACCTTAGAGGATATGCCAGTGATTTCATGCTGAAGCTCGTTAAAACGCTTAGATGATTGTACCAGGCATAGGATCACAGCCAGTTTCCATTTTCCATTAATAACATATAGTGCGTCAAGTACATTCTTTAGCGAATTTGCGCATTCTTCATTATTGGGAAGAGACTCATTTACAATTATCTTCATAGCCTAAAGGTAATCACTTACCCCAATGTAAGCGCTTTCCTTGAGGTAAGTAATGACTTTTGATCACTTGGTAACCCTATTTTTGGCTTTGATAATTCGAGCGAAAGAATCCTTAATCATTAACAAAAAGGAAATTGGACGTTTCGGGAATTTAAAATTGATAAGATTATAACTAAGTAAATTTATGATGAAACACATCCTTCATTTAAAATCAAGCATTCAGGGAAAAGAGTCATACAGTATTAAGCTGGGGCATGCCATAGTCGAAAAAATTCAGAACAAGTATCCGGGTAGTATATTGGAAGAATTAAACCTGGTCGATCTAGAAATCCCACATCTTAGCCCTGTTGTGCTTCGTACATTCTTTATTCCTGCAGATCAGCTGACCGAAGAAGAAAAAGAATTGATTCGCTTTTCTGATGAGCTGGTTAAACAGTTGTTAGCTGCGGACATCATTGTTATTGGCGCTCCGCTGATCAACTTTACCATCCCTACCTCTCTAAAGGCCTGGATCGATCATATTACCAGAGCTGGTATAACTTTTGGGTATAGTGAAAATGGTCCTGTTGGAAAAGTGACGGGGAAAAAAATCTATGTGGCAATGTCTTCAGGGGGTGTCTATTCAGAAGGTCCAGGTAAAGTCAACGATTTTGTTGCTCCTTATCTGAAGGCTTTTCTTGGCTTTTTAGGGATGACCGATCTGACCGTGTTCCGAGCTGAAGGACTAAAAGTGCCGGAAGTAAAAGAACTCGCGATGGAAAAAGCAATTAATAGCATAGAGATTGATTAGGGAATTATCTTGATACGGTCGAGCGCAGAAGCGTATAATGTCAGACCGATGATAAAGAAGTCGCTAATGATAGCAAAAACGACCAGTGAACCGACACTCGTTCCGATATTGGAAGAGACGGTAATAATTTGGTTCCACCGCTCTGCAACTTTTAATGACTTGTGAACTACTGTTTAAAAAGACGAATATTTGTTCATTTGTAGAAAGTTGGACTCGCAAGTGTTTCACGTAATCATATTCTTCGGTTGGTGACATTTCATGATTATCATTGATAAATGATAATGTTATTAATTTAAGCCCTGACAATACCAGATATATTCAATAATATTGGCCTCAATTTTCCGTAAATTTATAATAGAACAAGCGCTCCTTGATATTGACTAACAAATAAGATGAAAAAAGACGTTGACGATGAACTTTACTGGATTGAAGCGTTACGCGAAGGAGATGATCAGGCGCTTGCTTATTTCTTCAAACTTCACAGTAAAGCACTCGCTTATTTTGCTGGTCGCATGTTGCACGATAAGATAGAGGCTGATGATATTGTTTCCAAATGTTTTTTGAAACTCTGGCAAAAACATGAAAGCTTTAAAACGCCACAAAACATTAAGGCTTTCCTTTACATTAGCTGCCGTAATTCCTGTCTGGATTACCTTGCCAGTCTGAAGGTGCGGACAAATGCTCAGGATAGTTATTTACAACATTTGAATTCTGCTGATGAAACGATCTTGTATGACATCATACAGACCGAAGTGCTGGATATGGTGAATAAAGAGATTGAAGAGCTTCCTGAGAAAATGAAAGTCATTTTTAAACTACTTTATTTCGATGGAAAAACTACCGCAGAAATTGCGCAGGAGTTGAACCTTTCTGTACAGACCGTTCGCAATCAGAAAACAAAAGCCATAGAAATGATTAAAAATTCTTTGGTGAAAAAAGGGGTCTCAGTTACATTACAGTTGGCTTTTCTCTTTTTTATAGAACACTGGTAAAAAAAATACAATCTCTTATGGTTGTTTTGGGTCATCGTCCCGTTTCTATATCATAAACATTAAAGTAATGTTAATCTGATATAAAGAAATCGCTGCTATGATTGACAAGGAACTCCATATTTCAAATCTGATATTCGCAGAACTCAACCAGACCTTAACCGATGCAGAGCGTATAGAGCTTGAGGCCTGGATAAATGCTTCTGCCGATAATTTAGCTTTTTACCGTCAATTTACCGATCAGCAATATTTCCAGCATGAACTAAAAATGTTCCAGGCTGTTGATACTGACCACATTTGGGAGTTGACCAAATCCGGACTTGTTAAAGATGAAACTTCAGAAATAACACTTGTACCTGTAAAACGGATTAAACTATGGCCCCGCTTCGCGATTGCAGCAGCGATTGCCACTATTGTTTTTGGTGCAGGACTGTTTTATTATTACGGAAATGTGAACCGGGGACCAGTCGTTGTGTCTGTCAATAAGAATGACGTAGCGCCAGGTAAATATGGAGCAATACTAACACTTGCTGATGGAAAAGAAATCAACCTGACAAATTCAGATAATGGAGAGTTGGCAAAGGAAGCTGGAATAAGCATTAACAAGACTGCGGATGGTCAGGTTGTTTATCAGGTTGAAGCATCATCACAAGAAAAGGCAAAGCGGTCTTACAATACGTTAACTACCGCTAAAGGAGAAACATATATTTTAACATTACCAGATAAATCTAAGGTCTGGATGAATGCCGCCTCAAGCTTAACTTATTCTACAAGCCTAAATAAAGAGGGAAATCGGGAGGTAAGGCTCAGCGGTGAGGCTTATTTTGAAGTCACGAAAGATAAAAGACATCCTTTTATAGTGAAGACTGATCGTCAGGAAGTAAAAGTACTTGGAACGCATTTCAATATAAACAGTTATAAGGATGAGCCGGAAACCATCACCACCTTACTCGAAGGATCCGTTAGGATTAACGGTTCAAAAATACTCAAACCAGGCGAGCAGGCTAATTTAGATAAAAAGGGAAAATTAGTTGTTTCTCCGGGGAATAGCGATGTGATCGCCTGGAAAGAAGGGCGGTTTAGCTTTAAGGATACTGAACTTGCAGCGGTGTTACGACAATTGTCAAGATGGTACAACGTCGAAGTTAAATATCCGGATGGAATTCCAAATATGAAATTTACGGGCTATATAGACAGGAGTTATACCTTGTCTGAAGCGCTTCGGATTTTGAAGTATTTAAATATAAATTTTAAAATAACAGACAGAACCATAGTTGTAAGCAAATAGCTCACAATTAAAACCAAAACCTAAACCAAAAGAAAATGAAGAAAAAATTACCAGGAGAAAGCTAACCGAATTGGCTGGGTTAAAACAAAGCCGGAAAGTGTTGACGCACGTTCCGGCAGATGATTGAGTCAGCCATTCCTCCGGAAATTCCAGGAGGGAAAAAATAATCGCTAAACTATTCACAATAGCAACTCAACCTACTCAAAAGTATGAAAATAAATGGTTTAAACCTAGGGGTATTGCACACGCACGTACCACAAAAACTATTATTAATAATGAAACTGACCACTTTCATATTAATTATTACGCTGGCGCAAGTGAGTGCCAAAGGATTTGGGCAGGGAATAAGTCTTCACGAAGACAATACCCCGCTTGAAAAAGTATTGGAATCCATTAGAAAACAATCAGGATACGATTTTATTTACAATTCAAATGATATTAAAGGATTGAAAATTAGTGTCAAACTGAACAATTCTTCGGTTTTCGAAGCCATTCAGGAATCCATTAAAAACTTACCCCTTTCCTTCAATATTTATAAAAAGAATATTGTGATTACCAGAAAGACACCGGTTTTAATAGATGGAACTAAAAATGACCCTTCATTAATAGATATAGCGGACCCAATAAAAATCTACGGTAAAGTTTTAGATTCTCTGGGAGCGCCTATGGAAGGTGCTACGGTTATCATATTAAAGAAAGCACAGGAAAGCAAAGTTGGTGGGAGGCAAATGTTGACAACGGTTAAAAATACCGGGGAATTTGAGATCCTTGCAGAAGTAGGAGACCGTATCATTATTTCCTACGTGGGATATCAGCCTCATTCATTTGAGGTTAAGAGTAAAATGGCTTACCAGAATATCGTGCTTCGAAAAGCCCAGACGGAACTAAAAGAAGTGGTCGTCAGTACAGGTTTTCAAACGATTTCAAAAGAACGGGCAACCGGATCTTTTGGGAAAGTGGATTTGGAATTGTTTTCTAAACGTACAGGTTCCACAAACCTGTTAACCCGGCTGGAAGGACAGATCCCTGGTCTGTATATTGCTCCACAATCCCGCGTTGTTAATCAGACCGGAATTGCCGAAGATCCTAAGGCTGTAGTAAGGGGCAGGGGAAGTGTTTTAAATTCTTCGGGACCTTCATCCAACCCTTTATATGTGGTGAATGGTGTGGCTGTGCCAAATTTCAGCTCGGTAAATCTGGATGATATTGAAGATATAACGGTGCTTAAAGATGCGGCTGCGTCTGCAATATGGGGTGCCAGATCTGCGAACGGGGTAATTGTGATAAAAACCAAATCCGGAAGTAACAATTCGAAATTATCGATCAGTTATAATGGTTCCTTAAATTATACAGGCCGCCCGGATGTGTACTATGGAAATATGCTGAGCAGTCAGCAATATATCCAGGTTGCAAAAGAACTTTTTGACAATCCGGTTTACAGAACTGCTTATCCTTATACTGCACAGTCATTCCTGGCTCCACATGAGCGGATCCTATATGATGGATTGCGCGGAAAACTGACCGAGGGACAACGTAATCAAAAACTGGACAGCCTTTCTGCGATAGACAACAGGTCACAAATCAAAGCGATGTATGATCCGGCTTTTACCACCAACCATACAGTTTCTGCATCTGGTGGCAACAACACCTATTCATTTTATGGATCAATGGGCTATTCCGGTATGAAAGGCAATGCTCCTGGAAGTAAGAGCGATACTTATAGTTTAAATTTAACACAAAATCTGAATGCGGGTAATCGTGTCAAAATTTCCCTGAATACTTCATTGGTTAACATGACTGCTTCAAGCCAGGGTCCAATATTACCAGGTAATGGTTTTTATCCATATCAGCAGTTCCGTGATGCCTCAGGGAATCCGTTGAACATGAATTTTATGAGTGGCTATGTAGATTCCGTAAGGTTAGATTATCAATCCAGAAGCCGCATCAATCTGGATTACAATCCAATCAATGAAGCCGGATTAACCACTAATAAAAGTGATAATCTCAGTCTCAATGTGACCTCGAACGTTGCCGTAAAGATCTGGAAAGGTTTACGCATTAATGGAACATACGGTTATCTAAGGTCACCTTCTTCCTCGAGGGGGTATACCGATCATCAGGCAATCGGGCAGCGTAGGCAGTTGGTTGGACTAACCGTAGCACCTACAGTAAATGATCTTCCTGTTTATTATTTACCAACGTCAGGCGGAACATTGGGCGAATCAACTTCCGATAACCGAAGCTGGACTGTCCGCCATCAACTGATGTATGATGACAACTTCAGGAACGGAAAAGATCAACTATTAGTACAGTTTGGAAATGACATTCAGGAAAATACCGCAAGCCAGACGAATACAACGTTATTAGGTTATAATGATGCATTAGGCAGTTTTGCAGAACTAGACTGGGCAAAATTAAGGAGCGGTATTTTTCCTACAGTAACCGGTTTTGGTTCTTACTCGTATATTCCGATTGACCGCAAACCAAGAACAAAGAGCCGGTTCCTGTCTTATTTTGCATTAGCCAGTTATTCCATTGAGCGGAAGTATAGTTTGGATCTGAGCTGGAGGCAGGACTTTAGTAATCAGTTTGCCAGTGATCTGTCCAGCCAGAAGAAACCGGTATGGAGTGTTGGAGCCAGGTGGCAGATCAGTAAGGAAAAATGGTTGAGTAACGTGAAATGGTTGAATAACCTTGGTCTCAGAGCTACTTACGGTATTACAGGAAATACACCTTATGGCCAGGTTTCACAATATGATATTGTGACTACCCTGAATCCAGCGACCAACTTTTTTTACAACCAGATTGCTGGAGAAGCATTGTACCTTACAGGCATAGCTAATAAAGGCCTTGACTGGGAAAGCACGGACAATTATAACCTTGCAATAGATTATGCGATATTTAACAACCGGATAAGTGGTAGCATTGATGCCTATAAAAGGATCACTACGGGTATGATCGGAAATGTAACCCTGAATCCATTGACAGGTTATAATTCAATAGCCGGTAACATTGGAAAGATGTTAAATGAAGGCATAGAAATGAGCATTCGCTCACTGAATATAAAAGGGAAAGATTTTAGCTGGAGTACGACTATTGGTGTCGGGTTTAACCACAATAAACTGATTTCTTATCAGACGCCAAGTAATAACAGTAAGACCGTGGCAGCAAGGTTGCAGTCGGAATATGTGATCGGATATCCTATGAATGCGCTTTGGGCATACCGATTTGCAGGATTGGATAACCTTGGGGATCCGCAGATTCAACTTGCGAATGGCACGGTAACTAAAAAACCAAATGCAGCCACTGTTAATGACCTGGTTTACATGGGGACGACTCAGCCTCCTGTTACCGGAAGTCTGAGTAACACCTTCAGCTATAAAGGATTTAATTTAAGTGCAAACATGATTGTTAGCTTGGGTGGGGTGATGCGCAAATCTGTAAATACCTACTATAGTGGAAAACTGGGTGGGACATCAGGATCATTTTCCGGAGGAAACATTTCTGAGTATTTTCTTGACCGGTGGAAAAAGCCCGGAGATGAAGCATTCACCAATATTCCTTCTTATGAACCAAGTGCTTCGCTCAATACCAGCCGTAGAAGTGTTAATTATTACACATTTGCTGATGTCAATGTGGTGAATGCTTCATACATCAAAATCAGGGATATTTCTTTGTCGTATGCTTTAGATACCAAGTTGCTGCAGTTTCTTAAAATACAAAGAGCCAGTGTATTTGCTTCGGCTTCTAATTTTCTGGTTTGGGCAGCAAATGCTGAGGGTACCGATCCTGAATTGCCAGGTTTATCAAGTGGGACAATGCCGGTTAAGCATACTTATAGTCTAGGCATTAATTTTTCATTTTAATTATTTTAAACAGACATTATGAAAAAGTTGATAATAATTTCCTTCGCAGTGTTCAGCATGCTGACTTCCTGCAAAAAGACCTGGTTGGAGATCGTACCTCAGGGAGACCAGGTTACCGTAATCACGGAGGACTACGACAAACTGATGAATGATGGGGCTTTTTATGCTTATCACAGCATAGGTGGATACACTGAGGCGCAGCTGATGGGAGATGAAGTTGCACAGGTAAAACCATATTTCATCAATAAAAATGCAGTACGGGAACGCTTGTTCCAGTGGGCGGATGATATCTATCCGGAACCAGCGGTGACTTCTCTGGTATTGCGGACCACCATGACCCAGATGTACACGATAAACAAAATCGTGGCTGAGGTAATGACTTCTACAGGCGGAACGGAGGAACGTAAAAAAGGAATCAGGGCAGAGGCACTGGCAACCCGTGCATTCAGCATCTGGAATATGGCCAGTCTTTACTGTAAGCCATATGCTGCGGCAACAGCTGGAAATGATCCTGGCTTTCCCTTTGTTACTGAGCCTAATGTGAATATTCAGGATATTCCAAGAGGTACGCTTCAGCAAACCTATGATTTCATCATCAAAGATTATACAGAAGCATTAGCCAGTATACCAGCAAAACAAAATATTGTGACACGCATGTCCAGGCCTGCAGTAGAAGGGTTGCTGGGAAAAGTTTACCTGTTTATGGGCCGTTATAATGATGCGCTGCCTTTGCTCAAATCCGCACTGGCGCATGTCATTGCAAACGGACAAACTTCACTCTACGATTACAACGAAACTTTTGCAACCGGAGGCGCTTTTTTACCAATCAGTGCCACAAATGGTCCTAAGTCTCCTTATCAGTTAATGGATAATACCAGAGAAGCGGTAGTTTCAAAAGTATTTTATGCGGGGAGATTTAATGGCAATATTACGGGAACAGATGGCCTTGTGCTGACTAAAGCTGCGCAGGCGCTTTATCAGCCGACTGATTATCGTCTGAAATTTTATATCAATAAAAACGACAACAATTCAGTTAATGCCGCTGGCCTGCTCCGTAAATATGGATTGAATTATTCAAGATTTGGCTTGCAACTGTCTGAGTTGTATCTGCTTTGCGCAGAGGCTAAAGCAAGAGCAAATGACCTGACGGGGGCTGTGGCTGATTTGGAAACCTTACGGAAAGCACGCATCAGGCTTAAGAATGACAATGGAGATTCCATCAATGATGCCCTGGT
Source organism: Pedobacter steynii (assembly GCF_900103665.1). Classification (GTDB taxonomy): domain Bacteria; phylum Bacteroidota; class Bacteroidia; order Sphingobacteriales; family Sphingobacteriaceae; genus Pedobacter; species Pedobacter steynii. The sequence goes on from NZ_FNGY01000002.1 coordinate 718,620, forward strand.
TCCTGCCGGTACGGCTACCAATCAATCAGCCTTGATTAAATTTATCATCGATGAACGTATCCGTGAGTTTGCAGTGGAGGGGTACCGCTGGTTTGATATGCGCAGGTTATCTGTTGATCCACTTTTTGCGGGCGCAACCTTCACCCATACTGTATATGATCAGGATGCTGTTCCAACGGTGTTAGAAACCTATACCTTAAAACAACCTGAAAGATTGGTAATGCGGTTCCCACGCAATATCATAGATGCAAATCCAAAGATGCAGGACAACCCTTAAGCATAAAAAAAAGAATTCGAACCTATCTGTCTCTTTTCTACTGTTTTAGTAGAGAAGGGACGGGTGGGGTAGGACAGCCTATACCTATAAATATTAATTTATCAATGAGCAATATTGTAAAAATTGAGCACTTGTCTCACAAGTACACCAATTCCTGGGCCATACGTGACATCAACATCGAAATCGGCCAAACAGGCATTGTAGGATTACTTGGTTCCAATGGTGCCGGGAAATCAACGACGATGAACATCCTCTGCGGGGCACTCAACCAGACGGAAGGGAATGTTTACATCGACGGCATTAGTATGCGGGAACAGCCGCAACTGGCAAAGCAACAAATCGGATTTCTTCCACAGAATCCCCCTTTGTACATGGACCTGACGGTCGATGAATACCTGAACTATTGCGCCGGACTGAGGCTTGTGCCCAAGGATAAAATGAAACAGGCAATTCTCGAGGCTAAGCTGCGTTGCGGCATAGATCATTTTAGTAACCGCCTGCTCCGGAATCTGTCCGGTGGTTACCGCCAGCGCGTAGGCATAGCGCAAGCGATTGTACACCGGCCTAAACTGGTTGTTTTGGATGAACCGACCAATGGTTTGGACCCCAATCAGATCATTGAGGTAAGGTCATTAATCAAGGAGATTGCATTGGATAGAGCGGTTATCTTTTCGTCTCATATCCTGTCGGAAGTACAGGTTTTGTGTAAAGACATCAAAATGATAGAAAATGGCAGGATCGTATTTTCCGACAGCATGGATGCATTTAACAATTATGTGGAGCCACACAGTGTATTGGTTGCCATGGAAAACCCACCTGCGCTGGCTGAAATAGAAAAAATAGAGGGGGTAACCAATGTGGATGTGCTGACCGAAAGGCAGATGCGCATTTATTTCAATGGCGATCAAAGTATTACCGAGCGCATCGTAGCAGCCAGCATACATCATGGATGGAGGTTGCGCGAAATCACACTTGATAAAACGGCACTGGACGAAATATTCAAGCAATTATCCAATAAATCACCACAAGAAAATAACTAATGAAAACCATATTTAAAGTAGCCAAAACAGAACTTTTAACCCTGTTTTATTCTCCCATCGCCTGGTTCCTGCTGATCGTGTTCCTGGTTCAATGCGGAGTGATTTATTTTGGCAGAATAAATAACATTGCCATGATGCAGGAATTGAGTGGGGCAGTGGTAACCGGCAATGACAGGTTAACCGAATCTATTTTCCTAAGTCGGCGCGGATTGTTCAATACGGTAATGCAGAACCTTTACCTCTACATTCCGCTGCTTACGATGAGTCTGATTAGCAGAGAAACCAGTAGCGGAACCATTAAACTTCTTTACTCTTCTCCGATCAGTGTCAGGGAAATTATTTTAGGCAAGTTTATTTCTATGATGATCTACAGTTTATTACTGGTAGGCATCATTGGGATATTTGTTGTTTCTGGTATGTTCCATATACAGAATCCCGAATCAGGGATGTTGCTTTCTTCATTATTAGGATTTTACCTCTTGCTTTGTGCCTATGCTGCAATAGGACTGTTCATGTCTTGTCTGACTACCTATCAGGTAGTAGCCGCAATATGTACGTTTATCATGATCGCTGCACTAAGCTATGTGGGGACTTTATGGCAGGGTGTTGCATTTGTCAGGGAGCTGACTTATTTCCTGGCGATGAATGGCAGGACTCAAAATATGCTGATGGGATTGATTACGACCAAAGACATCATTTATTTTATATTGATTGTGTACATCTTCCTTGGCTTGAGTATTTACAAGTTAAGAGACGGGATGGAATCGAAACCTGCTATGCTGAGGGCGGGACGATATTTTATGGTGTTAGCCAGTGCTTTACTGATCGGTTACATCAGCTCTATCCCTGCTTTAGTCGGCTATTACGACATGACCAATAACCAAACCCGGACACTTACGCCACAGGTACAGAAAGTGCTGGCCAAGCTTGGCGATGAACCATTGGAAGTTACGGCCTATAATAATCTGTTGAGTAAAAATTGGTTTCTGGGAAGTCCTGAAGCTTATAATGAAAATATTGCACGCTGGGAACAGTATATGCGCTTCAAAAGTAACATTAAACTGAAAACAGTACTTTATTACGATAGTGCCGGCGATAATCCGATGATTAAAGCGATGTATCCTGGAAAAACAATTAAGGAAGTTGCCGAACAGTATGCCAAAAATATGGATCTGGACCTTAAAATGTTGAAGAGCCCGGCGGAGATGAGTAAAATCATGGACTTGAAACCTGAACAGAACCGTTATGTGATGCAGCTGAAATGGAAGGGTAAGACGACTATGCTGAGAGTATTTGAAGATCCGGAAGTATGGCCGGGAGAAACCGAAGTTGCTGCTGCCATTCAGCGCTTGCAGGAAGCTAAGTTACCCAATATTGCGTTTGTAACCGGTGATCTGGAAAGGGATATTAATAAAATGGGGGACCGCGATTATAGAGCGCTTACTAACCTGAGCCTCTATCGCAATTCATTTGTGAACCAGGGATTTGATGTGTGTGTCATTTCATTGGAGACACAAGACATACCAGCTAGTGTTTCTACTGTGGTATTGGCGGATCCAAGGTTGTCGCTTAGGCCAAATACAATGGCAAAACTGCAAAAATATATCAATAATGGCGGAAACCTGCTGATCGCAGGTGAGCCTGGTAAACAAGCAATATTGAATCCCTTATTGCAGCAGTTTGGTGTACAGCTGATGAACGGTACGGTAATTCAGCGTAGTGCAGTGGATGCTCCTGATCTGGTTATTCCGGATGTGAGCAAATTTGCAACAACATTTAGCAAGACACTTGCAAAAAGAGTAGCAGAGGGCCGAAAGGTGTATATGCCAGGTGCAGCGGGACTCAGTTACCGTAATGACGGTCAGTTTACGGTTAGGCCTTTACTGATGAGTACAGATACGCTTACCTGGAACAGGATGTTGCCCCTGGGTGAAGATATGACCAGTAGTAATGTGGCAATAACACAAAGCCCTGATAAGGCTGTAAGTCCAAAGCGTAGGACTAGCCCAAATATAGCTAAGGAAAGATCCGCTGCTGCTACAGGTACAGGACAGACGGGCAGTTTAGATGCAGAAACCCAAAAAAGAGCTGACGCATTACGGGCAGCTATGGCAGCAATATCTGCAGGACCTGGAACGCCAGAAGAAAAACAGCAAAAAATGCAGGAGCTAATGGCTAAAGTAAGAAAGGCTGCTGAAGCTAGAATGACTCCTGAAATGAAAAAGAAAAGGGATTCTATAGCCACCGCGATGACGAAGATCATGAACGGCCCTGGAACAATGGAAGAAAAACGGCTGAAAGTTCAGGAAATGGTAACAAAGGCACAGGCGGCTAAACCTGCTGCTGTTACTGCGGTAGCGCCACCAGTGAATTCTGGCAATGCTAAGCCTGTCGCTCAGACAGTAGCGGTTGCAGCCCTGGCTCCATCGGTTAGTGTTCCGGAGGTAGATCGTTCTACTGCCGGAACGGTAGCTTTTTCTCCTAAAGATGGTGATACCAAAGGTCCTTTCACTACGGCATTGAGCTTAACCAGAAATGTAAACGGCAAAGAGCAGCGTATTATCGTAACCGGTGATGCGGACTTTTTAAGCAATACGGAATTAGGAAGACCCAGAAGTGCCAACTTCTTATTCAATACTGCAGTGTTCAGCTGGTTAAATTACAGCAAATTTCCTATTGATACCTTCCGCCCCGATGCAGAGGATAAACGCATCAATCTGAGTAAAGATCAGGTAAGTGGACTTCGCATTATCTATATCTGGATATTACCTGGTTTAATTTTTGCTTTTGGGGCAATTCTGCTGATTAGACGTAAAAGAAAATAAATAACAATATCATGCTATTTACAACAGACAAACAGACACTTGAGGATCTGAATATTTTTGGTAAACATGGTGGAGAATCCTTGTACAATATTTTCAATTGCTGTGCCACCCGTGGTGGCGCAGCAATTCTGGAAGACATGTTCAGGTATCCTTTGTCAGACGAGACGGCGATTAATAAACGTTGTGGAACCTTCCTGTATTTTAAGGATCTGAACGTTAAATTTCATTTCGAAAGTGTGCTTTTTGATGCGGTGGAGCCTTATATGGCCAATACTGATGAACGTACAAAGCTAAGTGCCCAGGAGTATTCGGTTATTAAAAAACTGAGTAATATCATTGCTGTAGAAGTGGAAACTCAACAGATTTATGATGGGATCAATTCGCTGGTCACGTTGTTGAGGAGATTAGAAGCCTTCACACGTGATTTGGATATCTACAAAGCGCATCCTTATTATGCCGAAAAGTCAGTGATCACGGGGATACTCACCGAGCCGGTTATAGTGAGTATTCTGGAGCGCAAAGATAAATTGACTCACAATAGGATGGTGGAGCTTGATGTGTTGTTACGTTTTCAACATCGGGACCTGATCCTGAATTTGCTCCGTCAAATCTATCTTTTGGACGTATATTTTTCCGTAGCCAGGGTCGCGAAAGAACGTGGCTTTGCTTTTCCAAAAGCATTGCCGCGTGAGGAGCGTGTGATTCGTTTGGATGGCGTTTATCATGCACAAGTGAAAACTGCGGTACCTAATTCTATTGCTATCACTCCCGATAGCAATGTCATCTTCCTGACTGGAGCTAACATGGCAGGAAAGTCGACCTTTATGAAATCGCTGAGTATCGCGATGTTCCTGGCACATATGGGTTTCCCGGTAGCAGCAGCCAGCCTTGAGTTTTCGGTACTGGATGGTATATATACAACCATTAATCTGCCGGATAACTTAAGTATGGGGGCCAGCCATTTTTATGCAGAAGTGCTGCGTGTAAAGAAAATCGCTCAGGAATTGAGTCAGGATAAGCATTTGTTTATTGTTTTTGATGAGCTTTTCCGTGGAACCAATGTAAAGGATGCCTATGAGGCAACAATAGCCATTACCAAAGGCTTTGCAAGAAAGAAGAATAGCACTTTTGTGATTTCTACACACATTATCGAAGCTGGTGATGTGCTTAGAACGGCTTGTCCGAATGTCCGCTTTGTATACCTGCCTACACGCATGAACGGTAACCTGCCGGTGTACACCTATACACTTGAGAACGGCATCACAGATGATCGACATGGCATGATCATCATCAACAATGAAGGTATTCTGGATATTTTAAAAAAGGGAAGGAAAGGGATATGAGTTTTATAACGGATAAACAGACACTCGAAGACATGAATTTAACCGGTAAATATAAACCGGGATCTATATTTAGCTTTTTCAATAAGGTAAAAACAGCAGGAGGGGAACGATTGCTGGAACAGCTATTTAACAACCCGCTGACTGATGCTACAGAGATCAATAACAGGAGTAGTATTTTCGAATATTTTGAGCACAAGGCTTTAACCTTTCCATTTGGCCGGGAACAGTTTGAGCTGATGGAGAATTACCTGAGCAGTAATGCAGAACGTAATTTGTTGTTTGCTGGCATTGGAAATTTTAAAAAGCAGGTATTGGGCTCAATAGTTAGGGACGACCAATATGAAACCTTGCAAAAAGGTATTGGGGCTACGATCACGATTTTGAAAACAGCTAGTCGGTTTTTTAAGGGCCTGGAAGATCAGTCAGGCATTGACCATCCATATCATCAACAGATTCAGATAGTCAAAGGTGTTTTTAATAACAAGCAACTCGAATGGCTTAGTAAAGAAAACGGAACCCAGGCTATCCCATTTTTCAAATTAACCAAATATGACCATTTACTAAGACATACGCTGCAACGTGTGTTGGCAGAATTGATAGGGATGATCTATAGTTTGGATGTATATATCGCTGTGGCTAACCTGGCACATGCAAATGGCTTTACTTATGCATCGGCTTTACCCCGGGAAAGCAATTTTGTAAATGCTGAAGGGCTAGCTCATCCTTCATTAAGTAATGCGGTGGGTAACAACATTTCTTTTAGGCAGGAAAGCAACGTCGTGTTTTTAACAGGCGCTAATATGGCGGGCAAGTCGACGTTAATGAAGACCTTCGGCATCTCCCTTTACCTGGCACATATGGGCTTTCCTATAGCCGCAAAATCGATGACTTTTTCAGTCAGAGGGGGAATATATTCGTCGATTAACGTTCCTGATAACTTAAATATGGGACTGAGTCACTTTTACGCAGAAGTGCTGCGTGTAAAGAAGGTTGCTGGGGAGGTAAGCACTGGCAAAGACCTGGTGGTTATTTTTGACGAGTTATTTAAAGGAACTAATGTTAAAGATGCTTATGATGCGACCCTCGCAGTTACGGCGGCATTTTCGGAATATACAAATTGTTGTTTTGTGATTTCTACCCATATCATTGAAGTTGGGGAAGCATTAAAGGAAAATGAGCAGATCCAGTTTTTGTATTTGCCTACCATTATGGAAGGGAATAAGCCACGCTATACCTACAGCTTAGAGAAAGGCATCACTACCGACAGACAGGGGATGATTATTATAGAAAATGAGGGTATTCTGGATCTTTTATAAACAGCTAAGGCCCTCGAAATTAATCCAGTTTTTATAGAACAGTTAAAAAATAAAATCAAATGAACAAAATAACTTTTTTAGCGCTTACCATGATTCCATTTTATGGCTGGTCGCAAAATGTAAATTTTAATATAAAGGCGAAAATAGCTCAGCCTGGCTCGTCAGTGGCAAAAGTCTATTTGAATTATGATAAAGCTGGGGTTAGAATTACAGATTCTGCAACATTAAATAACGGGAGCTTTCAATTTAAAGGAAGCTTAGATGAACCGGTTAAGGCTCAGTTGATTCTTGATTCACAGGGAATAGGGCTTGCAAAGCTTACACCTGCAGCTGATTTCCTGCTTTTATATCTCGAAAAAGGTGAAATTGTCCTGAATGCTAAAGACTCTTTAAAAAATGCTGTAATTACAGGATCTCCGCTTAATGAGGACTACAAGAAATTTCGTGCTTTACTTGTTGGACCAGGAAAGAACCTGGCTTTAATTCAATCAGAATTCAATGCTGCTTCAAATGAACAGAAGAGCAATCCTGAGTTTCGGGGCAAGCTTGAATCCAGGTATGTTGCAGAAATGACAGCGATTAAAGAGGGGCAGTTACTTTTTATTAAAAATAATCCGAATTCATTTCTTAGTCTTGAGCTGTTAAAAGAAGCAATGACTCAGTCTAATAATCCAACGATTATTGAAACTTCTTTTAATATGTTAGCTGTTGAGTTGAAACAAACTGCAACAGGAAAAGCGCTGGCTGTTTTACTTTCAAAAGCAAAGCTTAGAGAAGTGGGCGCTCTTGCTCCGGATTTTACCCAAAATGATGTCAATGACAAGCCTGTTAGGCTTTCCGATTTTAAAGGGAAATATGTGTTGTTGGATTTTTGGGCATCATGGTGTGCTCCATGTCGTGCTGAAAATCCAAATGTAGTGAAGGCCTACAATTTATTTAAAGATAAAGGATTCACAGTTCTTGGTGTTTCTCTGGATCAACCGGGAAAGAAAGAGCTATGGTTACAGGCAATAAAGGCAGACGGTTTAGAGTGGACACAGGTTTCAGACCTTAAATTCTGGAACAATGAGGTGGCAAAATTATATGGAGTGCAGGGTATTCCTCAAAATTATCTGATCGACCCGACCGGAAAGATTATAGCCAAAAACTTACGTGGCGATCAGCTGATCGAAAAATTGACTTCGTTAATGTTGTAAATTTTTAAAAAGCTGAAATATGAAATTAAGATATCTTTTAGTTTGGGCTGTGATCAGCTGTTCAATTTTCAAAGTTAAGGGCCAGGAATTGCCATTAGACCCAAAAGTCCGAACCGGAAAACTGTCAAATGGATTTACTTACTTTATTCGCCATAACCAGGAACCCAAAAATAGAGTGGTAATGTATCTCGCAAATAAAGTGGGATCCATTCTGGAAACCGATGCTCAGGTTGGGCTTGCCCACTTTACTGAGCACATGAGCTTTAACGGAACCAAGCATTATCCTAAAAGCGAACTTGTTAGTTATCTGCAAAAAGTAGGTGTTCGGTTTGGGGCTGATTTAAATGCTTATACCGGTTTCGATGAAACGGTTTATCAACTGCCCTTGCCTTCAGATAATCCGGAAATTTTAAATAATGGCATCCAGATCATGCGGGATTGGGCACAGGAAGCCATATTGGATACGGAGGATATTAATAATGAACGGGGCGTGATTATGGAAGAAATGCGTTTAGGCAAAGGTGCTTCTGAACGTATGCAAAGAAAAACCTTGCCTTTGTTACTTAATCGATCCAGGTATGCCTCACGTCTCCCAATTGGAACCGAACAAGTTTTGTTTGGTTTTAAACCGGACGTTATCAGAACATTTTATAGAGATTGGTACCGGCCGAATTTACAGGCATTAATCATTGTAGGAGATATTGATGTGAATGAGATGGAGAAAATCATCAAGTCAAAATTCTCTGACCTCAAAAATCCAGATCGGGAAAAACCGAGAACCAGGTATACAGTTCCATTAACAGGGAAAAATCAGTTCATAGTGGTTACTGATAAAGAAACGCCCCAGACCGTTATGCAGATAATTGTCAAGCATAAAGCTAAACAGGTTAAAACCGCTCTTGATTACAGGGGAGCGATGGTAAGAAGCTTGTTTAATCAAATTTTGGGTGGAAGATATACTGAATTATCAAAAAAGGAAGGTACGCCTTATTTAAATGGAGGGGCTGGTATTAAAAATCTAATGGGTTTATTTGATACTTATGAGACCTCAGTAGTTGCCAAACCTGGAGAATTGGAGAAAGGTTTTAAAGCTGTTTGGCGGGAGTGTCGCCGAATTCAATTGTTTGGTTTTACGCAGTCTGAACTAGATCGGGCGAAACTAAATTATTTGAATGGGATGGAAGAATCAATGAAAGAAAAAGATAAGATCCGTTCGGACGCTTATGTAAATGAGTATCTTCAGTTCTTCTTAAAACAGACTGCGGCTCCTGGTTTTGCAAAGGAGAATGAATTGGTGACTGGTTTTATTCCTGGTATTACGCTCAGGGAACTAAATGCGGTTGTTAAGGAATATATCATTGCATCCAATCGTGACATCCTCATTATGGCTCCTGAAAAGGATCGGGCAAGTTTACCAGATGAAAATAAAGTTTTAAGCTGGATAAAAGGTGTAGACGGGGAAAAACTGGAAAATTTTAAAGACAGTGTGAGCACATTACCTTTACTTATCCATACTCCTTTAGCCGGTAAGATTGTGAACGAGGCATATGATCAGGTGCTGGGCATAAAAACGCTTGTCCTAAGTAATGGAGTACGCGTAATATTGAAGAAAACTGATTTTAAAAATAACGAGATCTTGTTCAACGGTTTTTCAAAAGGGGGAACTTCTTTATATAGCGATGCCGATTACCAGACCGCTGTAAATGCTGCAAGTATAGTTTCATTAAGTGGTGTTGGTAATTATAATTCTATTCAGCTAAACAAGTTTCTTCTTGGCAAGCAGGTAAATGTAGCGCCCTATGTAAATGAATTGGTGCAGGGTTTTAATGGAATCACAACAATTAGAGACCTTGAAACTTCGCTGCAATTGGTTTATGGTTATTTCACTGAACCGCGTAAAGATGTGACGGTTTTTGAAGGACTAACCGCAAATGCAAAATCCAGGGTCGTAAATAGAGGAAGTAGCCCTGATGAAGTTTTTAGCGATACCCTAAATGCGGTATTGGGCAATTATAACATCCGCCGTACCGGGCCGACTTTAGAAAAAATAAACCAAATTAATTTAGATAAGGCCATTCGTATTTACAAAGAGCGGTTTGCAGATGCTTCGGGTTTTACATTTACTTTTACCGGGAGTATTGATGAAGAAAAGATCAAACCACTTTTGGAAACCTATCTCGGATCATTGCCTTCTACCTACAAAAAGCAAGAATTTAGAAGCCTGGGTATCCATATTCCTGAGGGGAATATTTCAAAAACGGTCTATAAGGGAGCGGAACAGAAAGCAAATGTTTACTTGGTTTTTTCAGGAAAATTTGATTATACCTATGAGAACCGAATAAAGCTGGATGCTATAAAAGCAGTTTTGGAAATTAGAATGGTGGAAAGGTTGCGTGAGGAGGAAAGCGGAGTATATACACCAAGTGTTAAAGTCAATTCCTCTAAATATCCTGAGGAGAGGTTTAGTCTTGTTGTTTCCTTCGGTTGTGCTCCAGCGAATGTTGAGCGTTTGGTTGCTGCAGCACTAGATGAAGTAGCCAGTCTTGGAAGTAATGGTTCGGTACAGATAAATGTGGATAAATATAGGGCTGAAGCAACACGTCAGCATGAATCCGGATTGACAACAAATGGATTTTGGCTTAGCTATATCACTGGACAGTTACTTAACAACGATCCACTTGATCAGGTTTTTGGTTTCGATACCTTAATAAATCAAATTTCTACAAGTAGTGTGCGTGAAACGGCAAAAAAATATTTAACGGGAAAGAATTTGATTAAACTTATTCTGCTCCCGGAAAAATAAGAATTACACAAACTAGTATGGCTCGTTTCGACTAAAATGAATAGCGTCATTAAGTTTCATTAATCGTGTAATCGATAAAACTTTACTCATAGAGAATAAATTTAGGTTGGTGTCGTAGCGTATCTGGATGGAACCTGCCACCTTTTAGTTAATGATTAGTTTTTAATGAGTGCGTTGGAATAGGCCTGGGTAATCCGGGCTATTCTTTTTATAAATCATTCTTTGAAAAAATAACCATTAACCGATGGATTGACAGCGTTTTATCAGGTAACTTCTTTAGAAAAGTTGTTAATTATGATTAATTTTACTTTTCTTTTTGATCATGGGAACTAAATGCACGCTTTCAGATATCACCTTGACTGAGCAACTGAAACTTGGCAGTCATTTAGCATATACTGAAATCTATGAACGGTATTTTGGTATTTTATATGTGCATGCCTGCAAACGCATGTATAACCATGAAGATGCCCGTGATCTTGTGCAGGAAACCTTTTTTAATTTATGGACGAGAAGGGAACACCTGATTCCCGAAAAAGGTGTGGCACCTTATCTGTATAGGTCTGTTCGGAACGGTCTGATTGATTTGATGAGTAAACAGAGCATCTGCTCAAAATACATTACTTCATTAAGCGAGCTGTCAAAATGTTCAGTTTCTATTACCGATTACCCGATAAGGGAACACCAACTGGCGGCCATTATTGAAAAAGAAATTGATGCTTTATCACCTCGCATGCGAGAAGTTTTCATCCTCAGCAGAAAGCAGTATCTGAGTCATAAAGAAATAGCGGAACAACTTCATACTTCAGAGCTTACGGTGAAAACTCAGATTAAACAGGCACTGAGGATATTACGTGGTAAACTTAGTCTAATTGCTTATCTGGCAGTACTCTTCCGAATTTATTAAAGACAATAATTTAAATAACACAAAAAAGAGGTTGATCACTGTTTTATCAATGATACAACCTCTTCTAAAGATTTATTTTATAAATCCCGGATGTTTTTAATCACGTGAATGATTAAGCATTAGGTTTTCCACCGGAATTGATATTGACCTTTGCATCTAAAGCTCTTTTGAGGTGCCTGTAAAGTGAGTTTAAATGATTTTTGTTGGGTGCTTCCACACTTCTTTTTGCATCAATTCTGATTTTTTCAGCAAGATGGATTGCATGTGTCTCCAATACGGTTTGTGTTGCGCTCAAGTCATCTGATTTCATGGCTGTCATAAGTATGGCAACGTATTGACTTTGCAGATCACGACGATAAGGATCTGTTGCTTTATTGATGGATAAATTAGAGAAAATGGCACTTTCCAGATCTTTTAACATTTCTGAAGCGGTATAAGCTTTGCCGGGAAAATTGCTTTCTAAACTGATCAACTGAGTGATTTTATCATTGTTTAAAAGGGATTTTAAAATGTCCTTCTGGATTTTTGTAACCAAATTAAAGTCAGTTTTGGTGACCATGTATAATTTTGTGTCTATCAGCCAGGATGGTGTATTGAACAATTGCAGATACAGGAATTCCATAGCGCGTTTTTGCTTTGCTTTTTCTACGATCTCATATTCAGAACCCGGTTGCTCAACAGTTTTTGGGGTGATATAGACTCCACCGATGTTTCTTTGTACGTGGCCCATAAAACGTCCGAATTCGTTGACTAGTTCTTTATATAATTCGCCTGCACGACTATAATCATTGTCTTTCTGATAGGTCCAGCTCATTAGCTGTGGTCTGATCCTTTTAAGATTTTTGATGCCATAAGTGCTGGCCAGCATTGCATCATTTCCAAGATCCTCACTCTGATCCCGGGGGTCGGTAGTATTTAGAGGGAAGCTATCCGTAATAGGATCCAGCTGACTGCCATAAAAATACTGTTTTCCGGATGCCAGCTTTTCAATTACCCATTTATTTAAATAAGACTTTTCCTGTTCAGCAGTGCTGAATTGAGGTAACCATTTATAACCCCATTCTATTGCCCATTTATCGTATTCACCGATCCTTGGAAAAATTCCTTTTTCGCTGATGTTATCTTCCGGTTGGGCCACATAGTTGAAACGCGCATAATCCATAATGGAAGGGGTGTGTCCATTTGCCTCCACCCATGCTTTATTACGCAGCTTTTCGACTTCGACGGTTGATGATGCGCCGAAGTTATGCTCCAGACCTAAAGTATGTCCAACTTCATGTGAAGATACAAATCGAACCAGTTGTCCCATCAGTTCTTCATCCAGTTCTGGTTTGTGGGTTCTTGGATCTACAGCGCCTGCCTGAATCATATACCAGCTTTGTATCAGGTCTAATACCTGATGATACCAGTTGATATGGGTTTCCAGGATTTCACCACTTCTTGGGTCATTTACATTTGGCCCGGTTGCATTTGGCACTACAGATGGTTTGTATACCAGTACAGAATGTCTGGCATCGTTCATGCTCCAGGTCGAATCATTCACTGGCGCTGTTTTACCGATAATGGCATTTTTAAAGCCTGCTTTTTCGAACGCAACATTCCAGTCGTTGATGCCGGCGATCAGGTAAGGGACCCATTTTTTCGGAGTGGCGGGATCGATATAGATGACAATCGGTTTCTTAGGTTCCACCAGTTCTCCATGCTGATACTTTTCTACATCTTCCGGTTTAGGTTCCATTCTCCATCTGAGGATATACTGAACAGGGGATACCCGGTGTGGATTGGCATCAAAATCAACATAGTTATTTGCAAAATAACCGATCCTTGGATCTTTTAAGCGTGGTTTCATCGGTACTTTCGGAAGTAATATGATAGAACTGTTTAGTTCTGTCGTGTTCAGCAATTTGTTGCTTGTAAATGTCTTTACTGCTTTTATCTCGACGTTTTCAGGGAAGGCCTGTACGGAAGCGAGGTAGGAGCGGTCTATAGCGACATTATTAAACAAATCGCCAATCAGCGGAATGGGTTGTGTGAAAGCAGAGATTAGGCCGGAACCATTTAAAAAATCTGTAACGTCGATCACTGTACTTTTGTTTTCTGCATTGATGGCTTTGATCGGAAAAGAGGCTTCTATGGTACGAAGCGCATTGTTTTTCAAAGATTGAAAAAGTCCGTTTGCTGTGGTGTCGCGCGACAACTGTCCGAATTTATGGGAGCGAAGTACCAGACGGTCTCCGGGAATCTTATCAAATGATACTACTGCTCTTCCTAGTTCATCTCCGCTAAATCCTATGTTGAAGAGTGGAATAACAAACTGTTCCGCACCTTTACTGATGCGGGTAACGGCAAGCATATCACGGTTTAACAAGGAGTCGGGGATTTCAAAAAAGTAGCGGTTTTTTACTACGTGGACTTTAAAAAAACCTTTCATTGTTTTGCTGTCGGCCGGAATGATTTCTTGATAAGACTTAATGTCAGTTGATGGAGTGATCTTCTTTTTGGCAGTGTCGATAGTTACAGGGACTGCTACCTTTTTCTTCTGCGAAAAAGAGGGGATAGAAACTGCGAGAAATAAGCCCAAAGAAGTGGAAAATATCCAGGCGCTTTTTTTTGATATATACATGATGTAATCGTTGTTATGGAAAAAAAACGGCAGTTGTAATCTTTTTTTGATACAGCTGCCGTTTAGTAGGAAATTAGTTATAGCCCGGGTTTTGTTTCAGGTTTGGATTTGCAAGAATATCTGATGGCGGGATTGGTAGAATTGCTTTATAAGGCATCCAGCTTCCACCTTTCAGCGGTACTGCGATCGACATTACATTGTCGAGGTTATTGCTGCGTTTTAAATCTAACCAGCGATGCCCCCATTCGGTGAAGAGTTCCAGTCTGCGTTCCTGAAGTATGGCATTGAGCAGTTCTGTCTGACCGGAAGCTAATGTAGGATCCAGGCCGGCACGGTCCCTGATTGCATTTAAATCGTCTTTTGCTCCGGAAAGGTTACTTTGCTGTGCCCTTGCCTCTGCTCTGATCAGGTATTGCTCTGCCAGTCGCATCGCAATCGGGTATTCCGTAACTGCCACGGTACTACTAAGGGAGGATACCTTGTATTTATTCGCGAAAGAGAATGTAGTTACAGGGTTGGTCGTGGTGGTAAAAGTTCCAATCCATTTGCTCCGACGCTGATCCTTTTGTTCGAAGGCGCTGACCAGCTGATTATTCAGGGCCAGTTGAGTAGTGAGTGCATAGCTGGCACTCACCACAAGGAAATTGGCATCAATGGTATTTAAGTAAGTTTTCGATACCGGTTGTAAAGCAAAAATGATTTCTGTACTTCCTTTCAGGAAAACCTGGTTAAGGTCTTTTACCAGGGTATATCTTGAATTTCCGATGAGTTCAGAAGCTTCATTTTCGGCGCTTCTCCAATTCTGCAGATAGAGGTAAACTCTGGCCAGCATGGCCGCTGCGACCTGTTTATTTGGCCTTACCCTGTCTGTAACCGCTGCTCCGGAAGCATCCACATAAATATTATCTGGTAATCCGGCCTTTGCATCATTAAGGTCCTGAAGGATTTGCGCATAAACAGTAGCAGCTGTACTATTGCTGAGCGTGTTGTTGTTCTGGTAATCATCTGTGGTGGTTAATGGAGGGGTTCCGTATAGATTAACCGCATAGAAGTAGATGAAGCCACGGAAAAATTTAAGCTCTGAAACCAGTTGGTTTTTTACCGATGGCGTGATCTGACCCGATTCACTGATCCCTTTTATGGTGGTGTTGCAGAAGAAGATTTCCTTATAAAATTCCGACCAGAAAGAAGGAGGGGATACCGCGGAATAGCTGTTGCTGTATAACAATCCAAGACTCTGGCTACCAGAACTTGTGGTTTTAAGTTCATCGGCAGCGAGGCCCATGCCAAGACTCACACTGTTTGAACCCTGGAAAAATGATCCTGCGGATAAATAGCTATAGATACCGGCTACAGTTGACTGGGCCGAACTGTTCGACGTAAAAGCATTGGAGCTGTTTGCGTTTACGATGGAAGGGCCAACGTCAATCGCTTTTTTACAGCCGTTGACAGTGATCAGCAGCACTGCAAGTGTGCTGAAAGCAAAAACAGTGATATATAGATTTTTAAGTTTCATGATGTTAAGTTTAAAGTGAAGCCTGGATTCCGAAGGTGATCGTGCGCAGAGGCGGCATCTTAAGGTAACTTTGCGTTTCAGGATCTGAGAAACCATACTTGGAGATAGTGGCCAGATTTTCGCCCAGTGCATAGATTTTGATCATTCGTAGATGTAATTTCGAGGTGATCGTTGTTGGTAACTGATAAGCTATTGATGCATTTTGAAGGCGGATGTAAGAAGCATCACCATAATAAGCATCTACATTTCTGTTTATCGCATTGATCAATGGGGTGCCAAAAGTACTGGCAAACTTACCGTAAGTAGCCTGATCGCCAGGTTTCTGCCATCGGTCTAAAATCGCAGCAGGGTAGTTCGTGTTGTTCAGCCCGGGAACAAAACCACTGGAAATGATCTGGCCGAAGGTACTCTTACCTATCTGTTTGATTCCTCTGAAAATGAAACTCAAAGTAAATCCTTTATAGCTGATGGTATTGCTCAGTGATCCGAAATAATCCGGGGTAAGGTCTACTTTTCCAACCTGATCGTTTCCAATACTTGAAGGGCTGGAAATGATCTTACCATTGGCATCATAGAACTGATATAGCCCTGTTTTCGGGTCAACACCAGCATAACGGTTTACCAGAAGCGTGCTTACCGACTGACTAAGCAATTGTTGTATTGCCGGATTCGGGTTTGGGAAGGACAATAGTTTATTGCGTTGTTTGCTAAAAGTAATGGAAGTTGACCAGCTGAAATGATCTGTCTGAACATTGACTGTGTTGATCGTCAGGTCAATTCCTTTGTTTTGGATTTTGGCAGGTATATTCTGATTGATTGAGGTGAAACCTGTTGTAGTAGAGAGTGGCACGCCGGCCAGGATATTTGTGGTCCTGTTGACGAAATAATTACCTTCAAGTCCAACCCTTCCGCCAAAGAACTGGAGTTCAAGACCCAAATTTGCTTTTCTGGTTGTTTCCCAGCTCAGATTTGGATTTGGAAGGTTAGAAGGAATGATACCCGGTATTCCCTGGTAAGGGTTTACAGTAGTGAGTGGACTGAAGTTTTCCAGATACAGATAATTACCGATCTGGTCATTACCAGTTTCTCCATAACTAGCTCTTAATTTACCGAAACTTAAGAAGGGTAGTAATTCTTTAACAAGTTTTTCGGAGCTGAAAAGCCATGCTGCACCACCGGCAAAAAAGGTGTGGAATTGTTTATTCTGACCGAATTTGCTCGATCCATCGTATCTTCCCGAAAGGTTCAGAATGTACTTATCTGCCCAGCTGTAGTTTACCCGGCCATAGAATGCACTGTATTTATAGGTATAGCTATTAAAGCCTTGTCCGACAGTGGCTACACCAGTACCAGCCGCGATGTTATTGATCAATAGATCGGAGCTGTAACCTGTAGCCTGCAATTGAGTGGCATCAACGATTTGTTTCTGTAAACTTCCACCAATTGCTACAGTTAATAAGCCCTTGCTGATTTCTTTCGTATAATTTAATTGTGGTTCTATACTCAGGAAGCTCTTGTTGGCAGTAGAATAGTTGGCAGAACCTTTTAAGCCTAAGGCCTGTATTGATGGCGCCATGGCGGCCAGAGTGTTGCCTAAAAATTCATTGAGGCTTTGTTTGTTATAACCTACGATGGCCAGTGCTTTTAAATTTTTCGTCAGCTGATAACTGGCGTTTAGGCTACTGGTTAGGTTACTGATTGCTGTACGTGCCAGTAATTTGCTTGCCGTAATCGGGTTTCCGAAAGTATTGTTTTCGAAGTTGAGGTTTCCTTCTGAGGTAAACAGTGCCGGTGAATTTGGAGCAAGTGAAGCCAGGTTACTCAGGTCTGCAGATGGGATATTGTTAAAATTATAAGTGTAACCGCCCGTCAAACCTATATTGAAACGATTGTCATTGCTGACAGAATTGATATTGAAATGGATAGTTGAGACCTGTTCTCCGCCGCCAATCAGTTCCTGAATGTTCTTTGTAGACCTGAAATTTCCGCTGATCAGGTAATTGGTGTTGTTGTTACCTCCCGATACGCTGGCCTGGGCATTGGTTACATGTCCGGTACCACCTAAGAAAACTTTTGGCCAGTTTGTGTACCTTGTGGTGTCCCACGTGCCGTTGATGTCATAGTCCGAAGGTAATATTGCCGCATTATCATTTTTTTTAGCCTCACGTCTGACGGTAAGATATTGCTGAGTATTGAGGAGCTCAGGGATCATTGTCGCCCTGTTAAATCCGGAAAAAAAGTTCAGATCTAATTTTGTGTTTCCTGCTTTTCCTTTTTTAGTGGTGATGAGGATCACACCGTTGGCACCTCTGGAACCATAAATTGCAGTTGCATCGGCATCTTTTAATACGTTGATACTTTCAATATCCAAGGGGTTGATGGTATTTAAGGCATCATAAGCCTGGGCATTTGAACCCAGATAATTGGATTTCTGAGAAGAATAAGATCCACCGCTGAAAGGAATTCCATCGATGACATACAGAGGAGCCGTACTGGTGCTGAATCCATTTTGTCCGCGGATAATTACGTTGAAAGTTCCTCCCGCCTGTCCGGTAGACTGGCTGATGACTACTCCCGGAACGGTGGCCTGAAGTACAGATAAAACATTGCCGACCGGGTGGTTTTGAATTTCCTTTGCCGTTATAGTAGTCTGATCTCCGGTATTTAACCTTTTGGTGGTTTGTCCATAGGCGATTACCTGAATTTCATCCAGTTTACTGATGTCCTCTTTCAATGCCAGAACGAAAGGACTTTTGATGCTGCTAATTTTTACATCCTGAGTAATATAGCCTATAAATGAAAACTGCAAAGTTGCATCAGGTTTGAGGTCCTGTATCAATACCCTGAAATTTCCCTTTTGATCCGTAATCCAGGCTGAAGCTGAATTTTTTAACTTGATAGAAACCCCCGGAAGTGGTTGATTTTGCCAGTCTGTTACTGTGCCCTGAACCACCACGGGGTTGATACGTAGTAGATTTGTTCTGTCTACAGTAATCACGTCCTTCCTTAAAACTACAGTATTTCCTATGATTTTATAACTGATGTGCCTATTGCTTAGTAGTTTGTCAATTAGTTCGGTTAATGGTACATCCTTTGCATCCAGGTTTACCGGTGGCAGACTGTGAATGTCATCTGCATTATATACGAATGAATAGCCGGTTTGCCGTTGGATATCCACGAACAGCCTTTCAAATGAAATACTATTCGATTTCAGCGTAACACGCTGAGCAAATGTGACGGCGCTTGCCTGCATGAGGCCAAGTAATACAATAATAGCGGTCAATTTCATCATCAGGAGAAATTTATAATAGCCAATCCCTGGCCTTACTGGAAGGCCAATACAGAATTTTTTCATACTTTTGGTTAGTTTTGGTTTAAATGCCTTTGTTTTAGTCAATTCATTGTAACCCAGACTTTTTGGCCGGAACGTGTAGCAGCACTTTCCGGTTTTTATTTGGGTATTTCGACGGCCTAGCCTTGCTGCCGTTTAATCAGTTGATGAGTAACGCTATTCTACTATAATTGTCCTCCCTTCTATTTTTAAGTTTACGCCTGCATATTGCAGTATCTCTAATGCTTTGCCAGCATTTTCATATTTCGAAAAAGAGCCTGAGAGCCTTTGTTCCGGAACCTTTCCGCGGAACTGAAGCTCTACATTATACCATCTGGCAATCTGCCTTAAGACGGTGCCTGCATCGGTAAAATTGAAGTAAAATCTTCCGTTTTTCCATGCGAGAACTTGTTGTACATCAACATCTTTACTTACGACCAGGCTTCCTGAATTCCGGTTGTTAATGGCTTGTTCTCCGGGTTTTAAAATAACGGTCTGACCGGATTTTATGATTTTTACCTGTCCTTCAAAAAGTGTGGTTTTCAAGTTAGGTTCGTCTGTGTATGAATTGACGTTGAAATGAGTGCCAAGTACCTCTATAGTCTGATCATTAGCGCTTACACGGAATGGTTGTTCAGGATGATGGGCCACTTCAAAGTAGGCTTCTCCATCGATTTTAACATCGCGGGTTTTTCCTGTAAATGTTGATGGGTATGCAATTGAGGTGGCTGCATTCAGCCAGACTTTTGTGCCATCTGATAATGTTAAAATATATTCTCCGCCACGTGGGGTGGAAACCGTATTGTAAACAGCAGCAAGGTTTTTAGTTTCTACATTGTTATAGGCAATCTGACCTTGTTCTGTTTTGGTGATGACTGCATTTCCTTCTGTAGCGATCTTTCCATTTGCAACCTCGTTAAGAGGAATTTTTTTACCATTAGCGAGGATAAGAAAAGCCTGACTTTTACCAGGGATAAACTTAGTTTTAGCAGATATAGATATTGGCTTATCAGATTTCTTTTTATCAGAATACGGATAAAGTGATATGCCTATACTCAGGGCAAGCAATACAGAAGCAGCAACCAGTAGTCTACGACGGATGGGTTTTTTATTAGCAATAGGCAGGTTTTTCTTTACCTGTACATACGCTTTTTCAATATTTTTAGGAGAAGGGGCCGGACTAACCTCTTCCATCATCATATAGAGCGATTCTACTAAAGCAGTTTCTTCGGGAGTACAATTACCCTCAGTATATTTTTTCAGTAATTTGACGATTTCCTGTTCAGTCATAGTGTTTAAATCATAAATACATAACATATACGGACAACCGGATACCTGGGGGTATTGTAAAAAAAAAATATTTCCGAAGGATGAACCAACTGTAAACTTATTGCGGTATAGAACACCTTTTGCCATTCCCACCAGCTCTTACACGTATGGATACTACGGTGCTGGATACATTTATGGTAATTCATCTAAGTTTTGTATATATTGGGGTGGTTTTCCAACCCAATAGTATTGCTCAGATTTTGCTATAAATAAGTAGCTTATCACCTAAAAAATACCTAAGTCAACTATTATGTTAAGATACATTTCGCTCCTTTTATTATTATTCTCTAATCAACTCTTTGCTCAAAACTCTTTTGTAATTAAAGGCACATTCAAAGATTATAATGGTATACTTTATTTTTCGTACAAAAATTTAACCGATAGCACACTCGTGAAAAATGGCACATTTACGTATCAAGGACAGATAGATCTTCCTGTTCCTGCAAGTCTGTTCATTGCGGATGTGAAACCTGTTTACTTCGATACATTTATTTTAGAGTCGGGGGATCTTACTGTTCGGATAGACACCTCGACAAAACAAGATAATGGCAAGCCAATTTGTAGAGTAAATACTACGGTTTTAAAAGGGGGAGATACAAATGATCTACTTGCTTCCTTTCGTAATACTCTAGCCACAAAGGGAAATGCTATGAAAAACAAAAGTGTTGCAGAAAAAAAGCAATTTTATATTAAAGAGCTCCGCGACTTTATCAGGCAACATCCAACGGAAATCGCCTCACTAATACTTGTAGAACAAGCAAGCCCTGGCTTTTCACAACAGGAACTCGCCTCTTTTTATGAAGGTTTTGATGCCAAAGTTAAAAATGGTTTTTATGGTACCAACCTTAAAGCCGCAATTGATAAAAACACGAAAGCAATAACCCAGACGCAAATAAGAGATTTTGCACAAGCAGATATAAATGGCAACCTTATTTCAATTAATAGCTTGCGTGGGAACTTTGTCCTTATTGATTTCTGGGCATCTTGGTGCATTCCCTGTAGAGAAGTAAATCCAGATTTGCTAAAAATCTATCAAAAGTACAAAAGTAAAGGATTCGAAATCTTAGGAGTCTCCTTAGATTCTGATCGCAAAAGTTGGTTGAGTGTAATTAATCATGATAAGCTAAATTGGTTAAATGTTTCAGATTTAAAGGGAAATAAAAATGAAGTCGCACTAATGTTTAACATCACGAAGATACCGGATAACATATTGATTGACAAAGAAGGACGGGTGATTGCGAAAAACATAAGTCCAAACGAAGTTGAACAAATTATCGCTAGTGTTCTAAAATAGCTATCTTGTCGGTGACAAAATAACTCACCTTTCCAGGTCAGTAAAAATCCAGGCGATTCTCCTTCCTAATGCGAAAACAGCGTTTTTGAAGAGTTCATCAGTTTGCTTGTGGAATGAGTGGTCACTAAGACTGAATTGGATTACTTGTATATTCTCCAATCAGATTGTAGTTTCATGAAATTTATAATATATTCGTTTAAACAACAAACCAAATATGCCGGAATATCAATCTTTTACAGATGCTGAGCTGTTCACTTTGCTATGCAATGATGATCATAAAGCATTTACGGAGATTTATGACCGATACAGCGGACTTCTTTATGTTCATGCTTATAAAAGAATTAGAAATAGGGAAGAAGCCAGGGATTTGATCCACGAATTATTTACTGTTTTATGGCATAAGCGAGATCAGATCACACTAAAAACAGAACTTTCATTTTATTTATACAGAGCGGTAAGAAATCGTGTTTTAGACCTGGTAAAACACCATAAACTTCAGGCCAGCTATATCAGCTCTTTTGACAGCTTTTTAAATAATGGAACCAATATTACCGATCATTCGATCCGTCAAAAGGAACTGATCCTGCTGATTGAGAAAGAAATAGAAGCACTACCTGAAAAAATGCGATTGGTATTTAACCTCAGCAGAACGGAGTGTCGCAGTCATAAGGAAATCTCCAATGCCCTTGAAATCTCTGAACTTACCGTGCGTAAACAAATCAACAACGCATTAAAAGTGTTGAGACCTAAATTAGATAAACTGCTTATTTTCTTTTTTTTATAGCAAAAAGCTAAATTGATTTAGGATCGAAAATATTTTTTAAAATATTTTCATTTTTATCTACTCTATACCCCTGAGTTAATCGTCTATGTGTTAAATAAAGACAAAAAGTCTTTTAGGCATATGCATAAACCAGATATAAAAGATTTATTAGAGCGGTATAAAAGTGGCGATTGCACCGAACAGGAGCGTTCACTTGTAGAAAGCTGGTATTTAACCTGGGATACCCCTTCACTTGACCTTTCTGAGCAGGAGTTAATTTCAGATCTGGAATTGATCAAACAAGAACTCCCCCGGAAAAGAAGACGGATAGGTGGATATTTCCAAATGGCTGCTGCTGCAGTCGCATTGATCACATTAACAGCCGTATTTTATTATTTCAATTATCGGGAACCAGCTAAAAATTTGGTAAATCCGACTGAATTAAGCAAAATCGTTCCCGGGACAAACAAAGCTACCCTCACCCTTGCGGATGGTTCTACCGTGGTATTGGATGCTGCCACTCCGATAGATGGAATTAACCAGTTTGGTGTTAAAATTAATAAATCTGCAGAAGGTAAGCTCATATATGTCAGCGATAAAAATGCTAAAGTTGCCGATGCTTATAATACGATAATTACCCCGAAAGGAGGGCAATACGAGGTGACACTACCTGATGGAACCAAAGTTTGGTTGAATGCCGCGTCTAAACTTCGTTTTCCTGTTGTATTTGCTGGAAACGAAAGGAAGGTTGAGTTAAGTGGTGAGGCTTATTTCGAAGTAGCTAAGGATAGAAAAAAGCCATTTAAAGTAAAAGCCGAACAGCAGGAAATTATTGTCCTGGGTACGCATTTTAATGTAAATGCTTACCATGACGATGCTTTTACCAAAACTACTTTACTTGAAGGCAGTGTAAGGGTAAACAAAGGCTCAGCACAGGCCTTACTCACACCAGGGCAACAGGCCGTTAGTAATAACGGATCTGCGGTGATCAATGTACGTAAAGATGTGGATATACAGGAGTCCATTGCCTGGAAAAATGGCTTGTTCATGTTTGAACAGGAGGACATTTTCTCAATTATGAATAAAATCTCCAGGTGGTATGATATCGTAGTAGAATATCGCGGAGACCTGAAAGGTAAAAAATACAGTGGCAATATCTCAAAGTTTGAAGACGTAACGGAAGTTTTAAAAACGATGCAGCTTACCGGAAGTATTCAGTTTAAAGTTGAAGGAAGGAGGATCATCGTTATGCCTTAAACTTTACATACCATCACCACAAGAAAAGACCCGGAAGCGTTTGCACCGCTCCGGATCAGTTAAGGTCTGCAAAACCTTGGCAAGAGAACCAAACCGTTTCAAAAGTTTTAATTTCACTTACTAACCAAATGTACAAAATTTTTAACGACCTACCATGGTGGGCATCACCCCGCATGGGATCAATATTTCTACTCCGAATGAAATTTACGATCATCATACTCCTTACAGCTATCATCCAGGTTAACGCAACAACATACGCACAGACCATTAACCTGAAGGTGAAAAATGCCAATATAGAAAAGGTATTTAAATCGCTTCGCGAACAGAGTAAGTATAACTTTTATTATGAAGACGACATGATCAGCAAGGCGAACCCCATCACCCTTTCTGCTGTGAATGAGCCGTTTTTAAGTGTCCTGGAAAAATGTTTTAAGAACCAGCCTTTTACTTATTTAATCAACCACAATACAGTGGTGGTGAGGAAAAGAACGGAGCAGGTAGCTCCGGTTCCTAAAAAGGCCGACATCACCGTTACCGGAAAAGTTTTGGACGAAAATAGTAAACCAATACCCGGTGTTTCTGTAAAACTGAAAGGTACAGCAATTACTGTTGCTACTTCTCCTGAAGGGGACTTTACAATGAAAGTACCCGAAGATGGAATACTTGTGTTTTCTTATATCGGATATGAAATGCAGGAAATCCCGGTTCAGGGAAGAAAAAATATACAGGTTAATCTAAAGCCTGCAGACAATAAGCTGGAGGACGTTGTTGTTGTCGCCTACGGACAAAAGCAGCGCAAAATAGAGACCCTTGGTGCGCAATCCACTTTAAATGTGGACGACCTTAAACAACCTGTTGCCAATATTTCTACGGTACTGGCCGGTAGGGTATCCGGACTGGTAGGCGTACAAAGGAGCGGTGAGCCGGGAAGAGATGGCGCTGATCTTTGGATCAGAGGAGTGATCTCTCTTGGAAATAACGCCCCTTTGATTTTGGTTGATGGTGTTGAACGTTCTTTTAGCAATATAGATCCGAATGACATTGAGAGCTTCTCTATTTTAAAAGATGCTTCTTCTACTTCAGTTTATGGCGTAAGAGGGGCCAATGGAGTGGTGATTGTCAATACCAAAAGAGGCAAGGCGGGAAGGACAGAAATTAACCTGGATTATTATCAGGGATTGACCAATTTTACCAGGGTTCCGGAAACTGCTGATGGGGTCACCTATATGCAAATGGCTAATGAAGCGAGGTTAACCCGAGGTGGCACACCAAGGTATACACAGGAACAGATCAGCAAAACATTGAGCCGGGAAGATCCTTATCTGTATCCAAATGTGAACTGGTTTGACGAAATATTTAACGATTTCGGAAAGAATAAAAAGGCCAATCTGAGTATTCGGGGAGGTGGTGAAAAGTCCACATTTTATGTATCTGCAGGGTACTACGATGAAACGGGTCTGTTTAAAACAGATGCGTTGCAGCAATACAATTCTGCCATTAAATTTTCACGCGTAAACTTCAGTTCTGCATTGACGTTAAAAGCAACACCAACCACAACAATAGATTTAGGGATCAAAGGCTGGATCTCCAATGGCAACTACCCTGGTAAATCAGCAAGTGAAATATTTGAGAATTCTTTAAGAACCTATCCTGTACTGTATCCGGTGATGTATCCGGATAATAAAGAGCCATTTTTATCAACCGGAGGTGGGCTAAACAGCTCTTATGGTTTGCTAACGAACAGAGGGTATTCCACGACTTATGAAAATCAGATCATGTCTGATGTTCGGGTGAACCAGGATATGAGTGGGATTTTAAAAGGATTATCTGCCCATGTCCTTTATTCTTTTGATGCCACAAACTCCAATTCACTCAACCGGATCAAAACACCCACTACCTATTTTGCTACAAAAAGAGATGAAAAAGGGGATCTGGTCTATACCACTATCGGGCAGGGACAGGATTACCTTTCTTTTGGCAGGAGTAATGGCGGCAGCAGGCAATTTTACTTAGAAGGCGCCATTAAATACAATCAGACCTTTGGTGATCACAGGGTTGGTGGAATGCTTTTATACAATCAGAGTGATAAGGTAAGCGCAACTGCAGATAACCTGATCGGGTCGATCCCCTATAGAAGTTTGGGTGGTGTGGGTAGGTTTACCTATTCTTATAAAGACCGTTACCTGGCTGAACTCACCTTTGGCTATAACGGTGCGGAGAACTTTGCGCCATCAAAACGGTATGGATTTTTCCCATCCTATGCGCTGGGCTGGGTGATTTCGAATGAATCGTTTTACGGAAAGGCAGCTAATATATTTCAATTGCTAAAATTAAGAGGATCCTACGGTGTGGTAGGCAGCAGCAGCATTGGCGGCAGGCGATTTTCTTACATAGGCACGGTAGAAAACACGGGTAGTGCCTACGTTTTCGGAGAAAACAGGGCCAGTATTAATGCCGTTCAGGGAATTGATATTGCCGATTACGCAGTTGACGCTACCTGGGAAACTGAAAAGGATCTGAACCTGGGTTTGGAACTTAAAACGCTGAACAATGCCTTAGGATTGCAGATCGATGTATTTACACGTAAGCGCGAAAATATATTCAGATCTCGCGGAGTGGTACCGGGCTTTTTAGGGATCAGGAAGAATTTGCAGGGTAATTTAGGGGTTACAGAAGCTAAAGGGATAGATTTTACCGGAAATTACGATAAACGGTTCGGAGAAGTAGCCGTTTCTTTCCAGGGTACTTTTACCTACAATAAAAATAAAGTAATAGAAGACGATAGCCCTATCCCTGCTTATCCATGGCAGGAATCCAGAGGGCAGTCGGTATACAACAGAATAGGTTATATCGCTCAGGGTTTTTATACCCAGGCAGAGATTGACGATCCATCTGTGCCAAGGACCGCAGGTGTTGTTCAGGCGGGTGATCTGAAATTCAAGGATTTGAATGGTGATGGAATTATTAATGTAGATGACCAGACCTTCATCGGAAAAGACCAGGTTCCTCAAATACTATATGGTTTTGGAACTACATTAGGTTATAAGGGGTTCTCTTTGGGCGCATTTTTCCAGGGTGCAGCATCTGTAGATTTTTATTTTTCAAATGAGTTTATGCCGTTTAGAAATGGTGATGCCAGGGGAAGTCTGTATTCAAATATTCTGGACAGGTGGACCCCGGAAAATCCGAACCAGAATGCATTTTATCCGAGACTTAGCTATGGCTCAGATATCAATCAAAATTACGCCACAAGTACCAAATTCTTGCAAAACGGTCGCTTTCTAAGACTGAAGACGTTGGATTTTGGATATACATTTAAAAAGGAAGCGATCAGGTTTGCAGGTTTACAGAAGCTGAGGCTTTATTTTATCGGCTATAACCTGTTTACAATTAGTCCCTTTAAGTTCTGGGATCCGGAAATGGGTGGAGGATCCGGTACAAGGTATCCCAATATCCGAACCTTTAGTTTAGGCCTTAGCGCTACTTTTTAACCTTAACAATTTTTGACATGAAAAGAAACATATTTTTTAAAACTGTATTGGTTATTGCAGTTATAAGTTCGTTAAGTGGCTGTAAAAAATTCCTTGATCAGGTACCTGACGACAGGCAGACGATTGATGATGTTTTTAAGAAAAGACCAGAGTCTGAAAAATACCTTGCAGGTGTATATGATTACATCAGATCTAATTCAGAATGGAATGGCGACAGTAGTCCCTGGGAAGGTCTTTCTGACGAAATTGATGTGACCTATAATGATTATCCCACCTTTGCAATGAATACAGGTAACTGGGATAAAAACCGTGATAATTTTAATTTCTGGGTTCATTATTATCAGGGGATCCGCCGGGCATCGTATTTTATGCAGCGCCTTCCTGAAAATCCGGAGATTGAAGCAGGACTGATGTCACAATACATTGCTGAAGCAAGGGTGTTACGTGCCTATTTTTACTCGGGTATCCTGGCCCAGTATGGCCCTTTTATTATACTTCCTGAAACTGTGATCTCACCTGATGCAGACATCAGTACTTTTAGTCTTCCGAGAAGCAGTTATGATGAATGTGTGAATTACATTGTAGCCGAATTGGATAAAGCGATGGCCGATCTGCCTCCAGGCAGGGGAAGTGTGACCGATTTCGGGCGCATGAAACGCGGAATGGCTTTGGCCATTAAATCCAGAACACTTTTGTATGCAGCAAGCCCTATGTTTAATGGAAATACGGTTTATGCGGATTTTAAAAATCCCGATGGGAAGGTGTTGATTAGCCAGAGTTTTGATGTTAATAAATGGAAGCGTGCTGCGGAAGCTGCAAAGGAGCTTATAGATAATCCTGACTATAGTTTATATCGGGAAGTTGATGCGGTAACAGGTGCGCTGAAAGTATATGAGTCGTTAAAAGGTATTTTTATAAAAGCCTGGAATTCAGAAGTGATATTGAGCCGCTATACCACCGATAAATTGGGGTCTTACGATCAGAACGGTACGCCGTATATACTCGGAGGCTGGTCGTCATGGGGTCCGACACAAACTGCCGTAGACGCTTATTTTATGGCAAATGGTTTGCCTAAGGATGATCCAAATTCACAGTATACTGAAATTGGTTTTACGAATACCGCTACGGCGCAATATGCCGCAGGAACATCTAATATGTATGTAGGTCGTGAGCCACGTTTTTATAATGCCATTACATTTAACCTGAGTAAGTGGATCAATAATTCCAGCAACAATATTGGTGGAACAGGCTCGGCGCCGATTACGATTCAGATGTATAACGGTGGCAATAGCGGTCAGTACAATGGTCGTAACTGGTCGCGCACGGGCTATTGCGTAAGGAAACATGTGAACCCAAATTCAAGAATGGGAAGTAATAGCATCGTTGCCGATCGTGCAGAAGTCTTATTTCGTTTGGGCGAGATCTATTTGAACTATGCGGAGGCTTTAAATGAATACAGTCCTGGTCATCCTGATATCAAAAAATACATCAATATGATCAGAGAGCGGGCTGGCATTCCTCAATATGGAGCAGGGGCTGGCTTTGTACCGGAGCCGGCAGATCAAGGCACATGGAGAATAGCGATCCACAGAGAAAGAAGGGTTGAGCTTGCTTTTGAATGTCACCGCTATTTTGATGTGCGGAGATGGAAGATTGCAGAACAAACAGACGGAGGCCCTTTTTACGGCATGGATATTAATGCAACCACTACTGCCGCATTTACCAAACGCACGGTATTTGAAACGAGGGTATTCTTACCCAGGAATTACCTCTGGAATATCTTACCCGGAGAATTGAATAAAAACAAAAACCTCGTACCAAACCCGGGCTGGTAACCTGTTTTAGAAGCATATTAACATGAAGAAGATATTTAAAAATAGCTACGCTATAAGCGTGGTGCTGTGCCTTATTGTTTTGTCGGGCTGTAAAAAGGACAAAAACGATCCTATAAATACCACCATTGATGCTGCTGTACTAAATGCTCCTGCAAGCAACACGGTAGTGAACCTTACTCCGCTCCTTAATGCGGTGGTTAATTTTGAATGGACTGCGGCGAAGGTGGGCAACAATACCCCTTCATTTTACGAAGTTCAGTTTGATAAAGAAAGTGGTGATTTTTCTAATCCGGTTTACAAAGAAGCTGCTGCAAGAGGAGGAGCAGATAATAAATTGTCTGTTAACCATAGGATTGTAAATAGAATAGCTAAAGCAGCTGGTATTAATGAATTGGCATCAGGTAAACTGAAGTGGCGGGTGGTTGCCAATACAGGAGTAGTGTCGGCTGTTTCGCAGACAGGTATTCTGGAAGTTAAAAGACCTGCCGGCCTCGCTGACAATCCAGTTGAGGTTTACATTTTAGGAACGGCAACAGAAGCGGGAGATGACCCGGCTAAAGCTTTAAAGTTTAAAAAGCTGAGTGAGGGCGTCTTTGAAATTTATACGTCTTTAAATGCGGGTACCTATAAAATGATAGATAGAATTACCGGGACTCCGATCACCTTTGTCTTAAACGGCACATTGATTACTGAAGCCGCATCAGCAAACAGTCCGGCAACCAGTAAAACGGTATACCGCATTAACCTTGATTTTAATTCCGCCTCAGCCGTGCTGACAGAAATCGTGTCAGTAGGCTTATGGTTTTCGGGATACAATGCCATAAAAACGAACCTGGTTTATGACGCTGCAGGTATATGGAAGGCTACTTTTAACAATATATGGAAAACCGAATCGTGGGGTAAGGATGAACGCTATAAATTCAGGGTAGTTGAAAAAGATGCCGCAGGTATATCAACAACAAAAAACTGGGGCAGTAGCAAACAGGACAATACCAGGCCGGCAGCGAACCAGGATGCCGCTTACTTCCTGCTTAAAGAAGTAAATAACAGCCAGTATGATTTTTCCTATAAATTCCAGCTCGAATCTGCTAATACGGAGGTCACATTTAAAATGCAGTCTGCCGCAGATTATACACATGTAATCACTTATAAATAACAAACCAATGAAATCGATCATTTCAACATATAAAATATGGGGAGTACTGACCATAGGTCTGTGCTTATTCTCCTGCGAAAAAGAGGAAATAGGGGCTGTACCGCCAGAGGTAATCCCCACAATAGTGGTAGATTGGGCGAAGGCAGCAGAGCAGTCGCAGACTGCATTGGATGTACAGTTTTATTCCACAACCCAGAATTATTACAACCAGAACAACAACGGACATACCGGCTTCAATTACTGGTGGAACGCCCATGCACTGGATGTTCTGGTAGATGCCTATAACCGTACCAAAGAGGCAAAGTACCTGACCAAAATGGACAGCCTGCTTGCCGGCTGCTATGTTAAAAACGGAAATACCTACTGGAACACCTTCTATGATGATATGGAGTGGTGGGCACTGGCATGTCTGCGTGCTTATGATGCGACAAAAGACGAGAAATATAAAACGATGGCCAGGCAATACTGGACCTGGATAAAGGTGGGATGGAGCGATGTAAAGAATGGGGGAATTGCCTGGGCATCCGGTTCTAAAGATTCTAAAAATGCCTGTTCTAATGCCCCTGCGGTAATTATCGCAGCAAAGCTTTATCAGCTGGATAACAATCCGGACGATCTGGTCTGGGCTAAAAAGATCTATACCTGGCTTAAAACCTATGTAGTTGAACCCGCCAGGGGAGTGGTATGGGACGCATATGGCAACACGAATGAAGATAACATCTATACCTATAACCAGGGCACGTGGCTGGGTGCGGGTTTGGAACTCTATAAAATTACGAATGAACAGGTTTACCTGAACGATGCGGTAAGGAATGCGAACTATGTGATGAATGACCAGGTCAGGTTTTCCCCTAAAGGCGTATTGAAAGGAGAAAATAGCGGTGATGGTGGTTTGTTTAAAGGCATTTTTATCAGGTATATGGCACAGCTGGTATTGAGAGGTGTACTGGATGATTATACCCGCGGACTTTATGTGAATTACCTTAAAAACAATGGACAGAGTTTATATACCAAAGCCACCAGGTTTCCGGAACATACATTCGGGGCCGACTGGGCAAACAAACCCGGTAGCAAGCTGAGCGACAGTTCCGTTCAGCTCAGTGGCTTAATGTTGTTTGAAGCCCTGGATGAACTAAAGCGTGCAAACCTGTTAAAATAAATCATATGAATTTTAAGATATGCAGAGGGCTTTTCATGGTGTTCCTTGCCGTGTTAACCTCTTTTCAAATCTTCGCTGTACCCAAAGGTACAGCGAAGATTTTCAGCTACCCTTTGCCGTCAATTTACAAAGCTTCTTCTTTTTTTGAGTTGCAGGTGAACGGAACGAGCATACCCGTTGTTGGTTACAATGACAAGTACGACTATGCCCAGCTTTCCATGAGCAAGGGGAAAGCGGAATTTGCCATCCGCCTTAAAAATGGAGATCAGGTATCCGCATACCACATCAGCCCTAAAAAATTAGCTGTCGCAGGTATACCGAGTGGCAATACGCTTAGGTTTACCCTTCATAAAGATGAATACCTGATCATCAAAATCAACCGGCTAAGGGAGTTGGTGATCGTTGCAGATGCAGCAGAAGGCAATAAACCGGCTTCTTCCGGAAAAGGGATCTTTAACATTACCGGGAAACCTTATCTGGCGGTTAGCTCAGCTACAGAACTGGCAACCGAAGCCATTCAAAAAGCCATAGATGATGCAGCGGCTTACAAAGGCGGTAAAGGAATTGTTTACGTCCCGGCAGGGATTTATCCGGTAAGAAACTTAAAACTGAAAAGCAATACCAGCCTTTACCTGGAAGGTGGAGCGGTGTTGTTGTTCAGCGGACAGGAGAAAGACTTTAAGATCAGTGCCCGTAAAGCCTCACAAAACAGAAACATTACCTGGTGGATCGCTACAGATAGTGGCGCTCATGACATCAGGATATACGGACGGGGAACTCTGGACGGGAATGGTAAGTATG
The DNA here is from genome assembly GCF_900103665.1 of Pedobacter steynii. Taxonomy (GTDB): domain Bacteria; phylum Bacteroidota; class Bacteroidia; order Sphingobacteriales; family Sphingobacteriaceae; genus Pedobacter; species Pedobacter steynii. The sequence continues at coordinate 750,879 of NZ_FNGY01000002.1, forward strand.
CAACAGAAAAAAATAACCTTGGTGCACATATCCTCGCTATCATGCATACGGACAGATTTGAACTCGACGGACCGGTAATCAGGGAGTCCGGAGCCTGGGCCATCATTCCTACCCGATCTAAAAACCTCGTGTTCCGGAATTTTAAACTGTTTAATCGTTTTGATATGGGCGAAAATGACGGCATTGACGTCATAGAGTCACAAAATGTATTGGTGAAACATGCCATAGGTATTGCGCTCGATGATCCTTTTTCTACAAAAACATGGATGCAAAATACAGATCTATGTCGCAACTGGCCCGGAAAACCCATGGTACAGGATGGGGTGGTATTTGAAGACTGTATTTCCTGGACTTATTGCTATGGTTATAAAATTGGCCAGGGGGTAATGCAGGACCAGCGGAATATTGTGTTTAAAGACTGTGTTGTTTATGATGCCGCAGTAGGGATCGGCATTCATCATAAATGGGGAACGGCATCCGTAAAAAATGTTTTGTTTGATGGGATAGACATAGAACGGTTGTCCTATCAGAACGATGATCACCGTACCTGGGCCATTTTTTTTATGCAGAATGGCGATAAAAAAGGAAGCGGGCCAATCGATAATGTCCTTGTTAAAAATGTATTGGTCAGAGACCAGGGTAAATCACCGGGTAAGATTAAAGGCATAAGTGCTGCAACCCCTATCTCAAATCTGAGATTTGAAAATATCGTGATGCCGGGAACGACAGAGGCCGCAAGTACTTTACAGCAAATAAATATGACCGATACCAGCTATACCAATCAGATTCAAATCAAAAAATAAAACTGAACATGAAATTTATTAAAGTACTTATTTTGTCAGCGCTGTTCTTGTATGCTACAGACATACAGGCACAGCAAAAATATATCGTCTATTCGCCAGACCATAAAATTGAGGTCACACTTTCGGTATCCGATAGTGTCTATTATACGGTAAAAGTAGACCAGAAAGAACTTATTTCAGCTTCTGCTATTGCCTTGGATGTGGATGGCAAAAACAAATGGAAAGTTGCGAAAACCAGCAAGTCTAAACACAATGAGGTATTACATCCGGTCGTTTGGCAAAAGAGTAAGGAGGTAGCGGATGTTTATAACCAGTTGCGCCTTGATTTTAACAACGGGCTTGCCCTGGAATGGAAAGCCTTTGATAATGGGGTGTCCTGGAGATGGTTAAGCAAACTCAAAAAAGATTTTGTAGTAAGATCTGAAACCGCAAAGTTTAACTTTAAAGGTTCCGGCAAGGCCTGGTATCCACAGGAAGAGCAGTTCTTTTCACACAATGAACGTGAATATAAAAATTATACCCTGGATCAGTTAGACGGCAAGAAACTGGCCAGTTTACCGGCCTTGTTCCAGGTTGGAGAGGTAAAGCTGCTGCTTACCGAATCAGACCTGTTTAACTATGCGGGGATGTGGTTAAGGGGAACGGGAAAAGGTGGTGTACATGGCGTTTTCCCGGCTTATCCAAAAGTAAAAGCCATTACCAGCGATCGTGATGAGCAAGTGAAGCAGCGGGAAGATTACCTGGCCAAAGCCAATGGGGAGCAGAATTTCCCATGGAGAGTGATTATGGTGGCAAGAGAAGATAAAGACATTCTTGTAAATCAAATGCCTTATCTGTTGGGTAGACCATCTACAGGTGATTTTAGCTGGGTGAAACCAGGTAAAGTGCAGTGGGACTGGTGGCACTATAACAATGTTTATGAAGTAGATTTTAAAGCAGGAATTAATAATGATACCTATAAATATTATATCGATGTAGCTTCAAAATACGGAATCGAGTATGTTTTGCTGGATGAAGGTTGGTGTGATACGCGTGACCTGATGAAGCAAGCGCCGGGAATTGATGTAGCGGAGCTTGCAGCATACGCAAAAAGTAAAAACGTAGCGTTGTTGTTATGGTCTAGCTGGCTGGTATTGGACCAGCAGCTGGATATGGCACTTGACCAGTTTCAGAAATGGGGCATCAAGGGGATCAAAGTAGATTTCATGCAGCGCGACGACCAGGAAATGGTGAATTATTATGAGAAGGTTGCAGTAGCGGCCGCAAAGAGAAAACTGCTGGTCGACTTTCATGGTGCCTATAAGCCTACAGGCTGGCTGCGGACTTATCCAAACATTATGACTTCAGAAGGAGTATTGGGCAATGAGATCAGTAAGTTTGCCGGATCCATCAACCCTTCACATACTGCAACGCTTCCTTTTACGCGGATGGCAGCCGGTCCAATGGACTTTACTCCCGGGGGAATGCGCAATGTGCATAAAAAGGAATGGGCAGCCGCTCCCTCGGAACCGATGACCCTCGGTACCCGTTGCAACCAGATGGCGATGTACGTGATTTATGAGAGTCCGCTGCAGATGTTGTGCGATATTCCTACTCATTACCTGAAAGAGCCTCAGTCTATGGAATTCATTAAAGCGGTTCCTGCGGTGTGGGCGAAAACAGTGGCACTGAATGGCAAGGTCGGGGAATACGTAACCATGGCCAGGCAGGCAGCAAACGGCGACTGGTATATCGGCTCCATGACAGACTGGAGCGAAAGGGAATTTGAATTGTCACTTTCTTTTTTACCGGATGGGGAATATGAAATGCAGGTCTGGAAGGATGGAATCAATGCCAACAAAAATGCGAAGGATTTTAAAATGGAAAAACTTCAGGTTAACCGCAATACGCCGTTGAATATCAAGCTGGCATCAGGCGGTGGCTATGTGGCCAGACTAATTAAAATATAAATACATTCTAATGAAAAGATACCTCATTGTTGTTGCAATGCTAGGATTTAGCATTGCAAATGCCCAGATAAAGGAGTTCAAAAATTGGCCGAAAGGCAGCGACCCGAAGGAGATCGGGAACCTGCTGGCCTGGCATTTTGTGGAAACCCCACATACCAATTTCGGCATGCCCGGCTTGCCGGGCTCCATTACCTATTCGGAGGTCTGTTCCTGGTACGGCGCCTTGAAGTTCGCGGCAACAACCAAAAACCGGGAGCTGCTTAACAAGCTCGATCAAAGATTCAGGCCATTGCTGTACGAAAAGAAAAACCTGCAGCCACGACCTGATCATGTAGACCCCAACATATTTGGTTCCTTACCCCTGGAACTGTTTATGCAAAATAAGAACCCTGTTTACCTGGATATGGGCAAATGGTTTGCCGATCAGCAATGGACGCTGCCAAAAAATGCAAAACCTGAATACCAGGCTTTGCTAGATAAGGGTTTAACCTGGCAAACCAGAATGTGGATTGATGATATGTATATGATCACCAATATTCAGGCTCAGGCATACAGGGCTACCGGCGACAGAAAATACATAGACCGGGCGGCGGCTGAAATGGTGGTTTATCTGGATGCGATCCAGCGCCCCAACGGTTTATTTTTCCATGCTGCCGATGTCCCATTTTTTTGGGGAAGAGGAAACGGATGGATGGCTGCGGGGATGACTGAGCTATTGAGTTCATTACCCAAAGACCATAAAGACCGCCCCAGAATTTTAAAAGCCTATCAGACCATGATGCGAAGTTTAAAGGAATTCCAGACAAAAGAAGGGATGTGGCTACAGTTGATAGATGATGCAGGTTCCTGGCCGGAAACCTCGGGCACAGGTATGTTTACATTCGCCATGATTACGGGAGTGAAAAAGGGATGGTTAGATCAGAAGGAATATGCTCCGGTAGCCCGAAAAGGATGGATCGCACTCACAAAGTATATAGACGCAAATGGCGATGTGAGAGAAGTTTGTCAGGGGACGAATAAAGAAAACAGCAGGCAGTATTACCTGGATAGAAAGAGAATTACCGGAGATATGCATGGGCAGGCACCCGTATTGTGGAGTGTTTTTGCCTTGCTTCAATAAAATTATTCCCCATTTTAGTTCAGATTGATGATGCCATGACTTCCTGTTAATGAAGCTGAATCAGGATCTGTAGTTGTACCTCTCGACATGGTTATCAAAATTATTTGCTAACGTTTGGCTGCAATTTTTTGTAACTTTAATGCGGGGGTAATTTCTTTATGGCTATTAAATCTTTTGTCAATGAAAGTGAATTGCTTAAACAAATAGCAAAAGGTGATCAGCGCGCATTTAAATTGATATTTGACCATTACAGACCTCAGATTTATTCTTTTTCTTTAAAATACCTGAAGTCGGAATTACAGGCCGAAGAAGTGGTGCAGGAAGTTTTTCTTAAACTATGGAAATTGGAAGATCGGCTGACTGCTATAAGAGATCTGGAAAACTATCTGCTTACTTTGTCCAGAAATAAATCCTTTGATCTGCTGCGACGAATGAAACTGGAAGCCAGAAGTATAGAACCGCTTGGGGCCTGGGATAAAATCACCAATGATACTGAAGAAGAAATTTTGCTTAATGATACCCGTAAGGTACTAAACGATGGCATTGCATTGTTACCTCCGCAACAAAAACAGGTTTACCAGCTTTGTCATCAGGAGGGATTGAAGTATGATGAGGTTGCGGCCAGGCTACAACTTTCTCCGCAAACGGTGCAGCGACATATGAAACTGGCACTGCATTTCCTGCGGGATTACCTGAGTAAACATACTGATGTGGCCGCTATGCTGATCATTTTTAAGTTATTGTAAGTAAAATCATTTTTTTTCGTTTTCCATTGCCCCCCTTTTCCATCTCGCGCGTCCATGTATAAAAGGGACGTATATTATGGATCAGAATAACATAAAATATTTACACCAACAATACCTTAATGACACGCTTACTGAGGCGGAGTCGGCAGACTGGGAACGGCTATTGAATGATCCGGCGCAGGAAGAAGTGCTGAAATCGTTAATGGCAATGACATGGCAGGAGATGAGGTCTGCCGATCTTAAAGATATGTCTGCTGATCAGGCAGATTTAATGGAAAGGTTTATTACCGCACAAGATCAGGGCAGAACTATCCGCTTGTGGCCACGTATTGCAATGGTTGCAGCAGCATTGGCATTAATTTTTGTGGGTGTGTATTTTTTTAAATCTGTCCTTCAACCCGAAGTAAAGAACATTGTTGCACGTAATGATGTTTCCCCAGGCTCAAACAAGGCAACGATCAGGTTGGCCGATGGCAAAACAATTAGCCTGAGTGGCAGCAAAAGTGGCGTTGTTGTAGATCGCAGTAAAATAGCTTACAATGATGGCAGTTTGGTTCAGCACTCGATTGGTGTTCAAACCATCAGCACTCCCCGTGGAGGCACCTATCAGATCACGCTATCTGACGGTACAAGGGTCTGGCTTAATGCAGCTTCCAGTTTAACTTACGTTGCCGGTTTAAATGAGAAAGGAGAACGCAGTGTGAAGCTCAATGGAGAAGCTTACTTCGAGGTGGCCAAAGATAAAATACATCCTTTTGTGGTCGAAAGCAGAGGGCAGCGTGTCGAAGTATTGGGTACGCATTTTAATATCAGTTCCTATGAGGATGAAAGTGTAGTTAAAACCACCTTGTTAGAAGGTAGTGTAAAAATAAATGACCTTATATTAAAGCCTAATGAGCAATCACTGCTCAGTGGAAATGACCTCAAAGTTAGACAGGTAGATACCGAAAATGAAATTGCCTGGAAAAATGGAGAGTTCATTTTTAAAGAAGATGACCTTAGAGCAACCATGCGTAAAATAGCCAGGTGGTATGATGTAGAAATCATTTATGATGCTTCTGCTCCTGCGGTATTGACACCAGGTGGCTGGGTTTCCCGATCAAAAAACATCTCTGCTGTATTAAAAATAATGGAAGCAACTGGAAAAGTTCACTTTAAAGTAGAGGGAAGGAGGATTACGGTGACGAAATAAATACACCTGAAAATGCTGAACCAAAAAAGCCAAAAGTGCGACTAACACTTCTGGCCTATAGCTGGCATTACGTTAATAAAATTTCTGAAGATCTATCAACTTAACCAACTAAACAAATGTATAAAATTTATACCAGGAAACCGGGTATACCTATATTCTGTTTCCGTAAATTCTTGCTTGTGATGAAACTAACCACTATCATTTTAATCGCAGCAGTAATGCAGGTAAGCGCAGCTTCCTATGCACAGAAGGTAACTCTTGAAAAAAAATCAGCTTCGCTTGAAAGCGTATTTAAAGAACTGCGCAAGCAAACCGGCTATGATTTCTTTTTTGACCGTAACAGCATGCAGAAAGCCCGCCCTGTAGATATAAGTGTTAAAGATGCAGCGCTTAAGGATGTGCTGGATCAATTGTTCGAAGATCAGCAACTGAGCTATTCAATAGAGAGCAATACAGTGGTGATCAAGGAGAAAACGCCTTCCTTTCTGGACAAGATTATTCATCGCTTTACTGATATTGATGTGCGTGGCCGCATTTTGGATGATAAAGGAATCCCGCTTCCCGGCGCGACAGTAAAAGTTAAAGGAACAAAAAATATAACGCTTACAAATGTAAATGGCGAGTTTAAATTGAATAATGTGACGGAAGATGGAATTCTGATTGTCAATTATGTAGGGTATAATACGGTAAGCCTTCCTGCTAAAAAGGATATGGGAAATATCATACTTGTAGTGAGCACTTCCCAGCTTGACCAAATTCAGGTAATCGCTTATGGGATCACTACCAAACGTGCCAATACCGGTTCTCAGGCGGGAATAAAAGCAGTGGACATTGAAAAACAGGTCATTCACAATCCTTTGGAAGCCCTGATCGGCAGAGTTGCAGGATTGGATGTAACGCAACAAAGCGGTATGCCGGGAACAGCGATTACCATTCGTATACGTGGAGTGAACAGTCTGCGACAAAACGCGAATGAACCCTTGGTGCTGATTGACGGAATCCCTTTCCAAACGACATCTCTGATCACGCCTGGGGGCGTAGCTTTAGCCCGGGAAATGAGCCCCTTGAGCAGTTTGAGCCCAGCCGATATCGAAAGCATTGATGTGCTTAAAGATGCAGATGCAACAGCCATATATGGTAGCCGGGGCGCCAATGGCGTGATTCTGATTACTACGAAAAAGGGTAAAGGTGGGAAAACGGCAGTCAACTTTAATGTGTCCTCTGGTGTCGGCAAGATCGCAAGAAAGGCAGGGGTACTCAATCTCAGGGAATATCTGGATATGCGCTATGAAGCATTTAGAAATGATGGCGCGGATTTTGAAAAATCTATTTATGCCTGGGACCTTAATGATTGGGATACCACAAGGTATACCGATTGGCAGGACAAGTTGCTAGGAGGGACCGCACGTTTTTCTAACGCTCAGGTATCAATGACAGGAGGCGATGAAAAGACCAGTTATAATTTTGGTGCCGGATATCTCCGTCAGACCAGCGTTTATCCAAGCAAATATGCAGATCAAAAATACAACGGTCGCCTGGCGATCAGCCATACTGCAACTAATCAGAGGTTCAAAGTGCAGTTTCTGGCCACATTTGGTTCGGAAGACAATCGGTTACCTTTGATAGATCTTGTTTCAGCTGCGCTGACACTTGCACCGAATGCTCCGGAAGTGTACGATGCACAAGGGAAGCTAAACTGGGACAACAACCGGTTACTCTGGGATAATCCCATGGCAAAACTCCAGGAGAGTTTTCAGAGCAAAACCAATACTTTCACGTCTAACGCGAACTTAAGCTATGAGCTGCCGAAAGGAATTATCCTGAAAGCCTTGATTGGCTTTAACAATAACAACAACAATGCACTGGATCTTAAACCTTCTACGGTTTATCCTCCAGCCCAGGCCACCGCGCTTGGTGAGTTTTATCGTACTTCTACTAACACCGTAAACAATACCAGCACCTGGAATATGGAGCCCCAGATTACCTATTCCACTAAAGTAGGGCCCGGAATACTCAATGTGCTCGCAGGTGCAACTTTTCAGCGGACCGAAACAAACGCTTTGATGAATTCCGGATATGGCTATAAGGACGATGACCTTTTAAATAACTTGTCGGCTGCATCAAGAATTGTTGGCAGCAGAACGTTGACAACGTATAATTACAATGCGATATTTAGCCGTATCGGCTACAACATCGCCAATAAATACATTTTAAATTTCACCGGCAGGAGAGATGGTTCAAGCAGGTTTGCTCAAGGCAAGCAGTTTGGGAACTTCGGTGCTGTTGGTGCTGCCTGGCTTTTCGCAGAAGAATCCTGGATCAAAAAATCTCTGCCATTCCTGAGTTACGGAAAGTTACGGGGAAGCTATGGGGTTACGGGTAATGATATGATAGGGGATTACGCTTATTTTCAACTCTATAACAGCACCAATTTAAGGTATGGGGCTGCTGGCTATGGTGGCGGTTCGGTATTAACGCCAGACAAACTGGAAAATGACCACTTTGGATGGGAAACCAACAAGAAAGCCGAGGCAGCGCTCGAGCTTGGATTTTTTAAGGACAGGATTTTATTGACCACAAATTATTACCGCAACCGTTCCTCCAGTATGCTGGTAGATTATCCACTGGCAGCCACAACAGGCTTTGCGGGAGTGATCAGTAACCTGCCTGCACTGATACAAAACTCCGGATGGGAATTTGAATTGAATACGGTGAACTTGAAAAGTAAAAGCTTTACCTGGTCCAGTTCCTTTAATTTAACCCTGCCCAAAAATAAATTGGTTCGGTTTGACGGGCTGGAAAATTCCAGCTATAAGAACACCTATGCAATCGGACATCCGCTGAACATGATCAAAACATTGTTGCCTTATGATATAAATCCGCAAACCGGAGTTGGAGCGGTAAAAAATGCTCAGGGGGTGGTTATCCCTCCATCTGCGTTGACGATTAACGATGCAGTTAACATTATTGATCTCTTTAAAGATTATTACGGGGGATTAAACAATAGTTTTAGTTATAAGGGCTTTTCTCTGGATGTTTTCTTACAATTTTCAAAACAAAAGGGTAACTATACCTCCAGTACGGCATTCAGATCTAACCAGATCAATCTGCCTGGTTTTATCGGAAACATGCCATCTGAAAGATATGCGGACAGATGGACAACACCAGGACAGACAGGGGCAATGTTTCAGCGGTTAACGCAGGATATTACACGTGTGCAGCCAGCCGCGGCGGCGGCACTCGGAATGGGAACATTCTCTGCCTCGTTAGATCCTGCATATTATGTGGATATCACCTATCTGCGCTTAAAGAACGTATCGCTTTCCTATACACTGCCTACAACTTTTCAGCGAAAGCTCAGGTTGCAGAATGCGCGGATATTTATTCAAGGTCAGAACCTGTTGACGTTTACAAACTATCCGGGAATGGATCCGGAAAATCAGTCGAGAAGCTTACCACCCTTGAAAATGCTAACTGCAGGTTTACAGCTCACCTTTTAATCCTTAAATCATGAAACTCAGTAATATAAATATCATTGCAATTGGATGCCTTATGATAGGTGTATCCTGCAAAAAATTCATCGAAGTGGATGGTCCGCAAACCTCTATCACTCAAAGTGAGGTCTATTCCAGCAACGAAAAAGCAACGGCAGCAGTCAGCTATATTTATTACGATATGGTGGCGACAGATGCTTTTGCACAAGGCTACAGAGGCATCAGTATGGTAGGAGGACTTGCCGCAGATGAACTGAAAACCTATTCCTCACAACTGGACTACATGCAGTTCAATACGAATGCGATGTTGTCGGATAATCTGTCCCTTTATGAAATGTGGAGTGACGCCTATACCAATATTTACCGGGCTAATTCTGTAATGGAAAATATCGCAAAGTCACCTGCGCTTTCAGACCAGGTTAAAAACCAACTAAATGGGGAGGCCAAATTTATGCGTGCCTTCTTCCACTTTTATCTTTCAGGACTGTTTGGTAAAATTCCACTGGCAATGAGCACAGACTATAATGTCAATACCCGTCTGGCACGCAAGCCCCTTGCAGAAGTGTATAGTGCGATTGTTGCTGATTTAAAAGATGCCCAGTCATTATTAACAGATGAGTATTTAAGCGGAACAAATACGGCTACGACATTGCGCATCAGGCCCAATAAAGCTGCTGCAACAGCCTTATTGGCGAAGGTCTATTTATATATGCAGGAATGGGCAAATGCAGAAACACAGGCATCAGCTCTTATTGAAAACAGTACTTACGTACTCGAACCGGACCTGCTTAATGTATTTAAGGCCACTAGCAGAGAAGCCATCTGGCACCTGCAACCGGCCAACACGCCAATGTTCACCCAAGATGGGGCAGCGCTATTGGTTACTGGAAATCCAGCAAGTGCGAGCTTCGGTTTTACAAACAATTCAGTACTTACACAGGAGCTTTATAACGCGTTTGAGCTTACAGATAAACGAAGGGCCAATTGGGTTGGAACGCTTACCGTAACTGCAGGTACTTTTAGATTTGCCAGCAAGTATAAATCGAATCAGACCAATAACACGACACCCGAATACCTCATGACATTCAGGCTGGCCGAGCAATACCTGATCCGGGCAGAAGCCAGGGCAATGCAGGGAAAACTGACAGGTGCCAACAGCGCGGCACAAGACATCAACACGATACGGAACAGAGCCTTTGACACTCCGGGACTAAAGACGACTACTGCAGTTACTTTGACAGAGATGATGGCTGCCATTGAGTATGAACGCAAAGCGGAGTTGTTTACAGAATGGGGAAACCGCATGATGGACATCAGGCGCTGGAAAGGTTTTGCCAATCCGGGGATTAACCGTGCTGATGAGGTGATGCCAAAGGTGATGCCAGAGAAGGGGGGCAGCTGGACAGCTTACAAAACCTTGTTTCCTGTTCCGCTGGCAGACATTAGAAAAAACCCTAATCTGGACCAAAACCCGGGATACGGACTGTAATTACAATTAACATTTATCAAACTAAATTGAATTTTATGAAAATCATAGGAATGTTATGCCTGTTGCTTTTCCCGGGCATTTTGACTGCCCAGGTAAAAGTAAAAAAGGGATTTACGCTCAACGGAAATTTAACCAATGCGGCTAATCGTATGGTTTACCTTAACAGTCAGAACAACACTGCCAAAAAGGTCTTATACAGTGATTCTACGCTTACAGATGCCAGAGGCAGGTTTATGTTTAAGGGAGCTGTTGCTGAGCCGGGTCTGTTTTCTTTAACGGTTAAAGATATAAAAGGGCGCGCTACCATTTACATGGAAAACGCAGCTATTTTATTGGAGGGAAACATCGACTCATTAAAAAAAGCAGCTGTTAAAGGGTCGAGAGAAGATATGATCAGGAAGGAATGGGAGGTTTTAGATGATCCTATTGCTAAAAAAAGATTGACAGACGAGATGGTTAAAAACTATGAGGCAGCTGCTGAGCGGCGGGATACCACTGCAATGGTGCTGGTGCAGGAAAGGTCGTTAAAGATATATATGGACGACCTGGCTAAAAAAACCAAAACTATTGTTCAGAAATACCCCAACTCTGCTATGACTGTTGATGTCATCAGCAATCTGGTGGATTTAGAACAAAATCAGTTGGCAGATAATCTGTTAAAAGAGGTTGAACGGACCCCTGCCGGGCAGTTTACAAAGACAAAAGTACTTAGAAAACGACTCAATATCAGAATGAGTTTAAGCATCGGATCGAAGGCGCCCGACTTTGTGCAGCCCGATACCACAGGTAAGCTCATTTCGTTGTCTTCCATGAAAGGCAAATATGTACTGGTCGATTTTTGGGCAAGCTGGTGTGGCCCTTGCAGGGCAGAAAATCCATATCTGCTAAAAGCATACGCAAAATTTAAGGATAAAGGGTTTACCATATTGTCTGTTTCTCTGGATGATAACCGGAAGGCCTGGCTCAACGCGGTTAAATACGATAAATTATTGTGGCCACAGGTTAGCGACCTCAAAGCAGAAGAGAATGAAGTGGGTAAGTCATATGCGATAAGAGGTATACCTGCCAATTTCTTAATCGATCCGCAGGGTAAAATTGTAGCGAAAAATCTGAGAGGGGATCAACTGGAAAAGCAACTGGAAAAATTATTTTAATTAGTCCGGGGGCCGGCTGGGGTGGGCCGGCCTGCTTTTTATTCATGACAAAAAACATAAAAATGAAGTATAATTTTTTAATTGCGCTATCGCTTTCGGCACTGTGCCTTCGCAGTACTGCGCAGCAGGTAAAGTTTAGCGAATATGACCTGGACAATGGACTCCACGTCATTCTCCATCAGGACAAAACCGCTCCGGTGGTAGCCGTTTCCGTAATGTATCATGTTGGTTCCAAGGATGAAGATCCTGGCAGAACCGGATTTGCCCACTTTTTTGAGCACCTTTTATTTGAAGGGAGTGAAAATATGAAGCGCGGCGAGTTTATGAAAATCGTTAGCAGTAATGGCGGACAGAACAATGCCAACACCACGCAGGACAGGACATTCTACTATGAGGTTTTTCCTTCAAATCAACTCGAACTTGGGCTTTGGCTGGAAAGTGAACGGATGTTGCACCCGAAAATTGACAACGCAGGGGTTAAAACGCAGAACGAAGTGATTAAAGAAGAAAAACGCATGCGTATTGACAACAAGCCCTATGGTAAGTTTGCTGAAAATATCTTCGCTCATTTATTTGAAGGGCATCCTTACAGCTGGCAGCCGATCGGTTCTATGGCTCATCTGGATGCAGCCAGACTGGAGGAATTTATTGCCTTCTTTAAAAAATACTATGCGCCTAATAATGCGGTGTTAACCATTGCCGGAGACCTGGACATAGAAAAGACCAAAGGACTGGTTGCTAAATATTTTAACGAAGTGCCCAAGGGAATCCCGATAGTTAAGGGGACTTTCGAATTGAAGCCGGTTACCAAACAAATCGTCGATACGGTTTACGATGCCAATATTCAGATTCCGGCAATATTTGCCGCTTATCGTGTTCCGGGAATGAAAAGCCGTGATCATAAAGTGTTGGAAATGATCAGTTCCGTTTTGTCCGGAGGCGGAAGCTCCAGATTGAGTACCAAAATGGTGGATGAGAAAAAGACGGCTTTACAGGTTTCCGCTTTCAATTATACGCTCGAGGATTATGGGGCTTACATTACGCTCGCAATGCCGAACAACAATACGCCTTTAGACCAGCTTTTAACAGAGATCGACGCCGAGGTTGTTCGCCTGCAGACTGATTTGATCACTGAATCTGAGTTTAAAAAGCTGCAAAATCAATTCGAGAACGGATATGTAAGTGCCAACACAAAAATGATCGGACTGGCTGAAAATCTTTCCAATGGGTATATTTTCCACGATAAGCATACGAATAACCTGAACGAACAACTTGCAGAGGCCAAATCAATCAGCCGCGAAGAGATCAGGGATGTGGCTAAAAAGTACCTCCGGAAAGATCAGCGTGTAGTCCTTTATTACCTGCCAAAGAAATAAATATGAAGAAGATATTTACATTCGCTATAGCTGTCCTGTTTGTTCAGGCGGTATCAGCGCAGAAACCAGACAGAAGTCAGCGGCCAAAACCAGGGCCGGCACCAGTCATTGCATTTGCAGACCCGGTGGTCTATAAATTACCAAACGGGATTACTGTGCTGGTGGTAGAAAATCATAAGCTACCAAAGGTTTCAGCCAGTTACAGTATTGATGCAGGTCCGATTGCGCAAGGTGCAAAAGCCGGAGTGATCAGCTTATTGAGCGGAATGCTCAACGAAGGAACGGTTACAAAAACAAAAGCCCGGTATGATGAGGCGGTTGGTCAGATGGGTGCAGAAGTCGGCGTTTTCGCTGGCGGAGGACGGGCATCTGCCCTGACCCGTTATTTTAGCGATGCTTTTTTATTAATGGCGGATGCACTGAGAAATCCTTCTTTTCCGCAGGCATCATTTGATAAGCTAAAATCACAAAGTCTGACGAATCTAAAATCAAATGAACGAAGTGCGACCGCCATTTCAGGACGTGTGGTGAATGCGCTTTCATTTGGACTAAACCATCCTTACGGTGCATTTGAAACAGCGCAAAGCCTCAACTCCATTACCCTGGATGATGTCAAAGCTGCGTATAAAAAATATGTGACCCCCTCAAGAGGGTATCTGACCTTTGTGGGGGATATCAAACCGGAAGTGGCAAAAGTCCTGGCCATTAAAGCATTTGGGAATTGGAAAGGTGCTGTGCTTACCTTTCCTGTCCTGGCTAAAGTCAGCAACCCGGTTAAAACCGAAGTAGATGTGGTGGATGTGCCGAATGCGGTTCAATCAGAGATTACGGTAACCAATCTTATAGATTTGCCAATGGGTAGCCCTGACTATCATGCGGTTTTGCTCGCCAATCAAATTTTGGGTGGCGGTGCGGATGCTAAACTATTTAGAAACCTGCGGGAAAAGCATGGCTTTACTTATGGCGCCTATGCTACAACAGGGGCAGGAAGGGGTCAATCCACTTTCAGTGCGACGGCATCTGTCAGAAATGAAAAAGTGGATAGTGCGGTGGTTGAATTTCTAAAAGAGATCAAGGTGATGCGTACAGAAAAAGTCAGTGCTGAAGTGCTGCAGAATGCGAAGAACTTATACAACGGCTCTTTTGCACTTGGTTTGGAAAATCCAGGACGTGGGGCTGGTTTTGCCAGCAGCATCCTGATCAATAACCTTCCAAAAGATTTTTACCGTACTTATCTTCAAAAACTGAACGAAGTTACTGCAGATGATGTCCTGCGGGTGAGTAAGAAATACTTCGGGCATGACCATGCAAGGGTAGTCATTGTAGGTAAAACCGGGCAGTTTTTACCAGGATTGAAAAAGATGGGATTCGATGTCAGGGAATTTGACAGCTACGCGGTACCGTTAAAGAGAAAATAAGAAAAGTAAAACAGAGCATCTTGCTTTTATAAATGTAAGTTCAGCGTGAAAACGCTGAACTTTTATATTATTATACGAATAGAAAATATTGGGCTATCTTAATAGAGTAATGAAGATTAGGTTTATTTTAATAATTATCAGTGTCAGCATCCTGCTGAATGGCATTCCCGATGCTTTTGCGCAAAGGGCTGCGATCAGGTTTAAGCACATTTCCTATAAAGACGGGTTATTTCAAAGCCCACTGGTATCCGTTTTACAGGATAGAAGTGGTTATGTCTGGCTTGGAAGCTGGAATGGTTTATCAAGATATGATGGACTGGAATTTAGAAATTTCCGGCAAAGTGATGCGACTGATAAAAATATCAGCCACAACCGGATCAATAAACTCTATGAAGACCGTGATGGGAAACTGTGGGTTGGGACAGGAGGAGGGCTTAACCTATACAATAAACAGACTGAGACATTTCTTCATGTGGGCATGTCAACCGGAAAAGGAGGAGAGAATTTCATTGCAGCCATAGAAGAGGATCACCAGGGAGGACTTTGGGTTTCGACTTTTAAAGGGATAAAACTCGTTAATAAAACAAAACATAACCTTGAAAACATCCCTTTGTGGAAAAAGTCAGGGGAAGAAGATTTATATCAGGGCGTTTCTTTTTCCTTATTTCAGGATGATCAAAAGACCATCTGGGCTGGTATTAAACACGGTCTGAAACGGTTCGATCCTAAGACAAAAAAAGTGATTCCCCTGCCTGAAGTTTTGCTTAAAAATAAGGAGCTGACTGCTTCAAAAATTGTGGCGATTAACCAGGACGTGCAGGGAAACATCTGGTTTGGAACAGAAGAAAGCGGATTGTTCAGGTATAATGCAAGGAAAAATGAATGTACCCGGTATGTACATCAGGCAAATGATCAAAACAGCTTACCCTCAAACTGGATAAACGATATTTTAATAAAGAATGAGGAAGTATGGGTGGCTACCAGGAATGGGCTGGCAATTTTCAGCAACCAGCAAAATCTGTTTTCGAACTATAACCACGACAGTGCAGCGCCCGGTAGTATCAGTGACGATTCTGTGTGGAGCTTAATGAAAGATAAGGCCGGGAACATCTGGATTGGGACCTATGCAGGAGGGATCAATATATATTACCCTGGCAATGGCAATTTCTCCAATATAGGAGAGCGCATTGGCAATAATGTGGGATTAAATAAGCCTTTGGCCAATGCCATTGTGGAAGATAAGGAAGGTGGATTGTGGATTGGAACTTTTGGAGGTGGATTAAATTACATCAACCGGGAGAAGGGAGTTGCAAAATATTATTCAGTGGTAGATGTTAAAAACAGGAAATTAAGTAATGAGGTTAAAGCGATTGTCAATGATCGTCCAGGGAACCTGTGGATTGGAACATTAGATGGTCTTTGCACTTTTAATACCGCTACCCAGGCCATTAAATATGTTGACCTCGAAATTTTAAATAACAAAACAGGTGCTAAACTGATCAATACCATTGTTCCTGATCAGACTGGACTATGGGTGGGAACCAATGGAGGTGGATTACGCTTTGTAGGTTACGACGGGCAGGAACTGAAATCATTTATGAATAGTCCAAACCAGAAAAATGGCTTGGGTGATAATTATATTAATGCTTTATTGAATGATGGAGATCAGCTGTGGATTGCAACCCAGAATGGTTTAAACAGGTATCATAAAAAGGATGGCACCTTTGACCTGTTTAAAAGAAAGAACCAGGTGGGGCTTGGCAATAATAATGTGCTTTGTCTTTTTAAGGATTCCAGACAAAGGTTATGGATAGGGACAGATGGTGGTGGATTAAACTGCCTGGATACCAAAACAGATCAGATATACACCATCAAAAGTGCTGACGGGCTTGTGGATGAGGTGATCAATTCAATTGTGGAAGACGATTCAGGGAAGCTATGGATCAGTACCAGCAATGGGCTCTCTCAAATCAGTTTTAACAAGTTTGAGTTTCCCCTAAAATCATCGGACTATAAGATTGCCAATTATACGGCAGCAAATGGTTTGTCGGGCAACCAGTTTTTAATTAATGCAGGTACCAGGACGCATTCTGGTGAAATTCTGTTTGGTGGAATGAATGGTGTTACTGCCTTTTACCCGGAACGAATTGTTAAAAATACGTATAAGCCTGATATCCTGCTAAGGGGTTTTCTGGTCAATAACAAGCCAGTTGATTTCGGCGGTAAATCTGCGCTAAAGCTCCCTGTAAACGAAACAAGTCGGATCACGCTTTCTTATGCGGAGAACAATATTGCCATCAGATTCTCTGCTTTAAATTTCATCAATCCTGAAAAGAATACCTATGCCTATAAAATGACTGGCCTTCAAAAGGACGACGACTGGTTCGTTATAGGCAATAAGAAAGAGGTTGGGTTTACCAATCTTGAACCCGGCTCCTATACGTTTAGCGTAAAGGCAGCCAATAATGATGGCGTATGGAATGATACCCTAAGAAATATCGAAATTGTAATCTTACCCCCATTATGGCAAACCTGGTGGGCCTATTTACTATATGCAATCATCATTGGCGCGGTTTCTTATAAGATTATTCAGTTTTTTAACATCAGGGCCAGGTTAGAAAGGGACCTGTATAATGAACACCTTCAAAATGAAAGGCAGGAAGAGTTTTATAAAATGAAGCTGGATTTCTTTACCAATATCTCTCATGAGATCCGGACACCGCTTACTCTAATCCTCGGGCCACTGGAAAACCTTTATAAACGAACTTTAGCCGATGCAATGTTGAAGGGGCAGGTTTTGCAGATTAAAAATAACGCAGAACGGTTGATGCGCCTGATTACGGAATTGATGGATTTCCGGAAAGCAGAGACAGGGAATATGGTACTTTATCTTCAAAAAGGCAATATTGTACCCTTCATCAAGGAAATTTACCTGTCATTCCAACCGCTCGCCGAAAGCAGACAAATCAAGTACGAGTTTATTACTGCCGAAACGGAAGTGATGTTGTATGCTGATCGGAATCAGCTGGAGAAGGTTTTTTTTAACCTCCTTTCCAATGCTTTTAAATTTAGTCCTGATGGTGGGAACATCAAACTGGAAATATTTACAGAAGAGGATTCCTTCCTGACGGTAAAAATCACAGACAATGGGAAGGGCATTCCTTTAGAATATCAGGATAAGTTGTTCAGCAATTTTTATCAGGTACAACCAAACACATCACAACCTGGTACAGGAGTGGGGCTGGCTCTTTCCAAAAACATCGTAGCATTGCATAATGGTACGATCTCTGTGGATAGCCGGCCGGCTGCAAATGAGGAAGCAGGATGTACCAGCTTTACGGTGAAATTGCCTTTTAGCCTTAAGGCATCAGAAAGTGTGCATATTGTGCAAAATGGGGCCGACAATGAAAGTATAACCTCATTTCAGCTCCAGTCGGAAATGGATGTGCTGACCTATAGTGTTTTTGAAGGGCAAAATAAAGCCTATACCATACTGCTGGCAGAAGACAATGAGGAGCTGAGGAACTTTATTGCTGAATCTTTGCCCGGCTACCAGATCATCTCCTGCATTAACGGTGCGGAGGCATTTGAGAAAGCCATCACCGTGATCCCGGATCTGATCATCAGCGACATTATGATGCCGGTTATGGACGGTCTTGAGTTTTGCCGGAAAATAAAAACGGACGAAAGGACGAGTCATATTCCTATGATCCTGTTAACGGCACTCGCCGCTGATATTCACCAGGTCAATGGTTTCCAGACAGGGGCCGATGCCTACCTGACCAAACCTTTCAGTACCAAAATTCTGGAACTGAATGTGCACAATTTACTGGCATCAAGAGAACTGATGCGGAAAAAGTTTGCGCAGCAAATTACCTTACAGCCACAAAATTTACCCATTGCCTCCCCTGATGAGCGTTTCATTAAAAAATTAATGCAGGTTGTGGAAGACCATATGGAAAATCCGGAGTTTGGGGTCATTGCTTTAGGAAATGAAATGGGGATGAGTAAAACGGTGCTTTATAAAAAAATCTGCGCCATCACTGATCTGTCTCCATCAGATTTCATCAAATCTATGCGCCTGAAAAAGGCGGTTTTTTTACTGCAGCAGAATGTATTGAGTGTAAATGAAGTCGCCTCAATGGTTGGTTTTAACGACCGCAAATACTTTAGCCGGGAGTTTAAGAAGTTACATGGCGTTTCCCCTTCCGACTTAGAAATGAAGTGAAAATCTGCCTTTAAAGGTAAATAAGTCATTTTTTACCCCTTAAAAAAACCATTTTTCATCGGTTTTTGAAGTGTGGATACGCAGATTTGTCTAAACCAAATATAAAATTCAAGCGTATGAAAAAATTGTACTTGTTACTCATTTTGCTGGCGATGCTTTTTACTGGCGCCTATGCGCAAAGTATCACTATAAAAGGCAAGGTTACTGATTTGAAAGGTAGCCCTCTGGTAGGGGTAGCTGTAAAAGTGAAAGATTCAAAAACAGGGACCATCACCAATACATCAGGTGCCTATACCATTATGGTACCGAACAGACAGTCCATACTTATTTTTAGCTATGTCAGCTTTGTTACCGAAGAACGTGTTGCCGCGGGCAATACGATCGATGTTACTTTAAAAGACGACATCACCACATTGAGCGATGTGGTGATTGTAGGCTACGGCGAGCAAAAGAAGAAACTGTTGTCGACCTCGGTCAGCTCGGTTTCTGCAAAACAGATCGAAGACAGGCTCGTGGCCACACCAGCTGAGGCTTTGGCAGGACAGGTTGCAGGAGTGAATATTGCCCAGGTATCAGGTGATCCGGGATCAGCACCCACCATACAGGTAAGAGGAATCGGTTCTATCAGTGCCGGCAATAGTCCTTTGTTTGTAGTAGATGGGTACCCCTTAAACAATGCAGATAACTTTAATCAGATCAATCCGGCAGATATTCAATCCATAGACGTATTGAAAGATGCTGCGGCATCTGCCATTTACGGATCGAGAGGGGGGAACGGGATTATTATTGTAACGACAAAAAAAGGAACGGCAGGAATTACAAAGTTTAATTTTACTTCCAGTACAGGTTTTCAAAATGTGGCCAAACAAACGGATGTTTTATCCAGGGATGAATATATCGATTACCTGACTGATGCATTTAAAAATGGTGGAAAAACCATACCTGCTACCTATAGTGATCCTACCAATCAAAACACCAATGCGAATACCAACTGGCAGGACCAGCTGTTCAGAACGGGCATGCAGGGAAGCTATTCGCTGTCCGCATCCGGAGGAACCAATAAATTTAAATTTAACATCACAGGTTCTTACTACAACCAGGAAGGGATCATTAAGGCAACGAATTTTGACCGGTACACTTTAAGGGCAAATATTGATGCGGAATTGAGCAAAAAGCTCACACTTAGCTTTAACATTGCTCCTTCGTATGCAATTAGCGATCAGACGGCAACCGGTGGTGGTTTAAATAATGCGACCATTAACGGGATTGGGACCAATCCATCCGGAGTAGGTGGTACAGTGCTCAGCGCTTTATTGCAGCCCCCAACTTTACCTGTCAGGTTTGCAAATGGCGACTATTCCAATATTCAGGCCATCCAGTCGGCAGCTACACAGGTTTTTAACGGCAATCCTTTTAATCCGGTAGCGGTCCTTGACCTGTATAAAGACAGGACTTCGGTTGGGCGGATATTGTCTAATCTCGGATTGAATTATGAAATTATAAAGGGCCTGAAATTTAGAACGAGCTTTGGTTTTGAAGCTTTACAAACCAACCGGAAATGGTATGTGCCGGCAACACTGATGTCAGATAATGCGCCACTTGCAAACCTGTCTAACCCTTTGATCGGGAACATCAGATCCAGGCTCACTACAGGGACCAATTATAACTGGGTATCCGAAAATACCTTGTCTTATAACACGATGATCGGTAAAGACCATAACCTCTCGCTGCTTGCAGGATATTCGTTACAGAAAAATACCTATAATGAGGGTAGTCAATATGGCCAGAACGGTACGATCACGAATTCTATTGTGGAATATCCAAACGCTTCCGGGGTGATCTTGGGAACTGTTGCTTACAGTGATAATGCCCTGGTTTCTGCCTTTGGAAGAGCGAACTACAGCTATAAAGACCGGTATTTGTTCTCTGCTTCCCTACGTTCCGATGGTTCCTCACGTTTTGGCGCTAATAATAGATACGCAGTTTTTCCTGCGTTTTCTGCGGCATGGAGAGTGGGAGAGGAACAATTTTTAAAAGATAATCCTCACATCAGTGAGCTAAAGATCAGGGCAAGTTATGGGGTAACAGGAAACAATAATATTGGAGATTACTCCTGGCAAAGTTATGCCCAGCAGGTGAACTATATCTTTGGCTCCAACACCGGAACACAAACATTCGGTTTTTCGCCAAGTGGCTTTGAAAACAAAGACCTTACCTGGGAAACCAATAAACAACTGGACTTTGGTTTAGAAATAGGCCTTTTTAAAGACCGTGTTTATTTAACGGCAGATGTATATCGCCGCATCACAAGTGATTTACTTTTTGCTAAAGATGTTCCGCTAACCATGGGTTTTGCCACTTCTATTTTGAGCAATGTGGGAGAAGTGAGGAATAACGGATTAGAGCTTGCTTTAAAAACGAGTAACCTGGCCGGCAAATTGAAATGGACCACTGATCTGAACATTGCTTTTACCAGAAATAAGGTCTTATCTCTATCCGATGATGGTGCCTTTCTTGGCTACCAGGCCGCTTTCGGATATGACAATGCCATCCGTTTGGTTCCTGGTGAATCGATGAGCAGTTTTTACGGCTATCGCCAGATCGGAGTCTATAAGGATGCAGCTGATGTGGCTGCCAGTCCGAAATGGGTATCAGGAGGCTCAAACCCGGGAGATATCAAATACGAAGATGTAAACCTTGATGGGAAAATTGACGCGGGTGATATCACCAATATTGGAAGCCCGCTGCCTAAATTCACTTATGGAATAACCAATAGGTTTAGTTATCAGCAGTTTGAACTGAGCTTTTTGCTACAAGGGGTATACGGCAATAAGATATTCAATGCATCCGACCGCTATGTAAATACTTATAACGGCTCTTTCAACGTACGTTCCAATGCGGTTAACCGCTGGCGCTCTCCCGAAGAACCTGGTGATGGAATGACTCCCAGGGCAAATACAACCATTCTTTCTTCGGTACAGGTTGCCTCATCGCGAAATATTTTTGACGGCTCATTTTTACGGGTAAGAAATGTAACCCTGGCTTACGCGTTACCGGCAGCTTTCCTGAAGAAAGTTAAGGTAAGCAATGCCAGGGTATATGTTACCGGCGAAAACCTCTACACGTTTACCAATTATTTCGGATATAACCCGGAAGTAAACGTTTGGTATGGCGCCAGTCAGCCAAGATTTGGGGTAGATCAGGGTACTTATCCTGTAGCGAGAACATTCTCATTGGGATTAAACGTAGGTTTTTAACGTATAGAATAAAAGGAGTTTTTTATGAAAAAATATCTTGCATTATCGATTTTATTACTGGTTGCTGTTAGCTCATGTAATAAAGACTTTTTGGATTTGAATGATCCTACCCGTGTGTTTTCTGAGGATTTATATAAAGATGCCAACGGCATAAACCTGGCGGTAAATGGTGCATATGCCTCATTACAGGATATATATGGCCGAAGTGCTACCGGAGGAACCGGATTGTATATTTTTGGCGATGTGGCTTCAGATAACAGTACTTCTGTATCAACAGGGGCTGGAATAGGTGATTTTGAATTTTTTATCACTGCACCGGAAAATGTAAACCTGTTGTCGATATGGAGATCGGTATACAAATGTATTGCCCGTTGCAATACGATTCTCGACAGGATCGATGGCATCGCGATGGACCAGGCCTTGAAAGACAGGTACAAGGCTGAAGTGAAATTTATACGTGCCTTAACTTATTTCAATGCCGTTCGGATATGGGGGGGTGTTCCGCTCATCACAAAAGAACTAAAAACGGTAAATGAAGCTTTGGAATATGGAAGGGAAACGGAAGCCAATGTCTATGCGTTGATTGAGCAGGACCTCAAAGATGCAGAGCATCTGACAACCGGGCTTCCAATTTCCTATCCTGCAGCAACGACCCCTACCTCCGGTTTAGGACGGGCTACCCGCGGTGCCGCCAAGGCACTGCTTGGAAAGGTATACCTGACAGAAAAGAAATATGACCTGTGTAAAGCAAAACTAGGGGAATTACTTCCTGTCGGCGCAAATCCATATGGATATGACCTGTTGCCCAATTTTGCCGATGTATTTAGCATTTCAAATGAGCTAAATAAAGAAATCATATTTTCAGTAAGGTACAGCAAAACAGGACTGGGTACCGGAAGTGCATTTTTTAACTGGTTTTCCCCTACAGAAAGCGGTTCCGCCATCGCTAGAGTAGGCGGTTCAAATGGTTTTAATACACCGCGTAAAAGTTTGTTTAACGAATATCCAAAAGTCCTGCCCTCAAACCCGGCAACTGCTTTAACCACATCGCTGGATAAACGGAGAGATGCGTCGTTTGGCAGGTTTCCCCTAACGGTAACCAATGAGAATGCCGTAACGGCCTATTATTCTAAAAAATATGTGGATGATCAGATGTCGATCGGCCTGGATGCAGATAATGACTGGATTGTGATCCGTTATGCGGATGTCCTGCTGATGTATGCGGAAGCTGAAAATGAAATTAGTGGTCCGGCAATCGCGAAAGATTATGTGAACCTTGTTCGCCGCCGTGCCTATGGTAACGCCAGCGGAGACCTGACCGCTGCACAGACATTAGACGCTTCCAGTTTAAGAACCGCGATTGAAACAGAACGTAAGCTGGAATTGAATATGGAAGGACACCGTTGGTTTGACCTGGTGAGAACAGACCGTGCTGTAGCCGTTATGAACGCGCATTTTATAGCTGATCAGATTAAGATTGGAGCGAATGTGATCAGCATTACTGCCGATGATAAACTGTTCCCGATACCACTTAAAGAGATTCAGCTAAATCCTAAAATTATTCAGAACCCCTAACTGTTTGTCCGATGAAACCATCATAAGCATACCGCTTACAAAAAGCAATGACTATGCTTATGATAGCTTCATAACCGATAAAAATCAAATGATATACTGATGAAAAATTATATAGCTTATTTGTTATTACCTGGTTTTCTATACCTCAGCTGTGCTAAAGGACCTTTAGCCGCTGCTGATCGTAACCGGAATGAAAAAAATCAGGCCGAAATGTTGGCCGACACCGGAAAAGTGCTGCAGTCTGCGAATCCAAATGTGATGATCGGTGCCGGGGTGAACATCAATTTATTAGGGCAGGAGGGGAGCTACCGCGAGCTCGTTAAAACACACTATAATAGTTTGACGGCTGAGAATGCCATGAAAATGACCAGTCTGCAACCCCAGGAAGGAAACTTTAATTTCTCTGACAAGACGATTGAAAACCTGGCACTCAATTTTGGAAAAAAGCGCATTCACGGACATACCCTTTTATGGCACAGGGGTTTGCCCCAATGGGTAAAGAACTGGGAAACGGCAAGTTTGCCCGGGGGAATTACAAGAGCTCAAAAGATGGACTCTATCATGAGCAGGCACATTAAAAATGTGATCGCCAATTATGATAACCCTTCTTCGATCTATAAAGACAATGCGGGGACACCACTGATGAAATCATGGGATGTCGTAAACGAAGTATTTGATGATAATGGCAATTACCGGGCCGCAAAGGAGCTCGTTAATAATGAGGATAAAGGAAGCATCTGGTACCGGACGATAGGTAAATCTTATGTAGAAAAGGCTTTTACCTATGCACGGCAAGCTGCGGAGGCAAGAGGGGATACCGGATTGAAACTCTTTTATAATGATTACGGGCACGACTACTCCGCAAAAAAGCTGGATTCTATTTATAAGCTGGTCATGGCTTTAAAGGAAATTAAGGTAAACGGAAAACCCATCATAGATGGGATAGGCATGCAGTTCCACATCAATGTGAATACTTCTATGGCAAATGTGAAAACAGCATTGATCAAAATGAAATCTACGGGGCTGCTAGTCCATGTATCTGAACTGGATCTGAGCCTGAATAAACCAGGATTGCCATTTTCTACTGCGGTGCTGGATATTCAAAAGCAGAAATACAAAGACGTGGCCATGCTATACCGCAAGTATGTTCCGGCAAATCAGCGTTGGGGCATTACCTTATGGAATGTTGGGGATGAAGATTCCTGGCTGACTTACAGCGGCAACACACAGGTAGATGCGGCTTGTTTATTTGATTTGAACTATGCTAAAAAGCCTGCATTTTTTACTTTTTACGATGGCCTGTACCTGGATATCCCATCTTCTTATTAACATTTACAATTATATTTTATAATGAACCGTAACCTCATTTATCCTACACTGGTGTTTTTCCTCTTTCTATGCAGTGTATCGACTTTTGCTCAGAAAACAGATCCCGCCATTAGTCAAAAAGTAGATCAGCTTTTAAAGCAGATGACGATTGAAGAAAAAGTAGGTCAGCTAAATCAATATACAGGAAAAGCATTAACAGGCCCTGCAAGCGAAAAAAAGAATGACCTGCAAACCGAGATCGTAAACGGCTGGGTGGGTTCCATGCTAAATGTAAAAGGGGTAAAGAATACCAGGGAAGTTCAGGCGATGGCCTTAAAAAGTCGCTTAAAGATTCCGTTGTTATTTGGCCTGGATGTCATTCATGGATATGAGGTTACGTTTCCAATTCCACTGGCCGAAGCCGCGTCCTGGGATTTAGGAGCCATTAAACAGGCTGCACATGTTGCCGCCGAAGAGGCTGCCGCATCCGGTATTCACTGGACATTTGCGCCAATGGTAGACATTGCCCGGGACCCACGCTGGGGCCGCATCATGGAAGGAGCTGGAGAAGATCCATATTTGGGGAGTTTAATTGCAAGGGCGAGGGTGAAAGGTTTCCAGGGAGAAAAATTAGGCGGAACAGATGCAGTAATGGCTTGTGCCAAACACTTTGCTGCCTATGGTGCGGCGATTGCCGGAAGAGATTATGCGGCGGTAGAAATGAGCGATCATGAATTATGGCAAACTTATTTGCCGCCATTTAAAGCAGCAGCCGAAGCCGGCGTTGCTACTTTTATGAATTCCTTTAATACCCTCAATGGGATTCCTGCTACGGGAAACAGTTATTTACAACGTGATATCTTAAAAAATAAGTGGAATTATAATGGCTTTATCGTAAGCGACTGGAATTCTATAGGTGAAATGAGCATCTGGGGTTATGCCAATGACCTGAAAGATGCTGCCGAAAAAGCAATTATCGCTGGTAGTGATATGGATATGGAAGGTAGTGCCTATCGCAAGCATTTAGTTCAATTGGTAAAGGAAGGGAAAGTCGCGGTTGCTTTAATAGATGATGCCGTGAAGCGGATTTTATATAAAAAATTTGAGCTTGGTCTGTTTGACGATCCTTATAAATTCTCTGATGAGAAGCGTGAGCAAAAAGTGATCAAAAATCCCAAAAACAGAACCATTGCCAGAGCGATGGCCAGGAAATCTATTGTACTTTTAAAAAATGACGCCGATCTGCTACCCCTGGCAAAAACAGCACAAACAATTGCAGTGATTGGCCCTTTGGCTAAAGCGAAGCGTGATATGGCAGGCAGCTGGATCGTCAATGCAGATACTGTTTCTACAGTTAGTTTGTACGAAGGTTTGTCCGCTGCGGTCGGCAAAAATCAAAAATTATTATTCGCCGGAGCTGGGACTGCCTTAAGTTCTACAGACGCCGAAATTGCAGAAGCGGTAGCAACAGCCCGGCAAGCCGACGTGGTTGTTCTTGCACTTGGAGAAACGTGGGACATGAGCGGTGAATCAAAATCAAGGGCAGACATTCATTTGCCAGGCGACCAGGTGAAGCTATTTGAAGCCATCCAAAAAACAGGCAAGCCAATAATTGTAACCCTAATGGCTGGTCGTCCGATGATTTTTAATGAGATCGCTGATAAAGCAGCAGCAATTCTATATACCTGGTGGTTGGGCAGTGAGGCCGGTAATGCCATTTCAGATGTGATTTTTGGCAATTATAATCCCTCTGCTAAATTGCCGGTTACCTTTCCGCGTGCTATGGGACAAATACCCATTTACTATGGCCAGACCAATACCGGCAGGCCTTATACGAACCAGAAAAACAAGCTTTACCTTTCTGTTTATATCGATGAAGAAAATACACCGCGTTATGCTTTTGGCTACGGCCTGAGTTATACAAAATTCAGCTATTCAGATCTAAAACTGAGTAAATCAGAAATTACCGATGCTGATTCTGTTGTGCTTAGCTTTAAACTGACCAATACCGGGAAGTATGCAGGTGAAGAGGTTGCCCAATTGTACCTGCGTGATGAAGTTGCTTCTATTGTACGCCCGTTAAAAGAACTTAAAGATTTTGCAAAAGTCCTGTTGAAACCAGGAGAAAGTAAGCTGATCAGTTTTGTGATCAATAAAGAGAAACTGTCTTTTTACAATAAAGACTTAAAATGGATTACAGAGCCAGGTGTCTTTCAGGTGATGCTGGGCTCCTCATCAGATCAGATTTTATTGCAAAGTAAGTTCACATTAACCCGGTAATCATGAAAAAAACTTTTTTATTCGCAGCATTGCTTTCCAGCCAATTTTGTTGGGCACAATCTGGTTCCATTTATCATGAAGGCTGGATAGACTTTAACAAAAATGGGAAGAAGGACCTATTTGAAGACCCGAAACAACCTGTCGAAAAACGTGTACAGCAGCTGTTGTCGCTGATGAGTCTGGAAGAAAAAACCTGCCAGACCGCAACCTTATATGGCTATGGACGGGTTTTAAAAGATGAACTCCCAACGCCGGAATGGAAAAATAAAATATGGAAAGACGGGATTGCAAATATAGACGAGCATTTGAATGGGCTGGCATATCATCCAAAATCGAGTACTGCCTACTCTTATCCATTTAGTAAACATGCAGCAGCAATTAATCAGGTTCAAAAATGGTTTATTGAGGAAACCCGTCTGGGCATTCCTGTTGATTTTACCAATGAAGGAATTCATGGGCTAAACCACGACCGTGCAACTCCTTTACCATCGCCCATAGCAATAGGAAGTACCTGGAACAAATCATTGGTTTATCAGGCAGGGGCAATAGCGGGGCGGGAAGCTAAAGCATTAGGCTATACAAATGTCTATGCCCCAATCTTAGATCCGGCCCGGGACCCGAGATGGGGAAGGGTAGTGGAATGCTATGGAGAAAATCCATTTCATATTGCCGAGCTTGGGAAGCAAATGGTTTTGGGCATACAAGATCAGGGCGTAGCTGCTACGCTGAAACATTATGCAGTTTACAGTGTCCCTAAAGGCGGGCGCGATGGCGATGCCCGTACTGATCCGCATGTGGCGCCGCGTGAAATGTATCAGTTGTACCTATACCCATTCATGAAAGTAATTAAGGAAGCTGCCCCGATGGGGGTGATGAGTAGCTATAATGACTGGGACGGGGTACCGATAACGGGAAGTCACTTTTTCCTGACTGAACTCCTGCGCCAGAAATTTGGTTTTAATGGTTATGTGGTTTCCGACAGTGAGGCAGTTGAATATATTTTCAGCAAGCATCATGTAGTGCCTGATTATAAAGGGGCCGTTAAACAGGCAATAGAAGCAGGTCTTGATGTGAGGACCAATTTTACAGCACCCGATGATTATATTTTGCCCTTAAGGGAGTTGGTTAAAGAAGGGCATGTTTCCATGAAAACACTGGATGAAAGGGTAGTCAGTGTATTGAGGGTTAAATTCAGATTAGGGCTTTTTGATCAGCCTTATGTTCGGGACCCCAAAGCCGCCGACAAAATCGTTCATACGCAAAAGGAGGAAGAATTTGCTATGGAGATCAACAGGCAGGCAATGGTGTTGTTGAAAAATACAGGAAATTTATTGCCTCTTGATAAGAATAAATTGAAAAATGTATTGGTTACAGGACCTCTGGCAACGGAAGAAAACTACGCAACAAGTCGGTACGGCCCTTCAAATAATCCAGTAACTTCTGTGTTTGAGGGTATAAAAAAGTACCTAAAAGGCCATGCTTCGGTCACTTATGAAAAAGGCTGTGATGTCGTAGATGCCAACTGGCCGGAAAGCGAAATCATTGCCAGTCCTTTAACCGCTGAAGAACAAGCCGGAATAGAAAAAGCGGTATCGATGGCCAAACTGGCCGATGTTGTTATTGCTGTCGTAGGTGAAGATGAAAAACGTGTTGGGGAAAGCTTGTCCAGAACAGGACTAGGTTTACCGGGCAGACAGCTACAGTTGTTGCAGGCGTTACATGCAACGGGTAAGCCAGTGATCATGGTTGCAATAAACGGACAACCATTGACCATCAATTGGGAAAACAGGTATTTGCCGGCTATTTTGGAAGCCTGGTTTCCAGGCCCTCAAAGTGGTAAAGTGATTGCCGAAACGCTTTTTGGCGATCACAATCCGGGAGGAAAGCTGTCCGTTACTTTCCCGAAATCTGTCGGACAGATTGAATACAATTTTCCATTTAAACCCGCTTCTCAGGCCGGGCAACCTTCCAGTGGCCCTAATGGTTATGGTAAGACGAGTGTTAACGGAGCCTTATATCCTTTTGGATATGGTTTAAGTTATACCCAATTTGAATATAGTAACCTGACGTTGGATAAAGATGCCATTTATGTCGGTGCTGATATTCATGTTTCTGTAGATATTACCAATACGGGTAAGCTGACAGGCGATGAAGTGGTGCAACTCTATGTAAAGGATTTTGTAAGCAGTGTGACTACTTACGATTTTGATCTTCGGGGTTTTGAACGCATCAGGTTAAAACCCGGTGAAAAGCAAACCGTAAATTTTGTGCTTAAGCCCGATGATCTGGCTTTGCTGGATAAAAATATGAACTGGATGGTAGAACCTGGAAAATTTAAGGTGATGATCGGCAGTTCTTCAGAAGATATCAGGCTGGAAAAAACATTTAATGTGATTAATTAGCAGAATTTTCGGCTGTCGTGCGCTACTATTAATACCCATGAAAGCAAAAAAAGACATCAGACTTAATAAAACAGGAAAATTGCTGCAAATATTGTATCCGGGAGAATTCAGCAGCTTTTTAGCTTATTTGAAAATAGCCGCTATTGAAACCGCAGACGATAGTGAAGAACTGACAAGGGTTTGGGGTAAGCAGGTGCTGACCGTTGGTTTTTGGATCTCGCTGGCTCAGGAAACTATAAAATTGCTACGCGACAATGAAAACAGTACGCCTCAATACACACCACTGCTTATTGACCGGCTGTTTAAGTCAGATCAATATTTATTTACCCTTTACTATCTGGTCCGGTATATTCAACAACCAATTTGCTCAGAAACCTTTGCTTTTGCAGTGCGGTTGTTTTTTAACACAAAACAGTTCTCAGAAGATTAGTTTAGATCGAAAGGGTCAAGGCTTAAAATGTTTTTTTATGATCATAGGGTTAGAGTGGGGTCGGATACATTTCATGTTAATTTCTTAATAACTAAAAGTAGGTGCTGAGTGGTAATAGTTATTTATAAATTTTAAGATGAAAATACATTTGTGTGTAACCCTGCGTGTGGAGGTCGAAACTGAGTTAAATCTGCTGGATTGTATACAGGAATTTGAAAACGGCACAGATATCAAAATCAGTGATACTCCGGGTGTACGGGTATTAGAAAAAGAAATTTTGTTATCAGTATTACCTGGCATTAAAGGTTAAGCGTTCGCATTTGTGAAATGCGATGGATACCCGAAGCCCAATTAGCAGGCAGGAGGGCAAACTAGTGTCAGTAATAAAATCTTTATAAACTTATTGCAGTATAGGACACCCGGAAGTCATATTCAAAAAGGCTGCCTTCTTTTCCGGAAAAATCAATTTTAAAATTTGACAATAAATAAAATGGTAGCATATTTATTTATCTTTGACGTTTAATTTTGCACGTCCTTCATCCGAATGCTATCAGATATGAAAATAAATGGCCCCATAGGTTATCTTTATAACCCTAAAAACCTGTATATATTAGGGGTTATAATTACTACTATCATCACCTTATTCGAATTTTCAAGGGGTCGTCATCACAATTTTATGGTATTTTCGGATGCGTCAAGAGATTTTTGGAATGGGGTAAGTCCATATACCGACCAATGGGTAAATTCACATGGCCGATTCTTTTTATACACCCCAATTTTTTCAGTTCTATATACCCCCTTTGCCTTTTTACCGTCCTGGCTCGGGCCATTTTTCTGGAATCTGTTTAATTATAGTCTCTTTTTTTTAGCCATATTCAATCTTCCGGATATCTTTTCAAAAGAACAGAAATGTAAGATGTTTCTGTTTACTTTATTGATTTTAGGACAAAGCCTGCTTTCTTTTCAATATAACATTACGGTAGCCTATATTTTCTTGTTTGCATACAGCCTGATGGAACGTAAACAGTTCTTTTTTGCGATACTCTTAATTATGATATCGGGAATGACAAAGGTGTATGGCATCTTTCAGCTAGGTTTGCTATTGTGTTACCCTCAATTTTGGCGTAACACATTGTACGTATTACTTATTGGTGTTATTTTGTTCCTCCTGCCTCTGGTTAAACTAAACGTTAGCGAGCTTTTGCCTTACTATAACGAATGGCTCTATAGCCTTTCCAGCCACCATACTACACAAACCTTTGATTCTATTTACTATATAAAACCACTGCTATATAAAACACTCCCTTATTACAGGTACATACAGTTAGGGGCATTGGCAGTTTTGGCAGTACTACTGGTTCTCAATTATAAAAAATTTAATGATTGGAAATTCCGTACACAGGCACTGGCTGTGCTGATGGGCTGGACCATTATATTTAGCGACGCTGCCGAAAAACACACCTATATTATTGCATTAGCGGGATTTATGTTGTGGTATTGGAGCCAACCCTCCCGTACCATTATAGACAAAATTTGCTTTTGGGCAATTTTCATTTTCCTGTGTGTTGTGCCTGTTGACCTATTTGTTCCGAGGTCAGTGATGAACATGATTTGTCACGTCTTATATCTAAACGTATGGGTAATGTTCATGGTATGGATCAGAATTGCCTACAAGACTTTTTTTACACCCGCTACACCTAGTTTGTCTATTTAACATGTCAGTTTTTTTAAACGAGCAACAGCATTATGATATGGATATTGTACTTCCGTGTTACAATCCTCCATCAAATTTTATAGAAACCCTGGCTCAGCGATTTGCCGATATACAAAGTTGCTATCCAAAGAAGGCCTTTAGGCTTATCGTTTCTAATGATGGTTCAACGCGTAATTTCGGAATAAAAGAAAAAGAGGCTTTACGGACTACTTTTCCCAGTGCAATAATCATTGACAATCGCAAAAACCGGGGTAAAGGTACTGCCGTTCGGGCAGGTATTGCAGCATCAAATGCCGCTTATACGGTGTATACTGATATCGATTTTCCTTATTCTCTGGAATCTATGTGCGAAGTGATCGATAAGACTTTCGACAATATAGATGTTGTGATAGCTGTGCGCAATAACAGTTATTATTCTAAGCTTACTCCACTGCGAAAGTTGATGTCGCGTGGATCCAGGTTAATGAACCAGGTTGTCCTTCGCATGGAAAACACAGACACTCAGGGTGGATTAAAAGGCCTGTCGCCCAAAGCACGTAAAATTATGTTGCAAACGAAGATAAAGGACTTTCTTTTTGATACGGAATTCATAGTTTTGGCAGCCCGGAATAGTGACACCACCATTATGAATGTCGAAACTGACCTTCGGGAAGAAATCGTGATGTCTAGAATGTCTATAGGCGTTTTGATGCGTGAATCCATTAACTTTATAAAGATAGCAGGTCTAAGATGATTGTTAACCTAACGTTTGATGTTGAAGAGTTCGACTTTCCCATGGAAAGAGGAATCGATATTGATTTTGACAACCAATTGTCTGTTTCAACGGAAGGACTGGAATCTATATTAGTCCTTCTGACTAAGCATGATGCTAAGGCAACATTTTACGTAACGGCAAATTATGCCCGGCATAAACCCGAAATCATTAAACAAATACAGCTTTTAGGGCATGAAATTGCTTCGCATGATTTTTACCATGCAATAGGAAGCATGTCTGCTCCAGAGGAGGCCAAAACATTATTAGAGCAAATAACAGGCACTGCAGTTATCGGTTTTAGGGCGCCCCGCCTGGCAAAAACATCGGTTGAAACTTTATTGGCTGCCGGATATCGCTACAATTCGTCCATGAACCCTACATTTATTCCGTTCCGGTACAATAATCTAGGTGAACCCAGAACGATTTTTAAGGAGGATGGAATGATTCAATACCCGGCATCAGTTTCCTGGCCTTTCAGAATACCGCTTTTCTGGATTTCCTTCCACGTAATACCTATTGGATTTTATTCAAAACTGGCTTATTCCGCATTAAAAAAAGACGGACATCTGAATCTGTATTTTCACCCCTGGGAATTTTCAGAACAATTGACAGACAAGAGATTTTGTGTTCCCGGCTATATCAGTAACTGTTCAGGAAGCAAGCTATTACACAAATTGGAAGAACTCATCCGCAGACTTAAAAACAAAGGCTGCACTTTCCAAACCACTAAAAAATATTTAGGATTTGATGCATAAAATAAAACATTGGATAGAAAAGCTTTTGAGCTATTCTTTTATTCGTTTCATGTTTGTTGGTGGCACAGCTACTGTTGTCAATTATAGTATTTACCTTTCTTTGGTCTATACTGATGTGGACCCTAACCTAGCTTACCTGGCAGCTTTTTCAGTAAGCATCGTATGCAATTATTTTCTTTCTTCCTATATCACCTTTCAGGTAAAACCACAGCTAAAACGTGCCATACAATTTTTAGGAGCGCACCTGATTAATTTAGGAAACGAGCTTATCCTGCTAAATGGAATGCTCTACATCGGAATCAACAAATTTTACGCGCCTTTATTGGTTTTTTTAATGGCTTTTCCCATCAATTTTTTTATTGTGCGTTATGCTTTGAAGGGGAATTTTATCAAACATATTGCTCAATTATTCCAGTTCAAAAAACAAAAAAATAGCGCTTAATTTAAATAATGCCGCTAATAGATTTTTCTATATAGTTATTGTTATTTTTTGCAGCTTAGTACGCTGATAAAGTTTTTAGAAATGACTATTGATATGGATGCTAAGGAAGTTTTAAAGGCTCATGTTTTAAAAAACGCTGCACTTACAGATGAACAGTTCGACTATTTCTTTTCCCTTTTTGAGTTCCGGAAATTTAAAAAAGGACAGGTCGTTATTTCCGAAGGAAGCATGGTGGATTGCGAGTATTTTGTGATTTCCGGTTGCCTGAAATCCTTTTTTATTAACGACGAATTAAAAATGTTCATTCTGCAATTTGCGATGCCAACCTGGTGGGCCTCGGATTTTGAGGCACTTTATAACCATACGAAAGCAAGCATCGCACTGGACTGTATTTCGGACGCAGAAGTGTTGTGCCTTAGCAATGCAAACCGCGAGAAAATTTGCAGGGAGATCCATTCCGTAGAGCACTTCTTTCGCTGGCGAACCAATAAAGGATATGTAGCGAGTCAGAAAAGGTTATTATCATTCATGAATAATAACGTCAAATTCCGATACGAGGAATTACTGAACCTATATCCGGAGCTCTATAATATGGTGCCTAAAAACCTCATTGCCGCTTATCTTGGGGTATCAAGGGAAACCTTAAGCCGGCTTCATCATACCTAAAATGTGATGTAGATCACACGATCCAACCGTTTTTCCTCCCGTACTTTGTTTTGTAATTAAAAACAAATCACATGGAAAATCAACAATTCACTATCGTTCCTTCGCAGAGCAATATCGACTGGACAGGAAAAAAAGTAACGGGCGCACATAATGGCACAATAGCCATTAAAGAAGGTCAATTCATTTTGACTGATGGTAAAATC
This sequence comes from Pedobacter steynii, assembly GCF_900103665.1. Classification (GTDB taxonomy): domain Bacteria; phylum Bacteroidota; class Bacteroidia; order Sphingobacteriales; family Sphingobacteriaceae; genus Pedobacter; species Pedobacter steynii. The sequence goes on from NZ_FNGY01000002.1 coordinate 785,634, forward strand.
ACCGGTGGTAGTTTCATCGCTGATACCACCTCCATTAAAATACTAGATATTACTGATCCTGATACCAACGCCCAATTCCTGGGACATTTAATCTCTGACGATTTCTTCTCTACAGCACAATTTAAAGAAGCAAGTCTGGTCATCACCGCCGTCGCGGGAAATCATATTGATGCGGAGCTTACCATTAAAGGCATTACACATCCCGTAAGTTTTGAGGCCAGCCTGAATTTAGCTGGTGATACGTTTACCGCCAATGGTAAACTGATCATCGATCGAACTAAATATGGAATGAAGTTCCGTTCAGGGAATTTTTTCCAAAATCTGGGCGATACCCTGATCTATAATGATTTTGAGTTAAATGTAGGTATTACCGCTAAAGCTGAGTAATCAGTTTTTTAGCATCAACAGCAAAGCCATGCCAATTGTAAAAATAGAAGTAACCCGTGAAGGTGTTACTAAAGCACAAAAACAAGCCCTGATAAAAGGGGTAACAGACCTGATTACTGAGGTCTTAAACAAAGATCCGCAACTGACCCACGTCATGATACAGGAATATGACCTCGACAACTGGGGTTATGCCGGAGAACAGGTGTCGGAACTGAGGGCAAAGGGAATTACAGCAGATAAAAAGTAAGCGTAAAACAAATGAAAACACAAACAATAATTGTTACTGGTGCCTCTTCGGGCATCGGTAAAGAAATCGCCCGTCACTTTTTGAAAAACGGCGATAATGTCATCATAAATTCTTCAACAGCAGAAAAACTGGAAGAAGTGTATCAGGAATTAGGAGCAGGAGGCAACTTGGCAAAGGTAGTAGGGGATGTGAAAAATAAAACCACCGGGGAGCAGTTACTTTCAATTGCCATTGAAAAATTTGGTGGTGTAGATGTATTGGTAAACAATGCCGGTATCTATGAAACGAAGCCCTTTCTGGAAGTGGACGAAGCTTACCTGGACCGTTTTCTTGATACCAACCTGAAGGGGACCTTTTTTACCACCCAGGCTATTCTGCCACAAATGCTGAAGCAGTCGGGGGGCGTGATCATCAATATCGGGACCCCATTGGTGAATCATGCATTGGCTGGCGCAGCCTCAACAGCTCCGATTGCATCGAAAGGGGCGATACACGCATTGACCTTGCAACTGGCCGCTGAATTTGGTAAAAACAACATCAGGGTAAATGTGGTTGCACCAGGCGTGATTCGTACACCTATGCATGGTGATTCAGCTGATCAGAGTGCGGGTTTGCATTTGTTGAACCGGATAGGTGAAGCGGAGGATGTTGCCGAAATGGTTTATGCCATTGCAAAAAACAATTTCATCAATGGCGCTATTATTAATGTGGATGGCGGTATGGGCGCTGGTCATAACCTGAACTAATTATGAAAGAAGATGTATTAGCAATCACCGCAGCACTGGAAAACGATTACTTTCCGGGGATCTACGAAGGTGATATAGAAAAATTAGGCCATGTCATGTATTCCAATGCCTTATTATTAGGGGATGTAAAAGGAGCGCCTTACGCTAAAACCCGGAATGAGTATCTTGAGGTGGTAAAGAACCGGCAAAGTGTGAAAGATTCAGGGAAGCCTTTTAAGGGAACGATTATCTCGATAGAGGTGGTCAATAGCATCGCAATTGCCAAAGTTCATGTTAAAATGTACGACTTCAACTATGATGAGTTTTTGTCGTTTCACAAAATTAATAATCAATGGCTGATCGTTAACAAAATGCTCAGCGATGTAAACATTTAAACGGATGTGGTATCAAACAAAAGCGTCTAAAATATTAGGCATTCAATATCCTATTCTGCAAGGGCCGTTCGGTGGCAACCTGTCATCTGTTGAGTTGGTTGCAACCGTATCAAACCTGGGAGGACTTGGCGGGTACGGGGCTTATACTTTGAGCCCGCAGGAAATTCTTGAAGTAGACCGGAAGATCCGCCTGGCTACGAATAAACCCTATAATATTAACTTATGGGTGTCGGATACTGATGCCTTGGATGGCACCGTGTCTGACGAGCAGTTTAACCGGGCTCAACAGTTGTTTCAGCCTTATTTTGAGGAGTTGGGGATAGCGCTGCCCGGGAAGCCTGAGCCATTTAAAAGCAGGTTCGAGAACCAGGTGGAAGTCATCCTGCATCAACGGCCACCTGTTTTTAGTTTTATGTTTGGAAGCCCGTCGGCCGATATTCTTGAACAGTGTCGTAAACTCGGTATCGCAACAATTGGCGCAGCAACGACTCTGGACGAGGCCATTGTTTTGGAAACTGCCGGGGTTGATTTGATCATCGCATCTGGATTTGAAGCTGGCGGCCACCGGCCATCGTTTCTGGCCCCGGCAGAAACATCTACAATTGGAACATTTGTATTGCTGCAACTGATCAAAGAGAAAGTAAAAACACCTGTGATTGCTGCAGGAGGGATTGCAAATGGAAAAGGGGTTGCCGCTGCATTGGCGCTTGGGGCAGATGCGGTACAAATTGGTACTGCTTTTCTGGTCACTGAGGAATCTAATGCCACCGACATTCATAAACAGATGCTGTTGTCTGATGCTGCAAAATATACGACCCTGTCGCGGGCATTCACCGGCCGGTTGGGGAGAGGAATAACGAGCAGGATTGCAACAGATCTGCGCTCCCGGGAAAAAGACTTTTTGCCCTTTCCGCTCCAGACAGCCTTCATGTCGCATTTAAGAAAAGCAGCGCTGGAAAACGAAAAATGGGATATGATCTTGTTTTGGGGTGGTCAGATCGCACCTGTGCTCAAACATACCAAAGCGTCTGAATTGATGAAATCTATTCTGGAGGAAACGAACAGCTACTTTGATGATTTAAAAGCTTAAATTCGATCTTCGTGCCCTGTCCGGCCTCACTTTTTACCGTTAACTGCAAATCCATTTTGGCGGTAAACACTTTTACCATTTTTAAACCCAGGCCATCGGTGAGATCCTGGTTTTCTTCTGATCTTTCTTCCGAATTCGAATTCAGCCAGTTTAAGATCGCTTCGGGCATACCATACCCGGTATCCTGAATCCAGAAACTCACATATTGATCCGTGCTTTTGGCACCGAATTCTATCCGGCCATCCGCACAAAATTTAATCGCATTGTCTAACAGGTTGTGTATAATGACCGAAAGCATCACCCGGTTGGTATACAAAATGATGTCTGATGAAATGTGGTTGTGAAGTGTGGTACGGCTATATTTGGCAATCCCGGAAAAGATCTCAATCTTCTCTGCAATAAGTTGGTTTAAGTTAACGTAATCGTCTTTAGACGGTTTTTTAGTATGGAAAAGCTTGCTGTAATTTAAAAGGTTTTCGGTGAAATGGTACATGGAGTTGGCAGAAGTATAGATGGCCATCAGGTTATCTTTGACCGGGCCGCTTACCGATTCGTTTTTGTACAGGTGCTTGCCCATAACCATCATGTATTTTAAAGGACTCTTCAGGTCATGGGTAATGGCTGCAATTAATTTTTTCTGAAATGAGGTTTGTTCGCTCAGCAAATATTTAGATTCCTCCAAAATAATGATGTTCTTTTCCAGATCCTGAGTTCGCTTCCTGATCAGATTTTCCAACCTTTCGTTCTTAAGGAGAATTGACCTGGTTCTTGCTTTGATAAAGAAGATTAAACCGGCGACGATTAAAACAGAGATGATGCTATAAAACCACCAGGTCTGGTAAAAGTAGGGGCGGACGATTATGGTCAGCTTACGGAAGGTGAATTTGGAGTTAAATCCATTCAGCTTTCTGATGTACAGCTCGTAAGTACCATGTTGGAGTTTGCTGAATACAATCGCCTTTTCCGTTAATTTTAACCAGCTGCCATTAGCGGATAGCCGGTATTCAAACTGTAAATTATACGCAGTACCAAAATATGGGGAAGATACCTGCACTTCCAGCCTTTCAAAATCCTGACCAATGCTTAGGGTATCCTTTTTAAGTATTTCTGTATTATCAACCGTTATTTTGTCGATATAAATAGGTTTGTCGGGAAGTTCGGGACTAATCGTTAAGGGATTAAATAACACAGAACCAATCAGGGAAGGGAACACGAAAATGCCATTGTTAAGAACAGATCCGCAAGGCTGGCAACCGCCATTAAATTCATCGGTTTTAAAGCCCGATGTTTTGTCGTAATAAGCATAATAGACCTTAGCCAGGTTGTTTTTGCTAACGGTGAGCAAATCATTAACAGCTACCTGAAACAATCCTTTGTTGGTGCTGATCCATAGAAAACCTTTTTTATCCGCGATTAAACAATGGGCATGGTTTAAATATTTATGGTCATCCAGCGGCATTTTAGTCAGCTGGTGATTTTTATACAAATAGAACCCGTCGCCATAAGTACTGATCCATATTTCTTCATTTCTGATGAGGATACTGCGTACATTGGCATTTGCCATTTGGGGAACTGCAAATAGGTTTTTTTTACGCAGATGATATTTGTAAAGGCCTTTGAATGTTCCAATCCAGAGCTCATCACCTTTCTTTTTGATATAGGTTACATTTTTTAGCGGGACAACCAGTGTTGGGATGGAATCCTGTCGCCCTGTCGGTGCCGTATAAATACCTCCCCGTGTACCAATCCAAAGAACGCTATCCTGATCCAGATATAAACAGGCTGGCTGGTCCGGGAAGTTAAAAGTCTGAAGTAATTTATTCCCTTTGGGATTTAACTTATAAACGGACATACCGTTCTGTGTCCATATGTTTTTGTCCCTGTCTGTTGCCAGAGAAAAGTTATTACTGTAGGTATCAAACAATGGCAATTGCCGACTGATCCCATCAGTGTTTAGGAGCGTTCCATTTGCAAACAGGACGGTATGATCGCCAAAAGGCAATTGTGCGTAACTGACCTTGTTGTCCATCTTTTTATGGAGGACTGAAGTATTGAAAAGCTGAAGCTGTAATACAAATAGTCCCTGGCTAAAACTTCCTAAAAATAGTCTTTTGTTGATGCTATCGTAATAAACATTGTTGATGTGCTGTTCCTCGAAGTCAAAGTCATTTATGATCAGTTTTGTAAGGAGCTTACCGTCTTTATATTCTAGCCGATAGAGTGTTTTATTTAAGTATAAAAATGCCTGATCGGTGGAGTTGCCCCAATAAATCTTAAAATTCGGGTTTTTTGAAGATCTTTCTTGCTCAAAATCACCTGTTAATGGAATGGGCTGGGGGATGGCATCCTTAAACAAAGTGAATGCTCCTTTATTGTTGCTGTAAATTACTTGTTTTCCTGAAATGAAAAACGATCCTTCTTTTTGATGTGGGAAAGCGATGCGGTTATTTTTACCGCGCTTATGAAAAACGAGGCTGTCTTTTAAAACGGTACAATTTTCATCGGCCGCTATCTGCATCGTGAAATCTTGCAAATGGGGATTTTTTAACGGAAGTTCATGGGCAACTTCTATGTCTTCACGTTCCATTTTTAAAGCTTTATGAGCAGGTTTTGGAACTGCGTAACCACCGGAGATGGGAATGAATTCATGGTACTCCGTCTCTGCATATAACTTTCCGGTTTTTAACACCTTTACAATGGTGTACATCCTGTTCGTTGAGGCATGGGTTGCATCTTTTTCGTATAAGAGAAAATTGCTGCCATCAAACCTGACCAGCCCGGCTTCAGTAGCCAGCCATAAAAAACCGAGATCATCCTTAACAACAGATTTTACACTGTTTTGTGGCAGTCCGTTATTGTCGGTATAATGTTTAACAGAATAGGGAACAGGATGCTGGGAATATCCTGAAAAAGAAAGAAAAAGGAAAAAAAATAAAAGCAAAAATGCGCGGCTCATTAAAATTGGATAGGATTCATTCTCAAAAGCGAAGCTATCGTTTTTTTTTCATTGAGGGGCTTGGAGATGCGCTTTGTCTACATCATTTTACAATAAAACGTAGAAAAAATTCTAGGCGTCACTAGAATTATCTCTAAGGGTGGCTAAAATGCAATCGGCTAGTTTTGGACTGAGCATATTTTGCTGACAAAATAGTTATTTAACGTCCGTACAACCTGTTTATTGTCATGAAAAATGACAAGACAACCAATCCTCCTCTACACATGAAAAAAAATCTATTTTTTTGTTTTCTCTTATTCTTTAGTTTTAACCTGCAGGCTGCCGACTATTATTGGGTAGGTGGCGGAGGCAACTGGAGTGACATCAACCACTGGAAACTGGGCAGCAGCAGTGGCAATACCGCCGGTATTGTACCTTCTGCCGGCGACAATGTGTTTTTTGGTGCTTACAGTGGATTTACCGGGGCAAGTAAAACAGTCACCATCAATGCCAATGCCTTTTGTAAAAGCATGACCTGGATGTCTGATGTGGCGAATAGCCCGGTTTTAACCAGAACAGGTAGTTCCAGACTTAGCGTGAGTGGTCACCTTACCTTTGCGCCATCGGTAACGTATAACGGTATTGCTGTAGACCTGGTAGGTGGCAGCGATGCAACATTGACCACAAACGGCAATGTTTCCGGATCAGTCACTTTAACTGTAAACAAACCCGGCAGTGGCCTTACCCTTGCAGATGATTTGATTTACAATAGCCCGGGTAATACGGCTAATTTTCTGGAATTAACAGCGGGTTTTCTTAATGCACAGGGTAAAAAGCTTACTGTATATGGACTGTTCAGTGCAAATTCGAATAACCGGTCCTTAGACATCAGCAATTCTGTCGTAAATGCAAGTTTAACTGTAAATATAACAGGCCTTAATAAATCCCTGATTGCATCGGGAAGTAAAATTAGCACAGGGAGATTTTATGTGGATGCGGGTGTTTTTAACACGGTGAGTATAGGAACAGCTGCCGCTGATTATCTGGCAATTAACAATGCTACTTTTAAAACCATCACTTTTACGAATACCTCTTCTGCTTCACTTGCGCGGATACACAGTAACAATACCGTCGATTCTCTCTTTTTTATGGGTAGTGGTGCCATACGGAATGGCAACAATAACGTTAAACATGTTGTTTTTAATGGTGATGCAACAATTGGAGGAGGCGGAAACGTAATTCAATATGCCGAAGCCCGTGGCAAATTAGATTTGATAGATCAGGCGAATCATAAATTTGATACATTGATCACTGCGGCTAATAAAAATATACTGATCACAGGGTCCAATACCATCAATAAGTATTTCAAGGCCGGAGGGCTTCCATGTGATGGGTTTACCGAAATCAGCGGAGCGGGTAACGGAACATTAATCTTTGCACCCGGAGCCGTTGCGAACATGGATAATGTACTGCTGGCTAATCTGGCAGCTCAGGGGCCAAATACCCCAATTGCTGTAAACGGAATAGACAATGAAGGGAATTCCGGTTTTAACATTACCGAACCTTCTGCAGCTGGTACCTCACTTTACTGGGTAGGAGGGGCAGGCGACTGGAATGATAAAACACATTGGAGCACGAGTTCAGGCGGTGCCGGCGGTGCCTGTATTCCGTTCATTAATGACAATGTGGTCTTTGATGCGAACAGTGGCTTTTCGGCCGGAAATAACGCGGTGGTCACGACCGGAAATACCTATTGTAAGGACATGACCTGGGCAGCGGGTATCACCGGAAATCCTGTTTTTAACGAAAGCAGTACTTATGCGCTTTTCGTATATGGCTCGATCGTACTGAATCCTACGGTAACCATGAATGCTTTTCTGGAACTCAGAGGTGATGCTGCGGTTACCCTTCGCACCAACGGCAGCAGTCTGGGTGCCAATCAATATAACATTCGGAAATCTTCCCCGGGAGCAAATACAGGTCTTACCCTGCTGGATGATTGGAACAATCCAAATGCTGCTTTCTCCCTAATCAGGGGCGTGTTGGATATCCGCAACCGAAAAGTGAACATATATGCCATCAGTGGAAACGGAACATTGAACAAGTTCCTTTATATGAATAATGCAAACGTGCAGGTCACCAACTGGTCGTACATCACGCCTAACATTGTTCTGGACGCAACAGGTTCTTATCTGCTGGTCAGAAGTTATATGGTTACCCGTACCCAGACTTACCACATAGTAGACTGTGCAGCTACCGTGGCTGGAAATCTGGATATCGCCAATACCACCATCGGGCAGCTTACCTTTACAAATACCGGCTTAACAAGCGGTGCCAGGATTCATGGCAGTAATATCATCCGCCGACTGGAATTTAAAGGCCAGGGGATGGTCAGGTATGGGGGGAATATGATCGATTCACTGATCACCGCTGAGAACCGTAACTTCTATTTTTATGAAACGGCATCGGGTACAACGATCAATAAATATTTTAAAGCTACTCATCCTTCCTGCAGTGGATTAGGCGAGGTAAGGAGCGGTACTCCGGCAGTAGGCACGTTGATATTTGGGGCCAATGCTAAAGTCGATATTTCCAATGTATATCTGGAAAATATTGCGGCAACAGGTGGTGGAGGTACACTTGTTTTACCTATCCCTTTTAGTGGGGCCAATGCAGGTGGGAATTCAGGATGGGTCATCGCTTCAAGTAACGGAAATAGCCGTTATTGGGTAGGAGGAGCCGGCGACTGGAATGATGCAGCGCACTGGAGTTCAACGAGTGGTGGGGCAGGTGGTGCCTGTATCCCAACCGTGGGTGATGATGTGTTTTTTGATGCAAACAGTGGTTTTGGTACCAGCCCGGCAACGAAAACAGTTACCGTAAATAACGGAAACGCTTACTTTCATAACATGAGCTGGGCCGGGGTGTTAAACGACCCGGTCTTTTCAAAGTCTGGGGCATGGACCATGGAATGCTGGGGAAATAGCATCGTACTAAACCCGGCATCTACGCTAAACATCGCACCTCTTTTGTTGAAAGGATCAGAAGCGACAGTCATGTCCGGACAGAGCAAGGGCGATTTTGATTTGCAGATTAATAAACCGGGAGGAGGCTTGACACTCGCAAATGATTATGACAACATCAACACGGATTTTTACCTGGTTGAAGGAGGTTTTACAGCTGTCGGACGTGTACTTAACATCAGAGGTATTGACAATGCAGGGCTGGATAACAACATTGCGCTGGACATTAGCGGCAGTACCATCAGTTCAGCTACAGCAGGAATCCGTTACAATGGCGGAACGACAAAACGTACCCTGAACGCGGCAAATTCTATTATTAACGGTAATTTGATCGCCAATGGATTTGACTATAACATTGTCAACGCTTCGGGGACAGCTTCCGGAAATGTAACGATCTCTAATACCAATATCAAAGAACTCAACTTTACGAATCCAAATACAGCATCAACTATAGGAGTTAATGGTGCCAATAACACCATCGGCCGACTGGAATATAAAGGTAGCGGCGGGATCTATGGTACAGGCAATAAAATTGATACGCTGATCTTCTTCCCGGGAAATACCTATACCATTACCGGAGGTACCAATACGACGATTACTAAGGAATGGTTTGGCAGTGGCAGCCCTTGTAAGCCTACAGAAATAAAAAGCAGCAATACGACCCCGGTGACGATCACCAAAGCATCGGGTGGTGTAGATTTTGACTATGTCCGCTTACAGCGCGTCGCAGCAACAGGTGGTGCTACTTTTAAAGCAAGAGAACACAGTACGGATATGGGAGGAAATACCGGCTGGGCGATCTCTCCGTATAATGGTGCTGCACCAATATTGGGCCTCGGCCCGGATCTTGGCCTGAAGAATACTGAACTTCCTTATACCATCAAAACAGACGGCTTTTTTGGTTCGCCGCTTTCGCAATACGAATGGAAAAAAGAGGGCAATGTGATCAGCACGAATAAAGAACTGATCGTTACCCAACCGGGAACCTATTCTGTAAAGGTGAATTTCCCGGATGGTTGTTCTGTTTCAGACGATATTACCGTTACCCTGGTAAGTACAGATCTGGCAGTAGCTAAATCTGTAGACAACTCTTCTCCGGCAGTAGGCAGCAATGTGGTGTTTACGGTTAAGGCAATTAACAATGGCCCGGGCAACGGTTCAGTAATTACCGTAACCGATCAGCTTCCAACAGGATATACTTATGTGAGTCATGTTGCTCCTGCCGGTTCAACTTATGATGCGCTAACCGGACTTTGGGCAGTTGAGAACCTGGCTTCAGGTGCTGAGGCAGTAATTACGATTACGGCAAAAGTAAATGCAGCAGGTATTTATGTAAATACAGCAACGATCTCTTCTGCGGCTAATGATCCTGAGCCTGCGAACAACAGCGCTTCAGTTAGTCTGGTGCCAAATGCAGCACTGATCATTACGCAGCCCAGCTGCGCCATAGAAACCGGAACGATCGAAATACCGGTAATTACAGGAGGAACTTATTCTGCAGACGGAGGGCTTACCTTTGGGGCGACCAATATCTTTACCAACCTTGCGCCCGCAGATTATTCGATTATCGTAAAGGTAGGCGCGAATACCAGCAGCCCGGTGGTCGTTACAATTAACGAAGCACCTTCTGCACAGGATACACCGGTAAGTGGAGGCAACCAGTCCGTTTGTATGACCAACCCTGTGCAGACCTTAACCGCAACGGCAACGGTGCCGGCAGGATCAACGATCACCTGGTACGATGCCCCAAAAGGAGGTAACATCGTTGCCAATCCTGTTATCAATGCTTTGGGAACAGTAATTTATTATGCGGAAGCCAATAATGGCACCTGCGTAAGTAAATCAAGGACCCCGGTAGTCTTGTCTATCAATGCAAGCCCATTAATTGATTTGCCTGCAGCGCAGTCGGCCTGTGTATCCTATACACTTCCGGCGATAACCGGAACCAACTTAACCGGCAACCAGGCTTATTATACGGAACAAAATGGTGCCGGGACAAAATACCTTGCCGGAGCAACACTAAATACCGTAGGTACACAAACTTTATACTTGTTTGATAAAGCCATATCTACTGCAGCTTGTGCCGGAAATATAGACGTTATCCCTAATGCGGATATGAGTGATAATGTGGCCTTGCAACAGGTATTTAATACCGCTCACCGCTTTTATACCAGAGCCATAAACCCTGATTTCTGGAAGGGCTTAGCGAACCAGCCAGTTTTATACAGCAATACCGAACCTTCCTATACCTATGTAAGTCTGATCGGCGATATGAAAATAGCGGACGATCCGGCATGTACAGGTACACAAGTACAGGTTTCATTGCAAACTACTTTCAAAAACGAAGGACCTGTAGCAGGCCGTGGTTATTCTGGTCAGCTTGCCATCGTTAATAAAGTAACTAAAGAAATTTTATACCAAACCAATATACAGTCTGCAGCTGTAGGCGCATCCAGAACGTTTTCTGTTTCAGGAGTAGTTGCTGCTGCAGATTTAAAAGCCGGAAACCTGGTGGTGATTTTAGATGCAGAAACGGCACAGGATGGCTATAAGAGCTGGACTTTGTCTGGTTTCAAAGCCACTTATGCTTATCTATCTGAAACACCTTGTCCGGACGAAAAGTCGTTCCAGCTGACCATCAATCCGCTTCCTGCGGCTCCGGTAAATGATGGCAACCAGGAAGTTTGTGCAACGAACCCGGTTCAGACCTTAACTGCAACGGCGACAGTACCAGCCGGAACGACCATCACCTGGTACGATGCCGCAACAGCTGGCAATATAGTCGCTGCACCAATATTAAATACAGCAGGTACAGTGATCTATTATGCCGAAGCGGTAAGCAATACTTGTGTGAGTGCGACAAGGACTCCGGTAAAACTAACGATTAACTTAAGCCCGGTCATTAATCCAATTGCGGACATCAGTTCTTGCGGACCATTGACGCTTCCGGCAATTGCAGGAAACAATTTGTCCGGTAACCAGGCTTATTATACCGGTATCAATAAGACCGGAATAAAATATAATGTTGGGAATGTATGGAATACTGCAGGCGAAACTACCTTGTATGCCTACGATGAAATCATTGCTGGCGCAGGTCAAAACCCTGAGGCAGGTTTAATCCTTGCAAATGATGTAGGGACGGGGTATACCAATGCAAAATTGCAGGCTTTATGGCCTGATAAGACGCATTCCTTCCCAAGAACTGGAGCACTCAACGGCAATCCTGCTGTAGCTTCCGGCTTTTTAGCATTTGCCACTAACGATCCTAATACTAAATTTGCCGTTACTGTGGGCAGGTTGACACTTCCAGCCGGATATGTCAATGCCGGAGATCAAGTTTTGGTATCTGTAGGGAATGGCGTTATCAGAAATTCCAGCTTTCCGCCGGTGGCAATCCCTGGATATGCCGGACAAATTGCTATCATTAATAAGGCAACGAACCAGTTACTTTACCAAACCTCCTTTAGTGAGGTGCCGGCAACCGGGGTCAGCCCATCGGTAGCGGGTCTTGTTCCTGCTGCGGACCTGATTGCTGGTAACATCGGTGTGTACATCGAATTCAAAAATAGTACCTGGAGAATTTTAGGCCTTGCTGCCAAGTATCAGTTTGTTGCAAACGGAGCAGGCTGTCCTGCACAGGAACCTGTTAAAATAAAGATCAATCCAATTCCACTGGCACCAACGGGAAGCCCTCAAACGGCCTGTGCCGACTCCCCGGTTCAAACCTTAACGGCAACAGCAACAGTTCCATCCGGCTCAACGGTCGTATGGTATGATGCCGCAACCGCCGGAAATGTAGTCTCCGTACCCACATTAAATACAATCGGTACAGTGACCTATTATGCGGAAACGCAGACCGGCGATTGCCGGAGTGCAACAAGAACAGCAATCGTGCTAACGATCAATGCGCAACCGGTACTGACCATTCATAATCCAGCCGTTGTTTGTCACCCTGCCACAATCAACCTAACCAATAGTGCAATCACGGCCGGCAGTACTGCAGGTCTTACCTTTACTTATTTTACAGATGCCGCTGCTACTGTGGCATTGGCAACTCCGGCCACAGTAGCCCTGTCAGGGACTTATTACATCAAGGGCACAAATCCTGTTACCGGATGTAGTGTGATTGCTCCGGTCCTTGTCCAGTTTGTGGATAAACCAGAAGTTACGGCAGTGCACCCAGACTGTGTAAGTGGTACGGGAAGTATTAACATTACTGCGCCATTAGGTGCTGGTTTTGAATATTCCATTGACAATGGCGGAACCTATTATGCTGCTACAGCATTTACCAACCTGATCCCCGGAACGTATAACGTGAGGGCAAAAAATACGGTTGTACCTGGTTGCGAAAGTGACCCGAATGTGATCACCATCAATGCAACGCCTACCACGGCTATGCCATTGGTGTTTCAACCAGATTGCGACCAAACACAGGGAAGTATCGAATTTCCGGTAAACGCAGCCTACGAATATTCCATTGATAGCGCTCCATTTACCAGTGGAAATGTGTTTCCAGGTTTAAGTGTGGGCACGCACTCCATACGTTCGAGAAAAGCAGGAGATGCCTGTGTTGCTGATCCTGTTTCTATTACCATTGTTGCCAGTGCAGGACGTCCTGCTGCGCCTGTTGCTGCAAATCAGCAGGTTTGTGCAGGCAGTCCGCTGCAAATCTTAACCGCTACTGCGACAGTTCCGGGAGGTTCAACTTTAAAATGGTATGATGCCGCAACTGGCGGAAACCTGGTTTCATTGCCAACTTTAAGTAGTCCGGGCACTATTGTTTATTATGCCGAATCCAATACCGGGACTTGTGCAAGCACAAGCCGCACAGCGGTAAGGTTAACGATTACTCCGGTTCCGGTGATCAATGTCATTGCTGATAAAAATGTTTGCGGATCGCTTACACTTCCTGCAATTGCAGGCGCCAATTTATCAGGCAACCAGGCTTACTATACCGCTTCAAACGGAGGAGGTACAAAATACAACCCAGGTGATGTTTTCGATACGGTAGGAGAGACTACGCTGTATGCTTATGACATCAGTGCGGTAGCAAGCCCGGGTACAAGCTGTCCTGCGGAAAGGAGTTTCAAAGTATTGATCCGTAATACTACCGCAGGTTCAATTACAGCAGATCAGACCATTTGTAAAAATATGGCCCCGGCTGCTTTGGCTTCGGCTGCAGACGGAACCGGATCTGGCAGTATCAAATACAAATGGGAAAGTTCAACAACGGGTGCTTCTGCAGGCTTTAATGTAATTGCCGGATCAACACTGGCAACATATGCTCCCGCTACGTTAAATACCACAACCTGGTTCAGAAGAATGACCATTTCATCCCATGATGGTGTGGAATGCGAATCCGCAGCAACGACGGCCATAAAAATTACCGTTCAGGATCTGGTTACGCCGGGTGCGATCAGTGCCAGTCAGACCATTTGCAACAATAGCAGCCCTGCAACATTAAGTTCAGTTGCCAATGCAACAGCTGCGGGCACAATCAGCTATCGTTGGGAAAGTTCCACAACAGATGCCCTTACAGGCTTTACCACGATTGCAGGTATCACATCGGCAGTTTACAGTCCGCTGGCTTTAACCGCTACGACCTGGTTTAGAAGGGTGGCGATCTCTACATTAAATGGCATTGCCTGCGAATCGGTACCCACAACCGCCATTAAGGTTACGGTACAAACCGCAGTTACTGCAGGAACGATCAGTGCTGACCAAACGGTTTGCAACAATACTGGTGTGACCTTAACATCATCAACTGCCGGAACAGGCTCCGGAGCGATCAGCTATCGCTGGGAAAGTTCCACAACAAACGGGCTTACCGGTTTTACAACAATTGCAGGTATCGCATCGGCAGACTATAATCCATCGGCTTTAACTGCTACGACCTGGTTCAGAAGAATCGCCATATCAACATTAGCTGGTATTGCCTGCGAATCTGCACCGACAATTGCGACAGCTGTTACGGTACAAAACCTGACTACAGCAGGAGTCATCAGCGCCGATCAAACCATTTGCGCCAATACAGTTCCGGTAGCCTTAACCTCCCTAACGGATGGAACAGGATCCGGAATCCTGACTTATCGCTGGGAGCAGTCCTCGGCATCAGCTCCGGCATTTACTGCAATTCCAGGTATAACATCTGCAGGTTATGCACCTGCTGCATTAACGGAAACTACTTATTTCCGCAGAATTACCATTTCCTCATTAAATGGGGTGATTTGCGAATCAGTACCAACTACACCGTTGAAAATTACCCTGCAGGGAGCAGTTACCGCAGGTGCGATTGGTACCGACCAGACCATTTGTAATGGCAGTGTTCCGGTAGCGTTGACTTCTGTTACCGCAGGAACAGGTTCCGGTACCATTGCTTATCGTTGGGAAAGTTCAACCACGAATGCACTGGCAGGTTTTAGCCCTATAGCCGGAGCAATATCAGCTGGTTATACACCGGCGGCCTTGAATGTCACTACCTATTTTAGAAGAATTACCCTTTCCACGCTGAATGCTAAAATATGTGAATCAGCGCCAACAGCTGTACTGACTATCAATGTACAGGATGCGGTTACCGCAGGAACTATCGCTGCAGACCAGATGATCTGTAACAATACCATCCCTGTAACATTGACATCTGTTACCGCTGGTTCCGGTTCAGGAACAGTCAGCTACCGTTGGGAGCAATCATCATTTGCGCTTACCGGTTTTACAGCAATTCCGGGAGCAATAGCAGATAGCTACAGCCCTGCAGCATTAAATACCAGTGCTTATTTCCGTAGAATCACCATCTCTACCCAAAACGGAATAATTTGTGAATCTGCGCCAACACCTGCGGTAAAAATTACAGTGCAGGGAGTAACTGTTGCAGGAACTATTGGTACCGATCAGACGATTTGTTTTAATAGCGTTCCTTCAGCTTTAAATTCAACAGTGATCGGATCAGGTTCTGGCAGCATTAGCTACAGATGGGAAAGTTCTACAGCAGGTCCTGGAACTGGTTTCACAGTTGTTCCGGATGCCGTGTTAAAAGACTACGCACCGGCGGCTTTAACGATGACCACTTATTATAGAAGAATTACAATTTCGACACAAAATGGCATATCATGTGAATCCCCGGCAACGAATGTTGTAGCCGTTCAGGTACAGGTTCAGACTGAACCAGGTGTAATTGGCGCCAGTCAGACCATTTGTAACAGTACGACTCCATCAGCTTTAACATCAGTAAACGATGGAACCGGATCAGGAATCATTACCTATCGTTGGGAAAGCTCAACAACCAGTGCTACTGCCGGTTTTACGATCCTATCGGGAGAAACACAGGCAACTTACGCTCCTGCAGCACTAACGGTTACCACTTATTTCAGAAGAGTCACGATTTCAACACAAGATGGGATAGGTTGTGAATCACAACCTACGGTCGCTGTTGCCATCTCTGTGCAGCAAAATACGACCGCAGGAACCATCAGCGGGAACCAGACCATTTGTCGTAGTACAAGTCCGCTTGCCCTGGCTTCGGCTACTGCCGGTACAGGTTCAGGTAGCATCAGTTATCGTTGGGAAAGTTCAACCACCTCAGCTACTGAAGACTTCGTGGTGATCCCTGGAGCAACATCAGTAAATTATGCTCCTGCCGCATTAACTGTGACCACTTATTATAGAAGAATTACCGTTTCAACATTAAATGGTACGGCATGTGAATCCGCACCTGCAGCTGCAATTGAGGTTAGGGTACAGGATGCAGTTACCGCAGGTACAATCTCTGCAGCGCAAACGATTTGTAACAACACCGTTCCGGCTGCTTTAACTTCAACTACCGCAGGCACAGGATCAGGAAGCATTAGCTATAGATGGGAAAGCTCTACGGCAGGTGCTGGTACTGGCTTTACCGTTATTCCTGGTTCAACAACGGCCGATTATGCGGCGGCAGCCCTGAGCTCGGATACCTGGTTCAGAAGGGTGACCATTTCCTTAGAAAATGGGCTGGCTTGCGAGTCAGTACCTACAGCGGCAATTGCCATTACAGTGCAGGATGCAGTTACAACAGGTACCATCTCCGGAACACAAACCATTTGTAACAATACGCTTCCAGCTGCTTTAACGTCAACAACAGTAGGTACAGGATCAGGCGTGATTACGTACAGATGGGAAAGTTCAACAGCAGGCGCGACCACAGGCTTCACCCTTATTCCTGGTGTAACATCAGCTGAATATAGCCCGGAAGCGCTAACCCTGAGTACTTATTTCCGCAGAATTGCGATCTCCGGCTCAAATGGTTCGGTATGTGAATCTAACCCAACTGCTGCGGTTAAGGTTACCGTAATCACCGAATTGTTCGCCACTGCGGGACCAGACCAATTGCAGTTTAACAGCCCTGTGTTTACACTGGATGCAACTGTCCCGGCAACAGGAACAGGAAAGTGGACCATCGTTTCCGGTACGCTTGCAGAACCGGTTACTAATGATGCAAACCCGAAAAGTAGTGTTAAACTGCTCCCTAATTCTTCGGTCACCCTGAGGTGGACGGTAACGGAATCACCTTGTTCGGTATACGATGAGGTAATGCTTACTTATACTGCTCAGGCGGATATTGTTACGTTGAAAACTTTGAAGAATGCTGCGCAAACCACATTTACCCCTGGTATGCCGGTAGTTTATAAGATCAGTGTCACCAACAATGGCCCTGCTGACGCAAACGAGGTGAAAATAAGGGATATTGCACCTGCAGGTACCAGCATCAGCAACTGGACGGCAGTGGTCAGTGCAGGAACAGTAACCTTACCAAACCTTAATGGTACCGGTAACCTGGACCAGACGATTGCCTTATTGCCAAACGGTGCTGCGGTTACCTATGAGGTAACCATACAAACGCCGCCAAACTTTGCCCTCAACCTGAGCAATACGGTCATCGTGACCAGCACAACCGAAGATCCGGTTCCGGGTTGTACGGGTTGTACATCGGTAACGATCAGCCCTGTTGGCTTGCCGGTGGCAATTGATAATGATGTTGCTGTTGCTGAGAACAACAGGACAATTCTCATTCCGGTTCTGGATAATGATAAACCCGGCATCAGTCCTTTTGATCCGGCTACCGTAGAAATTACGGTTCAGCCTCAGTTCGGAACCTTGGTAAAAAATGCAGATGGAACAATTACCTATACGCCTAACAAAGGTTATGAAGGCAACGATACCTTTAATTACCGCGTCAAAGATCAGTTGGGTAACTGGAGTAATGCGGCAGAGGTAATGGTTGTAGTGACCAAACAACCGGTTAACGCTCCTAACGTGATCACACCAAATGGTGATGGTAAGAACGACACCTTTATCCTTGTTGGCAGGGAACATTACGATTCTGCTCAGATTGAAATCTACAACCGCTGGGGCAATCAGGTGTACAGGAGCGATAACTATCAGGATACCTGGTCGGGTGAAGGCTTAAACGAAGGCACTTATTACTACATCATCAGGCTAAAAAAAGCGATGAAAACAGAATCACTTAAAGGATGGATCCTGATAAAACGTTAACAGACATGAACAGATACAGCATAAAAAAAATAACAATGTTTTTGAGCTTAACCATTGCAGGATGTATACCTGCAATGGCTCAGCAAAACATTCAGTTTACACAATACATGTTTAACTCACTCAGTGTAAACCCTGCTTATGCAGGCTATAAAGAACAATGGTTTGCCCAAATGGCTTTGCGTACCCAATGGGAAGGAATTAAAGGGGCACCCAGAACAGGATCGTTTTCTGTTGATGGGATCCTTGATCCTACCAATAAAAAGATGGGACTGGGCATTCAGCTGACCACCGATAAACTCGGCTCGCAATCGTCGGTTGCAGCCTATGCCAATTATGCCTATCGCCTGCAGCTTGACCCCGAAGATACCCAACGCTTAAGTTTTGGCCTTGGGATTGGAATGACCAATTATAGCCTGGATGGAAGCATGCTAAATCCGGTACATTCTGATGATCCTGAAATACCCGTAGGCACAATTGGCAGCTATATTCCGGATGCCCGTGTTGGGGTTTACTATTACGCACCCAAATTTTATATCGGTGCATCAGTGATGGATTTATTTTCCGGCGACCGCTCGAACAACATCTTTCGCTGGGACACCAATGCCTCCGATAACCTGAAACGCAGACGCCATGTGTACCTCATTGCGGGAATGCTGACGGAGCTTTCAGAAGAGCTGAAACTTCGGCCAAGTATACTGGTAAAAGACGATTTTAAAGGACCT
Organism: Pedobacter steynii; assembly: GCF_900103665.1. Taxonomy (GTDB): domain Bacteria; phylum Bacteroidota; class Bacteroidia; order Sphingobacteriales; family Sphingobacteriaceae; genus Pedobacter; species Pedobacter steynii. Next base: position 804,683 of record NZ_FNGY01000002.1, read on the forward strand.
ACCAGTGTTGATCTAAACGGCATGCTGATCATTAACGAAAGGATCTGGCTGGGTGCATCCTACCGCATGGGACTTAACTTATGGAATAAGAGCTACGGTAAAAACCTGCCGCTGACCGATAACAATTCGATGTCGGGGGTTGCCCAGTTTTATATTTCCAGTAAGTTCAGATTGGGTTATTCTTATGATTATATGCTCAATAGTTTAAGAACGGAGCAGTCTGGATCACATGAAATTACATTGGGTTTAACCTTTGGCCAGAAATCAGAACGTGTGGTTAGTCCGAGGTTTTTTTAAGGAGATCAATCATGTATTTAAAATCTAAAGAACAAGCGCTTATGAATAAGGCATTCCAATATTTAATGACATCAGCCATGTTGCTGACTCCATTTCAGCTGGTAAAGGCACAAGAACAGCCGGGCTTAAGGGAGAAGGCAAATCAGCATTATATCAGTTCCCGATATGTGAAAGCAGCGTCCATTTATGTTAAGCTTGCTGATGCGAAAAAGCCAAGGTTGTCTGACCTGGAACGACTGGCAGATTGTTACCTGAAAATGAGCGATTATGAAGCTGCCGAAAACTGGTATGCGCGCATCATTGAGTTCCCTGACAGTAAAACTGAAAACCTGATCAGTTATGGGGCCGTGCTGAAATTCAATTCCCGTTATGCGGAAGCGAAGAAAGTGTTGCAGCAATATGCCGAAAAATCCGGCGATGCCAAAGGCGTCGCAAATGCGCTGGCTGGTTGTGACTCTGCACTGGTTTGGATCGCTAAACCAACGGGTCATAAACTTAGAAATGAAAGCGCTGTGAATACCGCGTTTGCAGAATTCGGGGTATTCCCGATTGGCAATAAGGCTTATTATGTTGCTGAGCCAGACAATGGCCTCCTGAAGAAGAAAGATGGCCGCACCGGCAATCCTTTTTTGAGGATTTATACTGCCGACCGCAACCCGGATCAGACTTTAACGGCTAAGCTGATCGATAAATCTGCTTTTAACAAGGAAGCGTATCATATTGGTCCCATCATCAGCAACAAAAAGGGAAACCTGTTGTACATTACGCGTACTTATATCGGGAAAGCCGGAGCGCGGAGCAAAGCAGCGCAGTTGAACTTAAGGACAAGGAACCTGGAGCTGTACATGTACACGGCAGAAAATGGCGGGTACACCGCCAGTCCTTTTCCATATAATCATGTGCAGCAATATTCAGTTGGCCATGCTGCGCTGAGTCAGGATGAACAGACCCTTTATTTTGTTTCAGATATGCCGGGTGGTTTTGGCCACACAGACATCTGGTATAGCGAATTGCAAAGTGATGGCAAATGGGGGCAACCGATAAATGCGGGTCCGGAAATTAATACTCCCGGCGACGAGATGTTTCCTTTTATGAATGCAGAAGGTGTTTTGTATTATTCCAGCAATGGCCTTCCTGGTATGGGCGGACTAGACATTTTTGCAGCCAAAGGAGCGAAAAGAACATGGTCCAGACCGTTAAATTTAAAATATCCTGTCAATTCGGCTGCGGATGATTTTGCCTTCGTGACAACAGCGGCGGCTGCTGATGGCCCTGGGGGATACCTGTCTTCCAACAGGAAAGGCGGGGTGGGGGATGATGACATCTATAGCTTTAGTACGGTGAATCCTAAAATGATATTGGCTTTACAAGGTGTCAACCTAAATAGAAAAACAACGGACTTACTGTCTGAGGTGGCCATTACGCTTTACAGCGGAGCGCGGAGCGTTGTGGCCAAACAAAGCAGTAAACATGATGGCAGTTTCTTTTTTGAATTGGAAAAAGAAACCGACTATACACTGCTGGGACAAAAAACAGGGTTTTACAGCGATTCTGTATCCCTTAGTACAAAAGGTTTGACCCAGTCTGACACGCTGAAAGTCACCTTGCGTTTAGAGCCCTTATTTGAGAAAGGAAAAACAATCGCCCTGCAAAATATTCATTACGATTTTGATAAAGACAATATCCGCAAAGATGCGGCGAAGATCCTCGACGAACTGGTCCGCATCATGCGGGATAATCCAACGCTCGAAATAGAACTGGGTTCGCACACCGATAGCCGTGGTATGGACCGCTATAATTTAGACCTGTCGCAGCGCAGGGCAGCTTCCGTGGTAGATTATCTGGTGAGCAGGGGTACGTCCAGAAACCGTTTAACTGCCAAAGGTTATGGCGCAACAAAACTGCTAAACCGATGTGCAAATGGAGTTCAATGTTCGGCAGAGGAACACCAGGCAAACCGACGGACAGAATTTAAGGTATTGTCCTACTAATGTTAAAGGCAGGTATTCTTTACAAAAGGAATGCCTGCCTTTAATTTAATTCCTTTAAAAGGTCTTAATTCTTCAAAAGCTTCAAACCATCTTCTGTCCATTGCCTGGCCAATTCCATATATTCATTTTGGGTTTCAGGGCTAAAAGAGATACCATCCGGGTATTTTTGCTTCATTTTTTTCAGAACACAATCAATACAAAGCTTCTTTTGATCAGCAGACATTTCTTCCGGCAAATATTTGATCAGCTCCTTTTGGAAATGTAGATTATTCCGCAAGTAACATAAAAAATGCCCTCTGAAATTTCCAGGGAGCATTTTTTATGGGTTAAGGTTTGTGTGGCTAAGCTCTTCTGCTTTCCACAGAATAGACAAAGCTATCGGCTTTATAGTACCCCAGGTTATATTCTATTGGCCGCTCTGCCTGATCATATACATACCGTTTACGGAACAGGATAGGGCTTCCAGGTTCTGTTTCCAGTTTTGAAGCGATAAATTTATCTGCTGCTGTTGCACTGATCTCTTCTTTGGAAAGTTCAGCAATGATGCTGTAATCAGTCTCCAGTATATCGTAAAGTGGCCTTTTAAAGTCTTCTTCTCCGGTTAAGCTGGTGCGGGGATGGAAGTAGGATACAAAGTAAACAAAGGGACCTTCCGGGCGGCCACGCAGCCGTTCCAGCTTTAATATTTTTTGATCTGTTTTGATGTTGAAAAAATTGGCGATGATCTCGGTTGGATAAATCCAGCTCACATGAAGTTCGAAATTCCTGATAGGAATACCTCTGGCCTGCATTTCCTGAGAAAAGCTAAGCCAGTTTACAGATTTAGAGCTGATTAACGCATCAGCCACCTTGGTGCCAACACCTTTTTTCCGGATCAGCAAACCTTCGTAAACCAGTTTGTTTAATGCCTGTCGCAGTGTGGTACGGGATATAGCTAACTGGTTCGCAAGGTCGATTTCGTTGGGCAAAAGCTTGCCGTCCTGGAACTGAGGCAACTTGATCATCTTACGCAATAGCTCCTCAGCCTGTATGTGTAACGGAATCGGGCTCTTGTGGTTGATGGCTATCTTCATAGGAGCAAAATTATGAAAATATATTGGGATATAATGATTAAATTACTATGTTTGTACATACTTGAGTTCAAGTAACTGTCCATTATTGATTTATTTGTTTTATATTGTTTTAAGGCTGTTTTGTTTGACTTAATATGTTCATACATGTTGATTTATTGAAATACATATATATAATTATGACTGAAGATTCTGAAAATACACTAGTAACAAAAACTCATGAAGCGATTGTAGTAAATAACTGGCGACATACCTCGCAGCCACTGCTACCTATAGCCCTTGATAAGGTATCGACAGTAAAAAACTATGAACCCAGCCCTTTCTTTAGTCTGGAAGGCCAAAAGATTGTAAATGGCTTTGGAGCGCTGACCGATTGGATCATTGAACAGGACACCGTCCTGATTGACGGTTACGGCGGGGTGTTTTTTAAAGAAATACAGCTTCAGATTCAAAAGGAGCTTGATGAACGTGGCATTTCGGTGAAATGGCATCAGACATCGGATTACTTTAAGCCGGAAACAGAACTTGAAAGATTGACCGCTCCCTTTCTGGGTGGTGAAAATGAAGTGTGGGGCAGGAAAACCGATCTTGAATTAAAGGATTTCTTCAGATATGATGAAATTTTAGCCATAAAAAAGGACGAAACGAAGACACTTAATATCATTATAGGTGCAGGTGCAGGGTTAGTAAAATGGGATGCTCCTGTCATCTATTTTGAGATTCCTAAAAATGAAATTCAGTACCGGATGAAAGCCGGGGCGATCGCTAACCTGGGCAGTAGTATTACCGGTAATTCTTTTTCCCTGTATAAGCGGTTTTACTTTGTAGACTGGGTTCTGCTTAACCGCCATAGATCAGCATTGCTAAACAGGATTTCTATTGTTGCTGACGGACAATGGCTTGATGAGGTAAACTGGATGTTCAAGGGAGATCTGGAAAAAGGATTGCATCAGTTGAGTCATGCTGTAATCAGGGCCAGACCTTGGTTTGAAAGTGGTTCATGGGGCGGTCAATGGATGAAAAAACACCTTGAAGGGTTAAATAAAGCCGAAATTAATTATGCCTGGTCATTTGAACTGATTACCCCTGAAAATGGAATTGTCCTGGAAAGTGACGGAAAATTGCTGGAAATTACCTTCGATCTTTTGATGGAGCTGGAATCTAAAGCCATACTTGGCAAACATGCAGCGCAGTTTGGGACCTATTTTCCCATCAGGTTTGATTTCCTGGATACTTTTCAAGGCGGAAACCTTTCCATTCAATGTCATCCTTCAAAGACATACATACAGGAGAACTTTGGTGAAACGATTACGCAGGATGAAACCTATTACATCATGGATTGCGAACCGGACGCGAAAGTTTATCTGGGTTTTCAGGAAGACATCAACCCTGCTGAGTTCCGCAGGGATTTGGAAAATAGTCAGTTAAAAAATGAAAAAATTGAGATAGAGAAATACGTACAAAGTTTCCCATCCCGTAAACATGAGCTGTTCTTAATCCCGGGTGGAACCGTTCACAGCTCGGGGGCTAACAATATGGTCCTTGAAATCAGCGCTACTCCCTATATTTTTACTTTTAAAATGTACGATTGGCTGTCGCTCGGACTGGATGGAAAGCCACGCCCGATTAATATAGAACACGCATTTAACAACCTGCGCTTTGAGCGGAAAGGAACAAAGGTTCAGGAAGAACTGATTTCTCATCAGCAGGTCATTGAAAAAGGAGCAGATTGGGAATTGGTTAAATTGCCTACCCATCAGGACCATTTTTACGAGATAGAAAGGATAGAGTTTGATACAGAGGTCCTGATCTCTACCGACCACAAATGTCATATCCTGATGCTGGTTGAGGGGACCGCCATTTCAGCGGAAGTTAAGGATGGCAATGCGTACCGGTTTAACTATGCAGAGACTTTTATCGTGCCTGCTGCAACGGGTAGCTACAAACTGATCAATCATGGGAGGCTCCGGGCCAAAGTGATCAAGGTCTTTCTTAAAGATGACTCCCACGGCTAAAAAACAACGGAAAATACCAGGCGTTATTTTTGATATTCCGTTTTGGGATACAATAACTTAAATGCATTATAAACCGCCTGATGCATAGCTGTAGAATGGATTTCATTTGGCATATAATCAAAATGAACCTGTTTGAAATTTACTCCATCCTGTTTTAACGCTTCAGCTAATGTTGCTGCATCATTGTACATGGTGAGTTCTTCGGCTTTATCGCAGGCGCCCACATAGACCTGGACGTTACTGTTATTTCCTGATTTTAGCAGTTTTGGTGCTTCAGCCAATAAAGACTCATTTCCCCACCACAGGCTAGGCGTGATGATGATGTAAGTACTGAATAAATCTCTATGTTTCAGTAAAATCTCCGTGGCCAGCAAGCCGGCAAAAGATTCACCGATAACTGTTTTTTGAGCCGTTGTTTTGTAAGTCCTGCTGATATAAGGCAGTAGTTCTTTTTCCAGAAAGCTGATGTATTTTGAAGATCCGCCTGCCGTTGAATAGCTTTTCTTGTTGAAGCCCATTTTCTCGACAAAATCCAGGTTAGGCACGGCAAAGCTGAAGTCACGTTTCCGGTTTGTGTTCTCTATCCCAACAACGATGGATCGGGGAAACCTGTTGATCCAGGGCTGAGTATTAAACCTTACAATTCCAGCAATATGGATAAAATCTTCATTCATACCCCCATCAAGGATATAGATGACCGGATACCTTGTCGTATCGTTTTGATTATAGTCTTCAGGGAGATAAATGCTGATTTTTCTTTCTTCTCCTAATACTGCTGAAGGGACTTTTTGGATCAAACCAATAACCATAGGCGTGCTTTTGTCTACATCTTTTGTATTCTTTTGGGCAAAAGAGAGGCTAATAAAAAAGCTGAAAAATAAGAATAAGGAGGTTGTCTTCATCGGGTGATTTTTTTTCTATTCATAAAAGGCAATACCGGTTAAATATAGGGCACTTTTGCAGGATCAAAAAACGGGAGGACCATAGGTCATCAATATTTTACCTGTAAGTATATACAATACATTACTGATTCAATGATAAACAATAGCCAAACAAAAAACTTCTTTTGTTGTTGAGTTGTTTTAAGGTGCTGATTTTCAGCTGTAAATGTTTGAATTTTTCTAACCTAAAACCTATAAACATGAATTTAATTGAAATGTTAAAGAATGAGGTAAGTCCAAGTATAATCTCATCTTTAAGCCAGAAAGCTGGCGTAACCGAAGACCAGGTGAAAACCGGGTTTTCTGCAGGCATCCCCGCCATCCTTGCCGGTATCCTTAAAAATGGTGCCGGAGGTGATTCAGGCTTTCTTGGTAAAATACTCTCCAATGTAACCAATTCAGGTACGGTAAGTCAGACGGAAGATTTGCTGGGCGGAGACGATGGTTCTTTATTGGAGAAAGGAAAATCAATGTTAGGTGGCTTGTTTGGTAAAGACAGCGATGCGCTAAGCAATTCCGTTTCTTCATCCAGCGGATTGTCTGCTGATAAATCTGCAGGTTTATTGGCTATGATTGCGCCTTTGGTTACCGGCTTCATTGCAAAGATAATGGCGGGTAATGGATGGAGTATTACCGATTTATTAGGTAAAATTTTTGAAAGTAAAGCAGACATTACTGCGGCTCTTCCGCAGGGTTTAGGCGATTCTTTAGGCTTAGCGGGCATCAATATGCCAAATGTCGATATTCCGAAAGTAGAGATCCCTAAAGTGGAAGTGCCAAAGGTGGAAGTACCGCAGGTGGAAATCCCAAAAGTAGAGACCCCAAAAGTTGCCCCGATAAATTATGGGCCATCCGATGATACCAAATCAGGAGGAGGCTTTTTAAAATGGCTGATTCCTTTGTTGATTATCCTCGTAGGCGCCTGGTGGATCATGGGCAGGTCTGGCTGTAATAAATCATCAATGAGCAATACTGCGGACTCTTTATCAGCGAAAGTAGATTCGATGGGAAGTCGCATCGATTCTGCTGGAACTGCGATAAAAACAGGAGCAGAGGCAGTAACGGGCGCTATTGCCGGCAAACTAAACGAAGCAGGAGATTTTGTAAGGGATCTTGGTGCCAAAATCAATAAAAAACTGCCGGACGGTACCGAGATCAGTATTGGAGAAAATTCTGTAGAAAACAGGTTGATCTCCTTTATTGAAGACAAAGATAAAGCCGTTGATAAAACTACCTGGTTTACTTTTGACAGGTTATATTTTGAAACCGGAAAAAGCACACTAAAGGCGGAATCACAAGAGCAGTTAAAAAATATAATCGCCATCTTAAAAGCTTATCCAAACGTAAACCTGAAAATGGGTGGTTATACGGATAATACTGGTGATGCGGCCGTCAATAAGAAAATATCAAACGAACGGGCAAATGCAGCAGTGCAGGAATTGGTAAAGTTGGGAGTCGATGCCAAGCGGCTGGAAGCCGAGGGTTATGGTCCTGAGCATCCCATTGCCAGCAATGACACACCTGAAGGAAGAGCACAAAACCGTCGTATTGACATTCGCGTAATTCAAAAATAAATCATTAATAACGAATCATATGCCCGGCAGCTTTCCGGCCGGGCATATCTAAAAGATAAGAACGTATGGCATGGAATCCGGATATCTACAATACTTTTAAAGAACAACGCTACGAACCTTTTTATGATTTGTTGTCTTTAATAAAGGTAAAACCGGATTTGAAAGTCATAGACCTCGGTTGCGGGACCGGAGAGCTGACCAGCAAGCTGAGCGATCACTTGCCTGGAGCCCAGGTCTTGGGCATCGATGCTTCAGCCGAGATGTTGAAAGGTGCCGGCACTTTCAGCCGGAAGAACCTGAGTTTTGAACAGTCCGGAATTGAAGAACATCTCCAAACCAGCGGGAAATATGACCTGATTTTTTCAAATGCCGCGTTGCAATGGATCGACGGACATCAGCGACTGCTTCCTAAGCTTATTTCTTCCCTCAGTAAAGGCGGACAACTCGCCGTTCAGGTTCCATCAAATCATGAACATTTTACCCATCGTACCCTTAAACAAATCGCGGCTGAAGAGCCCTTTAAGACGGCATTCAATGGTTGGTTAAGGGGCGTTTCTGTGCTTTCCATTGAAAGCTATTCCAGGATTTTGTTCGATAATGCTGCTCAGGAAATCACGGTGTATGAAAAGATTTATCCGCATATCCTGAAAGATGCAATGGCTATATACCACTGGACCTCGGGCACTGCCATGATTCCTTATGTGGAGAGACTGGAGGGAGGCTTAAAAGAAGATTTCGTCAAAGAATATCAAAAGAGACTGCTAAAAGAATATCCCCAACAACCAGTTTTCTATCCGTTTAAACGAATCCTCCTGTCGGGGATATTCTAATGCCGGATCAGCTGATCTTATCTGTTTGATAAATCTGAACAGTGCCATCAATAAAGTCTGCCGAATCTGCTATAAAACGAGCAATATGAGGTTGTGAATCATGGAGAGTCCGTCCTTCCTGACTTTCCCAGATTTCATGGAAAATAAAGACATTTCTATTTTCCTGATCCTGATGCAGGTCATATTGCAGGCAGGCATTTTCCTTCCTGGATTCCACAACAAGTTGTTGCAGGAGGGGTTTCATCGCATCAGATGACCCTTCTTTACTTTTTACAATAGCGGTTAAGTATATATTCATTTCATTATGTTTTAATGTCGGAGTAAAGGTAAGGAGGTTTTTCTATTCCTCTTATCAGATGAATCATGCCCTTGTATTATAATTCTGATGCCTGCTGAAACGAAAAAAAACCTGCCTTTTTCTTGATTTAATAAAGGGTGTGAAAATTATTTAAATATAATAAGAAAGTATATTGTAAATATGCTTGTGTTTTTTGTAGATTAGTTTAATACAATTGTTTCTAATGTTTGTAAAGTAAATTTATTCAGGTTTAAAAATTCCTTTTTGTAAATCAACTGTTCTCTATATGATAAACCCATTGCAATCCAGGCTGGAAAATTCTGAAGCCGTTGTGATCTCCCTTATAAAGGAGCTCAATGTTAATGTGAGCAAGTTTACCGCCATTCATACGTTGAATGAGCATCCGGAATACCCGAGTTTGCTGGCCATCAGTGATTCTTTAAATGGTTGGAGAATACCCCATGAAACCTATAGAATAGACAAAGCCGATTATAATGCTGCAGACCTTTCCTTTCCTTTAATTGCGCATTTTAAAGATAGTGGCGGAAGGTTTTTGCTGATCCATGGGATTGCAAACGGGAAAGTAACTTATACCAACGAAACGGAGAAAAAGGCAGTGATGGAAGAAACCGGGTTCCTCAGGAACTGGGACGGAATTTTATTGTATGCCCAAAAAGAAGCAGGTAGTGGTGAAGAGAACTATAACATGGAGTTGCTTAAAGGTTGGTTCGATCAGGCCCGTGCACCTTTTTTAATCCTGTTACTCCTGGTTTGTGTGATGGCCTCCATCAATTACTCAGGGCTAAGTATGGCTTATGCAGGCTTATTGGCTGTAAAACTGGTTGGACTGGTGGTCAGTGTGCTGTTGCTGATGCACAGTATAGACGGCAATAACCCCTTCATACAGAATTTATGTAGCCTTGGAAAGGAAAACAACTGTAACGCGATCTTAAAATCTGATGCGGCAAAAGTGACCAGCTGGCTGAGCTGGAGTGAGGTGGGCATGTTTTACTTTGCAGGCTCCTTTCTTTGCCTGTTATTTTATCCTCAGTCCATCAGTTTATTGGCCTGGTTGTGCGTCGCTTCTTTACCTTATACCTTTTACTCCATCGGATACCAGGTTAAAATTAAAAACTGGTGTGTGCTTTGTTGCACGATACAAGGTGTACTGTGGCTGGAAGCCTTTGCTTTCCTGATGAATTCCTCATTTACTTTTGATATCCCTTTTTCAGTCCTTCCGGCTGTCGCGGTTTGTTTTCTGCTTCCCATCGCCATCTGGGCATTTATAAAACCTTTTCTTACTAAAGCCGGACAAACGAAACACCTGAAACAACAACTCAAAGGATTTAAATACAATAGTGATTTGTTTAATAAATTGCTGACCGGACAACCACGTTATGCCGTTCCTGATGAGCTGCAAGCCATTAAATTAGGCAATCCTAATGCAGAAACAATCATCACAATGGTGACCAACCCATTCTGCGGACCATGTGCTGCCACCCATAAAATGCTGGATGAATGGTTGCTGACCAGAGAAGACCTGCAGTTGAAGATTTTATTTACGACTGCAAATACGGAAGAGGATGCCCGCACAAAAGTGGCCAGACATGTCACTGCATTGAGCGTTGCTAAAGACGGAAAATATGTTGGTGAAGCACTAAACGGATGGTATAAACAGAGCAGTAAAGATTACGATACCTGGGCCAGTCAATACCCGGTAAGCATCAATGCGGAAATCAATACGGTAACTGAGAAGCAAAAGGCCTGGTGTGAAATGGCTGAAATTACCTTTACACCGACCATTCTTGTAAATGGATATAAGCTAATGGACCCTTACAGACTAGAAGATATTCAGTTCATGGATATTTAGGGATTTGGGTATAACATTAAGCTATTTTGGCATATTGGCAAAATTTTGAGTAAATCTGAGTAGATTTAGTTAAGGGATTCATAGGGGGTATGGACATCTTAAATTTAATCTTATGAAACAGATTTACGCTGGTTTTGTCTTTTTGTTATGCAGCGTTGCTGTAGCTGCACAGGTGAAAAATCCTGAAATCAATTGGCCGGATTACATGAAGCGCCAAACCATGCGCTGGGATTCCATTAGCACAAGCTATTATACGGGGATATTACTGGGGAATGGCTTGCTGGGGACCAATATTTATAAAGAAGACGATTATACCATTCGGTTTGATGTCGGAAGAACCGATGTAACCGATCAGCGGGAACATCAGGGGACGGCACTTTCGGAGGCACTGATCTCCAGGCCAAGATTACCCATCGGAAGGATGACGCTGAAGACCATAGGCAAAATCACCGGAGCTAAGATGAGTCTGGACATCTATAATGCCAGGGCCGAAGGAACAATTTATACGAGCAAAGGAACCCTGGAATTCAGCTCATTCGTTGCCTCAAACTCCAATGTAATCTATATCCGGGCAAAAGGTACACAGCAGGAAAAGAACATCAACTGGCAATTTGTAGCGGAAGCGGGGAAAAGTCCGCGGATGAATCAGAACAATACAGGAAATCCGGAAGTATACCCTGAAAATCCAGCTTTCAGCCTTAAAAAATCAGGAATATTTTCTATTTGTCAGCAGGCTCTTTTAAATGGTGGTGGATACGCAACGGCCTGGGCGGCGAAAAAAGGGCCAAATGAAAGCACGATGCTGATCTCTGTCGGATATGACCCGGCAGGGCAGTTGGATGAAGTAAAAGAGGCAACTACGGCAATCCATACTTTTATAACTGCAAAGATGCCGGTTGTTTTTGCGGCACATCAAAAATGGTGGCATCAGTTTTATCAGCAAAGTTTCCTTTCTCTTCCGGATCAGCGGATGGAAAGTTTTTACTGGATTCAGCTGTATAAGCTGGCTGCTGCAACAAGGGCAAATAAGCCTATGGTCGACCTGATGGGGCCATGGTTTACCAGTAAAACACCGTGGCCGGGCATTTGGTGGAACCTCAATACACAATTAACTTATTCCCCGATTTTTGCTTCCAATCATTTGGAACTCGGTAAATCGCTGTTTAATAACCTGAATAAAAACCTGGCAAACCTGATCAGCAATGTTCCCGAAGAATGGCGGAAAGATGCGGCAGCAATTGGACGGACCACCGGCTATGATCTGGTTTCTCCATTACTGGAGGCCAATAAAGAGCATGGGCAATTTGAGCTCGGTAACCTCACCTGGGTGATGTTTTACTATTATCAATATTATTCCTATACCAAAGACCGGGAGGAACTCACAAAATATATCTATCCTTTATTGAAAAGGTCTGTAAACCATCTTTTGTATCATTTGAAAAAGGATGAGGCAGGCATTTTTCATTTACCTTCTTCTTTTTCTCCCGAATACAAGTATGCCGAAGATGCCAATTATGCTTTATCCAGCTTGCGCTGGGGATTACAAACGCTGATTGCGCTCGATAAAAAAGAAGCACTGAAAGATGCAGACCGCGAAAAATGGGAATCGGTATTGGCGCATCTGGTTCCTTATCCGGTGGACGATACCGGCCTGATGATTGGTAAGGATGTGCCCCTTACCAGCTCGCACCGTCATTATTCCCACCTGCTGATGATTTATCCTTATCGCCTGATCAATTCCGATCAGCCGGAGAACAGGGAACTCATAGAGAAATCTCTGAACCACTGGATTTCACTCAAAGGTGCTTTGCAAGGCTATACCTTTACCGGTGCCGCTTCGATCAATGCGATGATGGGGAAAGGAAATCAATCTTATGATTTGTTGAACCAGCTTTTTGATCAGTTCATTAAGCCCAATACCCTTTATCAGGAGTCTGGTCCGGTGATCGAAACCCCACTTTCGGCAGCTACTTCCATTCAGGAATTGCTGATCCAAAGCTGGGCAGGAAAAATAAGGGTTTTCCCTGCGGTTCCCGATCAGTGGAAAAATGTATCATTTGATAGACTCCGTGCGGAAGGTGGATTTCTGGTCTCCGCGAACAGGGAAGATGGGGCTACTTCCTTCATCAGGGTTTTTAGCACCAAAGGTGATACCTGTCAGGTGCAGACGGATATGAAAGTGAGCATGGTGAGCTCCGATAAAAGGAAAGAACTGGCCTTCACGGTATTTGAACATGAAGGGAAAATGAACCTTAGCTTTTCTACCATTCCCGGCGAAACGATCTTACTCTCTGCGGGATATGATACGAGTAAATTTAACATCCTGCCTGTAAAGTCAATGATCAGGACAAATTGGAGCTGGGGCCTGAAAACCAAAGCCTTTGCTGCTTTAAACTAAAGCGCTCAGGTGATCAGTGCCGATCAGTTGGCTGGTAAATGTTGTATCCTTTCAACATTATATTAAGTGATTTTGGCATATCATAAATTATCTCAGTTAAACAATTTAGATTTAGTTTAACAGGCCGCTATTTGTAGATGCTCCGGGATCTTTTTAGTGCACTATGCCTTTTTAATAGACACAAACGAAGAACCAAATAAATTATGAAAACCACCTCAACAGACCGAAGGGACTTTATCAAGAAAGCTGGTTTGCTTACTGCCGGCTTTGCTTTCCTGCAATTCCCTGTCTGGGCAAAAAGTGTTTTTGCCATAGACTATCCCAAACACAACATCCCGGAAGCAAAGAACATCGATCCGCAATGGCTGAAATCACTTTTTAACCGTGGCCAGGCTACAGCCTATCTGAAAAGCAAGAATGAATTGCGTTATATCGGAATGCCTGTCGGCGGTTTACATGCCGGAACAGTATATGTTGGTGGAGATGGGAGATTATGGCTTTGGCAGATTTATAATGAAACTTTTGAAGGGAATCAGGAAGGAATCGATCCTAAGGTGGTCAACTGGAATGACGGAACTTCGGTAAGAAAGATCAGGGTGAGGGATGGTGCGGCTTATGTAGAACCAACCATTGCAGACAATAAGCGGGTCCTGGAACAAGGTTTCGCCGTAAAACTGGTCATCAATGGAAAAACAATCGTCAAAGAACTAAATGAAACCCATTGGGATGAGGTGGTTTTTACACCTGCCTATCCGATGGCCACCATCAGTTACAGCAGCAAAGATTTTCCGCTGACTGTTCAACTGAAAGTTTATTCACCTTTTATTCCACTGGATGCTGCAGATTCTGCATTGCCGGCAACAGTATTGAGGCTGGAGGTTAAAAATACAACCAGTACTCCTGCAGAAGTTTCCCTGATCGGCTGGATGGAAAACGGCGTCAATAAATTAAGCGCTAAAGACGGTGCCGGGAAACGCAAAAATGAAGGAATTTCTACTGCAAACGCTACACATATCTTTTCAACTTTTGAGGGATCTGAAGAGCTGACTAAACAAATAGACCATGGTACCATGTGTTTCAGTTTTCATGGCAGGAATGCTAAAGGCTATGCGGCTTTCCAACCCTGGCCGGTAACGGCGCAGAGTTTTAATAGTCCTCCGCTTGAATCGGCGATCGTACTGGCTCCGGGGAAACTGGTTGCCGCGATTGGCATGAGTAAAAATCTTGCTCCGGGGAAATCTGTTACTGCCGATTATTCTGTCAGCTGGCATTTCAATAATGCCAATCCGAAATTGAAAAATCTGGTGAAGGATGCGGGAGCAGGTTATCAGTATGGCAAGCGGTTTAAAGATGCGCAGGCAGTAAGCACTTACCTCAACGATAACTTTGTGAAATTAACGAAGGCAACTGAGCTATGGGTGAAGACCTGGAACGACACCACTTTGCCGCATTGGTTTATGGAGCGGACCTTTTTAAATATCGGGACCCTGGCCACTGCCAACACTTACCGGTTTGCAGATGGAAGGTTCTGGAGCTGGGAAGGCGTTGGTGCCTGTGCCGGAACCTGTACCCATGTCTGGCAATATGCACATGCAGTTGCCCGGATCTTTCCTGAATTGGAAAGAGACCTGCGTCAACGCGTAGATCTCGGACTTGGATTTAAAGAAGAAAGCGGGGCCATTATGTTCCGTGGGGAAAATGAAACCCATCCGGCAATTGACGGGCAGGCGGGAACAATTTTGCGCTTTTACAGGGAGCATCAAATGAATGCCGACGATTCCTTTTTACGGACCAACTGGCCAAAGATCAAAAAAGCAGTGGAGTTCATGCTGGCCCAGGACAAAAACGGAGACGGAATGACCGATACGCCAATGGAAAATACACTGGATGCAGTATGGGAGGGAGAGATTGCCTGGATTGTAGGTCTTTGTATTGCGGCGGCAAAAGCGGCGCAGTTTATGGCCGAAGAAATGGAAGACCAGGCTTTTGCTAAAATATGTGAAACTTATGTCGACAATGGACGTAAGAACATGGAAAAGGAACTCTTTAACGGAGAATATTTCATTCACCGTCCCGATCCCGTACAGGGCCGGAAGAAACTAGGTTCTTACAATACCTGTCATATTGATCAGGTATATGGACAAAGCTGGGCCTTTCAGGTAGGCTTGCCAAGGGTCCTTGCGAAGGATAAAGCGCTGGCTGCATTGAAAGCATTATGGAAATACAATTTCACGATGGATGTAGGTCCTTACATTAAAACCCATATTGGCGGCCGTCCTTATGCCCTTGAAGGAGAGGGAGGAATGGTGATGAATACCAATCCTCACAATGAATCGAAGCCTTTTGGTGAAGATGTAACCTGGCAACTGGGATATTTTCATGAATGTATGAGTGGATTTGAACATCAGGTGGCCGCACACATGATGGCAGAAGGAATGATTGGGGAAAGCCTCGTATTGACCCGCGTGATTCAGGACCGTTACCATGCTTCAAAAAGAAATCCGTTTAATGAAATAGAATGTAGTGACCATTATGCCAGGGCAATGGCGAGTTATGGTACTTTTATTACCGCCTGTGGCTTTACCTGTCATGGACCGAAAGGTGAACTGGGCTTTGCTCCGAAATGGAATAAAGTAGATTTTAAAGCACCATTTACCACGGCCAAAGCATGGGGTACTTATGCGCAAAAGAAAACAGGAATGAAACAGTGGCATGAGATCAAACTCAGCTATGGTGATTTAGCGCTGCAGAAGCTGACACTGGAAAAAATCGGCAATGGGCCATTAAAGTCTGTGACGGCTATGCTTGGCCAGCTGAAAGTGCAGCTGAGCTTTAAACAGCAGGGAGAAGTGCTGGAATTGGTGTTTGATAAAAAACTGATGATCAAAGAAAACCAAAGTTTAAGCCTGGTGTTTTCTTAATTTAATGAAACCATCATAAGCATACGGCTTACAAAAAGCAATGAATAGGCGCATGATCGCTTCATAACCGCTGCAAAACAATTATATTCCAATGAAAATAAGCGCAATAATTTCAAAAACACTGCTGATCCCGATAGGGATCAGCAGTGTTTTCCTGATCGCCGGATGTAACTTCGCGACAGATCAGAAGACAACCGTTAGTCCCTTAAAAACCGAACGTAACTGGAAACAACAGTTTGATGAAAAGCTTCCCCTCCTTGGACATAGAAACTGGATTCTTATTGTAGATAAAGCCTTCCCGGAACAAAATGCTCCCGGTATCGAATATATCTACGCCAATGAAGACCTTTTACCGGTATTAAAACTCGTTTTAGGTCAGGTTAATCAATCGACACATGTGAAGCCGATCATTTACCGGGATAAAGAACTTGGTTTTATTAAAGAAGAACAGGCTAAGGGAGTGACTCAATTTATACAGGATTCCAAAGGGTTGTTTGGTACACAAAATGTCCAGACCCTGCTTCACGATGAAGTGTTTAAGAAACTCGATACCGAATCAAAATTGTTTAAGGTACTGGTGATCAAAACCAATGAAACGATTCCTTATACTTCGGTATTTCTGCAGCTGGATTGTGGATATTGGAACGCAGATAAAGAAGCTCAGTTGAGAACGAACATGGGAAAGTAAAGGAACAAAAGCCAAAATCCCTTAATAATTTGACAGAAACGTAAATCTTCCGTTGGCGAATTGTACCGTTCTTTGGGTAACACACCTGAAACCAAACCAAATATGAAGTTTTACCAGAATTTTTTTTTAATGGCAATTGGCCAAACCTGCCTCTTTGCGATGAGCGGCACCAGCCATGCACAATCCTCCGATATACAGCTTTATTTTAAAAAACCAGCGGCCTCCTTTCAGGAGGCTTTGCCTTTGGGAAACGGGCGCATCGGTGCACTGATCGGCGGAAATCCCAATAAAGACAAAATCACACTCAATGAGATCTCGCTATGGTCTGGCGGGGTCCAGGATGCGGACAATGAAAATGCGCACAACTACCTGAAACCCATTCAGGATTACCTGCTCAAGGGGCAGAATAAAGAAGCCCAGGAGCTGTTGCAACAACAATTTGTAGCGAAAGGAGCAGGCTCCGGTTCAGGAAATGGCAGTAATGTCCCTTATGGGTGTTACCAGACCATGGGAGAGCTGTTGATTTCCTGGAAAGATACCACTGCTGCTTATTCAGATTACCATAGAACCCTGAACCTGGAAAAAGCCATTGCGAAAACAAGCTGGAAACGAAATGGCGTTACTTATACGCAGGAAGCATTGATCAGCATTCCGGGAAATATCATGATGATCAGGATCAGTGCTTCGGAAAAAGGGAAAATCAGCTTTTCTACCAACATCAGCAGGAAAGAGAATGCAAACGTAAAAAGCGAGGGGCAGGGCCTGATGATGACCGGACAGTTACCAAATGGCAAGGAAGCGGGATTACGCTTTGCCGCGGGGCTACAGCTGCAGACTAAGGGTGGAAAGAAATCCATTAAAGGAACAGCTATAGAAGTTGTCAATGCCGATGAATGTATTTTGCTTTGGACGGCCGCTACAGATTATAACATTGCTGATTATAGCAAAAGAGGAGCCGATCCGGTACAGGTTGTAAAAAACAACCTGCTTCGGGCAGAGAAACTCAGCCCTTTACAACTGGAGAAAGCACATGTCAATGCCTTTGGCAGCTTTTTTAACAGAAACAGGTTTTACCTTAAAGGTGCCCCTGCCGAAGTCGCCGCTTTAAGTACCCCGGAGCGATTGATCCGGTACGGAAAACAATTGCCGGATCCTCAGTTTCCGGTATTATATTACAATTTCGGTCGCTATTTATTGATCTCTTCCTCTCAGCAGGGGAGCTTGCCGGCCAATTTACAAGGCCTTTGGGCAGAAGAATACCAAACGCCATGGAATGGTGATTATCACCTGAACATCAATATTCAAATGAATTACTGGCTTGCTGAACCTACCGGATTAGGTGATTTAGCCGATCCTTTACACCGCTTTATTGGGGGCCTTGTTAAACCAGGTATGAAGACTGCCAAAGCCTATTACAATGCTCCGGGATGGGTAGCACATGTGATTGCCAATCCATGGGGATACACTTCTCCGGGAGAGGGTGCTGGATGGGGTTCTACTTTAACCGGCGGTGCATGGCTTTGTGAACACATCTGGGAACACTATAAATTTACCAACGACAAAGTCTTCCTTGCTAAATATTATCCCGTTCTTAAAGAAGCCTCGAATTTCTTATCGGCAATCCTGATCGAAGAACCAACACATAAATGGCTGGTAACGGCACCTTCCAACTCACCGGAAAACACCTATATCATGCCAGATGGTTTTAAGGGACAAACGGCAATGGGGCCAACGATGGACATGCAGATCTGCCGGGAAATCTTTGGCTATAGCATTGAAGCAGCAAAAATCTTAAACAAGGATCAGGAATGGGCAGGAACGCTGTCCAGCACAAGAAGTCGCCTGGCTCCGAATCAAATCGGCGCTGCCGGAGACATCAATGAATGGCTGAACGATTGGAAAGATGCAGAACCTCAGCATCGCCATACCTCACATTTGTATGGTTTACATCCTTACGAAGAAATTACCCCATGGGATAGCCCGGAACTGGCAAATGCGGCAAGAGAAACACTGAAACAAAGAGGCGATGATGGTACCGGCTGGTCTAAAGCCTGGAAGATCAATTTCTGGGCAAGACTTGGAGATGGGGATCATGCTTTAAAACTATTCCAACAACTGGTTACTCCGGTAGATCCGATCCGTAAATTAAACATGCATTCCGGTGGAACCTATCCGAACCTGTTCTGTGCACATCCGCCATTCCAGATTGACGGAAATTTTGGAGGAACGGCAGGCATCGCAGAAATGCTGATGCAGAGCCATGGAAAAGACAATGTGATCCGTTTGTTACCGGCATTACCTTCCAACAGCGATTGGAAAGATGGAAGTGTGAAAGGAATGAGGGCCAGAAATGCTTTTGTAGTGGATTTCGACTGGCAAAACTCCCAGTTGAAAAGCGGCAAAATACAGGCGTTGAATGGAGGGAGTTGTAAGGTTGCTTTACCAGCAAATACCCTCCTGAAAGATGCTCAGGGTAAAACCATTGCCCAAACAAAAGATCAGGCTGAGGTACTTAGCTTTAATGCCCTTAAAGGTTCATCTTATCATTTTGAACGTCGTTAAGACGGAAATAAAAGACGATGATTATATTTATCATATGAAACAAATCCCTCTTTTTATCAGCTTACTGCTTTTGTCTGCTGTGTCATTTGCCCAGAAAAAGCCCAATATTGTCATCATCGTTTCTGATGATCATGCCTTTCAAACGATCAGTGCTTACGGAAGTAAACTGATGCAAACCCCAAATATCGACAGGATTGCAAAGGAGGGGATGCGCTTCAATAAGGCTTATGTAACCAACTCCATTTGTGGCCCCAGCAGAGCAGTAATCCTCACCGGAAAATACAGTCATAAAAATGGTTTCAAAGACAACGACCATTCCAGGTTTGATGGAAACCAGGATACTTTTGTGAAACATTTACAATCCGGAGGATACCAGACCGCATGGATCGGAAAATGGCATTTGGGAAGTAATCCGGAGGGTTTTAACTACTGGCAGATCCTTCCTGATCAGGGGAATTATTACAATCCTGATTTTTTGATGATGGATGGCAGTAAAAAGAAAACGGAAGGTTATGTATCTAACCTGATCGAAGACGCTGCGGAGGAATGGATGGAGAAAAGAGATCCGTCAAAGCCTTTCTGTCTTGTGATCGGGCATAAAGCGACACATAGAACCTGGATTCCTGATACCACAGATATGGGACGTTTTGAAAAGGTGAATTTTCCAATGCCTGCAAACTTTTACGATGCTTACCAGAACAGGGAAGCTGCAAAAGTTCAGGACATGACCGTTGATAAAGCTATGCTGATGGATTACGACCTGAAAATGCTGTCTTATGGCAAGCAGGTAGATGGTGCAATCAAACGGATGAACCCGGAACAGCGTGCAAAGTTTGATGCGTATTATCAACCTATCGAAGCCGATCTCAAAGCCAGAAAGCTGGAAGGAAAAGCGCTGGTAGAATGGAAATATCAACGTTATATGAAAGATTATCTGAGTACTGCGGCTTCCCTGGACCGCAATATCGGGCGTACACTGGACTATCTGGATCAACATCAGTTAAAAGAAAATACCATCGTTATTTACCTGTCCGACCAGGGTTTTTATATGGGAGAACACGGTTGGTTTGACAAGCGTTTTATGTATGAAGAATCCTTCAGAACGCCAATGATGATGCGTTATCCGGGAAAGATCAGGCCGGGCAGCAAATCTGAAGACTTTGTGATGAACCTGGATATCGCGCCAACCATGCTGGATGCTGCGGGATTGGCGGTGCCAAAGGAGATCCAGGGTAAATCTTTTATGCCATTACTGAAAGGAAATCCTAAAGCCAAGGGCAGGGAAGCGATGTACTATCATTATTATGAAAATACCGTCCATTCCGTTTCCCCTCATTTCGGAGTCAGGACAAAAAGATACAAACTGATCCGTTTCTATGAACGGGTGAATACCTGGGAGCTTTATGACCTTCAGAAGGATCCCAACGAAGAAAATAATCTCTTCGGAAAAAAGGGATATGATTTGATTACAAAGGAATTGAAAGGGGTATTAAAAGCGCAGATTCTGAAATATGACGATCAGGAAGCAGCGAAATTAATGGAATCAGCGGGTTCCTGATTTTTACGCAAGCGTTTGCGTTGACAAAGCGCTTTAAAGGAGGGATCAGATTCATTATATTCGTTTAATACAACACTAACCAGACATAACCACAAATGAAACCTAACCGTAGAAAATTTTTACAATCACTGGCTATTGGCACAGGAGCAGTAGCCATTGGACTGCCTGCCTTCTCAAAAGATGCAGCAGCTGAGGCCGAAAGCACGTATCGCTATAGCGAAGCGGCACCAAAATTTAACATGTGCGGATACGCGGCACCAAAGATTGATAAAGTGCGCATTGGCATTATTGGTCTTGGAATGCGCGGGCCAGGCGCTGTAGGACGGATGTCATTTATTGAAGGGGTGGAAATCAAAGCCCTCTGTGATAAACTTCCGGAAAGGGCCACCGCTGCACAAAAATCCCTGACCAGTAAAGGACTGCCAAAAGCAACAGAATATTCCGGCGAAAATGGCTGGAAAGAGATGATCGAGAAAGAAGATCTGGATCTTGTTTACATCTGTACCCCATGGCATTTGCATACCCCAATGGCAGTTTACGCGATGGAGCATGGCAAACATGCCGCTACAGAAGTACCTGCAGCACTCACGATTGAGGATTGCTGGAAGCTCGTAGAAACCTCTGAAAAGACCCGTAAGCATTGTATGATGCTGGAGAATTGCTGCTATGATTTCTTTGAAATGCTGACCTTAAATATGGTTCGTCAGGGCATGTTCGGAGAACTGATCCATGCAGAGGGTGCTTATATCCATGATTTGTTAGGGCTGAACTTTAACAAGAAAGGTTACGAGAACATGTGGAGATTAAAAGAAAACATTGATTTCAATGGTAACTTATATCCTACACATGGTTTAGGACCTATTGCACAATGTATGAACATCAATAGAGGCGATAAAATGGATTACCTTGTTTCTATGTCGTCAAATGACTTTATGATGGGCAATGAAGCGAAAGAAAGAGCAAATAAAGATGCTTTCTATAATGAATTTGTAGGCAGAAACTACAGAGGAAATATGAATACCACCACCATCAGGACGAGCAAAGGAAAAACCTTAATGCTGCAGCATGATGTCACTTCTCCAAGGCCTTATTCCAGAATTCACCTGCTAAGCGGAACAAAAGGATTTGCCAGCAAATGGCCGGATCCGGAACGCATCACCTTTGGTGAAGAATGGTTGAAAGAGGACGAAATGAAGAAATTATATGATAAGTATACGCCTGAACTGATCAAGCATGTTGGAGATATCGCGAAAAAAGTAGGCGGACATGGCGGAATGGACTTTATGATGGACTGGCGACTGATTGATTGTCTGCGCAATGGTCTTCCGTTGGATCAGGATGTTTATGATGCTGCGGCATGGAGCTGTATCGTGCCATTGAGCAAGAAATCTGTTTCGAAGCGGTCTTCCAGTATCGATATCCCTGATTTTACCAGAGGCGGTTGGACAGCCAATAAACCGGTAAACTTAACGCTGGATGGCGGTGGAAATACCACGGTAAGAAGTATGAAATAAATAAGGTTTTTTAAAAGAAGCCGTTGATTGCACAAACGTTTGTGCAGTCAACGGCTTTTATTTTTTAACGGTGTAATCTAGGTTTATTGAAAGGTAATTGTCTTTACCGCCTGGCTGTTTAACGACAATACAATCAGCTTATCCTGAGCAGCGCTGAAAAACTGCGGGCTCAGTACATAAGAGCTCAGTTTAACATCCAGTTCTTTTGCAAAATGCACCGGAGCTTCCATCAAACCATCATTGGTGATCAGTAAAGCCACCGGAAGCAAGAGGTCTTTGTTGCGTCGGTCATCAACATATTTGCCATGAAGGTCATTGTAAACCAGAGCAAGTTTTCCGTTGATGATCCCAGAAGCGATCATGAACTGCGGATCAGTAGCTGTCGTTTTCCACCTACGGCTAACCGGCATCTCAAATTTCTTGATGCCGTCAGTCCCATAACCGGTTACCATAATGTCTTCATGGAAATAATCAAATACATCTGGTGCATTCAATCTGGCCATACCTGTAGCGGTATTCGGTTGTTTTTCGGATTTATACTGTTCTCCAACCAAATAAAACGTATCGCCATTAAACAGGATGTTCCGGGCGGTAAGGTTGGTGATCGCCTGTTCAAAGTTAAAGGTCTTTACTTCGCTCGGTTTTTCAGAATTGAATAGCCAGGTGCCCGCCGATTTGACATCACCCATGGAGAAACTGCTCTTTTTTTGCAGGTATCCCGCAATGATCAGGTTGCCGGCAGGGTTTACTCTTAAAGTATAGCTCAGGTTTTTTAAACCAGGATCAGCAACCATAACAGGGATGATGCTGGTTTGTCCATCAGCACTGTATTTATAAAGCATAGGGAATTTGTAAGATTTATCAAATTCTTCGGACACGATATAGAGGTCGCCTTTGTCGGAAGCCAGGAAATTTGAAATAGAAATGGGTTTTGGATTTCCAGCAAAGCTAAACTGACCCTTATTGATTTCTTTAAGCTGTTCGTCGAGGATAAAGAATTTGAATACCTCAGGGACATTCTTCTCTGCAGCAACTTTACCGATCAGGGCTACATGCTTTTTATCTGGCGTTAAGCTCACATACCATTCCCCTGCGTTAGACATCTTCAGGAAATCAATGCTGGCAATATTTGGCCCGCTTGCACTCACATTTCCTGCCTTATCAATATGACGGACAGAAAGTGTGTTTTTCCCATCCGCTTTATTGTGGTTTTCTACAAAAAGCATCGGGGTTTTACCTACAACAAGCAGGTCTTTTACATCAAAGGTGTTGTTAACCAGGCCCATATTTACCCTGGCTTCTTTACTGCTGATAATATTGCCGGTTTTATCCGATACAATCAGGGTATTGATCCGCTCGAAGTTTTCGTAGCGTTTTACCACAAAATAATCGGCTTCATCGGTACTGAATGAGTTAAAGCCAGGTTGTTTGCTGGGGCTGAATTGTGGACTGTTACCACCTTGTGATACTTTGACCTGTCCGAGAACATGCAGACTGGTAAATGCGGTTAAAATAAGTAGTAAATATTTCATAAATGAGCGTTTTAGCTTTGTTGTTGTCTGTTTTTTAATTCTGCAAATAGTAAATCGAAATCAAGCTTTGTCCTTCTGTCCGTATTTGACAGACTCATCGTGTTTAATTTCTCGAGGGTTTTTTGTCCGGTTTGTGCATCACCCAAGGCGAAACAGGCTTCCAGAAGGTTGAAATAGATGGCCAGGGTGATGTCTTTATTGATCCTTGCTTTTTTATCATTAAGGTCAGACTCCTTGAGTGCCGTATGCCAAAGGTCACATGCTTTTTGCAGGGCGGCTTTGCCCATACTGTTGTCTTTCTGCAGCATCAATAAGCCCGAAGAAGCTTCATTAAAGGCAGTAGTCAGGTCGGTATAACCATTGTCGCCATTCTTGATATAGTAAAGCGTTGCAGTTCTGTTGATACTGGAATAACCATATTTATCATTCAGCAGGTTGTTCAGGAACCTGAGGTTGTCCTGCAATACTTTTTCCTCAGTTGTTTTGATCAGCAGTTCTTTATTGATGTCTGTCGGACGATCTGTATTGGCGCCTTTATATATTTTATAACTGTTCAATTCAGAAGGGGTGATGCTCAGCATTTCTTTTCCATCCGGTGCATAAACTTTTACCGCCATCGGGTGTCTGTAAGAGAATTCTGTATGGTAAGAGGTGGCCGTATAGGTAGATGCGCCACTTCCGCTGGACGCTCTGATCCTTTCCTGCTGTTCATCCATCGTACGGGGGAGGGTATGGTCAAATCCATAAAGCAATACCGTGATGTTCAATGCATTTTCAGGTTCCTTTTTATAGCCTTCCAAATGAATATACGTGCCGGCCATCACACTGTAATCGTAAGAAGATTGCAGCAAAGGTTTAGGTATATATTCCAGGTAAGGTTTAGTGATGACCTCTTTTACCGGTTTACTATTGGCCAGTAAGCTTTTTTCTGCCAGTTTTTTACCCAGTGATTTTTTGTTATACTCTGCCATTTCCGCATCATAGCGGCTGTTGGCACTCTTGACAAGCCCGGAATAGGCGGCCATATCCTTTTGATATTTTTCCATTGCTGCCTGTTTTTGCAGCTCATTGTCTTTTAGGATCTGTTGATTTTTCTTTTCGTAGGTGGCGTCAACATGGAGTTGATAGTTGCTGATGCCTTTTACAGGCAATGCAGGTAAGCGGTTGTAGCTATAGGGAATTTGTTCCGTTTTTAACTTTTGCCCATAACAGGTAATGGCGAGCAGCAAACAGCAGCCGGTAAGGATCTTTTTCAATGTAATCTGAGATTTGAGTTGGTTAAGAAGTGGTTGGTCTATTTTTTTGATGCTGCCCAGGCATTGTATTCCTCGATAATTTGCATCACACTGGTTACGCCGTAACCTTTTTCCTTGCGTTCTACCTTTCCGGCCAGTTCTGCATGATCGTTTACCAGTTTCAACATGTTTTTCTTAAAGCCCATAAACAGTGAGGCATTGCTGACCGGTGCTTCATCTCCTTTTTGCCATAACATCTGTTCTTCAGGTGCCCAGAAAACATAGGTCGTGATGGCGCCTGGTTTTGCCACATATACAAAATGCTTGTCGGGTTTGCCAAAGGCGATATTACCGGCATAAGGAATGCTTTTGTATTGATTGTTTTCTATGGAATAACCTGAAATATGGGTCGGGCCATATTCTTTCTTCGTGCGGTCATCATTGAAATCCGTATAAAAGATGCATTTTTTCTGGTTCTGCTCTGCATCGCGATTGAGGATGTATCCCTGGAGTACCTGGCCGTCCAGTGTACTAACTGTTCCGGGAAAGAATTTGTGAGAACGAAGGTTTGGCGCAGTAAACTGCTGTGCTTTGGTCTGGAGGCTACCGATGCCAACCAGAAGAAGGAGAACGTAGAATTTATTCATATGGATTTTATTGGTTAAAAATTGTGTATTTTATGTAAAAATATGTAAGTTTTATCATTCAATGTTATTAATTCTAATATTGTTTTGTTGTTTTTTTACAAAGGATAGTAATCCTGGGTTTATTCTGTTTTATCAGGAGGTAATTATTTAGCTTCCCTGGCTTTCCCTTCAATCCCGTTTGCGCAGGTATAAATCTGATTTACTTATCTTTGCGGCAATGAAGCTTGCGATACAAAAACCCCGGTACCTGATGGTCATCGGTTTAACCATCTTTCTGTGTATCATCGGGATTGTCCTTTTTACCGGTAGTTTACTGGAACAACGGATGACCCGGATTTCCGGATTTACAGGTGGGATTTTATACAAGCAAAAACTCAGCATCTTTACCTATGAGTTCAATAACATTCTGAATATTAACCGGAATGCCATCAAATCATTTGCTCAGGGAAGGGCAGGTAACGCGGAGGAGCTGAGTGATGAAAACCTGCAAAATACACTCCGACAAGCCTTACTGGCAGAAAAGAAGGTGAACCGGGCCTGGTATGCAGTCGTAAAAGAAAGGGATACTTCTTTTTTTTATCTGGTTCGCAATGCCGAAGGTCTCCGTAAAGCGGCAATGCCTGATGAGCTGAAAGCCTGGGCAAAACAGCAGTTTTTAATTCAGAACGGGCCTATGGTCAGATCAAAGATGACCAGCAGCAGGGATACCCTGCATTGGCTTACGGCCTCAGATCTGCTGCAATCCGTAAAAGGTAAACTGATCTTTGGATTGGACATCAATCTGCTGGAACTACAGCGTACCTTTTATAATATAGATCCGATTACCACCACTTTTGCATTCATTGTAGATGAAAACGGAGTTTGCATTTACAATCCATATGAAAAACTGATCGGAAAAAAGATGTATCAGATGCGGATGGAAAAAATGGACACCAGAGTGATAGGGGGTGGGAGAATCAGAACGGAAAAGGTGATGTCGGATTCTATTCAAATTCCTGTGAACAGATACTATATCCCCAATGCCATGAGAGGTTTGAAATGGACCCTGGTGGTCGATATTCCAAGCTTTGTTCTGGAGGAAGATGTAACGGCAATCAAGAATTATTCCGTTTACCTGGGACTGATCGCCGTCAGCATCATCATAGGCCTGATCTGGCTGTACCAGCGCAGGTGGCAAAAGGAATTTATCATCAGAAGGGAGGTGGAAATCAACCGCCAGGAACTCTCGATGGAAAAACAGGCCTTAAACCTCATTGCCGAACGGCAACAAAAGGAAAATGCCTTACTGCAGCTCGGAAAACTAAAAGAGAAAGTAAATCCGCATTTCCTGTTCAATTCCCTGAGCTCTTTAAACGCGTTGATTGCACAGGATCCTGATCTGGCAAAATCTTTTGTCGTAAAGCTATCCAGGGTCTACCGTTATGTGCTGGAATCCTATCCCAACGGACTGGCTACTGTTGCAGAAGAGCTTCGCTTCATGAACGAATATTTTTTCTTATTGAAGATCCGTTTCGGAGATGGGCTGCAACCTTTAGACCTGCAGATTTCTGAAGAACACCTCCAAGGGAAGATCCCCTTTATGAGCTTGCAAACCCTGATTGAAAATGCTGTGAAACACAATATCCTATCCAAATCCAACCCGCTTAAAATCAGGATCGAAAGCCTGGACGGGGGAATTATGGTGCGCAATAACCTGCAACTCCGCCCCGATGTCCGCGACTCCGGAAAGCAGGGCTTAAACTACCTGCAAAGCACCTATGCTTATTTTGGAAATGAACAGCTAAAATATGGTATTGAAGGGGATGAATATCAGTGCTATCTTCCTGTTTTGTATTTAACTGAATAATAATCAGGACATCATATTTAATTAACAATGATTTTTTTCACTCCTTAAAACTGCGCTTTCACTAAACATAATGCGCCATTCCACTCCTAATAATTTCATAATGTGCCAATTATGCAGCACTTTGGAACATGATTTTGAATAAGACTTCATTTTTTTCAACCGGAAAAAAACACCAGATTAAACTAGCCGATACGTTAAGGATTCCTTTTTTTGCAGGCTTGGTATGCCTCTTTGCGTTCAGCGTAAACGCGCAGAGCACTAAGAAATTGCCTAAGAAAATCGCTAAAAAAACACTTACTGACACCCTAAAAAAGAAGAGCGTTGCCGATAGTACCAAAGGCAAAGATCTTAAAAACTATACCGAACTGTTAAAGAAAGCAAAAACGCTTAACGGTTTGTTTAAAGTTCACCAGATAGAAACAGACTATTACTTTGAGATCCCTTTAAAATTAATGGGTAAGGATTTTCTGATCGTCAACAAGATTTCTTCAGTACCATTGGCACTGAATGAGTTTGGCTTGAATAAAGGGATCAATTACGACAATAAAGTGATCCGCTTTTCTCAGAACAAACTGGCGAAAACAGTTTGGGTGAAATCAATTGTTCCTCAGGTGGAATCACCGGCAGGGGATGCGATCACACGTTCTGTGAACGATAACTTTGTAGGCTCAGTGATTGAGTCCTTTAAGATTGAAGCTTACTCCCCGGATTCTTCGGCGGTAGTGATCAAAATGAACCGGGTTTTTGATGGAACCGACAAAAGCTTTAATGATGTTTTTACGGATATTGGATTGGGGACTGCTCCAAAAACAAGCTTATCCGGCATCGAGCACATCAAAAGCTTTCCACAGAATATTGTAGTTCGTGCTTTACTGAGCACCAAGGTGACGGAAGGCCGAAGCAGTACGCCAATCAGTATGGCCGTAACAACAAACCTGCTTTTATTGCCGGAAAAGCCGATGAAACCGCGTTTTGCAGATGATAGAGTTGGATTTTTTACCACACCAAGGTGGTATTTTTCTGATGCGCAGCATAAACTGGAAACCAGAGAGCTGTTAACCAGATGGAGAATGGAACCTAAACCGGAAGACCGTGCCCGTTACCTTAAAGGGGAATTGGTGGAGCCGGTAAAGCCGATCATCTTTTATATTGATCCATCGACTCCTGTGCAATGGAGAAAACAAATCATTGCAGGAGTGGTCGACTGGCAGAAAGCTTTTGAGCAGGCCGGTTTTAAAAATGCCATTCAGGCGAGAGAAGTAACCGATACCACGGATTACGATGGTGATGACATCCGTTATTCGGAAATTACCTATGCTGCATCGGCTAAATCCAATGCCATGGGGCCTGCGGTTGTAGATCCGCGTTCGGGAGAAATCCTGGAATCAGATGTGATCTGGTGGCACAATGTAATGACCTCTTTGAATTTCTGGATGAGGGTTCAAACGGGGGTGATCGATCCCGAAGCGAGAAAGAACAAACTTTCTGATGAACGCATGGCACATGCCATTCGTTTTGTTTCTTCCCATGAAATAGGGCATACTTTAGGCTTGAAGCACAATATGGGCTCATCTTTCTCTTTTCCGGTAGATTCTTTGCGCTCGCCTTCCTTTACGAAGCGTATGGGTGGAACAGCATCGTCAATCATGGACTATGCACGTTTCAATTATGTGGCACAACCGCAGGATAAGGTAACCAATATTACCCCTCAGATCGGACTTTATGATAAATATGCCATTGCCTGGGGATACCGCTGGTTTGATGTGGAAGATCCGCATCAGGAACTTCCTGTCCTTAGAGAATGGATTAAAGCGCATGCCAACGATCCTTTATACCATTACGGAGAACAACAGGACTCGAAAAATGTGATCGACCCAAGGGCACAGTCGGAAGATTTAGGTGATGATGCAGTCAAAGCAAGTCAGTATGGACTGGCCAACCTGAAACGTCTGGTTCCACAGATTTCCACCTGGGCTTCCAATGAGGGTGAGGATTATGTGCAGGCCGGAAAGCTGTTTATGGCAGCGATCTTTCAATGGCAAACCTATGCGGAGCATGTAATGGCGAATATTGGTGGTTTATACCTGGAAAATCCGGTAGCTGGCGACGATAAAAATGCCTATACCGCAGTTCCTAAAGCCATGCAGGTCAAAGCACTGAAGTTTTTAAAAGAAGAAGCGATCAATGCTCCGGAATGGTTATTCGATAAAGACCTGCTAAAAAAGACTTTCCCGATTAAAGAATCACCAATGGGGCCCTTCGAGTATGCACCGTATAACCTGAAACGTGAGTTCCAATATGGTTTATTGTACAGCCTGGTAAGCCAGGAACGCTTGTTGAGAATGATGGAGATGGAAGTGATGATGGGTAAGGAAAACGTATTCACAGTAGCAGAATTGCTGAAAGAGCTCAGAGCAACGGCCTTTGCAAAAACTTTAAGTGGTAAAACGCTTTCTGTAGAAGACCGCATGCTGGAGCAAAATTACGTAGATGTACTGTTGGTGAGCACGGATAAAATGCTGGAAAAAATCACCAAAACGGCATTAAAAGAAAACGCATTTAAACTGAAAAATGAATTGCAGATCTGTGATTTCGGCGACAATGGAAAGACTGCCGCAGGAGCTGACCAGACTTCATTAAGAAACATCCAGTTCAGTTCCATGAGCAGAACTTCTGATGTGGCGGCAGCGAAACGCGGAGAACTGTTACAGATTGTAACACTGTTGGAAAAAAATAAAGGCAGAGGGGATGATGCCACAAAAGGTCATTATATGGACCTGATCTTAAGGATTCGTCAGAGCCTTAAAATGAACTAAAGTACAACCAACAAACTAATACATAATATAGGGGATATGAATAAACAATTACTTTTAATCCTGTTCCTGTTAGGTTTAAGCCTTACAGGTTACAGTCAAAAACAAACGACCATCACCGGACAGGTGCTGGACGCAAAGGACGGCTTGCCCATACCGGGAGCTTCGGTATTTGTAGACAATGCCGGAATCGGCGAGCAGAGCGGTGTTCCCGGAGTGATTCAAAACTCTGTGATTGGAACAGTAACTGATACCAATGGTAAATTTAGCTTAAAGGTACCTGAAGGGACCACTTCATTAAAGGTAAGTTACCTTGGATATGATGCGGTACTGATCAACATCATCAATAAAAGCAATATCACCGTTTCCTTGAAAAACAGCGAAAATACGCTGGGTGAGGTTGTCGTGAATGGATATTCGGACATTGCCAAACGCAAAAATACGACTGCAACAACCAAACTGGATTACAGTAAAATCCGTCAGACCGGGGTATCCGGAATTGATCAGATGCTGGCCGGACAGGTTGCGGGTGTAAATGTAGGTACCATTACCGGTGGACCAGGTGCAGCACCTAAGATTAGAATCCGGGGGACGGTTTCTTTGAACGGAACACAGGATCCTTTATGGGTATTGGATGGCCTTCCGCTGGAAGGAACAGACCTGCCAAGCAGACTTGCAGATAAAGACAATATTGACCAGTTGCGTAATTTGCCGATCGCCGGACTAAACCCGGACGACATCGAGGACATTACCATCCTGAAAGATGCTGCCGCAACCTCTATTTATGGCGCAAGGGCTGCTAATGGAGTAATTGTGATTACCACGAAAAAGGGTAAAAAAGGACCGATGGCGATCAATTTCAGCGCCAATACCTTTATCGCACAAAGACCTGACCTTGGTAAACTAAATTTGATGAATGCCAATGAAAAGGTAGATTTTGAATTGGGCTTAGCCTCCAGATCTGATCTGACCTGGAGAGATAACCAGGGTGCAATCGCGAGAATTCTTAATAAAAGCGGAGAACTCAATACGTATAGAACCAATGGTTTTTCTGGTTTGAGTACCGCAACACAAAATGCAATCAACGCATTGAGAACGCAAGGTACAGACTGGGAAAAGGAATTGTATCAGCAGGCCATTAACCAGCAATACACGATGGCATTGTCTGGTGGAACGGAACAGGCGAGCTATTATTTCTCCGGTGGTTACTATAACGAGAAGGGAACTACGAAGCAAACCGGAATGGAACGTTACAACATGACCCTGAAAACGGATTATAACATTTCTCCGAAATTGAAAGCAGGCGTGGCCATTTTTGGTTCCAAAACCAAACGTAATAATTACCTGACAGATGCAGATTCATTTACGAATCTGGCCACCTATACCAGGAATGTAAATCCTTACCAAACGGTGAGAGATGCTTCCGGTGCTTTTAACTACGATCCGGATATGTTTGGGAACGTAAACGGAGATGTTTACCTTCCTTTTAACCTGGTAGAAGAACGTGAAAATACCCGCTATACCCTCAACAGTAAGAGTGTGAAAACGGTAATGGACCTAGGCTATCAGATCAATAAAGATCTGAAAATCCGTACGGAACTGGGCCTTCAGTTTGAGGATGTTGGCGTAGAGAAATATGCGGGTCAGTCTTCTTATTTTTTACGTAAACTGAGAGAAGGAACCAAATATTACAACTCTGCAACTAAAAAAGATGAATACTTTTTACCGGTAGGTGGAACAAATCAAAATCAGACCTCTTCCTTATTTCAGTACAATTGGAAATCCATTCTGGAGTACAAAAAGGTCTTTGCTGATAAACATGAAATCGAAGCACTTGCCGGATCAGAGTTGAGAAGAAACAACAGAGAAGACATCAATGTCAAAGCTTTTGGTTTTAACGAACAGACACTGACCAACCAGAACATTATATTTCCAAATGGTAATTACGATGGAAAATCATCTCCATACCGTGCGTATCAGAAAACAAAAGGTGAAAATGCCTTTGCCTCTTTCTATGGTACCTTATCTTATACTTACGATAGAAAATATACCGCTTATGGAAGTATCCGTTACGATGGATCAGATCTTTTTGGGGTAGATCCTAAGTACAGATACCTGCCGATTTATTCGATTTCAGGTGCCTGGAATGCCAGTGAAGAAGATTTTATTAAAAATGCGAAATGGATTTCCAGTCTTCGTGTACGTGGTTCATACGGACTTCAGGGAAATATCGACAAAAATACCTCGCCATTTGTAGTGGGTGATTACGGTAATGTTCCAATCCTTCCGGGTGGAAATCAACCTGTAATTTCTGTAAACAGCCCGCCAAACAATAAACTGAGATGGGAAAGAACAACGACCTATAATGCGGGTCTGGACTTCGGAATATTGAACAATGCAGTTCAGTTCACGGTAGATTATTACCACCGTTTCAGTGATGACCTGATTGGAACTGAAGCTTTGCAATTGGAAAATGGATTTGATTTTACAAGCTCAAACTTCTCCCAGGTAAGGAATCAGGGAATTGAGTTCTCTGTCTCCACGAGAAATATCAGCACCCATAATTTCCAATGGTTTACAGATTTTAACATTGCCCGTAACAAAAGCAAGGTGATTAGAGAGAAAGTTCGCCCGAATCAGCTGAACCCATCTAAAGAAGGGTACCCGGTCAATGCATTGTTCGTACTTAAGACAGCCGGACTGGATGCCAACGGTATTCCTCAGTTCCAGAGAGATGGAAAAACAGTTTCCCTGGAAGATTTCTATAAATTATACGATCCGCTTGCCGGCATATTTGACGGACAACTGGTGAGCAGTGGATTGGATGGAAAAGGATTCCAGGACCTGTATACCTATGCTGGTGATATGGACCCTAAATTTACAGGAGGCTTAACCAACCGTTTCCGCTATGCGAATTTCGATTTGTCGGTAACCGCCATCTTTAACATCGACCAGTGGGTGAAAGCGAGACCTACTTACAGCGCGGCTGAAGTAGACCGTGGAAGGAATTACTCGAGAGATGTACTAAACGCCTGGTCGCCACAAAACCCTGGTAGCGCCTTACCTGGAATTTATGGCTACGACACCTTTGGCGGAAGCCGCTGGATGGCTTATAAATGGCAAAGTGGTAATGATCCTGGAAATACTTATAACGACCTGGACATCTTTGCAAAGAAAATCAGCTACGTGAGGATCAACAGCATCCGTCTTGGTTATACCATGCCATCTAAGATTGCCGGTAAAATTAAAGCAAACAGCTTGAGAATTAGTGTAGAAGGCAGAAATCCATTTGTATTCGGAACGAGCTATAAAGGCTTCTTTGATCCGGAGACCTATGGTAATATTTACTCACAACCGATTACAAGAAGCATTTCTATCGGTTTAAATGCCACTTTTTAAATAAAAATCTGATGAATAAGATCATAAAATTAACCGCTGTAATCTGCCTGATTTTGTCGGCCAGCAGCTGTAAGAAATATTTAGATATAGAACCGATAGGAAGGGTTATTCCTAAAACTGCGGACGACTTCAGGGCATTGCTGAATTCGGGATACTCCGGCTTTCCTAATCATAAATCCTTACTTGCTTATCGTACGGAAGAATTGTTGTTGAATGAAGACAACTCGGAAACCAACAATTACCGCGATATCTATAAATGGAACGACGTGACTCCGGATCCTGTTTCCCTTCAGTTTCCTTACCTGTCGATGTATAAGTCCATCTTTTATGCGAATACAGTAATTGCAGACGTGATCGATAAAGCCGGGCAGAATGGAGAAACGGAGCAGTTAAAAGGAGAAGCTTACTTACTTCGTGCCTATGGCCATTTTGAGCTACTGAACTTATATGCAAAACCTTATGATAAAAATACTGCAGCTACAGATCGCGGTGTAGCACTTTCTTTAACCCTCGATCTGGAACAAAAATATACTCCGGTATCTGTAGAGAAGGTATATGATCAGATCTTTGCCGATCTTTCAGAGGGATTGAAACTGATTAATGTAACGACTTTCGAGGCGGGTAAGAACTATAGATTTAGCAAACGTGCTGCCCTGGCACTTGCTGCAAGGATCTATGAATTCAGAGGAGACTGGGCAAATGCCTTGAAGGCCAGTCAGGATGCTTTAGCGCTGAACGGAGAACTGGAAGACCTGAATGTAGCGACCTCAGTTTTACCGAATCACTACCAGTCGAAAGAAAACATCATGTCTATGGAAAAGGCATTTGATCCGGGAGCGACCAACGCTTCCTTAATCTCCGCACACCTGATCGGTATTTACGATCAGGTTAACGACAAAAGGTTCGCCAAATTTTTCAGTAAAAGAGGAACAGACTACAGATCGCTTAAAGGTAATTTAGATGCCTTAAAGATCTCTTTCCATAACTCAGAATTGTACCTGATCCAGGCAGAAGCGGCGTTGCAGAGCGATAACCTGTCGCTGGCCTTACAGAGTTTGATGGCCCTGAAAGCAAAACGTCTGACGCCCGCTTATTTCGCTGCAGAACAAACCAAAATCTCAGGACTTGATAAAACTGCGCTTTTACAGGAGATCATCAACGAAAGAGAAAGAGAACTGGCACTGGAAGGTCACCGCTGGTATGATTTAAGACGTTACGGCCAGCCGGAACTGAAACATACCACACTCGGAGCAACTTTTACACTGCAGAAGAATGATCCAAGATATACGATCCGCTTCCCGCAGGATGCGATCGCTAACAATCCTAATCTTCAATAGGGGGGAGATATAGGATACGTCATTTGAACGTGAATTACTCCGGTCTGTTTTTACAGGCCGGAGTTTTTTTTTACATTTACAGTTCAGCAAAAAAAGATGAGGGTATTAATTATTGAGGATGAAGAACTGGCAGCGGACACATTGCACAAGACGCTGTTGAAGCTGAATCCGAAAATAGAAGTCCTCGCCATCCTGGGAACCGTCGAAGCTGCGGTAGCCTGGCTGAGCAAACATACCGCAGACCTGCTGTTCATGGACATTCACCTGGGCGATGGAGAAAGCTTCCAGATCTTTGAACAGGTGACCGTAGAAAGCCCCGTGATCTTTACCACAGCTTACGATCAGTATACCTTAAAAGCCTTTAAAAATCAGGGCATCGATTACCTGCTCAAACCTTTCGACGAAGAAGATGTAGCCTCAGCGCTGGCAAAACTGGACAGCATCCGTAAGTTTTCTGAAATCAATATCCCTCAGATCCGCTTTAAAACAGAAGAACCCGCCGCCAGAATCCGCAACCGCTTTATGGTTAAACTGGGTAAACTCATCAAAACTGTACAGTCGGATGATGTGGCCTATTTTATGGCGGATGATAAATACCTCTTCCTCGTGACCAATGATAAACAGAATTACATCATTGAAGAAACGATTGGCAGCCTGGAGCCCCAACTGGACAACTCCGATTTCTTCCGCATCAACCGCAAGTTTATCATCCACATCAAAGCCATCAGAGAGATGTATAAGCTTTCCAGAAACCGGGTGAGGATTGTGCTCGAACCTGCACCGGTAGAAGGACTGGAAGTCGTGGTGAGTGAGGAAAGAGCGGAAGCTTTTAAAAACTGGTTAAATCAATAATCGCTTTTAATTTCCATTAAATTCTATACTTTTACCTCCGACCAAATACTACAATATATTGGGCCAATCCGTAATATATTGTATGCTAACCTTTATGAACCCTAACAAACTATTGTTTTTTTTACTGTTGTGCTGTGCTATTGGAGCGCATGCGCAAAAGCCTAACATTAGTTTTAACCACTTGACCGTAGAAAACGGACTTTCTCAAAGTAGTGTGCTCTCCATCACGCAGGACAGTATGGGCTTCATGTGGTTCGGCACAAAAGATGGCCTCAATAAATTCAATACCCAGAATTTCGAAATTTACAAATACCATAGAAAAGACAAGTCTTCTTTAACAAGCAGTCAGAACATCAATGCCCTGCTTACCGACCGCAAAGGGAATTTATGGGTGGGCACACAAAAGGGGCTCAACCTATACCTGCCAAAGAGCAATTCCTTTAAGCGCTTTCAATACCATAAAAAGCAAAAAAACAGCCTTAGTAATAATGTGATCAGGTGTATCTATGAAGACCGCCAGGGGCACATCTGGGTGGGTACAGACAGCGGATTAAACAAACTCGTTGGTCAGGACCGCTTTGAACGTTATTTTACAAAAGCAGACCTTGGGAAAGGCCCGGTTCATCACCTCATTAAAGCCATCCATCAGGACCATAATAATGTGATGTGGATCGGAACTTTGCAAGGGCTGAACAGCATGACCCTGGAAAAAGGCAAATACCGTTACCAGTCTTACGTTCATGATGCAAAACGCCCGGAAAGTTTAAGCGATAACGACATCGCTTCTATCCTGGAAGACCGGCAGCATAATTTATGGATCGGAACCCATAGCGCCGGACTGGAACTGCTGGATCCGGCAAGGACTGCTTTCCGGCATTTCAGGTCTAAAAAAGGAACTGCAAATAGCATCAGCAGCAATGTGATCCGGAAAATGATGATGGCAAAAGACGGGAAACTATGGGTGTCTACCTTAAACGGTATCAATATCATCGACCTGGAAAATCATTCCGTGAGGGTATTGAACCACCATCCGGACGATCCTTCCAGCCTGAACCAGAATTCTATTTACGACATGATGCAGGATGCCGCCGGATCGATATGGGTGGGGACGTATTATGGAGGGGTAAATGTATACCACGAAAATTCTACGCCTTTCCGGGAGTATAAATCAAATACCGGCAAAAATGCATTGAGCAGCAATGTGGTGAGTTCTGTGCTCGAAGATAAAAAACACAACCTCTGGGTCGGAACCGAAGCAGAAGGATTAAACTATTATGACCGCAGTTCGGGGAAGTTCAACAGCTTCAGGCATGATCCTGAAAATCCGGCTTCCCTAAGTTCCAACCTGGTTAAAGCAGTCTCGATAGACCACAATGGAAAAGTCTGGGTCGGTACTTATGAAGGCGGACTGGACCTGTTCCTTCCCGAATCGCAAAGTTTCAAACATTATGAGCCCAATCCCGGAGACCCTTATGCACTAAATTCCAACAGGATTGTGGCCTTACTTCACGATAGCCAACAGCGCTTCTGGATCGGAACGAGGGCACAGGGGGTCTACCTTTATAACGAGAAGTCCGATAATTTTGCACCTTATACGGGGCAGGATGCCCGTCATGACCTGAAAGTGGTCCGCTGTTTCTTTGAGGATTCCAAAAAGAACATCTGGATTGCCTGCAACTCGGGAACCTATATTCTGGAACGGAATTCCAATATCCTGAGGCGCTTTAAAACAAAAGACGACCATACCCTATTTAACGACATCAATTTTATTCAGGAAGATTCCAAAGGGACGATCTGGCTCGGTGGATATGAATCCGGATTGATGCGTTATATTCCGGAGCTTAAAACGACACGCTTCTTTACCAAAGCCGATGGGCTTCCAAGTAATGTGGTATTGGGGATGCTGGAAGATGCAACAGGGAACTTATGGGTCAGTACAGACAACGGCCTTTCCAGGTTTGATCATAAGGTGTTTAAAACCTATACCGTAAGGGATGGCCTTCCGGGAAATGTATTTAATTATAATTCTTTCTTTAAGGATAGCAAGGGCGAGTTTTTCTTTGGGGGATTCAATGGCATGGTCAGCTTTTTTCCGGAACAGATCAAAGACAATAATATGGTGCCGAAAGCGGTCTTTACCCGCCTGAAACTTTTTAATAAGCTGGTGAGCATTAATGATGAAACGGAATTGCTTGCTGAAAATTTCAGCCTGACCAAAGCGATCACCTTTTCCCATCATCAGAACATTTTTACCGTAGATTTTGCCCTGCTCAATTATATCAAATCGGAAAAAAACAGGTATGCCTATAAGCTGGAAGGCTTTGAGAAAGACTGGAATTATGTAAACAGTCCTTCGGCTACTTTTACCAATCTTCCCTCAGGGACGTATACCTTGCTGATCAGAGGTTCCAATAATGATGGGGTATGGACTGCTGCACCGGCACGTTTAACGATTCATGTAAATCCGCCTTTCTGGAAAACATGGTGGGCATACCTGATTTACCTGAGCTGTTTCTCAGGCCTCCTGTTTCTGTTCTCCAGATTTTTATGGATCAGGGCGCTGCTGAGAAGGGAGCATGAATTGTATCAAATGAAACTGGATTTCTTTACCAATGTTTCCCATGAGATCAGAACCCCGTTAACGCTGATTGTTGGTCCGCTGGAGAACCTGATCAATGAAACCCAGGAATCTCCGGCATTAAACCGGAAATTGCTCAGGGTGCGGAAAAATGCAGGAAGACTCACCAGACTGGTCAATGAGCTGATGGATTTCAGGAAAGCAGAGTCAGGAAAGCTGAGGCTGAACATTTCTCCGGGAAATATTGTGCTCTTTGCCAAAGAGATCTTTCTTTCTTTTCAATACCTGGCGCTCAAACATCAGATTTCTTACCAGTTTCTAACGACAGAAGAGCAGATCGAAGTTTATTTTGACAATGAGCAATTGGAAAAGGTCTTGT
Source organism: Pedobacter steynii (assembly GCF_900103665.1). GTDB lineage: Bacteria > Bacteroidota > Bacteroidia > Sphingobacteriales > Sphingobacteriaceae > Pedobacter > Pedobacter steynii. Next base: position 843,828 of record NZ_FNGY01000002.1, read on the forward strand.
TTAACCTTTTGTCTAATGCCTTTAAATTTACCCCGGATGGGGGAGCCATTCACTTGTCCATCCTGAAAACGACAGATGGTTTCCTGAAGATCAACATTTCCGATAATGGGAAAGGGATTCCTGAAGAAAGCAGGGCCCAGCTGTTTACCAACTTTTACCAGGTAAAAGATCCCCTGTCCAGAAATAGCGGTACAGGAATCGGACTGGCACTTTCTAAAAAGATTGCCCAGCTACATTATGGAGGTTTGTTCCTGCTGGATGAAAAAGAGCTGACGGAAGCAGGAATGTGCACCTGCTTTTGCCTGAAATTGAAGCTTGGCCAAAACCATTTTTCTAAGGAAGAGCTGGTGGAAGAGTTTCTGAACAGCGAAAATCCGGAACATTATCAGTTTGAAGCCGATCCCGAAAATACCTGGAGCCCACAGCTCCCGGAAAGTACCGAAGAGGAAAGCCTGACCTTACTGATTGTCGAAGACAACCCCGAAGTAAGGGATTTCATTGTGCAGTCTTTAAGCCCTTATTACCAGATTCTGGTCGCCGAAAATGGCGCAATAGGGGTGGAGCTTGCCATCGCCAGAATTCCGGACCTGATTGTCAGCGATGTGATGATGCCGGTAATGGATGGCCTGGAGCTTTGCCGCACCTTAAAGACGGACGTCCGCACAAGCCATATTCCAATTATCCTGCTGACGGCACGCTCGGGGAATATCCATGAAGTGAATGGGTTAAAAACGGGAGCAGAAGCCTATCTGACCAAACCTTTCAGCATCAACAGCCTTCAGCTCAATATCTCCAACCTGCTGATGTTGCAGGCCAATATGAGGCGCAAGTTTAGTCAACAGATTACCTTGCAGCCTTCCAATATTTTAATAGAGTCTGCAGATGAGGAATTTCTGAACAAGGTGATGGGCATCATTGAAAAGAATTTTGCCGAACCGGAATTCAGTGTCAACAGTCTCGCTTCAGATCTGGGCATGAGTACGCCGATCCTCTATAAAAAGATCAAGGTGCTCACCGGCCTTACCGTAAACAACTTTATCAAATCCGTCCGCCTGAAAAGAGCGGCCCAGCTGCTGCGCCAGAATGTCTACACCGTATATGAAATTGCTTATATCGTGGGCTTCAATGACCCCAAATATTTCAGTAAAGAATTTGTGAAACAATTCGGGCGAACCCCTTCTGATTATGCTTTTGAAGAATAAAGGCCGTTGATTTAAGAATTTCACCCCTTTTCTTTAAGATTTCACCCCCTCGGATATTGCGATGACACTTACATTAGCAAAACCAATTATAAATATCTGTTAAGATTAAGCAATCTATGAACGAGTATCCGATGATCCTTCTTTCTGTGGCTTCCTGTTATAAGGACGTTTTGCAGCACGCCGATTTCCCGAGTCCTCAACTAAATAATTATTGATTATGAAAGCGCAACTACTTAAAGTATCTATGGCTCCTGCTCAATCATTTAGTGTAAGACAGGATATCGAACCTTTTGTAAATAACAAATGGCATTACCACCAGGAACTGGAGCTGATCTATTTCAATGAAGGCAAAGGAACCCAGTTTATCGGCGATAACATCCAGCCTTTTAACTCCGGAGATATTGTCCTGGTAGGGGCACACCTGCCACATTACTGGAAGTTCGACGAAATGTATTTCGATGAAGGCGGAAAGACGGCAAACCTGGATGTGAAAGTAGCCCATTTCTCTGAAGCCCTTTGGGGGGATTTCTTTTTGAACCTGCCGGAAAACAGGCTGTTGAAAGAAGTACTGGAGAAATCCAAAAGAGGGGTAAAGGTGACGGGCAAGAACAGGCAACAAGTGGCAGACCTGCTCACGAGAATGCTGAAAGCCGAAGGAACGGAAAGGATCATTATGCTCATGCAGGCCCTGGTAGAAATCGCCAAATGCGGAGAGCTGGAAAGCCTGGCTTCTATTGGTTTTCAATACGACCTGGAACAGGTAGAGAAAGACCGCATCAGCGATATTTATGAATATACCTATGCCAATTTCAGGAATAAGATCTGTCTGGAAGAAATTGCAGATGTCGCTAAAATAAGTCCGAATTCCTTTTGCCGCTATTTTAAATCAAGAACCCGCAAAACCTATTCGCAGTTCCTCACCGAAATTAAAGTCGGACAAGCCTGTAAGCTCCTGATCGAAGCACACCTCAACCTAAAACAAATATGTTACAACAGCGGCTTTAATAATTTTGCCAGCTTTCATAAGTGTTTTAAGAAGATTACCGGGAAAAGCCCCCTTTGTTACCAGCGGGAATTTGTAACCGAATAAAGAAAAACAAACGAAAATCATCCCTTATACCCAACCCATATAAAACCTAACCAAAACGAGCATGAGAACCACCATCAAAACGAGCCTAAGGGATTACCGGCATCACCCTCCTGAGCGACTATAACCCGGAAAAACCGGGTGAATCAGTCGATGATCAATTAAAATATTTACTCATTTTTTTAAAACAGAAGTATGAAGGAAATTTATACTAAGAACCTCTATTTGTCTAACAAATGGAAAGTGTGCAATATCCGTCAGGTTGGCGTAATCGTCTTGCTGGCATTGGGCATGTTATTTTCGCCCGCTGTATTTGCACAAAAAACAAACAAAGTAAAAGGGATAGTGAAGGACGATAAAGGCGTTCCGCTTCCAGGTGTAGGTGTTAAGGTAAAAGGAACGAGTATCGGAACTTCTACAAACGTAGATGGGGCATACAACTTAACCGTCCCTGCAGAAACATCGGTACTTATATTTAGCTATATCGGTTACATTTCACAGGAAGTAACGGTAGGAGCGAAGACGAGCATCAACATCAGCCTTAAAGAAAACTTCTCCGACCTTGATGAGGTCGTGGTAACAGGTTATGGTGGGGTGGCAAAAAAGAGAGATTTGACAGGGGCAAGTTCTTCGATCAATGAAAAAACGATCCTGGAACGTCAGCCAGTCAACCTTTTCGACGCTTTACAAGGGCAGGCTGCAGGAGTTTTGATCGTGAATGATGGCGGTGGTGCACCGGGAGCAACGGGTTCTATCCAGATTCGTGGTGCCTCGACATTAAACGGCGGTAACGGACCTTTATATATAGTAGATGGGGTGATCAATCCTGATGGGGCGAACATCAACCCTACAGATATTGCCAATGTGGAGGTCTTAAAAGATGCGGCATCAGCATCCATCTATGGTTCCAGGGCAGCAAACGGGGTAATTTTGATCACGACCAAAAGAGGTCAGGATGGAAAACCTTCGATAGACCTTACCTATAACCATGTGTTCGGACGTCTGGCACATGGGATTCCGGTGAGTAACTCTGCTGAAGTACGTGCATTCCGCGAAATTCAGGCCAGACCAAACGGAACAGATTCCCTGAATCCAAGTTTCAATGCGGATAATAACCTGCAGGAACTCCTGTTGGGAAATCTTGCTCAAAAGAAAGAGATCAAAATGGGTATCAGCGGTGGTCAGAAAGGACTAAGCTATTATACGAGTATCAATTACCTGGATGATAAATCCATCATCATTAACAGCTGGGCAAAACGCTTACAGTCGAGGATCAATATCGCTTACCAGTTCTCTCCGAAGCTTAAATATTCAAATAACATGTCCTTCAGCTGGCAAAAAGGAAATCAGATCCCGATCGGAAATACGGTTAGAGTGGTGATCGACAGACCTGCTTATTCCCTGATTTATTATCCTGATGGCAAGCTGACGAGTTATGTGGCTTCCAAAAGAAATCCGATCGCCCAGGCATTGTTCGAAAGAGATGAAGATGAAACCTATTCAGGACAGTTCAATAACCAACTGGATTACCAGGCGACTAAAGACCTGAAATTTACCACCTTATTCAATGCAAAGCTGGATAATTACCAGAACCTTTATTTCGCCCCAAGAATCATCTCTGCTAACAAAGATCAGAATTCGGGAAGAAATGAAATGAAAAAGAACTTTAGCTGGGAGTATCAGGCCTTCTTAAACTATAATAAGACCATTAAAGAAAATCATAACTTCTCTGGTTTGTTGGGATTTAGTGCAGACAGAAAGAGAATGGACCGTATTCATACGGAATATTTAAACAGTGTGAGTGAGGAAATATTTGTCACCCTGCCTGATTATGTGACCGGGCCTAAAACTTTTTCTGAAGCGACTGCAAATGCTACAGTATCGATGTTTTCCAGATTGGGATATAATTATAAAGGAAGGTATATCTTACAGGGAACTTACCGCAGGGATGGTTCTTCCAGGTTTGGCCCTGAAAACCGCTGGGGAAATTTCCTTTCTGCTTCGGCAGCATGGCGCTTCTCTGATGAAAAATTCATGTCCTGGTCCAAATCCTTTCTGGAAGATGCAAAACTACGTTACAGTTTCGGTCAGTTAGGAAATGATCAGATTGGTGATTATGAATCACTGACCAGGATTGCCTTTAACGGAAACTACAATGGTGTGGGTGGTGCAGCACCAACTTCGATCCTTGGAAATAAATTCATCAAATGGGAAACGACTACACAAAACAATATCGGTTTAGACCTGAGTTTCTTTAAAGGCCGTTTGGGCTTTACCGGAGATTATTATGTGAAGAAAACTTCAAACCTGTTGTATCCAAGGGAGATTGCGAAAGAGACAGGATTTAGCAAAGTACAGGTGAACGTGGGAACGATACAGACCAAAGGTCTGGAGTTTGTAATCAATGCGACTCCATTGGTCTTGAAGAACTTTGAATGGAACATCACCGCCAATATCTCTTTCGAAAGAGGGAAAGTGTTAAAACTTGCAGATGGCGTTCCTTTCTTCGCCGGAAACAAATGGTTTGTGGAAGAAGGTGGCAGAATGGGTAATTTTTACGGATGGAAAAACCTGGGTGTTTATGCCTGGGATGAATCCAACGCTTATGATGGCAACTGGAAAAAACTGGAGGTTGTGCTGGAAAATGGCAAACCTAAATATGTGAACGGAAAAGCAGTATATACTTTAAACGGACAGGAATATACGGGTAATGTGCAAAGCAAACGTGCACCTGATGGTAAACTGAAAGGCGGAGATGCAGAATGGGAAGAAGTCAGACCTGATGGGGTGATTGATGATGCAGATCGTCAGATCCTTGGCAATGCGACTCCGGATTATTACCTCGGCATCATGAACAATGTGCGTTACAAAAACTTCTCCCTGTCCTTCCTGATCAATGGTTCATTTGGAGCGGAAGTTTACAATACCTTGTTGCAGACCCAGAATAACCCTTCTAATACAGGTGCCGGATCTCCGGATATGGTCTACAATTCCTGGAGAAAACCCGGCGATCAGACCAAGTATCCTTATTACGTAGAGCGGAATAACCGTGGAAACCTGAAAACCAATCAGAATAGCCTTTATATCGAAGATGCCTCTTTCATCAGGTTGTCGAGTGCCCGCCTTTCATATCGCTTAGATCCGGAATGGGCAAAACGTGTTTTCCTTAAAGGTTTAACGGTCTATACGTACGGAACAAATCTCCTGACCTGGACCAATTACCGTGGGTATGATCCTGAGTTTAGTACGGAAAATGTATTGACACCGGGAGATGATACCGGAAAATACCCAAGAAGAAGAGAGTTTGGTTTTGGTGTAAACATTAATTTTTAATAAGATGAAGACGAGAAAGTTAATCGCGATATCTGCCTTAGCTACAGTGCTTTCGCTGGGCGGTTGTAAGAAATTTTTAACAGAGAAGCCCTTAGCTCAGGTGGCTATAGGTGATTTTTATAAAAACAGGTACGACATAGAGGCCTCTCTGGCAGGGGTTTACGCCCAGTTCCAGCAGGAAATGGTGGGCAATAGCCAGTACACCGAAAAATACCTGTATTGGGGCGAGTACCGCGCTGATAATTTTGACCGCTTCCTGGCCTATACCAAAGATTACGTAGATGAAATTGCCTTAAACGGTTTGACACCTACCAATCAGTTTTCAGACTGGTCGGGTTTGTACTCCGTAATTGGCAGAGCAAACAGCACCATCAAATTTATGCCTCAGGCAGCGAGCCTGGACATCACGCTGACCCCTGCATTGGTAGATAGTTACCTTTCCCAGGCTTATGCGATGCGTGCGGTGAGTTATTTTTACCTGGTTCGGGTTTGGGGAGATGCACCGATCAGACTGGAGCCATATGTGGACATCTCTGAGCAGGCAGATTTTCCAAGAGAGTCAAAGGATAAGGTCATTTCTCAGGTGATCATTCCGGATCTGGAAAAAGCCTATAGCCTGGTGGTTAAAGGATCAAAACCCATAGTGTACAACATGGGAGAGGCTGCCATCTGCGCCACACTTGCAGATGTATATATGTGGAAGAAAGATTATCCGAATGCGATCAAATGGATCAATAACCTGTTTGCGGCAAAAGGGCCACTCGGTACAAACTATGCCGGAGTAAGTGATGTCAATCTGCAACCTTCGGCAAGCTGGAAAACATTGTTTGCCGCACCTGCAACGAGCAATGAATCCATCTGGAGCATTCACTGGGACTACCTGAAAAATGGTTGTGCCTGTATGCAGACTTCATGGACCAATAATAATAAACAGATCAGCATAGACGAGGGCATCTGGGCCACCTGGTTCCAGCCTCAAAGTCAGACCACAAGATCTACAGATATCAGACCGAGACAAACTGCGGATGTATTTGTGGCACAGCCGAAGCCAAACAGAGACCGCTTCCTGAAATGGTATCCTACGCCGGCCAACCCAACTGCTGCAGATCTGTTTCCTGCAAGTAATCAGCTCTTGCCGGTATACCTGACCATGTATCGCCTGGGAGACATTTACCTCTTGTATGCGGAAGCATTGAATGGCAATGGCGACCTGGCAGGGGCATTAAAATACCTGAATTTTATTCGCAAGAGAGCAATGGTGCCTGAATATCTGGCCAATGACCCGCTGGTTTCCAATCAAACGGCAATGGAAAATGCCATTCTGAATGAAAGACAACTGGAGCTTTTCGGAGAGGGTAAAAGATGGTTTGACCTCGTGCGTACCAACAAAGTGAAAGAAGTGATGGACCCGGTCCTTAAAAGAAGGCAGCTTGCGGCGGGGAACCTTGAAGCTCCGGGCTTCCTGAATCCTGAAACAAAAGCCTACTGGCCGATACACAGAAATGTGTTGAACTCCAACAGAAAATTAATTCAAAACTCTGGTTATACAGATTAAAAATAGCATTATGAATACGATCAGATTAATATTGAAAAGGTATGCCTTTTTATTGTTGCTGCCATTGTCGGGATGTACATTATTCGATATGGAGTTGCAAAAGAAATACGATTACGAACATAAAACGCTGGACCCGAATATCAATATCACCGCCAGGCAGTTTTTAGAAACACGCTCTTATGAATCCGCGACCAACACGAAGGATACGGTCTTCAAATGGATGAGAAAGGGGCTTGACTATGCAGGAATCGATCTTGCTGCTTATGAAAAACAAGGGATGACCTTCATTTTTCTGCACAATGATGCGGTTAGGGTATATGATTCAAAAACCAAAAAAACATCTGCGGGTCTATGGGTAGACTTTCCTATTGTCACAGGTCCGATAAATCCGGTAACAGGAGTACTTCCCACCCGTATCGCCGAAAAATGGGAAGATTATCCTAAAGAAGATGTCAAAAATCTCTTTTTGTACCTGATGATCCAGGGAACCTACAACTTTAATAACATTCCGCTGAGCAATATGGTGGTGCAAACGATGTTGCCTCCCGGAAGTATCGCCAGCAGAAAATCTCTTCTCGGCTTTTTTAATGGCGGGACAGGATTTGATCAGGAAGGGAAAATGGAACTGAGGATCGTGAACAATGATGATCTGGCCCCGATCATGATCAACGACAAAACTAAAAACAGGTCCGGTGGTTACATCGCTACCAATGCCATCGTTCATGTTTATGGAACCACTATCTATCCTTACAGATTACCGAAACCTCTATGAGAAAACTAATTTTAGCCCTTTTTTGCACGATCCTCTTTAATAATTTACGAGCACAACAAACCCAACGTTTAACGCAAAACTGGGAATATCTGAAAGGTGATCTGGGTGGTATTTATGAAGCCATCAGACCTGTGAAAGCAGGGAATCCGGAAAGTGTACCGCTATGGGGAAACGTCAGTCTGCCGCATTGTTTCAATGCGACAGATGCCGTAGACCCGGATCTGAACTATTACCAGGGACCAGGGTGGTATCGCAGCCAGTTAACGGTCAGTAACCCCTATAAAAATGGCCGGACATTCCTTCATTTTGAGGGCTCCGGACAGAAAACACAGGTCTATATCTATGATATTAAGGTAGCAGAGCATATAGGAGGTTACGATGAATGGACCGCAGATATTACGGCAGCTGTCGAGGCTTTCCGTAAAAATCCTTTGTTTCAAAAGCAGTTTAAAGGAAAAATCCCTGTAGAAATCCGTTGTGACAATTCCAGAGATCTGGAAATGATCCCTTCAGACCTTTCTGATTTTAACATTTATGGTGGTTTATACCGTTACTTAAACTTAGTTTATGCACCACAGGTGTCCGCAGAAAAGGTCTTTGCTACTGCAAGTGTAGATGCCAAAGGAGCCCTCGGACAGTTGAAAATCGGAACAAGGTTATGGAATCCTGACGGAATAGATACCGTATTGGTTAAGATTGAAGTTAAAGACCCTCATGGGAAATTAGTAAACAGCTGGAAGAAAGAACTAAAAGCATTTTATGGAACGAAAGACCTTTGGGAAACGACGATAAAGAATCCCAAATTATGGTCAACGGAAAATCCGAACCTCTATACCATTGAAACAAGCATCATTGCAAATGGAGAAACAGCGGTTCACAAAGAGCAGGTAGGCTTCAGAAACTTTGAGTTCGTTAAAAAAGGACCTTTTATGCTCAATGGCAAAAGGCTCCTGTTGAGGGGAACACATCGCCATGAAGACCATGCGGGAGTAGCGGCAGCGATGACCGAAGATCAAATCCGCGAGGAAATGGTATTGATGAAAAATATGGGCGTCAACTTTATCCGCCTCGGTCATTATCAGCAGTCCAGAATTGTACTGGAGCTTTGCGATAGCCTGGGCATACTGGTCTGGGAAGAAATTCCTTGGTGCAGGGGTGGCCTAGGTGGTGATTCTTATAAAAATCAGGCACGTACCATGCTGACGAATATGGTGGAGCAGCATTATAACCATCCTTCCATCATCATCTGGGGAATGGGAAATGAAAACGACTGGCCCGGAGATTTCAGTGAATTTGACCAGCATAAGATCAGGGAGTTCATGAAAGAACTGAATGACCTTTCTCATCGCCTGGACCCATCCAGAAAAACAGCGATCAGAAGATGTGATTTCTGTAAAGATATCGTAGATGTTTATTCTCCTTCCATCTGGGCAGGATGGTACCGTGGAATTTATACGGAGTATAAAGAGGTTTCCAAAGCGGAATTTGATAGGGTAGATCATTTTCTCCATGTAGAATGGGGTGGTGATAGCCATGCGGGCCGGCATTCCGAAAACCCGGACAATGCTTTAAGCCAGGTGAAAACAGGCAAAGGAGCAGATGAAAGGGCAGGAGATGCTTCCCTGTTTGGAGGAAGTGCCAGAGTGTCCAAAGATGGCGACTGGAGTGAAAGTTATATGGTTAACCTGATCGACTGGCATTTAAAAGAGCAGGAAACGATGCCCTGGTTAACCGGAGCGGCATACTGGCCTTTTAAAGACTTTTCTACACCTGTACGCCCGGACAACCCGGTTCCGTACATGAACCAGAAAGGGGTCATTGAACGTGATTTTACAAAAAAAGAAGCGTATTACGTATTCCAGTCGTACTGGACAAGCGAACCAATGGTTCACATCTATGGGCATTCATGGCCGGTAAGGTGGGGCAATGCGGATGAGCAGAAAATGATAAAAGTATATGCCAACCTGGATGAAATAGAGCTTTTCCTGAATGGCAAAAGCCTGGGTAAAAAGAAACGTGACTCACAGGACTTCCCTGCAGCGGGTTTGAGGTGGATGGTCACCTTCAATGAAGGCAAAAATACGATCAAAGCGATAGGTAAGAAAGATAGTAAAGTATTTACCGACGAAATTACCCAGGAATACCAGACGGCAAAATGGGATAAACCAGCAAAAATGATCCTGGAGAAGGTCTCCGAAAAGGATGGTATTGCAGTTATCCGTGTAAAAATCCTGGACAAGAACAATGTCTTATGTCTGGATGCACAGAACTACATCAGCTTCGGCCTGACCGGTGATGGTAAACTGATCGATGATCAGGGAACTGCCCGCGGTTCGAGCAAGGTGCAGGTAGGGAATGGCCGCGCAGAGATCAGCATCAAACTAAATAATGGAAAGAGCGTGGCAAGCGTAAAAGCCGATGGCCTGCCCTCCACATTTATTGAACTTTAACGATTTGAAATGAAATTTACCCAGTTTTTGTTATTAGGAGCCGTATTCATCAGTGTAAATGCCGATGCGCAAAACAATGGTCCCCTCAGGCTATGGTATGACCGCCCTGCGAAAGTATGGGAGGAAGCCCTGCCGTTGGGGAATGGGAAAACAGGAGCAATGGTTTATGGCTGCGTTGGCAGGGAACGGATTGCTTTAAATGACAATACCCTATGGTCTGGTTTTCCTGATCCGGGGAACAATACAAACGGACCCAAAGTCCTTCCGGAAGTTAGAAAAGCAATTGAAGAAGGTAAATATGACGAAGCAGCTGTACTCTGGAAGAAAATGCAGGGACCATATTCGGCGAGATACCTTCCCCTGGGAGAACTGTTCTTTCAGTTTAACCATACAGACAGTATTCCCGAAAGCTATCAAAGGGATTTAAACCTTCACAATGCAATCTCCAGCCTGAGCTACACCTTAAAAGGAGTCTCTTATAAAAGAGAGGTCTTTACGAGTTTTCCGGGCAAAGCATTGGTGGTGAGGATTACGGCAAACAAACCCGGCGCTATTAGTTTCCATACCGGATTAATCAGTAAGCTTCGTTTTCAAACCAAGAGCTCAGGAAACAACGAGCTGATCCTGAAAGGAAAGGCACCAAAGTTTGTCGCCAACAGGGATTATGAACCGAAACAGGTGGATTATGATGAGCAGGAGGGGATGACCTTTGAAATCCGTTTAAGAATCAAAAACGAAGGAGGATCTTTACAGGGTAAAGGAGATCAGTTATACGTAAAAAATGCCAATGCGGTAACGGTCTATCTTACCGAAGCAACGAGTTTCAATGGTTTTGACAAATCTCCTGGATTGCAGGGTAAAAATCCGGCTATAGAAACGCTGGCGAATATGAACGGGCTGTTTTCTAAAAGTTTTGAAAGCCTAAAATCCGAACACATCAGCGATTATCAGCAATTGTTTAACCGGGTTAAATTTGAACTCAATCCCAATCCCCTTGCCGAAAAGCAAACGACAGACCAACGCCTGAAACAATATGCGAAAACTAAAAATGATCAGGGATTACAAGCTTTATATTATCAGTTTGGCCGGTATTTAATGATCGCCGCTTCCCGTCCGGGATCCAGGCCTTCCAACCTTCAGGGGATCTGGAATGACCTGGTGCAACCACCATGGGGAAGCAATTATACCACCAATATCAATACCGAAATGAATTATTGGCTGGCCGAAAATGCCAACCTTTCCGAATGTCACCAACCGCTGTTCGATTTTATGAAAGAGCTGGCGGTAAACGGTGCAAAAACAGCAAAAGTAAATTACAACATTGATAAAGGATGGGTAGCACACCACAATTCAGACCTTTGGGCCAAAACTTCTCCCCCCGGAGGTTACGACTGGGACCCTAAAGGAATGCCAAGATGGTCGGCATGGCCGATGAGTGGTGCCTGGTTCAGTACCCATTTGTTTGAACATTATCAGTTTACAGGAGATAAAGCCTTCTTAAAACAAACGGCTTATCCGCTCATGAAAGGGGCAGCCGAATTTATGTTGCAATGGTTAATCAAGGATAAGCAGACTGGTTACCTGGTAACCAGTCCTTCCACTTCGCCGGAAAATACCGTTAAAATTCAGGGCAAAGAATACCAGCTTTCCAAAGCTTCAACGATGGACATGTCGATCCTCAGACAATTGTTTACGGATTTGATCCGTACCACTGAGGCTTTAAATATAGATGGCGCATTCAGAACAGAACTGACTGCCGCACGTGAAAAACTATACCCTTTTCATATCGGCCAGTATGGTCAGGTACAGGAATGGTTCCAGGACTGGGATGATCCAAAAGATACACACCGCCATATTTCCCATCTGTTCAGCTTGTTTCCCGGCAACCAGATTTCCGTTTTCGGAACTCCGGAGCTGGCCAGCGCTGCGAGGCAAAGCCTGATTTTCAGAGGAGATGTGAGCACGGGATGGTCTATGGCCTGGAAAATCAACTGGTGGGCGAGGTTACAGGATGGCAATCATGCCTACAAAATCCTGGAAGATGCTTTTACTTATATCGATCCGACCTTAACGAAAGCACAAATGAGCGGTGGTGGAACCTATCCGAACTTGTTTGATGCGCATCCGCCATTCCAGATTGACGGTAATTTTGGCGCTACGGCGGGAATCACCGAAATGCTGCTGCAAAGTCAGGATGGCATGATCAGCTTATTGCCCGCATTACCGGAAGCTTGGCAGCAAGGCCACATTCAGGGCATCAAAGCCAGGGGGAATTTTACGGTAAACATGAGCTGGAAAAAGGGAGCGCTCGTTTCTGCAGGGATAAAATCAGAAATAGGAGGGAATTGCAGGTTGAGCACTTTGCAGCCTGTTAAAGTGCTTGATTCCAAAGGGAAAGTACTTGTTGCAAGCGGAAATGAAGCTAAAGGAGAAAACAGCAACCTGCTTACCCAGAAAGCCTACCTGCCACCTTATCAGAACAATTCAAAAGTACGCCTGGAAAAACTGGACATCGGACATGGATACCTGCTCGATTTCAAAACGGAAAAAGGAAAAATATATCAAATCATAGCCCTGTAAAGCTCATGTATAGAAGAATATTAATTTGTACTGCATTTTTATTGACGGGCCTGTTCGTACAGGCGCAGGAGATTAAATGGGAACAGGTAGCCCCGGGAATCTGGAAAGGAAGCGTAGGCAAACCGGAAAGTTATAACCTACTGACGGCTTCAGGTGCAAATCCGGCAATGGATGGATTAAAACGCCTTGGTGATGCCGGTTTTCCTCTGGTTAAAGAAGAGATTGTGGCGAAACTCAATGATGGGAAAACCTATCTCCGTTTCCCTTTGAGCAAAAAGGAACAGCTTTATGGCTTCGGTCTTAACTTTCAAACGGTTCACCAAAGAGGCAAAATCCTTGAACTGCATGTAGACCATTATGGTGGTAAAGACAATGGGCGGACCCATGCACCAACCCCTTTTTATGTGTCTTCTGATGGCTATGGCATATTCATTAACTCTGCGCGTTACCTGAAAGTTTATGCCGGTTCTGCCGTAAGAAGGGACAGTAAAGCCGCGCCGGAAGCGAAAGACCGCAATACGGATAAAACCTGGTCTTCCCGCCCTTATTCGGATGCGGTAGAAATCCTTGTCCCTGCAGAAGGGGTAGAGTTTTACGTTTTTGCAGGTCCTAAGCCTTTGGATGCGGTAAGCCGGTACAACCTGTTTAATGGTGGTGGCCCACTGCCTCCACGCTGGGGATTGGGCTTCACGCAAAGGGTGAAAACCCTTTATACTTCTGCTGAAGTAGAAAATGAAGCCAAAGCATTCGCGGACAAAGGTTTTCCACTGGACTATATCGGTCTGGAGCCAGGCTGGCAAAGTAAAGCCTATCCCTGTACTTTTGAATGGGATAAAGGTCGTTATCCGGACCCTGCAGGTTTTGTTAAAAGCATGCTGAACAAGGGTATCAGGCTAAATTTATGGACCAATCCATACGTTTCTCCTGCCGCATCGATCTATAAAGACCTGAAACCTTATACTGCCGACCATACCGTATGGCTGGGCGCTGTGGCAGACCTGACGATGCCGGAGGCGAGAAATATCCTGTTCGGGCAACTTAAAAAAGACCAGGTAGACCTGGGGGTGAGCGGCTATAAATTTGATGAGGTGGATGGTTATGACCATTATTTATGGCCGGATGTGACGACTTTTCCTTCGGGAAAAAGCGCGGAACAACTGCGTCAGACCTATGGCCTGCTCATTCAACGCTATAGCGCGGAGCTCTTTCATCAGCGAAATCAACGTACTTATGGCCTTGTTCGCGCCTCCAACGGAGGAGGAACCGCTTTGCCTTATGTGATTTATAACGATTACTACAACCACGAAGATTTTATTACCGCGCTGATCAACAGCAGTTTTTCCGGTGTACTCTGGACTCCGGAAGCCAGGGCTTCAAAAACGGGAGAAGAGTGGTTGCGCAGGATGCAATCGGTGGTGTTCTCGCCAATGGCGATGATCAATGCCTGGTCCAGCGGAACAAAACCATGGTCTTATCCTGAAGTAGAACAACAGGTAAAAGATATGGCGCTCTTGCGGATGCAAATGATGCCTTACTGGTATAGTGAGTTTGCCAAATACCATTTTCAGGGCATTCCGCCATTCCGGGCGATGAACCTCGAAGAGGGATTCCTGTCGGAAGTGCAAAAGGAGCTGAAAAGTACAAATCTGGAAGATAATCCATATGTAGAGGCGGTGAATAAGGAAGTTAAAGATCAATATATGGCTGGAGCATACCTCCTGGTCGCCCCCATGTTTGCCGGTAAAACCAGCAGAACGGTGATCCTGCCAAGGGGAAAATGGTTCGATTTCTATACCGGAAAATTTGCCGGTGATGGGGAAGTGATTACCGTTAGCCCCGGACTGGACAGGATTCCTGTATATGTGAAAGACGGCGGGATCATCCCTATGGGACCTGCATTAATGCATGCCCCAAAGCCTACCGATAAAATTAACCTGGAGATCAGGTATTATGGAAGTAAACCGGGTAAATACCTGCTTTATGATGATGACGGGGAGAGTTTTAACTATGAAAAAGGAGATTTCAGTTTCAGGGAAATCAACATTGCCAAAGGAGCTGATGGCAGGTTAAAGAGCTCAGTTTCTAAAGCAGAAAAAGGAAAGCCAAACACCCTTGATCAAATCGTTTTTAAAGCAATGACCAGCAATTAACAGCATGAAAAGATTCATCATCATATGTCTTACGCTGCTTCAGGTAGGCCTGAGCGGGAATGTTTTTTCCCAAAGCCTGCAAAAGGAAGTCGTATTGACTTTAAGAAAAATGGTACTCGCACAGGCGGAATGGGCGATGCAGCAGGAACCCGTAACGGTAACTGCGGCAAGTTCTCCGAGAAGTGCCGGAGGAATCCATGATTTTTATTCGGAAGGAGACTACTGGTGGCCGGATCCTGCAAACCCTACAGGGCCTTATATCCAGCGCGACGGAATGACGAACCCGGACAATTTTGTGGCCCACAGACTGGCGATGATCCGCTTTAGTAAAATCATTGGTGCCCTCGCTTCGGCCTATAAAATTACCGGAGATAAAAAATACGTCAGAAAGGCCATGGTTCATTTGCAGGCCTGGTTTATCACTGAAGGAACAAGGATGAACCCGAGCTTAACCTTTGCGCAGGCCATCCAGGGAAGATTTACCGGAAGAGGGATCGGCATTATCGATACCATCCAGCTGCTGGAAGTTTCGCAAGGTGTCCTGGTGATGGAAAAAGCATTGAGCGGGGAAGTCCTTTCCGGAACAAAGCAATGGTTTGGGGATTACCTGAACTGGCTGATGAGCCATCCTTATGGTAAAGATGAAATGAATGCCCAGAACAACCATGGCACCTGTTTTACCATGCAGGTCGCTGCTTTTGCAAAGCTAACTGGCAATGAAAAATTGATGGCTTTTTGCAGAGACAGGTATAAAACGGTGCTTTTACCCAATCAAATGGCCCTCGATGGCAGCTTTCCAAGAGAACTGAGTCGCACGAAACCTTATGGCTATTCCATCTTTAATTTAGACGCGATGACGACCCTGTGTCAGCTTCTTTCTACTCCCACAGATGACCTTTGGAAATATGAAACGGCAGATGGTAAATCCATTCAGAAAGGGATTGCCTACCTGTATCCATTTATAAAAGACAAAAGCAAATGGCCTTTGAAACCGGATGTGATGCATTGGGAAAACTGGCCGGTGGCCCAACCCTTTTTACTTCTGGGGGCCTCAGAATTTAAACAGAAAGACTGGCTACAGACCTGGCAGAAGCTGGATCATGACCCTCAGGTGGAGGAAGTGATTCGCAATCTGCCGGTTAGAAACCCGCTGATCTGGATCAACTAATTTAAAATATATCAACATCAAAACACAGATATGAAGCTCAGGATGAACTGTAAGTCGGCCTTTTTATTTTGCTCCCTTTCTTTGATTGCAGGTGCCGGATACGCTCAGGTGGCAGGTGATGAGGATAAAGAAATGTTCAATCAGGCAAAGTTGCGTGATGAAAGCGCGATAAATACCGCCAAAAACGGATGGTGGGCTGATTCCATGAAAAACCATGAAGAGCGGATGCAATGGTGGAGGGAGGCTAAGTTTGGCATGTTTGTACACTGGGGGCTGTATTCCAAACCCGAAGGGGAATGGAAAGGCAAGGTCGTAAACGGCTATGCAGAACACCTGATGAGAAAGGAAAAGATCAGCAGGGCGGCCTACCTCGAGCTTGCTCATGAGTTTAATCCCTTGAAATTTAACGCAGAAGAATGGATGCTGAATGCAAAAAAAGCAGGGATGCATTATTTTATCGTTACGGCGAAACACCATGATGGTTTTGCGTTGTTTGATTCCGGTGTATCTGATTTTGACATTATAGACCAGACGCCCTTTAAGCGTGATGTGATGGCGGAGCTCGCCACTGCGGCAAAGAAACACGGAATGAAGTTCGGCTTTTATTATTCCCATGCTTTTGACTGGGAGCATCCCGATGCGCCTGGAAACGACTGGGAGTATAAAAATCCCGGAGGAGATCAATTGATTGGCGGTGCAAACTGGTTCGATAACCATCCGGAATGGTTGCCTAAAGCAGTAAAATATGTAGACCAGAAGGCCATTCCACAGATTAAGGAGCTGATCAGTAAATACCATCCGGACATCCTTTGGTTTGATACGCCACATAAATTACCACTTTCCGAGAACCTGCGGATCCTTCAGGCCATCCGGGAAACAGATCCGAATATTGTAGTCAACGGACGTCTGGCAAGAAGTGCCTCGGGAAATTTTGGTGATTATCAGAATACAGGAGACCGCCCCGCGGAGCTTCGGACGGTAGACGGAGATTGGGAAGCAATTCCGACGACAAACGAATCTTATGGTTATTCGAAACATGACAACAGTCATAAGCCAGCTAAATTCTTTATCCGTTTGCTGGCCAATGCCGCTTCCCGCGGAGGCAATATTTTATTGAACATTGGCCCGAAAGGGGATGGCAGTTTCGATCAGAAGGACAGCCGGATCCTGGACAGCATAGGGACCTGGCTGCAGCAGAATGCTGCTGCCGTGTTCGGCACTCAGCGCTCTACCTTACCCATCCCCGGATGGGGGGTAGCGACGCAGAAAGACCAGACCGTTTATCTGCATGTCTTTGACTGGCCAAAAGACGGGAAATTGCTTTTTGGCGGATTGAAAACTGAGATCAGGTCTGCTTATCTGCTTGCAGATGATGCTAAAAAGAAACTCAATGTAAAGCGTTTGAGCAGTTCGGATGTTCGCATTGATGTTCCGGAATTGTCGCCCGATGGTTCGGATGCGGTGGTCGTATTGGAGCTGAATGCACCTGTGAAAGCCGAAGGACCCCGCCTTCTGTCCAGCCAGAATACCAATAAGCTATTGTCTTTTGATGCCCTGCTTCATGGCAAAGCTTTCGGCTTTGGGGATGGAAAAACCGACCGCTATTTTGTAGATGGATGGAAAGCTGCAACACAGTTTCTCTCCTGGGATTTTAAAACTTTATCTGCCTCGAAATATAAGGTGCTGGTCAAATATCTATCCCCGGCGGGAGCCGGAGGTACTTACCTTATTGAGGCTGGTGATTTCAAAAAAACACTTCCGGTGTTGCCGCTTAAAGCCGGGGTTCAGACCCAGGAGGCAGGCATCATCAGTTTAAAAAAAGGAGAAACACAACTTAAAATCAGCCCTGTTCAGATTTCCGGAACCGAACTGATGAAACTATTGGAAATTCAACTGATCCCTGTTCATTAAAGCACTGAGGTCAACCTTATAAAGTTTAAGCACATAAAAAATGAAAAGATACTTCTTTACCGTATTAGCCCTCTCATTATTACAGACAAGCACTTTCGCGCAAAAAGTAAACGTTAAAAAGGCTTTTGATAAAGCCGCCCTGCAAACTAAGGTGATGCTGCTGGAGGTTGATAAAGCCAAACACAGCTCCGGAAAAGCCGGATTGGTTTCTCCGAGGACAATAGAACATGGCAAACTGAAACTGGTGGCTTCGAAGGATTGGACGAGTGGCTTTTTTCCAGGGGTATTGTGGTTTCTCTATGAATATACGCAACAACAAAACTGGAAGCAGGAGGCAGAAAAGTTCTCCGCTGAGATTGAAAAGGAAAAGTTGAACGGAACAACCCATGATATGGGCTTTAAGGTTTATTGCAGCATTGGGACAGGTTTCCGGCTGACCAATGATCCGCATTATAAGGAGGTCATTCTTCAGTCTGCAAAGACACTGGTTACCCGTTTTAACCCAAAAACAGGGGTCATCCGTTCCTGGGATCATAGTCGCGAGAAATGGATAAACCCGGTGATTATAGACAACATGATGAACCTGGAATTGCTTTTTGAGGCGACAAGGTTAAGCGGTGATTCTTCTTTTCATAAGATTGCAGTGAGCCATGCAAATACGACAATGAAGAATCATTTCCGTCCGGATTACAGCTCTTACCATGTCATTGACTATGATCCTGCGACGGGAGAAGTATTGAAAAAGAACACCCATCAGGGCTATAGCCATGAGTCGGCATGGTCAAGAGGACAAGGCTGGGCGCTTTACGGATATACTTTATGTTACCGTTACACGAAAGATCCGGTGTACCTGAAACAGGCAGAAAACATTGCTGCTTTTATCCTGAACCATCCGAATATGCCGAAAGACCTGATTCCATACTGGGACTTTAATGCACCAAATATTCCCAATGAACCAAGGGATGTATCGGCAGGGGCCGTGATTGCTTCGGCACTTTATGAATTGAGTGATTACAGTACTCAAAAGAAAAATTACAGAGAGAAAGCAGCGGTCATGATGCAAAGTATGGCCAATACCTATACCGCGAGGGTAGGGGAGAACAAAGGATTTATCCTGACCAGCAGTACAGGTTCAAAGCCTTCAGATACAGAGGTTAATGAGCCGCTATCTTATGCGGATTATTATTATCTGGAAGCATTGCTTAGAGCAGATAAGCTGAAATAAGGCAAGCCTTTTTACAACCAATAAGAATCAACCAAATATTAATTATATACCTAAAAATTATGAAAACAAACCAAGTAATGATTGCTGTATTGATGAGTGGAGGCCTATTGTTGTCGAGTTGTAAAAAGGAAAAAGCACCGGATGCGGCCTTAGCGGCTTCCAAAGCATTGGCCAGTGCCTCTGGTGATGTCGGGATCATGTCTGTCCTCTTTAACGGAGATGCGAGCAATGGCTCAGCAAACGTCTGGAAAGCCATTAACATTGAAGGAACAGGGACCGTAACTACCGTAAATGATGAAACAGGAACCCTGACCTGGAAATTTTTAAAACCTTCGGGAAGTCACAGGACCGAAGGACATGGCGCTAAAAACTATGAAGCCCAGGATGGAGATGAGATCTATATTGGCTGGACGAGCAAGATTTACATGCCAACGACCTTAAAGACAGATGCGTTGTTTCAATGGAAATCTTACCCAACCGCAGGTTCGCTTCAAAACCACCCGCTCATGGTTCGTACAAAAAACGGAAACCTGGAACTTCAGCATTTCGACGACAACCATGTGGCAACCGTTCCATGGTCTACCGCACTTTCGACGAGTACCTGGCTGAAATTCGTGATCCGCATGAAGGTTTCCAGAGATCCTGCAGTAGGATTCATCGAATTCTGGTACAATGGCGTGAAACAAACGCTTTCCAATGGAAGTCAGCGTTTATATTGCAGAACTTTAGATGTGGACTACTGCGATCCTAAATGGGGCGTATACGGTGGGGATTCCTCACAGGTAACCCATTTCGTGAAAAAGATCAGAATCGGTACTACTTATGCCGACGCAGCTCAGTAAGCGAATGAAAAAAAGTTAAAATTGCTGAACCATAAGCCAATTGAATAGAGCGCCCTTAAACAAATAGCTATTAAATTAGAAGAATATAACCAAATTATCAAGAACCATATATGCGTAAAATATCACTATCCCTGCTTCTGGCATTTTCTTTCTTTATTCAATTGGCCAATGGTCAGCAATCCATCTCTAAAGATGAGCGCATGGCCTGGTGGCGTGAAGCAAAATTCGGGATGTTCATCCATTGGGGCGTCTATGCACAGTTTGCAGGAGTCTACCGTGGAGAAGAACAACGAAGAGGAGGGGCCGAATGGATCATGAACAGGTCCAAAATCCCCGTTGCTGAATATCAGGAAATGGCAAAAAGCTTTAACCCAACAAAGTATGATGCCGATGCATGGGTGAAAATGGCCAAAGATGCAGGGATGAAATACCTGGTGATTACCGCAAAACACCATGATGGATTTGCCTTATTTAATTCTAAAGCGAGTAAATGGGACATTACCGATGCTACTCCTTATGGTAAAGATTTGTTAAAACCCCTGGCAATAGCCTGTAAGAAATACGGGCTAAAGCTGGGGTTTTATTACTCTCAGGCACAGGACTGGAACAATCCAGGTGGTGCCGCAGCGAGAAAAGTGATGAGTGAAGGCTGGGCAAACCCGGATTCTGTAAAGGTTGATGCGTATACTTTGGCCAATAAAGGCCATTGGGACCCTGCACAGCAGACGAAGACTTTTGACCAGTACATTGATGAAGTTGCTGTTCCGCAGGTTAAAGAACTGATGACCAATTATGGCGATATCGCCGTGCTTTGGTGGGATACCCCAACAAATATGACCGACGAAGCGGCTTTAAAGCTTCAGGATGCCTTAAAAACACAACCCTATATCATTACCAATGACCGTTTAAAAAGGCCGAATTTCCCTGGAGATACCAAAACTCCGGAGCAGAAAATCCCGAATCAGGCGGAACTGGATGGCAAAGACTGGGAAACCTGTATGACCATGAACGGAACCTGGGGATTCAGAACCTCAGATCATAAATGGAAATCGAGTGAAACACTGATCCGAAATCTGGCAGATATTGCGGCTAAAGGAGGGAATTACCTGTTAAATGTCGGCCCTAAGCCTGATGGAACCTTCCCTGAGGAAAGTGTGAAAAGGCTGAGCGATATCGGAAAATGGATGAAAGTGAACAGCGAATCCATCTATGGAACGAAAGCAAGCCCATTGTCGCCATTAGACTGGGGACGTTGTACGAAGAAAGAAACTAAAAAGGGAACAACACTCTATTTTTCTGTGTTTAACTGGCCTTCAAATGGTCAGCTGCTGATTCCCGGTGTCAAAAATAAAGTGATTTCTGCAAGGTTACTGGCAGGAAATGGAAAAGTAGCTGCCGAAACAAAAGGATTTGACCTGTTATTGACTTTACCTGCTCAGGCCCCTGATGCGGTAGCGAGTGTCATTAAGGTAGAATTTGAAGGAAGCATTGCCAATCAGCATGGCGACCAGCCAAAGAAAGAAATGAAAACAGGGGCATTAGATTAGACTGATCATGAGAAAAGCAATATTTTTTAGCTTGCTATGCTTACTTGGCACTGGCTTAAGCGCAACCGCAAAAGATTATCCGGTGAGTTCTGCAAAAGAACTTTCTGCGCTTAATTTAAAACCCGGCGACCGGGTATTGATGAAGGAAGGCGAATGGAAGGATCAGCAGCTGAAATTTAAAGCCAACGGCATGAAAGGTCGGCCTATAGTTTTAATGTCCGCAAATCCAGGGAAAACGACCTTAAACGGGAACTCTACATTGGATATCGATGGTTCATGGTTGCTGGTCGATGGACTTTCTTTTATCAAGGGTTCTTTAGACTCCGGAGAGGTGGTTAATTTCTCGGAGAAGTCTTTCTCCTGCAGGCTAACCAATACCAACATTACAGATTATAACAATGCCGACGATAAAGCCGACTATACCTGGGTTTCCCTCAGGGGAAGCCATAACCGTGTTGACCATTGCCTGTTCCAGGGGAAAAGTCATCAGGGCGTAACCATGGTGGTCTGGCTTTCGGAAAAACCGAATTACCACCAGATCGACCATAACTATTTCGGCCCGCGTCCGGAACTGGGAAGGAACGGAGGAGAGACGATCAGGATCGGAACGAGTACCTGGTCTTTCCATGATTCCTTTACCATCGTGGAGCAAAATATCTTTGAACATTGTAATGGAGAAATCGAAGCGGTATCCGTTAAATCGGGAAGAAATATCATTCGCAATAACCTCTTTTATGAGTGCAAAGCGACCCTTACTTTAAGGCATGGAAACCACTCGGAAGTTACCGGGAATTACTTCATCGGAAACGGGAAACCAGGCACCGGCGGTGTCCGGATTATCGGGGAAGATCACCGTGTGCATGACAACTATTTTCAGGACCTGACGGGGACGGGAAACAGTGCTGCGATCTCGGTGATGGCAGGCTTGCCGAACCCCATTCTGGTGAGTCACTGGCAGGTGAAAAATGCGGTAATTACTGACAACCTGGTTGTCAATTGTAAGGAGCCTTTTGCCATTGCTGCGGGCTATAGAAAGGACCGGTATCTGCCTGCTTTGAATACTTATTTTGCGAAGAATATCATCGTCGCCAATAGCGACCCTTTGAAGTGGTACGATGAAAAAGTCGTGGTGAAATTTGAAGACAATCTGATCTTCAGTACTTCCTTTTCCGGTGAGAAGGGTAGGGGATTTGAACTCAGAAATGAGCAGTTGAAAAAGAGTGCTGATGGTCTTTTTTTAAGACCAGGACAGGCTGATTTTAAGCCTTTCTGGAAATCAGAGCAGGTTGGGCCGATTTCATTTTTATATCTAAATAAAAAGATTATCATAAATTAGATTTTACACTGAGGATTAGGTATTTATATTTTCAATAAAACAGCGTATTACCAGAGGTTATGACCGTAATAACCCAAATATCTCTTATAAAACACATGAATAAAGCAATTTTTGCCTTTCCTTTTTTGCTGATGACATTGCCGCTGAAAGCACAAAAGATAGCGCCCCTTTGGGTTGATTTTGTGAAGGCCAGACAGACTGGGGGAACTCCGGTCCTCCCCGATTTTTCTTATGCCGGTTACCACTGGTCAGAAAGAAGTCTGCCTGCTCTGGAAGGTAAAAAGATCTTCAAAGTAGACGATTATGGAGGAGTCCCGAATGATGAAAAATATGATGACGAAGCTATTCAGAAAACGGTGGATGCAGCAGCAGTAAATCCTGACGGGGGTATTGTTTTTTTCTCCCCTGGAAAGTACCTCATAGCCCCCGATGGAGATGCAAAAAAGCAGATCCGGATTTCCAAAAGCGGGATCGTTTTAAAGGGCAGTGGAAGTGCTGCCGGAGGGACGGAAATCTACCAGGAAAACATGCGGATCAACGGGCGTCAGTTTCTTTTCAAACCTTCCGGAGAAGGGCAGAAAAAGTTAACTACAATTGTCGAAGATGCGGGGAGAGAAAGCTTCGCTGTAAAGGTTAAAGACGGGGCTCAGCTTAGGGTCGGACAGGATGTGGTGATCCGTCATAAAAGTGAAGAATTTACAAGAGCATATTTTGCTCCCCTGGACCTGAAACCGCAATGGTCAAGACTGTTTGGAACAGATGGAGGAATGCAGATATATGAGATTCATACCATTGAAAAAATTGAGGGTAATAAAGTCACTTTTAAGAACCCGCTGCACCTGGATATTAAAATGGTTAGCTCTGCCAGCTGGACGCTGGAAAGTTATGTTTCCATCTCGGAATGTGGCATTGAAGACCTTTTGTTCAGCAGCAACTGGAAAAATTATCCGGAAGAATTTATTCATCATAAGAACGAAATCCATGATTATGCTTACGAGGCTGTTGGAATGGAATACCTGAAGAACAGCTGGATCAGGAATTGTGAGTTTCATGACCTGAATGAAGGTGTTTTTATCCGTTCAGGATACCAGATCACCATAGAAAACACCCATTTCAGGGGAAAGAAAGGCCATGCTTCCATCCATGCCCGAACGGGCTATGGCGTGCTGGTTAAAAATTGTTCCTTCAATGGCGCGCAACACCATGGCGCCGGAACGGGATACAGTGCGGTTGGGACGGTGATTACGCAGTGTTCTTTAGGAACAGATCAGAACTTCGATATCCATTCGGGACAGCCCTATGCGACGCTATACGATGACATTGATGGCGGAGTTTTTTATAATCTCGGTGGTCCGGAGCCCGGACATCCGCACCATGGTAAGCAATTGGTGCTCTGGAATTTTCATCATAAATCTGCCAAAGATCAGCACTATAATTTCTGGGATAGGAGCCGAAGAAGGAACTATACCATTGCTGCTCCGATATTGGAAGGTTTTACTTCCGATAGATTGGTTACCTTTGAAAATGCCGGGATAAATGAGTTGCAGGGAACACCCGTTCTTCCGCGTTCTTTATTCGACGCACAGCTTCAGCTGAGGCTAAAAGGAACTGATATCGTAAAGACCAGATAAAATATATGCGAATGAAAATCTTGTTTAAGTGTTGCTTAATGTTGGCTTTATGGCTCTCTTCGAGCCAGATTTATGCGCAATCGAAATTTCGGATTGTCTGTGTTGGAAACAGCATCACCTACGGTTCAGGATTAAAAGACCGCTTAAGCGAATCATACCCTGCGAGGTTACAGGCTTTGCTGGGCAGCAAATATGAGGTGTTGAACTTTGGCGTAAGCGGAGCAACGATGCTGAAAAAAGGGAATAAGCCTTATTGGAATACACCTGAATATCAGCAGGTCATGAACGCTGCTCCTGACCTGGTTTTCATCAAACTGGGTACCAATGACAGTAAGCAGATCAATCGTGCGGAGATGCCCGGTTTTGAAGCGGATTATAAAGAAATGATCCAGGCTTTTAAAGGATTAAGCACGAAGCCAAGGGTGGTTTTGTTACTTCCGATCAAGGCCTTTTCGGATGAGAAATTTGGTATTTCTGGAACTTATCTCAAAGCCAGCATGATTCCTGTGATTCAGAAAATCGCCTATGATGAGCAGCTGGAAATATTAGACCTCTATTCCTTGTTTGCGGATAAAGAAGCTTTGCTGGCCGATAAAATCCACCCCAATGCAACTGGTGATAATTTCATTGCGCTTCGTCTGGAAGCTTTCCTGAAACAGCAGACAAAACCGCTGAAATCACTTGCCGCCAAACTGAAAACGCCGGTACAAGTAGATTCTTTTTATGGCTATGAAAGCCTGAAATTCTCCTTTCAGGGGCATGAAGCCAGAATTGTTCAACCTAAAAAAGTAGCCAAAGGGATGCCCTGGATCTGGAGGGCAAGGTTTTGGGGGCATGAACCACAAACGGACATCGCATTGTTAGAAAGAGGTTTTTATTTGGTATATTGTGATGTAGCAGAGTTATTTGGCAATGCCGAATCCATTCGCATCTGGAACGATTTTTATGCTTCCCTGCAAAAGATGGGCTTCGCAAAGAAAGCTGTTCTTGAAGGAATGAGCAGGGGCGGTGTGTATGTCTATAACTGGGCTGCTGCCAATCCTGAAAAAGTAGCTTGTGTATATGCCGATAATCCGGTGCTGGACCTTAAAAGCTGGCCTGGAGGAAAAGGCCAGGGGCCTGGAAGTAAAGAAAGCTGGGCAACCTTCCTGAAAGATTATGGTTATCAGACGGAAACGGATGCGATGACCTTTAAAGGCAGTCCAATCGATCAGATTGAAGCCATTGTAAAAGGAAAATATCCTATGCTGCATGTTTGCGGCGATATAGATGAGGTGGTTCCGATGTCGGAAAACAGCCTTCCCTTCGCGGAAAAGATCAAACTTGCCGGAGGGAATATTCAGATCATTCATAAACCGGAAGGGAAACACCATCCCCACAGTTTACCGAATCCACAGCCAATTGTCGACTTTATCCTAAAAGCGACAGGCCATTAAAATCAGTATGGTTTAAGTTTAAGTTAACCTCGGTTAGGGGTAGGTTAGGGTCTGGTAATTACTGAATCCAGGGCTACTCCATATCAGGTCCACAGTGAGTCCGGCTTTTACCGGAAAAACGTGGACTCACCGTGGACTCACTGTAGACTTACCGTGGACTCAGTACGAACGAATATCGACCGCAATCCGGAGGAACCCCCAGGATATCAGGTTTGATTTACTTTACAAAATAGAGCTTTATGGAACGGATCTCGGAAATTTTTGAGTTAAATGGAATTGGTGTGTAAAGATAATTATTTAATTTAAATTGGTGTTTTTTCCGGTTGTTTTATAGGGTTAGTTTTTTATTCAGCTATTTATAGGAGGGAGGAAGCGTATAAAACAGGAAGCTGTTGCTTTAATTGATGTTTTTTATCTAAAATAGAAATATTTGTT
Source organism: Pedobacter steynii (assembly GCF_900103665.1). Taxonomy (GTDB): domain Bacteria; phylum Bacteroidota; class Bacteroidia; order Sphingobacteriales; family Sphingobacteriaceae; genus Pedobacter; species Pedobacter steynii. Next base: position 870,488 of record NZ_FNGY01000002.1, read on the forward strand.
CTTTTAAGTTGTGATGTTTGTTTTTTATGCATTATGTTTGAGGATCGTAAACTTAGACAGTCAGCTGCGATAAAACAAGATTAATACTGGATAGAATGTAGTAATAAAAGGGGAATAGCATGAACGAAAATAAAGGACAGATTTTAATATATAAAACTCCGATAGGGACTACTGAAATTGAAGTAAATCTTTATAATGAGAGTGTTTGGTTATCATTAAATCAAATATCAGCTTTATTTCAAAGAGATAAGTCCGTGATAGCTAAACACATTAAGAATGTTTTCATAGAAGGCGAATTAACCGAAAGTTCAACTGTGGCAAAAAATGCCACAGTTCAAATAGAAGGGGGACGAAGGGTAAGTAGAGAGATCGATTTTTACAACCTGGATATGATTATATCTGTAGGATATCGAGTTAATTCAATTCAAGGTACTCATTTTAGGATATGGGCAACCAGACAGCTAAGAGAGTTCATGATCAAAGGCTTTTTGATTGACGATGAGAAATTAAAGGGTACGAAGTCAAATTATTTTGATGAATTATATGACCGTGTTAAATCGATCAGGATATCTGAAAAGAACTTTTGGCAAAAAATCAAAGATATATTCGCTTTTGGCAGTATAGATTTTGAGTCTGATTCAGAAATAGCGAAAACGTTCTTTGCTACCGTGCAGAATATGTTTCATTATGCCATACATGAGCATACTGCGCAAGAATTGATAAAGGAACGTGCGGATGGTCATAAAGAAAATATGGGCTTAAATGCCTGGTCTGGCAATGAAATAACTAAAGACGACACGACCATAGCCAAGAATTACCTTACTGAACTGGAATTAAAGCGTCTTAACTTGTTGTCTGATCAGTTCCTGTCATTTGCTGAATTACAAAGTGTAGAGAAAAGAGCCATGTATATGTCTACATGGGTCGCAAAACTGATCGAGTTTCTAAAATTAAACGAAAAGCCTATTTTACAGGATGCTGGCAAAGTAAGTAAAAGTATAGGGGAGCAAATCGCTTTATCGGAATTTCAGAAGTTTGAAGAAATCAGGAAAGAAGAAAGACAGAAGTTGAAAAAATTCTTAGATAAAAATGCTGTTGATATAGTGCCGGAAGCTTAGAACTACCCGGCACTGGTTTGAAAATTACATTTTATTTCTTCAATTCCCTCGCTCTTAGCTGTGCCTGGAACAGGGAGACTGGTTGCAGGCCTTTTTGACCCTGACCTTCCCATTCTCCATCAGGTTTATCTTTTAATCGCCCTGCGAGCTTTTTACCTTGCAATCCGATCGCATAGTTTTTTCCTGATACCCAGGGGTTTTGAATGGCTGCAGATTTCACCTTGCAGTTCCAGATTACCTGTGTCACACCAGCCCAGCCATGCCCGCTTCCCCAGTTTCCGCGATCCTGAACGTTGATTTCTCCATCAGTATCGATGTTGTCGTATAGTGTTCCGCTGGCCCAGCGGTGATGAGGGCCGATATCGGCATGGGTATTTCTTGATTTACAGTTGTAAAACACATTTGGTCCGCAGGTCTTTGCCCCGGTCACATAATCGTGTCTGCCTTCTGTCGTTTCCAGGTCCATGAACAGGTTTTGCTGTCCGTTATTATTGAAAGAATACCTTTTTCCGCCTGTAATCACAGATTTTGCATCCAGACACTTCGAGTCTTTTACGGTGATATTTTTGGCTCCTCCATCCAGACTGACACAGGCATAACCAAAAAAACGGGAAGTTACTCCCGTCACCCATCCGTTTTCAATATGGTCAAAGTCTACCGCAATCCAGCCATGGTCTTCGTCTGTATCACTGGCATATTCGGATTCAAAAAGCATGTTTTCTATCCCTACTTCCTGGATTCTGCCTTTGTATTCGTATTTAAAGATGTTCCCACTGCCATATTGCTGATCCATGGCCATGACTACCGGATTGTCTATGAAAACGGTATTGCCTTGGATTTTGACGATTTCCCGTTCATAGCTGAGGTTGTAATCTGCTCCTGTCCATTGTTTTGTCCCTTCTCTGGCTTCAATCTGGTCCATTTTAAGGTCATGAATCCAGTTGTCCGTTCCCGGCCTGAAAAGAATGATCTTATCGCCGGATTTTAAGCCCTTGGTATTGCTGATTTTGAAAGATTTAGCGCCTGTTGGTACGTATTTGTCGGTAATCTGAACCCTGGTGCCCGGAATTTCTGTAATTTTTCCTTTGCCCCTGATTTTAAGCAGGGAGCGGAGCCCTTTTCCGGAAGCAATGAGCCTGGTTCCTTCGGTGCCGGTTCCTGCGCCTCTTAAAACGATGCCGCCGGCTTCAATGTTCAGGGTTCCGGCAATGGCGTAAGTACCTTTTGTCAATAAAATTGCTCCTCTATGTCCATTTGCATCAGCAGGAAGGGCAGAAAGCTCATCTATGGCCTTCTGAATCATGTTTCCTGCATCTCCGTTTACCGGATTTAAGGTCTTAACGACGGCTAATTCCGGAATCTCCTTTAACCCATGGTGATAGCCTACCGCACTAAAATCCGGAATGGTATTGCCTTTTTCATCAGGGTGATAGGTAATGCTGCCATTTTTATTGACGTTGAGGAATCTGGAAGTCCAGGCTCCGTTGTCGTTGATAAAAGAAAAGAGCAGAGCGCTGAGCGAAAGGATCAGCAGGGAGAAAATGGATTGATGTTTCATCAGAAATCGGATATTATCAGTTGTAAATGCAATACCGCGATAATATCCGACTTTCTTGTCGCTCAAATGAGCAGATTAATAAACCTAGTTGGCAATTATAGCTTCATCCTCTGGATGCGCACCGCATTGAGAATGGCGACTAAAGCTACGCCCACATCGGCAATTACCGCTTCCCAAAGGGTCGCCACGCCTCCTGCACCAAGGATCAGCACGATCACTTTTACGCTCATGGCGAGGATGATATTTTGCCAAACCACACTTCTGGTTACTTTTCCGATTTTTATGGCAGAAACGATTTTTGAAGGCTGGTCATTCTGGATCACAATGTCGGCAGTTTCTATCGTTGCATCGCTTCCAAGGCCACCCATGGCAATTCCTGCATCGGCCAATGCCACTACAGGCGCATCATTTACCCCGTCTCCGACAAAGGCAATAGATCTTCCTTCTTTTTTAAGGTTTTCTACTTTCTCTACTTTGTGCTCCGGAAGGAGGTCGCCAAAGGCGAAGTCAATGCCCAGAAAAGCGGCTACTTTGGCAACTACACTTTGCTTATCACCACTGAGCATCACGGTTTTAATGTTTAATGCATGCAGGTCTGCGATGGCCTGTTTTGCATCTTCCTTGATCTCATCGGCAATGGTCACATATCCGGCAAACTGCTGATTGATGGCCACCACGACGACAGAGTCTACAATGGCATCCACTTCTTCAGGATATGGAATGTTGTGTTTTTTTAACAGTTTCGCATTCCCTGCTAAGACTTCCTTGCCACTGATAAGCCCTTTTAAGCCATGTCCCGCGATTTCTTCCACTTCGCCAATACTATCGTGGTTTGGTTCCGTTTCGGCGTACTGAGCGATCGCTGTGGCGATGGGGTGGGTAGACTTGCTTTCTATTGCAGCGAGGAGCTGGATGAATTCTTTTTCTTCAATTCCTGCGGTTACTACTTGTTGTACCTGAAATACGCCTTTGGTCAGTGTTCCGGTTTTATCCATCACGACGGTATCAATTTTAGTCATGACATCGAGGAAATTTGATCCTTTAAACAGGATTCCATTTCTGGATGCCAGTCCGATTCCGCCGAAATAACCCAGTGGGATGGATACGACCAAAGCACAGGGACAACTGATCACAAGAAAGACCAATCCACGGTAGAACCACTCCTGAAAGCTGTAATTGGCGACAATAAAATAGGGAAGGGCCACGACCAGTACTGCAAGAAGGAATACTATTGGCGTATATACTTTTGCGAAACGGGAGATGAACAGCTGGGTTTGTGATTTTCTGGCGGTTGCATCCTGCACCATTTCGAGAATTTTACTCAGTTTACTGTCTTTGAACAGCGATTTCACCTCTACCTGTGCCAGTTGGTTGAGATTGATCATTCCGGCAAGGACCTGTTCGCCTTTGGTTTTTGAATCCGGTTTGGACTCTCCGGTCAGGGCCGCGGTATTAAAAGTCGCTTTGTCGGAATATAAAACTCCATCCAAGGCTACTTTTTCTCCTGGTTTCACCTGAATGATTTCTCCGATCTGCACTTCGGCAGGAGCAATGGTGCTTACTTTTCCATCACGGATTACATCTACGCTTTCCGGTCTGATGTCCAGTAAGGCTTTAATGCTTCTTTTTGCCCTGTTTACAGCAGCATCCTGGAACCACTCCCCGATAGAATAGAACACCATTACCGCAACACCTTCGCTATAGGAGCCGATGGCAAAAGCACCAAGGGTGGCTACGCTCATCAGGAAAAATTCATTGAAGAAATCCAGCCTCAGGGCTTTTCTGAAAGCAAGTTCCAGAACGTTATATCCGGCAAGCAAATAGGCGGGAATGAAAATGGCAAGCTGAATGTAATTGTTGAACGTGGTGTTGAAGCCATACTCGAGGGTTAACATCACAAGAACGATCGCCAGTGAGGTTAACAATGGCCAGTGGCTTTGCCATCCTTCGGGTTCTCCGGAGCCATGATTGTGCCCGTCATCGTCGGAATGTTCATCGTGTTCATGATCTTTATGATCATGCCCGGCATGGTTATGGTTTTTATGTTGATGCGCCTGACCGTTATGGTTGTGAGGCACGGTAGCAGTAGCAGTATTGCTGTTTTCTTTTGTTGAGCAGCAGTCTTTGAGTTTCTTAGATTCTTGCATCGTCATAGGTTTTATAGTACAAATGTACTTGCTATGACGATGCAATGCTATTGCAATGTTAGCCGGGATGGCACTGATCACAAATTCCTTTGATGATCAGGTTCATTTCTTCCGTCTGGAATCTTTTAGGCAGGGAGATTTCGGGGATTTTGGTGTTTGGCAGACAAAAAGTCTCTTTACAGGTGTTGCAGTAGAAATGGACGTGGAGGTCATGGTGCTGATCTCCATCACAATTGTCTTCACATAAAGCATATTTCGTTGCCCCGGTTCCATCTTCAATGCTGTGTACGAGTCCTTTTTCCTCAAAAGTCTTTAAGGTTCGATACAGCGTGATCCGGTCTGAAGGCCCCATTCCTTTTTCCAGGTCATTTAAGCTGATGGCTGCCACCTGTTTGGTTAAAAAATCCAATACCAGTAAGCGCATGGCTGTAGGATTGATGTCCTTGTTTTTGAGCCTGTGTTCTATGTCGTTTGTCATTTCGATTGTATGAGGTCCCATAAGTTACCATAAAGATCTTCAAAAACGGCCATCGTTCCGTAATCTTCTTCCTTCGGTGGTCTTATGAAATTGATCCCGTTATTGGTCATGTCCTGATAATCTCTCCAGAAATCATCTGTGTAGAGGAAGAGGAATACGCGTCCGCCCGTTTGGTTTCCAATCCGGCTTTTCTGTTCCTCATTCGCTGCTTTTGCCAGTAAAAGGCCGGATTGCGGAGATCCGGGAGGGGCAATCCTTACCCAGCGCTTTGTTGGACTTTGAACAGTATCTTCCAATAGTGTGAAATGAAGCTTTTGCGTATAGAACGCAATGGCTTCATCATAATCGGCAACAACCAGTGCCATATATCCAATCTGTTGTTTCATTTGCTTATGATTAATTGTCAAATGGAACCCGTTGATGTCGGGTTCATCTGATCCGTTAATGGCTGTGTTCTGATGGGCCTGAAGATTTTGATTGCAGGTAAAATGCTCCTTTGGTAACCAAACGCGTGTTTGCAGGCAATTTTTCCAGCGGAGTGATGTTGATATAACCCAGTTCTGAAACTCCGGTAACCACTTCTACTTTTTTGAAATGTGTGCCATGGCCAGCTTCTTTTGTTCCTCCTTTTTCTTCCTCTTCTACAATGAAGATATATTCCTTGCCTTCTGCTTTGACTACGGCATCAATGGGCACAGCCGGAGAAAGCGCTGTTCCTACGCTAATCAGTCCGGTTACATACATTCCTGGAATCAGGTTGCTCAATGGTTTCGTGATGACGGCATGGACAATTACCCCCTTGGTATCGTCTTCAAAAGATTTGTTGATTCCGTTTAAGACCCCTTCAATCTGTTGGTTTTCCTGATTGGTGAGTCTGAAGCTTACTTTTTGTCCGATCTGAACCTTGAAAAGGTCTTTCTCGTAAACGAGCAGGTCTGCATGAATCTTGGAATTGTCTACGATGTCCATTAATGAAGTTCCCGGTTGGATGAAGGAGCCAGTGGTGACTGCAATCGTACCTATAGTGCCTGCAATAGGGGCAATGACAGGGATTTCTGAAGTGATTTTACCAGAAGAAACACGGGAAGGAGAGATGCCCAGTTGTTGTAGCTGACGCTCCAGTGCTTTGATTTTAGACGATTCTGCATGGTAATTTGCTTCGGCAAGCTGGAAGGATTTTCCCGTCCCTGCGCCTGCCGCTTTTAGCTGCTGCTGACGTTTATATTCTGCATCTACAAAACTGAACCCATTCTTTGAAGAAAGGTAATCCTGCTGTAAACGGATCATATCCTGGTTTTCTATGACCGCAAGGATTTGTCCTTTTTTTACTTTCTGGCCTTCCAGAACACTGATCCTGCGGATAATCCCACCGGAAAGGAGGTTCACCTTGGCTTCATTTTGTGGTGGTACGGCAAGTTGTCCGCTGGCTTTTACCACTGCCGTTAGGTTTTTCTCTTCAATTTTGCCGATCTGGATGTCCACGGCCTTCATTTGTTGTTCCGTTAATTCGATCTCGTCGCTATGGCCTTCTGCTCCGTGTCCTTCCTCTTCGCCATGCCCTTCTTCTTTGGTGGCCGTAGTTTTTTCTGTTGATTTTTCCTTGCTTCCGGTACATGAACCCAGGCTGATGCTTATGGAAATGGCGATCATAAAGGCAAGCTGGAATTGTTTTTTATATAAGTTCATCTGGTTATTCTCCTTTGATAAATGCTAATTGAATGGTGGTTTGGTTTAATTGATTCAGGCTTTCCAGGTAAGTGATCTTACTTTGAACTGCCAGTGAAATGTTCTGGACGTATTCCATATAGCCGATTTCGCCAAGGTCAAAAGAGACTTGTGCAATGCGCAACTGTTCTCCGGCCTGTTTTAATCCTTCAGAGGTGTAATAATCCACCGTTTGTTTGTTTTTCAGGTATTCCTGAAATGCCTGTTCATACTGGATTTCAAATTGATGCTGTGCATTCTGGTAGTCTGTTTCTGCAATCTGTGCAGCAATCTTTTCACTTTTTACTTTTGCCCGGCCTGCGCCATTGAATAAGGGAACGGCAACACCGAACTGAAGACCAGCAATCCTCGTTCCCGGCGTATAATCACGGTTCAGCTTTGCGGGGTCAAAAGACCTGATCACGAGCTGCTGACTATAACCAAGGGTGAAATCAGGTAAGGCCTTCGCTTTTTGAAGACCTATTTTTGCTTTTGCAACTTCAATCTGTTGCTGATGAAAGTCCATCAGCGGATTGCTGCTGTTGCCTAAAGTTTCAGCTACCTGAGGCGATAGGATAGGAAGGCTTTTTTCTGCAAGTAAGATCGGGGTTTTGGTATTCAGTAGTTGTTGAAGCTGCAATTCCTGGACCCTTAAGCCTGCTTTTGCAGCGTTCTTTAGCGCCTGGACTTCCTGATATTTGCTTCTGGCGGTGATGAGCTCCAGATTGGAAGTTTCTCCTGATTTAAAGCGGACTTCTGCTTTCTTAATGAAGTTCCCGTAAACGCTATCCTGAAAATTAAGCAGTTTCAGGCTCTCCTGAAAGTACAGGTAATGGTAATAGGCAATTTTGGTATCCCTGATGATTTCTGCACGGGTATATCTGGCCGACTGCTCGGACAGGGAAGTTTGCAGGTTTAGTACCTTTTGCTGGTTTTTGTATAAACCCGGCCATGCAAAAGTCTGGGTAACATTGATGGCATTGTCGTTACCTCCACCACTGGTGGGGTCCTGAGAAAGGGAAAATTCTGTCTTTCCGGGATCAAAGCCTGATTTTTGAAGCGCTTTGGCGTGTGCGGTTCCCAAGCCTGCGGATTTTAGTTTCAGGTTGTTGTGGACCGCCATGGAAAGAATGCTGTCTAAGGTAAGCGGGCTGGCATTGCTTTGTGCCTGAGCCGGGTTGTTTTGCGCCTGAGCCGGGTTGCTTTGCGCCCGAGCAGGATTGCTGTTTCCTGCCAGTGTAAAACTAAAGATCAGCGTAAGGACCAGGACTTTAGCTGATGTACCTGTTTTGATCTTTTTAAGCTTTTTGTCCCCAAACAAAAGGTACAAACAAGGCAGGACAAATAAGGTCAATAGTGTGGCGGAAAGGAGCCCCCCGATCACTACTGTGGCCAATGGTTTTTGTACTTCTGCACCTGCGCTGCCAGACAAAGCCATTGGCAGGAAACCGAGAGAGGCCACGGCGGCAGTCATGATTACCGGGCGAAGTCTGACTTTAGTCCCTTCGATTACCCGTTGATAAATGTCTGTCATTCCTTCTTCTTTTAGTTGATTGAAATATCCGATGAGCACAATACCATTGAGGACGGCAACACCGAAAAGTGCGATGAAACCCACCCCGGCAGAGATGCTGAAAGGCATGTCTCTAAGCAATAAGGCGAAAACCCCTCCAATTGCTGAAAGTGGAACGGCGGTAAAGATGAGGATCGTCTGGCCGAATGATTTGAAGGTCGCATATAGGAGGCCCATGATCAATAGCAAGGCGATAGGGACCGCAATAGACAGTCTGTCTTTGGCTTTTGTCAGGTTTTCAAACTGTCCGCCATACGTGATGTAATAACCTGAAGGCAGTTTTAATTGCTTGTCCAGGATTTGCTGAATCTCCGATACCGTACGTTCTACATCGCGTCCTTTGACGTTGAAACCTACATAAATCCTTCGTTTTCCATCTTCTCTGGAGATCTGGGCAGGTGCATTTTTTAGCGCAATGCTGGCCACCTGATTGAGGGGCACTTTATTTCCCGAAGGGAGAGGCAGGTACAGGTTTTCAATGCTGGATATGTTTTCTCTGAGTTCTCTTTCCAGACGGACCACCATCTCAAACCGCTTTTCTCCTTCGAAGATGACCCCTGCGGTATTCCCTGCAAATGCGGTTCTCAGGAGGGTATTGACCTCGGAAATGGTTAATCCGTATTGCGCGATTTTGTCGCGGTCGTATTCTACCACAATTTGCGGTAAACCGGTTACCTGTTCTACAAAAGGCTCATTTACGCCCTGCACCGGGGCAATTAAACGGGAGATTTTATTGGCTTGCTGGGTCAGGATATCCAGGTCTTCCCCATAAATTTTTATGGCTACATCCTGGCGGACACCCGTCATCAGTTCATTGAAACGCATTTGCATCGGCTGCGTGATCTCGATATTGACGCCTGGAAGTATCGATAATGCTTTTTCCATCTTCTCCGACATTTCTGCTTTTGAGCTGGCGCTTGTCCATTCTTCTTTAGGTTTCATGGCCACCATCATGTCGCCACGTTCTACCGGCATCGGATCTGTAGGGATTTCAGCACTTCCAATTCTCGTGACGACTTGTTTCACCTCAGGGAATTGTTCTTTTAAGATCTTTTCGGCCTTGCCGAAAGTTTCCACCACCTGTGTCAGGGATGTTCCCTGTGACATGGCGATTTCTACGGCAAGATCGCCTTCTTCCAGTTGGGGCAGGAATTCTCCGCCCATCCGGTTAAAGACAAAAAGGGTGAAAACAAAGAGCAGTACCGCAAGGGCTACGGTTAGTTTCTTGAATTTTAGTACCAGAATCAGGGCCGGCTGATAGACCCTGCGCAGGGCATCCATGATTTTATCTGAAATATTGGGTTTATGAGTCGTGTTTTTGCTGAGGAATAAGGCCGTCATCATTGGAACATAAGTCATAGACAGGATGAAGGCACCTACAATGGCAAACACAACGGTTTGGGCCATGGGTTTAAACATTTTTCCTTCTATACCTACCAAAGATAACAGCGGAAGGTAAACGATCAGGATGATGATTTCGCCAAAGGCGGCACTGTTTCTGATTTTAGAAGAAGCGGTATAGACTTCTTCGTCCATTTGTGGCTGGGTTAAAGGCATGGCATCATTGCCTGTATTTCTTGCGCTAAGCCGGAATATAATGGCTTCCACAATGATAACCGCACCATCTACAATGAGTCCGAAATCGATGGCACCAAGGCTCATCAGGTTTCCGGAAACACCAAAGAGCCGCATCATTGCAAAGGCGAATAGCATGGACAGGGGGATTACAGAAGCAACGACCAAACCTGCTCTCCAGTTGCCGAGTAAGAGTAAAAGTACAAAAATTACGATCAGGGCTCCTTCAATCAGGTTTTTCTGAACTGTACTGATCGATCTGCCCACCAGCTCTGTCCGGTCGATGAAAGGCTCGATAACCACACCTTCCGGAAGTGATTTTTGAATCTGAACGATCCTTTGTTTCACGTGTTTGATCACTTCATTGAAGTTTTCTCCCTTTAACATGAGCGTGATTCCCGCCACAACTTCGCCTTCACCATCGCGGGTAACGGCACCGTATCTGGTCGCTGTTCCAAACTGAACGGTTGCGACATCACGGATCAGGATGGGTACTCCACCCATATTTTTAACGACAATCCTTTCAATATCAGCCAGATTTTTCACCTGACCTACACCGCGGATGGTATAGGAATTACTTTGCTGCTCGATATAAGAACCTCCGGTGTTTTCATTGTTGTTTTCCAGTGCTTTATAGATGTCGGCAATGGTAATATTGAGAGAATTGAGCTTGTCGTTGTCGAGGGCGATTTCGTATTGTTTGACATATCCGCCCCATCCGCTCACCTCGGCTACGCCTTTGGTCCCGGCCAGTTGTGTCCGGACTACCCAGTCTTGTAAAGTCCTGAGGTCTGTGGCCGAATACTTTTTCTCATATCCTTTTTTGGTATGAAGTACATATTGGTAAATCTCTCCCAGTCCGGTGGTAATGGGGGCAAGGGTGGGGGAAGCCAGGCCTTTCGGGATATTGGCTTCTGCTTCTTTTAATTGGGCGCCTACCTGTTGCCTGGCCCAGTAAATGTCGGTTTCATCCTCAAAAACGATGGTGATCACCGAAATTCCTGATCTGGAGATGGATCGTTTCTCGATCACTTCCGGAATATTGGCCATGGCCAGCTCTATCGGAGCGGTAATGAATTGTTCCACCTCCTGAGCGCCCAGACTTGGGGCCTGGGTAATGATCTGAACCTGGTTGTTCGTGATGTCTGGAACTGCATCAATAGGGAGTTTTGTTAAGGAATAAATGCCCCAGATGATGAGGGAGAGGGTCATTAAACCTATTGCTAGTTTATTCTTTATAGAGAAATAAATAATCTTATCAAACATACGTTGCGTCTGTTTTATAGCCTGTTAAATGGCAGGAAATCCTGGCCATGAATAGATGGGTAAATAAATAAATCGGGAAAGAGAAATGATTTACACCAACTGAGGCGGTTGCCAGATGTCGCCGGCGAATAAGATCACAGGAGAAATGGGCAATTCAGGATAATTGATTTCTTTTTTAAAGGGAGCGGCAGTTTGTGCGAGGTAAGCAGGACTGGTGAGCGCGAAAGCCTGACAGCTGCTGCAATGAAAAAAGGGAGAACAGGTATGCGGATGCTCTTCAGCATCGCAAGGAACTTCTTTTACCTCATTGTATTGGGTTTCATGTGAGCTGAGGTTAGCTTCATCGTCACAGCATGGCCATACCGAAAGGGCCAGCACGCAGAACGTAAATAGAAAAGCTAAGTATCTCACCTCACAAACTTATATAATTTTTTAAAGTATGGCTATATTTTCTGTTATTTTTTCATGAAGGATATAGAAACAGGGATGTATTAAGGCGCAGGTAAGTAATACTTTTTCCTGAACCAGAAAGCAAGGTTGACCAGGGCAATCAAGGCCGGGACTTCAACTAAAGGACCGATTACGCCTGCAAACGCCTGTCCGGAATTGATGCCAAAGACGCCAATGGCAACTGCAATGGCCAGTTCGAAGTTGTTGCCGGTAGCGGTGAAAGCAATGGAGGTACTTTTAGAATAGTCTGCACCGAAATACCTTCCTGCAAAGAAGCTGCATACAAACATCAGGGCAAAATAAATGGTCAATGGAATCGCAATGCGAACGACGTCCATCGGGATCTGAACGATCAGTTCTCCTTTCAGGCTAAACATGATAACAATCGTAAACAATAATGCGATCAGGGTGATGGGCGAGATAAAGGGAACGAACTGCTCCTGAAACCATTTCTCTCCTTTTAAGCGGATGAGGCCGTATCTGCTGATGATGCCCATGGCAAAAGGAATGCCCAGGTAAATGGCCACGCTTTCCGCAATCTGGCCAATGCTGATGTTTACTGCCAGTCCTTTCAATCCAAATAAAGGAGGCAGGACGGTAATGAACACATAAGCATATACACTGTATAATAAAACCTGGAAAATGCTGTTTAAGGCAATGAGCCCGGCAGCATATTCCCGGTTTCCTTCCGCCAGTTCGTTCCAGACTACCACCATGGCAATACACCTGGCCAGGCCGATCAGGATCAGTCCAACCATGTATTCCGGATAATCCCGGAGAAAGGTAATGGCCAGAATAAACATCAGTACGGGGCCTACAATCCAGTTTAATACCAGAGAGGTGCTCAATACTTTGGTGTCTTTAAACACTTCCCCCATATTTTCATATTTCACTTTTGCGAGTGGCGGATACATCATCAGGATCAATCCTATGGCTAGTGGAATATTGGTTGTTCCACTGGAAAAGGAATTGATCAGACCTGAAGAAGAGGGGATAAAATACCCGACACTAACGCCAATGGCCATGGCCAGAAAGATCCATAAGGTAAGGTAGCGGTCTAAGAAGCTCAGCTTCTTTCTTTCGCTGATTGGGGAGCAGTGATTTGCCGACATCAGATTAATGGAGGTTTTCGTTTACAAAGTTCTGAGCGTAGCTTTTGATCAGTTCGCGGACTGCTGCAAATTGCGCTTTGATTGCTTCTTCCGTACCTGTTGCTTTTGCCGGATCAGGAAAGTTGTAATGGAATTTAACGGCCTGGGTAGGGAAATAAGGACAGTTTTCTTTAGCGTTATCGCATACGGTGATCACAAAATCGAAGTCGATGTTTACATATTCGTCGATGTTATTGGACGTATGCGCAGAAATGTCTATTCCATCTGCTTTCATCGTTTCTATAGCCCTTGGGTTTACGCCATGAGTTTCTATGCCTGCGCTGTAAATAAGGGCTTTATTGCCTGCAAAATGTCTTAAATAACCTTCTGCAATCTGACTGCGGCAACTGTTGCCAGTGCACAATACTAATACTTTTTTCATAATGGTTTCCTGGTTTTTATAAATTAGCAACATCCGGAATCCGGGCCACATACCGGTCCGTCGGAAGCAAGGTTGATCAATTGGATTTTAGGTTTAGTTTCTTCTTTTTTCGCGGCAGGAGCGCAGCATTCTTCTCCGCTATCGGTTGTGCCACAACTGCCTCCGCGACTGATGGCTTTGCATTGCGTGGCATCAGGGATGAGGTCGATAATCAGGTTTTCTCCCGCGATGTTTAATGCGCCGGGATACATTTGTCTGGTGTCAAACTGAGAATTTCCAAACTCAATCTTTACAATACCCAGCGGGTTTAAGGGTAAAGTTTTCTCAACGAGCTGGACGATGGATAAGGCTTTGTTTACCTGCATGGCCCTTTCGCTGTCTTTTTCTGAAGGCTCCCAGAGCTGGACAATGATTTCTGTCCAGGAGTTCATGACTCCGCCACAATCTACTGATACGATAGGGGCCTGTTTAATTTCTGTGATGTGATAAGACGCATCTACCCATTTGTCTGCTGCATATTGGAATTGCAGTGTCAGTTCCGGATGTTCCTGGAGCTTTGATTTAAAGCTTTGCCAGTTCATTAAATTGGTTGTATTCATAATATTGCAATTTTACGATTGATGTAGACAATTTTTTTAGCAGCATTTGACTTCGCCTTTGTAAGACGATAGGAAAGCGCCCAATTGCTTTTCCATCATTTTCCAGGTTACCGGGTTGATGCAATAGCATACGCTCACGCCTTCGATGGTTCCCTGGATTAATCCTGCTGTTTTCAGTTCTTTTAAATGTTGGGAAATGGTGGCCTGTGCGAGGCCAAGTTCTTCTACCAGGTCTCCGCAGATGCAGGTGTTGGAAATCAGGATCCGTTGCAAAATGGCAATCCTTGCAGGGTGTGCCATGGCTTTCAGCAGTTGTGACAACTGATTTTGTTCGTCGGTAAAGATCTCTGATCTGGTAAGTCCCATATTGCTTTGATTAATACATTGCAATAATACGATTAATATAGAGAATTCAAAGTCATGTGATTGTTTTATTTGAAATTTTGTTCTTTTATTGGAGCAGAAGCGCAGGAAGATCGGCTCTGGTCAGTGTTTTCAGCGGATATGTTAGCGCTTTTCTGTGGCAATCCTGTACGTTGGATCTTCAAGAATATTGACTATAATAACCCCCTCTGCATCTTTTAAAAGCCTGCGGCAATCTTCGCTCAGGTGTATCAAATGAAGTTTTTTTCCTGCTTTGTGGTATCGCTCTGTGAGTTTATTTAATGCATCAATCCCCGACATATCGGCAATTCTGCTGTCTTTAAAATCAATAATCACTTCTTGTGGATCATTGGTCGGGTCGAATTTTTCGTTAAAATTTGCTACGGAACCGAAAAATAGCGGTCCATAGATTTCGTAATGTCTGACTCCATTTTCATCCAGGTACTTTTTAGCCCTGATTCTTTTGGCACTTTCCCAGGCAAAGACCAGCGCAGAAACAATGACACCGATCAGGACCGCCAGGGCAAGATTATGAAGCCAAACCGTGATTCCTGCCACAAGAATGCCGACAAATATATCCTGCCGGGGCATTTTGTTGATGATTTTGAAACTCATCCATTCGAACGTTCCAATGGCTACCATGATCATGACACCTGTTAAAGCAGCCATAGGTACTTTTTCAATGATGGGCGCAGCAAAGAGAATGATGATCAGAATCGTTAAGGCGGCGATGATTCCTGATAAACGGGCCCTTGCGCCTGCAGAAAGATTGACCAGTGTTTGAGCGATCATCGGGCAGCCACCCATACCAAAGAAAAAACCGTTGAGCATGTTGGCGGCGCCCTGGGCTATACATTCCCTGTTGCTGTTTCCTTTGCTGTCGGTGATTTCGTCGACGAGATTCAGGGTCAGCAGGCCTTCGGTTAGCCCTACAGCAGCCATAATGAGGGCATAAGGGAAGATGATTTGAAGGGTTTGCAGGTTAAAAGGCAGCTCCGGAATATGGAAAGGAGGAAATCCTCCGCTAACGGAAGCAATGTCTTTAACTGTTTTGGTATCGATATTAAATCCTAACACCAATAGAAATACGACAATAATGGCCACAAGAGAAGCGGGGACCGCCTTTGTGATCTTTGGTAATACCACTACAATCGCAATCGTTAAGGCAACCAGTCCAAGCATCAGGTATAGTGCGTTGCCGCTCATCCACTGCATTTCTCCGTTTACGTTCACCTTAAACTGCTCCAGTTGTGCCATAAAGATGATAATAGCAAGGCCGTTCACAAAGCCAAACATCACAGGTTGAGGAACAAGGCGTACAAATTTGCCAAGTTTAAACAGGCCGATACTGATCTGAAAGATACCTGCCAGGGCAACCGCTGCAAACACATAATCGAGTCCATGTGATTTCATTAAAGCAATCAGGACGATTACCGTAGCGCCCGCACCTCCGGAGATCAATCCAGGTCTTCCGCCAAAAATGGCAGTGACGAGTCCCATGATAAATGCAGCATATAATCCTGTCAGAGGAGGAAATCCTGCAAGGATGGCAAAAGATAAGGATTCTGGCATCATGGTCATGGCTACAGTCAGGCCAGCCAGGATCTCAATTTTATAGTTGATTTTCCGGGAAAAGTCGAAAAGTTGGAGGTAGGGTTTCATGTGAACGCAAAGGTACTGGATCGGCTCAATATTGAAGCTATTAATTAAACTCATAAAAAAACGGTTGCCCAAAATGCTGAACAACCGTTTTTTTATGAGTTTGGATTTTGGCTTAATTACCGGTATCCTTTTTAATTTTTAAAGCGTCCTGTATTCCCTGAGGTAGGTTGGAAAGAAGTTTATGTCCTGTTGCTTTCTCAATGTCACTTACCGTTACAATGTATTTTTTCCAGTCGAAATCTACGGTGTTGATGTTAGGTGTATTGATCGCAATTACCCTTGTTGCGTTACTTACGCGTTGCATATCACCATTTCCTTCAGGAATAATCAAAGCGACTTTCCATACATAACCCGGAACGGTAACTTTTCCATTGTCAATGGTTGTGGTCATGGTACCCGAGCTTCCTACGCCGCCGGTTCCATAGCTACCCATAATGATGTACACCTCATTTCCTGAAGTAACCTGAGCGCGAAGGTAACTTTCCAGGCCTTCCCATGTTTTTTGATTGTTATTTGGTGCCTGAGGGATCATGTTGTTCATGAAGAATGTGGCGCCATTGGCTTCTTTAGAAGTTACTCTGTCGCCGGAAGGGCAGTTGTGACCTCTGTCAAAACCTGAGCCGGTATAGCTACTGTTTAATACTTTATAGAATGCAGCAGGTAAACCTGTATAGGAGGCGAAATTATCCAGTCTTTCGGTTCCTTTAACGAGGCTCTTTGCATCTATATGCCAGCTCACCCAGTTTGGTATGCCTCTGCTGCTGCTATAGGACTGCATGTAATAACGCATATCCAGAAGATAATTTTCCGGCGTAAGTGTGCTTGCATCTGAAGGATTTCCAAGAAAGGCATTGCTGTCATCTCCCGTCAGCGGTTGTGCATCCGGTCCGACTACAAGGTCTCTGGAAGCCGGGCCCGGATTAGGGTTTTCGCCGCCGTCTCCAGGGTTGGTTTCTGGTTTAGGTTTGCCTAAAACGATTCCAGATTCGCCTGTTCCTTTAAAGGTGATGTCGTCGATGTTTACTCTTGTCGTAGGGCTTGTTTTCTGGATCTGGAAGCGTACTTTTCCTTTTACATCAATCTGAAAGGAGTCTGTGACTAAGGTGGTGTTGCTTTCCTGAATTTCTGCACCTAGTGGGTTGAAGGTAGTACCTCCATCCGTAGATATTAATAATTGCCAGGTTGCATTTGCATCCTTGCCAAATTTACCATGACTGATGTATATTGTTTTTAGTCCGCTTACATCGAAGTTCATGGTGATCTTGCCGGTTCTTAACCTGGCACTTCTCAGTCCGTTTTTTAAATCGCCTGCCTGGTTGCCTACCAGTGCATCTTCAAAGTTCCATATGCCGGTGATGAGGGTATCGGTTTTAGCGGCATAGCTCGCTTTACGGCCATTTTCGAAATCTTCTGAAATTTTGTAAGTAACGGGAGTGTCGTCTTTTTTTGAACAACCTGCTATAGTGAAGATAGTCAGGCAACTGTAGATAAGTAGGTGTTTTATTCTCATATTTTGATGTTTGGCGCAAAATAATGAGTTTAAATATTACTATAATGTTAAATTAATCAAATGTGGATAATCTTATTTAATATTAAGATTTGAAAGCAGTTAAAGCTATGTTAAATCATTAACATTTGTTAATGTAATGATAATTTAACATTAAAAGCGGCTTGCTTTACCTTTGGTGCTGTGAGTATTCCCGTTTTTGTATTTTATGAGCTGTTGATCAGGTTGTCTGAACTGAACCCTAATGTAGGAGATTATTTTTCGCATACGCTGTTAGAAAAAGAAGTGATTTTACAGACGACCACCGGTCTGGTAAAGGTTCCCCGGAATTTATTAAAAAAGCAATTTACAGATCCCCGGCTTATCGCCGAGTCGGAACTCTCTGCCCTGATCGGCCATTTTAAAAAGAGCTGAGGATTAAGCAGGAACGTAGTTCAGCGGCTTGATGAGGCTTGCATCGTTGATGCTTCTGTCGGCAATGTCTCTGGAAACCAGGAATCTGATCATCTGTTCTTCCGGGTATGCGCTGCAGCTTGCCAGTAATTCTTCTTCACTTGTTTCCTTACTAAGCCATAGTTTTTCCGTCTCCGGAGTTAAAATAACCGGCATGGATTTCCTGATTTCTCTTACCAATGGGTTGGCAGGCGTGGTGACGATACAGAAAGACTCATATCTTTCTTTCGTTTCAGGATCAATCCAGGCAGACCAGAGTCCTGCCATTGCAAAGACCTGACGGTCTTTTAAATGAAAGCGGAAGGGGTATTTTTCTGCGCCGAATCTCTGCCAGATATAGAAGCCATCGGCTAAGATCAGGCAGCGTTTATTAGCGGTTACCAGTTGTTTGAATAGGGGGTTGACCAGGATCTGGGAACTTCTTGCATTGCACATCGCTGATTTACGTTCTTTAAAGAAGAAGGGAACCATAGAGAAATGCATTTTTCTGATCAGTTTGGGTTGATCGGCAGTGATGACCATCCCAGGCATGTAAATGCCAATATTATAAGTAGGTGTATAAGGCTCCTCAAGCTCGTAAGGGTAGTATTGCCGGAGGGTAGAAAGATCTTCAGTAAGAGAATAAGATGAAGCCATCTGTGAATTTAGTGATTTTTTGTAAAATGCAAGCCGGATTTTATTCGTGCAGGCGGAGTTTTTTGTTCAGTTCCCTGATCTCCTCCTGCATCTGGCTGACTTTCTGCAGCAAATGCCTGATGGCATCTATTCCTTCAATATTGATCTGCAGATCGTAATGTAAATGGATATATTTATCCAGTTCGCTGAATTGTTCCTGATGGATAAACTTTTCTTCTCCGATGATGGTGAATATGATCAGGCCTGACTCTTCCAAAGCAACAATAAAAGAAGGGTCTATGTCGTAATTGATGCAATATTCAGTGATGGTGATGAATTCTGTTTCCATAGCTGCTGGTATTAACTCAGGTTTTGTAGTTCTTTAAACAATTCTTTTTGTTTGTCGTTCAGTTCTGCAGGGATACGAATGGTATAAGTGATGAACATGTTTCCAAATTCTCCTTCCTTTTTATAAACAGGAAATCCTTTGTTCTTTAGCCTCACCTTTGTGCCATTCTGTGTTCCGGCAGGAACTTTGAGTTTTACCTTTCCATCCAGGGTTTCTATGGTCACTTCACCTCCCAGTACGGCGATGTACAGGTCGATCTCCTGCTGGATATAAAGGTCGTTATTTAGTCTTTTAAACATAGGATCTTCTTCAATATTGATGGTGATGTAAAGGTTGCCGGCAGGGCCTCCGTTTACGCCCGGGCCACCATGCCCGTTTAATTTAATGACCTGTTCGTCTGCAATACCGGCAGGTATCGTAATGCGGATATTTTTCCCGTTAACGGTTAAGGTCTGTTTATGGGTTTTATAGGCATCCCGGAGTTTAAGCTGTAAGGAAGCCTGGTAATCCTGGCCTTTATATTTTACGCTGTTTCTGCCTGAGCTTCTGTTTCCGCCACCGAACATCGATTCAAAGAAATCTGAAAAGTCTCCCCCGGCACCGAAGTCGGAAGCAGCATATCCTCCTCCGGAAAATGGATTTTGACTGCGTCCTCTGGATTGTGACCTTTGCGCTTGCTCAAACTGTTCTGAATTTTTCCAGTTTGCGCCGTATTCGTCATATTTTTTTCTTTTATCGGGATCACTAAGCGCTTCGTTCGCTTCATTGATTTCCTGAAACTTCTTGTTTGATTCCTTGTCGTTGGGGTTGAGGTCCGGATGATATTTCCTTGCCAATTTTCTGTAGGCTTTTTTTATATCGTCCTGAGAAGCCTTCTTGTCGATACCCAGAATTTTATAATAGTCGATGAATGCCATTTAATAATTGATCTGTTCTCAAATTTAAGGTATTATTCTCAGGCTTTATCAAAATTCAACAGATTGATTTGAGTTGGCGCCTGGCAGGTCTTAATTTTCTCAATTAAAATAATAAATTTGAGTTATGTCGTCAGAAAAAAAAATTAAGGTACTTGTTGTAGGTTGTGGTAATATGGGAGCATCTCATGCTGCGGCTTATCACGAGCTGGATGGATTTGAGATTTGTGGATTGGTGTCGAGAGGAACGAGTAACATCCTGTTGAATGAAAAATTAGGTGGTGGTTATGCTTTGTTTAATGATTATGAAGCAGCCCTGGTAAGTACAAAGCCCGATGCGGTCTGTATTTCTACTTATCCGGATACGCATGAAGCTTTTGCGATAAGGGCCATGGAGCAGGGTTGTCATGTTTTTATAGAAAAGCCGTTGGCAGATAGTATGGAGGCCGCACAGCGGGTTGCAGATGCTGCGAAGAAATACGATAGGAAGTTATTGGTAGGCTATATTTTGCGTTACCATCCTTCCTGGAAACGGTTTATAGAATTGTCGCAGGGCATGGGAAAGCCTTTGGTGATGCGTATGAACCTGAACCAGCAAAGTCAGGGTGCTAAATGGCTGGTACATCAGAACCTGATGAAGAGCCTGAGTCCGATTGTGGATTGTGGGGTGCATTACATTGATGTGATGTGTCAGATGACAGGATCGAAACCGGTGCAGGTGACTGCGATTGGTGCGCGTTTAACGGAGGATATTCCGGAGGGTAATTATAATTACGGGCAATTGCAGATTCGTTTTGAAGATGGTTCTGTAGGTTGGTATGAATCTGGCTGGGGACCGATGATTAGTGAAACTGCATTTTTTGTGAAAGATGTGATTGGGCCGAAAGGTTCGGTTTCGATCCTTGCAAAGGAAGCTGGAGGGGCAGGGAAGTCTGACCTGATCGATGCACATACCAAGACTGAGTCCATTAAAGTTCATTATGCAGCGCTGGATGAACAAGGGCGGTTTTCAAAACCGGACGAGTGGGTTGATTTGAGTGATGAGCCTGATCATCAGGAGCTTTGTAGCAGAGAGCAGCGTCATTTCCTGAGGGCAATATTAGAGGACCTGGATCTTAGCGGACCTACACAGGATGCGCTCAATAGTCTGAATGTTGCTTTTGCCAGTGACGAGTCTGTAAGGACCGGAACGGTAGTGAAGATCGAATAACAGTAGTTTCTTATCATATGAACAAAAAGCCGGCCCTTCAGCTGGCTTTTTTTGTTTTGTCACATAAATTTAAGTTTAGTCAAATTTTTGCTTAGTGTATATTTTTTTTAAATATGTTTTCTTTTTGTTGGTTTAAAAGTGTGTTTAATGATCTATTTGTCAATAAAATATATTTTTTTAATTTGCACTTAGTGTATTTATTTTTTTATACGTTTGTTTCAGGAAGAGGCTGAAAGTCATACTTATGGTGTTTCTCAGTACTTCTGTTTGCGATAGCAATTCATAATATCTTGTGCTCTTATAAACTAATTTAACAGGTTTTTTGAACGGCAAATCTTTGTGGATTTACATCGAATTAAGCAATTGAATTATTAACCTATTGAAATTTTTTATGAGACATTTCAGGATATCACCATCCATTACCAACAGGAAAACGGATTCACTGGAGCGGTATTTAAATGAAATTGGAAAGATTGATTTGTTGAGTCCGGAGGAAGAGATTGAGCTTGCCAAAAGAATCAGCGCTGGAGATCGTGCTGCTGCTGATAAGCTGATCAGGGCAAACCTGCGTTTCGTGGTGTCCGTGGCGAAGGGGTATCAGGACAATGGTCTCCGGCTTTCAGATCTGATCAGTGAGGGAAACAGAGGGTTGATCAAAGCAAGCGGCCGGTTTGATGAGACCAAGGGCTTTAAATTCATCTCTTTTGCGGTGTGGTGGATCCGACAGAGTATTATGGCATCGATTTCTGATAACAGACGGATGGTGCGGCTGCCGGGAAACCAGGTTGTGGGCATTACGAAAGCCTACCGGGCAGCCGAAGTGTTGGAACAGAGATTGGGGCGTTTCCCTACTGCGGAAGAGATTGCGGAGGAGATGGGGGTTTCCGATGAACAGGCCATTGATTTTCTTTCTCATGCGCCAATGTCACAATCTTTGGATGCATTGCTTAGTGAGGATGGAGAAACTACTGTAAAAGACCTTATTCCGAACGAAAATGCACCAGCTGCCGATCATCAGTTGTGGCAGGAATCCCTGGCCGTAGATATGCGCCGGTATTTAACGATTGTGCCGGAAAGGGAACGAAAGATCATCTATCATTATTATGGTTTGTTTGGTTATCCTAAGACTACACTCGATGATATGGTCTTTATCTTTAAACTGAGTAAGGAGCGCATTCGTCAATTGAAAGATAAAGCGATAAAGACCTTACAACGCAGCCCGAAATCGGCACTTCTCCGGGAGTATTTGTACTGAAAATGTAGCGGTCATGCCTTGTTTTAGGCCTTCAGGCAATTTTTTTTAAAATATATTTGTGCTGTTTTGTTTAGCTATTTGTTTGTTTTATTTAAACGAAACAGGCCTTTAAAGGGTGTTTTTGTATGGAAATGGGCTTTTTGAATAAAAAAACAGTATTATCCATAAATATTCATTTGGTGGAAATCCAATAATTATTAACTTTAAAGCGTTATATCATATATTTAAAATCTTAAACGAAAGAAAAACATGGAAAAATTCTCGAAACTTAAAGAACTTATTGCAAGCGTTGAAGCTGATGCAGACAAATTTTATAATTCAGGAAACGGTGCTGCTGGTACAAGAGTACGTAAAGCAATGCAGGATTTAAAAGGCCTTGCTCAGGACATCCGTACTGAAGTAACTGAGAAAAAAAACACAAAGTAATCTACTTTGAATGTCATGAGAAAGGCCTGCAATTTGCAGGCCTTTCTTGTTTATCGCTATTCAGGATTTTATTTTATAATTTTAGGCCCCGGCCTTATGAATCCTTTAGAGCAACAGCCTCAGCGCAAGATTATACATATTGATATGGATTCATTCTATGCGTCTGTGGAGCAAAGAGACAACCCCTCACTTCGGGGAAAACCTGTAGCCGTTGGAGGTGGACCTGAAGGGCGTGGAGGTGTGGTGGCTACGGCCAGCTATGAAGCCAGAGCCTTTGGTGTTCATTCTGCGATGTCTTCTAAAAGGGCGCAACAGCTCTGTCCTCATCTCTTATTTGTTTATCCAAGATTTGCGGTTTACAAAGATGTTTCCCGGAAAATCAGGGAGATCTTTATCAGGTATACCGATTTGATTGAACCTTTATCACTGGATGAAGCCTATCTGGATGTGAGTAATGATAAATTGGGAATCGGATCCGCTATAGCTATCGCCAAAGAAATCAAGGCCGCGATTAAGAGCGAGCTGAACCTGACCGCCTCTGCCGGTGTATCGATCAATAAGTTTGTGGCAAAGGTGGCTTCCAATATGAATAAGCCGGATGGCCTTACCTTTATCGGGCCCTCGAAAGTGGAACGTTTTATCGGGCAGTTACCGGTAGAAAAATTCCATGGGGTGGGGAAGGTGACCGCCGAAAAGATGAAGATCAGGGGTTTACATACCGGTGCAGATCTGAAGAAATTAACCGAAGCGGAACTTGTTCATCTTTTTGGGAAGAGCGGACGGTTTTTTTATAAGATCGTAAGGGGGATTGATCAGCGGAAAGTAGAGCCCAATCAGGAAACTAAATCCATCGGGGCTGAAGACACTTTTTCTTACGACCTGGAAGCGTTGTCGGAAATGAATCCTGAACTGGAGAGGATCGCCCTGATTGTATTTCAGCGGATGAGTCTTTATAAGCTTTATGGAAGGACGCTGACGGTAAAAATTAAATTCAGTGATTTTAAGCAGATTACCAGGAGTAAATCTTTTACGGAAGAGATCAGGACGATCGCTATGGTCAATGAGGTATCTCAGTCCTTGTTGGCAGCGGTAGATCTGGAAGGAAAGAAGGTCCGGCTCCTGGGGGTTTCGATTTCCAACTTTGCGCTGGCTGCCGACCAGGGAATGTTATACCAACCCAGGCTCTTTCCATAGTCTCAGCCCCTCTGGAATGACGGTTTTGTAAGGCGATGGTTTCCAGATTCATAGGTGAGAATGACTTTTTCTAAATAATGTTGCCTGCTATTTAACTTATGCCATAAATCTCCGGTAAGAAGGTTTGTTTTTGGGTTATTTATGTAAATTGAGCAAGCATCTAAAGAATAATGTGTAGCCTATGCGATCCTTAGCTGATCTATCTAATAATTATCTGAAGGAGTCTGACCTGGCTTTTTTTAATAAGCTTTTGCAGTTTCAGAATGCTTTTTATTCTACGGAGCATAAGGAAGATGTGCTGGCAAAGTTACTCCATGAATTGTGCGGGGTTACACAAAGCAATTGTGCAGGGTTGATCAATAATAAAAACAGGTTAGCAGATGTTTTTGTAAATAATGGTCAGGTTGGTCTGTTGCATGCTACCTTTCAAAATACCCGTGCTACTGCAGGGAAAAATTATCAGATTAAAAAAATAGGGGAGCAAAGCATGTTGATCTGCAGCATCAGAGATGCGGATGGTATCCTTGGTCTGTTATATCTTATTCGCTCAGGACCGGCCTTTACTGCGGAGCATTATGCAAGTATAAAATCGGCAATACCTGTGATTAATGGAATGCTGGCTTTTATTAACCTCTCTGATAAGACAGCCCCGGAACTTGCACTTCAACTGAGAAAAACCGCAAGCTTACAGTCGCTGATAGAATCGCTTGATGATATTATTCTGGAGCTGGATGAACATACCGTGATTAAAAAAGTCTGGGTAAAAGATAAAACCAAGCTGTTTATGCCGCCGGAGCTCTTTATCGATAAAACTTTGACCGAGGTAATGGGAGGTTTTGCCTATGTTTTTATCGAATGTATCCAAGCCTTGCTCATCTCAGGAGAACGACAGGAATGTGTCTATCCTGATTTTGACCTGAACAAAGATTTATGGTATTGTGCGAAATTCCAGAAGATTGATGTGGGAAAAGAAGCTGATGGTGTGAGGGTTATCTGTGTGATTGAAGACATTACCTCCAAAAAGCTGATGAGCGATCAGCTGCAGCAAAACACTGTAGAGCTGAAAAGAATTAACAACTTACTTGATATTGGTTTGGATATCTCTAAGATGGGGGGCTGGGAGTATCACCTGTTGAGCAGGGATCTTTTTGTTACGCGACAAATTAACGACATCAAAGATCTTGGACATGATGTCGTTCTGGATTATAAAACTGTCTTTGATTATTTTGACCATTCCAATAAAATCATTTTACTGAATACCCTGAATGAGGCTTTTAAAGAATCACAGCCTTTTGATATTGAGCTGGAGTTGACTTCTGCTACCCAGCATAAAAAGTGGGTCAGGCTTGCAGGGGTTCCGGTTTTTGAAAATGAAAAGCTGCAATCCTTCAGGGGGATTTTAAAAGACATTACGCACAACAGGAAAAATCAGGAGGAGCTGATTGCGGCTAAAAATCTGGCCGAACAGATTGCCAGGAAGAGGACCGAGATTCTTTCCATCATGAGCCATGAAATACGAACGCCACTGAATGGGATTATTGGAATTTGTAACCTGTTGAATCAGAATGTTTTTCCAGATCCTCAAACCAGGGAGTATGTGAGCCACCTGAGTTTTTCTTCCAACCACTTGTTGAATCTTGTGAATGATATCCTGGATCTGGAAAAGATTGAGAATAAGAAAATGGAGCTTAACGAAGCAGAAGGAGACCTTACTGCTTTAGTAGGGAACATCATTAAGCAGTTTGATTCTCTGGCGGAGGTGAAGGGGCTTGCACTGAAATTTCATGCGGATGAAGGAATTCCTTCTGCCATTATTTTTGACGCACTCCGTCTCGGAAGAATCCTGAACAACCTGGTTGGAAACGCGATTAAGTTTACTGAAAAAGGTGAAATTGTGGTGAGCCTGACTACGGTGAGTAAAAAAGAGGATATCGTGAGGGTGCTTTTTAAGGTTGAAGATACGGGAATAGGGATTCCAGATCATCTTCATAACCTGGTGTTTGATAAGTTCCACCAGGTCCAGCAGGCGAGCCACAGGCAACAGCAGGGAACAGGGCTTGGTTTGAGCATTACCAAAGGTCTGGTGAGTCTGTTTAAAAGCGAAATCATTCTGCGAAGCAGAATGGATGAAGGAACCGTGTTTGAGTTTGAAATCGATTTTAAAATTGTTAAAAAACCGGAACTGAGAAAAGTATTAAAAAGAGAAGGACAGGTGCGCAATATCTTGCCTGGGTTAAAGCTGTTGATCGTTGATGATAATCCGGTGAACTTGCTGGTCGCAAGACGTCAATTGGGGAATTTTGGTATCGATGCTGAGCAGGCTGACAATGGATATACGGCGCTGGTGATGTTGCAGGAGAAAGAATTTGACGTTATCTTAATCGATTTGCACATGCCCGGAATGGATGGATACCAATTGGCAAGGAAGGTCCAGGTAGACCATCCGGCAACAAAAGTGATCATTTTTACTGCGGATATCCTGGAGGAAGTGAGGATGAGGTTAAGTGAGATGGGGATTTTATACGTCTTGTCCAAGCCCTTTAATCCTGATGAAATGCATGAATTGCTGCTGGAAGTGATAAATAATAACGTATAATACTTATTTCATGTCATTCCAATCGGAAAGTGTAACCAGAATTGGTTGTAAGGCTTTTCCTTTCTCAGACAAATGATAATCTACCCGTACCGGAACTTCCGCAATGATCTCTTTGTAAAGCAGGCCATCCCGCTCCATCTCTTTAAGTTGTTTACCGAGCGTCTGATCTGATATTCCCGGCAATACTGTTTTTAACAGGCTGAAGCGGTTTACGCCCTCATTGATATGTATGAGGATGAGTGCTTTCCATCTTCCTGAAATGGCATCCAGAGCCGCATTAATCCGGCATGACTGCAGCAGGAATGTCTTGTTGACTGCATTTGAAGAGTTTTCTTTGATCATAGCGCTACTCATTTTTTTATGAGTTACTTCCAAAAAAGGGAGTGATGAATAATTGTTTTTTTGTACCGTAGGTTTGTATCGGTGCTGTTCACAAATATAAAACTAAAGTTAAAATGAAAGCAATTGTATTAGAAGGTTTCGGTGATGTGGATCATTTTCATCAGGCTGAAATAGAAAGCCCTGTTCCAAAAGCAGAGGAGGTGTTGATCAGGATTGAAGCTGCTGCATTTAATCCGATAGATTATCAAATGAGACAAGGGCGGCGGGAGAAACAGCTCATGACTTCGCCCATTCTGGGAAGGGAAATGTCTGGAGTAATTGTTGCCATAGGAGCTGATGTGACTGGTTTTCTGCCAGGGGATGAAGTCATGGCTGCATCAGGAAGTAAAGGCTCTAATGGGAGCTATGCAGAATATATGGCCATAAATCCGATAATGATCGCACATAAGCCCTCCAATATCAGTTTTGAGGAAGCTGCCGCAATTCCTTCAGCGGGATTAACAGCATGGCAATGTTTTAAGCGAATGAATATACAACCGGAACAAAGGGTTTTTATTACCGGAGGTTCCGGAGCGGTGGGGAGCTTTCTGATTCGCATTCTGAAATACCATGGCATCCATCAGATCATCAGTACTGCCGGAAGCCAGAAAAGCACGGAAGCTCTATTGGTCCTTGGTCTGGATGAAAGTCAGGTGATCAATTATAAAAATACAGGCCTTAGTGCCGAGCTCATTGCAGCGAATGAAGGAATGTTATTTGATTTTGTGGTAGAGATTGTGGGTGGGGAGATCTCAGAAGTCGCCGCAGAAGTGCTGAAAGTAAATGGTGCCTATTTTGATGTGACCTTTTTAGGTACGGAACGAACAAGAGGTTTGCTTTTTGATAAGGGCTGTGTGGTGATGAATATCTCCAACTACGCACATGCTTTGGGCAATAACCTGGGCTATTACAGGGAGGCATTGAATCAGATTGCCGCCTTGATTGAAGAAGGTAAAATTAGCCCGCCAGCAATACGTATTGTTGGCGGACTCAGTGTGAAAACGGTGCAGGAGGCCCATTTGTTGATGGAAAATAACCTGGGATATGGAAAGAAAAACGTAATGAAAATCAGTTAATCCAACATGGATTTACTGGCTTTGATGTTCAATGTTTTACATAAATGCATAATCCTTTCCGTGTCTGCCCGGCTGACGATCAGGCCCTGAAGATTGTCGCCGTAGCTATCGCCAAATGAAATCAACTGGTAGCCCGGAGGTGTTCCCTTTAACAGTTTATCCAGCCATATAAAATAATCGGGAGTACCAGGGAACTGGCCGTAAGGGAAATCGGGGACGGGTGCTTCCGGGAATACTTCCTGAATTTGTTCATGTAATTCGTCTATTTTATCACAGACAACGAAAACATCAAATAATTCGTTAAAGATGACCCAGGTCGGAATCCCCTCGGGATCTACTTCAAGTAGCCAGGCCATTTCTGCACCTTCGTCTGAATCAATGTACGCCTCAGGATCATTGTAGGCGCTGGTTACGGTTTCTGAAATTTCGTTGATGTCCTCTTCATGCCATCTGTCATTTGCAAGAAGGGTGATCAGTTCTTTGATTAAATCCTCGTTGTTTTCCATTTATAATAATTTGATCGGACTTCCTGTCCATTCTGTTTCATTTGCAAGTTTTTCCCCCTTCATGACCAGGGAAAGTGGTTCCAGTTTCACGTCGTCACCGATTTCACTATCGTAAAGAATGATGGATCTGGAACCAATGCTGCACCTTGCTCCGATTTTTACGGTACCGACTTTCATCACACGGTCTTCAAAAAGGTGCGTTTGTGGACCACAATCTTCATTCAATGCTGTATCATCGCCGATGCTCACCATGTCATGTTCGGTAATGTCGGTCGTATTTAGCCAGACCCTTTTTCCGAATTTAACACCAAAAAGGCTCAGAACCATCGGGAGAAAAGGGGTTCCCTTCATGAATTCCAGCAGGAAAGGAACGGCAAGTGCTTCATAAGTTGTGGTATTGGCCTCGCTGCGCCATACTTTATGTGTCCACATTGGGTGTTGTTCTGCTTTGAACTTTCCTATGGAAATCCATTTCAGCAAAAGGGTAACCAGTAATGCAGGGCCCCCCATATAGAATAGATAATAAAAGGGAAGTTTTGGTGTTTCCTTCAGGATTTGTATCAGTGTACGGTCTTTCACCAGGTCGTGGCAATAGGCTACAAATAAAACGCTGCAACAGATGATGACCGTTTCCGGAAGAATAATGCGGATGCCTTCAATGAGAAAACGCGCGGCTTTTCTACCCAAGGAAGGGTTTGTGGTTAATGATGCCGGGTAATTTCCGCTATCCTGCCTTTTAGGGAGGGCAATTGCCGGAGATCCAAACCAGTCTTTAGCATGCGTTTGCTCCAGCTGTTCAGCGGTAGGTGGAGTCGATAAAACACCGATTAGCATGTCGTCTCCCAGTTCATAGCCCTGTGGGATCAGTGCGCTATTGCCTACAAAACTCCGGTTTCCGACTTTAGTATTGTCCAGGATGAGTTGTTGCCCCCGGATGTCTTCTTCACCTAAAGTTACCGCATCTGCGATAAAAGATTCATCGCCGATCTCCAGCATGGTATGGGTGACATTGCTGGCTGTTGAAATTTCTGTGTTCTTGCCGATTTTTGCACCCAGCATCCTGAAAAAGGAGGAAATGTAGACCGTGGCATATAAGGGGTGAAGGACGATGAGTGAGGTTGAAATCAGCTGATCTGATAGCCATTTCCGGACGTATACCCCGCCATAAACAGGATAGGTGCCTGGTTTCATCTGATACAGAAGTAACCTGGAAAGGATCACGGTTTCTACGGTATAGAGTGATAGGTATAAGATGGTAAGCAATGGAATATGAACAAAGTAGTTGAAACTGTAATCCGGAGCTTGTGTATCCATATAATTTAAAATCTCAATTACCGGTATTAAGGGCAGCAAGATCACAATGGGAAAGAGAATGAGTAAGATGGTATAAAGAAAGCCATAACACTTTCTTTTGAAAGCTGAAACATGGAGCGGCTGAGGCAGTTCTTCCGGTGTTTTCTTGTCCACTGGTTCAGCCGGGCTTCCTTTCCAGACTGCTCCGGCAGCGATGGTTTGTCCGGCCTGTAAATGACTCAGGTCCTGAAGTTCGCCCCAGGCTTCAACCGTTGTTCCTCCGGAGATTACAGCACCACTTCCAATATAGGCATGGTCTGCAATTTTAATCCTTCGCAGTTTCAACAGTCCGTTTTCTACCGTCGCATTGTTGAGTACTACACCTGAACTGATGCTTACATCACTTCCTATCTCCAGCAGGTCTTCCACACCTACAGTAATGGAGCTGATCTGGGAATCCGGTGACATTTTCATGCCCATCATCCGCAGATAGAAAGGGTATAATGGCGTGCCATTCATGAATTGAAGTGGAACCAGTCGCTGGATAGATTTGACCAGCCAGTAGCGGAAATAATAACTCCCCCAAAGCGGATAATCCCCTTCTTTCGTTTTGCCCAGTAAAAGCCACTTTAAGACAATGCTTAACAATGAAAATAAGGGCGCAATGAAGCAGAATAAGACCAGTGCGGTAATGATTGCCCAGAAGGTATCTCCTTTGTCAGTTTCGCTTTTCGCTACTTCATAATAATAGCCCAGGTAAGGAACGAAGATCTGCGCAGCAAAAAGGCCGTAAATGACCAATAAAGAAAATCCTTGTGCAATGCCACAAAACCAGTAACGTAAGGAGCTGATCTTATGAAAAGGTTCTTTTTCTTTTTGCGCGTTATTTTCTGCTTTTTCCGCTGCCAGTTCCCAGGTCTGGATCAGCTTACTGATCGGACGGTTGGTATAAATGTCTTTTAAGGAAGCCTGATGAACACCACCTTCTTTTCTCAGCCAGGAGGACAGTGAGGCTGCAAGAAGGGAATGTCCGCCGAGGTCCATAAAGAAATCGTCTTCAGGGTTGATGGTTCTTCCGGGAAAGAGGTAAGTGAGTCCTGCCATGACCCTTTTGTGCAATGGGTCATCAGGATGAATCACGATGGTTTCTTCCGGTTTTACCTGCATCAAAACTTCCGGTACAGGCAGTTCTTTTCTATTGATCTTGCCACTTGGCAGGCGTGGCATTTTATCCATGAGGACAATCACTAAAGGCACCATATAAGGAGGAAGTACTTTTCCCAACCGGATTCTCGACTGGTGTTCATCAAATGTTGCATTTGCTTTAAGCGTGACGTAACCGATCAGTTGTTCCTGTTGGTTGGCGTCTTTCTTTAGCGCTACTGCTGCTGCGGAAACTTGTTCCAGTTCATTCAGTTTTACTTCTATTTCTCCAAGCTCTATGCGGTAGCCACGAAGTTTTACCTGATCGTCCAGCCGGCCGCGAAAATCGACACTGCCATCTGCATGCATGACGACCGCATCTCCACTCAGATAAATCCTGTCGCCGGGAACTTCATGAAGCGAGTCCGGTTTATCAAGAAACTTTTCTGAGGTCAGGTCGGGGCGGTTGACATAGCCATCACATACCCCCGGGCCCGATATCATTAATTGCCCTTGTTCTCCCAACGGGACCAGTTGAAACTGATCATCTACTACAGCGAGGTTATAGTTCGGTAGTGGATTTCCGATAGTAATGGCATCGCCAGGTCTTAAAGGAATCATGGTGGCCGTTACTGTAGTTTCCGTTGGCCCATAGCTGTTGTAGAATACATTATGTCCGGGTTTGCTCCATCTGTTCAGGACCTGGCTGGTACAAGCTTCTCCACCTGCATTAATTAAGCGCAGGCTGGGTATATCATCGTCAATGACGGCTAGAAGGCTTGGTACCGCATGTAATATGCTGATTTTTTGTGCCCGTAAAATATCACTTAATTCGTCGATAGATTTGGCGGTAGTGGCGTCGGCTACCCAGATGGTTGCTCCGGCAGAGAGGCTGATCCAGGTTTCTTCGCACCACATGTCAAATGATACAGAAAATCCCTGATAGACCCTGTCTTCGGCCATGATCTGAAGGACACTTTGTTCGGACCTGATCAGGTGACAAATCTGGCGGTGACTGATTGGGATTCCCTTTGGTTTTCCGGTACTTCCGGAAGTATACAATACATAGGCACGGTCGTCCGGTA
Source organism: Pedobacter steynii (assembly GCF_900103665.1). GTDB lineage: Bacteria > Bacteroidota > Bacteroidia > Sphingobacteriales > Sphingobacteriaceae > Pedobacter > Pedobacter steynii. The sequence goes on from NZ_FNGY01000002.1 coordinate 902,538, forward strand.
GTGCGGCTATAGAAAAAGGTACGATTTCAGTTGGAAAAGGAGGGATGTGAAAGACAGGGCAGGAGTTTGGGCTCAGTGCATCGCTGAAGCAGGCAGAGGCACCGACTTCTTCCATTACCACATGCACCCGTTCCTCGGGCATTTCCCGGTCTAACGGGACATATGCGGCACCAGATTTTGCGATGCCCAGGATGGCGACCTGTAATTCCATGCTTCTTGGCCACCAAAGGCCTACAGACTGGCCTCTTCCGATCCCATTGGATTGAAGAAAAGCAGCGACGGCATCGCTCCATTGATCCAGCTGCTGATAGGTCAATGATTGCTCATTAAATATGAAAGCTGTTTTCTGAGGATAGCTGTCTGCAGCAGACCTGAAAATATCGCCTATTGTTTCTTCCCGGATAAATTCCGGATGTTGTTTGCCGATGACAATACTCTTCGAATCCATTAAGCGAAGTTAATTTTAGTTCATCGAAATAACCGAAAATTTTTGGTAAAACAAGGGAAATGAAACGGAATAAAAAAAGCATCCACCTTTTGAGGTGAATGCTGGTATGAATGAGTTGGTGTTTAATGTTATGCGAAGTTCAGCCATGAGCTTTCTGCCGAATAATCATCAATTACCTTAACGGTATTGTCGAATTGGAAGGATGCAATTAACGCAGCCACTTCTTGTTTAACCATAGTGATGCAATTGTCGACCAGGTCTTTTCTGAATCCTTTTTTCTGTAAGTTGAGTACGTATCCGATACAGATGACCCTGGTTAATACCTTGCCCAGATCCACCATTTTACGTTGTGAGAGGTTCTCTGCAAGACTAAAGGATAGGTCCTTTTTGAAATGTTGACAAGCTTCTGCGGTGAGGTTGAATACGTTTAAGAAATCAAACAGATTCGATTGTTTCTGCTTTTTCATTGTTCTGGTGATCATTTCTGCTGTTTGGTTATACAGCATTTCATTGGAGCCTTCAAAGATCTGGAAAGGTCTGCTGTCCATGATTCCACGACCACCAATGTGGGTTGTTCTGTATCCGTTAGCACCGGAAAGCTGAACGAGTAATTGCGCCGATTCCTGCATCAGGTCGGTCACCACTGCTTTCATGGTATTTGCTTCCAGTCCTTCAGTCGCCAAGTTGTGTTGAATTCCACTGATTTCACTGCTGTGTGCACACATGGCAGAACAAATGGTATAGGCCGACTGGATTCTGGAGATTTGAAACTGTACATTATCTATCGCCATTAGATTACCTGCACCTACGATGCGGGTATGGCAGTGTTGCATGGCTTCGTCCAGCATTCTTTTGATAAATCCCATTCCCATTCCCGGGAATTGCATTCTGCTTCTGTGGAGGATATCCAGCATCATTTTGATTCCGGTAGTTTCCGGTTTCAGTCTGAAATTATGAGGTACAACAAGGTCCAGTTTATTTAATCCGTAAGGGATCATATAAAGACCCGCATTGTCAAAAACTTCTTCTACAACGATGTGTTGTTTTGGTTGTGTGATGTCACACAGGAAGAAATCAATATCCCTGCCCAGGTCACCATTCTCATTTGCATTTCTTGCAGCGATGATCCAGTAATCTGCCATGCCTGTAAGTCCCTGCCAATGTTTGGTGCCTTTGATCTGATACCCTTGTTCCAGTTCTTTGGAGGTTGTTTTCATATTGAGGGCATCACTACCGTAATCAGGCTCGGTAATCATGAGGCCACCCATTTGTCCTTTTTCAAGGAAGTTATGGAAGATTCCCGATTTTACGGACTCATCTGCATATTTAGAAACCGGCTCTAAAAAAAGGGCGATATTGATTCCAAAGGTTAAAGATAGTGGGAGGGATTCGTAAGATGCTGCGGCCAGAACGCCCAGGCATTCTTTAACGATACTTCCGCGTCCGCCAAACTCAGTAGGGATAGCAACCGAAAGTGGTTGCTTGTCCATGATTCCCTTCAGTATTTCAGGAGGTAAACCTCTTTCCAGACTTAGCTTATCAATATCGGACTGTACATGGAATAGATTTTTTAAAGTTTGCTCGAAGTCTTTGATATAATCAGAAAACTTGATGTCGGTTAATGTCATATATAGAATACAAATATTTTAATAAGATCGTTTCGCAAATAAGTGAATATTTATCTAGAATCTTTATAAATAATAAACAATTTTTGCTGGATATCAAATTCAAAATAATGACAATGTGGTGAACTATAAAATGATCACGGTCACATTGCTCTGATTTAGTATGACGAAGTAGGTTCCTATTCCTTCTTACACAGCTGTTTAATCCTTTCAATAGGTGCTAAAGGAAGTGTATATCTTCCAGGGCACACTAAAGAGAGTATGGAAATATACGGTTTAAATCAAAAGAATGGTAAGAATCGGCGATTTTTTTGGCCTTTGGCAATTTCTTATATTTACAATTATGCAAGCAATTCCGACTTTAAAAACCGAACGGCTTATCCTGAAAGGTGTAAGCATGGAAGATGTGCCGTCCTATACCAGGTATTTTGTTGATTACGATGTAGTCCGTTATTTATCGGCAGAAGTACCCTGGCCATATCCGGAAAACGGAGTGAAAGATTACCTTGAACATATTGTATTACCTCAACAAGGCGATGGGCATTGGGTATGGGGAATTTTTTTAAAGGAACAGCCGGATCAGCTCATTGGTACTATAGATCTGAGGAGAGAAGGAAAGCCGGAACACCGGGGTTTCTGGTTGGGCAAGCCGTTTTGGGGAAGAGGAATCATGACGGAAGCGAACTTTCCGGTGCTTGATTTTGCCTTTTCGGAGCTTGGTTTCGACTGTTTACTGTTTGCCAATGCGCTTGGTAATGTCGGTTCCCGAAGGATTAAAGAGAAAACGGGTGCCCGGTTGATCGGTCACAGGGAGACAGGGTTTGTAGATCCTCTTTTTACAGAAAGCGAAATATGGGAATTGAGCCGGGAGAACTGGTTGAAATTTAAAGGGGTTTAGTCTTTCTGTCTGCTTTTTTTAGCGCATAATTCTCACCTCACTAGTCGGCTTTTTGTTGACTAATGAAATAGATTTACTCCTGAGGCTATTGTTTGGCTTGGGTAGGAGCAGGGCAGGGCTGAAATTAAATTCCGCTTCTGCCTTTGCTATTTGCCTTAAGAATACCTTTGAAACTACTTTTTGTTGACAAATACGCCTTTAAAAGCAGACCAGCATGCGTTTTTTATATCAGTTGGAAGTCCGTCTTTTACATAAAACTGGATTCCGTTTTCATCATAAAAATAACGGAAATAATTACCCAATCTATCTGGCTTCTCTCCGGTGTGGATATTTTCACGACTCAGCAACCAGCGGGAATAAGTTACTTCAACACCGTTTAAGGCATCTTCAAGATCTTTAATTCTACCAGAACTTTTGTCGTTATTAATCAATTCACTATAATCCATCATATCACATATTACTTTAATAGACAAAGGTACGGATAATATAATGGTCCTGCGACTAAACTCCTGTTTTTGACGGGAATCCGACGTTGTTGTGGGTATTTTTCATAAGTTTTTGAAGCCTGGCTTCTCTCTGAAATTTGTTTTATCCTAATGGGAAGGGCTTGCTGTCGTTATTTAGGAAAGCCATAACTCTGGATATTATTTTAATTAACCTTTGTTATACTAAATTTATTAGCATATTTACAGCCTGAAATCACTACTTTTAAAGAAATCATGTTGTACGCTGTTGTAGATATAGAGACCACTGGTGGTTATGCCTCAGGGAACGGGATTACGGAAATTGCCATTTTGATTCATGATGGCGTATCAGTAATCAATTCATTTGAAACGCTGATTAATCCAAGGCAATATATTCCTGATCATATTGAAGCACTGACTGGTATCAGTAATGATATGGTGGCGAATGCTCCTGTATTTGCTGATGTGGCTTCGGAGATTTATGATTTATTGCATGATAAGGTTTTTGTGGCCCATAATGTGAATTTTGATTTTTCCTTCATCAAACACAACCTCAGCGAAGCAGGATATGATTTGCAATGCAATAAATTATGCACAGTAAGGTTAAGCCGTAAAATATTACCGGGGCATAAATCCTATAGCCTGGGTAAACTGTGTGCAGCATTAAAAATTTCGCTGAATAACCATCACAGGGCGGGGGGAGATGCTAAGGCTACTGCAGAATTGTTAAGCATGTTGCTGCAGAATGATTCAGAAGGTCTCATCCATCAATCGCTTAAATCTACGTCTAAAGAACAGGCATTACCTCCTAATTTGCCGAAATCGGAGATAGATAAGCTTCCGTTAACTCCCGGGGTCTATTATTTTAAAGATGAGAAAGGCAAAGTAATTTATATCGGGAAGGCGAAAACGTTAAAAAAAAGAGTGTGTTCCCATTTCAGTGGAAACAATGCAGGTAAACAACGCCAGGATTTTCTGAAGAACATTTATAGCGTAGATTTTGAAGTCTGCGGGACTGAATTAATGGCTTTCATTCTGGAAGCAACGGAAATCAAGAGGTTATGGCCGGAAAATAACCGCGCATTAAAGCGGTATGAACAAAAATATGCCTTATACTCATTTGAAGACCAGAAAGGATACCTCAGATTAGGTATTGATACGTTTAAGAAGAACATGCCGGTATTGTATAGTTTCAATACAATTCTGGAAGGTCACCATATTTTAAGGATTTTGATCAAGGATCATTTTTTATGTGAGAAACTGTGTTATATCCAGAAAAACAGGATCGCCTGTACAGGTCATGAGGAAGGAAGTTGCAGTGGTGCCTGTGTAGGTAAGGAATCGGCCCCTGCTTATAACGTGAGGGTGAAATACGCGATTGAACAGCTAAAATCCATGCTTCCGAGTTTTGCTGTTATCGATGCCGGAAGAACAGAAGATGAGCAGAGCTGTATTTTAGTAGAGCAAGGTAAATTATATGGAATGGGGTATATTTCCCAGTATGCAGATGTTAATGCGCCTGACCTTCTTAAATCCGCTTTAAAGGTGTATCCTTCGAATGATTACATCATGCACCTGATCCTGACACATACGGAGCAATATCCCCAAAAACGAATTGCGGTTTAGTGACTCCGTTTCTCGATTTTACTGTGAATTTTCAAGGTTTCTTTTAACGCTGCTGATCCATACCAAATGATCAGGTCTGCGTCCAATAGTTTTGATTGGATGGCCGGATCTGTGTCTACCAGTTTCCTTGCTTCTTCAATTGTAGGAACATCAAGGATAAAGATCCCCCTGTAATTCTTGTCGTTTTTGCCTAAAGGTCCGGCGACAACTAGTTTCCCATCGGTCACTAATTTTCCAATATTTACCATGTGTCCTCTAAAAACACTGTCTTGTTTTGCCTTTGAAAGACTTTTTTCAGTGCCTGTTTTTAAAATAGCGAGTACATAGGTCTTCATTCCGTACTCATCGGCGTTCAATTCCTTTGCCAGCTTCTCATCGTAATTTTTGTTGGTTTCCTGAGCGTTTACCCCTTCGTAAAAAGCTGTTAAACAAATAATTAATGCGGTTATTAGATGGCGTTTTTTCATGTGATGTTAAATTGTGGTGAATCCCCTGTGATATTTCTGTATTTCTAAATTACATTTTTTTTTGCATCCTATCGTGCTTAAAAGCAGTGAAATACGCATTAGAGGTGAATTTATTTGTAAAATAGATTTGCGGTTCTTCATTTTTACTCCTATCTTTGGGGCTCCAAAAAAGGGAAAACGCATCCATAGCTCAGCTGGATAGAGCAACGGTTTTCTAAACCGTAGGTCATAGGTTCGAATCCTATTGGGTGTACGAGGGATTTATCTCTTAAATTAAGGCGAAGTTGCTCCAGACTTCGTCTTTTTTTGTTTAAAGGTTTTTTTTTGCCGAGATTTTTGCGAAATTCAAGAATCAAGACCTAATTCCTTTTTAAAACTCCCGGATCAAAGCCTGATTCCTTGTATCCGCCGAATTCTCTGTTATTAAGGTTTCATTTTACACAAGCTACTATATTGATCACTACTCTAAGCGCCTCTGGTAACTTTTTTAAACCTTTTGTCTGCTTATAGATCTGAATATCCTGGAAGTCTAATTTTATTAAGTACCGCAAGTCTCATAGATTGATTAGATAAATGTTCAATTAAAATTCTGGTTTCAGTAAAATTCTCAGACCATGATTTAACTTTTATAGCTGTTCCGGCCATACAAACCATTAACATCCCCTTTCCACCTCCAACTTCTGAATAATAGCTATGTCATATGTAAAAGAAGGGCATTTTGTTTTCGACGTTAAACCCTGGTTTCAATCTTAATCGGATTGCTCAAAATCTTATGAATCGGGCATTTATCTGCGATTTGCATCAAACGATCGTGTTGCTCTCCTGTCAGCTCTCCGGTTAATTCAATTTTTCTGGTGATGACCGTAGCCTCATTCATATCTTTCTCTTTACATATCGCCAGCTCAATCCGGATAAATTCTAGGTTAAGCCCCTTTCGGTCTGCATACATCCTTATCGTAATCGCTGTACAGCTACCCAAGCTGGCAAGAAGTAGGGCACCAGGAGCCATCCCTTCATCTGTTCCACCAAGGTCTTCCGGCTCGTCGGAGTAAATAAAGTGTCCATCTGAGTACACTTTTGTCTTATAGTTTGACCTGTCCAGTTCGGTGATTGCGGTAATTTGTTTGTCTGACATATTGGTAAATAAAAGTAATTATTAAACTGATGTAAATATTGGAACAACAGGATGTACAAAACGTTTGCTCATTTCACAATTAAATATTATTTAGTTAAGATTACCTAAACATTTCAACAATAGATTTGTTGTCAATACCTAACCTCATATAAATATGCTAAGTAATTATCTCAACTTTCAGTTTGATGTTCAGGGGAAACCTGTGAAAGGTTTTTGCATGAGGATTCAGGACGATTTTCATGAAACGTATGCCGTAGTATTGGATGGCTATCATTCCTTTTGTGTATGGCTGGATTCTTCCAGTACCTGGAGGTCTTCAAAATATACAAGTGTCGAACCTGGGGTACTCGAACAAATTATCAATCGCTTGTCGCTAAGCAAACTGGCATAGTCATTTTCTGTTTCTGTAAATATTTTTATTTAGCCTGATCCTTTTAAAGGTAATCGTGTATCAATTTAGCTAAAACGCATAAATTATTGATATTGTAGTCATTTTTTTAGTATTTTCCTTTATCGAAACTTAAATACTAACCAAATGAACAAAAGATTTACCCTTATTTGTTCCTGTTTTATTTTATTCGCATTCAGTGGTTTTGCCCAGCAAGTTGTTCGGGGAAAGGTAAGTGATGCAGGTAATGGAGCAGGCATTCCGGGTGCAAGTGTCCTTGTCAAAGGCAGCACCTTAGGAACTTCAACTCAACCGGATGGTACTTATAGTATTACCTTGCCGGCAAATGCAACGACACTTGTTGTAAAATACCTCGGGTTTTTGACACAGGAGGTTCCGGTTAACAACCGGACACTGATCAATATTAATTTAGTGCCTGATGAAACGTCACTCACAGAAGTGGTGGTTACAGCATTGGGCATCAAACGCAGTGAAAAATCCATCGGTTATTCCACACAAACCGTGAAAGGGGATAACCTGACGATGACAAAGGAGCAAAACGTGCTGGGCTCCCTTGCAGGAAAGGTTGCCGGTGTACAAGTCGTTGGATCTTCGGGTGCAAGTATGGGAGGAACGCAGAAGATTAAAATCCGTGGAGTGAACTCTTTAAGTGGCAGCAGCTCTCCACTGATCGTTGTAGATGGTACGCCCATCTCTGATGCCAACTTCAGTACTGACAGTGGGAATGGTGTGGATCTGGGAAATATCTCCCAGGATATCAATCCGGAAGATATTGAATCACTCAATGTTTTGAAAGGTGCTGCAGCTTCCGCACTTTATGGAATCCGCGGACAAAACGGAGTGATCATGATTACGACAAGAAAGGGAAGTAAAGGCGTAAAAAAAGTGGATGTACGTTTCAATTCAGGTTTCTCGATTGAAAAGGTCAGCAATTTTCTGCCTTTGCAAAATATTTATGGAGTAGGTAATAACCAGACTTTCCAGACCCTGGCTAATGGAGATAAATACATCAATGGAAATGACGAAAGCTGGGGTCCAAAAATGGACGGTACTCCGGTAAGAATGTATTATAGCTTTTATCCTCAGGATGCTGAGTATGGAAAATTAACACCCTTTGTTCCTCAACCCAATAATATCAGGGATTTCTATGAGACTGGAAAGAACATCAATAATAGTCTGTCTGTAACCGGTGGAAATGAAAACTCTTCCTACCGTTTGTCTTATAACAATGCTTATATCAATGGAACGATCCCTAATACCTGGCTGAAAAGAAATAACCTGAGTTTAAGTTCTGACCTGAAGCTGACCGATAAACTTACCGTTGGCGTAAATGCAAATTATGCCAATAATAACGGCCAACGGCCGGAACAGGGATATCAGGGCTCTTTCTCCGGAGCTACCCAATGGTTTCAGCGAAATATAGACATTAACAGGCTGCGTAATTATCAATATGCGGATGGCACCATTATGAACTGGAACGTCAATCCGAATACCAGCACAGGAATGATCACCAGCGCGAATAATAAACCGAGTGATTGGAATAACCCATTCTTTGATGCCTATAGAAGTTTAAATAATGATGATCGTGACCGTTTATTTGGTGATGTGAGCCTGAATTATCAGGTCCTGCCTGAATTGAAATTAAGTGCTTTTGTACGTTCAGACAGGTATACGCAAAATATCTCTCATAAAGAAGCATTTGGAGGTCGCCTCGACGATGCTTATTCTGTAGGGAAATACCAGGGAATCGATAATAATTATGAGTTCTTAGGGCAATATAACAAGCAATTTGGTGACATTTCCTTAACAGGGAACCTGGGTGCCAATTTATATACAGAGAAGTTTACACAGACCTTTCAGGCTACTGTAGGCGGTTTGTCAAGCCCTGATTTTTATAGTATGGCGGCTTCAGTAGATCGTCCGGAAAGTACCTCATACTTGCGTAGAAAAGAAGTCCGTAGTGCTTATGCGATGGCTTCGGTAGGGTATAAGGATACTTACTTTTTGGACGCCTCCCTTAGAAACGACAACTCTTCGGCATTGCCGAAAAATAACAATTCCTATTGGTATTACTCTGTCTCAGGTAGTTTCGTGTTCAGCCAGCTGCTAAAATGGGAACCGCTTTCTTTTGGTAAATTAAGAGCCAGTTATGCCCTGGCGGGTTCGGATCTTAAACCTTATCAGGTAAATCCTTACTATTCTCCCGGAAGTGTTTATAAAAACACCGATTTGAACATCAATACTTTATTAGTTCCGGATAAGCTGAACAACCCGAATATAAAACCTGCTTTCGCAAATTCCTTTGAAATAGGAACGGACCTCAAATTTCTGAACAACAGGTTGGGTTTTGAATTCACCTATTATCAGCAGAAAAATAAAAATCAGATCATCAATCTTTCGGTATCAGGAGCGAGTGGATATACAACAAACGTAGTGAATGCCGGAATGATTCAAAATCAGGGAATAGAATTCTCCCTGTCCGGAACACCTATCCGTTCTAAAATGTTCAGTTGGGATGCTACCCTGAACTTTAACCGCAATAAAAGTATCATCAAAGAACTGTATCAGGACTTATCGGTATATCAACTGGATATAAATACCTATTCCAGTGTAAACATGTACCTTAATGCCACAGTTAACAAGAGTTTTGGTAGCCTTGTAGGGCAGGCTTATGCCCGAGATTCCAAGAGCGGAAAAATTCTTTTGGGATCGGATAACCTGCCTTTAATCGAAAATAACCATGATTTTGGAAGTGTATTGCCTGAGTTTACCGGAGGATTCCTGAATAGCTTTAAAATCGGGAAATTCGATATCTCGGCCATGATCGATTTTCAAAGTGGCGGGAAGTTTTTTAGCTGGACAAAAATGCTGGCTACGAAATCAGGACAGGCAGCGGAAACTGCGGTGATGAATGATAGGGGGGCAAATGTACGTGACCCTCTGACTAGTAATGGAGGTGTTAAGCTGAATGGTATCTATGGCCCTGGAACAAAAATCGCCGGTGTAGATGTAAGCGGACAGGAATTTAACGGATATGTGGATGCCAGGTCTTATTTCAGGAATTCTATTGGAACCAAAGTCTATGAAGAATGGTTGTACAATGCTTCTTACATTAAATTGAGAGAAGTAAGCGTCGGGTACAACTTTACAGAAGGTTTTATGAAGAAAACTCCTTTTAAATCAGCGAAGATCGCTGTAGTGGCCAGAAATCCCGCGATGATCTGGCAAAAAGCACCAAAAGGACTTGATCCTTCAGAATTGTCTACCGGAAGCGCCTCTATCAGCTGGCTGGAAAAAGGAGAATTTCAAACGGTACGCTCTTATGGTATTAACCTGAATCTGACATTTTAATCTATACTCAAATGAAACCACTATATCATATATGCCTGGTTACTATACTTGCTTTAACAGCAACGGGCTGCAATAAATTTGATGATGACATCAATAGAGATCCCAATAATCCGGAGAAGGCTTCTGCCACACAATTGATCGCCAGCGCACAGCAGTCTTTGCCAGATATTGGTTCTGCGTTCGATAAAAATGCTTCGCCTTATGGAATTCATTATCCTCAATATATTTCGGGCACCACTTTTACGGAGAACAGCCGTTATAATACGGTGAATTTTAATTTTTACCCAATCTATGCCGGGCCATTAATGAACCTGACAGAGGCGATTAAAGTGGCAAATAATCCAAATGAGGGGCCTATTGCAAACCAGATTGCTGTAGCCAAGATTATGAAGGCCTATTATTTCTGGCATGTTACCGATCGTTGGGGTGTTGTTCCATATACGGAGGCCTTTCAAGGTCGCGCAGATTTTACGCCTAAGTACGATTCGCAACAACAGATCTATAACGATCTTTTCAAATTACTGGACGAAGCAAACGCCGCTTTCGTTGTTGGTAACATCAAAAATGATATCATTTACGGCGGAGATATGGTCAAATGGAAAAAACTGGGCAATACCATTCACCTGCTAATGGCATTAAGACTCTCTAAGGTAGATGCGGTTAAAGGGGCTGATGAATTTAAGAAAGCCCTGGCAAACGGAATTATGGAAAAGAACGAAGACAATTTTACTTATGTTCACCTGGTGGATAAAGTCAATGAGAACTTTTGGTATACTTCGTTTGGGCGGTTGAAAAGAAACTGGTTTGCCGTAAGTAAAACGGTTGTTGACTATATGCAGCCATTGAGTGATCCTCGTTTACCTGTTTTTGCAGATAAAAATGGAGCAGGTAACTATGTGGGATTAGAATATGGTCTTCCAGGTTCTGTGTCTGTGGTGATCAATAATATTTCTTTATTGGGATCAGCCCTTCGCCAGCAAAATTCACCTACCTATCTGGTAACTTATGCGCAAGCTTTATTTGCAAAAGCAGAAGCAGCAAAGTTAGGCTGGATCCCAGGAGGAGATGGGGATGCAAAGCTCAACTATGATAAAGCGATTGAACAATCCATTCTTCAATGGACGAAAAGTACAAATGGGTTGACTGTGTTTATAGGGCAACCACAAGTCGCTTATAATCAGGCGATAGCACTTCGACAGATAGCAGAACAACGTTGGATCCATCTCTTTATGCATGGTTATGAAGGCTGGGCAGAATGGAGAAGAACAGGCTATCCTTTGCTAAGTCCTGCGCCGAACAATAACAATCTCGCTATTCCAAGAAGAGAGGGATATCCTACTCAGGAAATTTCAAATAATGGACCAAACTACTCTGCAGCAATTGCGGCCTTTCCTTATGGGGGTACCGACGACCTGAATGCCCGGGTATGGTGGGATAAACCATAAATACAAAAAGGCAGGTATTCAGAAAAATACCTGCCTTTTTTAGGATTAGATAAAATGGCTATCCAAAGAACATATAGCATAAGCCGATCGCGGTGCAAACACCTACTAAATCGGCTAATAACATGGCGCCAATTGCATAACGGGTATTGGTAATGCTTACTGAGCCGAAATATACGGCAATTACATAGAAGGTCGTATCTGAAGAGCCTTGTAAGATGCTGGACAACCTTCCGGCAAAAGAGTCTGGTCCATGCGTGGTCATGGTATCAATCATCATGCCTCTGGCACCACTTCCGCTCAATGGCCTGATCAATGCAGTTGGAATTCCGTCGATAAACCGAGTATCCGCACCCATTAGGGCACAAACATGTTTTATTCCATTGATGACCATATCAAAAGTGCCGCTGGTACGCAATAAACTAATGGCAATCAGCATTCCTACCAGGTAGGGGATGATCCGGATTGAGGTATCAAAACCACCTTTCGCACCTTCCACAAAGGCATCATATACATTGATCTTCTTATAGAGTCCGCCGAGGACAATCAGTAGAAATATCAATAACAACAAACCATTGCTCAGAATTCCTGAGAATTGCTGGAGGCCTGCGGTATTCAGGCTGGTAAGGTATAAAACCAATACCGCAATTACTGCCGAGATGCTCAATACCCAAGCCAGAATCACTGGCTGAAAAATATTAATTTTTTGTTTAAAAGAAACAATGAGCATCGCAGCCATTGTTGCTGCAAAGGTGGCAATCATACAAGGAATAAAAATGTCTGTAGGATTGGCCGAATTTAAAGAAGCCCGTACCGCAATGATACTTACTGGAATCAGGCATAACCCAGAGGCATGTAGACAAAGGAACATGATCTGTGCATTGGAGGCCGTATCTTTACTTGGGTTGAGTTCCTGTAAACTCTCCATGGTTTTTAATCCGAAAGGGGTGGCTGCATTGTCCAGGCCCAATAAGTTTGCCGAGAAATTCATGACCATATGTCCCGTTGCCGGATGTCCTTTGGGGATGTCAGGGAAAAGCTTAGAGAAGAATGGCCCAATGATTCTGGACAATAAGCGGATACCTCCGGCTCTTTCAGCGATGGCCATAAAGCCCATAAATAAGGCCATGATACCGATTAGTTTTAAGCAAATGTTGACTGCCGTCCAGCAGGTTTCAATGATGCCATCTACTTTTAATACGTTGCCTGCGTCGCTGGCTTTACCAACGATCATCAGGTTGAAGATTTCGGTTTCGCCTAAAAAGAAACATTTTATACTGGCAACCACAATCGCAATGATGATGAAAGCGGACCAGATTCTACTTAATGCCATTAAAATAAGATTAGTTGAGTCGTTAAATTTATAGTTTTGATTCTAATAATCCGTCTTTAAAGCAGAATAAAATGCAGGTCCGGATAAAAGAGTTTGAAAATAGCCTAAAAGCAAAAGGTCCCGCAAACTTTGCAGGACCTTTGAAATATTTATGGTTTGTCGTCTGTCAGTTCGAAACCCCAGGTTTTTCCTTTTTCAGTGGCAGGAATACCAGAGGTCATCCATGCAGGTGCTTTTGCCCCTTTAAGGTAATAATCAAAGAATTGTTGTTCTCTGATCTGGATGTCTTTTCTGTTTTGACGTTGTACCAGGTTGTGTGCTTCGTTGTTATAGTTTAACATCCAGACTGGTTTTCCTAAACGTCTTAATCCGTTAAACATTTCTATTCCCTGATACCATGGTACGGCACCATCAGCATCATTTGCCATGATCACTACCGGCGTATTTACCTTTGGCAGGGAGAATAAAGGAGAGTTTTCGATATACAAATCCGGTTTCTCCCATAAAGTCGCACCGATTCTGCTTTGTGTTTTTTCGTATTGGAACTGTCTGTTCATACCGCTTTCCCAACGCATTCCTCCATAAGCAGAAGTCATGTTGACTACCGGTGCACCAGACCATGCGGCAGCATACATATTGGTACGTGTGATCAGGTGGGCCACCTGGTAACCACCCCAGCTTTGTCCCTGGATGCCGATTTTGGTCCCATCAACCCATGTGTTTTTCTTTAAGGACTCAACACCTGAGTTGATGAACTCTTCTGCAGATTTCCCCGGGTAACCTTTTTCGTAGCTGATGTCCGGTGCAAAAACCAGGTAACCATTGCTCACAAAGAAAGGGATGTTTAAACGGGATGGAGTAGGAGCGGGAGCATTGTAGGCATACAATCCATCAGAAAGTTTTTCGTAGAAATAAACGATCATCGGATATTTTTTTGCAGGGTCAAAGTTCTCAGGTTTGTACAGGATGCCTTTGGATTTATATCCTTTAGGTGTTTCCCAGTTTACCAGTTCTGCAGTTCCCCAATTGTAGGTTTGTTGCTGAGGGTTGGTATTGCTCAGTTTGATTTCTGTTTTCAGGTCTTTGGAAACATATACGTCAGGAGAGGTACTGTAATTTCCTTTGTCGTAGAGGTATTCCTCTGCATCTTTAGCTTTTACAAGGTTGGAATATTTGAACTTGGCCATGACGATCAGCTCCGGATTTTTTGTATCGCCAACATTTGCTTTGTAGAAACCATTCTCTTTGGTATTGTTGTTTAATGCGTCCATGATGATCGTTTCTTTCTTTCCGAGGAAACGGCTTTCCGGATCTAATTTCTGGTAACGGAGGGTTAGGCTGTTTTGTCTGCCGAATCCGTTAGTCATGTTTTTAGGTGGATTTTTTCCTTCCGGAGAGCATTCCCAGATGTCATACCTGTCGTAGATCAGGACTGTTTTATCTTCTTCCGTCCAGGCGGCGATTCCATAAGCCGAAGGATCATCAGGAACATCATTTTCTTCATCTACCAGTTTTACCGTCATGGTACTGTTTAATTGGGTTACTTTCCCTGTAGCGATGGTATAGGTGTACCAGTTAGATTTTGCCTGATCAAAATAAATAATATATTTTCCGTTAGGAGAAGCCATTGCATCGCCACTCAGACCTTCAATGATTTTCTTTCTTGCGCCTGTTTTAACATCTACAAGATAGTAGTCTTTGATGGAGCTTGCAGTCCATTGTTGCTGAACCCTATTTCCAAAATCAGTAGCAGCCAATGCATAAGCTGAGTTTCCTTCATTGATTATAGATGCATCAGGCAATTTAAGGTCTGTCAAAGGAATGATTTTAGGATCACTGTTGAAGATCTCAATTGCAGTCAGGTAAGATTTTTTGGAGTCCCGTTCTGCATTTTTTAACTGCATCGGTTGCAGAAAATCGTCTTTATATCCCCATACGTCCAATTTGGCATTTTCAAAGTCAACCAGGGTGGTATCCTTTGCTTTTTTAACCGGAGCAATACCAAAAAATAGTTTGGTTCCGTCTTTACTGAAGTTTACTTTTCCATCACCACTAACTGCCCATTTTGCAGGCATTCCGGGAATCTCATTGTCTACGAGAATCTGTGCAGTATCCAGGGACAGTGAATTATAATATACGTTATAGGTTTTGATTTCCGTTTTCTCCGGACTTTGTTCTCCTACAAAAGCAAGGTATTCTCCATCTTCAGCAAAGGCAAAGTTTTTAAATGTTCCTTTTCCTTTGACCAAAGTTTTCAGTGTTCCTTTTTCAATATTCAATACGAAGACCCCAACAGGTGCGGTTTTATCTTTCTTCGCAGCGGTACAGGCAAAAACAAGCTGTTTTCCGTTTTTGCTGAAAGCATATTCGCTCACATATTTAAACGTACGTTCCTGTCCTGTAATCAGGTTTTTGAAGATCAGGTCTGTTCCTTCCTGTTTTGCGGCATTGGCAGGATCATCATCGGCATAGAAATCTTCACTGTCTTTTTTATCAGGGGTGGCAGAAGCCGCTGCTTTTTTTGTGGTATCTACTGGTTTTTCCAATTGATAAGCCAATAATCCTCCAGCCTTTTCCGGCATTTTAAAGGACTTTACACGCGCTACCTTTACAATGCCCAAGCTGGTTAAGTTGGCTATTCCCAGACTGTCTTTAGGCATGTCATCGGCCTTTTTCTTTTTGATCTTAGCCTGCCGGATGTCTTTTTGAAATGCTTTAATCGCAAAGACGGCATATTTCGAGTCCGAACTGAATTGTGCATTCGTAGCCCTATGTACTTTTATCTTTGAATTGTTGATCAAATTGCTCAGGTATAGATTCGCATCTCCTTCCTGTTGATTGATCCCATACATCGCCCATTGTCCATTATTGGAGAGTTGCTTTGCGCCAACGGCTTCCCAGGTATCATAGACCGTATGATCCAGCGGTTTTTTCTGGGCGAAAGTAACGCTGCCGTACAATAGAAAAATTAGAGTAAGTTTTTTGTGCATCATAAAAGGGTATTTTTGTTAAAAATTGTGATTTTTTAACACATATCCTCATTACAAACCAAATTTTTACAATTAAAAAAAGGCTTTAAACCACAAAAAGCACCCCGAAAGGTGCTTTTTGTCGTCTGTAAAAGACTATTTATTTTTTTTAGACTGGATCTGCGTTTGTTGTTGCTGACGCATGTAATCGTCTAATCTCGATTGAAATTTAGATTTCTTTTTCGTCTCCACAGGTTTTGTTTTGTTCTCCTGTAAAGTACGGTGGATCTTCTCATCATCAACCATATTTTTGATCAGGAATTGCTGTGCAAAGGTCAACATATTTGCCAGGAAGTAATAATAGTTCAATCCTGAAGGATAGCTGTTCAGTACACCTAAGAAAACGACTGGCATAATGTATCCAATGTATTTCATTTGTCCTGTAGCACCAGAGATCTGGTTATTGAAATAAGTGTAGATCAACGTAGAAATCGTCATCAAAACACACATCAGACTCAGGTGATCTCCGATGAATGGAATGGTGAATCCAAATTTGATGAAATCATCGTATGTGGAAAGATCTTTCATCCATAGGAAGCTTTCTCCCCTTAACTCAAATAAGTTCGGGAAAAAGAAGAAGAAGGCCATTACGAAAGGAAGCTGAAGGAGCATTGGTAAACAACCTCCCAAAGGATTTACGCCCACCTGCTTATATAGTTTCAGGTATTCCTGTTGTAACAGGGTAGGGTTATCGTCGCCAACTTTAGCTTTGATCACATCCATCTCCGGTTTAAGAATTCTCATCTTAGCCATCGAGATATAAGATTTGTAGGTCAATGGAGACATTGCTACTTTCAACAAGATGGTTAAGATCAGAATGATCAGACCATAGTTCCATCCAAAGCCTTCCAGGAATTTAAATACCGGCAATACGACAAATCTGTTGATGTATTTCAATGGCCAGTAACCCATGTCTACCTGTTTCTCAATTTCGTGACCCTGTGCTTTCAATACATCGAATTTATTCGTACCGAAGTAGAAGTCCATTGCATAATTTTGAGTAGCCAGTTGTCCGAAATGCATTTTCATGTCTGCCGAATAACGTTTGATCTCTCCTGGTTGTGTCAATACGGTAATACCTAATTTTCCACTTTCAAAAGCTACTTTAGGTAACAATACTGCAGAGAAAAACTGTTGTTTAAAGGAGAACCATTCGATTTTTCCTTTTTTCAACTCTTCAGTTTCATCTTTAGCAATGCTCAAATGATCGGGAGTTTCATTTACGTATTTATAGAAAGGAGCAGCATGCTCTTTTTCTTTTTTGCCTGATTTTTCCTGTTCCAGTAAAGTCGTCTCCCAGTTCAGGGCGATAGAATCTGTTTGAATCACCTGATTTAAACCGTTCAGGTTGATATTGAAGGCTACGTTATTGCTTTTAGGCTTCAGGTCATAAGTATACTCAATGTATTTATCACCCAGGTAATTGGCGCGCATGCTCACCAGGTTTCCTGTTTTTGTAGCGGCAAAATAAAGATCGTTGGTATTTACTTCTTTACCGCCGATATTCATTTTTAAACCAAATTTATTCTGATCTCCATCAAATAAGATGACCGGTTTTCCATCATAGGTTTTCTGGCCTTTTACCTCTACGGATAAAATTTTACCACCTTTATTGGTTAGCGTTAATTTAAGGTTTTCATTCTCCAGTACGGTAGTTTGAACGGTACCTGCAATGCTGCCACCAAAAGGACCTGATAATGTTGCTGAATCTACAGCAGGTTTCGCTGCTGCGATTGCAGGAGCAGTAGTTTTCGTAGCGGCTGCAACTTTCTTTAAAGAATCTGCTGCAATTCTTTCCTTTTCCTTATTGATTTCAGTCTGACTGGGACCAAAAAAGTAAAAAGAACCGGCCAAAACGATCATGATCAGGAACAGGCCTGTAAACGTATTTCTATCCATTATTGTTATTTAAACTCGTATTATTTTATTTTCTTCTTCGCAAATTCCATCGCGGCGGCGACAAATTTAACAAAAAGTGGGTGAGGATTAGCAACTGTTGATTTTAATTCTGGGTGAAATTGTCCGCCAACGAAGAAAGGATGGTTTTTCAACTCGACAATCTCCACTAAATGGCTGTCAGGATTCAGTCCGGAAGCGATCATTCCTGAAGCCTCATATTGAGCCAGGTAGTCATTATTAAATTCATAGCGATGTCTGTGACGCTCAGAGATGTGGGTTTTGCCATAAGCTGCATAAGCTTTAGTTCCCTTTTTAAGGTCACATGGATAAGATCCCAAACGCATCGTACCGCCTTTATTCGTTATCGCTTTCTGATCTTCCATCATATTGATCACAGGATTTGCTGTGTTTTCATCGATTTCAGTGGTATTGGCATCTTTTAAACCTAAAACATTTCTTCCATACTCGATCACCGCACATTGCATTCCTAAACAGATACCAAAGAAAGGAACATCATGTTCACGTACATATTTAATGGCATCAATTTTTCCTTCAATACCACGGCTTCCAAAACCAGGAGCAACCAATACACCATCTAAATGCATCAGACGTTCTTTTGCATTCTCAGGGTGGATGCTTTCAGAATGAATATATTCTACTTTTACTTTACATTCATTTTTAGCTCCTGCATGTACAAAAGATTCGATGATTGATTTATAGGCATCAGGAAGTTCTACATATTTACCTACCAGACCGATCTTCACTTCGGCAGTAGGATTTTTTAAACGGCCAAGGAAATCTTTCCAGCTTTCCATATCAGGCTCATTCTTTTGTGCAAGTTTCAATTTGCTCAATACTGTTTTATCCAGTTGCTCTTTCATCATGAGCAATGGAACATCATAAATGGTAGAAGCATCAATAGATTCTACTACGGCATTGATATTTACATTACAGAATAAAGCGATCTTCTTACGGATATCTGCATTGATGTGGTGTTCTGTACGACATACCAGGATATCCGGTTGAATACCGTATTCCAATAATGCTTTTACAGAGTGTTGTGTAGGTTTTGTTTTTAACTCACCGGCAGCGGCAAGGAAAGGGATCAGTGTTAAGTGGATCACAATTGCATTGTTTGCACCTTCTTCCCATTTAAACTGACGTACCGCTTCGATAAATGGTAAAGATTCGATATCACCAACAGTTCCGCCCAATTCAGTGATGACGATGTCATACTTACCGCTATCACCTAGAATGCGCATGTTGCGTTTGATCTCATCAGTGATGTGAGGGACTACCTGGACTGTTTTTCCAAGATATTCTCCCTGTCTCTCTTTATTGATCACATTTTGATAAATCCTTCCGGTAGTGATGTTGTTTGCCTGTGAAGTAGGGACGTTCAGGAAACGCTCATAATGACCAAGGTCAAGATCTGTTTCAGCACCGTCTTCAGTCACATAACATTCCCCATGTTCATACGGATTTAATGTTCCCGGATCGATGTTGATATAGGGATCAAATTTCTGAATGGCTACACTGTAACCTCTTGCTTGTAATAATTTGGCTAATGAAGCGGAGATGATGCCCTTACCTAATGAGGAAGTAACACCGCCCGTAACAAAAATATACTTAGTCATGCTTTGTGAGTTTCTGATATAAAAGCAGCTTTTATGCTACTTTTATTGTTTTTGTACGGGATACAAAGTTAGCAAATAAAACGGAAGCTGAAGGGCTAATTGTACAAATAAAATTGTACAGGGAAAAGAGGAGGTAAGCGCTTATCGCTGAAAATGTTACAGGACGAAACCATAGAGCCGCTTTTTCTGCTCTTCAGGTTTTTCTTTTTTTTGCTCATCATATCGGGTAAATATTTCCAGCAATTTCTTTAAATCTTTCTCTGTTTCTGTTTTTTTTCCTTTAGAGGGAGGGACAATGTCTGTGGAAGGGTTTGTAAATGCAGCAACTTTTGTGGCAAACCAGGTGGTATAATAACGGGGGATGGCAAGGCCTAAGATCATGCCAGGCAAACCGCTGAATCCTTCGGGACCACCCCTCAATAAGATCTCATCTGTATAAAAGGCGACAACATAAACGGTGTCGTTAATTCTGCCGATGGCTTTTCTGCATTCATAGCCCGCGATGTTCCGCACATCGTGCATAATCTTCCAGTCGACCTTGGGAATGGTGTCATTGAGGAGGTAATCATCTCCCATGATTCTTTTCTTTAATACCCTGTTCTGCTTTTGATAATCGGCATATAGTTCATTCTCCGGCTCTCCCGAAAAATCAAAAAACAGGTTGTTTGTCTGTTCCTCTTCCTGTTTTACGGATTTAAAGATTGATTTTGTCCGGCTAAAAGACAACTCCCAGTTTGTGACCTTGTATTTTTTTATTTTTTCTTTGGCCTCGTCAGGGATGTCCCATTCGGCCAGGCTCCGCTGCAGGTTAACCTTTTTCTCAAAGCTGATCTTGCCATAGGGAATAAACAGCTGCTGGGCCTTCAAACCTGTCCAGGCAGAAATTAAAACCAAGAAGGAGACCAGCCTTTTCATCATCTTTATTTATTAACAGGGATTTTCGTGAAATTACCACTTAAATTCCAGCTTACACCAAATAGTACATAACGCGGAATATAGCTAAATGTGTTTTCACTAATCACATTTCCTCCAACAAATCTGTTGTAGCCGATCTTTTGGTTCAGAATATCGGTCACCGTTAGTTTTAGTTCCAATGCATCGCTTTTCCCAACCTTGGTTGCCAGATAGCTGTTCCAGATCACTACATTCAGGTCCTGGCCGAAAGAAGAGTTTGCAGGTCTTAACGAGATGGAAACGGTACTGTTGAACTCTGTGCGGTAAGGTAGTTGGACGGTGCCCGAAAGCTCATGGTTATGGGTAATACTTTTTCCATCATTGATTCCACCAATAGATGATTTGCCATACATGATCGTAGCAGAAGGGGAGTAACTGAGGTCTATTTTTGAGGTGTAATAGTTGAACGAACCCTTCACATTATACTGGGTATTTGCGGTTTTGTTTTTCACCTCATTGATGATGGCCACGTTGTTAGATCTATAGAAACTCAGGTCCAGTCCCATCCTGAAATGAAGCTTGGAGAAGCCTTTTGAATAATACATATTGCCACTAAGGGAATTGTTCCCATCCAGATTGGTGAAGCTCGAAATCCTTTTGTTAAACTCATCCACATGCTCTGAATTTACAATTGCATTATTGGTAAAGCCGTAATTCAGATAACCGGAGATGTACTGATCAGAATTCATTAAGAAGCTGTTGTAAGAGACACCAAAGTTATTGGTGAAAGAAGGCCTTAACAGGGAGTTTCCGATCACCTGAAACAGTGGGTTGTTGATTTGTCTTACAGGTTGAATCTGTTCAATGCTAGGTTGTTGGGTAAAGCCATTGTAGTTTAGTGCGAGACTGGTATTGTTGCTGAGTTTGTAATAGAGATTGGTTCGGGGAGAAAGGTTCAGGTACTTACGCTGAAAATTACTGCCGCGGTCGAGATCTTTCAGTTCAAATGTCGTTATAGTCGCTTCCAATCCGCTGGAGATCGAAAAATTCTTTGCTTTATACTGAAAGATCATCTTCCCGATATTGGAGAAATTGATGAATTTAAAATTGTTACTAAGGGAGTCTATCTTTGTTTTGATTCCCGTTACATAGTCCGAAACCAATCTGTTGCTGCTGGAGGAGATGGTTTTAAAGGTATAGCCAGCTTCCAAAGACCATCTTTTGGTCAAGGTCTCGGCATAACTGACCCTGGTTCCGATAGAATTTTGTGTCCCTGAATTGTCTTTGATCAGGTTGATGTCTTCACTGCGGTTCCAGTTTCCGTCGGCGTCAAAATATTCGGTATGGTTTAGACTTCGTTCAAGCCCTTTATTATTTTGGTTTTCCGGTTGAATATCGATAGACAATACCCGACCTTTTTTTCGAAACTTTCTGGACCAGTTGATGTTTCCGTTAAAAGCATCAGCGGAGCCGCTGCCAATATTGGACTGCCTGTTCTGACTAATGATTTGCTCTGCGTCATTGCTACTTCCGTTAACGGTATTGGATTCTGTATAACTTCTGTTCTTTTTTAAGCCAAAGGAGATCTTCAGTGTAGATAAGGAATCTACATGATAGTTATACGTACCGCGGATATTCTCTCCGTTTACTTTGGAATGGTCTTCTGTCCTGCCCCTACTAAAAAAGCGTTTTCCATCCGGGAGGAGCTCCTGAGCGCTGGAAGTTTTGATATTCGTGTTCTTATTGTCAAAAACTTTGAAGTTTAACTTTAAGCCCATCTTATTGTTGTCAAATTTATCAGAGAAATGTGCTCCGAGGTTTAAATTACTAGGTAATCCACCTGCAGAAGAATAGTAATCGTCATCATCATCACCTCCGGAGGAATACATAATCGAACTGCCATCATCGCCAACTTCGATCTGATCGTATTCTTCGCCTTTCAGCTTTCGCATGGAATTGTTGATCTTTGATTCGTTATCAAGGGTAGAGTAGGTACCGAAAATAGCGGTCTTCAGCTTATTTTTAAAAATGCCCATCATACCGCCGTAATCCTGAAAGGCATCACTGCCGACATTCGCATCCAGCGTAGACAAGTATCCGTTCTTCGCATTTTCTTTGAGCTTGATATTGATGGTTTTGTTCTTTACCCCATCATCAATACCGGTTAATTCTGCGGTTTTACTCTTTCGGTCATATACCTGAACCTCTTCCACGGCATTGGCTTTCAGGTATTTTGTAGCGAGAAGGGGATCGTCTCCAAAAAATTCATCCCCATCTACCAGCACGGTTTTTACTTCCTTTCCCTGTGCTTTGATCATCCCGTTTTTATCGATGTCAAATCCGGGAAGTCTTTTTAAAAGCTCCTGTACATTGGCGTTGGTACGTACGGCAAAACTATCGGCCTGAAAGACGAGGGTATCGCCCCGCATGCGGACGGCATTTTTTGTTGCAGCAATCACCACCTCATTGAGCAGTTTTGATTTTAGCTCCATATTGATGTTACCCAGGTCCAGTACTGTATTTTCGGCTATTCTTAAATTGCGGATATAATCGGCCATTTTTGGATAGCTGACAAGTAATTTGTAGTCTCCTTTAGCAAGGTTACTCCATTCAAAACGTCCGTCTTTATCGGCACGTGTTGTTTTTACCAATATAGAATCGGTAGAACGGAGCAAGAGCACCGAGCTGTTTTCCAGCACCTTTTTCTCCAATGTATCGACAACTATCCCTTTAATACTTGCCTTTTGTGCTAAAACGGTAAAAGAAAATAAAGTGAAAAGTATATAAATGAAAATTTTTTTCAGCATAAATTACCGGGTAACTTCATTGAGAGTTCCTAAATCTAATAACTATTTTTTTGTAACTATTAATTTTTAGGAATATTGTTGTTTTTTGAGAGAAAAATTGAGGATAAAAAAAAATGCCCGAAAAACTCCGGGCAATTTTTAAATTATATTTGGTTAGAATATGCTGGTTTTGGTTGTTTATAATTTAGTTTTTTACAGTTTCATAATCTAAATATAATGTAAAATATATTTTAATCGCAATATAATTTTCAACTTTTTTCATAAAGCGAACGAAAATATGCTGTTTTGGCATCTGGAAGCCTTTTTGTGATCGATCCAGGGCTTGTATTTTATGAATGTTACTTGCAGCAACTATAGTAAGGAAGTACTTTATGTTCCTTTGCAGACCAGGCGATATACACCTTTTGTTCATTTGATGTCCTGTACTTAAAGCCGTTTAGACCTGAGCGTTTTAATTCAGCAAAGAACACTTTGTCGGGGGTATTGGCATCCGGGTTTTCATTCTCTGTCACTGCGGGCTCCAGGAAATTTTCATCCTCAAAGAACAACTTCAGTTCCTGCTGAATAAATTCCTTTTGTTTCGATTCCTTTTTCAGGTCAAGCGTAGATTCATAATTCCTGATCAGGTCTGTTGCCTTAAAGTCTTTCTGATAGATTTTAGCCCCATCGTGTGCCGTAATGTTAAAGCTCATGACCATGTCTTTTAACGATTCTCCTTTAAGGGCAACTTTAAACGTATCCAGTTTTACCGAATCGCTGAAAGGTTTCAACAAGGTCTGGCCTTCCGCTTTTCCGTTTTGTGTTCCCTCTGTTCCTGTGTTGCTCGTACAGGCACTAAGGAACCCCAGGGACAGTAACAGAAAGATGTAATAGTTATTTCTCATGAGCGAATGATTTTATTCAGATCTTCAGGGGTATCAATAGCAATGGTCTCTATGGTCGTTACCCTCGTTTGAATGGAATAACCATTTTCTACCCAGCGCAATTGCTCCAGGCTTTCTGCAATTTCCAGACTGGAGGGAGCGAGTTTTGTGATTTCCAGTAAAACAGGAACGGTATAGCCATAAATGCCGATATGTTTGTAAAACTGATGTGCCTTCAGCCAATTTTCTTTTTCCGCATTTCTAATGTACGGAATGGTTTGCCGGCTAAAATAAACGGCTTCTCTTTTGCTGTTTAGGATCACCTTCGGAAGGTTGTGGTTAAACAACTCTTCATGCGTATGGATTTCCTTAATTAAGGTAGCCAGCTGCACTTGTGGGTCGGTAAAGCAGGAAATTAGCAGGTCGATTTGTGCAGGGTCAATAAAGGGTTCATCGCCCTGAATGTTCACTACAACATCAAAGCCGGGAACCTGCCCAACCACCTCTGCACAGCGGTCAGTACCGCTTTGGTGCTGACTGCCCGTCATGATGAATTCCCCGCCAAAGTTTTTAACTTCTGCAGCAATGCGCTCATCATCGGTCGCCACTACCACTTTGTCTATTCCGGAAGCTTTAGCCGTCTGTTCATAGACGCGACGGATCATGCTTTTCCCCTGGATATCCACCAGTGGTTTCCCAGGGAAACGGGTTGAGGCATAGCGGGCAGGAATTACACCTAATACTTTCATCTTAGAATAAACCGTTTATTTCTGCGTCAATAGATTGGATAATGGTACCCAAATCTTCAGGATTATTCGTGAAATCAAGTTTATCCTTATCCAGAATCAATAACTTTCCAAGGCTATAATCTTTGATCCAGGCTTCGTATTTCTCATTTAACTTAGATAAATAATCGATGCGGATACTTGCTTCATACTCACGTCCCCGGCGTTGGATATTGTTAACCAATGTAGGTACAGAAGCGCGCAGGTACACTAACACATCGGGAGGTTTGATGAAGGAAGTAATATTCTCAAAGATCGCCCGGTAATTGTGGTGATCTCTGGTTGTCATCAAGCCCATCTCATGCAGGTTTTCTGCAAAGATATGGGCATCCTCGTAAATCGTCCTGTCCTGAATGACATTGCGTTTATTGCTTTCAATATCTACAATCTGCTGAAAACGGCTGTTTAAAAAGTAAATCTGAAGGTTAAAGCTCCATCTTTTCATGTCGCTATAAAAATCTTCCAGATAAGGATTGTCCTCTACCGCTTCATATAAAGCTTCCCAGCCATAATGTTTGGCCAATAACCCTGTTAATGTAGTTTTACCGGCACCAATATTTCCAACTATAGCTATGTGCATATATTTTTCTTTTAAGGTAGCTATTGTAGCTAAATGATTTATACTATAAGGTTAAAAGGATTTAAATCCGATCAGTTCCCTTGCTTCTTTAATTGTTTTTTGTGCGCTTTCCCGTGCTTTTAATGCACCATGTTTCGCTACCTGGCGCAGGTATGAAGTATCTTTCGAGATTTCTTCGATCTTTTCCCGGATAGGCGTATTAAATACGATCATATCTTCTGCCAGTTGCTTTTTGAAATCTCCGTAACGGATGGCGCGGGTATTGTAAAGCTCGTCAAAATGCTTCATGGTATCTGCCGGAGAAACGATTTTCATCAGGTCGAATAAGTTTTGAATGGCTTCCGGTTTTGGCTGATTGTCTTCTGTTGGGCCACCGTCAGTTACCGCACGGGACACTTTCTTACGGATGATTTCCGGACTATCGGCCAGATAGATGCAACTTCCATCACCTGAAGACTTACTCATCTTTCCTTTTCCATCCAAACCAGGAACTTTCACCAGGCTCTCATCAAAGTTAAATGCCTGTACTTCCGGGAACATTTCATGATTGTACAATCTGTTGAATCTGTTTCCAAACGTACGCGTCATTTCTAAATGTTGTTCCTGATCTTTTCCTACCGGAACTTTAACCGCTTTGTGGATCAGAATATCTGCAGCCATCAGCGTTGGGTAGGTTAACAGACCCGCATTAACGTTATCTGGCTGAGTTCTGACTTTATCTTTAAAGGAAGCACTGCGCTCCAGTTCGCCCATATAGGCATTCATGTTCAGGTATAAATATAATTCTGTAACCTCAGGTACGTCAGACTGGATATAAATCGTGGTTTCTTCCGGATCGATTCCGCAAGCCAGGTATTCTACTAAAACGTGTTTTACATAGCCATGAAGGTCACCAGGAGTCGGATGAGTGGTCAGAGAGTGAAGGTCGGCAATAAAAAAGAAGCAATTAAAATCATATTGCATCTTTACAAAGTTCTTTACTGCACCAAAATAATTTCCCAGGTGTAAATTTCCTGTAGGACGAATCCCGCTAACTACCGTTTCTTTCATAGGGACGAAATTAATAAAAAACAGGTATTAGGTCTGCCTATAATTTTATTTTTATGCTTTATAAATAGTGATTGCCCTGAATTTACATTTGGCTGAACGTTTTTACAAGCTTATATCGTAATTTTTGTAGTTTTGGCGCAATGATCCGCCTGCTTAAGCATACCCATCGCCTCTATTCGATCTCTGTTATTTTAATACTTTCGGCACTTTTCTATCCGTTTTATTACCTGGCTGCGCAATCACCGAAGGGGTATGGGACCTTAAATCAACTGCGAAAAGTCAAGAGCATCCTCAGCAGCTGGCTGACGGGGATATTCTTCCGGTTTACCTACGGGGAGCCTTTAGACAAAGATCAGACTTATATCTACTGTGCCAATCATGCTTCCAATCTGGACATCATGCTTTTTTGTATCCTTGCAAAGGGGAAATTTCATTTTATGGGGAAGGACGAGCTTCGCAGCAATCCGGTCCTGAAAATTTTCTTTAATACGATAGACATCTCCGTAAACCGGGAAAGTAAGATTTCAGCTTTCAGAGCTTTCAAGAAAGCAGGGGAGACGCTGGGGGAAGGTTGGAGCCTGATTATTTTTCCTGAAGGAAAAATTGATGGAACACATTACCCTCCGGTATTGCATCCTTTTAAAAATGGTCCTTTCCGACTGGCTATAGAAAAAAAGATCCCTGTTGTGGCGGTCAGTTTAACGGATGTCTGGAAAAAGATGTGGGATGATGGCAGGAAGTATGGTAGTACGCCGGGAATTTGTGATATTTACATCCATAAGCCTGTGGACACAACAGATTTAACAATAGCAGATGCTGATCTTTTAAAAGAACGCATTTTTGATTTAATAAACAGTAAACTGATTAGAGCATGACGATAGATAAGCAAACGATAGATAAAGTTGCAAACCTGGCGAGAATCGCAATCGAAGATAAAGAAGTCGATACATTGATGGCGGATATGAATAAGATCCTTACATTTATGGAGAAGCTCAATGAGCTGGATACAACCGGTGTGGCACCTCTGGTCTATATGAATGCAGAAGAGAATGTATGGCGGGAAGATCAGGTGAAGCAGGAGATTACGGTGGAAGAGGGACTGAAGAATGCCGCCAGACACAATGAAAACTTCTTTATGGTTCCAAAGATCATAGAAAAATAAAGACAGATGTAACATCCGGGGGTAGATGGCCGTCTAAAACGAAACAGGAATAAATAAAATTCAATGGAAAAAGCGTTAATCAACATCAAAGATATAGGTCGTAAATACGTGATAGGGTCGGAAGTTATCCATGCGCTAAAATCAGTTTCATTGGATATACATAAAGGGGAGTTCGTGGCATTAATGGGCCCTTCAGGTTCAGGAAAGTCTACATTGATGAATATTCTCGGTTGTCTGGATACCCCAAGTAAGGGCGACTATGTCCTGAATGGTATTAATGTAAGTCAGATGACGGATAATGAGCTTGCAGAAGTTCGTAATAAGGAAATCGGCTTTGTTTTCCAGACTTTTAACCTGTTACCCCGCTCTACTTCTTTAGATAATGTGGCACTTCCACTGATCTATGCCGGAGCAAATAAAAAGGAACGGGATGCCCGGGCGCAAAAAGCATTGGAAAATGTAGGTCTTGGCAACAGGGTGACACATAAACCAAATGAGCTTTCCGGCGGACAGCGCCAAAGGGTGGCGGTAGCAAGGGCATTGATCAACAATCCTTCTATCATTCTTGCGGATGAGCCTACCGGTAACCTGGATACAAAAACATCCATAGAAATTATGGGCTTGCTGGAAGAGATCCATAGCAAAGGAAATACAATTATTCTGGTAACCCACGAAGAAGACATTGCACAACATGCACACCGTATTGTACGGATGCGTGATGGGTTGATCGAGAAAGACTACCCGAACACTGACATCAAAACTGTATCGCCACGTCTGACTAAACTGGAGGCCAAAGGCGATGATTTTGAAAAAATAAGCTAAAATTCTTTCATGAAGATATATACCAAGACAGGCGATAAGGGATTGACCTCACTGATTGGAGGTACCCGGGTGCCGAAATACCATTTGCGCATAGAATGTTATGGAACGGTAGATGAGCTTAACTCTTATATCGGGCTGATCATGTGTCAGGATATTGATGCTCACCATCAAAAAATACTGAAAGAAATCCAGGACAGACTCTTCACTGTAGGCGCTTCGCTGGCTGCAGATCCTGAAAAATCAAGAATGAAAATTCCGGATTTACACGAAAGTGACATTAATTTGCTGGAGCAGGAGATGGATCATATGAATGAAGTGCTGCCGGAATTGAAACATTTTGTGTTGCCGGGTGGAACTACAGTCGTTTCTTTCTGCCATGTGGCACGTTGTATTTGTCGCCGTGCAGAGCGTTTAACCGTACATTTGGCCTCAGAAAGCTTTGTTGACGAAAAAATGACGATTTATTTAAACCGTTTAAGCGATTATTTATTTGTTTTGGCACGAAAACTGAATTTAGATGCAAAAACAGATGAAAACATCTGGATTCCGCGTCTATAAAAACGTTGAAAAAAAGTTTGTTTTGCTCATGTTTTTTAATATACTTTTGCGAAACGAATTAGAATAACTTAATAGTATAAGAAATATGTATTGGACATTAGAACTCGCATCGCATTTGGAAGACGCTCCATGGCCTGCAACAAAAGACGAATTAATTGATTATGGTATAAGATCAGGCGCACCTGTAGAGGTGATTGAAAATTTACAAGCTTTGGAAGATGATGGGGAACCATATGAAACCATCGAAGAAATTTGGCCTGATTATCCTACTAAAGACGACTTCTTCTTCAACGAAGACGAATATTAATCTTTAGTACTTCTTAGTAATGTTTTAGAGGCTCCGCATTCCGGGGCCTTTCTTTTTTATCATGGTTTTTGATGCACAAGTTTTGTGCAATTTTTTTTTAATGAACTTTTTGGAACGAACATTGTTTATGTAATGTCATGAGATTGTTTGACAATTCTCTTCAACTATCTAAAAAAACACATACTTAAAATTAAACGTTATGGGAAATTTACTTTATTTAGTAGCAGTAGTATTCGTAATACTATGGGTCATTGGTTTCTTTTTTGGGGGCTTCGGTCCGAATGTAGGAAACCTAATTCATATCCTTCTTGTGATTGCCATTATTGCAATCCTGTTGAAAGTGATCAACAGGGCCGCATAATTGAAGTGTATCGTATAAAATAAAAGGTTCCTGAGTAATTCAGGAACCTTTCTTATTTAAGATAGCGGCCATCTCCAGATCCTCAGGGTAGGTGATTTTGATGTTTTCCCTGGCCCCTTCAATAATGTGAATGGTAAAGCCGGAGTACTCGGCTACGGAAGCATCGTCCGTAAATTCGTTTCTGAAAGGCTGCTGGTAGGCCTTCCTTAATATTTCTATCGCAAAAGTCTGCGGTGTCTGAATGAGTAAAAGCTCGTTTCTGTTCAAAGCTTCAGTTTTTCCGTCGAATAATACCTTTCTAACCGAATCCGTAGGGGGGATGCCCGCTACTGCATTTCCATGTGCCTCTGCAGCTTCGAAAGACCTTGAAATTAAAGCAGAACTCACTAATGGCCGTACTGCGTCATGTACTGCGACGATGCCTTTGCCTTTAATGGCCTTCAGGCCGTTTTTAACGGAATGAAACCGCTGATCCCCGCCTTTGATGAGTTGGTGTGGAATTGTGAAGCTGTGGGCCTTGCAAAGCTCTTCCCAGTATTGGTGCTGATGAATGTTCAGCACAAGGAGTATTTCAGGATTTAAAGGACATGCCGCAAAGGCCTCCAGGGTGTGCATCAATATTGGTTTTCCATCCAATAGTAAAAACTGTTTGGCAATCTTATTCTGCATCCTGCTTCCGGATCCACCTGCGACGATAATTGCGTAATACTTCATTTGTATTTTTGTCTTTAAAACAAAAATAGGAGATCTAAACCTATAATGGCCTAAAATCTCCTATTTTCAATGTTTTTTTATATGAATTAGATGATCAACATCGCATCTCCATAACTGTAGAAACGATATTTTTCTTTCAATGCTACTTCATAAGCATTTCTCACGTAATCGTAACCGCCAAATGCACTTACCATCATCAATAACGTAGACTCAGGTGTGTGAAAGTTAGTGATCATTGAGTTCGCAATGCTGAAATCATATGGAGGGAAGATGAACTTACTGGTCCAGTCGTTTGCCGGTTTAAGCATTTTTCCTGAAGAAACCGCAGATTCAATCGCACGCATAGAGGTTGTACCTACCGCGCAGATTTTTCTTTTCTCTTCAATTGCTTTATTCACGATATCAGCGTCTTTCTGCTCAATAATGAATTGCTCAGAATCCATTTTGTGTTTCGTTAAATCCTCTACTTCCACAGATCTGAATGTGCCCAGCCCAACGTGTAATGTCACCTCAGCGAAATTAATACCTTTCAGTTCCAGACGTTTCATCAGCTCTCTGCTGAAGTGTAAACCTGCAGTAGGAGCAGCAACAGCACCTTCATGCTTTGCGAAAATTGTTTGATAACGTTCTTTATCCTGGGCAGTCGCTTTACGCTTGATGTATTTTGGAAGTGGAGTCTCTCCTAGAATTTCGATGTTCTTTCTGAACTCTTCGTCGGTACCGTCAAATAAGAAACGGATGGTACGTCCGCGGGAAGTGGTGTTGTCAACAACCTCAGCAACCAACAAATCGTCATCACCGAAATATAATTTATTTCCAACACGAATTTTACGTGCAGGATCTACTAAAACATCCCATAAACGCAATTCTTTATTTAATTCTCTTAATAAAAAGACCTCAATAGTTGCACCAGTCTTCTCCTTATTGCCGTATAAACGGGCAGGAAAAACTTTGGTATTGTTTAAGATCATGACATCCTGATCATCGAAATAGCTCAAAACATCCTTGAATATTTTATGTTCAATTTTGCCACTATCTTTATGCAAAACCATTAAACGGGCTTCGTCCCTATGTTCTGAAGGATTATTGGCAACTAATGATTCAGGGAGATTAAACTTAAATTGAGATAACTTCATATTTTTCGATGTGATAATTAAGGGCGCAAATTTAAGAAATATAATTTTCTTTTTCATTAGTATATATTGTTTTTTTAAGGTAATGAAGCGATCATCACCATTCTTGCAGTTTGTAAGTCGTATGTTGATGATGGTTTCATTAGTTTCTTAACGGCTATAAAGCTATCATCAGCATTCTCAGCTTTTTTAAGTTTGCTGATGATGGTTTCGCAAATAATAAACATGTAGCGTTTTCCGTAATTGTATTTTTTATATTATATACGGTTTTGCTGTAACCTTTTTAAGTACTTTTGGTCTAACCATCAATTATGATTATTTTCAGACTAATAGGCGAAAGTTTTCGGTTTGCATTAGATGCACTGCGCCAGAACAAAATGCGGACAATGCTCTCCCTATTGGGAATTACCATCGGGATCTTTACGATCATTTTCGTGTTCTCTGCCGTGGATACCCTCAGGAGTAAACTGCAGGCCAGTATCGATAAACTAGGTTCCAGTACCGTATTCGTGCAAAAATGGCCTTGGGGTGGTTTTGGTGATTACCCATGGTGGAAATACATGAACAGGCCCGAAGCTTCCCTTAGAGATTATGAAGGATTAAAAGATAGGCTGGAATATGTTGAAGGTGTATCTTACGAGATTTCGGCGAACGGCAGAACAATCAAATACAGAAGTAACTCCGTAGAAGGTGGTGGTATCAGAGCCGCCTCCCAGGATTTTAATAAAACATGGAACCTCGATTTTCAGGAAGGACGGTATTTTACCGATAATGAAGGTAAATCAGGAGCACCCGTAATTATTATTGGTGCCAGTATCGCCGAGGGACTCTTTAACGGAGAACCTGCAATCGGTAAATCGATTACCGTAATGGCCAGAAGACTGACGGTTGTTGGGGTATTCAAGAAAGAAGGAGAAGATATGATGGGCATGTCACAGGATAAAAATATCCTGATCCCACTTAACTTTGCCAAAGGCATAATGGATGTCGAAAGCGAACGCTACGACCCAACGATCACGGTAAGAGGAAAAGATTATATCGCTTTAGAAGAAGTAGAAAGCGAGATCAGAGGCGCCATGAGAGCCATAAGAAGAACCAAACCAGGTGCAGAAGATGATTTTGCCCTGAATAAAAGTACGATCGCCTCCAATCAGCTGGATCAGATGTTCAGTGTCGTAGATCTTGCAGGGTGGGTAATCGGTGGATTCTCTATTCTTGTTGGCGGATTCGGAATTGCAAATATCATGTTCGTATCCGTGAAAGAAAGAACCAATATTATT
Source organism: Pedobacter steynii (assembly GCF_900103665.1). Classification (GTDB taxonomy): domain Bacteria; phylum Bacteroidota; class Bacteroidia; order Sphingobacteriales; family Sphingobacteriaceae; genus Pedobacter; species Pedobacter steynii. Next base: position 935,617 of record NZ_FNGY01000002.1, read on the forward strand.
GGAATTCAGAAGTCATTGGGTGCGAAAAACTACTTTATACTGTTACAATTTCTGTTTGAAGCAATAGCACTCTGTTTACTCGGTGGAGCGTTGGGACTGCTACTCGTATATTTATTGACTTTAGCGTTAACAGCCGGTGGGTTTGAAATGATCCTGTTCTGGAAAAATGTGATGTTAGGAGTAACGATATCAGTGGTGATTGGCACGATCTCAGGATTTTGGCCAGCGTTTTCTGCTTCCCGTTTGGATCCAGTTGAAGCGATCCGCTCCTAACGAAATCCTGCTCCCTCTTCAATAAAAAAAAGAGCATATTCTTCAAAGGCTGAAATCTTTTGCACGCTGAAGGGCGGCAAAATTTTCTAGGCCTTTTCTGAACGCGCTCTTTTTTTTATTGAAGAAATATTGCACTGATTTGTTACTCACTCCACTAACGAGCCTCGACCCGTGTAAGCATATTTATTAAGGTTAAAGGGCTTATTTATAGGTCACTCTTTTCATTCCTGGTCAACTATTTGCATCGATTTTTAGCGGATATGCTCTTGCATCATGCGATGGGGCAATCATTATTTAAATAAAAATGTCCATTTGCTTTGAAGACATTCGAATATTTGCCCTTCAGCAAAGATTCGGGGATGAAAAGGAGATGGATATTTTTGTTCGTACTTAATTTCTCTTGCAAAGAAGAACTGACACTGCAAATGAACCTATGCTAATAAATAAAAAAGGCCGGTTTCTTTAAGGAAACCGGCCGATTTGGTATGTTAGTTTAAAACTAGCTTAGTTTTTCTAAAGCAGCTTTGATTCTTGAAACTGCATCTCTCAATTTATCTTCTGCAGCAGCATAAGAAATTCTGATACAATCTTCGTTTCCAAAAGCTTCACCAGTAACGGTAGATACATGAGCCTCGTTTAGCAGGTATAAGCAAAGGTCTTCTGCATTGTTGATTTTGTAATCACCAGTGCTGGTACCAAAGTAAGCTTTCACTTCAGGGAAGAAATAGAATGCTCCGTCCGGAAGGTTTACTTTGACATTAGGTATTTCTTTTAGTAAAGCATAAACGATGTCTCTACGGCTTTTGAATTCCTGTACCATTGCATTTACAGTTTCTAATCCACCCTGGTAAGCCGCTAAAGCAGCACGTTGAGCGATTGACGAAGTTCCTGAAGTGATCTGTCCCTGCATTTTATCGCAGGCATTGGAAAGTTCTTTATTAGCAGCCATATAACCTACGCGCCATCCGGTCATTGCATAGGATTTTGAAAATCCATTGATCAGCACTACTCTGTCTTTTATAGAGTCAAATTCAGCGATGGAAGCATGTTTGCCTACAAAGTTGATGTGCTCATAGATTTCGTCGGAGATGATGTAGATGTTTGGATATTTTTCGAATACGGTAACCAGGTCTGCAAGTTCTTCTTTGCTATATACTGATCCGGTAGGATTACAAGGAGAAGAGAACATGAACACCTTTGTTTTTGGGGTGATGGCTGCTTCTAATTGTGCACCTGTGATTTTGAAGTTGTTTTCTACTGTAGCATTGATAAATACAGTTTCACCTTCTGCAAGTTTGATCATTTCAGAATAAGAAACCCAGTATGGAGTAGGTACAATAACCTCTTCTCCAGGGTTTACCAGGCACATTACAGCATTTGCTAACGATTGTTTGGCACCTGTAGATACCACAATCTGATCGAAGCTATAGCTCAATCCATTTTCTCTCAATAATTTTTCGGCAATCGCCTTACGCAACTCCGGATATCCTGATACAGGTGTGTAATACGAGTAATTTTCGTCTACAGCGGTCTTCGCTGCTTCCTTAACAAATTCAGGCGTGAAGAAATCCGGCTCACCAAAGCTCAGATTGATTACATCTATCCCTTTTGCGGATAGTTCTCTGCCTAACTTAGCCATTTTAATGGTCTGTGACTCTGAAAGGTTATTGATTCTTTTGGATAAAAATGTCATAATAATTTGTGCGCAAGCAAATATAATTTTGTGAGAAAGCAAATATAGAAACCTAACCGAATTATAAACTAAAAAAAATACTTTTTAATATAATTTCCTTGTTAAAATGTACTTTTGACGGCTAAACTCTGCCAATTGTTACCTCAGAAAAAAGCCATACTCGTTTCCCTGTGCATTAGTGTACTATTAATGCTTGCAAAATTTGCGGCATATTTCATGACACACTCTAATGCCATACTTACAGATGCTGCAGAGAGTATTGTAAATGTACTGGCCAGTGGCTTTGCATTTTACAGCATTTACCTGGCCACTTTGCCGAAAGATGAAAATCACCCTTACGGACATGGTAAAGTCGAATTCTTCTCCGCTTTTGTGGAAGGGATCCTCATCGCTTTAGCCGGATTAATCATTGTCTTTAAATCTGGTTATGACCTTTTGTTTCCGAAGGTGATCACTCAGTTATTTGAGGGGGCAACGATCATCGGGGCTACCGGACTGATCAATTTGCTCGTTGGTTTTTACCTCATCAATACCGGTAGGAAACACCGTTCCATTACATTGGAAGCAGACGGAAAACACCTCATGACGGATGCCGTTACCAGTGCCGGGCTGGTGGTAGGCATTATCCTTATTCAGCTGACCAAAATCTACTGGCTGGATAGTGTGATCTCTATCTCGCTGGGATTATACATCATTTATAACGGCTATAAGCTCACCAGACGCTCCGTCGGCGGATTGATGGATGAAAGTAATGTAGAACTGGTAAAAGATATTGTCTGCATTTTGCAGGAGAACAGGGATGATGCCTGGATAGACGTTCACAACCTTCGTGCACAACAGTATGGTGCGGACCTTCACATTGATTGCCACATTACCTTGCCTTATTATTTTGACCTTGTTAAAGTTCATCAGGAAATCTCTGATATCGATAAACTGATCAATGGGAAGGCAGAACATAAAACGGAACTATTTATTCATGCCGATCCTTGTCTGCCGGAGTGTTGCAATTATTGTAACATGAAGGACTGCCATGTAAGGACGGAGGCTTTTAACAAAGAAATTGCCTGGACGGTAGAGAATGCAACTAAAAACAAAAAACATTTCCAATGAGCTATTTTAACGTAAGGGTATATGGCCTTCTGATTAACGGGGAGCAACAGGTGCTGATTAGTGATGAGCAGTCGGGGGGGAAGATTTTCAGTAAGTTTCCCGGCGGTGGCCTGGAATTGGGCGAAGGCCTGATAGATGCGCTGAAAAGAGAGTTTATGGAGGAGTGTAATGCAGAAATTGAAGTTCTTGAGCACTTTTATACCACGGATTTTTACGAAAAATCATCTTTTAATGACAGCCAGATTTTAAGCATTTATTATATCGTAAAGGCCGTCCATCCATTGCAGCTGAACTTCAAATCAAAGGTCTTTGATTTTGATGGAGATAGCCTGCAGTCTTTTCGATGGATGGATCTTGCCACACTTAAAATAGAGGATGTGACCTTTAAAACGGATCAGACAGTGGTGGAACTGCTGACCATTAAACAAATAACATGAGTTTAACAGAACGAGATCAGAAAGTAATCTGGCATCCTTACACGCAAATGAAGAATGCCTTGCCACATATTCCAATTGTTCGGGGAGAAGGGGTATACTTATTTGATGAAGATGGGAAGAAATATATAGATGCCGTGTCCAGCTGGTGGGTAAATATCCATGGACATGCACATCCGCACATTGCGAAAAAGGTGGCAGAACAACTGAGCGTACTCGAGCATGTGATCTTTGCCGGATTTACGCATGAGCCTGCAGTACTGCTCGCTGAACGTTTGCTGGCATTGCTTCCTGGTGATCAGGAGAAGGTTTTTTATACCGATAACGGTTCTACTGCGGTGGAGGTCGCTTTGAAGATGTGCCTTCAGTTCTGGTCCAATACCGGCCATAAAGGGCGGACAAAGATCATCGCTTTTAAAGAAGCTTATCATGGTGATACCTTCGGTGCCATGTCTGTGAGTGGACGTAGCATTTTTACAGATCCTTTTAATTCTATGTTGTTTGATGTGGAGTTTATCGACCTTCCTACGGAAAAGAACATAGAACAACTGAAGTCAAAGATCAATTACCTGAGTAATGAAGTGGCTTGTTTTATCTTCGAACCGATGGTACTTGGCGCAGGGGGGATGCTGATGTATGAAGGGCAACACCTGGATCAGCTCATTGAAACTTGTCAGAAGCACGGAATCCTGACCATTGCTGATGAAGTGATGACCGGATTTGGACGCACAGGGACGTATTTTGCCTGTGAAACATTACAGACCAAACCGGATATTTTCTGTCTTTCTAAAGGGCTTACCGGAGGCACTATGCCACTGGGAGTGACCACCTGTAATCAAAAGATATTCGATGCATTTTTAAGCGATGATAAGCTGAAAACCCTGTATCATGGACATTCGTTTACCGCAAATCCGGTGGCCTGTGCCGCTTCGCTTGCCAGTCTGGATATCCTGCTGAAACCAGAAACTTTGGCCAATATTCAACGCATAAAATCTAAAAACGAAGCTTTTGCCGCAGAGATAAAAGATCATCCTAAGGTTCGTGATGTACGTCAGACAGGTACGATCCTCGTGCTGGAATGGGAAACAGGAAATGATACTTCTTATTTAAGCGGACTCAGAAATCAGTTGTACCTTTACTTTTTAGAACGGGGGATCATTTTGAGGCCCCTGGGCAATATTCTGTATATTTTACCTCCTTATATCATTAGTGATGAAGATCTGGAGTACATTTACCAAACTATTCATCAAGCATTAAACGATATCTAACATGGAAATTAAAGCAATCCTGGAAAATATAGTAAGCGATAACCAATTGCATGCCAAATGGTTAAATACCTTGTCGTACATGGAGAACGCCGGCGCAAAGAAGATCTCTGCCTCGGAACATAAAGAGCAGGTAAACCTGATCATTTTGAAACATGCAGCAGAGGAACATCGCCATGCATATTATTTAAAGAAACAACTGGATAAGCTGGATGGGGATTTGTGTAAAACCTATACCAATGAAGAGTTGTTGGCGCCTAACCATACCAAGTTTTATTTAAACGCATTGGATGTTGCCGTTTGCCGGTACCTGAAACAACATTTCAATTTAACAGGTTATGAATTGAAGTTTGGAGCCTATTTATTTGTGACTTATGCCATTGAAGTTCGCGCCGATGAGTTATATCCGATTTATCAGGATGTATTGACCCAGGCGGGAAGTAAGGTCAATGTCAAGTCTATTATACTGGAAGAAGAAGGACATTTGGAAGAAATGCTGAACCAGCTGAAAACCTTTTCTCCGGATTGGGAAGAACATGCCAATCTGGTGATCAAAATAGAGCAGGACATGTTTAGCGACTGGATGCAGGGCCTGGCTTTGCAGACAGGAATTGCTATCCCAGCTGTCAACTAATTCCTGTAACTAATTAAACAGCAATAACACCCGAAGGAGTGATCGCGTAAAAACGATCATTCTTTTGCGGTTGTATCTTACTCAGTCCTGTAAATGCACTGAATGCAGGGAGTACTGCATAGTTTTCTCCAAAATAAAAGCAAGGGAACGTTAACCGTTGCCTGGCCTTACCATATAGGGTTACTCCCGGATGGATATGACCGGAAATGGGATAACTTGCATCTGTTGATTCCGGAGTTTCATGGATAAAGCGGAAAGGAGTACAGCTCAATTCTTTTTGGATCAGTTCAATATTTAAGGACGCATATTCCAGCGGGCTTAATTGATCATGGTTGCCCTTGATGAGCAGGAACTTTAACTTGCTGAATCTCTTTCTCCATTCCGAGAATGCAGTGACCTCACTATTGCTTTTATGATGAAACATGTCTCCGGTTATGAGTAATGTTTGCGGATCATAAAGATCGATCAGCCCAGCCAGCCTCTGCAGGTCGCTATCTCCAATACCAGCCGGAACCTGAATTCCATGTTTACGGAAGTGTGCCGACTTGCCAATATGAAGGTCACTAATAATCAGCATCTTTTGAGCCGCCCAGTAAATTGCCCTTTCCTTACTCAATATCAATTCTTCTCCTTTACAGATTATGGTCATTCTTTTTTCTTGATTTCATATGGACGGGACGCATTTTCTGGTCTGCCTCGGCAGTCATCCTTTCGATCCGTTGTCCCAGTTCTTCTGTACTCATGTTTTCCCGTAAGCTGTCTACTTTGATCGGGAAACACAGCGGAGTATAACTTTCTGCTTTTATCAGGATGATTTTACTAACCTGAATGCGTTGTAATGCTGCAAGTAACCTTGGCTCTTCAATTTGCTGATAAAAAGCTTCATCATAAGCCTGGCGCAATAATAAATTATGTTTGTCATAATCCGTAAAAACATTGAAAAATAATGCAGCAGAAGATTGTAAATGTTTGTTGGCTGTATATTTACCGGGAAAGCCCTGAAAAACCAACCCGGAGATACAGGCGATGTCCCTGAATTTACGCTTGGCCATTTCTGTGGAATTGATGCTGCCTACAATATCTTCTCCAAGGTTTTCCGGACTAAACAATGCTTTGATATTTTCTTCATCCAGGGGAATTGGATATTCACTCAGCAACTCGAAACCATAATCGTTCATGGCAATGGAGAAGCTGATCGGGGTTTTCCGGCTGAGCCTGTAGGCAATTAAGGCAGCCATTACTTCATGGACCTGCCTGCCTTCAAATGGATAGGCGAAGAAGTGGTAGCCGTCTTTCGTGTGGATCAGCTCTATCAAAAACTCATCGCTTTTGGGAACATGGGAAACTTTCGCCTGTCGCTCAAACAAGGGGAGGATGATGTCCAGTTCTTCGTCGTCATGGTTTTTATCCAGTGTTTCATTGTATTTTTTTCTCAGGATACTACCCAGGTTGGCACTGAGTGAAATTCTTCCACCCATCCAGCTCGGTGTAATCGCTCTTTTCAGTTTACTGCGCCTGACCAGTGCAGTCATCTCTTTGACCATGATAAATTCCAGCACCCTTCCTGCGAGGGTAAAACTATTGCCCGGCTTCATTTTCGAGATAAAGGACTCTTCCACCATTCCGATAAAACCACCACCAAGGTATTTCACTTTGAGCATGGGGTCGCTGACTATCGTTCCGATGTGCAGGCGGTGCCGCATGGCGATCTGGCGACTTTCTACTTTCCAGAGTCCTTCCTTTTTTACCACTTTGCTGAATTCCGTATAGGCACTGAGGCTATCGCCGCCCGTGCTGATGAATTGCATGATCCATCCCCATTCCGAAGGGAGCAAATCGCCGAAAGCATGGGTTTCTCTCAGTTCCCGGTAGATCTTACGATCGTCAAAGCCATCACCTACCGCCAGGCTGACCAGGTATTGAATCAGGGTGTCAAAAGCCATTACTATAGGCTCCCTGCTTTCTATCTGCCGGGTTTTTGCCGCTTCTTTTATTGCCGCGGCCTCCACCAATTCCAGTGCATGAGTAGGCAAAAAGTAAATGACAGAGGTTTCATGAGGGGAGTGTCCACTCCGTCCGGCACGTTGCAAAAAACGGGCTACTCCCTTCGGTGAACCAATTTGCACCACCGTATCTACCGGTTTAAAATCCACACCAAGATCCAGGGAAGAGGTACTGATGACGGCTTTAAGTATGCCCGAGTGTAATGCGTCTTCTATCCAGTTGCGCAGTTCGTAATCGATAGAGCCATGGTGTATGGCGATTTGTCCTGCCAGGTTTTCGTCCAGTGCAAGCAGGTTCTGATACCATAATTCTGCTTGCCCCCGCGTGTTGGTAAAAATAAGGGTGGTTTTACTTTTATGGATGATGGGCAAAAGCTTATGGGCCAGCTTATGTCCGAGGTGCCCGGCCCATGGCAGCATATCAATATGATCTGGCAGGATGGATTTGATCTTGATTTTCTTTTCAATGTCTGCTTTGATGATGATTTTCAGGACCTCGGGATAGGGGACGAGTACTTCTAAAGCCTGTTCCATATTTCCGATCGTTGCAGAGATTCCCCAGATTCTGAGTAACCTTTCCGGATGTTTTTCCCGAACGATTCCCCTGATTCTGGAGATGGCCAGTTCCGCCATCACGCCACGTTTACTGCCCATCAGTTCATGCCACTCATCCGCAACAATACATTGCAGGTGATGAAAATGTGTAGCGGTATCTTTCTGTGCCAGGAGCAAATGCATACTTTCGGGCGTGATGATCAATACTTCCGGCATCTGCTTTTTTTGCTTCAGTTTTTCTGCGGCAGTGGTATCTCCGTTTCTGACGGATACCTGCCAGTCCAGCTCCAGTTCTGTGCAAACTTCCCGCATCGCACGCGCCAGGTCTTTGGCCAGGGCACGTAAAGGCGTGATCCAGATCAGTTTTAGACCCGTGTCTGCTTTTCTTTTTTTTGATGCAGTGTTTGTCTTTTCTGCCCGGCTATTTAGTTCTTCGATGACGACCGCGAGGAAGAGGGAGAATGTTTTTCCGAAGCCTGTTGGGGCGTTTACCAATCCGCAATAGCCTTCTGCATAATACTGCCAGGCATCAGTTTGAAAGCGGAAAGGCTTCTTCCTGCTCAGTTTCAGCCATTTGATGACCTGTTTATATCCATTACTCTTTTCTATACCCATACCAGCTTATAAAGTCGAATTTAACAACTGTCTCAGATCTTCCAATGTATTGATCTCTGTCGCTTTTTTATCTTTTCGCCATCTGGCGATTCTGGGGAATCGCAGGGCCAGGCCTGCCTTGTGGCGTTTGCTCTCTGCGATTCCTTCAAAGGCAATCTCAAAAACCAGCTCTGGCTTAACCGTACGAACAGGGCCAAATTTCTCTATCGCATTTTTCTTTACAAAAGCATCCACCTCTTTGATTTCCTGATCTGTTAATCCGGAGTAGGCCTTTGCAATGGTAATCAGCTGTTCACCGTCCCGAACGGCAAAAGTATAATCGGTATAAAAATTCGCCCTTCTGCCGCTGCCTTTCTGTGCATAGATCATAACGGTATCTACGGTGTAAGGATTGATTTTCCATTTCCACCAGTCGCCTCTTTTTCTGCCGCTATGGTAAAGTGAGTCCAGTTTTTTGAGCATCAATCCCTCGCTGTTGTTCAATCTGGAATCTGCCCGGAGCAGGGCGAGGTCTTCCCAGGAACTGACTTCAACGACTGGTGATAAGACAACTGTTCCTTCAGTTTTAATGTTTTTAATGATTTCCAGTAAAGCCTTACGGCGGATCGCTAAGGTTTTTCCTCTTTGATCGATTCCCTGCTGCTCTAAAATGTCATAGCAGAAAAATGCAATCGGCGCTGTTTCCAGTTGTCCTTTGGAAATGGTTTTTCGGTTTAAACGCTGCTGAAGGACGGAGAACGACTGTACTTTTCCTTCTTTAACAGAGAGGATTTCTCCATCCAGCACTGTTCCATCTTCCAGTTCATGAGCCAGGAAATGCAGCTCAGGAAATTGATCTGTCACCAGTTCTTCGCCTCTGGACCAGATGAACAATTCTCCGCCACGCTTTACAATTTGTCCCCGGATGCCATCCCATTTCCATTCTGCCTGCCAGTCTTTAACATCCCCCAAAGATTCCGGCTGGCTGTCCAATGCATAGGCCAGACAAAAGGGGTAGGGCCAGGAACGATCGGTATCTACATGTGCACCCTCAATAAGTTCCTGATAGCTTATTTCATCCGGTTTCCATTTACCCATAATGCTATGCATGATCTTATTGCTTTCCGTATGACTTTGTTTGGCCAATGCGTTGACCAGCATTTTGTTGGATACCCCGATCCTGAAATTGCCGGAAATGAGCTTGTTAAAGATGAACCTTTCCTGCATATCGAGACTGTTCCAGGCATTGGTAATGAAGTTTTTCTTGCTTTCGTCGTCTTTTCCGTTTAAATCTCCAAGGGCATTGATCCATTGATGTAAGGGAAGGTCTGTCGTCTTTGCCGGAGGCGGAAGGATCAGGGCGATCGTTTCACTGAGGTCACCAACACTATGGTAACTTTCGGCAAACAACCATGGCGGAAGTTCACTGAGCTCAATTGCCCATTCTTTAATTAAGGCTGTGCTAACTGGTCGCCGGGGCTTTTTTCCAGGGAACATCGCAATTACATAAGGTTTGTCCAGGTCATTGGCTTCGCTAAAATAGCTGACTAAGGCGGCGATCTTATCGTTGGTCTTATTGCTCATTTCCAGCTGAGCGATCAGTTCTGTAAATCGTTTCAATCTGCCTCCTCCTTTATTACCGGGTTTCCCTGTGAGCCAACTTCTACTTCTTCCTCTTGTGTTCCGTATTGTGTTTTCACTTCTTCTGCCTCAATTCCAATTTCGTTCAGGTATTTTGAAAAGGTCGCCGTAAATCCATGGGTCACAAACACTTTTTCCGCTTCCGTTGCTTTGATGGCAGAAAGTAACCCTGGCCAGTCGGCATGATCACTCAGGGCAAATCCTGCATCGGCACTTCTCCACCTCCTTCCCGCTCTCACCTGCATCCATCCGGAACAAACTCCTGTTGCTGCCTGTTGAAGCGTCTTGATCCAACGGCCATCGGCGAGGGCAGGAGGGACAATGACGATCCCGCTCTGAAGTTCTTCTTTTCGGGTTTCAGGGCTGATTCTGATGGTTTCCGGAAGCGCTACCCCTGCCTGTATAAAGGCATCATTCAGGTTGGCAATAGATGGATGTACATAGATCGGACGATCCGTTTCGCTCAATCCCCTGATCAGCCTTTGCGCTTTCCCCAGGCTATAGGCAATTAAAACGCTGGTTTTACCTTGTTCCTGATTGTTGTTAACCCAGGTTCCGATCTGATCAAAGATGACCTGCTGAGGGAGCCATTTATAAATGGGTAAACCAAAGGTGCTTTCCGAAACGAAGGTATGGCATTTTACGGGTTCAAAAGCGGTGCTGATCCCATCATATTCTACTTTGTAATCGCCGGAAATGACACATATTTCTCCTTTGTATTCCAGTCTGATTTGTGCAGATCCGATCACATGACCCGCGGGAAACATACTCAGCTTTACCCCATTAATGGTGATTTCTTCCCGATAACGAAGGGTCTGGATATTTAAGTCAGCGCCTAAGCGATGCAAAAGAACCGGTTTCGTTAACTCATGACATAAATAAGCCTCGTTGCCCCATTTTACATGATCTGCATGTCCGTGAGTGGTTACGGCAAGCTTAACCGGTTTCCAGGGGTCGATATAAAAATCGCCCTGCTTACAGTATATGCCCTTATTAGTGAATCTGATTAAAGCCATCTTTTCATCAACAAAGCCGGAGCAATAAAGTTTGGTGAGGGAATGCCGGTAGCATTAGTTTAGGAAGCCTTTAGAAAAATCATATATTTACAACATCCATATACTCAATTTTCTATGCCTTACACCATTAGAGTTGTACTGATACTTTTGTTCACTACCCTGTTTCAATATTCAAATGCCCAAACCAGAAGAACGGTAAATGGAAATGTCACTGATTCAAAGACCGGAGAAACCTTAATTGGTGCGAGTGTTAAACTAAGCGGAAGCACTCCCGCAGGAGGAATTACCAATGCTTACGGTTTTTATTCCCTGAATGTGACTGATGGGAATTACGAAATTGCGGTCAGCTTTATCGGCTATAAGACGGTGGTCAAAAAAGTAGAAATCAGTAAGGATATGCGGTTAAATTTTGCATTAGAGGAAGACAATCAGCTGGATGAGGTGGTGATTTCTGCCACTAAGAAAAATGAAAATGTAAGCAGTCCGCAGATGGGACTGCAAAAGATAAATGTTCGGGAGATCAACAATGTTCCCGTATTATTGGGGGAGCGGGATGTCCTGAAGACTTTACAGCTATTGCCGGGGATAAAATCAGCAGGGGAAGGAAACAGTGGTTTTTATGTAAGGGGAGGGTCGACAGATCAGAACCTGATTCTCCTGGATGAGGCGCCTGTTTACAACGCTTCTCACTTATTGGGGTTCTTCTCGACCTTCAACTCTGATGCGATCAAAGATGTAAGCGTTTACAAAGGAGGGATGCCTGCGCAGTACGGCGGCCGGCTTGCTTCTGTACTCGACATTAAGATGAACGACGGAAATAGAAAAGAATTTACTGCAGAAGGCGGAATTGGCCTCATTTCTTCCCGTCTAAAAGTAGAAGCGCCGATTGTGAAAGACAAAGGCTCTTTTATGGTGAGTGCCCGAAGAACCTATATGGATGCTTTTTTTAAGCTTTCTTCAGACAGCTCTATCAATAAAAATACCCTCTATTTTTACGATATTAATGCCAAGGCAAACTATCAGCTGGATGATAAAAACACCTTATACCTGTCCGGTTATTTTGGGAGAGATAAGTTAGGTCTGGCAAAAACTTTTGGCTTCAACTGGGGAAATGCTACCGTAACTTTGCGATGGAACCATTTATACAGCAATAAATTATTCTCCAATACCTCGCTGATTTACAGCAATTACAACTATGTGATTCAGAACTTTATGGAGGAGAGTAACTTTGAAGTCAACTCTTCCATCAAAGACTTTAACCTGAAACAGGACTTTGAATATAGCCTGAGCAATGACCATCACCTTAAATTCGGATTAAACGTTATTCACCATACCATTGCTCCGGGAAAACTCACCGCAGATGCGCGTTCCAGCGTGAACGAAACGACCTATGAAAACCGGAAAGGCCTGGAATCAGCCATCTATGTTTCAGACGAGTGGGCGGTAAATGAAAGGTTAAACCTGGTTTATGGATTGAGGTTAAGTGCTTTCTCCCTGTTAGGGCCCGGCAATTTTAAAACCTATGATGCAGCAGGAAATACCACCCAGATCAAAGCTTATGGATCTGGCGATTTTGTGAAAAATTACCTCAACCTCGAACCCAGATTCTCTGCCAGTTACCAGATGAATACCGGAAGTTCCCTAAAAGGAGCTTATACCAGGAACATCCAGAACATCCACCTGATGTCTAACTCTACTTCGACATCACCCACGGATTTGTACATCATGAACAGCAATAATGTGAAGCCGGAAATAGCAGATCAGGTTGCTTTGGGCTATTTCAGGAATTTCAATGAGGACAAATATGAATTTTCTGCAGAAATCTACTATAAATGGATGCAGAACCAGATTGAATACCGGAGCGGAACAGACTTAAGGGGAAATGGAAATGTAGAAGCAGACCTGTTGTACGGTGATGGCCGTGCTTATGGGATTGAATTGTTTTTAAAGAAACGGTTTGGCAAATTTAATGGCTGGATTGGTTATACTTATTCCCGGACCGAGCGACAGTTTGATGCGATCAATGAGGGCAAATGGTTTTACGCAAAGCAGGACCGTACCCATGACCTTTCGTTGGTCGGGATTTATAAAGCAGGACCACGCTGGACTTTTTCTTCTGTTTTTGTCTACAATACCGGAAACGCGGTAACCTACCCAAGCGGCAAGTATCAGGTGAATGGAAGGACTGCTTTCTATTATAAGGAAAAGAACGGATACCGGACACCTGCCTATCACCGTCTAGATGTTTCGGCCACGCTGGAAGGTAAGCCTGGGAAAAGACTGCAATCGAGCTGGTCTTTTGGGATTTACAACTTGTACAACCGCCAAAATGCGTTCTCTATTGATTTTAAAGATGATCCGGATGATGCAACCAGAACCCAGGTAACACGGACAACCTTATTTGGGATCATTCCCTCTGTAACCTGGAACTTTAAATTTTAGCATTACAAAAACAAGATATCCTCATGAAAAGCATGAATTTGAAAAAATATACCCGCTACGTTTTTGTAGTCATTGCAGTCGGTACTTTTAGCGCATGCAAAAAAGTCATTGACCTTAAGCTGGACGAGGCTGTTCCGGTAATTGTCATCGATGGAGGGATTAGTGACCTGAATGAGAATCAGGTTGTAAAGGTTTCAAAGACCTATAATTTCACAGAACCGAACAAATTTAACGGGGTCAGTAAGGCCAACATTGTGTTGAAGGCAGATGCAAAGGTTTTGGCCGTCTTTGTGGAAACCGATCCCGGAATTTACAAGAGTCCAACTAAATTTAAGGGGAAGCCGGGCGTCAGGTATGACCTAAGTGTAACTTCCGAAGGAAAAACATATGAGGCCAGTTCTATTATGCCTGCAAGAGTAATACTGGATGCACTGACCTTCAAAACCTTTAATTTTTTTGGCGGCAATAAGAGTTATATCGTGGCTAACTTTTCAGATCCCGCCGGCATTGCCAATCAATATCGCTATATCTTGAAAACAAAAGGGGTAGTGGAGGAAGATGCAGTGAGTGAGGATCGTTTTAATGATGGCAATAAGGTGGAAAATGTGATTTTTTATGAGCTGGATGATCTGGTAAAAGGAGACAGCGTACATGTGGAATTCCAATGTGTAGACAGAAATGTATACCGCTACTTTTATAGCATCGGGCAGAATTCCGGACAAGGAGGGCCACCTGTTTCTCCGGCAAATCCACCTTCAAATTTTAGCAATGGCGCGCTGGGCGTATTCAATGCCCATACTTCGAGCTCCAGAACTGCTGTAATTAAATAAACGCCCGTATTTATTTTCCAGCAGGATTGTCAGGATTAAGTTTAATTAATGAAACTTTGTTGCATTAGTGGTGTCAATCCTTATTTTTATCCTAAATCATAAAATTTAGGAAATGGAAATTAAGAATCCTCTGGAAGTGATCATTATTGGTGGAAGTTATGCTGGGCTTTCGGCAGCTATGACTTTAGGTCGTGCGATGCGAAAAGTGCTGGTTATTGATAGTGGTAAACCTTGTAATGCACAGACCCCTCATTCACATAATTTTATCACCCATGATGGGGAAACACCTGCTGAAATTACGGGAAAGGCAAAAGCGGAAGTGCTAAAATATCCAACCGTCGAATTTTTGAACGACCGGGTCATTTCAGCCCAAAAGTCCGGACTGTGCTTTGAGCTAAAAACAGAATCAGGTAAAAAGCTAAGTGCTAAAAAGCTGGTATTTGCAACTGGCCTGAAAGACAGGATGCCGGAAATAGCAGGCTTTGCTGCCTGTTGGGGAATCTCTGTGATTCATTGTCCTTATTGTCATGGTTATGAAGTCCGCCATCAAAAAACAGCCATTCTTGCCAATGGTAACGACGCCCTTCATTTTGCACAGGTCCTCAGCAACTGGACTAAAGAACTGGTTTTATTTACCAACGGACTGATCAGCCTGGATCCGGATCAGCAGGCGCAACTGACAAAACATGGCATCTCATGGATTGAAACACCAGTAAGTCAATTGATACATAGCGATGGGCAAATAAAACACCTGGTTTTGTCGGATGGACAGGAGCATGCCTTTAACGTCATGTATGCCCGGATTCCTTTTGACCAGCATAGCAGTCTTCCGCAGGAACTGGGTTGTACACTGACCGAACATGGCTTTCTGCAGGTGGATGAATTACAACACACCAGTATATCTGGAATCTATGCGGCGGGCGATAATGCGACTATGCTCCGGGCAGTTTCCCAGGCTGTTGCCGCAGGAATGCGTGCCGGAGCTGCCATCAACTATGACCTCATCATGGAGTCCTGGTAGCTAAAGTGTAAATGGTTTGAATTGTGTAACTTTGACGCATGTCAAAAACAGAGAGCCTTGAAGATTTTTACCGTGAAAAGTTCAATTGGCTTCCTGATAATCTTCAGGAAGGCATTGGACATTTTAATGTCTTTAACCTGGAAAACCACCTTGGTCCCAATGCGGTCCCGGTAAAATACAGTCGCAGGGATTTTTATAAAGTCTGCCTTATGCGGGGAAGGAACATCTACCATTACGCGGATAAAAGCGTGGAAATCTCGGGTTCTACACTGATGTTCTTCAATCCAAAGGTTCCATATACCTGGGAATGTTTAAATGATGATGGCTCTGGCTATTTCTGCATCTTCACGGATGCTTTTTTTACGGAGAAAATGCGTGGTAACCTGACGGAATTGCCCATGTTTGCTCCAGGAGGCAAGCCTTCCTTTGTCTTAAATGAGGAGCAGGACAAGCAGGTTACTGTACTCTTTTTGAAAATGATGGAAGAGCGTGATTCTGACTACGTATACAAATACGACCTCATCAGAAATTACGTAACTGAACTGATTCATTTTGCTTTAAAGATCCAGCCGGCGGAGAATTTATACCGGCATCCCGATGCCAATTCCAGGATTACAGCGGTATTTACAGAGTTGCTGGAACGGCAGTTCCCTATTGAGACGCCCAGACAGCGCTTCACCATGCGTTCAGCAGCAGATTTTGCCCAACAGCTTGCCGTTCATGTAAACCACCTCAACAGGGCGATAAAAGAAACTACCGGAAAGACCACCACGATGCACATTACAGAGCGGATCGTGACGGAAGCCAAAGCATTGTTAAAGCATACCGATTGGAACGTTGCTGAAATTGCCTGCTGCCTTGGATTTGAAGAGTCTGCTCATTTTAACAATTATTTCAAAAAACATACCCGTTTCAATCCCTCCCAGTTTAGGAATGTTTGAATTTTACAAGCATTGGTTTGATTGATGTAAGCTCCCCATCATTGCTGTCCTGTAATTTTGTATCCGTAAATACACTGAAATTATGGACAATCAAAAAGTATGGTTTGTAACAGGTGCTTCTAAGGGATTAGGATTGAGCCTGGTAAAACAACTGTTAAAAGAAGGCTTTAAAGTAGCCGCAACTTCAAGAAAAATAAATGAATTAACCGATGCGGTAGGTGTGGATGATCCAAACTTCCTCCCTTTGGTGCTGGATCTGCAAAACGAAGACAGCGTTGCGGCAGCCATCGCCACAGGAATTGACCGGTTTGGCAAGATCGACGTGGTCGTTAACAATGCCGGATACGGCTTAACCGGAAGCCTGGAGGAACTGAGCGATGAAGAAGCCAGGGCAAATTTTGCCGTTAACGTATTTGGCTCATTAAATGTGATCAGAAAGGTGATGCCTCATTTCAGGGCACAGCATTCCGGACATATCTTCAATATCGCTTCCATCGGTGGATACACTGGCGGATTTCCCGGCTTTGGTATTTATTGCGCCACAAAATTCGCCGTAGCAGGTTTCTCCGAATCCCTTGCTGCGGAGGTGAAACCATTTGGCGTACATGTGACGGTGGTTTACCCTGGATATTTCAGAACAAACTTTCTTTCTCAAGGCTCTTTGCTGACACCGAAAAATGAAATTTCCGCGTATCAGGAAGTGCGTGAAGTTCAGAACGCACATCAGCATAGCATTGACGGGAATCAGGCCGGTGATCCGGAAAAGGCGGTTGCCGCACTGATTAACATGACGGCAGAAGAACAGCCACCATTACACCTTTTTCTCGGAGCTGATGCCTATGAACTTGCATATGGCAAGATTGCTCAGGTTCAGCAGGCACTGGAACAGTTTAAGGCGATTACCGTAAATACCGGATTTTAAGATAAGAGCTGCCGCAAGGCCGCTTTTATTTTTTGATGATAAATCTTTTTCTTTAGTCATATTCGTACGATAAAATGATAGTAATTTGTTTTCAGAGGGAACATTACTAACTTTATATCTACAATGGCAATCTCAATGGCGACTCAAATAGATATCGATATTATTTCATCAGAAGAAGAAAGAATTAAAGCCCTGAAAAGGTATGATATTCTTGACACGCCACCGGATGGCTCATTTGACCGGCTAACCAAGCTGGCGGCAAATCTACTGAAAGTACCTATTGCGATCGTGAGCCTGGTGGATACGGATAGGATTTGGTTTAAGTCGAAGTACGGAACTGAAGCACAGCAGATTGACCGCGATGAAGGGCTTTGTGCATCCACCATTTTAGCCGACGATCTTTACCAGATAGAAGATGCTTCCATCGATCCCCGTACACTGAGCAATCCCCTGGTTGCAGGCTCCTTTGGTTTAAAGTTTTATGCTGCGGTTCCATTGCGGACTAAAGATGGCTTTAACCTGGGTACTTTCTGTGTAATCGGTAAAGAACCCAGGGTCCTGACACCTGAAGAAGAGGGTATCCTGAGAGACCTGAGGGACATTGTAATGGATCAGATTGAATTGAGACTGGCCTCAAGAACAAGCCTGGCCCAACACAACCAGATTTTAAATACCACGGCCCACGACCTTAAAAATCCGTTGACCACCATTCCAGTACGTGCTGACCTCATCAAGATGAAGAAAGACAATCCGGAGATGGTAGATACCCTTTGTGATCAGATAAAAATTGCCAGCCTGAATATGGTTCGCATTATTGATGAGCTGTTGCAGGTGGGAAGTATGGAAGCCGGAAAAATTCATTTGCTGTTGATTAAGGTGAATGCCTCATTTTTAGTAAGCAATGTGGTTTCTATGAACCAGCCACTGGCAGAAAGAAAAAGTCAGACCTTAAATTTTAGTTATGAAAAGGACCTGTATGTGAATGCCGACGAAGGGAAGTTAACCGAGATCGTAGACAACCTGGTCAACAATGCTATCAAATATTCGCCCATGGGCACCCATATTTTTGTCCGTGTAAAAGAAGAAAACCACAATGTTCTGATCGAAGTAGAAGATCAGGGTTTAGGCCTGACCGCTGAAGATCAAAGTAAACTATATCAGCGTTTCACCCGTTTAAGTGCTCAACCTACCGGGGGTGAAAACTCTACAGGCCTTGGGCTTTCCATCGTAAAAGTCCTGGTGGAGGCTCATGAAGGAACCATCCGCGCAGAGAGTGAAGGAAAGGGCAAGGGCTGTAAGTTTATCGTTGAATTACCGGGAAGGAACAGCTAAAAACAGGTTACCTGCCATTGCCTGGTCCATTCTTCCTTTGGATTTAAAGACATTATACCTTCTTTCTCTTCCAGTTTTTGTTGGTGATGGCTGCCATCGGCGATGCCACACCAGGGTTCCAGACATACGAAATCAGCATCTTTCGCAGACCATATCCCAAAGAAAGGAAATCCCTTGAATTGAAATTCAAGACCATGGGGATCTGCATCGCTTTTTAGGAAAATGGAATCACTTTGCAGGCGCTTAAAAACGAGTGCATCTTCATAAAACAATTCATGTTTCAATTGAAGTTTTCCATCAGTTAATGCGATGGTTTCTGTTTCATCGTCAATCAGGTCCTGCTTAATCTTATTAGAAATGAGCTGATGATCTTTATTAAACTGCAGGTAGTAATCGCCGTATTTTAATCCCTCTCTTAAAGGTACAGCGAAAGCAGGATGCCCCCCAATAGAAAACCATAATGCCTGATCTCCTGTATTTGTAACTTCATAAGCACAGCTTAGCATATCTCCCGAGAGGGTATAGCGTAGTCCCAACCGGAATTCAAATGGGTATACCTTCAGGCTTTCTTCATCCTGTTCCAGGGTAAAAAGAATTTCTGTTTCAGAGATTTGACTCACTTTAAACTCCCGCTCTCTGGCCAGGCCGTGGCGTGGAAGGGTAAATGCTTTATCCTTATAATAATAGGTATTGTCTTTTAAGCCTCCAACAATAGGGAACAGAATCGGGCTGAATTTACCCCAGTAATCCGGATTGCCACTCCAGAGGTATTCCAGGTTTGTTTCTTTACTTCTTAAACTTTGTAACTCTCCACCTTTGGAGGAGAACGAAGCATGGATCTTGGTATTTTCTAGGGAAATCATATTGGATAAAAGTAAAAATTAAATTTTGTTATATTTAAGTCCTTCCTGGGAAAAAATGAATATAGACAAGAATTTATCCGCTACCACAAACATTCTGTTTCGGAGGCCTAAAGCTATGGGAATCTTTGTATTCCTGATCCTGACCATGATCATCCTTTTTGTTGCCAATCAAAGGTACCGCCTGGTGGTGGAGGACCGGCGACTGGAAATGTCCCGGATATTGACCTCCGTGAAACACAATGTTGATCAGTCTCTTAAAAATAGTTACACTGCTGCATTGACTATTGGACTCACCATAAATGGGGATGGTGTTCCTAAAAATTTTGATACTGTGGCTGCACAGCTTGTCAATTCTAACCGGACCTTATCTGCTGTTGAGCTGGTGCCAGATGGCGTGATTAAATATGTCTATCCTTTAAAAGGGAACGAAAAAGCATTAGACCTGAATGTCCTTAAAGACTCCAAAACCATTTCCGCGGAAGCCAATAAGGCCATTGAATCCCGGAAAATGTATTTCGCCGGGCCCATTATGCTGCGTCAGGGAGGGATGGGGATTGTAGGCCGGATGCCCTTGTTCTTTAACAACAAGTTTTGGGGGTTCTCTGCAGTCGTGATTAAGCTGGACGTATTTTTGAAGCAAGCAGGGGTGTATGAACACATGAACAACAGGTTTCGTTTTCAGTTGTCAAAACGGAACCCTGTGAGTGCTAAGGAAGAGTTCTTTCTGCCTTTGTTTTCTGACTTTTCCGTTGCGGCTTCTGAAACAATAGATTTTCCTGATGGCGACTGGAAGATTTATGTAGCCGCTGTTCCTACCTATAAGCCATATTTAAAAATCATTTTCCCTACGCTATTCAGCGTATTGCTGGCTGCGCTTACGGGTTTTTTAGTTTACCGTGTTTTTAAGAAACCTGCCGAATTACAGTTGCTGGTTTACGAACAGGCTACCCGCTTGCTGGAAAACGAAATTAAGTTTAAAACGATATTTGATCAGGCCGCAATAGGCATCGCAGAAGTAGACTCCAATACAGGTGCTTTTCTGAGGATTAATGGGAAGTTTTGTAAAATACTGGGTTATACGGAAGCGGAATTACAGCATACAAACTTTCAGTCAATAACCCATCCGGATGATTTAAAGAAAGACCTGAGGTACTTTCAGCAAATGAGGTCAGGAAAGATCAGGGAGTTTGAGCTGTTAAAAAGGTATCTTCGGAAAGATGGGCAGGTGGTCTGGGTAAATTTAATGATCACACCATTGTGGAAAGTTGGGGATACCCCAAGCAGCCACATTACGGTTATTGAAGACGTGACCGCCAGAATCGAAGCTGAACTGATTGCGGAAGAGTACCAGTACCGGATAGAATCTTTAATCAATACCATTGATGGTATCGTTTGGGAGGCCGATCCCGAGACTTTTAACTTTACCTTTATCAGTAAGAAATCGGAGGATATCTTAGGCTATACTGCCGAAGAATGGTTGTCTTCTCCAAGCTTTTGGGCAGACCACGTTCATCCGGACGACAGAGATTGGGTGGTTAACTATTGCACCGTTTGTACCAACAATCTGGAGCAACATGATTTTGAGTACCGCATGATTGCCAAAGGAGGAAATGTAGTCTGGTTAAGGGACATTGTAAATGTGATTGTAGAGGAGGGAAAGGCGGTATTGCTAAGGGGAATTATGATTGACATTACCAGGAATAAACGGGCGGAAAGAGACCTGAACCATTCTTTTGATCTCGTGAATGAGCAAAATAAGCGTTTGTTGAATTTCTCTTATATCGTGTCTCATAACCTTCGTTCTCATACGAGTAACATCCAGTCCATTTCCGTTCTAATTGATACCACGAAGTCAGAAGAAGAACGAAACGAGATGATTGGACTTTTGAAAACAGTTTCCGATAACCTTAATGAAACCTTGCTGAATTTAAATGAGGTAGTTAATATTCAGACGAATATTAACATTATTGTAGAGCCACTCAACCTGAATAAGTATATTGAGAAAACGCTGAATGTCCTGAACGACCAGATCGTTCTGAAACAGGCAGTTGTTGTGAACAAGGTGTTGGAAGATGTATTGGTCAATTACAATCCCGCATATCTGGAAAGTATTCTGCTGAATTTTATTTTCAATGCCATCCGGTACAGTCACCCGAAGCGCAGCCCTTTGATCGAACTGAGTTGTCATCATGAAGGTCAGCTGGTGCTGCAGGTCTCAGACAATGGAATTGGAATGAACCTGGATAGATATGGTGCCGAATTATTCGGCATGTATAAAACCTTTAACGGGAATCCCGATTCTAAAGGACTGGGCTTATTCATTTCCAAGAACCAGATTGATGCAATGGGAGGAAGGGTTGTAGTAGAAAGTGAAGTGGGCATCGGGACGACCTTTAAGATTTACTTCAAGTAATTTTTCCGCAGAATTTGTGGGTTTATCATACTGCGGAGGCTGGAAATAAGACCCCCGCAGTGTGTTTTTTATTCGTTTATACCGCCCCCTAGTGCAGTATAAAGTTCTACATCAGCAGCCAAACGCTGACGTTTCAAATTACTCAGCTCCAATTCACTTTGCAGTAAATTTCCCTGAGCAAGAATAACTTCTAAATAAGTTGCCATGCCGCTTCCGAAAAGCATGTTCGCATTTTTTATGGCCGAGCGGAGGGTGTTAACCCGATTTTCGGCAATGGCAACCTGTTCTTTTAATCGGGCTGATTTTACCAGTGCATCTGAAACCTCAGTTACCGCTGTCAGCACCGTTTGTCTGAATTGTAAAACAGACTTCTCTCTTTCTAATTTTGCAATTTCAAATGCCGTTTTCAACTTTCTGCGTTGGAAGATAGGCTGCGCTACTGATCCGGCAACCATTCCGAATAAGGATCCGGGGATGTTAAACCAGTTGCTCGCCTTGAAAGAGTTGAGTCCGCCATTTGCCGTAATGTTCAACGATGGATACATGCTTGCCTGTGCAATACCAACAGATTCATTGGCGGCACGAAGTGCATATTCACTCGCCTTTACATCCGGACGGTTGTTCAACAGCGCAACCGGATAACCGGTCGGCATTTGCTGAGCTGGCGCGATTTCGTTCAGCTTCTTCATCCGGTTAATGGAAGAAGGGACTGTTCCTGTCAACAGGCTCAGTGCATTTTCCTGAACGCTGATGCTTTGTTGCAGGGAAGGGATCAGTTGTGCAGAACTTAATCTCTGTGCTTCTGCCTGTTGAACCGCCAATATCGTCGTTAAACCGGCATCCCATTGCAATTTCGTCATCCTTAGGGTACTGTCGTTCAGGGATAGCGTTCTGTTGGCAATCTGTAACTGCTCATCCAGCATCAACAGGTTGTAATAACCCATGGCTACACCGGATACCAGTTTGCTGCGGATCGCATTAGAAGCTTCGCGTGTCTGAAGGTATTCTGATAAAGCCTTGGCTTTCATCCCTTTCAATTTACCAAAGAAACCGATTTCCCAGGAAAGGTTTAAAGCAGCGTTATAATCCTGTACGGATCTGGAACCGATAAACTGACCGATACTCAAGCCATTTAAGCTGTTTTTAGAAGGCGTACTGGAATTTGCCTGAATGTTTAAACCCAGCTCCGGAAGGAAATTCACCTTTGCTTCGCGAAGCGTCTGATCTGCCTGTTCTATATTCTTCAGGGCAATCAGCAGGTCGAAATTCCGGGCATTGGCGCTGTCAATCAGCAATTGCAATTCCGTATCGTTAAAAAAAGCCTTAGTACTCAATGCCGCGACACTGCTGGAATCTGTTTTTGCATCTTCAGTTCTGAATTGCTGTGGAAGATTCATTCCCGGTCGGACATATTCCTTACCGACCTTGCATCCTGTAATCAGGATGGCTAAGGCGGTAACGGTATATAATTTATGTAAGTGATTCATTGTTAATGTGATTTGACGTCGTCGTTTGTTTCAACTACCGGTTTTCCGGTTATTTTTTCCTGTAAAGACTGGAAGACTACAAATAATACAGGAATGATAAACAGTCCGAGTACTACCCCTGCAAGCATCCCGCCGGCAGCACCTGTACTGATCGATCGGTTACCCATGGCCGAACCACCTGTAGCAATCATCAGCGGGATCATACCTGCTACGAAAGCAAGGGAAGTCATCAGGATCGGTCTCAGACGAAGTCTGGAACCTTCCAGGGCAGCAGCAATCAGCTCCATACCTTCTTTCCTCCGCTGTAAGGCAAATTCAATAATCAGAATGGCATTTTTTGCCAGCAATCCAATCAGCATAATCAATCCTACCTGTACATAGATGTTGTTGTCTATTCCTGCAATCTTGATGGCAATAAATACCCCTAATAATCCCGTAGGAATAGAAAGCATTACGGCCAGTGGCAAGATGTAACTTTCATACTGTGCAGCCAGCAGGAAGTAAACAAACAGGAGACTCAAACTCAAAATGAAAAGGGTTTGAGAACCTGAAGATTTCTCTTCTCTGGAAAGTCCGTTCCATTCGTAACTGTATCCGTTAGGCAGTTTCTCACTCAGCAAGGTTTCGATCTGCTCCATGATTTTACCATTGCTGACTCCCGGTTTGGCAATTGCGTTTACCGTGATGGAATTGAACAGGTTATAACGGTCTACAGATTCCGGTCCGTATACTCTTTTTACGGCCACCAGCTCACTTGCAGGAACCATTTTACCCTGTGCATTTTTTACAAACACCATATTCAGGGATTCTTTATCGGTTCTGTACATTCCATCGGCCTTCACATTTACCCGGTAATATTTACCGAAACGGTTAAAGTCTGATGCTTGTGCGCCACCATAATACACCTGAATGGTATTGAGCAATTCTCTTACACTCACACCCAGTTGTTTTGCTTTTTCATCATTTACTTCCAGTTCAAACTGCGGATAATCTGCTTTGAAAGTGGTAAAGGCTACGGCAACACCATCCAGTCCGAACAACTGTCCGACAATCCCATTGGCCATCCCACTGAATTTCTGAAGGTTACCACCCGTTCTGTCCTGTAATACAAACTCTGCACCACCAATCGCACCATAACCTGCTACGGGAGGCATTCTGAATACACTTACGGTACCTTCTTTTAAGGTCGCCATTTTCGCATTAATGAGGCCGATCACCCCGTCCATATCCTGCACTTCACCTCTTTCTTTAGGCGCTTTCAGTTTACTGAAACCCAGGCCATAAGCAGGACTCGACGAATTACTCATGATGTTGAAACCGGATACACTCGTTACGTTTTTCACGGCATCAAATGTTCTCAATGTAGAATCGACCCTTTTGATGAATTTCGTAGTCCGGTCTAATCCGGTACCCGAAGGCATCGTTAAGGAATAGATAATGAAACTATCATCCTCGTTTGGAACAAATCCTTTAGGAGTCGTGTTCATCATATAAAACGTAATACCGGTCACCAATGCCAGTCCAGCCAGACTCAACCATTTGAATCTGATCAGGAATTTCAGGCTTCCGATATATTTATCCGTCATTCTGTCGAATGAAGTATTGAATGCACTGAAGAACCTTTTGGAGAAACCTTCTTTTTTACCTGCTTTTTCGGCATGGTTGTTTTTTAGGAACAGTGCACATAGCGCCGGACTTAAAGTCAATGCGTTTACCGCCGAGATCAGAATCGCAATCGCCAGGGTAAAGGCAAACTGCTTATAGAAAATCCCGGATGAACCTTCCATAAATCCGATAGGGAGGAATACTGCGGCCATCACCAGGGTAATGGATACAATGGCTCCTGTAATCTCACTCATCGCAGAATACGTGGCTTCACGGGCCGTCATATGTGTACCTTCCATCTTGGCATGGACGGCTTCCACCACCACAATCGCATCGTCGACCACAATCCCGATGGCCAGTACCAGTGCGAAAAGTGTCAATACGTTGACGGTGAAACCAATCATTTGCAGGAAGAAGAAGGTACCGATGATCGCTACCGGAACCGCAATTGCAGGGATCAGGGTAGAGCGGAAATCCTGAAGGAAAATAAATACCACAATAAATACGAGTACGAAGGCTTCAATCAGGGTCGTTTTTACCTGGCTGATCGACTCGTCCAGTCTTTCCTTGGTACTTTGCAAGATGTCGTATTTTATCCCTTTTGGAAATGATTTCTCCGCTTTAATCAGTGATTTACGGACCTGGATTTCAATATCGTTTGCATTCGAACCACTGGCCTGAAGGATACCTAACGTTACGGCATCTTTACCGTTCATTTTGGAGTCACTGCTATAACTTGCTGCACCAAATTCAATCCTGGCTACATCCTTTAAACGAAGGATTCCGCCGTCCGGGTTGGATTTAATGATCAGGTTTTCATATTGCTCGGGAAGGTTTAACTTTCCTTTATATTTTACAACATATTCTATGGCTTCCTTAGATTCTTCACCAAACTTTCCCGGAGCAGTTTCCAAACTCTGGTCATTAATCGCTGCGGTTACTTCGCCTGGAGTAAGGTTGTTGGCCGACATTTTCTGTGGATTCAACCAAACCCGCATCGAGTAATCTTTGGAACCGAAGATCTGAACCTGACCCACACCCTGAATCCTTTTTAATTCAGGAACAAGGTTGATCTTGGTGTAGTTCTGAAGGAACTTCTCATCGTACTTCGCTTTGTCTTCACTGTAAATATTGAAGTACATCACATTACTGTTCTGTTGCTTCGACGTACTGATCCCTGCCAGTAATACCTCTGCAGGCATCTGGCTATTGATCTGTGAAACCCTGTTCTGCACGTTTACTGCAGCCTGATCAGGATTGGTACCTTGCTTAAAGACAATAGATATAGAGAAGGAACCATCGTTACTGGCGGAGGATTTCATATAATCCATGTTTTCCACCCCATTAATGGATTCCTCTAAAGGCGTAATTACGGAACGGACTACCGCCTCACTGTTCCCTCCGGGATAACTCCCTGAAACCATCACCGTGGGCGGGGCGATGTCGGGAAACTGGGTAATTGGAAGGCGGGTCAGACCTACGATCCCCAGCAAGACCAGCAGGATAGAGATTACCGTAGCCAATACCGGCCTTCTTATAATAGATTGTAACATGTTGATTTCGTATTAAAATGTAAATTATTGTGCGCGGTAAACGCTGTCCGTATTCAGAGGCTTAGGTTTAATCACGGCCTCTTCAGCCAGACCATCAAGTCCTGAAAACACAATGGTTTCTCCTTTTTTCAGGCCATCACTGATCAGGTAATTGTTGCCGCTTTTTCCGGAAACGGTAATCGCCCTGCGTTGCAGTTTATTGCCAGGTCCAACGAAGTAGACAAAGATTTTGTCCTGTACATCCATCGTAGAGGCTTTAGGAACCATCAATGCCTGCGCATGACTTTCTTCCAAACGTACTTTTCCGGTATTACCTGAACGTAAAAGTCCCTGAGGATTAGGGAATACTGCCCTTAAACTAATGGAACCCGTGTTCTTGTCAAACTGACCGTCTACAATCTGGATTCTTCCTTTTTGAGGATAAGTTGTTCCATCGGCAAGGATTAAACTTACCGGAGGTAGTTTTTTCAACTTTTCTGTCATAGACGATCCCGGAATCTGTGCATTGAAATGCAGGAATGCAGGTTCGCTCATCGCGAAATAGGTATAGACTTCTCTGGTATCAGATAGGGTCGTCATCGGTTCTGCATCACCTTTGCTGATCAGGTTACCTACTCTTTTAGGGATTTTACCGATAAAGCCGGAGATAGGGGCCTTAATCAGGGAGAAACCAATATTGATCTTTGCAGAAGCAATCGTTGATTTTGCCTGTGACACCGCCGCCTGTGCTTCGCTAAAATTGGCCTGGGCAGTACTCAGTTGTACCTCAGAAACCACTTTGTTTTTTACCAATGGGGTGATTTTGTCGACTTCAATCTGTGCAGTACGCAATTTCGCTTTTGCGGATTCCATCGAGGCATTGGCGGTATTCAGTTGTTCCTGATATACACGGTCATTGATTTTAAATAAAGGCTGTCCGGCTTGTACATGGGCACCTTCGTCGACAAATATTTTGTCCAGGTAACCGTCTACCTGCGGACGGATGTCTACATTCACCTTTCCTTCAATCGAAGCAGAATAATCCGTAAAGGTAGTTGCAGGTTGCTCCATCACACTGATGACCGGGATTTCTGCCGGAGGGGGGACTCCTGCACCAGCTGCCTGTTCGTTTGCTCCTTTCGAACCGCAACTGCTTAAAAGAGCTGCAGGGAAAAGCAAGGACAATAATAGTAAATATCGCTTTTGATTTTTGGGGGTTGGAGGGAAAGACATTGCTTTTATAATTTATGTTCTTTTAAAAATGAATGCAAAAATAAAATCTCCCACGCGCGTTATGCTGATTAAATGACCGAAATGACCATAATCGTAACTGAAACGGTAAAACCTTTAACTGAAATCCGGAAGATACTTTGGCTCCTTATCTGTCCAGCCAGGCCTTGAATTGTCCTGACTTCTCTTTGCTGATGATGATTTCACCGGAACTTTTGCTCTTCAAAATCACCTTCAATTTACCATTAAAATAATTATGAATCGAAAGAATGCTGTTCACAAAAATCATGTGCTGACGGTTGGCACGGAAAAAACAAACCGGATCAAGCTGGTCTTCCAGCTCGTCCATCGTAAAGGGAACGATGATGTCGGTATTGTCGTCCAGCACAAGATGGGTAATCTTATGCTCGGAATAAATATAGTCAATGGAAGAAACAAGAATGGTTTTGTAGCCATCCTTATAGGGGAGCAGAAAGCGGGAACGGTAAATGACAGATTTTGATTTTATGTAATCTACCAACTGATCCAATGCTTTATTGGGATTGCTCTCTTGCAGGATATGGTCGTATAAACCCAAGGCATCTTTCAGCTCATTCTTTTCTATCGGTTTTAACAAATAGGCGAGGCTGTAGATTTTGAAAGCACGGAGGGCATATTCATCGTAAGCAGTAGTGAAAATCACCGGGCAGTGTAATTCTACTTTTGGAAATATTTCAAAGCATAATCCATCTCCGAGTCTGATGTCCATCATAATCAGATCGGGATGAGGATTTTGTGTCAGGTAGTTCACACTTTCTTCTACACTGGCCAGGACGCCCGTAATGACCGCATCTTCTCTGATCTCTGCCAGTAATTTGATCAGCCGGTTGGCATTTGGTTTTTCGTCTTCAATGATTAGAATATTCATATTTCGGGAGCTAAATTGCAAAACTAAAATGCGGAGCTATAATGGAAGTAAAGGTAGGTAAACTGCAAAAGAACTTTCGTCTTCTATGATAGAAGGCAGGTTTTCTGATAACAGGGCATACCTGCTCCTGATATTTTGAAGGCCTATACGGGCAGAAGGAATGGCCAGTTTTATCCTTTGCAGGTTATTACTCACAACAATGTGTGCATCAGTATTGTAAATTTTGATGTGCAGGGGACTGGTCTTGGTTGCCGCATTGTGTTTAATGGCATTTTCAATCAGCAGTTGCAGCGTGATAGGGGGGATACCCCTTCCGTCGTCATTGGTAATGTCCACAGAAATCGTCACATTTTCTCCATATCTGATGCGGATCAGGTATAAATAAGCATCTACAAAAATCAGTTCTTCCTCCAGTGAGACAATGTTTTTATTCAGGTTTACAATCATATACCGGTATACCCGGGAAAGGTTCCTTAGAAAAACCTCTGCTTTTAACTGGTCTTCTGAAATCAGCTCCGAAAGGGTGCTGAAGTTATTGAACATAAAATGAGGATCAAGCTGTAGTTTCAGTGACTGCAGTTCTGCCTGCATGGCAATTTCTTTAAATTCCGCTGTTTTGAGTTTCAGTTCAGTGGCTTCAATCATTGTGGTTTTCCATTTTTGCAACAGAAAATTTCCCGTGGTTACTGCGCTGATCAAAATGCCCATGATGACACATACATAGACAAACTGAAGACTGTTGAGTTCTTCTTCAAAGGTGAGTTTTTCTTCATAGGTATAAATGAAAGATCCGATAAAGTACAGCAGGACCATCAGAATGATGACAAAGATGATCTGAAGGAGTAACTGGATGCTAAAACGCGTAAATGGTTTCTCCGTCCATGGAATGATTTTGTCCAGCATCACCGAATTCAGGACACTCAATTCAAAGATCAATCCGCAGAAAATCATGGTCAGCCCGGCATCAGTTAGCATCTCTAAAACCGGTCTGCTAAAATAATGTTTGTAATAGGCACTATAAGGGTTGAGCAGGTAGGACAACAGATTCAAAACCAGAAATAACAGGGGGATCGTAATAAACCTGAGGTATTTGTTTACTGGTTTTGGAAATAGGTCTTTTGACTTGCTCATCGTATTGCTGAATGTTCTTTTATTCTCCAAAATTACATAAAATGAGAGTGATCGCTGGTGTTTAACAAGGTATTCCTGCCCGAAAATAGGAAATGGTTGATGAACTCCGAGCCATTTTCCATTCTTTTCTCCATGATGGCATTGATCAGGTCGTAAGGTGTTTTTATGGCTTGCTCCTCCGGAAAACTAAAAGAAATGTTGAAACAGTCTTCGATCCTGTTGAATAAGCGGTCCCGCTCATGAGGAAGGAGGTCCAGCTTTTTCTCCGGATCCGGATTTAAAAGACCGGGTTTATAAGCCCCAAATTCCATTTTAAGCAGAAGGTTGAGCTGGAGGTAGATCCTGATGAAGGTGAAGATAGGAATGATCATATTTTTTGGAAAACAGCAGATCGGATTGTGGTGTTATACCCACAATCCGACCTGCTTTGAGAAAATCAATTCATAAGGTTTACAAAGGAATGGCATATCCGATCGTGGCAATAATCCCTCTGTTTTTAACTTTGTTAGCCGCTTTGCTGAGGTCTGTTAATCCGAGTGCATATCTGCCGTCTACGATGAACTTTCCAGGGCCTGCAGGAACCGCTACACCTGCACCCATCTGAATACCAAAGTCTAATTTCTGAACTTTACCTCCGTAAAACGACTCTAATTTCTTTTTGTCAGATAGCAGAAGGGAAATGGATGGGCCTGCATTTACATAAACCGGTCCAAAGCTGTATTTTGCCAATACCGGCAATTCCAGGTAGTTCAGGTTTTGTTTAATGGTCATGTTGCCATTTTTGATCTTCGTCCCCTCGCTTACATAGTTTAACTCTGGCTGAATGGAAAAATCACTTTTAGCCACCTGAAAATTAACGCCTAGTCCGGCGGTGAAGCCTACTTTGTTTTTCTCTCCATTCATATTGCTGATGGATTGTTTGCTGATGCTAATCCCTGCTTTAGGAATCAGCTCAATCTTCTGGGCTTTAACAGCTCCGATACTCAAAACCATTACAGTTGATAATAATAAGCTCTTCATGATTATTTATTTTGTTGATGCAATGATAGGGAATGTTCCTGCCGGCCAAAGCCGGAAAGAGACTCAGCTGACTAAATTTGCAACTCAACCGTATAAATTAAATCCTCAACTGATCGGGCCTGAAAAAAGAAATGAAAAAGAAAACCCTGCTATTGATCTATAGCAGGGCTCATTAGCAGGGAAAAAATACTTATTCCGTATAAGGATCAGTGGCTTGGCGATACTGTTGTTTGACATCGTTTCCAAATTCCTTTGCCTTATCCAGCCATTCCGGTGCCTGATCTTTCAGCTCATCTACAAGAGATTTGCCATTGACACCTTTTTTTGTGACATATTTAACTGCCCCATAAACTGCGGCACCGATGAGAAGAGATTTTAGTAGGCCCATAATTGTTTTTTTAATGATTGAATCTGTCTACTGAATAAACAAGGTTCGCGCCTAATAGTTTGATGGAATAAATACTTTTATTTTCTTTACCCCCATGATCTGCTTTGTTCGTCTTTAGTGCTTGAAAAACAAAACATCTATACATTCATCATAAAGGACATGGAAGAAGCAAAAATAAAAAGCCTTTTAAAAAAGTATGCTGAAGGAAATTCCAGTCCTGAGGAAATTGCTTTTTTAGAGGGCTGGTATATTCAATGGAATAAAGACCGCCCTTTTGGATTGACAAGTCAGGACCTGAATAGCGACTTACTTTTAATCAAGGCCCATACACCGGATTTGAAGAACGGTTCGAAAAGATTGGACCTCTGGCCCAAGGTCATGGCTGCTGGGGTAGTATTGTTCATTGTGACGGCAGGAATTTCCCTTTATTTAAATAAAGGAGTGGATCAGGACAGTGAAAAGAAAATGGCAAAAGTTCCCGCAGCGGAAATTGTTCCAGGCGGACAGAAAGCGATCCTGACTTTATCAAATGGTGCCAGGATCTCCTTAACAGATGCCGGAAAAGGGGAAGTCGCGAAGGAGTCTGGTCTGGTGATTTCCAAAACTGCCGATGGACAGCTGAAGTATGAACTGACGGGAAAGGGAGCGGCCAATGAAGACCTGGTCTCTTATCATATGGTGGAAACTCCGGTAGGCGGGCAATATCAGGTCGTACTTCCCGATGGCTCCAGGGTCTGGCTGAACTCGGCTTCATCTCTGAGGTTCCCCTCCGCTTTTAATCCTTCTGATGCCCGGACAGTAAAGCTCACAGGTGAGGCCTATTTTGAAGTTGCCCCGGATAAAAAGAGGCCCTTTAAAGTGATCAGCAACCAGCAGGAGGTCGAAGTGCTGGGCACACATTTCAATGTGAACAGTTATGACGATGATGGTTTTACCAAAACGACCTTGCTGAAAGGAAGCATCAAAGTGAAAATGACGGGTAAGACCGCCGGATTTAGAATATTGAAACCGGGACAACAATCGGTTCTCCGAGCTGGTATTGAAGTGCTTGATGTTGACCTGGAGACTATTGTGGATTGGAAAAACGGCAATTTCTATTTCTATAATGAAAGTATTCAACGCATCATGAAGAAGCTCTCCCGCTGGTATAATGTGGACATTGAATATAAAGGAGCCGTTCCTGCAGTGGTCTTCGGTGGGGAAGTCTCCAGGTCTAAAAAGCTTGCTGAAGTCCTGAAGCTTTTGGAACATACCGGGCAGGTTCATTTTACAATAGAAGGAAGGAAGGTGATCGTGACCTGCCCCTGAATCACATCAGGGGCCTGTAAACAATGGAACGAATTGCAGCATAAATATCAGGAAAATGAAGGGACCATATCATAAATTTACAGACCTGGAATTGTCGGAATCCCTTCGAAAGGGAGATTCCCGGGCTTATTCAGAAATATACAACCGTTACCATGCTGCTTTATATATTCATGCTTTTAAGCGGCTTCAGGACAGAGAGGAATGCCGCGATATCGTGCAGGAGATCTTTACGGCACTTTGGCAGAAACATGGAGAGATCACTTTTAGCAGTACCCTTTCGGGCTACCTGTACATGTCTGTAAGAAACAGGATCTTCGATCTTCTGGCCAGAAAATACCTGAAGCAGGAATATGTGGTGTCCATCCAGCGTTTTGCGGAGGAAGGGCAGGTAACCACAGACCACATGGTGAGACAACACCAGCTTTCCGCCATTATTGAGCAGGAACTGGCCGGTTTGCCCGCCCGCACCCGCGAGATATTTGAGATGAGCAGAAAAGGTTTCCTTTCCCACAAGGAAATCGCTATAGTATTAAATATTTCAGAGCAAACAGTGAAAACAACGGTTAACAATGCGCTCCGGGTTTTACGTGTAAGACTTGGGAAAATATTTCTATTATTTTTTTAATTTCTTTACCCCCATGAGCTTCCTTGTTCGTCTTTAGGGTTTGAATGCAACGCATTTATACAATCAAACCCGCAAGTATATGAGAGAGATGAAAAAAGAAAGGTATGGCTACAGAAAGGGGGACTTTCTGATGGAATAAATCTACATCACCCGGATGCTCCGCCGGACCTTCATCAGGGCTCGCGCTCCAGCTCTTTCGGAGAAAATAATTAACTGACCTAAACCACTGGCCAAGAACCACTCAAGGCCTAAAACCAATAGTATGAAATTTTTTACGTTATTAAAGTACAGGTTTTCTACCTGTGCAGAACAGCCGTTTTTGCAAAATGCAAAAATGGTTTTTATGCATTTTTCTAAAATAGCCCTCGTTCTTTTGCTGAACTTCTGCTTCCTTGATGCAGTGGCTGTCGTGTCAACTCAAAGAATACGCATCTCCAAAATCGATGCTTCCCTTACAGAAGTATTCAGAGAGATCAGAAAACAAAGTGGATATGATTTTGTATATGCTGCTCCTCTGCATAAGTTATCGGGTAAAATAAACATCAGCGTCAGTAATGCCATGTTAACGGAAGTTTTAGACCGCTGCATGGACAATCAGGCATTGGAATATGAAATAAAAGACAATGCAATCGTCATCAGAGAACGACGCATCGTCTTCGCAGACCGGACGATCACGGGAGTCGTTTATAGCAAAGCAGATCAGCTCCCAATTCCCGGAGCAACTGTTTCCGTCAAGGGAACTAAAATTGCCACACAAACAAATGCTGCCGGAAAATTCTCGATCAATGTTCCTAATGGAGGAACGGTACTGATGGTCCGTTCCCTGGGGTATCGCAACCTTGAAGTTCCGATCGGAAACTCAAATACATACACTTTAAATATGGAAGAGGATGAACAGGAGCTAACGGAGGTAGTCGTTACTGCCGGTGGTATTACCCGGAAAGCAAGAGAGCTTGGTTATGCAAATGAGACTGTTAAAGGTGATAAAATTAACCAGGCAAAAGTAACAAATGTCGTTTCCGGACTCGCAGGTAAAGTTTCCGGACTACAGATCACAACGATCAACAACGGTGTCAATCCCGGAGTAAAAGTAATTCTTCGTGGAAACAGGTCCATCCTTGGAAATAATGAAGCCTTGATTGTGTTGGATGGGGTTCCTGTTCCTTCTGCAGTATTGTCTTCCTTAAATGCCGATGATGTAGACAACGTATCGGTGTTGAAAGGAGCAAACGCTTCTGCCTTATATGGTTCTTCCGCTTCCAACGGGGCATTGATCATTACCACCAAAAAAGGAAGTGCAGGTGGATTGAGGATTACGGTGGGCAATAGCACACAATTTGAACAGCTTTCCTTTCTTCCGGAATTTCAGGGCGGCTTTGGTAGTGGTGCTGCTACCGGTACCCCAGGTGTTTACGACCCTATAGAGAACCAGCAATACGGGCCTGCTTACGATGGAAAGCTGGTCGATGTTGGGCAAAAACTGGAAGATGGGTCGATTCAGCAAATTACTTATGAAAACCGCGTTGGGGAGAAAAGGAAGTTTTTTGAACTGGGACATAACATCCAGAACAACATTTCCCTTTCCTCCGGAAATGAAAAAGAGAACATTTACTTTTCTGCACTGAACTTGAAAATCGCTGGGATCACACCCAAAGATCGCTACAACAGAAACACATTTCGTTTAAATACCTCTAAAAATATGGGTAAACTTACGGCAGGTTTTAATGTCAGCTATACACAAAACAGAACGGACAGAGGACTTGCTGCAGTGTATTGGAATGTTTTCAATACGCCGAGTTTTATTCCCATTACTGCCTATAAGGACTGGAGAAACAATAAATTTGCAAACCCTAACGGATATGCAAACGGTTATTACCGCAATCCTTATTATCAAATCGACAACAACAGGACACTGGGAAGAAATGATTACCTGAACAGCAATATTGACCTGAATTTTAAGCCGCTTTCCTGGTTGAGTTTTGACTATCGCCTGGGGATCAACACGGCCAATGCTTCGTCAAAAGATTGGGAGGAAAAGTTCAATTTTACCCCCTATACTTTAGCGAATGATGAAGGAAGCAAGGCGGATATCGCAGGAAACGTAACTGACGAGAGTTCTTATTCCACCAGGGTGAATTCCGACTTCTTTATCAATATTAAAAAGGATTTCTCCGATTTTACGACCAAATTAATCATTGGAAATAACATCAATCAGGGAATGTCGAAAGAACAATCGGTTACGGCGAATGCCTTAAACGTACCGGGCGTGTTCAACGTATCCAACAGGCTTGGAGAATTGTCAGGATCGGAATCTAATTTCAGAAGGCGTTCCTATGCTGTGTTTGGAGATTTAACGATTGGTTATAAAGACTATCTGTTTGTGCATGCAACGGGTAGAAATGACTGGGTTTCTATTTTAAGCCCAAAGAACCGTTCATTTTTCTATCCAAGTGCCGACGTATCCTTTATCCCTACCGCAGCAATTGCAGCATTGAAAGGTAATAAGGTCTTGAATTTCGCGAAATTAAGAGCCGGTTATTCTAAAGTAGGCCAGGTCAACCTTGGAGGGGCAACTGATTTTGGAGCCTATCGTTTAGATCCTACTTTCTCCACTGCTGCCGGTTTTCCGTATGGGTCGCTGACCGCTTTGAGCATGGGAAATACCCTTGTAAATTCAGACCTGACCCCGGAATTTACCACCTCTTTGGAGCTGGGTATTGAGTTGGGTTTTTTACAGAATGCCATTATTGTGGAAGCCAGTTATTACAAACAAAAATCTGTAGACCAAACCCTGACCGGTGCGATATCTTTTGCTTCCGGATTTTCAAGGTACCTGCTGAATGCAGGGGAATTGTCTAATAAAGGATTTGAATTTGATTTAAAACTTGCACCTTTCAGAGCTGGAAAAGTTCGCTGGGACATTGCTTTTAATTACAACTACAGAGACAATAAAGTGATTTCTTTGAATGATGGCCTGCCGGAAATTGCCCTCACCACAGGTGGAAACACACAGGTGTATGCAGTGGTCGGAAAACCATTTCCAATTATTAAAGGAACTGCTTATTTAAGAGATGCAGAGAACCGGATCATCCTGAATTCCGCAGGAATGCCTTCAAAAGATCCGGAGTTGAAAGAGTTCGGAAATACCAATCCAAAACACCTTTTTGGGATGAATACCAGCTTACGTTATGCAGGCCTTACTTTGGCAGCGGTACTGGAATTCCGGACGGGTTATAACATTTACAACTCCATCGGGGCAGATCTTGATTTTACCGGAAGTGGTACCAGAAGTACGACCTATAACCGGGAGCCTTTCATCATGCCCAACTCTTCAATCAAAGATGCCAGCGGAAATTATGTGCCCAATACAAGTGTGAAAACACCTGGTGGAGCAGAATTCTGGGCCAACTCAGCAGCCAACCGCGGGATCGGGGAGAACTACGTAACTTCAGGAAGGTATTTTAAAATCAGGGAGGTGACCTTATCGTATCAGCTGCCCGCCAAATGGATGTCGAAAACGAAGATCATCAAATCGGCAACCATCGGCCTGATGGCCAGAAACCTGCTTACGGTCCTGCCTAAGGAAAACATATATACCGATCCGGAATACAGTTTTACAGCTGGAAACGGGGTAGGGATCAATACCAATGCGCAGACGCCGCCAACCAGATTTTATGGAGGAAACATCTCATTCACTTTTTAGCATTTAACTCATGAAAACATCATATCACCTCATCGCAATGCTGACCATAATGCTGTTGTTTACAGGTTGTGAGAAGAACTATCTTGACATCAATGAAAATCCCAATAGCCCCCTGACCGCAACCCCGGAATCCATTTTGCCCGGAGCATTAAACACGGCCGCAGTAATTTACTCCCGTGATTATAACGCTTTTGGCGGATGGACCGGTGGTTATTTCGCAAAAACAGGTTCCGTAAATGGTTTTGATTCCGAAAGGACCTATTCTTATACCTCAAATTCCTATCAGGGATTATGGAACGATACCTACCGCAACCTGGAAGATTTCCATTATATCGAAAAGAAAGGAACAGAAAAAGGCCTGGTTTATCATGCCGCAATTGCTAAGATCATGAAAGTGTTCTGGTTCCAGCAACTGGTAGATCAATACGGAAATCTTCCTTATTCAAAGGCTTTGCTGGGAAGTGAAAACCTGAAGCCGGAATACGATAAAGCGGAAGCTATTTATACTGATCTGAATGTGCAGCTGATCGCTGCCATTGCGATCATCGATGCGGGAACAGCCAATACTCCCCCGGTTAGATCCAATGACGATATCGTATTTAAAGGAGTAATGAGCAAGTGGAAACAACTGGCCAATACCTTAAGATTAAGGGTTTTGCTGAGACAATCTCAGGTGCCCGGATTACAAGGTGCACTGGCGACTGAATTTGCCAAATTACCAACTACAGCATCTGCTTACATTAGCGAGGATGTACTGAGTAATCCCGGATACCTGAAATCATCCGGAAAGATGAACCCATTCTGGGAAAGCTATTACCTCTCCGCAACGGATGTGGCAACGAACAACTCTAAATACGTAAGAGGAACTTCTTATATCATCAGTCAGTATGTGAATGCGGTGAAAGATAATCGTTTACCAAGGTTGTATACGAAGGTTGGCGGGGCTTATGTTGGCGCAGTACTTGGCGAAACTGCACCCCTTGCCCATACCAAGCTATCTGCTTTTGCAGGAGGCCTGTTTAAGACTTTTGACATGTCTGCGGTGCTAATGCTTGCGGCAGAAAGTTCTTTTTTACAGGCAGAGGCAAAGGCCAGAAACCTGATTTCAGGAGGAAACGGACAGGCTGAATATATTGATGGGATTCAGAAATCTTATCAGTATCTGTACAAAGGCTCAACAACGTTAACGGCTGCACAGGCGATCACAGATGCGAATACTTATCTGGCCTCGAACATCGGAAACCCGCTGATTGATTTTGCCGCTTCCCTGAATAAACAGGAAACGATCATTTACCAGAAATA
This sequence comes from Pedobacter steynii, assembly GCF_900103665.1. Classification (GTDB taxonomy): domain Bacteria; phylum Bacteroidota; class Bacteroidia; order Sphingobacteriales; family Sphingobacteriaceae; genus Pedobacter; species Pedobacter steynii. The sequence continues at coordinate 973,837 of NZ_FNGY01000002.1, forward strand.
CCTTGCCTTGAATGCGGTAACCAATATCGAGGGCTGGAACGAATACAGAAGGACAGGCTTCCCTAAAAATTTGCCCGCTTCCCTGGAATCAAATTCTACCAGACCGGATAAACTGCCTGTAAGGTTGCTGTATCCGACATCAGAGCTGAGCTCAAATCCGGATAATATCAGAGCCCAGGGCATTATCGATCAGTTTACAAGCCGGATATTCTGGGATATCAACTAACAGATAATTAACAATTTAATGATGATTTTCTGAAATATATTTACCTGAATATTTTTTATATTTAGGTAAATATAAACCCTATAATCTATCCGTTATGAAAAAAGTAAGTTTCGTTTTCTCTTTTGTTTTACTATTATTTTTTGCCCATGAGGTACAGGCCCAGAAAAATGAAACTTACTTTGTTGGTAAGTGGGACCTTCTCATCAAAGGCTTGCCGGAGGGAGATAAGGAAGCACTGTTGACGTTTGAATTGAAAGATGGAAAACTCAGCGGCAGCATTACCGATAAAACCGATCAGAAAGACATGCCTTTTACTGAGGTTTCGTTAAAAGATTCTGTGGTTACGGTGAAATTTGACCATAGTAGTGGTCAAGTGGATATGAACCTCCTGAAAAAGGATGCGGACAACCTGACCGGGCAAATCAACAGTCAGTTTAATTTGACTGGCATAAGAAGAAAAGAAAACTAGCAAAAAAAACGTCCTTGATTGAAATGCCCTCAATAAGTAGCTAACTTATTGAGGGCATTTTCTTTTTAATACCGATTACAACCGGCCACGTTCTTCCGCATTACCGGTAGTTTTATCTCCCGATTTAGCACTGCTGTTTCCAAAACGATAACTGATGCTCAGGAGTGCAAAGCGTTGCAGTTGAAAATTGGTAAACTGCTGTTTAATGTTGTTCACCGTTGTGGTAATCGCGGGCGCACTGCTTAAAAACACATCATTTATCGTTAATGCAAGGTCCACCTTCTTTTTAAAAGCAGAGGCTTTGACACCCAGATCAAGTTTGTAATAGCTGTCTGTTCTGCTGATGTGATCTACTTCCGGGAACTGATACCAAAAGTTAATTGCAGCAGCAAATGTTTTTTGCTCATTCAGGTAAATGTTGTTGTTGCTGGCAAGGTATAATCCAAAACCTTTCACATCTTTAATATTGGCCATTTTAGATTTTGCATGTGTATAAGAAAGGGTCACCTGGTTGTTGTTATCCAGCCATGAGGTCAATGGAATAGACAGGTTTTCCGAAATTCCATAACGATAGGTTTTGATGAAGTTTAAAGGAGTGGTATAAACAATATTCGTACCTGCATCAGCCAGGATTACATTACTGAAGCCATTGTCTGTCATGTTAAAAAATAAGGAGGAGCTGAGTATGTTTTTATAGCTGTGTGATACCTCAAAATTACTGTTGTATTCCGGTTGCAGATAGGGGTTACCCTGTCCGTAGCTATAGGCAGTATATAATGATTTATAAGGATTCAGGTTCCAGAAAGTAGGGCGATTGATGCGTCTTCCGAAATTAAAGGCCAGGTTATGGTCTATGTTTGGCTGGTAATTGACCGATAAGGAAGGAAAGAATTTAAAATAATTATTGTCGGTGTTCTGTTTAAGGATCGGAGAGTAGCCCTTTGTTTGAGTCAGCTCTGTACGAAGACCGATCTTATACTTCCATTCATTGCGGTCTATATTCATGCTTGCATAGAGCGACTGCGTATTTTCAGTATAATCAAATTCACTGCTCAGGCCCGGATTAAATACCAGTTCATTCTGCGGGCTTTTGTTATAATAAAAGGCATTGCTGTAATTGTCAATGAAACTCAGTTTTCCTCCAAAAGCAAACTGGGCAAAACGGGTGGGCAAGATCGCATCTGCTTTAAAAGTATAGATATTGATATTTTGTTTATTGGTGTCATAGAACCTGGTATTTCCGGCTGGATTGGCACTGCCGTCTGGTTGATAACTCTTACTGTCAAAGTCTGAAACATCGGTACGGTAATGGTTAAAATAATCGGCGTTCAATAAGAGTTTTCTGCCGCTGGTATCGAAATTGATCACACTGTGCAGGTTGATGGAATTGATCCTGGAGATGGGATAATAGCTTGCCAGTGTTCTAATGCTGGAGTCCGGCGTACTGCTACCTGGGGTTGTAAACGTATTGTATACATGGTCGAAACCCTCGTAAGTGTTCTTTCCGCCCATGTAGTTAAAACCTATTGATGCTTTGGAGCTGAGTTTATAGTCCAGGCCTGCCTCATAACTTAGATTTCTGTATTTATAGTCGCCGGTATCAGATTGCATCCAGGCTTGTTTAGGATAACTCAATTCTGTTCGGAAGCCTTCCAGCAGGTGCGACCGGTCGAAATTAATCCCTGCACGGGCAGATAACTTGTTGGAATTATAGCTGATGTCTCCTGCGATATTCCCGGCCTGATAACCGCGGGTGTTGTATACTTTTGCCGGGTTATGCAGCCATTTTTTTCCGCTGGTCTGAATATTTACCTGATAGCCTTGCTGATTGCTTTTTTTCGTGATGATATTGATCAGTCCGGCATTTCCCTCAGCATCGTAGTTTGCACCTGGATTTTTAATCAGCTCTATTCTGGAAATTTGTCCGGCGGGAATGGTTTTTAGATAACGGGTCAGTTCAATACCGGAGAGCTGTACGATCTGATCGTTGATCATTACCCTTACACTGCCTTTTCCGGCAATGCCCACAGTTCCATCACCGATTTTTATTCCGGGAATTTTACTGAGTGCATTTAAGGCGTCGGTTCCGACAGCGGTAATACTGGTCGCTACGTTGTAAACCAGTTTGTCGGAGTTGTTTTTAACAGTTGATTTAACTGCGATGATTTGAATTTCTTTTAAGTTCGTGTCAATTTGGGCATGAAGATGGACATGGAGCATCATCAGTGCCAGCAAAGCAAATAATGGTTTCAAGGTTTATTATGGTTTTAGGTTTCAAAAAATGGCTTGGTGTGTAGGCGCAATTTACCATAATTATCATTGCAGTTTCTTTAAAAAAGAGGTGATTATTGTCTAAAACGAAAATTAACCGAAAAATTGTGTAATATTTTAGGGATAAAAGGTTACACAGCCAACAGAGACATCATACATTGCAGGGACAATTTTTATTTCCCCGGAATCTGCAAGTTGCCTGATGGTACTGCTCTGTTCCAATATCTGCTGCACAGAACGATATACATTGAGCCGTGCTACTTTATTGACAAAATCTTCATTTTCTCCGGTTCGGTCGTCATTTTCGCTAAGTTCCTGAGAGATGCTGATTTTCACTTCTCTCAGTAAACCTGAAAGATTTTCTATCATCACATGGTTGCAGGCGCCTTTTACAGCGCCGCAACTGGTATGCCCCATCACGACGATCAGTTTGGCACCTGCAACGGTGATGGTATATTCCAATGAACCCAGGACATGTTGGGAAACGACATTCCCTGCCACACGGATATTGAAAATATCGCCTATACTTTGGTCGAAGATCAGTTCGGCCGGAACCCTGGAATCCATACAGCTTAATATCGCCGCAAATGGTTTGGGATCATCTTTTGTTTCCTGTACTTTCTGCATGAGGTTGCAGCGGTTGGTATGCCCTTTTTGGAATCGTTCATGTCCGTCCTGGAGTAATTGCAGGGCCAGGTCAGCTTTCATTTCCAAAGGATGATGTAGTTTGGTTTCCATAAAATTTACTTTTCACCGGTTTTTCCTTTTTCCTGTTGCATCATTTGCATGAGTTGCATGCCCATCAGGCCGCTGAGGCTTCCATCACTGCCATTGCCACCACTTACGATGAGATCTGGTATGATTTTAATCCTTCCTTTGCCAATTTCCTCAGTTATTTTAAACCTGGTGAAGTTGTCGCCACCCATGGCTTTTACCTGCAGGTCATAAGCATCGGCGGTAGATTTACCGATGGCCATAATCTTCTCTGCTTCGGCCAGACCTGTTTTCGCGATTTTCTCCGCATCGGCACTGGCATTGAGCCTGGTCGCTTCTGCCTGAGCACCTGCACGGGCTTTCGTGGCTTCAGCTTCTGCACCTGCACGCATTTTGGTAGCAGTAGCCTCCGCATCGACCTGTAGTTTTAAGCTATTGGCATCACCTTCGGCTTTTTTTACAGTGGCATCGGCCGTACGCTGGGCAATTTCTACGTTTTGTTGTGCTTTGACAATTTCCTTTTGCATATCGGCAATAGCGGTTTCTTTTTCCATGCCCTGACGTTGTTCCTGCGCCATTCTTTGAATCTGATAGGTCTTTTGTTCCTCTTCGGCAATCTTACGGTCAGTCAGGGTTTTCATTAAAGATTCAGGAGGAAGAATGTCTCCGATCAGGGTATCTACCGCGTTGACATTGTAATCGTCTAACACCGCTTTAATGTGCTCTTTTGCCGATTGCTGTCTTTCTTTACGGCTGATCAGGAAGCTGATCACATCGCTGTCCTGGGCCGAGTTTCGGAAATAGTTACCGATGGTCGGTTCCAGAACCTGACTTACCAGGTTGCTCATGCTGCCGAAACGGGCGATTACCTTGGGCGCTTCAGTGGCGGGAATATGGATGATCTGGGAAACGTCCAGGTTAAAAGGGAAACCATCTCTGGAACGGACCGTAATGGTGCTCAGGTTTTTGTCTAACTGGTGAGACTCGTTTCTGGCATTCGCCCAGTTGAGTACAAGGTTGGTGGTCGGCACGAGCTCTACCTTCATAATGTATTTATTGAAGGGATATTTGCCGGGGCCATAAGCTTCCATCCAAACCCCACGCTGACCTTTACTCACAATATTACCATGTTTAAAGCTTTCCCCGCTAAGGTCTTTACCATCTTCTCCGATATAACTGATGACGACCCCTACGAAACCTATGGGCACATCGGTCATGGGTATTTCTTCGATCTGTATGGCCCATGGATTGATGTTGTAGCTCCCTGCTAAAACGATGCTGGGCTGCAAACCACGGTTCCCATTGTTCTTTAGAAAGACATCAATGTCCTGGAAATTATTATGACCTGCAATTTGCTTGCCTGCAATTTGTCCGCCTTCAATCGGAATCCCGTCGAGTGTAGTCACAATACCCACCATGTTTTCTTTGATGCTGACCATGTCGGCAATCGTTACGGTAAAGGCAAACAGATTGATACGGTATGTCCCTGCGGTGATGTAAGAAGTCTGACGCCCTTTCTGTCCGTTGTTATTCAGGAATTTTTCCGTGTCCTGAAAGTTATCTGATTCTACTCTGCGGGCAAGAATGGCGCCTGTCGGTATCTCTGCGCCGTCATTGGCGAGGATCAAACCTATCTTCCCTTCAGGAATAATGGTGAAACCTTGCATGCCCACGGAGTATTGCCAGGGCCACATGCCCCAGTAGAGCCCGGGGGCAAGTGCTTTTGCCTGAAAGCCGGCCTCTCCTCTGGTGGCGATAATACGGCCATCGGGGAGTGCTTTTTCTCTGCCGAAAAGCACGAATTTTTTGGTGACCAGTCCGACTTTGTTTTCAGGAACGATGACCATTCCCAGGAAAACACGTAAGATGAATTTGTAGAATAAAAGTGTGAACAGGGTAGCGGATATCCACCAGTAGTTCAGAAAGATTTGATAATAGTCCATGATTGTTGGTTTTAGGTTGTTTGTTATTTAATTTATGTCTGTATTAATTCTTTCTATTTTTCTCTAATCAAACTTGATGAAATAAGAAAATATAAAAGTCTTATTGCAGTATTATATGGTGTTCTTTTTATCTTATATTAGTCTTATGAATAGAGAAGACCTGCTACACCTCGAAAAGCTGATGAACTTTCTGGCCAGTAATTTTCTAAAGAAAAAGAGCTGGAAAGATGTTTCTAAATCTGAATGGACTTATATCGTTGACGAATTAAACGGACTGTTGCAGGAGCGCAACAGAAAGCAGAAAATAAACAAGGAAAGCGACTTGTTTGGGGCAAATTATCTATATGAGCATTTGGTGATCAATAAGCTAAAAGCCTATGAAAAAAAGAAGGACCTGACCGGATCCAGCAAGCCGAGTCTGAGCAAGCTGAGTCGCATTGTACAGGTGCTTGGCTACGACAACTACATCGATTTTATCAATTCACACCACTCCGCTTTTAGTTTTAATGATTTAAAAATTGACATCCCTAAAGCAACAGTGAACCATAAATTGCTGGACGAGCTGGTGGGCCTTTGGTATTCCTTTAACCGGAACCTGCCAGACAATCCGGAGAAAATTAATGAGGAAAGAATCTGGCGTTCTTCCGTTGAGATTTATAAATCTGAATCTACGGGCGAGTATTTTATTGAGCGGAGTGGGGGGGACAACCATAAATATTATGGTAAAATAACTTCCTATGCTGATTATATTTTCATCATCATGAACAGCAATACCTTTATCCGTCAGCGGCACTTTATTTCGCGTCTGAAAGATATCGGAGAAAAATTAAAACAACCAAATTACAGGATTGAGGAGGTGCATTTCATCAGTACCTGCATTAGTTTTAACCAGGAGCCAATTGCCTTGTTTGAAATTTTTCAAAAGGTAAATACCACAAAAGACTATGTGGCAGATTCGGTGAGTTTTCCAATAGAAAGTAATGAGCTTCCGGCATCGGTGGTTGCCTATTTGAGGGATACTGAAGGAAACAGGATCAATTACAGGTAACAACAAAAAAGGAGGGCCATATTATTGGACACCTCCTTACTACCTATTTACTATTAACTAAGCCCGACAAGCCGGCAAATGGCTTAATCGGATTTCTTTTGATTAAAAACATCAACGCCGCTCTGTAAGTATGCTGCGTATTGTTTTGCATCAAAGATGGCTCCTCCGGGTGTGACCAGAGGATTCAGGTCATGTCCTGCCAAAACATAAAAGGGCTGTGAATTTGATCCGTATCTGCTGGCCTGGAAATCTCCGTTCCACCTGCCAAGGTCGTCTGTGTTTGTCCTTAATATTTCAGAATAATGTACCTTGTCTTTTGGCATTTTTATATTCCTTTCATCGACATACAGTTGAATAAGCACATATTTTTCTTTAATGATCCTGCCAACTTCCGGGTCTATCCAGACTTTATCTTCCATTTTGCGACAGTTTACACAGGCATGTCCGGTGAAATCTATGAGAATAGGCTTGTTGACCTTCTTTGCATATGCAACGCCCTCTTCTAAATCAAAAAACGGGCTGAAGCCAACGGGTGCTTTTAAAATCTCACTATGTTTAACCTTAGCCGGGAAATCCGCCGCAACAGTATTACCCGATGATGCACTACCGTTCAATATGAAATCCTGGGTATTCATTGGCGGCGCTATTCCGCTCAAGATGTTTACAGGTGCTCCCCATAAGCCGGGAATAAGATAAACAGCAAATGAAAGGGAAAAGATGGCAAAAAATAACCTTGGAACAGAAACATAACTGACATCACTATCATGAGAGAATTTGATTTTCCCCAAAATATAGATGCCCATCAGCACAAAGATGACGATCCATAAGACCAGGAAAATCTCCCGGTCAAACCATTCCCAATGCCATACCAGATCTGCAGCCGAAAGAAACTTTAACGCCAATGCCAGCTCCAGGAAACCCAGACATACTTTTACCGTATTTAACCAGCCACCTGATTTAGGCATGCTGTTCAGAAATCCCGGAAAGATTGCCGATAGGGTAAAAGGAAGGGCAAGTGCCAATGCAAAGCCAAACATTCCGATTGCAGGGGCTAACAATTCTCCTTTTGAACTTGCCTGAACCAATAAGGTCCCTATAATCGGCCCGGTGCAGGAAAAGGAAACGAGTGCCAGAGAGGCAGCCATAAAGAAAATGCCGCCAAGGCCTTTGCTGTCGTCTGCTTTCTGATCTATTTTATTTACCAGTGAACTCGGCAGGGTAATCTCAAATGCACCGAAAAAGGAAACGGCAAAGGTGAGCAGGAGCAGGAAGAATATAAAGTTAAACCATCCGCTGCTGCTGAGCTCATTCAGTTTCGCAGAACCAAAGAATATGGTGATCAACAAACCAAATGCAACATAGATCACGATGATAGACAGGCCGTAGATTAAAGCCTGGCCAATTCCCTTTTGCCGGCTTCCCGCACGTTTAGTAAAGTAACTTACCGTTAACGGAACCATCGGGAATATGCAGGGCATCAGAAAGGCAAGAAAACCGCCAACCAAGCCCGCAACAAAAGTTTCCCATAATGTTTTTTCTTTTTCTGAGCTCGCAGTTTTAAGGTTTGCATCGTTTTTTACGTCATGGGCTGCAGTATCTGAAGCCTTAACGATCGCTGAAGCCTTTTCTTTACTGATCACCGGAGCTGTATCCGGACTGATCTCTGTAAATTCCAGGTCGCTTAAAGCGCTGTCAGCCCCCCTAGCCTGAGCATGGTTAAAGCTGCTGATGCTTAGTAGAAATACAACAACAAGTGTTTTAATAGCAGTGCTATATTTTATTAAATCCATCGCTATTATTTTACAGGAATAGAAAATTCTACAGTTTCCGGCGGAAGACACTGCTGGTCATCACAAACCATAAATTCAACGCTTCCCTTTACTACAGGATTTGCTCCGCTTCCGGTTAATTTAACCTGTTGTTGGAAAATCACTGATTTTTCGAAATAACTCACATTCATATTGAAGGACTTTTCAAATTTTACAGTGGCTTTAGGCTCAGTAGTCTTTCCGGTAATCTTGTAGTTTTTTGCCGGACTAAAGCTGAATGTTGTTTTTATAGGTCCGCCATCAGCCATGTTCTGGGAGTAAAGGTGCCATCCATCCTCAACAGTGGCCTTAAGGTATAATACAGCAGTTGTTTTAGAGGTTTTCTTTGCTGCATAACTCCATTTTACCGGTTTCAGGATTTGGCTGCTCACCGAAAAGCTAAAAAGCAGTCCGAGGCTGAATAGAAAAAAGTGTTTCATTTGATGGTTGTATTTGGTTTAGGTTCTTATTTTAAACGGCAAATCGGGTGATATCCGGTAAAAGTGACTTCTGTAGAAAGGAAGGAATCCTTGATGGCTTCTTCTTTAACAAGATCTGTACTCAGGTATTTTTTATTACTATCGCAAAGTAAGGTCACGACAACAGCATTATCGCCCATTTGTTCTTTAATTTTTATCGCTCCGATGACGTTGGCACCGGAAGAAATTCCTACAGCAAGTCCCAGCTCTTTTGCCAGTTTTTGTGCCATAATGATCGAATCGCCATCATTTGCCTGTATAATCTCATCTAACTCATCCAGCTTTACGATCTCAGGAATAAATTCATCCGAAATCCCCTGGATTCTGTGACTACCTACTTTATATCCCGTGGTCAATGTCGGACTTTCAGCAGGTTCCAATGGATGGATTTTGATGGATGGATGATGCTGTTTCAGTCTTTTTCCAACACCCATAACAGTGCCACCTGTACCTACTCCGGCCACAAAAGCGTCAGGTCTTAACCCCATCGCCTTTAATTGCTCCCAGATCTCCATTCCGGTGGTTTTTTCATGAGCTTCCTCATTGTAACGGTTCTCAAACTGTCTCGGCAGAAATACGCCTCCGTTTGCCGCCAGTTCTTCACACATTTTGATGCTGCCAAGGAAACCACCTTCTTCTTTGCTCACTAAAATCACTTCAGCACCCATGCTTCGGATGATGTCTATCCTTTCCTTGCTTAACCAGTTGGGCATGATGATTTTAACGGGATGGCCAAGTGCACGTCCTATTGCTGCAAACGCAATTCCGGTATTTCCGCTGGTAGCCTCAATAATGGTATCGCCAGGGTTTATAGCACCGGAACAATAGGCTTCATACATGATATTCAGAGCCATTCTGTCTTTTACACTACCCGTAAGGTTATAATGTTCGCATTTAACGTAGATCTTTCCTGCTTTGTTTTTATAGTTGTAATGAAGTTCAAGCATAGGCGTATTGCCTACCAGGTGCCATAAATGTTCAAATTTCTCGGCAAGGGTATCTGTTAAACAGGAAGTGGTTTTCTCTTTAGTTAGCATTTTTATGTTGCGTTTATTTACGACAAAACTCTGTATTTATGATTTTTCTGACAATGGTTAGTGTTATTTGCTGATTATTTTACGGAAAATGACTAATTTTATGTAACTATTTACAGTTGTACCTATTGTTTAACTAAGTTGATTGTCTCTTTTTTCGACAGCTCCATTTTATAAAAGATATGCAAAACAGCCTTGACCCTACAGATGTTGAAATTCTCAGATTGCTTCAGCAAGATGCAACACTCAACAATAAAGAGATCGCTTTTGAGATCAGGAAATCTATTGCTACCGTCCATGAACGGATCCGGAAGCTGAAGGAGCAGGGGTATATCAAGCGCATTGTGGCCATTCTCGACCGGAAAAAGATCGATAGAAGCCTGATTGCATTTTCCCATGTGTTCCTGAAAGAACATACGGCGGAAACCCTGGGGGAATTTGAAACCGAAGTGGCCAAATTTGAAGAGGTGATGGAGTGTTTTCAGATGACGGGTGCTTATGATTTTATTTTGCGCATTGCCACAAGTGATATGGATGCTTACCATCTTTTTTTACGCCATAAGTTGGCCACGCTTCCAAACGTAAGCACGGTCCAGAGTTTCTTTGTGTTGTCGGAAACAAAGAGTGACACGGCCTATCCATTATAAGGGAATTTTTCATTTAATAGTCATGTGTTTTAATGGGGATAAGGCGTAGATTTCGCTCTTGTGGTTACCATCATGTCCTGCTGTTTTTCTTTTTGTCATTTCTTTTGCGGGACCTGATCGGTAAAGCAAAAGAAAAAGCCTTAGTAAAGTATCTATAATTCCAGGTGTTACGCTGAATATTCATAACGATATACAGGCTATTCATAATACCTGGGCTTCTGTTTAAAATAATTTAATCATAAAATGTATTTTGCTTAAAAATGAGAAATTAATTTTTTATTTAATGAATAATATTATATGAATTTTATATTTTATAAACAAGCTAAGACAACGGCTGTACTTTGTCAGTTGCTTAATAAATTGGGTGTTTCAGTAAGTCGTTTTGCGATTAAGAACATTCTGGAAACTCATCCGGATTATCCAGCCCTCCTTTCTTTAACTCGTTCGCCAACACCATGGAATGTGCCAAACCAAGCTTTGCGGCTGGATAAGTATGATTTCAAAAAGGCCTGTACAGGAAGGGGCTGCCAGTTGTAACAGAACAGCCCCATAACAAGCATGATGTTATAAAAACATGTCGCTTGAAGTATCCCGGCGTGAGAGGGATACAAAATCTATGTCAATAAATTCTATACAAAAGTATGAAAAAATTAAAATTAGGAGCTTCAGTTTTTCAAAAAGAAGAAGCATTAACAAGAACTCAATTGAAAAAAGTATTGGGTGGAAGTGGTAGCGAAGATCCTAACGGCAAGTGCCTGGTCTATTGCCGAGATTCATCTGGCAACCAGCTTCAAGGTGATAAAAAGGTATCTTCATGTGATGAACCAGTGGGTGTAACTATGGATAGCGTATGCCTTGGCATTGAAGGTTATGTTAAAGAGAGAACAACCTGTACCTGTTAGCATTTTTTATCTTACAATTGCCTGCATTAGCAGGCAATTGTAAATAACTCCCACATCATGAAACAATTTTTAAGCCTATATTTTATTTTTTTTGTTTTAACAGCCAATGCTCAAGACAGAAACAATGTCATCATTAAGGTGATGGATAAGCACATTGCAGAGAATAAATATTTAGAAGTATATAAATCGGGCGGCGCATTATTGAAAGAATTGAAGCTGGATACTTTAGTCTCCGATGTGCAGAAAACATCAGATTCTACCTATAATGTGATCATTAAAGATGTTAAATCACCTGTACTCCTCTATTGTGATCTTTTAAATCTTGATGCAGAACTTTTTTTGGTACAGCCTAAAGACATAATAAATCTGGAAATTATCAGGAAACCTGGATCAGCCAGCAATATCCTGTTAGTTGAAGGTAAAAACCATTTGAATTATCAACTGACATCTTTTATTGATACGCTGCATACCATAAAAAAATTTAAAGAACTGAAGCTAAAAGCGAAGACCATGGAAAAAGCTTTTTCCATGGTGGATAGCCTGTATGAGGTGAACAAAAAGTTTATCGATGAGACCACAGGAGATAAAAATATCTTGCTAAAAAAGATACTGTATGATGTAAATAATACAACCCAATTGTGGTGGATAAATAGCTGGGTCGATAACAACCAAAGCTTGTCTAAAAATGACTTACTGGTGATAACACAAAAGTATTGTGTACCAGATAAGATTTCTCCTTCTTTTCCACAAATTTTGTACTCAAATTTCTATGGGTATCCGTTGAAGACCTCTCTAATGTTATTTGAAAAAGCAGATACGAGTGGTGAGGAAGCATTGATAAAAAGAACTAAAATTATTGAAAAAAACTACAGCGGTCAGGCAAAAGACTTCTTGTTATCTAATGTTTATTATCATTATTCACTCCATGAAAACCCTGATTTAAAGGCTACAAATCAATGGTACTTAATGTATAAAGACAAATTGATAGAAAAGGGGTACAATGATTTAATAAGGCTGGCTTATTATAAGTTAAATCTTTTAAATAAAGTTCTGCCCGAAAACATTTTGAATGTCAGACTGATCAATGATTTAAAACAACAGGTAACGCTAAGAGGGATTTTAAACCAAAATAAGAAAGATAAAGTAATTGACATATGGGCTACCTGGTGTGGGGCTTGTATTGCGTCTTTTACATTCAGTAAGGATGAGGTTGACCAATTGAAGGAGCAAGGCGTTGATTTTGTTTATATTTCGATCGATAAGGCAGACAAAGAGAAGGAGATGGATGTTTTGGCTAAACGTCACAGTTTAAAATCTTATCGGTTAATAGAGAAGGATGTTGGGATTTTCAAAAAATACTTTGAAATCTATTCGATACCAAGATCGATGCTGATAGACAGGGATGGAAAGTTGCAGCAAGTTAGCTTGCCTGTAGCGCACATCCCTGGTGAACTGAGCAGCCGTATTAAGCAGGCGCTGAAAAATAATAAGCATTGAATTTAGACTCCCCGGGAATGAATAAAAAAAGGCAGTTTTCAATCGAAAACTGCCTTTTTTTATTTCAATAGAATTTTACTGTTTTTCTGTTGCTTTTGCCGCCTCAGCTTCTGCTTTGGCTTTTTTCTTAAAGAATCCTCTTAACAGGAAGTTATGTTGTAAAGCTTCCATATTCTGATCTAGTTTCTTGCTGCTGCCTTCGAGGTTCTGCATAATTGCTTTGATCTGTTCTGCGGTTTTCTGATCGTTTAACAGCATCCCTGCAGCATTGTCTGATTGCGTCAGCTTCGAAGAAGCTTTATTCAGGTTTTCTGTCATCGCTGCGGCTGAACTTGCAGTTTTCTTCAGTTCATTTACCGAAGCCTGAAGTTGTGAAAATACCATCGTATCGGTCAGTAGTTTATCTGCCAGACCACCTTTGGCGTTCATTTTCCTGGTGAACGTATTCAGGTCTACCGCCATTTTATTGGCAGATTCTGTAGTCACTTTTAAATTTTGCACAATCGCTTTGAAATTGTCGGCAATTTGCTGATCGGCAAGTAAAGCACCTGCAGCACCTTTTCCTTCTACCAGATTTTTAGCAAGAATTTTAAAGTCTGAGGTGACATCTACCAGGTTTTTATTGTTCACCTGGAAGGTTTTCATGATGTCATCTGTAGATAGTGCATTGCTCGCTTTCAGGCGGTCGCCATCTTCTACAAAAGGAAATTTCGGTGTTCCACCCGTTACCACAATAATTTTGTTCCCGATTAATCCGTCGGAGCTGATTGTTGCGGTGGCATCTTTATGGATATATTTATGTGCTTCCTCTTCAATGTTCAGGAATACCTGTACCTGAGAAGTTCCGAAAAACTGAATCTTTCTGATCGTTCCGATTTTTACGCCTGAAAACCAAACATTGTTTCCTGCTTTTAATCCCTGGATATCATTAAAAACAACATCAACAGTAAAGCTCTTTACAAAAGACTTTTTCTGACTGCCCAGTGTAAATATTCCTAATACAAAAATAACCAATCCAAGAGCTACGAATACTCCCACTGTTATTTTGCGACGCGTGTCTGTTACCTGCATATTGTTATTGTATAAAATTATAATCGTAAAATGGTTTCACCCGTTCATCACTGGTGTTAAATACTTCTTCAAAGGTTCCCTGGCGTTCAAATTTACCATCCAGCAGCATGGCTACTCTGTTGCCTACTGCTTTTGCACAGGTGAGGTCATGAGTGATGACAATCGAGCTGGTATGAAAGCGTTCCTGTACTTCATTGATCAGGCTATTGATTTCCAGACAGGTGATGGGATCCAGTCCTGCGGTGGGCTCATCATAAAGCATCACTTCCGGTTGCAGGATCAATGTCCTTGCGATACCCACCCTTTTTCTTTGTCCGCCGGAAAGTTCCGAAGGCATCTGGTTAATGGTTTGCAATAAGCCCACAGCATCAAGCACCCTTTCTACCGCCTGGTTTACTTCTCCTTTTGTCAGCTTTCGCTGGTTTCTTACCAAAGGGAATTCCAGGTTTTGCCTAACCGTCATACTATCATATAAGGCGCTGTTCTGAAAAGAAAAGCCTACTTTCAGGCGTAATGCCAGGAGTTCTTTATAGCTGATCTGATCTACATGCTGGCCCAATACCTTTACTTCTCCTTCGTCGGGACTCAGTAAGCCAACAAGTATTTTAATCAATACCGATTTTCCTGTGCCTGATTTTCCGAGTACAACAAGATTTTCTCTCCGGTGAAGATCAAGATCAACACCTTTAAGCACCTCATAATTGCCAAAGGATTTATACAGCCCTTTGACTTCTATTACTTTTTCCTGATCTCTGTCAGTTGTTTTCTTTTGTTCCATTAGTTAAAAGATCAGGTTCTGAATAGACTGAAAAACTGTACGGAGATGATCTCTTCAATAAAGATGAGGAACATACCAATCACTACTGCGGAGTTGGCTGCTTTACCTACACCTTCTGTTCCTTTCGACGAGTTATAGCCCTGATAGCATCCCACAATACCAATGGTAAAGCCAAAGATGACTGCTTTAACTGTGGAAGCGGTAATGTCTAAAAAGGTAATTGATTCCAATGACATCTGAAAAAATGCCCTTGCACTGGTATCTTCAAAAAGAGATACGTTTAATAGCGCACCCAACATTCCTACCATTGCGGTATAAAAGGTCAGAATAGGGATCGTGATGGTTGCTGCCAGTACCCTGGTGGTGACCAGGAATTTGAAAGGGTTCGTTGCCGAAACCTCCATGGCATCAATTTGTTCGGTTACCCGCATGGAGCCTAATTCCGCGCCAATACTGGAGCCTACCTTTCCTGCAGCAATAAGCGAGGTGAGGAGGGGGGCAAGGGTTCTGAGTAAGGCAATACCTACCAGTGAAGGAAGCCATGATGTGGCGCCAAATTCTGCGAGAGAAGGCCTGGATTGCTTGGTAAATACGATGCCGGTAATAAATCCGGTTAAGGAGATTAAAGCCAATGAGCGATAGCCAATGTCATAACATTGCCTCATCAGTTCTTTTCCTTCATAAGGAGGAAGGAAGCCTTCCTTAAAGAAGCGCGTGACGAATTGACATACATCATAGAATGACAAAAACATCCTGCTGAGCTTTCCGGGAGTTTTGACTTCTTTTCTTATATGGGCTGGAGTTTCAGCTGTTTTATCCATTAATTAGTGTAGGTATGATCAGATTATATTAAAAAACTCCTTTTATATTATGTGTTATAACAGAGATGTGCAACAC
The DNA here is from genome assembly GCF_900103665.1 of Pedobacter steynii. Classification (GTDB taxonomy): domain Bacteria; phylum Bacteroidota; class Bacteroidia; order Sphingobacteriales; family Sphingobacteriaceae; genus Pedobacter; species Pedobacter steynii. The sequence continues at coordinate 989,621 of NZ_FNGY01000002.1, forward strand.
ATATCAAAATTTGCGCCATATTAACGATATATTCCCGATTTTCGTGTTTTTAACATAAAAAAATGGCCTGTAAATTACAGACCATCCTTTTGCTTTGTTATTTTATTTTCCTCCCGGAGGGCAGTTTTTTTGAAGGAACTGCGTGTAAGTCAGGGCCAGATGCTGGAAGGTTCCCTGCCCTTCGCTGATGCTGTGTGTCCTGTTCGGATAAGACATCATCTGGAATACTTTTCCGTATTTGATCAGTTCATTGATTAGCATTTCTGCATTTTGATAATGCACATTGTCGTCACCTGTACCATGGATGTACAAAAGATTTCCCTTTAAGTTCTTTGCATAGCTGATAGGAGATCCTTTTACATACGCTTCAGTTGATTTTAACGGTGATCCCATATAACGTTCCTGGTACACATTGTCGTAGGTCAGCTGATTGGCTACTGCCGCAATTGCAATCCCTGTTTTATAGATTTCAGGATACTGGAACAACAGGTTTAAAGTGGAAGAACCACCACCGCTCCATCCCCATACCGCAACCCTGTCTTTATCTACAAATGGCCATTCCAGAATCTTTTTGGCGGCCATTGCCTGATCACGAATGTTCAGCGTACCAATGTTTTTATAAATGCTTTTGCGCCATTCTCTGCCTTTTGGAGCAGGTGCACCGCGGTTTTCTATCGAAATATAGATGTAACCATCTTTAGCCATATCTCCTGCATAAAGGAAGTTACGTCCGGCACCATAGGTATCTGTTACCGTTTGTGAAGCCGGTTCACCATATACATAAAATACAACAGGATATTTTTTAGTACGGTCAAAATTATCCGGCTTTTTCATCCATCCATCCAGAATTACACCATCTTCGGTCGTTACTTTAAAGAACTCTACCTGATTTTTTGGTGGTTTTACCCTGCCCAGCTGGCTGGTAATGCTACCATCCATAGTGAATGGATTTAATGTAGTCAGCTTCATCCACTCTGTAAGTTGTGGAACTGTGGCATTGGTGTACTGATGGCGTGCAAAAATACCATTCGGAGAGATCTCATAGTTATGTGTTCCCGGCAGGATAGAAGGGGTAACCATTTCTGCTTTTCCACCACCACTTAGTTTTGTTTTAAACAGGTATTTCTGAGTGGCATTTTCTGGCGAGGCCATAAAATAAAACAGGTTATTTTTCTCATCGATCAATGCCCGCTCGATCACATCGTAATCACCCTTAGTGATCAATGTTTCTTTTTTACCATCTTTGCTGATGCGGTAATGGTGGCGCCATCCGTCTTTTTCACTTGCCCAGATGAATTCTTTGCCTTCATTGATCCATTCCCATCCCTGAGCCACATCAATCCATGCTTTATCTGTTTCTGTGTAGATGTTTTTTACGGCTCCTGACCCGGCATTGGCCACAAAAAGTTTACTTACATTTTGTTCTCTGTTTAGTTGTTGAAGGATGACTTCATTCGTATTGGGAATCCAGTCCATTCTTGGAATATAATTCTGAATGTGATCTCCCGGAACGTCCAGCCACTTGGTTGTCGCGTTATTAATGTCTACGACACCTATTTTGCAGGAAGAAGGATCCTGTCCAACTTTAGGATATTCTACCGGAACGTTGAACGAATAAATAGAATCCGTGTTGTTGATCATCAGGAAGTTTCTGATTTTGCTGGCATCTAACTGCCAGTAGGCAATCGTTTTTCCATCAGGGCTCCATCTGAATCCATCCCTGCAATCAAATTCTTCTTCATACACCCAGTCAAATGTACCGTTGATCAGGCGATCTGTGCCATCTGTGGTCAGGGTCTTTGTGCTGCGGGAAGCCAGGTCGTCTACGTATAGGTTATGTTTACTTACATAAGCCACTTTGCTTCCGTCCGGAGAAAACTTCGCGAACATTAAAGAAGAAGCAGGTTTGTCTTTACCAACCTTGATCAGCGCTCTTGTTTTCAGATCGGCGACAAAATAATCTCCTCTTGTCTCGTATCTCCAGACCTTTTTACTATTGGTATAGAGCAATATTTTACTCCCATCTTCGGAGATTTGAAAATCTTTAATCTCGCCCAGTCCGCTGGCAGAATTGGAGTAAAGAAAACCCCTGTCCAGGACTACTTTTTGTTCGTTTTTTGGTAAAGTGACGGAAACAATATCTCCGTCTTTCTCCTGATAGTAAGAATTACCATCCTTAGCCCATTTCAGGTCAGACTGTTTCTGTGCATGGCTTTGTCCGCAATATCCAAGAAAGATAATGACGGTCAGCTTAAAAAAGAGGTTTTTGAAATTCATTGTTATAATTCTATAAATTGCTGATATACTTTTTGAAGGTACGCTTTGGCATGGTCAAGTACCTGTGTTGTTTTGGCTTTGTCTTTAGGATTGCTGTTGTCTAAGATCATTTTACCTACATTATCAAAGGTAACACATTGCTGGTTATCGATAAAGCCCATTCCATTGTCCCAGGTGAAATAAGCGAAAGGTTTGGTATAGGGGTTCAGCAGGTTTTTGCTCCAGACAAATTCCTTTGAAGGGATTTTTAATTGTGCCAGTAGCGTTGCTGCAATGTCTATCTGTGAACCTACATTGCTGAACTTACGGCCTTTAAATTCGTCTTTGATCACTTCTCCATAAAAAAGAAGCGGAATATGATAGCGCTCCGGACTGTAAATCTCATGTGCCTGTTTTGGAAGTACATGGCCATGATCTGCTACAAATATGAACAGGGTATTCTGATACCAGCTTTGTTTTTTTGCATTGTTCAGATAAGCGTTGATACAGGAATCCGTGTAATATGCCGTACTTTTAAATTTAGCCACATTATCAGCATTCCCGAATTTTGGTTTCCCCGGAAGGCTATAGGGTTCATGATTGGTCAGGGTCAGCAGGGTAGAAAAGAAAGGTTGCTTTTCTGAATTCATGTCCTTTAACTGCCTGGCAAATACGGTTTCATCATATTTCCCCCAGGTAGACTGCAATTCATTTCCTTTGAAGTTATTTCTGTCAATTAGCCTCTGGTAATCATGACTGAGGATAAAAGCTTTGTAATTGTCGAATTCAGATTCTCCTCCATAATAGAAAGAGGTTTGGTAACCGTTTTTGTAAAGCGACTGGGAGATGGCAGGTAATTTCTGCATCTTCTCCGGCCATTTCACCACACTGCCCGAGGCGAGTGTAGGAAAACCTGCTAAAGAAGCAATAATCCCTTTGTCGGTTCTATTGCCGGATGCGTAAATGCGATCGAACAATATGCCCTTGTGCATCAGTGTGTCGAAGTGGGGGGTAATTCCCGCTTCATTTCCGAGTGTTTGAGTCAGGTCAGCGGTAAAGCTTTCGATGATCACCAGAACGACATTGGGTTTACTGGTTTTAAGAATTTGAAGGGTGCTGTCTTTTTCCGGAGTATACAGTTCCTTAATCAGCTGATCCGCCTTTTTAGGGTCAAAATAAACGTATGGATTTGTTCTGGCCATTCTTTCAGAAAGCGAACTTCTGAGCAGGTTCCATTCCGTATTTACTGCGGCCTGGTTGAGCAGTTGTTCTTTCGAAAAATAAGCCATGCTCTGCGTAATCGGAGAACCTCTGAGGCCTCCGCGTATCAGCAGAAAGGTAAGGGCAATCAAGAGAACGGAAACGATCGCACGTAACCAGACCGGACTGCTGCCAAAGTTCAGTTTTCGGGAAACGATCCATCGCTGCATAAACAGGCTCAGGGCGATGATCAACACCAATAAGGCAAGGGATAACCCGATAGGAGAGGACGCACTGGAAGCCATGGCTTCAGTAGGTGTAGAAATGGCAAAACCGATAGCTTTGGCATTGACCTTACTTCCCCACTCCCTGTAGATGTTGAAATTGACGACCGAGATGATGCTGAACAGCACAATCAGGACGATGTTATAGATAGAAATCCATTTGAGCTCCACCACTTTTCTACCGCTTAAGAACCAGTAGATATAACCTCCCATTGGAATAATGGCCAAATAGGCCGCCATAGAGAGGTCTAATGAAATGGCATGATAGAAAGTTGCCATGGTCTCCGACAGGGGAACCATGGCAAGCTTTTTATGGTAAATAAGAAGGAACATCAGCCGGTCGAGAAAGAAAAATAACAACCAGAAAATGTAGAATCTAATAAAAAAAATAAGGCTTTTGAACATTTTAGCGGATGTTATTGACCTCCACCTTGCATTTGCATTACTTCTTCCATTGTTTTAAGTTCATATCCTTTAGGAACATCTAAGGTAAACGGACCTGCTTTTTCTTCAGTAAAGGCTTTTATCGTTGCTGTAGATTTTACACCGCGGTTGAACCTCGTGAATTTGATTGGCGTACCTTTTACGTCTTTAAATTCCTGCCCCATTAATCCTGCAGGAAGTTCGATGTCGTTGGTTGCCCACAATTCATAAGTAGCACCTTTGTCATCTTTGTAAGTATATTTTTCTGCACTGTAGGTTAAAATGGTTTGTTTTTCCCCTGTTGCTTTAAAATCACTGAACTTAGGATCATTGGCTTTTTCTTTTTCATAATCTTCTTTGGTTCCTTTTACTGCAATTTGCATTTGCGCTACGGGAACATCGATTAATACCAGTGAATTCAATGCGATATTATCAGAAATCACGGTGATTGTAGCCGGACCTTGTTGCAATTCAAATCTCGACATGTTGCCGTTGAATTTAACTTTGGTTTCAGTAGGTAACATGGCTGCCATTGGTTCTTGTTCAGGAGTCAATGCGTAGCTGATTCCCATGGTTACAGTTCCTTCAGTAATTTTCTTTTGTGCCTGAGCGAAGATGGCTGTACTTACTAAGATTGCAGCTAAAACGCCGGTTTTGATAGATGTTAACATATAATAGTTTTTTTGTTTATTTAAACTTACCAATTAATTTTCTCTTTGCTGATAAAGGCAGCAACACCTTTTTTGAAATCGGCACTTTCTCTAACCCTTGCATTGATCTGTACAGCGAGTGAAAGGCTGTTTTCCAATTCGGGGTTCGTGGTTTGTCCAATCAGTTGTTTGGTTACCATTAACGAATTTGCAGAGGCTTCAGTACACAAACTTAATGCAAATTCTTTCACTTTAAGATGAATATCCTCCTTGTTTGTTACAAAAGTAATCAGACCATAGTCGAATGCCTGTTGTGCAGAGAATAATTCGCCGGTATACAGGATTCTTTTCGCAATGGTTTCTGAAGTTTTTCTAAGCAGAAAGCAGGATACAATCGCCGGTACAAAGCCGAGTTTTACTTCGGTATAGCCAAAACTCGCTTCAGGAACAGAGAAGGTAATGTCACATACAGTAGCCAATCCACAGCCTCCTGCGATGGCATGTCCTTCCACCTGGGCAATAACGACTTTAGGTAAATAGTAAATGGTGGTAAAGAGGCGTTTCAGGTTTTCTGAATCTGCGAGGTTTTCTTCATAAGTGTTTTGTTGCAATTGCTGAAGATAAGCCAGGTCAGCCCCCGCACTAAAGGTGGTTCCATTGGCCCTGAGCACAATCACTTTAACTTCATCGTCTTCAGAAGCACGTATTAAGGTTTCTGTTAACAGGCTCACCAGCTCAGGATTTAAAGCGTTGCGCTTTTCCGGGCGGTTGATGGAGATGGTCGCAATGCGTTGCTCAACTGAATATAAAACTAATGGCGCTGTCATGATCGTTAGGGGATAAATCTTTATTTACATCAAAAGTAAATAAACTAAGTCAACGGTGTTAGGGGAAAGGGATTATTTTTTTGTAAGGTCAAAGACGTATAAGACAGAGCGTATAAGGAGGATGTAAAGCGTCTATAGGAATACCACAAAATCGGGTCGATTTCGTAAAGCCAGGTTAGGAATAAGGGATTGAAATCTTTGGTTTGTGGCAGGTGAATACCTTGTAAATACCTGGTTTGGGAAGGTGTCGTGACAGCTTGTCGATTCCTAAAAAGGCTATACACAAAAACAGTGTATGGAACTAACAGAAACAGAATTTATCATTTCAAAAAACAGGGGTAAAGGTCAGCCCTATGACAAGCGATTAATCGCGCAAATTGTGGAGCTTGAAGCCCAGGGTGTTCCGCGTAGAGATCTTATAAAAGCATATGGTATGTCGAGTAGTACGCTTTTGGAATGGCTGCGAGGCTCTGGTTCATCTCCGTCAAAGCGTAGATCGTATACCCAGTCAGAAAAACGTTCGGTAATGCGTGCGGTCGATGGAGGTATGAGCATTAGGGAGGCTCAGATTGCTTATAATATTTCTCATCCAAGTATAATAAGACACTGGATCAAAAAAAATAAGGAAGAAAATGCAGAGCTTAGCCTTCTCAAACCTGTAGAAGTGGCCCAAAATATCCCAACTGATTCCAGTAATACTGAACTCGAAGCTTTGCAAAAAGCTTTGGCCGAAGCCAATTTGAAAATCCAGGCCCTTGATACCCTGATTGATATTGCAGAAGAACAGCTTAAAATTGACATCAGAAAAAAGTCTGGTGCCAGGCAGTCATCAAAATGAAACAGGACTT
>NZ_FNGY01000001.1 GCF_900103665.1 Pedobacter steynii
CTTTCGAAGACAGCTATATCATCCAGTACAATGAAGGTATTGCCGTTAACGACAATACACCAATGACATTGAGTTTTGTAATATCGGCGCGTAAATTGAAGATCGGTAATGCAGAACATATCAACGACTGGCCAAAAGCATAAGCAAAAGACCATTTGTATAAAACCGCAGGATTCTAAAAGTCCTGCGGTTTTTTTGTAGTATTTATTTATTTATCTTTTTTCTATTTATTTCTGATCAGGAATAGTAGTCGAGAATAAATGGGCAGCTGGGCTTGGAAAGTTGTTTAGTAATACTAAACCTTGATTTGGAATCTTAGGTCAAATGGTTATCTTAGAGGCCAGTGATAACACACTAAATTTAACCTAAATAAACCGCATGAACAGATTCTTTATTTTTGCATTTCTTCTGATTTGCAGCATCAGATTGTCCGCACAATCCAAGATCTCCCTGATTCCCTTACCTGTAAAAATGGAAGAAAGAAAAGGGAGTTTTTTATTGGATAAAAATGTATACATCAATTATCCGAAGCCGGAATTAAAAGAGCTGGCCAGCTACCTGCAATCTGCGATCCAGGAAACAAGTGGCCTGAAAGCAGGCTTGCGCACCGGAAAGTGGATGCAAAAAGGAGCAAGGACGATCAGCTTGCAGATTGATCCAACAGTGATCGCCAAAGAGGGTTATAACCTGGAGGTAAGCCCAACAAAAATCAGCCTCAAAGCGAGTACAGAAAACGGCCTGTTTTATGGCATCCAGACGCTTCAGCAATTGATTCCATTGAAAGGATCAAAAAGCATTCCTGCTGTGGCCATCGAAGATGAGCCCCGTTTTAGCTGGAGAGGAATGATGTTCGATAATTGTCGCCATATGTTCTCGGTGCCCTTCATCAAAAAGTTTATTGATCAGCTGGCCAAACATAAGCTGAATAAGTTTCACTGGCACCTGACCGAAGATCAGGGCTGGAGGATAGAGATCAAAAAATATCCAAGATTACAGGAAGTTGCAGCTTATAGAAACGGAACGCAGATTGGTCCTGACCGTAAAAAAGACGTAGATACCATCAGGTATGGTGGTTATTATACTCAGGAGCAAGTGAAGGAAATTGTAGCTTATGCAAGTTCAAGATATGTGGAAGTGATTCCCGAAATAGAAATGCCCGGGCATTCCGTAGCCGCAATTACGGCTTATCCTTACCTGGCCTGTGGTGCGGTAAGTTTTGAAAACGGGAAACCTTTTGAAGTAAGAAAAGTTTGGGGCGTCTCCAAAGATTTGTACTGTGCCGGCAATGAGCAGGTCTTTACGTTTCTGGAAGATGTGCTGTCTGAGATTATGCCCTTATTCCCTTCTAAATACATCCACATTGGTGGAGATGAAGCACCGCATGATGCCTGGAAGACCTGTCCAAAGTGTCAGGCCAGAATGAAAACAGAAGGATTAACAGATGAGGCGGCACTGCAAAGCTGGTTCATCAGCAGGATGGAGAAATTCATCAATAAAAAAGGAAAGAAAATTATCGGCTGGGAAGAGATCATGCAGGGTGGATTAGCAGAAAATGCAACGGTTCATTCCTGGTTGGGCGTGGAAAGCGGATTGAAAGCTGCAAAGAGCGGTCATGATGCTATCATGTCTCCGTATTCTCACCTTTACTTTGACGGTTATCAGGCAGATTCAAAAATTGAGCCTATGGCAATTGGTTATTGGGTGCCCCTGGATAGTGTGTATGCGTTTGAACCGGTACATCCGGCATTGAATGAAAAAGAAGCGAAACATATTCTTGGTGCTCAGGCAAATTTATGGACGGAGTTCATCGGAACGGAAGATTATTTTCAATATATGGTCTTCCCAAGGATTGCTGCATTATCGGAAATAGACTGGTCGCCTAAAGCATCCAGGAATTTTGAGCATTTTAACAACAGGCTGGTGGATCAATATCAGCGTTACGATAAACAAGGAATTCAGTTCCGGGTTCCGGTGCCAAAGTTAGCCCTGGTACGTACTTCAGGCATCACTTCTACAGTTGTATTGACGGACCCTACAAAAAACGGAACGATCAGGTTTACGCTGGATGGTGGAGAGGTATCGGCTACTTCCCCTCTTTATAAGGAACCTGTGACTTTGCAAAAAGACCAGGTGATTCGCTATGCTTTGTTCTTTAATGGCCAGAGAAAAGGCTCAACGGAATCCTTTCCGAAAATAAAAAAAGCTAAAAAATAAAAGGAAATCGACCTTGTTAGTTTTGAAAAAGACCTAAGTCAGAAAGGCTTAGGTCTTTTCTTTTAAATGCCTGTTCCGTCACCATCGGGCATCCCCCCATATTTCCCCTCCCGGAACAGGCTTCTTATGCAAGATTGCTTACAAAAGCTGTAAATGTCAATAATCATGACAATATAGTGTCACCATTAGACAATCGATGTAGAGTTCGGTACAGCCAATGGTTTTAACTTTAGTTGACCATCCCTCCTCAACATTTTATAAGCAATAACCTAAACTAAACCAACCAAGTATGATTCGTTTACATTTACTATTATTATTTGTTTTTTTAACCTGTGGCTACGCACAAGCTCAGGTAAAAATCATCTCAGGGAAAACATTGGATAAAGCAGATAATTCCCCTCTGCCTGGAGTTTCCATCATGCTCAAAGGGAGCAAGAAGGGCGTGCAATCGGATAATAAAGGAAATTTCACTCTAGATATCGGATCTTCAGCTTCAGCGACATTGATCGTTAACTATGTAGGCTACAATACTCAGCAGGTAGAAGTTGGCAACAAAACACAATTGGACATCTACCTGGTTCAGGCCGATAATGGCTTGAATGAAGTAGTGGTTGTCGGCTATGGAACTCAGAAAAAGGTAAACCTGACCGGATCGGTAGCCAGCATCAGCTCTGCACAGATTACCAACAGGCCGGTCACTTCCATGCAAAATGCGCTACAGGGAATAACCCCGGGTTTAACTGTGAAGTCAAGGACGGGTGATGTGGGTAGTTTTAATACCACTACCGGAGAAGGCGGTGCTGGTGGCGATATCGGTAGTTTATCCCTGAGGGGAAGTAACCAGATCACGCTTGCAGGTCAGGCCGCGGTATCTAAAGAACCATTGATTGTGGTGGATGGGATTCCTGCAAGTCCGGCAGATTTTGCCCGCATCAATCCTAATGATGTGGAAAGTATTTCCGTACTTAAAGATGCAGCATCTGCTTCCATCTACGGTAACCGTGCCGCAAACGGAGTCGTCCTGGTCACAACAAAAAAAGGGAAAGACGGGAAGATGAATATTGAATACAATGGCTATTATGGAAATCAAGCGCCAACCAATATCCCTAAATACCTGGGATCTCCACAATACGCACGTCTGTTAAATGAGGCTTTAACAAATGCAGGCAGACCAGTTCGTTTTACAGAGGAAGAGATCCGGAAATTTGACACTGGAGAAGATCCGGACAAGTACCCGAATACGGACTGGTATAAAGCGTCATTATTAAAGACTGCCCCATTACAGGATCATCAGATCAGTGTGAGCGGAGGGGACAAAATTAAATTCTATTCCGGTTTTGGTTACATGAATCAGGAATCCCTGAAAAAAGGAAAAGATATGGACCGTTATTCCTTCCGGTTAAATACCAATGCAGCGGTAAATAAAAGACTGAATCTCAGTACAACGAGTTCCTTCACCCAGGAGATATATCAAATGGATGGGGGTGATTATTCATTCACTACTTTAAACAGAAATGTACCTACCATTCCCATTCGCCATACTGATGGAACCTGGGGGAGCTTGAGTGGTGGAGTGTTCGATCCTTTGGTGACTGGAAATACTGTTCGGACGCTGGAAGAAGGAGGATGGAGCCGTTCAAAAGAACAAAGAATCAATACCGCTGTAAATGCAGACCTGACCCTGATAGAAGGATTGACCTTGCGTGGAACAGCTTCTTACAATGCCTACAATAAAACGGGTTCGGCTTTTACAAATGAGCTGGCGCCGATCATTAATTTTTTAACCAAACAGCCGGTAGCCAGTACTGCAGTTACGCCAAACGCACTGGACGAACGTTGGGACCGGAACAACAGGATGCTTTTGCAGGGAACTGCTGAGTATGAGAAAACGATGGGAAAACATTATGGCAAAATATTAGGGGGTGCCTCTTATGAAGCATTTCAGTCCAGATTTATCCGGGCAGGACGTAAAGATTTTCCGAACAATGATCTTGGAGTGATCGATGCGGGTGCCAATAACCCAAATTTCAATACCAATTCAGGAAATCTGGGAGAATGGGCCATTCAGTCCTTTTTCGGAAGAATGAACTATTCCTATAACGACAGGTATCTATTGGAAGCAAACATCAGGTTTGATAAATCTTCCAGATTTGGACCTGCCAACAGGTTGGCTGTTTTCCCTGGTTTTTCTGCCGGATGGAGAATCAGTCAGGAAGAATTTATGAAACAGATCAAATGGATTGACGACCTGAAAATACGTGCCTCGTGGGGTAAACTCGGGAATCAGGACAATGTGGGGAACTACGATTACCTGGATCTGCTGGTGTCTAAGTTTGCTTATTCTTTTGCAGATCAGACGCAGAATGGGGTATGGCAGGAGAAAGGTTCAAATTCAAAGGTAAGCTGGGAAAAGACTACGGTTTCTAACCTTGGAATGGACTTAACTATGTTCAATGGAAAGGTGAACCTAACGGCCGACTATTACCTGAGAAATACCAATGACATCTTACTTTCTTTACAAAGTGCTTTGGAATATGGTTTGGATGCACCAGCACAAAATGCAGGTTCAGTTCAGAATAAAGGATTGGAATTACAACTGGGTTATAAGAACAATATTGGTGGCTTTACTTACGGTATTGGAGCAAATATGGCTAAAGTATGGAACAAAATTACTTCCCTATCCAGTGCCGATGGAAACATTAACGACAAGTACATTTTTAAAGTAGGTGAGCCATTGGGATCCTTCTATATGTATAAATCACAAGGTTTGTTTGCCAGTGATGCCGAAGCGGCAGCTTCGCCAAAAATCAATTCCGCCTCAAAAGGTGGGGACATTAAATTTGCCGATCTGAATGGCGACAATAAAATTGATGCAAATGACCGAACAATCGTAGGAAATGATCAACCATTTTTCACCTATGGTTTTAACATGAATATGGCCTATAAAGGTTTTGATTTTTCAATGCTGGCACAAGGAGTGACAAATGTTAAAGTTTATTTAGGCGAAGAAGCTTCTATGGCCTTTTTTAATGGTTCAGGAGTGAAACCTATTCATGAGCAGCGCTGGACAATGGCGAATCCGGATCCAAATGCGGCATATCCAAGGTTACTGAAATCGGAAAACAATACCCAAAATACCGTTTTCTCTGATTTCTGGTTATTTAATGCAGCTTATTTAAGAATCAAGTCAATGTCACTGGGTTATACTTTCAATGCTCCGATGATTTCAAAAATGCATCTTGGAGGATTAAGAGTTTACCTGAGCGCTACGAATCCTTTTACGGTAAGAGCAGACAAACGTCTTAAAGATTTTGATCCGGAAGTACCTTCAGCAAGGTCTTCTTATCCGGGATTGAAATCTTATGTAGTGGGTTTAAGTGTTCGTTTTTAATGGTTCGCACTTCATTTAATTTAGAAAATACTCTGATGAAAAAATTTAAATATATCTTATACCTTGGGTTGTTCGCCTCAGTATTGTCAGCTTGTAAAAAAGACCTGCTGAATAAAATCCCACAAGACAGCGTTTCCAGTGAAACTTTTTGGAAAACAAGCAATGATGCGTTTCTCGCTGTGAACGGCTGTTATCAAAACCTTCCCGGTGATGCTTATCAATCCTATTATGACGCTTATGCGGATAATGCCTATGCGCAATATCCATGGGAAAGCATTGCTACGGTAGTGAGTTCTGGTGATGTAAACCTGACTGTGGATTTTGGTTGGGAAGCCAGCTACAAAGCAATCAGGAGGTTTAACTATTTGCTGGAAAATATTGATAAAACCCCGGAGGATAAAATCCTGTTGGAGCGTTACAAGGCAGAAGTACGGTTTCTAAGGGCTTATCAGTATTTGAACATGATCTTATTGGTCGGTGATGTTCCTTTAGTTACAAAGTCTTTGGCTTTTGGAGAGGAGCTGCCAAGAACAAAAGAGGCAGAAGTATTGAGCTTTGTGCTTAAGGAACTGACGGATGCGGCCGCGGTATTACCTGTTTCTTATGCAGGTGGCAAAAAAGCGGAAAAGGGGAGGGTAACCAAAGGTGCTGCCCTGGCCCTCAAAGCAAGAGCGCATTTATATTATAAGCAATGGGCCGAGGCTGTAGCTACAGCGAAAGCAGTGAAAACATTGGGTTATAGTTTGTTTAAGGTAACAGCAGAAACTAATGCTCAGGATTTAAAAGATGACTATAGCAAATGGGTGGATTTTGCAGATGCAGCAGCGGAGAAAAAATTCAGACTGGGTTTGCGTAGTTATGAGAAGTTGTTTTATACCGAGAATGAAGGCAATTCGGAAGTGATTCTGGAGCGTGAGTATACGCCGGAAAAAGATACACATGGTTTAAATACCCTATTGTTGCCTGCACAGGTTGGAGGCTGGGCATCGATCAGTCCAACACAGCCTTTGGTAGACGATTATTGGATGAGCAACGGCCAGCCTCATGTGCCGGTGGCAGTGGCAACCCGCGCAGCCTTGTATAATGCTAAAGATCCGAAGTATATGGACGAGTATAAAAACAGGGATCCCAGATTTTATGCTTCCATTGAATTTGATGGCAATCCATGGAACCTCCTTGTAAATGGCTATAGTTATGATTGGGGGGTAAACGAAAGTGCTTCCAAAACAGGTTATGGATTCCGTAAACTCGTAGATCCCAATGAGCAAAGAGAGTATAAAGCTTTTAATAATACCATTTTGATCCGCTATGCAGAGGTCTTGCTGACTCAGGCAGAAGCGCAAAATGAATTGAGTGGGCCAGGTACTGAAGTTTATGATGCTTTAGATGAGATCAGAACAAGGGTGGGCATGCCGGTTATAGACCGTGTTGTTTATAACAATCAGGAAAAAGTCCGCTTACTGATTCAGCAGGAAAGAAGGATTGAGCTGGCTGGAGAAGGGCACCGTTATTTTGACATCAGACGTTGGGGAATCGCTTCGTCAATGATGAAGGATTTGGTGGACCTAAAAAACTCTTCGGTTCAAAAAAGAATCTGGAGCAATAAGCTCATGAAGTTACCGGTTCCACAGGCGGCGGTAGATAAGAATAGCAAGCTGAATCCCAATAATACGGGGTATTAAAAAAAATAGAATTGTTAGTTAGTAGGTTAGAATGGCGCTCCTGTACTGGGAGCGCTAATTCTTTTTTAGGCCTTTTTGACTCTTGGATGGAGTGTTAACCTAAAATTATGAATTTAAAAAGAGGACTGACTGCATTCTTTATGGCAGCTCATATGGCCATGAATCATTCTCAAAAGTACAGGAGATGGTTTTTAACACTAATTTTTAAGCCCGAAGGGGAAATCGCATTAAAAAATGGATGCGAATAATAACAAACACTATTTTCCGGTGCAAAAGCCGGGAAATGGTGTTTCTTATTCATCTTAATATCAGGCTGTTCAGTCTGTAGTTGGCGTACTGCCATCTGAAGGGAGATTAATAATTGAAAGTCAATATTTTCATTTTTCCCTGCTGTTTTTGTTCTTTTTAGTTCAATAACTTTACTGGTTTTCTTTAAATAATTTAAAATTAAATCTTCTGATTTACAGGTGATTATGTCAAAAAGTTGCCTGTATGCGTATTTATTTTACTATTCGTACAATAATATTACAGTTATGTATGTTAGCTTTGCCCCCAAATTGATAATTTTTTGTACAGACTGGCTTACCTATGCGCCTAAAAAAAGCAAATGCTCAATTGTTTATGATTGTTCCAATAATATGTTTCCAGAAAAGAAAAACCATCGACAGCGCTACAAAAACAGTATTAGTCCGAAGCTAATTAGACCACCAAAGTGGTTAAATATGTTCAAACACGACTAATTAGTACTTATTTAATTATAGAAATCCGTCTGTAACGGAAAAGAAATAAACGGAAAACTCTTATTTTTTGGGTTGATCTGTCTGTTTGATTTTTTTCTGTTTGGGCTAAAACGATATTATCAAGATCCAATCATCAATACAGTAATCTCATGAATAAAACAGTTAAGCAATACATCATGCTTATTGGGTTGCTATTTGCATTCGGTGCAAAAGCTCAGGTAGGAATAGGTACCAACGCTCCGGATGCGAGTGCACAGCTGGAAATTCTTTCCACTTCCAAAGGTTTACTTATCCCAAGGTTGTCACTTATACAACGTGATGGTATCAATAACCCTGCCAATGGATTATTAATTTATCAAACAAACAATTCCCCCGGTTTCTATTTCTACAACAACGGGCAATGGCAACGTTTGGTAAACAATGCGGAACTGGGGTCAGGAGGAAACGGAACCAATGGAAATACCATTCTCAGTGGGAATTCCAGTCCTTCAGCGGCAGTCGGAATCAATGGTGATTTTTACCTGAACCTTGGTAATAATAGCCTGTATGGTCCAAAAACCTCGGGTAGCTGGCCTGCAAATGGAATATTACTGGTCGGTCCGAAAGGAGAAAAAGGTGATCCGGGGCTAAGAGGAGATGCCGGATTAAGAGGCGAACCAGGTTTAAAGGGTGATCAGGGTTTAAAAGGAGATAATGGCTTAAAAGGAGATACGGGGCCCAAAGGAGATAAAGGTGAGCCGGGAACTCCGGGGAATTCTTTACCAGGAGTGGGAAAAAGTGTTACCTCTTCAGGGACAATTACCATTGGGAATGGAAAAGATGCGGTATTAACAGACCTGACATTAGACCTTGCAGACAATGCGGTTACTTCAGCAAAGATTGCCGACGGTTCTATTGAGAATGTGGATCTGAATAAAGTTAAAATCCCTTTAAGTGGATTTGGAGCTCCTGTAAAGAACGTTCCTATGGGAGGTTTTAAGCTGACCAACCTTGGCGCGCCTACAAATAACAATGATGCGGTAACAAAAAAATATCTGGATGACAGACTAATTGCCGGAGGTGGACAATTGCCGATGCTTAGTTTCGATAATAGTTATAATCTATCTATAAAAGGAAGCAATTCTGTAAGTCTTGCGGATCTTAATCAATCATTAAGTCTTGCCGGAACGGTGCTTTCCATCTCCGGCCCAAGACAAAGTCATGTTGATCTTCGTGGCATATTGGGCGGTGGGAACGGTTCCGGAGGAAATGGCATCGTGATTCACGACAATACTTTAGAAGGAGAAGGCACAACCACCTTACCCTTAAAGCTGTCCAATACTGCCGTAACTCCAGGGAGCTATACTGCTGCGAACATTACTGTAGATGCTAAAGGTAGAATTATAGCTGCCTCAAATGGTACAGGCGGCGGACCTGGCGGAGGAACAGTAACTTCAGTAGAAGTTGTTTCTGCTCAGGGATTCACCGGTTCGGTAACCAATCCAAATTCTACACCTTCCATTACCCTGGGAACATCTGTTAATGGGATTCTGGAAGGAAAAGCCGGAGCAATTACGGCAGCAAGTACAACCGGAAGCGGCTCGATTGTATTAGATAACGGGCCAACGATTAAAGACCCGATCATTACAGGAGTGGCAAAAGGAAATATCGACGGGACCGCAACAAACGTAACGGGAGTGGTTGCAGTTGTGAATGGAGGAACCGGAGCAACTACCGCTGCAGGAGCTAAAGCTAATTTAGGACTGGGCAAGGTCGACAATACCAGTGATGCTGAAAAGCCATTGAGTGATGCCACCAAAGCAGCCTTACTTGGAAAAATAGATGCAAACGCAGCCATCACAGGAGGAACCCATACCAAGATAACTTACGATACGAAAGGGCTTGTCACAAAAGGGGAAGATGCCACTACCGCTGACATCAAAGAATCAGCGGATAAAAAATACGTAACGGATGCACAATTAACATTAATCAATAACACCAGCAATACCAATACAGGTGATCAAATTGCGGTCACTGTTCCGGTAACGCCAAAAGGAGTTCTAAGTTCAACCAACGTACAAGCTGCTTTGGAAGAATTACAATCCAAAATTACTGCATCAGCAGGTGGTGGGATGACAGCAGTTAAGCATGATGCCACGTTAACCGGTGATGGGAATGCAACCGATTTAGGCTTAAACAATAAGGCCGTTACGTTCGCGAAAATGGCTGATCTCGCTTCGGGATCTTTGATCGGAAGAGGTACTGCAGGAGCGGGGAGCCCTGAATCGATCACAATCGGTGAAGGAATTGCGCTAACTGGTGGAACTTTATCGGCCAACGTTCCGGTTGCAACTGGCGGTGTTGGAGGAAAACCAGGTTTGATGGACCCTGCGGATAAAGCTAAACTGGATGGATTAACGAATTATACACTGCCTGTCGCTTCAGCTGCAGGATTAGGTGGTGTTAAGATTGGTGCAAACTTAAGCATCGATGGAAACGGCGTATTGTCTGCTGCCGGCTCAGCAAATGTGGTAGATGCCACAACATTGGAAAAAGGTAAAGTTCAGCTGGCTGGTGATTTAACCGGAACTGCCGATAAACCTCTTGTTGCAAACGATGCGATCACTGCCGGGAAAATAAAAGACGGAAGCGTAACTGATGGCAAAATTGTCAATGTAAGCGGAACTAAAGTTACCGGCAATATTCCTGGAAATGCAGCGAATGTAACCGGAATTGTAGGTATCGTAAATGGAGGTACAGGGGCAAGTGATCCGGCAGGAGCTAAAGTAAACCTGGGTCTGGATAAAGTTGAGAATACACCCGATTTAGATAAACCGGTGAGTAAAGCAACTGAACTGGCATTGGGATTAAAAGAAGACAAATCAAATAAAAGTACAAATGTTGTCGCTGATGGCGCTTCAGGAGATAAATATCCTTCTGTATTGGCCATCAAGACTTATGTGGATACAAAAGTAAACGATGCTGTAATTGGTGCAGGAGGTGTTCCCGATGCAACGACGACTATCCTCGGTAAAATTCAGCTGGCGGGTGATTTAACTAATGTGGCTTCCTTACCAAGGATTGCAACTGATGCCGTAATCACTGCGAAGATCAAAGACGAGAATGTAACAGATCCCAAAATACTATCGGTTAGTGGGACTAAAGTAACGGGTAACATTCCTGGTAATGCGGCTAATGTGACGGGAACAGTTGGGATTGCTAACGGAGGTACCGGAGCAATGACACCTGCCGATGCCAAGCAAAACCTGGGTCTTGGAAATGTAGACAACACTAAAGATGCAGATAAGCCGGTAAGCAATGCAGTGAAAACAGCGTTGGATGCCAAAATCAACCTGACCGAAAAAGCAGCTGTAAATGGAGTGGCTACACTCGACGGATCTGGTAAAATTCCGGTTGGTCAGATTCCTGCTTTGTCTTTCTCTTCAGTAGATGTGGTAGATACTCAGGCTAAGATGCTTGCTTTATCTGCTGCGGTGGTCGGAAGTACGGTCATCAGAACCGATCAGAGTAAGAGTTATGTATTGAGAACTTTGCCATCTGGTGTACTGGCAAACTGGGTAGAAATTCTTACCCCATCTACTTCATTGGTACAATCTGTTAACGGACAGATCGGTGCAGTAACCATTGCCAAAGCTGATCTTGGTCTGAACAATGTTGAAAATACCAGTGATGCCAATAAGCCGGTGAGTACGGCAACAGCAACGGCACTAAGCGGAAAAGAAGATAAATCAAATAAAAGTACAAATGTCACTGCAGATGGGGCATCAGTGGATAAGTATCCATCTGTAAAAGCGATTAAGGATTATGTGGATGGGGTAGTTGTTGGATCCACAGTGGTTCCGGCTACAGCAGCAACAAAAGGAATCCTGAGGTTAACCAATGAATTAGGTGGTACTGCAGATGCGCCGACAGTGGTTTCTGTAGGCGGTACGTCCGCGGCAAATATCAGCACAGGAATTACTGCGGTAACAGCAGCGACCAGTGCAAATACGGCAAACACAATTGTGAAAAGAGATGCTTCAGGTAATTTCATAGCGGGTACTATTACGGCCAATTTAACGGGAAATGCGACTACGGCAACGACGGCAACTTCTGCTTCAAAATTGAGTCCGGGTCGGAAAATCAACGGGGTTACTTTCGACGGATCTGCGGATATTGTCCTTCCGGTAACTGCCGATGCCACTAAACAAGATAAATCAGATAACCTGACGGCTGTTGCTGGTCTAAGTACCACAGGAATTGTCGTGAGAACTGGATTGGGTTCTGCGGTAACGCGTGCCATCGCAACAGGAGCAGGATTAACTTTAACAAACCCGGACGGTGTTGCCGGAAATCCAACGATTTCACTTCCAAATGCGTTTGTAGGAACACCGGGAGATTTCACTTCCGCAAATATCAGTGTAGATGCTCAGGGAAGGGTAACCAAAGCTGCCAATGGTAGCGGAGGTGCGGCTTACACTTTGCCAACAGCGGCAGCGGCTACGTTGGGTGGCGTTAAAGTAGGTGCTGGTCTGGCCATAGATGGTACAGGAATTCTTTCGACCAAAACAGACCTGGCCTATACCGCCAGTGCTACAAATGGCATCATAGGAAGCAGCACAGGTACAGATGCAACAATCCCTGCGGGATCTACTACAAATGCGAGTTTGATGTTGCCTGCCGATAAGCTGAAGCTGGATAAAATCCCGGTAATTACAGCTCCGGGAGATGCAAATAAAGTACTTACCGTAAACAGCGGCGGAACAGCTGCGGTATGGACACCCCCTGTAGCAGGGGGTGGTGGCGGAGCGACCAACCTGGGCTTTAGCACTGGACCAACGGACGGAACGATGACTTCCAGTACCGGAACTTCCGCAACCGTTTCAGGTGCAACCAATGCTGCGGCGGGATTAATGCCGGCGATCGATAAAGCAAAGCTGGATAAAATCACAGACATCGTTGAGGCGACTGATGCCAACAAAGTATTAACCGTAAGTGCGGATGGAAAAAAGGCAAACTGGGTAACTCCGGTTGCAGGTGGCGGAGGAAGTGCTCTGGTTACTTATTTCCTGAGCAGTAAAAAATATTTTATCAGGGCAAGTGGTCCGGGCGTTACGGCAACATTGGCTGGCAATACCGTGACGATCACTGTTCCGGTAGGCGTGACTTTGGATTATATCAAATTCAAAACAAGTTATGCCGAACTGGGAAGCCAGGCCTTCCTGAACATTGCCCTGATCGATAAAAATGCATTATGGAATAACGGGCCCGACGATTTAGTCGTACCCGTTGTTCAGATCATTGATATCAACTCTGCCAGTCCTGTAGTCAACGCAGTGACGATGATGGGGGGAGGGAATTTCGGTTTCACTTTACAGGGATACGCCAATGGTACTGTTAACCTGCAAACCAATAACATCAGTAACCACACCGGCTCACTAGGTTTCTTTATTACAGTAAGACCTTAAACATATGAAATCATATAAAATTTGTGTCCTCGTTTTATTTTTAATGGTTTTGGCCTTCCGTGGTCAGTCGCAAACGATAAATCAGTTTAATGGTCAGTTTACGATCCTGTTTATCAATACCGGGACGGAGCCAAATGTCTATTACATCAATGGATCATTCGCTGATGCAGCCAATATGTTCAGTGCCGATCAGGTGCGTAAGGGAGATCAGATCATTGACAAAAGCGGAAATACATTTGAAATTCTGGAAGTAAGTATTGATGGTTCAAATATCAATACCACATCCAAAGCCTTTGATGCGATTCCTCCCGGAATAGGTTTAGGTCTGATTTACAGACCCAGTCAGCGGGGCTTTCCTCTGACCACAATTAACACACCTGCAGCGGCATTGACCAGTGCTTCAAATACGGCAATTCTGGCCATTAATACGGCAATCCCGAATTATACTGTTGGTGATGCATTGCCAACTTCTTCCGGGACCGTAGGTGACATTATCTTTAATTCAGGAGACAAATTATTATATCAGCTGACAGCCGATGGCTGGAAAAGTATTTCAATGGGAAGCATCCGGACGGATTATGCAAATCCCCCAAGCTCTGCAGACCCGGGAACGAAAGGCGATATTTTTATGTCCTATTGGGATAGTAAGTATTACGTTTTTGACGGGACTTCCTGGGCAGAACCATCCACATTATCTTCACTTCCTGTTTCCTCCAAATATGGAGATGTCTTCTTTGTGAAAGGAGAAATGAAACTGTACATGATGGCTGCAGATAATAAATGGAAAGTCATCAGCAGTTCCTCAATTCCGGGAGGCCCGGGAACGGAATTGCCTACGCAATCCAAGCCAGGAGATATGTTTTTTAATACAGACCTCAATATTCTGTATGTCTATGATAAAAACGGGAAATGGGTAGAAGTATCCACCAACGGTTCTACGCCTTCTGCGCCGACAAGTCCTGATCCCGGATCAGCAGCGATACGCGAAGGTTCTTTATTCTACAATACCTCTGATCACAAGTTGTATGTTTTTAATGGAACAACATGGACACCTCTGGATAATTCACTGAAAACGGGACAGATTTATGTGGGTAACAATTCAAATGTTGCCACTTCAGTACCCTTATCCGGAGATGCTAAAATCACTACGACAGGGAAGTTAACGATTCAGCCTGCAGCAATAAACGACGAAAAACTAGATAAATTAAATATCCCGATCAGTGGATTTGCGAATCCGTTAGACGACGTCGCCATGGGAGATGGGGTAGGTAATAATTTTAAAATCACCAATCTGAAAGCGCCTTCTTTTGGAGCAGATGCGGCCAATAAAGATTACGTCGATGCTCAGCTTAAAAATCCAACGCTTTTGGCCTTACCTAATAACAATCTATTTGTAGGTAATACCTCTGGCAAAGCCGAAGCAATTCACAAAAGTCTGATCCCGATCTCTGGTTTTGACAAAGCACTTGCGAATGTCTCCATGGGAACAGGTACTCCAGGTTCTAATTTTAAGATTACCAACCTCGCAGATCCTACTGCCGCTCAGGATGCCGCAACCAGAAACTATGTAGATACTAAAGTGATGCTTCCGGCAAACCTGAACCTCCCAAAAGGAGAGGTGTATGTTGGGGGGGATGCAAGTACGGCTGTAGCAGTGAAAAAGAACACCATTCCACTGAGTGAGTTTGGAGAAGCAAAAGCGCTGATCTCTATGGGGACTTTCAAAATAACAAACCTTGCAGATCCGACCGATGCCCAGGATGCGGTGACTAAGAATTACCTCGATCGTAAAGTCATCGGTTCGGGAAGCATCAGTTTAACAACAGGAAACCTCTTTGTCGGCGATTTGAATGGTAAAGCAGCGGATGTTTTAAAAAATGCCATTCCTTTAAGTGGTTTTGGTGCCGCACAGGCAGATATTGCGCTCGGAGGTTTTAAGATTACCTCACTGCTTAATCCTACAGAAGATCAGGAAGCGGCAACCAAGAAATATGTCGATGATCTTTTCAAAACACCGGCAACGCTATTGTCCCTTCCTTCAGCACACCTGTTTCTGGGAGATGTAAATGGAAAAGCCATCGCCACTCCAAAAAAGAATGTTCCTTTAAGTGGTTTTGCCAAAGCAGCGGAAAACATTGCAATGGGGGATGAGACCACTCAGTTTAACATCAATTTTCTAAAAGATCCCATCCTGCCTCAGGATGCAGCCACCATGGCTTATGTAGACAGAAAGGTCGCCAATCCCAGTTCATTAGCATTGGCGACGGATCATGTTTTGGTTGGAAATGCAGAAAATAAAGCAGATGCGGTAGCGAAAAGCGCGATTCCACTGAGTGATTTTGGCAGCCCGAAAGCGGACGTTTCTTTTGGTAACGGGACAACCGGATTTAAGATCACTAACCTTGCAGATCCAAGTGATGCGCAGGATGCGGCGACTAAAAAATATGTAGATTCAAAATCTTCCTCTTCAAAACCTTTGGTAAGCCCAACTGCGCCGACTAATCCGGTTGCCGGAGATAGTTATTACAATAGCACGGATAACCGTCAGTATGTTTACAACGATAAAGACTGGGTGCCGGTCGACAATAAACTTGCCGATGGACATTTGTACGTTGGGAGTCCCGATGGTATTGCCATATCTACGCCTAAAAATGTAATTCCGTTGAGTGGTTTTGGTTCTGCTCAGGGCGATGTATCTATGGGGAACTTTAAGATCACCAACCTCGTTGATCCGGTTAATGCGCAGGAAGCGGCGACGAAGAAATATGTGGATTCAAAAACAACAAAGACTCCGGTTGGGCCAACTGCGCCGGCTAATCCGGTTGCGGGAGATACCTATTACAATACTGCTGATAACCGTCTTTATGTATACAATGGAACCGAATGGGTTCCGGTAGATAACAAGCTTGCCGAAGGCAACCTGTTTGTGGGAAATGCACAGGGTATCGCTACGCCAACACCTAAAGGGGAGGTATCCCTGACCGGATTTGCTGCACCTACTGCAGACCTTTCTTTGGCGGGTAAAAAGATCACCAACCTTGGAATCCCTGTGGGAGATCAGGATGCAGTTAACAAAAAATATGTAGACGATGGTTTAACCTCAGCCAGTGCTGCAGGAAAAGATAACCTTGGAAATCACCTCGCCACGCAAAATCTAAAGCTCTCTGTAAATTCCATCAGTAATGATGGCGCTACCGGAAAGGGATTAAGCTTTGATGCTCCCGGAAATGCCAGTTTAGGACAAGACCTGACCATCAACGGAAACCTCTTTACGCCTTCAGACAGAAGGTTAAAAGACCATATCGAAACACTGGGCAATGTATTAACAAAGATCGGTCAGATCAGAGGAGTAAGCTTTGAATACAAAAACAAACACAAATATGTGAGTGGTGCCAAGATTGGGGTCATTGCCCAGGAATTACAAAAAGTATATCCTGAAATGGTGACTCAGGGGAAAGATGGCTTTTTGAAAGTCGACTATACCCAGCTTACCGGAATGCTGATTCAGGCAGTAAAAGAACAACAAAAGGAAATTGAAGCATTGAAAGTTCGCATGGACCGTCAGCAGGAGCAGATCAATAGCATTCTTGAAAAAATGAATAAATAGGAGTACAGGTTATTTTGAAGGCACAGGGGCATCTTGTTAAAATTATATTTTTTCTTTTGTTCACCGGAATTGGTGCTGCTTCCGCACAGGATTACTTTAGGGTAATCGGCGGGGTTCCACACCTTCCGGCAGTGGATCCATCGACGATTTCTGTAGCCACACCGGGAATGATGATTTATAGCCTTTCCGATAAACAACCACTGGTTTATAATGGCAGCTCCTGGGAAACACTTTGCAGCAGTAACATCAATACCGATGTTGTTAAAGATTACCTGGAGGTAAAAACAGGAATCCCTTATTTGTCTGCTTTAGCGACGGAGCCTGCGGGTGATGTTCCCGGAGGAGGTATCTTTTATTCCAAATCAGAAAAGACCATCATGGTTCATGATGGGAGCAGATGGACTCCGGTGGCGCAGCTGAATGCAAAAGCGAGCTTTAAAACGAATGATAATTTCTCGACGCATAGCGAACTGAAAATTTCCAGATTGCCCGTTCTTCCAGCTAATCCGATTCCTTTAGGCTTATCGGCGGGTGCAATTTATATCAATAGTGTTTCCAATGCCATTCGTTATTATGATGGTATAAAATGGATAGAACTGAGTTGTCTGCCAGTCATTGCAACTGTTCTTCCGAATCAGATTAACAATACTTCTGCAAGATCCGGAGTAGACATTCAGGCGAATGGCGGATCAGCGGTTACCCTTCAGGGGATTTGCTGGAGTACCAGCAGGAACCCGGATACCAGCCTGACTACAAAAACTAAAAACCTGGTCTTTGGTAAAGATACCGGGATATTTCCGGGTGTATTATCAGGACTTCAGGCGAGTACCGTTTATCATGTTCGCGCTTATGCTGTTAATAGTTCCGGGATCGTTTACGGGGAAGAGCTGACTTTCAAAACAGCTATTGCCGCTATACCTTCGATCATTACCATAGATATCAGTCATTTTACACCCATCAGCGCCAATAGTGGCGGAATCATCAATGATGATGGCGGGGCACCGATTACGGCCCGTGGAATTATCTGGAGCGCAACCGGCGATCCGGTGAATGACCCTGCTGCGGTGATTTCTTCTGATGGCTCGGGAGTGGGTTCCTTTCCAAGCAAGCTGACCGACCTGTTGAGGAATACCAAATATTATGTCCGCGCGTATGCGGTCAATGTGGGGGGAACAGGTTATGGTAATCTTCTGGAGTTTACCACGCCGAGCGCAACAGCACCGGTATTGAGTTCACCAAATATCCGGATTACAGACATTACAGAAGTCTCCGCAATAAGTGAAGTGACCATCATCAACAATGGTGGGGAAGTGGTCACGGAACGAGGGATGAGCTGGAGTACAGATCGGGTGAATATTAACTATGGACCTTCTTCTACCGTTAATCCTACAGACATTGGTAAGTTTGTCTGCAACATGACCGGGTTGATTCCAGGAACATTGTATTATGTGAGGGCTTATGCGAAGAATAGCATTGGCACGAGCTTCAGCAGCGAGTCCAGTTTTATCACCACTTCCTTACCCACATTAAGCACCGTTAAGCCTTTCAATTACGATGCGGCCAGTCATGAGAATGGCTATTTTGAAGGATATAACGGAACAATTGCCTATAGTGGCGGTGACATTACCAGCAACGGGGTTTCCCCGGTAACCATAAAAGGGATTTGCTGGACGACCTCTGCAACGGAGCAACCCACTACCGCTTTAACAACAAAAACAGTACACCCGGTGATCGGAAGCGGAACAGGACTTTTTTATAGTTACCTGACTTCCTTAAATCCGGGTACCCCTTATTATGTGAGGGCTTATGCCATTAATAGTTTGGGAACTTCTTATGGAGATACATATCATTTTACTACCCCTGAAAAACCAAGTCTAACCACCACTCCGGGAACTTTAATCAGTAGCTCTACGGTAAGTGCCGGAGGGAATATCAGTGCCGATGGAAGAATGCCGGTCCATACCAGAGGGGTATGCTGGAGCACGAATAATAACCCTTCTTTGGAGGGTGATTTTACGAGCAATGGAAATGGGAGCGGGAACTTTATCAGCAATATTAAAGGGCTGATGGGGAACACAACTTATTTTATCAGAGCTTATGCGACCAATAATGTTGGGACCAGTTATGGCGAGGTACTGGAGTTTGAAACTGCGCCTCCGGTAAAACCAGTAGTGACGACTACTAAAATTAGTGCGACTGCCGGGGCAAGTACCATTGGCGGTGGTGACGTAAAAGAAAACGGAGGTGCAGCAGTTACTTTAAAAGGGTTACTCTGGAGTCTGGTGCCCAATTTTACGCCTGACCTTAACAGTGCAGATAAGACGGAACTGGCAGGAGGAGATGGACAGTTTAACAGCACCATAACCGGACTGGCACCCAATAAAATTTATTATGTTAGGGCCTATGCAATCAATAGTGCAGGTGTGTCTTTTGGAGCGGAAGAATCCTTTCATTCTTATACCATCCCTTCCCTGATTACGAGTCCTGTGAGCAATATCACCAGTACCAATGGCGTCGGTGGCGGTGATATCTTCAACGATGGTGGTGATCCGGTGAGGACTAGTGGAATTGTCTGGAGTACATCGGTTAATCCCACAACAGATCTGGGGACAAAAACGATAAGCGGTACAGGGATCGGGAATTTTATCCATAACCTGAACGAGCTGATGGGAAATACGACTTATTATGTTCGTGCCTATGCCAGCAATTCGGCTGGAACAGCCTACGGAAATGAAGTCAGTTTTAAAACTGGTCCGGCGGTTTCACCTACGATAACTACGTTAGAAGCTACTCAGGTTTCAGGCAATAGTGCCATGAGTGGAGGGCGCCTGATCAGCAATGGCGGTGCTTTAATTACCTCAAACGGAATGGTCTGGAACATCCTTTCCGGCTTCCAGCCCGATACCGAAACAAAAAACAGGACTTTGCAAAATGATCCAAAATCCTTTACTACAGAAATTACGGGGCTAACACCCGGAACAATTTATTATGCCCGGGCTTATGCAGGAAATCCAGCTGGTTTGGTGTATGGTAATGAAGTTGTTTTTAAAACAGCAACCCTCGCTACCATCACTACGCTTAAACCGATTGCCGCATCCGTCACGAGTACCTCTGCCACCAGTGGAGGAAGCATACTAAACAACGGCGGATCTTACATCAGAAACAATGGCATCTGCTGGAGCACCAGAGAAAATCCAACAATGGAGGATGAAAAGGTCATCGCAGGTTCTGGCACCGGAAGTTTTACAGCAGAGCTGACAGACCTGTTGGGTTCCACTACTTATTATGTACGCGCCTTTGCTACCAATTTCGCCGGTGTAGCCTATGGAAATCAGGAAGTCCTGTTCACCAAACCAGCTGTACCGGCAACGGTGATCACTACGAGATTGAATGGCATTACCGGGAAATCGGCAGAGGCGGGAGGAAATATCACGAGTAATGGCGGCGGTCTGGTCACAACGAGAGGGGTGCTTTGGAGCATTTATCCTGATTTTAACCCGGATACAGTGGTCAACAATAAAACCGCAGAGACCGGTTATGTGAAAGGTGTTTTTACCAGCCAGGTCAGAAAACTGAGCCCCGGTACCACTTATTATGTACGTGCCTATGCGGTTACCGCTGCGGGAATTGCCTATGGTGAGGTGGTCAATTTTACAACCCCAAGAATGCCGGAAGTCAATACGAACCCGCCGAAGTTAGTCGGCAATACCTCGGTCGTAATGGGAGGAACCGTGCTCAATTCAGAGGGTTCAAACGTCACTGCCAGAGGGGTATTCTGGAGCACCAGAGAGAACTTTATACCGGATACCCTATCCGCAGACCGAACTTATAATGGTGGCGGATTGGGGAGTTTTGACAGTAAGCTGCAAGACCTGAAACCGGATACTAAATATTTTGTAAGGGCTTATGCCATCAGCATTGCCGGCATCTCCTATGGAGAACAGGTGAGCTTTACAACGTTCCCGCCAACAGTGCCTGTGTTAACTACGGTTAAGGCAATTGCGATCAGCGGAACAGGAGCCGTTAGTGGTGGAAATATTGAAGATGAAGGTGGTGTTGTTGCAGATACCCGTGGTGTGGTCTGGAGCACGCAACCTAATTTTGATCCGCTGACTACAGGCAGTCGTAAAACTACCCATACGGGTTCCGGAAAAGGCGTTTTTAACAGCAACATTACCGGATTAAACCTGGGAACCACTTATTATATTCGTGCTTATGCAGCTAACAGGGTAGGCACCGGCTATGGCGATGAACTGAGTTTTACCACGCATCGCCTGCCTTCGCTCAGCACCATAGGCATTTCTGCAAATGCTGCAAACAAAGCAATGAGTGGGGGAACAATCAGTTTTGATGGAGGGACACCGATCATTGCGCAGGGCGTTTGCTGGAGCCTGAATCCGAATCCAACCGTAGGTTTAACTACCAAAACGATTGATGCCGGAACAGGTGTGTTTACGAGTTTGATGAACAATTTAAAGCCGGTAACGACCTACTATGTGCGGGCCTATGCAATCAACAGCATTGGCGTTGCTTATGGAGATGAAATCAGTTTCGTCACTGCGCCTGTGCTTCCGCTCCTGACCACCACTGATCCTGTAATTACTTCCAATACGACGGTCAGCAGTGGTGGAACGATCAGTTTTGATGGTGGTGGAGCGGTAACTGCACGCGGAATTGTATGGAGTGAAGACAAGAATTTTAAGCCGGAAACGGTGATCACGAACAGGACTACAGACGGACAGGGAATCGGTGGTTTCATCAGTGAGATGAGCGGCCTGGTAAAGAGCATCAGCTATTATGTACGTGCCTATGCAACAAACAGTGTAGGGACCGCCTATGGAGATCAGTTCCATGTGTCTATATTTGCCACCTCGCCATTGCTGAATACGAATGTGGTTACGGCGATTACCGGTACCACAGCTACCAGTGGAGGAGAGATTACCAGTGACGGAGGTGCAGTGGTCTTCAAACGTGGAATCTGCTGGGGAACGGAACAAAATCCGACCATTGCATTGCCTGGAAAAACCAGTAATGAAGATTTAGGAAATGTCACTTTTGTAGGTCAGATGAGCGGATTATTACCCAATACGCTCTATTATGTGAGGGCCTATGCCATCAACGGAATCGGAGTAGCTTATGGTCTGGAAGAATCTTTCCTGACCCTTGCGGTACCGACTTTAACGGCTACTACTCCGGTAACCAATATCAGGGCAACAACAGCAACGAGCGGTGGAACGATTACCGACGACGGACGGACACCAATACTG
Source organism: Pedobacter steynii (assembly GCF_900103665.1). Taxonomy (GTDB): domain Bacteria; phylum Bacteroidota; class Bacteroidia; order Sphingobacteriales; family Sphingobacteriaceae; genus Pedobacter; species Pedobacter steynii. The sequence goes on from NZ_FNGY01000001.1 coordinate 22,349, forward strand.
AGCCGCGGTATTGTATGGAGTTTATACAGCAATCCAACCACGGCACTCAGCACTAAAACGACAGATAATATCAGTTCAGGAATCGGCACATTTACCGCCGAACTTACCGGACTGGAACCGAATAAAACCTATTACGTGAGGGCTTACGCCGTAAACAGTGTAGGTACCAATTATGGCAGCGAGACAACGCTCAAAACAAATGTCGTGATGCTGCCGACCCTGAGTACAAATGCGATTACAGATGCAGATGGCTTATCCGCAAAAAGTGGTGGAAACATCAGCGATGATGGTGGAATGCCGGTAACGGCAAGAGGACTGGTTTGGAATACCATTCCGGTACCAACCGTTGCTTTACCTACAAAAATTGTAAACGGCAAAGGTGGAACAGGACTGTTTGAAGATTATTTCTCTGGTTTAATTCCCGGAACGACTTATTATGTCCGCGCTTATGCAACGAATAGCCTGGGGACTGCTTATGGTAATGAAATTACTTTCGTTACTCCGGCAGTGGTTCCAAGACTGAGCAATGTGGTCATCTCCAATATCAATAGAAATAATGCAGATGGTACCGCAAGCCTGTTAATCGATGGGGGTGCTGCGGTGACAGATCTTGGACTGATCTGGAACACAGCTGATGTCATCCCAACACCTGCTACGGCAGACAACAGTTTATCTGTCGGGGCTTCGGGAACTTCGATTTCCGGAACATTGACTGGGTTATTACCAGCCACGAAATATTATGTATGGGCTTATGGAACCAATCCGGTTGGCACAGGATACAGCAGTAAATCTGTTGCTTTCAGTACACCTGACCTGGCTACGGTGATTACCACTAAACCCAGCTTAATCGCACAAAGTACGGCACGTTCCGGAGGGATGATCTCTACTGATGGTGGCAATCCGATAACGGCAAAAGGGGTTTGCTGGAGCATGACCGAAAACCCGGCTATTGGCATTGGTAATTTCACAACCGACGGCACAGGGACTGCTGCTTTTGCTAGTTCCATGACCGCGTTGCAAAAAGGAACAGTATACTATGTGAGGGCTTATGCGACCAATGGAATGGGAACCGCTTATGGAAACCAGGAAAGCTTTACCACACTTGACGTTCCTGCGTTGAGTACCAATTCCGCTACGGAAATTACGAGTATTTCGGGTTTAAGTGGTGGAGAAATTACTGCCGATGGTGGGGCAGACGTAACGGTAAAAGGAGTAGTATGGGATACCAAAGAGTTGCCAACTATCGCATTGACCACCAAAACCAGTATTCCTGGGAAATTACCGAATCCATTTACCAGTAAGATGAGCCCATTGGCCATCGCTACAAAATATTATTTCCGTGCCTATGCGACCAATAGTGTCGGTACGGCTTATGGAAATCAACAAGTAATGAATACCAGTGCAGTACTTCCGGTAGTGACCATTGCAAAGTTGTCGAATATGACCACAAGCAGCGCGGTGTCTACAGCGGAAGTAACCTCTGACGGGGGAGCCATGGTGACCGCAAAAGGTTTTGTCTGGAATACGACTGGAAACCCGACCATAGGAGATGGGCAGCTGATCCTGGAAGGAACAGGAATGGGGATTTTTAACCATACCATTTCCGGGCTGACTGAAGGTCCGATCTATTACATCAGGGCCTATGCGACCAATGGAGTTGGAACAGTTTACAGCTCGGAGGTGACCAGTTTTAAAATCTGCCCGAGTACTTTTACGATTAACCATTATGCCGGATATAATGGTGCTGCGGTGACTAAAACTGTTACCTATAATGTGGTCAGCTCAAATGCTTCCGGAGAAGCCAGGTGCTGGATTACCCAGAATCTGGGCGCAGACCGGCCGGCAAGTTCTGTTAGCGATGCGACCGAAGCTTCAGCAGGTTGGTATTGGCAGTTTAACAGGCTGCAAGGATATAAAGTAGAAGGAACGGTTCGTACTCCGGGAACAACCTGGAATACGGTTATCACGGAAAATGAGAGCTGGTCGGCAGAAAATGATCCATGTAACCAACTGCTGGGCGGGGGATGGAGAATACCAACTTCAACGGAGTGGGCAAAGGCTTTTGGCGCGCCGCAAAACTGGACTTCGCCAACAGCAGTCTACGCCTCGGACTTAAAAATTCATGCCGCAGGAAACCTGACCGGTAGTGGAGGATTAACGGCCAGAGGAAGTGGTCACGGGTATTGGACCGCGACCACACATCCGGGAAATAGTGGTTGGGGATGGTATTTACTCAGTGGAAGTTCAATTCAGTATGCCGCTAAGTATACGGCTTATCCAGTCCGTTGCCTCAGCAAAGAGCAGGTAAAAAGAGCGCCTTCAGTAGGTAATGTCAATGTTCCGCCTGCAGCTATCAATGCGACGAGTACGGAAGCTGCTGCTTTCGTTGCCCTTGATGGTGGTGCTCCGGTTACTGCTAGAGGTTTTGTCTGGAATACTACAGGGAATCCAACACTTTCAGATCAGGTATTGAACATTGGATCTGGTCTTGGTGATTTTAATGGTGTCTTAACCGGTCTTTCAGAAGGAGTGACTTATTACATTCGCGCTTTTGCCAGCAATACTGAGGGAACGAATTACAGTGCCGTTACTTACAGTTTTAAAGTTTGTGTTCCGGTAACTGTGGTTCATAAGGCAGGTGTTAAAGGTGCTCCGGTAGATAAAACCGTGACCTATCAGACTGCTTCTGCCAATTTTTCCGGAGCAATGAAATGCTGGATTACTCAAAATCTGGGTGCCGACCAACAGGCAACGGCCGTAAACGATGCAACCGAAGCTTCGGCAGGATGGAACTGGCAGTTTAACCGACTGCAAGGGTATAAGCATGATGGGGTAACACGTACACCAACAACGGGTTGGCAGGCAGATATCTATGAAAGTTCAGATTGGCTGCCGGCAAATGATCCATGTACACAGCTTCTTGGAGCCGGATGGAGAATTCCTACCGCAACAGAGTGGAGGAAAGCCATCGCTGCACCGCAGAGCTGGACTGGCCCGGTTGATATTTATAACTCTGTCTTGAAGATGCATGCTGCAGGGCATTATACCAGTGCGGTATTAAGCAATAGGGGAAGTTCTCATGGTTACTGGACGAGCAGTCAGAATCCGAACATTTCATGGGGATGGTATTTGATTAACGGGAACAATGTGGCTTATGCAGCTAAACTCAGTGCATATAGTATCCGTTGCTTAAAAGATTAAGCGGGACCGCAATGAAAATAATTAAGGATAGAACGATAGAAATAAAAAAATAGAATTTAGAAATGATCAGTAAGCCATTTAAAAATATAGTATTTACCAATGCAATTTTGGGACTGATGACTTTTGGGGTGCAGGCTCAGGAGCTGACCTTGAAAATACACCTGTCCGGAGTTGCAAGAAGTAAGATCAGTCTGCTGTCCCTGGCTGGAGCCTCCATCAAAACCGTAGTCGAAAATCCGGGCATCAACAACGGAGAGACTGCCGTGCTGAGCATTCCAAAAGACCAGTTACCGGGAGAGTTCGTATTGCGGTTCGATTACCAGGAGAAGAAGGACAGCAACCCTTATCCTTCCGAGAAACAGATTTTTGTAAATAGCCAGAATCTGGAGCTTTGGGCACGTCCGAAAGCCCTGAACATTCCCGACAGCACTTACTTCCAAAAAGGCGAAATAGAAAATGCAGCGTTTGCCGGTTTTGCCACCGACAATGCAAAAAAGAGACAACCACTGGGCCTGCTGCAGAATTTCATGATGAACTATGATCAGCCGGAATCAAAGTTCTTTTTATTGGGAACAGAAGAATATGAAAGCAGACGGACCAGCTATAATAAATGGATAGAAACACAAATTCTAAAGTACAAAAATACGTTTGTGGGCAGCAGCTTCGTGTTTCAGAACATTGCCCCGATTCTGTGGAAAGGAACAGAGACCGATCGCATGAACAGTGTGATTGCCCATTATTTCGATGGGATGGACTTTAAAAATCCCATGGTCATCAGGACGACAGAAATGAAGGAATGGATGAATAAATACGTCAACATTTATGGCGCAATGTCTACCACAGTAGCCCTTCGGGATTCCCTGTTTACCCTTGCCGGAAAACGGGCGATTGAAAAAGCACGTACCGGTCATCCTTTAGTGTATGGCTGGATGGTCGATTATTTCTATAACGGATTTGAGAGTTTCAACATGGCTGCCGGGATAAAAATGCTGGAGCCTTACCTGAATGATCCGCTTTGTATGACGAGCAAAAGAAAAGCCATTGAACAAAGACTGAAAGGAATGGAGACTTTGGTGACCGGTGCTGTTGCGCCTGATTTTAACTGGAAGCTGGGCTCGGGAAAGACCGTTGCTTTTCATGATTTTAAGACCGAAGCCAAATATAAACTCGTGCTGTTCTGGTCTGCCGACTGCCAGCATTGTAAAGAGCTGATGGAAAAATTACACCCCTGGTATCAGGAAGCTTCAAGGGTAGAAATGATGGACGTTTTTGCCATTAGCCTGGATGAAACAGAAACCGAAATTCCGGCCTGGGAAAAGGCAAAGCTGAAGCTTCCTGCATTTAAACATAAAAGGGCAGATCAGGGAATCCGGAGCCCGGAAGCGGCGGCTTACTTTGTGCTCTCTACGCCGACAATGGTGCTGGTGGATGCAAAAACAAATAAGATTATGTCCATGCCGGAGACGGTTGAGCAGCTGGAATCAGCCATGAAATAAGTCAGTTTAAAAAGATAAAATATTAAAAAACAGCAGAAATGAAGAAAATAATAGCCTCCCTTTCCCTCGGCCTCCTCTTGTTTGGCGCCACGGAGCTGCAAGCGCAGTTAAGGATCAATTCAGAAGGCCTTTTTATTCAAGGTGGAACGGTTTTCAGCACCGATGGTTTGACACTCGTTCCTGCGAACAACTGGGTGTTGAACAACCTGAGCGTAAACAAACAGCAGACGGTGGTTATCTTTCCTAAGTTCAACAGCATTCAGCGGATGTACCGGTTCAGCAGACCGGCGGTATTCCAGGGAGAGCTGGCCATGAGCTATGAGGACATCGAGCTGAATGGAAATGAAGCGAAGAACCTGTTGCTTGCCTATTCAAAAATGACGAGCAGCACGGCAAAAGATTTCATGCTCGTCAAAGAAAGCGTGGTGAATCCTGAGCAGCTGTTTATCGGTCAGCTGTTTCCAAATGCCATTACTTTTGCCGACCTGACCGCGGTTAGTCTGGAATCTTCAGTGATCAGCCCTTATGTGGACCTGGTGGCGAACAACATGATCACGCCCAATGGGGATGGGGTAAACGATACCTGGGTGGTTAAAAATATAAAACTCTATCCCAATAATGAATTGAAGATTTTCGACAGAGAGGGCAGGGTGGTCTTCAGTATGTTCGGCTATGACAACTCCTGGGATGGGATGTTTAACGGCAACCCTTTAAAGGAAGATACTTACTATTATATCCTGACCATCGATTCCGGAAAATCCAGAAAAACGGGATTTATCTCCATCGTAAAAGACAAATAATCAGCTAAAAAGAATTGATAATGACAAAGATAACAGAGCAAAAAAAATTGCTTACCGGCTTTTTAATAATGAGCCTGCTTACTATGACCATCTCCTTAAAGGCACAGATCAGGCCAATGGGAAACCAGTATTACGAAAACCAATACCTCAGCAATCCGGCATTTGCAGGAATCAACGAGGGACTGAACATCAATATCGGATACCGCAATCAATGGAGGTCCATTCCAGGCTCTCCGGTAACGATGGTGGCAACTGCGGATTACCAGTATGATAAAGTAGGTGTAGGGCTGTCTGTCTATAACGATAAGGCCGGTCTGATCGGGCGGACGCGTGTGATGGGAACTTATGCTTATCACCTGCCACTGAATGGCGACAGCAGGAACCTGCATTTTGGGATTTCCCTGGGCGTGATGAAAGAACGCCTGGATATGCAGAACATTATCGCTACCCCTGATGATATGCCTGCAGAGCGCTTTAACCAGCGCAAGGCTTTTGTAGATGGAGATTTTGGGATTGCTTATACCGATCAGCGCTTCACCCTGCAGGCGGCATTGCCCAACTTAAAGAAATTCCTGCAAAAGGACGATCAGAATTCCGTAGATGGATCTACTTACTTTATGGCGGTTTCCTACAAAATAGGAACGGCACTGGATGTGGTGTCCATAGAACCAAAGATCAGCTTCAGAGGTGCGAAAGACATTGATAACATTTGGGACCTGGGAACGAACCTGAAACTGGAAAACAACATTCTTTCTTTTATGGGCATGTACCATAGCGATAAGAGCAGCACTTTTGGCATCGGCCTCAGCTATGATAAGTTCCTGATCCAGGGCCTTTATACGAGTCAGCTTGCCGGAGAACGCCAGCGGACAGGAGCTGATTTTGAGCTCAATTTAAAGATCAATCTGTTCAATAAACAGAAATAAGAATGTCCTGATAAATTAACAATAGCCAAAGCTTACCGTATTGAAAAGTTTCCTTTATTTCGCGTTTTTATGTTTACTATTTATTGGAAATTCGGCTTCCGGACAAGGTCATTTTAGTGTTTTAAATGGAATTCCGACCTTGGCGGTTCTGGATCAGACGAGCATTCAGCAACCTAAAACCGGAATGCTCATTTACAGTACGGTTCAGGAAAAACCATTGATCTATACCGGGATTGCCTGGGAAAGCTTGTGTACGAATACGATCGGAACGGTGACTGCCGAGGATTATTTTATGGTGAAAGAGGGGATTTCCTATTTGCCTGTACTGAGCAGTCATCCTGAACAGGCCAGGGAACAAGGGGTCATTTATTATTCTTCCACGAATAGAGCGGCCATGATCTATGACGGGGCTGGCTGGACTAAAATTCAGGATCTTCAACAGCGTAATTTTTCAGAAAATAAAGGTTTCGCAGCAGGGAAAGACCTGAAAGCGTTCAAACTTCCGGTGCTGGGCAATGATCCGGCAGGAGTTACGGTGAATAAAGGTTCGTTTTATATCAATGCGGTATCGCGTCTGATCCGTTATTACGATGGAACCGCCTGGCAGGATTTAAGGTGTGCGGCAGAAGTGCTTACCCTTGCAGTAACAGACATTAAGGGGACTACGGCTGTTGGAAATGGAAATGCGCTCAGTAACGCCGGTTCAGATTTCAGCATTGTTGGTCTTTGCTGGAGTACGAATGCCAACCCGGATATCGCACTGAGCACAAAAACAAGTACGGGAGTAACAGGCGGCGGTCTGGGAGTTTTTACCGGAACGATGAAAGACCTGATGCCAAATACGGTTTACCATGTCCGGGCCTATGCGACAAATAGCCAGGGAACCGTTTATGGGGAAGACCTGGTTTTTAAAACCGTCTTTGATCTTCCGACGATCATTACCCTCCCAATAACTGAGATTTCCAGCATCACTGCTTTCAGTGGCGGAGACATTACGAATGATGGGGGAAGTCAGGTTTCTGCACGTGGAATCCGCTGGAGCGTTAAAGGAGATCCGCTGGAGGATAAGGATGCTGTGATTACGAATGATGGTTATGGCGTAGGCCTCTTCCCGAGTTCAATTGTTGGACTGCTGGGAAATACGACCTATTATGTCAGGGCCTATGCGGTGAATAGCCAGGGCACCGCTTACGGTAATTTATTGCAATTTATAACGCCTCCTGCAGTACCGCCATTATTGAGTTCAGCTACGGTCAGCGTGACGGATGTAACCAATAACTCGGCAAAAGGAAGCGTGAATATCCTGAATAACGGTGGCGCGGTCGTTACCAGCAAAGGTTTTGCATGGAGTACCGACCGCATCAGCTGGATTCATGGGACATCGGCTACGGCAAATCCAACAGATATCGGGGTCTTTATCGCAAACCTGACCAATCTTGTACCGGGAACAACCTATTATGCCAAAGGGTATGCAACCAATAGTGCCGGAACTTCTTATACCAGTGAAACGAGTTTTATCACGAACTCTTTAGCGAGAATTACAACAGAAAAGGTGAACTCGATTACCGGGGTCACTGCCTTCAGTGGCGGACTGATCATCCATAACGGAGGTTCATCAATTAGCCTGCGTGGGATCTGCTGGAGTAAGGAAGCGCTTCCAACAATGGACCTTCCGACAAAAAATGAACAAGTTATGTCGGGGGATGGAATCGGCTATTTTAGTCTTCCAATCGAGGGGCTTGTTCCCGGAACCACTTATTATGTCCGTGCGTATGCGGTAAATGATGTGGGCGTATCTTACGGAAACCAGGAAGTTTTCAGCACCGCGGATTATCCGGTAGTGCGGACCTTATCTGCAGGTTCTTTCTTTAACAATACCGCAAAAGCAGGAGGTCAGGTGCTTCAGGATGGCGCATCACAGGTAATTTCCCGAGGGATTTGCTGGGGTACGGAAGCCAATCCTGCAATTGGAAACAGCTCGGTGAGTACCAATGGTGGTGGCACAGGGATTTTTAGTACCGTACTGACTGGATTATTACCCAATACCGTCTATCACATGAGGGCTTATGCGACGAATGTAGTCGGCACTGCTTATGGTGAAGACAAGACTTTTAGCCTGATTCCGGAGCTGCCTTTAGTAAGCACGCAAGCGGTTACAGCGATTACGAATATGACCGCAACGGGTGGTGGTATTGTTTCCGCCAACGGCATCGCAGATATTACCGCCAGAGGAATCCATTGGAGCATCACCGGAGATCCGGCAGATGATCCTGCCGCTGGAATGACCAATGATGGCGCTGCCGCAGGAACTTTCCAGAGTTTCATGAAAAACCTGATGGGAAATACCGCCTATTATGTCCGCGCTTATGCGACAAACAGGTTTGGAACTGCCTATGGGGATTTACTGGAATTCCATACCTCAGCACCTCAGCCACCTGTGCTGGCTTCTTCCTCACTTTCTATTTACAACATCACCGATACTCAAGCGACCGGAGATGTCACTATGCTCAACAATGGAGGGACAAAAATCCTTTCCAAAGGGATTGCTTACAGTATCGACCGGATCAATTACCTGAATGCAGAATCAGTTACAGTAAATCCAAATGATATTGGAAACTTCAGAACACAGCTGAGCGGCTTAACACCGGGAACTGTATATTATGCAAAAGGATACGCCACAAATAGGGAAGGCACAGCTTATACCGTAGAAAGGAGTTTCATCACGCCATTAAACATCAGTCTGATGACGCTTCCGGTTACACTCGTGACCAACAGTACCGCAGAGAGTGGTGGTGCAATCCTTGTTTCGGGAAGCGCCGGCGTTACGCACCGTGGTCTGTGCTGGAGCACCAGTCCAAACCCGACAACCTCAGATTTCTTAACCAGCAGCGGATCTGCTGCGGAAAATTTTGTGATCAGAATGACCGGATTAACTGGAAGTACCAAATATTATGTCCGTGCTTATGCAGGCAATAATTCGGTTACTGTTTACGGAAATACAGAAACGTTTGTTACCGCGCCTCCGGGACTGGCAACGGTAAGCACTGTGTCGATAGATCAGATTGGTGGCGTAACGGCCATGGCTAACGGAGCACTCTCCGACGAGGGGGGAAGCCCGGTAAGCTCAAGAGGGATTTGCTGGAGTACTGGCGCTGATCCAACGATTACAGACGGTGCTAAAGAAAGTGGTTCCGGAAGAGGGACTTTCTCTGCTTTCATGACTGGCTTAAGCCCACTTACTAAATACCATGTCCGTGCTTATGCGGTAAATGAAATCGGGGTGGTTTACGGAAATGAACTGATCTTTACAACGGCCACGACAGCTACGCTGACTACTTTACCTGCAACAGCAATTACGGCAAATACGGCAAACAGTGGCGGGAACATCAGCAGTGATGGTGGTACCCCGGTCACCGCGAGCGGGATTTGCTGGAGTACCGCAGGCTTACCGACAATCGAAGATCCGCATACCAGCAGCGGACCTGGAATCGGGAACTTTATTCATGGCTTAAAAGACTTATTTGGAAGTACAACCTATTATATCCGCGCCTATGCGACCAATAGTGCAGGGACCGTTTATGGGCAGGTAGAATCATTTGTAACCGCGCCGCCGGTATTGGCAAAGCTGAATACAACTGTGGCCAGAAGTGGTTTGAAAGGAATCACCGGAATTAGCGGTGGGAGCATTCTGCACAATGGAGGAGCGGCAATTACGGACCGTGGTTTGGTCTGGAGTACCAGCAGAGGCTTTGATCCTGAAGCAGCAGCTACACGGAGGATCACAGAACTTGGCAACCTGAGTTTTGCCATGACAATGGAGGGGCTTTTACCTGGGATGACGTATTATGTCAGGGCTTTTGCAACGAATAGTGCCGGCATCTCTTATGCGCCGAATGAAGAAAGCTTTACGACTTTTAATCTGCCTTTAGTGAGCACTACCGCCATCCCAGAGGGAACGGTTACAAGTACAGAAGCGCTTGCCGGCGGAAATATTTCTGACAACGGGGGAACTGAAGTTTTGGCGAGTGGTCTTTGCTGGAATACCTCCGGAAATCCGGTCCTGACGAATGACCATACTTCAAATGCAATTGGTATGGGCAACTTTGCCAATAAAATCAGCGAATTGCTGGGAAGTACAACTTATTATGTCCGCGCCTATGCGACAAATGCAGTGGGAACTGCTTACGGGGCAACCGAAAGCTTTACCACACTTCCTCCGGTTCTGGCAACGGTAATTACCGGGGCAGCGGAAGCGACCTCTACCACAACCGCCAAAAGCGGGGGTACGATTTTAACCCATGGTGGTGCGGTGGTGACCACAAGAGGGGTGTATTGGAGCATACAACCTTATTTTAATCCGGATACCATCACGCTAAATAAAACAGCAGAAACAGGTTATTTTACGGGTAGCTTTAGTGCCCAGTTAAATGGCCTGAAACAACATACCACGTATTATGTACGTGCCTATGTGGTCAATAGTGCCGGGATTGCCTATGGCAATACAGTAAGTTTCATTACCCCTCAGCTTCCGGTATTGACGACTGTATTTGCCCGTCCAACGGGAAGTACTTCCGGTCTTAGCGGTGGCGATATCTCTGATGAGGGCGGTTCAAATGTCTATACACGAGGTGTGGTCTGGTCTGAGTTGCCGGTCTTTAACCCGGATACGGTTACCGTCAACAGAACAAGCAATGGCAACAGGGGAGGTATATATTCGAGTACGCTTAAAAATTTAAAAGCCAATACCACTTATTATGTTCAGGCTTATGCAACCAATGTGGCCGGAACGAATTACGGGAACCTGCTCAGCTTTATCACCGATCCTCCTGTACTCGCTACTTTAAGTACAAGAGCAGTGACCGGAATCGGAGGAACTACGGCCTGGTCGGGAGGAGATATTTCCGATAATGGCGGTGCGGCGGTAACGACAAGGGGATTGGTCTGGAGTACACAATCAGGATTCAGACCGGATACTCTGGTCGGAAATAAAACCGTGCTGCCGGGAATTGGAAATGGAGGTTTCAGTAGCAATATGACTGGTTTACAACCTGGCACAACCTATTATGTGAGGGCTTATGCCCTGAACAGTGTAGGGCTGGCCTATGGGAATGAACAGTCCTTCACAACGTTTATTATTCCAACGGTAAGCACCACTGCAGTAGCTGTTTCTTCCGCAGGGATTACGGCAACAGGTGGAGGAACCATACTGAGTAACGGAGGGACCCCGGTGACCAATCAGGGAGTGGTATGGAGCACCAGTCCGAACCCTGCATTAGGAACATCCCAGCAGACGAGTCATGACAGTGGTGCAGAAAATAGTTTTAGAAGTTCCATCACCAAACTGGAACCGGTAACCTTGTACCATGTGAGGGCTTATGCGATTAATAACCAGGGAACAGCGTATGGAAATGAACTGACCTTTACCACACCGGCGATCCTGCCTACGCTGACCACAACTTATATCACCCCCTCTTCAAAATCTTCTGCCACCACTGGTGGAAACATCAGTAAAGATGGGGGAGCAGCAATCACTTCAAGGGGTGTGGTATGGAGTCTGGACCGTAATTTTAATCCGGATGCGGAAACGCAGAAGAGAACCAGCAACGGTACAGGAACAGGAATTTTTACCAGCGAAGTGACGGGCTTAAACTTAAGCATGGCTTACTATGTGCGTGCTTATGCCAGCAATAGCGTTGGAACGGCTTACGGAAATCAGGTCACCGTCACCTTATTCCCAACCGCACCGATCCTGAGCACAAATGAAGCGACTGAGCTGACAGGAACCACGGCAAAAAGTGGTGGGGTCATCACCAGTGACGGCGGTGCCGATGTAACCCTGAAAGGACTCTGCTGGAGTATCCGGACCAATCCTACCATTAACGACAGCAGGACAAATAATGGAATCGGACTGGATCCGTTCAGCGGAACGATGACGGGTTTGTTACCGAATACTTTATACTATGTAAGGGCTTACGCACAGAACAAAATAGGGGTTGCCTACGGACTGGAACAACGCTTGTTAACGAATGCCTATCCGACCCTGACCGTGACGACAATGGCAACCGATATCAGAGCAACCACTGCAACCAGTGGGGGCGATATTACCGACGATGGAAGAACGCCGATCCTCAGCAGAGGAGTAACCTGGAATACCACAGGCAGTCCGACCATTGCGCTGAGCACCAAAACCGTAGACAATACCAGCACCGGTATCGGTAAGTTTGTTGCACAACTGAAAGGATTGACGGATAAAACAACTTATTATGTACGGGCTTATGCCACCAATGCGGTAGGTACAACTTATGGTAGTGAAGTGGCTTTCAGTAGTCTGGAAGTGATGTTGCCAACGATCCTTACCAATACGGTAACGGGAATCAGCAGCGTTGCTGCTATAGCTGGCGGCGACATTGCCGACGATGGCGGCATGCCGGTAACCGCACGTGGAATTTGCTGGAGCCTGAATCCGAATCCGGTGATCCTGGCAGGATCGTATCTGCAGCATGCTGCAGGTGGTATTGGGAATTTCTCTATTCCTTTTTCAGGATTAACGCCGGGAACGAAATATTATGTCCGTGCTTATGCGACCAATCTGAAGGGAACAATTTATGGGAATGAACAGAGCTTTGTGACCCTTGCTGCGCTTCCTACGGTAAGCATGGTGACGCTGAGCAGGCCGACAATGACAGGTACGGACGGATCGGCAAGCGTAACGAAAAACGGAGGAGATGAAGTCACCGACCGTGGGTTCTATTGGAGTAAACTGGCTAAAACACCGATCTTGCCTTTGCATCCGGATAGCTTGATTTCTGTTGGCACTACCGTTCCTTTTACCATGAGCATTAACAATTTAACAGAAGGCACGAGGTATTATTTCTGGGCTTATGCAGTCAATATAGCAGGTACAGGATTTAGTCCGGCACCAGCCAGCTTTACCACACCGACTTTACCAACGGTAACGACAAATAAACCGACTTCCATTCTGAGTAATTCTGCCGTTTCCGGTGGTTTTGTGGGCAGTGATGGTGGAATGCCGGTGACAGTAAGAGGACTTTGCTGGAGTACAGAAACAAATCCGACAACCGCAGTGTCCACGAAATCTGTTGATGGTGCAGGGCTTTCCGGATTCACGACGAGCATCAAAGGATTGCTTACCGGTACAAAATATTACATCCGTGCCTATGCAACAAATAGCCTGGGTACCAGCTACGGAAACCTCGATAGCCTGACTACATTGGATCTTCCAATGTTAACGACTACCCCGGCAAGTTCCATTTTAACGGCTTCTGCAGTGACTGGTGGAGAGATCAGCAGTGATGGCGGCGCGCCGGTAACCTCACGCGGAATTTGTTGGAGTACTTTGAAAGACCCAACCATTTTATTGCCAACCAAAACGATCGATGGTCAGGGTAAAGGTGTTTACATAAGTAACATGACCGGACTGTTGATCGCTACAAAATATTATTTCAGGGCCTATGCAACGAACAGTGTGGGCACGGCTTACGGGGCGCTGGACAGCTTAAATACCCCTGCAATTCCTCCTTCGGTAAGCAATGTTAAGATCTCCAGCATGAGCGATGTTGCGGCAGATGGATCGGCGGAAGTGACTTCCGATGGAAAGGCAGACATTATAGAACGCGGTTTGGTCTGGAGCACCAAAAATAAGATTCCAACGGTCGATGATCAGAAGCTGAAGGATGCTGGAACCGGCCTGGGAATTTTCAACCTTTCGATGAAGAACCTGGCAGAAGGTCCAACCTATTATGTCCGTGCTTATGCGACGAATAGTGCAGGTACAGGATATAGTCCTGAAGTGATGAGCTTCAAGATTTGTCTCCCCTTTACGATGATTCACAAAGCCGGGTTAAATGGGGCGCCGGTAGACAAAACGATTACCTATAAAACGGTGGCCACAAACATTTCAGGTGCGGCACGTTGCTGGATTGCCCAGAACCTGGGCGCAGATCAGCAGGCGGGAGCTGTTTCCGATGCAACCAGCGCTTCAGCAGGATGGTACTTCCAGTTTAACCGCTCGCAGGGCTATGAATTTGATAACAATACGCGCATTCCTGCGGCCAATGCCTGGACAGTATGGAAAACAGACATTACTGAAAATGCAGACTGGTGGCCGGCAAATGATCCGTGTAACCTGCTTTTAGGTGGAGGATGGAGAATCCCAACGGCTACAGAATGGACCTCAGCGGATGCAGCCCCTCAAAATTGGGGCAAAGATATTGATACCTATAACTCCGTACTGAAACTACATAATGCAGGATTTCTTCCACAGGGAACAGGCGTGTTGATCGAACGCGGGAAAGTGGGTAATTACTGGAGCAGCAATCAGTTTAGCGGAAGCGGTTTTAGCTTTGGAACCTCTTTTGCGATGACAGGAAGTGCCAGTTCAGTGCTGGTTGGAACTTATGGCAACACCTATAAGGCAAATGGAATGCCATTGCGTTGCATCCGCGATACCATCGTGCTGACCAGGCCGCTGTTGAGTAATGTAAGCATTCCCGTTTCAGAGATGACAGCGAGTTCTGCAGAAGGATCGGCAACGGTTGTGTCTGATGGAGGAACCGCGGTAACTGCGAGGGGATTGGTATGGAGCAGCACAAATGTATTGCCAACGATCGCTGATCAGGTATCCGTTGAAGGACAAGGAGTGGGTAGCTTTAAAAGTATACTTGGCAGTTTGTCCGAAGGACCAACCTATTACGTACGGGCTTATGCGACGAATAAAGCAGGGACGAGCTATAGTGCAGAGGTAGCCAGCTTCAAAATTTGTAATCCGTTTACAGTGGTACACCGGGCCGGGTTAAACGGGGCAGCTGCAGATAAAACGATTACTTATCAGACAGTGAGCAGTAATATTTCAGGGGCTGCACGTTGCTGGATCACCCAAAACCTTGGTGCTGACCGTCAGGCCACAAGTGCTACTGATGCGAGCGAGGAGGCTGCAGGTTGGTACTGGCAGTTCAACAGGATTCAGGGATATCAGCATGATGGAACTACGCGTACGCCATCCAATGCCTGGACACCATGGCTTGGTGCCATCAGTGAGAACCTGCATTGGCTTCCTGCAAAAGATCCTTGCGTGTTGTTACTCGGTTCGGGATGGAGGTTGCCTACGGGACTGGAATGGACGGCCGCAGATGCGCCTCCACAGAACTGGAATACGCAGGTGGAAGCCTATAACTCGGCATTGAAATTACATGGGGCCGGGTATATTACCAATGCTGCATCATCTCCTTTAACGGGCCGTGGTAGTGTGGGCTATTACTGGAGCAGCACAATGTCTACAAATGCAACGGTAGGCCGTGGACTTTATAACAATGGCTCGGTAACACTGGGTGATATCGATAAGGCAACTGCATTGGCCGTTCGTTGTATCCGCGATGAGATTACCGAAACGATGCCTTCAGTGAGTAATGTAACCGTTCCGGTTTCCGGGATGACTGTCGCCACTGCTGCGGGAACAGCAAGTGTCGGGATAGAAGGAACGGCTCCGGTAACAGAACGTGGTTTGGTATGGAGCAGCATAGAAACAGTCCCAACCTTAGCGGATCAGAAAGTGATTGACAATGGTAAAGGGATGGGCGAATTTACGGGAACCCTTACGGGCCTGACAGAAGGCCCAACTTATTATGTCCGTGCTTATGCCAGCAGCCGACTGGGAACAGTTTATAGTGCTGAGGTGAGCAGTTTCAAAATTTGTAATCCGTTTACCGTGATTCATAAGGCAGGGCTGAATGGCGCACCTGTAGATAAAACCGTTACTTATAAAACAGTAAGCAGCAGTATTTCCGGTGCCCCCCGTTGCTGGATCACCCAGAATCTGGGCGCAGAAAAACAGGCCGGTTCTGTTGCCGATGCCACTGTGGCCGCGGCAGGTTGGTACTTCCAGTTCAACCGTTCACAGGGTTATGAATTTACCGATGCAAGGATTCCTGCTGCGAATGCCTGGACACCATGGAGAGTAGACATCACCGAAAATTCAGACTGGCTGCCGGCCAATGATCCATGTAACCTGCTTTTGGGTGGGGGATGGCGGATTCCAACGACTACGGAATGGACTACGGCAGATGCTGCTCCTCAATACTGGTTAAAAGATGCAGATGTTTATAAGTCTGAACTGAAATTACACAATGCAGGATTTTTGCCACAGGGAACTGGCATGTTAACCGAGCGGGGCAAATCAGGTGCCTACTGGAGCAATAACCAGTATGCTTCGAACGTGAGTTTTGCAAATGCCTTTGTCATGGGCAGTGCAACGAGTTCGGTAATGATCGGTACTTATGCCAATACCTATAAAGCGAATGGAATGCCATTGCGCTGTATCAGGGATGCAGTAGTCTTGTCTAAACCGGTGTTGAGCAATGTCACTGTTCCCGTTCCGGCGATGAAGGAAACGACTGCTGAAGCATTGGCAACGGTTGCCTCCAATGGTGGATCGGCAGTGAAAGCAAGAGGTCTGGTATGGAGTACCAGTAATTTGATTCCCACAATTAACGATCAGGTACTGACCAATGGTTTAGATACTGGAAGCTTTAAAATTACAATGACTGATTTGGCAGAAGGGCCAACCTATTATGTTCGTGCTTATGCAACAAATGCCAGCGGAACGGGCTATAGCGGAGAGGTTACCAGTTTTAAAATCTGTAATCCCTTTACAGTGATTCACAAAGCCGGACTGAATGGGGCAGCTGTAGATAAAACGGTCACCTATCAAACGGTGAGCAGTAACATTTCGGGGGCTGCACGCTGCTGGATCGCGCAAAATTTGGGTGCTGACCGTCAGGCTACAAGTGCCACAGATGCGTGCGAGGCGGCTGCAGGCTGGTACTGGCAGTTCAACAGGGCTCAGGGTTATCAGCACGATGGAACCATACGTACGCCATCCAATGCCTGGACACCATGGCTTGGTACCATCAGTGAGAACCTGCATTGGCTTCCTGCAAAAGATCCTTGTATGTTGTTACTGGGCTCGGGATGGAGGTTGCCTACCGGACTGGAATGGACAGCTGCAGATGCACCTCCACAGAATTGGAATACGCAGGTAGAAACCTATAACTCGGCATTGAAATTACATGGGGCCGGGTATATTACCAATGCGGCATCATCTCCTTTAACGGGGCGTGGTAGCGTAGGTTATTACTGGAGCAGCACAATGTCTACAAATGCAACGGTAGGCCGTGGACTTTATAACAATGGCTCGGTAACGCTGGGTGATATCGATAAAGCAACTGCATTGGCCGTTCGTTGTATCCGTGATGAGATTACCGAAACGCTGCCTTCTGTGAGTAATGTAGTCGTTCCGGTTTCCGGGATGGCTGCTACTACTGCCGCGGGAACAGCTACGGTTTCCCCGGAAGGAACTGCTCCGGTAACAGAACGAGGTTTGGTTTGGAGCAGCACAGAGACAGTTCCAACATTAACCGCCAATAAAATCATCGACAATGGCAAAGGAGCAGGCGTATTTACAGGAGTCCTTGCCGGTTTAACCGAAGGGCCGACTTATTATGTCCGTGCTTATGCCATCAGCCGATTAGGAACGGTTTATAGTGCGGAGGTGAGTAGTTTCAAAATTTGTAATCCGTTTACCATGATTCATAAAGCAGGGTTGAACGGAGCGCCTGTAGATAAAACGGTTACCTATAATACAGTAAGCAGCAGTATTTCCGGTGCCCCCCGTTGCTGGACTACCCAGAATCTGGGCGCAGCACAAGAAGCAGCCTCAGTTACAGACATTAATCCGGCTGCTGCGGGTTGGTACTTCCAGTTCAACCGTTCACAGGGCTATGAATTTACCGATGCAAGGATTCCTGCTGCGAATGCCTGGACACCATGGAGAGTAGACATCACCGAAAATTCAGACTGGCTGCCGGCCAATGATCCATGTAACCTGCTTTTGGGTGGGGGATGGCGGATTCCAACGACTACGGAATGGACTACGGCAGATGCTGCTCCTCAATACTGGTTAAAAGATGCAGATGCTTATAAGTCTGAACTGAAATTACACAATGCAGGATTTTTGCCACAGGGAACCGGCGTGTTAACAGAGCGGGGCAAATCAGGTGCTTACTGGAGCAATAACCAGTATGCTTCGAACGTGAGTTTTGCAAATGCCTTTGTCATGGGCAGTGCAACAAGTTCGGTAATAGTTGGCACTTATGCCAATACCTATAAAGCGAATGGAATGCCATTGCGCTGTATCCGGGATGCTGTGGTATTGTCTAAACCGGTATTGAGCAATGTCACTGTTCCCGTTCCGGCGATGAAGGAAACGACTGCTGAAGCATTGGCAACGGTTGCCTCCAATGGTGGATCGGCAGTGACGGCAAGAGGTCTGGTATGGAGTACCAGTAATTCGATTCCAACGCTTAATGATCAGGTCCTGACCCATGGCTTGGATACCGGAAGCTTTAAAATTACGATGGCTGATTTGGTTGAAGGGCCAACCTATTATGTTCGTGCCTATGCGACCAATGCCAGCGGAACGGGCTATAGCGGAGAGGTTACCAGTTTTAAAATCTGTAATCCCTTTACGGTGATTCATAAAGCCGGACTGAATGGGGCAGCTGCAGATAAAACGGTCACTTATCAAACAGTGAGCAGTAACATTTCGGGGGCTGCACGTTGCTGGATCGCACAAAATTTGGGTGCTGACCGTCAGGCTACAAGTGCCACAGATGCGAGCGAGGCGGCTGCAGGCTGGTACTGGCAGTTCAACAGGATTCAGGGTTATCAGCATGATGGAACTACGCGTACGCCATCCAATGCCTGGACACCATGGATTGGGACCATCAGTGAGAACCTGCATTGGCTTCCTGCAAAAGATCCTTGTATGTTGTTACTGGGCTCGGGATGGAGGTTGCCTACGGGACTGGAATGGACAGCTGCAGATGCACCTCCACAGAACTGGAATACACAGGTCGAAACCTATAACTCGGCATTGAAATTACATGGGGCCGGGTATATTACCAATGCGGCATCATCTCCTTTAACGGGGCGTGGTAGCGTGGGTTATTACTGGAGCAGTACATTGTCTACAAATGCAACGGTAGGCCGTGGACTTTATAACAATGGCTCGGTAACGCTGGGTGATATCGATAAAGCAACTGCATTGGCCGTTCGTTGTATCCGTGATGAGATTAACGAAACGCTGCCTTCTGTGAGTAATGTGGAGGTTCCGGTTTCCGGAATGACTACCGCTACAGCCGCGGGAACAGCTACGGTAGCGCTTGAAGGAACGGCAGTGGTGACAGAACGTGGCCTGGTTTGGAGCAGCACAGAAATAATCCCAACATTAACGGCTAATAAAATCATTGACAACGGCAAGGGAGCAGGCGTATTTACAGGAGTTCTTGCTGACTTAACCGAAGGTCCAACTTACTATGTACGCGCGTATGCGATCAGTAAAGCAGGAACGGTTTACAGTCCGGAGGTGAGCAGTTTCAAGATTTGTAATCCATTTACGGTAGTTCATAAGGCAGGGCAGAATGGAGCACCTGTAGATAAAACGGTGATCTATAAAACAGTGAGTAGCAGTGTTTCCGGTGTTCCGCGTTGCTGGATTACCCAGAACTTAGGTGCGGAAGAGCAGGCCATTTCAGTTACAGACATCAATCCGGCTGCAGCTGGTTGGTACTTTCAGTTCAATCGCCAGCAAGGTTATGAGTTTAGTACAATCCGGACTCCAGCTACCGTATGGAGAGCAGACATTACTGAAAATTCAGATTGGACAGTAGCGAATGATCCATGTGCCTTGCTTTTAGGTGCCGGATGGCGGATTCCAACCACAACGGAATGGACTACAGCAGATGCTGCTCCTCAATACTGGTTAAAAGATGCAGATGCTTATAAGTCTGCATTGAAATTACACAATGCCGGGTTTTTGGCACAGGGAACGGGCTTACTGACAGAGCGTGGGAAATCCGGCGCTTACTGGAGCAATAACCAGTACACTTCGAACCTGAGTTTTGCAAATACCTTTGTCATGGGGAGTACAACGAGTTCTGTATTGATTGGAGCTTATGGCAATACTTACAAAGCGAATGGGATGTCCTTACGTTGTTTGAAAAATTAGTTTTTAAGGAGAATGAAATGACATTTAATCAGGAGTTAAAAGCGATGAACCTATAAGGATCTTCTACCTGTCCTTGTTTGATCACATAGATCCGGTCTGCAAGTCTGGTGGTTTCGGTTTTGTGGGTGATGAGGATGATGGCCATCTTGCTTTTAAAACGGGTAAGGAGTTCCAGTGTGAATGTTTCAGTATTGGTATCCATAAAAGCAGTTGCTTCATCGAGTAACAGCAATTGTGGCCTCCGGTACAATGCTCTTGCAACGCCAACCAGTTGTCGCTGACCGGCAGAAAGCTTCAGTTTTCCTTCTCCGATCTGGGTCAGGTAACCTTGGGGCAGGGAAGCAAAAAAACGATCTAAACCAGTATGAGTGCAGAATTCCATAATTGAGGAGGGGCTTTGCTGAGGACTGCCGAGTGCGATGTTGTCTATTAGTGTTCCGTTAAAGATTTTCACCTCCTGCGGTACCGTAGCCATGATGTTCCTTAAAGAGGGGGTAGAGATGTGTTGGATACATTGCTCATTTAAAGTAATCAATCCGGATTGTGGGGTGTAAAGCTTTTGTAATATCGCGAATATGGTGCTTTTTCCTGCGCCACATTCACCGAGTAAGGCGATACTTTCTCCAGGACCCAGGCGGAACGATACGTCCCGTAGGAGCGGGGGGCAGCCTGGAAAGGAAAAATGTAGGTTTTTGACCTGAAGTGACCGGAAGTTGATGCTTTGTAATTCGGCCTTCTCCTCTTGTGGGTATTCGGGTTTCAGACTGGAGAAATTGTAAATGCTTTCTACGATCAGGTTAAGTTGAGCGAGCTTGATTCCGACTTGTGAAGAGCGGCAGATCGCAGGGATCAGAGCAATGCTCATGATAATGATGGCAACCATCCCGCCGGTTTTTAGTTCATGTCTGATTACGAGTAAATAAGAGAGTCCTGTGAGGAGAAGGGTAAAAGCGACCGACAATAAATCTGTGAACATCATGGACTTATTTTTTGATTGCCATAGGCGTTCTTTTTTGTCCTGAAGGTTGCTTTGGATCTCTTCGGTTCTGGCCAGGAAATGATCTTCCGAATTGTGGTTTTTTATCGCTTCAATGCTCTGGAACATACTGAGGTATTGTGCTTGCTGAGCTTCATTGGTTCGGTTTAGCGCGGATTGTTTCCGCTTTCCTTTTTTGAAACTAAAACCAATAAACAAGAGGAAGGAAAGGCCTGTGAAAAGTATGGATGCAGCTGCGGTGGAATACCATGCGATAAGAATGGTCGTGGATAAAATGAAGAGCAGGTCCATGAAAAGAAGATCTGTCAGGTAAGAAATGATTTTTTGAAGGCCTTTATGTTCAAGGAGACGAGCGTGTAATTCCGGGGTGCTGTGGGTATCAAAAAATGATTTTGGCAAATGTAAGACCAGGCTGAGAAATGAGGGTAATACTTTACTGCTGATTCTTTTGTTTTGAGAAAACAGTAGTTTTCTACGGAAATATGCCAGGCCGGAACGGAGTGTCAGGCTCAGAAATAAAAGTATAAATCCAATAATGAGCTGTCTGTGGTTTCCTGTTGGCAGCAGGTCGTCAATTAATATTTGTGAAAAGATGGCGATAGAGAATCCGAGTATAGTGATGCCTAAACCAAGAAGCATATTGCCTATGATGAGGCCGATTTCAGCTTTTATTAATTTGCTGAGCCATATCCATTTAACCAGGTTTTTTCTGGGAGAGGAAAAAAAACCGGTAGCTATTCCGGCAGGGATTGAGGGCGGATTTCTGCTCATGATTCCTACAAAATTCTATCAATCACGATCAAAACACTAAACCACATTGTTTTAATTTAGAGCTATAGGTTTTAAATTAGAAGTTATTTTTTTGTCATTATTGTCCTATGTTATCAGACTTTAGCGCTTCGCTCTGTCCAGCACCCGGAATCATCCTTATCCTCGTGTTTACCGCATTAGTAAGTATCTATGCCTTCTATCACCAAAGGGTCTATTTTTCTTTCCTGCTCCATCCTTACAGCATCGCCAGAAACCGGAAATTTTATACTTTGGTTACTGCTGCGCTGGTTCATACCAGCTGGTTTCATTTGACATTTAACCTGGCCATTGTTTACATTCTGGGCGCGATGGTGGAGCGGGAATTTAGCCGTATGAGTATCTTTGGTCATACCATCTTCTTAGCCCTCTATTTCTTTGGTACGCTTATCGGTAACCTTGGATCAGTTCTGGTTCACCGGAAAGATTTTTTCTTCCGTAGTGCAGGTGCTTCGACAGGAGCACTGGCCATTCTTGGGAGCTTCTGTATCATAAATGCGAACGAGAGTTACATTAAGCTTCCTTACCTTGGAGAGGTCCTGAATATTCATTTTATCATCGTCTTCATTCTAGGTTTAATGTATGAGATTAAGTTCGGGAAAAAAGACCATATTGATCAGTATGCTCATCTATTCGGAGTTCTTTCCGGCATCATCATTACCCTCTTGTTTTATCCGGATCTCCTTAAAATCATCAGGATATTTTAAGGATAGAAGGTGATCCCTGTTTATGGGTATCATTTGGCGATAATTTTCCAGTTGGAATATATTTGCTTCATTATTTATTTTGCATTTTATAAAATTAACTGTAATTATTTTGTTTAACTAAATTTAAGATTTAAGACTGGGCAAGAGTTTTTATATTTGATCTGATATGTTTAGCGTAATTCTTGTTATATTCGTAAAGATTGAAATAAAAATATGCAGTTTGGTAACGCCATAAGGATACAGAGAGTGATAAAAGGTTACAGTCAGGAATATATGGCTTCGAGACTCAATATTTCTCAAAATGCCTATTCTAAATTGGAAAGGGAGGAGACGGAATTGAGCGTAAGGAGGATTTATGAAATCGCAGAGATATTAGAAGTTTCTGTTTATCAATTACTTCCTGATGTGAGCTCCAGCAGTGTCGTGAATCTTTCAGGCCTTGGGAGATTGGTTACAAAAAGCCGCACGTTCTTTAACGGTTTATTCGGTTAATGCCTGGAAAAAGCCTATTTGTTCTTCCTGCCTCATCTATAAGGTAACAGGTTATTATGCTTAAAGGTTAAAATTTTTAATTGCTCATCCGGCCGGTTAATTGTTTGAATATATTTCTCTTTATAATTTATATTAAACGTTTAGGCTATAAGTTAAAACCAAAAGTTTTAATAGATTAATAAATTACGATTTAATTTTACGGGAATTCCAGTTATAACTTAACGCCAGTATTAAAGATTGGTTGTTGTTACGAAATGTGGAAGAGTATTTTATTAACCCTCAGTCATTAACACTCTTGCCATGAAAAATAACCTACAAAACGCCGTCTTCAAGGATTTTAATGACAGTTCAGGTTTTAGCCAGTTAGCTATTCCTTTAAAAGTTAGGGAAGTATAAATCCTTAAATAAAGAAATAGAAATGTTAGCCATTAAATTGTCCGTTAAATGAAAACCTAAACGTTGTTTCAATGAGTAATTATAAGGAAACCGAAAAGTTGAGAGATAGTCGCAGGACTAAACGTAAACTTTATGATGCAGTTGGAGATATTTTGAAAACCGAGGGCTACAGTGGGTTAGGCCCTAATAACATCGCCAGGTACGCCGATGTTCACAAAAAATTGATTTATAGATATTTTGTTGGCCCCCAGGAATTGATTGAGTCTTATATCCTGGAGAAAGATTACTGGACAAAATCCTATAAAAGGCTTCCTGAAATTTTGGAGGCCAACCGCCATGATTTTGGAAGAAACCTTGCCGGAAATATGCTGGCCGAGAACCTGGAATATTTTTCTGACAGTCCTGAATTACAGAACATCATTCTATGGGAGATCAATGGGAAAAGCCAGATGATGAGTAAGATCGCCAGGTTCCGGGAAAGTATTAAATCTGAATTGTTTGAGTTGACAGATCCTTATTTTGAGGGTTCATCTGTGAATTTCAGGGCGATAGAGGCGGTGTTGATTTCCGGAATCAATTACCTGGTACTGCATTCAAAGAATAGTGATAGTAATTTCTGCGATCTGGATGTCAGGAAGGAATCCGACAGGAGGGAAGTTGTTAAAGCATTAAAGCAACTTGTCGGATGGGCATTTGACGCCGCTGATAAAAATGGGTAACCTTGTTATTTTCTGGAGGTTTTAATCTTGATGCGCTCCAGGTGCCGTCGGGTTACATTCATATAGGAAGCGAGTGTGTCGTCCTTTACATTCTGGTGGACAACAGGCATGAGCTTGACCATACTCTGGTATCGTTTTTCCGCATTTGGAATTCGAAGCATCCGCTCTCTGGCATCAGACTGGAGTTGTTTCTCTTCCAGTAATTTGAAGAAGATCTTGGCAATGTCATTCGATTCCAGCGACATTTTTAAGCAGGAATGATGGCTAATGGATAACAACGAACAATCGTCCAGGGACTGGATGTATTCGTTACAGGATTCCTGCGAAAAGAAATTGTGGGGAATGATAAACTGATCCGGCCCTGCAAACCAGGTGGTAATGGTTTCTTTTTCTCCCATATAATATCCCCTTAACAAGCCTTTCTGAATAAAGAAGATGCGGTCAGGAACCTGCTCTGCACTAATCAGAATTTGATTCACCGATAAACTTAAAGGATTAAAGTCTCTGTTTAGCGTCTGAAAGATTTCGTCAGTGACGGGACATAACGATCCTATTTTTCTTCTCAGCGCAGTATGTATCATAGGGGTTTTTGTTTTATGCAATAACTGTTCTGCGATTTGTAAATCAATATGTGGAAATGTTGTCTTTGTATACAACATGTCGCCGAAGTAGGGTATCTGTTCTTTCATAATAATTTCAATTCTTTAAGTCTACATACTCAAACTTAAATATCGATTTTGTGGAAAGTGGTGACATAAAGAATTATTTTTTTAATCTCTTAAGATTACCTTCTCATTGCTTCGTCGACTGCTCAGT
Source organism: Pedobacter steynii (assembly GCF_900103665.1). Lineage (GTDB taxonomy): Bacteria > Bacteroidota > Bacteroidia > Sphingobacteriales > Sphingobacteriaceae > Pedobacter > Pedobacter steynii. Next base: position 47,789 of record NZ_FNGY01000001.1, read on the forward strand.
GCTAATACCATGTAGCAGATCACATCGTAGTCTATGTAAGGATAAAGATCTCCCGATGTGAAAATGGAACAAATGGTCCTGCTTCCTGAACAACCAGGATCAGTATGTCCGACTTTATAATGAGTTGGATTTAAGGAATCTGTTCCTATAAATGTATACCATTGCATAATGTCTGTTTTTTTAATCGCCGATACACTATAGTTAACACAGGAGGACCCCTCCTGTGTCAGTTCCCAAAGTTTTAATGTTTGTAATAGTGAGTATGGTTCTTAAATTAAAATTATACTTACTCTTTTCAGGGTTTTCAGTATGTCCCTTTGCCTGCTTTTATGGGTATCTGGCATCTCCCTTAATAAATACCAAGTTAATTAGGAAATGCAGCCTATTGCCGGACAATTGTCACTTTTTTTTTGGACAATTGTCACAATTTTTCCCGACAATTGTCCAAATCGTTATAAAACTAATGGGAAAAGTATATCGGAGATTAAACGGTAATGGTTTTGTTAAACAGGTAGTTATGACATACGATGTTGACCGATTCCTGTTCACGGCCTGAATAATGTAACCGAACATTGGGCGTTTCCCTGTTGTTCCATAGTGCGGAAATCATTTCAAATTTTAGCTGCTCAGAAATCAGGGGATGGTTATGGCCATCGTCGAAGGCCCGGATGGCACAAATGGCTTCTGTTCCACAGCAGGTAGGCTGGGCATAAACTTTTTCATAGTTGTATTTCGTAGTAGGGTCATTGCCCAGGCTTAAGATGTACCAGGATAGCATAGTCGTTTGATTTAGTTTGTCCCAAATTCCATTAAGAGTATACCTGCGACTGCAATACAGGTCAGGATGAAATTTACTTTGAAGTGGGTGTTCCACTTCATTCCTCTGAAGATGCCCCCGCAGGGACAAGGATACCGATCGTAGAAGCCATATACTGCTCCGCCAATGTAAATCGTAAAGGTTAGCATCAGCAGGGCCGAAAGATACATGCCCAATAACCGGGTATCGGGTAACCACAAAAATACGATCAGCGCTAACTCTGTAACAGGCAGTGTCCAGAATACTATTTTTCCAACCCATTTGGGAAAAGCCTGACTTCTTAACCCCCGTCTGAACCTGGGTAGATCCCGGAATTTAGAAATAGCCGAATATGCCCATAAGAGAATCAGAATCGTAGTAATGAGAAGAATAAAAAAAGGGATAATGTTCATCATCGTATTCAATTTTCGTATGAATACTAAGTTACGTGCCGAAGGGGGGCGTTGATTTGGACAATTGTCACATATTTTGCAGACAATTGTCACATCTTTTACGGACAATTGTCTAGGTAAAGCCTTAAATAAAGTGGTCTCATGCCACTCTATTTAGGGCTTGATGTGCTTAATTCAGGTCCAGGACGATCTTCCCAAAATGTTTTCCTGCTGCAAGGTATTCAAAGGCTTGTCTGGCTTCTGAAAAAGGAAATACCTGATCGATTACCGGACGAAGATCCGCTTTTTCAATCGCCTGGTTCATTTCCCTGAAAGTGTCTTTCGATCCTACCAAAACACCTTTAACAGAGAGTTTTTTCTGTAAAAAGTCAAAGATGCTCAGGCTGGTTTCTGCGCCATTTAAAAAACCGATGATGATGATGCGTCCGCCAAATCTGCAGGCTTGTATGGACTCTTTAAATCCGGTTCCGACCACTTCCAGGGCAAGATCTACCCCTCCGAGTGCTTTCACTTTTTCCAGCCAGTCGGGCTGTGTTTTATAATTGAAAACATGATCGGCACCCATTGCTTTAGCCCGCTCCAGTTTCTCATCCGAGCTGGAAGTGATGATCACCCTGGCGCCAGCCAGTTTCGCAAACTGCAAGGCAAATACGGAGACACCGCCAGTTCCCTGAAGGAGTATGGTTTCACCTGATTGAAGTCCGCCGGCCTGATGAAGGGCTTCCCATGCTGTTAAGGCTGCGATAGGGAGCGTTGCCGCTTCCTGAACGCTTAAATGAACAGGGCTTTTCACGAGGGCTGCTTCTGGCAGGCAGATATAAGTGGCGAATACACCTGCTGTACCAATTCCCAACCGGTTTTCGAGGCCTTCAGGCGTTAAATTCCCGGATTGCCATCCAGGGGTAAAATGGGTAGAAACGGTATCTCCCGGAAGAAAACTGCTTACTGCGGAACCGATGCGGAGTACCGTACCGGCGGCATCAGAGCCTGGAATATGAGGGAGTTGATGGCCGAAATCTCCCTTGATCACCATAAGGTCCAGGTAGTTTAGGGAAATGGCGGAGACTTTAACCAGCACTTCATTTGCTGCTGGTTCCGGCACCTGGCCTGCTGTTATATTCAGGTGATCGATTCCATATTTTTTATTTACAATCAGTGTTTTCATCCTTTTTGATCTTTAATTTCTTCAAAGCTAGGATAGTAATATCTTTGTGTCAAGTATGCACCTTTTGGTATCCTACAGACTAAAAACATACTAATGCTGATTATCAGGTGTAAAAATAACTAAAATGACAAAAAAGCTCAATTCAGATCCGGTTTGTGCCGTAGATTATGCCTTTCAAAGGATCGGAGGGAAGTACAAAGGCAGGATCATCTGGTACATCCACACCCATACTGTTCTTCGCTATGGAGAGCTTAAGAGGAGCATTGTGGGCATTACTCCAAAGATGTTGACTCAAACCCTGCGTGAGCTGGAAGAAGACGGCCTGTTGATCCGAAAGGTATACAACGAAGTTCCGCCAAAGGTGGAATATACCTTAACCGAATCTGCAAAGGAACTCATTCCTTTTATAGATCATTTGCGGGAATGGGGAGATAAGCGGATGGGGAATTACAAGATCAACTGCCAGTAGCTGACATCGATCCATTTGTTGAACTTGTGTCCAATCTGGCTCAGGTGTGCAACTTTACTGAATCCAAGACGCTCATGCATCCTGGTGCTTTTTTCATTTGGCATCAAAATTCCGGCTACGATGGAATGCATTTTCATTTCCTTCAGTTCTTCGATCAGCTTACGGTATAAAGCCGTTCCTGTTCCTTTATCTAGGGCTTCAGGATGCAGATAGATGGAGCTGCTCACCGTAAAACGATAGGCAGGGTTTTCTTTCCATTCCGTGGCATAGGCAAAGCCCAGCACTTTTCCTTCTTTTTCATACACCATGCAAGGGAATCTGGAAAGAACCGGATTGAGTTTATCCGAAAATTCGGTCTCTGTCAACGCTGCTTCGTCAAAAGTTAGTAGCGTATTTTCCGCATAGTGATTATAGATCTCCCTCATCGGGTTAAGATCAGATGGTGTAAACTGCCGGATCATTTTTAGGAAATTGTTTTATTTGATGTTGAGCTCAAAGGTACATAATTTATTTTACTGCTGCCTCTTCATTGATCTGATGAATGATAAGATCCAGATCCATAGTGCTTTGGTGTAAGTATTTGACCAGTTCTTTTTGTTCTTCCTGATCAGTTTCCTCCAAAATCAATTCTGTGAGCGCCATAATTGAGGCAACAGGTTTCCGGATTTCATGTGAATTTAGCCAGGAAACAGCCTTTAATTTCTGGTGTTGCTGTACAATAAGATCTTCTTTATGTTTGCTGTCGTCGATGTTGTTTTCTATAGACATGTAACCTTCCAGTCCACCTTTTGCATTAAACATAGGAGAAAGATTAAACTGCGACCAGTATTCTTTACCGCCTTTTGCATAGTTGACCAGTTCCCCGCTAAAGAACTCTTTGTTGTTGATCGCTTTACTCAGTGTTTTTACGACTTCCATGTCTGTTTTAGGGCCATATAATAAGGCACCATGTGTTTTTCCCAAGGCCTCCTGCATGGTATAACCGGTCACCTTCACAAATGCATGGTTTACCCAGGTAATGTTTCCTTTAATATCTGAAACAATAACCAGATTGTTCATCTTATCGATGATTTCTGTCATTCGTTTGTTATTGCCCTCTGCCAGTTTTTTTTGCTCCCTTTTTAAAAGGAAGTACAATAAGAAGCCTGTAGCAAAGACATAAAAGATGCCTTTTAGGGAAGCGGTATATCTTGCTATTTCAGGAGTTAAATAAGACTCCATGGTTTTTAAGAAGCTATCGCTAAGTGTGATCCATAAAACACCTAATACGATATAAATGATAGGAATTCTATAGTCTCTTGCCTTCAAGTTTTTGCTGTTTCATCGAGTAAATCGGGATATCCCGCTAAGCTGCAAATGTATTAAAAAAATGAAATTCAGCTTAATTTCTATAAATCTTATTGACAGCGGGTTACTGACAAGCGGTAAATCTGCTTTTTGTCAACACAGGATGACCAGTGGTCAATAATATTTCCGGAGGGGCCGGAACATCCGGTAATTCGCCGAAAAATATATTTAACCACTGATTTATAAAAACTATGAAAATTTCAACGTACTGCCTTATTGTTCTGGCAGCATTTTTCACCTTAGATAGCAAAGCACAAATGGAACCGGGAATAAGGCTGAAAGGCGAATATATTCCTTTCTCCAATTATAATCCAAACGGTAATGGCGATTCCAATACCGGGAAAAGTGATATGAGAAGAATCGAAGGTGGAATCGGAATCCCTTTATCGGTAAAGCTGGATTCTCTGGGCAGACCGAAAATCTGGGCGGTGTCGCTTGACGGGTCTTATGCTTCCATCAAAAATCGTGATTTTGAAAAGAGCCTTTTTCCGAATGAGCTGTTAAATGCAAGTATTGGCCTGATGCACATGAGGCCAATGAGTAAAACCTGGAACATTATGTTCATGGCTTCAGCAGGGGTATATACGAATATGAAAAAAATCAACTACGCTGATGTTTTAGCGATGGGAGGGGTGATCTTTATTAAACAGTTCAATCCGAGAACAGCTTTGGGATTCGGGCCAATGGTGTCGAATAGTTTTGGTGTACCTATGATCTTACCTGCGATATATTTTACCTGGAAGACAGAGGGGAAATTCCAGGTCCTCGTGAATTTCCCTCAGCGGGTTGAGGTAGGCATGAAAGTAAATGAGGCCATCAATCTGAAAGCAGTTGGGGAGATCAGCTCCATGACCGCTGATGTGGACCGCGAAGATAAATTTATGTTGTCTTACCTGCAGGTGGTTACTGGTTTAAGGCCAGAATTTAAAATTGGCAAATCCCTGAGTATTGAGCTGACCGGAGGTTACTCTGTGTACCGCTCGATGACCTTTACCAGCAGAAAGTTATCCGACTTTTTTAAAGATAAAAGCAACGAGAAGAGCTCTTATTTTAAACCGGCACCTTATGGGGCAGTGGGGATAAAATGGAATTTCGGAAAGAAATAGGGGGAGATTAAAACCGATGTCCTCTGTTGAGTTGCTGATCTCAATAGGGGACATCGGCTTTTTTATAAAAGCTGGTGCGCGGAAAAACTGTAATAACCTTCCGGGCTGATGATCAGATGATCTACAATTTTTAAACCCAGTAACCAGGCCGATCTTTTTAAACTTTCGGTTATTCTAAGGTCGTCCTGACCCGGTTTAAGTGATCCGGAGGGATGATTATGAGCAAGGAGGATTCCATTGGCAGCTCCCCTTAAGACAATGGCAAAAACCACTTTCGGATCTGCAAGAACTCCGCTAAATTCCATCATCTTAAATTCTTCTATCCTTGTACCAATTTTGAAGGAACAATTGGTACACATCATCAATTCCCTTTATTTTTGGCCGGTCTGCAGCTTTAACTTTAGGATGATAACTTAAAAAAAAATAATAATCTTGACTCGTTCTTCAAAGGGCTTTAATACATACTTTAGGAAAGAGAAATTGTTGCGGTAATTTTCAACTATAAAAAAGCCCCAAAATGGAGCTTCGCAGTAATAGGATGAATAAGAATTATAATTTACTCACTTTTTTCATATTTGCATGCAAATCCCTATAACCACTGGTGTCATTGATTTTTGAAATTTCAGCTGTTAAATTCAGGATGCTGTTCTCAATAGTTTCCAGGCTAGCAGTAGAATTCCCTTTTATAAGATCAATATCCCCTTTTACAAGGTTAATGTCTCCTTTGATAAGGTCAATATTCCCTTTTATAAGATCAACGTCCTCTTTTAACAGATCAATATCACCTTTTATAAGCTCAATGTTTCTGTTAACGATGGCGAAGTTTTTGTCTACATATTCAAAGTGTTTTTCAACTTTTTCGAATCCAGTAGCAATGTTATGATTAACCTGCTGCATGTGTTGCAATAATGTGGAAATCGTATTTTCCAGTGCTGTTACTCTTTTATCTAATTTTTCCATATTAAGTTACAATGCTTCGAATATACTTATATTATATTAATATTTCTTTATTAGAAATAGTGTATTTTATTTTTAGGTCGTCTGGCTAAACTAAATTTCTACTGATAAGACAACTTACCTACAATTCCATTCAGGCTGGTAGACGAATCGGTTTGCGTTTCGGGAGTGATTGTTCCCTATTAGGGGTTGCCAACCCCTCAGCAACATCAATGTCTATACAAAAAACAGACAAATGTCCTACCCTGAGTTTACATAAAATAAGTATCGCCATTATCCTAGGTAAAAACAAAAGAGAGATGCCTCTTCAGACACCCCTCTTTACTATTTGCACAGTTCTTTAACGGCTAATGAGTTTGCTGTAAACCACTTCTTTCAATAATTCTTCTCTACGGTGCCTGGAGATAGGCAATTCGTGATCATCAATAAATATCCGCCCACCAGATACGACATCGATATGGGCGATATTGACCAGGTAAGATTTATGAATTCTGAAAAAGTGATCAGCAGGTAATATCTCTTCCAATGAAACCAGGGTCTGATGAATGATCAGTTCCTGATCTTTGAACTTTAGTTTCGCATAGTTCTGCATTCCTTCTACATATAGAATGTCGGCCCATAGAATTTTCTTAAAGCTATCTTTCTGACGAACAAACAGAAAAGGGTCCACAGTGGGTGTTTGTTTGATCAGACGGTTCATAGAATGTAATTGTCTTGCTTTGGTTGCAGCCTGATGGAAGCGCTGAAAGGTGATGGGTTTTAGGAGATAGTCGACAATGTGCAGGCGATATCCTTCCAATGCATATTCCGAATAAGCGGTAGTAAGAATGGTAAGGGGAGGGTTTTCCATGGATTCCAGAAACTCCAGGCCAGTCAGATAAGGCATATTAATGTCCAGAAATAAGAGGTCGACCGGATTGCTGTGAATGAAATCTGATGCTTCCATCGCCGTTGCGCTGGACCCTGCTACCTGAAGAAAATCTACCTGATCAATAAAATCAATAATTCCTGTTCTTGCTATGGGTTCATCATCAATGACCAGGCATTGCAGTGGTAGTTCTGTATTGTTTTTAGTTACCTGCATAGTTTGCTTTCTTTTCTAAATTAATGTTTAATACCACGCTAAAAAGGGTGCTGGTATTTTGAATGTCCAGCTCATGATGGTCCGGGTATAAGATTTTTAAACGCTGACGTACGTTTTCCAGACCAAGACCACTATTGCTGCTGTTCTTTCGGGATGGCTGCACAGAGTTTGAATTTTCAATCTTTAATGTAAGGTGCTCCCCATCCTGGTTCAGTTGCAAATGAACGTAGCCCTTTGAAGCGGGTAAACGGGACACATGTTTAAAGGCATTTTCTACAAATGGAACCAGCAAAAGAGGGACAATATCCCTCTTTCCATTTGCTATATTCCAATCGCATTTGACTTCCAGTTCCTCTCCCCATCGGATCTTTTCTACAGAAACCAGGTCCTTCAGGTATTTTACATCCTTTTCCAGACTCACGGTTTCCATATTGCATTCATAGATCTGATACCGGAGAATATCCGAAAACCGGACCAGCAACACCGAGGCCAGATCCACATCTTTCTTCATTAGAATATGAATATGGTTCAGGACATTGAACATGAGGTGCGGATTGATCTGGTCTTGTAAAATCCGTACATGTGCTTCCGCGTGTGCCTGTTTTAACAAATTATGCTGCAACTCAATCTGGTTGTGGCGCTGGTAGAATTTGAAACCACAAACTGATCCTAAAATCAATAGGGCAGCGGGTGAACTTGTGAAAAACAAAAACCAAAACGAGTTTTGTGATTTTATTAGAGACAGATCGCTGGGTGTGTAATTCGCACCGTATTTTAGAAATGTCATGTAATTCACTGTAGCAATGACAAAAGTGAGCAAAACAATGGCACTGAAACTCTGCATCGCAAATAAGGGCGTTTTTCCTTTTGTAAAAGCATTGGGAAGAATCTTATTGCTGAAAACATAAGAAATCAACATGGCGCATCCAATGATCAGCAGACATGGGAAAATGACATAAGCTGTAGGATAATCCCTGCTGATTTGTGCGATCAACGTGAAAGTAAGCAGTATCCAGAATCCGGTTATAAAAAGAAAATGTTTGTCAATTGCGGTTTTCTTCATTAATGACGAAATAAAAATTCAAATTTTAGAAAATCATAAATCCTACACTTGCCTGAAAGGAAGTAGGACGGGACTTAAATTGTTTACTAACGCTGGATAGTCCACCTTCATATCTCAAGTCAAAAGTAAGCTTTCCTACATCAATTCCTGCACCCACCTGGTAGCCGATATTTGATTTGTCGAATTTGCTGAAAGAATTATCTACCTGTTTGAATAGCGAAGCTTTGTCGCTGATGGTATAAGAATAAACACCACCACCAAAAATCCTTACGTTTAGTAAATTCGCGTTGAGTAGTTTGTAGCCGACCAATACCGGTACGTCGACACTTGACCAGTTTACTTTTTTATCGCCGCCAAAAAGATTGGATTCATATTTACTGGATTTTTTGGTGAATAAAAGCTCTCCCTGAACATAAACTTTAGAGATGTCTATTCTGGTGAAAGCACCTGCCGAAAACCCTGTTGCATATTTGGAAGAAATACCGGAAGAAGAAATAGACAGTTTACTGAAATTGGCACCTCCTTTAAGACCAATGTGGAAGGGGCTTTTTTGTGCGTTTGCAGAAATTGCCATCATTGTAAATGCGATCAGAGGTAAAAGAAATTGTTTTTTCATTTTTTTAATGTTGCTGATGGTTCCAGGGAACCATCATTTGTTTAAATAATTTTTATTTGTTGCCGCAAAGGGACAGATAATCGGATAGGAAGGGAAAAGTATTTGACGAAGGGCATGGTGCCGTTGACAGCTGGTAAAATGATGGTGACGGTGAAGAAATATATTTCCTGATCAAGGATTAGAATGGTAGATTGCGATTTTATTTTAAGGAGGATCACATTCATGTCTGAGCTAGATGGCAGCATACCAGGGTTGGCAATGCCTGATGATATATATAGCTTATATCAGCAGCATTACAGCTATCTCGTTTTTGTGGGGCTTAAAAGTGGTATGGACCTGGCTGGTGTTAAAGATCAAATCAATCAGACTTTCCTGTCCTTTTTAGAGAAAAAGACGGATTTTACAAAAATCTCTAACGTGAAATCCTATATCCTGACTTCTTTCAGGAGAAAGCTGATCGATACCCATCGCTTAGAAAAGAGGTATAAAATGGAGCCTTTGGATGACTTTACCGATGCCTGGTCAGAACCTTCCACAGAAGAGACCATGCTCAATAGCCAGACGCTGGAAGAACTCAAAGATAAACTCTCCAGGATTTTTGAAAATCTGCCCAGACGTTGCCAGACTGTAATTTTCCTGAAATATTATGAAGGGCTGAGTAATGAAGAAATAGCCGAACGGACTTCTTTAACCATCCGCAGTGTTTATAATAATCTTTTTGAAGGCATCAAACGCATGCGTGAAGCGCTAAACAAAGAGAATTTTAACCCTAAAGATCTGAATATCTTCCTGACCTTGATGTTTGTTTAAAACGAATGAATTGTTTTTCTTTCTCATTTACAGTGTATTGTGTTTTTTATTTAGAAAAGTTGAAATTTTCATGGTAAAAAAAAGACCTTATTCCGTCTAGTATGAAAAGAGACAGGGATGTATACACTTGAAGAAATCATATTAGACCAGACGTTTGTCAATTATTGCCATAAAAGTAATGAGGAAGATATACTTCGCTGGCAGAATTACGCGAAAGCGTCAGCGGAAAACGAAGCACAGGTAGCCGAAGCCGCTAAGCTGGTGATTGCCCTGAATCTGATGCTGAAAAGCAGGGAAGAGAAAATCGCAGTACAGGAATTTAAAGACCTGGTTAGGGCTCAGTATGAAGACTTGAAAATAGAGGAGACTTCAGCTTCGGTAAAAATAAGAAAATCACCTTCCCTTAACCGGATCTGGTATGCAGCTGCGGCCTCGGTTTTATTGGTGATGGGGGTGGTGCTATTTGATCAGTATCAGAAGAAAGAAAAGGCGGAACTTGCAGTTCAACAGGAACAACAGCGATATCGCATTTATAAATCTCCCCTTGGAGAACGTTTAACAGTAACTTTGGCTGACCATTCCAAGGTGATTCTCAACTCAAATAGTGTACTTAAAGTTCCTCATCTTTACAATAAAGACAGCCGTAAACTGGTACTATTAGGTGCTGCTTATTTTGAAGTCAGCCCTAATGCTTCCCTTCCTTTTGTCATTGAATCTTCTGATATGAAAGCAACCGTATTGGGAACTTCATTTTTTATGCGTGCTTATCCTCATGAATCGGGACAACAAGTGGAACTGTTAACCGGTAAGCTAAAAGTTCAGAAATCCTATTCTTCTGAAACAGACAACAACCCCGAAATTATCGGTCCCGGAGAGATGGTGATGCTCAACAGATCCGTAGACCTGATGGAGAAGGAAACCTTCGATGTCCCATCGCGTGAATCCTGGATTAAAGGGCAGCTTAAATTTAACAATACCAGCTTTAGTTCCGTAGTCAGCGCCTTGGAGGACTGGTATGGCGTTCCTTTTGAAATTCGCGGTAAACAGCAGTCTGCCGGCAAATTCTCCGGAACCTATGAAAATGAACCATTGGAACGTGTCCTGAATATCTTCTGCTTCGCCACTGATTGCAGTTTCAAAATAGAAAAGGATAAAGTCATCATCGATTTCAATTAATCCACATTATAAACCAAACACACAACCACCACTAACCAAATTATGAATAAAATCCTACTGGACCTGCTGCGGCATGGGTTAAAAACCTGCTGCAGGATAGGTGTGACCTTTATTGCCGTATTTTTCATCTTAGCGCACAGTGCAGGGGCACAGGAAAAGAAATCCCTGTCCTTTAAAAAAAACACGATTGAAAATGCTTTTAAGCAAATAGAAAGGGTCTATAAAGTAAAGTTCTATTACAATGCCGTACAGCTTGACACAAAGGAACTGATCAGTTTTGAAAAGAAAGACCGTACGATTCAGGATGTCCTTGTGGAACTGGAGCAGAAAGTCTTCCTGAAATTTAAGCAGGATGGAACCATGATTGCGGTAAAGGCTAAAGTTGCCGTCATAGAAAAGGAAACCGGAGCCGTAAGCCTGAACCAGATTTCAGGAACGGTAATCGATCATTTGAAAAAGCCTTTGCCAGGCGTATCTGTCCGTGTAAAAGGAGATCCGGGGCGGTCGGCGATGTCTGATACAGAAGGCAAATACCGGATCAGGGCGGCAGAGAAAGAGATCCTCATTTTATCTTATATCGGTTTTATGCGGACCGAAGTACTGGTCGGTAAAAATACCACGATCAGCACTTTCTTGAAGGAAGAGATTTCCGAGCTGAACCAGGTCGTAGTGACGGGGATTTCGGAACGCAAAAAAGATACTTATACCGGAAGCTCGACCACCTTTACCGGGCAGGAACTGATGAAACTGAGTTCGGGAAATATCCTGCAGGGACTGGGTTTATTAGATCCTTCCTTCCGGATTATAGACAACAATCTGCTGGGTTCAGATCCGAATTCTATGCCGAATATCGAGATCCGTGGAGGAAATAACCTTTCCGAAAGCTATGCCAGTGGTGATCTTCGCGCTGCTTTTTATGGCAACCCAAATCTGCCTTTATTCATTCTGGATGGTTTTGAAACCTCTCTGGAAAGAATCATTGACCTGGATATGAACAGGATCGAATCTTTGACTTTATTGAAAGACGGTTCTGCTTCTGCTATTTATGGTACTCGTTCTGCAAATGGGGTAGTTGTCATTGTGACCAAATCTCCTGCCTCAGGTAAACTCAGGGCCACTTATGCACTAAGTTCCAATATGGTGATTCCGGATTTAAGAGATTATAACATGCTCGATGCGGCACGCTTGCTGGAGTTTGAAGAAAGAGTTGGCTTGTATAGCCGTACTTCGCCTGCCGAGCATATCGCACAACAAAAGTTGTACAACGACCGGCTTTCTTTACTGAAAAGCGGTGCAGATACTTACTGGTTATCACAGCCCTTAAAAACCGCACTTGAACAACGCCATTCCCTCACCTTAGATGGTGGCGAGCAGTCCTTTAAATACAGCGTCGGTTTTTCTGCGGCACTTAATCCTGGAATTATGAAAGGTTCTTCCCGCAATAATTATCAGGGAAATATGTTGTTCAACTATAATACCGGTGATTTTTTGTTCAGGAATGACCTTCAGGTAGCCAATACCAAAGGGACGGCCACGCCATATGGCAGCTTTCAGTCTTTTGTAGATGCAAAACCTTATTTTCCGATTCCGGGAGTCGGAGGGGCAGACTCGCCGGTACTTTATGAGCAGACCTTAACAGATGGACAGCGGGGAAGTTATATTGTCAACCCTTTGTACGATGGGACGATTAATACCCAGAATGTAAGCAAATACACGGAGATCGTCAATAACCTTTCTGCGGAATGGAAGATGAATGATGAGTTCCGTTTAAGGGCTACCCTGGGGCTATCTAAACGGTATTCAGATACGAAGGATTTCAAACCCGCTAATCATTCCAGCTTCTTAAATGTTTCCCCTTTGGAGGCTGCGTATGCATTGCGTGGAAGTCTTGATGTTTCCAATACGAATTCTTTTGGATATGAGGGCGCTCTTTTTGCGACTTTTAGTAAGCTGATCGCTGATAAACACAGTTTTTACCTGCAGTCAGGTTTCAATATTAAGGAGTCCGTTTCCAGCGTGACCAGGGTACAGGCACAGGGATTTCCGAATCCAAAAATGGACGAACTTGCTTTTGCCAAGCAATACAGGGAGAATTCCCGTCCGGGAGGTTTGGACAATACCAGCCGTTTGGCAGGGCTCCTTGCTACCTTTAACTACGCTTATGACAGCCGTTATTTTGTAGACCTTTCCTTTAAACTCGATGGTTCCTCGCAGTTTGGATCAAATGAAAAATATGCACCGGTCTGGTCGGCAGGATTGGGCTGGAACCTTCACCGGGAGTCTTTCATTCAAAATTTGAATTTCTTCAGTTCATTGAGGCTAACCGGAGCAATTGCAGAAACGGCGAGTCAGAATTTTGCGCCTTATCAGGCGATGACGAAATACCAGTACAACACCGATAATATTTACGACCGTGATTTCGGGGCATTAATTCAGGGTCTTGGAAATTCAGACCTGAAATGGCAAACCACGCGTCAGCAGAAAGTGGCCCTGGACATGGGCTTATTTGGTTCTCTTTTGACCATCAATGCAGAATACTATTTGAAAAAGACGTCTAACCTCTTACAAAGCATTACACTCGCACCTTCCACTGGGTTTTCAAGTTTTACGGATAACATCGGAGAGCTGAGTAACAATGGTTTTGACATCAGGTTAAACCTGAGGTTGCTTCCCGGAGGAGTTAACAAAGTCAGACTTGGAATGTGGGGGAATATCGGTGCAAATAAAAACAAAATATCCAAGATCTCAGATGCCATGAAACAGCGGAATAAGGTGATCCTGGATGCCATGCAATATACATTTGACAGCGATGCAAAATCGACTTTGCCACCGAATATTTTTACTGAAGGAAGTTCAAGATCTGCCATTTATGCCTTGCCTTCGCTTGGTATTGATCCGGCTACAGGGAATGAAATTTTCCGGTATCGGGATGGCAGTATCGGCAGTGACTGGAGAGCTGCGGACCAGATCGCCATTGCGGATGAGCGGCCGGTTGTTTCAGGAGGTTTTGGAACCAATTTTAGCTATAGAGGATGGGATGCCGTCATTGCCGCAAGTTATTCGGTGGGCGGATACCTGTACAATTCTACCTTACTCTCTAAGGTGGAAGACATTGACATCAGTCTGAACAATGTGGATGAAAGAGCGTATGAATCCAAATGGGCAAGGCCGGGTGATGAAGCGAAATACAGTGCTTTTGCCTTAAACAGAGGCGGAAACAGGGTTGGATCTACTTCCCGTTTTGTTCAGAAAAACAATTACATGACGATCTCAGCGATCACCCTGGGGTATACCTTAAACAACACTGCGCTGATGAAACGTCTGCACATGCAGACCCTTCGTTTCAGCCTGAGCATGAATGATGTAGCTCGTTTCTCTACCATCAGGATTGAACGTGGTACGCAATACCCTTTTGCACAAAGGATCTCATTCGGGGCAAATGTTACTTTCTAATGGTCTTATCAATCAAAAAATATTTAGCAAAATGAAATTATTAAAAAACAGATGCCTGCCTGTATTCCTGCTGGCAGTACTGGCCCTCAGCTCCTGTAAGAAATGGCTGGACGTAGAGCCGAAAACAGATCTGAAACAAACGGAACTTTTTTCCACAGAGCAGGGGTTCAATGAAGCCATGGTTGGCGCTTATGTATCCATGACTAAAGAGGCGACCTATGGCAGGGAGCTTACTTTTGGGATGCTGAGCGTGATGGCCTCTGATTATTCTGTAGGAAGTTCTTCTGATCTGGCGGCAAGGCTGCTGAAACCGGTAGAAAACCTGGATTATGAAACAGAGCAATTCCGGTCAATGATCGATAGGGTATGGTTACAGCAGTTTAACACCATTGCCCAGGTCAATGCCATTCTGGAAAATATAGACGCAAAAAAAGCAATCTTCTCCGGGAATAAATACGGACTGATCAAAGGAGAGGCGCTTGCACTGAGGGCATACCTGCATTTTGACCTGTTGCGCATGTTTGCACCTGCTTATATCGCAAAAGACGATCAAAAATACATGCCATATGTGACCGCCTATGGACGTACCATTACGCCATTATCGACGGTAGAAGAAATTCTGAACAAAGCACTGGCCGATCTCGATCAGGCAGAAAACCTGATGACCGGAGACGTCATCAACCAAAGGGGAGTGGCGGATCGTAAAGTGAGGATGAATTTATATGCTGCAAAAGGGCTTAAAGCAAGGATTTATCTTTACATGGGGAATAAATTACTTGCATTTGCGAAAGCGAAGGAAGTGATCGACGCAAAGCAGATCTTTCTGATGCTGCCCGGAACTGTGGTTAATCTTGACCGTAGTTTTCATCCGGAACATTTGTTTTCCTTATATAGCGAACCTTTTGAAGCAAGAGCCTTTTCCGTATTGGAGCCTAAAACCAATCTGACCGTCAGTGCCCCGTATTATTTTACGCAGGAAGCCAAACTCAAAGGGAACATTTTTGGAGACCAGGTTACCGACATCCGGTTTAAGTCGCCGATGATGCAGCCTATTAAGGGTTTCCTGATTTCACATAAATTCCTGTATCAGGATCTTGCAGACGAAGGGACGACGCTGAGTTTACAAAGGAATTATATCCCATTGATGCGCTTAACGGAAATGTATTATATCGCTGCTGAATCAGCAGCAGACCCGGCAACAGCCTTAACTTACCTCAATACCGTAGTGGCCAACAGAGGACTTTTACCCATTCTGGACAATGCCGACCTGCAGACAGAGATCAGAAAGGAATACCGTAAAGAATTTTTTATGGAAGGCCAGCTTTTCTACTATTATAAAAGGATCAACGCAAATCATATAGAAGACAGTCCTGTTGCACAGATGTCTGTCAAAAGCTATGTGCTTCCTTTGCCGGAAAATGAAAAAATCTACGGCGCAAGATAAGCGCTTCTCTGATCACCATGAACTAAAAATAAACGACAATGAAACAACCGATATATATCACCGCAATAACTTTACTCCTGCTGTCTGCCTGCAAGAAGGAAGAGGTGAAACTTTATGATGGGGGAGACCGGGTCCAGTTTTCCAGGTTAAATATCCCCAATCCGCCACCCTATATTGACAGTCTGGATTTCTCTTTTGCATCAAAAGGAAATCTGGAAAGCGATACCCTTTTTCTTCCTGTTGATGTAACGGGAAGAGCAGTAAACAGAGACCGTGAATTTAAAGTTGCTGCCATTGCGGAAGAATCTTCTGCAGTACAAGGTATTGATTTTGATTTTGGAAAGGGGATCATTAAAGCAGGAGAATTTAAGGGTGTTTTTAAGCTGATCCTTCGCAAGACCAAAGACCTGGAAACCATCAGGAAGAAAGTTTCCTTTAAAATTATTGCCTCTGAAGATTTCCAGCCAGGCCTGAGCAAACAGTTGAAATGCAAAGTCGCGTTTTTCAATTTCATGGTAAAACCGATAGACTGGGACACAAAGATGCTGCGCTACTTTGGTACATATTCTAAAGCCAAACATCGCTTTATACTGTATCAACTCGGTTTTCCTGAAATCAATTTTGCCGCAACCACTGCACTGGAAGATCCTACCCGATATATTTTTTCAGGGGTAAAATTCGCTTATTTTCAATTGAAACTCAGGTCAGTCCTGGACGATTTGAATTCAAGGATATTGAAGCCTGCTGCTGATGATCCATTTACTTATCCATTGAAGGATGAGAACGGTTTAAATGTCATATTCCCTTAACCTGTTAACTGATAAAAAAAATGAAACGATTTCATTCTTCACTTATATTGCTTTCCCTTATCGGAACCCTGTTTTCCTCTTGTTATAAGGATAAAGGAAACTATGACCTCAGGCCTGTGGATGTACTCAACATCGAACCGGTTACTTACAATCAGGATAACTATTCCCTTTCTCAGTTAGATAGCCTGAAGATCAATCCCCGGATGACATTTACAGGGGATAGCACTCAACTGGAATATAGCTGGAAGCTGATCCCCCAAAGAGCAAGGACAGGAGATACCACGATAAAAAAGATCTCTTCGGAGAAAAATCTGATGTATGTTGTCCAGGTGCCAATCGGGCTTTATACCGTTCTTCTGGAAGTAAAAGATGTAAAATCAAGTGTCATCAGGAGCAGTAGCTATGGCCTTAATGTCAAAGCAAAAGCCTCACAGGGCTTTCTGGTCCTGAATGAGAAGGCTGGTGGTATTCAGGATATTGATGTGATTCTGAACAATACCAAACCGGAGATTTTTTGGGGTGCTTTTTCTGCCAACAATACCATCAGTCTGCGGGAAGCTACGGGAATGACCATGATCCAGTCGGCAGCCAATGCCAGCGGATTGTTATATGTGTTCAGAAAAACCGGTGGTTATACCCTGTTGCCAAGCTTTGGTTTTCTTCAGGACATCCGGGCCTGGTTTTTTGATGCCCAGAGTGCTTATGCACCATCTGTGATTTATCAGGATTTTTTTGGGACAAACAATTACCTGATCAATAATGGGAGTGTACATTCCACGACCTCGATCAGTGCGCCACTGATGTTTAGTTACCGGGCTTCCGGTGATTATAAGGCCACAAAGTCGCTGATCATGAGTACTTATGTTTTTGTATATGATGACCTCAATCACCGTTTCTTAAAGTACAACAAGTCTGCCGGGAAAATGCAGTCTATTATTAAGAATCCTGCAGATGCCTTTGATGTAGAGAATATCGGAAATAAATCCTGCCTGCTTTTTGACCATAACATGGCTTCTACAACAAGCCCCGGGGCGGCGAATTTCGGTTCTTTAAAGCCTTTAGCTTATTGCAAAGACAATCAAACAGGGAAGGTATTTCTCTATAAATTTGGATTTTATAAGTCCCTGGCCACTTATTGTGAAAGTGTGAAGGAAGTGACAGCTCCGGGATTTTCTACCGCAACAGCCTATGTCAATGCATCAAATAACCCATTGACCTATTATGCTTCTGAAAACAAGATCTACGCTTACGATTTTACCAATGATGCGGCCAGGGTGGTCTATACTTTCGATCAAACGAACGTATCCATTGATCAGTTAATGACAAACGGAACTCAGCTTTTTGCCGTGGTCAACAACAAATCGGGAAACTCAGGTGCGGTATTCTTCTTTACCATAAACCCTACAGGCTCGTTTGCCGGAGGTACTTATTTCTCTAAGTATGAAAATTTTGGAAAAATTACTGAGGTAAAGTATAAATACAATACACTTAATCCGGCAATACCCTGGAAATAATAAGAGTTGTCCGATTTATGAATTTCATCATCCAGCCATTTGGGGTTTTATGTGTTTTGGTGTCACGTAAATACAGCCGTTACTACTAGGCTGTGCCTGGCAGGAATTTCTTCAGGGATGATGAATACATTTTGATGCCAGCTTTCTTTAAAACTACCCTGGGGGAGCTCCCCCTCCTTCGGGGTTGGTTTTTAAAATATGCTAAACACACACAAAAAAATTATAAGCTCATGAAACGAATACTTGTAGTGATCCTTAGTATGGTCACAGGTCTTACTTATGCCCAAGGCATTAACTTCGAAAATGTGCCTGGTTGGAAAGAGGTTCTGGCTAAGGCAAAAAAAGAAAAGAAAGCCATTTTTGTGGATAGTTATACTACCTGGTGTGGGCCTTGTAAACAAATGGACAAAGATGTTTTTCCGGTTAAAGAGGTCGGCGATTTCTTCAATGTCAATTTCATCAGCTTTAAGTTACAGATGGATAAAACCGCAACAGACGATGCGGTAAAAAAAGGTCAGTATGCAGATGCGGCGATGTTTGAAAAGACCTATCAGATCAATTCTTATCCATGTTATCTGTTTTTTGATGAGCATGGTAAGCTGATTCATAAAGCTGGCGGAGGGGGGCTGAAACCTGCCGGTTTTATCGCCATAGGGAAAGACGCACTGAACCCGGCTCAACAAATGTTGTCGTTTAAAAACAGGTACAGTAAGGGGGATCGGTCTGCTGAATTTATACAGGCCTATGTCCGGAAACTGGCTGCTGCCGGAGATCCTCAGCTTGCCGTTGTTGCGGATGATTTTCTTGGCCTTCAAAAAGATAAGTTTTCCTTAGAAAGTATTCAAATGATGATGTTTATGACGACTGGGAGCAGCAGTAAATATTTCATGACACTCCTGAAAAATAAGGAAAAGCTGGCAGCTGCTATCGGGAAGGAAAAAGCAGCGGGTTACCTAAAGAAAGTTGTGGATGCGGAGATCATGTCCAGAGCACTTAAGGTCGAGGTAGGAAAAGACAACCAGAAAAGCTATCGCATCGATGAGGCTGGCTTGTCTGGTTATTTTAGACAGTTTTATGCGCCCGACACCGCAGATTTTCTGACGGCTTTTCATGCTGCATCCATTCTTAAAATGCTGGATGAGAATCAGGCCTATTTAAAAGCTAAAGAAGTTTTGGCAAACTATGGCTCAAAACCAGACATGCAGCAATCTGCGCAATTGGCTTTGTTGATTGCCAGGAAAGGCACAAATCAGGAAGACAATAAACTGGCGTTGTCTGTGTTGTCCAGCCATTCCCATACTTCAGATTACCTGCTGAACCAGACCTTAAGTAAATTATATGCCTATAATGAGGATCGGGCAAAAGCATTGGAATATGCGGCTACCGCATTAGGGATTATGCGAAAAAATAAGCCAAACTACCCAGATATCAGTCCCGAAGAGTTTTTGAAGAGAACTTTATCGTCTAATGTTACCCCTAAAATTGTGATCAACTAAATATGTATTTATCAAAAAATGTAAAGACGCGTAATGTTCTTTTTCTAGGTCTGATGCTGGGATCATCGTTGGAATTGTTCGCTGTTCACGACCGTCTCCATTCTTTTAAATCCGAAATGGAGAAAGCACCGAAGGAGCTGAGGAGCAAGTCGCAGGTATTGCCGGATCAGATTAAATCCGGGTTTAAATTTGTAGGCGGTTTAATGTTCGTGGAAGTAGTCATTAATGGAGAAAAAGGGCTTTTACTCGTAGATACGGGAAGTAATGGCTTTATCCTGCTCAACTCCGAATATTTTAAATCGGTATCCAGTGGCCAGCAAATGAAGGGGATGGGTGGTGCAGTTAGCATGGACAAAGTGAAACTGGAAAAACTGGAATGGGAAAACCTGAAACTGGAAAACCAAAGCTTTCCTGCTTTTAACATGAGTCAGCTTAAAACGGGAACGGCAGAGAAGGTTCTGGGATTGATTGGCAGTTCCTTTTTTAAAGAATATCATTTGATGATGAACTTTGCCGGCAGGGAACTACAATTGAATAAGAAACCGGTTAAATCTCCGTTGATTAAAGACATTCCCCCCATCATTCATCTGCCCTTTGAATTGACGAATGGTTTTCCGGTAGTAAAAGCAAACATTGGAGATAAAACTTATCAGTTTGTAATGGATACCGGTTCCACAGATAATGTGGTGGATCATGGTCTGGAAAATGAGATTGCGGCGATCTGGAAGGAAACAGGAGCGGTAAACATGACCGAGGGGAGTGGTAATGGCGGAAAAGTTCGCAGAGGTAAGCTTAAAAGCTTTATGATCGGTGGCTTAAATATGGAACAAATTGGAATGGGTTTAAATGTAATGCCTGATTTTGATAAAAAAATGAACATTTCAGGAATCTTAGGGTTTCAATTTTTGAAGTACTTTTTTGTAGAGATCAATTACCCGGACAAAACCATGAATTTTTACGATATGGCTAAAGTAATGCAACAGCAAAAGTAGCGCGCCGGGGCTTCCTTGTTAAAGTGCTGCCTTTTCGGGGACAGGTATGACGATGTTCTTCACCAGAGAATAGTCTTTTTCTTCATAAGTCCATTCCAGGGTCATCTTCCATTTTCCTTTTTCTATTCCATCCAATGGAATCTCCAAAATGCCATCAGGATCGCTCCTGAGGTATTTTATGATTGCAGGATCCTTTATTTTATCTCTGTTCACAAAGAAAGCTTTCACTGCAACCTGATGCTCAAAACACATATTAATCTTTGTCATAGTACGGATAATTAGAACTGGCAGAATTTCAATGAGAAAGCTTGATAAATAAACCATTGAACGATTGAAATTGTTTGGTGATTTGATTAATTATCAGCCTGTTATCGGTAGATATGTAACGTTGTTTTTACCGGATTCGCTTTGAATGCCACTAATATTGGTCGGATATGTCTTCAGAATGAGTCCACGGTGAGTCCAGGGTGAGTCCACGTTTTTACGTATAAACGTGGACTCACTGCGGATTTAGCTTGTAGTTCATATGGATTGAGTTTGAGCAATGACCGAAGGACAACCGGACTCGCCATTTTATTCGTTTCACTGATATTATATAAATCTTTCCCGAAATCATGTAAAACTGTTGGAAGCTCCATGAGGTACCTTTGTCTTAGAATAAAAACAAGATACGTCATGAAAGAAAATATAGAGACCCTCACCTTGCCCGTTTTAGGAATGACCTGTGCTTCCTGTGCGACGAGTGTCCAATCGATGATTGGTGCTCAGGAAGGGGTGGATCATGCGGAAGTGAATTATGCCACTCAATCTGTAAAAATAACTTTTCACCCTGATCAGGTACAACCTGCAACCTTTCAGAAAGTGGTACAGTCTATCGGCTACGACCTGATTCTGGAAAGCGAGGGAGCCAAAGAGAAACAGGAAGAACTGCAAAAGAACAATTATGAATCTTTGAAAAAGAGAATGATTGCTTCTTCTATTCTTGCACTACCTGTAGTCATTATTGGAATGTTCTTTATGGATATGCCTAATGGCAATTATTATATGCTGGCATTGACCACGCCAATCCTTTTTATTTTTGGACGAAACTTCTTCATCAATGCCTGGAAACAAGCGCAGCATGGAAAGGCCAATATGGATACATTGGTGGCCCTGAGTACAGGGATAGCCTATATTTTTAGTGTATTCAATACTTTTTATCCTGAGTTCTGGCATTCCAGAGGACTACATCCTCATGTATATTTTGAAGCTGCAGCAGTGGTGATTGTCTTTATCATGCTCGGAAAACTACTCGAAGAAAAAGCAAAATCGAATACTTCTTCAGCTATTAAAAAACTCATTGGCTTACAGCCGAAAACAGTACTTCTGGTTACGGAAGATGGAGAAAAGGAAATTCCGGTGTCTGATGTGCATATTGGAGATCAGCTGATGGTCCGTTCAGGAGAAAAGATTCCTGTCGATGGCGTCGTCTACTCGGGCAATTCATTTGTGGATGAAAGTATGATTACCGGAGAGCCTGTAGCCGTCTCCAAAACGGAGGGTGATAAAGTCTTTGCAGGAACGATCAATCAAAAAGGAACTTTCCGCTTTAAAGCAGAAAAGGTAGGTGGAGAAACCATGCTTGCACAGATTATAAAACTGGTTCAGGATGCACAGGGTTCAAAAGCGCCTGTACAGAAGCTGGTCGATAAGATTGCAGGGATCTTTGTTCCTATAGTGATGCTGATTGCCGTTTTGACTTTAGGTGCATGGTTGGTTTTTGGAGGAGAACATGCTTTTACTCATGGGCTTTTGGCAATGGTGACTGTACTTGTGATTGCCTGTCCTTGTGCGTTAGGACTGGCAACACCTACAGCCATTATGGTCGGAATAGGAAAGGGTGCCGAAAGCGGAATTCTGATTAAAGATGCAGAAGCACTGGAATTAGGCTACAAAGTAAATGCAGTGATCCTGGATAAAACAGGGACCATCACGGCAGGAAAGCCAGAAGTTACTATGCTGGAATGGGCGACAAACCTGCCTAAAGAAAAAGCACAATTGTCGGAAATCCTGATGGCCCTGGAGTATGCTTCCGAGCATCCGCTTGCCGAAGCCATTGTAAGCTACTTAAAAGAATCGGGTATAAAGCCCGCGTTGATCACTGACTTTGAAAGCTTAACAGGTAAAGGAGTAGAAGGCGTATTCAATGGCGATAAATACTGGGCAGGAAGCCACAAAATTTTAAAAGAACAACGGATTACTGTTGCTAAAGAAATAGAAAGTAAAGTATTGGCTTTGCAGGAACAGGCACAAACGGTGATTTACCTGGCCAATGCGACGCAGGTACTGGCGATTGTAGCGATCGCGGATCAGATCAAAGCAGGTTCAGCTAAAGCGGTTGCCATCTTAAAAGATCAGGGCATAACAGTGTATATGCTTACCGGCGATAATCAGCAGACCGCGTCTTCAGTAGCCAGACAGGCAGGAATTGAGCATTTCAAAGCGGAAGTTCTACCTTCCGATAAAGCAGATTTTGTAAAGGAATTACAAGCGCAGGGGAAAGTTGTAGCCATGGTAGGTGACGGGATCAATGACAGTCAGGCTTTAGCCCAGGCAGACGTTTCAATTGCCATGGGAAAAGGTTCTGATATTGCCATCGATGTGGCGAAGATTACCCTGGTTTCTTCAGATCTGCAACAGGTTCCTAAAGCATTAAGGCTTTCTAAACTTACGGTGCGTACGATTCGCCAGAACCTGTTCTGGGCATTTATCTATAACCTGATCGGAATTCCTATTGCAGCGGGTTTACTTTATCCTTTCAACGGATTCTTGTTAAACCCCATGATCGCAGGAGCGGCAATGGCCCTGAGTTCTGTATCTGTAGTTGGAAACAGCCTGAGGTTAAAACTCTCAAAATTAAGTTAATCAATATCAATCATAATTAAATAATTCAAATGGAAACGTTAAAATTCAAAACCACGATCAAATGTGAAGGTTGTATCGCAACCGTGACGCCACACTTAAATAATCTTTCGGAAATCTCTAAATGGGAAGTAGATACCACGAGTCCCGACAAAATCCTTACGGTAGAAGGGAATGAATCTCTGGACGCTCAGGTGATTAAAGATACTTTAAACAAAGCTGGATATGCAGCTGAGAAAATATAAATGATTGACAATTAGCTGCATAATGATGTAAATTTAAATGGAGAAACCTGAACTTCAGGTTTCTCCTGATTTATTTAGCATCTTTGCCGGGAACACAATAGCCTTTGTTATTCCTAAAATGAAAAGAATTGGAGCCTTAAGTTTTGCCGCATTTTACCTGATGTTAACCACAGGTCTGTTTGTGTGTATGCTTCATTGTTCCGGTCAATCCTTATTCGTTCAAAAAAGGACACACCATGCTACGGCTGAAAACACTGCAGGACATCATGACAAATCAGGTAAGCATGGCAAATCCTGTGCGCCCGATAAAGATTGCAAATGTTGTGATGAACATGGGGAGTATGTGATCAAAGAGAACATTAAGAGAACGGCATCAGTACAATTAACTGCGCCCAGTATTTTGCTCAGCCCTATTCAGGATTCCTTTCCAGGCTTAGTCCTTTCAGAAAAGCTGATCAACGCTAAAAAATGGCAGCTGGATACCGGACCGCCACCTGATGTAAAAACACCACTTTATATTTCAAACAGGGTATTGCTGATTTGATTCAAATCCGATTTTCCGGGAGCCGAGGCCATTTGCGCGCTGCTGCCATCATCTGAATTGAATTTTTAATCAAGCTTGAATACTCATGTTATTACACGTAAAAAATATGGTTTGCGGCCGTTGTATAGTTGCGGTGCGCGAACAAATGGAAAAACTAAATTTCCTGGTCTCTGATATTACCCTGGGAACAGTACAAATCTATCCCGATCCGGAAGGATTACAATTAGAAAATATTGGGACCTCACTGAAAATGCTGGGCTTTGAATTGATCGATAAAGAAAAAGATCAGCTCGTAGAGCGGGTAAAAAATGTGATCATCGAGCTCGTTCATCATTCTGACCTGGCCAATCTCGATCAAAGTATGGTAAGTCTGATTTCTTCCGGTGTAAACAAGGATTATACTTATTTGAGCAGGTTGTTTTCCGATTCAGAATCGCTAACTATAGAGAAGTTTATCATCCATCAGAAAATTGAAAAGGTAAAGGAACTGATCGAATATGGAGAAATGAACCTCAATGAGATTTCCGTGAAAATGGGTTATAGCAGCAGTTCACATCTTTCTGCTCAATTCAAATCTATTACCGGACTTTCCCCGAGTAAATTTAAATCTGCAGGAAGCCCGGGACGGACGGCTATCGACAAAATTTAAAATGACACTTTGAGAAAAGAGATGATTACCTTCAGGCTGGGGATGATCCTGCTTTTTTCGACCCGAGAATGCTGATGGATGGTTCTAAAACTCTTACCGGCGGAGACCTATGGAGCTATCTGACTTCCAGAACAGAACGTATCAAAAGAGCGGGGCAGTTGTTTGAGTGGATCAGGACCAAACAAATTGTTTTGCCCGAGCCCAGTACCTTTAAACTTTCTGAAGGCAAAGATGCCCATGATTTTTTAGAGAGCAGAAAGAGCACGGGGAAAATCATACTAATTCCCTGAGCTCAGAATTTTATAAAATAATCCCATAATTATATAAAAATATAAACCTGCAATTTTTAAACTTTGTATCTTAAATGAAAAGAACTCTGTTAACCATACTTGCTGTCTTCTATCTGGGTATTTCCAGTGGGGCGACGCTGCACTTCCATTACTGTATGGGGGAGTTGGTGAGCTGGGGTTTGGATCAGCAAAATAAAGATACCTGTGGTCTTTGCGGAATGCCTAAAAAAACCGCTAAGCCAAAGGCGAAGTCATGCTGTGAGGATGAAAAACAACAACCAAAAGTTGATAAATCTCAAAAGGCGAATGTGCCTGTTTACGAGTTTAATGCTGCTTCATCGGCGATAATCCTGCCTTCTTCTTTATTTGTAAATTATAAACCGGAGATCCCTGTAAAAATTACAAGGGAAGCATTGAGCAATGCACCTCCTGACGGCAATAAAATTCCCGTCTTCCTGAAAAACTGTACCTACAGAATATAATACCCTTTTCTTTCGTTTCCAGACGCGTTCGCGTCCTGGTTATGGCTTTGCTGTAACCCATTTTTTATTAAACCCATTTTCTTAAATAAACTTGATTATGAAATCATTGAGATTCCTATCGACGGTCGTATTGACCTTCCTGAGCATTGCTGTATTTGCGCAATCTAAAACAGACAGTATTAAAGTGCGTGGCAACTGTACCATGTGTAAAAGAACAATTGAAACCGCAATAAAGGTTCCTGGTGTAAGCGCTGCAAGCTGGAGCCCGGAGACAAAAATACTGAAGGTAAGTTACGATACTGCTAAAATCACCAACGAAAAAATACAGAAAAAGGTAGCCGCGGCAGGTTACGATACCCCAAAGTTTAAAGCTACTGATGAAGCCTATAACAAGCTTCATGGATGTTGCCAGTATGAGCGTGAAGGAGAAGAAAGGCTTCCGGTTAAAGGTCAGAAAAAACACTAGTTCAAATCAATATCACCATCATTAACACAAAGAAATGGTACATAAAATTATAGAATGGTCAATGCGCAACCGGTTTGTTGTGCTGGTGCTTTCTTTAGGGCTTTTTGTCTGGGGCATTTATGCCGTTAAGAAAAACCCCATAGATGCGATTCCTGACCTGTCAGAAAACCAGGTGATTGTATTTACAGAATGGATGGGCCGCTCACCGCAACTGATCGAAGATCAGGTCACCTATCCGCTGGTCACCAATTTGCAGGGGATTCCTAAGATCAAGTATGTTCGTGGTTCTTCCATGTTCGGAATGAGTTTTATCTATGTCATCTTTGAAGACGATGTGGATGTCTATTGGGCGAGAGAAAGGGTGCTGGAGAGAATCAGTACGATATCGAAGACCCTGCCTGATGGGGTTGCCCCACAACTGGGGCCGGATGGAACAGGGGTAGGCCATGTGTTATGGTACACCCTGGATGCTCCCGATATGGACCTAGGGGAACAACGGGCTATCCAGGACTGGTATGTGAAGTTTGCTTTGCAAACCGTTCCCGGAGTGAGTGAAATCGCTTCTTTTGGAGGGTTTCAAAAACAATATCAGATCTCTATAGATCCAAATAAACTGCTTTATTATAAGCTATCTGCCCCGGAGGTGATTGCAGCGGTACGAAGCAATAACAATGAATCCGGAGGGAGAAAGTTTGAAATGAGTGATATGGGCTATATCATTAAGACTTCCGGATACCTCAAATCAATTAAAGAAATCTCAGACATTCCGGTGAAAAATCAGAACGGAACGCCGATCCGGATTTCAGATCTTGCTACAGTACAGATGACCGGCGAAACAAGGCTGGGGATCTTTGACCAGAATGGTGAAGGAGAACGTGCAGGTGGGATTGTCGTGATGCGTTATGGTGAGAATGCTGCTGAGGTAATTGAGAAGGTGAAGGCCAAAATGAAAGAGGTGTCGAAAGGATTGCCCAAGGGTGTTAAATTCGATATTGTCTATGACCGTGGGGAGTTGATCAGTGAAGCCGTAGATTCCATCACCCATACACTGATTGAAGAAATGATCGTCGTTTCGATCATTGTCATCATTTTCCTTTTCCACTGGAGAAGCGCTTTGAGCATCATCATTCAGATCCCAATCACCATTGCAGCGAGTTTCATCCTGCTGAATGCTTTTAATATTTCCTCTAATATCATGTCGCTGACCGGAATTGCCCTGGCCATTGGTGTCATCGTCGACAATGGGATTATCATGAGTGAAAACGCGTACAAACATCTTGCAGAGCGCTATGCGATCTGGGAACAGGGTCAACAAAAAACAACAGAGTCATGATCAAGTGGATAAAAAATAGATTCCGTAAATCTCCGGATTGGATTACGGAAGAAGATCGCCTTGCGGTGATTACCAAATCCAGTAAACAGGTGTCCAGGGGCGTGTTCTTTGCCACGGTCATCATTATTACCTCTTTCCTTCCGGTATTTATGCTGACGGGGCAGGAGGGGAAATTATTCCATCCCCTGGCGTTTACCAAGACTTTCATTATGATCGTCGATGCCTTACTCGTGATTACCCTTGCACCGGTACTGATCTCTTTTTTCATGAAGGGTAAATTCAGACCGGACAATGCGAATCCTGTAAACAGGGTACTGGAAAAGTTCTATGAGCCAGTCATCAGGGTGGTTTTAAATTGGAGAAAAACGACTTTGGCAGTAAATATCATTGCCTTGTTGATCACCATTCCCTTATTGAAAAATCTGGGAACAGAATTTATTCCTCCCCTGGACGAACAAAGCATTCTTTTTATGCCGGTCACTTTACCTGATGTTTCCAATGCAGAAGCTAAAAGGATCCTGCAGGTTCAGGATAAGATCATTAAATCTGTTCCGGAAGTGGACAAGGTTTTGGGTAAGGCGGGGAGGGCGAGTACGGCAACTGATAACTCCCCGATCAGTATGATCGAAACGATCATTACCCTGAAACCTAAAAAAGAATGGAGGGAAGGAATCACTAAAAAAGACATCATCAATGAACTGGATGCCAAATTACAGATTCCCGGAGTGGTGAATGGCTGGACACAGCCGATCATTAACAGGATCAATATGCTGGCTACCGGAATCCGTACAGATGTAGGGATTAAGGTTTTCGGACAAAATCTGGATACGATTGCTTCTGTTTCTGAGCGTGTAAAGGCCGCATTGGAAGGTACTGCAGGAGTAAGTGATCTTTTTGTAGAACCGATTACCGGTGGTAAATACCTTTCTATCGATGTTAAACGTGACGAACTGGCCCGTTATGGACTGAATGTAGATGATGTCAATCAAATCGTGGAAACAGCATTGGGTGGAGCAACGATCGGCAATACCATTGAAGGGCGGCAGCGCTTCTCGATCAGCGTGCGTCTGGCCCAGGAATACAGAAATAGCGTAGAAAGAATCAAGCGTATTCCCGTACAATCCAAGGGATTTGGCGAGGTTCCGCTTTCAGCAGTTGCTGATGTCAAATTTGAAGATGGCCCGCCAATGATCAGTTCTGATAACGCCATCCTCCGTGGAGCAGTCATGTTTAACGTGCGGGACAGAGATTTGGGAAGCACGGTTCAGGAGGCAATGGAGAAGCTGAATAAAGAAAAAGGAATGCTTCCTGAAGGCTATTTTCTGGAATGGAGCGGACAGTATGAAAACCTGATCAGAGGGAAGCAAACCCTGATGTGGATTGCTCCGGTAGTCCTGGTGATCATTTTCTTCTCTTTATATTTTGCTTTTCATTCCATCAGGGAAGCTTTCCTGAGTCTGATCACTGTTCCTTTTGCCTTAATCGGCGGAGCGTATATGATCTGGTTTTGGGATGTGAACCTTTCCGTTGGAGTAGCCGTAGGCTTTATCGCCCTGTTTGGGATCGCCGTCGAGACGGGAATTGTGATGGTCATCTACCTCAATGATGCCATGCAGCAGCTGATCAAATTAAAAGGGAATTCCAGCGAAACGATTACTAAAGAAGATTTGAGAGAATATGTGATTTTCGGTGCAGCAAGAAGGCTAAGGCCAAAGCTGATGACCGTTTGTGTGTCGCTCTTTGGATTGGTGCCGGTATTGTGGGCCACAGGAGTGGGGGTAGATGTGATGCAACCCATCGTATTGCCGATGATCGGAGGAGTGTTGACTTCTTCTACACACATCCTGTTGGTGACCCCACTGATCTTTCTGATGTCTAAAGAATATGAATTGAGAAAATATGGAAAATTGGAGGTGCATGATGTACAACATTAAAAGAATCGTATGGCTGATTTGCCTGTTTCCCTTTTATTCGGTGGCACAGCAAAAACCAGTCCTTTCACTGGATACCATCCTGAACAGGATCGACCAGAATAATTTACTTTTACAGTCTTACGGACTGAAAGCAGAAAGCTATAAACACCTGGGTAAAGCGGCCACCGCATGGATGGCGCCAATGGTTGGGGTAGGGACATTTATGACGCCCTATCCCGGGCAGGTGCTGATGGACGACCGGGACAAAGGCTCGGTCATGGTTCAATTTGAGCAGGACATTCCCAATCCGGTGAAGCTGAATGCCAACCGCAAGTTCATCGAGTCTAAAGGCAATATAGAAAATGCCACCAGGGGAGTAACGCTGAACGAATATAAAGCACAAGCCAAACGCCTGTACTTTACCTGGCTCATTGCTCTTCAAAAGATCTCCATTTTGCAGAAAAATGAGAAGATTATGCAGACGATGAAAAAGATCGAGGAGATCAGGTATCCTTATAACCAGTCGAAACTGGGAAGTGTGTACAAAGCTTCAGCAAAGATTGAGGAAAACAGGAACATGATCCGGATGCAGGAAGGTGATATGGCCAAATCCCGCGCCTGGTTAAACAGTTTGATGAACAATCCGGGGAATATGGACTTTGTCATAGACTCCACTTATCAGCCTCAGTATGTGCCAGCCGTGATGATTGATACGGGCAGTCTGGCGATGGTAAGAAAGGACATCAAGAAAATGGATTACAGCATTTATTCGATGAAGCTGAACATTGAAGTGATGAAGAAACAAAGTCGCCCGGACTTTAAACTCCGCTTTGACCATATGTCACCATTGACTAAAATGATGCCTAAGGCTTTTAGCATTATGGGGATGGTTAGCATTCCAATCGCGCCATGGTCTTCAAAGATGTATAAATCTGAAGCCAAAGGTATGGCCTATGAGGTGCTGGCGATGGAAAAGGAAAAATCAGCCATGCTTCAGGAAACTCAGGGCATGCTTTACGGGATGCAGTTTGAAATCCAGTCCATGCAAAAGCGGATCGAAGCGATGGAAGACAAGATCATTCCTACGCTTCAGAAAACAATGGATGTAAGTTTCCTCAGCTACCGGGAGAACAAGATGGAGCTGCCGGAGGTGATCGGTACCTGGGAAGCATTGACCATGATGCAGAGCAGCGTATTGGAGGAGAAACTTAAACTTTATTTAATGATCGTAGATTATGAGAAAGAATTATATCGTTAGGCGCGGAGCTTCGGTTTTCCGGAGTTTTATGATATTGGGGACAGCAGGTATACTATTGATCAGCGCCTGCAAAGAGGAAAAAAGGGCGCATCATGATCCGGGGGCTTTGAAAATCGACAGCAACCTTTCTCATTTGCTGAAACCTTCCAATGAACAGGTGGTATCAGTTTTGCCGGTAATTAAGGCGGAATATGGCGCTAAAATCTTTACCGAAGAAGTCCAGGGAGTCATGAGTTATGACGCAAGGAACCAGCATAACATCTCCAGTAAAGTGAGTGGAAGGATAGAGCGTTTATGGGTCAAATACAATTATCAGCCCGTTAAAAAAGGACAGCTGATCATGGAGATTTATTCCCCTGACCTGGCCGCGGCACAACAGGAACTGCTGTTTATTCATCGTAGCGGGAATGATCCGATGATGCTTGCACAGGGAAAACAGCGCCTGATCCTTTTAGGGATGACCCCCTCAGGGATCAGCAGTTTATTAAAAACAGGGAAGCCAAGTTATAGGATTCCGGTATACAGCAATACCTCAGGGTATATCCTGGAGAAAACAGCAGCGCCCTCAGCCAGTTCCCCCCCGGCTTCATCGGTTGCTGCGTCTTCAGGAGGTGATGGGATGAGCAACATGAGTGGATCAGCTTCTTCGGGCGCATCCAGCCCTGCAGTGGCAGTACCTATGGCTTCTCCTGTTTTATTGAGGGAAGGACAATATGTAAGTGCAGGGGCTTCATTATTCACCATTTACAGCTCAGATCGCCTGGTGGCGGAGTTTTCCCTGAAAGCAGCCTTTGCAGCACACATTAAAAAGGGCAAGAAGTTCATCTTTTACAAAACTGCGGATAAGTCGGAAAGTCAGGCTGCAGAGATTGGCCTCATTCAGCCCACTTTCAAAAATGGAGAAAATTTTACCATTGCACGGGCTTACCTGGGAAATCCGACAATTAAGCCGGGGCAACTGCTGACGGCCAGGATTCCGGTATTACTGGCGGCTTCCTGGTGGCTGCCGGAGCCAGCGGTACTGTCGGTGGGAAATAAACGTGTGGTCTTTAAGAAAGAGGGCAATGTGTTCCTTCCGAAAGTAGTCGATGCCGGCATCACCATTGGGGGGATGGTCCAGATCAAGGAAGACATCAGTACCTGGAACATCAGTAAAAATGCCGCTTATCTGGTAGACAGTGAAAGCTTTATTAAAATGACAGAAAAGATTCAGCATTAAGGATATGGAACGGAAACTATTTATACAAAAATTTGCCCTGCTTACCCTGGTTCCATCGGTGTTTATTGCCGCCTGCAGCAGTGAAGAAAAGAAAACCGGAGGAGCAAAAGCAGCAAAGAAACAGACTTTTACCTGCCCGATGCACCCGCAGGTGGTTAAGAACGAAATGTCGACTTGTCCGATTTGTGGGATGGATTTGGTGCCTTTCGAAAAGAACAGCAATGAAAAAGCATTGACCGTGGATGAGAAACGTCAGGCCTTGGCGAATATCACTACTATGGTGATTGGCGTAAATAACCTATCGGGCGCAAAACAACTCAATGGCCGTTTAACGGTAGACCCGGAGCAGAGCAGTTATATCTCCAGCCGGATTGCAGGCCGCATCGAACAGCTATACATCCGGGAAACCGGAGTAGCCGTTAAAAAAGGACAGCCTTTATATCAGTTGTACTCCGAACAACTGGCTACTTTACAACAGGAATACCTGATGGCGGTTGCTCAGGAAAAACAATTTCCCGGAGAAAAGATAGAAAAACAGATCGTGGAATCTGCAAAGCAAAAGTTGTTGTTGTACGGGCAGTCTGCCGCACAGGTACAGCAATTGCAACATACACAGAAAAAAAATCCATACATCACCTTCTTTGCTCCTGAAGGTGGCGTGGTAGCGGAACTTTCCGTGAATCAGGGACAGTATGTGACGGAAGGAGGTCCGATTCTTCGACTGGAGGGTTATGGGAATTTATGGGTGGAAGCCGATGTATATCCCAACGAAGCAAACGGAATCAAGGAAGGGCAGCGGGTAAAGGTGGTGATCCCGGGCTGGGAGGATCAGCCTCAGGAGATGACCATCAGTTTCATTACCCCTGCCTTACAATCCGGTACACAGCTGACCCAGATCCGCGGGAGCATTCCAAATCCAAACCTTCAATGGCAACCCG
Source organism: Pedobacter steynii (assembly GCF_900103665.1). Classification (GTDB taxonomy): domain Bacteria; phylum Bacteroidota; class Bacteroidia; order Sphingobacteriales; family Sphingobacteriaceae; genus Pedobacter; species Pedobacter steynii. The sequence goes on from NZ_FNGY01000001.1 coordinate 80,737, forward strand.
GGGCTCAGGCCAACGTATTTCTACCTTCCGGCAGCAAAAGCGAGGTCCTGACTTTACCGGTAGACGCCGTGATCAGAGACGGAAAAGGAATGCATGTCTGGATTAAAAAAGGCAAAGACAGCTTTGAACCAAAACTGGTCAGTACCGGTCAGGAGAATTACAACCAGGTGGAAATTACTGCCGGCTTGCAGAATGGGGAGCAGGTGGTGGTAACAGGCGCTTACCTGTTGTATAGTGAATACATCTTAAAGAAAGGTAAAAACCCTGTTGAAGGCCTTAAAATGAGTACATAAATTATAAACCATTAAACAAAATTGGAAACCATTAATTAAATAAAAATGAAAACAGTTAGAAATCTAGCCTTTACGTTCGCCACAGTAACGCTATTTGCAGCATGTGGAAATACACAGAAACCTGCGGAAGAATCTCATGAAGGCCATAATCATGGAACAGAGAAAACGGAAGTAACGAAAAATGAAACCAGTAGTGCGCAGTTAAAAGACGATAAGCTAAATGCAGTTTATCCCCATTATCTGAAACTGAGTGCCGCCTTGATCGCTGCTGATGTAGCAGAAGCAAAAGTCGCTGCTCAGGCAATAGAACTTGGGGCTAAAGAACTTGGAAATGGAGCCGCTTTACTTGGATTGGCAACCAAAATCAGTAATGCTGCGGATATTGAAGTTCAAAGAACAGCTTTTGCCGCATTGAGCGCTGATTTTATTGAAAGAGTGAAGGCTTCAGGTGTTAACACCGGGGAAATATATGTAGAGTATTGTCCAATGGCCATGAACGATAAAGGTGCTTCCTGGTTGAGTAATGAAAAGGACATTAAAAACCCTTATTACGGGGAATCGATGTTGACTTGCGGAGAAGTGAAAGAAATGATTAAATAAGGTGGCTTATGATATTGTGGTCCTAAGGACCGCAATATCATAAAAACAGCGTCTTGTTATTCATCAGGTATTGCAAAGATTCCACAACGATCTGCCGGGGAGGTTTTGGATTAAAGCCCAATTCTGTGCGTGCCTTACTGATGTCAAAATTCTGCTGTAAACCAGAGAACATAGAGAGGTCGGTTACCGATAATAAAGGGGCCTGTCCTTTAATTTTGCCATTGATTTCCATCAACCAGGCAATCAGATACAATAAACCTTTTGGAACGGATGCAGGCATTTTAATCCCTAATTCAGGGAATAATTCTTTTGCTATGGCTGTCACTTCCTGAATGCCCATACATTGTTCATTTGCCAGGATGTAACGTTCTCCGTTTCTTCCTTTTTGTGCAGCCTGATAGAGCCCTTCAGCCACATCTTTAACGTCTACCCAGTTCAACGTAATTTTGGTGTCTACCGGGATTTCCTTGTTCAGCACCAGCTTTAAAATGCCATAGGAAACACTTAAGGGAGGAAAGGCCGTCTGACCGATCATGGCGGAAGGCATCACCGAAACCAATTCTATTCCATGTTTTGCCGATAGTTCAAAGGCCAGTTTTTCTCCGTCATTTTTTGAATTGTAATACCAGTTCCGGCGGTCGGGATTGTAGCCATTGCTTTCCCTGGTAGGAAGCTGGGTATAGTCCAATGCGGCAATAGAACTCACATAAACGATTTTTTTGACGCCTGCTTCTTTTGCCGCTTCAATGCAAAGCCGGGTTCCGTCCATATTGACATCGTAGATTTCTTTTACAGGATCTTTAGCCCATAATTTAAAAGAAGCACCTACAGCATAAAAGGTATGAACCCCTTCAAGGGCATTTACCATAGATTTTTTATCGGTAATGTCGGCTTTTACCAGTTCTGCTTTTAATCCGTTAAAAGGGAGGGTGTTGGACAAGTCACGCACAGAAGCGCGAACGTTAATTCCTTTATTCAACAAGGTCCTGATCAGGTTATTTCCCAAATGCCCGTTGGCACCGGTAACCAAAGAAAGAGGTGTATTTTCCATTTGTTTATTTTTTATCAAACAAAGGTCGGACACCCGATTTCTAATCTACCTAACCTGGGTTAGGAAATGAGCTGTCTTCTGATTCTGCTTAAACTCTCCGGCTTGATGCCGATAAAGGATGCGATAATCTGCAGGGGCACCTGCTGGATCAGCTCCGGAGATTCATTCAATAGTTTTAAATACCGCTGATCTGCAGAGAGGGTCAGGATATCTCTGGTACGTTGCTCATTATAAACAATAGACTGGTCGTAGATCTTACGGCCGGCTTCCGCCCATTTAGGACTCTGTTCATATAAATGGTCCAGGTCTTTTTTGTTGATCCGGAGTAAAGAACATGGGGTGATACATTCTACAATTTCTGTTGATCTTGTTTCCGTCATGAAGCTCCCAAAGGAGGTGATAAAACCATTTGGGCAATTCAGGTGACAGGTGATGGCTTCTCCATCATGGTAGTAATAGACCCTGACGAAGCCGGTATTTGTAAAGTATAAGTATTTTGGAATGGTGTTTTCCTCCACCAATACCGTTCCTTTTTTTACTTCAATGGGTTCAAACAACCTTTCTATAAGCGCTTTGTCGGTATCTTCCGCATCGGAGTATTCCGGAAAGAGGTTCAATATTTTATGGTAAGGATCTTTCATCTGCTGGTCTGAATTGGTTGATGTGTGGTGCCCCAGGCGGAAAGACTGTTGATGACTGCTTCCAGGCTTCGGCCAAGGGGGGATAAGCTGTATATCGGTAAATGTCCGGAAGTATCGTCTGAAATTTTCAGCAGCAGCTGATCTTCTTCCAGCGCTTTCAGTTGCAAAGCCAAAACACGCTCTGTAATGCCTGGAATGGCATGTTTCAATTCGCCATACCGGAGGTCCCTTTCCATTAATTTAACCAGGATCGTGAGTTTCCACCTGCCACTGATCACAGACAAAGTAAAGGCTGCGCTGCAAAATTCATGCAATGCCTGTTCATTCTCATAGTTCGTGGAAGTTGTCTTTCTCATTTGCTTACAATTTTGTAAGTGTCACTTTCTGCAGTATACAGGGTGTAAATTTGGTTAAAAATATCATGATTTATGACAAATAGCAGTAAAATTAAAGGCTTGCACCACCTGGCGATCCGTGCGAAAGATTTTGGTCAGACCTTAAAATTCTATACCGAAGCACTTGATTTTTCGGTTAGCCATACCTGGTCTTTACCGGAATTTAACATCCGGCAGGCCGCAATGCTGAAATCATCAGATGGAAATACCTTTATCGAGATTTTTGACGGGCAGGCGAATGCACCAAGGGAAGGACGAGCGGCCAATGAAGGAGAGGAGGTTCTTACAGGAGCTTTACTACACCTGGCGATGAGCGTAGAAAACGCGAAGGCAGCCTATGATCGTTGTCTGAATGCAGGGGCGATATCCTGTATCGAACCCATGAAACTTTCGCTGGGAAATCCTCCGGTAATCGTCAGCAACTCCCTGGTTTATAGTCCTAATGGTGAGGTGATCGAATTTATAGAAGACGCTCCTTTTTAAGGCTTTACATGAAGATTTCTTCATCTTTTTTATTTTGAGAAGACGTACCTTTATCTCAAATCAGGTACTGGTTATCCTATAAAAATAATGAAGCGATTTAAATTCTTTGTGCCTTTCCTCCGGGAAAATGGAAAAATTATATCCAGCTATGTGTTCAGTCTTTTTTTTATCGGACTGATCATTTGGTTCATTAAACAGCAACGCGGAGAAATACATCAGGTTAAACAATTGCTGGTAACTGCCCGGTGGCTTTGGTTATCCATCGGGATTGCCCTGAGTGTGGTCTACGTTTTTGTCCATGGGATGATGTACCGCTCGTCCTTTGCTGCGGTATCCAGTAAGATTTCTATCGCAGATGGTACCCTGCTTTATTTGAAACGCAATTTCGTCAGCGTCTTTTTGCCTGCCGGTGGGGTTTCTTCTCTGGCATTTTTCAGCGGGCCCATAGAGCAAAAGGGGGTAAGCAAATCTCAGATTAATTTTGCTTCTTCTATTTATGGTTTTGTAGGTATCTTATCGGTACTGGTGATCGCCATTCCTGTATTTATATATGCGATTTTACAGGGAAGTATTGGATATGGAGAGTGGTTTGGGCTGATTGCCGCAATCTTACTCATCGCGGGCATTTACTTACTTTACCGTTCTGTAATCCATAAAGGAAGCTTTTACCGTTTTATCGTAAAATATATTCCGGTAATTGAAGTTTATGCTGCCGAATTCAGGAGCAACAAGATTGAGCGGAAACATTTCATCTCTACATTTTTGTATAGCAGCCTGATTGAAGTTGTGGGTATTGTTCATATTTATATCGCCATGCTGGCTTTGAACATTCCAGCTTCCTGGATCATTGCCATCATTAGTTATATTGTAGCAGTCGTATTCCTGATCATTTCGCCTTTTTTAAGAGGGCTGGGAGCGGTGGAAGCCTCCATGACCTTTATTCTAACCCGTATGGGCTACACTGCACCGGAAGCCGTATCCATTACTTTTCTTTACCGTTTCATGGAATTCTGGATCCCTATGGTACTGGGGGCAATGAGCTTTCTTTTTCGGATTAATAAACTGTTAATGCGGGTGATCCCTGCCTTGTTTCTCTTGTTGCTGGGGGTGGTCAATGTCGTATCTGTACTTACTCCGGCAATTCATGAAAGGTTAAGGTTTCTGAAGGATTTCATTCCTATGGAAGCGATTACGGCATCCAATTATTTTGTCCTCGTGGCAGGGCTTTTCCTGCTGGTCACAGCGGCATTTATGCTGAAAGGATTGCGGATGGCCTGGTATTTTGGTTTAGCACTTTGTCTGCTTTCCTTTATCGGACACATCACTAAAGCGATCGATTATGAAGAAGCTGTATTTTCCCTGATGGTGATCCTGATCCTCATCGGCTCCAGAAAAGAGTATTATGTGAAACACAATTCTCGGTTAAGGTCTTTTGGCATCCAAACCACCTTGCTGAGTATTTTGGGGATTCTCATTTATGGAACCTTAGGTTTTTATTTTCTGGATAAAAACCATTTCGGGATTGACTTCAGCTGGTCGCAATCTATCCGTTATACGTTAGAAAACTTTGTCCTGATCGGAAGTAATGACCTGGAACCTCTGGACCATTTTGCCAGGGGCTTTCTATATTCGATCAACATCAGTGGTTTTCTGTCCATTGCTTTTTTAATTTATACCCTCATCCGGCCATACATGATGAAAAGTGATACGGAAGAAGCCGAATTTGAGCAGGCGAAGCAACTGGTAAGTCAATATGGGAATTCGGCGGTCGACTATTTTAAGACTTATCGGGATAAGCTGATTTATACAAGCGAGACGCTGGAAGGTTTTGTAGCCTATCGCATCGCAGGTAATTTTGCTGTAGTTCTGGAATGTCCGGTATGTGATCCTGCCATCAGAACTGCTTTTATCAAAGATTTTGACCGTTATTGTTTTGAAAGCGGAATGAAAAGCCTGTATTACCGCGTTCCTGAGGAAAGCCTGGAAGATTTTATCTCAACAGGAAAGAAAAAGCTCTTCCTCGGACAGGAAGGCGTCCTGGACCTACTTGGGTTTTCTCTGGATGGGGGAAGTAAAAAATCTATTCGTAATGCGCTGAAGAAAGTATCAGATCAGGGGTTCCAGAGCCGGGTATATGAGGCGCCAATTAAGGATGGTTTGTTACAAAAGCTAAAATCTGTTTCAGATGAGTGGCTGGAAGGGACAGAAAGGGAGGAGATTGTGTTTTCCCAGGGCATGTTTAGCTGGGAAGAACTGAAAGAACAAACGATCATTACGGTCGAAAATGCCGAAGAAAAGATCGTGGCTTTTCTGAATGTCATCCCCGATTATGTCAAAGATGAAAGTACGTACGACCTGATTCGAAAAACTACTGATGCCCCGAACGGGATCATAGATTTCATTATGGTGGCCTTATTTAAGCACCTTAAAGAAAATGGATATGCTGCGGTAAACCTGGGCTTTGCGCCGATGTCTGGCCTGATTGACCCTCATAATTTTCCGGAAAGGTCTATGAAATTTGCTTATGAAAAGATCCGGTCATTTTCTCACTATAAGGGAATGCGCGCCGCCAAGGAGAAGTTCTCTCCGGAATGGCACAACAGGTATCTGATTTATGACCATGATTTTGATTTATTACAGGTACCTGCGGCATTAACAAAGGTCATTAAACCCTAAAAAAATGAGAAGACTTACGACGATATCTCTGTTGCTGATCCTTTTTTGTGCTCCTGCCTTTTCCAATGAGGTGATTGATCATATTTCTTATGGGAAGTTTGGTAAAATTACAGTTTACCATCCTGAAAATACGCCGACTTCAGTCGTGCTGTTTGTCTCTGGTGATGGAGGCTGGAAAGATGCGGTAGTGGTGATGGCGAAAGATCTGGCTGCCGAGGGGGCATTGGTGCTTGGGATTGATGCCCGGCATTATGGTTATTATTTGTCTAAAGTCTCTGCAGCATGCCTTTATCCTGCGGCCGACTTTGAAGAGTTGAGCTTGTCGGTTCAGAAGAAATATAAACTGGTTAATTATCACAAACCTGTTTTAATGGGCTATTCTTATGGGGCTGTGCTCGTTTACGGGAGTTTGGTGCAAGCGCCACCTGATACGTTCAGAGGAGCGATTGCTCTGGGTTTTTCTCCGGATATCAATCTTAAAAAGCCTTTGTGCAGAGGAAATGGGTTGACACAGCGTGTGTTAAAAAAAGGATTTTCTTATTATTTGGAAAGTACAAAAAGTCTGACTGCACCTTTTATCGTCTTAAACGGAGAAAAAGACCTGGCCTGTCCATTTGATGCATCGGCGACTTTCCTGAGAGGGATACCCATGACCGAACTGATTCCCTTACCTAACGTGGGGCATGGCTTTTTAAATCATGGAGACTGGCAACCGGAATTGAAAACTGCCTTTAAAAAAATACTGGCCGCTCCGACATTTACTGAACAAAAGTCCATGGAGCATAAAGCAATGGCGGATAAACAGCTTAAACCTTACACCGGGAACCTGCCTTTAATCTTGATTCCTGCTGCAAAAAAGAGCAACCTGCCGATGGTCTTTATGATTTCCGGGGATGGGGGCTGGACCGGATTCGACCAGGCGCTGGCCGAGTCCCTGGCAGCTAAGGGGCTTGCCGTACTTGGACTGGATGCACAGAAATATTTCTGGAATGCAAAAACTCCGGAAAACAGTACCCTGGAGATTGCTAAGGCGATACAACATTATAAGGAAGAACTGGGAAAGGGAAATTTTATTCTGGCCGGTTATTCCTTCGGTGCTTCCATTGTTCCCTTTGTGGCCAATAGGTTGTCCCCGGAATTGAAAGCTGATCTCAAAGCGGTGATTTCCCTTTCTCCGGACGTAACGGCCGACTTTGAGATTCACCTGATCGACCTGCTCAATTTTGGCAGTTCAAAAAATAAGTATGATGTTATTGCCGAAATAAAGAAGATAAAAACGGCTGATCAGGTTTCCATCTTTGGCACAGGGGAAGGAAATGCGATCAAAAGCAAATTCATAAAGAGCGGATTAAAGGTGCTGACCATTGTCGGAGATCATCACTTTAATAAAGATTACGTGAGCATTTCCAGTGCCTTTTTAAAACAGGTTTCCGAGTAATCCCCCCGAAAACCTGTCCTGGTTTTATTTTGATTCCAGTCTGTTTAGCTTTTCACAGATTTCTTCCAGCAGCAAAAATTGTTTGGACTGCGTATCGTAAATCGTTTTGATCTGCTCTTCCAGTAAGAGGTCCATCTTTAAATGGAGCTTGCGGATCTCCATCTCTGCTTTCAGATTGATCATGTAGTCATTTTCCCCCCTCATGCGGTCTTTTTCCTCCTGTCTGTTCTGGCTCATCATAATAATGGGTGCCTGTAAGGCGGCAATACAGGAAAGGATGAGGTTCATGAGGATGAAAGGGTAGGGATCAAAGGCTGCTTTCCCAGGGGCCGAAGAATTATAAATGATCCAAAAGACCAGCACAATTAAAAACCAGATGATGAACACCCAGCTGCCACCGAAACGGGCCACCTTATCTGAAATTTTCTGCCCTTTACTGATCATTTCCGCGGGAGGGTTCAGCAGATTATTCACAATAAGCTGTTCTTCCTCGATGGTGTCTTTTACGATCTGATGAAGCTTTTTCAGGTGGTCATTTTCATCAGACATGAGCTGATTGATTTCTTTGTTTTCCATTGATGATGATTCCATTGATGAATAATTATTGACATACCTTTTGTTGTTCAGGCTGTGATTTAAAGATAGGTAATGTCAAATTCTTTCCGTAGCGCTGTTAATTTTTTTATTTTCTATTGTATTTTTCAACTTAACTACTTAATTTTGAGCTAAGAGGGGTTAATTATAGGAACAGCAAAATTGTTGTCATAATCTTACTCTGCCATTCGCCCGGATGGTAACCTGAATTTTGGAGATCAACGTTGTCTAAACCACCGTGTAACTGATATGCGGCCTGGCCATAGCCGAGTGCGGGGTTTATTCTAGAGTTTTTTTTGAATCGTAGTTTATTAACCATAAAAAAACTAACGTATGAAAAAACAATGTGCATTGGAATCTGCTTCGTTCACTTTAAATCAGGATTATGGACAAGTATAGGATTAATGAATGTATGGAAAAGCTAACTTACAATCAGCATAAGCTAATTAAGCGGCTTATTCCCGAAATTATCAAGGCTTCTATCAACACCTTCCACAATTACAGGAAGCTTCAGCTAGGCGATGATAAAGATATTCCTTATGAAACGGTACGGATTCTTGAAGTATTGTTTGGCCTGGAAGTTGGCGAATTAGCGAATTTCGAGGTAAAAGGCAAATCCTGCCGAGCGCTGTTTAAAGAACATCATATTGCTTTGGTACAGCCTCAGGATAATTATGAGGTAGAATCTTAACAAAACACAAAAAGGTATCCCGATAAAAGGATACCTTTTTGTGTTTTAATAGGAGCCGTCCTTACTCATCCCTTACGCGCTCATCCGTAAATTTTTAATATTTTTGATGCTGTCGTCCGCTTTATCATAGCCCTGGGGGAAGTTCTAATTTATTAAGGACGACAGATGGGATTGCAAATGAGGTCCGGACAGCTCCAGTATTTTTAACCTTATTTATTGGTCATTACTGCAAGCGCTAATGCATCAGCTGCGGGAGCAGTTTTCAGGCCTTTAGCCCAAATGGTATAGATCTTTCCTTTTTCGATTGTTACTTTTGGAAGGGTCGCTAAAACAGTTGCTGCGCCGTTTGCTCTGATCTCAAAATTGATCTCTGTACCTGGCTCAGCAGCGATGAAAGGGCTGAATTCTTTAAAATCCTTTTTAGCAATCAGTGCTTCCGCTTTTCCTGTGATGGCAAGGTCAAGAATTCCTGCGTCAGCACTTAGGTTGATGAAACGGATCTTTGCTTTATCTGCAGCAGGGGCAGTAAGATCATCCTCTACAAAAACAATCGTACTTGCTGTTTTGTCAGTAACAAAAGCAGAATAAGCTTTGTCTTCTTTGAATTCAACCGGAAGTTTTACCAGGATATCTGCTACGCCTTTTTTAGTCACGCTCAATTCTTTTTTACCAGGTTTTGCGATTTTCAGATCAAGTATTGTAGTGTTGTAAGCAAATGACGCTGCATTTGCTTTGTCTTTGTCAACGTAAAAATCAAGCTCAGCAACACCAGCTGCGGCATGAACCAAGGTAAGAGCTGCTGGTTTTACCACTGGAGGATAAACCACATCTTTGTCTTTTTTACATGAACTGAAAATAGAGGTTAATGTTAAGGCGCATACTAAAGTTTTGGCTATCGGAGAAAAATAATTAGTCATTGTTTTCATTTTTAAGGTTTTTATAAAAATTAGTAGTTGGTTAATGGCCATTAACACTTTCTCTATTAAAACGATTTGTTTCTTGAAAACGCAACAGTGGGAAGGAAAATAATTTACAAACTTGAAATTATCGCACTTCTTTTGTGAAATAACTGGAATTCCAGACGGGTTGTTTTTCTAATTTTTGCTGAGATTATTGATCATCCGGCCAATATGAGCAACTGATTATTTCCATGAAATCCGCAAATTGCCGGATCAGCTCATGGCCAATGAAGATTAACTGCTTCTAAACACACCATTGCCGATTTATAGCCGGAATTTATGAAGAAATACCATTACGTTTTTGTTGTTTTACTTTTTGTTAACAGCCTGGTTGCTGTCGCCGGAACCGCTCCGCAGTTGCTTATTGAAACGAAAAATAGTTTGCTTGTCTTTACTGTCGGGACTAATGGAAAGCTCTATCAGAGCTATTTCGGACAAAAGCCGAGTCATCCTGCAGATGCTGAGCTGCTGCAGTCTATGCGGCACGAAGCTTATATTGGCGCCGGAATGGGCGATCTTTTTGAGCCGGCCATTCGTATCGTTCATGCCGATGGAAATCCCTCTCTGGATTTGGTTTATGCTGGCCATAAAACAGAGAAAAAAGGAGATGACCTGAGTCTTACTACGATTACGCTTAAAGATCCAAAATATCCGCTAGAGGTGGTACTTCATTTCTCTGCCTATTTCAAAGATGATGTGCTGAAAACCTGGACAGAAATTAAACATCAGGAAAAGAAACCGGTAACCCTAAGCAATTATGCTTCCTCCATGCTTCATTTTGAAGCTTCAAAATATTGGCTCAGTCAGTTTGACGGAGACTATATGACGGAAATGAGAATGAAAGAAAGTTTGCTGACCAGCGGAATAAAGGTGCTGGACAGTAAATTGGGAACCAGGGCACACATGTACCGTGCACCAGCCTTTTTCTTGTCTTTCAATAAACCTTCAGATGAAAATAACGGAGAGCTGATCGCTGGTACACTGGCCTGGTCCGGGAATTTTCAATGTTCTTTTGAAATTGATCAACAGAACTCTCTGAGAATGATCAATGGGATGAACCCCTGGGCTTCCGAGTATAAATTGCCCGCTGGAAAACGTTTTGAAACTCCTGCTTTTATCTTTACTTATAGCAATAAAGGAAGAGGTCAGGCCAGTAGAAACCTGCACCGCTGGGCGAGGAAGTATGAGGTTCCCGATGGAGAACAGCCGCGTTTAACTTTATTGAACAACTGGGAAGCCACCCATATGGATTTTAATCAGGAGGTCCTGGTGGAACTGTTCGATGGTGCAAAGCAGCTTGGGGTTGATTTGTTTTTATTGGATGACGGCTGGTTTGGCAACAAGTATCCAAGAGATGCGGATAAAACAGCCTTAGGCGATTGGCAGGTAGATCAAAAGAAACTTCCCGGTGGACTAGCCCATTTGATTAAAGCCGCCGGAAGCCGGGACCTGAAATTCGGGATCTGGCTGGAGCCGGAGATGATCAGTCCTAAAAGTGAGCTGTATGAGCAACACCCCGATTGGATTTTGAAGCTGCCAAACCGGGAGGAGTCCTATTCCAGAAATCAGCTGGTGCTGGACCTGGTCAACCCAAAAGTGCAGGATTTCGTCTTCAATACGGTCAATGACCTGTTGCTGCAGAACCCGGGAATCGCATTCATAAAATGGGATTGTAACCGGATGCTGACCAATACCTATTCTCCTTTTCTGAAGGAAAATCAAGGTAACCTGTTTATTGATTATACGAAAAGCCTGTATGTCATCATGGAACGTCTACGAAAAAAATACCCTCATTTGCCCATCATGCTTTGTGCAGGAGGAGGGGGACGTGTGGATTACGGCGGATTGAAATATTTCTCGGAATTTTGGCCCAGCGACAATACTGATGGCCTGGAAAGGGTATTTATTCAATGGGGATACCTGAATTTTTTTCCTTCACTTACGGTCTCCAGCCATGTAACTTCAATGGGGAAACAATCCCTGAAGTTTCGTACAGATGTGGCAATGATGGGAAAATTGGGCTACGACATCCGGGTAAAGAACCTGAGTCCTGAAGAAATCCGGTTTAGCGCAGCGGTACTGAAAAATTATAAAAGGATGAGTGAGGTCATCTGGTTCGGTGATTTATACCGGCTGGTTTCCCCCTATGAAGAAAACAGAGCGGTTTTAATGTATGTAAATGAGACAAAAAATAAGGCCGTGTTGTTCAGTTATCTCCTCAATTTCAGAAAAAAGGAATATATGGGGAAAGTATTGTTATCCGGTCTGGACCCGGGAAAAAAATATAAAATCAAGGAGACCAATCTCTTGCCTGATGTGGCTTCGACACATCCGGATGATGGGAAATCTTATACCGGTGATTACCTCATGAAAATTGGTTTGAACCTGTCTGCAGGGAAAATTATTCCTTTAAGTAGTGCTGTATTTGAACTGATTGCAGAATAAAAAAATATGAAAAAACTCATTAGCTATTGGTTGATCTTCCTTGCTTTTGCGGGTATCGGAAAAGGAGCAGATGTCAGCATTGTTAAGCACGGTGCAAAGGGTGATGGAAACACCTTAAACACAGTGGCTATTCAAAAAGCTATCGACGAATGTCATCAGACCGGAGGGGGCAAAGTCATTTTTCCTGCCGGAAGATTTCTTTCCGGAACAATTGTCCTGAAAGACAATGTGACCCTTTACCTGGAAGAAAACGCCGTATTGCTCGGGAGTACAGACCTGGCAGATTACAGAAATATGGATGCTTTTACCGAAGGGTTAGGAATTGAGGTGGGCTGGGCTTTACTGGTTGCTGTGGATGCGCGGAATATAGGCATTGAAGGTGCCGGAACGATTGATGGGCAGGGATCAGCCATCAAAGCAAAACACATCTTAATGGATACCCGTCCTGAGGGAGAACGCTGGGGCCTGCGGCCTTTTCTAATTCGCATGGTCCGCTGTACAGGACTAAAGGTAACAGGAGTGACGCTTAAGTCTGCAGGCGCCTGGACTTCCCATTATTTCCAGAGCAAACAAATCCTCATTGAAGGCATTAAAATCGAAAGTATTGGCGTAGCCCATAATGATGGAATCGGGATTGACGGTTGTCAGGACGTACGCATTAAGGATTGCGACATTATCAGTGGTGACGATGCATTGGTCTTTAAAACCACTTCCAGCAAAATGGCTTGCAGGAATATTGTCGTATCGGGCCTGCGTTTAAAGAGCAACCAGGCTGGAATTAAGATAGGAACGGAGTCTATGGCTGCTTTTGAAAACATCAAAATTTCCGGATGCCATATTTACGATACAAAAAATGGCGGCATAAAGCTGCTGTCCGTAGATGGCGGCAGCATCAGGAATATTGAAATCTCAGACATCAGTATGGAGAATGTGAGGACACCCATGTTGTTTAGGTTGGGTTCCAGGCTAAGTGTATTCAGGAAAGGAGAAAGTAAACAGCAAACGGGGAGTCTGGACCAGGTAAGCATCAGGAATGTGAAAGCAATCGCTGCCGATGATGCGCAGCTGATGCCACCAACAGGAATACTGATCACGGGTGTTCCCGGTCATGACATTACCAATCTAAAACTAGAGAATATTGAAATTACCCTTGCCGGAGGAGGAACCGCAGAAGATGCCAAACAAATGGTTCCCGAAGCCATAGATCAATATCCGGAGATCAAAACCTTTGGTCCAAAAATTCCTGCCCATGGCTTATGGGCCAGACATGTAAAAGGACTGAAGCTCATCAATGTGACGTTTAAGCTTAAAAGTAAAGACCTGCGCCCGGCATTCGTTTATGAAGATGTAAAAGGACTGGTTACTCCATAGGAGGCATTCCGAAAGCTATCCACTCTTCTTTGGAAGGACCATAGATTCCGGGAACGGGCAAACCAAGCATGCGCATAATTACCGACATCTGACTGCGATGGTGACTTTCGTGGGCAATCAGGATAGAAAGAATTTTTCCTTTTTTCCATTCTTCGCCATACATATTCACCAGGTCGTCAAGATTGGAGTCTGTCCATTTTAACCTTACCGTACGCATCAATAACGTATTGTAATTGATGTAAGTTTCGATCAGCTCAGGCAGACTTGCCGGAATGGGAAGCTCATGGAGCAGATCGGTCTCAAATAAGCCTGCATTTTTACCCATTTCCGTAAGCGTTTGGGTCATATGCCAGGCCAGACGCTCCAGAGAACGTACATTTTCATGAATTTTTACTGATTTTGTTTCCTCGGTAAGATTGGAAAATATTTTAACGGTACTAGACTCTTCTTCTTTACGCGTGGTCAGGAAATCTTCAATACTGCGGTACATAATTCTCAGGTTTGGTGTGATACGAAGGTGCAAAGATTTCCTCAAACACTGAAATAAGAATTGAATTCTTATGATAAATTCTGCTTTCGTCCCCAAATATCTGCGCTCCTGTACTTTTTATTTCATACGCTATTCGGATTGGTATATTTGTTTAAGAATTATGGAAAAGCAAGAGGAAAATAAGCGTAAAATTAGTCTTTATTGGAAGTGTCAGCTCATTGGCTGGTCGCTTGCTTCTTTTTATTGGTTATACCAGGCGTTTTTTCTGGGCCGTATTTTTAATCCGGTCGCAGGACTGGTGCATTTTATATTCGATGTGATTATAGGGATTGGATTGACGCACATTTACCGGAGTATTGCTAAAAAGAACCAATGGGGGCAGTTGGCAACAAGCCGTCTGATGTGGTATATCATTCCATCAATTGTGGTTCTGGCATTTTTATACATGATGTTGATTTGTGGAAAGCTATACCTGATTAACGATTATTTTTTTTATGTGAAAGACAGGAATGCAAAAGCATATCCGGAAGATATGTATTCATCCCTTAAAATGTTTTTGAGATATAATGGCATGAACATTTTTATGACGGGTTTTCGATTGATGTCGATCTGGGTGCTGGCCTACCACCTTTATTTATATGCAAAGAGAGAAATCAGGGCGACAAAGGAAAATGCGGCGCTTGTCCTGGCCGCCAAAGAGACCCAACTGATCAACCTGTCTGCACAACTCAATCCACATTTCTTATTTAATTCTTTGAATAATATCAAAGCACTGGTAGTTGATGATCCTAAAGCTGCAAGGCGTGGAATTGACCTGCTGTCGGAACTGTTGCGGATCTCTCTTTACCGGAACCAGGTACTTTTGATTCCAATAAAGGACGAGCTGAGTTTAGTAAAAGACTATCTGGAACTGGAGAAACTCAGGTTTGGGGAACGGATGGATAGCCTGATGGAGACAGATCAGGAACTGGATGAGGTGATGATTCCGCCACTTTCTATCCATACGCTGGTTGAAAATGCGATCAAACATGGGATTGCAAAGAAAAAGAATGGAGGGATTGTCAGGATAGGCGTAAAGAAAGCAGGCGAAGAGTTACAGATCAGTGTGTTGAGTCCGGGAGCTTTAGATCCTGAAACAGGACATAAGGGATTGGGGCTCCGCAATCTGGAAGAAAGATTAGCGCTTCAGTATGAAGGAAAAGCAAGTGTCGCATTGATGCCTTTCGACCATAATATCGTATTGGCCACGATCTTAATCCCGTTAACATGAAAATAATTAAAGTCCTGATTATCGATGATGAACGGTTTGCAAGGGAAGAGCTGAAACGGGCCCTATCCGACTACCCTTTATTTGAACTTGTAGGGGAAGCGCAAAATGCAGACGAAGCAAGGGCGGAAATACAGGGTAAAAAGCCGGATCTGATTTTTTTAGACATCCAGATGCCCGGTGAATCCGGATTTGAATTACTGGCTTCTTTAGCCGAAGTGCCGGAAGTGATTTTTACAACCGCCTTCGATCAGTATGCGGTTAAAGCTTTTGAAATCAATGCACTGGATTATCTGATGAAGCCGATCCGAGATGAACGTTTTGCCCTGGCCATAGCAAGGGTGATGGAAAAAGGGAAAAAGCAGGAAGCAGAAAAGGGGACCCTAACGGCAGACCGGACTATTTTTATCAAAGATGGGGAACGCTGTCATTTTGTTAAATTAAGCGAGGTTTACCTCATAGAATCGATGGATAACTACGCACGGCTTTATTTTGGAGCTCAGAAAGCATTCTTAAAAACTTCCCTGAATCAACTGACTGAAAAACTGGATGAAGCGGTGTTTTTCAGAATCAGCAGAACCCATATCGTTAACCTGAATTACATCAAAGAAATCTTTCCAATGCCTAAAGGAAAGCTTCGAATCGGTTTGAAAACCGGTGAGCTGCTGGATGTATCCGACAGGCAGTCTGTTAAATTTAAACTTATCAATGGGGTTTAAGCCCTCGAAATCATAAATTTTATTGTATCAATATGAAAACAACAATCCATTTAATTTTGGTTTGCATGGGGCTTTTTGCCCATGCTTTCGGACAGCAGCCTAAGCCTGCTGTTCCACAAACTGCAACAGGAGTAGCTATTCAAGTGTATGATATTCAGGATAGTGTGCTGATTAAAACGAAGGAAGGGATGCAGCTTTCGGCCATTGTGGTCCGTAAAAAAGGAGCTGGAAAACCACAGCCTGCAGCATTATTTTTTACCATTTATGCCGATCATGATAACAATCTGGAGGAGGCAAAACGTTCTGCTGATCATGGTTATATCGGTGTGGTGGTGAATTCCAGGGGTAAAGCATTGAGCCCTGACCAGATCAATCCCTATGAAAAGGAATCTACAGATGTAAATGGGGCGGTCGACTGGATAAGTAAACATCCCTGGACCGATGGCCGGGTAGCGATATACGGTGGAAGTTATTCCGGTTTTGCAGCATGGGCAGCCACAAAACACCTGCACCCGGCACTAAAAACAATTGTTCCCTATGTAGCGGCCATCCCTGGCTTTGGCCTGCCAATGGAAAATAATATCTTTTTAAATGCCAATTATGGCTGGGGTTTTTATGTCAGCAATAATAAATACCTCGATGAAATCCTTTACCGGGATCAGCAGCACTGGAGAGATATGCAGCTCAACTGGTACAATAGCGGAGTGGCTTACCGGAAAATAGACAGCATCGAGGGACATCCAAATCCATTGCTGCAACGCTGGATTCAACATCCTTCCTATGATGATTACTGGCAGAATATGGTGCCCTGGCAGGAAGAATTTGCGAAGATCAATATTCCGGTCTTGTCGGTTACCGGCTATTATGACGATGGACAGATTTCAGCATTGCGTTATTTTAAAGAACATTATAAATACAATAAACAGGCAAACCATTACCTCATTATCGGCCCCTATGATCATTTTGGCGCACAAAGGGGAGGTGTTCCCGTATTGCGGGATTATAAGGTCGATCAGCTGGCCCTGATCAGTACCGCTCAGATTACGTACGACTGGATGGATTATGTGCTGAAAGGCGGGCCTAAACCTGCTTTGCTAAAGGATAAAATTAATTATGAAGTGATGGGGGCAAATAGATGGAAACATGCCCCATCGATCGAAAAAATGAACAATCAGGTATTGAGGCTTTATCTGAGTACCGAAAAATCGGGACAAAATCAAATGCTCCTCCCTAAAAAGCCAGGGCAACTTGCCTTCTCTGCCCAGGAAGTAGATTTTGCCGACCGGCAGCATAGCAATAATAACGATTATTATCCATACCCTATTGTCGGTAAAGAACTGGATAGAAGTGCAGGTCTCTATTTTATCTCGGAACCTTTTAATGAACCGGTTTCTGTTGATGGAATATGGAACGGAGTCCTGAAAGCAAATATCAATAAGAAAGATATGGACATCGGTATGACTTTATATGAAGTTATGCCAGATGGAACGTACTTTCATCTGGCTTACTTCTTAGGACGGGCCAGCTATGCGAAAGACATGACGCGAAGAACCCTGCTTAAAGAAGGAGCAATTAGCAGTATTCCTTTCTCCGGTACCCGCATGTTTAGCCGTTATTTAAGCAAAGGAAGCCGTTTGCTCCTGGTGCTCGACATCAATAAAAATCCCTTTGCCCAGATCAATTATGGGACAGGCAAAGATGTTAGCGACGAAAGCATCGCTGATGCCAAGGTTCCTTTAAAGATCAAATGGTACAACGACAGTTATGTTGATATCCCGGTTTGGAAGTACTAGCTGTCTTTGAGTTTCAATTGTTCCTGAACCTGATCTATTAACGCCTGAATCGTCTCAATCGGAAAATCTCCCCTTTTGCCATAAGTGATCAGCCGGAGGTATTCTCCCAGAACAAGGCTCTGTCCATACTTAGATTTGGACCATAATTGCCTGTTGACCGGGAATTCTGGCTGATCGGATGGCAATGGAAAAGGAATACAATAGAGCTTCACATCAGGAAAGAACCGTTTTAACGATAAAGCGGCCCTGGTAGAAGCATAGGAATGAGAAATAAAAGTGATGCTTTTTACCTGGTCAAAGGAAAAGATTTTCCTGGCTTCAGTGACGTTTTCAAGCGTATTCTTAGACAGTAGCTCCAGCACAATTTCTTTGTCGGCGTATTTCTTTGGAGGAATAAAAGAGAAAATGCTTTCTGATTCCGGTTTGTGATGGTAGTAGGAGCCTCCGAAGTTGGCTACCCCACCGGTGATTAAGACCTTCTGGACAATCCCGTTGTCCAGAAGGTCACAGATCATATCTGCAATTTCTTTGTGTTTTACATTGGACCCGAAAACAAAAAGAAGGTCTGAAGGAATGATGTCTTCTTTCTGGAAACAAAGTTCGGTTAATACCGATACCAATTCCGGGTCCATAACTGGACAGTGTGGGGTTTTTAAAATTTCCCTGTGTAGCTCATTTGGTTCCATATCCTGAATTATTGCTGTGTCAATATGACAAAGGATACCCCCCTCCCTGTTCTATTTTATTCCTATAAAAATGACTTGTCCCTACAAATTTTGAGTTCCCCCGAACTCCTTGTTTAATATACCCATGTTTGGGGATATAAACAAGCTTATTCCTATTGCTATTCAATATCGCGAGATCTGACGAAGGTTCTATTGTTTTTTTTGTTCATTATTAAAGCGGAATATTTCATCAATGAATATTAATAACAAATTGTTATATTTCTTATCACATGTTAATACGGCTTAATAACTTTATGAAGTACCTTTATACAGCATTAAAGGATTAATAAAGGAGGATAATAAAATGCAATGGATCATCGCTGTCTGGATCTCCAGACAATTTAAAAAGGTATAAAATGAATAAGTACATGCTCTTTCCTGCTTTATTGTTGTGGAGTCTGGGACTTCATGCTCAGGACTCCCTGAAAATCAGGATCTACCCGGACTATGATAAAGTAGGTAAATTTCATCGTTTCCTCTTTGGAGAAAATTACAGGAAGGAATATGCGCAGGAAACTACAGTTCCGGTGATCCGTCTTTCACAGATTAAAGGGGGCCTAACGCCGATAAAAAGGGGAGGAGGAAATCAGACACACTCCTTACGCCTGGAAGATAAGCAAGGAAAAGAATGGGTGCTGAGAACGGTTGAAAAATATCCGGAGGTACTTTTACCTGCGGAACTCAGACAGACTTTTGCAAAAGACATCATCAAAGACAATATGTCGGCACAACAACCTTTCTCTGCGTTGGTCGTGCCTGTTTTTGCAGCAGCTGCGGGAATTCCACATAGCAATCCAATGATCGGATGGGTGGTTCCGGATGAAGTGCTTGGAGAATATGCAGAAGTATTCGAAAATAGCTTATGCCTTTTAGAAGAAAGAGAGCCTGCAGGAGATACGGACAATACCGAGAAAATGCTGAAGAAGTTAAATGACAATAACAACAACAGTGTAAATGCCCCTTTATTATTAAAAGCAAAAGCTTTAGATGCCTTGCTTGGCGACTGGGACCGGCATGAAGACCAGTGGAGGTGGATTCCTCAAAAGACAGATACAGGTTTAAAATATATCGTCGTTCCCAGAGACCGGGATCAGGTGTTCTATTTATCGCAGGGACTGATTCCCAAATTTGCTCAGGCATCCTGGTTATTGCCGATGATTCAGGGATATGAACGGAACCTGAAAAACATCAATTGGTTTTTCTGGGAAGGCAGAAGTACCTATAACCGGATCTTCGGACAGATTGACGAAGCACAATGGAATGCAATTGTGAAAGAATTCTGCGCTTCCATGACCGATGAGGTTTTTGAAAAGGCGCTCAAGAGATTACCGGAACCAGGTTATTCGCTTCGCCATGATCAATTGCTGGCTCAACTGAAAGAAAGAAGAGCGAAACTGCCCGAAATGATGAATACCTATTATCATTTTATCAATAGGATCGCAGACATTCAGGGAAGTAATAAAAATGAATTGATCAATGTAACCGATAACGGGGAAAAGGGACTGACGGTCACCATGCATAAGCTGGCTAAAGACGGGAAAGGGAAAGATTTGATTTTCAGCAGATCATACGATCCCAGGGTAACGAAAGAAATCCGCTTGTATGTGAGGGACGGAAATGATAGCCTGACGCTAAACAACAAAAGCTCCGACATTAAACTTCGCATTGTGAACGGTGAAGGAAGCAAACACTATAATATAGTAAACTCGAAACGCCGGGTTCCATTTTATGGAATGGAAGAGGGCCTTACTTATTCCGGAGCAGAATCGAGATTGAGCAAACACATTGACAATGATACCAATAATACCCATTATGTAGCCACGGATCTGTATACGAGAAAGATGACCTTACTCAATGCAGGTTTTAATGCGGACGACGGGCTTTCCCTGGGCTTGTCTTTTAAAATGATGAGCCCGGGTTTCAGAAAGCTGCCTTTCGGAAATATCCATTCTTTTTCCTTCCTGCATTCTTTTAAAAGCAATGCGTTTAGCTTTAGGTATTCCGGCGAATGGTTCCAGGCATTAGGTAAAGCAGATATCGTTTTACAGGCGACTGCTTTTGCACCTGAAAATTCCCAGAACTTCTTTGGCCTGGGCAATGAAAGCCCTTATCGTAAAGATGGGGAACACATTAAATATTACAGGGCTAGGTTCAGCTTGTATGAACTGGACCCGGCATTGCGATGGAGGATAAATAAGAACGTCTGGACTTTCGGCCCTTCATTTCAATATTACCGCTTCAACAAACATGACAATGCAGACCGGTTTATCAGCAACAGCAACCTCCTGCATTCTCCTGATAGCGCGATTATTGACGAAGATAAATTGTATGCCGGTCTGGCGCTGGGCTTTACCCGGAACACCCGGAATAATGATGTATTGCCTTCTTCGGGTAATTTTATCGAAGCGAAGTTACGCGGTTATACCGGTTTAAACCGTGCTGCGGAGTCTTCCGTACAGCTTCAGGCCAGTTATGCTTTCTATCACCGTATTGGTGGGGGCAGGCGCTTTGTCCTGACCGATAGGGTTGGTGGCGGACTGACCTTCGGTAAACAAGCCTTCTATCAGTCTAACTTTCTCGGCGGACAAGGGAATATGCTCGGTTTCCGTTCCTTCCGTTATGGCGGACAGCACATGCTGTACAATAACCTGGAGCTAAGGGCGAAGGTGGCGAACATTGGCGGCTATATTTTGCCAGGTCAATTCGGCCTGACCGCTTTCTTTGATACCGGAAGGGTCTGGGAAAAGAACGATCAATCCGATGTTTGGCATTACAGTTATGGGGGAGGACTTTACTATGCTCCGGCCATTCTGACTGTCATCCAGGCGCAATTGGCGCATTCAAAAGAGGGATATTACCCTTATATAACCATGAAATTCAGGTACTAAGGAAATTATATTTTATGAAATAACTGAATTGCAATTATTTATAATTACATTTGTACTTTAATTATAATAAAAAATACAATGCAAGAAGGAGTAGTAAAATTTTTTAATGAAACTAAAGGTTTCGGATTCATCGTTCCAAACTCGGGCGAAAGTGAAATCTTTGTTCATTCAACTGGCTTATTAGCCGACATCCGTGAGAACGATAAAGTTTCTTATGATGTTGAAGAAGGCCGTAAAGGTCTTAATGCAGTAAATGTTAAGGTGATTTAAATTTCCTCAATATAAATTGTGAAAACTGCCTTTTTCAAAAAGGCAGTTTTTTTTTGCCCTTTATTTTCTTGTTTCTACTGAGGGGATAGTGCAGGAAACCTTATGTAATCCCCTTGAAGAATGATTCAATAGACTTATTTCGATTTAAGTTGCGCGATTGCAGGAGCCTTAGTCAATCCTTTTACAGAAGACAGGAACATTTGTTCCGCCATCTTCTGATCATGGCCATAAATGTCGTCCCTGAAATTTAAACGTCCATGCCGATCTATCCAGGCCGTGAAATAAGTAATGAACACCGGAACTGGTTTTTTCATCCCCACCCAAATCTCTTTTGTCGACTTCATTGCCTTAGTGATCTGAGCAGGTGTCCACTGTTTCTGGTCTTCTAAAAGATATTCTGCCAGTTTTACCGGTTGCGACAAACGGATACAACCATGGCTAAATGCCCGCTTCTCTTCTGCAAAGAGTGATTTTGCAGGAGTATCATGGAAATAGATGTCGTAACTGTTTGGGAAGAGAAACTTTACCCGGCCCAAAGAATTGTTATCTCCGGGCTTTTGACGAACCTGAGGTAATCCGTTACTGGTTCCCGTTTGTTCCATATTTTTACTGGACAGGTAGTTGCGGTTTCTTTTCATGGCCGGAAGGACTTCCGCTTTTACGATGCTTGCGGGAACATTCCAGTAAGGGCTGAATACAATATTTCTCAGCTTATTGCTGAAGATCACCGTTTTATTGGCCGCTTTACCTACCACAATACCCATACTCAGGGTGATTTCTTTATCTTCAAAAACGTGCAGCTGATAGTCGGGGATATTGACGAGGATCCGTCTGCCAGCCGGCATTGCCGGCATCCAGCGCATGCGCTCCAGGTTGATGAGCAGCTTTTCTATGCGTTGTTGCACAGGAACGTTTAATTCTTTGATCAGTGAAGCATCGATATTTCCGGTGGCGCGGTAACCGAATTGCTGTTGGGCCTGTTTAACCGCTGTTTTTAAAGCAAGGTCAAACTCCGGAAGGGTATCACTTAAAAGCGTATCTCCGAGCGCAATGAAACGTTGTCTCACCATGCTTACCGTCAGCCCGGTATCGCCTTGTTGATATCTTTTCTGCTTTCCTAAACTGATCTTTTCCCATTCCCCGCTTTTTTGAAAGGTATAATAGCGGAGCAACTCCTTTTTAAGGAGTTTATATTGTTGATTTACGGGTTCCCAATCGTCTATTTTAGTATTTTTATTGGCCATTAGGGAATCCAGGAGGAGGGTTGCATTCAGCTTTTTCCTTGGAATGTGCCATTGTATCACTTCAGGATCTACTTTTCCGGCATAAGCATTGGCTACATAATTGAAGAAATGACGGGTTAACTGCAGGTCCAGATTTGCCAGACTGCTGTCTGCCTTCTTGAAAATGGTATCCTGTTTCATCAGCAATTCCATTTTTTGGTATAAGCCGGAATCCAGCAAAGAACTGTCCTGAAAATCGGTAACATAATCCTTATTCAGGGTGTAGAATACCCTGGCTTGTTCTGTAAGGCCCTTTTCTCCAACCCAGGCAAACTGAAAATTCCTGCTGTTGTAGAAGTTTCTCAGGTATTGTGCGGCACTGTCTCCGAGCTGCTGACCGGAGATATAGCGTTCCATCTGCATACTGTCCAGTTCCAGCCTTGTCACGGCATTCTTTGGGGTAATGGTAATGTCTCTCTCTACTTTGTGTATTTTCTTTCTGTTGCAAGCTATAAATGCAATGGGAACGATGAGGAATAACAAAAGCCACTTTTTCATGCTACAGCAGTTTTTCTAATTGTTTTTCTGTTTGTTTATCAATGCTGAGCAGAAACTCATCGATTCTGATCTTTAATAGCCTTGTCATGGCGGTTGTTGGCATTCTTTTCAGCATCATTTTCGCTTTATCACTGCTGTTCAATAAAGTCCCTTCCTGCTCATTAAAGAAAAAGGTACCTTGTTTAAACACACGCTCCTGACCTAAAAGGTCGTCTTTCATCGAAATAAACTGAAGCGGGTAGATCCTATGGGTTTTCTTTTCGTAAAGAATCCAGAAGAATACTTTGGAAAGATCGGTTTCAAAATCAAAATTACGTCGTTTAATTTCGACGAGGGAGTTGTAAGGGGTATTGAAGAAATATAGTATTTCAAATGTTTCGGACATATTTCTGGGAAATAGCTTTAATGTAAATGGATTCCAGGCGAATATAGCTTTAAATATTCGCTCTTAAAATCGGATGTCTTCTGTTTTTATTTGTAATAATTTTCATTCCTTTACAATTTCAAACAAAACAGTAACAAAACCTAAGATGAGCGAAGAATTTTATCTTCATATTTTTAATAAACAAACGGGTGTGGAAGCGGTTCCTTCCAACCAGGTGGTGGCTTCCTGGGCCATGAACCTGATGGACCTGATTTATCCGGAACGTTCCACCGCTACGAAATATACGATTGCTGAAATTCAAGGATTGTTTTCCGGTCTGGAAAGAGAACTGACGCAAATTTTAAATGCAACAAAGGCTTGTAAGAATTGTAATAATGAATTGATTTCCAAAGCTTTTTTTCAAAGCTTACCGGAGTTGTACCGTAAAATGAATACCGATATCGCTTCCATATTAAGCGGCGATCCGGCAGCAAAAAGTGAGTTTGAAATTATTCGTACTTATCCGGGCTTCCTGGCGATTTCCATGTATCGCATTGCAAATGCTTTGCTGAAATCTGATGTCCCATTGATTCCAAGGATCCTGACCGAATATGCGCATTCCCAAACCGGAATAGATATCCATCCCGGAGCGGAAATCGGAGAGTATTTATATATAGATCATGGAACAGGAATCGTAATCGGAGAAACGACGGTGATCGGAGATCATGTTAAATTATACCAGGGCGTTACTTTAGGAGCCCTGAGTGTAGAAAAATATATGGCCAATACCAAACGCCATCCTACGATAGAAGACCATGTGATCATTTATTCCGGAGCAACGATCCTGGGCGGAGAAACCGTTATCGGCGACAATTCCATTATTGGTGGAAACGTATGGCTGACCAAAAGCGTGCCTTCGCATTCTACCGTATACCACCAGTCGGCCATTAAAGTGATTGAAACAAAACATAGAGATTAATTATGGGAAATATTATAGAATTTGTCGGAAATACCCCGTTGGTAGAGATTCAGAAGTTACATTCCAATCCTGACGTTAAGATTTATGCGAAGCTGGAAGGCAATAACCCCGGTGGAAGTGTGAAAGACAGGGCTGCCTTAAACATGATCCGTTCTGCAATTGAACGTGGTGATATTAAAAAAGGAACCAAACTGATAGAAGCGACGAGTGGAAATACAGGAATCGCATTGGCGATGATTGCCAGCATCTATGACCTGGAGATTGAACTGGTCATGCCTTCAAACTCCACCAGGGAACGCACCCTGACGATGGAAGCCTATGGTGCAAAAGTAACCTTGCTGGAATCGATAGAGGTATGCCGCGACTACGCCGAAGAAAAAGGAACACATGAAGGATATTTTCTTTTGAACCAGTTTGCAAATCCCGACAATTACCTGGCGCACTATAAAACTACAGGGCCGGAGATCTGGAGGGATACCGATCAGAAAATCACCCATTTTGTAAGCTCTATGGGAACTACAGGAAGTATTATGGGCAATTCCATGTTTCTGAAAGAACAAAATCCGGAGATTCAGATTATCGGTTGTCAGCCTACAGAAGAATCTTCGATTCCGGGAATTCGCAGGTGGCCAATTGAATACCTTCCTAAAATATTTGATCCTTCAAGAGTAGACCGGGTGATGGATGTTTCCCAAAAGGAAGCGACAGAAATGACCCGTAAACTGGCAAAAACAGAAGGCATTTTTGCTGGAATGAGTAGTGGAGGTGCATTGGCCTGTTCTCTTAAACTGGCATCAGAGCTGAGTTCCGGAGTGATTGTATTTATTGCCTGTGACAGGGGAGACCGGTACCTGAGCAGTGAACTGTTCGGTTAATCTGGATGGCATATATTTAAGATTGGGCAGCGAGTCCTCACTCCCTATGTGTTGAACTATAATTCCCTCTCTCAAAAATTATAATTACTGCCCAATCTTATTAGTTCCTAAAATTAAACCATCCCTTATGATGTCTAACATTAGTAGGGCCACATATTAATGTGGTTATATTTTACTAAACGTATTTTTTTTCCTGATATTTTTTTATCGCTTAATTTTTTTAATTTGCCCGTCATCATGAGAAAAGCCATTGTCCTGTTCCTGTTTGTCCTTTGCAGTCAAAATTTATTGGCCCAAAAAGCACTGAAAATCATTTCCTATAACGTTTATAATTATTTTGAATCTGAGCAGGAGCTGAAGCAACGCTTTATTTCCTGGGCGAAAGGACAGGATGCTGATGTAATTGCTTATCAGGAGCTGGTCAATATTTCTGCCGGGGAACTGCAGGACCTGGGTAAAGCCATCGGCCATCCTTATACGGAACTGGCTAAAGAAAAAGGATATGCAGTGGGGATCTCTTCAAAATACCCGATTACGGAGGTGAAAAAGGTAATAAAAGGCATGCACCATGGTTTTATGGCGGTAAAGATCAAAGACCTGAATTTTGTTACCGTACACTTATCTCCTTTCAGTCATGAGAAAAGAAAGGAAGAAATCGCTACGATTACAGATAGTTTGCAACGCTGGTCTATCTTGAAAAAGACAATTATTCTGGGGGATATGAATAGCTTAGCAGCCTCCGATAGCCTGGATTATAACCGCAATGGACGTCTGATGCCCATGTTAAAAAGCGACGAAAACAGTAAAATCAGCAATGCAAATCATGGCCATCTGGATTACAGTGTGATTGATGCCTTGCTAAAAAAAGGTTTTATAGATACCTGGGCTATGAAACGCCGGGCCTTTGATTACAGTTATCCTTCCCTGGTCTTTGGCGATGTTCCGAACGAAGCTAAGGAACGAATTGATTACATTTTTATCTCTAAAGACTTAAAGCCAAACATTTCAAAACCTGCAATTCTTAAAGATGCGCTGACCGGTCAGTTGTCTGATCATTATCCGATCAGTATCTTATTGATCCCACCACACTCTTGAGGTCAATGCATCGCCGCCGGAAAGCCTTGCAACAGCCGCTTTATAGTGGTCCGGGTTGTTTAAAATCTCTGTAGATAAATAAATCATTCTGCGTGGAATCGTACCATTGGTTACATTTCCCGGATAGCTGACAGGAGTTAAGCGTGGATATCCTGATCTTTTCCAATTGAGCCAGGCTTCAATAAAATTAAAGGTCGTGCCTGTGCTGATCCAGTATTGCATATTGATCATTTCCAGAGATTTCTCTTTGGAAGATTCATCCAGCACCTGGGCCCTGACATAAGTATTGACCCTTTCCATTGAAATATTGGCTTGTGGATCTACCTGTGCCAATGATTGTAATGCCGCTTTAACGCCATTACTAAAATGTTCGGCCGCACTGCCTTTTATGCTCCAGCCTCTTATTGCTGCTTCTGCAAGGAGCAGCTGACTCTCCCCATAGGTCATTAGAAATATAGGCCCTCCCAACTTTAGATATACGGAAGTTCTGGGGCGGGAATATTTCCCTAAAGGGGCGATGTCAGTTCCATTTCCGGTTCCCCCGGGGTATTCCGGATGGTTGCGGATGTCTGTTGTTCCGCCTAACAAATCATAACCATTTGGCAGGCCTTTCTGAAGAACAGGGTCGGGATTTCCGGAAAGGTTTTGATTGTTGTTATTCGCAAGGCCCTCGGCTGGAATCTCTCCTATGACAGATAATCTCGGGTCAGCGGTATTTCTGAGCTGATCGATCAGGGTTTTGCTCCACCGCACTTCTCTGTAATCGGAAAGCGTGCGTAAAGCAAGGGAGGTCCCATTCTGACTGTTAAAACTGGAGGCATCCATGCTGATAAAGGTATTGTCGTTATTGTCGGAAAAGGTGCCTCCGGCAGCGGCTTTTTCTACCCATATCCTGGCTTTGTCCGGATCAACTTTCGTGAGCCTCATGGCAATCCTCAGCATTAGCGAATAGCCAAATTTGCGCCATTTGGTAAGGTCACCCTTGTAAAAAAGATCAGCAGTTACGCCAGGTGCTGCGGGGTCAAGGTTATTGATCGCAGTTTCCAGGTCTGTTAACATGGAATCATAAATGTCTTCCTGGGTATCGTAAACCGGGTATTTAATGCCTTCTCTTGCTTTTCCTGCCTGATGATAGGGAACATCACCATAGGTATCTGTGATGCGCTGCAGAATCATGACAAATACAATGTCCCCGATGTTAATCAGGTTTTTATAGGCATTGGGATCTTTTTCTTTAGCCAGCCGCTGCATTTCCCGGATGCCGGATGCTTCAGCATAACCTTCATCAAAAATCCTTCCCTGGTAGTCGGTGAAGTTGGCTACATTGATGTATTTATCGCCGTTATTATAGTAATAATAGGTAGAGGAAAGCAGCTGCATCATCGTGCTCTGGTAAAGCAGCTGATAATATCCTTTATTGGCAAATTTTAACTGTGCGGTAGACAGGAGGAAGTTAGGGTCGAAATGATCAGGTGTGGATTTTGTCGGATCGGTATTGATGCGATCCAGTTCTCCCTTGGTACAGCCATAGAAAACACCGATGAAGCAACTTAAGTAAAGAAGAAAGGTCCGTTTCATTTGATCTCTATTTAAATTTAAAATTCAGGTTGATGCCAAAGGTTCTGGTGGAAGGCAATGAGGCACCTTCAATCCCTGCGTAATTGAGTTTCGGCGAGAACTCAGACTCCGGGTCTATATTTTTAGTGTATTTAAGCAGGGTAAACAGGTTTCTGCCGACAAGGTCGATGTTGATACTGCTAAAAGGGGTGTTTCTAATCAGTTTTACCGGCAGGGCATAACCCAGTGTGGCCTGCCTGAATTTTATAAAACTGCCATTTAACACAGAAAGTGCAGAGATATTGGTGGCCAGCTGCGGATAATAGTTGTAAGCCGGGACATTGATGGTATTTACACTGCCATCTTCCATCACACCAGCTGCAATGACGCCGGTTTCCCTTCCGGCAAGTGTCGCCTTATTTAGCCCGGAAACATAGGAATAGTTTTCCGTGGCAGAGAGGATCTTATTGCCAAATTTAAAGTCGACCAGGAAAGACAGGCTAAAGTTTTTATAAAAGAAGCTATTGCTGAAGCCCCCGTAAATCCTGGGAAGGGTGGAGCCCATTGGCTTTAGTTCCCCCCGCTTCGGAACACCATCGCTGCCAATAATGACCTTCCCGTTAGGGTCTCTTTTATAGTCGTAAGCCATAATCTGAGTAATGGATTTGCCCACCACCATTGCCGTATTGGCATTTAAGGGGCGATAGGTTCCCGTAAGGGAATACCGGCTGCTGCCATCTATGGATAAAAGTACATTGTGAATGTGACTGAGGTTAAATCCGGATTTCCATTTAAAGTTTTCTCCGGCAACCGGAATCCCCTGAACGGTGAGTTCCGTACCTACATTTTTCGTTTTCCCAAGGTTCACATAGGCAGAGGTAAATCCGGTGGTGACCGACTGGATAGCGCTCACAATTTCGTTATGTGTACTTCTGTGAAACCAGGTCAGGTCCAGATCTAACCTGTTGTTGAAGAACCGCAGGTTGATTCCCGTTTCAAATTCGTTTAAGGTAAATGGCCTTAAATTGTA
Source organism: Pedobacter steynii (assembly GCF_900103665.1). Taxonomy (GTDB): domain Bacteria; phylum Bacteroidota; class Bacteroidia; order Sphingobacteriales; family Sphingobacteriaceae; genus Pedobacter; species Pedobacter steynii. The sequence goes on from NZ_FNGY01000001.1 coordinate 110,207, forward strand.
ATTCGGAAGGCTCCTGTCGTAATCTCCAAGTGGGGTTCCGTTTACAGAACTTTGTGTCGTATAATAAGTTTGTGTGATATAAGGCTGTGCAGGTTCACCACTGGTTTTGGCGTAACTGGCCCTGATTTTTCCATAACTCAGCGCTTTCGACTTCAGGAGATCGGAGAAGATGAAGCTTCCGGAAATTCCCGGGACAAATAGTCCTCTGTTGTTGCCGGGAAGGGTAGAGTAGACGTCGTACCTTCCTGTAGAGGAAAGGTTCAGGAACTTTTTATAGTTCAGGTCAAAAGTGTAATAGGCAGATTGGGTGACGAGCCTGGCCAGGGTATAGGCATCGGTTCTGGTCACGAGGTTAGAGGGCGTATACAGGTAGGGAGTATTGAACTGGTTCCCCTTGGAATCGGAAAATTCACCTTCCCGGTTCCGGTAATTTGCACCAACAGAAACATCCAGGTTCAGGTCTTTCATGATGTCTTTATTGACTGCAAGCAGAATATCGCTGTTTAATTCTGAAGTCTGGATCTTCTGAAAAGCGTTTAAGCCGCCCTGTCCGTTAATGGAAAATGAGGCCCCGGTAGGGATGATGCTCACAATCTGATCATTGCTGATGTCGTAGCCCAATCTTCCCTGCAGGTACAGCCAGTCTGTAAATTTATATTTTAGGGAAGTGGAGGTAATGAAACGGTTCCGTTTGGAAAGGTCTCTTCCTTTATTCAACATAAAATAGGGATTGGTTTTATACTCATCATCGTTCCACCTCATTTCTCTTCCCGTTATCGGATCAAAACCCGGAGATAAGGCAATCTGGTTTGCGCTGTTGGCCAGACTGGCAATGCCATAATTGGGATTTAACGTTCCATCACTCAGGTAAGACCTGTTTTTATTGTGCTCATTGATGTAATTTCCATTGAAAGCAACAGTCAAGTGTTTGTTGAGGTCGTAGGAGGTAAAGAGGTTCACTGTTTTCCTGTTCAGGTGTCCGTTTTTCAAAATAGATTGATAATCCAGATTGGCGGCCGAGAGGCGGAACATGCTTTTTTCATTTGCCCCGCTCAGGGAAACGGTATTGGTAAAAGCAGGAGCAGTACGGTAGAAATCCTGAATGTTGTCCTTTACTGCACTGTAAGGGTATGTTTTTCCATCAAACTGGATCGTTGGGGCGCCATCCAGTTTTTCGCCCCAGCTGGAAGATCCGGAAGCTACAGCTGCGGCAATGTTTCCTGGTCTTCTGTTTTGTGTTCCTTGTCCGTAGACGTATTGAAAGTCGGTATTTTTATAGGGGCTATCGAAAGAAAGATTGGTGTTGTATTCAATGCTACCCGAATTCCTGATGCCCTTTTTTATGGTGATGATGATGACGCCATTTGCCGCACGGGCACCATAAAGTGCAGAGGCCGCTGAACCTTTTAATACGGTGATCGTTTCTACATCATCAGGATTGATATTGCTGATGCCATCGCCGTAATCGGCACCGCCATATTCATTGACATTTCCTCTTTGCGTATTGTCTATCGGCACACCATTCACAACGAATAAGGGTGAACCCGCATTCATGCTGGCAGCACCACGGAGTAAAATCCTTGCAGAAGAAGAGGGGCCACCATATACGCCACTGATGTTTAATCCGGCAATTTGCCCCTCCAAAGCATAGATCAGATTGGATTCTCTGGCCTTGCTCAGCTCTGCGCCGGAAATGGTAGATATGGAATAACCGATTTTTCGCTCTTCTTTCCTGATGTCAAGGGCAGTGACCACCACTTCATCCAGTTCATTTGTCTTGGCGATCAGGTTAACCTGCAGTTGATTTTGCACGCCGACAGGAATTTCCTGCTTAAAATAACCGACCTGAGAGGCCTGGATAATGGTGTTGGGGAACACAGGGATGGTAAATTCTCCTTTTGCATCGCTGGTGGTAGAGAAATCACTCCCTTTCACCTTTATGGAAGTACCGGGAAGCGCCTGTCCGTTTTCATTGAGCACCCTTCCACTAAGCATTCGGGTATTTACCTCCGCATTTCGGGGGCGTATGACAATTAAATTGTTTGGGAGTAACTTATAAGCATAGTTGGAATTGGCGAGGATCTGATCAAGAACCTCTAAGGCATTTTTATCTTTAACCTGGATATTGATTTTGTTTACAGGGATTTTGCGTTCACTAAAAATAAAATGATAGGAGGTTTGCTTTTGTATGGCATCAATTACCTTTTTAAAATCCGCTGATTTAAAGCTGAGGCTTACTTTATGCTGTACCCCGCTTTCTGATTGCGAATAACCGGATAAGGAGCCAACAAGCGTCACGAAAATGACCATCCACCCAATTAGCTTCATTATAAATTTATATTTGATATCCCTGGTTCCCGGAACGTGTTCCGCTTGCCAAATTAGTAAATATAAATAGTTTTGTCTTGTATTTTATAACGAAATGGTTCAATAAGTTGCAGCGCTTTCAAAGCTTGAGAGATATTTTCCTTTTCAAAGAATCCGGTAAACCTGCTGTTTTTTAAACTTTCATTTTTAAAGACAACCTGCAGGCCATACCATCTGGAAAGGCTGTTGGCGAGCACGTCAAAGGTCTCATTTTTGAACACCAGTTTATGGTTCATCCATGAAGTTTCTGTATCATTTAAAGGGCTGATGCTATATAGTGGGGAGTCAGCAGCATTTTTTGCCTGATGCTGAAGGCTGAACTTTTCCTGAGGCTTCAGCAGGATTTGTTTTTCAGGGTGCGCGTTCATGCTGACCTGAATGGCCCCTGTAATCAGGGTCGCTTCCGTATGCGGGTCATTTTTATAGGCCTTCACATCGAAGGTTGTTCCCAGAACTTTGATATTTATCTTTTCCGTATGGATGATAAAAGGGTGTTGTGCGTCTTTTTTAACATCAAAGAAGGCCTCACCTGTCAGGTAAACTTCTCTGTGTGCTCCTTTAAAAGCCACAGGATACTTCAGCTGGGTCTCGGAATTTAAAGTCACGATCGTTCCGTCTGCCAGGGTGATTTTTGAGGTCAGACGGCTTGGGGTATTTATTTCTTTCCAGACCAGAGCGTATTCAGCCTGACTGCCCATTCTTTTATGGTAGAGTTGATATCCTCCAAAGGAGCAAATACATAACGCTAAAATTGCTGCAATGCGGTACCAGTTGCCAAACCTGTTTTTTGAAACCGGGATTTCCGGTGATTCCGGATTTTCTATCCTCGCCTTAATTTTTTCAAAAAGGGGCATTGCATCTTCTTCTTCTTCTTCTGTTTCTTTGGATTGGAAATAACTGCTTAAAGATTCATACTCCTGCCTGTAGGCCGCATTTCCTTCCAGCAGAAGCATAAATTCTTTATGTTCTTCAATGGAAATCTCATCTGCCAGTTTTTTGCCAAGCAATTCTGTAAATCTTTGATCAGTCATTTTTTACCGTATTATCTATGCTGTTTATGTGTTAAATATAAGGTTCCTTTTTTTTCTAAAATTGCCTACAAAAGGTTAAAAAAATAATGCATTATCGCTAAGAGCATCACCAGGTTGACCAGGTCGTTGCTGCTGCTTTTTCTATGGTCGAGCTCATGATAGGCACCCAGTAGCATCCGCAGTTTGGTAATTGCCCGGAAAAGCTGTGTCTGTACTGTTCTTGGCGAGATCTTTAAAATCTCGGCCACCTCTTTATACTTCATTCCGTTTTCTTTGATCAGTTTGAACACGATCCTGGCCTGAGGTGGGAGCGTATCTATGGCGGTATCCAGTTTTAGGTGCAGCTCTTTTCTTTCCAATTCCTTTGAAGGGTCGGTACTGTCCTGAAATTGGAATTCCTGCTGCGCTTCTATCTCCACCAAATGAACATTGGTATATTTTCTAAGGTGTTTTAAAGATTGATTTTTAACCGCAACGAACAGATAGGTTTCCGGATTAAGGACATGGGTACTTTCCTTTCTGTTTTGCCAGCATTTCACGAATACTTCTGAAACAATCTCTTCTGCTACTTCTTTCTGTGATACATAATAAACCGAAAATTTCAACAGCTTAGCCCCAAGGGCGCGGTATAAAGCCTCGAAAGATTTCATATCATCTTCGACGCAAATCCTTGTCCACAGACCAGATAAGTCAGGCTTTACGATTTTCAAGTGCTTTGTTTTAGGCTAATTATCCATTGCAAGATAGGGATTAAAAATAATCTTCAAAAAAAATGAATTCCTTGTAGGCATTTTATTTCTAAATGGGGTCTCTACTATTATACCACCTTATCATGTATTAAGGTAAAACGGTATAGCTAACCAATTATAAAACCTAACCGTATCAATGGAGATGAGAAAACCATTACAACTGACGTGTTTATTACTTTATGCTTCGGCCAATCTTTTTGCTGGTGTAAAGTCGGATAAATTAAAGAGCTTCCCGACGCTCAGAATTTCCTCTGATCATGAAATGGAATTCAGATCACATTTTCAGGAGACCATTAAAGGGACTGTAAAAGACGAGGCCGGTGTGACCTTGCCAGGCGTATCGGTAAAGGTCAAAGGCTCGCAACAGGCCACACAAACGAATGTTTCCGGACAATATGCGATAGCCGCCAAAGCAGGCGATGTATTGGTGTTTTCGTATGTGGGGTATACGGTGAAAGAAGTTACCGTAGCTGCACAGGGAACGATTGATGTGGTCCTGAACAGCAATTCACAAAACCTGGAAACGGTGGTCGTAACCGCCCTGGGGATTAAAAAATCTACCAAATCATTGACTTATAATGTCCAGACATTAGGCTCCAAAGAAGTGAATGACGTCAAAGACCCAAGTTTTGTGAACAGTTTAACGGGGAAAGTTTCCGGTTTAACGTTAACACACTCTTCGGCACCTGGAGGATCAACCAAAGCAGTGCTTCGTGGGAACAAATCCATCAGTGGAAATAACAATGCCTTATATGTAGTGGATGGGGTACCTTTGCCGAGCTTATCCGGAAACGGAAAAAGTGATGGTTTTCAGCTGAGTGATGCAGGCGACGGGATTTCCAACCTGAACGCTGAAGATATCGAAGAAGTAAGCGTATTGAGCGGTGCCTCGGCATCAGCCCTGTATGGTGGACAAGCCTCTAACGGAGTGATCTTAATTACCACTAAAAAAGGAAAAGCGGGAAAAACAGTGGTTAACTTTAATTCCAGCACTACATTCGACAGCCCTTTCCTTCTTCCTGAACTGCAACGCAATTATGGAACAGCCAATAAAGCTAAGCCGGAAGAAGGACCAACCTTCAACGGCTGGGGCGCAAAAACTGCCAACCAAAGTTCTTATACGCCCAATGACTTTTTTCAGACGGGTAAAACTTTTACCAATGCTTTGTCTTTATCGGGCGGTACAGAGAAAAACCAATCTTTCTTCTCGGCAGCGGCAACGAATGCAGAAGGAATTATTCCCAATAACAAACTAGACAGGTACAACTTCTCTTTCAGAAATAACACTTCCTTTTTTGAGGATAAGCTAAGTGTGGATGCGAGAGCGGAATACATTTATCAAAAATCTCAGAACATGCCGGGGCAGGGTGAATATTATAACCCAATCACCTCCGTTTATTTGTTCCCGGGTGCTTCCTACAACTTTGACGATACTAAGAATTTTGAAACTTTTGATCCTGTCCGCAAAATAAACGTGCAGAACTGGCCATATGGTGATCAGGGAATGTCCCTTCAAAATCCTTACTGGATTACCCAACGCAACATGTTCCAAACGCAAAGAAGCCGTATTGTAGGATCTGTAACTGCTAAATATAAGTTTACAGATTGGCTGAACCTTCAGGGACGGGTGAGAATGGACCGCTCTACAGATAAAGGCGAAAACAAGATCTTTGCGACGACAGCGCCTGGTAACCTGGTTTCCAATAGCTCAAACGGACGTTATGCGACACTGGACAACCTGAACAGTCAGACTTACGCCGATTTATTATTGAACTTCAATAAAGCTTTAGGTGATTTTACCATTAATGCCACCGCAGGTGCCAGTATCATCAACAACCTGACCAGCGGTTTGACGATCGACGGACCTTTGGATCCTTTTAAAGTGCCTAACTTTTTCAGTGTCCTGAACCTGACGCAGGCGGGTATCGTATTTACACCAAATACCTATAGAAAACAAACTCAGGCTGCTTTCTTAACCACCTCTATCGGATATAAAAACTACCTGTTTTTAGACGTTTCCGGACGTAACGACTGGAACTCGACTTTGCCAAAACCATTTTTCTACCCATCAGTAGGCTTAAGTGCGGTGATTAGTGAAATGACACAGTTACCGGAATTTATTTCTTTTGCAAAACTAAGGGCATCTTATGCCGAGGTAGGTAACGAAATTCCTGATAACTATGCGTATGCAACAAACCCTTCTTTTCCAATTATCGGTGGAGCAATCGTTCCTTTCACAGGGAAACCTTTTACCACCTTAAATCCTGAAAGAAGTAAATCATTTGAGTTCGGTGCGGATTTGAAATTCCTTCAAAACAAACTGAGTTTGAATGCAACCTATTACAGAACGAATACGGTAAATCAGTTTTTCAGGGTGAATGTCTCCCCGACAGTAGGATACAATACTTATGATTTGAATGCCGGAGATGTTCAGAATCAGGGTTTAGAGCTTTCCATGGGGTATAATGCAGAACTTGGAGAATTAACCTGGAACCCAACAGTTAATTTCTCTTTCAACAGAAACAAAATCAAAGAACTCTATACGTACACAGATCCTGCTACAGGTCAGTTTATCGAGGTGAAGGAGTTTAGCTTAGGTGGTTCGTCTATCGTTAGAAAAGGTGGATCTTATGGAGACATTCAGGTAAAAGATTTTATTCGTGATGCCAGTGGAAACCAGGTATTGGATGATAAAGGTTTGCCACAGTATGCTACCAATAACATCATTGCAGGTAATGTAAACCCAAGATATATGCTCAGTATGAGCAATGGGTTCAGGTACAAAAACTTTAACCTGAATTTTCTGGTAGACAGCCGTATCGGTGGAGAGGTGATTTCCAGAACGGAGCAGACTTTTGACAAACGCGGGATGTCGCAAAGAACGGGAGATTCCCGTGATCAGGGAGGAATCATGATTAAAGGTGCAGATGCAACTGAGGCTTATTACAATAGAATAGCGGCCGAACTGACACCTTATATCTATAGCGCTACGAATATCCGTTTACGTGAAGTTTCATTTGGATACACGATTCCTGCAAAAGTATTTAACAATAAAATACAAAAGATACAGCTTTCTGTAATCGGCAGGAACTTATGGATGATCTATAAAAAAGCACCGTTTGATCCGGATGTAGTGACCTTGACCGGCAACGGATTCCAGGGCTATGACTACTTCTCTATGCCGAGTTTAAGAAGCATTGGTTTCAACGTAAATTTCACATTTTAAGACCTAGTATCATCATATATTATGAGAACCTTAATAAAAACAACCAAACTTAGCGCGGCCATTTTTGCTGCAACGTTTGTTATGGTACAGAGTTCATGTACAAAAGATTTCGACAAATACAATGCTAATCCAAATGGATTAACGGAAGAAGACCTGTTAAAAGACAATATTTCATCGGGTATATTTATTCCGGAGATGCAGGTAAATGTCATGTATTGCAAAACGAATGAGGATTATATTTATCAAATCCAGCAAAATTTAAATGCGGATATTTTTTCAGGATATTTTGCACCTCCCGGTGATTTCGGAGGACCTAATAATTCCACTTATGCTTTAAAAAACGGCTGGAACCTATGGCCTTTTAAAGTAGGCTATAATGGGGTGATGAATGGATGGAGAGAAGTGACGAAACGTGCGGTAGCGAATCCTCAGTTCATTGCTGTGGCCAATATCATCAAGGTAGAAGGGATGCACCGCGTTTCTGATATTTACGGACCAATTCCTTATTCTAAATTTGGATCAGGTTCATTGGCCACTCCTTATGATGATCAGGAAACGGTTTACAATACGTTCTTTAAGGACCTGGACGATGCCATCAAAGTGCTAACCGAATTTGTGACTAAAAATCCGTCTGACAATTCACTGAACCGTTTTGACCTGGTTTATGATGGCAATTATATACAATGGATCAAATTTGCAAACTCATTAAAGCTCAGACTTGCTGTTCGCATCGCTTATGCAAACCCTGCATTGGCAAAGACGAAAGCAGAAGAAGCAGTGAGCAATTCTTACGGGATGCTTGCGGTAAATGGGGATAATGCGCTTGTAAAATCGGGCAAGGGAGTACCAACCCGAAACGGATTATGGGTAGATGATTTAAGTTACAATGATACCCGGATGAATGCTTCAGCAGAATCGATTCTGAAAGGCTTTAAAGATCCGCGCTTATCTAAGTACTTTATGACTTCAAAAGTGATTCCCGGAGATTATAAGGGCGTGCGCAGCGGAATCTCATTTAGTGGTAAACCGGATGCCTACCTGAATTCTTCCTCTTCCACATTGAAAGAAAATACGCCGGTACAATATATGTGTGCTGCGGAGGTCGCTTTCCTGCGTGCAGAAGGTGCATTAAGAGGCTGGAGCATGGGCGGGAGTGCCCAGTCGTTTTACGAGCAAGGGGTAAAAACATCTTTCGAGCAGTACACGCTTGGAAGCACTGATGCCAGCACTTATCTGAACAATAACACAGATACTCAGGCACCATATACTGATCCGATTAATGTGGCAAATAATGTGGCGGCCAACTCTCCGCTATTGAGTAAAACCACCATTAAATGGGACGAAGGAGCAACGATGGAACAGAAACTGGAACGCATCATCACCCAGAAATGGATTGCTATTTTTCCTGACGGTCAGGAAGCATGGTCTGAATTCAGACGTACCGGCTATCCGAAAATTTTCCCTGTCGTAAATAACCAAAGCGGTGGAACGATTAACACAGAAAAACAAATCAGAAGATTGCCGTTTTCTGAGGATGAATATAAAAACAACAATGCAGAAGTAACGAAAGCAGTGGGATTGCTTAACGGTGCAGATAATGGGGGAACTAAACTTTGGTGGGATAAGAAAAACTAATCAATTTATAAACCATTTAACCATTACATCATGAGAAAACTAATCTTAATGAGCAGCATGATTTTATCCTGCCTGGCCCTCAATGCAAGTGTAAGTTTACCGGTAAAGCCGATGAACATTAAACTGGCTAAGAAAAGTCTGGGTGCCACAGGGGTATACCTGAACAACAGGTCAACTACCACCGGTGCAACCATTACTTTAACGAGCACCACCGGAGCACCGACACAGGTGTTTTACCTGAATGCCGGCCAGACCATTACCACGGGATTGATTCCTGATGGAACTTATAACATTACCATCAGTTCTTATGGTGGGCCTAACCTAAAGGTTTGGCGTTGTGATAACGACCTGATCGGTGGTAACGGAGCAGCCACACCGTATACTTATACAGGATACAATACCACGAGCAGCGGTAAGCTGATCGTATCGGTTTTCTAACCTTTTTTTGTTGAAATACTTGTCATGCAGCGTGTATACCCCCATATACCCTTCATCCCCCCGGTGATGGTGCTGCATGACAATTTTGTAAATTTTTGAGCCGTATCCGTACCTTAGGTGCCAATAATGAAACCCATATTTAAAAATATAATGAAGCTTAAACACCTTTTATGCCTCGGCATTCTGTTTTCTGTGGAGCAAGTCCTTGCTCAGAAACAACTTACCAAATATGTAGATCCATATATTGGTTCTGCTGCACATGGCCATGTCTTTGTTGGGGCCAACGTTCCTTTCGGAGCTGTTCAGTTGGGGCCAACCAATGTCTTTGAAGGTTGGGACTGGTGCAGTGGTTATAACTATGCCAGCAATACGATTATTGGTTTTACCCATACCCATTTGAGTGGGACAGGAATCGGGGACCTGAATGATATCCTTGTGATGCCGGCAACAGGACCTTCACAACTGGATTATGTTTCCACTTTTTCTCATGATAAAGAAGTCGTAAAAGCGGGATACTATCGTGTTGTCCTTGATAAATATAAAATTAAAGCGGAGCTGACGAGTTCAGAAAGAGTAGGCTTTCACCGTTATACCTTCCCTAAGCAACAGGAAAACCCACATGTCATGCTGGACCTGAATGCAGGAGTAGGATGGGACAGCCCGGTAGATACTTATGTGAAACAAGTCGACGCCACGACCTTAGTGGGCTACCGCCATTCTAAAGGCTGGGCAAATGACCAGCGCCTTTATTTTGCCGTTAAACTTTCTCAGCCATTAAACAGCCTTTCGCTTTCTGATAGCAGCAGCAGGAGCGCAAATGGAAAGGAACTTAAAGGCAAACGTGTTAAAGCAGTACTAAGCTTCAAATCCATCAGCCAGGAAGTGCTAAAACTTAAAGTAGGCCTTTCTCCGGTGAGTTATGAAAATGCCCTTGCAAACATTACCGCAGAGATTCCGGGATGGGATTTTGACAAGGTAGTTGCAACGGCGGATAACAAATGGGAAAAAGAACTTTCCAAAGTTAAAATCAATGCAGATGAGGAAACCAAAAAGACCTTTTATACCGCGATGTACCATACGATGATCGCGCCATCTGTTTTTGATGATGCCAATGGCGATTACAGGGGAACGGATAAAAAGATATACCGTAAACCCGGATTTACCAATTATACCACCTTCTCCCTATGGGATACCTACCGCGCTTTTCACCCTTTGTTTACTTTCCTGCATCAGGATAAAGTATCAGATGTGGTCAATTCATTTTTGGCGATCTATAAACAACAGGGTAAACTTCCGGTATGGCACCTGATGGGCAGTGAAACGAATACCATGATCGGTTACCATGCCGTTCCGATTATTGTAGATGCCTACCTGAAAGGGTTCAAAGGCTTTGATGCGAACCTTGCTTACGAAGCAATGAAACATTCTGCGATGCAAAAAGTAGAAGGCATTGAATACGCGCAGAAAAGCCAATACATCCCATCTGATAAAGTGATTGAATCCGTAGCAAAAGGGCTGGAATATGCCATTGACGACTGGTGTATCGCCCAGATGGCTAAAAAAATGAACAAGACGGAAGACTATAAATATTTTAGTAAAAGAGCAAAACTATACAGTGAATATTTCGACAAACAAAGCCGCTTTATGAGGGGAAAGCTGGAGAATGGAAACTGGAGAACGCCTTTTAACCCAATCGCTTCAAAACACCGTGAAGATGATTATACTGAAGGTAATGCCTGGCAATATACCTGGCTGGTTCCTCAGGATCCTGAAGGACTGATCGGCTTGTTTGGTGGTGATGCCCCTTTCACGAAAAAACTCGACACCCTGTTTAGCATGAGCTCCGCAATGGATGCAGGCAGTTCTCCGGACATCAGTGGCCTGGTAGGTCAGTATGCACAGGGAAATGAACCGAACCACCACATTCCTTACTTGTATGCTTATGCCGGACAACCCTGGAAAACCGCCAGTCTGGTACGTCAGATTACCGATTCTTTGTATACCAACAAACCTGATGGTTTGTGTGGAAACGAAGATTTAGGACAGATGTCGTCCTGGTATGTATTTTCTGCGATGGGATTCTATCCGGTTAATCCGGCCAATGGAACTTATGTATTCGGCTCTCCTTTAATCAATGATGCGGTCATCTCCCTTTCGGGAAACAAGAAGTTCCACATTCAAGTACAGGGAAACAGCAAAGAGAATAAATACATTCAGAAGGCCCTGTTAAATGGAAAACCTTATACAAAATCTTATTTACGCCATAAAGACCTGGTAGCAGGAGGGGAGCTGACCCTGTTTATGGGAAATAAACCTTCAGCAACCTGGGGAGTAAACCCGGCAGACCGACCTCGTTCGGTAGCCATCGAATGATGAATTAATCTTTATTACATAACCCTATCTAACCAAAAACCTATGAAAAACAAAAACATGTTAAACGGCCTTGTGGCGGTAATGACAGCAGGACTACTTTTGTCGGCCTGTAAAAAAACAGGACCTGTGGATGGAACGGATGTGACCGGTTCATCCACAGCATCTGCCACTTCCCCGGCAGCAGCTGCGGTTGCCAAAAGCGGCCCCATCAGCGTTTGCTACGTGGAAGTAAACAACAACAACATTCTCAATGTGGGGGCTTACACCCTGAAAACCGGTGGACAGCAACTCTTTGACCTGGCCATCATCTTTGCGGCAAACATCAATTACGATGCGGTCACAAAAAAAGCATTCTTGTTTAACAACGACAAGGTGACAAAAGTACTGAGCAACAAAGCAACCTATATTAAGCCTTTACAGGATAAAGGAATTAAGGTATTGTTGTCGGTCCTGGGCAATCATCAGGGCGTAGGCTTCTGTAACTTCACGAGTCGTGCTTCTGCAAAAGATTTTGCACAACAGCTGAGCAATGCCGTAACCACTTATAACCTGGACGGAATTGACTTTGATGATGAGTATGCGGAGTATGGCAAAAACGGAACCACTCAGCCCAACGACAGCTCCTTTGTGATGCTGGTGCAGGAGCTTAGAAAACTGATGCCGACAAAACTGATTACCTTCTATTACTACGGACCCGCGGCTTCAAGGGTACAGTGGAACGGGCAAAGGGTAGGCGACAATGTGAACTATAGCTGGAATGCAAATTATGGCAGTTTTTCTGTTCCAAATGTTCCTCCAATGGGTAAAAGCCTGTTGAGCCCTGCTGCAGTATGGATCAATAATACCAGTGCAAGTACAGCCAAATCATTGGCGCAATCGACCAAAAATCAGGGGTATGGGGTTTACCTGACCTATGATCTCCCGGGAACAAATATGGCCACCTACCTGTCTTCATTCTCTACGGTACTATACGGGGATAGTGTGAAATTAAGCTCGCCATTACAAAGCTGGCCTTAAGCGCATTTAAGAAAAATCATATCCACCCTATAACTCCCTATAAAATGAAAAACTTAAAAATTTGTCTGATAGGCCTTGCCTTAATGGGCTTTGCAACGGCTTGCAAGAAGAACCCACCTGTAACCGGTACGGAAGTAGCAACCACCGGAAGTTTAATCGATTACAAGAACAGCAAACATCAGCTGAGCGTTGGTTATTACCGCACCTGGCGCGATAGCGTGACCGAAACCGGAAATAAGACGAGCATGCGCCGCCTGCCGGATAGCCTGGACATGGTGATGGTATTCCCCGATTATACCCCTCCGGAAAATGCGTACTGGAATGTGTTGAAAACGAATTACGTTCCTTATTTGCATACCAAAGGCACAAAGGTGATCATCACCATCGGAGACCTGAACAGCGCCACTACTACCGGCGGACAGGATTCTACAGGTTACGCCGCATGGGCAAAAACGATTAATGATAAATGGGTAACAGAATATAACCTGGATGGAATAGACATCGACGTAGAGAGCAATCCAACCGGAACAACCTTAACGAAAAAGGTTGCCGCAGTGAAAGCCTTGTCTAAGTATTTCGGTCCAAGGTCCGGAACAGGTAAAAAGTTCATTTACGATACGAACCAAAATCCGACCACTTTCTTTACTTCGATTTATAAGTTGATCGATTATACGTTCTTACAGGCTTACGGAAGAAGCACCAGCAATTTAACAAGTACGTTTAATTTATATGCTCCTTACATTACGCCTGACAAGTTCTTACCTGGTTTCTCTTTCTACGAAGAGAATGGTGCGAACTGGGGAGACGTATTGTATCCGGATCCAAACTTACAGAGCAGGTGTTACAATTATGCACGCTGGCAACCTACACAGGGAACCAAAGGCGGAGTGTTCTCTTATGCGATAGATCGTGATATTCCATCTAAAACAGATCAGATTATTGCTGCGGACTACGCAGTAACGAAACGTTTGATCAAGATCATGAATCCTTAAATAATTTTGTTTATAGCAGGCCATTATTCGGTTAATGGCCTGCTTTTTGTGTGATTAAATTAGAGAAAGGCGTTGTTTTCTCTTACTTTTGAATAAAATAACTCGAATGAGGTTCGCGAATTGGTTTTTAAGTCTGGTCATCCTTGCATTGTGTATCACACCCTGTGCTGATGTTTTGGGCAATAATTTACCATCAAATGCGACAAGTATCTCCAAAATTTCCAGCAATACAGACAATAGCGAGCATCAGGGTTTAGACAGCTGTTCTCCTTTCTGCGTTTGTGCCTGCTGCAGTACCCCAACCTTCACCAAGGTTCAGGTAAACTTCTTATACCTCCCATTACCCGCGCAAAGAACGTATGCTGAATTTGTGGACGGGAATATCAAAACAGCGTCCATCTCCATCTGGCAACCGCCACAATTAGGTTAATAAAAATCTTCAAAATTATGCGTTAAAGGCAATTCTTTGGGAATAGCCTGCATCTGCAATTTTCATTTTTTATTCCAAACCTAATTTTAGATAAGATGCTGAAAAAAATCATTCAGTTTTCTATAAATAACAAGTTAGTTATCGGACTATTTACCCTGGCATTAATTGCCTGGGGTGTCTATTCCCTTAAACAGTTACCTATAGATGCCGTTCCTGATATTACCAATAATCAGGTTCAAGTAATTACCCTTAGTCCATCCCTGGCTACACAGGAGGTGGAACGTTTAATCTCTTACCCTGTAGAGCAAACCATGGCCACTATTCCGGAAATTGAACAGGTACGTTCGATCTCCAGATTCGGTCTTTCTGTAGTCACGATTGTATTTCACGACGATGTCGATATTTACTGGGCACGTCAGCAGGTCAATGAAAAACTGGCGGAAGCCAAAAATAACATCCCCGGAGAGCTGGGCAATCCGGAAATCTCGCCGATCTCAACCGGTTTAGGGGAAATCTATCAATACGTGATTCATGCCAAACCCGGCTTTGAAAGTAAATACGATGCCCGGGAACTGAGAAGTATTCAGGACTGGATTGTACGTAAACAATTGCTCGGAACACCGGGGATTGCAGAAGTAAACAGCTTTGGCGGTTTACTGAAACAATACGAAATTGCCCTTGATCCGGACAAGCTGAGAAGTTTTGGATTGAGCATCAGCGAGGTGTTCAATGCCCTCGAAAAGAACAATAAAAATACGGGCGGCGCCTATATTGATAAAAAACCGAATGCCTATTTCATCAGATCTGAAGGCTTGGTTGGTAGTTTGGACGACATCAGAAAGATTGTCGTAAAGAACAACAGCAATGGCATTCCGGTCTTGATCCGAGATATTGCAGAGGTGAATATTGGGAATGCGATCAGATATGGCGCCTTAACACGGGCTTCAAAAGACAGTCAGCGGGAAGCCGTAGGTGGCATCGTGATGATGCTGAAAGGTGCAAATGCGAACAATGTCGTGAAGCAGGTAAAAACAAAAATCGACCGGATCAATAAAACCCTGCCGGAGGGAGTGGTGATTGAACCTTTCCTTGACCGGAGCTCCCTGGTAGACCGTGCCATTGGAACAGTGGCAAAAAACCTGATCGAAGGGGCTTTAATCGTCATCTTTGTGCTCGTGCTGTTCCTGGGGAATTTCAGGGCAGGACTGGTCGTGGCTTCCGTGATCCCTCTGGCAATGTTGTTTGCGATTGCGCTGATGAATGTATTCGGGGTCTCCGGGAACCTGATGAGCCTTGGGGCGATTGATTTCGGCCTGATTGTCGACGGTGCAGTCATTATTGTGGAAGCAACGATGCACATGCTTGGCGGAACTAAGCTGGGCCGGCCGTATACACAGGCAGAGATGGACCAGCAGGTAGAAAAATCGGCAGTCCGGATGATGAGTGCTGCGGCTTTCGGTCAGATCATTATCCTGATTGTTTACCTGCCTATCCTGGCTTTGGTTGGAATTGAAGGGAAGATGTTTGGACCGATGGCACAGACCGTTTCCTTTGCCATTATTGGCGCATTTATCCTGTCGCTCACCTATGTGCCGATGGTTTCTTCCCTCATTCTGAGCAAAAAAGTATCTGATAAAAAGAACTTCTCCGATAAGATGATGGATTTCTTCCTTCGTTATTATACCCCTGTGATCCGTGGCGCATTAAAACGGAGAATGCTCGTGATTGTAAGTTCAGTAGTGCTGCTGCTGATCAGTATCGGGTTGTTTATGAGAATGGGAGGGGAGTTTATTCCAACCCTGGAAGAAGGTGATTTTGCAGTTGAAACGAGGCTGCTCACCGGAAGTTCATTAAGTCAGAGTATTGACAAAATCAATCAGGCTTCCGGTATTCTGGTGAACAAATTCCCGGAAGTAAAAGAGGTGATTGGAAAGATTGGATCGGCAGAAATCCCCACTGATCCGATGCCCATGGAGGCCACCGATCTGACGGTCATCCTGAAAGATAAAAAAGAATGGACCAGTGCCAGCACCAGAGAAGAACTGGCGGAAAAGATGGGCGCGGCACTGGCGCAAATCCCGGGGGTAAGCTTCGGCTTTTCTCAGCCTATTCAGCTGAGGTCGAATGAGCTGATCTCCGGAGTGCGACAGGACATTGGCATCAAGATTTTTGGAGATGACCTGGAGGAGTTAACGGCCTTATCTCAAAAGGTAGGTAAAATAGTGTCTTCTGTGAGCGGTGCAAAAGATTTGTACCTGGAACAGGCGACAGGCTTACCTCAGATTGTCGTGAAGATCAACAGAGATCGCATTGCGCAGTATGGCATCAGTATTGAAACCGTAAATCAGGCCTTAAATACGGCATTTGCGGGACAGTCTGCGGGTTTGGTATACGAAGGAGAGAAAAGGTATGACCTCGTGGTCCGCCTGGCTCAGGCCAACAGGCAGGACATCAACGATGTGAAAAATGTCTATGTAACTGCACCCAATGGAAATCAGGTCACCCTGGACCAGCTGGCAGATGTAGAATTTAAGATTGGCCCTAACCAGATTCAAAGAGAAGATACCAAGCGCAGAATCATTGTAGGCCTGAATGTAAGGGGAAGAGATATTGCCAGTGTGGTGACAGAGATTGAGCAAAAGATCAATCAGCAGATCAAACTTCCGGCAGGATATTACATCACCTATGGTGGTCAGTTTGAGAACCTGAAAGAGGCACAGCAAAGGCTGTCTATTGCCGTTCCGGTGGCTTTGTTGCTGATCTTGTTATTGCTTTATTTCTCCTTTGGTTCTGTGAAACAATCGGTGCTGATCTTCTCTGCCATCCCTATGGCCGCTATCGGCGGTATTTTTGCGCTTTTGCTTCGTGGAATGCCTTTTAGTATTTCTGCCGGGGTAGGCTTCATTGCGCTGTTCGGTGTAGCGGTATTGAACGGAATTGTGCTGATCACCGAGTTCAACAGGTTGAAGAAAAATGGACTGGAAGACCTGAATGAAATTGTGCTCCAAGGGACCGCAATCCGGTTAAGACCGGTACTGATGACGGCTGCAGTCGCTTCATTGGGTTTCTTACCGATGGCAATTTCTGCTGCCGCAGGCGCGGAAGTTCAAAAGCCTTTAGCCACAGTGGTGATTGGCGGATTGATTACTTCTACGATCCTCACCTTGATTGTACTTCCTGTGCTGTACACTTATTTTGAGCGCTTCAAGTCTAAGAAGAAAGGCAATGTACCTGTGACCGTGATTGCCATCATTGCTGCTTTACTGTTTTTTGCACCCGGAGCTCAAGCGCAATCAACAGGAAATCCGATAACGATGGATCAGGCAATCGCCATTGCGATACAGAACAACCAGTCGGTAAGGTCTTCTGCTTTACAAATTGATCAGCAAAAAGCCTTGAAAGGAAGCTCTTTTGATCCCGGAAAGACGAGTATTGGTTTCCAATACGGGCAGATCAGCTCGGTTAAAAGAGACAACAACATCAGCGTTCAGCAGGGGATTCCCTATCCTGGTCTCGTGAAGAATCAGAAAAAGGTCTATGATGCCCAAATTAAAGGCGCGGAGATTAATCTTTCGGTGACGCAGAATGAGCTAAAGTATCAGGTAAAAACAGCCTATACGCAGCTGGCCTATCTGCTTGCCCTCAGGAAATTATACCAGAGTCAGGATTCGGTATACAGCAATTTTAAGAAAGCATCTACTTTCCGTTATCAGGCCGGAGAAACGAATCTGTTAGAAAAAACAACTGCAGAGACGCAATACTTTGAGGTGCAAAACCAGATGACAAGGAACGAATCCAGTATTGAAGTTTATACCGCTGAATTGCAAAAATTGATGAATACTACTGAGCCGGTGGTTCTTCCGGTACAGTCGTTCCGAAAGGAAGACTGGAAAGAAGGGGGCAACGACAGTGCGATGCTGAAAAATCCGTTGTTAGCTTATCAGCTACAACAGGTAACTATTGCCGATAGGACCATCGGGCTGGAAAAAGCGAAAGCGGGTCCTGATTTTACAATCGGCTATTTCAACCAGTCGATCATCGGAACGCAGAGCGTAAACGGACAGGACCGCTTCTATGATGCCGGAAAACGCTTTCAGGGCATCCAGGCAGGCATCGCCTTGCCGCTGTTTTTTAAACCTTTCTCTGCGAGAATCAAGGCGGCTAAAATAGAAAAGGAAGTAGCCCAAAGTCAGTTTGATGGTTTTAAAACCGGACTTCAGGCACAATATAAACAGGCTGATCAGGATTTGCTGAAGAACGCAAAAAGCATTGCTTATTATGAAAAGAATGCTTTGCCAAATGTGAACCTGATTCTGAAACAAAGCCAGATTGCCTTTAAGAATGGGGAGATTGGCTATGTAGAGCATTTACAGGCTTTGCGTACCTATTCGGAGATTCAGTTTAGCTATCTCCAGGCGATTAATCAATACAATCAATCTGTTTACACCTTACAATACCTTATAGGTTTATAATCTCAATGGTGTATGAGGCTTGTCTTGCAGGCTTTGTACACCAATAAAAAGAAAGAAAATGAAAATACTAGTTAAAAATATCAGCAGCATGGCCATGGTTGTAGTACTGGCCCTATTCCTCTCTGCCTGCGGAAATAAGAAAGCAGCAGAAAGTACTGCGGCGGCGGCCACAGAAACGAAGCCGAAGGAGGAGGAAAATAATGTAGAAATCAGTCCTGAGCAATTTAAATCTGCAGGCATTGTTTTAGGATCTCCGGAAATGAAATCCATGAGTGGTGTATTGAAAGTGAATGGTTTCATTGATGTCCCGCCACAAAATCTGGTGAGCATTACGACACAAATGGGCGGGATTGTCAGGTCTTCTCCATTATTGCCTGGAACTGCCGTTCGGAAAGGACAACTGGTTGCCATATTGGAAAACCAGGAATATGTTCAGCTGCAGCAGGATTACCTGGAAAGTAAAAGTCAGCTGGAGCTGACCGATTCGGAGTATAAGCGTCAGCAAACTTTGGCTTTGCAAAATGTGAATGCACAGAAAGTATTGCAACAGGCAAAATCTCAATATCAGGTGGCACTGGCCCGTGAAAATGCTTTAAAGCAACGATTGAGACTGATCAATATTAATCCTGGAAATCTGACTGCAGGAAGTATCAGGAGTCAGGTGAGCATCTTTTCTCCGATTAACGGTTATGTCACGAAGGTGAATGTAAATACCGGAAAGTTTGTGAATCCAAATGATGTGATGTTCGAGATCGTCGACAATTCCAACCTGCATGTAGAGCTGAATGTCTTTGAGAAAGATGCGGCAAAAGTTCGGAAAGGTCAGAAAGTAAGGTTTACGCTGACCAATGATGATACGGAACGAACAGCGGTTGTTCAGTTGGTTGGAGGGGAAATCAATACCGATAAAACGGTGACGGTACATGCGATTGCAAAAGGGAGCACTGGCTTTATTCCCGGAACTTATCTGAAGGCTTTTATTGAAACCGGAAGCAATGAGGTAGTCGCGCTGCAGGAAAGTGCTGTGGTTGATTTCCAGGGAAAGAAATACATTTTTATAGCGGTTGCTGCGCCTAAAGAAACAGGTACTGGTAGGCACTATAAAATGATTCCGGTAGAAGCAGGGGTAAGTGATGCGGGGTATGTAGCGGTTAAAATCCCTGCAGATACAGATACTCGGGATAAAGTGGTGCTGAAAGGTGCATATGACCTGCTTTCAAAGATGAAAAATAGCGAAGAGGAGTAGGGCCGATGTTGGAAAAGCAGGAAATCATAGATTTAAAACAAACACTGGCCTTGTGCGCCAGTGTTTGTGAAGATTGTGCGGCGGTAGGTTTTTCCAGGATTCAATACGGAACGTTGAAGAAATGGTGGCCTACAGATAGAGATTATGCAGATGTATGTGCGCTTACTGCAAGTTTGTTGATGTTAAGTTCGGATATGGATTATGCGCGTCTTTTGAATTGCGAAAAGGCCTGTAGAATGTGTGCGGAAGTCTGTTCCGGCTATGATCAGGAGCATTGCAGGATTTGCGCAAAAATTTGTCTGAAATGCGCAGATATCTGTCGCAGTTACTATCAGAGATTAAAGGTGTAAAAAAGGGCAGGTGATGAAAAGGCGTCTATTTTCTCATATCGGATGGATAAGAATGCTGTTCTTTTGGATATTATGCGTTTTTATGCTGATCGCGGTAGTGATGAAATTATGGCATTATTGCGCGGCACATTGGTTCAAATAATCAAGGCTGGAATATTCCAGCCTTGATTATTTACGTGATAGCAAAAGAGACTTTTTTAGTAGGTCATTAATTGCTAATTAATCAGGGTTATTTCTCGTAGTTTGCCTTTTATGAATTATCTTTGAATTACACATGGATACAACAACGACTAATAACTATTCTTTTTTGAAAGCAGGACATTTTATCGGATATAAATCGATAGAGGTTCTTGATGTAAATTTAAAAAGGGGAATGAATATGATCATTGGACCTAACGGATCTGGAAAATCAAATTTTTTAGAGGTGGTCGTTGAAACGTTGAAGTCGGTAGGACCGAATAGAAAGATCAACTTTAAGCATGTGGATTTGGTCTTTTGTACAAAAGGAAGTAAGGATCTTGTCTACGAGGTGACACGAAATATTCCAAAGTCTAATCATGACATTGATTATGAAGAAAGGGAGATCTTAATAACACAAAAATTGACCTTTGACAACGAACTTATTTTTGATACAGATAACGATGAACTTAACCGTAATTCATTCAAGCGTTATAGAGGACGTATGGCTGGTAAAAATCTCCGGAATCTAATCTCATGTTTCACAGAGTTTTCGCCAACTCCTTTATATTTAAAATTTTCTATCCCTGAATCGATGCCAGGGATTGATCGAGCGGGTTCAATTACTATTCCTTTAGGTTCGGAGGATGATATTTGGGATACAGATTTAGATTCCCCTTTTCTTTGGAAAGCTGTTTATATGGTTGAACATAAGGTTATTAATGCTTACTATCGGGAATACGAGGAATCAATTAATCAGGAAGCACTTGGAGAAGAAGAAGATAGAATTAGGTTTGATCACTTTCTAATTGAAACTATACAAGCAGATAATCTTTATGATATGTTATCTATGGATGAGGAGATTGTCGATAACCTTCGCAAATTCAGTCCAATCCAGAACATTCGTTTTAACAAGAACATTAATGTATTTCGTGATGAACGAAAAATAGTCGTTGAAAATCTTAGGCTTGATTTTTTTGTAAATAATAGCTGGATACCTTGGTCTCAGATGTCTGATGGAACTAAACGAATGTTCTACATTATATCAGAGGTCACTGACAAAAAAGAAGGATTCATACTTATTGAAGAACCTGAATTAGGTATCCATCCGCATCAGTTTAATTTGATTATGCAGTTTTTAAAGGAACAGTCTGCCTATAAACAGTTTCTAATTTCTACTCACTCGCCCAAAGCTCTTGATCATCTCGATCCGGAAGAACTTGATAAAATTTTAATTGCAAAATACGTTGGTGGGGTAGGAACGGTATTGAATAATCTTGATGAAGTTCAAATTGAAAAGGCTAAAGCATATATGGATGAGGTTGGCTTTCTAAGTGATTATTGGCTAATGTCAGATCTTGAAGGATGATCAATGTAGGACTTGTGGGTGAGGATCCTAATGATACTTCATCAATAAATAATCTTTTATCAAAGCAGTATGGTAGTGGCATTAAGTTTTTGAATCTGGTACGCGGTATACGTGGAACGCAGCTGGAAACTATCAAATTTAGAAATGCGCTTAAGATTGAACTTGAAAAGAAACAGGGTGAATTTGTCCTATTTATTCGCGATTTAGACGCATTCTCTTCTCAGGGAAATGAAGTGGAGAAAAGAAAGGCATGGTTTAAACTTTCAAGTGAACATTGTGGAGGAAAACATCACCTTTTTCTCTTGAATATATGGGAGCTGGAAGCGTTGATCTTTGGTGACATTGATTGTTTTAACAGCGCATATGGAACCTCGATTAAACCTGGGAGAAATCCTATGCAGATTCGAAATCCAAAAGAGGAACTTCAGAATGCAACTTTTAAATCAAAAAAGAGGTTTGAAGCATCTCACTGTCCTGATATTTTTAGTAAGCTTGATCTAAATGAAATTAAATCAAATTGTCAAAATTTTAAGGAATTTTTAAACCAATTTGATAACTTATTGTTGAAAGAATACAAACTGAAATTTTCTTAGTTTGGAGGCTGCATTAATGTTATTTGGGCTGTAATATTATTGTTTAAGGGGTTGATCATCAGTTAACAGGATTCATAATTTGAATGCTTTCTCTGCTCACTTTGAAATGTGGCGTATGGTTATAATCCCTGCTCATCCGATAAGCACCGACACCCTGTGTATCGTTCTCTTTAGTCCATTTCGCAATATCCAGTAACCACTGCGTGGCTTTTGCATCCCCATTAGGCGGGCTATCCTGACCACCATTCTGATGCAACCATTCATCTCCATTGGTCATGACAATTAATTTATCCTTGCCGAAGGCAGAAAGCAAAGGAGTCAGTTCGGTTACCTGAGATCCTTTCCAGCGACGCGCACCACCTACATAACATTGAAACAACGCATAATCATAATTGCTTTTGTAAGGTGTATAGATCCGGCCATAGCTCAATGGTTCACTATCTTTCGTATCCACATCAGTGTCAAAAAGAAAAAGCGGTTTTACACCTGCATTTGTCAGGTTTCCAGCTTCCGCATTTGGCCCGAAATATCTTGCTACGGCAGTTAATACCGCAACCGCATTTGTTGCCGGTGCATCGTTGCCGAAAGTGCCTCTTTCGATGTCTACATCTATTCCGTCCCAGCCCATTTGCTTAATGTATTTGTTGTACATCGCCTTTGCCCAATTGTTGTAGGTGCTGCTGGCATTGGCTTTGGTATTGTCAAAATTGGGAGGGGCAACATAACCTGGTTCCTTCGTTGCAGGATCTTTTACTGATCCGTCAAAATAAGCATCATTTTTAGGGAAAGAGCAATACACGATTTTTGTTCCTTTTGCCTGTAAAGCACGCCAGTGATCGGGGTTTTGATCATATCCGGCGAAACCTTCTATAATGTCCACACTGTCGGGAACATTGAGCATATTGTAGGATGGTTCAGGATCATTTCCATCACCAACAAGGTAACCAATAAACAATTTATGTGGACTTTTTTTATAGGCCAATAAGTTTGCCAGTGCATCTTTTGAAAGCTTTTTCGGGCTTTGTCCAATAACATTGGTTGTTTTGCAGAAAAGCAGGCAGACAAAGATGCATATAGCCGTAAAGAAGGGCCCGAACAGACGATTTTTCATAAGCGTTTTTATTGGTGTTGTTGATTCCTGAAAATTACAGGTTTCTCTGTTTTAATCCAAAGGTTAACTGATTTAGCTTTGGTGGTTGAGGGAAAGATCAGCAGGAGGGGAAACCTAGGCTTTATACGTGCCAAACAACCTGTCCCAGATGCTCGTATAAAAACCGAAATTATGGCTGATGTCCTGATGATGCTGGTGATGGAAACTGGATGTCCCCAGGTATTTAAAAAAACGTTTGTTGCGCAGAACGGCACTTAAAGGTTCCATACCCAGATGTCCAATCATACCAAACAGTACATTGATCATCAGGTAAATGATGATCGCATAAATGTTAAACGTTGATAACAGTAACAACAGGAGCCAGAGCGCGCCAAAGCTGATGGTTTCCAATGGATGTAA
Source organism: Pedobacter steynii (assembly GCF_900103665.1). Taxonomy (GTDB): domain Bacteria; phylum Bacteroidota; class Bacteroidia; order Sphingobacteriales; family Sphingobacteriaceae; genus Pedobacter; species Pedobacter steynii. The sequence continues at coordinate 134,182 of NZ_FNGY01000001.1, forward strand.
AATAAAGAGGTCTATGGGTTTGGGGTTGACCGCTTCATGGTGCAATCCATGTATGGCTTTGTACAACCAGGTTTTATGGATGATATAATGAAAAACATACATCAGCAAGTCCATCGCCAGGAACAAGATCAGGAAATCAAATAAAATGAACCCCGAAACGTCAGCACTAATTCCGATAAAGCCATTTTTCCATAGCCAGTAGCCAATATACGTGACAATGGTATTCAGGACATTGGTTAACCCGCAGATCAGCCATTCTTTGCGGCTATACAAATATGGAGCATCGGGCTGGGGAGAAAACTGTTGCTGGATTAACCGTCCTGACCATAACACCAGCACAGTAATCAAAACGTTTTCCAACAAAAATACCGGCCATAAATAAATGGCCGGTAATTCCAGTAAATAAGTTAATCCATCATCTACACCCATATCTGGAAGCGCTGATTTCTATTTGTCATCATCCTCGGTTTCTTCCAGTTTTCCTTCTTTATTCCTTTTCAGGGCAACTTTAGGATTATCCTGCGTTCCGGTAATGCTCAATGGGATTCCGATCAAACCAAATGGAGGCAGACCAAGTCTGCCGCTGATGTTCAGGCGGCCATCAAAACTCACCTGGCCTTCAAAACGCGGACGGAATCCTGCCACACGCATTTTAAACCTTTCAATGGTGATGATGTTATTTTTGATCGTACTCTTGATGTTGACTTCAGAAAGGTCCGGATTGCTTAAACTATCACGACGGGTAGCTTTACTTACCGCATTCATAAATTTAAAGCCCATCAGGCTGATCTTTTTTAGAGATAAGGTTCCGCCACCTTTTAACGTGGGGAAAACAGGGAACATATCTTTGTTCAGTTTACCTGAAAGCTGATAATCCAGACCTACCACACCTTTTACTTTGGATGCTGAAGTAGCCAGTTCACGGAAGAGCTTGATCTCTTTATAAGCCTTGGAAATGTCGAACTCCTTTGCAGAGATATGGTAATCGAAAACCGCAGACTTAGGACTTAAACTTTTATAAGTGGCATCCATCGTCATTGGCGCATCCACCAGGTTAAAGCTCGTCTGACTCAGAGTCATCGTTCCGTTATTTAAGGCCAGTGTTCCTTTTGCCTCTTTAATTTTCAGTCCGTTGTAATATACTGCGGCAGCATCCGCCACTACCGATACATTTAAATTATTCGGGATAATGATCACACCGCTTCCTGCTGCTGCTTTTCCCGGTTGAGCAGGAGCTGCATTATAAACCATAAACTCATCCGCAAAAAGCTGTTTGGTTTGCAGGTTAAAGTTTCCGGTAAGCATGGCTTTATCCGACAATACATAATTGATGATGTTGCCCAAATGCCCATTCATGGTAAAATCCGATTTGCCATAACTGGCAGTAAAACGTTCAAATTTCATCTTATCCTGAGCAAAAGAGAATATGCCGTTTTTGATGAAGAAAGATTTAGGAAACAGGTCGGATTCCAGCGTAAGTTCTTTAACGACTACACGTCCTTTGTTGTTTAGCTTTTGATACCTGCCATTAAGCGCGTCGCTTTGCAAGCCTTTAAAGGAAACATCGCTAAATACAGAACCTTTAACGTTATACCCTTTGATGGCAAATAACTGGTACATTTTTCCAATATCTATGGTGCCTTTAGAGGTAACATTGTAGCTCATGTTATCGAAGTTTTTAAGATCTGCTTTTAACATAAAAGGCTGACCCGCCATTTGAAAGGAGATGGGCTTGATGTTCAGTTGCGTCCCTCTCAGGCTTCCGTCTTTGTTCACCAGCGTTCCGTCTACCACAATCTGTTCCAGTGCCTGATCAAAATGAGCAGTTTTAATCCTTCCGTTTGCCAGTTTAATTGTAGCAGAAGTGACCGGGAACAGCTTTTTAAGCTTATTGTAACCACCTTTACTTTGTACGTCCAGGTTCAGTTCTCCACTCAGTTCCAGGTCTTTCAGGGGGTAGAAGTTTTTGATCTCCGCAAAGTTGATCATGGATTTTAACTGAACATCTATAGGGTTGTTTTCTGCGGTCTGCATTTTCGCAAAACCACGGATATAATTGCTTAGCGCCTGAATATTAATGTCGGTGATTTCCAGTTTGGTGTTCTTGTAATTACCGTCCGGATTATGGCCATTCATGCTAAAATTGATCTTGTCGATCGCCGCAGGAAGGGAGGCATATTTAAAATAGCCGTTACTTACAGAAGATTTTAAACTGAATTTAGGAATCGTAGCAATCACGGTATCTACTTGTCTGATGCCACTGCGGACTACCTTTCTGGTGTACTTGCCATCCGCATTCAGGTCGAGGTTGTAATGACCTCTGATCTGGTCTACACCGAAGATCTTTCCCCATTTGCCAAGGTCGATTGCTGCGCGTGTTTTGATAAAGATTTCCGGTTCTTTGAGCCCGTTTAATTTCACTACCGAGCTGACATAGTCTTTTCCCATATTGAAATACAAGCTATCCATATTGACCGATAAGCTGTCCATATTTAAACTGGGTAATTTCGTTTGCAGGTTCAGGTATAAGTGGCTGATGGACTCCGGAGCTTTAGGATTAGAAATCTGCCCTTCGCGGATCTTCATGTTAAAGGACAAAGTAGGCATGCTTTTACTTTTTGCAAGGTATTTTCCGATTAAAGAAGCGTCAATCTCTGCATATCCTTTAATATTGGTCTTTTCCATTCGGCTTGCAAGGGCAGGGGGCATGGCCGAGAAAATATTGTGCAGGTCTGTTTCCTTTGCCCTGGTTTTAAAGTTGATGTCGTAACCGTCTTTTAGAAAAGAGAAACGGCCCACAAACTCGATGGGAAGGGAGTTGATCTTTAAATCATTTTCATCAAACATCAGATCCAGGGAGCTGGTATTGATTTTAGTAAGGAGCTTGGCATTCACCTTTTTGTTCAGCAGGTAAGGCGTTCCATTGTAATAAAGATTCAGGGTATCGATCGCCGCCTGGCTTTTCAGGTCGAAAATCGCTTTGCTTAAATCTCCCTGTCCGGAATAATTCAGCCCTTTGGCACTGACCAGCATCGGTACCGAGCGGTCGTTATACGTCAGGTTACTCTTGTTAATGAAGATGCCTTCGATCTTTATTCCTGTAGCGCTGCTGTCGGTTTTCTTCGTCGTATCTGTTTTACTTTCGTATACATTGTAATTGGCATTTCCTTTCTCATCTACTTCGATATTGATGTTGGCCTGGTCGATGAAGACCTGGTCAATCTTGATCTGATCGGAGAAAACAGTGCGTAAGTCTACCCGAAAGGACAATTCTTTGGTAAAGAGCAAGGTATCCTGCTGGAAAGGTGCCGCACCTTTTAAGGAGAAATTATGGAGGCTAAAAGTTAAGGATGGAAAATGCTTAAAAAAGGACAAACTGCTGCTGTCGAATTTAACTTCACCTTTAATGTTTCCATTCACCCATTTTTCCACTTCTTTAGAAATGGTATTTGGCAGCAGGTAAGGCGTGATAAATAAGAGTAGTACAATAGATGCAATCGTTATTCCGGTAATTTTAAGAACTTTTTTCAAAAGACAGTGATATTAATATATATGGCAGCAAAGGTAATTCTTTAAAAGCTAAAAACGTATAGATATGAAAACGGGGCACTGCTTGTTTTACGTAAACTAAAACCCGATTATTGTAGTTATTAAAATAGCATTCTCAGAATGCTGCGAGAACTTAAAGATCAGATCATGAACGAAGATGAAATAAACGGAGCTTTCCCTGAGCTTTCCAATGAAGTGTTGGAAAAAATTGATGCGCTTTCAGAAAGCGGAAACGACTGTATGGATGAAGAAGATTTTGATGGTGCTGTAGCCAGCTGGGAAGAGGCATTGGTCATGATTCCTGAACCACAAAACCATTATATTCAAAGTGTTTGGCTGAACGCCTCTATAGGAGATGCCTATTTCCTGCAAGATGATTTTGAAACTGCATTAACGTACTTCCTGACTGCAAAAAGCAATGTAGAGGAAAACGTATACTCTAATCCTTTCATCATGTTGAGATTGGGAGAATGTTTCCTGGAACAAGCCGACGAAGAGCGTGCAAAGGAGTTCCTTCTGAGGGCTTACCTGTTGGATCCTGATGAGATTTTTGAAGGGGAAGACGAGAAATACCTGGGTTTTTTAAGTTCCAATGTAAACCTGAAAGAACAACCTTAAACAAATATTTTCTACACCCGGCATCACAAAACTGATCGATATGAAGTATCCTGTTGTTCATGGAGCGATGCCGGGTGTTTCTACTCCTGAAATGGTCGCTGCGGTTTCCAATGCCGGCGGCCCTGGCTCATTGCCTGCTGCTGGGATATCTCCCGGGCAGGTGTAGGTATCCATTAGGAATATCAACGAAACCGGGCACATTTTGTGTAAAGTCCTGTCCGGAATAAGCAAGCTAAAAACCAGATAAAATTCAGCTTCGGAACATCGAAATACCGTGTTTTACCTATACGCGCTCTAACCAGGCTCTATACTCGGTCTATACTCGGTGGAGACACGCTTGAAAGCGTGTTAAAGGCGGGTAAGCACCGACCATAAACCGGGTCATTTTCGGGCATTTCCCTAAGCTGTTCCCTACCTGTTATGGCGCATGGATTTAGCCGGTAAAACGGGCTATAAATAGATAATGAAACTGGAACCCAAACCTTCCACAGAATGGAACTGGATTTGCCCATGATGGAGCATTATAATTTGTTTACACAATGGAAGACCGATCCCTCCACCAGATTTCTTTGTGCTGAAGAAAGGGACAAATATACTGTCGGTCATTTCCGGAGAAATCCCACAACCATTGTCGGTCACCTTGATGGCCACTTTACCCTTTTCATTGTTTTCGGCAGAAAGTATGATCTTTGGATTGGCCTTACCTTTTAAGGCATCTACTGCGTTTAACAAGAGGTTAATGAGTACCTGTTCCATTAAAGCATGATCTGCTTTGATCAGGAGTCTGGCATCTGCTAAAATCAACTCCAGTTCAATATTCTTCTGTAGCAGTGTGGGGTGCATCAGCTGGTATATGTTTTCCAGCAAGGGTCTGACCTGGACCTGTTCCATCACCGGAGCGGTTGTTTTATTCAGATTTCTATACGTTTCTGCAAATCTCAATAAACCCTGACTTCTTCTCTGTATCGTTTCGATTCCCATTTCCAGGTCCTCAAAAATTGCGGTATAAGGCGCAGTTCTTTCTAAAGCAGACAGCCGGCTTTTAAGCGTTCCGGCCAGGGAGGAGATGGGCGCAATAGAGTTCATGAGCTCATGGGTCAATACACCCAGTAATTTTTGCCATGCCTTTGCTTCTGTTTCATCCAGAACTTCGTTGATGTTCTGAAAGGCGATCACCTGAAATTTTAACGCTCCGGTTTGAAAGGCAGTCGCAGAAAGCAATACTTTCAACGTCTGATCCCCGTTTTGAATTCCGGCAATTTTAGATTCCCCGGATTTTAAAGAAATGATCTCCTGATGTAACTTTTCATCTCTCTGAGCAAGGGAAGCGATGGTTTTTAGATAAGGAATCTGCAGCATCTCTTTTAAAGATTCATTCATCCAGATCACTTCTCCGTTCGTTGTCTGATAGGATAATATACCAGTATCGATCAACTCCAGGATCTTCTTTAAATACTGATATTGTGTTTCTTTTTCTCTCGAAATCTGTTTAAAAGCAGCGTTAATGTCATTAAATCCTTTTCTGAGCGCCTTCAGTTCCGTTGGCGCATGCTTCACCTCAAAATGAAGTGAGAAATCCTGATATCGGATCGATTCTACAAAATGTTCAAATTCCCGATACATTTTTAATTGTGACCTATAGCTTTCGATAGCGAGGTAAATGATCAGCATGGATAAAGGGATCAGCCAGGAGAACCATCCTTGTACGAGGCAATAAGATGCAGCTGTAAGGGGGATAAACAGGAGCACTATTCTCCAGATTGTTCGCCAGATCAGGTGCTTAAATGTCATATTTGCTCAGCCTGCGGTATAATGCGTTCCTGGTAATGCCGAGTTCTTTTGCTGCCCAGGTAATGTTTCCACGGTTTCTCTCAATCACCTGTAGAATGGCATTCTTCTCTAATGATTTTAAACTCAGGTCTTCGCTGAGGGGGATTACCGTTTCTATAGGAGAGAAAACGAGGTCAGTGTCCTTCAATATCGGGCCTTCCGCCATAATTACGGCGCGCTCTATGGTATATTGTAGTTCTCTTACATTTCCGGGGAAAGAATACTTTAAGAGCTTATCCATTGCGGACTCTTCAAAGTCCATCTGGGTTTTAAAGTATTTATCGGCATAAATTTTACTGAAATGCCTGGCCAGTAATAAGATATCTTTTCCACGTTTCCTTAGCGGAGGAACGATGATTTCTACTGTATTGATTCTATAGATCAGGTCTTTGCGGAATCGGTTTTCTGTTGCCAGTTCCCGGATCTCTACATTGGTTGCGCAGATGAGCCTGATGTCTACAGGGACCGCATCGTTACTTCCAATCTTGATCACCTGCCTGTTTTGCAGCACGCTCAATAGTTTGGCCTGTTGTTGTAAACTGATGTTCCCGATCTCGTCCAGAAATAAGGTTCCGGTATCTGCTGCTTCAAAACGGCCTGTCCGGTCTTCTCTCGCATCGGTATAGGCGCCCTTTTTATGTCCGAATAATTCGCTTTCAAAAAGGCCTTCCGTAAGGGAGCCGATATCCACTTTCACGAATGGTTTTTGTGCCCTTAAAGAAGCTTGATGGATGGCGTTTGCAATCAGGTCTTTACCGGTTCCGTTTTCTCCAAGAATGAGAATATTCGCGTCAGTAGGGGCCACACGGCTGATTTTATAAAAGATCTCCTGCATGACCTCTGATTTACCGATTAAATCGCTGCCGATACCCTGACTATGGTCTAAGCCTTTGGCCTTTGTTTTTTCTTTTTTATCCAGCGCTTCGGTGATGGTATTCAGTAATTTTTCATTGTACCATGGCTTAACGACAAAGTCGGCGGCCCCGTTTTTTAAAGATTGGATGGCCAGGTCAATGTCGCCATAAGCGGTAATCATGATGACCTTGGTATCCGCCGCCATCGCCTTTATTTTATTCAGCCAGAAAAAACCTTCATTGCCATTGTTAATGGCACTCTTGAAATTCATGTCCAAAAGGATGAGGTCAAAGTGCTTTGCAGAGAGTAAGGAAGGGAGCTGTTCAGGATTCTTTTCTGTGACTACTTCCCCGACCTCGGTATTCAATAAAAGCCTTACCGCGGTGAGCACATCAGGATCATCATCAACGACTAAAATAGATCTGTTTTTCAGCTGCATAAATAAAAATGAATTGTCTTAAAAAGGGCAATTACAAGTATAGGGTTTAATGGCAGTCTTAGCAATGTTATTTTTTGAAAAAACAAGCGGTACTACTGTACCGAAACCGAACGGTGATTGTTCGGATGCGAACGGACAGTTATTGTTGTGTTTTGTTTAATCTGTTGGTTTACAGTTTCTTGTTTTGTTGGTACGGCTTTTATGAAAGAAAACTGAATAGATTTTTCCTTTTTAAAATCATAAGATCTTGGATACAGTTTTACAAAAAAAGCGTTGGAGTTTTAAACGGATAGCCCTCCTGGGAGGAGCCGTTCTGATGGTCGGATTAATGGCTTCAGGATACCTGTTGGGTTCAGGTAAAAGCCGGGTGAAAGTGGAGCTTTCGAACCTGGTCATTGCCGACATTAAGAAAGGCCCCTTTCAGGAGTTTATTCCGGTGAATGGGGTGGTGATGCCTATCACTTCCATTTACCTGGATGCTGCAGAAGGAGGGAGACTGGAAGAGAAGTTTGTCGAAGACGGCGCTTTTCTGAAAAAAGGAGATCCCATTTTAAAGCTGTCAAATACGGACCTCGAGTTGAGCCTCGCAAATCAGGAGACGGCAGTATTTAACCTGCTGACCCAAATGCAGATCTCCAGGAATGCAGCGCAACAGAATACCATCGGGAAATTAAACCAGATGGCCGATGTAGAGAGCAGCTGGGAGGAAGCGGAAAGGACCTACCTGATGAATAAAAAGCTCTTCGATCAAAAGATGATTGCCACACAGGAATTTAAAAAAAGTCAGATTGCCTACAATTACCAGGTCAGAAAGAAAAAGCTGACCGCACAGATTTTGAAACAGGATTCGACGCTGACAAAACAGGAACTGTATCAAAGTGCACAGTCTTTCCAGCGTACACAAAATGCCCTGGCCGTGATGCGTAAGAAAGTAGAAGACCTGACGGTACGGGCGCCGGTATCAGGACAGCTGACTTCCCTGGATGCAGAAATCGGTCAGAATAAAAACAAAGGAGAAAGACTTGGACAGATCGACGTGATCAGCGGATTTAAAGTCCGTGCCGAAATTGATGAGCATTACATTTCCAGAATCTTCCCGGGCTTGCAGGCAGAGTTTAACTTCAACAATAAAAAGACGTTGTTGAGGGTGAAGAAGATTTTTACACAGGTGCTCAAAGGGAAGTTTCAGGTAGACATGGAATTTGTTGGAGAAACACCGGAGGGTATCCGCAGAGGACAGACCCTGCAGGTACGCCTCGCATTGAGCGATGCGACGAACGCATTGTTGTTACCCCGGGGTGGCTTTTATCAGAAAACCGGAGGAAACTGGATTTTTAAACTGAGCAAGGATGGGAAAACCGCCCATCGTGCAGACCTGAGCATCGGCCGGCAGAACCCGGACTTCTATGAATTGAAACAAGGGCTTGTAGCCGGAGACCGGGTGATTATTTCCGGTTACGAAGCCTACGGTGAGATGCAGGAACTAGTCCTGAAAGGAGATTAATAAAAGGAAATGAATAAACTGAGTTAAAATAATATAAAATTGCACAAGCAAATCAACCACACAAAGAAAGCTGAACCGTGATTAAAATAACCGAACTTAAAAAGATCTATCGCTCTGAAGAGCTGGAAACCACCGCTTTAAATGACCTGTCATTTGAAGTGAAGAAAGGGGAGTTTGTTGCCGTAATGGGACCATCCGGTTGCGGAAAATCCACTTTGTTGAACATTCTCGGACTGCTGGACGACCTGGATGGCGGAAGTTTCATCTTCAACGGCACAGAGGTGGCGAAATTTAACGACTATAAACGTTCGGACCTGCGGACAGAAAACATCGGTTTTGTATTCCAGAGTTTCAACCTGATCGATGAACTCACGGTATTTGAAAATGTGGAGCTGCCACTGATCTATACGAAATTGAAAGAGAAGGAAAGGAAAAAGAAAGTCGATGAGGTTTTAGAGCGGATGCAGCTGATGCACAGGAGAAACCATTTCCCTCAGCAATTGTCGGGCGGACAACAGCAAAGAGTGGCCGTAGCACGTGCCGTAGTGAATGACCCCAAGCTGATCCTTGCCGATGAGCCGACAGGAAATCTGGACTCGGTAAATGGCAATGAAGTGATGCAACTGATGACTGACCTGAATGCGCAGGGGACGACCATTATTATGGTGACCCATTCTGAGCATGATGCGAAGTATAGCCATAGGATCATCAGAATGCTGGACGGACAAGTGGTTACAGAAAACATATTGGCATAAGATGGTAAAGCATTATATAAAAATTGCCCTCCGTAACCTGCGGAAGAACATGTTTTACACCCTGATCAGCCTGATTGGTCTGGTGATCTCTATGGGGGCCTTTGTGATCCTGATGAACTATGTGGATTTTGAAAGTCATTATGACGACTTCCATACGGACAGTGATCAGATCTACCGGGCAGAATCTTATTTTACCCTGAATGGCACAGTAGCGGATTCCTGGGCAACGAGCTCCTTCGGTTATGCCGGAGCAATGAAAGCAGAATTTTCTGAGGTTAAAGCCATCACAAGGATCAATTTTAAAGACAATGAGCGGATCGTTCGCTATCAGGATAAGATCTACAGGGAGCGAATGGTGGTGTTTGCAGATAGTAATTTCTTCTCTTTCTTTTCTTTCCCCTTATTAAAAGGAGATCCTCAAAAGGTATTGCGGGAACCTAATACGATTGCCATTTCCGCATCAGCAGCAAAAAAATACTTTGGCGATGCAGATCCCATAGGAAAGGTACTGGACATTACGACGCGAAAAGTAGTATTCCACTGTGCCGTTAGTGGTGTTTTTGAAGACTTTCCGCCTCAGTCTCACCTGAAGTTGGACATGATCATTTCTTATGCGAGTACCAGCCAGTTTGAAAGAGATTTTTGGTATATGCATTCCGCTTATACCTATGTGAAGACAAACAGCGAAGCAGATGCCCGGACGATTGAAAAGAAATTTCCGGCCCTGGCAGAAAAGTTCAAGACAGAAGATGCGATGAGGGATAAAAGCTGGGAAATTCATATGGTACCGTTGTCAGACATTCACCTGAATCCGCTAAAACCTATGGAATTTGAAGTGAAAGGGAGCAAACAGAATGTTCGTTTTATCTTTGTATTTGCCCTCATTATCCTGATTGTAGGCTGGGTAAATTTCATCAATATCATGACTTCCAAATCCATTGAACGTGCCGGAGAGATCGGGCTGAGGAAACTGGTGGGCAGTAAAATGAAACACATGATGATCCAGTTCTTTATCGAGTCCTTTATCATCAACTTCCTGGCGGTTTCGGTTTTTCTGATCCTGATGGTCATCGCGCTTCCCTTTTTAACAGATTTATATTACTCCCCAATGTTCAATCAGTTCTGGCAGCGCCCAATGGTGTGGGGCCTGCTGGTTCTGATCTTTCTGCTGAGCACGCTGATTACAGGTGCAGTTCCGATCCTGGTACTGAGGAAGATAAAGATTGCAGTAGTTTTAAAGAACAGGATGTCTTTCCGTGTGGGAATGGGGAAAGGGCTACGCCATGGGCTGATCATTTTCCAGTTTACCGCGGCGATCGTACTGGTGGTCTCTACGGTAACCATCAGAAGACAAATGGATTATATGCAAGGGAAAGACCTGGGAGCGGATGTGACGCAAACCCTGGTTTTTAAAACCCCGGCTAAGACCGATGATTATGAAGGGAAACTGGAAATGATCACGGAGAAGATGAAAACCATTGGCGGTGTAAAATCGGTCAGCAGATCGAGCGCTGTTCCTGGAGAAATGGTGGATTTCTTTATTGCAAATCAGCGGGACAATGATCCGGAAAAGGTGTCGGTGCTGACGGAAATGTTCAGGGTAGACTATGATTTTATCGATGCTTATCAATTGAAAATCGTCAAAGGCCGGAATTTCTCAAAAAGTTTTGGCGCGGATAAAGATAACTCCCTGATCCTGACGCAAAGTGCGATGAAACTTTTTGGATTTAAAAATGAAGAGGAGGCTGTAGGTGGTTTTATAAACCTGGAAGGGCAGGGGAACAAGAAGTATGAAGTGATTGGTGTGCTCAAAGATTATCACCATCTCTCTCTGAAAGAAAACTTCCGCCCGGTAGTATTCCTGATGTTTAGCCCATGGAATATGCTGGATTTCCAGTATGTTTCGGTAAAGATTCAGGGCGCCAATGCGAAGGCGATTGCAGGAATGCTGGAGAGGGAATATAAAAGTGTTTTTCCGGATTCTTCTTTTGATTCCTTTTTCCTGGATGAATTTTTCAACCGCCAGTATAAAGAAGATGTCACCTATGGGGTAATCATCATGATCTTTACCTGGCTGACGATCTTTATTGTCTGCCTGGGAATTCTGGGAATAGCCAGTTTGATGCTGCTCCGGAGAACAAAAGAAATTGCCATCCGTAAGATATCAGGTGCAAAGCCATGGCAGATTCTGAAGCTGATCAATATGGAATTTATCCGTTGGGTCGGTCTGGCAATAGTCATCGGAACACCTTTATCCTGGTGGATCATGCACAACTGGCTGGAGAATTTCCCTTACCGTACTGAAATAGAATGGTGGATATTTGTGCTTGCCGGATTGCTGACGGTGCTCGTTACCGGAATTACCGTGAGCATTCAAACAGTGAAGAATGCTTTGGAGAACCCTGTGAAAAGCTTAAGGAATGAGTAACAGGAATTTAACGGCCGAATTTGTACCTTGTAGGATATAATTCTCACCTATAAAAAAACAGTTATGAATCAAAAAGAAGTAAACGATGAATACGTTAATGCGGTAAATAAAATTGAAACGATCTTAAAGTTTGATAAAAGCGTTTATCCCAATGCTACAGATTTTATCAGTCATTTGCTGGCACTGGCCAAAGAAAATCATTTTCAGGTCCTGACCAAGGATGGTTCCAGTCTGGAAGATGCGATCAAAGGATAAAAAGAAATTTTAAAATTTATTGTAAGGATTTCAGTTTACCTCCGACTAGGAGGTAAACAAATCTTTACAAATGAAAAATTATTCAAAATTTGGCTATGGCCTTAGTGTCATCGGAACTGCCCTTGTCCTGCTCTGGATCGGGATCTTTAAATTTACCCATGCGGAAGCAAATGCCATTAAAGGACTCGTAGAACATAGTTTCCTGATGAGCTGGATGTTGAACATCGCTTCTCTTCAGGGCGTATCTAATTTTATTGGTGTCTTTGAAATCGCAACTGGATTATTGCTGATTGCTTCCTTCTGGAATAAAAACCTCGGGAAAATCGGAGGCATCTTGTCTGTCCTCATCTTCCTCAGCACCATTTCTTTCCTGTTTACTACGCCGGGAGTATGGCGTTCGGTGGAAGGAGTACCGATCACAGACTTCTTTATTCTGAAAGACCTAACCTTATTGGGCGTATCCTTACAGGTGCTGGATCGAAGTCTGAGTCCTACCTAAACCGTTCATCCGGAAGGAGAGGGCCAACGTGAACAACGTTGGCTTTTTTTATGCCGTTGAAAATATTTATTACAAATAAATTATAAGTAAATGAATATTCATTTATATTTGGACATTCAATTATAAAGCGATGCGTATCAGAGATGTAAATAAAGTAGAGTTAGTGAAGGAAAAGGCGATCGAGTTGCTCGTTAAGGTCGGTTTCGAGGGTTTTACCATGGGTAAATTAGCCAAAGAATGTGGCATTTCGGTAGCTACACTTTACATTTATTACAAAGACAAGGACGACCTGATTCTCCAGGTTGGGATGGAGGAAACGGAAAGAATGGGTGTCTTGATGCTGGAAGATTTCGATCCGGAAGCCACTTTTGCCGTTGGCTTGCGACAACAATGGAAAAACAGGGCAAAATGTATGTTGGAAAATCCTTTATCCGTACAGATGATAGAACAACTGCGAACCTCCACTTATCAGGAAAAGATTTTTGAGCGCCTGATAGAAACCTTTAAATCCACTTTGGGCAGATTTATGCACAATGCCGTACAAAGAGGAGAGATAGAAGCAATGCCATTGGAAACCTACTGGTCTGTAGCTTTCGCCCCCTTGTATAACCTGATCCGGTTCCACAATGAAGGACGAAGCCTGGGCGGCAAACCATTCGTGTTAACCGATGAAGTCCTTTGGGGAACCTTTGATCTCGTATTAAAAGCTTTAAAAAAATAACCTAAAATCCAAAACCTATGGAACTTAATATGAACGATATCCTGCTCTTTAAGACAGACATCCGTACCGAAGGAGATAAGCGATTGATCGCTAAAGTGATGCAGGAATATAAAATTGCAAATTGGACAGTAGACCAGGATGATATCGACTGTGTCCTGAGGATCGTCTCCTCCCAGTTGAAACTACATGATGTCATCAATCTGGTGGTCCATAACGGATACCAGTGCGAAGAATTAACTTAATTTAAATTATTCTAATGGAACAAATACTCCCTAATCCAAATATCAATATTGCCGCCCCTTTTTCGGGCTACCAAAAGCTGGTGATCGCCCTGTTGGCCTTTCTTCAGTTTACCATTGTGCTCGACTTTATGGTGCTGGCACCACTGGGCGATTTTCTAATGAAATCATTGTCCATCACGCCAAAAGGTTTCGGCCTGGTGGTTTCTGCTTATGCGTTTAGCGCCGGTGCATCGGGAATCCTTGCAGCGGGTTTTGCAGATAAATTTGACCGTAAACAGCTGCTATTGTTCTTTTATAGCGGATTCATTATCGGTACTTTATGCTGTGCCATGTCTACGACTTATGAAATGTTGCTTGGCGCAAGAATTGTAACGGGCTTATTCGGTGGCGTAATCGGAGCAATCTCCATGACCATCGTGACCGATCTTTTTGCCGTTCATCAACGTGGCCGTGTAATGGGCTTTGTACAAATGGCTTTTGCGGCCAGTCAGATTCTGGGAATTCCGGTAGGACTTTACCTGGCCAATATCTGGGGTTGGCATGCCGCCTTCTTCATGATTGTCGGCCTGGCCATCCTGATCGGTCTGACGATTCTGATTAAGGTGAAACCAATCGACCAGCACCTTGCTGTGCAATCGGATAAAAATGCCTTTTTACATTTATGGCATGCCGTTTCTAACCGTTCTTATCAAACCGGTTTTTTGGCTACTGCTTTTTTAAGCGTCGGCGGATTTATGCTGATGCCCTTTGGAAGTGCTTACCTGATCAATAACATTAAAATTACCCAGACAGAATTGCCAATGGTATTCATGCTGACGGGAGTGGCCTCTATCATTATGATGCCCCTGATTGGTAAACTGAGTGATAAAGTAGATAAGTTTATGATCTTTTCCGCAGGATCGGTTCTTGCCGTGGTGCTGATCCTGATCTATACCAACCTGAGTCCCGTTCCACTTTGGGAAGTGGTGGTATTGAACATGATCCTTTTTATGGGCATCATGAGCAGGATGATTCCTGCAACAACGTTAACGATGAGTATTCCGGATATGAAAGACAGAGGTGCTTTTATGAGTGTGAATGCTTCCCTACAACAGGTAGCAGGTGGAATAGCCGCTTTATGCGCTGGGTTGATCGTTACTCAGGAAACAAAAAGCAGTCCGCTGCAACATTATGATACCCTTGGCCTGGTCGTATCTGTCCTGGTTTTAATTTGTGGCATTTTCGTGTACAGGGTAAGTGTGCTGGTTAAAAAGAAAGAGCAGCAAGGCTAATTCGAAAGCGTTCAATATGGAACAATGAATGTTCGGTATTGAACGCTTTTTTCATGGGATACCCACCTGATGATGGGTTTATGGACAGTTTAAGGATTTGGCATTGAAATGGTTTCTAAGTATTGCTGACTCGTTTTGCCCATAAATACTTCACCTGATGTTTAAACTCAACTTAAAGATAGCCTTCCGTAATATCTGGAAAAACAGAAGTGCTTCATTGATCAATATTGCCGGACTGTCTTTAGGACTTGCAGGTTTTATACTGATTTTATTGTACCTGAACTTTGAAACAGGTTATGATAAATGGTCTCCAAAATTGAAGAACGTTTATAAAGTAGGGGTGCATTTTCGTGTGGGTGCTGCAGATGAATGGTGGGAAACCATGCCTGCAAGCTTCATTTCATTGATCCGGGAGAAATCTCCTGATGTAGAGAGTGCAAGCATTACCGGCTGGGGCGATGAAGTCATCGAGCACAACAGACAGTTTTATTATGACTTGAATGTCAGACAGGCGGACAGCACCTTTTTCAGAACTTTTCCCTTTACTTACCTTCAGGGAGATATGAATACGGCACTTAACCAGCCTAAGCGTGCAGTGATCAACAAGAAAACCGCATTGCTTTTATTTGGAACTGATCAGGTACTGGGAAAGACCATAAAGTTGGGTTTAAAGAAAGAAACGCATACGATTACCGGGGTTTGGGACAATGAAAAGAACCGGACCCATTTCTGGGCAGATGTAATTACGCCCATGCCTATGCCTAAAGACGAGCATTGGGGCAATTTTAGCTATAACTCTTATATCAGGCTAAAAGAAGGGGTAGATCCGGATATAGCGCTTCCTAAACTTACCCGTTTATTTATGGATGCCAAGGCGCGCTGGTCTGCCAGGAATGCAAATAAGGTCATAAAGACCAAAGGATTGCTGACTATAGCTGAGGCACAGGTAATTATGAATGAAGGAAGGAGCAGTAAAGTAGAACTGATCTATGAGCCGGTTGGCGGTGTTTACACCGGTTCTGTTTTCTATGGAAAAAGCAAAACGACAACCATGTACGTTTTGTCGGCGCTAGCTATATTTCTGCTCGTCATCGCCTGTATCAATTTTACCAATCTGGCCATTGCACATGCGGGGAAACGTGCCCGTGAAATTGGCGTGAAGAAAGTATTAGGCGTAGAAAAAAATATGCTGGTGGTTCAGTTTCTGTTTGAGACTTTTTTACAGACCACCTGTGCTTTTTTATTGGGATTAACACTCGTAGAGTTATTGCTTCCATATTTTAACAGTTTATTAGGTAGCCAGCTCAGTTTTTTTGGTGCCGGAAACATGTTGACCTTGTTATTCCAGGTGAGTCTTGTATTTATTCTGGTGACCCTTTGTGCCGGTTTATATCCGGCGGTTTATTTTTCCGGATTTTTACCGGCTAAGGTACTGAAGGGGAATTTCGACCGGAGTGCAAGGGGCATACTTATCAGAAAGGTTCTGGTGGTCAGCCAGTTTGTGATTACCTGCACTTTTATCATTTGTTTTGCGGTGATGTTTAGTCAGCTTAAGTTTATGCGGAATAAGGATGTCGGCCTGCAAAGGGCTCAGGTTTTGTCTGTCAGGCTGCAGACCGACCGGATTAAAGAGATGTCTGCTGATAAATTTGAACAAATCGGACAAAGACTGAAGCGCATTGAAGGGGTAAAGCAGGTGACGCTTTCCAGCCGTTCTCCATGGGGTAATGGCGGAAGTTCCGGGGATCTGAACTACCAGGGACAAAACCTTATGGTACAGGATTATTATGTTGGTCTGGATTATTTTGAAACACTGGGTATTCCTTTGAAGAGTGGCAGGGCATTTTCTAATGCAAATTTTCAGGCAGATACGGCAAAGGTAGCGGCAGTGGTCAATGAGTCGTTGGTAAAAGAACTTGGCATCAAAAATCCAATAGGCACTACTTATGAGCGGGGAGGGGAAAATTACCGGATTATTGGGGTGGTTAAAGATTTTAATGATCAGGGCTTTGAGGCCGCCGTAAAACCATCCCATTTTATTGTGAGCAAGCGTTGGTATCAATATGGAAATTTACTGCTCAGCATCCATGCAGAAAATCCGCAGGAGACTTTAAAAAAGATCACTGAAGAGTGGGCAAAGGTAGAACCTGGTTTCCCGCTAAGGTCAACCTGGCTTGATGAGTCTTTCGCTAAAAACATGAAAGACTACCAGCGGCAAGGTGTATTGATGCAGGTGTTTAGCATAGCCACGCTTTGTATTGCTTTGCTTGGTCTCTTTGCTTTAGCCACCTATAATGCCAAAGTCAGAACCCGGGAAATTGCGGTGAGAAGAGTCCTTGGCGCTTCTACTTCGGGCATCTTAAAGCTCCTGAACAAAGAGTTTGTAGGCTTGGTTCTGGTGGCAAATGTGATTGCCTTTGTGATCGCTTATATTCTGATGAACAAATGGCTGAATGGTTTCGCTTATCGCATAGATGTACCTGTTCTGTTGTTTGTGCTCACCGGATTTTTCTCGCTCTCACTGACGATCCTTACCGTAAGCTGGCAGGCCTATAAAGCGGCAATGACCAATCCGGTTGATGCGCTGAAATACGAATAAAAAAGCGCGACATCTGTCTGGTTCTGTATACGTTATCTTTAGAGTCTTGAAAATAAAATGTCTTTGTTTTAAAATTATATAAGTTAAACGGGCTTTGTGAAGCGTTTTTCGTTGTTTTAAAGTTATTTGCCTGATTATTATACGATAATGGCAGAATTTTTGTCAGTGTAGTGTATAATAAACCTAAAACCAAAAGTTATGGCTTTCAAAGCAAGATTAGACTTTTCGGGCAAGGAGCACCATGTATTCCATGTTGCCTATTCCCTAAATCCTGACGTAGACGCAAAAGGAAGGCTTTCTTCCCGGAAGCTGAAGGTTGGCATTGCTAATCACATCAATGATTGGCCGAAAGCATAAACAATATTAGATCTGTAAACCTGTCGGTCGCGAAACTGCTTCTGCCGGTATTTTAATGGCTCAAATTCTACGTTATGGAAAATAAACTCATTGTAAAAATCAATATAGAGGATAAGGAAATTTTGCATTTTATTTCCTTTAATCTTCAACAGCAATTTAACCAGCATCATTATTTTGAATTAAGGATCAATCATGATGAAATGGGGTTACCAGGTCTGATTAACCTGAATACCAGCAGGGATTATGTAGGGAAAGCTTTTACCATATCCTTTGGGCATGAAGCGAATAAATTACAGGATTTTGCGGGGTTAATTACTAAAGTTGAACTCGCTCAAAGTCACGGTTACCATGGTGTTTTGGTGCTGAGTGGTTATAGCCCTACCATCCTCATAGACAGGGGCGAAGATTTAGGTTCTTACCTTGATAAAACCCTCGATGATATCGTAAATCTGGCCACCGTAGATACCCCGCAAAACGATTTGAGGTTTGTAGCCAATTCCAGCAGAAAAGCCCCGATAGATTATGTGATCCAATATAAGGAAAGCGATTTTGAATTTTTAAACCGCTTGTCCGGCCAATACCATGAATGGTTTTACTACGATGGCAGGCAACTCAACTTCGGTAAGCCGGAGGAGCTGAAAGAAGTAGCCTTGTTTTACGGCAGAGATGTGCAGAATTTCCAGTATGGAATGGAGGCCGCTCCTATAAAAAACAAACGGTTTATGTATAGCTCCAAACAAGACCAGATGTTGAACAGCGAAAGTGCAGGCAAGGTGGAAGGGGTGCCGGATCTTACTCATGCGATACAAGCTTCGAATTTAATGTATAGCAAAACTTATAATCAGCCTTCACTTATCCGCATAGACAATAGTAACGACATTAAAAATCATGTGGAGAACGAGGAAAAGGCACGCATTTCTGAGCTGCTGAAGATCCATGCCAGCGGTGATCAGCCGCAATTAAGCATAGGTTCTATTGCAGAAATCAGCATGAGTATCAGGCAGGACTTATCTTTTAAAACGGATAGTATCGGCAAATTTTTAATCACCAGCATCAACCATACTATAAACGGGACCGGCAAATACAACAACACTTTTGAAGGGGTAATGTCTACAACAGAGCGTTTGCTCGTTAAAAATTACGCCAATCCAAACCCTGATATGCAATTGGCGCAGGTGGTGGACAACAATGATCCGGATGGACTGGGTCGCATTAAGGTTCTCTTTAAATGGGAGTGTTTAACGAACGACCATACGGAATGGCTGCGCATCGTGAGTCCAAGTGCCGGAACAGGGGACAGGGGGAATAACCGGGGTTATTTTGCGATCCCGGAAATCGGCGATCAGGTGATGATCGGTTTTGAGGAAGGTAACATTGCGAGGCCTGTTGTGATGGGAAGTATTTATCACCGCAGTAATGTAGACAGTAGTCCGCAGATAAAGAACCACCTCAAAAGCCTGACCACCCGGAGCGGGCATTTAATTGAATTTGATGACAGTGAAGGCACGCAGGGGATAAAGATTACCGATATCCATGAAAACATCATCCATATAGATACTAAGGGAAACAACATCACCATTACTGCATTGGAGAACATGACCTTGAACTGCAAGAATATGCAGATCAATGTGACTGAAAATATGAATACCAATGTGGGTAAAAACATTTCAGAAAGTGCAGGGGAAGATATCTCCATTGACGCGGGTCGAAACATGACACAATATGCAGGGCAGGACATCAGCATGACCGCCATAGGGGACTTTAAAGAGAATGCAAATAATAAAACTGAAATGGTAGAGAAAGCCTATACCAGAGGTTCTATGGAGTCCACCCAATATGCGGAGAAAGTCACCATTTTCAGTACTAAGGAAAACATGCTTCTGGAAAGCTCAGAGAAAACAGTGGAAATCAATAGTGCTGAAAAATCAAACCTTTTTTAATATGGCGATTAACAAGACAGCGAAGAATTTATTGATCACCATAAAGACGAATTACATTGCTTCTTCGAAAACATTTGCAGACACTGCAGAGAAGGTGGAAATAGTGGCAACGGGCCAGAATCTGGCTTTGGTTTCTAACAAGAAAGTTTGTATAACCTCTAAATAAACAAACAGATGGGAGATATAAAGTTCAAGGAGCCGAGGTTTGTAATACCTGAAGCTACAAGAGATAAAACGCTCATAGATGTAGTGATGTTTGTTGCCGGAACGACAGATCCGATTAATACGGAAGGGTTAAAGCATCAGGCAAACACCAAATACTGGCAGGGAAGCCCGGCAAATTTCTGGGCAGATATCAAAGAACTAAAGCTGCAATACCTCAACCTGCATATTGAGGGGAACTTCTTTAGCTGGTCCGGCGACAATAATACAGAAGAGCGAAACGCTGCAGCAGACCGGTTATTGGATTTACTGGGCAGAGTATATACAGGCTTTAAAAGAAAAGAAGTCCATCTACATTTAATTGGTCACTCTCATGGAGGAAACGTAATCAATCAGTTTACAAATCTGATTGAAACAGATAAACGGTTTCCGGCATTGTGGAAGGTAAAGAGCATTACGTATTTATCCACTCCGTTTTTTAGGAAAAAACACCAGCTGAATCATGCTAAACTGCATAAAAGTTGTCAGCTGATCAATGTGCGTAATCAATATGATTTAACACAGCAGCTGATTGCCGATTTTAGTTTAGTTAACCTGGAGGTTTTTCTTCAGGGCTTCCATCTTGATAATTTTGAAAAGGGGCTTAATATCTTTAAGACGGTAGATACTTCGGCATTTAAGCATTTGCTGAACGTATGGATCAATGACGATACGGAGGGGCCCTTTTTATGGAGGGAAACGGCAAAAGCTTTACAGGCAATTAATGTGTTAACCAATGAGTTTATTAAGTACATCAAAGCGATTAACGTTGTTAAAGTTAATTTAGATAAAGAAAGGGAGCAGTTTGTGAGTTTGCTGAATAAGTTCTTACACTGGTCTTATGAGACGCATGGAACTTTTGTCCGGAACAGCTCAAACAGGGCCGGTGGTTATGGACGTAAAGAGTTTTTGCAGGACATTAAATTAGCGAGTGCGATTGGCGTTTTTAATGAATTGTTTGCCATCAAGACCGGGGTGAAAGACAGTTATATATTGAACTTGCTGGCGAGGATATTCGCCGTCAATACCGGATTAACTGATAGCATTGAGTTGAATTCCTGGACGCCAAAAGATCAGGCAAAGGGCTTGAGCATCATCCCTATAGACATCACAGATAAGGATCCTTATCATAGCCGTGGTAAAAAAGGGTTATGTGATGGATTTATAAAAGGGGCGGTCGGCGCTTTACAACAGAACAACCTCGAGGAATTACTGATGCGGTTGATCAGTCAGTTTATAAAGCCGGTACACATGACCATTTTATATTATGTTCTCGATGCAGCCGAGGTTTTTGTGACGGGTGATTTAGATGATGAGGTAACGAAACTAAGAAAAAGCATCTCGGTGTATTCCACGCTGGTGAAACAATTTCATGTGGAGCTGGTTACAAAAGCAGATGAAAAAGATTTTGAATTAAAGGTAAGACCAGGCGGAGTTCCATATTTAGCTACTGTAGCACATAGTTTAAGTCATACTAAGTTCTGGCCCGGGGTAGAAAGCGGGTTGCGGGGTGCATTTAGTTCAGGTAAAAATCCAGGTTATAAAAAGAAATAATTATGAAAAAAGTGCCCAGCCTGATTTATAAGGTAATCCTTGTGTTTTTACTATCGGCTTTAATCATTACGCTTTGGTTTATCGTTGCATTCCATGATGCGGTTCCGGAGCTTACGTTTAATTCCATCGTACATATTTTCCTGCATTACGGCATCCCATTAAGCATTCCTCCTGTAGTCTCCTACTTAATCATTCATTTCCTGTCTGAGAAAGTTAAGACCAGCTGGATGCGTTATGCGTTCATCTTTATCATCCTGTGTTGTATGATGCTTTTGATGATTTACATGTTCGTATGGTACCTTGGCGTTGGGTTGATCACAGATGACCTTTTTTCACAATAAATATGAATAATTTCTCCACATATCAGATCAGGAAAGGTGATACTTTATTAAGTGTGGCTATTGCCTTGGGCTATAGCGTGGAGGAAATGGTTACATTTCACAATGCACATTGTGAGCCTTTCGATTCAATTGAAGATTCCTTTTTTCCGGATTTAAAGGAGGTGATTATTCCTGTGAAAAAGTCCAGATATACGTTTTTTGAACAGGTGGAACCGGAAGAAAAACAGGTATTGCAAAAGCGCGTTCCGGAGAATAGCCCTTATTTATATTTAAAAGAGAACCCGAATGCCATTCATTATGGGGTTGAAATCCATATTGATAAGTCAGGAGCCATAAATACCATCAAATATGAGATGAGTATGAAGTTGCTGAGGTCCAACGAAAAGTACCACTTATTTGAGATGGATAAGACATCTGCAACCTATATCAATGATGCAGAGGCAGACAGTGTTGCCGAAGAAATTGCGGTCATCACAGCAGGTGCACTTTACCCTTTACAATTGGTGATCAGTGCGTCCGGAGAATTGGTCGAGCTGAAGAATTTCGATGAAATCATCGGGAGATGGACAAGTGCACAGTTGAAACTACGTAAACAGTATACAGGTGAATGGATCGGGAAATACATTGAGCTGACCAGCAGGACCCTTTCAGATCAGGGGCTGTTGTTGAACAGTTTACGCAATGATTATGTTTTAAGGTCATATTTTAATGGCATTTATGGTGTTTACACTGCTGATTTTAGCCTTCATAAAGAAAGCACTTTCCCATTTGGACTGGATGCCGGTGAAATTGCTTTTTCTGTAACACATTATATGGAAAAACATTTGGATGAGTACCATTTAAAAAGAATAACAAGCGTTGCTGAGGTCATAGATCTCCGCAGTGGAAATGACATTGAAAATGGTTTCCAATTCCCTTCTAACGGAGCTGTGGATGTTGCAGACAAGTTATCCGGAAGTTATACTGTGCAGTATTTTTTAGACCCTGCAAACAACTTTATCAGAACGTTATTGGCCGAGTACAGTCTGGACTTAGATCAGGTACCGAAAATTACGGTCATGATTTCGGATCTGGAAAGCGGGGAGGAACAACACCAGCAATTGTCTGCTGACATAGAAGAACAGAACGCCGAAAAACAAAAGTCTTTTTGGACACGTGTAAAACAAATATTGGACTAATCATCTGGATGGTCCCCTTTTAAAGAATAGGATTATGAGCGAAAAACACATCGTAGTGCAAGGTGCCACCGTAAAATGCATTTTTAGTGTAGAGCCAAAACTGGATAAGTTAAAAGTGAAAACACATAAAAAGCATTATGCGAATGATAAAGACGGTAGTGATAAACTTATTGGCACAAGCAAAGAACTTGGACAAACATTAGAAAAGAACACATTTGGTAAATGTAAAAAACAACCTGCGGGAGTTGATTTCCTCCCTTGCCTGGCAGTAATTACAAAATGGAGTGGTTTTTATGATACGGTAACGCTAAGTAACGACGGTAAGATTCTTACAGAAAAAAGCAAGGCTACCTGTCCGATGGGGGCGCCCGACTGTATTGAGTTTACCGACCACGGACAAATTACTGAGCCTTCTGAGCAAAACTTTAAAAACGTAGAGCCGGAGGTACATAACCAGATCAATCCGATGGTTGATGTCCGGGATATGTATAAAAAAGAAGCTAAGCATGAGGGAATAACTGATACCAGCAGTTGATTTTAAATTGATTCAAAATGGCAAAAGGCGTAAAAAAAATAAAATGGACAGGGCAGGGGATTGTAAAAAATGAGCTATCAGTTCCGAATCAAAAGGTAGTCATTGCTCCTGACCAGGACGTGTTTTTTCAGGTGGGACAGTGGTATGAAAGTACTCCCGAGGCTGATAAGAAGAAGGCTGTAACCTGGATGTTCCAGGGCTGGAAAAAAAGAAATACTATTCTGGAAAAATCAGTGCCTGCGGGTTATGCCTATGGCATTAAAATTCCGAAGAATCTTTGTGGTCCTTTTCAATATTACGTAGAAGCAAGCCTGTATCATAAAAAAGACCTGGCCAATCAGACCGGATTGATTGTCAGCGGATATTGTCCTCCGAAAATAGTAACCAGTAAATGGTGTACCAGCAACGATGGGAAAGATGTACGCAAGGAACATGTTTTTTCTTATGGGGATGTCATATACCTCAATTTAACGACCGAAGGACTCAACGGACATGTAAATCTATCTGTGGATTTTTGCAGGCGCATTACCGGTACAGATGATCCTGTGATATTTACACAAAAGAGTGTGGATGTGATTGATGGGGAGATCAACCTTGAATTGAGCAATACTTTTAAATGGTATGCCCAGGTGATCAGGCCAAACCCTGTCGATCAGTTTTATGTGAAGGTTTATGATCCTGCCAACAGAAAATACATCACCGATAGCAATAAGGATACGGAGCATGCACGGTTTTTACGGATTAAGAATAAGGTTGCTTCTACAGTAACTAAAACCCCGTCAAATCTAACGCCTTTAAAAATCGGACAGGCAGACAAGAATCATCAGAGTTATGGTTTCTGCAAATACATTACGATCAAACAGAATCAAAAGCTTGTTTTTGATGAAGCTGATTTGCGCAATGGCAAAAAGAAGGAAAATGTAATACATCTGCATTATCTGGCTGGTGGAAGTGATAAGAACAAAACGATAAAGATAGAGTTAGGCGCTAAGGCGCCAGGTAAATGTGCAAACCATAAGGGGAAGGTATTTGACCTGGCGCCCTTGAAAAAGGCAGGGTTCATGAATGTTAAAAAGGACTCAGATGATGCGTTTTCATTTGATGTGAATTTTAAGTATAAGCATGAGAATGATTACATCGCCTTTTTCAAAGAATACTTTTTGCCCTCTCCTGCGATTGAGGCAAATTTACCATTGACTACCTGTGTCTATAGACATCTCCTGGATATTAATGTTCATCCTGATGTGGCCTGGGCAACTCATTTTAAATATGATCAACCTATAGGAGGTTTTTTTAGGGCCATTGATGTTAAAATCCAAAATGGCCTGGACGATGAGTTGAAATACCTGACCCCTTATCTTGTCGAAATTATAAAGTTTCAATATTCCGGTCTGCCAGATTTCATAACGAAGTTTATGGCGGATATGATCATGGATTATTTTATCAGCACTGCTCAGAAGTTTGGATTCGGGATTCATGCTTATCATACTTTTGATGAAAGTGGAAATAAGCCTGCGGTAATTATGGATTATACCGCTAAATACCCCTGGATAGCAAAAGCAGTGATTATATATTGTGTTATTCTTTCCGTTTTAGTGGATGCGATCATCTTATACTTAACCCGTGGAAAAGGAGCGGCTACCAAAATTGGAAAAGTCGCGTCGGCAGCCAGCAAATATGGTGGAAATGTAACCATTGCCATGAAGAGAAAAGGCTTTGAGTTTATTACCCCAAAGATCAGTGTGGTAAGAGCCAATTATTACGAGAAGCAAGCGGATGGAAGGATTGCCTTTGTACAGACAGAAAAAGTATTTGCACTGCCGTTGTTTGGGATACAATATGAAGACAAACATACACTGGGGAGCCTTGTGACTAGTGTTACTGGAATTGCGAAAGTCTTTGACTATGCACGGACAGCCATGACTATTTTTGGACACGTTAGTTTATTGAAGAAATTAGGTAAGAAATTCGGAGGTAGAAATTCTGCAGGTTCGTCTGGAACTGGATCCGGAGGTTCTTCCGGAGGTGCATCAGGTGATCAGGGGACTGGCGGAGAAAAAAAAGGGCCATCGATTATTAATACGAACGATATCAAAAGAGGGATCGACAATCTGGAAGAAGGTATTGAAAATAGTATCGATGGATTGTTTGAGAAGATAGGGCAAAAACTTAATTTCACGATCACGATAAAAGGAAAGTATGAAGCCAATTACGAAGTGATGATCAATCATTTGGTAGGTAGTGTCAGCATAAAAGACAGTCTTGAAAATTATGTAAATAATAGTAAGGGCATTATTGGTAGAAAAAAAGGAATAGATGCTGTTGCTTCATGTGAGCTTAAAGCAGGATACCATGTGAAAACGGACTGGATTATGCGTTATGCTCCTGCGTTTATTAAAGGTGTAATGCCGGTAGTAGACAATGAAGCACGTGCTGATGGTAAGGCTGAAATACATGGCAGCCTGTTTTTTGAACGTAAATATACGTATGCGAAGCCCGAACCTTATTATGTGGATAATGTGATTTTTTCGGGTATTGCGGGGACTTTGTCGGGGAGTGTTAAAACTCGTGGGAAGGACCGTGAAGGCAAAAGTGTTACTATACCTGCGACACCATTTATATTGATGGAGCCCTATGTTGCGAAAGGACAGAAAATATCTTTGTTGGATGATAAAATAATAAATGAGCCCAAATCATGATTAAAAGAACATTAGTAATATTAACATTAGTCAACTTGTTTGTTGCCTGTGGACAAGAAAAAAAACAATCGACAAATACGAAAATTATGAACACACAATATCCTGAAATCAATGCAAATAATTTTGAGCAGAAAATATTCGAAAGTGTAAAACACTATCCGAAAGAACCTTTATATTATATGCGCATTAATAAAAGCAATTGTGTGCTTGAGGTATTGATTAACGATTATCCTGTTCATGATGATTATGAATTATCGAACTATGCAACACCATTGGAGATTAATGATGCAATATTAAAAAGTGGAGTGCAAAAACTGACATATCGTTTATACCCGGTGGGCAACTTAATAAAGGAAGAATATGGAGAGGGGGATATCGTAACTACTTTAACAGATAATACCGCAATTTCGATATCGATCATAAGAATGGATAACAAAGGAGAAAAAACGACCGAGCATGAGGAGGTTGTGATGAAACATACAAGTTTGGTTGACGATAAAGGCCGATTTGTTGCTGCTGGTAAACCATATTATGAATTTACTTTTGACTTTAATGCGGAAGTGCCATATACAAATGAAGGCTGGAGTAAAGGACAAGATTTAACGAAGTTAGATCAAAAAGTTCTCGAACAAAAAACAATAGAATTCTATAAAGCGTATGCAAAGATTTATGAAAACAGAGGTACAGACTTACAAGCGAAATTAAAATTTGGTGAAGAAAGAAGGAATGCTGTTGCTTTTTATAAAAAACAATCTGATATAGATGACTTATGGAAAGTCTATTTAAATCGTTTCGATTATAAGAATAAAAAAATCCAACCGATTGAAAATTATAAAATGGTATTTTTTGGTGAGGGAAAAATTGTATTTCTACTATCAAATTCTTTAGAATATCCTAACAGAGGAGCCGGTGCCTTAAGAGTTAATTATATAGATAAGGACGGTGATGAGGCCTTTTTTATACCAAATGTATCTCTCTATTTGCCGGAGGGTAGAAACATAGAAGATGGTTTATACATGGCTAATTAAATTGTGAAAGTAAGATTTGCTCTGTTTGGTGTTTTGATGTTGATTCTTGCTTGTGGGCCTGAAAGGAAATCGATTGATACTAAAATTGTAAACATACAATATCCGGAAATCAATGCTGCTAATTTCGAGCAAAAATTAGTTGAAAGCGTTAAACATTATGCTAATGAGCCAATGTACTATATGCGTATCAATAAAAGTAATTGCGTATTAGAGGTATTGGTCAATGATTATCCTATGCATAAAGATTATAAGTTATCTAATTATGCGACTCCCTTGGACATAAACCGTGGCATTTTAAAGAGTGGAGAGCAAAAGCTAACCTATCGCTTATATCCCATAGGTGATTTGATAAAAGAAGAATATGGCGAGGGGGATAGCTCAATAACATTAACAGACAATACTTCAATATCCATATCTATCATAAAAATGGATGGCAAAGGAGGTCAAACGCTGGAAGATGAACAAGTAGTGATGAAGCATAATAATTTGACAGATAGTAAAGGCCATTTCATTGCCTCTGGGAAACCCTATTATGAATTTACTTTTAATTTTAAAGCTGAAGTACCCTATGTAAACGAGGGTTGGAGTAAAGGACAGGATTTAACAAAATTAGATCAGGAGGTTCTTGAACAAAAAACACTGAAGTTTTATAAAGAATATGCAAGTGTATATGAAAGTAAGAATGCTGATTTGTTAGCGAAATTGAAATTTGGAACGGAAAGCAGAAATGCCGTTGCATTATATAAAAAAGAGCCGGATATAAAAGAGTTATGGAAAGAACTATTAGCAGATGTAAAGGCAAATAATACAAAAATACAACCTATAGAAAATTATAAAATGGTGTTTTTTGGTGATGGCAAGATCGTGTTCTTACTAACAAATTCTTTAAAGCCGGAATACAGGGGGCTCGGAGCTTTAGTGATTGATAATGATGATTCAACATTAATGCCGGGTGTTTTTTTGTATCTACCAGAAGGAAAAAAGCTGGAAGATGGGCTATACATGGCTAATTAAATTGTGAAAGTAAGATTTGCTCTGTTTTGTATCGATTTCTTGCTGGTGAAAAGAAAATACAACTTGAGTGCCTTTTTCCGGGTATTTAAGAAGAGCTATTATCCAACTAAAACAGCTGTATCGTAGTGGCATTTTGTGCAGCTGCGGGCGTACTCATTTTCTTTTTCAGCAACTCATGTATCTTTTTCATCAGTAAATGTGGATCCTCCCAATTGCTGGCTTCTGCGGCAATTTCTGTAGCGGTACGCATTTTATACAGCTTATTTTCTGCTGCTAAACGATGCTGCTGGAATAAGTGAACCAGTTTCTGATCGGATTTACTTTTAGGTTTTCCGCGGATCTGTTTATTCAGGGGATTGATGACCTGCAGACTGATCTCTTTTGCAAAGTAATTGAAGGCCGCTTCAATTCTCGCATGAATGGCTTTATGGTCCTTTAAGCCACTGTCTTTCTGTAATTGACGAAGCTGAGACTGGAAACGTAAAGAGAGGTCCTGAAGGGCTTCTTCAGACCTGTTGAGGCTCCCAATCATTGACCTTAGTTCGGCGTCATTAGACTTCATGATTTCATGGTCTGATGTCACTGTATTCAAAGACTCGATTACCTCCTGGAAAGAGAACACATTACTGAATAAATAAATGATATACCTTTCCTGTGATAAAGATAACAATTCGCTCAGTTCATCCTCATTACCGGTATTCATATAGTTCAGCACTTCTATATTTGAGCGCAGGCTTTCTTTATTGATTTTGGAACGGAGGATCAGCCCGTTTAAGGTACGTACCCTGCTTAAAGCCACATACACCTGTCCTGAAACAAAGGAGTTTCCGGCATCGATGATGGCACTGTCAAAGGTTAAACCCTGACTTTTATGGATCGTTACTGCCCAGGCGAGCTTAATCGGAAACTGATAAAACTCTCCTACCTGCTGTTGAACGATGGCCTGATTTTCATTGGCTTTATATTCAAATGATTGCCAGGAAGCCCTTTCTAAAAGCAGGTCTTCCTCATCAGGAAAAGAAATATAGATCTCTTCTCCTGCGATAGACTTTACTTTTCCAATTTTACCGTTATAGAATTTTCTGTTTTCTCCGGTATCGTTCTTAATGAACATCACCTGAGCACCTATTTTTAGTCGCAGGGACTGTTCTACCGGAAGGGTTTGGATATTGAGTGTCCCGTCTATCTGCCCTTCAAAAATATAATCGTCACCTTCCAGTTCATCGAGTTTCTCATTGTTCACCGCATTGGCCTCTGCATTATGAGAGGTAATGATAATGTGATTCGATCCTTCTGCCTGTTTAAAATCAGGATCGAAGCGCTGGTTTAGAATGTCCAGTCTGGCATCACCAATCTGGTTGTTCCTGATGTCGTTCAGGATGTCTACAAATTCAGGTTCTGTTTGACGGAATACCTTTTTGAGCTCAACCTGCAGTAAAGGGTGTTGTTTCACTACCGTGGCTTCAAAAAAATAGGGAGAAGGGTATATTTTGCTTAGCAACTCCCAGTCTTCCCTTTTGGTGACCGGGGGCAGTTGAAATAAATCGCCAATCAGCAGGAGTTGCACACCGCCAAAAGGCGCGTCATTTTTCCTGACCATCCTTAGTATAGCATCTACTGCATCAATCACATCGCATCTCACCATGGAAACCTCGTCGATGATCATCAGTTCCAGTTCTGTGAGCAAGCTTTTTCTTTCTCTGGAATAGTTAAGTTCTGTGAGCAGGGTTTTGATCGAGACCACACCGGCCCTTAAGCTGGCCAGGTTCACATCACCCGGAAAAAAGGAACCTGGAGGAAGCTGGAACAGCGAGTTGATCGTTACTCCTTTTGCATTCATCGCTGCAACTCCTGTCGGGGCAACGATCACCGTCTTCTTTGCAGTCGTTTCTTTGATTTTTCTGAGTAAAGTGGTTTTCCCCGTTCCGGCTTTTCCGGTCAGAAAGATGCTTTGATTGGTATATTCAATAAACGATATGACTTTATCAAAAATTTCATTAGAAGGGTCCACAGTACTCATATCTGCAAATTTAGC
Source organism: Pedobacter steynii (assembly GCF_900103665.1). GTDB lineage: Bacteria > Bacteroidota > Bacteroidia > Sphingobacteriales > Sphingobacteriaceae > Pedobacter > Pedobacter steynii. The sequence continues at coordinate 164,629 of NZ_FNGY01000001.1, forward strand.
CTAAATTTTCTAATCAATAAGGAAGTTGTGGCAATGATTTCCCACATTCCGAAACAATTGTTTGACTGGCAGGGAATTCATAATGATGGTCGCCGGGAAGGAGCTTAATTTTGAAATTTTTAAGCTTCAGTTCATTCAGCGGTTTAGGGTTTTCCTCAAGCCCGTAATAACAAAAGACCGGAATATGGATCTTTTCCACTTCGGGGATCACCTTGTATGCCTTGTCATCTCCGGCCAGGTTGAGGAGGTCTGCGGTATGGACTTTAAAGGCAGTACTGGCAAAGGGAGAAAGTAATTGCAATGATATGACCCTTCTTTTTGCCCGAAAAGGAAGCCGGTTGTAAATAAAGGGGACTACATCCGCGCCGAAGGAATAGCCGCAGAGGTAGATTTCGGACGCCTTATATTTTCTTCTATAAGTCCTTAATAGCAGCAGGATGTCTTTACTCAGTTCCTGGGGCGTTCTTTGTGTCCAGAAGTAGTTCCTGGAATTGAATCCTACGGTATGAAAACCTTTTTCTGAAAATTGGCGGGCGAGCTCATCTTCAAAATCCAGCCAGCCTCCGTCGCCGGAAAGAATAAAGATTAGTTTTTTTGAAGCGGGTTCTGCGGAAGGGTAGAGGATGATGGGCAGATCGTAGTCGTATCGCTCGAGCCCGGCATGGTCTGTTTTTCTATTCCGGAGAAAAATTCCGCAACCGGAAAATAAAAAAACTATAACCATAGCGATACCAATTTTCCAGTGAGCCATTCCCTTTTTATCGATTAATTTTTTGCTGCTGCAGATCTCAGATTAAAAATGTAAATTACGAAAAAAACGCCCGAACTCCCGCTGACGAATTCCACATTTTTTGAGTTATCCACAGCAAGCAAAAGTTATCCAGTCCGTATGATTTTAGGAATGAGCGAGTTACGAAAAAGGTGAGATTTTCCATCCGAATGTTGGTAAATTTTATGATCTTCGCACTCCCAAAACGACGGGCCCATCCGCAGTTTTAGTTATTATAAACCGTAAAAATTAAAGAAGAACTATGCAAAACACTTGTACTCAAGTATGGAATAACTGTCTCCAAATCATAAAGGATAATATCCCGGCCCAGAGTTACAAGACTTGGTTCGAACCGATATCTGCCCTTAAGCTGGATGGAAGCGTTTTAACCGTACAGGTACCTAGTTTATTCTTTTATGAATGGCTTGAGGAGCACTATGTAGCGTTATTGCGCAAAACCGTTAAGCAGCAGCTTGGCACAGAAGGAAGACTGGAGTATAATATTGTGGTGGATAAATCTACCAATGGGGCTTTACCATACACCACTAATATGCCTTCAAACGGAAGCATGTCTTCCACGAACAGGAAACAATCAATGCCTGTTCCGGTAAATGTAAACAGAGATATTAAGAACCCATTTGTGATCCCGGGATTGAAGAAGATGAATGTAGACCCACAACTGAATTCGAACTATACCTTTGATACTTTTGTTGAGGGTGACTGTAACCGCCTTGCCCGTTCGGCAGGACATGCGGTAGCCGCAAAACCAGGAGCCACTTCCTTTAACCCGCTAATGATCTATGGAGCTTCAGGTCTTGGCAAAACTCACTTAGCACAGGCAATCGGAAATGAGATCCGACAGAACCTACCTGATAAGCTGGTGATCTACCTTTCCTGCGAGAAGTTCTGTCAGCAGTTCGTAGAATCATTGAAAAACAATACGATCAATGATTTCGTGAATTTCTATCAGGCCATGGACGTCATCATTATGGATGATATTCACAACTTCGCCGGTAAAGAAAAAACACAGGATATTTTCTTCCACATCTTTAACCATTTACACCAGTCGGGCAAACAGATTATCATTACTTCAGATAAGTCGCCGAAAGACCTTACCGGTCTGGAAGAACGTTTGCTGAGCCGTTTCAAATGGGGCCTTTCTGCGGATCTTCAGATCCCTGAACTGGAAACAAGAATTGCGATCCTTAGAAAGAAAATGTATGCTGATGGAATCGACCTTCCTGATGAGGTAGTAGAATACGTAGCAAACAACATTGACAACAACGTTCGTGAGCTGGAAGGTGCAATGGTTTCCCTGTTGGCACAATCTACAATGAACAAAAAAGAAATTGATTTGCAACTCGCTAAATCAATGCTGAAGAACTTCATTAAAAACACAAGTAAAGAAGTTTCCATGGATTATATCCAGAAACTGGTTTGTGATTACTTCGAGGTTCCGGTACATTTATTAAAAGCGCCTACCCGTAAAAGAGAAATTGTTCAGGCCCGCCAGATCTCGATGTATTTGTCTAAAGGGATGACCAAGTCTTCATTGAAAACTATCGGTGCATTCTTTGGGGGTAGAGATCACTCTACAGTGATTTATGCTTGTCAGACCGTAGAAGATCTGATCCAGACGGATAAGACGTTCAGAGCTTATGTAAATGACATTGAGAAGAAACTGAAAATGAGCTAGTCAGCTCATACGCTAAAATATATCGAAGACCCGGAATGGAGTTCCTGATTAAGTTCAGAGCGTCATTCCGGGTTTTTGTTTTTATGGCATAAACTGTGTTTATTTTTTTAACAATTTTTTTTAATTGACTATTTTATTTGATTTTCAGTTTATTATATTTGGATTGATATTTTGTTTTTCCAATTATGAGCTTTATTTAAAACTATGACTTAATATTAATGCAGAGAAAACATTAAATTTTTGATTTTACACGAATTATACCAGGTGCATGTTTTTATATGAAAATATCTTTACTGATAATTCTTCTATAAAATACACCATAACCTCCCTATAAATTTTCAATGAAAATACGCTACCTCATCTTATTTGCACTCGCTATTTATGGTGCGAGTTGTCTAAGGCAAGTACCTCAAACCAACAAAGAGCAGAAAAATGTGATTACACCTCCTCCTGACGCTTCTGTCTTTGGACAATATGGAAATGCAGAAATTGAGCTCGATACGGGGATTCCAAAAATCGATATTTCACTTTACGAAGATAAAGAGAAGGATATAAGCTAAACATACAAGCATTCCACTTTGATTACATTTTCTCTCAAATTGTTATTCGAACTCAGGTTTAAGGATAACAAGAAAGGAAAGTATTAGATATTCCATCCCCCCCCCCTGATTTTTTTATGAACCAAATATCCACCTTATTTATGAAGTATTTTATATTTCTTATTGTTTGCTTGTTAGGAACCGATGTGTTTGCTCAACACAATAATAAATTGCAGTTTAATGTGATGCCCCCATCACCTGTAGCGAGTAAGTTTACAACTTATTTAGGAAATGAACCAAATTTGAGTAGTGGCACAGTGAGTATTCCTATCGATCTATACAATATAGAGCTAAAGGATTTTTCTCTCCCGATAAAGATGACCTATTCTACTTCAGGCATTTCAATTACTGATACGCCGTTTCCCTATGGATACGGATGGGTGTCAAATATCAATCCCCGCATTACCAGGAAAGTATTAGGTAGAGCAGATGAACGATATCCTTTTAAGGATAACTATACGCTACAAAATGATTGGATCAATAGGAATAATGGTAAAGCAGCTATGGTTTCTACAAGTTATTACTATTCTTTGTTAAAAGGAATGGTTTCAGATAAAGGAGAGCTTGTTTCTTATCAGTTGTATAAAGAAGATCTTTATGATGGACAGAAAGATATTTTTACCATTAATCTTCCTCACAAATCAATCACGTTCCTGATAAAGAAGGAGCTAAATGGGTTCAAAGCATACACCTACGGGAATTATGTTAAAATAGATCTTGTTAATAGCGCACATGGTGTCTATGAGTTTATTGACCACATTACTGTGACGGATGAGGATGGAACCATCTATAGATTCGGAGCTCCCTTCGATGCCTTCCAAAGCAACTATGTTGAAGCTAATGGTGAAATAATTATCACATCCTGGCTCTTAAGGGAAATAGAAGCAAAAAACCATCAAAAGATAAAATTTATCTGGGCGAATTTTGATACAAGTAATTCCGCCCCACTCGTGTCAGTGGCGACTACGGTAAATGATTTAAAAAGCAGACGTTTACCACATACACCCGCCGCTGGGGAGTCTCCAAACTCAAAGCCTCCGGAAAGCCGTCCTGAAGTATCAATTTCTGCGTTAAAAATAGATATGGATGAGTATACTAATCCAGACAGTAAAATGCTGACGAAAATTGAATTTCCTTTAGGAAGCGTTGACTTTTCTTATCTGAGTAGGACCTTACCTCTGGTCAACAATATAAAGATTAGTGACTTTGCAGGAAGTATAATTAAAAATGTAGATTTTGCCTATGGAGAGTGGAATGCCCAGCAAGATCAGTTCCTGTTAAAGCAGATTTCAGTAAATGATGATAAGTACAAATTTGAATATAACACGAATAGATATGGCAAAGGAAGTACTTCAATCGATTTATGGGGTTTTTATAATGGGAAAGTGAATCAATCTCATGTCCCAAAAGTATTTTTAAAATACTATTGGGAGTATGCTTTTAAGAACCTTCCTCCTGTAAATAATGGTCTTTCCGTAGGGTTTGCTGACAAATCTGTCGACGAGTTGGCAATGAAGGCATTTATGCTCGAAAAAATAATTTACCCTACTGGCGGTTATAGTACTTATGATTATGAACCACACCAATTCAGTTTTAATGAGCAGTATTTAGGTTTTGACCCAAGTTCAAATTTTCCGAATACGCCTACAAAAGGAGGCGGACTAAGGGTGAAAACAGTGAAAAGTTACCATCACGATGGTTCATTACAATTAGAGAAGTCATACAAATATGGTATCGGTGAAAATGGACTGGCTAGAATAAAATTAATACCCACTCTCAACTCTTTCATTGACGAGATTTATAACTTTACCTATAACGCTTATGGTAGTGATTTCGCCCTTTATAACAGATTGTTAACAATTAAGGGACTGTCTGATTATTCAAGCTACGACTTTGGTAAATCTGGGTTCTGGTACGATGAAGTGACCGAGTACTCCTTAACAAATAAGAGGACCGTCAAATTTATATTTAAAGACGATGTGGTGGCGAAATTACAAGGTCCCAGATTTTTTCAGAAGAAGTTTACACAAATAACTTCCAGCCTGTTTCAAAACGGACCTCAAATTAAGGAAGAAATAAATTACCTGAAGACGAGCTCTGGTTATTCTCCGCTCTTGAGGAAAAATTATGATTATGAGTGGATTAGCGATCCAAACGGTCAAATTCAAAATATGTTGATCGACCGAAGAATTGGAACAAGTTTAGATGGAAACACATGGGTTGAAGGAACACATGCTATATACCCCGCATTCCCGGAATTTATTCCATGGGGTACTCAGGGCGGGGAATTCCAGCTGTTTCCGGAGCATTTTAGTGCAAGTGATTTTACTTTCAATGAAGCAAAGTATTATATCGATCCAGGTATTTATCGCTTGAAAAGTGAACAGCAAATAACCTATGCATTATCCGATTCAATTATAAACATAAAAACATTTAGTTATAACCCGGATAAGATCACATATCCGAAAACTGTCGAATCAATTTCCAGTAAAGGTGGTACTCTTAATCGTAAAACTTCAAAATATCCATGGGAAAGCAGCTTAGATATTTATCAGCTTATGGTACAAAAGAATATGTTGGATAAGCCTATTGAAGAACTTTTTACCACCAACCAGTCTACAACATTACTCAGTAATAACTACGCTGTAGATACAAATTTGTCAAATGAGCTGGTTTTTCTACAAAATCAAACGATTCACATTAACGCTGCATTAAGTAAGATAATTTCTTTCAAACGATATGATCTCTATGGTAATCCATTGGAGTTTAGTATACAAAAAGCTCCGTCAACTACCCTTTTATGGGGGTACAAGGGGCAGTACCCCATTGCAGAGATTGTAAACGCCAGCTATAGTGATGTATTAACTAAACTTGGTGGAGAGGGGGTGATTGATCAGTTTAACAATGCTTCAGTGACTGAAGATTTTATTCGTCAGAAGATGGCCCAGTTGAGATCCGGACTTCCCAATGCACAGATTACGTCCTTTATATATAAACCCTTGGTGGGGATAACTAGTAAGACCAATCCTAATGGTAGAATTGAATATTATGAGTATGATGGATATCAAAGATTGAAGAATGTGAAAGACCAAAAGGGAAACGTTCTGAAAAATACAACTTATCACTATAAGCCTTAAATGCTCTGATGATGGAAAATAGAAAGAATCAAATTACCACTTATTTTATAGGACTAATCTCCATGTTTACTTATGTAAATGTCAATGCTCAGGAAGAACAGGATAGGACTGTAAATATTTATAATAATGAAACTGAAATCACTGCCAAAGGCAGTATAACCTTAAAAGATGGCTTTTATATACCGGCAGGTAAAACAGTCAGGATCTATACTACCGGACTGAGTTTTGAAAAATATGTTCCTGTTCTAAATTCGGTAAGTGTGAATCAGAATTACATCTTGACCAGGACCTTTAAACGTCCGGGTATCTTTACCGATACTGATATCGCGGCAGGAGGACGGAACACCTCAGAGGTGAATCAGACAGTCCAATATTTTGACGGATTAGGCCGGTCTCTTCAAGCAATAACCATACAGGGAAGTCCAGGCTTCCGGGATATGGTACAGCCTGTGGTTTATGATGCTTTTGGCAGGGAGGCAGTGAAATACCAGTCATACGCTGAAGTGAGCAATGGTGGTGGTTACCGGGCAGATGCGTTAACACCGGGAGCGGGGCAGGCTAGTTTTTTTAGTGGTACAACGGGTATTAAAGCCACAACTAAACCTTTTTCGGTAATGGTATTTGAAGCCAGTCCTTTAAACCGGGTCTTAGAGCAAGGCGCTCCTGGTGACGCCTGGCAGCCTGCGTCTAGCCGTACGGCTACTACTGGACGAACAGTTGTGAGTGAGTATGGAACAAATCTAGCTGAAGAGCCGGTCAAGTTGTGGACGGTGACTTCTTCGGGAGCTTCCTCTGCAGCCAACTATGCGACTGGAAGACTATATAAAACCAAGATCAAAGATGAGAATTGGGTAAGCGGAAACGCAGGTACTGTTGATGAATATAAAGATTTTGATGATCATGTGGTGCTCAAAAGGGTGTGGGAAACTGACACCAAGAGCTTGTCTACATACTATGTGTATGATGACTTTGGTGATCTTCGCTATGTACTACCTCCGGGAGTAAATGAGAATGGTTCCGACACCAATAGCTTTATGGAAAGTGATACGGTATTTAAGAACTTTATTTATGGTTATCATTACGATGACCGAAGAAGGCTGATCGAAAAGCAAATTCCCGGAAAAGGTTGGGAGTATATGGTGTACAATGTCCTTGACCAAATCGTGCTGAGCCAGGATTCCGTTCAAAGAGGATCAGGCAAATGGAACTACAGTAAATATGACGCTTTTGCGAGGGTGGTGACTACGGGTTTGTATACCAGTAGCCTTGCCAGGTCAGCCATGCAAACCGAAGTCAGTACTGATGGAATAACCAATATCCTTTGGGAAAGCAGGCCGGATGCTGTTGGCTCGGACTATACCAATGTTGCTTTCCCAAGGGTTAGTACTGAAGCACAGGTGATCAGTTATTATGATAATTATAGTTTTGTTGGAAATACTTTTGGTGCACCTACCGGAGAACAAATGCCCGCTGACCGTACCAAAACCTTATTGACGGGAACAAAAGTAAATATCCTTGGAACGACGACCATGCTTTTAACGGTCAATTATTACGATGATGAAAGTAGGGTGGTTCAAAGTAAAAGCCAGAACCATTTAAATGGTACCGATGTAGTGGAAAATACCTATGATTTCATTGGACAGCTGAAAGCCAGTACGCGTACCCATGTAGGAAATGGTGCAACAACAACCATAGCCAGACGCTATGACCTGGATCATATGGGGCGGAAATTAGCCACCTGGGAATCTATCAATGGGGCTGCAGAGATTGCTCTGAATAGAATGTATTATAATGAACTTGGGCAGTTGTTTAAAAAATCTGTACATAGTGCAGACACGACAAACTTCCTCCAGTCGGGTACCTATGCCTATAATGAAAAGGGCTGGACAAAGACCTATAGTTCTCCTCAGTTCAGCTATGATCTGAAATACCAGGATGGAACAACCCCTCAATTTAATGGAAATATTGCAAATCAATTTTGGGGAAGTAATACGAGCTATCCGAACGTATTTACCTATGGTTATGATCATTTAAACAGATTATTGAGTGGAACCAGTACAGGCACTGTAATGAGTGAACTGTTGACCTATGATGAGATAGGGAATATTGTCTCCTTAAATAGAGACGGGGCCTTGGGTAGCTATACTTACACCGGAAATAAGCTGAACCAAGTTACCGGCGGACTTGCAACAGGTGTTTACAGTTATGATGCCAATGGTAACGCTAAGGTAGATGGAAGGACTGGAGTGACCTTAACCTATAACCAGTTGAATTTGCCGGCTGCAGTAAGTAAAATAGGTTTAACAATGGCCTATACTTATGATGCAACAGGTGCTAAACTCAGAAAGACAAGTAACGGTGCAACTAGGGATTATGCTAAAGGAATAGAGTACGATGGTGCCAATATTGATATCATCCATAATGAGGAAGGCTTGGCCAGAAGAAATGGAAGTGTTTACAGCTACGAATATAATCTGACAGATCACCTTGGAAATGTGAGGTTGAGTTTTTATAAGAACCCAAGCGCTGCTTTAGAAGTTTTACAGCAAACCAATTATTATCCATTTGGAAAGACCTTGGTTGCAAAGGATGGACCAAACAAGTATCTTTATAATGGTAAGGAGTTACAAGAAGAGCTGGGACAGCTTGATTACGGGGCAAGGTTCTATGATCCGGTAGTTGGGAGATGGAACGTTGTAGATCCATTAGCTGAAAAAGGAAGAAGGTGGTCGCCATATACATATACTTTCAATAATCCTATAAGATTCACTGATCCTGATGGAATGTGGCCGGACGGACCAGGTGATGAGGATGACGATGGAATTCCAATTGGACTTCAAACAGGAATGGCAATCGGTGGAGCTATAAGGCAGGGCTGGAATTCTTTAAAGACCCTTGTTGCTAATGCTGGCGATGCTGTAGGAATAAATAAAACTGCTTCAGGTAAAAAGTGGCAAGCAGTCGATCAGTATTCAAAGGAGAGTGATAGCTATAATTCTGTGATGGTTCAGGTCCCTAGGGAAGGTGCTGTAAAAGATGCTCTTGGTCATTTAGGTGATGGGGTAAACGCAGTGGCATTGTATGCATCTCTAACAAAGGGTACTACAAACACTTTGCTAGCTAAGACAGGAAAAGAAGCTTCTGCAGCGAGCTCAATGAATAAAGCGATTTCTTCTCTAAAACAAAATATCTCAGAGCATACACAAAAGTTAAAAGAATATAAAGCAGATCCAATGAAGTTTGACAACAAGGGAACGCTTAAGAATGCTCCAGAAGAATTACGCGCTAAAATTATAGCGGGTCGGGTTAAACATTTAGAAAAGGAGATTCAAACATTTAGAGAGAATATTGAAAAGATTCAAAATAAAAAGAAGTGATGAAAATAAAATTGGAAGATATAGAGCAGATGATTTCTGTACTCTTATTAAGATATAAGGAGGCTAATGGAAATGAGATCGAGATAGAAAATGATTTTTATTGGGATTTTGCATCAAATGAAATTTACAATCCTATGGAAGAGCCAAAGGACTTGTCATTAGGTCAGCTTACTGACGATTGGGATACACTTAGACATTCTTTTCTTTCTGACAATCTAATTCCTTATGATTTGCAAAGGATCTCCAACATTCTTAAAGCTTTGAGTATTGAGAAGCCTATTTATACTTAAAGCCAAGCTGGTGAAGTGCTTTTATTTGCTTTAAATATAGAACTCAGAGCCCGGTTATCCGGGCTTTGTTGTTTATTGATTATACTCTTTTCTTGTATTGGCATCCCGGATAAAAGCGTAAATAATGGCTATCAGGTGAGATTTGTCGTCATCAGAAAGCATCCGAAAAATGAAATTCCCTCCGGGAATTATGTGGAATTAAACGATGATCTTAAAGGAATTGTGGCCAGATATATTAAATATCAGTCTTGTAGTGATTGTCTGTATGAGCTCTATTTTAATAAGATCGATCCTCATTATAGTCAGGTTATTCTCTATAAAGGGAATAAATCACTTACGGTTGATGAATATGAAAAGAATGGGAGATTTCCGGTTATATATACTAAGGTATCAGATAAAAAGATCGGTGTGTATACCGGAAGTGAGGGGTATTTTAAAGCTCCAAAAAATCAACGGGGAGATGTAAAAGAAAAAAAAGCAATAAATCCTTTAATGTATGGGTGATCTCAGACAGCTTAAATGTCCGAAAGATAGATACACTGAATGACGCCTATCCTTTTCTACCATTGCCGGTAAAACGTGGGTTTCCTCCGCTTTAGTCGATAAGATATTGGCATTTGGAAGTTGTGGGGTATGTCAATCATCATTGCTCATTCAGAAATGAACTATTGGTTTACCGCCAGAATTTCTATATTTAGGATATGTCTACATTTGCCGAAAGGATCATCTCATTTAATGAAAGCCTGGAGTTTACCGGGACCTTGCCCGAGGGAATCAGGATCATGAACCCCTTTAAAGAAAGCCCTGTTGCCTTACAATCTTCATCTACATTTTACCGGAAGTACTATGATGATGAGTTACCCAGGCATCTGATTCTGGGAATCAATCCCGGACGCTTTGGTTCAGGATTCACTGGTATTTCATTTACCGATCCCAAGCGCCTGGTGACCAATTGTCAGATTGACTTTCCAGGGCCCATGACACATGAGCCTTCTTCCGAATACATTTATGACATGATCAAAGCTTTCGGTGGGGTGGAGGAGTTCTATCAGCAGTTTTATATTCACTCCATCTGTCCTTTAGGCTTTACCATTATGGGAGAGAATGGCAAGGAGACCAATTATAACTATTACGACAATAAGGCTTTGTTGAAAGCAGTCTATCCTTTTATCGTGAAGAACATCCGGACGCAAATTGCGATGGGCTTTGAAACGGATGTTTGTTTTTGTTTTGGAACAGGGAAGAACGAAGCCTTTTTTAGAAAACTAAATGAGGAGCATCATTTTTTTAAGAAAATTGTTGCGCTGGAACACCCGCGATATATTATGCAGTACAAATCTAAGCTGAAGCAGGAGTATATCGCTAAATATCTTCAGGCTTTCAGCGAAAAATAACCACTTGGTTCTGATTCTTGATATATTAGACTTATGAGTCAACTAAAGAATGTGATCATTCCAGAGGAACTGATCGTTAGTAAAATATATCTGATCAGGGGACAAAAGGTGATGATCGATCGCGATCTTTCAGAAATGTATGGTGTAGAAACCAGGGTGTTGAATCAGGCGATAAAGCGAAATGCAAAGCGTTTTCCTCCGGATTTTATGTTCCAGCTAACCGTACAGGAATTGTCGGATTGGAAGTCACAAAATGTGATATCCAATAAGGAAAAAATGGGGCTAAGGAAATTACCTAAGGTCTTCACTGAACAGGGGGTAGCGATGTTATCAAGCGTTCTTAACAGCGAGACCGCCATAGCGGTAAACATCAGGATCATCAGAACATTTACACGCATCAGGCAAATGCTGACAGACCATACAGACCTTCGTCTGGAGGTGGAACAGATCAAAAAGAAGCTGGACCATCAGGACAAAAATATGGAAGCTGTATTTCAGTATCTGGATGAATTGCTGGTGAGGAAAGAAGCGCCCGAACCTGATCGGAAAAGTATTGGTTATCAGTTTGGTTCCGGTAAATCTTAACGAAGTTTAAGGCTTTTATTGCTGTAACTCGAGATTTCAGCCAGCATTCTTATATCTGTAATCGTAATTTTGCGGCCCTCGGTATACAGGATGCCCAGTGTCTTAAATTCCTTTAAAATCCGGACCAGGTTCTCCTTGGCGATGCCAGCCATATTGGACAGGTCACTTCTGGAGATGTTAATGGTATCTTCATTCGCTTCCTCATTCTTGTATTTTTCCCTCAGCACGATCAGGGTGATGGCCACTCTTTCCCGGGCTGTTCTTTGTGTAAATACAGCAATATTGTTTGTTAAAACCGCATACTCATGGCTCATGTTCTTTAATAAACGTTGAGAAAGAATCACGGAATTGTGTAATACTTCCAGAAAATCTTCTTTCGGGATAAAGGCAATAATACAGTCTTCTATCGCAGTTGCAGAGTCCGGATAGCGGTCTTCAGCCAGGATTGCGTGATATCCGATCAGTTCTGTACTACCGGCCACATAAATGATCTGTTCCCTGCCATCACGGTCTACCTTATACTTTTTTACGATCCCCTTTTGAATGTAATATATCCCCGAAGGAACAGCACCTTCTTTAAAGATCACATCTCCTTTATTATAACTTTCTACAGTCATATTGACACAAAGGCGGTCATGGTCTTCGGAGGGAATACTTTTCAGGATAGATTGTGATTTGAAATTCCATTGATCAATTGGAAAAATTCCGGCTAGGCTCATATTCTCGTTCTCTCTGCAAAGTTACTTCTATTTTTTTTGCATTCTTCCACTATTAAAGGTCATGTTGCGGTAATAACTTTTTAAAATAATTGATATTTATCAGTTTTTCGATTGACACTGATGTGTGTTTTTTATTTCCGGCGATCTTAAATTTGCAGTCGTAAACTTTAAATGAGTTATGGCAAAATTTCAGATTATAAAAGACTTTGACAACAAGTACCATTTTAACCTAAAGTTGAAATCGGGCGAGATCGTATTGCGGAGTTCGGATCGTACGACTGCAAAAATCGCTTGCGAAAAGCAAATTGACCTGGTTAAGGCAAATTCAAAATTCGCACACCGTTTCAGCCGTCAGTCAGACGAACAGGGTTCTTATTTTATTTTGAAGGATGCGGATAACCAGGTGCTGGGGCGTAGCGGTTATTATACGTATTGGTTGGATATGGAACGTAGCATTGCTGCGATCAGAAGCTATACCCACGATGCAGAGCTGGAAGACTTAAGCAGCCTGACAGTAAAAGCGTCCGATCTGGACCTTGTAGCTGAATAATCCCTCAGAACACGATTAAAAATCATCGCTATATTCAAAGCAATACCTGGGCTAATCGCCGAAGTATTGCTTTTTTTTTAAGCCTTCCCTTCTTTTTTGTAACTTCTTTGATGGCAATCAGCGCTCAATTGGATGCGTTGTGGTTATTATGATCCTGTTTGGCCTTATTTCGCGGCCGGGTATTACTTTTAATACAATGGGAATGCGTTCTGAACAAAAGAAAATCGTAATTTTTGCTTTTTTATGAGGCGGAGCACATGCGAGGAGCACCTGTTGTAGATACATAAACCATGATTAGTGCAGGTGTGGAAAGATGCAGACCGGTTATATGATGAAGGAAATTAATGTCGCTGGCCTAAATTAGTATTGTTATGAAAAGAACCCATTTTTACTTGTCTTGTCTGCTTTGCCTGAATGTGAGCGGTCTTTCTGCACAAACCATCAATCCGGATAGCGCCGGACAAGCGTTAAAAGATCTGTCGGCTTTGAAAATCAAGGTCTTAAAGGAGTTTTCTTCTTCTCGGAAACCGGTGGAGGGGATTCAAAGGATGTTGCAGCTTGGGATGTGGAAAGAAGCTACCCGGGCGATTGCTGCACATCAGAAACCTTCAGCAAATTACAAACTGCTATCGGCAGATTATCTGATCCTCAGCAACGAGTTGAAAAAAGCGGAAGTGCTGGTGAATGAAGTACATAAAGCGCAACCTAAGAACGAAAAGGCAATCCTTTTAAAAGCATTTTTGGAAATCCAGGCCTGGCGATTGCCACAGGCGGCAAGCTTATGTGAGCAGGCTTTGAAAAGTCAGCCTTCGGAGAAATTATGGCTGATGCTGGGGAGAACGAGGTTATTGCAAAAGAATTATAAAGAAGCGATGGAAATCGCGAAAAAAGTAATGGCTGATCATCCTAAAAGTGCAGGTGCCTATTTATTGGAGGCCGATGTATATTTCTGGGATCAGCAACCTGATCTTGCGGTGGCTCCACTAAAAAAATCACTGGAAATCGACCCTTACAATGCGGACGCCCGCTTTAGCTATGGCTATGCGATCTGGAGAAGGGTAGATGCAAGGCAATTGAATGCCATGGCCGCCCAATGGGAACTGGCACTGGCCATCAATCCCCTGCATTTTCAAACACATTGGCATTGGGGCAATGGACATACCAACCTGACCTATGCGGATTATGCGGAAAAAGACGATGATATCGTAAGGAAAGCATTGGAAAAAGCAGATGATCAGGTACGTCAAAATCAGGTAAAGGAAGCAATTGAAACCACCAGGATGGTAGGGAAACAATATCCGGGTTCGGTATTGCCATTGATGCACCGGGCTTCGATCTATTATATTGCTTTTGATATGGACCGTAAAGTGAGGCTGGATTCTGCAGAGTCGATTTTCAGACGCATTCTGGCCATGAAAAAACACTATGGACCTGCTCATAATGGCTTATCCGCAGTGATCAAGTCTAAACGGATTCCATACCTCTCGGTCTATGATTCGATTTCTAATCAATTGAGTGCGACAAAGATTACGGATATGACGAATTTTCAAAAGGTATTTCCTGATGTGAATTATTATCCCGGAGAAACGGTAAAAGCGATGGCCTGGAACCAGTTGTTTACCGCTGTGGTCTATTTTCCTTTTCTCTCTAAACAAGAGAATGCTTTTCGGATTCCACCATTACACAACGACCTGGCCATTACGATGAATTCTCCTTCTTTCCGTTACATGACCACTTTCGACAACCGTCAATGGATGGACATCAGAGGGGTAGGAAGTGGTGCCGCGGCCATAGAATACGTGGAACGTGGGGCCTTTCTGGAAAGAAATGTGATTCTCCATGAATATGTCCACCTTTTTCATGGGCGGGTGCTGACAGATGCAGAAAATAGAAAGATCAGATCGTTGTATTATCAGGCAATGAAAGAAAAAAGGACCCTGGATTATTATTCTCAGAACAATGAAAGTGAGTATTTTGCACAAACCTATCCTGCCTATTTTGAACCTGTAAAAGTGCATCCCCTGGATTTTAAATCCATGAATACCACTTCAGACCTCAAATCTAAAGACCCGGAAATGTATCGGTTTCTGGATGGATTGGTGAAGAAAGAGCGGGCATACCTGGCCGGTGATAAACAGGCAATGGCCAGCAACTGGTCTGAGGTATACCTGAACCTGAGTACTAAAGTGAAACAACGAAATCCGGCGCTGGCAGCTGCTTATATCGATACTGCATTGGTTTATGATCAGAAATATTTGCCTGCCTATCTGGATTATGCACAGCTCAGAATAGAACAAAAAGATTTTAAAGACGCAGAGGGATGGATAAAAAAAGCGGAACAGATTAATCCTGAATATGCCCCGGTCTATTCTGCTTATGCAGACTTGATTGCGGCTAAGTTTGCTGCAAATGAAATAGCGCAGAAAACAGCGGTTCAGGAACAGGCAATGTATCTTAAAAAATCCTTCCGGCTGGAAGATGATTACCAGGAACTGGCAAGGGTGAATATGCAGTTGCGTGAAATGTATAAACGAAACGGAATGATTTCGGAAGCAATAGCCACTGCTCAGGAATATGGAAAAAACGGAGCAACAGTCTCCACTTACCTGAGAGACAGGAGGGACGACGCATTGGCTTATGCAGCGGTACTCCAGTCGGGACTCGGCTACAAAGAGCCCGTAATGGTTTTGAGGGAACTGGTGGAACAAAAGCCTCAGAACTTTGAATACCGGAATTTATATGCAGATGCATTGGCGGTTAACAAACAATATGATGTGGCGATCCAGACGCTGAAAGAGGCACAGCGAATTCTTGCGGCTTCCGGAAATGCGAGGGCAGATTACAACCTCCGGATCTCCGCATTTTATGCTGCTCAGGGCAATAAACCGGCTGCCGAAGAATACCTTCAGCCTTTTTTAACAGGTAAGACTCCGGTTAGAGACGGGGATAAATTAAGGTACGTGACCCTACTCGTCCTTACCGGACATCAGCAGGAGGGGGAAGCCGTATTTAAGGAAATCTCTGCCAAGGGAGAACCTTTTTATATGGCCGGTTATTTTTATACGAAAGGCAAACTGAATGCTGCCGGCGGACAGCAAGCGGAAGCCATCACTGCCTATGAGCAAGCGGTTTCGCTTAATCCTTATCTGTTTCTGGCTTATGCTGAACTGATTCCTGCATATGTTACGGGAGGTCAGCAGGCAAAGGCCGATGCATTAAAAACAAAGCTTTCCGGATTAGAGATCAAACCAGGTCCGGCTTTTGAAACCCCAAATTAATGAGTGTAGAATAAAGGAAGATAGTAGGCGCCGATTCTAGTCGGCCGGGGGGATATGTACATTGATTTTAGTATCAGTACTTCGATTTAGCATTGGTGTTTCCCATTTCCAGAACTTAACATCTTGTTTACATTGGTTCTCTACTTTTGGGGTATGCTTCAAGGTAGTGGAAATAATGAGGAACTTGTCCGGCAGTTAAAACTGGGCAATGAGGTAGCTTATGACCTTTTATATGAGCAATATTGGAAAAAACTCTATATCCATGTCCTGAGCCGGGTTAAAGATGAGGATGCTGCAAAGGATATTGTTCAGAACGTTTTTATCAGCATCTGGGAGCGAAAAGATAGTCTGGAGATCAATACTTCGTTGGACCAGTTTTTATTCGGCGCGGTAAAATTAAAGGTGCTCAATTATTTCAGAACAGAGAAGATCGCAGAGCGGGTAATGGAATATACGCTTCAAAAGCTGGAAAGGGCTACCGTTTCTATTCATGAAATGTCTGATTATTTAGCGCTGGAGAAGCTGATTGAAATTGAAATAGAAGAACTTCCTGAAAAAATGCGGCGTGCCTACCTGATGCGGCACGCCCATTTGTCTACTGCAGAAATCGCAGAGAAGCTGAACCTGGCCGAACAAACAGTGTCCAATCATATTTCTGAAGCGATGCGGAGGCTCCGGAAAAAGCTGGGAGATAAATTTCCGGAACGTCTGATTAGTTAACATAAGCTTAACGATTTGTAAAAGTAGTTTCCGGGTCCTGTTGGTACTTATAATAAAGAAAGCAGCAACTTGGAACCAGATCAGTTTAAAAAAATATTAACGCGTTATGCCGATGGCCTGGCAAATGAGGAGGAAAAGCAACTCATTGCCGCCTGGTATGATTCCTATGACCAGGAAAATGAGGCGGCCGTATTTTCTGATTCGCTGGAAGAAGAACTGATCAGGAAAGAAATGCAGCAGGCGATTTTAAATCATAGAAATCCTCCTGAGATCAGAAAATTCTCCTTCCGGCAATATTATAAATATGCTGCGGTACTGGCCATTGCAATAGCTGCAGTTTTTCTGGGAAAGCCTTTTCTTAAAAAGCCGGTTAAGCCCAATTCAGAACAAGACTTCAGGGTGATCGAGACCTATGCCGGGGAATATAAAAAGGTGACACTGGAAGATTTAACGGTCATTCAGATGAATCCGGGAACCCGTTTAAGGATTCCATTGCAATTTGCTAAACTAAAGGACAGGACGGTCTACATGGATCAGGGGCTTGCTTTTTTTGAAGTGGCAAAAGATCCGCATCATCCCTTTGTGGTCCATAGCGGACAAATCAAAACGCTGGTGCTGGGCACAAAATTCGCCCTGAGTACCGAAAAAGCTACACTTACTGAAGTGAGTGTAAGCGAAGGGAAAGTTCGGGTGAGCAATGGAACTCAGGTTCTGGACGACCTGATACCGGGGAAGAAGCTCCGTTACAATTCAAAAAATGAGCAATGGAAGGTCAGTAATTTTGCCATCAGGGAGCACAATGTCTGGTTTCAGAAAGTGATCAATCTGAACCATGCTTCATTTAATGAGCTCGCAAAAATCATAGCCATCAATTACGGCGTAAAAATCAGAAGTGGCAATAAGCATACGGCAACTTATGTCTATAACCTGCAAATCAGGTCGACCCGTTCACTAACGGAAACATTGAAGATCATTTGTTCCGTACACCAGAATAAATATAGGAGGACAGGAAATGAAATAGTGATTTACTAGTCTATAAAAAACCGGATCTGAAGCAGATCCGGAGCGATAAATTCAACAGCATAAGCTTGAGACCCTCTGTCTGTTGGATCTTAAAAAGAATCTTATTTATCAATAATGTATCAAATATATGAAAAAACATTTACTGCTATTGCGGAAAATTATGCGTCATACTCTTCTTGTTTACTGCGCTATTATCGCCTGTTCGCAACTGTTATTTGCGGAAAGTTCCAACGGACAGGCCTTAGATAAAAGAATCAATATCTCTTTCAAAAGAGAGAACCTGCTGAACGTTATTGAGCAATTGAGGCTGAAAAGCGGAGTCGATTTTGCCTATGACCCGGCTTACCTTAGCCTTCGGAAAATCAAAGTTGGGGAGATGGATTTTGATCAGAAAAGAATCTCTTCCATTCTGATGAGCATTTTCCAGGAAACGGATATTGTTTTCAGAGAAGAAGTGCCGGGGATGATCACCCTGCTCCGCAATCAGGAGCCAGGTAAGATCAGCGGTAAAATTGTGGACGAAAAAGGAGAACCTTTGCCTGGAGCAACAATTAAAGTTATAGAGCTGAATGCAGTGGTACAGAGCAATACAAACGGTACTTATAGCATCAGTGCCGCTCCCGGGATTTATACACTTGTGGTGAGTTATATTTCTTATGGCAGTGTGACCCAGACTAAAGTAAATGTAAAAGCCGGAGAGATTACCAGCTTAAATGTTTCTTTAACGGCAGAACCGGGTACCCTAAATGAAGTGATGGTGGTTGGATATGGTACTCAGAAAAGAGAAAACCTGACTGGTGCGGTTGATCAGGTGACTTCAAAAATGCTGGAGAACCGTGCGGTTCCCAATCTTGCTCAGGGTTTGCAGGGAATGATCCCAAATCTGAACCTTAGCATTGGAGATGGAAAGCCGATCCAGTCGCCGGCCTATAATATCAGAGGGACGACTTCCATTGGTCAGGGCGGTAATGCTTTGGTATTGATCGATGGTGTAGAGGGAGATCCTTCAAGAATCAATCCCAATGATATCGCCAGTGTTACAGTGTTAAAAGATGCGGCTTCTGCTTCGATTTACGGTGCCAGAGGTTCTTTTGGGGTGGTTTTAATCACGACTAAAAGCCCGGCAAAGGAAAGAACGTCGATCAGTTATACGATTTCACAGTCGATTAAAAAGCCGACTACAGTTCCTGATTACGTAACCGATGGTTACACCTTTGCCCGTATGTTTAACGAGTCCTGGTCGGCCTGGAATGACTATTCCCAAACACCTCAGAATATCAATAAAACAGTGAAATTCTCTCCGGCCTATCTGGAAGAATTGAAACGGAGGTCGGAAGACCCGAGTTTACCGAAGTATGAAGTAAACAGTAACGGAGAATACGTGTATTATGGCAGTACCGACTGGTATGAACAATTGTATAAGGGCCACAATGCCGCTACAGATCAGAATGTTTCGCTATCCGGTGGAAGCGGAAAGACTGATTTTTACGTCTCAGGAAGGTCTTTTACCCAATCAGGACTGTTCCGTTATAATTCCGATGACTATCAGTCTTATAATCTTAGGGCCAAGGGGTCGATCGAGTTATATCCCTGGTTAAAGGTATACAACAACGCCGATTACTCTGCGATTAAATACCACAACCCGGTTAACGTAGGAGAAGGTGGGGGAATCTGGAGAAATATTGCGGATGAAGGACATAATGTCGCCCCAATGTTTAATCCGGATGGAACCTTAACTTATTCTGCTGCCTATGGTGTAGGAGATTTATACTATGGCAAGAATGGAATTGATATGGACAGGAAAGTATTCCGTAATACCACGGGATTCAGCAGTAATTTCTTTGACAATAAATTCAGGGTAAAAGGTGACTTTACCATTCAGAATACCAATAACAATGAAAGCAGAAGACGTGTTCCCGTTCCTTATAGCAGAAAACCAGGGGTAATTGAATATGTAGGAACCAATTTTAATGACCTGCAACAGCTGTACAGAACGACGCAATACCTGGCTACCAACGTTTATGGAGAATATGAGCCTAAAATTGGAAAGGATCACTATGTGAAAGTCCTTGCGGGGTATAATTATGAGCAGTCTACTTACAGGAAGCTGGAAACGGTTCGCAATGGTTTAATCTTTGAAGATGCCCAGGACATCAGCCTTGCACTCGGACAATCCATTACGACAGATGGAGGTTACGATCAATGGGCGATACTAGGCGGTTTTTACCGGTTGAACTATGCATTTAAAGACCGCTACCTGGTAGAGATGAACGGGCGTTATGATGGTTCTTCTAAATTTCCATCCAATCAGCGTTATGCTTTCTTTCCTTCAGTTTCAGCGGGATGGAGATTGAGTAAGGAGCCTTTCTGGAAGGTAAACCCTAACGCCATTACTGATGTAAAGATCAGGGCCTCTTATGGTTCTTTGGGAAATGGAAACATCGGTTCTTATGCTTTTATGGAGAAATTTAGCATCTCGCAATCGGACAGGGTTTTAAATGGCGTGCGTCCTCAACAGACGAATCAGCCTGGGGTGATTCCTGATGGTTTGACCTGGGAAACTTCTACCACACAGAATCTTGGATTGGATATCGCTTTTCTGAACAACCGTTTAAACTTTAGCGGAGACGCTTATATCCGTAAAACCACGGATATGTTTACTGTAGGAATGACGTTGCCTGCAGTATTTGGAATAGAAGTTCCAAAGGGAAACTATGCGGATCTGAAGACTAAAGGATGGGAGGCAACCGTTTCCTGGAATGACAAATTTGAGGCTGGTGGTAAACCGCTCAATTATTCTGTTCGTTTAACGTTGTCAGACTATACGGCAAAAATCCTCAAATTCAATAATCCGGAAAGAAGACTGGATAATTATTATGCAGGGCAGGCAGTAGGAGAGATCTGGGGATTTGTAACGGATGGTTATTATACCGCTGAGAACATTGCCAGTTCCCCTAACCAGGTGTTGTATAAATCTTCCAATACCGGAAAGATCCTTCCTGGTGACATCAGATTTGCTGACCTAAACGGCGACGGGGTTATCAATAACGGAGGCAATACGGTAGGAACTCCTGGGGATCGCAAGATCATCGGTAATTCTACCCCACGTTATACCTACGGAATTTCTCTTGGGGCCGATTGGAGTGGCTTTTTCTTCAGTACTTTTTTCCAGGGTGTAGGAAAGATGGACTGGTATCCGGGAGCTGAAAACGGAACTTTCTGGGGACAATACAACCGTCCATATAATAAAGTTCCGAAATCTCAGCTCGGCAATATCTGGTCGCCTGAAAACCCGGATGCTTACTTCCCAAGATACAGAGGTTATATCGCGCAAAATGGTTCTGCAACGCTGACACAGGTGCAAACAAAATACCTGCAGAATGCTGCTTATATCAGAATGAAGAACCTGCAGGTGGGTTATAATGTACCACCGGCCTTCATTAAAAGAATAGGCCTGAGCAATTTGAAAGTCTTCTTTACCGGGGAAAACCTCTGGTCATGGTCGCCTTTGTATAAAATTACCAGAGATCTTGACGTGGAAAATATTGGAAAATCAGATCGGGTACTGGAAACAGACCCTACTAAAAGCTCTGGTAATGGCAACAATTATCCGATTCTGAAAAGCTTCAGTTTGGGTTTATCCGCAACATTTTAATCAGGACAAATGAACAATATTTTTAAAGATATAGATATGAAAAAATTCTTATTGTGGTTTATAGCAACCGGAATTCTGTTCTCAGGTTGTAAGAAATTAGATCAAACACCACAGGATACGGCAACAAATGCAGCCGTATTTGGAAATGAAAAAGGACTGGAGTTGTATGCAAATTCATTTTATAAGCTATTGCCAAGGGCCTCGGACGCCCATAAAGGAGATGCAATGTCTGATTATGCCGCGCGCAGTCAGGCGCCTAATTTTTTACTGGAAGGGGCTTTTGGTTCCAGACAGAGTGATGGTTGGAAATGGGAGAACCTGAGGAACATTAATTATTTTCTGGAGAATAACAAGGATCCTAAAGTGCCTGTTGCCATCAGAACGCAATACAACGCACTGGCGAGATTTTTCAGGGCTTATTTTTATTATGATAAGGTGAGGAGGTTTGGCGATGTACCCTGGATCAACAAAACATTTAAAGTAGATGATCCGGACCTATATAAGGGTAGGGATACCCGTAGTTTAGTGATGGATTCTGTGCTGGCAGATTTGAATTACGCCTGCGATAACCTGACGAGAATAACCGATAATTCCCGTTCATTGATTACTAAATATGTGGCCCTTGGTTTTAAATCAAGAATTTGTTTATATGAAGGAACTTACCGTAAATACCATACAGAAGCATCCCTAACAGGGACTGCGGATCAATGGTTAAAGGAAGCAGCCGATGCGGCAAAAAAGGTAATCAGCTCAGGCAGTTTCACGTTGAATACTGCTGGTGGTACGGATCTGGCTTATAGAAATCTTTTTATCAGCACTGCGCCGGTGGCGACAGAGGTGATGTTGGCTTCTGTGGCCGATGCGAACCTGGCGGTTTATAATGACGCCAACTGGTGGTGGACAAGTGCAACTTATGGTTCGAGAATCAGCTTAACAAGAATGTTTGTCAACACTTACCTTAATATTGATGGTACACCTTTTACAGCGCGGGCAGGTTATCAGATCCTTCCATTTACAGAAGAGGTGAAGGGCAGGGATAAACGATTGCAGCAAACCATTAGAATGGGGAGTTACAAACGCTTAAACGGTGGTACACCTGAGGCAGCTCCGCCTATATTCTCTTACACTTATACCGGTTATCAGCCGATCAAGTGGGTGCTTGATGAGACCGGATATGATGGTGGTGAAAAGAACATCAATTCTATTTCTTTAATGCGCTACGCGGAAATATTGTTAAACTATGCCGAAGCAAAGGCGGAGTTAGGTGGATTTAATGATACCGATTGGCTAACAACAATTGGTGCCTTACGCCAAAGGGCCGGCATCACCGGAGGCTTAACCTCAAAACCTGTCATTCCGGATGCTTATCTGAGAGAAAACTATTTCCCTGATATTTTTGATGCAACGCTTTTAGAGATTCGCAGAGAGCGTGGTATTGAACTCTCCCTGGAAGGACTTCGCTTTGATGATATCGTGAGGTGGAAAAGAGGAGAACTGATGACTAAGGTTTGGAATGGTTTTTATGTTCCGGCATTGAATGTACCAATGGACCTCAACGAAGATGGGGTAATGGATGTTTGTTTCTATCAGGTCATGCCTGGCACAAAGGTTCCGGGAGTCACTTATGTCAATGTAGCTGCGAAAGTAAACGGACAGGACAATCCTCAGCGTTTGTCAAATGATACCTATGGAGAACTTACCTGGCTGGCCACGACTACCCGTATTTTTAAGCAGAGACATTATGTATACCCAATTCCTGAAGCAGATGTATTGTTCAATCCCAACCTTCAACAACATCCGGATTGGCTTGGCCTGTAATTTATCATTCCATAACATTTTTTAAATCACATATAATGAACATCAAACATTTAATACTATCTGCATTTTTTATAGGATTTGGCCTGACTGGTTTTGCCCAGCAATTGACTGTTGGCTCATTTAACCTGCGATACGACAATCCAGGAGATGAAGGCAACCGTTGGGAAAAGAGAGGTCCTGTAGCGGCTAACCTGATTCGCTTTCATCAGTTCGATATTTTTGGCACCCAGGAGGGCTTGAAAAACCAGATCAGTGACCTGGATGGACTGCTTCCTGAATTTGTACATTATGGTTCCGGACGTGATGATGGAAAGGATGGCGGAGAACATTCGGCTATTTTCTACCGTAAGGATAAGTTTAAGCTGTTAAATAAAGGCGATTTCTGGTTGTCAGAAACACCGGACAAACCAGGACTGGGTTGGGATGCGACCTGCTGCAACAGAATCTGCAGCTGGGTATACCTGGAGGATGTGAAAAGTAAAAAGAAGTTCTACTACTTTAATGCGCATTTTGACCATCAGGGAAAAATCGCCAGGATAGAAAGCGGAAAACTGATGTTGAAGAAGATCAAAGAAATTGCAGGAAACAGCCCGGCAATTTTTACAGGAGACCTAAACGGCGGACAAAAAAGTGACTGGTACTTAACATTGGCAAACTCCGGTCTTTTAACGGATACCTATACGCAGGTGAAATATCCGTATGTAAATAACTCCTCGTTTAATTCCTGGGGAAAAGATGTTGGAGGGTATGAAATTATTGACCATGTATTCGTGACCAAAGGCATCACTGCAAAGCGATGGGGGATACTGACCGATACCTATCATGGTAAATATGTTTCGGATCATTTCCCTATCCTGGTGGATGTAAACCTGAAGTAATTTAACATTCTTTTAAAAATGTCGCGGGGTTTTCTGTCTTAACAGAGAACCCCGTTTCAGTACAAAGTATTTGTGGCGAAGTTTAGGGCAATCAGTAAAGAACTTGCGTAACAAGTCAAAAAAGCCCGTTTATGATGACATACGGGAATATTTCGGCTTAGAATGAACTGTTCGATATGTTTTGTACTGATCGGTAAAAAAAAGTATATCTTTGTGGCTTAGTTTTTAGAAATATGTCTGGAAGACCAAAAATATTTGAGGAAGAAGAAGTCATCAGTAAAGCTGCGGCCCTATTTTGGTTAAAAGGATACGAAGCCAGTTCTACAGAGGAATTGCTGGTGGCTATGGGAATCGGAAAGGGGAGTTTTTACCTGGCTTTTAAAGGCGGTAAAAGAGAACTTTTTGAGAAGGTTTTAACGTCGGTGAGTAAGAAAGAACTGAAGCAGCTCAGGGACAAACTGGCCATTGCGGATAATCAGGTTGAGGTGATTAAAAATCTTTTCAGGAGTATCGGCCTCGCCTCAAAAGAAACCAATGAAAAAGGCTGCCTGTTCGGTCATACCATCGCCGACTTTTCCGCCAGAGATCTGGCTTTGACGAACATCGCCGCACAGCATTTACAGCAACTGGAAGAAATTTTTCATCAGGTCATTCTCCAGGCCTCTGAAAAGGAACAGCTCAAGACCAATGAAGATCCGCAGTTGTTGGCCAGCCATCTGATCACCATGTGGAATGGTCTGGGGATTTCCAGAAGGATATCTTCCCAATCCGGGTCTCTAAGTCCTCTAATTGAAATGCAACTGAAAGTGTTGCTCTAGTTTTTTTATCCTATTGTGTACTGTTTGGTACATAATAGGTTTGTCTCCCTAAACCTTATATACAATTCAAAATGATCGCTGAACAAGAAGAAATGCCGCTCCCTCCGTTGCCCCGTTTAATGGTTTTACTGTTTGCCGTTGCAGCTGGATTAGCTGTTGCCAATGTATATTATGCACAACCAATGCTCCACCTGATGGCTGCCGAATTTGGGATTCCGAAGGGCTCCGCAGGAATCATTGTAACTGTTACTCAAATCGGATATGGCCTTGGACTGCTGCTGATCGTTCCGTTGGGAGATGTGCTGAACCGAAGGAAACTGATTTCCGGACAAATGCTGCTGTCTGTACTGGCATTGATGATCATTGGTTTTGCCCATCATCGTTTTGTTTTTTTTACGGGAATGGTATTATTGGGTTTACTTGCAGTAGTGACGCAGGTGCTGGTGGCCTATTCGGCTACTTTAGCCGCTCCATTTGAACGTGGACGTGTGGTTGGCCTGGTGACTAGCGGGATCGTAACAGGCATATTGCTGGCGCGTACGGTGTCGGGAACAATGGCAGATCTTGGCGGTTGGCGTTCTGTTTATTTGCTCTCCGCAGGCCTGACTTTAGTTTTAACAGGGATACTATTGAAGGTCTTGCCGGTAGCCGATCAGCACAAAACATTGACCTCTTATCCGAAATTGCTGATTTCCATGTTCAGACTATTTGCTGCTGAACCCTTGTTGCTGATTCGCTCGCTGATTGCCATGTTTCTTTTCGCTGCTTTTAGCACACTTTGGACAGCACTGGTATTCCCATTGAGTGCCCCTCCATTTTCGCTGTCTTCCACGGAAATAGGTCTGTTTGGCCTGGTGGGAGTGCTTGGTACATTAGGGGCAACAAAAGCCGGGCAACTTGCGGATCGGGGCAAAGCACAATGGACCACAGGTATCGCGTTATCGCTCTTGCTGCTATCCTGGCTTTCAATTGGCTTTACGGAATCGTCCCTCTGGGCGTTGGTTTTGGGAATCATTATACTTGACCTGGCCGTTCAGGCCGTTCATGTGACCAATCAGAGTCTGATTTATACTTTGCAGCCCGAAGCAAGGAGCAGGATCGTTGCAGGATATATGATCTTTTATTCCATCGGTAGCGGACTGGGCTCCATCACCTCGACTAAAGTATTTGCGGCCTCAGGCTGGACCGGAGTTTGTGTTTTGGGTGCAGGCTTTAGTCTGTTGGCATTGCTCTTTTGGGTGCTAACGCGGAAGTATGGTAAGGCTAAGCTTTAGAAAATTCAATATGGTCATGCTCTTCAATAATCCTGACGAGTTTGTCGGCCAGCTTTTTTCCTAAGTCCAGTTTGCTCTTTGAAAAATCTTTCCAGATGAGCTTTATGGGCTCTTTATATTCATGGACGCCAAAGCCTCCTTCCAAAAGGTCGCTGAAAGCGTCCAGATTATGACCGGTTTGCCAATCCAGATCTTTACTCAATACCTTATCTGTTTCTAAGTAAAATGTGGCTAATTCTGAAAAGTTTTCCCCGTTGATGATGATTGTTTTCTTATCCATTTGATACTGCTGTTAGACCGGATTCAATTCTTCCCTGTCGAAATACATTAGGACTTAACAATCCTGATCAGCAAATAGTTTTAAATTTGAATACATTTGTAATTTGATTAATATTTTGTTACCCACGCATGAAATACGAGATAGATACTGTTCATCCATCGGAATACCAAGATTTGGGAAGCATCGGTGCGGGCAACACATCATTTTCTTAAAGAAGAAGATATCCTTTTCTTTAAATCACTTATTTTAAATGAATATTTAGCGGCAGTTGAACTCAGTTGTATCAGAGGTAAAAACGGCAAAACCGATACCCGGGGAATGGGTATTGGAAAAGCGATTTTATGAACACATGCATTTTCAGACCATTAGCCGCTCTGAACTGGATGGGAAAACCATTTCCAATATTACATATGGAACTTAAATTATAAAATAAAGACGCCGGAAGACAACCCTATGGAACGTGATTTATTCAAATACATATTTTATATTTGGAATTAAGGAGGCCTGATTTATTCAATTTGCAATCACATGACCATAAGAAAAACATTACGGCTTTTACTGACTTTTTATTCCAGCTTTTTCCCGGCTACATTTCTGATCTCCCTGGCCTGTACAGGCCTTTTTATGTACCTCGGGATGGCTTCACTAACAGTGCTGATCTGGTTTAAGATTTTTACACTTGGTATTATTGTTTATTATATCAGCAACTATAAGTATAAAGAATTCCTTTACTATCAAAATCTGAGCATTTCTAAGATTTTTCTTTGGAGCTGTACGCTGAGTGCCGAGCTGCTGGTCTTTGCGCTGCTCTTCATTTTATCTTTAAAACTGGCATGATTCACAAACTTGAAATAGACGGTGTTCTTCTTGAATATGGCTCCAGAAGAATTTTATCTGATGTTTACCTGAAATGTGAAACGGGAAAGGTCAGCGGCTTGCTGGGAAGAAATGGAAATGGGAAAACGAGTTTGATGAACATCATTTTTGGAAGCCTTGTTCCCAACAGTAAGTCTGTTCGTTTTGATGGGGTATCGGTTCCAAAGGCTTACTCGGTTCCGGCCTTGCTGTCTTACCTTCCTCAGTTTAATTTTATCCCCGGAAGCTTAACGCTAAAAAGAGTATTTGCTGATTTTAATATGGATTACAGCAGTTTTGAAAAGCACTTTCCCGAATTTAAATCAGCATTATATAGTCAGGTGCTCGGGTTATCGGGAGGACAAAGACGCCTGCTGGAACTTTATGTGATCCTGAAGTCCAAATCGAAATTCGTCCTGTTGGATGAGCCTTTTTCTCATTTGAGCCCTTTGATGATCGGGGGGATTAAAGAACATCTGGAAGAAGAAAAGAAAAACAAAGGAATCCTGATTACAGATCATTTATACCGTCATGTAATTGATGCTGCGGATGATCTTTATTTATTAGCAGAAGAAAATGTTCATCTGATTAAACATATAGCCGACATCGAACGCTTAGGATATGCGCATTTAGACCATTAATTCAAATTACTTTCCAGTAAAATTTAAATATCTTAGCGGTGTAATTTATATAAACATGAATAAAACCGGCTTATTTTTTATTACTTTTCTTGGCTTTGCCTCAGGAACATTCGCACAACGACAAAATCAGTATTTCTTAAAAGATAACGGGATCCAGGTGAAGCTCCGTGACAGTGCTGATTACCTGCGTATTGTGCAGGAGCCGGAGCAGGGGAGTAAGCTGTATAAAGTAAATGAATATTACCTTGA
This sequence comes from Pedobacter steynii, assembly GCF_900103665.1. GTDB lineage: Bacteria > Bacteroidota > Bacteroidia > Sphingobacteriales > Sphingobacteriaceae > Pedobacter > Pedobacter steynii. The sequence continues at coordinate 193,234 of NZ_FNGY01000001.1, forward strand.
TGGAACGGAAAAGAGTTCGGGTTTTTCAAAAACCATAAATCCGCCGAAATATGAAGGGCCCTATATTTCCTATTATAAAAATGGAAATAAGCATGTCAGCGGAAATTATAGCGACGGACTGCTGAGAGATAGTGTAGATACTTATTATCCAAATGGAAAATTGTATACTCGTCTGGTTTGGCCCTTAGATCCGGAACAGAATATTTTAAAGCAAACGTATATGCATACGGTAATGGATTCTACAGGAAGATTTTTGGTGAAGAACGGAAATGGAGACGGGATTTTTTACAATCATGACTTTACTGAAATTGTTGAGCAGGGGAAGGTTAAGGATGGTACTTACGATGGGCTTTGGACAGGTGGAGACAAGGAAAATGGATTTCAATTCAAAGAAACTTATGAAAATGGGAAGCTCCTTTCCGGAGAAAGCAGGGACGCCAATGGACAGGTTTATACGTATACAAAGAAAGAATCCCTGCCAGAGTTTACAGGAGGAATGAACCAATTTTATAAATACCTGGGACGCAAAATTCAATACCCAAATGGAGCACAAAAGCGGGGGGTGCAAGGGGTAGTGTATCTGCGCTTTGTGGTGAAGAAGGATGGATCTATAAAAGATATTACTCTGATGAACGATATCGATCGGGAACTTGCGACTGAGGCGATAAGAGTGATGCGGCAAAGCCCGCCCTGGATACCAGGGATGCAAAGAGGGGTTCCGGTGAATGTACTCTATAACATTCCCATTTCCTTTAGTCTTGGGAGGTAAATTTCTGAACCATGGAAATTTTATGCAGTTTCTCCTCTGCTCAATGGGATGGTCCACAGACTTTCAAAAAACATAAATAGTTCGGATGGCGATCTTTTTAGAAATCATTGTATTTTCTAAATAAAAGATGAACCTTTGACCGCATAAATATTCCTGAAAAAAGAAAATATGGCAATAGGATTTACCCCGAAATATGTAGAAGAGATTCCCTTAAACGCTGGAGAGGGGCAAGCCTTTCTGGTTCGCAGTGTTGAAGCAGTACATCAATTAGGCTGGAAGATCTTCCAGCTTAGTGAATCAGGAGTGATTGCTCATACGGATAATGGTCCTTTCTACGGGGATTCAGAGTTAAGGGTAACGGTTGAAGAAGAAACTGTGCGCATTGAAAGTTCCTCTTTGGGAAGCGAAATGGTAGATTGGGGAAGAAATAAAAAAAACGTGGATCAGTTTTTGGCTGTTTACAATGAATTGAAACCTCTTTCTGCAGAAGAACTTTCCTTTAAGTATGAACTTTTGAAAACTGATTTCGTTGCTCCAGAAGCTGATGTTTTGAAGCTTCCTCCGGCAACAACTGCAGAAAGTATTAAAGAGTTCTTCTATATTTTCCGGCCGGTAAATGGGTATGTGGTCACTCCGGTTTTAATGTACCTGAATATCCTCGTTTTCATTATAATGGCCATTGCAGGGGTTAATGTTTTTGAACCTACTACAGAAAGCCTGCTCAGTTGGGGGGCTAATTTTCGCCCTTTGACCTTAGAAGGACAATCCTGGAGACTGCTGACCAATTGCTTTTTGCACATCGGGGTTTTGCACCTGCTGATGAATATGTATGCATTGGTCTATATCGGCCTTCTTCTGGAACCTTATCTGGGTAAAGTCCGGTTTATTTCTGCTTATCTGCTCAGTGGCATCACGGCAAGTGTTGCCAGTTTATGGTGGAATGACCTGACGGTGAGCGCGGGTGCCTCAGGTGCAATTTTTGGAATGTATGGGGTATTCCTTGCGATGTTGACTACGAACCATATCGAAAAAACAGCGCGTAAAGCATTGCTGACAAGTATCATGATCTTCGTTGCGTTCAACCTTTTAAATGGAATCCGGGGAGGAATAGACAATGCTGCCCATATCGGCGGATTGATTGGCGGATTAATCATTGGTTATGCCTTCCTTCCAGGCTTGAAAAAAGCAGATGATGCCAGGTTGAAATTTGGAGCAATCGCATTGATGGGCTTGTTGGTATTGACGAGCTCCTTTGTGGTCTATAAACAAATCCCGAATGATTATGGCATTTACGATCGGAAGTTCGCTGTATTTACGGAGTTAGAGGCTAAAGCATTGGCCGTCTATGAATTGCCAAAAGATGCACCAAAAGAACAATTACTGAAAGGGCTTAAAGAAGATGGCCGGGACAACTGGCAGAAAAGTTTAAATATCATTAAGGAACTGGATGAATTGAACCTTCCTGAAGTGTTTCATGAACGGAATGTGATGCTTAAAAAATATTGTGAACTCAGGATTAAAAGCTATGATCTCGCGTATAAAGCTATAGCTGAAAATACGGAAAAGTATAAAGATGAAATGCTGGGTTATAATGTAGAAATACAAAACCTCCTGAATGAACTGACCGCTCAGAAATAAAATCAAAAGGAGGGAACGGAAATCGACCTCAAATGTCTGGTCAGGCTCTGCAGGTTCCTGATTGCATCACCTATGGTGTTGTTAAAATAGACATATACTGTTTTTCCTTCCTCATTCCAGTCTTTGATATAACCGGCATATTCCATCAGAAAATCATCGGTATAAGTGCCTTTGTAATCTCCCTCTGGTCCATGAAAACGAAGGTATACAAAATCCTGTTCCTGCTCAATCATTGGAGTTGCAGAACCTGGTTTATCATGAAGTACGAGCGAAATCCTGAATTTACGCATCAAATCGTAGGTGTTTTCCTGATACCAGGAAGGATGACGGAACTCTAAAGCGATTTTCCACTGTTCTTCCCGATCGCCAAGCCGGATATGATGGAGCAGTTGCGTCAGTTGATGCAGCTGATCACTTCTGAGGCTGGGGGGGAACTGAAGCAGCAGGCAGCCTTTCAAATTCGAGATCTTTACGATGGGTGATCTCTCTCCAGAGCTTAAAGGTAAACAGGAAATCTTCCGGAACACTGTCTGCCCATTTTTGTACGGTGGATGCCATCGGGATCTTATAAAAAGAACTGTTAATTTCTATGCTGTTGAATAAAGTTCCGTAAAAGGTTAACCGGCTTTTATCACGGAATTCTGTAGGGTAGTGTTGCTTATTGGGAAAGGGAAGGAGCAGGCCGCTGGTCCCTGAGAAATAACGGCGCTGATGAGGAATTCCTGTTGCTTTCATATGATATAGAACAGTTGAAGAGTAGATTGGGTTTTAAACATTGTTTTGCAATAAATGTTTAATTTTGGGACCATGATCCAAAGGAAAAACGAACATTGGTTTAGCATGCTTTTTATATGGAAAGGCTCTGTCTTACCACAACTCCTTCCAAGGTTGCTCATGCTGTTTCTGATGTCGGTGGGAATTGTATGGCTTAAGGGGACGTTGTTTCATTTCAAAATTCCGCTGAGCCCGGCGCCATTTACCCTTTTTGGGATCGCATTGGCCTTATTTCTCGGTTTCAGAAACAATGCGAGCTATGATCGCTTCTGGGAAGCACGTAAGCTCTGGGGAGCCTTGTTAAACGATACCCGCTCGCTTGCCAGACAAGCCATCACCTTTAGCGGCTATCACCGGGATGGTAAAGAGGTGGATACCTTTCTTCGCTACCTGATTGCTTTTACCTATGCTTTAAAACATCAGTTAAGGGGAACAGATTCGGGCGAAGACCTCAGGGAAAGGCTCGATCCAACACTTGCAAAAAGATTAAGCACAGCGATATATAAACCGATTATGCTGATGAAGGAAATGGGACTTTGGGTTCAACAGGCTAAGGAAAGCGGAAAAATTGATACCATCCTTCAGACGGCATTCGATGAAAATCTGAATAAACTATCGGATATTGTAGGAGGTTGTGAGCGAATTGCTTCCACACCAATTCCTTATACTTATCATATCCTGCTGCATCGTACGGTTTATATTTATTGCTTTCTGCTGCCTTTTGGATTTGTAGACAGCCTCAGCTGGTTCACCCCTTTCATCGTTATTTTTATCGCCTATACTTTTGTAGCACTCGAAGCAATTGCAGATGAAATAGAAGAACCTTTTGGGACAGCACCCAATGATCTGGCTTTAAATGCAATGACACAAATGATTGAAACGACTTTGCTGGAAATGGGAGGGAAACACCTTCCTGATTATGGGAAAAAGAGTATCGATGAGATCCTTGATTAGGTTAGCCTTCTGCAGGTTGGATGATCACAATGCGTATAAACTAGATTCTACTTTAGGTGGATCAGAGAACCGCAGCCAGACTTCCGGTAATGATCCCTCCTGCAACTTCCGCCAGAAGGTACAGGGCGGTGAAACCAAGAACAAGCTTTAGCTTCTTTTTGGTTTTTCCTGAGGCAGAGAGGGGGATGGAAGTCATTGGCGATGAACAAAGTAAATACAGCGATGATTAGTTCATTAACAAAAAATCTTTTCAATAGTTCAGGCATTTTACTATCCTGGTTTATCTCCTCCCCATTAATATTATACTTAGATTGTGCACATCCGGAGAAAGGTAAAGCAAGAAGAAATAATAGGCAGGCTATTCTCATGTGAAATGTTTTTTAAGGGCATTAAGTTTTTATACCGGCAGAAAAACACTTATAATAGGAATGATATAATTAGCGTTAGTTATTTAAAATAGAGCATTATCAATGAAAAAATGTTTACCCCTGTTCCTTTTTGTGATTATTTTCCCTGGCCTGGCCATTTGTCAGGATGTCTTTAAGGGAGGATCAAAAGAGAAGTTTGAAGAGTCGAGAAAAAAGATTGAAGCAGGAATAACCGAAAAGGAAAAAGATAAATTGGAGGTCGCCATGCGGGTCCTGGCTCTTTCTGTGATTTATGAAAGGGGAGATGAGTCTGCAAATAGAAAGCGATCTTTTGATGAGGTGGTACGAAAAAGAGTGAATGGGAAATCTCTGTCTGAGGTGTTCAGCATGGCTGAAAACTTTGTGAAACAAGACCATCAGCGGAGAATAGAGAAAATGGAAGCAGAGGTAAAAGTAGAAGAGCTTAAAAAGCAGAAAACAGGTCAGCTAAAAGCCAGGTTAAATGTATTACAGGCGAAACCCCTAAAAGCAGATCTTGTGAATGGTCAGCTGATCATCTATTGTGCTTTTACCAATCAGGGCGACCGGGCAATCCTTAATTATACCACTGTAATCGGGTATTCTTCTACGGAGGATGAGAATGATGGCTGGAGTTGCAGCAAAGGATCTTCCGGCACAGACATCTTTAAGGCTCAGGAGACAAAAATATTTAGTTGCAGCTATCCCTTTGAGGCGGCTAAGAAAAATTCTACTGCTATAAAATGGGATAAGATGACTTTCCCTATCAAAGATTTTTCCGCCTATAATCTGGTGATGGATTGTTATACCGAAAAGCTGGAGATTGCCGGAACAAGTTATGCTTTGGGCAATAATGAATTTACAAAAGAAGAAGAGCGGGCTTTGATAAAAAGCAAACTGGAATTGGATAAACTAAAGGCTGAGCAGGTCAGCCTTGATGATTTTATGATGGTCAGGAAGAAAATAAAACAGGACTATTTGAAGTCAGGAAAGGTCTGGCGTAAGAATTGGCAAACGGCCTTTACATTAGCAACACTGGAGAATCAGCCAGCTGTTTTCAAACTTTTCTTCCTTTAAATCTGTTTCTTTAATCCAGAAGTATAACCTACCCGAATCGCCCCACATCATTCCGCATTCCTCCTCATTGCTGTCTATCTGCAATAGTAAATTCCAGTTCCCGGAATTGTCTTTTAAGGCCTGCGCTTTGGGATCTTCATAAGCGGTGGCATCACCACAATAGAATCCATTGCTGACAAGTTCACACTCATATTCCATTCCTCCCTGAATGTTGTTGGAATGTCCCAGTACTTTATTGACGTTTCCTTCATGGAGATCTTCATTCAGGTTATAGTAACTGTCGTACTCTTCATCACTTAAATTAACCTCTTCCATGAGGCTGCTTTGGTAGTCAGGTACGTCGTAGGCGGCGCTATAAGTCATGGAGGCAGCATTAAAGAAGGCCCAGTCTTCCAGAAGTTCTGGCTTTTCTTTTCTCTCCAGGGTACTGACAGCTCCTTTGTAATAGTATACCTTTGATTTTTCTTTATCCTCCGGATCATAGCCCCAGGTTTCCTGACTGGAATCGTAAAAAAAGTAGAGCATTCCTGTAGCCGGGAGTTTATTCTCCAGATCTAAATGATGCAGCTCTGTGAGGTTGATCTGTGCAATAAAAGACATTGGAATGCTTTCGGCTGTAAACCAGTTCATGTTTGTCGGTAAATCAGGTAATCCTCCGATTTTGGATTGCCCTAAAGGGATGTGTTCCTCGTTTTTTTTATTTAAAGTAATATGAATGCCGTTTTTTATTTTTGGGGCTGCAATTTCCCAGATCCTGGATAGGTGATTTTCTTCAAATAACTGCTTTAACTGTTCTTTATTCATCTTTTGGCTGATTGGTCTACTCAGAATAAATTTATGTAATTTAATCTGTAAAAAAGGTATGTATAAACCGATAAAAAGTTTCCGTGTAGATCGCGTTCCAAAATGGAATAGGGGAAGGAAAGGCTGACTGGCCGTAGTGAAATTAACGTACCGAAGCAAATGAAATGCTTCGGTACTAAAATAAAGATGACCTGGATCAGGCCTATAAGTAAAATTTTACGCCTCAGTAACTGCGGTGCTTGATTTTATTTTTAAGTTCTTGAATTGGTATTCAGAAATGATGTGTTTCTTTTCACTGATCTGAGTAAACTCGAATTGTTGCTCTTCCTGCAGGGAAAGGTAAGCTTCTTTGGCTTTTAGGTAAGCACAACGGTACAATTCGCCTCCATTTTGTAGTTTACCGCTTTTTTCATGCTGATAAGCTGCTTTGTATTCGCTCAGTTTATCTTGAAACATGCGTTCTACTCTTCCTAAAGTTGTGGTTTTTGCACTGAATAACAATTCCCAGTCATCATAACCGCCATCTCTTGCAGTGCTTAAATTTAAGGTGAGTGTTTTACTTTTGCCTTCATTAGAAGAACCGATTTTGATTAAACCACCTCTCCTTGATCCGGAGATGTAGATATAACCTGGTTTTAGTTCTCTTAGGGCAGCAGCAATTTTAGTCGTATCGCATTGTGGACAAAAGCCTCCGATAGTTTTTAAGGTGTGTGTGTCATTTTCGCTGCAGTTAGCTGTGTTACAGGCGATCACCTTGTCCGCTTCAGTCATACTTTTCTGTAGATCTTCTGTAATGTCTCCCCCCTCGGCATCGAACAATAGTTCTGATGAGATCTTGTGCTTCTTTAGAAAGGTTTCCTGTTCCTTTGTTAATAGGTGCTTAATTGTCATTTCCAAAATTAGTCATATTTATTGGCTTTAAATTGATTTAGCTTAATCGGGTTTTATTTGGACAATTAATTATTATTATGCATTTTTATTATCATGTTGAAATATTTTTTGTGATTATTGATTAAGTATGTTATTAATTACGTAATAATGGAGCCGTCGATATTTTTTTGGTACTGTTTTAAAATAGCATAACAGATTTGTTATAAAATAATTTGAGCTGGTATTGTTTATGTAAAATAATGTGCCAATATTTGAGAGTAAAGCAAAAAACAAATCAATACATATGGCTATTAACTTACAAAAAGGGCAGAGGGAGAATTTAAATGCCCCAAAATTTACTGTTGGACTTGGATGGGATACGAATAGTTCAAACGGGCATGATTTCGATTTGGACGCTTCAGTTTTTATGCTTGGCGAGGATAAAAGGCTGGTTTCAGATGGACACTTTATCTTTTACAACAACTTGAATTCTCCGGATGGCGCAGTAGAACATACCGGTGATAACCTTACAGGTGCAGGGGATGGGGATGATGAATCTATTAAAGTTGACCTTACTAAAGCCGATGCCAAAGTTTCAGAACTATGTATTGTAGTAACGATACATGAAGCACAGGCCCGCAAACAGAATTTCGGTCAGGTGAAGAATTCATTTGTCCGCATTATTGATCAGAATGGTGTTGAACTAATGAAGTATGAGCTGGAGGAAGATTTTTCTATTGAGACTGCTGTAGAGTTTGGCCGGATTTACCGCAGAAACGGAGAGTGGAAATTTGAAGCGGTAGGTGTGGGGATGAATGGTGGATTACAAGACTATCTGAATAAATACCAGTAATCATTCTGGAAATAGATAAAAGGCTGTCCGTTTTTGGAGTATACTTCATTTCGGGACAGCCTTTTCGTTAAATCTTTAATCCGCCGAACATACTAAATAAGATGATCGATAGTACAAGAAGCGTGATTGCCACATAAAGCTTATCTTTCTCGAATACAAAGGCCACAAGAGAAAAACCAATCCTCAGAATGGGTGTGGCAATCAAAATAACAACACCAAGTTGTATAATCTCTTTGGCACTTCCCTGGCCGAGGCCTTTTAAAATACCGGTTAAACTCGTATAACCTGCAGGTTCTCCATTAAAAACGGCATAATGGGGGATACCTGATCCATGTTGATATAAATACCAGATCCCACCAATGATTGCTACTATTCCTGAGATCAGAACCCCATATCGTAAAACCTGACCGATGAGCTGCTGCATGTCATAGTCGGTCACTTTTTTTATCTTTTCCAGATTCATTTTGTTAAAATTTATGATGAATGCCGTTGTAAATCATGTTAATTGCTATTAAAGTAATGGCAGTACAAAAGATAATCTTCAGCCATTTTACGTTAATTCTCATGAGCAGTTTAGAACCGGTAAAAGCACCTGCAAGTACACCAATGATCACTGGAAAGGCAATTCCCGGATCTATGTATCCCCTTTGCAGATAAACTACAGCACTGGCGGCCGCAGTTACGCCAACCATAAAATTGCTGGTGGTGGTACTTACCCGAAAGGGGACCCGCATGGCACTGTCCATGGCAAGTACTTTGAGTGCACCTGAACCAATCCCCAATAAACCGGAAAGCACTCCTGCAACGGTCATGATGGAAAATCCACCTGCAACATTCTTTAGTTTATATTCAACGATACCCTCTTTGGTCGGATAGCTACTGTTCAATTTTAAAGTGTAAGAAAGTTTGCTGCCCTCAGTCAGCGCATTTTCATGTTTTTTTCGCAGTGTCATGGCTGCGGAGAAAATAAGCATGACACCAAACAGGATGGCCACGATATTTACTGGTGTGTAAATCGCCAGGATAGCACCAATTACGGCCCCCGAGGTGGTTGCAATTTCCAGGAACATCCCAAGCCTGATATTTGTGATCCCTTCTTTTACATAGGCACTGGCGGAACCTGAAGAGGTGGCTATCGAAGCCACCAATGCCGCACCAATTGCATAACGGATGTCTACATGGAAGCCTAGTGTTAAAAGAGGGATGATGACCACACCTCCACCCAGGCCTGTTAACGAACCTGCAAGGCCGGCAAGATAAGCACCCATTAAAAGGATGAGGGTAAAGAATAAAATATTCATGATGTTAATAGTTGTTGTCTAAAATGGTTAGGACCAGTTGCTCCGCGAGTTGAGGATTTTTTTGTACAATGGCTGCGGCCAATGATTCATGTAAATGCTGACTATTGGCGAAATTTTTAATGTCTTCCGCATCCCGGAGGGAGAAGAAGTTGCGCATCACCGTACTGAAATTTTCATACAGATCAGAAAGGACATGATTACCTGAAGATTTTGCGATGCTGATGTGAAAGGCAATGTCTGCTTCTGCACATTTCTTTTGCTGATTCCCCTCAATGGCTTTCCTGCGCTGTTGTAGGTGTTCCTGCATCATCAGGATGTCCTGATCACAGCGATGTTGACAGGCCAGCCTGACGATTTCCTTCTCCAATAAAGAACGCACGCTGTTGATCTCTTCAAAATCAGCCCTCTTTAAACGTTGGGAAAGTGTTTCATCCTTGATTTTCGAGGCAACAAAAGTACCCGAACCCTGCTGGACCTTCAGAATTCCGGAGATGGCGAGTGTTTTTATGGCTTCACGGATGCTGGAACGCCCCACATCATAAAGTGCCATGAGTTCCGGTTCAGCAGGGATCTTTTCTCCCTTTTTCAATTTCCCGGAAGCGATATCTTTTTGGATTCCAATAATGACTTTATCGGAAAGTTTTATAGTTGTTTTCATATTTAAACATCAGATGTTTCAAAGGTAACGGCTGATCTTAAACATCTGATGTTTGTATTGATTTTATGACATTTTTATTAGCGTTTCTCTATTTCAGCGATGGAAAGGCTGGTTGCTTATATGATATAGTTAAAATGGGTACTTTAGTTCCTCCTGCCTGACGATGCGGGTTCTCTTTCTCATTTTTCCTTTGATCATCTTATGATGTGTTTCGGCGATCCTGTCTCCATCCATATCCCTGATTTCATAGTATTCTACCAGCGTTAGCCTATGATTGATCCATTTGTATTTTTCAGCGCCCCAGTTTCCCGCACCATTGCGCCAGGCGGCGAAAATAGTTTTGCTTTTTACATTGACATCAGGTTGTAATAAACCAGATAGTTTTGCATGATAATCGAACTGTTTTGTTTTCGGATTATACAGGTAGTAATTATTGCCATTGTTCGGCCCTGCACCTCCGGAATGTGAATAGATTTGCAAATCAGGATAACCATCGAAGTTGACATCAACGGGATGAATGATCTGAATCGTATCGGTTACCAGACCCGGTTCTTTAATCACCTGTATCAATTTTTTGTTTTTATAGATCTTTATTCCTAAAATGATACCCGCGGCATCTGGACGATACTCGTCTTCCGAGTGTAAATTATACTTTATCTGAAACTGCAGGTCGTTTATGGTTTGAAATTTCTGTTTTCCAATCCATAAATCATCAATGTATATCCTTCCTGGAGTGATCTGACCATCAATTGAAATATGCTCTCCCCAATACCATTCGTCAGTTTCCTTCGTAATGGCAATAAAATCACCTGCGTGAAGACTTTTTAACGGATTGCTTCCCAGCGGTCCGGTATGGAATTTAACTTCAAGTGGAAGGTATAAGAAAGACTGATATGCTTTTGCTTCTTTAAGTTTAAATGTGCTAAAAGCTTGTTTATAAGTCAGGTGTTTTGTTGCGGTCCTATAACCAAAATCTCCTAAAGGATAGCTGTAATAAGTACTTGAATCTACCTTTACAGAATCAGATATAAGCTCAAATTTCTTTGATTTGAGTATAAACAGATTTTTATCTGAGTAGAAATTGCTGTCACTTAGTTTATACCTGTAACTGTCGTCTGAGGAGTAATCGTCAAATGCCTGATTCCATATAAAACCATTGTTGAAGAATGGCCGGACAGGATTCCAGTAGTTTCTTTTTTTTCCTATATAGAGCTCCATTCCTACAAATTTTCTAATCAGGGAATCACTGTAAGTGATGTGGAAGTTATCCGGGGAATGTTTATTTAGCCAAACCATTTGAAGAGGGGGATGCTCCCCGCTATCCGGGTCGTTTTTACTGATAACCACTACATATTTGACACCGATAGCAGTATCTAAAAGCGGTTTGTACTGGTAATTGTAAAAAGTGCTGATGTTTAAATTTGGATTGGTATTTTGTTGATTATAGGGACGAAAGTAAGCGTTTATAAAAGCGCTGTCCGTCCGGTCATCAACTTTGTAAATTCCGGTCTTTACCTGTGCACTTACTAAAGAACTGAAGAGGAAGAGGAGTAGCGATAAACTAATTTTACCAATGAAAACCGGAAAGGAAGATTTAAGCAGGAACATAGAAAGGGAACAGTATCAAATTTGAAACTGTAAAGATAATAGAAGAATTACGGGCATTCTATTAATTACTTCTTTTTGTCTTTCTCTTCCTTTTTAGGCGCAATTCCTCTATCTACATTTAAGGTGTACGCGGATTCCGAAGCATCGAAAGCCTGTTTCAAGATCTGGGTATTCGGCCGCTCATTTCCTTCGGGAAGGTCAAATTTTTCATCGATGCCATTAGAATGAATATCTTTTTGGCTTTGCTGATCCTCCGATTCTGAGTTTACAGCGTCATCTAGCGGAACATTGTCTTCTGGATTTATAGGCGTAGTCATGGCTTTTGCTTTAAATATATATGGGTAACAAATTATTGCATTGCTTGTTTCAGAAATAAATAGGATGCGGTACGGCTTATTCAGACTCAGGCCAATGGAATACAAGCAGGAAACCATCAGGATCTCTTACATATATTGCCTTAAACCCGTAAGAAGTTGTGGAGGGCTCCTGTACATCAACTCCATTTGAAGACAGATAGGTGTATACCTTATCGAGCTCTTTGCAGCCAAAATAGATCGACATGTCATGTCTGTCAAGCCAGGCATTTGCGGTAATTGGTTTCGGACAGCTCTTTTCGCCCCTGGGCTCTAACATAAGCTCAATTCCATTTAGCCGAAGTAAGGCCCATTGGAAATCATCTTTTCGTTCCGGTTTATGATCAGTTTGTACCAGGTCAAAACCCAGTAAATCGCGGTAAAAGCGAACCGATGCAGGCATATTAAAAACAGACAATAAAGGGGCCGATCCCTCAAGGTTAATCGGTTTGGCTGGGTTGTTCGTATTTGACATAGTAGTTCTCCTTATATCTTAACCATCTTGATGAGCATAAGTTAGTTGAATATTTATAAATTACGAAACAGTATTCAGAATTTCAGTTAATACCTGTCTGTGACATTGCGTTAAGGGAATATTCCTAATTTAGGCGCTCAACAGGGATACGATAAAATAAAAAGAATCATGAGAATTAAGGAATTACATCTGCTGACGAATAATTTAAAGGATACCGCTCAATTTTATACTCAGGTGCTTGGCGCTACAGTAAAAGGAGAAAATGAGCAGGAGATTTCACTTTTATTGGGAGAAACGCTGATTTCTTTTCAAAATTCCCCGGAAGAAAATCCTGTTTACCACCTTGCTTTTGATATTCCAGGGAATAAACTGGAGGAGGCCTATCACTGGTTAAAACAGAGAACAACGATCTTACCGGTAACTGCAGAGACTGAATTCTCCGATTTCCAGCTATGGAATGCAAAGTCCTTTTATTTCTATGATAACAATGGAAACCTTCTGGAACTGATTTGTCGTTATGATCTTGACAATAATTCGGATCTTATTTTTGATGGTTCCTCAATTTTGTATGTTAGTGAAATCGGACTGGTTTCTGATGATGTTCCCTTTTTAGCCGAAACGCTGATGAACAAATATGGACTAGAGGTCTATTCAAAACAACCTGCACAAGATAATTTTACAGCGTTGGGGGACGAAGAAGGTTTGTTAATCATTGTGAATGCGGATAGAAACTGGTTTCCCACTGACAAGAAAGCGAAATCATTCCGGACTAAAATAGTTTTCAATACCGGAACAAACGAAGATCAGGAGCTCAGTATATCTTAACGGTCAAAGAACCCCGTGGTCGAGTGGGAGCGCTACATAAAAAGTAGTTCCTATGCCTACCTGGCTTTCAAACCAGATCTTTCCCCCCTGGGCCTGTGTATATTCCTTGCATAGGAAGAGTCCAAGTCCAATCCCTTTTTCATTGGCAGTCCCGTAGGTAGATTGCGCTTTCAGGGAGAAAATTTCCGCCTTGCTTTCTTTGGGAATCCCGTTGCCATTGTCCTGAATTTTAATCAGGCAATGTTGTTCTGATTTGCTAACGCTAAGTTGAATGAGCCCTTCTTCAGGCGTAAATTTAATCGCATTTCCGATGATGTTCCGCACGATGAGCTGAAGCATATGTACATCTGACATGACGGCCAGTACAGGGTCGATCTGGTGGGTCAGTTTGATTTTCTTTTCTTTTGAGGCCGCTTTCTGAATACTGATTACCGGTGCAAGCGCTTCGCTTAAGTTGTTAACTTCCAGATTTATCTTCCCGTCGTTGAGTTGAGCCTTAGACCAGGAAAGCATATTGTCCAGCATTTCCTGAGTACTGCTTACCGCATTGGTCAGCTTCCTTTCCATCATTTCTTTCTCTTCTTCAGTAAGGATATCCATTCTGAACAACTCCATATAGCTTTGAATAGAGGCCAATGGCGAACGTAGATCATGTGAAATGATAGAGAAGAATTTTGTTTTCTCATGGTTCATCCTTTCCAGCATCTGCGCTTTCGCTTCGGCAGATCTTTTTTCCTTATAATAAGCGGTCTTCAGGTAATACAGGCCCACAAATATGACGAGAATGTTGATGATATAGGTAGAGGCCATATCAATAAACATGGCGGCATTATTGGTATAGGTGCTCTGGATATACTGTGGATTTTTGTATTCAAAAAAGAGTAGGCCAAGGCCGGTACCTAAAGAGAGGACAGACCATAACCAATATTGTTTCCTGGGAGAAATGATCATAATCAGGAAAAAGGCAAGGGTGAAGGAGAGTAACGAAGGTCCTCTTACTCCGGCATTGAAGAAATAATTGGTGCCCAACATCAGCAAAACCATGACCGAAGAAATGATGACACTGAATTTGAGTTGCCTTTTGAAACGGGCAAGGTAATAGGTGATACAGAAACTAAGGAATAAGATCCCAAATATCGCTGCTGCTACTTTTAACCCAGTATAATAACTGAAAGGGATGTTATATCCGACAATGACAATGGCTATGACACAGATTGCATTAAAGACCTGATTCTCCAGTTTAAACTGCCCTGGGGCGCCAATGAGAATGTAGATCACTCTTTTTAGAAGGTTAAGGAAAGGAGGGGTGCTTTCTGGTAGTAGCATGGCGTAAAAATAAGGAAAGTATTGTAGAAAAGAATTCAGTCAGGAGTTAATGATTAAGAAATGAGTACTAATTTGATATAAATGGTATGAGTCTTGTACCATTGAGTCCAGAAGATATGGAAGAAAAAAATCTACCCGCAGTTGAACGCTTAATCGCATACGAAACCGTACCAGGAATGTTTCTTGTTCTTTCAGAGCAACTAATAATCCTGACCGCCAGTAATGCTTATTTAAAAGCAAGGGGCTTGAGCAGGGCCGGAATTACCGGGCAGTTCGTGTTTGACATCTTTCCGCCTGATCCCGCAATTCCCTATGAGTTGGGCTTTGCAGGCTCTCTTCAGGAAGTACTGAGCACAGGTAAACCGCATCAGTTGCCGCTAATACGGCAGGAATTACCCGATCAGGGAAATAAAAACTATAACAGGCAACGGTATTGGGATGTCACCCATACACCTTTCTTCAATGAGGAAGGAGAAATTCAATATATTGTTCAGCATTGCTTTGATGTCACAGACCTGGTTCAGGCAAAAAAAGGACTGGAACAACGCGAAAAAGAGCGCTGGGCAACGGAGAAACACCTTGGTTTTCTTTTAAATGCGATGCCTCAACAGGTTTGGACTGCTACTGCGGATGGCGTGATCAATTACGTGAACCAGATCTGTTGTTTTGATTTTGGTAAAAATGCGGAGGAGCTTAAGGCACTTGGCTGGGAAAGCTTTGTGCATCCTGAAGATCTTCCCGGCTGTTTGAATGCCTGGAAAAAAGCATTACAGACCCAGTTGGAATATATGGTAGAATTTCGTCTGCTGATGTGGGACGGACAATATAAATGGTTCCTTGGGAAAGCCATCCCGCTGATGGAAGAGGGAAAGCTGAGGTTATGGATGGGGACGAATACCAATATCGACCATCAAAAAAGTAATGAACAAAAAAAAGATGAGTTTCTGTCTATTGCCAGTCATGAGCTTAAAACGCCGTTAACCACGATTAAGGCTTTCAACCAGCTCATGAAACGAACCAACGACATCGATAAATTACATGGTTTCGTGGAAAAGTCTGCCAGTAACATCTTCCGCCTGGAAAAACTCATCAGCGACCTGCTGGATGTAACCAAAATCAATGCAGGTAAAATGAGCTATACGATAAAAGAATTTGACTTCGGGCAAATGCTGCAGGAAAGTGTGGAAAGTGTACAGTATACCTCCTCAAACCATGAATTGATATTAACCAAAATAGAAAATGTCCTTTATACAGGTGACCGCTTTAGAATTGAACAGGTCCTGAATAATTTCTTAACCAATGCCGTTAAATACTCTCCGCGAGGAGGGAAGGTGCTGATCAATAGTAAAGTGCAATTGGATAATATCATTGTTTCTGTGCAGGATTTTGGAATTGGAATTGCCAGCAATGACCTTCAACGATTGTTTGAACGGTATTATAGGGTGGATAATTCTGCATTAAGGTTTGAAGGTCTTGGTCTGGGCTTGTTTATTTCTTCGGAGATATTGAAAGGCCATCAAGGTAGTTTTTGGCTGGAGAGTAAACTGGGAGAGGGTTCTACCTTTTATTTCAGACTCCCGCTATCGACCACCTCATCCTTACAACCGATCATTGAAAAACATCTTTTTTATAAGGACGAGAGCATCACCGTTTCCTACAATAAACAATACCGTCGACTGGATGTAGACTGGACAGGCTTTCAGAGTTTTGAATCCGTGCAGCGGGGTGGAATGCTGCTGTTGGAGATGTTGAGGGAAAATCAATGCAATAAGATCCTGAATGATAACAGAAATGTTTTGGGCACCTGGTCTGAGGCTTCCGAATGGGCGGGCGAAGTTTGGTTTCCCATGATTGAAAAAGCAGGTCTTGAATACTTTGCATGGATCTATTCGCCGAGTGTATTCAGTCAGCTGTCTGCCAAAAAAAGTGTAGACATTGCCGTAGGGAATGTCGTTACACAGTTTTTTACAGATATCAGTTTTGCCGAAGACTGGCTCAATAACAAGTAGTTTATTCTCCGGCCAGGGACGGACTTTGAACAGAAACGTGCTTTTTAGTATAAGAAGCCAGCCAGATCAATGCCGCAAGGGCATAGATACAAAGGACAATGATCGCCGAATTGCTGACTGAATTTCCAGGTCCTTTGGCAATGATGAATAAGGAAAGGATGGACAAGCCGATTCCTCCACCCAGAAAATAAGAGGTAGAGGCCAGACTGGAAGCCAGACCATAATGCTTTGCCGGAATTCCCTGTACCGAAATTACTGATAGACTGGTATAACAAATGGTCATTCCAAGCCCCGAGACGCAGGCTGCAGAGCACAATAGTAAAATCAGGTTATGGTTCATCAATACGGAGCCAAGAAGGAAGCCTGCGCCACCTACCATTAGCGACATCCCAAAAACACCTGTTTGCCATACATTTAACCTTTTCATCACTGATGGTAAAGCAAATTTAGCAAAGAGTGCAGATAAGAGACTAAAAGGAACGAGTGTTACCCCGGCCCTGGCAGCGGTAAAATGCATGTCTTTTTGTATCAGTAAGGATAGGATGAACATATATCCCGTAAAGTAAGCGCCCAGAAGAAGGAATACGCCTATGCCGGTAACCGTAGCTTTAGAGCGGAAAAGAGACATATCTATTAAAGGTTCTTTTTGTACTTTTAAGCGGTGCAGGATAATCTTTGTGCCAACAATTACTGCTATGGTCAACGCAATCAGCATACCGTAATGTTCGCGGATCCCACCTAGTTCATGAACACCATAACTCAGCATCAATAATACAAGGACCAGTAAGAAACCGGAAATAAGGTCGGGTTTGGATTTGGATTCCTTTGCCGGATCAGCTGATAAATAATACCATGCGAGGATAATGATTGCCGTTAAAACGGGCACGTTGATGAAAAATATCCAATGCCATCCCCAAAAAGTAGTGATAATGCCACCAAGCGCGAGTCCGCTTCCTGATCCGATGGCCGCAAATGAGCTGAATATCCCGATGGCTTTTGCGCGTTCACGGGGTTCGGTAAAAGTATGGGTAACGATAGAAAATGCAGAAGGCATGATTAAAGCAGCACCGATTCCCTGAGCGGCCCGGAAAAAGGCAAGCAGCTCAAAAGATGGAGATAATCCTGCCCCTAAAGAAGTCAGCATAAATAAAACCGAGCCGGCGATAAAGATGTTCTTTTTACCAATAAGGTCAGAAAGCTTCCCTCCAATGATTAGAAAACCTCCATATAATAGAACATAGAGCGTCTGTAACCACTGCACCTTATCACTGCTTAAGCCGTAATCCGATTGTATAGATGGAATCGCCAGATTGACAATCGCAATGTCAAGGGCTTCTACAAATATACCAACAGAGGCGATGGCAAGGATGAGGTTCTTTCTTTGAATCATATAGTATAATTTTCTTACAAAGGTAAGTGGAGGGAAACAGAGTAAAAATAAGTTCCGATTATTTAGAACAAATGATCATTATTTGTTATTTTCACAGAACAAACGTAATTTTTGATCTTAGATATGGCACTGCAAACAGAACAAGTCGGACAAGCACCTATTGTATTAGACGATAAAGACTATGAAATCCTCAGGCTGCTTCAGGAAAATTCGAAGTTAACCATCCGTGAAATTGCCTCAAAAGTACACCTGAGCCCAACGCCAACGCACGAACGCATCAAACGGCTTGAAAGGGAAGGGGTGATCAGAAAATATGTAGCCTTGCTAGACAACCGGAAAATCAATAAAGGAATTACCGTTATTGTGCAGATCTCTCTGAAAGAACACAACAAAAGAGCTGCTCAGGAATTTATTGATGCAGTCCTGGATTTTAAAGAAGTGACCGAGTGTTATAACATTTCCGGAGATTTTGATTTTATGCTCAAAATTGTGGTGGAAAGCATGGGAAGCTTCCACTATTTCTCTGTAAATAAACTGAGCGAAATCTCTGGAATCGCCCAGACAAAAAGCATTTTTGTGATGGATACAATTAAAGAAACACCATTACTGCTTTAATTGGATGATGGCCTGGAAATGTAACAAATGATCTGCAGTTTGGTCTTATAACTGAACCAAAACTATCAGATGATGAAACGATTAACGACCTTTTTATTGCTTTTAACAGTCTCTGCTTTAAATGCTCAGGATAAGCTAATCCCCTCAAAAAAGAATGGGACAGAGAAATGGCTCAAAAATGAGCAATTTCAAATGAAATGGTATGCCTTGAAAGATACCTTGAAGTTTGAAATCGGATCGGTCAATACCAAAATTGCCCTGGATAAAGAGAAAGTGACCGTCACGACGGCCGTAGAAATGAAACAAATGAAAGGACAATGGGCAGATACGACTGTCGCCTTGCGCAAAGATCTGAAGCCTTTATATCACTCTTCCTTTAATCCACAACGTGATATGGCACTTAGTTTCGGCGAGGTTGTGACCGGATTTTATAATGATAAAATTAAAAAGACAAAAAATGATATCAATGAGGTCACAGCTGTGACTTATTTTGATAGCAATTTGTACCCTACACTTGTCCGTTGGTTGCCCTTAAAGGAAGGGTATCAACAGGAGATCTCCATTTTTGAATATAATCCTTCAGGTAAAAAAGGAATCATCAGTGCCTTTGTTAAGGACGTGAAAAAAGGAAACTTTCAGACTCAGAAATCAGGGCTAAGAAAGGTATGGGTAGTGGTGGTATCTGATGAAATCTCCAATAATACGTTAAGTACCTACTATATCGATGAGCAGGACAGGAGGCTCTGGAAACACGAGATCAACGCCGGCCCAAGAAAGATGAACATGGAACGGGTGGAGTAATATGACATTCTAAGGGTAATAAATGCGGCAAACTCCTTGGGATTACCAGCTATGGGTGATAATTTTGCTTCATCACAAATCCTATAGAAATGTTAAATTTTGAATTTAAAAACCCAACCAAAATCATTTTTGGAAAAGGTGAAATAGAAAAGATAGGCAGAGAGATTCCAACCGGAGCTAAAGTAATGATGCTTTATGGTGGTGGGAGTATCAAAACCAATGGTGTTTATGATCAGGTGATCCATGCATTAAAAGCCTTTGAAGTAGTCGAGTTTGCCGGAATCCCTGCGAATCCGGAATATGAAGTATTGATGCAGGCCTTGAAAGTGATTAAAGAGGAAAAGATTACTTATATGCTGGCTGTTGGTGGTGGATCTGTAATCGACGGGGTGAAATTCCTTTCTGCTGCGGCCGTATATCAGGGCGAACATCCATGGGATATCTTAACAAAGAGCATCAGAACTGAAGTCGGATTGCCTTTCGGTTCGGTACTGACTTTGCCAGCAACAGGTTCGGAAATGAATTCCGGTGCGGTAATTACCCGTGCAGAAACCCAGGAAAAGCTGGCTATGGGTGGACCTGGTTTATTCCCGGAGTTCTCTATCCTTGATCCTGAAGTGGTGAAATCCATTCCGAAACGCCAACTGGTGAATGGTGTAACCGATGCTTTTACCCACGTGTTGGAACAATATATGACTTATCCAGCGGGAGCGCATTTGCAGGATCGTTTTTCAGAAAGTATTATGCAGACGCTGATAGAAGTAGGCCCGAAGGTGATAGAAAACCCTGCGGATTATGAAGCTGCGGCCAATTTTATGTGGAGCTGTACGATGGCGCTGAATGGCTTGATTCAAAAAGGAGTGCCTACGGACTGGGCTGTACATGCCATGGGGCATGAGTTGACTGCTTTGTTTGGTATCGACCACGCGAGGACACTGGCGATCATTGCGCCAAGTCATTACCGTTATAACTTCGAAGCAAAAAAAGAAAAACTTGCGCAGTATGGTCAGCGCGTATGGGGCATTCATGAAGGTACAGTAGAGCAGATCGCAACTGTTGCCATTGCAAAAACTGAAGATTTTTTCCATTCGATGGAGATTAAAACAACACTTGGGGAGTATACAGATGATTATGAGGGAACTGCAGAGAAAATCTCCAAACGCTTCACAGAAAGAGGGTGGTTGGGATTAGGTGAGCATAAAACACTTTCTCCTTCGGATGTAGAGAAAATTGTGGCCATGAGTTACTAAGTCCTTTTTGTAAATAACAAGATCAATTCCGGATGCTTAAATTAAGGTCCGGAATTGTTGTTTTATTGCAAAATGACAGCTATCCTGTGCGCAAAGGATTAATCCGAAATAATTCTGGATATTTGCCGGAACAAGTCTTTTAATTTATCAATATGGAACTGTTATTAGTGGAAGATGATCTTCGTGTTTCCGAACTCATTAAAAGAGGGCTGGAGGAGCAGGGGTACCTGGTTACGCTGGCTTACGACGGATTGATGGGAAAGAAATTAATGACTTCCAACCGTTACGACCTGATCATTACGGATATTGTGCTTCCACAGATGAATGGGATTGAGCTGTGTAAAGAAATCAGAATGATCTGGCCCGAAATTCCGGTCATCATGCTCACTGCCCTCGGTACTACAGATGATAAAATTGATGGTTTTGATGCTGGCGCTGATGACTATCTGGTGAAACCTTTTGACTTCCGGGAGCTTCATGCAAGAATAAAAGCCTTGTTGAATCGTTCCCAAAGCACATCGCAGGCCCCGCTAACGAACTTATTGAAATATGCAGACCTGGAAATGAACCTGCAAACAAATGTCGTGAGCAGGATGGGAATGGAAATCAGCCTTACGCCTAAAGAATTTAAGCTCCTGGAGTATATGCTGCGGAATAAAGAGCGGATTCTGACGCGAACAGAAATCGCGGAAAAAGTATGGGATACCCATTTTGATACCGGGACGAACTTCATAGACGTCTATATGAACTATCTTAGAAAGAAAATCGATAAGAACTTTGATCATAAACTAATTCATACCAAAATCGGAATGGGCTTTATTTTCAAAGAAAACTGATCCTGAAAAATATAGAACCTTGAAAATCCGTTATAAACTCAGCCTTTTATTTACCCTGCTTTTTGCGGTGATCATCTGCGGGTTTGCCTTTTTTATCTATTTCTCTTCGGCAGAAAACAGGGAGGAGGAGTACTATAAGCGCCTGAGGCAACTGGCGGTTACTAAAACCAATCTGTTATTGGATGCTAAAGTAGAACCAGGTGTTTTACAAACGATCTATAAAAATTCGCCCGGCTCTTTATTCCAGGAAGAAGTGGCAGTTTATGATACGGATTTTCACCTGTTGTACCATGATGCGGTAAATATTGACAAGATCAAAGAAACCAGGGGGATGATTGCCGAGATTGTCAGCAAGGGGGAAATTCAGTTTAATCAGGGACAACTCCAGGCGGTCGGTTTTTTATATCGGTATAAAGGAGCGGACTATGTCATCACTGCTGCCGCAAAAGATGAATATGGATTGATAAAGTTGGGTAACCTTCGTTTTATCCTGATTTTATCTGTGCTCGGAAGCATCGTTCTGACCGTTTTTGCGGGTTATCTTTTTGCAAAACATGCCCTGAAGCCGGTGGCGGAGATGGTCGATGAGGTGGAAGAAATTACGGCTAAAAATCTTGACCTGAGGCTTAAAGTCGAGAACAGCAAAGATGAAGTCGGAGAGCTGGCCATTACTTTTAACCGGATGCTCGACAGGATTGAGAACTCCTTTGATGCCCAGAAAGAATTTGTCTCCCATATCTCTCATGAGCTGAGAACCCCATTGGCTACCGTAATTGCAGAACTGGAAATCTCTCAGAATAAAGAACGAAGCACAGCAGAATACAAAAAAGCAATTGAACTGGCCCTAACGGATGCCCGTAAACTTGCCCGTTTAAGCACCAGTTTACTGAATCTGGCCAATGCGAGCTATGATCAGGCAGAGATCAGCTTTAAGGAAATCCGTCTGGATGAAGTGCTGCTGGATGCAAGAACGGAGGTGATGCACAACCAGCCAGGATACCAGGTGAACATCATCTTTGATCAGGAAGCAGAAGACGATGATTTTATCTCGATCCAGGGGAATGAACACCTGTTAAAGGTTGCCTTTATCAACCTGATGGAGAACAATTGCAAGTTTTCTGAAAACCAGGAATCAGTGGTCTCCATTTCCTATTATAAAGAAAAAACGATCCTGCGCTTTTCGGATCAGGGAATCGGTATTGCCGAAAAAGACATTGAAAATATCTTTAAACCCTTTTACAGAGGGAATAATAAAGAATATGCAGAAGGGAATGGCATCGGCCTTGCCCTGACTAAAAAGATTGTCGGCCTCCATAACGGAGAAATTCTGCTGACTTCCAAAGAGAATGAAGGAACTACTTTTATCCTCATCCTAAACCACGTTTAGGGAAATTCCCGCCTTTTCTAATGACTTTCTAATGCCATTCTAATGGTCCCCTAACGGCGATCCGGCAGCGCCTGCCTTACTTTTGCATCACAATAAAAAAACAAACCTTATGGATAAGCCTCCGTGTGATAAGCCATTATTTTTTCACCTCCCCTCCTCAGAATAGTGCTTTGTTGCTGTCCCTGAGTTGGGACAACAACAAAAGCTATGTTAACTACATTAGACTTCACAACCCGTCTGTTGCTGGCGCTTACTTTGGGTGCAGGAATCGGCATAGAACGCCAATGGCGTCAGCGTATTGCAGGTTTACGCACCAACACGCTGGTATCCCTGGGTGCCGCAATCTTCATTACGCTCGCCGTAAAAATCGGTGGGGACGCCAGTGGCAGAGTTGCCTCTTATATCGTTAGTGGCATCGGATTTCTCGGCGCAGGCGTCATCATGAAAGATGGAACGAGTGTGCGCGGACTCAATACTGCAGCCACACTCTGGTGTTCCGCTGCAATCGGCGCACTGTGTGGAATGGGCTTTATTTCGGAAGCAGCCATCGGCGCGATCTTTATTGTGATGGCACACCTGATGTTACGCCCATTGGGGCTGAAATTGGGTAAAATCTCCATTTTTCATAAAAGCGAATCTTCAGATACGGAATACCTGATCTCCATCAAGTGTAAAGAAACCGTAGAAAATCACATCCGTGTCCTCTTGCTGCAACACCTGGGTAACCATGATAAGTTAATGCTGCGGGCATTGACCAGCAGCGATAATGGAGATCCTGCAAATGCGATCATCACTGCGGAGATCATTGCGGCGGGCAATCAGGACGAGCTGATGGAGAAAATGGTGAGCAGGCTGACGATCGAGAGCGAGGTAATGCGGGTAAGCTGGGAATTAACAGGACAACAATCAGAGTTATGAAAACACTAAAAACGAACCATCAGAAAGCGGTCTCAGGCTTCGACGACGTAGCAGTAACCAAATTGAGAAACGCCGCAAGGGGAGACCAGGACTTCTTTTATGCCATGCTGAGTAGTAATAAAGAAGGATTGGGCCCATCCCAAATTGCAGAAAAGAGAAAGATGTTTGGATTAAATGAAATTCAGCACGAAAAAGCACCATCCTGGTATGTTCAGTTATTTCAAGCCTTTCTAAACCCTTTTATTGCGGTGTTGATGATCTTAGCTGTCATTTCCTATATCATGGATGTATGGCTGGTTAAAACGCCTGAGCGGGATTATAAAACGGTGATCGTAGTAGGTCTGATGGTAGTGCTAAGTTCTTTGCTGCGCTTCTGGCAGGAATACAGTAGCAATCGTGCGGCAGAACAATTGAAAAGTATGGTGAAAACGACCGTTAACGTGCTCCGTAAAATAGGCGGCAGAAAGGAGATCGATATCAAAAATATCGTTCCGGGAGATGTGATCTTTTTAAGTGCAGGAGATATGATTCCGGCAGATATCCGCATTATCCAGTCAAAAGACCTGTTTGTAAGTCAGGCGATGCTGACCGGAGAATCTCTTCCTCTGGAAAAGAACGGAGAACTCATCCCGGATGCCGATCATAAATCTCCTTTGGAATTGGATAACATCTGCTTTATGGGAACCAATGTGTTGAGTGGAACGGCAACGGCCATTGTCGTGACGACCGGCAATCTGACCTATTTCGGTTCTATCGGAAAGGCGATCACTGGAAAACGTGCAGAAACAAGCTTCGATAAAGGAGTCAACAAAGTGAGCTGGCTGCTGATTCGCTTTATGCTGGTGATGGTGCCGCTTATTTTCCTCCTGAACGGATTGACCAAGGGGGATTGGTTTGAGGCTTTATTGTTCGGAATTGCCGTTGCAGTAGGTCTTACGCCCGAAATGCTGCCTATGATTGTAACAGCAAATCTGGCCAAAGGGGCAAAGAACATGAGCAAACGTAAAGTGATTGTGAAACGGTTGAATGCCATTCAGAATATTGGCGCTATGGATGTGCTCTGTACGGATAAAACAGGAACGCTGACGATGGATAGGATCATTCTGGAAAGGCATTTGAATGTGTTTGGTGAAGAAGATGATGAAGTGCTGAAATGGGCCTATTTCAATAGTTTCCATCAGACCGGATTGAAAAATCTGCTTGATCTGGCGGTTCTGGAGCATGTAGAGCTGCATGACTACCTGAAGGTGGAAGAAGATTACGTGAAGGTAGATGAGATTCCGTTTGACTTTCAGCGGAGACGCATGAGCGTGATCCTGGAACAGAAAAACGGGAAACAGCTGTTGATCTGCAAAGGAGCAGTAGAAGAAATGCTGGACCTCTGTTCACATGCTTTCGATCCGGGAGAAGACCGCCGGCTTCACATCGAAAAAGATGGCATTGTACCGATGGATGAAACGATGAGGAATACGGTGCTCCGCATTTCCCGTAAACTCAATGCAGATGGACTGAGGGTGCTGTTGGTAGCCATAAAGGAACATGAAGAACGCCCGGCGAACTACACGGTAGGGGATGAGCAGAAGATGATCCTAACGGGGTTTATCGGCTTCCTTGACCCGGCAAAGCCCTCTGCTAAACCTGCAATTGAAGGATTGCAGAAACTGGGCGTCAGTGTAAAAGTCCTGACCGGCGACAATGATATCGTGACGAGGAAAATCTGCAGGGATGTCGGAATTCCTTTTCAGCAGGTCTTATTGGGCAATGAAATCGAGCAACTAAGTGATGAGGAGCTTTCTGCTCAGCTTGCGGAGACCAGTATTTTTGCCAAGCTCAGTCCGATTCAAAAATCAAGAATTGTAAAATTGCTGCAGGCGAAAGGTCATACCGTTGGTTTTATGGGCGATGGCATCAATGATGCGGCGGCGCTAAGAGATGCAGATGTGGGTATTTCAGTAGATACGGCTGTAGATATAGCCAAGGAAAGTGCCGATATCATTTTGCTGGAAAAGGACCTGATGGTACTCCGGAAAGGAGTGGTCTATGGACGCAGGACTTTTGGAAACATCATCAAATATATCAAAATGACTGCCAGCAGTAATTTTGGAAACATGTTCAGCATGCTGGGGGCCAGTGCATTTCTTCCCTTTTTGCCCATGTTGCCCATCCACCTGTTGATTCAGAACCTCTTGTACGACATCTCACAGATTTCTATTCCCTGGGACAGAATGGATGAGGACTTCCTGGAAAAACCTCAAAAGTGGGATGCAGCCGGGATCAGCCGGTTTATGATGTACATAGGGCCGATCAGCTCCATCTTCGATTATGCCACATTTGCAGTGTTGTTCTTTGTTTTTAAAGCCAATGCCCCGGAACACCAGACGCTGTTCCAGACCGGCTGGTTTGTAGAAGGACTGTTGTCGCAAACGCTGATTGTACACATGATCCGGACCCGGAAAATTCCTTTTATTCAAAGCTGGGCAACGACTCCGGTAGTCGCATTAACGACCTTGATTATGCTGGTTGGAATCGCAATTCCTTTTAGTCCTTTTGCCGGAATATTGAAGCTGCAAGCCTTGCCGGCTGCCTATTTTCCATGGCTCATTGGCATCCTGACTGGCTATTGTTTACTGACTCAATATGTGAAATCATTGTTCATTAAAAAGTTTAGTCAATGGTTGTAAGTATTTGAATAAAAAATAGTTAAAAATTGTAAAAATAGAGAGTTTAGTCCTTGTAAACATCGGATTGTGAGATTTTGCGCTGGAAATTCTCTCTTTCAAACCTCCAAAAAACAACACGAATGAAACAGATTTTACTGACCGGCAGTTTCGTACTGCTGATGGCTTCCTGTGCCAAAAAAAAAGAGAAGGAACAAGCTGCAAATTATCAGCTCGCTGGTGATACCGTGATCATCTCAGTCAACTCAAACCTGCAGCATAAACTAAAACTGGATACGGTTGCAGAAACTGCCTACCGCATGACACTCAGTAGTGCCGGAACGGTAAAGGCAATTCCAAACTTCTTCGCAGACATCGCAGCACCATTCTCCGGAAGGGTGGTCAAAGTGTTTCTGAAGCTGGGAATGAAGGTCGAACCCGGAACTCCGCTTTTCGAAATGGTATCCGCCGAATTTATAGAAACCCAGAAGAACTATTTCGCCGCAAAGTCCGAATTAAAGAGGGCGTTGTTGAATTTAAAACGTCAGCGGGACCTCAAAAAAAATGAGGTGGGTTCAGTTAAAGACCTGGAAGAGGCGGAGACCTCTTATGAGCTGATTTTAAAAGAGTATGAAAATGTGAGGGCTGCCCTCAGGATCTACCAGACTGACCCGGATAAACTGGTTCTGGGACAACCGTTGATCATCCGCTCTCCCATCAAAGGGGAGGTCATTCAAAACGACCTGGTGACCGGCCATTACCTGAAAAGCGACGAACCCCCTCATGCAAAAATCGCAGAACTGAACAAAGTCTGGATCGCCGGACAGGTGAAGGAAAAGGACATCCGGTTTATACATCAGGGCGACGAAACGACGATTGCAGTAGCGGCCTATCCGGGACGGAAAATAAAGGGAAAGGTCTATCGCGTCGAAGATCTGATCGACGAAGAGACCAGAAGCGTCAAGGTCCTGATCGAATGTGAAAATAAGGATTATGCCCTCAAACCCGGGATGTACGTGATGGTTAGTTTCAAGGATAGCCCCCAAAATACAGCTGGGGTGCCTGTTAAGTCTGTTTTCCAGATGAACGACAACAGTTTCGTGTTCCTGCAGACTGCCCCGGGGAAATTTGTACGCCGGAAAGTCGAAACAGCGGCGGTTGATCAGGGAGAAATGATGATTACATCTGGGCTTAAACAAGGGGAAACGATTGTCACTGAAGGTGGTTTTTACCTGCTGGAAGCAAAATAAAAGCTGAATTAATACAAGTCATAACCATTAAGCGACAAATATTACAATGAAAAATATTGTACTTACCGCCATACAAAAACGCTGGCTGATGCTGGCCCTATTCCTCCTCCTGGGAGTATTTGGGTATTATTCCTGGACAAAGCTTGCAGTGGAAGCCTATCCTGATATTGCCGATGTGACTTCCCAGGTCGTTACACAGGTTCCTGGCTTGGCCGCGGAAGAAGTAGAACAACAAATCACCATCCCTGTGGAAAGAGCCTTAAATGGAATGCCTGGGATGCACGTCATGCGAAGCAAAAGCACTTTTGGACTGTCTATCATCACCATTGTGTTTAACGACGGCACAGACGATTATTTTGCACGTACACGCATTCAGGAGCGGCTCACTGAAGTGCAGCTTCCCTACGGTGCCGCGCCTGGCCTTGACCCGCTGACTTCGCCAACAGGCGAAATCTACCGGTATATCATTGAAAGTAAGAGACATGACCTCCGGGAGCTGACTGATCTTCAAAACTGGCTGATCATCCCAAAGATCAAGCAGATTTCGGGCGTGGCCGATGTGACCAATTTTGGGGGCATTACCACCCAGTATCAGATCGAACTCGATCCTGCAAAGCTGGAACAGTATCAGCTGAATATTGATGATGTCGAAGAAACGATTGCTAAAAATAATTCAAATGTTGGGGGAAGCATCCTGAACAGGGGAGAACAGGGCTATGTGGTTCGTGGAATCGGCCTGCTGAGAAACCTGGAAGACATTGGCCGCATCGTAGTCAGGTCGGAAAAGGGAGTATCCATTCTGCTGAGCGATCTCGGAGCATTAAAGTATGGAAAACTGGAGCGTAAAGGTGTCCTGGGTTATACGGATTGCAGTCGTGATTATAGCGAAAGTATCCAGGGGATCGTATTGCTTTTGAAAGGAGAAAATCCTTCGGATGTCCTTGCAGGAATCAATAAATCCGTAGATGAGCTCAACAATGGCCTGCTTCCTGAAGGGGTAAAGATCCATACTTTTCTGGACCGTACGGATCTGGTCGATACCACGCTAAAGACGGTGTCGCATACTTTGATCGAAGGAATGGCACTGGTCATCATTGTCCTGATCGTTTTTCTGGGCAGCTGGAGAGGTGCATTGCTGGTGGCGATTACCATTCCCATCTCCTTGCTCATTGCTTTTATCCTGATGAAACTGACGAATATTCCAGCCAATCTGCTTTCTCTGGGGGCGATAGACTTTGGGATCATTGTGGACGGGGCCATTGTGATGATGGAAACGATTCTCAAAAAAAGGGAAGACCATCCGGAGGAGTTTCTGGAAGAGCAATCTATTGCTGATCGTGCTTTTAGTGTGGCAAAACCGATCCTCTTTGCCACCCTGATTATCATCACTGCATACCTGCCTTTATTTGCTTTTGAGCGGGTAGAAAAGAAGCTGTTTACACCGATGGCATTTACTGTAGGCTATGCTTTATTTGGTGCATTAGCTGTTGCCTTGTTGTTGATTCCCGGACTTGCTTACCTGACTTACCGCAAGCCTAAAAAGCTATATCATAACAAATGGCTGGAGAAATTAAGCCTTGCTTATCACAGCAGAACCAGCAAAATCATGGCGCGGCCGGGCAAGATTTTTCTCCCTTTAGCATTGGTGCTGGTATCGGGTCTTGTTTTGAGTATTACTGTAGGAAAGGATTTCTTACCTCCTCTTGATGAGGGTTCTATATGGCTGCAGGTTCAACTTCCTCCGGGGATCACGGTGGAGAAATCCAGAGAGATGAGTGATACGCTTCGTCATCGGACGATGAAGCATAAAGAGGTGACTTATATGATGATTCAGGCCGGAAGAAACGACGACGGAACTGACCCATTTACCGCTGCTCACTTTGAATGTTCCATCGGGATTTTGCCTTATAGCGAATGGCCCCGGGGAAAAACCAAAGCAGACCTGATCGGGGAATTGTCGAAAGAATACGAAAGCATGCCTGGCTATACTGTGGGGTTTGCGCAACCGATGATTGATGGAGTGATGGATAAGATTTCAGGGGCACATAGTGAGCTGGTCGTAAAGGTTTACGGCGATGATTTTAAGGAAAGCAGGAGAATCGCAGAGGACATCAGGCGAACGCTGAAAACCGTCAAAGGAGCGGTAGACATCGCGATCGATCAGGAACCGCCATTGCCGCAATTGCAAATTCTGGCAGATAGGGAGAAGATCGCTCAGTATGGATTAAATGTAGCTGATGTCGGAAACCTGATCGAGGTGGCAATAGGTGGAAAAGCAATTTCGCAGGTATTCATGGGCAATAAGGTTTATGAGCTGACCTGCCGCTATAAAGAAAGCAGCCGGGATAGCCCTGAAAAAATCGGAAACCTGATGCTGACGAACAATGAAGGTGCTAAAATTCCTTTGTCTCAGGTCGCAGACATCAGGCTGAGTACGGGAGAAAGTACCATTACCAGGGAGACGAACCGGAGGCATCTTACGGTAAAGCTTAACATGAGAGGTGCGGATCTATCTTCCTTACTTAAAGAAGCTAAAACAAAAATTGAAAAGGATATTACGTATGATCATCAGAAATACAGCATCGAGTGGGGTGGGCAGTTTGAAAACCAGAATCGTGCCTATTCCAGGTTGCTGGTTATCGTTCCCCTGGCCTTGGCGATCATGTTTTTATTGCTGTATGTCGCCTTCGGAAAGTTTAGTCAGGCGGGACTGATACTGACCATTGTTCCCCTTGCTTTGTTTGGCGGAATGCTGGCTTTAAACCTGAGAGGAATGACGCTCAATGTTTCTTCTGCTGTTGGCTTTATTGCACTTTTTGGCGT
The DNA here is from genome assembly GCF_900103665.1 of Pedobacter steynii. Lineage (GTDB taxonomy): Bacteria > Bacteroidota > Bacteroidia > Sphingobacteriales > Sphingobacteriaceae > Pedobacter > Pedobacter steynii. The sequence continues at coordinate 223,841 of NZ_FNGY01000001.1, forward strand.
GGCCATACAAAACGGAGTCATCATGATTTCGCATATCAATAGCCTGCGAAAGCAGGGGATGGCGTTAAAGACCGCGGTAGTTGAAGGTGCAAAACACCGTTTCCGACCAGTATTGATGACGGCCACAGTAGCGGTTCTTGGCTTGTTGCCTGCCTCATTGGCTACGGGGATCGGTTCAGATGTGCAACGGCCTCTGGCTACCGTCATCGTTTACGGTTTACTTTTCTCTACAGCCATCACTTTGTATGCCCTTCCAGCACTTTATTACCTGTTGGAGCGTAAGGCTGAAGCGGATTCTTCAGCTGGTAAAATCCGATTATTAACCACTAATTCTAACACCGATGAACTTAATTAATGAATATAAAAATGGTTTTCTAATGCTGCTGCTGATGGTTCTCGGCAGGAGTGTTCATGCTCAGGTCGATACCAGTTTTTATCAGTTGAAACTCTCTTTTCCGGCTTATTTGAAAATGGTAGGGCAAAATAACCTGGGTTATGCAGCCGAGAAGTTTAAAGTGAGCATTGCTGAGGCGGATGCGCTGAGTGCAAAGGTTTTTCCTGATCCTGAATTGAGCTTTGGTGCTGGAGATCATGGACAACGCCGTATGAAAATGGGATATGAAATCAGCTCTGGGCTGAGCTATACGCTGGAAATGGGAGGTAAACGAAGGGCCAGAATTAACCTTGCCAACAAGGAAGCAGAGTTGGCTCAGCTTTTACTCGACGACTATTTCAGAAACCTGAGGGCGGATGCGACCGTGGCTTATCTGAATGCGGTAAAGGAAAAGGCATTGTTGCGGTTAAAAATGAATTCTTATGACATGATGAAAAAGCTCAGCAACTCGGATAGCGTTCGCTTAAAGCTGGGTGCCATACCAGGAGTTGACGCCAGACAGTCCAGACTGGAGGCCGGATCACAGCTGAACGAAGTATTTCAACAGGAGGCGGAATGGAAAGCCGCTTTGGCGAACCTGAACATGTGGAGTGGATCAAAACAACAGGATACCTTTTACGAGCCTGAAGTTGATATGAAAAAGCTAGATAGAATTTTCAACCTGCAAGAGCTGATCCTGAATGCTCAGAATCGCCGTACGGACCTGTTGGCTGCATTAAAAAGCAATGAGGTGTCTACTTGGGTGCTTAAATTGGCTAAAGCCAGCAGAACGCTTGATTTGGGCTTATCTCTTGGTGTCACTTCAAATTCAGTGGTAGCGAATGCCGTGGCACCAACACCTTCCTCAACGAATGTCACGATAGGGCTCAGCATTCCTTTGAAGTTTTCCAACCAAAATCCAGGAGCATTAAGAGCTGCCAGGTATGGGGTTCTGCAGAGCGAAGTCTTATACCGGCAAACGGAACTCCAGATTCAAACAGAGGTGACACAGGCTTATTACAATTACCTGGCAAGCCGAAAGCAGGTCGCACAGTTTTCGGGAGGGATGCTGTCGGATGCGCAGAAAGTACTGGATGGCAAAGTGTACAGCTATAAACGGGGAGAGACATCTCTTCTGGAAGTGCTCAATGCCCAGCGAACATTTAATGTGGTGCAGCAAAGTTATGTGGAAACATGGAATGGCTGTGGAAATACTTTGCTGGAACTGGAAAGAGCCGCAGGGATATGGGATATCGAGTTTTAATAGGATTAACGATAAAAAATAAGAGATGAAAAAGATAAGTATGGTGCTGTTGGGACTGCTCCTCGCCAATGCAGGGCTGGCTCAGATAGCGGTTAGACCAGTACAGACCACGGCAGAGGTCGGGAAAGAAAATAAAGAATCAATGGAGCCGGGAAAACTAAGTTTTGGTCTGAAAGCAGGTTATTCCCACTTTACGATTGCCGGCGCAGGAGTAAAGGAGTTTTCAACAGGAGGGAGACCGGTTTTTTTAGGCGGGCTTTACCTGGGCCTGGAACTGAACACCAAAATAAGTCAGCATTGGGGCTTTAAACATGAGCTTTCTATCCTGCAAAAAGGAGCAGTATTAAAGATGGAGGAAGAAGCTGATCCAGCTTTCAATAGCAAATATAAAAATGCCTACCTGGATATTGCCCCTTTCAGCCTGACTTTTCAGCTGGAAGGATTGCAGCTTTTTTTTGGCCCCTATGCCGGAGTACTATTGTCGTCCTCCATTCAGCGGAAAAATGAATCAGGGGAGGTTTTTACCGATAAAAGCATTTTTGGTGACGCAAAACAGACTGGCAATTACACACAGAAACTGGATGCCGGATGGCTAACCGGGCTAGGTTACGGGTTTAAAAATGGCTTTAACATGCAGGCTAAATATGCACATGGTCTTGCACCGTTAATAGAACATACAGAGAGAAATGAGGGCCAATGGAAGGTTTATAACCGGGGCTTTTCAGTTACTCTTGGCTACACACTTTCTGGGAAAAGGTAAGGTTGACTTTCCAAAATACCTGATTCTGCATCATGAAAAACTATTTCGTTGCGCAGAGTCAGGTAATCTTTATTCATTTCTTCATGCGGTTTTTTTTGACCACAGCCTGGCGCTTTGCTTTAACAAAAGCAATCGTTACCCCCGCCAATACCGCGATGACCTCATTGGTATAGCCCGTACCCAGAATTAGCCTTTCTGTAAATTCAGACGAGGCTTTGATTCTTTCCTTTTCTGCCCCTTTTTTAAATCCTTTGATATAATAAGGATCTCTTTCTTCTTTAAAAACTGTGCTTGCTGGTTCCATAACATGATTAAATTGTGTTTCTAAATTCCTTAACTGTACCAATACCCTCAACTGATTCAGATACCTCTGTTCAGCCAGGCCTCCCTCTGCCTTTGCTTTTATTCCTTCAATTATTTTCCTTAAAACGACCTCCGGAGCTTCAAAATTGAAATTTCCAAGTACAGCCAGTATTTTCTGTTCCGGTTTTTCTGAAGCCAAAAACAACTTGTAATCTATTTTATATAAAACAATCAGGCGGTAACTGAACTTCAGATCTCTTTCCTCAATGCTATCCACCATTGTTGATGCCATTTGCCCCATAAAAAATACATACTGACGAATGTTGATCCTATATTTCCTTCTCAACATCGCCCGGTATTCCAACATCCGGTCTATCATTTCTGCATCATTCTTCAATTGCCATTCTATATGCAATACAAAGGTTTCTCCTGAATCATCCGTGATCTTTTTCAGCTGATCAGGAATTCTTTCCTTCGTATGTTGTATGCGTTCTGCAAGATCCTCCGCTTTTGCAGCCTGAATACCAAGAACACCACTGAGTATATCCGGCATTGCTCCATTCATATTCTCTTTGATAATCTTATCATACTGACAGGCTTGAACCGGGGAATTCGACATTATAAAATCTTTTTCATGTCTAATATTCGTAATTAATTTTACTTTAACAACATTACATTAAAAATAAGTAGTTTTTTTGTGTTTTATTTGATCCGCACATAGCAGTATCTTTGAAGCCATGTTTCATATCTTCTTACATTTTCTGGTACCCGCGATTGTTGCTGTTGTTTTTTATAGAAAAATCCTGCTGAAAGCATGGTTGATTATGATGGCTACCATGGCGGTAGACCTGGATCATTTACTGGCGGTACCTATCTATGATCCTAACCGATGTAGCATTGGCTTCCATCCTCTGCATTCTTATTATGCAATAGCAGTGTATGTGATTTTACTTTTCTTTCCAAAGACAAGAATTGTTGGAATAGGGCTGGTAATCCACATGATTCTGGATTACATCGATTGCTTTATGTAAGCTAAATTACAATAACGGAGAAAGCAAACGTGCAATTTTTTCAGGGAACTGCACTCTTGCTGACCTTGCCGCCCAGCTTTCTGCATCAATTGGAACCGAAAAAGTGAGATCTTCCTCAAAAGCATTTTTCAACTGTTTGGCAATCCCGCTATCATAAATGACGGTATTTACTTCAAAATTAAGCTCAAAACTGCGTTCGTCCATATTTGCGGTTCCTATAAAGGACAGCTGTTCGTCAATGACCATTGTTTTGGCATGAATAAAACCTTTCTGGTATTGGAAAATCTCAACACCAACATCCAGCAATTCCTGGTAATAAGAGCGGGCGGCAGCCGCTACCCAGATGGAATCCGATTCAAAAGGAACGAGAAGCTTTACTTTTATCCCGCTTAAAGCCGCTACAAAGAGCGCATCCAGCAGACTGATTCCCGGAATGAAATATGGGCTGGTAATCAGAATTTCCTGATCTGCCATCCCTATAGCCTGGATGAGGTTGAGCAGAATGGTCGGATGGTCGGAATCTGGCCCACTCGCTGCAATTTGTACTTCTACATCTCCCTTGAGCTTTTCATGTGTATTAAAGAATGCTTCCTGAATCTCCAAAGACTCTTCTGAACAAAAATTCCAGTCGGAAATAAACAAATGTTGCAGGTAATGTACCCCAGGGCCCATGATTTTTACATGGGTGTCTCTCCAAAACAAGGATTTAGTGTCATTTGCATCGTTGATATAGCGGTCGCTGATATTGATGCCGCCCGTAAATCCAATGTTCCCATCCACAATGATGATCTTCCTGTGGTTTCGGTAGTTGAGGCGGTTAGCCAGGGCAATAAAAATGATCTGATAAAAAGGAAAGGCCTGTACTCCGGCTGCTTTGAGCTCCGGAACCAACTTTTTCCTGATAGAGCGACTACCAAAATCATCATAAATAAAACGCACTTGAACCCCCTGTTTGGCTTTCTCAATGAGAATATCTTTGATCTCATTTCCGATCTTTTCATCTTCGAAAATGTAATACTCCATATGGATGTGGTGCCTGGCCTCTCTTAATGCCTGCAGTACCTCGGGGAATTTTTGCTCACCATTTAACAACAGCTTAACTTCATTCCTTCCGGATAGCCCGCTCATATTGCTATTCAATAGCAGCTGAGCTAGCTTTTTAAATTTTTTAAGCTCCGGGTTCATCTGGTCAATCGTCTTCTCTGAGTTCAAGATAATCCTGGCATTGATCCTTTGAGAAATGATGTCATCGGAAATAATCTTCTTGTTGTAAATCTTTCTTACCCGGTAATTGATGCCAAAAGAAAAATAAATGATCACACCCACCACTGGCAGGAATACAGCCAGCATCAGATAGGCCAGGGTCTTGCTCACAGATCGGGTATCGTAGATGATGCGCAGACAAACGGCGATAATGAAAAGTACATAAACAATTTCAAAGACAAGTATCCATTTCATATCAGCTGCTTTATCTTTTTTCGATCAGTTTTACTTCTACTGTCCATTCATTGCCACTTTCTATCCGATGCTCAGCAGCAAAATTGCCGCGATTGATCGCAAACGACAATTCTAACAAGCTGTTCAGATAAGCTAAAGGCTTTCCCTGATCTACTGCACCAAATGTAGCACTATAAGGCATCGTTCCTTCATAAACTTTTTTATCCAGGTGATAAACAGCAATATGAATCAAATCTCCGTATTTGATGCCTAGTTGTCCGAGTAGTTCGGCTCCGATATTTGTCCAGATGTTTCCATACTGAACATCTAAAACCGGAATATTTCCTTTGATTTTACCGCTTTCCAACAAGGCTTTTTGATAAGAAATAAGAACCACCTGATTTGGCAATTGCTTTCCGACCTGTTCAAAACTGATTACTCCGGCTGCCAGTCGTGCTGCGGTAAAAGCATACACATCTCTTCCATGAAAGGTATAGGATTTTCCGGAATCTTTACGCCTGTTCACCGCCTCATCAATCTCTCTGACTGCTTCAATTCCCAAAGATTCGGCGACCAGCGTAAGTGTTCCGTTATCAGGGCTGACAATATAATGTCCGCTTTTTGTTTTCAGGACGACAGATTTTCGTTCTGTTCCAACCCCGGGATCAACCACAGAAACGAAAACCGTACCTTTCGGGTAATAAGTGACGGTTTGTAATAAACGGTAACTCGCCTCCCATATATTGTATGCAGGGATCTCATGACTGAGGTCGTATAATTTTAAATCTGTAGAAACGCCCATTGCCACGCCCTTCATTGCAGAAACCGCACCGTCCTTTAATCCAAAATCAGATTGAAAGACGACAATCTTATTTTGTGCAGAGGCAGTACGACAGACACTGAGGATAAATAATAGTAAAACCAGAGGTAGTAATTTGAGCTTCATTCCATTTTGTTTAACCTGGAATAAATTTACTCGATTTAGGGGAATAAAACCTGTAATAATCTCAATATGTCCTGAAATAATCACGATGAGATACATTTCAGGACATAAATGCTTCCGGAACAAACCGGAACAAGGAATTGTTAATCGTTGATCAGGACAGCAGTTGCGTCAATCTCAATCTGCATTCTATCCAATGCGAGTCTGGATACAGGAATGAGTGTGTTTACAGGATATTTCCCGTCAGGCCACGCTTTTTTACATTCTTCAATGAGCACTTTGTGCTTTTCTGAATCGTAATTTACGACAAGCGTAGTTAGCTTGACAATATGTTTAGGTGTTAATCCCTTACTTTTAAGTGCGATTTCGATGTTTTTGAGGGTGTACTTAACCTGAGTCCTGAAATCTGAAGAAAGATTTCCTTCTTCATCTGTTCCTGCTTGTCCGGCAACAAAGACCAGTGTGCTGTTGCCCGGAACAGTGGCTACATGTGAGTACCCATGCGGGCGAGGGTCGTAAAGTCCTTTCGGGTTGCTGATTTCCTGTGATTTAACTTGAATTGCCATAATGCTTAAGGTGATAATTAGTGCGGATTTGAGTTGTTTCATGATTGACTGAAATAATTATGAATAAAAAGGAGCTGAAAGGTAGAGGCTTTTGACCAATACGTATTGTCGTGCACACCCGGGCGCTCGATATAATCGTGGTCAATTTTCAGATCAATCAGTTTTTGATGCAAGGCTCTGTTGACTTCCAAAAGAGGATCTTGCAGTCCGCAATCTATGATCAGTTTTAATTCCTGATTTTTCAGGGTATTCACATTATAAGTTACGGTGTGTGCTTCCCAGCTTTTTTCATGACCGGAATAGTCGCCCAGATTCTTTTCTATGCCATACCCCTTTGTCGCCGCTCTGAAATCCACTGCGCCACAAATACTGCCTGCAGCACCATATAATTCTTTATGACGTATGGCGAGATATAAAGCACCATGCCCACCCATGCTCCAGCCATAAATTGCCCTTTTAGTTCTATCAGCAATGGTAGGGTAGGTCTTATCTGTAAATTGAACAAGCTCTTTGGTAATAAAGCTTTCGTATCTGATTTTTTCATTTAGCTGACTGTCGAAATACCAGCTGTCGTATCCGCCATCAGCAAGGACAATGATCATTTGGAGAGCATCTGCCTGAGCTTTCAGATCAGGGATATCCAGCCTTAAAGTTCTTCTTGCATCCCCGGTATAACCATGGAGGAGGTACACTGTAGGATAGTGCTTCTTTTCTTTTGGCTGTTTATACCCCTCCGGACTGATAAAAAGACAAGTGATGTCTTTCTTCATCGCCTCACTATACACCTTCAGCGTATCAACCCTGGCGGCAAAAACTGCGTTTGCAAAGAAAATTGCAGTTAAAATAAACAGTAATCGTTTCATATTCTTTTTGTTTTATGAAACAAAGTACCGCTTCCTTTAACTGCAAAACATGTACATATGTTGAGGAAAGGAAAAAGTTAATTGATTTTGGCTTCATCAAGATCCAGTTGGCTTTCCTGTTTCCTGATTTCTTCGTCGCTGTAACGGTTTTCTTTACGTAAAAGGTGCAGCTCTTTGCGTTGTACCGCGTATAAGTCCATTAATATAGAATTGTAGAACTCCAGTTCTTCCTTTCTTATGGTATCGCATTCCAAAGATTCCAGTCGCTGGTTCTCAATAGACTGATCGCTTTCCATTTGTTCCTTCAGGAAACCCACCAGTTCATTCTCCCTGACTTCCTTCGCAAACTTCTCTTCCAGTCTTTTAAGCGAGACCTGTATCAGCCGCAGGCGAATTCCGGCTTCCTGTTCTCCTTCCGGCGGGAAATCATCAATTTCTTTAATCTTGGTCCACCTGATGACTAAAGGTAAGGTCAGCCCCTGAAATACCAGTGTTACCAGGATCACCACAAAGGTGATAAACAGGATGAGGCTTCGATGGGGGAAAGCTTCGCCATTGTTCATTAACAAGGGAATGGAAAGTGCAGAAGCCAGTGATACCACGCCCCTCATACCCGCCCAACCCACAATAACCGGCCCTTTCCAGAGCGGATTTACCGGGTCAGCTCTTTTTCTGTTGCCCAGCCATGCCGGAACATAGGCAATGAGTATCACGTATAATAAGCGGATCACAATAATGATCACGCTGATGATCAATCCATAATTGATGGCTTGTCCGATGGAATAATCACCCAGGCTTTCCATAATCACAGGTAGTTCTAAGCCAATCAGAATAAAGACGAGACCATTTAAAACAAATGCGAGCGTCGCCCAGACGCCAACAGCCTGTATCCTGGAATTGCTATGGGCAAAAATTTCATGAGACCTGTAGGACAGAAACAATCCGCCGCTGACTACCGCCATGACTCCTGAAAAATGGAAATGTTCTGCTCCGATATACATAAAATATGGAGTCATGAGGGTTAATGCGGCATCAATACTGGGGGTAGTAGGTAGAAAACGATGCACCACATAAACGATATGGGCAATTGCAAGTCCGATAACGATGCCCATTCCAGCGGCAAGAAAAAACTGTCCGACGGCCTGCTGCATAGAGAATTGCCCGGAAAGTATCGCTGCGAGCGCAAAGCGGAAGACAATTAAACTGGAGGCATCATTGATGAGGCTTTCTCCTTCAAGAACAGCAGTCAGCCGTTTTGGAATTTTAATGTTTTTTAATACAGAATTTGCAGCTACCGCATCGGGTGGAGAGATAATTCCTCCTAGTAAAAAGCCCATTGCCAGGGTAAAACCGGGAATCATCGAGCTGGAGATATAAGCTACGATGATTGAAGTAAAGAATACCAGACCAAAAGCCAGCATTCCAATAGGCCTTTTCCATTTCCAAAAGTCATTCCAGGAGGTATACCAGGCGGATTCATAGAGTAGAGGGGGAAGGAAAATCAGGAAAATCATTTCCGGTTCAATCTCGACCTTTGGGATCCCCGGAATAAAGCTGATGCCCAATCCGGCGATTACCAGAAATATAGGATAAGATATTTTAAGTTTCTGTGCCAGCATGGTGAGCATAAACACTGCAAAAAGAAGGACGAGCACAAGAAAAAGGGTTTCAGTAAACATAGGCATCAGGTAAATCAGCCTTGAATATAAGAAAAAATGCAAAAGGCTTAGGTCAGTGCATCATGAAAAATGATGCCCAGGGTATGTCTTTCTCCGCTGTGTAAGGGACTTACTCCGTGTTTCATGTTCACTCTGTAATAACCTTTGCTTCCTTTTACAGGTCGGAAATTGGTGCTGAAAATCAATATATCGCCTCTTTTTGGACGTAATACATTCGCCTTGGACTGTGCTCTTGGAATTTGTTCGGTCAGCACAAACTCGCCACCGGTATAATCTTCCTCCGGTTCATTTAAAAAGAGGACCAGCTGCATCGGGAAATAAATTTCACCATATAAATCCTGATGAAGGGTATTGAAACCTCCATGGCCATATTTAAGAATCAGAACAGTAGGTTTCGTTTGCCCATTTTCATGACAGGTGTTTTTAAATTCCTGATGGCTTGAGGGGAAGGCCTTGTCAATATGAAGTACCTGCATCCACTGATTGGCAATTGGAGCGAGAAGTGTATAGATGTTCTCTCTGATTTCTGTGATCAGTTCGGGTAGCGGGTACTGGAAGTATTTATATTCGCCAAGGCCAAAACGATAACGTTCCATTGTGATGGTCTTTCTATAAGTATGGTCTGCCTGGTATGCCTGAATGAGTTGGTCACATTCTTCGGTGGTCAGCATGTTTTTCAAGGTGGTATATCCCTGGTCATGCAGCTCATTTGTAGCTTTATCCCGGTTGATGTCTTTCAGTCTCTCTATAATTTTGTTCATCGCCTTTAGTATGATATATAAGGTATGACAAAAATAGATCGAGGGGCCTTTCCGAAGAACCCGTTTCTTGCGGAAAGGTTAAACTAAATACATTTCGGGTAAATCCATCCATCCGCTCACCTTCAGACAAGGACTTAAATTTTCCTCTTCCTGCAATTCCCATTCCTGGAGATGGGTATTGAATCTGGCGATCTGATATCCGTATTCCAGCTCTGGATTCACTACCGTAATCAACTTGTACTCTTGGTCTTCGGGCAATCTCTCATTCGTTGAAATCCATTCTTTCATTGTTGTTTGATTTATGTAAACCTTTAGTTGTCAGCCGTCTATATAACAATGTTGTGTTTGTTTTGTTTGAGAAAATGAATTAAAACTTTAACAAAATAAGGGAGGTGTTCATTTGGGGTTAAAACGCTGTTTTTTCTACATTCCAATCCGCATGTTTAGCAGATCACTACTTCTGTTTTTTTGTTCGTTTTCTTAGTGCTTCTTCGGCCATTTTAACTTCATCTTTCTCTGCTATAGGTTCTTCTGTTTTCGGCGATTTCAATTTGACAGAACCGACCGCCGCCAGTGCATGATCCAGATCGCTGGCCTTGTTTCTATTTTTCTTCATAGCTGGTTATTGTTTTTGTAAAGTAGAGTTATATTGATGAAGCGATCATGATCGCTTCATCATGAACAGTAAGTGTCAGGATTTTTTTTTCGGAACTTTTGCGCCTTCTTTTTTGGCTTCGGAAAGTCCAATGGCTACCGCCTGTTCTTTAGAGGTTACCTTTTTGCCGCTGCCGGATTTAAGTTTGCCTTCTTTCATTTCGTGCATGGCTTTTTCAACTTTTTCTCCGGCTTTTTTTGAATATTTTGCCATAGTTCTTGAATCTAATTCATACCACTAAAAAACAAATGAGAGAAAAAATGGTTTTTTAAAGCTCTTTTTTCTTGATTTAATTTTATGTAACTTGTTTTAAATCAGTGTTTTTTGTTGGTTTTTATGATTTATTTTACGAAATTTATGCTGAATTTTTCTTGAATTGAATAGATATTCCTGACTATGATAGATGAACCTAAAACAATGGGACTGCAGGATTTCTTCATTGATGGCTTAGAAGAGATATATGATGCAGAACGAAAATTTACAAAGTGCGCTGCTGCGCTTGGTATAGCGGCAGTGAATGAAGAACTTAAAACTATTCTTACTTCACATTCCGCAATTACAGAAAAACATCTGGGCCACCTGGATGCCATTTTAAACCGATTATCCCATCCGGCAGGAACCGGAACCTGTGCTTTTATTGGTTGTTTAAGTGATAAAGCATCAGAAATGATGAGGCGTACGGAAACAGGTACTGCCTTGAGGGATGTTGCCGTTTTAAACCTCGTTCAGATCATCCAGCACTATAAGATCGCCACCTATGGTAATCTCGTTACTCTGGCAACAGAAACAAAGCATCAAAAGATAACGACGTTGCTGGAGGAATGCCTGAATGATGAAATAAAGACAAAGACCGATTTATCTGAAATCGGAAGACGCTTTATTTATCCGGCGGCAAAGGCCGAAGATTTAAAATAAGAATTTTTCCTGAAAATGATGGTAAGATGTGATTGAAATCCTTTGCATATCCTGTTTATTTCAATTGACCGTCATTTGATCATCAATAGGGGGTTGATAGGTCCATGATTGGTCTACCAGACCTTTTAACGATGTTTTCAAGGCCTAGTGCAGCTTAATTTTAACCAAGCGCATATGAACCGGATAGGAAAAGGAATCAGGTTGGCAGGGCTCTGCCTTGCTATAGAATGCTCTTCATGGGGGAAAAGAACCAGCTCTACCCGAACCTTAGGGGGGTAGAGCCGGCCAATATGGTAATCAATCCTGATTTTCAGGCGTCGAATGATCTTTATGCGCAAACTAGAGGCCTGAGGCCTGCTATTTTTTTAGAAGTCCTTTACTAAGCATATCCTGAATCAGGGCATTAGTGAAATCTGTTGCCAAAATCTGCGGGCTATCCGGAGCAGATGTTTTGGTCTGTGCAGAATAAATGAGTTGATCGGCACCTAACTTATAAAAATTGGCTTCCAGTATAAAGTTGGTGCTGACGGTATAATACCCAGGTTCGTAAATTCTGCCATAAACGTGTCTGTAGTACCCCCAGAATCCAAAATATGGGTATGGCGCAAAACCAACAGAAGGAGGGGTGTATCTTTTTTCCTTTCTCCTGTCCAGCAAGGCAATAGTAAAAGTGCCGTCGTATCCTTTATCTCTTATTTTTTTTAGGGCTTCCTGTTCGCTTAATCCCTGAAATGCTTTGGGGCCATATTCTGCATAAGCAGAACCCGCGTTTATTCCATGTGCATTCAGGGCTTTCATCATTGAATTCTCGACTTCTTCCTGTAAAGGCCTGTCCTTTGATCCCATTAATCCAATCACCAGAACCTTCTGATATTGTACAGATGGTACGTCTGGCTTGGTCCAGGAAGAAACAATACTCGTTCTTGGGCTACAGGAACTGAGCAAAATGACCAATAGAAAAAACATTCCTATTGTGCCGGCAGACATTAATTTTTTCATGATATAATATAACTTATTTTCAAAACAATTCAAAATACATTTGGTTTCTTATTGTTCATAAAAAAAGTAAACCGGATGGTTAACTTAATTGTTTAGAACAAAGGAGAATTCCTATCGGATATGAACAGATACCAATCGACCATAGAAACCTTAATCTTGCCTGCAGGAATACATCTGAACGGAACAGATGATTTCGATATCCATGTTTACGATGACCGCTTTTACCGTCATGTGTTGCGTTATGGCTCCTTAGGACTAGGAGAATCTTATATGAACGGATGGTGGGATTGTAAAGCGCTGGACACTTTTTTGTATCGGTTATTGACTGTGAATCTGGAGAAACGCATCAAACATTATTTGCAATGGCAAAGCCTCAAAGCGAAAATCTTCAACTTGCAATCTATTACCAGAGCGGTAGAAGTGGCAAAAAAACATTACAATATCGGTAATGAACTGTTCGAATACATGCTGGATAAATACATGATTTATTCCTGCGCTTATTGGAGCAACGCAAGTACGCTGGAGCAAGCTCAGGAAGATAAGCTCGACCTGATCTGCAGGAAGTTAAAACTATCTCCAGGAATGGAAATCCTGGATATTGGCTGTGGATGGGGAGGATTTGCGCAGTTTGCTGCCGAAAGATATCAGGTGAGGGTAACCGGTGTCACAATTTCTTCTGAGCAGGCCATGCTGGCTAAAGAACGTTGTGAAGGTCTTCCTGTTCGTGTTTTACTGGAGGATTACCGACTGTTGAAAGGAAGTTACGACCGCATTGTGTCCATCGGGATGTTCGAACATGTCGGCTATAAAAACTACGATACTTTTATGAAGGTTGTAAAGCAGTGCCTGAGAAAGGAGGGCCTGTTTTTGCTTCATTGTATTGGCAATAATGAGAGTGGCATCCATACCGATCCCTGGATTGACCGTTATATTTTTCCAAATGGAATGATGCCTTCCCCGACACAAATCAGTAGAGCTGCAGAACCTTATTTTGCCCTGCAGGACTGGCATAATTTCGGAATGGACTACGACCTCACCCTGATGGAGTGGCTAAAAAGATTCAGGGCTTCCTGGGAGCAGATCAGACATCATTATGATGACCAATTTTATAGAATGTGGGAATATTACCTATCTATCAGTGCGGCTTCCTTCAGGGCACGTAAAAATAACCTCTGGCAAATCATTTACACTCATCCGGATTATCCGGAACGTTATTCGGGAGTCCGCTAAATGTTTAATCAGGAGAGGGTGTAGGTTTAATCCAGAAATTGCGTTTTTTTAATAAAGAGCAGAGGAATATGGGTGTGATAAGCAAGCCTTTCAGTCAGGCTTCGATGAAATAAGCTTTCAAAGAAGCTGTGTTTTCTTGGGATCGCAATAACGAGCTGGATGTCTCTTTCTTCGGCAAATGCCATAATCCCTGCAGCACAATCTTTGTGATCAGTAAAATGATACTCCGGATTTTCGGCATCCCATAATTTGTGTAAAGCACTTTGCTGTGCAATAATATCCGGGCTGTAATGCTCGCTTTCATTGTGATCTACGTTGAGGATGAATAACTTGGCCTGTAAAGCATGGATGAGGTTTTTGATCGCCATCACGGGACTGATTTCCGCGACTTCTTTTAAATCTGTGGCCAGGACAATGCGCTTGATGCGTTCTACCGGTGCCTCATAGGGAACCAATAATAGGGGGACGGTGCATTCTTTAGCCAGAGATAAGCAGTTGCTGCCGAGTAATATCTTTTCGATTTTGCTCTTACCGGTAGTTCCCATGACCACCAATTGAATATCTTCTTCTTCTATAAAGGTCTCGATTGCGAGTATCAGGGGGCTTTCATTGGTATGGATGTCTACGGTCATTTGCTTACCGGCAACTGTCATCAGATCATTTTTCAGGTATTCCAGAAATTCGACACTTTTCTCGTGTAATTGTCGGATGTTGTCCGGTTCAGGAAGCGGAATGTCGGAGCTGGCATAGGGAATGTCGTAAGAATGGTACAGGATGATTCTTGGAAATCCAATTTGCATCGCCACTGAAACTGCGTAATAGGCTGCGTGACTCGCAGTTTCTGAAAAATCCGTCGCCACTAATATGGTTTTCATGATTGCTGGTTTTTAAGACAATACCTATCGGTTTTATAAATTCGCATATACGATATAAACAAATCAAAACTTCCTCTGTTTTAAGTATTTGTAGTTTGTAGCAGCTTTTTTTAGGTACTTGATTTTATTTTATCGAGATCCTGCGAAACAATAGAAATGATCGGGTGTTGTAGGAATATCAGCATCGTTATTTCATTATGTTAAAGGCCGTTGGTTGTTGTTGGATTTCGAAATTGGTTAGCATTTTACTGTGGTCTGCATTCCTGTTTTTCTCTGCCTGCACCGTAAAAAGATCAATTGTTCCTCCAGAGGTGCCTGGGCATACTATGGGCTCAGTTCCCGGAGAGCGGCAAACTACGAGTTTAAAAATCGTCAGGCTTAAAGAAAGTCTGATCAGCAGCGCATTCCAAAGGGCTTTGGAGCTGAAGAAGGAGGATGTGGAAACGTCAGGTTGGCTGGGACGTTATTATAAGGATCATGATTACCAACTTATTCTTCAGGACCGTTACTTTTCGGAAAAGCAATTGGAGGTACTGATGACCTACCTGGACAGCGCGGTACGTCATGGCCTGAATCCCGAAATATTCTATGCTGCCGAAATTCGAAATTTATGGCAGAAAATGGAGGATGTGAAACCTGAAAATACGAGGGATGCTTACCGGGATAAAGTCAGAATGGAAGTGCTTCTGGCAGCTTCCTTAATAAAATATAGCCGGGCAATGCAATACGGTATGGTAAAGCCGGACAGCCTCTATGCCAATTATTTTGTCGCTACAAGATCTCCCGACAGCAGCATGGCCATTAAAATATTTGCCATCAGGGACCTCAAAAGTTACCTGGACAGTATTCAACCTAAATCACCGCAATACCTTGCGTTACAAAAAGCACTGCAAATGGGCGCGGGTACAAAAGTAATGAGCAAAGCAGAAGCTGATCTTGTGATCAAAATAAATCTGGAGCGTTTAAGGTGGAAGAACAAACCCGCTGCCATAAAATATGTGTCGGTTAACATTCCCGATTTCAGCCTTGAAGTGATCGATCAGGGTAAAGTGATAATACAAATGAAAGTTTGCGTGGGAGAGGGGCGAAATAAAGACTATAAAAATCTCCTCAGCAATGATCCGGATACTGGTTTAGTCAGAGATCAGCCCATCGCGAGAGAAACACCTCAGTTGAGCAGCATCATTCATAGTGTTCAGGTAAACCCCATATGGAATATCCCTGCGAGCATCGCCAGAGCTGAAATTGCTAAATACGTCGCATCAGATCCGGATTACCTGAGCGACAATGATATTGATGTATATAAGGATGGCAAACTTGTTTCCGCGGAAGTGATAGATTGGGAACAGGTTGACCACTATTCTTTTAAACAAAGACCTGGCGAGCAGAATTCATTGGGAAAGATTAAATTCCTGTTTAATAATAACAGCAGCGTTTACCTGCATGATACTCCTGTCAAATCTGCTTTTAAAAAGACAAACCGGGCAATCAGTCATGGCTGTGTTCGCGTAGAAAAACCATTAGAACTTGCATTCGCGTTATTTGGAAAAGGAAAAACCTATGATCAGATTAAAAGGGCGATGGAAAACGCTTATCCAAGAGCAAAGAACATTTCTTTACCGGTAAAAATACCAGTTTACCTCAATTATCTCACCGCCTGGGCTGATGTGAAAGGTAACTTACAGCTAAGGAAAGACGTATATGGGCTCGATATGGTCTTATATAGCTATATGAAAAATCATCAGCTGATTCCTTTGGAAGATCTCAGTTCAGCTAATAACTAACACCGGCATTGATATCGCCTGCCTCTTTAAAATGACGTTCCAGCGCACGTAAGGTTTTTGATGCGAAGTTTCTTATTTTCACATCTCCGGATACAGCTGCGGATTTAAACAGGTCCAATGCTTTTACGTGATCTTTGACCATCATTTTCATGTAATGCTTGTCGAAAGCAGCTCCAGTCATTTTTTTCATTTCTTCCATATGCTTGCTGTCGGCAGTAGGAAGCGAGGTTGGAAGACTGACTTTTTTACTATCGGCAAGTACTTTTAGATCTGCAGCAATTCTGGTATGATCCTTTGCCATCTTTTCTCCGAACTTTTTGATCCTGCTACTGCTGGCGTTTTGCTGAGCAATTTTTCCCAGTTCGATCTCCATGATCCCGATAATAGCTGCGGTTTTCATAAAGTCACCAGCATCAGCGCCCCTGTTGATTGCCGTGGTATCCGTCATGGTTTGCTCAATGCTGGAATCTGTGACCCCTGAATTGACCTTGTCTGTGTTCCTGCAAGCACTAACAGTAAGTGCAACCAATGATAAAGATGTGATTAAGTGTTTCGTTTTCATGGTCTTAGGTTTGTTGTTTAACTGTGCTATAGTACAAATCAGAAACTTAAATGTTTTAAAATTGTGTCTTCTGCTGTTATTTTTTCTATCGACAGCATTGGGAAGTTTCTGAGTAATTTAATGGCCTGAGGAACAGGGTGTTCGATTCTTGGATTCAAACTTTTAAATAGGGAAGGTGTTATTAGGGAAACAGAATGCAAATGAAGAATGGACAAAAAAAATATTCTTTTTTCTATCGCAACGGTCTAACCATCGTGTTTTTGTCGTTGTTTCTGGTTACGCTCTTTGCACAGGCGCTAACCGGTTGGAAAGCGCACAATAGGGAACTGGCTGAAAACCATGGCAGTAGTTTAGCCCTGACAACTTACCTGAAAAGCGGTCATTTCATCTCTGCCACTTTTGAAAACTTTGAGAGTGAGTTCCTTCAGATGGCTTTATATGTCATTTTAACTGTTGGTTTGCGGCAAATCGGATCTGCGGAGTCGAAATCGCTGGATGAGGAGGAAGAGGTTGACCGGGAGCCACAGCAGCGTAAGAATGCACCCTGGCCTGTTCGAAAAGGAGGGTGGATGCTGAAACTATACAGCAACTCTTTAGCGATTTGCTTTTGTCTGTTATTTCTGATCAGCTGGGGGCTTCATCTGTATGGAAGCTGGCAGGACCATAACGTTGCGCAGGTGTTACACCATCAGTCGGAGGACAGTATTATTGAATTTCTGACGATGCCTGAGTTCTGGTTTGAGACTTTTCAAAACTGGCAAAGTGAGTTTCTTTCTGTGGCGTCCATTGTTTTCTTTACCATATACCTGCGGCAAAAAGGATCTCCGGAATCTAAACCTGTAGATGCGGCACATATGGAAACAGGTAAATAACTACACATCATAACCTTAAAAAACAATTATATACCGATGAAAAAGAACGCTGAGAATTTTTTTGAAAAGATTTCTACGAAGATTACCAATTGGACCGGAAGCCCTGTCGCCTTTGGGGTCGCTTTTTTTGTGGTGATGGCCTGGGTGCTCTCCGGTCCAATCTTTAATTATTCTGATACCTGGCAGCTGGTGATCAATACCGGGACTACGATCATCACCTTTTTGATGGTCTTTCTGATCCAGAAAAGTCAGAATAAGGATTCCAAAGCGATTCAGCTCAAACTAAATGAACTGATTGCGGCAAGCAGACATGCCAGTAACCGGATGGTGGACATTGAAGACCTGACTGAATCCGAGCTGGATGTTCTTCATAAATATTACCAAAAGATATCAGATATTTCTGAAGCAGATGAGGATATTCATAAATCACATTCTATAGATGCTGCAAAGGATCTGCAGGAACAAAAATCAGGACGAAGTACAATTGCTAAGACTCGAAAACCCGGCTCAGGAGCGGGAAGAACTGGATCTAAAACCGAAAAACCGCTGCCTAAAACGAGAAAGCCATAATCTGAATGAGCATGGAGGTCTGTATTTTTTTGTTTACAAAAATGCAATCCAGCTTATTAAGAATCATTCTTGATTTAGCTATTTGCATATTTAGTAATATTTTTATTAATATTAGATCATCAACCATTCAACCAAATATATGAGTGAATTTCAAATCAAGAAATCGTCTGCCGTCTATGATGTCGTTATCGTAGGGTCAGGAGCGGGCGGAGGTATGGCCGGATATGTATTGGCCAATGCCGGGCAAAAAGTGCTGATGCTGGAAGCTGGTGCTTATTTCGACCCACGTATCGACGCACAACAGTTAAAATGGCCATGGGAATCTCCCAGACGCGGCGCATCAACCACAAGACCTTTTGGAGATTTTGATGCCTCTTATGGAGGTTGGGAATTAGATGGGGAGCCTTATACTCAGAAATCAGGAACTGAATTTGCCTGGTTCAGATCGAGAATGCTTGGTGGAAGAACCAATCACTGGGGAAGAATTTCTTTAAGAATGGGTCCTTTGGATTTCAAATGTAAGGATGGACTAACCGACGACTGGCCTATTACGTATGATGAGCTAAAACCTTTTTATGACAAGGTAGACCGCCTTATTGGAGTTTATGGTACTGTCGAAGGAATCGAAAATGAACCTGATGGAATCTTTCTTCCTCCTCCAAAACCAAGACTCAATGAATTGTTCATTAAGAAGGCCGGATTGAAAACCGGGGTAAAGGTTATTCCAGGTCGTGGATCTGTTTTAACAGAGGCATTACCGGGAAATAAAGACCGTGCTCCTTGTTTTTACTGCGGACAATGCGGACGCAGCTGTAAAGTTTACGGAGATTTCTCTTCTTCTTCCTGCCTGGTCATCCCGGCGGTGAAAACAGGAAACTTAACCGTAATTACCAATGCCATGGTGAGAGAGGTGCTGACCGATAAAAACGGATTGGCTACAGGCGTATCTTATATCAATAAAAAAGACGGAATGGAATACCAGGTAAACGCTAAAACCGTGATCCTTGGTGCCAGTGCCTGTGAATCCGCAAGGATTCTGTTGAATTCCAAATCTGTTGCCCATCCCGGTGGATTGGCCAATGGCAGTGGTATCGTAGGTAAATATCTACACGATTCAACAGGAGCGAGTTTAGGGGGCTTTCTGCCGCAATTAATGGATCGTAAGCGCTATAATGAAGATGGTGTGGGCAGTGTCCATATCTATTCTCCATGGTGGCTGGACAATAAAAAACTGGATTTCCCCCGTGGTTACCATATTGAGTACTGGGGTGGAATGGGCATGCCGGCCTATGGATTTGGTGGAGGTACTGCCAAATTGAACGGAATGGTGCCGGGAAGAGATGGGAAAATGAAAGAAGCGGGTGGTTATGGTGCTTCATTAAAAGACGATTACAGACGTTTCTATGGTACATCGGTAGGAATGGCTGGTAGGGGAACTGCCATCGCCAGAGAAACCAATTATTGCGAGATAGATCCTAAAGTGGTGGATAAATACGGAATTCCGGTATTGAGGTTTAACTATAAATGGGCCGATGAGGAAATCAAACAAGCGAAACACATGCAGGAGACTTTCCAATCGATGATGCATGCCATGGGCGCGATCATTACTTCGGATATTCCGGGGGCAGATACCAATTATGGTTTGGAAGCACCGGGTAAAATTATCCATGAGGTAGGAACGATCAGAATGGGAGATGATCCTAAGAAATCAGCACTGAATAAATGGTGTCAGGCACATGAATGTAAAAACCTGTTCGTCGTGGATGCTGCACCTTTCGTACAACAAGGAGATAAAAATGCCACATGGACCATTCTTGCCCTTTCAATGAGGACTGCCGAATACATCCTGGAGCAAAAGAAAAAACAAAATATTTAAGCTGTTTAAAACAAAGAAATTATGAACAGACGTGAATCGCTGAAAGTCCTTGGACTTACCACCATCAGTACTGCCGTATTATTAGAAGCCTGCAAACCTGGCGAAGATAAAAAAGTAGCGGAAACTCCGGAAGGAGCTGCTTCGGAGGCAGGAAGAGAAGAATGGGAGATTGAAAGAGATAAGAAATTAAAATCAGAAAAGTTCTTTACTGCACATGAAATGGCCAGCATTGCCCTTCTGGCAGATATCATCATTCCTAAGGACGATAAGTCCGGAAGTGCAACCGATGCGAAAGTGCCGGAATTTATCGAGTTTATTGTAAAGGACATGCCGGAACATCGGACTCCAATGAGGGGCGGGCTGAGGTGGCTGGATCTGCAATGCCTGAACCGCTATGAAAAGTCTTTCAAAGACACTTCATATGCGCAGAAGATAGAAATGATCGACCAGATTGCCTATCCTAAAAAAGCAAAACCAGGAATGGAGCAGGGAGTCGCTTTTTTTAACCTGATGAGAAACCTTACCGCTTCCGGATTCTTTACCAGCGAAATCGGAGTGAAGGACATCGGCTATGTAGGTAACGTTCCTAACAAATGGGAAGGTGTGCCTGCAGATGTACTGAAGCAGTATGGAATGGAAGGCGTTTAAAAAAGATTATTTTATGAAAAAGAGGTGTCAGATTTGATTTGACACCTCTTTTTTTTTATCCTTTAAGGATCTTCTGTTTTTCTGTGTCAAACTCTTCCTGACTAAGAATACCTGCATCCAGTAATTCTTTAAGGTCCAGAAGGGCCTGTTTCTTTAAGGCCATTGGGTTTTCCGGAGCAGCTCCATTTGTGGCGACTGTTTGTACTGTTGGCACAGGAGCCGCAGCAATGTCTTTAGGACTATACTTTAAAAGTGCTTCCGTAATTTCATTATAACCTTTGATATTGGAATAATCTATCGCTTTCTGCTCTTTAACATTTACTACAGACGGATCTGCATGATTTTCCAGCAGGAGTTTGACAATGTCTTTTTTACCATTGGCAGCAGCATAATGTAATGCTGTATTTCCGCTCTCATCAGCGAGGTTAATGGAAGCGCCATTTTCTATCAAAAGCTTAACCAGACTGAGGTGACCTTTCTTTACGGCCACATGGAGCAAGGTTTCGCCACCATAACTATAGCTGTTGTCTAAAGTAAAGCTGCTGTCTAAGGAAATATTCGTAGCACTTTCTATCCAGTCAAGGTAAGTATTCATGGATTCGTCGGCACCGGATAATGGCTTACTAAAGTTGACATCCAGTCCACTCTGCAAAAATAAGCTGACAATTTCTTTCTGGTTGTTGCTGCAGGCATACCAAATCGGAGAAAGCCCGTTTTTGGTAGAAACCTTCAGATCGGCACCGCGCTGTACGAGGAGCTTGATGAGCATGTTGTTGCCCTGATAGCAGGCCAATAGCAATGGTGTTTCTCCTCCATGACTGGCATGGTTTATTTCTGCCGAGTGGTCCAGCAACAACTCCACAATTGTGTTATTTTTTGAGTTTACGGCATAGATCAGTGGCGTGTTTCCAACTTTATCTGTTGTATTCGGATCGGCACCCAGTTCCAGCAATCTTTGCACGATTTCCTTATTTCTAAGGCCCGAAGCCAGCAATAAAGGTGTTTCTGCCTGGTTATTTTGGAGTTCAACTTCCAGTCCTTTTTGTATCAATTGATTGAGTACTTCAATCTGAGCAGTTTTTGCCGTCAGGTGAAGGAGGCTATTGCCCTGTAGGTCGTTGATGTTGACTTTTGCGCCCTGATCTATTAAATAAATAGCGGTCTGTTTTTGTTTTTGTAAACAGGCAAAGAAGAGTGGGGTTTCTCCATTATGATCCTCATAATCGAGATTAGTTCCGGCTTCAATCAATGATTTTACAATGTCCAGGTAACCCTGATAGGCTGCATAGTGTAAAGCTGTTCTTCCTTTCTCATCGGTATAAGCGACATCGACTTCATTGTTTTTAAGCAGTATTTCTGCAATCTTTCTTTTTCCAGCCTCGCAGGCAATTATAAATGACATCGACATTCTTTAGGATTTTTGGTTGGCAAGGAGTATTTCTACCGTTTTGGATTTTAGGTTGTCATTTGAGGCCAGGGCCATCGCAGTTTCATCTTGACGGTTGGTGATATTGGTATCAGCGCCCTTTTCAATAAGGAGCTTCACTTTCTTGTAAGTGTCTTTTGCCGCTTCTTTATCATAGTTGACATTAAATGCACATACATAATGTAAAAGCGTGTTTCCATCTTCATCCTGTGCATTGATGTCCACCAGGTCCATATTCAGGATGGCTTCCAGGATTTCAAATTGTTTTTCAGCTGCGACTTCCAGTGGGGTTTTTCCCTGGCCATACCAGGTGGAACGCGCTAAAAGATCCGCTCCATCTTCTAACAGTTTAATTAGAAAAGCGACGGTATCCCGGTCAGATCTGTAGATTCTTCTCATGAATTCAAAGAACATCGTTACGCCTTCTTTATTGAGCTGGTCAAAGTCAGGGCTATGATATTCCCGGAGTTTGAGGTACCATTTCAGATCTGCCTTATGAACTATAGTCCAAAAGAATGCAGACTCGCCTGATTTGTCCTGGTGATTGGGATCAGCACCATTTTGCAGGAGTAAGTCTAGATATGCCGGTTTATTAAATTCTATTGCTTCTATCAGCGGAGTTTTGTCGACAATATCTTTTGCATTTACATCCAGGCCTTCTTCAATAAGAAACTGAACATAAGCCAATGATTTTTCCGGTTTGATTCTTCCGTTTTTTATCACTGCATGAAGGAAAGTCGACTCGTAATTGTTCTTATAATTCAGGTCAAGACCAGCATTGACGAACCGTTTGATCAGCCATAGTTCTGCTCCTTCTTCAAAAGCATAACTCAGTAAAGTCTGATCTGCCACTTCATCTTTGAGGTTTTCCATTTGCCCAAGAAGGTCGTCCAGAAACTGAATGGATTCTTCGTCTTCTTTAAGGTTGGTGATGATGCTTGCAAAAATGGATTTCCTGAAAGAATCGTACTCGTAAACATCTGTTCCGATTAGCTTTTGGGAGATGAGAACGGGGATCAGATCAAAGGCTTTATGGCTGATGATTTTGTCCAGAATCTGAGTATGGTAATATTCATTGAGGTCAGAAGTAAGGTTTTTATCATTTTCTAGCAGCAGTTTCGCTTCCTGGAAGTTGTTTTCTCTGAATGCTTGTAATAAAGCGGTAGTATCTGGCATATCTATAAATACTTAATTTTTTATAGAGTCTCAAAAATCAGGCCGTATCAACAGAATATTTACTCCTGTTGATCAGCGTTAGATCAGCTGAATGGCGTCGGAAATGGAGTGGATATTTGTAGGAAGCTGATCATAAAAGTGTTAACTTTGAAATAGGAATGAAAAACGAACCCTTAACCCATCAAAAGAAATTATTGTCGGGCTTTTTGCTGACTGTAACTTTACTGTTGAGCTTTTTTATGCTCAGCGGGAATGTGGGGTTTTCTGTGATTCCGGCTCAAAAAACGCAAACCGAGGTTCTGGCCCGCTTTAGGCCACTTGCTGTCGCTGGAATTAATTATTATGATAATACTGCTGTAGTAAAAAAACTACATTTTCCCTGGTCCGATAAAAATCAGGTAAATGCCTTGTTCTTTCATCATAAAATGATGCTGATCAAATTTATTGCGCTGAAGCAAAAGGCTTTTCTGATCAGCGCTGCAACTTCTTTCTACCGGCCTAAAACGATTCCCCAGAGCCAGGATGAAGACAGTTTTTCTTTAATGGGATAAATATTGTCCCTGATGCCATGATCCGGCATTAAAAAGTCTATTGTCTTCATTTTATCCATTAAACATGAAATACTTCAAAAAGGCATGGAGGCTGTTGTGCCTTGTGCTATTGGTTACGCTTGCTGTAGCAGGAATTGGCCTGGGTGGCGGAGTTCCTATACCTGCCAGTAGCAGAAAAGAAAACCACATAGAAATTTCCGTAGAACTACCCGAGTCAAAGGAGGAATCAAAAGAGGTTGAAGAATTCTTCCAGAAAGTGTAAAAGAGAATAAGACCAGCTCGTTTCCATGCAGGCTATTCTACTGGTTCCTGGAAACAGGTAAAATTACGCATGAAACTTCTTAAATCATTATTTACATTTGATCAATGTCTTGCTTCATCCCGGCCAGACAAATGGTTTCTGAAAGGTAAACCTGTTTTTCGTGGTCTGAGGGCTGGGAAAACATATAAGCTTTATCCCCTCATAAAATAGCATATTCTGTGCTGTGAAATGATCAATAGCTGACCGATGGTTGGTAACTGAACAAGAATATACAAAGATTTTCAAATTAACCGCTCTCATGGATAACCGAAAATTCGTTACCGACGTGTTTATCTCCTTCTGAGCACAATGAAAAATTGCGCATTAAGCGCTTTTTAAAAAAGCAACTTTAAAACTAAAGCAGATGAATACGTCACAAACGCCTCCGGGATTGTCCTTTGCCATAAACAGCCAGGATCAGGACAATACGATTTACATTACCCAAGACCCATTGGTAAACAAGCTTACCTTTACGATAGATACCAATGTTAGCAATACTGTTTTTACTCCGGGCAGCCTGGTTGATCCGGATGATGTTTCCAATACCAAGGCCTCTCTGATCTATCTTGATTTAAGCCCACTGCAGATTCCGGTTAAAGACTTTAACCAAATTGTCTGCGAGGCTACAGGCTGGCAATTTCAGCATTTTGCAAATAGCATCATTGGGATGGCACCTCTTGCGGGGCTGAACATTAATGCGTCATCACCGTCGGTGGAAATCAGCATCAGCAAACTGATTCTGCCAAATCCGCCATCCGGTTCCAATGTTAATCTTTGGGTCCGGTATTACCATGTCAGCCCTATAAATTATCTGAACATTCCTGGCGTAACCTACTTTAAAGTTTCCTTACTTAATGCGCCGGAAAACAAAAAAGACCTGCACGAAGCGATAGATTGTGTGCTGGTCTCTCCATCCTTTATTGTGAACACGATAGACGGATACCCCCAGGTCAAAAACAGCATTACTTTTGCATTTAAGCCTGGTGCAAATCCGGTTCCTGTAATTGCTAATGCAAATACCAGCTTTACCCTTAGTTTTGTATATGCGCCTTCGGCGCCGGGTTGTGGCGCCTTAACCAGTCCTCAGTCTGCACTTGATTTCATTAAGGTTCAACAGGAGGGAAGCGGGGCCGCATGGACCGTCACACCCGATAATAATGTGCAAAATCCAGGTTGGATACTGCAACCACCCAGTCAGAAAGCCATAATAGGTGTTGACGCAGTGGTTTCTTTTGATGTTAATGACATCATTACCCGGTTTGAACCTGGTCCAACCTTAATGCATGTTCAATACCATAATGTCCCTGGTTATAACGATGGAGCTTACAGCATCGTCTTAGATAAAATCCCGCATGTATCGATTGCTTCGCTGGAAGTCTCACCTAATCCTTCAGTAATCGTTGATGGAACGGCATCCGTTGAGCTCTCCTGGATTGCCTCAGATTACACCTCACTGATGCTGATGCCTTTTTATGAGGATGTGACGCAATTGAATACCTATACCGCTAAGCTGGAAAAATCGGAAGTCATCACCCTTGTGGCCACAGGTTCCGGGAGCAGTGCCAATCAGGCTATTTCCAGGGCTAGTGCGGATGTGTTGCCGGTGATCAACGCTTTTGGTGTAACGCCATCTGATGTTTATTTCCATGATTATCCTCATGAATCCCGGTTTTTCTGGGATGTAGCAACGAATGATACGGTGTTGCTGGCGGATGACAGCTCTAAAAATACTGAAATCGTACCTGCTAAAGGTACTAAGGTGGTTAGTGTCAGTTCGCCTGGAATGTGGTCGTTGATTCCCCAGGATAGTGCGAACCCACATACGCTTGCCCGTAACGTATTGATTCGTTCTTTTAATATTGAAGCACAAGCCAATGATTGTGGGTTTAGCCCACTGGCAGCTGTAGCTTCTCCTTCCGCAGCTTTTATTGCGGTACTCAACAAGGCTGCAAATATCCTAAGCCTGAGAAATCCACTTGATTTTAGCGAGTATGCGGCCCCGATTCCGACAGGGGCAGGTCCGGTAGATCAGGTTTTTTCCTATGGCGGACAGTATCTGTTTGTGTTAAATAGCGGAGGTTCTGTTACCATTGTTAAAACGATCTGGAATGGCAGCACTGGGATTTATAATTTCTCGGTACTTCAAACGATCGCTATTGAAGGAACACCGGTACGGATAGCCATTTCAAATGATGACAAATACATTTTCGTGACGACCAGTCTGATTGGCTTTGGGAAGTTGATTGTCATTGAAAACAAAGGTGGAGATGTGTTTGGCGTTAAGCAGGACATCGAGGTTACGCAAAATCCTTCGGGAATAGGAATAGACCCCTGCGGGTTGAATGTATATGTAGCCATGACCGGCGACGATAGTGTTGCAGTTATAAGCTATAGCGCCATTGACCAGGAATTTAAATACAATAGAAGTATTGTGGGCTTACCTGCTCATCCGGTAGACATTGCTGTGGGAGATCCTCATGGAAAAACCCTGTTGGTGGTTTGTGGAGCCAGTAATGTACTGATGGCACTGAATGCCGGGGATGATGATGCCTCAACGGGACAACGCATTGAAATCAGCGGGGCGCCTGTCAGGATTACTGTGACTCCCGACAGGGCCTACGCTTTTATCGTCTGTAACGGTACAAATGCAGCCACGCTGATTAGCTGTTATTCAGGAGCTGGAAATTGTAAAATTATGGAAAGCGCGATTCCTGCGGGCACGAAGCCAGTCTCCGTGACTATGGCCTACGATGGCACTGCAGCATATGTTTCAAATGCTGATCACAGTGTGACAAGCTTTAACCTTGTCAATTATCAACTGCGGAATACCCCCGTAAACGTTGGAAAACAGCCAACAGATGTGGCCGTTTCTGCTGATGGAAAGTTCGCGGTTAGTTGGCATAATGTTTTGTTCATCAGCAATAAACCAAACTATACCAAAGGGATTTATATCTATGAAACTGACTCTGGCGCGATTTCCACGCGACTGGAAACGAAAGACATCATTAAGTGTGTCTTTTCTCCATCCGGGAATTCGGCGAATATGTATGTCATTCAGCAGGATGAGCAGGAAGTAACCATCCTTGAAACAGGAGAGTTTGCTGTAAAATCGACGATTCCAATACCTGCAGGGGCAGGCGGGTTGGCACGTTTTCCAGTAGAACTAGGGATGTCTGCAAATGGTTTAAACCTGTACGTGATCAGCAAAGATGCCAGCGGGAAATACAGTTTTCTTGCCTATACCTGCGATGAGTCTAAGGGTGTTTTTAGCCTGAAGACAGACCTGACTTTGTTTACTTCTTCCGCCTCGAATCACATCATGATGCAGTATACGCCTGATGGTAATTATGTCTTCGTGGGAAGTGGGGCCGACAAGAAAATACGCGTTCTTCAGCTCGGTAGTAATGGGCTTTACAACTTAAATTCAAACCAGATCAACCTGGATATCCTCGCCCGTACAATGGTGGTATCGCCAGATAACAATACACTTTACGTGATTCTACAGCAGAACATGAAGTCCTCCATAGTCATTGTAAACATCAAAGACCTGAAATCAGAAGAATACCTGTTCCCGGCAACGTATGCCACACTGGTCAATTTTCAGCAGGCAGTTATTTCTGCCGATGGCAAGCGGATTTTTATTACAGATGCAAATATCGCAGGGCTGAGGGTATTGAGTACAATGACCTTGCGTGTGATACAGACCCTTTCCTGGGAGCAGAATATACAGTATCCAATGGGTATTGCCATGCAGGGGGACGATTCCAGGTTGTTCATTACTGGTTTTTTTAGCGGCAATATGGCGATGATCAATCAAATCAATTAATCATTAAATATTTTCATTTACCAATTTAAACAAATTAGCGCATGAGTTACGATGGATTTTTTATCAGAGACTATGTTGGCGAGCCAATTAATGGTTCAAAAGCGCCAAACTGGACCAATTCTCCGGACATTATTTGTACCGGGCCAACACCGTTATCCGATCCCAGGGTGGTTTCGGATGTGAACCAGTATAAACAGGGCTTGCCGCAGGCGAATACACAGACGCCCCTAACGAATAACTGGGTATATCTGCGTGGATTAAACCCACAATCTGGCCCGTTGAAAACTACGCTTTATCTGTATTATGTGGATACTTCCATTGTACTCTGGCCTCAGAACTGGAAGACGGCGGGCATTGTTGTTGCCGGTGAACAGCAAAACTGGCAAACATTGAATGCACCGGCAAGCACTGATAATGACGGAATTGCGGGGACAATTACCCCTTTTGGATGGACACCACCAAGACAGGGCATACATTATTGTCTCGTTGCCTGGGCTGAAAACGGCCCGAATCAATCCACTCCACCAGACCTTGGTAGTATTGGTAGTGTTTCAGATATGGCAAATTTCATCATTTCCCATCCCAATGTAGGTTGGAAAAATACCGTTGAGGTAGATGCTTCACAAGCAACTATGCAGGGAGTGGCCTCCGTAATCGGGCCTCCCGAGGGGGGACAACTGATGGTAGGGTTGCAATGTGTAGATATTCCTACCGATGGTTATATTGAGTTTTCTGTACCCGGACCTAATCATGACAATACGATCATCTTTCCCAGAACTCAGGTGGCAAAACCCAACTACGGGCAAACCTTCCTGGTCAATTACCCTCCTGGATTCAAGACCTCATTGAGCTGGACCTATTATAAGGGGCCAACTGAAGTTCCTGATGGGGCGAATATCATTCCTTTTGTTGGGGAATGGGGGTCCAGTAATGCTTTTATTGAACAGGCAAGGGTTGTTGCTCCGGGGCACCTTATTGAAGCACATCATCATGGTACACCTCAGGAGTTTTTGGCCAATGGCAATGCTTTTGCCGTTTCGTCTAAGGCTACCAGGACGATTATGCTGATCGGGTCTGTTCCTTTCAGAATGACTCATAAATAAGAGGACTCCTTCACACAAAAACGCCTGAAATCATCTGATTTCAGGCGTTTTTTATAGCTGTAGAGATCAAGCCGCATTCAATTAGCTCAGGAATTTCCCTTTCAGTCTTTCTATAAATAATGCCTTGAATGTATTGCCGATGGGGATCGGTTCTTCGGCACCTTCAAGATAAAGCCGTCCGCCATCCATGGAAATGATCTTATTGATAGAAATGAGATAGGATTTATGTATCCTGACGAAATTTTGCGCTGGCAACCTGTCTTCCAGCGTTTTCATGTTTAATAAGGAAATCACCCTTCTTTTATTGGTCAGATAAAAGGAAATGTAATTTTTCAGTCCCTCAATATAGATAATGTCATTATAATCGATTTTAATGATTTTGCCTTTATCAGTTTTAACAAAGATCTGGTGTTCTGTTTCTTTAATTTCTACCGGAGGAGCTTTTTCCGCAATCGGTTTGTACAGTCTGTTCAGTGCCTTTTGGGTTGCGACAAGGAACCTTTCAAAAGGGAAGGGTTTGAGCAGATAATCGATCACATCATTGTCAAAAGCCGTTACCGCATAGTTGGAATACGCCGTTGTTAAAATAATATTGGTCTTGTTTCCAAAAGATTTGACAAAGTCAAGCCCCGTAAAGGTGGGCATATTGATATCCAGAAAGATCAGATCAATATCTTCTTTTTCTATATATGGCAATGCCTCGAGCGCGCTGTTAAAGGAAGCTACAATTTCTAGATAAGGAGTTTTTTTACTGTAATTCTTAATTACTTCAATAGCATGTGGTTCATCATCAACTATGAGACATCTGAGCATAATGTATTAATTATTGATATCTAAATATATATATAATTGAATTTAAATGAGCACAAATGGATTTATTGTTTATCTATTGAAAAAAAAATATGTTAAACGACAAATTACTGGTTAATTACAGTGCGATTTTCAGCGATAAGGTGTACCTTTTTTCTTCATTTTTGATGTCCAGGCTAAATTTATCCGGGTAGTAGTTTTCCAGTTTATAGAGGATGTATTTAATGCCGATCCCATGGCCATCGTTGATCAGGGAGTCTACCGGTTTTTTTTTGTTCGTAAGCGAAAAAGACAATTGGTTGTTTTCTACTTCCAGACTAATGTCCACTGGATTTTCGGGGTCTGTAATCTCACCGAATTTCATCGCATTTTCTATCAGTGTAATCAGGATCAGTGGTACAATCTTATGATCTGCTTTGACTCCGGATTCCCTGAAATTAAAATTGAACTGATTTTGAAACCTGAAATTGTTCATGAGAATCAGGTTTTTAATGTGTTTGGTTTCCTCACTTAACAGTGACTTTCCGTCGTAATCGACATCTTTAAGGGAGTATCTCATGATTTCAGATAAGGTAATTATTCCTTTGGCCAACTCATTGGAGAGGTCAAGAGATTTAGAGTAAAGAAAACTGAGCGTATTGAATAGAAAGTGTGGGTTAATCTGGGCTTTCAGAAAAGACAACTTCATATTCAGGATGCTGTTTTTTAGCGATTGTTCCTCATTCTCTTTTATCCTTAACCGTTTTTCCGACAGGATGGACATTCTCGCGAACCAAAAAGCGGTTCCAAGGAAGATGAAATAGCTTAACCGCCAGATTGATCCTACAATATAAAAGGTCAGGTTAGTGGTGAGTGTTTTATTGCCCGACAGCCCCAGGTGGATGAGCAGGTAGGACATTAAGGTTTTGATCAAAATATAGCAAACCATGAGGATCATTATTTTAACCAGGAACGAGACGATGGGGATTTTAGGTTTATGTTGTGGCAGTGCCCAATAGGTGCAGAAATAGAAAACGGAGATGTTAAGAAAAGCCATGAGAATGGTCTCTGTCCAGAAAAGACGCTTGGGTTCTAAGATGAAAACCAGCGAGATTTCATATAGCCAATAAATTATCCAAAAAGCCAAATGCTTATAAAAGATTCTTGATCGAAGGAAATGGAAAGGAGTCATAAAGGAAGGTACAAAGTTTTGATCATAAATGGTATTCATTCGCCCTCATTTTATCCGGATTTCGTGGTCGTTTATCCAATTTTAATCCTGGATTTCATACTTGCCGGAATCTTAGCGAATCGTGTTGTATGGGTGTTCAGGCAGGAGAAATGGCCTAAATCCGATTGTCCTTAGTCCTGTTCCGGCAACATCTTGAAAATTCGTTCGTACATGAATTTGCTACGTTGGGCATTTTCCTGACTGAGTTGGTGTAATACTTTTCTGATCCTTCTCCTTTCTATACACATTTGTTCAACCAAACTATCAGATCATGAAACCAAAACAAGAAACTAAAGAGATTAAGTTCAAAAAAAGAACCATTGAGTATTTAAACATTCAGGAAATGAAAGCTATCAATGGTGGTGGTGATCCCCAGAATCCTTCAGATACAACCAACACCCTTACCATTACCTATACGATTAGTGTACCAAAACCCTAAACTAAAAGATTATGACCAGGATCATCCCTTTTTCGACAGCCAAAATTGTAGATGCTATCTGTATTGCATCCGACAATAATATTCTTTGTGAAGCACTTTTTGACTACCTGCAGCACCGCAACTTTGAAAACATAGGAGTAGCGTGTTCTGAGAAAGAAACCCTTGATTTTCTTGGTAGGTGTGATTCTTCTATCCTGATCATCAGCGCCAACTTGTTGGATAGCACTGTTTTTCAAACGATAGATGCATTAAAAAAACTTAAAACGGATGTGAAGGTAATTCTGCTGAGCAATAAAATAGAAGTCCTCCGGTACTTTGAGGAAAGTCAGGATGGCGTGGTGAAGGGGCTGTTGTCCAATCATGAAAGCATGAGCGATTTGTATTACTGCATCATGGAGGTTTATAACTCCAGGAAGTATAAGTCGGGTCACGTGAAGCGGTTATTGCTGCAGAGCCAGATCAGCTCCTATGATCTTCCTGCATTAGGTTGCAGCTTTAGCAAGATCAAAGAGTTGACAAAAAGAGAGATGGAAATTTTTCTGGCCATTTCCAATACACTATCTACAAGAAGAATTGCTGAGGCCTTGTTTATCAGCCCCGCAACAGTCAATAACCACAAGGCCAGTATTATCGGGAAGCTGAGTTTAAAGGGCAAAAATCAACTGTTGTCCATAGCGGTTTGGTACAGGACCACACTCACTAACATCGCATGATTAAGACCGCATATTTATCCGACATTTTAAGGCTCGAAATTGATAAACAATGGAGCCGGTCTGACAGTTCAGAAGAACGTTGTCTGATCCGCTTTCTGCTGGCCCTGATCCAGGAGACGCCTTTCGAGATGGAGGATAGAAGGCTGTTAAATTCCGGCCGGTTTTATGAAAAATTATCCTTTAGTGAGCAGTTTGTTCATGCCTTAAATATTCTCTTTGTGCTTGACCCGCTCATAGAAAAAAGAGTTTTTCAATCCGAATATATTATCCCCGAAGTGAATGATTTCATCTTCAGCAGAAGCACCCGGTTGATTGCAGCCCATCGTTACGATTTTAACAATGGTGCAACAGGACTGATGTTTTACCTGAAATCCTGCGGAACTGAGCAGGTGGAAGAGATGAAGTTGAATTTTGTCAATGGAATCAGGGCTTATCTCGAAGGGAAAGCATATCAGGTTCATAGTGCTCCTCAAAACCAGTTGTCCCATATTGCTGATACCCTGTTCGGTTTGTATTTTAACAATGAACATTATGACCAGCAAAGGGAAGAAAACCTGATTCAGGTCATTGACCTTTGCTTCGATGCCCTGTTTTCCTTCTGGGAAGATGTGAATATTGAAGAATATAAATATCTTTTCTTTGGGAAGCATCCCGAAAATGCCACACTTACCGATCTTCTGAACTGGAAAGAGGGAGACCTTCAGAAATCTAATATTATTCTCGCTTATTCCATTTTTAAAAATAACAAAACCTTGTACCGTACCGGTTTGCTCGTTGGCTTGCATACCTTGATTTTACCTTCTCTTTTGAAAGATGATATCGATAGCTATGATTTTCAGCATGGCGCACTTGGTCTGCTTTATGGCTATAACGCTTTATATGATTTTACCGGCGATGTTAAGTTTCTTGAGGCCTCTAAAGCCTGGCAATCTAAATTAGAAGTTAACCTTTACAATGCCATCAGTTTGGAGGGGAAATTTGATATTAAAGCAAAAATTGACCTTTTAACCTGTTACGCATTTTTACTCCATAAATCTTCAGGATCATGATAGATAACGCGACTTTGGAATGGTTTGATGAACAGATCCTGGCCCATAATGATCAGGCTGGTAACTCCCTGTATTCGGGAAAGCTGGGCTCCATTCTTTATTTTTTTGAAGCGGGCAGGATAAAAGGAGAAATCTTTACCGACCATGCGGAAGCATTATTGGCGGAGTTGTTCGAAGAAATGAACGCTGCTGAAACGGTTTTTACTGATTTTTCCCTGGCTAACGGATATGTGGGATTGCCTTTGCTTGTTAATTATCTGGTTAAAGAAGGTTTTATTGATTTGGGTGTAGATCAGGAGTTTTACGATCTTGACCTGTTGATTGCAGAAAAGGCATTCCTGGAATTAACGAAAGACAATACCGATTTCCTTTATGGAACTATTGGCCATCTGCACTATTTTTCTCAACGCAATTTAAGCCCTTTTATTAAAGATCTGCTTCAACGAATGCTAAAGGAAATCTTTAAAAGGGAAATTATTGATGAGCAAGGTTTAAGGATCAAAAATGCTTTTTATCATAAAAAAGAAGGCGAGGAAGAATTCATAAACCTGGGGCTTGCCCATGGCAATCTGTCGCTCGGACTAATTTTGCTGAACCTGATCGACCGGGATCCTGATTTTTCCTGGCTCATTCCAAAGGCAAAACTGATGGCAGATTATTTGATTTGCAAACTTTCCTATAAAACAGGAGATGACGAACGGATCCGTTCGCTCTTTCCTTCGATCATCAATAATGAAGGACTTGCCATTTTCAATAACATTCCGGTAGCCTGGTGCTATGGAGACCTTGCCGTTTGTCTATTCCTCTATGAGTTGGGCAGACTATCGGGAGATCAGTCCTACCATCATAAAGCAGAAGAAATCGGCTTGTTTTCATTTTCCGAAACGGCTATTCATCGCGAGGTGGTTGACAATCCTTTTTTCTGTCATGGGACCTCGGGCATTGCTCAGCTTTATAAAAGCCTGTACAACATTTCCGGGAATCCCATATACCTGAAAGCTTATGAATTGTGGATCGGCTGGACCTGGGAAATGATGGAAAGCAATTACCTCCGGGAGCCGCCGGAATTGCTGCCTTCCTCTGAAGTGTTGTCCGTTATCGAAGGATTCGTTGGCGTTGCACTGGTACTGAACGGTTATCAAACAGAAATTGACCGGTGGTCATCCATTTTCATTTTAAAATAATCAAACTATGAAAACATTATTCCTATTATTCATCGCCTGCATCACATTTACCCGGTTAACGCAGGCACAGGAACGCCCGGAAATTCATATTCAGGGCAGCGTGAAGGACATGCAAAAGCAGCCTGTCATTTATTCCACATTGTCGTTGATCGACTCCACCGGAAAGGCCATCAATTTTGCCATTTCTGATGAACAGGGTATTTATCATTTTCGTGCAAAGCTGAAAGCCGGAATCTATAAAATATCCGCTTCTTCTATGGGATACGCAGCTGGGATCAAAGCATTTGATATTGGTGCAGAGGTCAAAGAGCTGCAGCTTCCGGAGCTCGTGCTCGTTGCTGATACCAGGACACTTGCTGAAGTCACGATAAAAAGTAAAAAACCACTTATAGAACAGAAAATAGACCGGTTGGTGTTCAATGTTTCTCAAAGCCCGATGGCTGCCAGCAGTTCTGCGCTCGACCTGCTGAGGAGGGCTCCTGGCGTGAACGTAGATCAATCCGATGCGATTAAGCTAAGGGGAAAGAATGTGTTGGTGATGGTCGACAATAAACGGACTTATTTATCCGGCGATCAGGTTGCCCAATACCTTAAAAGCATGCAGGGCGATCAGATCGAGAAAATGGAAATTATCAGCAATCCTTCTGCAAAATACGATGCCGAAGGCGTGGGAGGGATCATCAACATTGTATCTAAAAAGGATAAAAAGATGGGGGTCAATGGTGCGGTAACTGCCGGCGGTGGCTATGGTAAGAATGGAAAATACAATGGAAATACCGTACTTAATGTCAGAGAATCCAAATTTGCAGTTTCCGGAACACTGGGTTTCAACCACGACAAAAGTCCTACCTCAGGAGAACTAAACCGGGTACTCGAAACCACCACTTTTACCCAGAGCAGTTCCAGTTTGAAAACCCTGAACTCAGGTCTGGGAAAATTGTCTTTTGATTTTTTCCTCGATAAGAAAAATACGTTTGGTCTGGGCTTCATCGCCAATCAGGCAGAAAATGACCTGTCCAATACCAGTCTTACCTTTCTGAACCAAAATCAGAATAGCAATCAGCTGAACCTGTTCAGTTCGAGCCTGAGCAAATGGAATAGTCAGACCTATAGTTTTAACTATAAATCCCAGCTTAAAGAAGAGGAGAGCATTTCAGTCGATGCAGACCTTTCCAGGTACAATAACAATGGAAATATCAATTACATCTCCCAGGATATCAACTCGGCGGCACCGGACGATAAAACCTTTAATAACAACCGTATCGGGATTAATATTGCTTCTGTAAAACTGGATTATGAAAAGGCTTTGTTTAAAAAGCTTGGTCTGGAGGCCGGCCTTA
The DNA here is from genome assembly GCF_900103665.1 of Pedobacter steynii. GTDB lineage: Bacteria > Bacteroidota > Bacteroidia > Sphingobacteriales > Sphingobacteriaceae > Pedobacter > Pedobacter steynii. The sequence goes on from NZ_FNGY01000001.1 coordinate 259,935, forward strand.
AATATAGTCGGGTGAGCACCAACAACCTGACCAAATTTGACCAGCTGATTGATGGAAACAGGGTAGATGATGTGAAAAGGAGTAATGTATTCCGATATGATGAAAATATTTATGCCGGATACCTCAATTTCAACGCTAAGCTGAATGATAAATTGTCACTACAATTTGGCCTTAGGGGAGAGAAGACGATATCCGACGGAAATTCAAAAACACTGGATTCTGCCTTTAGGCTGAACTACTTTAAATTGTTCCCAAGCCTTTACGGTACTTATAGCTTTAGCAAGAACCATCAGGTTGGCGCGTCCTACAGTCGCAGGATTGGAAGGCCGGGGTATAAAGATTTAAATCCTTTCATTTATTATGTAGATCAATACACTGCAAATCAGGGGAATCCGTATTTAAGGCCCAGTTTTACCAATTCTTTTGAATTCAACTACACCTTTTTCCAGCAGTATAATATTTCTGTAGGTTACCAGCAAACGAATGATGAGTTTGAAAAAGTAGCGATACAGGAGGCGGATACCAAACTGGTTAAAGAGATGTATCAGAACTTCGATAAATTTTATGGATACTTTATCAGCGCTAATATACCGGTAACGGTAGCCAAGTTCTGGGAAATTAATAATGCAGCTAACCTTTATTACACTGACTATACCCTCGGGCAGATCAGGTCCAGAGGTTCAGCCTTGCAGCTGAACAGTACCTCTACTTTCAGTATTCCGGGAAATTATACCGCAGAAATGGATATGATCTATTTTTATAACAATGCCTATGGTATTTACCGCGTTAAGCCGAACCTGTATTTCAATATCGGTGTGGCTAAAACCTTGAATGACAAAAGGTCCTCGCTTAAATTGAGTGTTTTTGATCTTTTTAACAGCAACCAGTCTAATGTGGTGGCAAATCTTGGAACGCTGAATCTGGATTCCAGATACCGCTGGGAGGGGACGCGCGTTAACCTGAGCTTCAATTATAAGTTTGGAAAAAATACAGTAAAAGGAGCGGCTACAAAGAGGAAATCTTCTGCGGAAGAGCAAAGCCGTATCAAAAATTAAATAAGCTTAAGGGATAACATCTTAAAAAAAAGCGCATGAAAATAGGTATTCTTGAATTTGGAAATATAGAGCAGCGTTCTGGTGCTGAGGTGCTTGAGGCTGTTTTAGAATATGCACAATGTGCAGATGTGAATGGTTTTAGTCGTTTTTGGATTACCGAACACCATCCTTTAAGTATGGGTTGGAATAATCCGGAAATGCTGTTGCCTACCCTGGCCTGTTATACGGAAACGATCAAAATCGGTATTGCCGGAATCTTGTCGGCAATACATGCACCCTATCGTGTCGCTTCCAGCTTTAAACTGCTCGGGACGATGTTTCCCGGAAGGATAGATCTGGGTTTTGCTAATGGAAAACCAAGTCCCGAAGCTTGCAAAAACATGCTGAATACAGAAAGTCCGGCGCCGGATATTTACCATAATTTTCACGGTCACGTCAGGAAAACCCATGCCTTTTTAACAGATGAAGGGCCCGCTGCGATAGCCCCGTATCTGGGCGATCTCCCTGAAATGTGGCTGCTCGGCGCGTCTTATCAGCAACTGGAACTGGCAGCGGAACTAGGTGTTGGCTTTTCCAGATCTATTTTTCATACCGTTGAGCGGCCAGAACATGAGGCGGAGAAAGTATGGGAACACCGGGCGCAATTTGCCGCAATCCACCAGGCACCGGCTCCGCTCAATATCGCTTTTGCCGGAATCTGCGACAAAGACGACCGTAAAGCAAGGAAGAAGTTCTATGAGCTGTACCAGACGGAATATGATCCCAACAGCAATTTTATCGTCGGAAATCCAGCATATTTTAACGACCGCTTGTCGCAAATGATGGAACAAACCGGGATAGAAGAGTTCATCTTTAAAGACCTTCAGACCAATAACCTCGGCCGGATGGATACCCTGCACCTGCTAAGTAAATTGATTTCTAAACCTATTTCAGCGCCTACAGATTATGATAAACTCGAGCTTTAAAAAATTCCCTCATTTTACCCAGTTGGACCATATGGATTGTGGTCCTACATGTTTGAGGATTATCAGTAAATATTACGGCAAATTTTTCAACCTTCAAACGTTGAGAAACCTGAGCAAGACGACCCGGGTGGGCAGCAGTATGCTTGGATTGTTAAGGGCTGCTGAAAAGTTAGGCTTTAATAGTTTTGGTGCGAAAGTGGATATTGAGATGCTTCAAAATGAAATAGACCTGCCTTGTGTGGTCCATTGGAATCAGAACCATTTTACCGTTTTGTATAAGATCACGAAGACTAAAGTGTATACCTCTGATCCGGCAAAGGGATTGTTGGTCTATAGCATTGAGGAATTTATGAAAGGCTGGTCTGGTGGAGCAGAAGTAGGCGTGATCCTGATGCTGGAACCAACTCCGGCATTTTATGCACAGGAAGAGGAAGAAAACGGTTTGTATAACGGTATCGGCTTCCTGCTTCCTTTTATGAAAAAATATAAAAGTTATGGCCTGCATCTGTTGTTTGGCTTATTGCTTGGAGGTGCTTTGCAGCTTGCTTTTCCTTATTTAACGCAATCTATTGTAGATAAAGGGATCAAAGAGAAGAACGTAGACCTGATCTATCTGATTCTGGCGGCTCAATTGTTTTTGTTTCTGGGAAAGATCAGTATTGAGATCGTCAGGGGCTGGATCCTGGTCCACATCAGTGCACGGTTAAATATCTCAATGTTGTCTAACTTTTTCATCAAGCTGATGAAATTACCTTTGTCGTTTTTTGATGTCAAGATGACCGGCGACTTATTACAGCGGATCAATGACCATAAAAGAATCGAGCAAACCATTACCTCAAATTCCATCAGTACCCTGATTTCCTGTTTCAACTTATTCCTTTTTGGGATTGTTCTGGCGCGGTACAATACCTCCATCTTTCTGATCTTTTTATTCGGGAGTGTATTGAATTTTATCTGGATCTATTTCTTTATCAAACGAAGAGGCGATCTGGACTACAAACGTTTTAACCAGTTGAGTGCCAATCAGAGTAAAACAATAGAGCTGATCAATGGCATGCAGGAGATCAAGCTGAATAATGCAGAGAAGGAAAAGAGATGGCAATGGGAAAGATTTCAGACCAAGCTTTTCCGGACCAATATTCAGAGTCTTGCGCTGGATCAGGTTCAAAATATCGGCTCCTTATTTATCAATGAGCTCAAGAACATCATCATTACGGTTATTGCTGCACAGTTGGTGATTAAAGGAGAATTGACAATAGGTATGTTGTTGTCTATCAGTTATATCATTGGGCAGTTGAACTCGCCGATTACGCAATTGGTTTCCTTCGTCCAATCTTTCCAGGATGCAAAACTTAGTCTGGAGCGTATTGCTGAGATTCATGGTAAAGAAGAAGAATGTAATAAATCAAACTCAGAAGTCTTTGATGTGGAGGATGGGGTTGAAATTGAATTGAATAACCTGACTTTCTCCTATTCCGGTCCGCAGGAGAACATCATCCTTAAGAATGTTTCCTTTACCATTCCAAGGAATAAGGTCACTGCTATTGTAGGCGCCAGTGGAAGCGGAAAGACCACACTGATGAAAATTCTGCTGAACTTTTACAAGCCTACAGCTGGTGAAATACTGGTCAACAATAAGCGGTTGAGTACTGTTTCCGATGAATTCTGGAGAGACGTATGCGGATCTGTGCTTCAGGAAGGTTTCATTTTCTCTGATACCATAGAAAAGAACATCGCGGTAGGTGTGGAATTTGTGGATTACGACCGGCTTCAACATGCGCTAAAGGTTGCGAATGTAGAGAGCCTGGTAAATACCCTGGCCTTAGGGCTCCAAACTAAAATCGGACAAGAGGGCATTGGGTTGAGCAGCGGCCAAAAGCAACGGCTCTTAATTGCAAGGGCCATTTATAAAGAGCCTCAGGTACTTTTCTTTGATGAGGCAACCAGTGCACTGGACAGTAAGAACGAAAAGGAAATTGTACAAAACCTGGATAACTTCTTTCAGCAGAAAACCGTTGTCGTGATTGCACACCGTTTAAGTACCGTTAAAGCTGCAGACCAGATCGTTGTTCTGGACGACGGCCGGGTTCAGGAAATCGGTACGCACCTGGAGCTGATTGAAAAAAGAGGATATTATTATGAGCTGGTGAAAAGTCAATTGAGCATGGAACCGGCGCCATTGGAAAATTTACACTATAAATCTGCCTAATTATGCCCGCAAATCAAATCAGTCAAAATGCGACAGAAAACGAGTTTTCTGAAGAAGTGGATTATATCCTGAGTAGTTTACCCCGTTGGTTAAAAAGGTGGAATTTATACGTTATTCTATCGATGTTTATTGGAGGAGGTATCATTATTCTGGTGGTCAGTCAACTGGTACGAAAGCCGGTTGTTTACACCAAAATGCAGGTTTATCCTGGCGCACTTAAAGTCAGCGTCGACAAAGTCTCCGGGATTAAGGAGATCCTGCACAAACAAGGCAGCCTGTTGAAATCGGGGGATACCATTGCCCGGTTGTATGACCTGGAAAACCCACAACTGACCTCCATATTGAGGTCGCCGGGATCTGGCAGATTAAAGACCTATCACAACTACCAGCCCAATGCCATTGTCAGGCCCGGGCAAGTCATTGCTGTCGTGGAGTCTACGCATAAAAAGACCATCCTTGGAGAGTTTAAACTGGATAATGTGCAGGCGAGTCAGTATAAAGAAGGACAAAAGATCCGGATAGAAATTAAAGCCGGACAGAAGACCATGACCATTGATGGAATCCTGCAGGAGATCGTTTATCCTGCCGGTGACCAGGGGCAGGCTATATTATACTATGAGATTTCTGATGTGGATCAATTGAGTTTTTCCGACCCGACGCAACAGTTGCAAGGCAGGCTCATCGAAAAGAAAATGTCCCTCTCTCTAAACGCTATATTTTAATCCCTATCTCTACCTTAATCAAGCGAAAAGCCCGGCAGTTGATCTGACCGGGCTTTTGTGTATTGTTTTGCAATCTGTTAAGTTGAAAAATGATTCCCCTTTGGGGGAATCTGATTTGGGTCAGGATTGTTCTGCAACTTTATCCTTGCGGCTAAACTCCTTATTCAGCCCTGATTTTCCATTTTTCATCGCCTTTTGAGTTTTATAATAGGTATAAAGAAATTCATAAATGATCATTTCATGGACCCTTTGCTGGAAGGGGAACAACCGGATCATGTGCATATGCGTCATACTGGATAAGATATTCATAAGGGGGGTTTTTGATTCCTGGTCTTTCATCAGGTGATCCAGTTGTGGAATGATCAGAGATCTGATGTTGTTGGATCTTTCTTCAATGAATTCAAATAATGGCGCATATTCATTTTCAACATCCTTTTCCCTATCCATACTCTTATAAATCTCCGTACGGAAATCCCTGTATTTTTTATTGATCTGAAGATTGGTGTTTTTGTCTGCATTAAATTCCTGCGCAAAGCCCATTTTTATTGGCTCTAAAAAGATTAGTTTTTCATCAGCGTTGAGGCCGAAGTCGTCCAGAAGGGCATCGATAGAACGCATTCCCCAGAGCCACCTGATCGTTTCCCCCTCCAGGCCTTCTATATTTTCAAGGACCTGTACCACGCTTTCACTGTCGTAATAGAAAATGTCTTCCATCAGGGAGATGTTTTTTTCTCCGTAACGTTCGATCTCTCTTTCGTAGGTATCAATGATGGTTTTCCAAACCAGTTTTTCCTGAATGAAATAATCCAGGTGTTTTTTAACGATGAGGATCACTTCTCCTGTACACTCCGGTTTCTTTAACCTGAAGCGGATTCTGAGGTGCTGGTCAGGATCTGCAAATCTTAAAAAGAACCATCCATTGATCAGTTCCTTTTCCTTGAGTTCCTGTACCATGGGTTGCAGCTTTTCTGCAATAATTCTTTCGCTGATCTGTGTACCACAATACAGTTTGAAATACAGCCATTCGGAACCAACCGTAAATGTCCGTTGAACCGTTCCTTCAGGTTTTGCTGTTTTCAACAGCGTATTACCGGTGGTGGTTGCCTGCTTCCTGCTTATCGGAAGAATCAGTTGGTTCAGGTATTTATTGCCCTGCTTATCCAGGAAAGGATAATTATGATCTGAAAAAATATGTTCCTTTAAGATGACCGTATCTCTGTTTTTGATCATGTCAATAAACAGGTTGGCGGAATTTGATTCCTTAAAATCTACCAGTAAAGTATTGTCGCCATCTGCTACAGTAATGAGTTCCGGTAAATCCAATTTCTGCAGTTGACTTTTGATGGCATTCATATCCTTCGCTGCGGCCAGAAAAGCATTGATTTCTTTTTTATCCAAAGTCCAGGTAGCGAATGAGATGACCACATTTCCTACCGTAACCCGTGGAAGAAATTTATGTTTTTTTGCCAGGTCAAACCACTGGAAATTGAGTCCTCTTCTGCCATGTTGGTGTTGCATATCGCATAGAAACTGATAGACTGGTTGTGCGTTATGTGCATAGTTGTGGGCGTTGCTCAATCTTGGCAGGATTTCTTTATTTAGCTTTTTAGAGCGAAGTACAATTTTGTTTCTGTTTACGGAGATCATAATGTCGTCCAATCCGATGATATGATCCGCATCCACAGAGGCCTTTGCCAGATACGGTATTTCGTATTTTCTATATTTTGGATGTAATAGAATATTACCGACACGGCTTTCCGGAAGGTGAACGATTTCTGCAAGAATGGCCTGGGTTTCCAGGGCTAACTCCTGATCTACCAGATTTTGGATCGTAGATTTGATATTTTGATCTGCATGTCCGAAGCGGCCCAGTACATTAATGGCACTGCTTCCCGCAAAGGATTCAATGTGGATCATTTCCTCTCCAAGGTAGGAAAGGATTCCTGACATGGTCAGAGGAAGATCGTCATAACTGGCCAGGTTTCCGGAGGCTTTAAGTTCTTCGGTAGAAAGCCGGATCGTTTTATGGCCAAGGGTCATCGCTTCTTCCAGTTTGGAAAGCAAGAATAATTCCTGTTTATGAACGTCAATACCAAAATAATCCGCATATCTTTTATTCAATACCAGTCCATCAAGAAGGGGTGAGAAGCCGTTTTTCTGTTTGACCTGATAGCCGACACCGGATTCTGTATCCAGGGCCTCCAAAATCGGAACTTCCCTTTCTTCATACCGGGTATAAAAGTTTTTGGCAAATGATTGCAGGTTTTCATTGGAGCGGATTGGGTTCAGTGCGCATAAAATATCCATTGCTTCCAAAATATCCTCCTGCAGATGTTCACTTAAAATGGTTTTACCATCCGGCCTGAAGGTATCGGTCTGGAACAGGTATTTTTCATTGATGGAGACATTTAAGGACCTGGCCATTTCAACGACCTGCTGATAAGCAGCAGGATCATTTTTCCCTTTTTGATCCAGTTCCTGAATGGCTGCTTTAAGCGGGAGCAGCAGGTTCAGCTCTTTGCTCAGTTCAGCACCTTCATTGCTGATTCTCTGCATGACGTTAATGATCTGCGAAAACACATCATCGCCGGTTACTTCAGGTTCAATCTCACTGATCAGCAACTGGGCATCAATACAATTATGGATAAATTCCATAGCCTCCACAGGACTATATCCCATTTCTTCTATAATGGCAGAGAGTTCTGCAGCTGTAGCCCCTTTTTTACTTTGTTCAAGCATCGCAGCTGCTTCATTGGTTTTCTGAACGGAGCTGATCTGATGCATTCGTTTTCCGTTAACGACCTGATATTCGACATACCTCAATTCGTCACCCAAAGGGTAAATAGAAGTATTGGGATAGTATTTTAAATAAGGCTTGATTTCGGGTAGTTTTTCCAGTGTACGTGACAGTTCACACAGATAAAGCATATCCAACCGGGTATGGCGGAGGAGGTTTTCAGATATCTCAATATCGTTTGCCGTTCCCCATTCCGCATGTGAGCAGCTGGCAAATAAGCCAAAAGGCGTACACCTGGTACTCATGCGGATCAGGTATTTGGTAAGGGAGGTTACGATTTTATCTGATTCCTGTTTATTGGGAACTTCTCCTTTTACCCATTTTTCTGCTTCGCGGTAAAGGACAGGGGAGGCGAGAAATACCGCTTCCCTGAATATCTCCAGTTCTTCAAACAATGATTTTACTTCCTCCTGAGTATAAGAGGTTTTATAGGGAAGTACCGGTAGCCTGGCGACAAAGTTCCTGTTAAAAGTATAGTTGTTCTTAAAATGTGACATGGAATTTAGTTAATAGGATGAACGAATGGTTAGGTTTTTTGCTAAGGCAATATAAATAATAACCTATTATATATATATGGTTCAGCATCAACTATTTTCCTGCTAAAAAATGATCATTTATCACTATTCCACAGGGGTGATAAAGGATCTAATTTTACCAATGTTAAATCGATAATCAAATAATTAACAAACAACTCATAAACTATTTAATCATGAAAAAGAAATCATTAACCGACAACAAACTTAGCTTAAACAAAAAAGCAATCTCTAAACTGGATGATGTAAATCTGGAAAACATTCAAGGTGGAATCAGCTTCACCTGTTGTACAGAAATCATTATCAAACAAGGCCTGGAAGAGGCAGAAGCAGGCGACCTGAGTGTACACTACTCTTGCGGAAAAGCATAACCCAGCCCAAAAACCTAACCAAAACTAAAATTAAACAAGATGAAAAAGAAATCATTAACCGACAGCAAACTTAGCCTGAACAAAAAAGCCATCTCTAAACTGGATGATGCAAACCTGGAAAATATTCAAGGTGGTATCACTTTCACCTGCTGCACAAAAGTAACCATTGAGCCAAAAGAGAAAGAACAACTCGCAGAGGTTGGCAGTGTACATTACTCTTGCGGTTCCTAACAAAATTAAAAACCTAACCAAAATCAAAAAATAAACATTATGAAAAAGAAATCATTAACCGACAGCAAACTTAGCCTGAACAAAAAAGCCATCTCTAAACTGGATGATGCAAACCTCGAAAATATTCAAGGTGGTGTTACTTTCACCTGCTGCACAGAGGTAATCATCAAAAAACCATCTCTGGAAGAAGCGATTGGTGATGTAAGTGTACACTATTCATGTAAATAATTTATAACCTATAAAACTTAACCAGATGAAAAAGAAATCATTAAACGACAGCAAACTGTCTTTGAATAAAAAAGCAATCTCAAAATTAGACGACGCTAATTTAGAAAACATCCAGGGTGGAATTACTTTTACCTGCTGCACAAAAGTAACAATCGAACCTTCTAAACCGAAAGAAGAAGCATTTGAAGACGGAAGTGTACATTATTCTTGCGGATAAAATATTTTAAGATTTGGGGTCTCAGACCACAAATGTTTCTCCTCAGGTAGCCATTCCTGAGGAGTTTTTTTATCTTTATTAAACTGAAATCATGGAATATGAGATGATAAAATCATTTGACGATGCACTTCTTTCCGATCGGATTGCTGAGTCAGATGTTGAGGATGATTCTTTGCTGGGTGGTGGTATGGGATACAGCTTATACCATGCTGTTCTCGCGGAAACAAGGGATGATGAGCAGTATCCGGAAAGGGCGTTTCAACAGATTGAAAAGACCTTTCAGCGTTTATCTGCAGGTGCATCTTCACTCGATGGAATAGCGATGGGGACCGGTCTAACCGGTTTTGCTGCGGTTATCGCTTACTTTTGCGAGCAGGGATTTTTGAATGAATCGGTGAAAGAAGAGTTGACTGGTATTGAGGAGATCATGTTTAAAGGCGCGATGTTACAAATCGAAAAAGGGCATACTGACTTTCTGTTTGGAGCATCCGGGCCCTTATCTTATTTTCTTGATGAAAAGCCAAATGAGCAGAATACGGCCTACATCAACAAGCTAATTGAGGCGATGATCTATCATGGGGGAAAGAATGGCACGCCTGGTTTGTTGCTACCTGAACCAAACCGGTTTTTTTCGCATATTAATCTCGGTATTGCACACGGACTCAGCGGGACCGGATTGGTATTGGCTAAAGCTGCTGCCGATCCAAGGGTAGCGCAACAAGGGCCGGTAAGGGAGATGTTGCATCATATTCTGGGATACCAGTTGCAGCAAAGGACAACCAGAGGGGACGCAATTTTTCCGATCAAGGTGGATAAACAAAGCGGAAAACCTGAATTCAGTTCCAATCAGTCCTGGAGCTATGGTGATCTTGGTGTTTTGCTATTCATCTATACGTTATCGAATTTGTTCGATGATGCACAAATCAGAAATACTGCCGATCTGCTAACAGAGGAGATCATGGCCAATCGTTTTACACATGAAATGGGCACTGAGAATCCCGGATTGAGACATGGTTTTGCGGGTAAAATCATGCTGATCGGGAAGCTGGCAGCCATCAGCGGAAACCAGAAGTATAAGACCTTATATAAAAATCAATATTCATTATTTCAGTCTATGATGAATAATTATGACCTCGATCTCGGTGGTTCTTCTCTTAATTTTGAAGGTCTGGTTGGCGCAAGATTGGTGGCTCATAGCCATTTGCTATCTGTTGAACAGCTTGCCTGGAAAAAAATATTCTTAATGTAAATGATGAGATCGCTTGTATTATTGTCTGCTCTGGGGACGGAAGAAAAAAACGCTTTCCAGCATTCTGCTGCTATTCACGGCATCCCTTTTCATTTTGGTCTTCTGGCAACTGAACGCCCGGAATTTCCTTCGGATGCTGATGCTGCCTACCAGGTTTTAGTGAAAAAACGGGCAATCTCGATTAATTTCAGAGATCTTTCTATTCTCTTTACCCTGAACAACGGCCTGAGCAATAATCCCGGAGGGTATAATTGTTTCGGTTCTGACTTTGTCGGAGAAGTGGTTGCCGTTGGTAGAAAAGTTAAAAACCTGAAAGTGGGAGATCGCGTTATTCCGAATTGCGATTATGAGATGAAGCCTAAAAGAGGAATTTCTATGCGGGGGATTCCGTCGAACAGGGCTTCTGCGGCTTATGATTTTTTTGCTGCAGAAAAATTGTTGAAAATCGATGATTCAATTACCGATGAGGTTGCGGCCTGTATGTCTATTGGCCTGCAGACTTCCTATTCCATGATCCGAAAAGCGAAGATCAGGAAAGGGGAGCGGATTCTGGTGACATCAGGCAGTTCAAATACTTCTTTATTTCTGATTGAAGCGCTAAAGGCGAAAGGACATCGCGTTACCGTACTCACCAGTAATCCGGTTACACAGGAGAGGCTAGGTAAAGAGCAGGAGGTCATCTTATATCAAAATACAAATGATCTGACCGCTCAGCTTGACCTGCATAAAAGTAAGTACTCCTCCGGGTTTGATGTCGTATTTGATCCGTTTAGCGATGTCTTTTTTGAAAAATTAATTGATTATCTAAATGCTGATGCCAGGTATCTGACCTGCGGACTATATAAACAGAAGCCAGAATTCAAAGATCTGGCGGAAAGTTCAATTGTGAGCAAGCCACCATTGGGTTATTTGCTGGCACACCTTATCATGAAGAACATCCGTTTGATTGGAAATTGTCTGGGCACTACAAAAGATCTTGTGGAGGCGATAGCAGACTATAAAGAAGGTAAAATCAATATCGCGATTGATGCCGTCTTTTCTGAAAGAGAGCTGGGCAGTTTTATTGATAAAGCGTTTACCGATAAACGCCGGTCAGGAAAAGTGGTGTTGACGTACTATTGAGCCATTTGTTTTAAGACTTTGATCGCTTGATGAATGCATTCTTCCTGATCCACGATTTCTTTTTCTACCACATGATCCGGACTTATTCCCTTTCCTACCTCATCGTAGGGCTGTCCATTACGGTCTGTCAGTGTGCCATTGGTTAAGACCAGGTAAGCACCATCACTCAGTTTAAATTCCGAATTGGAGGAGGTTAGTCCGGTTGTTTTCTGACCTATAAGTTGTGTTTTTTTTCTATCCTTAAAGGCCATTGCGATAAACTCTCCGGAACTACCTGTACGCTTGTTGATGAGAACCACAAGAGGCTTATCAAAGTTTTTTAACTGGATTAAAGGCGTTTTGTACTGGTAAACTAAAGAGTCTCCATAGTAAGCAGCATTGTTTCTGTAACGATAATAGCTGACAGTGCCTTCCGGTTTTTTGATCCCAAAAGCGTCTTCGTCGTGTATAAAAGGAGCCACCATACCAATCATTGGCTGTAACATTCCTCCATCATTGTCACGTAAATCCAGGACCCAACCCTTTAGTACGACTTTGTCCATCTCCCTGATCTTGTGGTAGGCATCTGTGATAAATTGTTCCCATTCCTCTTCATTGGCGAAATAGAAATGGGGAACAGTAACGTAAGCGTAGGACTTTTCTATAATGGCAGTTTTCACCAGGGGCAGTTGTTCGCCATTTGCCAGGTAGCCTTTAAAAATGCCTTCCACCATTTCAGGAGGATAAAAATGAGAATGCTGATCTGCTAACATTTTTAACGTGGAATCAATTACAGCATAGGTTTGCTTTATCGAGTCCAGGTCTTTTGCCTGCTCATGGGCAAAATTATAGATCTTTTCCCAGTCGAGTTTATGCTTGTTGATCGATTGGGCCTTCATGATATCCAGCGCCTGATTGAGATAATCCTTCACTTCAATGTTATTTTGTGCCAAAGCAGGTTTGAAAAATAAAACAAACAAAAATAAGATAGCAATACGATGCATTTCAATTCTTAATTAGGTAGAAAGCTAACTAATTTCTGTGAGATTTTCTGTCTTCAATTTGGCTTCCTGCATTGGCACATCGTGTATGTCTTTTTGCTTAATGGCTGATCGATTTGACCCTCAGCACAACACTCGTTCTATTTGCACTCGCTTCCGGGTTAAAGCCGACTTTCATTAAAAAGTCTCCGGAATATACCTTACTACTGTCAATCGGCGATTTTGTGCCTGGATATAAGTTAATTTCTTCTACCTGGTATTTCTTCGCAGCATCCAGTCCTTTTAGTTTAACCGGTAATATGACGCCATTTGTAAAAAGCGTAGCCACGTGATAATTGAAAACAATGGCCTGATCTTTCGTGTCATTTACATAGGCAATTGAGGCGATTTTGTTTTCATAAGGGTCTTGCAAACGGTACTGTTGCCCATGCCAAACGATGTCTTTAAAAGTGTTGTACGTTCGAACCGCATTTTGGCTAAAAAGTAAATCATTCTCCGTCAGCTCATTCACCCGGACATCATACCCTAGTTTACCCATCATGGCGACATCAGTTTTAAACTTAATTGGCTGTTTTCCCATATCGGTAATGTGGTTGTCTACTGCGATAGAAGGGAAGTAATAGGAATATTCCCACTGGATAAAAATACGGTCGTAAGCATTGGTATTGTCGCTGGGCCAGAATTCGGTGAAATATTTTAGGGAAGCATAGTCAACTCTGGAACCTCCGCCTGCACACAGCATCATTGGTATTTTTGGATATTTTTTTCGGATTCTTTCCAATACATTGGTTAATCCTCTGGTGTATTCGATATAAAAATGATCCTGATTTTTTAAAGTCGCGGAGTGTGCATTGTAGATTAATGAATTGCAATCCCATTTGATAAAGGCAAGTTCCGGCACTTCTTTAAAGATATCATCAACCGTTTTAAATATAAAGTCCTGAACTTTTGGGTTGGTCAGATCCAATACCAATTGGTTTCGCATGTAGAATTCTTTTCTGTCCGGTTGTCTGATGATCCAATCCGGATGATTCTCGTACAATTCGCTTTTTGGATTTACCATTTCCGGCTCCAGCCAAATGCCAAATTTAACCTGATTTGCAGTGGCCTCTTTACCTAAAGAGCTGATGCCGTTTTTCAGTTTTTGTCTGTTATATTGCCAATCTCCAAGACCGGCTGCAGCACCATTACGGGGATATTTATTGCCAAACCAGCCATCATCTAATAAGAAAACATCCACACCTAGTTTTTTAGTGTCCTTGGTCAGCTGATTTAGCTTTTCGTCGTTAAAATCGAAATAGGTAGTTTCCCAATTGTTTAAAATCGTTGACCGCTCTCCTTTACCATCAAGCAATTGATAATTCCGGGCCCAGTCCTGTAGGTTTCTGCTGGCCAGGCCTTTGCCCGATGAGGAATAAGTATATACAAAACGAGGGGTGACAAAGTTTTCTCCCGCTTTCAAAGTGTAGTTTGATGAAAAGTTATTGATTCCTGCGGTGATTCTCAGATAGTATTCGTCGAAAGTTTCAAAATCAAGTCTGAAATTTCCTGCCCAGGCTAAAGAACCGGCGATGACCTCACCCCGTTCCTCTGTTGCAGGCTGATCGATAGAAACCATAAAAGACGAAGAATGTAATAGATTGGTTCTGGTACCCAATTTTGAATCAATGGTTTTAATGCCATGCAATAATTGTTGTTCTTCTGATCGCATTTCTCTTACCGCGCCACTATAATGGTTCTTTAAAAAGAACTTCCGGCCGCTTAAGGTAAGGTTGGCCGAAGCGTATTTGTTCAATACAACCACACCTTTTTCCTGATGTTTGATTTCTGCCCATTGTTCAATTACATCCTCCTTAAAATAGGCCAGGTAGTGTAAATCGACATTGAATTTATACTTTGTGTCCGTTAAATGAACAATAGTGAGTTTTCTGTTATTGTCCAACTGCTTTTCTTCAACCGCAGTAAAAGTAAGTACCGTTGATTTATTGCCATCGCTATGCGTTACACTTAAACCAGGTTCTAAGAGATTTAGTGATCCGGAAGCAATGTAGGCTTCGCGTTTATTCAACAGGTCGTCCGAGCCTGGTTTGTATTTATCCAGAGGTTTAATACTTGTGTATTCAGAAGGACTTTCGAGCTTTTTGCCAAAATAGGTTGACAATAAGCTTTTATCCTGGTCTGTTTCTAATACCAGAACATTTTTTGCAGTGGCAATTAAAATTGTTTTTTGAGCAAGACTGTTCATCGAAAGGGTTAGGGTTAGCAAAAAAAGAGCTTTAAATTTTCTCGTCATTGGTTTTAGTTGTTGCTTATTATATTATGTTTGCAGCGTTAGGAAAGTTGTTTCGTAAATTTAACAGGAAGTACGCGATTTAAAATGAAAATGGAATTCCAAAGTGAAGACATTGTTTTGTATAGTTAACCTGTTTATTATTAGTTATATATAGTTAGATGAACGATCAGTCTGTACAGCCAAATAACCCGTTATACTTTGATACATTAGATGGTTGTTGCAAAAAAATCATTGAAAAAATGGGCAATAAGCCTATTGCTGAATGGAGAGCTTCAGACTATAATACCTTAAGTAGCCTGCTGGGTCAGCAAACTAAAGTTTATTTGAGTGAAAATACACTAAAGCGTATTTTTGGCCGCCTAAAAACATCTCAGCGTTATTACCCTCAGCTGGCGACCCGAAATGCACTCGCCCAATTTATCGGTTACCGGGATTGGCAGGAGTTTGAATTGGTTTACACCAGTTCGCAGATCAGTACAAAAGCAGAGGAGCCGTTAACGGAAGAAAAAAATCAACCCGAAGCAGAAAAGCCGATCCTTAAAAAACGTGTGCTCCTGTCTCCGGTAATGATCGGTTTTGCACTGATCGTGATAGTCTTCCTACTTGGCTTTTTTCTTTATCTAAATAAAGAACAAGGATTGAACAGCGTGAAACTGGTTTGTGAGAATCCTTTTGGAAATGTGCCACATACCGCGGTTTTTGCATTAAAGTCTGACCGTGCTTTCGATAAGGAGGAGGAATTCAAGCTGGATTGCATGGAAGAAGCGCTTCCGGCCACCATTACCGGAAATGATAAGATAACCAGGTTCTTCAAAAACCCTGGGGTGGTTTATGTAACCTTATATCGTAAAGATAAAGCGATAGATACAGTGTCGATTTGTTTACAGACGAAGGGATGGGTAGCCAATTCAGGAAATGATACCTCAAGAGCATATCCGATCGCTAATTTAAAGGCACTTGATCCAAAAAATATAGCAGTTTCGGCAGCGCAGTTAGATTCTGCAGGTCTGGATACCAAAAAACCTTTTCTGATCGGCTTTAGTAATATTCACCCATCTGACATTAGCGGTGATAATTTTTCTTTCTCTACGAAGGTTTTTGCAGAACAAAACAGGCCAGGTGTACAATGTATTGAAACTACGATCATTATTTTGGGAGAAAAAGATAGACACCTGCTCACGTTGTTTAGAGAAAACTGCGTCGCGTTGTCCAGATATACTTTTTCTGAATTGAAGGCTATAGGTTCTGAAGAGTTTTTAGGAAACTTAGCTTTTAATGCTTCAAATGGTGGGGAGATCGTACTCAGTGTCAAAAATAAAGTCGTTACTGTGATCCTGAATGGTAAGAAAGTACTCCGCACAAAATACCAGAAATCAATTGGAAAAGTGATGGGGGTAAAAATTCTCTTCAACGGTATTGGAAAAGCCGTGTCCCCTGAGTTGCGGGATTTGAATACTCAGGCACTTTTTTAAGCAATTTCTTATTCTTCCCGCTCGGGTTATTTGTTTTTATAGGAACAAATCTCAGATTTTTGCGTCCATTGTAATTTTCATGTGCTATGTAATTTGTTGTTTGTGAGTGTTTTAGTGCTCCATTCTTTTGCGCAAGCTTTGTACGCTTCCAGCCTACATTCCTGCGCTTAATTGGGCCTAGATTTACCTAATGTCAAACCGGAAAGTATTTAATACCAACGGTTGATGTAAAGGATGAACCACATCTATAACCAAACAAACTAAACAAAATTATATGAGAATTAAGTACCTATTGTTAGGTGGGATGATGATTACAGGCTGGAGCTATAGTTACGCCAGCGGTGATGATCTCCATCTGAAAAAGATGGAAATCCTGAGTAACCTGTCGTCCCGTTCGGAGCATCGGGAGCAAGCCATATTTCTTAAAGTATCCGGCTTTGTAAAAGATGAATTGGGGATGCCCATACCAGGCGTATCAGTTAAAGTAGCAGGAAGTGCAAAAGTGGCGCTAACCGACAACAAAGGATTTTATAGCATTGATGTAGATGCCAATGGTCAGTTGGAATTCAGCTATGTTGGCTATAAGAAACATGTGGCTGATATTGGAAATCAGACAACACTCAATATTACCCTTATACCGGAAGCCGGTAATTTGAATGAAGTGGCAGTTGTTGGTTATGGCCGGCAAAAGAAAGCAAGTGTGGTAGGTTCACAATCTACCATCAAACCAGAAGAACTTAAGCTACCTGTAAGAGATTTAACAAGTGCAATCGCAGGCCGGCTGGCAGGTGTGGTTGCTTACCAAAGGGGTGGAGCTCCTGGAGCAGACGGTTCTGACATCTTTATCCGGGGGATTGCCACTTTTGGCTCCAGTCCGCGTACACCATTGCTGGTGGTAGACGGCGTTCCGGACCGGTCGATCAACAATTTAGATCCGGAAGATGTAGAGAGCTTTACCGTACTAAAAGATGCTTCCGCCACTGCAGTATATGGTACACGTGGTGCAAACGGGGTAATCTTAATCAATACCAAAAAAGGGAAAGCAGGTAAACCTTCGGTTAATGCAGAATTCAATCAGGCTGTAAATAAATTTACTGCATTGCCTGATTTTATAGACGGGCCTACCTTTATGACCATCTTTAACGAAGGTTTAACCATGCGGGGCAGGGCTCCTCAGTATACTCAGGAAGCAATTGATAAAACGGCAAGCGGAGTTGATCCCGACCTGTATCCCAATGTGAATTGGTATCAGGAGCTGTTTAAGGATTATGGGCAGAACAAACGCGCCACTTTAAATGTAAGCGGGGGCTCTGAAAACGCCACATATTACCTCTCTGCAGGTTATTTCGGTGAAACAGGACTTTTTAAAACAGAAGATGTCAATGCCTATAATTCTGCCTTAAAATTAGATCGCTTTAACTTCACCAGTAACTTAAATCTGAATGTGACCAAAACCACTAAACTTGATTTTGGTATCAATGGTTACATTACCAATTATAATGAGCCTAACTATGGCGTAAATCAGATTTTTGCATTAACCACTTCTACACCTCCCCATACCATCCCAACCGTATATAGTAACGGTCAGTATCCGCAATTAACCGGATCCGGAATCAGTCCCTATATGGCGCTGACACAATCCGGGGTATACAGTGCTTTTAACAATGTAGTGCGGTCTAATATTAAAGTAACGCAGGATTTGGCGGCTTTAACACCGGGTTTAAATGTTTCAGCCATGTTTGCCTACGATGTAAATTCCAGCACAGGTAACAGACGTGGCCGGACTTTACAAACTTATAATGCCACTGGCAGAGATGCGAATGGCAATCTGATTACAGGAATTACTTCAACAGGTACAAACGACCTGAGTTTTGCAATCACCCGTTTCGGGGATCGGAGATTGTATATGGAAACTGCATTGAACTATAACCGGAAGTTCGGTAAAAGTGAATTTGGTGGATTGGTTTTATTCAATCAATCTGATTTTAGCGATGCACAATCCCGTGTCGATTCCTATAAAGGTGCAATTCCTTATCGCCAGCGAAACCTCGTTGGAAGGGCAACATATGGCTATAATGAACGCTATTTTATAGAAGGGAATTTTTCTTACTCGGGCTCTGATAACTTTATCCCCAGCAAGCGCTTTGGCTTATTCCCTTCAATTGGGGCAGGATGGATTGTTTCAAATGAGCCATTTTTCAAACCCATAAATGACATTGTAAGTTTCTTTAAACTCAGGTATACCTATGGTGTATCGGGTAATGCAGGGTTATTGGATCCTGACTTAAGATTTTTATACTTAACCACTATTGGGGCTGGAGGAACCTATGGTTTTGGTGATACGCCTTCCTCTGTTACCGGTTATGCCGAAAGCCGTATCGGGGGAGATGTACAGTGGGAAAACTCTTACCGGCAGAACCTGGGATTGGAACTGAATTTTCTAAATAATGACCTCGAGTTAATCGTAGAATTATTTAAGGAAAAAAGGAGAAATATCCTGGTAGCCAACACCAGCATTGCCTTTAATTCTGGTTTTACTTATGCAAACCTGCCCTATAGTAATATTGGGGAAGTAGATAACAAAGGAATTGATGCGACATTGAACTATACCAGGAACTTTTCTGACCGGGGCTTCTTCAGCTTCAGAGGAGTGTTCAGCTACAATAAAAATAAAAACATTGTGGATGGTAATGCCCCATGGAAATACAGTTATATAGACCGGGTTGGAAAACCAGTCGGACAGCGATTCGGATACATTGCAACCGGACTTTTCCGATCGGAAAATGAAATCGCCAACGCTCCTAATCAGGCAGGTAACACCATGGTGGGCGACATCCGTTACAAGGACTTAGATGGTAATGGAGTGATCAATGGGGATGACCAGACCGCTATTGGTTACGGTTCTGTTCCGCGTATCGTTTATGGGTTAAATCTTGGTGGGGGATATAAAGGTTTTGATATTGCTTTATTCTTTCAGGGAACAGGCCAGGTTGACTTTAACTATGCCAGTGGTAATGCCACAACACCATTTACCAACGGGCCCACAAACAGTAATATGTACAAGCAGGTACTGAACAGATGGACTCCTGGTAATCCCGATCCCCGTCCATTTTATCCTCGTTTATCTACTACTCAGGATCTGACCACAAATTATTTAACCAGCACCTGGTGGATCCAGCGCGCAGATTATCTAAGGTTGAAAAGTGCGGAGCTCGGTTATACTTTTAACTCAAAAGTATTTGAAAAAGCGGGCATTAAAAAAGTCAGGATCTATACCAATGGAACGAATCTCCTGACCTTTTCGCGATGGAAATTCTGGGATCCGGAATTGGGTGATGGGCGTGGTGCTTCTTATCCAAATATTACGACCTATAATCTTGGTTTACGTGTTAATTTTCAATAATTGAAATCATGAATTTAAATAAATTATTCTTCCTGGCATTGGTCATCGTTGCGCTGTTGCCCACAGGATGTAAAAAAGGATTTTTCGAGACTGTACCAGATAATCTGATTACTGTAGACGGTGTATTTACCAACAGAGGACAAACAGAGCGTTGGCTGGCAGGATTATATAGTTCTGTTCAGGATCCATGGTTAACTTCCGGCGGACTTCAGTTTCACATTACCACCGATGAAGCGGATATCAGCAACTGGGAAAACCCGGCGATGAACAGTGGTGCACTTGCTGCAACTTCCATAAACATTACTACCGGTGGCTATTATGAGAAAATCAGGCTGGCCAATATTTTTCTGGAAAATATTGATAAAAACCAGGAGATTTTAGCACTCAACAACGGTGAAGAAATTATTAAGCGTTACAAAGGAGAAGCACAATTTTTAAGGGCTTATTACCACTGGGTATTGATGAAACAATTCGGGCCTATAGAAATTGCCCCTTTAAAGTCCGGATCTCCTAATGATGACTACCAGATTCCAAGAAGTTCCTGGGATGAATGCGTGGCTTTTGTGATGAAGGAAATGGAAGAGGCAAAGCAGAACTTACCTGCCAATAATTTTACGGTAGGTACCAGTGACGTTGATCCTGCCAGAACAGGACGTATCAATCAAATCGTAGTTTCTGCCGTACAGGCGCAAATATTATTGTTCCATGCCAGTCCGCTTTATAACGGAAATGTAGAGTTGGGCGATTTTAAAAATATGGATGGAAAACAATTAATCAACCAAACTTATGATGCGGGCAGATGGGCGAAAGCAGCAGCAGCGGCTAAAGCAGCAATAGATCTCGCGGAAGCCAATGGAAAAAAATTGTTCAGGGTGAATGATGCGGATCCTTTCAGGGCTGCTTTTTTATCCTGCCGGAACCTGTATTGGGACGGTTGGAAAGATGAAGGAATCTGGTTGAGGGTAACCAATAGTTCTGGTCCTTATGAGTACAGTGCTGCCCCGCGGTCTATACAAGGGACCCCCTGGAATGGTATTGCATTGGTGCAGGAACTGGTAGATGATTTCAGAATGAAGGATGGAAGCGAAATTGGCGGATCCGGATATAATGAGAATACTTATACCAATACGGCAAATCCTTATTACGTTTCCGGTACCAATACGATGTATACCAACCGCGAGCCCCGTTTTTATGTTGATGTCACTTTTAATGGTTCGGTAACCCCGGCTGTTGCTAAAGCAGGCGCAAATAATGCACGTGTTGAATTTTTTCTGACCGGAAACTCTGGTAAAGCAGGTGAAACACGTAACTGGCCTAAAACAGGTTATACTTCCAGAAAGAACATTCATCCGACTTTTAGCTTTAGCCCTTATGTTTATTTAGCAAGACCTGCTATGCTGATCCGTCTGGCAGAACTATACCTGATCTATGCGGAAGCATTAAACGAAAGTGACCCGGGAAATCCTGATGTGCTGAAATACTTAAATGCGGTACGTACACGTGGTGGCATTCCTGCCTTAACCGGAGGTACACAGGTGCAATTGAGAACCCAAATCAGAAGGGAGCGCAGAATAGAGCTTTGTATGGAAAATGGAGCAAGATATTTTGATGTCAGAAGGTGGAAAGTTCCGCAGGAAGAAGGATTTGTTCAGGGAGGATCTTATACCGGAATGAACATAGAAGCTGGTTCAATCTTGTCGGACCCTGCTTTTCACCAGCGAAAAATAGCTTTTAGCCGGGCGGTATGGCAACGCAAATATTATTTTTATCCTTACCCGCAGGAAGAAATGGATAGAAATAAACAATTGGTTCAATTTCCCGGATATTAATGTAATTCAAAAATGAAAAAACTATTAAAATTGGCTAGCCTTGCTTTGCTGGGACTATCCCTGTTTACCGGATGCAAAAAAAATGAAGCTCCGTATGAGGAGTTGACTGATGCTAAGGACGGTGCCAGCGTTTATATCGCCAGATTTACAGGTAACGAACAAAAACTCAGTATTTTTCCTTATCAGGATGAAGCGCGGACATTTGAGTTTGGCGCATCATTTGGCGCATTGGGTTTACCGAAAAACAACATCAGCGTAAAATATGCGGTAGACGATAAAGCCTTTGACAGCTTAAATGTTCAGCGGGGGAAAATGGGGTTGACTGCTTATCGTAAATTTCCGGCAGAGGCCTACCAGATCAGTACGCTTAACAGTACCATTTCTTCCGGAAAAACAACTTCAGATTTGATAAAAGTGAGTTATTTCTCCAGGCTGTTCGATCCTGCCTTCGATTACCTGTTGCCCATCAGTATTGTAAGTGCCGATGGATATAAAATCGGAACAAATAAGACCATTTTTTTGGTTGCGCCTAAGCTCAGTGAAACTCCAGCCAGTAAAACAGGCTGGACGGTTAGTGCTGATTCTGAAGAACTGGTAGGAGAGGGCAGTGTTAACGGTAAAGCCACCGCTGCTTTAGACGGTAATATAGACACTTACTGGCATTCTAAATGGCAGGGAGGGGAATTGCCCTTTCCACATTGGCTCACTATAGATATGAAGCAGGATATTTATGTAACCAGAGTGGAATTGGCTGCAAGGCAAAATGCCAGTACAGGTTTTAGCCGGTTTAACATTGAAGCCAGTAATGACGGCAGCACCTGGATAAGTCTGGGCACCGGATTAATCATGGATCCGGCCAATAAAGCTTTTCAATCTTTTCCCGTGACACCAGGTTATCGGAGATATTTGAAAATCACGATGACCGCCGGTGCGACCAGTGTCACCAAATCCACCCATTTAGCTGAAATCAATGTATACCGTTATTAATTCATTTACCATGAGAAAATTCATCCTCTTCTTATTGCTTGGCGGAGTATCCTTTGCCTGTAAGAAAAGTGAAGCGGTGGCCAATCCTCCGGTGGTGGTACCGCCAGTAACAACCGGCCCAATTGAAAGGGTGAATGGTACGACTCCGGGGACAAACCTGACGGACCGGGAATTCAATCTGCAGGTCGTTTACTTTGTCCCTAAAGATTTAGAGGTTATTAAAGGCTATGAAACGAGGTTAAGTGAACTGATGCTCTGGGGCCAGCAATGGTATAAGGAAAAGATGGCCATTTATGGCTACGATAAAACTTTTGGGATGTATACCGATGCGGCTAAAAAGAGCGTGAGAATCACAACCGTCTATGGTACAAAAACTTCCGCAGAATATACTGCAGAGGGTGGTGCTGCACCAATATGGAAAGAAATAGAAGCCTATTTCAGTGCAAATCCTGCCTTACGTACAAGCGATCACTTTATCAATATTGTGCCCAGGTATTCTTTTAAGGCAAATGGAGAACCTACCGGACCTCCTTATCATGGCGCAACCTATGGTAAAAACAGAACTTGTTTTGTGCTTGACTATGAAGATCAGGATTTAAAATACATGGCGGATAAAACGGATAAGGGAAAGTGGTTCAGGTTGTATTACGGCGGATTGTTACATGAGCTTGGGCATGCTTTAAATTTACCCCATAACATGCAAACCACTGCGGAGTTGGCCGATCCAAATAAAGGATCAGGAATGATGCACATTGGCAACTATACTTTAGGAAGCAGTCCTACTTTTTTAACCCCTTTTGATTGTGCGTTATTAAACGATAATCAGGTGATGAATAAAAATAAAAACACCTATTATGGAAGTGTAACTGCATCGATAACTGATCTTCAGGGTACTTATAATGCGGTTAAGGGGGCGATTGTCTTAAGCGGAAAGTTCAGTTCCAACACCCCCGTTAATAACATTGGTATTCTAAATGATCCTAATGTAAATAATGAAGGGCTTGGAACGAATAAGGACTATAATGCTTTGGCTTATGCAGTAAAGCCCGGTCAGAATAACGATTTTTATATCGAGATGCCGGTAACAGATTTTACTTACCGAAGTAATGAGGAGTACGAACTGAGGATCTTCCTGGTGCACAATAATGGTACTTTAACCCTGAAATCTTATGCTTATAAGTTTGTGAACAATATTCCGGTAATTGATTTTAGCACGCGTCCGGAAATTGCCAAAGACGGCTGGGTGGTTAGCGATTTTAGTTCGGAAGAAACTGCAGCCGAGGGGAGGGCTAAAGCGGTGATCGATGGTTCCCTGCTTTCTTTCTGGCACTCCAGGTGGTCTTCGAATAGCGCCAGTTATCCACATTACCTGACTATTGATCTGAGCGCGTCAAAAACGACGAACGGACTTTCTCTTACCCACAGAGAGGGAGGAAGCAGGGCAATTAAGGATTTTGAATTGTTAACCAGCTCAGATGGAGTTACCTTTAACAGTTTGGGCAATAAGGTGGCGGCAAATTCAAGCGGGACGCAATACTTTAACTTTGATTCGCCCAAAACATTCCGGTATTTTAAGGTGATTTGTAAGTCGTCCTGGGATGGAACACAAAATGCTGCACTGGCAGAACTTGGACTATATTAGATTATTATTATATTTTTAGACATGAAGAAGTTTTTATTTAAGTTGGTTTTTTTATCGGTAGCCTCGATTTCAGCGGTGGCACAAAAAAGTCCCGCCAGGGTATTGGTCCTTGGTCTTGACGGATTTAGCACAGAAGGTTATAAGGTGGCAAAACACCCCAATATTGATAAGCTCGTGGCCGAAGGAGTACTTTCGTTAAGCACCAGGCCTGTGATGCCTTCGATTACCTTACCCAATTGGACCAGCCACTTTACCAGCTCCGGTCCTGAAGAACATGGGGTTACGGCAAACAACTGGACATTGGAAAAGCACCCTTTGCCAGCAATAGCTGTGGATGAGCAAGGTTATTATCCCTCTATTTTTAAAGTGCTGAAAGACAATGTACGTAATGTGAAAACGGCCTATTATTACAACTGGAAGGAACTGATCAATCCCATTAATCAAAAATACCTGGATGAGGTTGCTTTTGAGGAAAAGGATGGATATCAGGTGAATTACGGCAAGGCCTTTGATTTCATGCTGAAAAACAGGAAAGATCCGGCATTGATCTTTCTCTATAGTGTCCATACGGATCATGCTGGCCATGAATTTGGCTGGATGTCTGAACCATATATTAAGGCGATTGAAGCCGCAGATGTTGCGATTGGCGCTTTGTTGGACAAGTTAAAAGCAGAAGGGCTTTACAAAGACACGCATTTTCTGTTGATCACCGACCATGGCGGCATTAACAAAGGTCATGGGGGTGTTTCCATGAACGAGATGCAGGTTCCCTGGGCAATTACCGGACCTAAGATTAGAAAAAGAGGATTGGTTACAGACTTCAACAGCAATAAGAATACTTCATTGGTACTCGCAAGAATTTTTAACGTTAGCAAGTTGCCGGAAGCCTGGACGGGTATTTTGCCAAATGTGATTTTTAAATAGGAATCCCTGAATTCAGCATAAGTGTATATTAGAAAAACCGCCTCAAATTGACATGAGGCGGTTTTTTACTACATATTTAGTACAAAGCTATAAAGCATAGCGCAGTGTAATGCCATATGTTCTTGGATCACCAAGCACACCGGCATATAAACCAGAGTTACCCGCTGCGGCCTGCAACTGTTCGTAATAGTTTTTGTTGGTGATATTTCTAACCCAGCCCAATACGGAAAATTTATCTGACTTAAATCCTAATCTGCCATTTAGCAAAGAATAAGCTTCCACATTTAACACCCGTGAAGGTGTTGGGTTGGAAGAGTACTGAGAACGGTAACTGGCATCTGCAGCGATAAAATATCGACCTGCTGTGCTGGCCAGAGTGCCCGGATTGCTAAACTCAGCACCACCAGAAACATTCCATTTGGAGATACCTGGCAATCTGCCTCCGGAAGCGTCTTTAAATGCTACCTGTGTCGCCACACCATTCACAAGTTCTGTATGTCCGGTTTCTTCCAATGGGAGTGGTGCATTTGTGAATTTTTTATATTTGCCGTCAAGATAAGCCACAGCGGCATTTAAACTTAAGAACCTTCCCAATTGATAACTTCCATCCACTTCCAGCCCTTTTACATTCACTTTTTCTGCATTGGCAAGATAGCCCCTGTTTACGCCCAGTTGTGGTGACTGCACATTGGTTTGGTAATCTTTAATGTCTGTATTGAATGCGCTAACGTTGATCAGTGCACCTTTAAATGGTTTGGTTTTAACACCTAGTTCATAATGTTGGACATATTCTGGTTTTACGATAGCCACCGATAAGTCCGGCTCTCCGGTAGAAGTTGTTGGCAAGCCTCCTACGTTAACACCAACTGGTTTATAGGCGGTAGAGAAAGTACCATAAGCGTTTAGCTTAGTCGTAGGCCGGTAGGACAACGTGATATTACCAGACAAGTTATTGTTGTCTACACTCGTATTGAACTTCTGATTGTTATAAACCGCATTTTTAAGTGTAATTAAAGCCGCATCTGAAGTTTGAAGACCTCCATAAGTCACCCTGTTATAATCCACATCTTTTTTATCATAAGTATACCTTAAACCAGGTAAAATATGCAGGTGATCCAGAAACTCCCAGTCTACCTGAGCAAATACCGCAGTACTTAGTGATTTGATGGTGGAATTGGTTCTGATGCCATAACCGTCCAATAATCCCGGTGTGGAATATGCTGCCTGAGCACCGCTATTACTTGTCTGTACAAATCTCCACTGATCTTTACCTACTTCTTCCGTTTGGTCCAGTCCTTTCAAATTCTGGCTAAGGGCAAATACACCAACTACTGCGCTTACTTTTTCAGCGATATTACCAGCGTATCTAAGTTCCTGAGAATATTGATCATGGCGGGAGTTTCCCTGAGATTTGGTTAATGCAGACAACTCTGAGAAATCCCTGTCGTTTGTAGGATTCCAATTCCAGAATCTCCAGGCAGTAGTTGAAGTAAGTGTTCCATTGCCGATCTTATAATCCACATTTACGGATATACCACCAATTGACTGGTCATGTTTCCAGGGCGTATTGGTATTGATGGTTCTGGAAGCCGGGTCGATTACCGGTTGCTGATAACCCAAATCAGATACGATTTTTGCATACTGGCGGTAAGCGCTTCTTTCTGTTGTGGTCACACCTGCAATCACCAGTGGGTAACCTGCGGGATGCTGAATGCTTGCATCACCACTTAACAATACCTGTAGTTTTTCTGAGGGTGTATAATACAACTGACCTTTAAAACCAAGGTTGTTTTGACCACTATATCTGCGTTCCTCTTTAGTATTGAAAATTGTACCATCCCGTTGAGTTCCGGAAATGGATAACCTTGCTGCAAGATTTTTAGCAACAGCTCCTGAAACCGAGGTCTTTGCCTGTAGAAAATTATAGTTTCCAAAATTCAGTTCGACTTTGGCACTTGGCGTTTGAGTTGGTTTTGCTGTAGTGATGTTAAATGCACCTGCAGTCGTATTCTTGCCAAACAAGGTTCCTTGTGGGCCACGCAATATTTCTATTCGTTCAATGTCAAGGAAATCTGTTGAGGTCGCAGCTGGACGAGCCTGGTAAACGCCATCTACATAAAAGCCCACTCCCGGATCAATACCATCATTGGTTAGGCCAAATGTTGAGCCCAAGCCCCTGATATTAAGTGTGGTGTTTCTGGCATTTGAAGCATACAACTGTACAGAAGGAACCAGTTCTTTTAAACGATTAACGTTAAAGGCGCCTGCATTTTCTGCAGCTTGTCCCCCGATTACAGTAATTGCGATGGGCACATCCTGAAGTACTTCTGAACGTCTTCTTGACGTTACAACGATTTCATCGAGCAGTTCACTTTCAATCAGGACCAGCTCGAATGGGGTATCCTGAAGCTTTAAAATTTGAAAATCCTGAGACTTGTAACCAATTGAACTGACCCGAAGGTAAAATGGAAGATCTTGTTTTGAATCAATGCTGAACTTGCCGTCGATATCTGCCATTACCGCAATCTTAGTGCCTCTGATCGATACTGTTGCATTTGGTACCGGGGCACCGTTACTATTTTTTATTATACCCGTTATCGGACTTTGGGCAAAAACATAATTTGCCGTAAGTATAAATGAAAGGATAATAAGTAAATGTTTCTTCATCATATTAATATTAAATGGTTTGTGGTTATGCGCGACCAGACATCTCGCGTTATGTTTTGTTTTTTTGTTGTTTTATAGAATAAATGGCCATAGCAATGCCTTGAGGATGTTTTATTATCCTTTGGGTTTTAAAATGCGCGATGGGATTTACAGGTGTTTTAGTTTTGCTCAGTGATTACTGAAAGAAAATCAACAACAACAGGTACAGTCTACCAGAAAGAGCGTTCCTTCTTTAGCTGTTTTTCTTTTCATTTTTATAAAATGTAAGTCTGTTTTCATTGGTTTCTAAGTTGTTAAGAGTTAGTTTGATGGTACGAAGATAGGATTCTTTTTTGATATTCAAATAAAATCTATGGATTTTGTAGTTTTTATTTGAGTAATCAGTTTTGAGCGCAAAACAGTTTAGAAATTTTATGGGAATTTAGGAGGGCTTTCTGTTAAAACAGAAAGCCCTGGAATCTTATGATTCCAGGGCTTTGTATCGTTTTTATACTCCTCCTCGTTTTGGTAATTTACGCTCTTTAATCTGTAACAGTGCCGGTTTTGACTTTTCCGGCCCGTCTGTAATTGGCCATAATAACGCCACTGGGGGTAACTGTACTTTCTATCAGCGTAAACGCGGCGGGTATCGCAGCATCGTCAAATAGCTTTTTCCCTTTACCAAGAAGTACCGGATGAATATTGAGCCAAAATTCGTCTACCAGGTCATGTTTCAGTAAGAGTTGAACAAGCTTGCTGCTGCCCCAAATTTTTATATCCGGACCTTCTGAACTTTTGAGTTTTTCAATTTCTTCCACGCTTGTAAGGACCACCGAGTTTTCCCAGTCTGACTTTTCCAGGGTATTGGACAAGACGTATTTTGTGACTTCATTGACTCCTGGCCAATGTTCTGCATGTTTAGGCCAATAAGCGGCAAAAATATCAAATGTTTTTCTGCCCAAAAGAAGGTCGGCAGGTTCCATCTGTTTTTGCATTACCTGACCAGAAGCTTCATCGCTATAAGGCGCGGTCCAACCTCCATATTTGAAACCCTCAGACGGATCTTCCTCGGGGCCGCCCGGTGCCTGCATTACTCCGTCTAATGTAATGAATGATAAAACAGTTATTTTTCTCATATCAATTTATCCTCCTTTTATAGTTCTTTAAAAGTTTATTTAAGATAGATTAGTTACATGGTAAATATCGGGAATAATATGATTACGTCTGCGGTATGTATGCGGCAAATAGAAGGGGGGAATACGACAGGTTTAAAACAAAAAACTCAATTGAGCGAAGAGAAATGTGCGATTAAAAGGTAAAAGAAAATATATTTAACAGATCAAGAGCAGCCGATATTCACCATCATTTTCTACCGGTGCCCTATGAACACAGGGTAAAACTTTTTGCCCAGGATGATCTACCGCTAATCTCCAAAGATGGCCCAATCCTAAATTTATTGCCTTAGCGCCTAGTTTAGGTTGATAATGCAGGTCAAAATAATGTTCGCTTAAAAAGGTTTCAAACTCCGCTTCAGATCCCTCATGCAATTCCTTAAGCTTTTCCCGGATTTCTGGAATTAAAATCTTCTGTTCCACCTGATCGTTGGGTAGGATATCGCTTGCAGTACCATAATAAGTACATAAAAAAGTATCTGCTGAGATAGGAGAGCGGTCCACATGATAAGAATATACGTCCGTTGAAATGAAATCCAGTTCTTCATCCCGCTGGTAATTTTTGATCAGATTGAGCGAAGGAGAGGCTCCAAAATCAGTCAACAGCTGCAAATCACTTAAAATAATTTCCCTCGCGATGTTTCCCTTTTCGGATAGCCCGAGCGCTAAAAGAGTTTCAGGATAGACCTCAGTGACATTTTGCTCTAATTGAAGTTTAGACACAATTTCCTTAAAATCTCCAGCTAAATCTCTGTACCAACAAACTGCATTTGCAGCGCCTGGAAAAGGGGTATTTAGAAGTTCAGAAAAAGTAGGGACCACTTTAATTTGCTTGCTGTCCGAAAATTTATGGTTCATGTATTGGAGAAATGGCTAATCATTAATTCTCGACAAAGGTACCGAATAAACAGAAAACAATTTATAAGGATTCCGGTGTTCCGCGGCTGAACATTAGCGTGGGGCGCCTGTTATTCGCCAGATATAACGCGATTGCATATATTTGAGCGTTAACCTCCATTTTATGATAAAGACCAAATTATATAACCTACTGACAATTTTCATTCTGATAATGGCAATAATTCAAGCGCCATTAATTTATTATTATACGTTCGGACTATTTGCTTTCTTTATTGTAATTCCTTATCTGATCATTGGACTTGGCCTGACAGTTTGGTTACTGACTGTCCTATTGAAAAATAAAATTTCAGAAATGATAAGATTTCAAAAGTTAGGAGTTATCCTGACAATTTCCATTGGTAGTTTTACCCTTTTTTTCGGTGAAGATATCATTGAGAAGTTAGATTGGCAGTTCAGAAGAAATTCGAGGGAAGAAATTATTGAGCTTATTAAGTTTGGTAAACTAAAACCCAATGTAACCCATAACAATTTCATCTGTACTTTGGACAATTGGGATATCCCACCCATTTCAAACGGTGGAAATGAAATCGCAATATATAAGAATGAGGACAATAAATTAACAGTTGAATTCTATATTGACAGGGGGTTTTTAGGCCATTACTCTGCTTTTGTTTATACAAACGACAAGGGAAAAATAAAAGAATTGGAAGAAAAAATGACCTTGGATGAAGGATTACACGTTAACAAAAAGCTTGACGAAAATTGGTACAGAGTATCGTATTGAAAGAAAGAATAAAGTGTACTAACTAAATAGTGAACCTTTAAAACTGAATATGAAAAGTGTTTACAAGACAGGAGTTATCAATCACATTAAGTCGTCGAGATACATTCTCTTCAATCTTTTTTTAGTGCTGCTGATTTTTTGTCTTATTGTAGTTATTGGAAAAGTGGACATCTACCCAGACGGCTTGATGATAGGAATCTTAGGAGTCATTCTTGTGCTAGTAGTCGATGCACCAGCAGTTTTTCTTCATATTAGTTACTACATTAAAAATTTCGGACTGAAAATAATAATTGATGAGCGTCAAAATACATTGATCGTGAGTAAATTATGGAAAAGAGCAAGCTTATCGTTTTTTTGATATCATTTCTGTAGAGCGGCATTTGGCTATTTATCATAAAAATAGAATTGATCATTTAAATAGGAGGGGCGGGTCAGGGACGCCTTACGGTTACCTACTTATAAAGTTCAATGATGGTTTAGAAGTTTATGCCACTTCTTTAATGTTGGATGTTTTTAATCCGCCTATCCTCGTAAACCATACCTATTTTAGATGTTTCCCCTATATGAAATCCGGACTTGAATTTTCCAAAAGACGTGTTGTTGTCAAGGAAAATTATGAAAACAAAATTTCACAATTCAAATCGACTTTTAAACACCATAGTAATCAGCAGTTAAATGAAAAGATCATAAATAGGAAAACTTATGATAAAGCGGCAGTTGAGGCTGCCAGGCAATTGTTGGCGATCCGGTCAAATATGGTTTAAGTCTTTTAGAGCTGCATCTGTTTGGTATAGTTACACAAACTGAATTTTTTAATAAACATCATCTGCCATGAAAAAATTACGAAGTTAAACAAATTTAGCCTTGCAGTTAATTGAAATCAATGTATTCGATACTATAACATGTTTAATGTCATTTTGATATATGTTTTTTGGTGAGTTCTTACCTGTTCAAAATTTACTCACCGAATCACTCACCAGTCTTGTTTTTTTGTAGCTGCAAATGCTATGGTAATAATTTACATAAAGCAATATAACAAATTAAGGAGAGAGTAATGGTATGGTTTAAATCCCTGCTTTCAGTTCATATTCTTTTACCAGTGCTTCGGCTGGTATGTGCAGGAGTTTACTGAATTTACGGATCATGGTTAGGGAAAGTGACTGTTTGTAATTCAGTACTTTACTTACTGTTCCTTTGTCACCATAGGCTTCTGCTAGGTCTGCTGACTTATAGCCAAAATCTTCCATACGGATCCTGATCATTTCCACAGGGTCAACTTCAGGGAGTTCAGATCCTTTATTTTCATATTCGGAAATCAGGTGTACCAAAAGCAATTTTTCCTTGTGTTCCTGTGTTCCTTTTGGTGCAGCCTTTATTTCCTCATACCTCGCAGCAGCACGCTCGTACTCTTGCTCAGTTTCAATTAAAAACCAGTTTAGGTTTTTCATATACATTTTCTATAATTACTACATTTCAGCGAAACAGGTGCTATATGGTTTCTGCATCAATGTCATCATATTCAGAATGGGTTCCAATGAACCTGATCTCTACAATTCCGTCGTCATAATCCACCTCGACGATTAGGCGGTATTTGTTCCCGACGATCTTGAATCTTGCCCGGTCATTTTTAATGATCCCGGCTTTCGGGAAGTCCTGTAAGACATCTGTACTTTTTGTCCAAACGGCTTTTGTAGTAACCGTTTTCCAGACGCTTAGGCTTTTAGCTGAATCTGCATGTTTTTTTGCAAACGCATCCAACCTCTTTAAGAAAATAACTTTCATGTGCTGAAATGTTGTAGATTAATGTTTCGATCTGTGCCATTTTGTTATAATTTAATGTGAAAAGTTTTTTGTTGGTGGGTTTGCCTCTTTTTGCATTAACATACTGCTCCGCTCCCGGAGCTTTCGGTTAAACAAATATAAGTATTAGTTGGTTATTTGCCAACTTTTATGCGGAATATTTTTTACGTAAGACTGGGATTACAATGGGCAGAGGTTTGATTTGGTTGAGGCAGTAGAAATCACAGAAAAGGGATTGTTTGTGTTGGTTTTACGTTGGTGCTTCTATTCCAGTTTTCGCCCGCTATGCTTTTAAACCTTCCCAAAATTTTGAGTATGCCTGTACTTCCGGTATAAACTGAACAAACTGAATTGGATAACCCTGAAAGGAATGCTATGTGTTAGATAATGAGAGCATTAATTTAAGCAGGATGTTCGCCCTAAGCGATGCCCGCTTTACTTTTCGTCTTGCAGTTTTAGGCTGAGGCCTTTCGGGAATGGGGGTATTGAATGGTTTTGTTCGGGTGAAAAGAATGTTTTTTTCTTAACATTCAGCCCGATAATTATAAATAGCTTTAATAATTGATTATGATCTATTAGCCTCTTAAATCTAAATTTATGCAAAAAGCAATTGCTTTCTCCAACAATGATGTGATAACCATTGCCTGGAGCTTTGACAGGAAGCCTGAGGGATGTCTGGGTTTCGCCATTTACCGTATCAATCCGGACGGTCATGAAGAATCACTGCCGAATAAGGCGGTGTTTCCCGACACGCTGGAAGTTGATGACAGGTCTTCAGCAAGGTTTCCGATACAGAAGTTTTACTGGAAGGATGTATATGCGCGGCCGGTTGCTGAGCGTACAGGGAACAGCGTATTAAATGGAACTAATGGAATAATTGAAGTACCCAATTACAAAAAACACGTAAACAAGAAAAGCGGAAATGATCTCCGACCATTCCCGCTTTATAAATTAACGCTCTCATATATAAAGACGTTAAGAAACATTAAATATTGTGTAGCCCCAAAGATTAACTTTTGGTATTGATCCGGATTAATGAGAGTTTTGATACCTGACTAAAACAAAAAAGCCTGAAATCTTACGATTCCAGGCTTTTTGTAGATTTTGATATCTCAGCGGAGAGTGGGGGAACTGTACCCCGGGTAAAAATCCCGCTTTAATATGGTGTCAGAGAGGTTTGTGATTAATGACTCACCGAATCACTCACCGATCTTAATTTCTTTTTTAGCTGCAAATGCTATACTTAAATTTAAGTGTTTTTTATTAAAATCTATGTTTTAAATCTGATTTTCAGTATCAAGTTCAGTAAGGTTGAGAAACTCCTTCAAGTCATTTTCGAAAACCATGGTTACAAATATAACTCCTTCTTGAAACCCTCAAGTATCCTAACGCAGGTCTGTGAATATAATTTGGGATGCTTGCGGGTTTATTTTTCGGCCTGGTAATAACAGTAGCTGCCGAGTTTGGTATTGATGTAATCTGCTTCAGTGACCTGTTTGAATCCAGCCTGACCGATCAGCCATGGCATGAGCCCATTCACGTTGTCGCTGGTGGTTTTAAAGCCGTCGATGAGCTGTACTAGGTAAAAAAGGAGGCGCATGAGTTTAGATTTTGGTTTTCCCCAGTCTCCGATAACGAGCTGGCCTGAGGGCCGGAGTACCCGGTAAATCTCTTTCAGGCACAGCGCCTTGGTGCCTCTGTCCAGGTGATGGAACACCAGGGAGCTGAGTACTTTGTCAAATGACTGATCGGGATACGGAAAGGTTTTGCCGTCGTAAAGGTCAAGGGGCAGGATGAATCCCTGTTTGGTCATGTTTTTTATGGCTATTGCTTTTACTTTAGGATCGATGTCCAATCCGCTGAGTTTAACGTTGGGGTTTTGCCGATGGATTTTGATGAGATTCTGTGCGGTTCCGTAGCCAAATTCGAGTATGGTTTCTCCGCTTTTGGGGGCGAGCCAATCGATCAGCCTGGTTCTGAACTTGTTTTCGGGCATGGTGATTTTAACAGCAAGGTCGTAAAACCGAGTAAGATAGTCGAATGCCAGGGCTGGTGTATATTCTTTTTTTGTGCTCATATTCTTTGCTTTAGAGTTGGACACAAAATTCCACAAAGAACAGGTTTAAAACTTGTACAAAACGGCTAACTTTTCAGTACGAAGGATGGTCCTGTCCCGAACATTTTATAAAAGGCTCTGTGGAAATGGGAAGAGTCTGTAAAACCTGCGGAATGTGCGCAAGTTGTTAAGGAATGTCCTTCCCTTGAATTTGAAACGGCCAGCAGGATTTTTTTCCAGAGGATGTATTGATGAACGGAGATGCCCAGCTGTGCTTTGAACAAATGGGCGAGCCTGTCTTTGGATAAAAACGAAAGTGCTGCCAGCTCGTTCAGACTGATTTTCTGGTCGGCAAAGGCTTTGTCTATCGCCTGAATACAGCCTGTAATCCTGGGGTCTATGTCCTGGGAGCTGGTGCTTTTCCCGAGGTGCGAGATTTGTGGCATATCAAAGTTTCCCTCTTGGTGGAGCTGCCGTACTTCGGGTACATTGGTCAGAACGTTTTTTGATCCAGCGAGCTGGTATTGTTGCATGAAGTAGTGGCCGATGTGGGAAAGGGGGTCCAGGAACAGCAGGTTACAGCTTGAGTTCAGGCTGTTGAAACTGTGCGTCAGGTTGGGTGGGATAATGACGTTTTGAAGGTTGGTATAATTGCCTTGCTGGGTACTTAGCTCGAATAGGCCGTTGATGCTACACACAATTTCGATGGCATAATGCGCATGTCTTTTGGTCAGGTAGTTGCTCCTGGAAAATAGGGTATAACCTTTCTCGATATCAAATATGGCTATGGACATGTTGCTGTTGTGCGGGCCTAAATTACAAATTATCTGCTGGTGTTTAGTGAATCCATAGATATGAGTAGCAAGTCTAAATGAAACGACTATGTTAAAGATTATTGATTAACAAATTTAACGTCGCAGTGATTAGAAATCAAAATGGTTTGTCTTTTAAACATTGTTTAATATCAATTTAATATCGATTGTTCAGTGAGTTTTTACAAGTTCAAGATTTACTCACCAATCTTATGTGAATAAATGAGAATTTTGATACCTGATAAAAACGAAAAAGCCTGAAATCTTACGATTCCAGGCTTTTTGTATGGCTTTGATCACCATTTAGCGGGGATCAAGGGAGTCCGGTGCAACACTTGGAGGGTGTTTTCTCGATTTTGAAGGATCTTTACTTAAGATAATGATATCTCGTTATTGCTACTTCAGTAAATATTCATGAGCAGGAATAACATGAATGACCTTTCCATTTTTTTCGAATTGATCTTTTTGTGAAATGGTAACTAAAGTTCCTTCTTCAATATTAAATAACTCCAATGCTTCAATCATTCCATTGAGTTCTCTGTCTAGATTATCTGGATTTAATTCATAACATACCTGGATAGCTTGATGAAAAGCCCCATTTTTAAATGCAATAAAATCACATTCTCCTTTTTCTGAAAAATAATAAATCTCTTTATAAGTTCGGCGAAGATGCAAAAAAATGAGGTTTTCGAATTTACGCCCATTGTCTTCGGTAAAAGACCCTGAATTGACATTCACAAGGCCAGTATCAATTGCATATACTTTCCTCGGGTTGGCAATTTGTTTTTTTAGAGAGTAGCTAAACTTAGGCACAAAATGTAATAAATAGGAATATTCCATATGTGACAAATATTCCAATACGGTACTGGTAGCACCTACTTCAAAAATGTTTTTAAGCTTATTACCCGATACGGGTTTTCCGACATTTGAGATTAGATACTGGGCAAGGCGCTGGAGTGTTCTGATGTCTTTGATACTGTAACGCACTGCAATATCACGAATCAGTATGTCTTCAAAAAGATGGTTTAGAATATCGTCGGTTCTTTCTTTAATATATTCTGGAAAGCCACCGATTGTCAAATAGTTAATTAGCGATTGGGCTGAAGGTTTTAATTCAAATTCGAAATAAGGTGACACTTCCTTTCAAAGCATGTTTTCTGAAATATATAAGCATAAGTGAGGTTCTTATTATGGCTTGGAGCAATATCTAATAAAATTAAAGTAGAATTTGTAAAAAGTCAATTAGTATAGTTGGAAGCGAGGGAGGAGAGAGTTAGAACACCGAAAAGTGCATGCAAAAGCATTATAAACAGTAAAGCCCAACATTGTTGGGCTTTAAATTACTTTTGCGGAGAGTGGGGGATTCGAACCCCGGGTTAAAATCCCGCTTTAATATGGTGTCGAAGAGGTTTGTGATTGGCGACTCACCGAATCACTCACCAGTCTTGTTTCTTTTTTAGCTGCAAATGCTATATAGTAAAAGTAAATAATTTCTAAGATAAAAGCATTATTCATCTTTGGTGTTTTAATGACATAACCATAGTGGTTAGGTTGAACAATTGAATTCCCTCGGTATCTTCACTTTGATATTGCTCCCATTCAACGTCTTTTGTTCCAATTTTGGCTTAATTTGGCCAGTTGATACCTTCTGTTGGTAAATCATTTTTCTATAAAGAAAGTCCATAAAAATCAAATGCATCCTTAATCTTGGTAAGGCTTATAGGTTTAGGGATAATAGGGTAATCTGGAAGGTTAAGCGCTTTTAATCTATCTTTTATGGCTATGTGTCCTGTTAAAATCATAATTTTCATCGAATCCAACTCCAACCTTTTCATTTCTTCTAGCAGTTGGAAGCCGTCTAGTGTGCTTTTTATTGATAGGTCAATATCAATAATGACGTATGCATAGTCTGATAGGTTTTTTAGATCGCCAAAATCCTGAGAAGAAGGGAATACTTTATATTCCAATTTGTTGTCGAAATATAATAGGTTAAAACCATCAAATGAGGTCTTAATGGCTCTAAACTCATTTTCAAATATTGCTATTTCCATCTTCGATCTTTAATGTTAAAGTTAATATTAAGTTCTCATTTAAAAGAGTCATTTTATGTTTAATATCCTGTTGAATGAGATATTGTTTCACCATCCTTAATCCAGTACTTGATCGTTTCATCATTTCGTTCACATTTTCCTGATTGAAATCTTGGGTAACTTTGTTAATTACGGCTCGTTGTTTGTCAATGTTTTTCACTTGGTTTTTAAAACTGATGCTCGTTCCAGTCTTATTATGGAAGGTTACTACACATGAACCGGTTGAATACTTTTTTAGGTTAATAATTAACTCCTCAATAACATAAGATATCAAGTTTAAGTTAATTAAAACCTTTTTGTCAAAGGTGTTTTCATTCCACTCGACACTATAATTAAACTGAATAGCATTGTCCTCTTCACATATATTGCGAACTATCGAAAATAGCTTTCTTAAACTAATTATCTTAGTCTCAGATATAATATTATGGATCATCGTTTTTTCTGCCATTTGATTCATTTTAGCAGTAATTGGAGCAAGGCTATCTATAGCGTTTTTTTTCTCTGTTTCTATAAGTTCTTTCAGTTGATCAACTTTACTTGGTTCAGTCTCAGGAAGAAGTCTTAACATTTCAAAGTAATTAAGTACTGGTGACAGCTTATTGTTTAAATAATGGATTGCATTCACTGCAGTTTCAATGCTCTCCATTCTGTTTTTTAATTCTTTGAAATACTTTTTGTTTTCCAAGCTTAACTGGTATTCAGTATAAGCAACCTGTACGATCTTTGAGAACAGTGGTTCTAAAACTTTGGTTACATATATATTTAACGCAATATCTATGGGTGGTCTTCTATAGAAGTCTACAAAGAAAACGTACTTATTTGCTTTATATTCCATTATAAGAAAAAGATTTTGTTTACTTTCTCTCCCGTCTAAGACTATAGTTTGGTTCGACAGACTATTTTCGGTAAGTAATGTTTCGCATAATGTGGCGTTATCCTTAATAATAATATTTGCAATGAATTCTGAGCTTAACAAGATTTTTAATCCTTTTTCATCCCGAAGTTGAAAAAGAATAATACTTCTTAGTGGGATCCATCGAGAGACGAACTTATTTTGTTCATGTCTTTTAACTACTTCTTTAAGAATTCGGTGTGTTTTACCAATATTGAGATTATCTCGGTAGAATTCCTCAATGATAGAGTAAAGATTGTTGACATAATTAATTAAATAGAACCGGAAAGAGATCAGTGAGTTTATGAGACTAATTGCAAAAATAGAAGTTAGAAATAACCAGTTGAACTTGAAATCATTAATAATAAAATGTGTTATCAGAATTACGGCAGATAATCTAACAGAAAATGGTCTAATCTTACGTTTCCCTGAATGATTAATGTTGTTTAGAAGTGGAAGTAAAAGGAAGAGTGATATTTGTAAATTTTCTAATGGTTTTCCATATAAGATAATACCCATAAATGCATAGTCATTTACTAATCTTAGAAATGCAAGTAATTTGTGTTTGTTAAATAACGAAGAGTAGATCGCTATGTATATGCAAATAGCTAACAAATACCAGTAGATACTAAAGTGATTTTGATAAACTGAAATTAGAAATACCGCATAAATAATTAAGATTGCTCTAAATAGTATTGATATTGCCAACTTTATTACGGAGTCAGTTACTTTTATGATTGACATTATATTTTAAATCTTGATTTAAGTTGATCTACGAAAACATTTACAACAATAGCTATAAAAAAGCACTTAGTGAGTATTAATACTAATGTGCCCCAAATATTAACGGGCAGTACAAACTTATCTTGTTGAATATCGAAAATGGACATCAATATGTTAGAACAATGATTTAAAAAAAAAGAGTCACTTACTTGATAATAAGTAGTTTTAAAAAGGACAGGGAAATCTTTGGGGGCAGGTAGATAAATAATAAAACAGAGCATGAAGCATGTTATTAATGCAATAGCAATACTCCAATTATTATATAAACACCCTGTGAAAAACAGTTTGAAAAAATTTCTGAATTTGAAATTTTGGCATTCCTTTTTAAATTCAACTTTATTAAGTAGATTTTCAAATTCAATCGTTTTTTCAAAAAGATGTTCCCGCTTGATTTCTCTTAATGCGTATTCTAGTAAATTAAATTGCTGTTCAACATTGAATAACTGAATAAGATCAACAATGTGACTTTCGCTGAATTCATCATAGTTATATTGTTTTTCTTTCAGGGACTGTATATAGAAATATATATACTTTTTAACGTCAACATAAATGTCATTCTGTAATCTAGGGATGGATGAATGAAGCTTTAGTTGAATAATATTATTAATACATGTAGATTTTTCACTTGCCTCTGTAGCGTTTACTAGGCGTAATTCTTCATCATTAATTAAATCAAAAATGGTAATAGTCATTCGAGTTGCGTTTTTTAATATAATTTTGGCTGGAGTTTTATCAAATATATGCTAAGTAGGCATGGGTTGGCAACTATTAGTTATTAACAAAGCTAGATTTGAAAAAGAATGGTTGGAATAATTATATTAAAATCAATAATTTTTAGTAGATATTTTATTTAGTAATTATCAGGTTGTTGTGAGGTCTTGTTTTAATACTTGAGACTGTAATGGTGGTGGATTTTACAAGGGCAGTTTTGCCCCACGCGCATTTTCGGCCTGCAAAATCCCATGCGCTCGTTGCCCAATTGGGATTTTGCTTTGGTGTTTACCGAAATGGTCTCTGCTCTAAACGAACGCAAGAAGCTTAACACTCAATGGAGGAGTTCTTTTAAACTTCTGGCTTCCGGATTTCGACTTGCCAGTGTTCCCGGCGCAAAGTCAAACAATTGTTCAATAATGACTACTTTTTCATAGGGAACATCCTGAACATCATCTACCAGAATTCTCCGGTAATTGTGAAATGTATTTAAAGAAACGCCCAATAGTTTTGGAAGAAGTTGTACTATTTTGCGGTATTGCCACGCGTTTAGGTTGTATAAATATTCATTGATCCTGTATTTGCTAATCTGTTCGTTCATAACATTAGTTTTAAGGGTGTGCATGGTTTTAGTCTACGGTTGTGTCATTGCTTACATAGAGTAGTACATTTTGGGTAATGTCAATCAGATAAATGACCTCTATCAGCTTTTCCAGATACTCTTTCACAAGTACCATGACACTTCCGTCCTCAATAACTTCATCAATGGTCATCTGACGATAAGCATATTCAACAATCCGACTTAACATTAACCGCCATTCGTTCAGGCTTAGAAAACTGAAAAAATCTTTAAAAAAGCAATGGGTGTTTTTAATCTCTTCCTGAGAAAGGTTTTTAAAATGGGTGCTTATTAATACGTTGCAATAACGGGTGAGGTCTTTTGCACAAGGTGAGGCATTGGAAGAAGCACAATGAAGCGAGAACTTTGTACCCTTACAAAAGAAGATGTGTCCGGCTTCTAAAAGTTTAAGTAAACATCTGTAATTGTAAAAATACTCTTCGCTTTTACCGTGCTGTGTGGTGCTACATGCAGAGCGAATCAGGTCGTGGATTTGTGTGCGGAATGCTTCAATGTCAATTTCATGTCTGCAAAAGTCCGCAATGAAGGTGTGAGGGTTTAAGATCTGCTTATCCGTAAGCTGATTGTACCGAAGGTTTCTTTTTTTGCTCATAATTTTGAAAATTAATTGAGCCCTGGAGATGCAGAAATAGGTGCGGAACTGCATCTCGTGGTTGCATAAAAGTTTCTGAAGCCTTACGTAACACGAGTGTACAGCAGTCCCGCACCTATTTTAGGAATATGCAAATATAGCATATTAGTAAATAGGCTTGGTATTCTGCTGTCTTGCGTTACGGCTTCAGAAATGCAACCGCAAGACCCTTAATGTCTTAATAACTGTTTATTATCGCATATATAATTATTTAATACTCTAAGATAAGGATATAGCTTGTATACTCCAAATAAAAATACTCTTTTTATGGAGTGTGTTAAAATGGAGTATTTGCTTTACTTTATTTCATGGCAAACAAGAATCTTTTAACAAGTGAACAAGAATTAAAGAAGATAGGTTTAAGACTTAAAGGCCTTCGTAAATCCAAAGGTTACACAAGTCCAGATACGTTTTCTTATGAGAATAACTTGAATCGTTCTCAGTATGGTAAGTATGAGGCTGGAAGCGCAAATATAACTATTGGCACATTGATCAATATTTTAAATTGCTTCGGTGTGAGCCTGAGTGAGTTTTTCAATGAAGAATATGAAAATCTAAATAAATAGTGGGCTAGGAGCTGAATGCAAACCATAAAAAATGAAAGTATATAATCTCTCAGCTGATTTAAAGGAGTTTATGGAAAGGTCAAGCACAAATATTTTTCTGTCGAAGGCCAGGGAATTTGTCTTTCTTTTAGAAACTCCAGATATCGATAAAAATGTGTTTTATTCGGAAGCACATGTAAAGCTTTTAGAGCTTTATTATGCAGGACATAAGTTAGACTTAATTGAATTAAAATATTCCTCTGCTGAAAGTGGGATTAACAATGATTTTGAAAACAAGAATGTTAATCTGATTTCTGAGCTTGGATTACAAGAATATTATTGGGAGGTTCATGACCCAAGGTATTTCGAAATGAAGGAAGGGCTGGATGAAGGTACTTCTTTGTCAGACAAAGAAGCATCACAAGGAATGCTATCTGATGATTTCATGGATATCTATGTGGATTTAAAAAAATCACTATCACAAATTGATAAAATGGAAACAGACGAAGCTATCGAAGATGCTTTTTGGCAATTGAAGTGGGGATTTTCAAATCATTGGGGGCATCACTGCATAAACGCATTGCGTTACCTTCACTATCTTAATTATGATGGAAAAAAAACGCTTTAGTCTAACTGCAAATGTTAGTCAACCAGGTCTAATATATTCTTATAACACTTAATATGTGGATACCAATTTCATTAAAAAAATTAGAAAATTTGATTTTAAGTGGAGAGTTAGAGCTTGAAGATGAATTATTGAATTTCTGGAACTTAATAAAAATAGAACCTCGAAAATGGCAAGAGGAAGAATACGGAGATGAGGGAGGTGGATTCTGGGTTGTTGCAATTTTTGGAAATGAAGTTATCTATTACAACGACATTGAGGATGGGTTTAATATTTCAGAATATAAAACCTATGGACAGATTCGGGAGTATCACTGTAGTCAAAGTGAACTTAATTGGACTGTAATTGGACTTTACGAACGTATTAAAATTAAAAACTAAAAAAATGGACTGGAGATATAATACTATATGGTTTGAGCAATTAGAGCAAGGCGATTTCTTTACAAAGGATTTTAAAGAAAACTCTATTTCTACCGATAATAAGGATTTTGGAAGTGCTAAATATGCTATCTTATGG
Organism: Pedobacter steynii; assembly: GCF_900103665.1. Taxonomy (GTDB): domain Bacteria; phylum Bacteroidota; class Bacteroidia; order Sphingobacteriales; family Sphingobacteriaceae; genus Pedobacter; species Pedobacter steynii. Next base: position 302,725 of record NZ_FNGY01000001.1, read on the forward strand.
TATTTAAAAAGAAAGCTAGGCTCATTTGATAATTTATGTGATTCAGATAGATTACTCTATCTTGAATTAAACTGGGCTAATATTACAGATTTTACTGGAATTGGAAAGTTCAATAACTTGAAAAGACTTGAACTTCATTCTTGTGTGAAACTTGAGAGCGATAATGGTTTAAATCAATTGAGTGATAGTATTGAGTTTTTGCATATAAATCAATCGAAGAAATTCAAATTTGACCATGAACTGTGTGAACTTAAAAAGCTAAAGGTTTTGCGCTTAAATAGCTGTGGTCCAATTGAAAGTCTTGATTTTTTAAGTCACTTGCCTAGCCTAGTTGACTTTCGTTTTGTTAATACAAATGTTTTAGATGGTAACCTTAACCCAGTTTTAGAGCATCCGACAATAAGATCGGTGGGTTTTTTCAATAAAAGGCACTACAATCTTAAAGAAGACAAATTAACTTTAGAACTCGGGAATAAGTTCTCAGAAGAGCATAAAACCTTCGCTTATAAAGGAGATTACTCTACTTTCAGGATTGATTATGGAGATAACAACAGTTAAAATCTGCTAAACAAGAAAAACGGAAATGATCTCCGACCATTCCCGCTTTATAAATTAACGCTCTCATATATAAAGACGCTAAGGAGCGTTAAATATTGTGTGCCCTGCAGATTAAATTACTGCATATTTCTTTTTCAATAGCGCCATATCAGCACCAACCTTAATATCCAGTATTTTTGCATAATGTTGAGTAGTTTGGATATTTGTATGACCGAGCATTTTTGAAACACTTTCTATAGGAATTCCATTCAGTAAGGTAACAGTTGTCGCAAATGTATGCCGGGCAATGTGAAAGGTTATTGGTTTGTCTATACCGCAGAAGTCAGCTATTTCCTTTAGATAGCTATTCATCTTCTGATTGCTTAAAACAGGAAACAGCAATCCGGTATTTAAGCAGATCCGGTTTTCCTGATATTGATTTAATAGGGCAGAGGCCATCGGTAATAAAGGGATGCGTGCAGGAGTGTTGGTTTTCTCTCTTTTTATGGAAATCCATTTCTCGCCATCTATACCATTTACAATGTCTATCCCTCTTAGATTTTTAACATCTATATACGAAAGGCCAGTGTAGCAGCAAAACAAAAAGATGTCTCTTACGTGAGTGAGCCTTTCAGTTGCCATCTTTTTACTAGTCATCAACAAAATCTCTTCAGCGTTGAGATAAACCCGATCTACTTTTTTGACTTTAGGTTTGTAGTTTAAGAACGGATCAATGCTTAACCAGCCATTGGAAAGGCAAATACGGATAATTTTACCGAAGTTCTTGAGATACTTCACGGCAGAGTTGTTTGCGCATTTACGGACAGAACGGAGGTAGTAGTCATACTCAGAAATGAAAGTATAGTCTACTTTTTTGATTTCAATATCTAGGAGACCATATTTCCACGTTAGGAAATCTATCGTGTGTTTTAATGATGTGCGGTAACGTTCCGCAGTTCCCTTCTTAAATTCACTTCCAATCAATGATTCCATTTTCAGGTTATGATCCTTAAAGACTTCAATTAAGGTCATACACTTCTCTGTCTTGCCCTGGAATTTATTACGCAGCGTTTCGGCAGTAATCATTTCATCTGCTTCCATTAAAAGACTGTGCGCTTCATAAACTTTAATCTGTAGGTGATCTAAGAAGGTATTCAGTGTCTTGATTTCTTCTTTATTACCATTTGCTCTGCCTACACGGGCATTCCATCTGAAGGATTCACAACTAGGTCCAGTGGTCACTTCTGATCGGTTACCATTCACTGTGATACGTAAATAGATAGGGGCAACGCCTTTTTGATAATTCTTTGGCTTCTTCATGTAGAAGAGCAAGCTGAAATTGGTTTTCATAATGTTAAACATTAAAAAGTAAACAAATTTAGCCTTGCAGTGATTGAGAATCAAGATGTTTAGTCTTGTAGCCTGTTCAATATCAGTTTAATATTTAATTTCTGGTGCATCGTTTTCTTTTAAAGATTTATTCACCGAATCACTCACCAATCTTTTGAAAATTAATGAGAGTTTTAATACCCAACTAAAATCAAAAAAAGCCTGAAATCTTACGATTCCAGGCTTTTTGTATGGCTTTGATCACCATTTGGCGGAGAGTGGGGGATTCGAACCCGCGGACCCTTTGACAAGTCAACAGTTTTCAAGACTGCCGCAATCGACCACTCTGCCAACTCTCCGGCGCAAAAGTACAAATCCTAACTGGTTTTCCAAATAAAGATTGAAATATTTTAAAATATTTTGTAAAACGGCCTTTTTTCAGTCCTTAAGGGCAAAAAACAACCTGTTTTTCTTTTACAGTGACACTCATTTCAATATTTTTCTACCTTGATTTTAAAAGATAAGCTCCATTTGGATGTTACATCTTTCATATGGAGAAGGAATTCCTGTGATTTTTTTGAAGCCAAGCTTATGATAGAGGTTGATTGCCGGTTTCAAAATCGTATTGCTTTCCAGGTACAATCCTTTAGCTCCTTCCTCTTTTGCTTTCTGAATTAATGCATTCCCCAGCATAAAGCCAATGCCTTTTCCTTTTGCTTCATCTGATACCGCCATCTTAGCCAGTTCAAAAGTGTTGTTCTCCATTTTGATCAACGAACAGGTACCTATAGGGCTTCCCTGGTACAGTGCAATGAAAATAAAGCCTCCTTTATCCAGTATGTACTCTTTAGGATGGTCCAGCGAGTTAAAATCGGCTTCTTCCATTTTAAAATAGGTGGTGATCCAATCCTGATTCAGCTTTTTAAATGCCTGCTGATAACTGTCATTATAGGGGACGATCTCTACCGCTTTGCTTTCTCTCAATTTCTTTTCTTCTTCCACTCTCTTCAACATGCTCTTCTGACCTAACAGAAACTCCCATTCTTCAATGGCTTTCCAAAGGTTGTACTGGCTTTCACCAAGCATATTTTCAACCGCAGAATTTACATCCTCAAATTGAATCTTGGCACTTTCCTTAATCGCGAGTCCTTTGGCAGTGAGTTTCACGAAGTTCTTACGTGCATCTTCTTTACCCGGGCTTTCTTTCGCTATCTTTTGTTTCACCATTTCTTTAACAATGGTACTCACAGAGGGGTGGGAGTGACCGATCTCCTGTGCAATTTGAGTAATTGATTTTTCAGCTCCACCAGAAAGTGCATAAACTACAGGAAACCATTTTGCCTGCAGCTCAATTCCGTATAGCGCATAGATTTCACCTGCCTGATCCATCATCAATTCACTTAATCTGCGGAGGCGACTTCCGATCGCCATCTTCCCAACGGTATTATAAATGTTCATCTGTATATTTAATTACGTAATCAGTTACGTAAATGTAATTATAGTTTTTAATAATCAAATAGCTGCTGCTGTTTTATGACAATTCTCTAATGCTATGACCTGGGATTGCTTGCTGATCAGCCCAAAATGTTTAGTTTTGAAAGCAAGGCAACCCTTTATGAATTCAAGAGAATTTTTTTTAGCAGCATGTAATAAAATCAGTGACGGGCTTTGTGATTTTGGATTTAAAGCTAGTCAGCAGTGTCAAAGTTTAAAAAAGACGACAGCTGATAAAGACATTACTTTTGAAATCTTTTTTCAGTCCAGCTCCTTAAATAGTACTGGTTTTGTGAAGTTGCTGCCACATCTTCTTATTTCTTCAAAACGGTTAAAGAAATGGCTAACGGAACAAGATGATGGAGAATTTGAGAACGCGATGATCTATGGAGAACAACTGGGATATATGACTCATTTTCAGGAATGGAAATTATGGAATGTTTCCGGAAACAAAAAAGAACAAGCGCAGGAATTCTTCCTCAATTATCTTGCTGATGCCGGAGGAAAGGGCAAAATTCTGAATTTGTATAAAGAGTTGACAAAAGGCACGCAAATTAATTTAATGCATCATGAGTTCGTTGATGCGGCTTATGTGAAACTGGCCTTCTTAAATGGCCTTAAAACAAGTAAATAAGTGCATCAATATCCTATTGTCTGATTTGCCCCCTGAATATGTCGTTTTTACACTACTCTAAACCAGGAATTCGGACTTAATTTTGAAATGGTAAATGAACCTTAAACAAACCAATCAAAATGAAAAAGAATAAAATAATTTATTGGATTACAACCACCCTTATTTTTCTGTTCGAAGGCGTGATGCCTGCATTAACTTCTCAAACGGAACTTGCGAAAGAAGGAATCAGACACCTGGGATATCCGGACTATTTCGGAGTAATGCTCGTGGTGTTTAAAGTGCTGGGCTCAATAGCCTTGATTATTCCAAAAACACCTAAACGTATAAAAGAATGGGCTTATGCGGGCTTTGGGTTTGACTTTATTGCGGCCAGTGTAAGTCATTTTGCCGTGGATGGCTTTGGCTTTAACGGTTTCTTCCCGTTAATTGTGATGGCAATTCTGGCGGTATCTTACATCTACTATCATAAGATCAGCGATACGCTTTAACCAGTAAGCTTATATTGAAGAATTTCATTCCGGTACAATATAGATTGTACCGGAATTTTTATTATTTACCGCCCTTGCTTTCTTTTAAATTTTCAAGGTAGGTCTCTAAAATGCTTTTTAAGTAAAGTTCAGGCTTTGGCATCGTAATGATTGCTCCTGGTTCTTTATCCTGAGATTGTTTAATGTAATTGGCTTTTATCTTTCCCCAATCCAGAGAATAAAGCTGAATAAAGGTGTCAACGAATTGTTTGTCTGTATAATCTTTTGGAAGCTTACTCAGTACGACTGCAATTTTCTCTTCTTTTCTATGTAATACTGCCATGTTGTTTTTTTCTTTCCAAAGCTACGAACTAATTTGATTTACACCTTATCATTCCAATGTTTTACTGGTTTTCCGTTAATTCCTCAAGATCGGATTTTATTCCCTTTATCTTTCTCGTTTCAAAATGTTCAATATATGCGGCTCTCGACTTGAATGTGGCATCCGGGTTTTGCTCATAGTATTCAATCGCTTTCAGGACCTTTTTATTCTTCCGTTTGTCTTTCGGTTTGTTTTCGAGATAGGCTTTGGTTTCGTTTCTGTCAAATCCAAAAAGTAGCTCTATGTCTACATACACCTGAAGATCTGTTCCTGCACTAAATTTAGCGTCATAAAGCATGTAGATATCCTCCATTTCCATATGCTTGTATAACATAAATGCGCAAAGGTCTACCGTATAAACCGGTGTGTTTATTTGAGAAGCTTTTAATTCTTCGGTCAACAGCCACTTTATCAAAGGTTTGTCCGCTAACCCATAATTATGATACAATTCAAAAATCAGGTCTTTTCGTTTCCAGTAATTCAAATCGAAGATTTCATAATAGCCGGTTTTGCCGTTATGAATAAACCTGAAGTCTTCCAGAATGGATTCTTCTTTTTCCGCCCGATAATTGTTAATGATTTCCTGCATTATGGTTTAAACTGGTCTGAAATTATGCTTTTGAATCTGAGTATTTGCTAACAAATATAATTATTTTAGTAAATATGAATCCTTAAAGCTATTTTCGTTAAAAGAATGACTCCTGTGTTTGACTGGAAAGACGATGATCTTTCAATAATTAAACCTGGCGCATTTATGACCTGATTTAGATGATGAAACTTACTTACTTTAAAGCATTAATTTTATTACTGAGCCTTGTACCATTGGTCACTGTGGCCCAGGATAACCAACAAAAGAAATGTGATTCTTTGTTCCATCTTGTAAAGAAATACATTGATGAAAAGAATGTCAACCTGATCTATTCCCTGACCAGTAAGGAATTTAAAGCTACAGCAACTGAAAATGACCTGCAGGCATTTTTTGAAAAGCAAATTTATCCCCTGGGGCAGATCAGGTCAGCATCTTTTTTCAGTTCTCAAGATAACCTGTATAAATATATGCTGGTATTTGAAAAGAATAGTTTAGCGTTTTCTTTTTCAATTGATCAGGATAACAAGTTAGTTAATCCGCTTTTTTCGCCTTTTGTACTGGTAACTGGGCCTGTTCTTAGCTCTAATCCGCTGAAATCTAAACTGGACAAAAAGGTAGATTCAATGGTCATGCCTTTTATGAAGCGTCCGGATGCGGTAGGCCTAAGTATTGGTATCATCAAAGAGGGGAAGACCTATACCTATGGATATGGTACGACCCAAAAAGAAAAAGAACAACTTCCTGATGCCAATACTATTTTTGAGATCGGTTCTATTACGAAAACCTTTACTTCTGCAGTATTAGCCTATTATGTGAACAAAGGGAAAATAAGCTTAACAGATCCGATCACTAAATACCTGCCGGACTCTCTGGCAATAAATCCGGAGCTTCAAAAAATTAGTATCGTAAATTTAAGCAACCATACTTCCGGATTACCCCGTTTGCCGGGCAATTTTTTTAATAAAAACACAGACGATTTAAATCCTTACAAGAACTATACACCGCAGTTGTTTTTTGCCAGTCTCAAAAATTGCAAATTAGATGCTGTTCCCGGAACCGTTTATGCATATTCAAATACCGCACCTGGTTTGCTGGCGCTGATTCTGGAAAGAATCAGTGGAAAGACCTATGAAACACTAGTCAAAGAAATCATCACTGGCCCACTAAAAATGAAGTCTACGTTTCAGGAGTTAACACCAGAATTGAGCAAACGTTTTGTGAAAGTTTATGGGGTAAATGCGGTGGAGACTAAGGCCTGGGATTTTGATGCACTTGCCGGCTGCGGGGCACTTAAATCTACTGTTAATGATTTACTGACGTATGCTAAGAATAATATGGAAAGCGGAGATCCTGATTTATCTGCGGCATTTAATCTTTCCCATAAAGTTACTTTTTCAAAACAGCCTGCTATCGGTCTGGGTTGGCACTTATTACAGGAGAGAGGAGAGGTGTATTATTGGCACAATGGAGGAACAGGTGGAAGCCGGAGCTTTTTAGCATTCAATATAAAGAAAAAAACTGCGATAGTTTTACTTGCAAATTCGGCCGATGAGATCACTGCTTTTGCTTTTGAGATTCTGCCAAAGCTCTTAAACTAAAACAATTAAAAACCTGCATAAATATGAGTACTCAAGCAACACTTAATGTTTACCTGCAGGCATTGGGAGGGAAGTTTCTCGGACCTAATGCCTACCAGACGGATAATATCGACATCATACTTAGCTATTCGGAAGGAGTCGTCCAGCTACCTTACCAGCTGGCGAGCAATACGGACGATGGGAATATTGGCGCTTGCTTTACACCAGGAAGTAGCAGCTGTATGCCTATCCTGCAAATGAACGGCAGTGACACGCCAATTGTTAACTATTTAACGACGGATGCAAATACCATTTATGGAAGTGCAGCAATCCTGATCAGCGGAGAAGAAACGGCGAACTTAACCGCCATCATCCCTAAGCCGGACGGGCAAACATTAACCATTTCCCAGAGTATCGTGCTTAGTCCTTTGCAGGATTTGTATGAGGTCATCCTGACTGTACCTGGTCTGCTGCTCTTATCAGATCCACAATCTGGATTATTAGCTGTCTTTGTAGAAATGATGTGCGGATGCAAAATTACGCAGGGAACACCTAAGTCTTTTTGGTCATATGAGGATTTTGAGGTATGGGCGGTACTTACGCTGGCAAATGAGGAGACGCTCCAGGTTCCGCTGCAATTCGATCTTGAAAGTAACAACTCTCTTTTTACCGCACCTATACTTCCTGATCAACAAACGGAAATTGTGCAGTTAACTTACTATGCAAAACAGAAAAGTACCGGAAACTATGCCTTCGTGGTCGGTTAAATGATACGTTCATGGCTAAATTTTTTATTACGCTCTTTATCTGCGCTTTCATTTGCGGTCCATGTCTTGCAAATATTGACCATATCAATATTGATAAAATAAGTACAGAGGCCGCGCAAGTCAGGCATTTCAATTTTATTAAGGATCATAAAAGGTATTACGACCGCTGGACGCAGAACTGGACTCATGATCAGCCAAAAGCAAGCCTCATCGCAGCGCTCAAAGATGCCTATACCTCATTTTCTGCGATACCAGAACAAAATATAGAACTGCAGTTATTGTTGGGTGATATCTCACATTACCTGTATAATATGGAAGTGTCTGAGTCATTTCAACTGGCGGTAAATAACTATGAGCTGGCCATCAAAAGTAGCCCTGAAGATGTCAGAGGGTATTGGTTTTTAGGTTACCATTTTGGACTTGCTAATGTGATTCCAAAGGCAATTGATCAGTTTGCTTTGGCTCAAAAAATGCTATTGGGTGTTCATGCAGGCGGATTTTGGAATGATTATGCTTATATTTCCACCATAGCTGGTATGCCATCGACAACAGTATTTGCCATGAAAAAGGCGAAGCTTGCTTTCGGTAAACCGGGAGCATTTGAAAATGAATTCGGCCCGCAAACACTCGCATAGAAATCTGGGAGGCATTGAAAGGAGAAATGGTTAGTTTCATTTCACGGCCATTAGGGGTTAAATTGTTGCTGGACAGTACCTGGAGAGTTGATATCCCGGACTATAAAAACCGGCAGGGCGTATTTGTGATCACACCCCCAACTGTAAAGAATAAAAACGGGAAAGACATTGGTTATACCATGTTACTGATGGGGAAAGTTGCGGGAGAGGACGAGCAGCTCAGTGGCTATGTAGAAAAGTTGGTTGGCAAATATCCAACGAGGCAAAAGATCAGTTTTTCCAACAAATACGATCAAATGATCGCTTACGAAATCAAAGACAAAAATCTGTATCCACATCTTGGTGGCGGTCACCTCTACACAGTTGGAATCGAGAGAGACAGCCCGGAAGATCCTGGTTTATTACTTGAACAACCGGTAGTTTTGCAGATGAAGGCAAACGGACAAATGACGTATGCCCGTGCCAATCAAAGCCAGAATAGATTTCCAGGTAAGATCTTCTATGTTTTTCTGTTAGATAGCTGTGAGGATATCCATGAACAATCATTGGAAAACTTCCGGTCTTTTCTGGAAAAACAACTCATTATAGAATAAGCTGATTCATAAAATAGTCCATCATTACCAATGTAATATCCATTCCTAATCACTCCGGTTCATTTAAGTTTGTATTTGATCAATTGATCTATTTTAATTTCAGTTTAAAAAGTACAATTTATGAGATTCTTTCCGGCCTTTTTTCTTTTTGTTTTGCTGGGGCAACTGGCTTTTGCACAGGAACAGCTTTCACTTGCCGGATCCTGGAAATTCCAGCTGGACCCTGCAGGAAACGGAGAAAAAGAACGCTGGTATCAGCATCAACTTAAAGACAATATCGCGCTTCCAGGCTCTACCGACGAAGGTAAAAAAGGAACCAAAACCGAAGGGGCCGATTACGGTATTTTGTCAAGGGCCTATAAGTATGTTGGAAAAGCCTGGTACAGCAGAGAAATCAATATTCCTGCAAACTGGAAAGGAAAAGAGGTAGAGTTATTTCTGGAAAGGGTGATGTGGGAATCTAAAGTATGGGTAGATGGAAAACCTTTAACCAGCAGGGATGCACTCGCGGTGCCGCACCTGCATTCACTCGGTAAATTAAAACCAGGTAAACACACTTTAGTGTTGAGGATTGACAACGGGATGATCTATAATATAGGCGATAAGGGACATGTATATACCGAGTATACCCAAAGCATCTGGAACGGCGTTGCGGGGAAGATCGAGCTGCGGGCGCAGGCAAGTACAAAGCTATCTGACCTGCAGGTTTTTCCTGACGCGGCGAAAAAAATACTGGAGCTGAAACTGAAGCTTGAAAATCCTGCAGCGATGAAGGTGGTATATACCATCCTGGATTTGCAGACCAATAAAAACGTATTCAGCAAAACACTGGGATTGTCTGCCTCGGAAAGTCAAACACATCGTTTGCAGTTAAATTTTCCGCTTAAATTATGGGACGAGTTTTCACCAAATCGTTACCGGATTACTGCGGCACTACAAAACAAAAACACCACCACAGCAGACTTTGGTTTCCGGAGCATCAGTCATTCTGCTTCAAAAATATTGATCAACAATGCCCCGGTATTTATGCGCGGAAATCTGGACTGTGTTCATTTTCCACTTACGGGATACCCTTCCTGCGATGTAAAGGAATGGGAAAGGATTTTTAAAATCTATAAATCCTACGGCCTCAACCATGTTCGCTTTCATTCCTGGTGTCCCCCGGAGGCTGCTTTTGAAGCGGCAGACAAACTGGGGATCTATATACAGGCAGAAACGATCTGGATCGACTGGTGGATGACAGATCCACCTAAAGACCGCCCGGATATGCTGACCCAGGGCTTGCCAAAAGGCTTGGGGAAAAATCCTTCAGCAGATAAATTTGTACAGGATGAAATGCAGCGTATGCTGGATGCCTATGGAAATCACCCTTCCTTTACCATGCTTTGTATTGGCAACGAATTGGGGAATTCTGATTTCGATGTGATGCAGGAATGGATAAAAAAGCTAAAAGCTACAGACAGCAGAAGGCTATACGCGGTTTCCACGGCAAGAAAAATTATGCCGGTGGATGATTTTTCTGCTACGCATAATATTCCAAATGTGGGTGGTACTTACGGACTTCAGGGTCCACGCTCAGATTACGATCTGGAGAAGAATTATTCCAAAAGCAATATTCCTATCCTTGCTCATGAAGTTGGCCAGTTTCCCATCTACCCATTGTGGTCGGAAATTGATAAATATACCGGGGTGCTGAAAGCACGTAACCTGGAAGTTTGCAGGGCTTCGGCGGTTGCCAACGGCCTGGAAAAACAGGATGAGGTTTTTCATAAAGCCAGCGGTGCATTACAAAAGGTTTTATATAAGAGTTTAATCGAGAATTTTTACCGTACGCCTTCCTGTGCAGGATTTCAAATGCTGAGTCTGCAGGATTACCAGGGCCAGGGAGAAGCGTTGGTGGGTTGGCTGGATGTGTTTTATGATGATAAAGGCACCACTTCCCCGGAATATTATAAGCAATATAACAATGCGGTGGTTCCGCTGGCGAGGATTAAAAAGTTCGTTTGGGAAAGTAAGGAAACATTTAATGCTTCCCTGGAACTGGCCAATTATGGCAGCGCTGACCTGATCAATAACATCAAGTGGGAAATCAGAACGGAAAACAATACCATACTCGGAACAGGAATACTGGAGGCTGTGGCTGTTAAAAGAGGGGAAGTAAAGCAGATCGGAACCATAAATGTAGGCTTAGAAAGCGTGAATAGAGCAACTAAAGCGAAGTTATCCCTGAGCTTACCCGGGACAGCATACCGCAATGAATGGGATTTGTGGATCTACCCTGACCAAACTGCTGAGGCTTCCTCCGCTCAGGTGATAGAAACGATAGAAACTGATGTGCTGGATGAAAAAACGCTGGAGGCATTGCAAAATGGAAAAACAGTATTGCTTTATGCAGCAAAGCTGGGCAATACAGAAAGCTTCAGGCCTGTGTTTTTTAGCCCCTTGTTTTGGTCTAACGTGTTTTTCCCTGGTCAGGAAAATACCACATTGGGCGCTTATATCAACGATAAACATCCGGTATACCGTGAATTTCCTACAGATTCCTGGACAGACTGGCAATGGGAATCTATCAGTAAAGGAGGCCGTGCATTTAAGCTGGCCGGATGGCCGGAAAGCATTAAACCTATGGCACAGCCGATCAGCGATTTTCATCTTAACGAAAAACTGGGATCATTGCTCGAATGTAAGGTTGGGAAAGGAAAGTTGCTGATTTGTGGTTATGATGTTCAGGCGGCTAAAAACCCCGTAGCAAAACAATTCAGGCATAGCCTCTTAAATTATGTCAACACGGCTGACTTTAACCCGGGTACAGAAGTAGATGGCGAATTGCTGAAAAAAAGTTTTCCATTTATCAAACAAGCGGAAAGTAAGATTCCTGTTCCGGCAGCTTTCACCGACGCCTTACTCTATGCCAAAGCAACGGAAAGCACGGCGGTACTGAAGCGCAATACAAAGTACGAACTGCGTGGAACAGAAGGCATCTGGACCTGGGACAATAAAGCAGCCTGGTATGGTAAGAAAATGGAATTGGAGATCAATCCTCCTCAGGGGGTGATCGGAGAATTGTTCATTCATTTTGCAGATTGGAATAACGAAGGCCGGGATGCTAAAATCTGGATTGAAGGCCGGGAATTTACGACCGGTAAGCTGGATAAAGAAGGGAAATGGGTAAAGCTGTTCGTGATGAGGGAAGACACAAATGACGGAAAGGTGATGGTTCGTGTCGAATCTCTTGCAGGTAGCAATGCCATGATCGATGAACTGGTATTTGTCGAAAGCAAATAAAAAGCAAATAAAGTAATATTGTCCATTCCTTTCGTAAGTATTTCTATTGTGCTGCCGCGGATATAAGTTCAAATTTGATATAGTTAACCTAAACCTGAAAATGCCACATTTTAAAACTTCATACCTGTTGTCCATCTCTTTCATCTCTGCATTGGGTGGATATCTTTTTGGCTTTGACTTTGCCGTTATTTCGGGAGCATTGCCCTTTTTGCGTGACCAGTTTGGTTTGAACGAATACTGGGAAGGTTTTGCTACCGGATCGCTGGCCCTCGGCGCGATTATCGGCTGTTTAGCAGCTGGTCGGGTGGCTGATAAATATGGTCGCAGGCCAGGATTATTTCTCGCAGCGCTTATTTTTGGCGTTTCCTCATTGGCCATGGCTTTTGCCTCTGGTCTTGGTCTGTTCATTACGGCACGTTTTGTGGCTGGAATAGGGGTGGGAATGGCTTCACTATTGTCGCCCATGTATATTGCAGAAGTATCTCCTGCTCAGTATCGCGGAAGGATGGTGAGCATCAATCAGCTGACAATCGTACTTGGAATCCTGATCACCAATCTGATCAATTATTCTTTAAGAAACAGTGGTCCTGATGCCTGGAGATGGATGTTTGGTCTCGGAGCGGTTCCATCAGCGTTATTTATTATAGGCGTAATCTGGTTGCCGGAAAGTCCAAGATGGTTGCTCAAAGCCGGAAAGGAAGAGAAAGGAAGGGAGGTCTTAAAGAAAATCGGGGGAGAAGATTTTTCAGTTAGTTCTATGGAACTGATTAAAGATTCTCTGAAAGGAAATCAAAAGATCAGTTACAAAGCGGTATTTGAAAAAGCGGTATTTCCAGCCGTATTGATTGGGATTGTGCTGGCCGTTTTTCAGCAGTTCTGCGGCATCAATGTGGTGTTTAATTACCCATCTAATATTTTCGCCAGTATTGGGGCCTCAAAAGATGATCAGTTGTTACAAACGGTTTTCATAGGAGGTGTAAACTTGTTTTTTACGGTCCTTGCCATGTTTCTGGTAGATAAGATCGGAAGGAGACCACTGATGTTGTTTGGAGCAGCTGCCTTGGCGATATTGTATGTGGTGATCGCGCAGTTACTTGCCGTTCATTCTGCCTTGGTGGGCCTGTTTCTGCTGGCAGCAATAGGAACCTATGCGATTTCGCTCGGACCGGTAACCTGGGTGCTGATTTCGGAGATCTTTCCAAATCATGTAAGGGGAGCGGCTTCCTCCATCGCAGTATTGTGTTTATGGGCAGCCTACTTTATCCTCACTTTTACCTTTCCGGTACTGGCCAAATGGATCGGTATGCACAACACCTTTTACCTCTATTCAGGGATCTGTATGCTTGGTTTTCTTTTCATCAGAACAAAGGTCAGGGAGACCAAAGGAAAAACCCTGGAAGAGCTGGAATCGGTGTTTACACCTCATTAATTAATCAGATACCCATCAAGTAATCATACCTATCAAGAAGCAATATTATGGAAGTAAAAGCATGGATAGAGAAAGTCATCATCCCTACTTACGAAACAGGTAAAGCCGAGAAGAACCCAATTTTTCTCGATAAGCGGGTTTACCAGGGCAGTACCGGAGCGGTGTATCCAAATCCTGTAATTGAAAAGATATCCGACGAAAAAACCGACAAAGAATATACAGCGGTCTATATAGAGAATGAATTTCTGAAAATCATGGTGCTTCCTGAGTTGGGAGGCCGGATTCAAAGGGCTTTTGATAAGGTTCGAAACCGTGATTTTATCTATTATAACCAGGTGATCAAGCCAGCTCTGGTTGGTTTAACAGGACCCTGGATTTCCGGAGGTATCGAATTTAACTGGCCACAACACCATCGCCCAAGTACTTTTGATGCAGTAGATTTTACGATAGAGGAACATGCAGATGGCAGCAAAACAATCTGGGTAAATGAGCTGGAGCTGATGACGCGGACGAAAGGAATGGCAGGTTTCACCTTGTATCCCGATAAGGCTTATCTGGAGGTGAAAGGCAAAATATATAACCGTACTCCTTTTCCGCAAACCTTCCTGTGGTGGGCAAATCCTGCGGTAAAGGTGAACGACCATTACCAGTCTGTTTTTCCACCGGATGTATATGCGGTTTTTGACCATGGGAAAAGAGATGTTTCTGATTTTCCAATTGCCACCGGTACCTATTACAAAAAGGACTATGCTCCCGGAACGGATATCTCCCGTTACAAAAATATTCCGGTCCCTACTTCTTATATGGCGATCCGGTCTGAATATAATTTTATCGGCGGATATGAGCACGATACGCAGGCAGGAATGCTGCATGTAGCCAACCACCATATTGCACCGGGAAAGAAACAATGGACCTGGGGAAATAGCGATTTCGGACAATCCTGGGACAGAAACCTGACGGATGAAGATGGCCCATACATAGAACTGATGACGGGTGTATTTACTGACAATCAACCTGATTTTTCCTGGTTACAACCAAATGAGGAAAAAACATTTGAACAGTATTTTATGCCCTATGCAAAAGTTGGGGCTGTGAAAAATGCGACTAAGGAAGCGATGCTGAACGTGGAAATCAATCAAAACAATGTCGACATAAAAGTCTACGCGACATCGGCATTCCCTTCCTGCTTAATTAAGTTATTTGTAAATGAAGTGCTCGTCGATACCAGCATTTTTGATCTTTCCCCTTCTTCAATCTTTGAAAAAAGCATTTCGCTAAATACAACAGTAAGGCAGGAAAGTCTCAGCGTGCGGGTAGAAAGTGCGGCTCATCAGCTCCTGGTGAGTTATGAACAGGAAGAGACGATCCCGAAAGAAATTCCCCCGGCGGCAACAGCTGCAAAAGATCCTGCGGATATCGTTTCCATAGAAGAATTATACCTGAACGGCCTGCATATTGAACAATACCGTCATGCGACTTATGTCGCGACGGATTATTATCTGGAGGCCCTAAAGCGAACGCCTGTCGATGTTCGTTGCAACAACGCAATGGGGCTATGGTATATGAGACGTGGACAATTTGCCCTGGCGGAACCTTTTTTCCGTACGGCAATAAAAACCCTGACGCTCAGGAATCCAAATCCCTACGACGGGGAGCCTTATTATAACCTCGGCTGGTCTTTAAAGATGCAGGGAAAACTGGATGAAGCTTATGACGCAATTTATAAATCGACCTGGAACGCCGCCTGGCAGGATGCGGGCTTTTTTGCACTTGCAAGGATTGCATCAGAAAAAGGAGATTTTGAAGATGCCCTATATCTGATCAATAAATCGTTGCTGCGCAATGGTCAGGCGCATTCGGTACGTCACCTGAAAACGGCCATCCTCCATAAAATGAACAGAGTAGAGGAGGCGATGTCATTTATTGAAGAATCTCTGCTGACCGACCCTTTCAATTTCGGATGTCTGTATGAAAGATATGTGATGCAGCAGGAAGCAGGAAACCTGGATACTTCGGAACTGTCGCTGGCCTATTTTGTGCATCAGATGCGGCAGGATGTGCAGAATTATATAGAATGTGCATTAGATTATGCTCAGGCAGGATTATACCAGGAGGCAATTGCATTGTTAGCAGTCTATCTGCAGGGGCAGGAAGGAGCAGCATATCCAATGGTGTATTATTATATGGGTTGGTGTTGCCTGCAAACAGGAGATGAAGAAGGGGCAAGGGCTTACTTTAGGAAAGGACAGTCTGCTTCGCCTGATTTCTGTTTTCCGCACCGCATTGAAGATGTAAATGTATTATCGTCAGCCATTTCAATAAACCCTCAGGATGCCAAAGCGCATTACTATCTGGGGAATTTTTGGTTCGGCAGACAGCAATTCCCTGAGGCCATAGCCTGCTGGGAAAATGCTGTCGCTGCAGACCCGCTTTTCCCGACCGCACACCGTAACCTTTCTCTGGCCTATCAGAATCAGTTAGAGGATTCAGAACGGGCATTGATCGAACTGGAGAAAGCTTTCCGTCTGGATGTTGGGGATGCCCGGGTATTCATGGAGCTCGATCAGCTGTACAAGAAGCTTGGATATCTTCCGGAACGCCGTCTGGAATTTTTAGAACAGCATCCGGAACTGGTGGGTTACCGCGATGATTTATACCTGGAAAAGGTAAGCTTATATAATCGACTGGACCGTTGCGAAGAAGCAAAAGCGCTGCTTGAAAACAGGCAGTTTCACCCCTGGGAAGGTGGAGAAGGAAAGGTGGTAAGCCAATACCTGATTTGTCATACTGCACTGGCCAAAAAAGCATTGATGGAAGAGGCGTATGAAGCTGCGCTGGAACTGCTTTCGGCTACAGAACAGTACCCGCACAACCTTGGCGAAGGCAAGTTGTATGGGGCACAGGAAAATGATGTTCATTACCTGCAAGGTTGTATTTATGAGCAGATGAACCTGACAGATCAGGCAAAAGAGAAGTTTTTGATGGCTACAACAGGCCCGACTGAACCCGTACAGGCCATATTTTATAACGATCCCCAACCGGATCAGATTTTCTATCAGGGATTGGCCTGGTTAAAACTCAGGGAGGATGGGAAGGCAAAGGAGATCTTTGAACGCTTTATTCAGTTTGGTAAGCAACACCTGAACGATGAGATCAGGATCGATTATTTTGCGGTTTCCCTTCCGGATTTACTGGTATTTGATCAGGACCTTAACTTAAAGAATTACATCCATTGCAATTATCTGATCGGTTTGGGCTATCTTGGCCTTAAACGTTTTGAGGACGCGGGAAATATATTTAATGAAGTGCTGAAAATGGATGCCAATCACCAGGGAGCAAGCACTCACCTTCATCTCGTTCCTCTTTTACTAACTACAAATTTATCTATATGAAAAATCTATCTTTAATCACCCTTTCTGTTGGGAGCATGTTGTTTTTTAGCTGTCAACAGACGCCAAAAAATAACACAGCTGCGGAAACAAAGGATTCGTTAAGTTCGACAACCGAACAGAAAAAAACGGAAAGGACTGATACCGTTCCGGCAACTGCCCCGACGACGGTAAAAGCTTATAATGAAAACACGGTTAAACTTGTAAAAGACAAACTGGTGACAATATTTAAGGATGATTTGTCTAAAAATCTGATCCCGGAGCCGAGCAGAAAATTTATTCTTTTTGAATATGACCTTAACGAGGATGGTAAAACCGAAATTTTTGTCGGCCTGACAGGCCCTTATTTCTGTGGTTCCGGTGGTTGTACTTTTTTATTGCTCAATCATGAAGGTGAGAAAGTGACCCAGTTTACAGTTACCGATTATCCGGTAATCATTGCAAAAACTAAAACAAAAGGATGGAAAGATTTGATCCTGAGTAGTGCCGGTAAAAATCACCTGATGAAATTTAACGGAACTGGCTACCCTTCAAACCCTTCAGTTCAACCAATTTTTGAGGGGACTCCAGGCAATGATTTACCAAAATTCCCGAATACGGTAAATGCTGATTTTCCCTGGGTTAACTTCTAAAATTCTCTTGAAAATTTAACCTTTTACAAAACATACACACCACAAAAATGAAACTGAAATTAGTATTCGCGCTGCTTTTAATTGCAGGAACCATCTCCGCACAAGTGAAATTAGCGCCCACACCGCCAATGGGATGGATGAGCTGGAACATTATGTCGGTTAATCCGAACGAAAAGGACATCAAAGAGATGGCTGATGCCATGGTTGCCAGTGGTATGGTCGAAGCGGGATATCAATATATATTTCTTGACGATTGCTGGCAGGGTGGAAGAGACAATAAGAACAACATCATCGCCGATCCTTTAAAATTCCCTTCCGGGATCAAATCGTTGGCCGACTACCTGCATGGCAAAGGAATGAAAATGGGTATTTATTCAGATGCCGCGTCATTAACCTGTGCAGGATATACCGCCAGCTTTAACTTTGAAGATCAGGATGCCAAAACTTTTGCTTCCTGGGGGATCGATTACCTGAAATATGATTATTGTAATGCGCCGGAGGATGTAGCAACGGCTAAACTGCGTTATGGAAATATGGCGAAGGCCTTGCGGCAATCAGGCCGGGACATTGTGCTTGGTATTTGCGAGTGGGGCCCAAGGGAAGCATGGAACTGGGGAGCAGAAATAGGTGGGCAGAGCTGGCGGACCACTTTTGACATCCGGGACAAATGGAACGATACCGATGGTAAAGGTGGAGTTGGTATTTACAACGTGATCGATAAGAATGCTGGCCTGGCTGAGTTTTCAGGTCCTGGGCGCTGGAATGATGGCGACATGCTGAATGTCGGCTTAAAAGGTGTAAAAGGCCCCTCAGGTGCATTTGATGCCAATGGTTGTACGGATGCAGA
This sequence comes from Pedobacter steynii, assembly GCF_900103665.1. Taxonomy (GTDB): domain Bacteria; phylum Bacteroidota; class Bacteroidia; order Sphingobacteriales; family Sphingobacteriaceae; genus Pedobacter; species Pedobacter steynii. Next base: position 321,311 of record NZ_FNGY01000001.1, read on the forward strand.
ATACCAAAGCCAAATGAGCATGTGGTGCATGCTGAATTCTCCGCTATATGCCAGTAACGATATCCGGACGATGACAGAAACGACTAAACGCATTTTATTAAACAAAGAAATTATAGCCTTAAACCAGGATGCCTTAGCTAAGCAGGCAGAACGCAAAGTTAAAAACGAGACCTGGGACATTTTTGTTCGCCCGCTGGCCAATGGCGATTATGCAATTGCGATATTGAATAAGGCTTCCTCAACTCAAAATGCAAAAATTGCTTTCAGTGATTTGGGTTTAACTGCTAAATATGAAATCAGAGATTTATGGCAGCACAAAGTGATGGGGAAAGCCAATCAATGGGCTGGTAAGGTCGCTTCACACGAAACCAAAGTTTTCCGCCTGAAGAAAGTATAAGCAAAAGGGTCTGAAATGTTTCAGACCACTTGCCTTGCAAATTTAGGGCTGATGCCCATGTACTTCTTATACGTTTTATTGAAGTGACTGGCATCTGTAAAACCTAACCTGGAGGCAATTTCATTGATGTTATGACGACCATTCTTTAACAATTGCTCGGCTGCCCTGAGTTTTGTTTGGAGGATATGCTGCTGTATAGAAGCATTGCTGTGTTTTTTGATGTAGATGCTGATGTAATTGGGCGACATCGCAAACTTTTCTGCAAGATTTTCAATGCGCATTTTTTCTGCATCCATGGTGTGCAGCCTGATGTAGCCGAGGATTTGATTTAATTTGTCAAGCTCGGTATTACTTGGGCATTGGTGCCCATACTGAGCGGTAGAGTGACTTCTAGCTACCATCATCATGATTGCTCCAAAAAGTTCCAATACGACTTCCCGGCTATAGGCACAGGTCTTGCTGAACTCGATCAACAGGATCTGCAACAGCTGCGAAAGGTGTTTTTTATCTTCCGGATCAGTAACCAGACTTCCATTTACCGATGATGGATTCTGTAATAAAGTTTTGATCACTTCCATCCATTTGGCTGTTTTTCCGCCTTCCAGTTTCTCTATAAACAGTTGCTCTGTAAATTTTACGAAGATGAAATGGGTATTTTCAGTAATCTCAAAGTAGTGCGCATCTTCAGGCCTTAACAAAAAGACATCTCCTTCTGTATAGGCACAGGACTTATCATTTAACACATGATTCCCAACTCCTTTTTCTACATATATAAATTCATAAAAGTTATGGTTGTGTGTGGGAAATGTCCATTCGTCAAGTGTAAGCCTAAACACATTTAAAGAATGATAGCCTTGGAAACGTTTCATATTCGTTGATTAATTGTTACAAAAATACAATGAATTTTTACCATTCTGTTCCTGTTCGCCAAAATATCTTTGTACGAAATAATTATCTGATCAAATGAAATGACCATTATTTCATTTATCAGACAGATTTATTGCATTTAAAACAACTGACAAAGAAATGAAAAGAAAACTAGCAACATTCGTAGCCCTGATTACAGGAGTCATGATCATGGTCTCCTGGACTGTATCCCCTAAGAAAAATGAAAACCCTGCACCTCATAAAACCATCAAATCCCATTGGCCCAACGGCGATCAGCTGGTGATCTCGGTCTCTATGCAATTTGAAACCGGTGGTCAGCCGGAAGGAGCGGAAAGCCCTTTCTCAGGCAATCCATTACCTAAAGGTCAGCCTGATCTGGCCGCCGAAAGCTGGTATCGCTATGGGGCGACAGAAGGAATCTACCGCATGCTCGATCTCTGGAAAAAGTACGACATCAAGGTGACTTCACATGTGGTCGGAGCGGCAGCGGTCAGGTATCCTGAAGTGGCAAAAGCAATTGCTGCCGGAGGTCATGAGATGGCGGCGCACGGCATGTCCTGGGACAACCAATGGAACAAAAATTACGCCGATGAATTACAATTTGTAAAACAGGGAGTAGATGCCGTGGCAGCCATTACCGGCCAGAAAGCGGTAGGCTACAATGCCAACTGGTTGCGCCGTAGTCCGAATACCTTAAAAGTGCTGCAGGAGCTGGGCTTCTTATATCATATCGATGATTTAAGCAGAGACGAGCCTTTCCTCACGAAAGTAAATGGTAAGAACTTCGTGGTGATGCCGTATACCCTTCGCAACAATGACATTGTGAACATTGCTGGCAATCACTGGACGCCGGAAATGTTTCTTTCGCAATTAAAAATGGAGTTTGATCAGCTGTATGCCGAAGGGGCCACAAAAAGACGGATGATGAGCATTAGTTTTCACGACCGTATTGGTGGAACGCCAGCAGTAGTTAAAGCGATGGACGACTTTATTAAATATGCCAAAGAGAAATCCGGAGTTGTATTTATGCGTAAAGATGACATTGCCAAAATGGTGATAAACGACCCGAATACTCCCGTTGACAACGCTGAGGCACAGTATAATAAATAAATATCCTTTCACATTCATCTGTAACTTATGACCAATAAATTCGCATTTCCCTTTTTTAACCTCTTTTTTATGCTGTCCGTTTGCGGTATCGCTAATGGTCAGACCGTTGAAGACAAGCCGATTTTTCACTATTCAGTCATGGATGCCATGCGAAATGGCGTTTATACCGGAGCACTTACTATTGATGCCCTGGCTGCTCAGGGAGATTTTGGTTTAGGAACCTATAACCAGCTGGATGGGGAAATGGTGGCGCTCGACGGTGTATTTTATCGTGTAGCACCGGATGGCGGAGTTGCCAAAGCCGAAGCGCAGCGGAAAGTCCCCTTTGCATCAGTTGCTTTCTTTAAGGCTGATCAGGTTTTTGAGTTGACAAATATTCAAAATATCGAAATGCTTCAGCAGGAAATCATGCGCAGGCTGCCTTCCAAAAACAAACCTTACCTGATACGGATCGAAAGCGTTTTTAAGGAACTGAACGTTGGCGGTGCCAATAAACTAGAGGCAAAGGATACTACAGGTTTGGCAGAGCTGATGAAATCCAGGCCGCTTTACAAAAAGCAAAATGTTGCCGGCACCATCGTTGGCTTTTACCATCCTGCTTATGCTTCCGGAATTGATTTGTCGCCTTTTCATTTCCATTTCATCTCCAATGATAAAACGTATGGCGGACATATCGTTGCAGGGGAATTGTCCTCTACGAAGATTAAGGTGAGTATAGATGAAAAACCAGGTTATCAGCTGATGCTACCTGAAGATAATAAAACTTTTAACAGGCCCTGGTCCACACCCGACAAGACAAAAGGCACTTACTAACAAAACACCCTTTGAATAATAAAAACTTATAAAAATGATAAAACTAAAATTACTGACTATTGTTGCTATGGCAATGAGTCTGACCATAAATTCGGCAAGCGCACAAGACTTGAAAAAAGTACAGCACCTGCAATTTGATGATAAGGGCTGGGAACAGATGGCCGATAAATTACAACGTAAATATGTATATGGTGAACAGGGCATGCTCGCTTTGTTCAAAATGGATAAAGGTGCGAAGGTCCCTTTACACCAACATCCAAACGAGCAAACTTCCTACATCACTAAAGGAAGTGTAAAGGTAACGATGCAGGGAAAGGATTATATCGTAAAGGCAGGGGAGGTGTTGATTATCCCCGGAAATATCCTTCATCAATTCGAGTGCCTGGAAGATGGGACACTGGACATAGATTTCTTTGCTCCTCCACGCATGGACTGGATCAACGGTACGGCGAGCTATTTTGCTGAACCTGCAAAAGAGCAACCGGAACTGGAAGTGGTGGCTGCATTAGACATTCGCCCTGGTGATGTGGCCGTATCTGCCGAAGGACGGGTATTTGCAACCATTCATCCCCTGGGCAGTCAGAAATTACAGTTGGTAGAAATCATCAATGGAAAAGCGGTACCTTATCCAAATGCTGCGTATCAGAAGAACAATGAAAAGGCTACGGATGCAAAATTTGATGCCATGCTTGGATTGATTTTTGATAAAAACAATAAGCTGTGGGTAATCGACATGGGTCTTGAGCTTGGTAAAACAAGGCTATGGGCTTTTGATATTAGCAAAAATAAAGTGGTGGAGAAAATTGAATTACCGGCCTCCCTTGCGCCAAAAGGTACATTTACACAGGAAGTTGCTATTGATGAAAAGAACGGATGGGCCTATCTGGCCGATATTGCCAATCCGGGAATCATTGCATTGAATCTGAAGACCAAAAAGGCAAAAAGATTCAGCGGTCATCCCGCCTTGCAGGCAGAAGATAAAGACATGGTGATCAATGGCAATGTGGTTCTTTTTGGTGGTAAACCTGCACGTGTAGCCATCGATCCGATGACCCTTTCGGCAGATAGAGAGACGCTGTTTTTTGGAGCGATGAATGGAAGCACCTGGTATCAGGTACCTGCAAATCTCTTCAGGTCAGGGAAAGATGATCAAACCATTGGCAATGCAATTACTAAAGCCGGAGACAAGCCCTTTAGTGATGGCGCCGCTACCGATGCCATGGGCAATCACTACTTTACGAACCTGCAGGAACAGGCCATCACTAAGCTGGATGCCAATGGGAAGTTAAGTCAGCTGATACAAAATAAAGAAAAGCTGTTATGGTCCGACAATGCGTATCTGGCACCTGGTGGATGGATGTACATTTCAACCAATCAACTGGAAACCACCGCAGCCTTTACCGGTAAAGCAGATAGTGGCAAAGCGCCCTATTATATTTATAAATTTAAAATGAAATAATTCAGCATACCATAAAAAAGATAGATATGAAAGCAATAGGATTTAGAACATCATTACCAATAAGCGATACAAATAGTTTTATAGAATTTGAAACGGAAAAGCCGGCGCCGAAAGGAAGAGATTTGCTGGTAAAAGTTGCCGCCGTGTCGGTAAACCCAGTTGATTATAAAATACGTCAGAACAGTGCAAAAGACCAGGTATTAGACACACCAAAGGTGATTGGCTGGGATGCAGTAGGTACGGTAGAAGCGGTAGGAGAGGAAGTAAGCCTGTTTAAGGTTGGAGATGAAGTTTATTATGCAGGAGATTTGAACAGAGCTGGAAGTAATGCGGAATACCAACTCGTTGATGAGCGTATTGTGGGTTCAAAGCCTAAAAAACTCAGTATAGAAGAAGCTGCCGCCATGCCATTGACTGCCCTGACGGCCTGGGAAATCCTGTTCGACCGCATTCGGATTAATGAAAAGGATAAAGGGAAAACCATTTTGATTATCGGTGGTGCCGGAGGTGTTGGCTCTATTGCCATTCAGATCGCTAAAAAAGTAGCCGGTCTTAAGGTCATTACCACCGCAAGCAGGCCGGAAACGGAAGGGTGGTGCAGGGAACAGGGAGCAGACTATGTGGTTAACCATAAGGATCTGCTCAATGAAATGCGTGAAGCTGGTTTTCCGCAGGTAGATTTTATTCTGGATTTTGTAGATGCCAATCAATACTGGGATATCATGGTTGAGCTCATTAAACCTCAGGGACATATTGCATCCATTACCGGTTCGGCCGTTCCGGTGGCGCTGGATAAACTAAAGAGTAAAAGTGTAAGCTTCTCCTGGGAGCTGATGTATACGCGGTCTATTTTTCAGACGGAAGATATGATTGAACAACATCATATCCTGAATGAGGTTGCCCGTCTTTTGGATGATGGCGTATTAAACAGCACATTGAAAGCAACGCTTTCAGGTTTTTCTGCTGACAATTTAAAAAAGGCCCATCAGCAATTGGAAAACAACACGACAATTGGAAAAGTGGTGATTACATTTTAAGATCTAAGGTGTTTAAGCAGTCCTGTTGGTAAAATAGGGCTGCTTAAATATTCATCTCTTTCCGGTAGGCACTTGGACTTTTGCTCATGATCATTTTAAAAAACTTGTTGAAATTGGTCAGGTTCTGATACCCGCTTTGGTAGCATACCTCCGAAATCGAGAGTTGTCTGTTCATGAGTAATTTGCTTGCATGACCAATACGCATCTCATTGATGAATTTTGAAAAGGGCTTTTGGGTGTGATGCCTGAAAAATCTGCAAAAGGCATTTGGTGTCATATTCGCAATTTCAGCAGCTTTGCTAAGCAAGATCTCTTCTCTGAAATTCTGCATAATATAGATGTACACGTTATTGATGCGGTTGGTCTCTTGTTGGCCAAATGTAGGTTTATAACCTTCTGACGCCAGATTTTCGTATTCCCCGGTTTGATGCAGCAATTCAATAAGGTTCAGGAATCCGGTGATGCGGGAAAAACCTTGCTTGTCGATGAGGGCCTTGATCAGTTCAGTGGCTTTTTCCAGGGTTGATCCATAAAAACGAAGCCCGCGTTTCGCCTTATTTATGAATTTTTGCATCGCCATAATCGTCGGTTGATCGTCAGTTAGACTGAGCAGGAAATCTGCAGGAAAATACAATACTATTGCCCTGGCCCGTGCTTCATGTAAGGGATCCAGAAAGATGTCGTCATTGCGCCAGATATGTGGGATATTGGGTCCCATCAATACCAGGTCGCCGGCCGTAAACGAGGCCACATGATTTCCAACAACCCGTTTGCCATAGCTTTCTAAAATCAGTACCAATTCACATACCTCATGGAAATGTAAAGGATTATCCAAAAAATCCTGATCAACCTGCTTGATGTTAATGGTCTTTTCTGATGGCGATGACAATCCGAAAAATTGCGCTTTCATGGTGCTTTCTGAATTTATAAGGCTGCTGACAAATCTACTCAAAAGAGCTGGAAGTAAAACAATAATGATGCTTATGGATCTTTGATCTGCCTTTTTATGTGTAAAAAGTTTAGGTTTAGGTGTATCAGGTTTTAGTTTGCTGGCATCAGTAATGATAACTTTGGTTGTATAGTTATAGGATAGAGATATGATTATCAATTTTTTTAAAATGAAGCTGTCGAAAGTGTTATTGTTTTCTTTTGCATTTGTGGTGTCAGCGGTAAACGTTTCCGGTCAGGAGCTTGCTTACGAATTGCCGAAACATACAGCCGGTGTTAAGCAGGCTGTGATGTCTTTAAATGGCAAATGGCAGTTTCAGTTTGATGAGAAGTCCGAATGGGATGTAATCCAGGTGCCCGGAGAAGCAGTGATGCAAGGCTATGGGATTGCCCATGACCAGTCTTTCTTTTATAAAAGGAAATTTTCTCTTCCGAATGATTTTAGGGGAAAGAAGATTATTTTACGGTTTGAGGGGGTATATAGCCAGGCTACGCTAAGTATTAACGGAAAAGTGTTAAGGACACATAAAGGTGGCTTTTCCCGCTGGGAAACAGACATCAGCGCCTATGTTTCATTTGATAAATCGAATGAGGTATTTTTAGAAGTTCAGGACAAGCTGGATGACATTTCTTATGCCTCAGGTTATGCCCACCACCCCATTGGTGGAATTTTAAGGGATGTCACGCTTTTCGCTACAGCTGCAAATGGCATCGCTGATTTTGGGGTAGAAACAGCCTTGGATCCCGATTTTAAAGATGCAACACTCAAGCTGAGTTATGCAGCAGAAGTGGCCCCGGGAACAACGGTTCAGTATGCTTTATTTGATCAGCAGCAGAAACAGGTTCCTCAGACTACGCGTCAATTTACCGTTAACAATGGCCAGAATATAAATAGCTTCAGGATTTCCAATCCCTTGAAATGGGATGCCGAGCACCCGAACTTATACCGCCTGGAGGTGAAGATTAAACAGGGAGGTAAGGAAACTTATTCCTTTAATAAAGAGATCGGGTTCAGGACAGTAAAGATCGTTGAAGACCAGATGCTGGTTAATGGCAGGCCTGTGAAACTGAGAGGGGCGAACCGTCATGATTTACATCCAACTTTAGGCCGTGTCAGCACGCCTTATTATGATAGTCTTGATGTGAAGCTGCTGAAAGAGTCGCATATCAATTTTATCCGTACTTCGCATTATCCGCCTTCTGAACGCTTTGTAGCGCTTTGCAACCGATACGGGATCTATGTGGAAGTAGAAACCTCAGTTTGTTTTGTAGATACCTACAGGCAAAAGAACTATGCGCCTGGGGCTACACAAAATGACCCAAACCATACCGCTCAATATTTAAGTCAGTGTCGTGAAATGGTGAATACTTTCAAATCTCATCCTGCAGTTGTGATCTGGTCTATTGGCAATGAGTCTCAATATGGAAGCAACTTCAGAAAAAGCTGGGATTACGTGAAAAATGCCGATCGGACGAGACCTGTCATCTGGAGTTATCCGGGGACGCAAACCAGCGATGCCAAGATCTATGAGATTTTAAGTATGCATTATCAGGATGTGAACGGGAACCTGACTCAATTTGGGAAAACGACAAAAGGGTATGAAGGACATGGAATACCTGCATTATTCGATGAATGGGCACACCCCGCATGTTATACTTATCAAACTTTAAGGGATGATCCAAACATCAGAGAGTTTTGGGGAATTTCCATGGATATGATGTGGGGACGTTTGTTCCCGACGAAAGGTGGATTGGGAGGCGCAATATGGGGATATGTGGACGAGACTTTTAACATCCCGGAGCAGTTAAAAAAAGGAACTGCTTTTTGGAATGAGTTTGCTAAAACGGCTAAGCCAGAGGGTTACCAGGGACATGCGGTAGGCTATGGAGAGTGGGGGATTGTAGATGTCTGGAGAAGGCCGAAGCCAGAGTTTTGGTCTACTAAAAAAGCACAGTCTCCGATCCGTATTTTGGAGGAAGGAAAAGTGATTAAAAACTTTAACCCAAATCAGCAAATTCAGTTTTCGGTATTTAACCGGTATGACCATACCTTCTTAAATGAAGTAAAGTTGGAATATGTGTATGAGGGCAGGAAGAAAATGATCAACCTGCCAGGCATCGAGCCACATGAGAAAGGAACTTTTCAATTGCCTGCTGAAAACTGGAAAAAAGGGGCATCAGTTTTATTAAACTTTATTGATCGTGATGGCCAGGTGGTAGACACCTATGAGTACTTTTTTGGGGAACGTCCGGTGAGCATTCCGGTTGCTGCGCATCAGGGAGGGTTAACACTTGTTGAAAATACAGCGCAGTTTATCATCAAAGGTACTGATTTTGAAATCCCTGTGTCTAAAGAAACGGGGCTAATTGAAAATGCCAGATCAAAAGGAAAAGTCTTTATCGAAAAAGGCCCGTTTTTGAATATAGACGTGAACCTGAATCATTTGACCGGTGCTGAAGTAAGAAAAAGTGCAAATAAATTTTTAATCCATGATAAAGATTGGAAAAAGACAACACTGAGCTGCAGTATCAAAAATGGTGTAGCCTTGATTTCAATTGCAGGAACCTATCAGGGCTTGAATGTCTCTTTTGAGATTACGGTGAATCCGGAAGGGGAGCTGACCACAAATTACCGTACCACCGGAGAGCCAAATGGATATCTGAGAGAGATTGGACTTAAATATTACATGGCAGACGATATCGACGATCTAAACTGGGAACGTGATGGGTATTGGAATTACTACCCTGAAGGCGCATTTGCCGGAAATAAAGGGCGTGCTGCTCTTTATGAAAGTAAACAGGCTGCTTATGGAGTAAAACCTGTACAAGCTTGGAATCAGGACACACACAACTACTATTACTGGTCTGATAAAGGTGCCAGAACAGAAAAACCACTGACAAATAAAGCGAAAGGCATGAAAGAAAATGTGTATTACTATACAATTTCGGGCGCTCAGTTGTCCCGGCTTTCAGTAGTGTCTCCACAAGCAGATATTGCTTGTCGTATCGATCGTATGGACGACAACCAACTGATCCTATATGTCAATAACAAGTGGGATTATCCGGAAATTGCATGGGGTAACTATTGTAAAACTTTGGAAGCTTCGCCTTGCAATGGTGTCGTAACTGTCAGATTTTAGTATCAAAAAGATGAAGGTCATCGCAGGGGTTCATCCCGGCGATGGATTTCCGGAGCTTCAGGATCATGATTTTACCTCTCTGGAAACAAGGACCTGACCGCTTGCAGGAAAGCCCGTTTTTACCTTGGTTTTTACGCGTTGCTTACCCGCCTTTAACAGGCTTTCAAGCGGGTGTGCACCGAGTATAGACCGAGTATAGAGCCTGGTTAGAACGCGTATAGGTAAAATACGGTATTTTGCTGTTCCGAAGCTGTCTTTTGGCTTCTCAGCAGCGACATTTTACTGCTTATTCCGGATATAGGTTTACAAAAAATGCCCCTGTTTTTTTCTTTATTCCTATAGGCGCTTTACATACAGTCTAATATGGGTTTCATTTTACACCTCCGTATACGCTTCGTATACGCTCCTTAATGAGTCTTTACCTGGAAGGTTATTGAAAGGTAATTGGGAGGTTATTGAAAGGATAAAATAACCTTTGAACTACTTCGAACAACTTCCGAATTACCTTCCAACAGCCTTCCAACCTAAGAGCGTAATAGGAGCGTATTAGGAGACTTCCAGGCGCCAATAAGAACTCTATATCCAATGCGGTCGATTCGACCCTCAGTCCCTAAAATACCCCCAATAAATTTGAGAAAATAATCTTTTGCTTTACGGTTTCCCGTAAGGAAAGCCTGCTGTTGCTATATACTTTTGAAGTGTTGAAACATTAAACATTAGGTGAGAAAGAGATGTAAATGAAAAGAGAAGCCCTGGATATGTAAATCATAAACACTCAAAAATAAAGACATCATGGAATACAAAGTAGTGCCATTTATCGCAACGCTAAATCAGCAAAAGGAAACAAGTGATACTGTTGCTGATCAATTGGAAAAGGTAATAAAACTGGCCAATCTTAAAGGTTGGGAATATGTCCGGTTGGAAAGTGTATCGACTTACGTACAAGCCGAGTCGGGCTGCTTTGGATTTGGAGGAAAACCTGGTTATGTATCATCCTACCAGATGGTTGTTTTCAGTAAAAGCTAACCATGAAAATCTCGCTTCTTTTATTGATTCGCTTTTACTGGGCAGTCATTCCTAAAGGCAAATGGCGCAAGTGCATATTCAGAACCAGTTGCTCTCAATATGTCTACCAAATCACAAAAACTGAAGGCCTCTGTAAAGGACTACTGGCATTAAAATACAGATTTCAACACTGCAGAGGCGGATTTCACATTTTTGAGAATCCTATTGACGGGCGTAAAAATATGATTTTATCGAACGCTCAGATCCTTACAGAAGAGGAGATCGCAGAAAGGTTGATCAGATGAGATCAAAGTACAGGGATAGAATTTAAATAATTGTCTATGAAGATAACTTTACTACTCGGATTTATTTTCTTGAATAACGTTGTATGCACAGACGCCAATACCGTATACATCTGCGATAGCGGTACCGGAAAAAGATACCACCATACTGCAGATTGCAGGGGCCTGAATAACTGCCAGCACAAGGTGATAAAAACAACCCTCGAAATCGCCAAAAGTAAGGGAAAAACACTATGCGGCTGGGAAGATTAATCCCGAGCTGAGCAATATTTCGGGCGGCATTTTCTATAAAGAGTTTCAAATTATTAAATAAAAATTCAAATGGATTTTAAAGATCAGATTGCACAGTTAGCATCTCGTGTAGAGAAGATGTTACCTCAAATACAAACAGAAGAAGCGACAAAAAATGCTTTGGTGATGCCATTTATTCAGATCATGGGATATGATGTTTTCAATCCTTTTGAGGTGAACCCGGAATTCATTGCGGATTTGGGGATTAAAAAAGGGGAGAAGGTAGATTACGCGATTATGAAAGATGGGGAGCCCACCATATTAATCGAATGTAAACACCATCAGGAGAATTTGGACCCGCACAATTCTCAGTTGTTCAGGTATTTTCATACCACCAAAGCTAAGTTCGGCCTGTTAACCAATGGTTTGGTATACCGTTTTTATACCGACCTCGTGGAAAAGAACAAAATGGATGGTACACCATTCTTTGAATTCAAATTAACGGAAATCAAGGATGCGGAAATTGCGGAATTGAAAAAGTTTCACAAGTCTTATTTTGATGTAGAGAGCATTACAAATACCGCGAGCGAGCTAAAATACCTGAACGAATTGAAAAGCCTCCTTCATAAAGAGATCGCCGATCCTTCCGATGGCTTTATCAGTTTCTTTACAAAGCAGGTTTATCCAAAGGTGATTACTGCGAAGGTTAAAGAACAATTTGCACCGATTATTAAACGCTCCTTTAATCAGCTCATCAGCGATGCAATTAATGAGCGCCTGAAATCCGCGCTAAATCAGGAAAAGGAAAAAGACGCCTCAGAAGCCATTAAAATCGAAGAAACCATAAATGCCGAACCTGAATCTGGAATTGTAACCACAGAAGAGGAGATCGAAGGATTCTTTATCGTAAAATCCATGCTTAGAGAAACGATCGATTCCAAAAGGATTACCTACAGAGATGCCCTTTCCTATTTCGCGATTCTGCTGGACGACAATAACCGTAAGACCATTTGCCGCTTATACCTGAATACCAAAAAATACCTGGCGGTGCTCGATGAGCATAAAAAAGAAACGAAGTACGAATTGCAGTCGCTCGATGATTTATACCATCATGCAGGCATCTTGAACGGAGTTCTTGCGCGACTGGAAGCGGTGAAAGTTAACGACCTGAATCCATCATTAAATAACGCCAATTAAAACTTATAGATTATGAATATAGTTAAGAACCTGGGTTTCCTCAGGATCACAGGAACATTTGGATTGTTGATCATCCTGTCTGCTTGCAATAACAATAAAAACACGTCGGCAACTGATCCATTTGCTAAGGTAAACCTGTATGATCAGGAGTTAGGCAAACGAATAGAGGCCTATGATCAAACCATCGCTCCGAACAATGCCAATTCAAAAAGTGGTAATCCGGCCTTATATATTGATTTCTCATCTGGCATCAATAAAGCATTTGCGGAACCAGGGATTAAAGAAATGATGAACACTTGTTTCAATACTGTTTTGGCTCAAAAGTTTGATGTCTATAAGCTTGGTTCAAATCAGATTACACTTTTAAACATTGCGAATACCACTGAATTAGGTCAGCAGGTAAGTGACCCGGCCCAATACGGCGACATTTGGGCCCCGATCCAGTCGGCGGTTGAAAAAATTGTAGCCGGCAATAATGACGCGTTATTAATTACTGATTTTGAAGAATGGCAAAAGAACATTGAGGTTACCCGTACTGCTTTTCTGAAAATTCCTTTCTCCCAATGGCTGGAAAAAGGAAATACCATCCATTTCTTTATCGCAGATTACAAGGAAGGTCCTGTTGATAAACACCTTTATTTCACCGTTTTCAATTGTGGCAATCCAAATGAATCCAGCATGATTTCAAAACTGGAATCTAAACTGGAACCCTTTACCACAAGGTTTGATTTATCCAATAAATCCTATAAACTGCGTACCGGTTACCCAGGAGAGAAGTCGGGCGGTATATTTTACGACCCAAGTGGTAAAAAAGATAACGATAAGAATGTCCTGGATTTAAAGGATAGCTATGTAAACGGGCTTAAAAAAGGGAATCATTTCGAATTTTATCCTTTAGGTGTAGATTGGAATACCATCGATAAACTTCATGCCAGCTACGCCAGTCAGCAGCAGTTTAACGACTTCTTTAGAAAGCTATATATTGATTTAAGCAATGAGGATAGCTATTCATTTGGTGATTTTGATGTAAAAGTCTCCGATGTAAGCACTGATTTTGAAAATTTTGCTAAAACTGAAGAAGCTAAGAAACACCGGCCAAAATTAACTAAAGGAGCCGATGGGGAGGCGAAGTTTGCTGATCAGGAAACCGATGATATTGCAACGGCATGTTATGATACCAATGGAAAAATAAAAGAACAATGGATCTATAAATCAACACCTGCTATTCCTGTAAATGAGGTTTTTACTTTTAACAAGTCCCTGTTTAACAACACCAAAACATCCGATACTAAAAACGTAGAGTTTGGTGTGTCTTTCGATCCCAGGTTCAGCCTGAAAAACATTCCAAATCCGAAGGGTTTACTGAAGGTCGACCTGCTGTTGAATACCGCTACGCCTAATCTTGCGGGCGAAAAGCTTTCCAAGCTCCAATGGGTTAATGCTAAAGGTACGGCGAACACCGCATTGTACGAGTCTGTCAAAAACACCTTACAAGAGCTCAAGCCAGCTCATAAAGTCATCTATTCCTACTACATCAAAACTCAACAATAATTAACTGTCATCTCTAATCAAAAAAAAATGGAATCTACATCAGCTTACTTCATCTCTATCGTTACTGCTTTAATTTTTCTGCTGCTGGCAGCGATCATTGCCAATGCCATAAAATTTGAGGGTGGCAGTCATCCCAAAGACCCACAATCACGGAAAACCTGGTTCTGGATTTTAGCCATCCTAAATCCGGCAATAGGCTTTTTACTGGGCTATTTTGTATTCAAGCCTGAGGCAAATGTGATGGTCGTAAATAATTATGTAAATGCTTTAAGCATAGGAACAGTAATCGGATTTGTGCTGTATCTCCTTCTGGGCTTCATCCTGAGTAAAGTATTTGCCAACGGCAAAATTGGTCACTGGTTTTAAATTCTAAATTTCAATGGATAAATTATTTGTCATCGCGATAGGCGGTACCGGAATGCGTTGTTTAGAATCTTTCACTCACCTGTGTGGTATTGGGATGTTCGACAACCAGGAAATAGAAATATTGACCTTAGATACGGATCAAAATAACGGCAACAAAGGCAGGGTGGAAGAGCTCATCACCCTATACAACCAGGTCAAAACATCCGGTGCAACAACCGGTGGTACACCAAATGCCAATACGTTCTTTTCCGCGAAGCTGAACCTACACCGGTTCTGGACCAATTATTCCGGCCCCGGAAGAGAGAATTATAAAAACATCAGCAAAATTTCTACAGGCACACCAGAGCAGCAAAAAGCCAATAAACTGATCTCCGATTTATTCCTGGATACCAGGTCTGTACAGGAGTTTGCTTTGGAACATGGCTACCGGGCACAAACACATCTGGGCTCTATGCTGATGTATCATGGGATTGTCGAAGCAGCGAGAAACATCTTGAAAGGATCTGCTGTACAATCTCAGGAGCGGGAGCTGGATGCCTTCATGGGGAAACTTGAAAAAGCAGGTGCTTCGGCCAGGGTGTTTATTTTCGGATCTGTATTTGGCGGAACCGGAGCATCCTCCATCCCGGTAATTCCCAAAGCGCTTCAGGATTTTGTGAAGATTCGTTCCAACGGAAATTCGAGCATAGATTTCTCTAAAGCAAAGTTTGGCTCCACCTTGCTAACGGAATATTTTACGTTTAATAAGCCCGATGATCAGCAGAAATCAAATAAAGCCAATAGCGTTATTGCTGATTCCTCTTTCTTTCCATTGAATAGTCAGGCGGCATTACAATTTTACCAAAGTGATCCCACTGTGCAGAAATGCTATAAATTGCTGTACCATATCGGCTGGCCGATTGAAAGTAAAAAGATAGATGGGAACAATACCTCAAATCAAACGATCACCGGCGGAGGTGAACAAAAGAATCCTTGCCATATCACCGAATTACTGTGCGCCTGTGCGGCCTACGATTTTTTTACCCGTACCGATGGTTTTAACAGTGCAAAGGCTGATTATTTATATAAAGCGGTAGAATTTAAAGACAATTCATTCAACTTCTCCTTTGATGATTTTATTGGAAAAGAGCATAAATCAGGTGAAATTTTCGTCAACAAATTAGGCGCATTTTTCTCCCTGGCGCACATCTCTTTAACCAAGAACGGTGCTGCTTTTGACGATGCTGGTATCAAAGGTTTTATCAAACAATGTGAAAATCAGAAACTACATCAGTACAGTACCATTTCAGATGTAGAGTGTAAAGACATCAATGAATACTTCAAGCTTTTTGCCTACACTTTTAAAGATGCCCGGTTTATTCCCGGCTGGCTTTACCAGGTGAGGAATTCTGTAGCGCCAGGTCGTTTCCTGTTCGACAGCAAAGCATTTCCGGACAATCAAACCGAGCTCAGGAAATTGGATGTAGGAACCATTTTCCTTGATGATAAACACCATTGGTCGAAAGGAGGAATGTTTAGCAACAGATACGACACTTTTGTCGCACAACTCATCAATACCGGCCCTAAGGATGAACAGAAGGTAAACACGACAAAGGAGAAATTCCTCGCTCACATTTTTAATGCACTTACCATTTCACAAAACTTCGATATAAACTAAAGGAACATGTCAGATAAAAGAATAAAAGCACTGGCGATAAAAGTTCAGGCTAAAACGGAACCAAATGGTGTTGAATTTGCCTGGGATAAAATCCCTCAGCTGGAAGTTTTTACCAAGAACATTTTAATACCTGAAATAGCCGTTGATAAAGACGGAAACTCATCGGTTAATATTGGAACTATCGTTTCCGGAATTCCCTCTGTATTTGCCCGGGCAAACTTGTTTAAAAGTGCGCTGGATAACATTCAGGACAAAGATGCCGATGCTGCGGGATTAATGCTGTTTTACAAATCTTTGATTAGTGAATGGAAAGGCTTCATCAGCTGTATCGCATTAAATTACAAAGATATAGAGGTGAATAGGATTCACCTGGCCTATTCTGATGGGCAGCAGCTCATCAATACCGCGAATATCTATGAGCCAATAGGTGCATTTGGAAATATGCTCTTTGAGCGGCAGCCGCTTTGGTGTGACCAGTCGCTGGCGAATAACACGGATAAAATCCCTTTTATTGACGTCATCTCGTTTAAGGGCAATGTGGTTGGTGGAACTTCTCCAGACAGCTTTTTATTCACCTCTGTAGCGTATAACCTTAAAGAAAAACTGCCTTTTGTAAATGTACAGAACGGAAAGTTTATAGATCCTTTAAAATCCGAACTCAATCCCCAGGAACTGTTTACGCTATATGGTTACGCCAAACATATTCTCAAAAATATAGAGCAATTCAGGTCCAATTATGGGGACCTGGAAGAGTTCATCAGGCCGGAATACGGTAATATGTCGGGTTGTCTTCAATCATGGATTGAGGAGATGACCGTTTATCAGGAAAAGAAAGGATATCCGAAACTTGATGTTCAGGCAGCACCTGAAGTTGGCGCGTTGTTTAATTATCCTTTTAGCATTTTGTTTAATTATTCTACAGAGTTGTTTGGCTCTGAAGGGATCATCTACAATGAATCAAAAGAGGGCAGCATCAGCTTTGATCCTAAAGACCTGCTGCTGCCAGATACGACGGAGATTGCACAGATTGATTTCGGAAAAGAAGGGATGGAAAACAGGAACTATCTGAAATCCAAACCTATATTGTTGCTGGCTGCAGAAACTAAAGGTCAGCCAAACAATTATGCCTACTTCACTTTACCGTTAACACCACTGGCCTTAAATGTTTTTGGCGCTACGCTGGAAGCATTGGTCGGCATTTCAGAAGCCTCAAACGTAAAGTCACGGATTACGGCTATTTATGACCCGAATGATAAAAACGGGGAGCGTTTAATCGTCAACCTGAGACTGTATACGGAAACCGGAAACGAGATCATTAAAGAGGTCATTTATAAGATCACTTCCACCTCCATAGCAGGAAAGGACATTTTAATGTGGCCTAACTTCATTTCCAAACAATGGAACCGGTATTTTCTTTATTCAGAAATTCCACATAATGATGCTAAGTTCCAGGCGACACCATTTATTGGCAATGTAGAGGATGATTTCTTCCGGATTGTGCTGGATGAAAAGGGAGTTCCCCTGTATCTGGCCAATAACGGCAAAGCAGCTATAGTTCCAGAAAAATACGGCAATATCAAGGCGCAATTGCATGTCACTTCCAATAATGCAGTAGCAGATAATAAGTATAAATATGAGATTTATGAGAGCAACCAGCCTTTCAAAGGGATGAAGTTTGCCCATGCAGGAATTGATTGTGGTTTTGGGATCATTCGTTACGATGGCTCGGGCAATACACAGGCCTTACCGGTCAATATGCTGAATTCTCCAAGAACATTGTCGCCCGCATTTTTAGGGGTTGACTTTGGCAGTACAAACTCTTCTATTGCCTATTTCTCTGACCAGAGAAATGAAGTCTGTGAAAGTTTAAAGTTAACCAATAAAAGAGTTTCGCTGTTGTCTACCGACACGAAAAATAACGATAAACGTCCGGCGGTAGAAGATGAGATCTTCTTCTTCCAAAACGATGAAATCCTCAGCAATTCTATTAAATCAGTGCTCACGATCCATGATTCGAGAAGAATTGTAAACGAGGGCAATATCCTGAGCGATTCATTGATGGCACAGGCCGTAAAGGGCGGATTCCCTTGCTTTGAAAAAAATCTGCCGATTGAAAATGCAGAAGATAACCGGTATATCCTAAGTTACAATAGAATAGGCAGGGCAGAACTGGTTTACAATATGAAATGGTCTTCCCAGCCTATCGATAAGAGTTACAAAACGGCATATCTGAGCTCTTTACTTCTGCATGTGTATGCACAGTTGTTCATCGAAGGTCATGAGCCCCATACTTTAAAATGGTCATATCCATCCTCAATGGGTAAAGAATTGTTGAGCGAATATAGAGGGATATGGGATTCACTGAAAGAGATCTCACCGATTGTGGGCAATGTGAAGTTGAAAACATATCCTCCTTCAGACCTCTCCGATATTGGCGAGACTTCAGGCAACAGTACCTGGGCTGCGCCAGCGGCAACATCAGGCTGGGGCGATGGTATGGCTGAAGCTCCGGTGCAAGATTCCGGTTGGGGTGCAACAGCTTCGGGCAGCAATGGATGGGGAACGGAAACTCAGGTTCCGACAGTTGCCGCAGGTTGGGGTAATGAAGCTTCAAAGAAGGCGGTGGCAGTAGTAAATATCGCGACAGAAACCGCTGCCCTGCGGTTTGATTTTAGAAAATTAAGCAATGAAGAGTCACTTTCAGAAGCCTGTGCGGTAGCGAATTACCTGGTCAGGCCAAATGGTGGTTATTCCATCGGTCCCAGTGAACTGGTGCTTTGTTTTGACATTGGCGGCAGTACCACTGATATTACTGCATTGTGCCAGATGGATGGTGGAAAGGCGATGATCAAACAAAACTCTATTCGTTTTGCAGCGGAGCGGGTAGCACAGGCGACTAAATTTTCTCCCAATTTCAAAAACGTGTTGTTGAGGATGTGCGAAAGGAAGAACATCTCCATTCAGGGATTAAATAATGGGAGCAATAAGTTTTCTGAAAATACAGCCCCTTATTATTTTGAACAGGTGGTAGACCGGTTGGAGGCTGCAGATTTTGAAACCTTTTATCTTTTAATTGCCGCAGAATGTAAGGAGATGATGAGCATCAACCTGTATGTGACTGGTTTAATCATGTTTTATGCGGGGCAGCTGGCTTATAAATTAAGAAATGAAATTGTCAAATCGGAAGATGCACCAGCGTCCGTTAAAGCCATTCCTCCCAAAATTAAGATTGCTTTTGCAGGAAAGGGATCCAGGATTTTCGATTGGTTCGCTGCAGTAGATCCAAAGGCCGCAGATGATTATTATACGCAGATGTTTATCCGGGGGATGGGCGGAGAAAGCATCGCAAGGGCAACCATTAGCCCAATGAATACCAATCCTTTAAAGATCATCGACATCAACTCTCAGCGCGGAACAGATAATGCAGATGTTAAATATGAGGTGTCAAAAGGTTTGGCCATTCCGACAAACATTACCAGCATTTTGGTGCCAACCAATAAGCAGGCGATAGAAATACTTGGAGAAGATAACTTCTGTGTAATTACCCCTGCAGGTGAGTTCAAATATCTGGAATCCACTAATTCTATTACGCCGGAAATGCTGGAACACATCGGAAATCACTTTATCTGTTTACCTCCGGAAGGAAAGCCACATTGCCCGAGGTTCATGGATTTCGCAGATCTGTTCTATAAAGTCTCTTCCAGCATGTTTGGCTTAAAGATGAATGCTGCAGATTTTATGGCGGGCTTTCAGGACATGAATATTGAAAACTATATCAAAGGAGAGCCTGGTTTTATCAAGGCGCAAAAGCGGAAACATGACGATCAGAAAGCTTTTGACTATGTCGCGCCGATCATCATTTTAGAAGGAATGAAATTCTTTGAAAAACACCTGCTTAAGGGCATCCAAAAACAATAGAAGCAATGAAATTCTGTGTATTAGCGAAAATCTCTAAGCGTTCCATCTCTTTCTGGTATCAATCAGACCGGAACGCTTATGCGCCATTGAGCATAACGGAATCAAACGAGGTTCCCTTATACTTTTATGTAAATGGCAACGATTTTATTTTTGGAACTGCAGCAAGGGATCGGTTCAACAGACATGATCCCAATGCTTATGGCAACTATTTTGAAATTATAAAGGACCCGGGGAAGCATTTCAGTATTTATGGCAATAAAAAGCCGGTTAAACAGCTGTTTTACTATGGTGTTGAACAATACTTGTCTCATTTTTTGAATACCGTTTTATATAAAACAGATTCTATTGAATCTTACAGGCAGCATTTTCCGCTTCGCTTTTTATTTGATACGGATATTGAAGACCAGGAGAAATCATTGATAGAACACCTGTTTAAAGAAGCCGGTTACTTTAACCTGGACCGCATTGATTTCAATAAAGCGTTGTTTGGCGTGTTGACTCAAAAAGCAGTTCTGCCCAAAGGGAAATCCGTTTTATGGTTAAGCAGTGTGGATGATGTGCTATATCTGAAACTCTATAAAGATGTCCTGGCGGAGGCGATCGGTTCTTTTAAGCTGGAAGGGCAGGGCGCCGATCCAAGAGTAAAGATTCTCGCAGATATGATTGTAGAATACATCATTGTTCAAAATTCTTATTTATCAATTGATAAAGATGCAGAGATCGCTGCCTTGCTTCCCTTTTGTGTCCGTGTGCTGGAAAATATAAGTCCGATTATAAAAGGTGATGCCGAACTAATCGATGGAAACAAATATTGGTTTAAGGTGAATGAGCGAAACCTCAACGACAGGCTTCAATATTATTCTAATGATGGAATGATCTATAGCGCGATAGATGATCTTTTGAAATCTGCAGGTTTAATTGCACAGGAAGTCATCATTCTATTGGGGACAGAGGAAATCAGTACTTCTTATTTCTCTGGCAAGTTGCTCAGGAAATACCCGTATGTGCTGGCGGTAAAAGCTGCAGATGCCGGAGATGCGATGAAAGCTGTTTTTGCAGAGATTGCCAGTTCAAACTATACAGTTAAATCAAAACCGCCGGTTGCAGCACCTGTGTTGGCAGCACCAGCAGTTACCCCACCTGTAGTTACCGCGTCGCCACCTGTATTGGCAAGACCAGCGCTTCCTACACCAAAGACACCGCCTCCATTGCCACCAAAAAGAGAGCAGCCCGTTTCACAACCGCAGGTAAACATCCCCAAATTACCGGAACCAAAACCTGCAATACCCACAAAAGTTAATGCGGTTAAACTTCCGCCACTTCCACCTAAAAAATAAACACAAAATGGCTATACAACTAGAAAAAAACAAATCAATATCGATCGCTAAAGAACAACCTGGGTTAAATCATATTATAGCTGGCTTAGGCTGGGATCCATCAACAGTGAACGGACATCCTGTAGATCTGGACCTCTCCTTATTTATGCTGGCTGAAAATGGTAAACTGGCCGCAGATGAGTATTTTATCTTTTACAATAACGCTTCGAGTCCTGATGGTTCTACTCATTATCCCGGCGATAACAGGGGAGGTGAAGGGGATGGAGATGATGAGGTGATTCATCTTGATTTATCTAAAATAGACCCGAAAATAGAGTTTCTATATTTTGCGGTCACCATCGATCAGGGAGAAGAAAGAGGCCATCATTTCGGTCATGTGCAGAACTCCTATATCAATATCAGGGATGCTTCAGACCATTCCATTCTGTGCCAGTATCAGCTAAAAGACCATTTTACAGACGAAGATTCTATCGTCATTGCAGCGATTTCCAGAAATGGAGGGGAATGGAACGTGGAGGCACTCGGGCAGGCTTTTTCCGGAGGGCTAAATACACTAGTTGAATTATACCAATAAAAAAATATAACTATGAGCAGTTTTAATTTAAGTAAGGGCGACAGGTTCTCCCTTTCCAAGGCAGCGCCCGGACTAACGATTGTGAAAATTGGCATGGGATGGGACCCTAATGATGAACCCGGCGGACCGGAATTTGATCTTGATGTATCTGCGTTTTCAATAGGCAATGACTTTAAAATCCCTTCTGATTCTTATTTTACTTTCTATGGTCAGATCCGGATGGGAAACAAAGTGGAAGACAAAATAGAGAAAGGTTTGTTCAGGCCGCTTACTGAGGATGGCGCGATTACCGGGGCCATTGATGATCCGGATGGATCGAGAAGTGATGGCGATGATGATGAAGATATGTTTATCGATTTAACAAAAGTGAGCCATAAGATTGAACAAATTATTATTTGCTGTACAATCTGTAAATATCCCCACGACAATAACAAAGACCGCAGAACACTGGACCTGAACTTCGGACAGGTAAATGATTGCTATATCCGTATTGTGGATGAAAGAAGTGGAGAGGAGGTACTAAGGTATGACATGAAAGACCAGTATACCAATGAAGATGCCGTAGAATTTGGACGGCTATTCCGTGTGGGCGAGACCTGGGAATTTGAAGCCATGGGCAGAGCGCATACTGGCAGCTTGCAGGCATTGGTAGATATGTACACCTAATCATTAGAAATTATGGCATTTGATTTAAATAAAAATAATGGCGCTGATCCGGAATCATCGGGTGAAAAATCAGCTTCCGCGAAGTTTGACCTTTCAAAAGGAGACCTAGTAGTAGGTGCAAGCCCGCCGGCAGAACCTTCAAAATCGAGAAATTTGATCATTGGATTGGCCGGACTGCTGATCATTGGAGGAGGGATCTGGTATTATAGCTCCGGCAGAAGCACGGCAACAAGAAACACAGCAACAACAGATACGGCGGCGAAGAGCGCATCAGCGGTGAACAGCGCATCAGCTGAAGTAACGGCCTCCGATACCACCCTTGCAGCTCCAACTGTTAGCCAGGTTGATAAAGAAAGCCCCGCTACTGTTGAAAATACACCTGCAACCGTTCAAAACACCGTTGCTGTTCCTGAGCAGCGGAGCTCCGGTAGCGATAACCCGGTAAAAACAAGATTAAACCATAAAATTCCCGCAACCTTTGCCCAGGGATCTTCCTTCATTAATCAGATAGATCAATTATTGATCAAACGTATTCTGGCTTATTTATCTAAAAATCCTGAGGCATCAATTCAGGTTAACGGATATGCGAGCAGCGACGGCATTTTGGAAATCAATCAAACGGTGTCTCAGGCAAGAGCAGATGCCTTTAAGAAATACCTGGTTTCAAAAAATGTTGATGAAAACAGGGTACTTGCATCAGGAAAAGGAATTGAAAATCCAATTGCATCAAATGATACCAATGCTGGCAGAAAAAAGAACAGAAGGGTGGAGATTATCCTCCCGTAAATTAAGAAATATCGCCTGTGGCTAAGAGAAGAACCAAGAAAATAACAACGAAAGGAAGGAGCCTTAAAGAAGTGCTGATTTTATTAGGAATCCTGTTTAGTGCAATGCTGTTTATTATAAAAGTGATTACCGGAGGGATAGGCTGGCTTGAAGTCTTTGCGCCTGTGCTGATTGCATTTTTTATTGTTTTCCTGCTGTCGGTATTAAAGGCGGCACTAAGAAAGGTATAATCACGTCCTGAGAATGGTTGACCATTTTAAGTGATACAAATTTTATAAAAAAGCTCAAGTATTTTCAAAGAATGTTTGAGCTTTTTTATTGTAGGTTTTGATCGCAATTTTTTCTGTTTGTGCATTTGTACTGGTGTAAGCATAACAAGGATCCTTTTTTGAAGTTTTTATAGATTTGCAGATAGCAACCGATTCAGCTATTTTAGAGGTATTATTGCGTATAAATCAGATAAAATATGTTTACTGTTGAACAGATTAAAGATGCGCATAGCAAGGTGAAATCGGGTGCAGATCTGGATGAAATGACCTGTATTTATTATGACATGGCAGGGAGTAATGTATTGGAAGAACGCATACCCCAATAAGCAGATATACCGGTCAATAATCAGGATAGGAATCCGCCTAATTTGATTTTACTTCTTTGGTCAGTTCTTGTGCAGCTTCCAGGTGTTTTTTCAAAACCGGTAATTGTTTTGCACTAAATGCCCTCAGGTCAGCATCTTTGGAGTTGCCAACAGCGGTACTAAGTGCTATCATATTCCGATTACTTTCTATCATCATCTTCACAAAAGCCAGATCTGTTTTAGGAGCACCTTTTAAAGAAGCCTGAGGGGCTAACGCTACGTTTTTCTGAGTGGAAAGTTTGTCTAATTCCTTTTTAATCTCCGTATGATCGTTGAAAATCATGAGCGCATATTCCTTAATTTTGTCGTTCGTTGTGATTTGACGGGTATTGTTACTCATGGTAATCTCCACCTGTTGTATCGCTGCAATGGTGCTGATCAGCTCTTTATCTGTCATGCTTTCCAGGTTTTGCAGTTTCGCTTTCGCTATTGCATTCGCTTTTTCAATCGCACTAAAGGCAATATTGGTCGCGTTTTCTTTAGAACCGGCTCCTGTGGTCTGACTAATTCCTTGCGACAGCCCATCACCGGTCGCATTAATTACAGAGCGACTCGGATTTTTAAGACCCGGTTTAATCGTAGTTATTTTTGTGCGTTTCTTTTTCTCCTCGCCGGATGAATTTCTGGAAGTGGAACAGGAATAGATCAGGCAGGATAACAGGGCCGAGGTGATCAGGATGCGAGGTGTGTTCATAGCGCCTTTTTTTATTCAAAGATAAGCTAAAAATGTGAGGTAATGCCTTACTTCATCTCTATGATTTCGCTGGCAATTTTACCATCCCAGATATATTTTACACGTTTTTTGCTTTCCTTATATTTTAGCTCTTTCTGGTCTGGATCTATGACCTCTCCATCGATGATGTCTTTGATAATTAAAGAGGGGTCAAGACGATGTTCGGCGGGGAACAGCAATTTCTCTTGGTGGTACAAAACGCCGGCGTCGCTGACATTACTCTTTCCCGGTAAGCGGATGAAATTCAGTCCCGTCCATCCAATATAGTGATGATCGGTAGGAACAGCGCAGGCCTCACCAAAGAAACCAATCCTGTAAATTGCTTGTAAACCTGCTAAGCCCATATTGTCCAGTATTTTTCCTTCGGTGAAAGTTTGTTCTCCTTTGGTAACCAGAATAGAGGTCCGGCCAATAGTCTGGAGCGAAGGGTCTAGAACCTTGATTTCACATAGGGAGAGGTGTTCCTCATCATTTGACCGGTTGAGGTATTTGTTGAATCCATACATCCATAATTTTCCTTCTTTATCATGATTTGTTCCAAGGGCGAGCAGCCCTAACCAAATAAATCCGGATCGTTGTTGTTTCCCGGCCATATAAGTTACTTTATGCCAGGGCGCATGAAAATCCTTGATCAAGGTGTTGTTATAGGCTTCACTTTTGATGATCACCCTGGTTCCGGTAGTCAATGAGTCCAGTATCATTCCCTTTAAACCAGGGTAATCCCGTATGTAGGCGATGTCAGCAAAGACACAGGTAGTATCATTTGTTTTTTTGTTCCAGAGGTTAAAATTTTCATCAACGGCATAAGCTGCGGGACGCTCCTGAGCCCGTACACTAACCGAAAGGATGATTAGCAATGCGGTAAACACTTGTTTAAACATAGCGCAAAGAAACAAAAAAAACAGTTGGGCGTCAATTTACAGGTTAAAACTATGTTGTATTATCGACGTGGAAATTATTGCTTGTCCGGATTTTTTTGTTGAGTTGCGGCCCAATCCCTGAATTGTGATACTGCTTTGCTTAATACTCCGGCAGATCCTTTAAATTTACCTGATCCGCTGGGTACATCCCCTTTTCCATACCACTCATAAAACCCTTTGTTTTTGACTACCCGGTCGAGCATAGGGCGAACCTCTTCATATGCTTCTTTTACAAAGCCATGTGCGATCAGCTGCTGGATCATTCTTCCACCAAACCAGGTCCAATCTCCGCCATTTTGATAGACATATGGTTTGGCCATACCTCCTCTGAAAAAACCTTCAGGATAGGTAGGGTATAAGGTCAGACCAATGCTTGGCATGCCGGAAATTTTTACGTTTTCTACCATTTGTTTATTCACAATTGCAATCTCTTCTTTGGAAAGTAATCCTGCTTCTATTGCAATTGCAGTGCCGCCATGATAATGGATGCTGTTTTCATCAAACCCATCTGGAACAGGTGATTTTTTTGGATAAATATGTGGAATAAACTTTTGTTTTTTTACATCCCAAAGGTATTTTCTTACCTTATCGTGGATGCTTTTTTGAAGTTTTGTCCATTCGGCTACTTTCTGTTTGTCCGGTACAATTTCTACCAGATATTGTAAGGCAATGATTAACATGGCATTGTCGTAAACATCGATTGCTTCATCAGAGAGCTTGTTCCAGTCGCAGCCAAAGTCGTCATTTGGCTGGACATCCCCCCAATCTGCAGTCATCGCCCCCCAGAGTAAGCCGTATTGTTGGTTGTAACGCTCGCGTAACAGATAGGCAATCATCTTTTCCATTCTGGAAAGCACGGTGATACCGGCAACTTTTTCGGTTAACAGCTGAACGTCTCCCGTCTTTTTTATATATTTTCCCACCAGTTGAATGAGTGATGTTTCCTGGTCAGTTTCAACAGTATTTTTAAAACCCACATGACCTGGGGCTGCATCTGAGTAATATGGCGTATCATCATTCCATGTGAAATCTTTTTTTAATACATAACCGTCCACCATCTCATCATTTTTTTGCTGGAGCGCAAAAAAGAGCAGGATCGCTCCGCGAACCTCTTCTTTCGGACGTACGTTTAAAGAAGTCTCAATAAGCGTATTGAAATCACGTGCCCATACCTGAGAATAGCCACTGCCGGCATTGAAACCATCTTTGATCACGTCCTTTGCCAGATTGTCGACGATGGTCAGCGTAGTATCTGCAAGGATTTGATCGGCCAGTTCCTGATGCTGACTTTTTTTCTTCGTAGCACATCCGGTAGCGAGACATGCACAGGATAGCATGTAAATGATATATTTCTTCATAAGAGGATTCTTCATTATGTGTATACATACAAGTATAGTGAATTTTATATATACACTTGTAAATTAATTATAAGGTCCTGTAGATATTGCTTTTTTAGCTTTAATTGATTGCTAAATAAGGTATTTTAAAATAATTTGCCTGGAAATGTTATATGTGTGTACATTTGGTTTATTGGAACGTTTATATTTGTCTTTCACCTGAGCAAAACCTAAATTTTAAACCATGATCAAAAGAACTGTTCTCCTATTATTAATTGGTATCCAGGGGATACTGCTTTATGCGCAAAAAGAGAAGGGGCCGATTCAGTTTGTGAGACCCAATATCGGGTCTGCGCATAGCCGATACTTTTTCTATACTCCTGCTGCTGTTCCTTTTGGCATGGCCAAATTAGCGCCGAGCACAAATGGGAGCGATGGAAATGCGTCGGGATGGGAAGCGGTAGGCTATGATGACCGTCACCGCTCAATTGAAGGTTTTGCAAATTTTCATGAGTTTCAGATTGGTGGGATCGTATTTGCGCCAACAGTAGGTCCGCTGAGAACCATTCCCGGCAAAGAAGGATTGAAAAACTCAGGATACCGGTCTTCATTTGATAAGTCTGACGAATATGCTACCGCCGGATATTATCGCGTCTTATTAAAAGATTATAAAATTAAAGCTGAACTTACTGCTACTGAAAGGGTCGGCTTTCATCAATATACTTTTCCGGAAACAGACTCCGCCAATGTTATTTTTGACATTGGCCATAAGATGGGAGAGAGTGGACCCGTGTTAGATGCCGAAGTAACTTATGATGACCGTCATATCTGGGGATATGTAGTCACTAAGCCGGTCTATGTTCAGAAATATCAGGAGGCAGCGAATGTGACGATGTATTTTTATGCTGCGCTTGATCAGCATCCTGTTGCTTACGGCGCATTTAGAGATGCGGCAAAGTACGAAGGGGTTAAGCATATGAAAGGGAAGGGTGCAGGAATATACCTGCGGTTTAAGACCAGGAATGGCGCGAAAATCGGAATTAAAACAGGCCTTTCTTATACTTCTGTCGACAATGCAAAACTCAATTTGATGAAGGAAGCATCCGCTTTAACTTTTACAAAGGCTAAAGCTGATGCCATCCAAAAGTGGAACAGCTCATTGGGCAGAATTGAAGTAAAAGGTGGATTGGAGGTAGACCGTATTAAGTTTTATACCGGACTTTTTCACGCATTGTTAGGAAGAGGACTGGCCGATGACGTGAATGGTGCATACCCTAAGAATGACGGGACTGTCGGGCAGATTCCGCTTTTGAAAGATGGCAGGCCTTTACATCACCATTATAATACAGATGCGATTTGGGGCGCTTTCTGGAACCTGACGCAGTTGTGGGCGATCGCATACCCGGAATATTATAACGATTGGGTCCAAAGCCAGTTATTGGTTTATAAAGATGCCGGCTGGCTTGGTGACGGCATTGCAAACAGTAAATATGTGTCTGGTGTTGGAACGAATTTTACTGGACTGGCCATTGCTGCGGCTTATAATGTAGGGATCCGGAACTATGATGTTTCTTTGGCCTATGAGGCCGTCCGAAAAAATGAATTGGAAGGACAAGGCCGCATTCCGGGAGCCGGAAAGCTGGATGTGGGTGTCTTTGTGAAAAAGGGCTATTCGCCCTATGTGAAAGATTTGACAGGCAAGCCGGAATTAAATACAGAGGGCTCGCCTTTTGGGGCTTCTCATACTTTAGAGTATGCTTTTTCTGCTTTTGCAGCGGCACAATTTGCAAAAGGACTTCATAAATCAGCAGATTATAAACAACTGAGCAAACTTTCAGAGGGCTGGAAGTTGCTGTATGATCCGGCTACAAAATTTATCAGACCGAAGGATAGCATGGGGGTATTTCTGGATAAATTCAATCCTTTGGAGTCCTGGAGAGGTTTTCAGGAGGGGAATGCCTGGCAATATACATTTTACGTTCCTCATGCTCCCGAGCAGTTGGTTGATTTGCTGGGCAAAGAGACCTTCAGTAAGCGACTGGACAGCATTTTCACCATTTCACAGAAAAATTTATTTGGAGGAGGGAAACATATTGATGCCTTTGCCGGAATTGAAGGTTTATACAATCATGGTAATCAGCCCAATCTGCATGTTTCCTGGTTATTCCATTATGCAGGCCGGCCAGATCTAAGTCAGAAATGGGTTAGGGCAATTTGCAATGAGTTTTATGGTACTGATGGAATCCATGGCTATGGTTATGGCCAGGATGAGGATCAGGGACAGTTGGGAGCGTGGTATGTATTATCCGCTATGGGCCTTTTTGATGTAAAAGGGCTAACAGGGGAGCAACCTTCTTTTCTGATAGGAGCACCATTGTTTGAAACTGTTAAAGTGAAATTACCAGGGCGAAAAAGCAGCTTTTTAATTGAAGCCGGTCCGCAGCAGCCAGATCACTACTATATACAAAGTGGAACGTTCAATGGCCGGCCTTTGAAGGACCTGACCCTTAAATTTGATGAACTGAATAAAGGGGGAGTGCTAAAACTGGCGCTTAGTGCGCTGCCTAAATAGTTGCCAGGATAATTTATTCCCACCCGCTTTATGCAGCATATAGAAACCGGACTGAAATGCCTGGGTTTACCTGATAATATTAAATGATTAAAAACGATTGACATATGAAATTAACTGCTATTTACGGCTTTATTGCTGTGTTTTTTCTTTCTTTTTCTGCCGGAGCTCAAAAACAAGACCGGAAGATACTGGCGAAGCGCATCCTCGCAGATGCCCGTTTAGACAGCGTCCAAAAGAAGGCTTTGAAATTATTGGACGGCTTCTCGGCCGGAACCTCTTACAATGAAATATGGATCAGAGATTTTAATACTTTTATTAAAGGCTCTCTAAAAGTGAGGCCGAAAGAAGAGGTTAAAACCAAATTGTTGATGTTTTTTAAAATACAGGGCAATGACGGCAATATCGTAGATGGTGTGGTGGAAAGTTCTAAAGCACAGGTAGGCTACGATTATCGTTATGCTGATCTGTTGCCTGGATGGGCCGCGCATAAGAATACGGTGGAAACCGATCAGGAATCATCGCTTGTGCAGGCGGTAAAAAAATATATTGATGTGACCGGCGACAAGACCATTCTGACAGAAGTTATAGGCGGAAAGTCTGTGCTGCAAAGAATGGAAGATGCTTTCGTCTATATCAGGAAAGAAAGATGGTCGGAAAAATACGGATTGGTTACCGGAGCAACTACTGTCGACTGGGGTGATGTACAACCGGAAACCGGCTGGGGAGTCTCGATCAATGATAAAACTAAAATGGCCATTGATATCTACGATAACGCCATGTATGTGATGGCGATCAATGATTTTCTGGCCATGAAACCTCAGGGATACAAAACCATTGAGAATTGGCAGGGTATCGCCGATCAGGTGAAAAAGAATGTCCGCAAACATTTGTGGATGAAGGATGTCCAAAAATACAAACCCCATCTATATTTAAACGGAAGTCCTTTTTCAAAGAATTTTGACGAAGATAAAATTTTATACGGTGGAGGTTCTATCTGTGCAATCCTGGCTGGTTTTAATACGAGTGCAGAGGTCGCAGCCATCAATAAGCAACTCGTAGCTGCTGCAAAAAAAGAGAAACATGCAACGATTGGTATGACTGTTTACCCGCCTTACCCTGTGGAGGAGTTTCCTAATATGAAGGCTTATTTATACCAGAACGCCGGCGACTGGACCTGGTTTGGTGGAAGAATGATGGGGGCTTTAGTAAATTTCGGTATGGTCAATGACGCTTATGAGGAATTTATCCCAATGGTAGACCGGACGCTTGCCAACAAGGGCTTTTTTGAGTGGTATGATGTACAAACCGGTGCAGCTAAGGGATCCGGTGATTTCAGAGGTGAGGCAGGGGTAATGTATGATGCAATTGCCTTGTTAAAAAACTGGGCGGAGACCGAAAGTAAACACAAATAATATTAAGACCTGTATATATGATAAGGAAAAGCGTACTACTGGTATTTGTTTGTTGTTGGATAACCAGTTTGGTTTGTGCACAGCAAAAGAACATATGGGAAATCGGAAAGGCTGATCACAATAGTGCTGGTATGGCACTCTCACCCTCAGGTTACCATGATTTTTTAGCAGCGGATTTCGGATGGGAAGATCGTTTTTTCCTGATCGGTTATTCAGATGCTGCGAAGGACTGGCCTTATGCAATGCCAGGGCCTGTTGATGGATGGGGTGGGACGGGAAATACCTCCGGTACCCGGTCGCAGGTTTTAAATATTTTGTTTGAATTGGCGTCGGTGTCAGGAAAGCCTAATGGTACCCTGGTTATCGATTTGTTAGATTATCAGGGCAGTTTGCCACCACTCGTTAAGGTTTTGGTAAACGGAAAAGCCAGGACCATCCAGTTGCCGGTAAGAAGTTATACTGATGCTGCTTTGAAAGGAAACTTCGCTGCCGCGAAAGGATATAAGTTAACCATTCCTGTGGAGAACCTAAAGACTGGCGGAAACGAAATTCAATTGTCCTCCTTGTCGGGATCCTGGCTCGTCTTTGATCAGGTGAGGTTGGAAGGTGATCAAAGTCTTCAGGTTGTAAAACCAGCTGAAATTTATATTCGTCAGATAAAAGCGGCCAGCTATACGGTAAAGAAAGAAGGGAAGTATTTTCAGCCTTTGCTACTCGATGTGGAACATTTGCGGGGGAAACCAGTGGTTACCGTGAAACTTGATGGCAGACTGATCTTTTCTGAAAAAATGGATACCTCCAGACATGAGTTTGAGGTTCCCATGCCGGCTGTTGCTAAAGCCACCAATAGCGGATATGAAATCTTTGTGAATGGACATGCTGTCCGGAAAGGAAAAGTAAAGCGTGCGCCCTGGAAGGCCTCAACTCCTGCCGACTATGTAGACACTAAACTAGGCTCCGCGCATTCCAGATGGATGATTGCTCCCGGACCATGGATGCCTTTTGGGATGGTGAAATTAAGTCCTGATAATCAGAATTCCGGCTGGTCGGCGGGTTATGATCCTATTTTCGAAAGCATAGGCACATTCAGCCATATTCATGAATGGACGATGGCAGGTTTAGGGATGATGCCCACTGCCGGTCCATTGGAGATCAGGATGGGAGATCAAAATAATAACAATGGCGGATATAGGTCCGGAATTGATAAAGAGACGGAAGAAACCCCTCTTGGACTTTATAAAGTGATGCTTAAGGATTATCAGATTAAAGCGGAACTGACTTCAACCACCCGGGCTGGTTTCCAGCGTTATACCTATCCTAAGCGGGAAGATTCGAGGGTGATGATTGATTTAATGATCCCTGCGGAATATGGTTATAAACTGAAAGAAGTAAGTCTTAAAAAAGTAAGCGATTACCGTATCGAAGGATCAAGCAAACAGTTTACAAAAGATGCCTGGTCTGGCGGAATAAACCAGGATTATACGGTTCATTTTGTGATTGAGTTTGATCGTCCGATTAAAAAATATGGAACCTGGATGAACGGGAATGTCCTGGAAAGGGATATCGCCGGAGAGAAGGATTTAAAAGATGCAGGTGCTTTTGTAGAATTTGATACGAGGGAAAACCAGGTTGTACAGGCCAGAACGGGTATTTCTTTGGTTAGTGTTGAAAATGCAGCGAAGAATCTATCGGAAGAAATTACGAAGCCTTTTGGATGGAGTTTTACGAAAGTTGTGGAGGCGCAGAAGAAAACCTGGAACAACTGGTTTGGCCGGTTGGAAATCAGCAGTAATGACCGGAGGGAAAAGATGCGCTTTTATAGCAATATGTTCAGGGCGCTGGCAAGCCGCAATACATGGAGTGATGTGGATGGAAAATGGGTAGACGCGTCAAAGAAGGTTCAGCAGTTAAAAGATCCGGAAGCGGTAGCCCTGGGTTGTGATGCCTTTTGGAATACGTTCTGGAACTTAAATCAGTTCTGGAATCTGGCCACACCAGAATGGTCTTCCAAATGGGTAAAGTCGCAATTGGCGATGTATGATGCTGATGGTTGGCTTTCTAAAGGGCCCGCCGGAATGAACTATGTTCCGGTGATGGTAGCCGAGCATGAAATCCCCCTGATTGTAGGGGCTTATCAAATGGGAATCCGTGATTATGATGCACAAAAAGCTTTTGAAGCGGTACATAAAATGCAGACTACCCCTGCTCAAAAGGCAGGAACCGCTGGTTTTGCAGGCAACGAAGATTTGGAACCTTATTTGAAATATAAGTATGTGCCTTACGACAAAGGTCGTTTTTCCAATACGCTTGAATATGCTTATGACGACTGGACGGTTGGACAGTTTGCGAAGTCATTGGGAAAAAACAAAGAATATAAGGAATTCAGCACGCGCTCCGGTTACTGGAAAAATGTACTCGATTCGGCATCTGGTTATGCACGTATGAAGAAATCTGATGGCAGCTGGCTCCCGGATTTTGATCCGTTTAAATCTGGCGCGAATGAACACTATGTAGAAGGTAATGCCTGGCAGTTAACTTACTTTGTTCCCCAGGATATTCCCGGATTGATCAATAGCATAGGGAAAGTTCGTTTTACGGACCGGTTGTCATGGGGATTTGGGGAAAGCAATAAGCTTCGGTTTAACGCACCTGGAGATCAGTACTGGGATTACCCTGTCATTCAGGGCAACCAGCAATCTATGCATTTCGCCTTCTTGTTTAACTGGGCTCAAAAGCCATGGCTAACCCAAAAATGGAGCCGTTCTATTCTCGATCGTTTTTATGGTTATGGTACGGCAAATGCTTATCTGGGTGATGAAGATCAGGGCCAGATGAGTGCCTGGTTTATCATGAATGCGATTGGCCTCTTTCAAACAGATGGGGGGGCAAGTACAAATCCTATCTATGAAATCGGAAGCCCGATCTTTCCGAAGCTGACCATTCACTTAAATGAATTGTATGGCAGAGGAAAGAGCTTTACCATTGAAGCGCCCAATGTATCAAGGTCTAATAAATACGTGCAGTCTGCCACGTTAAATGGTAAACCTTTAAATTCTTTCTGGTTTCCTGCGTCCGAATTGTTAAAAGGGGGTACACTTAGATTGGAAATGGGAGAACTGCCTAATGAAAATTGGGGGATTAAGAATCCGCCTGTTGCACAATAGAATTAAATGAATCCATTCGATACCTATCGAATGGATTTCTTTAATTTATCAATTCCCTTCCTGTGCCTCTAGCACAGCATATACCCTGATAGATTTCTGTCTTCAGCAAAAAAAGCATCGATATTGAGCAATTTAGTACAACTTTACCATTCCTAAAATATCTAGGTTTAGCACATTCTAAGTTACAGATCCAGTGTGGTTTTGGCCGCCATCTAATGCGATTAGCCTGGACTGCAGCAAATTGTTGAACTTAGGTGATCATACTAATGATGAAATGCATCGCTGGCCGGATAGGAACGCCATGGCCCCGACTGATGTCTTTTAAAATAGTAATTCGTCTGTTTTTTTCGGGATAAACACAAACACACAAATAAGAATAAATCAAATGAAACTTAAAAATTTACAAATTCTATTGTTAATTCCTTTAATACTAGCTGGCCTGTCGAAGGTATATGCCCAGACAACTCCCCCACAGGATTGGCTGATCAAACCGATTGCTGCGAAAGCTCAGGTCCTGAAAAGTGCTGACGGTAAGGAGATCGTTTTACAAAATGGCCTGCTGAAACGGGTATTCCGGATTTCAGCTAATCTGGCCTGTATAGATTATACCAATTTAAGTACCGGACAGCAGTTGTTGCGTTCCGTAAGAGAAGAAGCGCGGTTGGTCATTAACGGAAAATCCTATAATGTTGGAGGACTTTATGGGCAAAAAGAAAAGGCTTATCTGCAACCGGAATGGGTTGATGAATTTAAGGCCGGGCCCGCTGATTTTAAATATGTTTCTTATGAGGTTAAGCCCATTACACCCCGTATAAAATGGAACGATAGCAGATATTGGTCTTTACGCGCACAGCCGGCAAGTGGTAAAACCGTTTCTTTTCTATACAAACCTGCAGTGGCTGAACTTGAAGGGCTTGAGCTGACGGTGGTGTATGAACTCTATGACGGAATTCCTTTAATTGTGAAATCATTAAGTGTGGTCAACAAGGGAAGCCAGTCGTTCAAAATTGACCGGGTGGTGAACGAAGTTTTAGGCATGGTGGAAGAAGAGAGTTCTGTAGAAGGAAGTTTTGAAATCATGAAAAAACCAAGTGGAATATACTTCGAAACCAATTATGCCTACAACAACTCCATGAACTACGCCAATAGTGATCAGACCACACATTGGAAGGCGGATTCAACCTATACCTCACAGGTACATTACCGACATCAAACTCCGGTGCTCCTGGAAATTTATCCGGAAAAGGCCGGGGGAATTGAACTAAAGAGAGGAGAAATATTCAACTCTGTACGTACGCATGAGCTGCTGATGAACAAAGACGATAGGGAAAGCCGTGGTTTAGCCATTAGAAAGATGTACCGTACGATCGCACCATGGACTTCAGCTAATCCGATCTTTATGCACCTGGTGGCCAGAAATGAGGGGCAGGTGATTACCGCAATAGATCAATGTGCGGCAACAGGCTATGAGGCACTGATCATTAGTTTTGGCAGTGCGCTGAATATGGAGGATACCTCGCAGACAAACATTGGTAAATGGAAGAAACTGGCTGATTATGCACACAGCAAAAACATAAAGATCGGCGGATATTCCTTATTTAGTTCCCGGAGTATCAGTGCTGCTGATGATGTGGTTGACCCGAAAACAGGTAAGCCTGGAGGTGCTTTTTTTGGTAATGCTCCTTGTTTTGGTAGTAAATGGGGACTTTGGTACAGAGATACCATCAAGGACTTTTACACGAAAACTGGTTTTGATATTTGGGAAAATGACGGGCCGTATCCCGGCGATGTCTGTGCATCAACAACACATCCGGGCCATAAAGGTCTGGAAGATTCGCAATGGAAGCAAATGGAGATTCAAAAAGAATTGTATACCTGGCTCAACGAAAAAGGAGTTTACATTAACGCGCCTGACTGGTATTTCCTGGATGGCACGAATAAAATTGCTTTAGGCTATAGAGAGGTGAATTTTTCTTTGCCGAGAGCGAATCAGAAAATCCTGAACCGCCAGAATATTTATGATGCAACCTGGGCGAAGACCCCTTCAATGGGCTGGGGCTTTG
This sequence comes from Pedobacter steynii, assembly GCF_900103665.1. GTDB lineage: Bacteria > Bacteroidota > Bacteroidia > Sphingobacteriales > Sphingobacteriaceae > Pedobacter > Pedobacter steynii. The sequence goes on from NZ_FNGY01000001.1 coordinate 357,528, forward strand.
TACCGCTTACACAATACCAGGGGGGTGGCAGTGCTGCGACTTTAGAGCCTTTATCTGAGCATTTAAAAGATTATGAGCAGTTAATGATGCAGTACTATGGCGCAGGGGTACAAGCCTGTTACCGTGGGCCAAGATTGTATGATACGGAAGAGACCAAACAGACGGTAATAAATGTCATCAGCTGGTACAAGAAGTATAGAAATATATTGAACTCAGACCTGATCCATTTGCGTAGGGCAGATGCCCGTGACTGGGATGGGATCTTACATGTTAACCCTGCTCAAAAAGAAAAAGGTTTGATGATGTTGTATAATCCGACAAAGGAGAAAATTGTCAGAACGATTAAAGTGCCATTGTATTATACCGGATTAACAGACATTGCGCGGGTTAGAGAAAAAGAGGGCAGTATGAAAAACTATAAACTAAACAGAGATTATACCATTGACCTGACTTTCAGTATCGATGCAGAAAGCTATACCTGGTTTGTCATTGAAGGTCCGGCTCATCAGAAGGCCTTATAATCTGGTACTTTTTATGAAGTTAGTTCTGCTCCTTATGGTACAGGCATCTGCAAATTTTATTCTGGACGCTGGTTCTTTCGAAAGGAAGGCCAGCGTTCTTTGATCTTATGATAAATAATTAGCAAAACCATGAGTAGAACGCGACGATTGGATCAATATAATGCTGATGAAGACCATTTATTGTTAGAACGGGTCTTTGCCGGGGATGCGCTGGCATTTAACCAATTGTATGATCAGACCAATAGAAATATTTATAATGCGGTCATGACTTATGTGAAAAATGAGCACGTTGCCATTGAGCTTGTTCAACAGGTTTATGTCAAACTTTGGAACAATCGTCAAAAATTAAAAGAGGTAAGGAGTTTGAAGGACTATCTTTTTATTCTTGCCAGGAATTTAACGCTTGATCATTTTAAAAAAGTAACGATAGAAACCAGGTTCTTCGCAGAATTCAGTTCAAAGGGGAACAGCCCGGTAAGTACAACAGATGAAAGGATTGAACAATTAGAATATGATAAATTATTGAACAATGCGGTCGCGCAGCTACCTCCCCAACAAAAGGAAGTATGGCTATTGATCCATGAAGAGGAGCTGAGTTATGCGGACACTGCTGTTAAAATGAACATTTCCAGATTAACGGTGAAACGACATTTAGAACTGAGCCGCAAGAGCGTACGCGATTACCTCAGATCACATATATATACGGTGTTAACACTTCCTGTTTTCATCAGCACTTATCATTTTTTTAAGTGATACTTTCATTAGATTAATTATTTTTTTCCGCTGATTGGGCCATTTGTTTTTTGTAATCGTCTTTAGTTAAAATACGATTACAATAATGAAGAGCAGCCGTTTTTATACCCTTTTGCAGTATTTTAAAGAAGATGTGATTTCTGAGAAGGAATGGCATGAATTGCAGACCATGATAAAAACGGGTTGTTTTGATCAGTTGCTGGAAGATGACCTCTTAATTTCTTTAGCGGGTAAAGGAAAACAGGAGAAATGGACGGCGGATATCGAACAGGAAATACTGGCTGGTATTCATGCTCAAATAAGTGAACACTCAAACAGGTCTGGTTACAAACTATGGATCGCCGTGGCTGCGGTCTTTTTGCTGATGTCGACAGCAGGGATCATTTTCTTTAAATCAAAGGATCCGCTGCCGGCTAAGATAAATACCCTCTCCCATAAATATGATATTCCGCCTGGCGGAAATAGAGCGCTGCTTACCCTGCCGGGTGGCGAGCCTATCGTGCTAAATGATTCATCGATTCGTCAGCTTAAAAATCAGACCGGTGGTTCAATTGTTAAAGCCGGCAATGGCATTCTTGTTTATAAGGCAAATGCGCTGGCCGGGCAAGCAGGAAAAGAAATGTTCAATACCATCAGTACCCCTCGCGGCGGACAGTACCAGGTTATATTGCCCGACGGAACTCATGTCTGGCTAAATGCAGCTTCATCGCTTAGGTTTCCTGCTGCCTTTAAAGGAGAGAAACGTCTGGTGAAACTGAATGGCGAAGCTTATTTTGAAGTGGCGAAAAATAAACGGATGCCATTTATCGTACAGACCGAAAATCAGGAAGTTGAAGTATTAGGGACTCATTTTAACATCAGTAGTTATGCCGATGAAACCGCAACAAAGACCACGTTGCTGGAAGGCTCAGTTAAGGTAACTGCTCAGGCCGGTCAAAAAGTGCTTAGCCCCGGCGAACAGGCGCTGACCAATAAAGATACCCGGGTAATCAAGGTGATGCCGGTGAGCATAGAAGATGCTATTGCCTGGAAAAATGGCTATTTCGTATTTAATGATGAAAAGCTCGAAAGCATTATGCACCGTGTATCCAGGTGGTATGATGTGGAGTATCATTTTGAAGGTAAACAAGGCGATTTGTCTTTTTTAGGTGTCGTAGAACGATCAAAAAATATATCATCCTTATTAAAAGTGTTAGCATCAACTGGAAATGTTCATTTTAAAATAGAAGGGAGGAAAATTATCGTTATGCCATAACAATTACAAAAAGACGGTAGTTTAAGCAAGCCAGGGATGCGGGAACACCCCTGACTAATGTTTGGATATACCGTGATAAATTAAGCTATATCAACTAACCAATTATCGACACGATCTTTCTCTGTTAAAAGAGTAAAGAACCTGTTGTAATACCAAACAAACCAAATGTATGAAATTTTACGATCAATTCAGATTGAGCAGGCTGTCCGCCTGGAATTCTGGACTAATAATACGTATAATGAGGCTAACCATTCTCATCTTAATCAGTTGTTTACTTCAGGTAAGTGCTTCCACAAAGGCACAGAAGATCTCCCTGACTGAAAAAAATGCTTCGCTGGAAACCATTATCAGGAAGATCAGAAGTCAAACCAGTTATTATTTCGTTGGGAATACCGCCTTAATCAGAAAGGCAGGCCTGATCAATATTAACGTTAGGGAGGTGTCTATTGAAGAGGCGCTTAATCAGTGTTTTTTTAATCAGCCCCTGGCTTATTCTATTGTTGATAAGACTGTTGTCATTAAAAACAGGACTTCGCTTTCTCCATCGCAGAGCGCAGGACAAAAGATTTCCATCAAGGGGAAAGTTATGGATGAAACCGGAACATCGCTGCCGGGAGCTTCTGTAAAGGTAGAGGGTACAGAGCTGGCTACAACGGCCAATACCAATGGGGAATTTCAACTCGAAGTTCCCGATAAGGATGCTGTTCTGCTGGTCTCTTATGTCGGATATGAATTGACGCGTGTAAAGGTTCAGGAAGGCACGCTTATGGCCATCCGTCTTAAACCTCAGCTGCGGGACTTAAATGAGATCTTAGTGGTAGGTTATGGAACTAAAAGTAAACGGGAAATTACCAGTTCTATCGCTTCTGTAAATGTAAACGAAATCAGCGCAAATGCGTCGAATAATGTAACTGATGCGCTTCAGGGGCGTGTTGCCGGAGTATCGATTGAGTCGGGCAGCGGTGCGCCGGGAGCAGGGTCATCCATTACCATTCGTGGCTCCGGAACGCTTGGCGCCAATGGTCCATTGGTTGTGATTGACGGAATGCCTTTTGGCAGCCTGGACGGAATAAATCCTTCCGACATACAGAATATTGAAATCCTGAAAGATGCTGCGGCGGCAAGTATTTACGGATCCAGGGCTGCGGGTGGTGTGATTCTGGTTACTACAAAATTGGGTGGAAAGAACTCAGCGCCAAAAGTTCAGTTAAATGCGGTATATAGCAGCCAGTCGATTGCGAAGCGAATGTCTTTGCTCAATGGAGAACAATGGACGAATTTATTCAATGCTCATGGTGGGAATTTTTCTGCTTATAATGGAACGAATACGAATTGGCAAGAAGAAATTTTCAGGTCTGCCCCGGTTTATAAAGCCAATGCAGATGTTACAGGTGGATCAGAACACTTTTTGTATAGTTTATCCGGTAGCTATCTGAACCAAAAAGGTACGATCGAAAAAACCGATTTCAACAGCGCAAATTTCCGGGCGAAATCAGTATATGAAAAAGGCAGGATAAAAATCGGAGAGACCTTCATTTACAATAGAAACAATGGACGTTCACTTCCTCCGGGGGGAGATCAAACGCACAGTAATATATTGAGTTCCCTGGTCATGCCTCCAACTGTTCCGGTTTATAATCCTGTAAACCTGCCGGGTGGCTGGGGAGGGATCACCACCGGGATGAAAAACCTTTCCAATCCTGTAGCCATTTTGAACGCGAATGATTACAGAAACAACAGCAGCTCAGTAACCGCGGATATCTTTGCTGAAGTGAGATTGGTTGATCAGTTAAAATATAAAATCAATGCTGCATTATCAGAAAACAGGGGATTTGGCAATAATTACAGCTATGCCTATAATGACGGGAATGTAATCCTTAATCTGCCAACGTTGGCTCAGAATGCCGGAGTTTCAAATTCCTGGTTATTAGAGCATACACTTAGCTATGATAAAAAGATCGGCTTACATAATATTTCATTACTTGCCGGTTTTACCGCTCAAAGGGATACGACCAATTCTTTTAATGCGAAAGGCAATAACATTCCAAATGGGATTTATGCTTTATCAGCCGCAACCTCGGGGCAGTCGGTTGGAGGAGGATCATCATCTACAACAAGAGAATCCCTTATTGGAAGAGTTTCTTATTCCTACGATTCAAGGTACCTGATCAGTGCGTCGGTTCGTAGAGACGGATCTTCTATATTTCCATCAGGGTATCAGTATGGCGTGTTTCCATCGGTATCTGCAGGCTGGAATATCAGCAATGAAAAATTTTATGGCAATTCATCGGTTTCAGCATTTATGAATTCCTTAAAAATCAGGGGGAGTATAGGTTTGCTGGGTAACGATCAGATCCCAAACTATTCGACAATTAATGGGATTACCAATAACTTAAATTTCCTTACCAATGGGGGGATGGTATTGGGATCTATTCCCAGCGGAACAGCCTCTCCTCAGAATTTAAAATGGGAACAAACCAAGACCATCGATGCAGGCCTTGACGCCAGCTTCCTCAATGGCAAACTTTCATTGGTGTTTGACTGGTTTAATAAAACCTCAAGTGGGGTACTACTTGCGGTTCCAATACCACCGAGTGCAGGGATTAATGGTACGCCGACAGTTAATGCAGGTACAGTCAATAACAAAGGGATAGAGCTGGCTTTAGCATACTCCGATGTAGCGGGTGATTTTAGCTATAAAATAGGATGGAATCTGACTTCGATCCGAAATAGAATGACGGCAATTACTATCGGAAGCGGTAACCAGCAATTTGGTGATATAGAACGGGCAATAGTCGGGTATCCGTTGGGAAGTTTCTTTTTAATAAAAACGGATGGTGTTTTTAAAACACAGGCAGAGATTGATGGTTACAAAGGTCCAGGTGGTCAAAAGTTACAGCCAAATGCCCAGCCTGGAGACCAAAAGTTTATTGATTTCAATGGTGACGGGCAAATTGATAATAACGATCAGCAATATTCAGGAAGTCCTATTCCAACTTTAGAAACAGGACTGACTGGTACACTGGCATGGAAGAATTTTGACCTGAATTTATTGGTGCAAGGGGTTTTTGGAAATAAAATATATAACGGCGGCAGGATCTGGATCGAGCAAATGACTGCATATACCAATTTATCCAGCGATGTTTTAAATGCCTGGACACCTGAAAACAGCAGTTCTGACTTTCCGAGATTTACACTTGCAGATCCAAATTTAAACTCCCGTGGAAATAGCGACCGTTGGCTGGAAAAGGGCTCTTATATTAGGCTAAAGCGAGTTGAATTGGGGTATACGCTAGCCGAAGATATTGCAAAACGGTTAAATGTTGGAAAGATACGGGCTTATCTTTCAGGTCAGAATTTATTTACATTTTCAAAGTACAAAGGGTTCAACCCGGATTTAGGAAATGGTGGGAATCCGCTTTCCAGAGGTTATGACAGTGGAGCTTATCCGCTTCAACGAATTGTTTCCCTGGGCTTAAACGTATCTTTTTAACTCAATAATTAGAGAAATTATGTATAGAAATATAATAAAAACAATGGCACTGGTATTTCCGGTTGCGTTGTTTATGATATATGGTTGTAAAAAGGATTTTCTTAAAACAACTAATCCAAATCAGATCACTGAAACCCAATTCTGGAAAACCGATGCCGATGTAATGTCGGCTGTAGCTTCGGTTTATAGTCCCTTGCGCCAACCTTTGTATGGGTATTGGGGCGCATTTATCGGCATTCAGAATATCAATTCACTGGGCGATGATGTGCTTACGTTTCCAGGTGGAGAAGCCGCAACGACTAATATTGCGCTATTCACGAATGAAGCTACAAATTCTGATGCCGCTTCCATTTTCTCCACGCTTTATAAATCCATTTATCGCGCCAATCAGGTGCTGACCAATATCGATAAGGTTCCGATCCCTGAGGAGAAGAGAAAGGCATATATCGCCGAAACGAAGTTTCTGCGTGGACTTTGCTACTTTACCCTGGCCTCAAATTTTGGGGATGTACCGCTGATTATTACTTCAGCAAAGACTGCATCAGATCAGTTTGTTCCAAGTACGCCTGTAAACCAGGTTTATGAGCAGGTCATTCTGGACTTTACGGATGCTAAAAACGGATTGCCTGAGGTAAGACCTTCAGCAGATATGGGAAGAGCAACAAGTGGTGCGGCCATTGCCTATCTGGGCAAGACTTATCTGTATACTAAAGATTATCAGAAAGCTGCGGCTACTTTAGCCTTGTTAAATTCGAGCCCCTATAATTACGATTTGGTTCCCGAGTTCTCCGATAATTTCACCAGTAAAAATGAGTTCAATAAAGAAGCCGTTTTTCAGTGGGTTTATGGCCCTTTTGGAGATCCATATAACCCTTGGGGAGCAGAAAATGCAAATGCAGGAATGTACAATTATTTACCTCAGCTGATCGGACCGCGTGCCGGAGGAGGCTGGTTTAAATATGTGCCAACTAATTATTTGGTGAATCAGTTTATGCTGGAGAAAAGACCTGCGGGTTCGGACACTAAATTTGACAAGCGGATGTATTATACCTTATCATGGAAACGCTCAAATTTCGGTGAAGCTGACGTTACCTGGTATGGAGGAACCCAGACTTTCGACCAGCTTTGGGCCTCTGCCCGTGCCAATGTAACCAAGATCTCTCCTGCATCATTGTTAGATACCATCAGCCCCGGCAAGTTCTTAATTAATAAATTTACCAATGGCTGGAGTGGCGTAGCGAGTGCAGATAATTATTGGTCGGCTACACCTTCTACCGCTAATAATGTAATTATGCGCTATGCGGAGGTGTTGCTGATGCATGCTGAAGCTGTTGCACAAAATGGAGATTTGGCAACTGCTATTATTGATGTCAATAAAATCAGGCAAAGAGCAGGGCTGAATGCTAAAACGGCTGCGGACCTTCCGGATTTAACAAGTGTAATGAATGAAATTAGTCATCAAAAGATGCTGGAATTGTTCTTTGAGCAGAATAGGTGGCATGATTTAAAACGTTGGTATACACCGGCGAATTTAAAGGCCCATTTTACGACAGTAAATAAGCAAGGTGCCCAGTATCTGCAACCTAGAAACTATATTTTCCCAATTCCGACAACTGAGTTGCAAACGAATAATAAAATTAAACAAAATCCTTTGTGGTGATTTTTTTAGACGGATATTAAATTAGTGCAATCTACTTAACCAGGTGTTGCCTAATTTGATATCCGTTGCTTTCGCCCTGTAACCCGGAGATTTATCACTATATATTTCATATCAAATGTTTTCAAAAATAAACCAGTCAAGACTATTTTTTATTGGATTGATCATCGTTGGAACCTGTATTACTGCATGTGTTGGTGCCGGGTTTGGCACTTTCAAAAATATTTCATTAACTGAAACAGGAGATGGTAACGCATTGAGGGTTGTGGTCAATTTTGCTTGTGCTAAACAGCAAGATGCCTATGTGGAGTACTGGATGAAGGGACAAAAAGATAAACTGTCTACAAGCCCTGTTTCTACTCAAAAAACGGACTTTAAAATAGTGCTGACCAATCTGAAATTTAACACTGATTATCAATATCGTTTGGTATCGGGTAGTAATGGGGTCAGGTTTCAATCTGATGTGTATTCCTTCAGGACAAAAGATATTCCCGATGGATTATTAGGTCTGTATCATGTTGGTGATAAAAATCTGCAATACCTGCCTGCCGAATTTAAGGAAGGTAGCATGATGGTTTACAACAGAGAAACACCTGGTTTTATTGGTATGATAGATTATAAGGGTGATTTGCGATGGTATCATAAATTAAAGAATACCGGAGTTAAGGTGGCTCATTTTACTCAAAATAAAACCATTCTTTCCATTTTAGCTCCAATGGATTATCCTACGAGTTACGGGAATGAAATTTTGGAGTTATCACTTGCAGGCGATACCATTTTTTATCTGAAAAAGGGGGAGAAGGATTTCAGGCAAACCATTCATCACGAAATATTACTCAACGCCAGGAATCAGTACGTTACCTTATCGGCAAATGAAAGAGTTGTCGACTTAAGGACTGTGGGTGGAAAAGCAGCGGATACCGTAAAAGGAGATGGGATTTTAGTCCTGGATAAGTCTGGAAAAAGAATCTGGAGCTGGAGTGTTTTTGATGCACTTGACCCCTTAAAAGACAAGAATATTTTAAAGGAAGCGAAAGATTGGATGCATGCCAATAGCCTCTTTATTGATGCTGATGGGAATTATATCATTTCATTTTATAATAATGGACAGATCTGGAAGGTGAATGCTGCCAATAAAAAGGTGATGTGGAAATTCGGAAATGGAGGCGATTTCGGCTTGCCCCGGAATGTGGGATTTGACCAGGGACATGCGGTACATAGAAACAGTCAGCATCACCTCATGTTGTTTGACAATGGAACCAGTAAAAAGCAGTCGCAGGTATTGGTTTTTAGCTTAAACGAAGTGTCTAAACAAGCATCATTACAATGGCGTACGCAATTGCCGGAAGGGATTTTTACAGACAGAATGGGAAGTGCCTATTTGATTAACGATAGCACTGTTTTAACTTGTGTTTCTAAACAAAATCAGGTATTGCTGACCAATAGAAAGGGGGAGGTGTTGTGGAGTATGAGGTGTGCCAATACCCCTTACCGTGTGGAGTTTGTACCGTTTAGTAAATCAAAACCTTATATAGGTGAATTTTAGATGGTAATGATTCCACTTTTTACTGCGTAAATAACCAAACCTGCAATGTTTTTAGAGCCTACTTTTTCGAACAACCTGGTGCGATAACCTTCCACTGTACGCACACTTAGAAATAATTTATCTGCAATCTCCGTATTGCAGTATTCTTCGCAGATGAGTTTAAGGACTTCAATTTCACGCTCGTTTAGCCTGGCATCTTTTTCATGCAGGCGGTGCATGAAGTTGATACCCAACAGCTCTTTAGCCATGGTTACCGACAGGTCGTCGTTAAAATAAAAACCTTTAGTGTGTACGTTTACAATGGCCTCCAGTATCTCTTCGGGTTCTGCATTTTTTAAAAGATAGCCCGAAGCACCCAAACGCATGGCATTTAAAATGTATTTATCCTCGTTATGCATGGAAAGTACCAATATTTTAATGTCTGGAAAGTGTTGATGAATATAGGTTATGGCCTGCATTCCATCCATTTCCGGCATTTTAATATCCATCAGGATGACATCTGGTTTCTGATTGATAATTTGAGCGATCAGGTCTTTGCCGTTTGTTGCTTCTATAATTAAATTGAGTTGGGCGTAGTCTTCTAAAGTGAATTTTAAACCTTCACGGAATATTTTATGATCATCAGCGATAGCTAACTTTATTAAGTCCATAAGTTAAAGATATGGTTAATTGTCAAGTTTATTGATGTTTAAAGTAATCGTGGTTTGTGTGCCTTTTTCCATTTCTGAATAGGTTTTAATATCGGCTTTTATTAATTGGGAACGGCTTTGCAGGTTTTTTAAGCCAAAACCATGTACAATAGTTTTTTTATTAAAACCGATACCATTGTCTTTAAAGTTTAAGCAGAGCAGTTCTGCTTCTTTGTCTAAGGTAACCTCAATTCTGGAAGCCTGTGCATGTTTTATGGCATTGCCAAACAATTCCTGCATCATGCGGTAAAGCGTGATTTCTATTTCAGGCGTAAAGCGTTCTGCATTTAAATTCTGACGGTAATTTACCTGCATGTCCGTATTTTGCTGCACATAATTACACAGGTCTTTCAGGGCGTCTGCCAATCCAAAATCTATTAAAACCGGAGGCAAAACATTGTGGATAATGTTTCGTATCTCCTGTATACATTCGTCGGTTAATTTGCGGGTACAGGCCAGCAAAGCTGATGCGTTTTCGGCATTGCCGGATAATTTGTCAATGCGATGCAAATTTAATTTAATGGCCGATAAAACCTGCCCAACACTATCGTGCAGATCAACTGATAAGCGTTTGCGTTCGCTCTCCTGCGTTTCGAAGACTGCACGCAGAAAGCTGTTCTGTGCTTCGGTTTGCATTTTACGCTTTTCTTTCTGGTACTTTAGTATTTTTCGCTGGTAAAGAATTATAAATAAAAACAGGAACACCAGTAGTAAAACTACTACAAGCGTACCAATAATAAGTACTTCGGTTATATCGTTTTCTGTGGTTTGCAAAGTAAGGCAATTGCGAATAAAGCGTTAGCGATGATATTGATGACAGAGTGAATGGTCCAGAAATTTGACGATAACGGTCCCAGAGATCTCATGAGCATAAATAAGAAAATATTGATACTACAGTAGGATAAAACTCCGGCACTTATCCAAAACATAGGTTGCTTTTCTAAACGAACAATTTCAACCTGATCAAGCAATTGCCAGAAATATAATAAGGACAATAAAATTAAGGTCACGCTTAAAATTGTATTTCCAATAGAAGGAAATTTTAATAGACCTTCTATAAAAAATGCATTGATTAAAATTAGCACTCCGGCTATTCCGGCAAAAACTATGGAGGTCCTTTTTAAAGTTAATTTATTAAATGCATTAAAGTAGATTAACGCATAAAAAAAAACACTTACCAATAGAAATAAATGAATTAACGGTGCATTATTGGCACGCCCGCCGGTGGTAATTAGTGTGACGTTAAAGTGCATCACTAAAAGCAAACTAAAGTCGAACAGACCCGAAATGATAAAAAAGGCAGCAGCAATTTTCTGCAGGTGATTTAAGTGCCTGCGGTTAACTATTGCTGCTGCTATGGGCAAAAGTGCCGACAAACTGGATAAATTTTGTAAAAGGAGAGACGTTGACATAATCGATGCTTTAACTTGTCAATTCATTTTCCGGGCAACCCGCACCTCCGGGGCATGGAGAGGCCTGTTCTGCCATCGTATATTTTTCTGTGCTAAAAGACATGGCCATCATTACCTTTTCCGAGCCTTCCGGAGCTATCGTTGGGACCTGCTCAGGAACCTGATCTATGCCATCTTTATCGCTACCTACCAGGATGAGGTGTTTTACGCCATAGGCGCCGGCAATCCAACGCAAGAAATTACTTACGGCAATAAAAATACGCTGAATCCAATTTAACCTTAATTCATTCGCATAATAGATACGGATGCCCAGACAATCGGGTTGGGCAAGGATCTGCTGTAAAATCTGATTGCCAAAAAAATGTGAAATCGTTTCATTGGGATTCATGATGCGATAATGTGCTGTCCAGGCAGCTGCAATCTTTGAGTCTATTGGATTGCCTTCAGTACCATCAATAGGGTGTTGTCTGTTTTTAGTTTCCATTGTTATAAGATTCGTTTAGTTTGGTTTACTAAAATTAGATATTTATCAACTGTATTTCAAAGACTTAGCGTCAATAAACTGCCTTTTGTTAATAATTGCGTAAAAGCCATATCGCACCTGCGTATTAATACGCAGGCAGAAACCGTGGCGGCTACCTTGTGTATCGTTGGCATTCATTAGAACTTTAATCTATCAAAAAAAGCGAATCTAAAGGGTGGTCTTATCCTCCTTTGATTGGAATTAAAAATCCCTATTGAGTAAACAACAAATTAAAAAAAATGGAAAGTAAAGATGAATCCCTAAAAGTTCCCTGCTGTCCGGAATTGTTAAAAGACAGCAATTGCGATGTACTGGTTTTTACACGTACATTAAATTATCCACTGGCTATAAAAGGGCAGGACAGGCAAACAGCCCTGATGGCCCAGCTATTAATTAGCTTCAGGTTAAGCCGATGTACTATAGGTAGTGTGCTGGGTGATCCGGTTTATACCACGACTTTATTGCCTGGCGAAAAAGTACGTTTGGTGACCACCGACAGAAGAAGCAAGTTTACTTACGATGCCAGTACCCAGTTAAGCTACCGTTCTGAACAGATATCAGAGGAACAATACTTTATGAAAGCATCACAAAGCTATTTTTCTGATATGGAAAACAACCAATCGGGACATCAGAGCAGCCAAAATAAAGACCATTGGGATTTTAGCGGGAGCTCGGGTACCAGTATAGATCCCAATCCATTTAGTCCGGGTGTAGATTCTAATAGCAATTCTAATAAAAACCACAACGGTTCCTCTGCCCTCGATTATTTAAACAGTCAAAGCAGTCATATGCGGGCTTCGGCAAGCCAGGCTGTAAATGCCACACACAAAGCACATTCCGTTTCGATTGGTGAGGTAGCCACGAAGGTACACGCCGAAGGCCAGTCAGAAGATCATTTTGAATCTTCATCCAGGGAGTTTTCAAACCCTAATGGTTGTCATGCGGTGTCCTACTTTTTTTATCGGATGAATAAAAAGCAAGTGGTAAAATTTGAATTGCTAAGCATAGAAAAATTAATCAGTGTCTCTGGATTTTCAAATCTCGCTTTTGTAAATCCGACCATAACACCTGCTATGCGCGAAGAAGCTTTAAAAGAGTTAAACAAAGACTTAATCGCGGCCGGTATTTTAGATGATAAAGGCGAAATATCAGCTGCCTACCGCAAGAAATTTGAGTTTTCGATGGAATTCTCTTTACCAACTGCCGGCGTCATTGTAAAAGGCTGTCTGGACGAATGTAACACCTGCGAGCCTGCTGCAAGAGAACGTATTCATTTGCAAAATGAACTTTTACGTAAACAAATAGAACTACTCGAAAAATCACAGGAATATCGCTGCTGCCCTAATGATTGTGATGCCGGCGAAGAAGACAATTAAGTTTTGCGCACCAATAACGCTCAGCATGCCAACGGGGGGAAAGCTGTTAGTCTGAGCGTTTATGTGTCCTTCCAGGCGATGTTGGAGCCCGCTTATCTAAAATTAAAACAGAGGAGTCTGCCGAAAATCCGATGAAAGAGTAGGCTATTAAAATAATCAAAACTATGTATATTTCTATGCAAGGCAATTGGACCATACGAGTTACGGCCAAAAATGCAGCCTTTAAACAGCAGTTTGTAGTGCAAGGCGCGACAAGCGGAAACGGTATCCATCCAGGTACAATCGGCGCAGCCGATGTGGTAGTCACTGGTGCCATGTGGACCCTTAACATCCAGAATAACCCAGGTACGGGCTTCCAGAATTCTGAGGCCCGGATTAAATTTCCAACCAAAGTGGGGAGTACCTACCAGTTTCAAATTCAATCCAATGATGCGGGTGCTGATCAGGATTTCGATGATTTGGTACTGACCTGCATTACGGCGGCCGGTGCTCAGGATTTTTTAGCCTATGGCCATGTCAGCACTTACAGCGGCAGTTGTCTGTATAATCCCTGCTACCGCAGTCATTTTGTGATTGATCACCTGGATGCTTTCGAAAAAGCATTAAAAAACCCAAGAATGCGCGAGCTGATAGAGAAATATTATCCTGAGCGCATCCCACCGGTTATTGTCAACCCAAATCCGCCAGATCCGGGACCTTTCAGACCCATTATGCTGAACTTAATGGATGATCGTCAAACACCGAATCGTTTGGCCGATGTATTTAACATTGAAAACGAAGCAAAGATCATTGATACCAAAGCAGCGAATAAAAAGGGCGCTGAAAACAGCCCCCTGGAAAGAACGCTGAAATTTAGTAAAACCATCCAGCTGGATTCCAAGGTGAATAGTGTGCTGGCCGCAGCGCATCGCGATATCGTTGGTATCTTTGATAATGCCCGTTTTGGATGTAGTGTTTCCGATGGAAAAAACATCAGTTTAAATTTTGAGGAGTACGATCGTACCACTGCTGAAAAACTTGGAAATCCCTATACCGGTACCGGAGAACGAAGAAATTTAGGCTTTGCTGTTACCGATATGAATGGTAACTACATTTTCCATTATAAACATACGGCTGGTGATGTACTCGACGAAATCTTTACAGACTTTGCTGCCGGCGAAAATGTAGCGATACAGCGATTGCCGGATTTGGTGGTAAGTATCCCCGGATCTACCGTTGGGGCGCCTGTTTTGTACGAAAGTGCCTGTTACTTCAATGTAAGCCAAATTAAGCGAATTGACATTTGCGTCCCGGCATCGGTGATACCCAAACCTTTCAATTGTTTTAACGGCAATATGATCGGTGCTTTAGGCAATGTAGTTATCGGCGGCAACCAAAATAGTACGGCAAGTTTTGCTGCTATGGATAGAGATTCTGCTACCTTGCACAATCATTTGTATGCTGATGGCCGCATTACCAGCCATAATGTTTTGGCACATTTGAATATTGATTGTGCGGCATGGGCGGGTACAGTAGACGTAAAAGGTTGTTTGTACAATACACAAAGGAAAGCTACGGACCCGATAATTGCCTTTTATACGATTAGATACAGCAAAAATATGTTGGAACCTTTCAACAGCTGGAATTATGTATCTGAAGGTTATATGGGCTATTTATTTCAGGGAATTGGTTTGGATCTGTTACCCAAATTGATAGGTACCTACGATACTGTGCCGTTAAAAGTTGATGGTGGTCCGGCAATTAAAGTACCTTATTACCTAAACGTAGAGGCTCAGATTGAAGCAGGAATTCCCTGGATCCCATATGATAAAAATCGCTTAATTCAGCTAAATACAGGAATTTATCAGGGTACAGCACCCGGAACGGTTTATTTCCGTATGGATGGTTACGATGCTGCAGGAAAACATATCGCAGGTGCTACAGATATGATTGCCCTATTTATCGATAACAATTACCTGGGCTTTAGCTTAGATGATGTCTGGTTTGATGCAGATGGTGTAAACATTGTAAAAGCAGAATGTAATTTATACCGCATTAAGGAGGCGTTTCTAAACAGCCCGTTAAACGTTAAATTTAAGGCCTGCGAAACTCACCCTAATTCTAAATTTCAGGATCATTACGACCTGTCTATCGGAAAATGTGGTACTTCTGCAGGGTTTGAGGTCAAACTATTTGGAAGCCTGATACCCGCACCAACCATTTTACATGGTGATAACCCAGATAATAACGAAGCACATAGTTGTCCTGGTTATCGGGGTACAGCAGATCCCAGCAAATTTGGAGATTCAAATGCACACCAGATTACTTTCGTACCCCTACCTGTTCCGGCAGGAAAATGGCTCGAACCTACTGAAAGTTATGCGACCGTTTCCATTGGTTTATCGGC
Organism: Pedobacter steynii; assembly: GCF_900103665.1. Classification (GTDB taxonomy): domain Bacteria; phylum Bacteroidota; class Bacteroidia; order Sphingobacteriales; family Sphingobacteriaceae; genus Pedobacter; species Pedobacter steynii. The sequence goes on from NZ_FNGY01000001.1 coordinate 373,139, forward strand.
ATCAAAAAGAACAACCAATGGTTATGGAGCAGGTGCAAATGCGGCTCCATATAGTGTAAGTACGGGTGTCGCTATTGAACGTTTACCATAAGCTAAAGCATAATGACAGCCTATTTGTTTCTGATTTCTGTTCTCGCCGTTTGGCGTGTTACCCATTTAATACAAGCCGAAGATGGTCCCTTTGACATCATTTATAAACTAAGAAAACTTGCAGGTGAAAGCTTTTTTGGGTCATTAATGGACTGTTTCTTCTGTTTATCTATTTGGGTAGCACTGCCAGTCGGAATTTATTTCGGTAATGATTGGATGGAAAAAGTATTACTAACCCTGTCGTTCTCGGCAGCTGCAATATTTTTAGAACAAATCATTATGAAAAAGAATTAGGCTGCTCGAATTGTTGTACCTACGAAATAATCCAGTCAACCTTAAAAACTAAAACCATGAACTGCTGCGGACAAAAAAGGCAAAGCCTGCAATTTACTTCTGCTAATGATACTGATGTACATGAACCAGAAACCGAAAATAATCTGATTACATCAGATCAAAAGCCTGTCTATTTTCGATATACCGGAAATAACGAATTGCAGGTGAAAGGTATTTTTAACATCACCTATACATTCTCTGCACACAGGCCCCGGGTGTTGGTGCATCCGGATGACGTTTCGGTAATGAGGGGGTATCCGGATTTAGTGGAGCTGAGAGAAACCTAAATAAAACGAAAAGCCTGCTTATCTTAGGATTTGCAGGTTTTTTTTCGGTTTAAGGACCTGTGTGTATTAAATTCGAATTGTAGATATAATCAAAATATATCGGTATCTTTATAATGGCAATATTTCTCCCGCATCATTTACTGAAGCATTTATAAGCCGTTACAAAAATCACCTTTCTTATCTCTTTCTTGTTTCAGTTACTTAGTGCCGGACGTTGCGGCTTTATTTTTAAGTAAACTAATATCTTAATATCATGGAACAAGAACTCGAAATCATTCGTGACCAGCAAAAAGAGGTATGGAATAAATTTTCATCCGGCTGGAAGAAATGGGATAACCTTATGATGGACTTTTTAAACCCTGTGGGTGATGAAATTGTTCGCTTACTTAATCCCCAAAATAGCGATATCGTGCTTGATATTGCATCAGGAACGGGCGAACCCGGACTAACCATAGCTTCCAGACTGCCTGGTGGAAAAGTGATCCTAACTGACCTTGCGGAAGAGATGCTGGAAATTGCTTCTGAAAATGCGGGAATGAGAAATATTACAAACATAGAAACCTGTGTTTGTGACGTGAGTAAACTTCCATTTGCAGACCATTCTTTTGATGCCATAAGTTGCCGGTTTGGTTTCATGTTTTTCCCGGACATGCAGCTGGCAGTTCAGGAAATGGTGAGGGTGTTGAAACCGGGAGGAAGAATTGTTACCGCGGTATGGGACATTCCTGAAAAGAATTTCTGGGTGACTGCAATCATGGGGGCAATTAATAAAAACCTGGGGCTACCTGCAGCGCCGCCTGATGCCCCGGGAATATTTCGCTGTGCCAAAACAGGGGTGATATCTGACCTGTTTCAGGAGGCAGGCTTAACTGATATTTCAGAAGTAGAAATTGCAGGAAAGATGAATTGCAAGACAACTGATGTTTACTGGAACCTGATGACGGATGTAGCAGCTCCTGTTGTGGCGGCACTAAGTAATGCCGATGAGGATATGAAAGCTACAATAAAAGCCGAAGTATACAATTTACTGAATCAGAAATATGCGGATGGAAATGTGGTGATTGACTCCAGCGCTATCGTAATTTATGCGGAGAAACGGTCATAGTTTTTAGAGACAGGTTTCAGTAGTTATACTGAAACTTGTCTTTTAAGGGTAAAAATTCCAATGCAAAATTCTGGATTCAATTACTCGGCCGTTATCGGATCTATAACTGCGGAGACCTTATTTATTGAATTTGCAGGAAATCCGCCTTGCTTTGCATGTTCAAGAACCATTTCCTCATTTGGGGCATTGTAAATGCAATAGATTTTATCATCCGTCACATAGCTGTGTACCCATTGTATTTCTGGACCCATTTTGCTTAACACCCCGCAAGATGTCTGTGAAACTACCTTCAATTGTTCGGCGGTTAATTTTCCTGCTCCAGGAATTTCCCTTTCAATTACGTACTTAGGCATGGCAATAGTTTTTAGGTTTCTAATAATCCATTTCAATGGGGACGGCTAAAGTTTGCGACTGCAGGAGAGATGGACTTGGTAATCAGGAGAAAATTATGGATAGCTGCCGCTGAAATTCAACACTTAAATTTACAAATAATATTTCGAATTTACTCAGCAAATCATTCCGCATTCTGATGGGAATTCAAGAAATTTTTGATAGCTGATTACTTTTTAATAAGACGTCAAAAAGTTCAAATAGATATTTCTGGTCATATAGCATTAAACTAATATTTTAATAATTCTAATCACCCATTTGTATGGCAATATGCTCCAGTCCTTTACTATCGGTAAGGGCTTTTACTAAATGGACAAAAGATTTTTTGTACGTTATTGAAGCGCCTTTTCCAGGGTTTCTATTAACTCCTTACCACGTATATTTTTCGCTATGATCTTTCCATCTGGTGAGATCAGGAAATTGCGTGGAACCGCTCTAACTATATATTTTGCGGAAATCCAATTACTCCAACCCTGAAGGTCAGATATTTGAGCCCATGGCAATTGATCTTTTTTTATAGCATCAATCCAAAGCTTTCGTTCGGAATCAAGTGAAACACCTAATATGGTGAAGTTTCGATGTTTAAACTGCTCATAAGCTTTCTTCAGATTGGGGTTTTCGGCTCTACAGGGGATACACCAGGATGCCCAAAAATCAAGCAACAAGTATTTGCCCCTGAAATCGTCGAGCCTTACCTGATTTCCTGAGGTATCTGATTGTACAAAGCCGGGAGCAGTTCCATTTATAGAAAGACTATCTATCTGATATTTAATAAATCTACCATCAACATTACTTTTGGCCTCTGAATCAAGCCCCTGGTACAGGTCTAAAACCTGTTTTTGAGGAACTAAATCCATAATATTCCTAAGTAGTGTGGAATTAATACAGAAAGCAGGATTCGCTTTTATTCTATTGATGTTAAAACTCACTTTCTGCTCCTCATAGATCACATTTAGGGAGTCATATTTCAGCTTTGATGAAGCTGCCTCGGCTGTCGTACCTTGTGCAAACCATTTGTTCTGAGCATCACGCGTGCGATTGTAAATGGGCTCATTTTTCCAATCGATAAGCCATTGAGCCATCTGCTGATCAGATTTACTGCCGGTTATCGTTGCAAGAGCAAGACTTGTATCTGGTATATTGATCTTTATTATGCCAGGTTCTAAATAAAAGTTACGGTTTTGTTGATTAAATTTCAAACGGAAAAGATCTCCCTTTCCAGTTAATATTTTACCAATAGATTTTCCATTTACAATTTCAAGATCATACATGCGTAAAGATTTTCTGCCAAAAGGATTGTTATCAGAAATTTGCAATTTCGAACCATTCTTGAATTTTGGGGCATGAATCTCAAGAGAAACAGTATTTTGTGCCAGGCAGGTACTTTGAACCCAGAATAAGAATATTAATGGTATAAACTTCATAATCAAAATGATTTTATTGGTAAAATGTAAAGAACATTACCTACTCTCATTTCTGGTGATAAGGTCATGTAACAGATTGTAGCAGGATCTGTTTGTTGCTTTACCGTTTTGTCGATTTTCTCTTGTTTCCGGGCTTTTGTATGGGAGCGGCAGGTGCCGGTTGAGTGATTTTTCTAATATAGATGTGTTTAACATTAGCTTTACCACTTTCTCGTTCATCGACTTCAAAGCGGTTGGTGCTTTTGATTAAAGGCAGCAATTTAGAAAATCCATAATTCCTGGAGTCAAAATCTGGTTTTTTCTTCATCATCAGACTGCCCAGATCTCCAAGGTAAGCCCATCCGTCTTCATCTGCAAGGTCGGTAATGCTGTCTGTGAAGAGCCTGATGATTCCGGGATCGACTTTGTTTAAAGGCTGCATTTCCGAGGATTTAGTGCCGGTAGCGGTTTGTGATGGGCTATTATCTTCCGAAGGTTGTGGTTTAGGTTTCAGGATCTCAATGTAGATGAATTTATCACAGGCAGTAATAAAAGGGGTAAGGGTTTTCTTTTCGCCAATCCCGATTACTTTCATCCCTGCTTCCCGAAGTCTGGTCGCCAATCGGGTAAAGTCACTGTCACTAGAGACAATACAGAAGCCGTCTACTTTTCCTGTATAAAGAATGTCCATTGCATCAATGATAAGCGCACTGTCGCTCGCGTTTTTGCCACTGGAATAGCTATACTGCTGAATGGGTGTGATGGCGTTTTCCAGCAGTACTTTTTTCCATCCGGAAACTGTTGGTTTGGTCCAATCCGCATAGATTCTTTTGAAGGTAGGTGTACCGTATTTTGCAATTTCTTCGAACATCTCTTTTACATTGGCATAAGGGACATTGTCTGCGTCAATTAGTACGGCGAGTTTCAGGTCTGTCTCGTTTTTCATAAGCCTTATCGTAGGATTTTTTAAAGATAAGTAAACCTGTGTCATTTTTGATTATCGGACTATTTTAAAACGACAAAGCCTGGAATTCTAAAATTCCAGGCTAACTCTGTGTCTATTTTTTAAAATAGTTACCCACTTTTGATACCTTTTCTACCCAGGCACCCGAACTGGGCTGTAAAACATATTCACTCAGTCCTACCTCCTTTGCTTTGGGGGCCCAATCATAGGTATAACCCAATCGCGTCCAGGGGTAGTGATAATCTGTAGTCGCTGATAATGTTCGATAATAGGCGAAAACGATATAATTATTAAACCATGAGCTGAAACTTTCAGGGCTATTATTACTTAGTGCCGCAGTAGCTGTTTTAGTGGTGATCACCCGGCTGCCTGCCGGCCTGTACAAACGCTCCGGGTTTATCCAAACCTCGGCAATGTGCGTATTGCTTCGTTCATTAGCAGGAGGGAGGCCCAGCAACTGGCAGATGCGCATTGTGGTATCACTTGTTGCAGAGAAAGAAGAACCTATGCGTGCTTTCATTTGTTGTGGGATGAATAGCCAGGATTCTCCCCATGAAGTGGTAATTGAATCACCAACCGGATAGCTGGATGGAAAACGCATAAAACTAGCCATCAAAACATATGGCTTACCTTTAATTGTTTTCCATTGCAACGAGGTGTTTTCTGGAGTTAATGCCCATAATGTATCAATTCTTTCTGCATCATCAGCAACCATTGCATCCAGTATGGCGCTTTTGTACAAGTCGTTCATCGAAAGTACAGGTGGTTTCGGTTCGGGTGGACTAACATTATCTTTTTTACACCCTGCGAGTATACCAAGCATCAGTAAAGTACATAACAGAAAAGGAGAGTGGCTAATTGTTTTTTCTTGCATTAGATTTTTTTTATGGTTAAAGATTCAATGTTTGAATATAGCCTAAAAATATGTTATATAGTATAATGGATTGACTTTAACTTATAGCTATAAATTGCTAATTTTCAACGAAAAAGCCGCTTTTTTTAGTGTATACGTTGAAATTCTCCATTCTTACACAATGCAAGTACCTACTTATTCATCTTATTCATTTTTTGCATCATTTATTAATTCTATAATTTTTAAAGCCACACCGCTTGACGATTGAAAATTTTGTCCGGTGACTATTCTTCCTTCCGTTTCTACATGCGAGACGTTACGGGCAGAAAACTTAAAAATCCCGTACATCATACGTTGCAGCCCCTCCACCACCAATGTAATGAACAGCTTTATGGTTTTTTGAATCAATTTCTTCAGTTTTTTTGGTGTTTTTCATGGCATACATAAAATCCGGGTCAAATAAATATTGCTTTTGCAAAGTGTCGGATGTGTTGCCGTTTTAATGTTACGTGAAATTGCTGGCCTTATCGTTTTAGTTTGTGTATACATAAAGGGTGTGGTGGTGATTTGTGATATGGGAAATTTCACGACATAATGGCTGAGGTGTAAGAAATACATATGCTGTTTTGGTATAATTTAAATCAAATTACCTAATAATTATATTTTAACTTGATGTAAGGTGTTGAAAATAAATAGTTTGTTTGATGTTTTTGTTCTTGTTGCCTATGGAGACTAGCGGATCATTTTTTATAAAAAAACTTTTGATCATATTGTAAATAATATGTAACTATGTATGTACAAGCTTCAATTCTCTAATGGTTAGGATTATTTGATTGTTGTTTGGCCAAACAAACAAACCAAACTTAAACTATTATGTATCGAAGAATTTTTACTTGGCTAAGAGTGAGATATCTCTGCTATGTGCTCCTGTTAATGGCTACGGCCTTTGAATCAGTTGCTCAATCAAACACCACGATCACAGGTAAAGTAACAGATGTAAATGGCGGACCATTGCCCGGAGTAAGTGTTACACTGAAAGGCAACACCAATGGTGGCGTCACAGATGGAGAAGGGAAGTATGCTATTAAATTAACAAGTGGGGGAGGGACCCTCGTTTTTTCATTTGTCGGCTATATAAAACAAGAAATAGCTATTGCAGGCCGCAAGATCATTAACGTAGAACTAAAAGAAGATGATAACTCCCTGGAAGAGGTTGGTATTGTAGTGGCCTACGGTAAACAAAAGAAGGAGAGCATGGTAAGTTCTATTACCACCATTAATCCTAAAGAGTTAAAAGGGCCTACGAGTAACTTAACCACGATGTTAGCGGGGCGTTTATCAGGAGTAGTTGCTTACCAAAGAAGCGGAGAACCCGGAAGGGACAATGCGCAGTTCTTCATCAGGGGGGTTACTTCTTTTGGAGCAGGGAAAATAGATCCTTTAATACTGATAGACGGTATGGAATCAACACCTACTGACCTTGCCAGGCTGCAACCAGACGATATTTCGGGATTTTCGGTGTTAAAAGATGCTGCCGCATCATCATTATATGGTGCCAGGGGGGCAAATGGGGTAATTCTGGTGACCACCAAATCCGGTAGTGACGGAAAAACAAAGTTTAGCCTAAGGGCCGAAAATTCTGTTTCTTCTAATACACAGAACTTCCAGCTGGCAGACAATATTACCTACATGAAGTTGGCAAACGAAGCGGTATTGACAAGAACGATACCAGGCTTCAAATCTAACCCGCAACCTTATTCTCAAACCAAGATTGACCGTACAGCCGCAGGCTGGAATCCGCTATTATATCCAAATAACGATTGGATAAAGATTTTGATTAAGGATTATACCATGAATCAGCGGTTTAATATGAACATGAATGGAGGGGGTAAAGTTGCCCAGTATTATATTGCGGGTACCTTTAATATCGATAATGGGGTATTAAAAAATGAAGCGCTCAATAAATATGACAACAATATCAAATTAAAGAGCTATCAGGTACGTTCAAATGTAAATGTTAAATTAACGCCAACTACTGAAGGAATTGTAAGAACTTCGGGGTCTTTTGATGATTATCAGGGACCAATAGGCGGTGGGTCGAATATTTTTGGTCAGGCAATCTCCTCCAATCCGGTATTGTTTCCTGTTAGTTATCCTGCCTCAGCGTTACCAATGGTGAAACACCCTTTATTCGGAAATGCCTTAGTTGGTAGTGAGAATGTTTTTTACAATAATCCGTATGCCAATATGGTTTCCGGCTTCCAGCAGTACAATACTTCAACGTTAAATATCCAATTGGAAGTCAAACAAGACTTTAATTTTGTTACGCCAGGGCTTACAGCCCGGCTGATGACTTATACCCAAAGGTATTCTTATTTTGATTTAAACAGGAAATTTAACCCCTTCTTTTATGGTGCAACTCCAACAGATTCAAAAGGAGAGAATTACAATTTAAGTTTGTTAAATGAGCAGCAAATCCCCGCACCTACGGAATACTTAAATTATCAGTTTGGTGAACGTAAAGCGAATACGACCAGCTATATGGAGGCTGCGGTAAACTACAACAGAACATTTCATGAAAAACATGCAGTCGGAGGACTATTGGTGACCATCTTGCGTAACTATCTAACATCGAATGCAACTGACCTTCAATCTGCTCTTCCTGCCAGAAATCAGGGACTTTCGGGAAGGTTTACCTATGGCTATGACAGCAGGTATCTTTTTGAAGCAAACTTTGGGTACAATGGCTCTGAGCGTTTTGCCAGAAACAACCGATTTGGTTTTTTTCCTTCAGTTGGTGTTGCCTGGAACGCATCTAACGAGAAATTTTTTGAACCGCTAAAGTCTACCATTTCTAACCTAAAACTTAGGGTTACTCATGGCCTGGTTGGTAACGATCAGATTGGAGCTGAGAAGGATCGTTTCTTCTACCTGGCTAATGTCAATTTAAATAGCTTCACAGCAGGAGGCTTTGGTACTGATTATAGGTATATCAGACCTGGCGTTTCCATCACGAGGTATCCCAATGAAAATATTACCTGGGAAAAATCAAAAACCACAAACCTGGGGATGGACTTGACTTTGTTTAACAGCTTAAACATTGTTATTGATGCTTACAAGTCACACCGGAGCAATATTTTAATGCAAAGGAGTTTCATTCCAAGTACCATGGGGCTTGCTGCCAGTATTCAGGCCAACGTAGGCGAAGCGGAATCAAAAGGTGTTGACCTTTCGATGGATTACAACAGGACTTTTGGAGATGTATGGATTCAGGGAAGGGGAACATTTACGTATGCGACCAGTAAATTGCTGGTGAATGAAGAGCCGGATTTCGGCGATTTGACCTACCTCTCTAAAGTTGGCAACTCGCTTGGTCAGAATTATGGTTATATAGCCGAAAGATTATTTGTTGATGATGAGGAGGTAAGGAATTCTCCACGTCAGGCTTTTGGTAATGGTCTGGTCCCGGTTAGAGGGGGAGACATTAAATATAGGGATGTAAACGGTGATGGTCTGATCAGCACACTTGATATTGTTCCCTTAGGTTTGCCAACCTCTCCTGAAATTGTATATGGTTTTGGTCTGTCCGCTGGTTATAAAAAATTCGACATCAGTGGATTTTTCCAGGGCTCTGGCCGCTCATCGTTCTGGATTGAGCCCGCCAAAATTACCCCATTTGTGATGACCAGTGTTGTGGGAGTTGACGGAAATCTTCAAAACGGGCTTTTAAAAGGTATCGCTGATAGCTATTGGTCTGAAGACAACAGAAATATGCAGGCATTTTGGCCACGTCTAAGCCCTACTATTAGTGCAAACAATACACAGATTTCTAACTGGTGGATGCGAAACGGTTCCTTTTTAAGATTGAAAACTGTAGAACTGGGTTATAATTTTTCGGGGAAATCAGTGGAGAGACTGGGTATTGGTTCGCTTAGGGTTTATGCCAATGGCACTAATTTATTTGTTAAAAGCAGCTTCAAAATGTGGGATCCTGAGCAAGGAGGTAACGGATTAGGTTATCCGCTTCAAAAGGTATTCAACTTTGGGCTTAATGTCCAATTGTAAATTTTAGTTAAGAAAACGAGATGAAACTATTTAAAACTACATATCTTATTTTATCAGCTATGGCATTAACGCTCGCTATGCCATCCTGTAAAAAAGCTTACCTGGACATTGTGCCGGATAATGTGCCTACACTTGATAACGCTTTTGCCAATCGTAATGAAGCAGAAAAGTATCTGTTTACCTGTTACAATGCTTTACCGAATGATGCAAGTCCTGACTTTAACCCCGGTATGAATACAGGGGATGAGTTTTGGGTCTACACGCCTGTTCAAACCGGTGATTATGCCTCTTTAGAACCGTTTAATATTGCACAGGGTCTTCAAAGTAAAGTAAGCCCGGCTATGAATTATTGGGATGGATCTGGTGGTGGCAAATCGCTATGGTTGGGTATCCGTAACTGTAATATTTTCTTAGAAAATATTGATAAGCCAATCGATTTACAACCTTATGAAAAAGAACGCTGGATAGCTGAAGTAAAGTTTCTGAAAGCTTATTTGCATTGGTACCTGTTCAGAATGTATGGCCCTATTCCCATCATTGATAAGAATTTGCCAATTGATGCAAGTGCTGAGGAGGTCAAAGTAATTCGGCAGCCGGTAGACTCTGTGGTCAATTACATTTCAAATTTACTGGATGAAGCTGCTGCAGGAGCAGGAACGGGATTGCCGGATAAGATTCAGAATTTAGGTACCGAATTGGGACGGATTACCAAGCCTGCCGCCCTGGCGATTAAAGCCCGGCTGCTGGTAACGGCTGCCAGTCCGTTATTTAATGGAAATACAGATTTCAGTGGCTTTAAAAACAAGGATGGACAAGGATTATTTAACCCTACTTATGATATAAAGAAATGGCAACGGGCAGCTGCTGCCAGTAAAGCGGCTATTGATGCAGCAGAAGCTGCAGGAGTGGGTTTATATAAGTTTGCGCCAAGCAGTCTTCAAACCGCTGATGATGCGACAAAAATAGAGATGAGCATCAGGAATGCAGTATGTGAAAAATGGAACAACGAATTAATATTCGGTAGCATTGCCTCTACAAGTTACCTTCAAAGAACAGCTTGCCCGAATTTATTTCTGGCTCCGCAGTTCGACAATGGTTTAAGAGGACAATTGGCACCTACGCTAAAAATGGCAGAATTATTTTATAGCAAAAATGGTGTGCCTATTACCGAAGACCGCTTCTGGAATTATGCTAACCGTTTTAATTTGAGGACAGTTACCGCTCAGGATTCGGCTATGCAGAAAGATTACCAAACGGTAGGGTTGCATTTTGAAAGAGAGCCTCGTTTTTATGCGGATATCGCATTTGATGGCTCAAAAATGTATATGCAATCTAATCAAAAACCAGCACTAAATATCCAGAGCAAACTGGAGCAGGTATCCGGAAAGAAACAAACCCTTTACTATTCAATAAGTGGTTATTATACAAAAAAACTAATCAACTGGAATCTGGTAATTGGTGCTAACGGAGGCATAACCACAGAAAATTATCCATGGCCGATAATGAGGCTCGGAGATCTTTACCTGCTTTATGCAGAAGCTTTAAACGAAAGCGGCGATGTGTCAACCCCATTAACCTATCTTAATAAAATCAGAGCGAGAGCAGGTTTACAAACCGTAGAAAGTTCATGGACTAATTTTTCAACAAATCCGACCAAGTATACTAATCAAGCTGGATTGAGAGATATCATACAGCAGGAACGTTTAATCGAAATGGCATTTGAAGGCAGTCGTTTCTGGGATTTGAGAAGGTGGAAAAAGGCCGCTAGTCAATTGAATACACCTATCTATGGCTGGAATGTCAGCACAAAAACTTTTCCGGATTACAACACCAGAGTACTGTTATTTAATCAAACTTTTGTTAGTCCAAGAGATTATTTCTGGCCAATCCAAGAAAGTAATTTGCAGGTAAACCCGCGTTTAGTGCAAAATCTGGGCTGGTAATTTATCCCGCTCAGTTTAAACATAAATTATTTAATAATTTAATCTTAAGTATAATGAAACGATTAATAAATAGATTGTGCATCGGGATGCTGGTTGTAGGAGCTATACAAGCCTGTAAACAATCAGATATAGCCCCAATAGTAAATGACGGGGTAGCACCCGGTGCAGTAACGGGGGTAACCGTAACAAACCTTAGCGGGGCTGCCACCTTAAAGTACAGTCTGCCTTCAGATCCTGATGTACTGTATGTAACGGCAGTATACAAAACCAAGCAGGGAGTGGAAAGAGAGACCAAGGTAAGTTATTACAACAATACGATAACGGTGGTCGGCTTTGCAGATACCGACCCTTATGAAGTGAAATTGTATGCAGTTGATAAAGGCGGAAATATATCTCAGCCGACATCCGTTACTGTTAACCCGCTAATACCACCCTATAAAGTAGTTCGTAATAGCCTGAAAGCAATAGCTAACTTTGGTGGTATTGATGTGAGTTTTCAAAACGCGACTGAGGCTGACATAGCTATGGTCGTTATAGCCCCCAATGCCCTGGGTGACTTTACTACCCTTAATACCAATTATACGACTTTAAAGCAGGGGATGTTTATGACAAGAGACCTGAAAGCAGAGGAAACAAAGTTTGGTGTTTATGTGCGGGACAGATGGGGCAATATTTCTGATACCTTAAACGTAACGCTTACGCCTATATACGAAGAACGGTTAGACCGGACAAAGATGAAAGCATTGGTGTTGCAAACAAATACAGATTCGCCTACAGGTTATGGTGGATCAATAGCTGGTCTTTTTGATGGGAGTCTGACTGGTGGAATGTACCATACCGGCGATGCGGGGAGAATGCCTCAATGGTTTACTTACGACATGGGCGTCAGCGCTAAATTAAGCCGTATGTCCTGGTGGATGAGACAAGGGTTTTATTATAATCTGCACAGTCCAAGGAAAGTGGAGATATGGGGCTCAAACAATCCCAGTCCGAATGGAAGTTTTGATGGCTGGGTAAAGTTGACCGATTACGAGCAGATTAAACCTTCAGGCTTGCCAAACGGACAGTTGAGTACGGCAGATAATGATGCGGCCAATGCAGGTGAAACTATTACCATACCATTAGATGCACCGAAAGTGCGTTACATCAGGTTTAAAACGCTGAGCAATTGGTCCAGTGGTACATATGTTCAGATTTTTGAAATTGCCATGTGGGGTAATCCGCAATAGCAGCATCTAACAGAATGAAAATTATTCAATCAATTAAATCATGGAAAAGATAAAATATTTGATTTATCCTTTTCTTATTGTGGCAGGATTATGTGTAATCTCTTGTACAAAAGAAAACGATTATAAAAAATTTACAAAAGACGGGGAAATTACTTATCCGGGGAAGGCAAGTAATGTTATTGCTCAGGCAGGAAATAAGCGGGTTCTATTAAGAGTGGTATTGGGACCGGACCCTGCAATCACAAAAATAAAGACGTATTGGAACAGTAGGGCTGATTCTTTAGAAACACCTGTGGTAAGAAGCAATGGGGATACGGTAAATATCTTTGTTACTCAGCATCTGAACGAGGGTACAAATAATTTTGAGGTGTACACCTATAATAATAAAGGTAGCAAATCGGTCGTAACCAATGTGTCCGGAGGGATGTTTGGCGATAACTACCTGAGCACCGTACCGACAACCAACAGGCCAATTGCCTCGGTTCAGCTAAGTGCTTATCCGAAGGCCATAATTACATGGGGTAATGCGTTGACAAGTGAACAGTTTATCGAAATAAAGTATACTGACATAAACGGAGTAGCTAAAACGCTTCTTGTTCCCTCGCAGCCCATAACCACAGTGCCTAACTATAAATCCGGAACTGATATTACCTATCGTTCTTTATATGCGCCGGAGGCGACGGCCTACGATATGATGTCAGTTGCTCCCGGCACAGTAGATCTGACCAAGGGAACCTATTCAGCTGTTACATTGGGTTATTTTTATCATCCTACGAGTAAAAGAATACTTGGTGCTACAAAAGCCTGGGTTCCAAGCGGAGCAAATGGTATAATTATAGATTTAGCTGACCTGGGTAGTAGTGGCTACAAAGCCTTAATCGTTACTAACCCTGATAATACCTTAACCATTACTGCTGCTCCGGGCGCTGCAGGTGCTCCGTATACGATGTTTACTTCGGGTTTACCAACGCCTTATACAGCTGGCTGGTTAAGTTCGGCAGAGTGCAACAATACGTATGATCCGGCTACCAAAACTTATAAAGTAAGGTATGGTTATAGTGGAGCTGACGGCTATCGTGTTGCTGAAGAGATTATTGTACTTAACTAAATTTTATCCCGGGGAATTTGAAACCTTGGGGTATAAATTTTATAACCATTAAAGAATTAATATTTTGAATACCCGGGTGTTAAGCCCGGGTATTCTTCAGCCGTTCATGAGTGTTTCTTAAATAAAAGCACTGGAAATGTGTGAATCCATTAAATCAATAATTGTCCTGTTGCTGGAAAACAAGACGTAAATCGTAAACTATTTTCCATTGTTATTTGATGGTGATAAAGAGTTGGAAGGACTGGGAAAGATGGTCCCCAAGGTTAATGATAAAGAGTTGTATTTTTAAGATAATAAGAATGAGATCGTTGAGTTCAGAAGCAGCTATAATATAAAAGAACATGAAATATATAAAGCTATTTTTTTTGTTATTTTTTAGTCTAAAATCGGTTGGACAAAATAAAATAACCGCAGTTAAAAAAATAAATCCAAATGTTAAGGAGGTCATCGTAGTTTTTAAAACGCATTTTGATATTGGTTATACCCATCGGGTAAAAGATATTGTGCAATACTATCGTACTGAGATGATTGATAAAGCATTGAATATCATGGATCAAACCAAAGACTTACCTAAAGAACAGCAGTTTGCCTGGACTGCTCCGGCCTGGGTGATGGCCAAAGTTTTAGAAGACTGGCCGGGACAAACAAAGGAGCGGCGTCAACGATTGGAAGATGCTTTTAGAAAAGGGCGTTTTGTAACTCATGCAATGCCATTCTCAGTTCAATCACAGATAATGTCACCGGAAGATGTAGCAAGGTCTTATGAATCGTCATCTTTCGTTAACCATAAATATGGATTGTCATTGCCCTGGGCTGCTAAAATGACCGATGTGCCTTCTCAGGCAAGCGTATTAGCGACCGGATTGGGACAAGGTGGAGTGAAATTTATGCATATCGGAAGCAATTGGCCTAGTCCTTATGTAAATTATCCTCCTCTTTTTTGGTGGCAGGGGCCTGATGGAAGTCGCGTTTTGACCCTTTATTCGCACGATTACGGAACTACTCTTGGCCTGGGTTTTGAAACATGGGGTGAAGATGATCCTACTATTGGTCGAAACCTTATTCCGCCAGCGGACTGGCCTTATCCGGTATGGCCTGCCATTTTTGTAACTTCTGATAATTCCGGGCCCCCAAGTGCTAAGGCTGTAAAAGAATTATTTGATGAGATTGCTAAAAAGATGCCTGATGTAAAGGTTAGGGTAGGAAGGCTTGAAGATTTTGCCGCCGAAATTCAAAAAATGCAGCTTAAATTACCTGTTGTTAAAGCCGAGGCACCTGATACCTGGATCCATGGAAATATGGGCGATCCTGGCGGGATGAAGATCTCCCGTAATATTAACCCGCTAATACCTGCTGTAGAGGGGTTAAATACTCAGCTAAAAAACTGGAATGTAGCGGTCACGGATCCAACGAAAGATATCTCCAGGGCTTATGAAAATGTTTTACTTTATGCTGAACATACCTGGGGCGGTGCAAGTTCTGTCGATAAATACGGAGAAGCATTTAAAAAACTGTCGCCTGATCGTTATAAAGATCTTGAAGGATCATGGGAAGATAAGACAGACTATATTCGGACAACAGAGGGTATTGTAAAACCGATGCTGGCAACAAACCTTCAGGTTTTAGCTCAAAACGTCAAACTTAAAGGTAAACGTTTTGTCGTCTATAACCCATTGTCATATACCCGGTCGGAATGGGTTGAAGCAGGCAATGATGGCAAATTTATTTATGCGCAGCATATTCCGGCTTCCGGTTATAAAACATTTACTGAAAAAGATCTGAGGGAAAGTAATCCAACCGTTTCCAATTCAAATAAGATTGAAAATAAATACTTTACAATTAAATTTGATGCTGCCCGGGGTGTTATTTCATCACTTATTGATAAACGAACCGGCCGGGAATGGGTTGATGCTAATGCCAAAGAGGGCTTAGGGCAATACATGAATGAACGGTTTACTTATGAACAAACGGTAAAATATGTAACGGATTATCAAGGTAACCGTGCGATAGGTAAAAATGGCAACTGGCTTCATCCTGGTTTATATAAACCGGGGATGATCTCAGAAAAACAAGTTCCATATCGTGAAGCTTTATCTAAAAATGGCAGGTTGAATATCACTAATGACGGACATCAGCAAACAGCCATAATTGATATGCCTGCTGATACGGCAAATCATTTTCCTGCTTCCTCTTTAAGGGTAACTCTAACAAATGACCAGGCATTTGTTGATATGGAAATTACCATCAAAAACAAGGCAAAAGACAACTGGCCGGAAGCAGACTGGTTCTGTTTTCCATTTAAAGTGAATTCACCTAAATTCACAGTGGGGAATTCTTTAGGTGTAATGGATCCTTCCAAAGATATTATGGAAGGTGCAAATAAAGATTTATATGCTGTAGGTGCCGGACTTACCATTACCGATCAGGATGGATCCGGGATTGCTTTTTCTCCGTTTGATCATCCATTGGTTAGTCTGGACAGACCAGGAATTTGGAAATTTTCTAAAGATTTTGTCCCTAAAAAATCAGTTGTTTATCTTAATCTTTATAATAATCAGTGGAATACCAATTATCGTTACTGGTACACAGGTACCTGGAGTTCTAAGGTCAGAATTTGGACTTTTACCAAGAACAGCACAAACGAATCCAGATTGGTAACCCCATCTTTCGAAGCGCGTACTCCATTATTGATCGCAGAAGCAGATGGTAAAGCAGGTAATTTACCGCTTGAACAGTCTGGCATTTCTGTTTCCAGAAAGGGCATACAGATTACAGCCTTTCGCCATGATACCAAAGATAACCCGGTATTTGCAACAGCCCCGGCCGATAAAAAAAATACTTTACTGCGGCTATGGGAACAGGGCGGGATTTCCGGGAATGTTACGGTTCTGTTTCCAAAGGGGGTAGTTTATACCAGGGCTATTCCTGTTAATCTTCGTGGCGAGGTAATTGGTAAACCTATTCGTGTTATTGCAGGTAAACTGTCTTTCAACCTTAAAGCGTATGCGCCTGCCAGTTTTGTTTTGAGTGCAGGTTCTTAGAGAAAAAAAGCTTTCTGCTAACGTTCTGCCAGTAGGTGATGATCGGGGATAAGTAAATCTAAATCCCCGACTATTACCTATAAACCATCATTCATTTTTTGCACCATTTATTAATTCTATAATCTTTAAAGCTACGCCGCTAGACGATTGAAAATTTTGTCCGGTGACTATTCTTCCGTCGGTTTCTACATGTGAGGCGTTACGAGGAGAAAACTTAAAAACGCCGCCTCTTTCTTCAATTGTCTTTTGAATCAGGAATGGAAAGTGCTTAAAATAATCTCCATCTTGCTTTTCGAATGAATCAGGGTAGCCACTAATTTTTTTTCCTGATACCAAGTAGTTCCCGTCATTTGTTTTTAAGTTTACAATTCCTGCGGTTCCATGACAAACGGAAGAGATAATGCCCTTATTTTCTTCATATACTTTTAAAGCAATAGTTTGAATTTCTTTATTTTCAGGCACATCATACATTGCAGCTCCACCACCAATGTAATGAACAGCTTTATAGTTTTTTGAATCAATTTCTTCAGGTTTTTTAGTGTTTTTCATGGCATACATAAAATCCGGGTCAAATAAATATTGCTTTTGCAAAGTGTCGGATGTGTTGATATAAGCCAACGGAATGCTTCCACCTTTCGGGCTTACAAAATCGACGGTGTATCCTGCTGTTTTAAAGGTATGGTAGGCGTTTACTATTTCAGAAAAACTATTGCCTGTTGCTAAGATTGATTTACCATAATAATGAGCATTAGAGACGATGAACAGGATATTCCGTCCGGATTTATTAGTATTGATGCTACTTGCAGATTTGCTGATTATTTTCCATTCGC
This sequence comes from Pedobacter steynii, assembly GCF_900103665.1. Classification (GTDB taxonomy): domain Bacteria; phylum Bacteroidota; class Bacteroidia; order Sphingobacteriales; family Sphingobacteriaceae; genus Pedobacter; species Pedobacter steynii. The sequence continues at coordinate 390,780 of NZ_FNGY01000001.1, forward strand.
CTTGAATCTTTTTGAGTAGAAACATATCCATAAATTCTAATTTTTTGTCAGGTATTAATATTTCTGCCTTAGCCAAAGCGATATTGTTGTTTAGTTCAATTGAAATAATTCTGCCTATTCGACCATTAAACTGCCCCTGGTCGCCTTTTTTAAACCATTTGGTGTACTCGCTGGCCGGCACAATCCATAGGTCCTTGTCTTTATGACTTAAAAATAGATTGGCTTCGGGATAGAATGCCTTTTCGATGTGATCGGGTTTATTGTAAGAAGTTCCATCAATGTAATTTTGAATACATTTCTTAATTGAGATCTCTTCTGTTTGTGCCAATAAATAAACTGGCGAAAATAATAGTGCGATAAAATAGATGACTTTCTTCATGAACTTTTTGAAATTTAATTTTTCACAAAGCTATATTTAACAAAATCTCAAGGGTCGTAAGTATATGATTCAGGACTCCTGATTTATAAATCAGGAATCCTGAACCGAGATTTTGTGTAATTGAGAGGTGTTGTTCCTGTGTTTTTTTCCTTTTCAGAATTTACCCACTGGATCACGCACCCAGGCTTTTGTATGGTTTTGATACCTTGGCAGGTAAAGAGAGAATCCATTAGACACTTGTCAGAAATTTTGAGGATAATTAGAGTGGTTTATAAGGATAAAGGATGCTCCAGTTAACCATTTCATTACGAATGATAGTCAAAAATCATCAAATATGCGCTGCTTTTGGGCGAATAATAATTGCCGGATAAACTGCTAAATAATAAGCTTATTTTTAAAGTATATTAAACCTGTTGGGAAATTAAAAATAGTTGTGGTAAGCTTTGCAGGAAGAACAAGCAAACCCATGCAAAATATGCCAATACATTAAGATAATAAATATGAAAACAATTTTTTTATTGACACTTCTACTTTCTTTATCGATAATTAGTGTTGGGCAGAAAAATAATTATCAGAAAAAATTGACCGAACAGATCAAAAAGAACATCAGCTTCGCCAGAAGTTTTGTTTATGCAGAAAACGCAGATTATAATATCGACAGTCTTTGCAAGGTAACGGCAAATAAGGTGGTGAATTTAATGGCAGGCAATAATTATTCGTCAATTTATTATCAAAGTCTCGGTTTAAAGTTATCTGCAGAGCGTAAGGACAAAAAAGCCATTAAAATTTACAATTTTGGTTATGATTGTGGCGGAACGAGGAGATTGATTACCCATCCTATTATTCAATGGAAAAATGAATACGGCAAAATCTTTGCTTACAATTTATCTTCAAAGATTAATTGCGATTTTTTCAAAATACATCAACTCAGAAGCCAATCGCGTATTCTATACTTATTAATTGGAGTAGAGGCAGGTGATGGTAATTGTTATCAAGGCATAGCATATGTTGTTGAGATTAAGGGTGATTATTTAATCGTAAATAATCCAATTTTTGTTAATCGACCTTTCCTGAATTTATGTAACAGAGAATTTGAATTCGACACTAAAACACAGGTTTTAACTAGTTTCTTGGGACATCCCTCAGTTCCATCTCCCCTAAAATATGCTGTAGAAGGTCAAGGCGATTATTCAAAAGATAAAATGGCCAATATAAAATTAACAGTATTAATAGGTGCAGGCTACAATAGCGAACCAAGTATTTTCTATTTAAAATTTAACGGGCATAAGTTTGTCAATGAAAATTAAAGACATGAAGATTTCGAAATTACAAATTGGGCTCATTTTTTTTATCGCAAGCTATTTGACAAATGATCACCCAAAAGTTGACGCTGCAATTGTTATTTCTGATACATTGAAGGAAAACAGTAGGAATCATAAAATAGAAAGAAATGTATTTGTTGATGCGCTGACATGGCATAATGACGCTTTGTATAATAACCTTGAACTAAATCTTACTGAAATATCGAAGCATGAGTTTCAATCCTGCATCGGGAAATATAAAACAAGTTGTGTTTTGGATTCCGGAAAATTTATCAGTGGCTCAGGCCTTTATGTAATGCACAATGGTAAAGAAACTTTTGAAACTTACCTGGCAGAAAAGAATACAAATAGAAAAATGTTAATTCCTTCAACCTATGATGCAGGAATATTAAAGATGTTACTTTCTCCATCGTGTAATCAGCTAGTAGTTTGTTCATCATATGATGGCCCTGATTATGAAAACTATTATGAATACAGAGCAGAAATTTTTTTATTCAATGTTTCAACGGGAATCGGGTTAAAAGGAATAACACCTGCGCTTAATTATTATACCAAAGATTGGTCAATTAATGATTTGACCTGGGTTGACGAGCATACTATAGCGCTTGAATTGTATAATGGAACACGGACGGGTAATGAAGAGAATTTAAAATTCAGGTATTTCAAGTCAAATTTAAAGGGGAAATAGCAGTGAATGAAACGAATTAATAATTAGAGATAAACAGTATGAGAAAATCATTGATAACATTAATTTTTCTATTCACTCAGTTAGTTGTTTTTGGGCAAAATAAATTATTAAAAGATCTTGATAATGATCGTATAATAGATACTGTATATGTTGACTCAACAAAATATACAATCGTTTGTAAACTATCCACAAAAAATTACAATGCAATATCAAGCAAACCTATTGAGATTTTGAATTTTATGTCAGGCGTTATTGAAACAAAAAACGGTTTTGAATTTTTTAACGACTGGATGCGTGCTGGTTATAAAAATCAATTTAGATACAACACTAAAACAAAGAAAATACAATTAATTGGTATGAGCAGATATGAATTTGGGAATGCTGTTAACGACGGAAGTGGTGAGTCCAGTGTCAATCTTTTAACTGGAGATTATATTGGAAATTGGAATTATTATGAGATGGATAAAGATGAGTTAATCAAAATACCAACTATAAAAACTAAAATGAAGTTTAGTCTGATAAATTTAGAAGACTTTGGAGAAGAAATCTATTTTGGCTATTCTAAAAGCTGTGCTGAATTATTTTATAAACACAAGAAAATAAAAAAGACTAAAAAATAACTACTGTCAGCTCGATGGCTTATGTGAATGTCTGAGTTACAGGAGTCAAAGACTTATGGAGTATTGATTATGACATCCGGTTGCTTCGGCAGAGTTTAATTATTACTATAGAATGATTTAAAACAAAAAAGCCTGAAATCTTACAATTCCAGGCTTTCTGTAGGTTTTGATACCTTGGCGGAGAGTGGGGATTCGAACCCGCGGTGCTTTTGACAAGTTAACAGTTTTCAAGACTGCCGCAATCGACCACTCTGCCAACTGTCCGCCGCTGAAGTACGAATACAAAGCGGTTTTACAAATTTTGATTTGTGCTTTACCGCCTTTGTATTGATCTTGAGTCTATTTAAATAGATTATCAGCTGTGAAGCTAGCTGGGCAAGAAATAGCATTAACAGAGGATCGATTTATTCATTTCCTTGTTTTTAAGGATTGAGTTTTGTTTCTATTTTTTGTTTGGTTCCATTAATAGTAATGTTAATATTGAGGTTACCTTTCTCCGGATCATTCCCAGCGTTTTCTGAAATGCTGATTTCCGGCGAAGTATCACCTTCATAAGGATAGATAATCGTGATAAATCTTTGCATAGTAGCATCACTTTTAGATTTTTCAAACACAAACGCAGGCCTTGGTACTTCCTTTCTGTATACATACGAAACCTTACCCTGTTCTTCATTCAATCTTACCTTATCGGTGTTTAGCGACTGTATTAAAAGATTGTTCCCGTCTGAATAGGTCGTATGTACCTGGTTTATTGCAGTGTTAAAAACTGGTTTGCTATCTTCCTTAAGCTGGAAATGCACTCCGAGATTTCCGGTTGCTCTGCCGATTGCTTTATCAATAATCAGAAAGTATTTTTGGTTGATGAAAAGTACGCTACGTTGGTGATTCAGTTCAGGATAACTGGGATTGGTGTAGGTCAAAACATCCAGGGTCTTTCCGGTTTCCCATTTGTTTAGCATGGCCTTTGTAATCACCATATTTTTGTTGTCGAGCGTTAAAGTCTGGTGTACTTTAGTTTGACGGTATTCTTCTCTGAGTTTATTGATCTCAGCATCACCACTGTACACATACACTCCTCCATCTGGTGTAAAGTTGCGTCCCTTAACCCAAAGCTCAAAAGTGCCATTATCAGGCTGGGCATGGAATTCTCCCGGCGGACTAGCCTTTAAGATCATCACGGTCGACTGATCATTCCATCCGTTTCTAAAAGTGTAAGAACCTCCCGTAGTTAAGCCATGTGACAAATAGGCGGGCGATTCTCCTTCTTTGCCTTCTGTAGCAAAATATCTAATGACGTTATTTTGAGGGAAAGCTTTAGCCCAGCTTTGAAACTGCTTGATTCTTCCAGCTTTTTCCACTAGCCATGAATCGCCAAACATAGGGGTATTGTAATCGGGAAAGGAGCTGTTGATGGTCGCAATGATCATGTTTTCAATTGTCTTGCTATAGCTTTCAGGGAATTCATTTTCTACACTGGTCATCTTTGCTGCATTATAGGCTTTTAAGAAGATGTCTATGGCCGCTACGTGGTACACTGGAGAAAGTTCAAATTGCATACCATCGGGATAAACCTGTTTCTTTATTTCCTTGTTTAAAACTGTGATTCCACTTTTCCTCCAGGAAAGGGCATCTTTAAATTCAGGAAAGAAGGAACCGGCAAAGAGTACACGTTGCGCTTCGAACAAAAGATGATTGCCCAACTTCGAGTAACGTGAAGGAATATAATCAGCTTGCTGGTGAAAACTTTGTAAAAATTCCAGTAAAAAGCCAGGTGTAAAATTTGGAGAATTTAGAAAAAGGTTGAAAGTACCGGGTAAGCTTTGTATCCGTTCTGATGCTTCCAAAGGTCGCCAGGCATATCTGTCGTTATCATCCGATAAGCCCAAAGGATTTTTTTTTACCCAGTCGCGAAACTGATAGACCCATTCTTTTGCATATTTTTCATCGCTGCTGCTACGGTAGGCGAGGCCCATAGGCTGCCACCAGTACACGCGGTGTAACTGCCAGCGTACTTCATTGTCTTTTACCGGCCACAATTGCCAGTTGATGTCTTTTCCATAATCAAAAAAGCCATAGCCTTTATGAGGTTGAAACTTGTGTTCCAGGGCCAGATCTGCCTTTTCCTGATTAGCTTTACCAATAGATTTACCTTTAAAACGATTTTCATCACCTGCATTGAACTCAGGATGTCTTATCTTTTTTCGATTCCTGTAATAGCTCAGCAGTTCAGTAGCTGCATTTTCGTATTTTCCCGTTGAATAAAGCTGGTTCACTTTCTCTAATCCAGGATAGCTGAGATCGAGCTTAACAAAGCTTTCTTTAGTAATGGAAGCATCCTGTGCATTTACATGTAGTCCGAAACCAAGGAACAACAGGATTGAAAAAACTCTAAATTTCATGTTATGATTTTGTTAATTGCTTTAAATCTAATTTTTTTATCTCAGCATAACGCTTTAGGGCTTCCAGATAATAGTAATCCGCATAGTCCAGCGGGGTGTCAATTTCAGAATTATAGAGGAAAGCACCTACACTATGTTTTAAGATAAAATACCCATTTTCTCCCGGTTTAGCCAGGTAAGCATCAGAAGACAATGATTCCAGGATATCTTCAGCATAATCAAAATACTTTTTGCCATCTTTAACTTCGGTACTTAAGTTCAATAATGCTGATGCGATTACAGCTGCGGCAGAAGCATCTCTGGGCGCCCGTTCTTCAGTATCAAGGGCATTATGGACATCAAAATCCCAAACAGGAACTTTATCCTTAGGCATTTTTGGATGGTTCATGATAAAAGCTGCAATGTGTTCCGCCTGATCCAGAAACTTTTGTTCTTTGGAATTGGCATAACACATGGCATATCCGTATAATCCCCATGCCTGTCCGCGGGCCCAGGCAGATTCATCTGTAAGACCCTGATGAGTGGCTTTTCTCAATACTTTTCCGGTTGTGGCGTCATAATCTACAACATGATAAGAGCTGTGGTCCTTTCTGAAATGATTTTTCATCGTAGTTTTAGCATGACCATCGGCAGCCTGGGTGTAGGCCGGTTGCTTAAATTCCTTGGCGGCCCAGTACAGGTATTCCAGATTCATCATGTTGTCGATAATTACCGGGTAATGCCACCAGGCGAAATCCCAGGAACGGATTACACCCACTTTAGGGTTGTACCTTGCAAAGAGATGTTTTGCGCCATCGGATAGTGCAGGCAGATAGTTTTTATCTCCGGTGATGCGATATGCATTTCCATAAGAACAATAGAGCATAAAACCCAGATCATGGGTGTTGGTCAGGTAACGAACAGAGTCTAAAGCCAGCGTAAAACGTTTGGCATCAGCAGCCAGTTCTGCTTCTCCTGTGAGTTCATAACCATACCATAGCGAACCAGGAAAAAAACCGGTAGTCCAGTCCTTGTAAGGCGCCAACCTAACTGTACCGTCAGGATTAACTGAGCGGGGATTTTTTCCGGGCTTGTAAGTATTGGAAGCTTTCTTTAATTGGTAGGAAATAACATCTGTGGTTTTTTTTAGCCATTGAGGTACGTCTTGCTGTCTGGTGCTGGAGTAAGCATTTAAAGCAAGAGCACTAGCCAGCAGTATGCTAAGGGCTTTTTTCATAATATTTAAGTTTGGTTGTTTTGTGTGAGGTAATGACTCGCATTTTTAGCAACCGTGAAATTAAGCTGGCGGGAAGAAAGAGACTTTTGATTTTTGCTATAAATATTTTGAAATTGTCCAAATCAGTTTTTTAACCAAATTTGATACCATTTTCAACAAATTTAAAAGCCTAAGTTCGGTAATCCAGTTACATTCGTTTCTGTCAAATCAAACCAAATACTAACCAACAATTATAGGGAACAGGGGAGGGCCGTAAATTGTCGTTGGCTATAAGCCAGGGTAGCTGGGGAAATTTGATCACAACCTATACAATCTAACCAAATAATTAACCAAATTATGGCAAGAGATCTGGAAAAAATCGAAGCCGGGGACACTCTTTTCTTAAAAGAGCGGTTGCTGCGCAGGCAATTTTTAAAATTTACAGGGGCTACAGTAGTCGTCGGGATGGGACTAAGCTGTAGAAAGGAAGTCGATTCACCATCAGCTCCGGCGATCAATACTGATCATACGATCGACTTTAAAAGCGATGCTGGATTGTTAAATTACATTTATGCTTTAGAACAATTAGCAGCTGCATTTTATATTAAAGTACTGGAAGCCCCTGCAGCTGACTTTACCGCTGTTCAAATGGCCTTTTTAAATGATATTAAGCTGCATGAGATCGCGCACCGTGAGTATTACAAAAACTTCCTTGGAATTGCAGGGATCGGTAAACTGGAATTTAATTTGTCTGCAATTGACACCAGTTCTGCGCTTTCAGTGCTGACAGCAGCCAAAGCGTTTGAAGATCTTGGCGTAGCGGCCTATAATGGTGCCTTGCTACGTGCTCAGAGCAACTACAGCTTTGTGATATTGAGCCAGATTGCTTCGGTGGAAGCACGTCATGCAGCCTGGATACGAAATCAGATTTCTACTGATAGCTTTGCTGATCTGAAAGAACTGTCTGCCCTGGGGGCAATTGCTGCCGATGGTCTGGATGTCCTGTCAGATCCTGCTCAGGTTCTGGCACAGGTGACTAAGTATATCAGCACAAAACTCAATGTCATTAACTTATAAAATGCCCGTATGAATATCCTTAATATTTTATCAGAACTTGAAAAAGTGGATGCAGAGCGCTATGAGCACTTAAGTCCACGTCGCAGTGCGATGAAAGACTTTTTCCATTGGGCAAAAAAAGTAACCCTGGTATCACTACCTTTAAATGCCGGTAACCTGTTTGGGCAAGCCTTTGGACAAAGCACTTCAAATTCCTCGGTGGACGCACTGAACCTACTGCTGACGGTAGAATACCTGTCCTTTAATTTTTACCAAAATGCTTTAGTCAAAACACCTGCCCTGATTCCGGATAGTGCCAAACCAGTTTTCAATATAATACAGGAACAGGAACAAGCGCACATCAACCTGTTGATCAAAAAGATTCAGAGTTTAGGTGGCACACCAAGAGCTGCCATGCCTTATGAAGCGTTTGATTATACAAAGGTGAATGTCAATGTGAATACTAATTATGCGACTTTCCTTCGTACGGCGATGACCATCGAAGATTTTAGTGTAAGGGTTTATAAAGGTCAGGCAATAGTGTTGTTGGCAGAAAAAACAGTGTTGCAGTCTGTAGTCCAGATTCATACCATTCAGGCCCGCCACTCCGCTCAACTGCGCAAAATGGTCTATGATCAGCAAATTGCAAACCTTAAGAATTTAAGACCCTGGCCGAGCAACAGAAAGACAGATGCCGGTGTTGTTGACGATACGAACTACAATGATTCCACCGTAGGAACAGTCAGCGCGGTTTACTTCCGTGATGATGCAACCCTTGCGAATGCAGAGAATAAAATCATTCAGTCTGGACAGCAGCTGACAGGCTTAAATGGATTTAAAGAAATTACTCCCTCTGCAGCAGCAGAGTCTTTTGATGAATACCTGCAAACTGCCACAGTGAAGACAATAGCGAATACCATATATTTAAAAGATGGCTATAAATTCGGCTAAATTTACCGCCAGACCAACCATCTCTCTAAACCAAGAAAGGACCTAAAATGAAACAAACCCTACTTATATTATGCTTACTATGCTTTTTTACGCGATTGCACGCACAAAATGTAATTACTGTAAAAGGAGTAGTAAGAGACGGGACTAACCAACCCATTCCAGGAGCAACGATCAGGGAAAAAGGAGGTAAAAATGCAGCTGTATCTTCAGGAAATGGTACTTATCAGATTAAAGTGCCAGGAAATGCCAGCCTTGAATTCAGGTTTATAGGCTCTAAAACTGTCGAAATTAAAGTAAATAACAGAACCAATATTGATGTCAGGTTAATTGACGATGCCAATAACCTGAATGAAGTAGTGGTTACCGGTTATGGCCAGGAGACAACCAGAGGTGGCCTTACCGGCTCTGTGTCTTCGATCAGCGGAACTGAACTTGCAAAAACACCAGTGCAGAATGTGGCACAAGCCCTACAGGGGCGTATCGCAGGTATGCAGGTAACGATGGGTAGCGGTGATCCGGGAGCAGCACCTTCCATTAAAATCAGAGGCGGAACCTCCATTACCCAAAGCAACGATCCATTATATGTGGTTGATGGTGTTCCACAGACTGATGGACTTGCTTTTCTGGACCCAATGGATATAGAGTCCATTGACGTATTAAAGGATGCATCAGCTACGGCAATATATGGCGCACGTGGTGCGAATGGTGTGGTACTGGTTACCACTAAAAAGTTAAAGAGCGGAAAGACCACGATCAGTTACGATGGTTATGTGGGGGCAAGGGTGACCAGCCGTTATTTACCTGTTCTGAATCCACTCCAATATGCACAGTATACTTACGAAAATTCTGCGCGTGATGCAGGCCGTTTAACCCGCTTTATATCCACCTTCGGTTCTTATGATTCTTTACAGATCAATTATGGAAACAGACCGGGAATCAACTGGCAGGATGAGGTGCTTGGTAAGACCGTGATGAACCAATACCATAAGATCAGCATCAACGGGGGCTCCGATGAGATCAGGTATAACCTGTTTTACTCTAAAAACAACAATGACGGACTTTTGCTGAATAGCGGTGCCAATAAAGACATTGCGAAACTTACGGTGGTTAACAATATCGGTAAAAAAGCGGTGGTTACAGGGATCGTCAATTATTCTAATCAGGCAATTTATGGAACCGGAGGTACACAGACAGGAGGAAATGCAAGGCTGAGTTTTTTACAGACTTTACTGCAATACAGGCCGGTAAACAGCAAAAGGAATGATGATTTTGATTTATTGGACGATGTTGTCGATGCTTTTGACAATCAGGGAAGCCCCGCATTTCAAAGCCCCTTGATTGCCTTGAATTCGCGAAAGATGCAGCAATCTGTTAAAAGTCTGAACGCGAGCGCAACGGTCAAATACAATCTTTTCAAAAAGCTTACTTACAACGGTTTGCTGAGTTATAGCAGTCAGACGGATAAGCAAAAGATATTTATTGATGCAACGAATATCCAGGCCATACGTGCCGGTGGACCAAATGGGAGCATCAGTGATATCCTGACCAACCGCTTATCTTATAATAATGTAATTACCTATGCCAATACCTTTGCAAAAGACCATAAAATGGATGTCTCACTGGGACAAGAATACATTTATAACTATCTGGAGCGGTTTGCAGCTAGTGCAAGTGGTTTCCCTGTAGTTAATAATGGATTTGATGATCTTGGTGCCGGAACCATTCCCGGTTTCCCATCATCCTATGCAGAAGATGATAAACTGTTGTCATTCTTTGCCCGGGGAAATTATGGCTATAAAGGACGGTACCTTTTGAGTGCTTCCCTCAGAAGAGACGGTTCTTCAAAGTTTGGATCAGAGAACGTGTTTGGCTATTTTCCATCTGCTGCTGTGGCCTGGAGAATCATTCAGGAACCTTTTATGCACAAGATTAAAATGATCTCAGATTTAAAATTACGTGTAAGTTATGGTAGTTCAGGTAATAACCGTATCGCAAATTATGCAGCCCTAAGTTCATTTGTGACAGGTAACTATGCGCTCAATAACCAGATCGTGAGCTCTGTTTATCAGTCATACCTTGCCAATCCTTTTTTAAAATGGGAAACGGTGGTACAAAGGAACATAGGTTTAGATCTTGGTTTTTTCAGGCAAAGGTTAACACTGACCACAGATGTGTACGATAACCGCTCAAAAGATCTGCTCTACAATACCCGTATTCCGGCAAGTTCAGGCTTTAGTACCCAACTTCAGAACATTGGCGAAACCTCCAGTAAAGGTGTGGAGTTTACCTTAAACAGTGTCAACGTAAAAAATGATCAGTTCTCCTGGAACACCAGTCTGAATATTGCCTTCAGCAGAACAAAAGTGATTAAACTGAGCAATGAGGAGAATTCTCTATTGGTCAGCAGTTATAACAGTGCATTCAATGATTACATCTTGCAGGTAGGGCAGCCGGTAGGTATGATGTACGGTTACATCAGTGATGGGCTTTACCAGGTAAACGATTTCAATTACAATCCGGCCACGAATGCCTATAGCCTGAAACCAGGTATCGTCAATAATGGAAATGTGGTTCAGCCGGGTTTTGCAAAATACAAAGATCTGAGTGGGCCACAGGGTACACCAGATGGTTTGATCAATGACTATGACCGTACGGTTATCGGCAATGCCAATCCTAAATTTTCAGGAGGGGTTAACAATACCTTTAGTTATAAAGGTCTCGACTTGAGTGTATTCCTTGATTTTACTTATGGCAATGACATCTATAACGCGAATATCCAGAACAACCTGGCAGCTTCCGGAGACTATAACAGCAACCTGGCATTTCAGGCCAACCGCTGGACAAATGTGAATGCTGCAGGCCAGTTGGTGACGAGTCCGGTAGAACTCGAAGCCTTAAACAGGGGTAAAAATACAATCGCTTCGATTACCGGAACAACAGCAGGCCGTTTAACCAGTTATGCAATAGAAGATGGCTCATTCCTGAGGATCAACAACATCAGCCTGGGATATACGCTGCCAAAGAAATGGCTGGATAAAATAAAGGTTAAGAACGCCCGTATTTATTTTACCGCTTACAACTTGCATGTGTTTACCAAATATTCCGGCTACGATCCGGAAGTGAGTGTCATCAATAACCCATTAACGCCTGGCGTTGATTTCAGTGCCTATCCGCGCGGAAAATCTTACGTTGCCGGTTTAAATTTATCGCTTTAACAGATCTCAAAATGAAACATACTTATTTAAATATCGGAAAAATCGTACTTGTTGGGCTAATCAGTATCACTCCATTTTTTTCCTGTAAGAAAGCGGTAGAGACGAGTCCATATTCCTCATTTGCATCCGCTAATTTTTTTCAATCGGTGAACGAAGCTTATGCGGCTACACTGGGCATTTACGAAACGATGAAAAGCCCGAATACCTATGCATGGTATATCCCATTGGTTTATGATGCGGATACGGATGTGGAATTCTTATCTCCTGGAAATACGGTGAACGATTTCAGGGAGGTTTCCCATTATTACTATTTAGCAGGAAACTCTTATTTCTATGGGACCTGGTCTACCTTATACAATGGGATTGACCGGGCCAACATTGTCATTGAACGCATCGGGAAAATGGACTTGTACACAGGAGGGACCCCTGCACAAAAAGCAGACTTAAACCGAATGCTGGGAGAAGCTAAATTTTTGCGTGGTTTTTATTATTCAGAACTGATTCGACTTTGGGGGGATGTACCTTTTAAAACGAAGAGTACTGCTGCGGGGGATGAGATGAGATTGCCTTTGACTGATCGCTATATAATTTATAATCAAGTTATTAAAGATATGCAAGAGGCTGTCGAGGTTTTGCCGCAAACTTTGGCAAACGACGAGCGGATTAATAAGTTTGGTGCCAAAGCGATGTTGGCCCGGATCGCACTGTTCGCGGGGGGATATAGTTTAAGATCCGATGGTACCATGAAGCAGGAAGCTGACTACAAAAAATACTATCAGATTGCTCAAACACAGGTGAATGATGTGATTTCTTCCGGTCTTTACCAGTTGAATCCAAGCTATAGCCAGGTTTTTAAAAATCAATCCCAACAGGTTTTTGAACCGAAAGAAAGTCTGTTTGAAGCTTCATTTTATACTCCTGCTGTAACGACAACGAGTAATTCCAGCATTGGGACATTTAATGCGCCATTAACTGCTAATGGCCTTTATGGAAGTACATTGAACAGAACTTTTGTTCCGGCCTCGTTCTATACCAGTTTCCAGGATGGCGATTTGCGACGTGATTTTTCTGTTGCAAGATACAGCCTCGATGTCAATGGAAACAGAGTTCCATTGTTAACCGCCAGACAGGATGAACAATGGACGCCGGGGAAATGGAGCAGAGAGTATCAAAAGAATTCGGCATTGGAAAAAAGTTACACCAATATAAATTATGTGGCTATGCGTTATGCTGATGTACTATTGATGAAGGCTGAAATAGAAAATGAGTTAAACGGGGGGCCAACAGCTGCTGCCTATGATGCCATAAATGCAGTTAGAAGAAGGGCTTTTGGTACGACTACAGCTGGAAGTGGAATCAGTATTGCACTTGGAGCCGGCGGAACAGGATATACCGCTGCTACCACGATCAGTATCACTGGCACAGGAACAGATGCTTATGCAGTTCCTACCATTGTCTCAGGAAAAATTACTGCAATCACGATCCTCAATGCCGGTGGTGGTTACATTGCAGCACCTACCGTGGTTATTAACGGTCCTGGAACCGGGGCAACGGCAACGGCGACCTTATTGCCTAAAAAGAACAATCAGGATGTAGATTTACCTTCAGGACTGGGGCAGGATGCTTTTCTGAAAAGCATACAAAACGAGAGGGCATGGGAGCTTTGTTTTGAAGGCATGCGCCGTGCAGATTTAATCAGGTGGAACTTGTTGGGTGATAAAATCAAAGCTACCCAGGATGCTGTAAAAGCTATTCGCGCATTATACGGATATGAAGCGAATACGAATTTTGTGAAAGGAAAACATGAATTGTATCCTATTCCACAAAATGAGATAGATGTAAATAAGAACATCACCAGACAAAACCCTGGTTTTTAGAGAAACTTGTAAATGATTAAGGAAATGAAATACCATATCATTGCGCTGCTTTGCTGTTTGGTTGGAGTAGTAAATGCCCAAACCACTAATAAACCGAACATACTGATCATCCTTACCGATCAGCAGACAGCAGATGCGATGAGCGCTGCAGGTAACAAAGACCTCCATACGCCAGCTATGGATAAGCTGGCTGCAAATGGAGTAAGATTTACCAAAGCATATTGTGCCCAACCACTTTGCACACCTTCCAGGACCTCAATTTTTAGTGGTAAAATGCCTTTTGAGACTGGTTTCGTGGGCAACACGCAGGAAAGGGATGGACAATGGCCGGATAGTCTGCTCATGATGGGAAAGATCTTTCAAAATGGAGGATACAAAACCGGATATGTTGGGAAATGGCACCTTCCCGTCCCTAATGGAAAGGTTAGCCAACATGGTTTTGAATACATTCAGAATACTAATTTTTTAGATTATAATGATGGTGCAACACCTGCTTATTGTGCGAGATTTATAAAAGAAAATAAGGATAAGCCTTTTCTGTTGGTAGCCTCATTTTTAAACCCACACGACATCTGTGAATGGGCCCGGGGCGAAGACTTAAAAATGGATGTGCTGGAAGAAGCTCCTCCTGTAGCACAATGTCCGGAATTGCCAGCGAACTGGAATATTCCGGCCAACGAGCCCGAGGTTTTGAGGGAGCAGCAGAAAGTAAGCGCAAGAACCTATCCAACAGTAGGCTGGAATGCAGATCAATGGCGAAAATACCGCTGGGCATACAACCGCCTGGTAGAGAAAGTGGATAAATACATTGAAATGGTGCTCGGGTCTTTAAAAAAGTATAACGTAGAAAAAAACACCATCATCATTTTTACGGCAGATCATGGAGATGGTTATGCGGGCCATAGCTGGAATCAGAAACAGGTGCTCTATGAAGAGGCTGCTAAGGTTCCTTTCATTATCTCTAAAATAGGAGATTGGGCAGCACGTACCGACAGTATGTTGGTATGTAATGGAATTGATATCATTCCGACCATCTGTGGTTTTGCAGAGCTGAAGAAGCCAGCCTATTTAAAGGGAGCAGATCTTGCCAAACGGATTTCCAGCCCGGCTGTAAACCTGAGGGATACGCTGGTGATTGAAACTGATTTTGCAGACAACGAAAATCTTTTGGGGATCAGCGGCAGAGCTGTGATTACCAAAGATTTTAAATACATCGTTTACAATAAAGGTAAGCTCAAAGAACAGCTGTTCGATCTGGATAAAGATCCTGGCGAAATGGACAACCTTTCAGTTAATCCGAAATACCGGAAAAAACTGGCCGCGATCCGTAGTTGCCTGAAGCAGTGGTGCATCAGCAATGGTGATAAATTTACTTCCGGATTATGAGAAGATTATGGACTCTTTTACTCTGCCTGACAGCCATTCAGAGCCTGGCTCAGCATCAACCGGCAATCATTACATTAACGGCCGAAAAACTTCATGCCCGTGTGCGTGAATGGCCGTATCCGGCAAATGGAATCACTGTGCCAACGAATGCCCCGGCATTATTATGGCCGGCAACAAATGGAAAAACAGCAGTACTCCCTATGGAAAGTGGCAGTGCAGTGCCGGAAGATCCGAATATTGGAAATGTACTTTATAAAGTAATGCTGTCCACAGACCGGGATTTTAAAAAAGAAGTGATCAGCAGTGCGGCACAGCGTTGGGCCGTATATCCGCTGCATCAAGCACTTAAACCTGGCAGATGGTTTTGGAAATATGCTTATTCCCTTAAAGGAGTTGTAAAGTGGAGCTGGTCGGAAACTTATGATTTTGTGGTCAGTGCCCGATACGCCAATGCAAAAGTATCACCTCCGGTAAGTACAGTGTTAAAGCGAAATGAAGGTGCACATCCGCTGCTCTGGAACATGAATAGCAGGGGGGAGGATTTCTACCGCAACAACCTGCAAAATCCGGAAGCTAAAATTTTTATCGCTTTTGCTGAAAAACTGATGTTAGCACCCTTACCCGAAGAAAAGCCACAAAGGATAATTGATACCACCGGGAAGACTGCCCTTGAAAAGAAAATTATCGTTGAACGGATGTACCATGGATTCGGCGATGCAGTCGGAACACCTGTGCGGAACCTGTGCATTGCCTATCAGTTAACGAAAGATACCCGTTTTATCCTGGATGCCAAACGCAGGGCGCTGAACCTTGCGAATATGGATCCGAATGGTTTAGCTACAGGAGATGACTTTACCGGTGGAGCAGTTTTGGAAGCTCTGGGCTGGTTTTATGACGCAGGATATCAGCTCTTAACTCCACAAGAAAAAGACCTGTTTGTAAAGGTAATTACCCTGAGGGCCAAAAGGGTATATGACCATCTGCCCAATCGTTTTGAATTGCATGTGAGCGACAATCATGTCTGGCAGATTACCCTGAGAAACCTGGCCATTGCTACCGTTGCTGTCATCAACGATGTACCGGAAGCTAAAGAATGGCTAAGCTATATGTATGAAGTATGGTCTGCAAGATTCCCTGTTCTGGGGACCACCGATGGGGGCTGGCATGAAGGAAACGGATATTTCAGGGTTAACTTTAAATCTGTTATTTACCTGTCGCAGATGTTCGGCGATTTTACTGGAGTGAATTATTTCAATCTTCCCTGGATGCAGAACCTGCCGTATTACCTGTTGTATACACATCCCAACGGTGCCGCTTCTACAGCGATCGGGGACATGTGGGAGAATATTCCCTACATTGTAAACGGGGAAGCCTGGTTTGCAGAAGCACTGAGTTTCAAGCTAAATAACCCTTACCTGAATGCTTATGTAAACCGGATAAAATCAGATCAGCCGGAATTATTCAAAGGAACAGACGATTACCTGTTGTTCCGTTTGTTGAATTACACACCAGACCGTAAATCTCCGGAAAAGTCTTTCGCCGACCTGCCTAAAACACGTCTTTTTAAAGATGTAGGTGTTGCTGCCATGCACGAAGACCTTTCGCATGCGGATAATAGCCTGAGCAGTTACCTGATGAGTAGCCCCTTTGGATCTTCTGGTCACGGGCATGCGTCACAAAACGCATTTACCATCAATTACAAGGGGAAGGTCGTTTTTGGAGGTAGTGGGTATTACAGCAATTTCAGCGATAAGCACAATCTGCTGTATTACAGAAATTCCAAAGCTTATTGTACCATTCTTGCAGATAGTTTAAGTCAGAAAATAGGCGAGGAAGGCTATGGCTGGATCCCACGCGCATTATCAGGCCAGCACATTCAATATGCCTTAGGTGATGCCGGTAATGCTTATGGTGACATCAGGAGTGAGTTTTGGTTGAACCGCTTTAAACAGCTTAATCTTCAACCCGGTAAAGACAATGGTTATGGTGATGCAGGAGTGACCTGCTACCGCAGGCACATGCTTCAGCTGGAGGGCGGTTATATCGTAATATATGATGAACTTGAAGCAAAAAAGCCGGTCAAATGGACCAGCCAGTTCCACACGCCTTACAGTAAGATCGAGGGTCAGGAGATCGAAAATGCCAGCAGACAGGATTTTCTGGTGAAGAATGAAGATGTAATTGCTGCGGCTACTATTTTTGCCTGCAATCCGATCCGGATGACTATACATGATCAATTCTATGAGCCAGCATTGAACTGGAATAAGGTTACTGATGATAAAGGAAACATAAAGGATTTTAAAAATCAATGGCATGCCGGAATTACCTCTTTACCTCAGCAAAGGTTTCGCTTCCTGACCATTATTCAGATTAAGGATGGAAAAGCCGGACTCCTGAAAACTATTGCGGATAAAGACAACAATTGCCACCTTAAGATCGGGAACTGGGAAATACTGGCGCAATTAGACGGAACAAAGCCTGCGGCTTTGCAGGTCATTGGGCAGGAGGCAAAAGCATTGTTCAGTTATGGAAAGCTACCGATCCGTTTTCAGGGTAAAACGTACACCAGGAAGACTAGTGGAAGCTCGGTTTTACTGGAGGTTTCGAATGGGAAGTTAAATAGCCAGGAGGCGACAGACGAGTTGCCCGATGTAGCAAAGTACGATAAAATTAAGAAAACCCCTTAGAAACATTAACTTTATACTTGCTTAGTCTAAACCAAATGTATGCGCTATTCATGAAACCTGATCTACTGCAGATGGACTTTTTCCGGGCCAGAAAAAATGGGGGCTGGCTTTTCGATACCGGTTTGCTACAACTTGTAGCAACCATATTATTCGTATGGTCATTCAGTAACCATGCTTTGGCACAGGTAAGTGACCGCCATTTCAGAAACATCTCCGTTGGAAAAGGGCTTTCGCAGAGTACTGTCTTTTCTGTTAAGCAGGATACTTTGGGCTTTATATGGGTTGGTACTCAGGATGGACTTAACCGCTATGATAGTAAAGGTTTTAAAGTCTACCGCCCGGTAAAAGGAAACCTGAAAAGCTTGCAGTCCTACTATATCCGTACTTTGTTTGTGGATCATGGCGGAAGCTTATGGGTAGGTGGCAACCAGGGGATAAGCCGTTATGACTATGCCAGGGATAGCTTTATCAATTACAAACTACCCCGTAACATTGGTGAATGGTATATCTCCTCGATAACAGAAGACCAGCAGCATAACATTTGGGCAACCTCAATTGTTGGAGGCATATTTAAGCTAAGTCCGGGCGCTAAAGAGTTTAAAGAAGTGAATTTTAATACAGCAAATAACGGAGTCAAAAGGGTCACTTATATCGGCTGCTGGAACCAATATATTTTAATAGGGACAGAGGTTGGCCTTTTTAAGACCGGTAGCGCTAAAAATCAGCTGACAAAAATAGATTTAGGTACGGATAAGCCTTCTGTTAATGAGGTGTATATTGATGGTGACGTCTTTTGGGTAGCTACCGAAGGTGATGGCCTGATCAGGTACAACCCTGAAACGGAACAGAAGAAAATTTATCTGCATCAGTCCGGACTCAACAGCATTGCAGACAATAACATCAGGTGTGTAGGAAAAGACACGGAAGGAAATATCTGGTTGGGGACTTTTAAAGGCTTATCCATTTTAAATTCAGATTCCGGGATATTTGAGAACTATTACCATCAGATCTCTCAGCCTTACACCATTAGCCAGAATTCGGTCAGGTGCTTTTTCAGGGATAAACAAAACGGAATATGGCTGGGAACATTTTATGGCGGATTGAATTATTACCACCGCAACGATATCAAGTTTAACCTGTTAAGTCAGAATACAGGACAGCTATCTCTTAATGATGAGGTAGTGAGTGCCATTAAGGAAGATGCCAAAGGTAATTTCTGGATTGGAACCAATGATAAAGGATTAAACTATTGGGATAGAACAGCCAATCGGCTGAAGTATTTCTCCAGTAATGAGAATAACCCCAATACCTTAGGCGCTAACAACGTTAAAGCTATTGCCTTTGATAACCAGCAGAACATATTGGTAGGTACCCATAGTGGTGGGTTAAGTGTACTCAATCCGGCAACGGGAATGGTAAAACGTTACCTGCATAATGACGGGAATCCGGCCAGTATTGCCGGAAATCTTGTTTATAGTATTTTAAAAGATTATAAGGGAAGGATCTGGGTAGGTACAAGATCCGGATTGGATCAGTTTAACGCGTCAACAGGTTCCTTTTCTCATATCCATCTTGATAAGGCGGGAAAGAGGCTTAGTTCTGATGATATCACTTATCTTTTTGAGGACAGTAAACATCGCATCTGGATCGGAACCACCAACGGAGTAACCTTGTTTTATCCGGATAATCTCCTATTTGCAAATACATTGGATACGCAACTCAATGAAGACATCATTACCTCTATAACCGAAGATGATAACCACAGGATCTGGATCGGCTCCAGGGAAGGAATCAGCCTTTTTAACGAGGCACAGCAAAGATTCATTACCTATAGAGAAAGGAAAGACTTTATTCAGGGAACTGTTTACGGAATACAACCAGATAATGAGGGTAACCTTTGGATTTCAACCAATGCCGGGCTTGTCCGCTATAATCCGGAGAACAAGTCGGCTCAGAATTTCGATGAAAGCGATGGCCTGCAGAATAATCAGTTCAATGATTATGCTTTTTGCAAAGCTAAAGACGGAATGCTTTTGTTCGGTGGAATTAAGGGGATTTCTTATTTTTATCCTTCCAGCATCAGGCAACAACCATTATCTCTGAAAATTCACTTCACCGGGCTTGAGGTCTTCAACCAGAATGTAACCAGCGGCGATGACACTGAAATACTGGAGGGGCATATCGATCAGACGGAGCGACTGGAATTTGCACCTGAATTTAAACAGTTCAGTATTCATTTTAACACCTTTAACTATATTTCCGCTAACCGAACCCATTATTTTTATAAGCTGGAAGGGATTGATACCAAATGGCAGAAAACGGATGATCTGAGAGTTGTTTATAGCAACCTCAGCTCCGGAAACTATCTTTTTAAGATTAAAGCGGTTGGCCCCAGCGGAGAGGTCAGCGCAGAGCGAAGCTTAACGTTGGTGATCATGCCACCATGGTACAACACCACCTGGTTTTATCTGCTGTTGTTGATTTTCCTGATGGGAGCAGGATATGTCGCTTACAGGATTATTGTAGAACGGATCAGAACCCTGCATCAGCTGAAGCTGGAAAGAGTAGATAAGGAAAAGGTTCGCTATATCAATCAGGTTAAGATGGACTTTTTTACCAATGTATCACATGAACTCCGTACACCGCTTACCCTGATCCTTGCCCCTCTGGAAGAAATGATCAAAAAGCCTTCGACAGATAAAACAGTAAACAAGCGCCATGAAATGATGCTGAGCAATGCCCGAAGGTTATATAGCCTGGTAGACCAGCTATTTGAATTCAGAAAAACGGAAACCGGAACAAGACGTTTAAAAGTGGAGAAGAGCGATATTGTAAGCTTTATCCATGAAATTTATGAGTCTTTTAAACCTTTATCGGATAGAAATGAGATCAGGTATACCTATCGTTCTACCCAGGCCAGGTTGCCTTTCTATTTTGATCATGATGCCATGGAAAAGATCATGTTCAATTTACTTTCGAATGCTTTTAAATATACCCGGAAAGGGGATCAGATTAACATAGAGCTTTCTGTGTTAAACGATTATGCTCAGATTAAGATCAGTGATACCGGTGTGGGGATAGGAGAGGACGACTTAAACAAGGTATTTGACCGGTTTTATCAGGTCAATAATCAGGAGATGAACCTGGGGTCCGGTGTTGGTCTGGCGTTCACCAAACGTCTGGTAGAACTTCATCATGGTTCAATTAAAGCAGACAGCACATTGGGCGTAGGGAGTATCTTCAGTGTTTCCATTCCAATGTCTGATGCTGCCTATGATGAACGGGTTAAAGTCGAAAATACCGTGTATGAACTTTCAAGTGGTACTGAAGAGGAAGTGCTGAGAGCGGAAGTTGATGCTTATAGCGATGAAAATACAGAGCTGGCAACTGAAATAACAGAGGGAGAGAAAAGCAAGTTGTTACTGGTGGATGATAATAAAGAGATCCTGGATTATTTAGCCGATTATTTTAAAGAAATTTACGAAGTAACGGTGGCTTTTGATGGCATGATGGCACTCCATATGCTGGAAACTCAAACCTTTGATGTGATCCTGAGTGATGTAATGATGCCCGAATTGAATGGATTGCATTTCTGTAAACGTGTGAAACAAAATATCAATACTTCTCATATCCCGTTGGTGTTACTCACTGCGAAATCCGAGTTGGACCAACAGATAAAAGGTTTGGAAATGGGTGCTGATGATTATATCACCAAGCCTTTTTCAATAGATATGCTGGCCGTTAAAATCAGCAATCTCCTGCGTTCCCGCAAGCGTTTGAAGGAATATTATGGGGGAAACAGAGAAATCGTACCTCAGAACCTGGCCTTCAACAGCCTTGATGAAGAGTTTTTGAAGGAAGCAATAGAGATCGTAGAAAAACACCTTTCTGATTCAGATTTTTCAGTGGATAAGTTTAGCCGTGAGATCGGCATGAGCCGTTCTAACCTCTATTTAAAGTTCAAAGCGATAACGGGAGAGTCGGCAACAGATTTTATTAAGACCATCAGGTTTAAGAAAGCGGTAGAGTTGATGCAAAGTAAACGTTATACCATCGCACAGGTTACCTATATGTGTGGATTTAATTCTCCATCCTATTTTTCAACAGCATTTAAGCAATATTATGGCTGTATGCCTACCGAGTACCTGACCAAACTGGAAAGCGGAACGTTGTAGTGCCGAAAAGTAAACAATGCGGTACTAGCCGCATTGTTTTGTTGTGCTTACCTGGTTGAAATCTTAAACACATATACTGGAATTTCAGGGATTGCCTGCTCCGGTAAGCTGATAATTAAACGATCAGCTTTCATTTCCCATTTTACTTTCTCTTTGCTTCCGGGTAAGGTAATGTCTTTGATGTTTTTGATTTGCCCCAGGGTTTCAGAGACAATTTCAGTTGCTGTCCAGCTTCTTGCAAAAACGTAAATGTGATTTCCTTTTTGATTAAAATAGAGGTCAGGGGAGATTTTTTTCGAAGTAAAATCATTACCCGATTTGCCCATCACATCTTTGTGGTTATCGGTTGCATTTAGGGCATATTCATTCAATGAGCTCCATGGTTTTGTACCATAAATCGCCTCGCCATTCAGTTTCATCCAATGGCCAATTGCGGAAAGATTCTGAATACTTTGATCCGGGAATTCCCCAAGGCTGTTTGGACCAATGTTTAACAGCAGGTTCCCACCTTTACAAACGATTTCTACCAGGTTTCTAACGAGTAATTCCGGTGATTTCCAGGCCTTGTCAAACTTGCTGAAGCCCCATTTTCCACTCATGGTAATGCAACTTTCCCAGGGTTTCAGTTCCGCACCAGCTAAAATTTTCTGTTCTGATACTGCGTAATCTCCAAATCCGTTTCCTACACGGCTATTGACGATACAGTTAGGCTGAAGGGAAAGAATGAGTTTTCTCAGGCTTTCACTTTGTGCAGG
The DNA here is from genome assembly GCF_900103665.1 of Pedobacter steynii. GTDB lineage: Bacteria > Bacteroidota > Bacteroidia > Sphingobacteriales > Sphingobacteriaceae > Pedobacter > Pedobacter steynii. The sequence continues at coordinate 413,485 of NZ_FNGY01000001.1, forward strand.
TGTGGTCCCTTCGGGGGTATCAAACCAGATGACACCTATCGGGCCATATTGGGTTAACAATTCCCTGAGCTGAGGTTTTACCTTATTTTCAATATATTTGTTATAGTCTTTGACCTTTTCATCCGGGAAATCCCAGGTATTTCCTGATTTGCTGCCCTCATGTGCCCAGGTGGCATCCGGACTTGCCCAATCTCTGCCTAAAGAATAGTAAAAACACATTTTAAGACCATACTTTTTACAGGCCAGGGCCAAATCCTTCATTGGGTCATGATGGAAAGGTGTAGCTTTCACAATATTAAAGGTATCAGAGGGGGAATTGAACATGGCAAAGCCATCATGGTGCTTGGCTGTAATGACGATATACTTCATACCTGCAGCCTTCGCGTATTTTACCCATTCCTCTGCATTGAATTTTACAGGATTGAAACTTTCCCCAATTGCAGCATAAGTTTTCAATGGAATGCGTTCAGCGAACATAAAGTGTTCGTTCCCTTTTTGTGGCTTTCCGTTCCATTCACCGATTGAATACAGGCCCCAATGCAAAAAAAGACCAAACCTGGCTTCCTTCCACCATTGTAATTTATCATGATTGCTTTGTGCAAAAGCCAGGTTGCAAAACATTACCAGGCAAATAATTGATTGTATCGTTTTTTTCATTTTAAATCATCGTAATTTAAGGTTAATCTATCCGTATTTTTTTGCGCTTACCATCAATGATAAGTGTCAGGGTTAAGGCTGTTCCCTGATCGGTTATAAGGTCTTTATCTTCCAGACTGATTTCAGGAATTTTTTTACCATCGAAAGGGTACACAATGCTGATGTAGGATTGGGTATTGTCGTCTGTTTTTGCTTTCTCAAATACAAAAGCAGGCCGTTTAAGCTCGTTTCCATAACTATATGATACTTTTCCCTCTTCTTCCTGAAGGGCAACCTGATCCGTGTTTAAAGACTGGATCAACAGGTTATTGCCATCGCTATAAGTGGTATAAACTTTATTCCCTGTTTTGTCAAATACCGGATTGCTGTCTTCTTTGAGCTGAAAATGAACACCCAGCTTTCCAGTTGCTTTCCCGATGGCTTTATCAATAATCAGGAAATATTTCTGATCGACGAAAAGCACACTGCGCTGATGTTTTAGTCCGGCATAACTGGGATTGGTATAACTAAGGACATCCAGATTTTTCCCTGTTTCCCATTTTTGCTGTTCTGCTTTGGTGATTACCATATTCTGATTGTCCAGGGTAAGTGTGCTGTGCACACGTGATTGCCGGTACCAATCGCGTTGTTTCATAATTTCGACATCACCACTATAAACGAAACATCCGGCATCAGGGCTGAAATTCCTCCCATTTACCCAAAGTTCAAATGTGCCATTATCAGGTTGGGCATGAAACTCTCCCGGAGGGCTCGCTTTCAGTATAAGGATGGTTGAACGCTCGTCCCAGCCATTTCGGAAAGTGTAAAATCCAGCGGTACTTAAGGCGTTCGACAGCCAGTTCGGTTTTTGACCTTCTCTGCCTTCTGAAGCAAAATACCTGATATACGGATTCTGCCCGAATATTTCTGCCCATGACTTGAACTGGTTGATCCGGAATTCCTTTTTTGCCAGCCAGGAGTCGCCGAACATCGGTTGATTATAGTTCGGAAAGGTGATGTTGATGAAGGCCATTACCATTTTCTCAATGGTTTGCTTATAGCTTGGATCGAACTCCGCTTCGAGTCCTGCTTTTTGTGCAGCGCGATAAGCTTTAACAAAGATATCGATGCTTGCTGCATGATATACCGGAGAGAGTTCAAACTGTACACCATCCGGATATACCTGTTTTTTTATCTCTGCATTCAGTACTTCAATCCCACTTTTGCGCCAGTTGGCTGCATCCCGTAATTCGGGAAAGGAAGCGCCGGCAAAAAGGACTCTTTGAGCCTCGAATAGACGGTGATTGCCTTCAGTAGCATAATGACCTGGCAGGTAGTCTGCCTGCTGATGATAGCTCTTAAGAAAAAGCATCAGAAATTCAGGGGTAAAATGGGCTGAATTGATAAATATGCTGAGGGTAGGAATCAGGTTTTGTACACGGTCTGATACTTCCAGAGGGCGCCATGCAAAGCGGTCGTTATCCTTCGAGAGGCCCAGGGGATTCTTCTTTGCCCAGTCCTGGTACTGAAATATCCATTCCCTTGCATAGTCTTCTTTTTTAGTCTTTCGATAGGTCAATGCCATGCTGAGAAACCATTTCAACCGATGTAATTGCCAACGTACCTCGTTGTCTTTTACGGGCCAAAGCTGCCAGTTGATGTCTTTTCCAAAATCAAAGAAACCATAACTCTCCTGGGTTTTGAAATGATGATTCAGGGCATTGTCTGCAATTTCCTTCGTCTTTGAATCCAATGCACCTGTGGTGTCTACCGGTATTTCCATGTTACTGAAATCTGGTTTTTTTGTACCCATTTTTGTGCGGTAATATTGCAGTAAAACTGATGCGGCCTTGGTATATTCACCGGTGTTCACCTGATGTTTTACCTGTTCAAGTCCCGGATAATTGAGGTCAATAATATCGAAGCTTTCCTTGTTAATTGTCTGTGACAGACCCACTTTTGCCTGTAAAATTAATAGACAGTATAGCATTGTTATTTTTAAGTGCATGTCTCTTGTGTTTTATTGATTTAGGTTTTTCTTCAATGTTTTTGATTTTCCGTTGATCAGCAATGTAATGTCCAGCAATCCTTTGTTTAAGTCGTTTCCGGCATTTTCTTTTATCGTAACCAAAGGCGGTATTTTTCCCTGAAAAGGATAGAGTATCGTCATAAATGAACTGATTTCCGGACCGTTTTTTTCTTTTTCAAATGCGAATGCCGGACGTGGAGCTTCCTTTTGATAAGCATAAGAGACAAAGCTTTCTTCTGTTTTAAGGCTTGCTTTTGAGGGGTTTAGCAGTTGGATCAAAAGGTTATTGTTGTCTGTATAGCTGGTGTAAACCTGTAGTTTGCCCGGATCAGTTTTAGGCTGGGCATCTTCTTTTAGTACATAATGTATATCCAGACGTCCCTGAGCATCACCTATCGCCCTGTCTACAATCAGAAAGTAAGTTTTATCTACAAAAAGGATGCTGCGTTGGTGCGTTAAGTTTTGGTAACTGGGATTGCTAAATGTCAGCCGGTCTAAGGTCGGACTGGCTTCCCATTTCTGATCAAAAGCTTTGTTAATATCTGTAGTCTGGTCGTCTAGTGTAAGCGTCTGGTGTACTTTAGTGGAGCGGTACCAGTCTCTTTTTGTATTTTTTTGTCCGCCAAGATTTGCATATATAAAGCTTCCGGGCTCTGGTGTAAAGTTTCGGCCCTTCACCCAAAGGTCAAAGGTTCCGTTGTCCGGATGTGAGTGAAATGAGGCTGGAGGACCGGCCTTTACCTGCATTACGATTGCTTTTTCTGTCCAGCCATTTCTAAAAGCATAGAAGCCGGCATTTGGCAATGCAGTCGACAGACCGTCCGGAGCTTGTCCTTTTGCTCCATCGGTAGCATAGTATTCAATAACCTTGTTATCGGGGAAAACTTTCGCCCAATTCTGATAGTCTCTGAGCATTGCGGTTTTATTAGTCAGGAATGAATTGCCATATAATGGAAAAGTATAATCAGGAAAGGAGTATTTTCCAACAGCCAGGATCATCTTCTCCACCAAATCGCTATAGTTTTTAGGGAACTCTTTGGACAGTCCTGCCAATTGCGCAATTTGGAGGGCATCGAGAAAAATTTTAATTGTACCAATGTGGTAGGAGGGCGAAAGTTCAAATTGAACACCATCTGGCAAAACCTGTTTTTTTATTTCATGGTTCAACACCTCAATTCCACTTTTTCGCCATGCGGCTGCATGCTGCAATTCCGGAAAATTGGCACCTGCGTACATCAAATGCAGGGCTTCATATAAGCGGTGATTGCCAATATCAGTATAATTGGCCATTACGTAATCAGACTGCTCATTATAGGATTGCAGAAATTCCATAAGAAATGCCGGCGTGAAGTTCGGTGAATTTAGAAAGAGGTTAAAATAACCCGACCAATGGTTTAGCCTGAAGGAAACCACAAATGCTTTCCATGCATAATCTTTATCATCCGGATAAGCACCTCGTTTGTTCTTTTTTACCCAGTCACGGAGCTCAAAGACCCACTCTTTGGCATAACGTTCGTCGCCGGTAGAGCGGTAAACCAGGCCTAGAGGTTCCCAAAACGCCGTCCGATGTAAGAATGTACTGAGTAACTGGTCTTTGACCGGACGGTATTGCCAGTTGATGTCCTGGCCATAATTGAAAGCAGGGTAGCCTTTATGTGGTTTAAACTGATGTTTTAAAATGTTGTCGGCAAGTCCTCTGGTTTCTTCGTTTATCTTTTTTCCGGCAAAGGATTTATTGTCGGAGAGGTTAAAACTGAGGTGTTTTACTCCGCTGCGATTGCGATAATAGTCCAGCAACAATTTTGCGGCTTGCTCGTATTGTTCATCTCCAACTGCTTTATTTACATTCTCCAGGCCGGGATAGGAAAGGTTGACCGTGCTAAAGCTTTCTTTGGTAAGAGGAGCATCCTGTGCTTTCAAATTCATCCCCAGACCAATTAATGTCAGAAGGAAAACAACGCTTAATTTCATGTGGTGGTTTTGGTTATAGGTTAAAGCTGCGATCTATGGTTTAGCAATGGTGAAGTTAAGCTTGCCAAAGGAAAGCGGCTTTTGATTTTTGCTATAAATATTTTGAAATTGTCTATCCGCGGATACTCATTAGTCAATATCGATGGTTTTTTGCTCAAATTTAAAAGCGTTCGCTTCATGATCCTTTTAAATTCGTTTATTAAACCAGACTCATATATGATAACCTTAAAAAACACAGGCATGTCGCAATCTTATGCTATCGGAATTGATGTTGGCGGATCTTCGCTAAAATGCGGAGTAGTAAGCCAGGACGGTAAAATTTTATATTCTACGATCGTATCATTAAAAAACGCAAAAACTGAAAGCGCAATTATTGAGCTCATTGCAGAAACGATACAAGGCTGTGCAAAGCGGATTAAACGTCCTATTCTTGGCGTTGGGATAGGGTTTCCAGGGATTATTGATGACAATAAAGTTATTGCAGGTGCCGATAATTTGCCTGGATTTAAACAATTGGGGTTGAGTGAAATTTTGCAGGACCTAACAGATTACACTATCGTAATGGAGAATGATGCCAATTTAATGGGCCTTGGAGAGATGATCTATGGCGCTGCCAAAAATTGTAGTGATGTGGTTTTTCTAACAGTGGGTACAGGGATTGGAGGGGCAGTTATGATTGATCATAAACTTTATGCCGGATATAGAAACAGGGGAACAGAATTAGGTCATATTGTAATACAGCACAATGGTTTGGATTGTGCATGTGGCGGAAAGGGATGTTTAGAAGCCTATGCATCAATTCCTGCATTACTTAGTTATTATCAGTTTATTCATCCTGGTTTATCTGAAGTAGAAGAGGTAGACGGTAAATATATCATAGAAAAATATCTCGAGGGAGAAGCATATGCTGTTAAGGCTATGGGCTTACATTTCGATTATATGGCAACAGGAATTATTAGCTTCATTAACATATTCAGTCCACAAAAAATCGTTATTGGGGGTGGTATCAGCGAAGCGGGTTCTTTTTATACCAGAGAAATAGCAAAAAGGATAAAATCACCGGTGGTTCCGGTTTCATCAACTGATGCGCTTGTGGTTTCGGCCAAACTGGGCAATAAAGCTGGTTTATTGGGCTGTGCGGCAAATGTTTTTGAAAAAATCAAAGCATTTTAAAATGAAACGGAATAACTTTCTCGTTGGGATGATATTGCTGATCTGGTTTGTGATCTCTTTCGTGACCAATATCCTTGGACCATTAATGCCAATTATCATACAAACCTACAAACTTAGTTTAACCATGGCCGCATTTTTACCCTTTTCGTTCTTTTTGGCCTATGGTATTATGTCTATCCCAGCGGGAATTCTGATTGAAAGAATAGGGGAAAAGAAGTCGATTTTAATCGCATTCTCTTTAAATCTGGCAGGTTCATTGGCCTTTGCATTGCAACCAACTTATGTTATGGCTTTGGGCTCCTTATTTACTATTGGTATTGGCATGGCAATGTTGCAGGTGATTATCAACCCCTTGATGCGTATCGCCGGAGGTGAAGAAAACTTTGCCTTTTATTCGGTTATGGCACAGCTGGTTTTTGGTCTGGCCTCATTTATCAGCCCCTTTGTTTTTACTGGATTGTTAAAAGCGCTCGGACCTGATCAGCACAGCTTGCTTTCGTCTGCATTTGATCATCTGATTCAGAACGGGTTGAGCTGGACAATAATGTACTGGCTATTTAGTGTTATTTTTATATTGATGCTGTTGGTGATCGCAATGGTAAAAATGCCTGTTGTAAATTTACGGGATGATGAAAAAGCAGGTACGGCTACTACCTACCTGGATCTGCTAAAAAGAAGAGAGGTATGGTTGTTTTTTCTAGGTATTGTCGCTTATGTAGGTACTGAGCAATCTATAGCCAATTGGATGTCTCAGTTCTTAAGTGCCTACCATCATCTCGATCCAGGTGTGGAAGGAGCAAGTGCGGTGGCCTGGTTTTGGGGATTAATGACTTTGGGCTGTTTACTTGGGTTGGGTATTTTAAAACTTTGGGATTCAAAAAGTGTGTTGAAGGTTGCGTGTATGCTTGCTATAATTGCAATTTCCTATGCCTTATTCGGAAGTAAGAATGTAGCATTATGGGCATTCCCTATTGCTGGTTTTACCATTTCAGTCCTATTTTCCATTGTTTTTTCTTTGGCTTTAAATTCTATCCCTAAAAATCATGGGTCGTTTTCAGGTATCTTATGTTCTGGCATTTTTGGAGGAGCATTAGTACCCCTGATTATTGGCTCTTTAGGCGATTGGTTTGGACTACGTTATGCGATGTTATTTTTATACGTCACATTGGGCTATATTCTTTTTTTAGGGTATTATGCCAAACCAATTGTAAGTAATAAAACCGTTGATCTCAGGAATTTTTTTTAATATCAAGGTCAGTTACTCCGCACCAGTCTTATGTAAATTTTATTTAATACCTGATAAAAACAAAAAAGCCTGAAATCTTACGATTCCAGGCTTTTCAAAAGGTGTTGATACCTTGGCGGAGAGTGGTGGAATTGTACCCCGGGTTAAAATCTCGCTTTAATATGGTGTCTGGATGGTTTGTGATTGGTGACTCACCGAATCACTCACCTATCTTGTTTCTCTTTTGTAGCTGCAAATGCTATGTCACTAATTTAGATATTGAATTCTTATTCATGCTATGAATTTGGGTTGATTACGGCCTTAAGTACTGACGAAAAGCGCAGGCCCTTAGATGTTTTTATATCTTAATTTTTAATGTTAATTAAGTTAACCACCACCTTTACCATCATCTCTTTTTCATCCGACTTACTTTCTGCGATCATTAGAGTTAATGCCACTAATGCATTATCGGCGATTCGCTTAGAACTATCTGTTCTATAAAGAATATTGTTTTTGTCTAAGAACCAAACAAAAAGATAGGCAGCTATTCGTTTATTTCCATCTGAAAAGGAGTGGTTTTTAACAACAAAGTACAATAGATTAGCCGCTTTTTCTTCAACACTCGGGTACAAGTCTATACCAGCAAATGTTTGATATATTGTGGAAATTGAGCTTTTAAAAGATTCATCTTTTTCATTTCCAAATAATGAACTGCCTCCGAACTTATCTTTGAGATCATGTATTGCTTGTTTTGCTTCGTTATAGTTTATAACAAATAGTTCTAGAGCTGTTGTTCCTTCAATGGCTAACTGCTGATGGTCATATTTGTCAAGAATATCCAGCGCATATGCATAATCAGTTACTACTCTCAATAATCCGGTGGCTTCGTCGGAGTTTAGTGGCCTGTTTTCTAATATATTACTTAATAATCCTACAGTGTTCTTCAAGGATTTTAATTGGTCGTTCTGTTCTCTTAATCGTGTCTCGTTTAAAGAGTAGCCTTTCACTAAATATTCCTTCAGAATTTTATTCGCCCAAATGCGAAATTGGGTGCCTAGTTTTGAATTTATTCTATAACCAACTGAAATGATAAGATCCAAATTGTAGTGAATTACCTCTCTTTTTATAGTTCTTGAGCCTTCTGTTTGAACTTGTGCAAATTTTGCACAGGTTGATATCTCCTCTAATTCTCCAGCTTTATATATATTTCTGATGTGTTTCGCTAATGAGGTTCTGTCTGTTTTGAAAAGTTCAGCAAGTTGATGTTGGTTTAGCCAAATACTATCATTTTCCAGTTTAACTTCAATAGAAGTATTTCCGTCTTTAGTTTGATAAATAGTAATTTGATCTTTAGTTGCCATAATCTGGATGGAATAGGTACGAACCTATATAAAAAGTATGAATAAAACACAGATCAAGGATTAAAAAATTTTACAGTCTATGGAGGTGATGGATGATGTCATTGTTGCAAATACCCCACATTATTTGCTGGTTATTGACCAGGATAATGGCAAGCTTTTAAAGCAGAAGCATTTTGCAGACCGGGAAACGATTGGGCAAATCAAATATTATAATGGATTTTACTATTACCTCTGTTCGGATAACAATTTATATAAGATTGATCAGGATTTGAAAGACGAAACTGTGGTGGCAAAGAATATCAAATATCAAACCGAAAGAGCCATTGATGATACTTATATAGAGTTGTATTGAGGTTAACAACTATTTCTTTGTTTAAAGATGTAGGAGGTTAAGCAGGCAGAGACAACTGTTTTTGTCACTGCCTGTTTTAAGATGAAAGGTGAGGTAATACTTATTTACAGTGCTATATTAATATTTTACATCAAAATTCGTCGAGCCGGCGGGATTCTATCGCCATTCTTAATTAAATTTGAATACAGCCAAAATGATAATTGTAAGAAATATTGTTACTTGTAATGTGTAAAATAATTTGATTTTTAAGTTGACCGCTCTTACTTTACTTTTTAAATCGGGGCCGCCTGCTCTAATTAAATTTTTTAATTTCGATTGCTGCCTTCCGCCGAAAAAGGATCCGTTAAGAATAAGGGCAACTATTAAACCCATTTTAACTTGAAACCATATTTGTTCACCAAAGGCCCCTTGAGTGACTAAAAATAAACCAGTTCCTGAAGCAATTAACAAGATTCCCCCAGCAATTAGAAGGACCGACAACTTTGACATTATTTCAAGAAGGGCAAGTGATTTCTCTTTTTCAAACTCAAATTTCTTAGAAAAATTATTAAAAATAATAAAGTCCACTGCGGTATGTCCAACCATCAATATCAACCCTGATAAATGCAGAATTAAACATATTTGTAATATTAGCAATGCATTCATGACTGTAGCGAGGTTGAATGTTTATCGTTGAACAGCAAAAAGCTGGTTCCCATCATGTATAAAGCCGTTAACCCGTGCAGAAGCAAGTGCTGCAAATCCGATGGCCCGTTTGTTTCGAGTATGATCAAACAATCTGTAACCGGGATAATAATGGAGGCAGTGAAAACCAATGCAGCGGCTTTTCTCATTTTAAAAAACAAAGGTAGCAGAAGTACTATACCGGAAAATATATCACGGATACCTTTTATTCTTCCATATGGAAGATCATCAGGATTAGTCATAGGAATACCATATCCGGCCGCGTTAGATGATGGGCTAATGATAAATGCAGCTCCGATAAAGATAATGCCCAGTGCAATTGGTAGGACCATCCAAAAGGATACAGAACGAATATCCCATTGTTGTGTTTCATGTGTTGTTTTCATATTATTATTATTATTATTGTTTTTACAACACAAAATTCAGCAACAGAAAACTTCTATTCATTCACCCAGGTTAATTAATGATTTCGCGAGATACGTTTACGGATACGACTTAGTGACTGCGGTTTAATACCGACATACGAAGCAATATAATACTGGGGGATACGCTGTGCCACATCAGAATAGTTACTAACAAATTTATTATACCGTACTTCGGGCAGGTCGGTGTACAAAGAAATGATCTGGTTGGCCGCGCTCACAAATACTTGTTCTATTGCCAAACGTCCGAACCGTTCGCCTGTAGTTACCTCTTTATAGAATTGCTGGATATCGGTGTGACTGATCATCCATATTGTGCTGTCCTCTATTGCCCGAATATTAAGGTTCGAAGGAGTTTGGGTCAGAAAGCTCATGTTATCGCATACAAACTCATTTTCTTTATTGAAATAGGTGGTTTTCTCCTCTCCATCCTGGTTAATATAATACCTGACAAGGCCGGTTTCAATAAAAATGACGTGACGACAAATGTTGCCTTCTTCGAGCAAATACTCACCCTTTTTTAGTTCTTTCTTATGAAATAGAGTGCGAATTATTATTTCGTCGTTAGAAGAAAGCTGCACATAACTTTTAATCTTTTTTATCAACAAGTCCATAGCCCTAAAATTAAGCAAAAATCACAATTTTGGCGAATGGGATAATTTGCTGCTCTGAAGAGTTTCGTCGCTTACTAACATTGATTACCTAGTACAACAGTAACTTTTATCTCATTAAAGCTGGCTAAGTTATTAAATTCTCTGACCTTGCTGTCTATTCAAATGTAGCAGCTCCAATGTGACGCTCATATTTTATTAGTTTCATATTATTTCTCCAATTTACTCACCGAATCACTCACCAATCTTATATGAATTTAGGAGAATTTTGATGCCTGATAAAAACAAAAAAGCCTGCTATCTTACGATTTGCAGGCTTTTTCTTGGTTTTGATACCATAGTGGCGGAGAGTGGGGGATTCGAACCCGCGGACCCTTTGACAAGTCAACAGTTTTCAAGACTGCCGCAATCGACCACTCTGCCAACTCTCCGCGACAAAAGTACAAATACCGCTTGATTCTGCAAATTATGAATCAGATAATTTAACGAAAACTTGATAAGCCCTTAAAGATGAGTTAGAAAAATTTTTTATCTTTCTGAATTACCCGTGTCAGAAGGCGTTTTTTTGAACATATTGAAGTTCGGCCTGATGATTTTCACACTTCTTTTCGATAAATCTACGCTCGCATTGAGCTCAAATCCGACCAATAAGATCAAAGAATTGAGATAAAGCCAGATCATCAGGACAATTAAAGTACTGATCGAACCATATACTTTATTGTAGGAACTGAAATTGTTGATGTAAAAAGAGAAGCCCCAGATTGTTAAAAATGCGAGAATGGTTGCCAGACAGGAGCCTGCGCTAAAGAATTTCCATTTCTTCGCATGTGCCGGTCCGTATTTGTATAGAATGGAAATCGTCACAAAATAAAGAATTCCCAGGAGCGACCATCGGGTCAGCTGAATCACGTAGGCAATAAAGTTTCCTTTAATGTTCAACTCTCCATCTATATAATTTAAAGCCACTTCTCCAATCGTCATGGCAACGATACATATGATCACTGATAGGGCAATGGCTACCGTTAGTAATATCGCTATTAAGCGTTGTTTTACCCAGGTCCTGGTTTCTATGATCAGGGACGACTTATTAAAAGCCATCATGAGGCTATGTACGCCATTTGTGGCGAAGAATAAGGACAGGAAGAAACCAAAGGATAACAATCCGCGGTTAGGCTTGTTGACGATCTCATTTAAAGTCGTTTCAAAGGCTCTGTAAGCATCGGCTGGCAGGATGAGCACAATGAAGTCCATCAGCTGCTTCTGGAAGCCTATACGTCTTGGGATAAATGGAATTAAGGTAAAGAGAAAGATGATGGCAGGAAATAGTGCCAACATGAAGTTATAAGCAAGGGAAGAAGCCTTATTGACTAAAGAATCCTTCCCAATCTCTTTGAAAAAAAAAGAAGCAACAGTATAAAGCGGTAGCGGGCTGAAACCAGGAAGTACACATACTTTGGTCCAGGCGATAAACAAAGCATAAATCCTGACTTTTAATAATTGCCTATGTACCCACTCCATCTATCAAATTTAATTAAAAAATCCTTTTAACTTTTCCATGAAATTTTCAGGAGGAGTGCAAGGTTTATTTTTCGCCATATCTACAAATACCAGGGTTGTTTTTCCGATGTTGATCAGTTCCCCGGCTTCATTGAACAATTCATATACAAAATGTATACGCACTCCCGGAAGGTCATGGATCGTCGTTTTAATGGTGATCTCCTGATCATACAATGCCGGTTTGATGTACTTACAATTTAGCTCTAAAACAGGCATCATCACTCCGCTGCTTTCCATACCGGCATAATCCATCCCCAGGCTTCGAAGCATTTCTACCCTTGCCACCTCGTAATACTCCGCGTAATTGCCATAATATACGTATCCCATCTGGTCCGTTTCTCCGTAACGTACCCTAACTTTAGTGCTATGTGTATACATCCTTATTTGTAAATGTTGCGTTTGTTTAAGGCTTCTCTGTATTTCTTTGCATTGATTTCATGTTCCTGAACGGTAACTGCAAAATTATGAAAGCCAGAAAAATCTTCCTTCGCACACATATAAATGTAATTGTTATTGTCTTTGTTCAATACTGCATCAATGGCATTGATACTCGGCATCATGATCGGTCCCGGAGGCAATCCTGCATATTTGTAGGTATTGTATCTCGACTGAACCTGTAAAAGAGAATTGGTGACTCTTTTTACCGTAAAATCATCATTCGCATAGATCACCGTTGGATCCGCCTGAAGCAGGATTCCCTTGTTCAAACGGTTCAGGTACAAACCTGCAATGATCGGCATCTCTTTGTCGTACAAAGCTTCCGAATCTACAATAGAAGCAAGGATAGAAACCTGGATAGGGCTTAAGTTTAATGCAGCTGCTTTCGCTTTACGCGAGTCATTCCAGAACTTCTCATATTCTTTTTGCATTTTCTCAAAGAAATCGGAAGGGGAGGTATTCCAGTACAACTCGTATGTGTTTGGAATAAACATAGTATAACTGTTGTCTTTATTGAAGCCATATTTTTCAATCAATGCCGCAGAATCCAGCAATTTGATAAAAGTAAGAGAGTCAGACTCCAGGCTTTTAGCCAGATATCCGGCAAAATTCTCTTTCTTTCTGATGTTCTGGAACTTCAGCTTTACCGGCTCCTGATTTCCTGCTTTCAGCATATTGATCAAACCGCGGTTGGTCATCCCTTTAGCGATCTTATAACGTCCGGGTTTCAAAGCACCTTTTAAATCCATCTTTGCTGCAGCCTGACTAAACGTTCCGATATCCGTCAGGATGTCCTTGCGACGGATTTCCTCAAATAAATCATCCAGCGTATGTCCTGTTCTTACATAAAGATATTTCTCTTTTCCTGTCGTATTAGGTGCAAAGTAAACCTTGTAGAATTGTAGTCCGTAATAACCTCCAATAACCAGCAGGACCAATAATGCCCCTAATATTACCTTAGTTTTTGTTTTAAAGCTTTTCTCGTTTGTCATAAAATGATCGTAAAATTATTTCTTGTTGGATAAGGTGATATTTACAGGTGTACCGATTTTAACTTTCGAAACAGAATCTGTAAGGAAAGGGTCCTGTCTGATAATAACGGCATTTGCACTGTCGATAATCTCTCCTTCATAAGTTATTGTACCTAAAGTAAGCATTGCGCCATTTTTTAACGCAAAAACAGCTTCATCTTTAGTCAGCCCGATTAGCGAAGGAATGTCAACTTCTTCATTTCCTTTTCCATCACCCAGTACAAAATCAATTCTGGAACCTTTAGGTAAAGACTCACCAGCTTTCAGGGGCTGTCCGCCAAACATTGCCTGAAGGACTACATCTTTACTCACATCAGATCTGTAAGTGGTATCTCCAAGTTTAAGCCCGTAATTCTCAATCAGCGCCTGTGCTTCTCTCAAAGGTTTAAACTCTATATCCGGAAATTTAACATTGGGTGCCAGGGCTACATTTACAGTTAAATAAATCGTTCTGTTGCCTTTTACAAAGGTGTTGGCTTCAGGGTCCTGATCAATCACAATTCCCGGAGGCGAATCCATCACAAAAACAGAGTCCACCTCATAACGAAGTCCAAGGTCTTCCAGCTTACTTACCGCCTGCGTAAATGCAAGGCCCTTTAATACCGGAACATTTAATCCCTCGCCATGTTTGGTATAATATCTTAAACTAAAGAAAGCAGTCAGCACAATTACCACTACAGTTACAATCGCGGCAATAAAGTTGTTTCTAAAGGATTTCGTCTTTAGGTAAGATATGAATTTGCTCATAGGTGTTTTTTCGTTCTTATTGTATTTCGCCCAAATTTAGACTAAAAAAATATTTTATTGGAATTAAAATAACATCTGCACCAACTAATTTATATTTGTGCATACATTTAACTTATTACTTTTAATAGGTTTTAACACGCTTAAAAATGAAGAAAACATTAGCATTACTAACCGGTGGCACCACAGGTGAGTGGGTCGTATCGGTTAAAAGTGCAGCCACTATCGCCCAAAATCTGGATGCCGACAAGTTTGATGTTTATAAAATTATGCTAACCCAACAAGGTTGGTTTTATGAACCCGCAGACTCCGTTAAAATTGAAGTTGACCGTAACGACTTCTCCCTGAACATTAAAGGCAGAAAAATTACATTTGACGGTGTATTTATCGCCATCCATGGCTCCCCGGGTGAAGATGGGAAATTGCAGGGCTATTTTGATATGATCGGTCTTCCATATACCACTTGTAACGCGCTCACTTCGGCCGTTACCATGAATAAAGGCTATACAAAATCTATTGTGACAGGTATTGAAAACCTTCACGTAGCCAGATCTGTACAGGTCTTTAAAAATACCGGTTATAGCGTTGAACAAATTAAGAAAGAGCTCAAACTCCCATACTTTGTGAAGCCTAATAATGGTGGAAGCAGTATTGGGATGAGTAAGGTAACACATGGTGCAGACCTGCAAAAGGCAATTGATAAAGCTTTCAAGGAAGACGATCAGCTGCTGATTGAAGAGTTTATATCCGGCCGGGAATTCACCGTAGGAGTAGTGAGATTGGACGGAAAAATAGTGGCATTGCCGGTAACTGAAGTAGAAACCGCGAAAGAGTTCTTTGACTTTGAAGCGAAATATACACCTGGAGTGGCGACAGAAACTACACCAGCGCCAATCAGAACCGAAACGAAATCAAGAGTGGCCCAGATCGCAGAAATGGTGTACCTCAAATTAAATTGCAGTGGCGTGGTGCGTATTGATTTTATCCTGACGGAAGATGAAGGTGATTTTTACTTCATTGAGATCAATACGATCCCAGGACAGACAGCAACGAGTTTTATTCCTCAGCAGGTGGCTGCAGCGGGTATGAAACTGAATGATTTTTATACGAAGCTGGTAAAAGAAACCATAGGATAATTGCTGTGGGGTAAAAACGGTAATCGCTCTTTTCATCCCCGAATCTTTGCTGAAGGGCAAATATTCGAATGTCTTCAAAGAGGATTTCAGTTTTTTAATAATCCTGCAATAATTGAAGAAGACCTGAAATGTGTACGATTGGATGTTTAACTGTTTTTTTAGCAGGTTTTCAGAAATAAGTTTATAGTTGATTTAATAGGTAATAACAGGCGCGGGTTTTATATAGAAAACAACAAAGAGGCTGTATCATCAAATGATCAGCCTCTTTGTTGTTAAACAGTAATAAAGTTAAAATCTGTATCCAATGCTCAATCCAGATCTTACACCTGCCCAGGGGCCATCGAAATCTATTTTGGCGCCATTGCCGTCAACCGTATATTTGGTTTTTACCAAAGGAAGGTCACCGAGGTCGTCATTAAGCGCTTTTCTCAATTCGTCCTGCTCCATTGAGTTTAATGCTTTCTTACCAGCGATATTTCCGGAAGCAATTCCATAATTTGGTCCGATGATCCATAAATCAAGAGAGATGGACTTGCTTAAACTCCATTGTGCTCCAATCAGAACACCTCCGGTAAAGGTATCCACGCCTCCGTTAAAATCCATTGTACCTTTAATGGTCGTACCGTTTTGCTGATATTCATAATTAAATGGTAGATCGGCATTGTATCTTGCATACCTCACAAAAGGCGCAACATAAAATCCCTGGAAAACACTTTCTCCAAAATAATACCTGAATTCAGGAGTGATGGAAAAGTTTCCTGTTTTAAAGTCTTTGATGCTTTCCCAGGCCTGGTCATCATCAATTCCATTTTTTAGTAATGTGCTGAACGGCATGGATGATTTAGGCATAAACCTAAGCCCAAGAGCCACAGCTGTTTTTCTTCCAATCGCCTGCTCGTATTGAAAAGAATAATTTTTAAGTGCCAGGGCAGCAACATTCCATTTCACGAGGTGTTTCCCGCTCTCTGAATCTGTACCGGCCTGTTGGCCATAACTCACGTTCCCTGAAAGAACCAGCGCAAGAAAGGCAAATGATAAAATAGTTTTAGTAAGGGTAAGGGTAAAGGTTTTCTTCATACTCATTGTTGTTTTTGATTTGTCAAAAGTATATATTATACCCTATACAATAATCATATAAATCAATGGTTAGATCAAAATCATACAATTAATGCCAATATCAGTCCCTGGTTAATATTTTACCAAACCAAACCAAACCATGTCCATTTTCTTTTTCTTCCCTTCCCCTCACAGTGTGTATACAGTTCTGCCCGGAACTTAATTTCTCAAAAAAAGATGCGTTCCAGGAAAAGGCCTAGGAAATTTTGCGCTTTTTCAGCGCAAAAGATTCCAGCCTTTGAGTGGTAATGCTTCTTTTTAGCAAAGACCTTAATTCCGAATGCAAAATGTATTACACCTTAATCGTCTTCCACTTGCCTTTTTTGAACAGAATATATCCTGCAATGGCAATCCCGGTCTCCGCAACAGGAATCGCGATAAACACCCCCGTAGGTCCCATCTCAAAATGTTTTGCCAGCAGGAACGCCAATGGGATTTGAAACAGCCAGAACCCGAACAAGTTAACCCATGTTGGCGTCCAGGTATCACCAGCACCGTTAAAAGTACTGATCAACACCATTCCGATCCCATAAAAGATATAACCCAGACTCATGATCTGTAAAGCATGAAGTGCCACTTCCTGAACCAGCTTATCGTTGGTAAAGAAAGAAATGAAATAATATCCGCCAATAAATGTAAATGCCATTACAGCGATCATATAGATGACGATATATTTAGCGGTCTTCATAACTGACTGCTCTGCACGGTCCAGGCTTTTTGCACCCAGATTCTGACCAACCAATGTTGCGGCAGCATTACTCATGCCCCATGCAGGGAGCATAAAGAACATCATCAGTCTTAATGCAGTCTGATAACCTGCTGAACCATGATCTCCGCCTGTAGTGGCGACCAGTTGCGCCAGGAAGATCCAGCTGCAGGAAGCAATGATAAATTGAAAGATCCCTGGGGTAGCGATTTTTAACAGCGCTTTTATTTGCTCGAAATGAGGCTTGAAATAGGATAGATGGAGCTTTAATAAGCTTTTTCCACTTACCAGGTGATAAACCTGATAACAAACACCTATTCCTCTGCCGATGGTGGTCGCGATTGCGGCGCCTGTTAATCCAAATGCCGGAATTGGGCCGAAGCCATTGATGAGGACCGGACATAAGATGATATTGGCAATATTGGCAATCCATAAGCTCTTCATGGCTATGGCTGCATTTCCTGCGCCTCTGAAAATACCGTTGATCAGGAAAAGGAGTACGATGATTACGCTTCCACCCATCATAATTCTTGCGAATGGGGTACCCTGTACAGCTGTTTCTGCGGAGGCTCCCATGAGCAATAGAATGTCTGAAGCATAGATGACGCCTAAAATGCTGATGACAACATTAACGGCTACGGCGACAATAATTGCCTGGACACCTGCTTTTGCTGCTGCTTCCGGGTTTTTCTCTCCAATCCGGCGGGCTACGACTGCTGTTGCAGCCATACTCATTCCTATCGCAAGGGAGTAAATGATCGTCAATACGGATTCTGTTAATCCTACTGTTTGTATCGCATGACTGCTATTGTGAAGGTGGCCTACAAAATAAAGGTCTACCAGTGCAAATACGGATTCCATGGCCATTTCCAACATCATCGGAATGGCGAGAAGGAGTACAGCCTTTCGGATACTGCCTTGAGTGAAATCAAGGTCTTCCCCTTTGAGGGCCTGTTTTAAAAGATTTAAAATTTGAGATAGCTTGCCTGTTGAAGCTGTTTGCTGATTTGACATAAATAGGGGAAAATGGATACAATAAACCGTCGTCAGCATAAATGCTGAACCTTTTAATTGGTGGAAGGAGGGGAGTCCTCGGTCTTAGAACCTTAAACGGACTGCGAATACAATCATCGTATTGCGGTTTAGTTAAGTACCAAATATAGTTTTTTTATGGTTAAATCTTAAAAAAAGAAAATATTTTTTGTCTTTCAGGGAAGGCGGGATGGTGCCGGTTTATTCGGAAAGAATATTGGGAAATCAGACAAATTGAGGTAAAGCTACACGAGGAATAAGGCTGCATCGGGACAACTAAATACCTGCTGAATAACAGCGAAATACCTGCTCCCGGCTATACAGGCTCTGACCACGCTCTATACACGCTCTATACTCGGTGCACACCCGCTTGAAAGCATGTTAAAGGCGGGTAAGCAACGCGGAAAAAACGGCTGAAAAATGAGGGATACCCCCGGCAGGTCCGGAGGTGACAGGTTGCTGCTAACGGTAGGATTTAAATGCTGTAGGCCAGAATCATTTCTTCATTCACTTTGCAGCCTTTTCCGGTATTGGTATCGATCATCACATAGTCGAACCAGCCATCGGAGGCAATCTTTCCGGTACGCTTATTTTCAATTTCAAATTGTACCCTGCATCCTTTTTCATTAATGGTTAGAATTCCGGTGCGGACGGCAATCACATCTCCAAGGATTAAGGGACGCTTAAAGTCGACATGAGCAGTGCGTACCACCCAGCCAAAGCCACTTTCGAGGAAAGATTCCATAGGCATTTTATAGAATTGTTCCATCTGGTCATATCTTGCGGCAAGTACATAGTCGAAGTATTTGCTGTTGTGCACGTGTTGAAACATATCTATGTCATCCGGACGTACTTTTAATTCGCTTTCAAATATGCTGTATTCGTTCTTTTCCATGTTTTCTTCGTTCTGAGGGCAAAAATAGGGTTTAGATTTTATTTATATTTGCTCCTGCATCGTAAATTAAAAGCAGATGACAATTGTGGGCTCACAACTTGCGAATCATTAAAACTTAAACTATCTTTGCACCCAATTAATTAATCCATACACACTTTAGTATCATTCAAGAAATGTATTTAAGTAAAGAAAAGAAAGCCGACATTTTTAAAACACACGGCGAAGTAGAAACCAACACGGGTTCTGCAGAAGGTCAGGTAGCGTTATTTACATACCGTATTGCGCACTTAACAGAGCATTTAAAGAAAAATCGTAAAGATTTCTCTACTCAGTTGTCACTACAAAAACTAGTAGGTAAACGTCGCGGTATTTTGGCTTATCTATTTAAAAAAGATATTGCCCGTTACCGTGCTATCATCAAAGCTTTAGGGCTAAGAGATATCATCAAACCTTTAGGTTCGAGAGATAGCAAATAAGCGTTAAAATATCAAGAAAAGCCATTCTAAAGGATGGCTTTTTTACTTTGAAAAATAAAATAAATATATATAAATCAGGTGTGTAGAAAGAGGAAAACACACCACAACACTCTTTAAATGAATGTAATAAAAAAATCGTTCGACTTGGGCGATGGAAGAACAATCGAAATTGAAACAGGGAAATTGGCGAAACAAGCTGATGGTTCTGTAGTTGTTAGAATGGGCGATACCATGTTATTGGCTACTGTAGTATCTTCAGTAGGTGCAAAAGCTGGTGTTGACTTTTTACCACTATCTGTAGATTATCAGGAGAAATATGCTGCCGCAGGCCGTATTCCCGGAGGATTCTTACGTCGTGAGGCAAGATTATCAGACTATGAAGTTTTAATTTCCCGTCTGGTTGACCGCGCTTTACGCCCGATGTTCCCTGAAGATTATCACTCAGATACTCAGGTGATGATCACTTTGATCTCTTCTGACAAAAATATTATGCCTGACTGTTTAGCTGGTTTAGCTGCTTCGGCTGCTATCGCGGTTTCAGATATCCCTTTCAACGGACCAATCTCTGAAGTACGTGTAGCTAAAATCGACGGTAACTTCGTGATCAACCCTTATGTAAGCGATCTTGAACGTGCAACTATGGAATTCCTTGTTGCAGGTACTGAATCTGATATCGTGATGGTAGAAGGTGAAGCGGACGAGATCTCTGAAGCAGACATGGTGGAAGCAATTGAATTTGCACACAAAGCAATCGTTGTTCAGGTTCAGGCACAAAAAGAATTGGCTGAATTAGTAGGTAAGACCGTTAAACGTACTTATTCTCATGAAGACAGCAATCCTGAATTAAAAGAAAAAGTTTATGCAGCTACTTATGATAAAGTATATGCAATAGCGAAAAGCAACACGAGCAAAGGTGAGCGTGGTGATGCTTTCGGTGCGATCTTAATGGATTTCATCGCTACTTTAGGCGAAGATATCGATGATGTAACCGGATTCTTATCTAAAAAATATTTCCATGATGTACAGTATGATGCCATCCGTAACCTGGTATTAGACGAAGGAATTCGTTTAGATGGCCGTGATGTGCGCACCGTACGTCCGATCTGGAGTGAAGTAGGTTACCTGCCTTCTGCTCACGGATCAGCAGTATTTACACGTGGTGAAACCCAATCATTAACTACCGTTACTTTAGGTTCTAAAGATGATGAGCAAATGATTGATGGTGCTTTCATCAATGGATACAACAAATTCTTATTACACTATAACTTCCCTGGTTTCTCTACTGGTGAGGTTCGTCCGAACAGAGGTGCTGGTCGTCGTGAAATCGGTCATGGTAACTTAGCCATGCGTTCATTGAAGAAAGTATTACCTGGATTGGAAGAAAATCCATATACCATCCGTATCGTTTCTGATATCCTGGAATCTAACGGTTCTTCGTCAATGGCAACTGTTTGTGCAGGTACATTAGCACTGATGGATGCCGGTATTAAAATCAAAGCTCCGGTATCCGGAATTGCAATGGGATTAATCACTGATGAGAAAACTGGTAAATATGCGATCCTTTCAGATATCTTAGGTGATGAAGATCATTTAGGTGATATGGACTTTAAAGTAACAGGTACTGAAAAAGGTATCGTTGCTTGTCAGATGGATTTAAAAATCAATGGCTTGAAATGGGAAGTGTTAACTAACGCTTTAAACCAGGCTAAAGAAGCTCGTTTACACATCTTAAACGAAATGAAGAAAACGATTTCTGCACCACGTGAAGATTACAAAGATCACGCGCCACGTATCGTTTCTCTAAGCATTGACAAAGAATTTATTGGTGCTGTAATCGGCCCAGGCGGTAAAATTATCCAGGAAATGCAACGCGAAACCGGCGCATCTATCTCTATCGAAGAAGTAGGTAACAAAGGTATCGTTGAAATCTTTGCTGATAATAAAGCAGCTATTGATGCTGCTGTTGGTCGCATCAACGCGATTGCTGCTAAACCAGACATAGGTGCTACTTATGATGGTAAAGTGAAATCTATCATGCCATTTGGTGCATTCGTAGAGATCATGCCAGGAAAAGACGGATTATTACACATCTCTGAGATCGACTGGACTCGTTTAGAAACGATGGACGGCGTGTTCAAAGAAGGTGACAGGATTCAGGTGAAACTTTTGGATATTGACAAACAAGGAAAAATGAAACTTTCAAGAAAAGCTTTATTGCCTCGTCCAGCAAAACCGGAAGGTACCGCAGAAAACAAACCTGCATAATACAAACATTAAAACCCCGCAATTCGCGGGGTTTTTTGTTTTAAAACAGCTTTATTTTTTATATTTACTTCGTTAACATTAAAACCTGTTGATCATGAAACACCTCATTGCTCCTTCCTTACTTGCCGCTGATTTTGCGAACCTTCAGCGTGATATTGAGATGGTCAATTCCAGTGAAGCAGACTGGTTCCATGTAGATGTGATGGATGGTGTTTTTGTACCCAATATCTCTTTTGGTTTTCCAGTGATGGAAGCGATAAAGAAACATGCCACAAAGCCGCTGGACGTACATTTGATGATCGTAAATCCCGATCAGTACGTTGAACGTTTTGCTGCAGCAGGGGCAACGGTAATTACCGTTCATTATGAAGCGTGTACACACCTCCACAGAACAGTCCAGGCAATTCATGCGGCAGGTTGCAAGGCAGGAGTGGCCCTGAATCCGCATACTCCGGTAGCGCTGTTAAAAGATATTCTTGCAGATCTGGACCTGGTATTGATTATGTCGGTAAATCCGGGTTTTGGCGGACAACAATTTATCCCCAATACCCTGAATAAACTGAGAGAGCTGAAAGCGATGGCAGCCACACTAAATCCGGACCTGATCATTGAAGTGGACGGAGGGGTAGGCATCCATAACCTCGGTGATTTAATCCAGGCAGGGGCCAGCGCCTTTGTCGCCGGAAATGCCATCTTCGCAGCCGCATCTCCAAAAGAAATGATTTCAGAATTAAAAAATCTCAATGCAGGCATCCTGAAAGTGTAAATGCTGAAACGCCACCTGTTGCTCTTCCTCCTTCTCCTGGGTTTTACAGGGCTGAAGGCGCAACCTTTAATAAAGGTGACGGGAATGGTGACGAATGAACTGCAGCAACCTTTGTCGGACGTAACCGTAAGGATCCTGGGCCAGGACCAATCGTCTTTAACAGACGAAAAAGGCAGCTATACCATTTACGCGGCAAGCACCGCCTTTGTCTTAAAATATTCCCTGCTGGGCTATAAACCTGTGCTGATCACCATCCACCACGATAAGGCCGGCAGGCTGATTCAGGATGTCAGGCTTAGTGAAAGCAGCAATGAACTGGAGCAGGTCAGGATTACCAGTAAACAAAATCAACTGAGCAACAGTACGACCATCAATATTGCCGGAATCCCGGCGATGCCATCTCCCTCGGGGAATTTTGAAGCCATCCTTAAAACCATGCCCGGTGTATCAGCAAACAATGAGCTGAGCGGCCAGTATAGTGTTAGAGGTGGTAATTTCGACGAAAACCTGATCTATGTAAACGATATCGAAATCAATCGGCCCGTGCTGATCAGAAACGGACAGCAGGAGGGGCTGAGCTTCATCAACAGCGATTTACTGAGCAGTGCCAAGTTTTCTGCCGGAGGCTTTGAAGCACGGTATGGAGACAAGCTTTCTTCTGTTCTGGATGTGAAGTATGGAAGGCCGGATAGCAGTCAGGCGGTATTAACTGGCGGACTGAATGGTGCTTCTTTGAGCACAAAATTACTCAGGCAACACGGTTTCCTGCTTGCAGGATTACGTTATAAAAACAATACAGGGGTTTTAGGTACTCAGGACAATAAAGGGAGTTACCGCCCGAGTTTTACGGATGCACAACTGATTTTTCAGCAGGAACTTTCTCCGAAGCTCAGTCTGAATTTTTTAGGAAATCTGAACAGCGGAACTTTTAAGCTGATTCCGGAAAGCCGTCAGACAGAGTTCGGAACCTTGAGCAGGACGATCCGCTTGAATGTGGGTTATGATGGGCAGGAGGTGGACGATTACCGCACATTGGGAGGAGCGGTCACTGCCCTGTATACCCCAAAGCCAAACCTGGTTGTGAAATGGATTAACAGTTATTTCAATAGCCTGGAAAGAGAAAACATCAACATTCAGGGCGCGTATTTTTTAAGGGAACTGAGCCCTGACCTTGTGAAACCAGGCGCCGGGGGATCTGCGACTGATAAAGGCACCGGAGGATATTTTACTTTTGCAGACAATGAACTGCGTTCCCAAAGGTTTAGCTCTGAACTCAAAGGAGACCAGACCTTTAATAACCATACTTTTTCCTGGGGATTACGCTTCGAATATAAAAACTACCGTGATGAGCTCAACGAGTATAGCCTGATCGACTCTGCAGGTGTAAACCGTTTTTATGGAGGACCCGCGATTGAGGTTAAAAATAAACTGGATATCCAATATTACAGTGCCTATGTGCAGGACAGTTATCGCCTTTCTGCACATACGGATCTTCAGCTGGGGCTGAGGGCGAACTACAATAGCCTGAGTAGTCAGTTACTGCTTAGTCCGCGTTTACTGCTGGCTTACCGCCCCCGGGGTAACAACAAGATCTTCAGGTGGAGTGCAGGTGTTTACCAGCAGGCACCGGATTATAGAAGTATCAGGGATTTTCAGGGGCAGCTGAACGGGAATCAAAAAGCCCAAAGGTCTTACAATACCTCTGCAGGAATGGATTATGCTTTTGACGGGCTGGGGACGCGACTGAAATTCAGTACGGAAGCTTATTTTAAATACCAGGACAGGCTGATTCCTTATATGATGGACAATGTACGGATCAGGTATCTGGCCGAAGAAATGGCGAAAGGATATACCTATGGGGCAGATTTCAGCATCGGCGGAGAGTTTGTGAAAGACCTGGTTTCTCATTTCAGACTGTCGCTGATGCAGGCAAAACAGCAGATCGGGAACGACCCTCAGGGCTTCCTGAAACGTCCCACCGATCAAATTGTTAATTTCTCTGCCTATTTTCAGGACCGCCTGCTCAACAGTCCGACGTATAAGGTACACCTTAACCTGCTTTATGGATCACAATTGCCCATCGGTGCGCCTTCATCGGATCGCTATACGGACAATTTTCATATCCCTGCTTATAAAAGAATAGACATTGGCTTCTCGAAAGATTTTCTGGATGATGCGGCTTTAAGGAAACCCGGATTTCTGGATAAATATTTTAGCTCATGTGCCCTTTACGCGGAAGTGTTCAACCTTTTGAATATCGACAATACGGTGTCTTACCTCTGGCTGAAAGATTTGAATAACGTTCAGTATGCCATACCTAATTATTTAACGGGCAGACGGATCAACCTGAAATTGATCATTAAGTTCAAAAATATGAAATAATAAACCACAGAAATATTACATTTACAACTAATAAAAATAACATAAAAATGAGACATAATTTCGGCGCTGGACCCTGTATCCTACCACAGGAAGTTTTCAAGCAAGCATCACAAGCAGTACTTGATTTTAAAGACGGCTTGTCTATTCTGGAGATCTCTCACCGCACACCTGAATTTGAAGGTGTAGTTGAAGAGGCTGGGAAGTTGGTTAAAGAATTGTTAAATGTTCCTGCCGGTTATTCCGTTCTCTTTTTACAAGGTGGTGCGAGTTTGCAATTTGCAATGGTTCCTATGAACCTGTTGCCTGAAGGCCAAACAGCCAGTTACCTGGAGACAGGAGTATGGGCAAACAAAGCGATTAAAGAAGTCGCTACTTTTGGAACTGCAAACATTGTAGCTTCCTCAAAATCATCGAACTATACCTTTATTCCTAAAGATTATAGTATCCCTGAAGACAGTGCTTATTTCCATTGCACCTCGAACAACACCATTTATGGAACAGAGATGTTCAGCCTGCCTGAAACAAAAGTTCCTGTAGTTTGTGACATGTCATCGGACATCATGAGCCGTGTAATTGATGTAGCTCAGTACGACCTGATCTATGCTGGTGCACAGAAAAATATCGGCCCTGCCGGTTTAACTGTAGTGATTGTGAAAGACGAGATCTTAGGTAAAACAGGTAGGAAAATCCCTTCTATGCTGGATTATAAAGTGCATATCGAAGGTGGTTCTATGTACAATACTCCTCCGGTATTCTCTATTTATGTAGCCATGCTGAACCTGAGATGGTTGAAATCTAAAGGTGGTGTAGCTGAAATTGAAAAAGAAAACATTGCAAAAGCGAAAGCTTTATATACGGAGATCGATAGAAATCCATTGTTCAAAGGTACCTGTGCGGTAGAAGACCGTTCAAGAATGAACATCTGTTTCGTAATGGAGAATCCGGAACTGGAAAAACCTTTCTTAAAGTACGCGGAAGAAAATGGCATCGAAGGAATCAAAGGCCACAGAAGTGTGGGCGGATTCAGAGCATCGATGTACAATGCACTTCCGATTACGAGCGTACATACTTTAATTGAATTAATGCAGATTTTTGCTGAAAAACACCAATAAAATATAAATTGATGATTAAGATACTTGCAAACGATGGAATAGATCCCATCGGTAAAGCCATGTTAGAGCAGGCAGGTTTTGTAGTGGATACAGAAACTGTTGCCCAGGATAAATTAGTTGATGCTTTACAGAATTATGATGCGATTACAGTACGTAGTGCTACAAAAGTCCGTCAGGAACTGATCGATCAGTGCCCAAACCTGAAACTAATCGGTAGAGGTGGAGTAGGAATGGACAATATTGATGTAGACTATGCGAGAGGTAAAGGCCTTGCGGTAATCAATACGCCGGCAGCTTCTTCACTTTCTGTAGCGGAACTGGTATTTGCGCATTTGTTCACGGGTGTTCGCTTTTTACAGGATGCCAACAGAAAAATGCCTGTTGAAGGAGATACTAAATTCAACGCGTTAAAAAAGGCGTATGCGAAAGGTGTGGAACTGAGAGGTAAAACGATCGGCATCATTGGTTTCGGCAGAATCGGAAGAGAGACCGCTACGGTAGCGTTAGGCCTGGGAATGAATGTCCTGGCTTATGATCTTTTCCCTTTTGAAGGAAACCTGACCTTAAATCTTCAGGGTGGTATTAAAGTAGACATTCCGGTGAAAACAGTTTCTCTGGAAGAAGTGATCACTAACAGTGATTTCATCAGTTTACATACGCCATTTGCAGATAAGCCAATCCTTGGTGCCGAAGAATTTGAAAAAATGAAAACCGGTGTGAGTGTGGTGAACTGTTCAAGAGGTGGAACCATAGACGAAGCGGCATTAATCGCTGCTTTAGATAGCGGTAAAGTTGCTTTTGCAGGCTTAGATGTATTCGATAACGAACCCACACCTTCCACTGCGATCTTACAACACGCAAAGATTTCTTTAACACCGCATATCGGTGCGGCAACAAACGAAGCGCAGGAGCGTATCGGTGTTGAACTTGCTACATTAATTATTGAGCATTTTAATAAATAGCTTTTAATGAGGCACCCGAACGAAAAGGGTGCCTCATTTCCCAATCCATCCTATGCCAAATATAAAGCCTTTCTGCGGATTAAAACCTGCAGTACACCTCCAGTCAAAGGTGGTAACCCGTCCGTTGGAAAACTATGGAACGGGTGAAGCCCGCTTAATTGCGTCCGAAAATAATTGCAGTTTCCTGCACCTGATCAATCCGGAACTGGACAATCCATACCTCAGAGGAACGCGTCAGGAGCTGATCTTCAAGAAGATTGCGGAAAATTTCGAGGGCTTTCTGGAGCACCATTACCTCGTAAGAGAAACCCAACCGGCAATTTATGTGTATCAGGTAGAACACGATGGCTTATGTCAGACGGGGATCTGGACATTGACGCACATCCATGATTACCTGGAAGGAAGGATCAAAAAACATGAATCTACTGTAGAGCGCAGGGAGAAACTGCTGGCCGATTATTTACAGCAAACCGGACTGGATGCCAACCCGGTTCTGATTACTTACCATCCTGATGAGGTGATCGACGGGCTGATTACAAAATATAGCGCTTTAACCCCAGCCCTTGATTTTACTTTTGCGGATCAGAGTCAGCATCGCGTATGGGCCATCACCGAAACTGCGGATCTGGAAAAAATGGTGACTGCATTTCAGGCCATTCCTTCAGTGTATATTGCAGATGGTCATCATAGAGCCGCTTCTATGGCTAAAATGGGTCTGCAGAAGCAAGCTTTGAAAGGAGCTAAGCACGATGGCTCAGAACTTTACAATTACTTCACAACGGTTTATATGAATACGAGTGAGGTAAAAGTGCTGGAATTCAACAGACTGGTCCGGGATCTCGGAACATGGACTGCGGAGCAATTTATGGAGGCACTGAACGCTTGTTTTGAGGTCAGCACATCTGATGTACCGGTGAAACCTCAGGAGCTGCATAAAATAGGCATGTACTTTAATGGTCAATGGTATGTTTTAAGTCCTAAGGCTTCTGTTTATGATGCGAATGATCCGGTAGCGGTACTGGATGTCAGTATTTTACAGGATTTTATTCTGGAGCCTGTGCTGGGAATAAAAGACCCGAGAACGGATGCAAGAATTACTTTTGAGGGGGGAAGAACGGAAGTCTCTGCCTTGCAAAATAAAGTGGATAACGGCCTGTTTGCCGTTGCTTTTACCTTGTTTCCAACTTCGGTAGCACAGGTGATCGCGGTTGCAGAAGCAGATGGGGTCATGCCTCCGAAATCTACCTGGGTAGAGCCTAAATTCCTGGTCGGACTGCTGACCAGCTACTTCAATTAACGAAGCGAATTGGTCAATACCCAATACCGATAGCCCAGTATTGCTTTTTGCAGGTTACTGAGTTTCATCGGATCTTTTTTATACAGGCTGGGAAGGACAAGCTTATTGACCTTCACCAGCATTTTGAAAAGCCATGTTTTCATTTTAAATCTTCTTCATTTTCTTAAGGAGCACAAAAGCCGTTCCGGCAAGTGCCAATGCCAAAAATATAATCACATAAACATAAAAGGTCTTACCTTTTTCCGCTTGCTGCGCTTCCTTTCTAAGGAACTGATTCTGGTCCTGTAATTTCTTGATAGAAAGCATGTAAGCCTGAATTCTGCTGTTGGTGGTATTGGCCGTATTGATGACCTCCTTCACCTCCTGATCCTTATAATCCATCAGTATTTTAAGTTCCTTAAAGATGTTATTGTCGTTGAGTACAATCTGACGCAGGATCTCATTGGAGTTCTTAATGTCCGATTTGGTTTGAAAGCCGAAAATCCCGGTTCTGGCATCCAGACTCTTGTCATATTGTCCAAAGCGATCGCTTCGCTCTGCGAGCAATCCGTTGATTTTTAAACGCTGGATCTGATAAGCACTGGTATCACTTTGAAAAGCAGCTGCCTGGAAACTGATGCCAAGCAACAGGAGAAGCAATAAATTTTTGATCATTTTAAGAAGTAACTTAAATTATTTAGGAATAAGGTAATGGTCATTTTGAAGCAAAAACATAGCCAAAGTTGTAGAAGAGCTCAGTAAGAATGGTATCCTTACCTGTAAGTTAACTGGCTTCTGTTGATATTGTTTTTTTATTACCCGGGTAATGTATATTTGTTTGAATTTTATTAATACACTCATGGGTAAATTATTTTATATCACATTACTTCTTGCAGCCGCTTGTTTCAGTGGTTATGCTCAACAAAATACTTTTGTTAATAATGGGGAAAAGGTAGGAATTGGAACTTTAAGTCCTCAGACGCCACTCACGGTATATAATACTGCTGGTGGAGGGCATATTACCATCCAGGTCAGCGACGTACCTGCAGTAGCTTCCCGGGCTGATCTCGATTACCAAATTGTTAACGGTCATACCATTGGCCGGATCTCTTCTTATTATTCAACGAGTGCTGACGGTGGAAGTGGAGGATTGTGGTTTTGGACAAGATCCAATGGAAATCTTCAACGGAATATGGCTATAGATCCTAATGGAAATGTTGGAATAGGAACCTCGGGAGTGACTGGGTATAAGCTTGCAGTACAGGGGGATATAATTGCAGAGAGTATCAAGGTCGCGATGAGGACTAACTGGCCCGATTTTGTTTTTGATACAAAGTATCGTCTGCAGCCACTTGAGCAGGTAGAACAGCATATCAAGCAGTTTAAACATTTGCCAAATATCCCATCGGCAGCAGAAGTCAAAGAAAAAGGACTTGACCTTGGGGCAAATCAAGCTAAGTTGTTGCAAAAGATTGAAGAACTAACTTTATACTTAATTGATCAGAATAAAACGCTACTCAAACAAGGGGAACTGATTAAGGAACAACAGGAACTCTTGCTCCATCAGGGAAAACGCTTAAAGGAATTAGAAGAAAAATCATGGAGTCAATAGACTCCATGCCTCAGCTTTAGACTGGAAGTTTGGTTTTACGACAGCCCAGGTTTCGCGGAAGAGGAGCGACTGGCGGTAGTCTTCCAGATGCTGTTCATCTGCCCAGTGGCTAATGGTAAAGAACACGTTGGGGTTCAGGCTATCCTGTAGCAATTGAACGGCGCTACAGCCTTTAAATGAAGCAATCCTGGGTTGTACAGTTTTGAAAGTTTCTTTGAACTCTGCCACAAAAGCAGGGGCGAAATGCATTTTTACCAGACGTATGAGCATGAAATTATTTTTTAAGGATGAAATTCAACCCTGACAATATCGCTCAGGTGTAAGCCCAGCAAACCACTGGCTTTTCCTTTATTAATGGCAATCTCCAGGTGGTTACTGATGCCAAAAAGACAGAGCTTTTCTCCTTCAGGAACCTCGTTGTAATGCCAGCTTAACTGGGTAATCGTTTCGCTCTTTCTGAAGTACAAAGTGAAGTCCCGGTTCCGCTGGATTTTCGTAAATAATTCTTTGGTAATATTGGTAATCACGTTGGAGAAAGTGTCAATGTAAATGACGCTTCCTCGGATGATATCGCGCTCTATCACAGGGTTTAGTAACATGCGTTCCTCTACACTGTCGGTCGGCATTCCGATGTCCCTTAACCTGCCACCTTTGGCAAGATGGATGGCCGCTTTTACAAAAATATCTACCAAAGGAAAATGAAGGTATTTCAGGTCCTGCATGATGTTCAGTTCCACGATTTCATCGGGCATCTCTTCAAATAACAAAGAAAAAATGCCATTGTCTGCACCTACAAAATAATGATCCCTGTATTTCAGCGCAATATATCTCGTGTTTTCGCTGAACACAGAATCGATACCGATCAGGTGCACAGTACCTTTAGGGAAATAAGGATACACGTTCTTTAAAACGAATGCCGCATAAGAAATATTGAAAGAAGGAACCTCATGTGTCACATCAACAATATTGGCCGTCGGTAAGATACTCAGGATACTGCCTTTGAGGGCAGCCTGGTAAAAATCTTTTGAACCTAAATCTGTCGTTAATGTAATAATGGCCATTAAAAATTGAATATTTATTCTTAATCTTGCGTAAGCGGCAAATCGCGTACAAATATTCAATTTTTATATCAAAATATACACCTCTATCTAAAAAACAATATTTTGAACGAACTTAAATTAACATTAGAATCGGTAGATCCGGTACAGTTTTGGGGAGCAAACAATGAGCATTACGAGATCATTAAGAATGCTTTTCCGAAGCTTAAAGTTGTGGCCAGGGGCAATGAAGTGAAAGTATTGGGTGATGAGAAAGAGCTTAAAGTTTTTGAGCAGAAATATACGCTGTTGCTAAATCAGCTGGAGCAGTATAGCACATTAACGGCCAGTGATGTAGAATCTATCCTCGTTTCAAGGAAAGCAGCACCTGCTTCGGAAAATGGTACGGCTGAAAAGCCCGTTGCTGCTCCTGCAGGTGGTGGTGGTGAGGTGATCGTGTTTGGTACCAATGGTTTGATGGTGAAAGCCAGAACGGCCAACCAGAGACGCATGGTAGACAGCATCGTTAAAAACGATGTGCTTTTTGCCATCGGCCCTGCCGGAACAGGAAAAACCTATACTGCGGTTGCACTTGCCGTCAGAGCACTGAAAAATAAAGAAATTAAAAGGATCATTTTAACCAGACCTGCAGTAGAAGCAGGGGAGAGCCTGGGCTTTTTGCCGGGCGATCTGAAGGAAAAAGTAGATCCCTACCTTCGCCCATTATATGATGCCCTGGATGATATGATCCCGGCAGAAAAACTGAAACTTTATCTGGAAAACAGAACGATAGAGATTGCCCCTTTGGCATTCATGCGTGGAAGAACCCTGGATAATTGTTTTGTGATCCTCGATGAGGCCCAGAATTCAACTGACCTTCAGCTGAAAATGTTCCTCACCCGGATGGGACCATCTGCCAAGTTTATTGTAACCGGCGACATTACCCAGATCGATTTGCCTAAAAAACAAATGTCCGGACTGCACAATGCCCTGCGGATCTTAGATGATATTCCCGGTATTGAAATTATTTACCTGACGGGGGAAGATGTAGTGCGGCATAAACTGGTAAAAAGAATTTTAAAAGCCTACGGCGATATCCAATAATTTAAGAACAAATAACAACAGCTCTTTGGCAAATACCATGACAGCAATTAAAGAAACAAATTTTAGCTTTCCAAAGCAAACCAATTTTTACAAGGGAAAAGTGCGTGACGTATACACGATCAATAACCAGTTTATGGCCATGGTCGTAACCGACAGGATCTCTGCATTTGATGTGGTCTTGCCGGAAGCGATTCCTTTCAAAGGACAAGTGCTGAATCAGATCGGCGCGAAATTCCTGGATGCCACGAAAGACATCGTTCCTAACTGGGTGATCGCTGTTCCGGATGAAATGGTGACCGTTGGAAGGATCTGTGAGCCTTTTAAGGTGGAAATGGTCGTGAGGGGCTATCTTGCAGGACATGCATGGAGAGAATACAGTGCCGGCAGACGCAGCGTTTGCGGAGTAGCTTTACCGGAAGGACTGAAAGAAAATGATCAACTGCCTCAGCCGATCATCACGCCAACTACAAAAGCAGCGGTAGGACATGATGAAGACATTTCCAGGGAAGATATTTTAGCCAAAGGAATCGTATCTCCTGAAGATTATACGCAGCTGGAAGCCTATACTTATGCCCTTTATGAGCGCGGTACACAAATGGCAGCTGAACGCGGACTGATCCTGGTAGATACGAAATATGAATTTGGTAAAGTAGGTGCAGAGATCTTCCTGATTGATGAAATCCATACTCCTGACTCTTCCCGTTATTTTTATGCCGAAGGATATGCAGCGAGACAGGCCGCAGGTGAGCCTCAGAAACAATTGTCAAAAGAGTTTGTACGTAAATGGTTAATCGAAAATGGTTTCCAGGGTAAAGACGGACAAAGCATTCCGGTGATGACCCCGGAAATTGTAAGCTCGATCTCAGAACGTTATATAGAGCTTTATGAGCAGATCACTGGTGATACCTTCGTTAAAAACGAAAGTGCGGACGTAGTTCAGCGAATTGAAGAAAATGTAGTCAATTCTTTAAACGGGCTTTTAGCAAACTAAAACCTGTTTTTAAAAATCAGCGGTCGCCATTCCTAAACAGGGGATGGCGACCGTTATATCAAACAACCAATGCGATTGCAGGTTTTTCAGAAGGAATTATCAACCAATCCTTACTAAAACAGATAAAATTAGTTACTTTAGCAACACATATAAATAAATCAATATCATGAAATTTTCAGTTGACAAGCACGAAAAGTATGTAGTTCTTAAACTTAGAGAATCTAAGTTCACCAACGACAATACCCCTAAGTTAAAATCTGAGTTCATTTTATTGAACGCAGAAGGTTACCATAACATTGTTCTGGATTTATCCGCTGTAAAAGAATGCAATGATTCTCAGGATCTGAGCAGTTTACTGGTAGGAGACCGGCTATGTAAAAGCGCTAACGGCTTGTTTATCCTGATCGGAATAAATGGCGTTGTCGCTAAAATATTGGAAATGTCTAATCTTGACCAGTCGTTGACGATCGTCTCTAAACTGGATGAAGCTACAGACCTGATCTTTATGGAAGAAATTGAGAAAGAATTGTTGGGGAGCGTAGATAAAGGTTAATGAAGTTTGAGGTTACTATTTTAGGTAGCAGCTCTGCTACACCCGTTTACAATAGAAATCCAAGTGCCCAGCTTTTAAACTGTAATGAAAAATTTTACCTGATCGATTGCGGGGAAGGAACCCAGCAGCAATTGATCAAGTATGGTTTTAAAGCAAGTAAAATAGATTTTGTATTCATCAGTCACCTTCACGGAGATCATTATTTTGGATTGATCGGATTACTTTCCACCATGCATTTGAATGGAAGGATCAAGCCGATTAAAATTTTTGCTCCTGCAGCTTTAATGGAGATTCTGGACCTTCAGTTTAAACATTCTGAAACGATCCTCCGCTATCCTTTGGAATTTGTAGCCATCACTGCAGATACAGCTCAGCTGATTTTTGAAAACTCAGACCTGACCGTATCTACGATTGTGCTGAACCACAGAATTCCCTGTACGGGATTCGTCTTTACAGAAAAGAAGCGGTTGCGTAAGGTCATTGTAGAAAAGCTTGAAGAAGAAAACATTCCTTTAGAATATTACCCTTTATTGAAAAGAGGGGTAGACCTGACCTTACCAGACGGAACGATACTTCTGAACAAGGACTATACCACGGACTCAGATGAGCCCAGAAAGTATGCTTACTGCTCGGATACCCTTTGTGATGGCAGCTATTTCGAACAGATCAAAGATTGCAATACGCTGTACCATGAAGCGACGTTCTTACATGAAATGCTGGAACGGGCAAATCAAACACATCATACGACCGCTTTACAGGCCGCTGAGACGGCAATAACAACCGGTGCGAAGAAACTGCTTATCGGGCACTTTTCTTCCAGATACAAGACCTTACAGCCCTTATTGGAGGAAGCTGTATCGGCTTTTGAAAACACACAGCTGGCTCAGGAAGGAAGTACCTTCCAGATCTAAGCCGGTCCGGACGGATATTCACCAATCAATAGCTGCTGATAGCTCCATAAAAAAGGCGGTTCTGAAATCTCAGAACCGCCTTTTTTTTACCTTGGTAAAACTACCTTATTTGTCTTTTTTAGCACCGCCACCGAACACAGAGAAGTGAACGTAACGCTTAGGATTTTCTTTTAAGTCGATGATCAGCTTGTCCAGGTTCTGAGAAGCACTGTTCAGGTTGTCATACATTTTCGTATCGTTGATCAACAGGCCTAAAGTACCTTTACCTTCGTTGATCTTGCCAACAATCGCCTGTAGATCGGCCATTGATTTATTGGCATTGTCTATGGTCTGTTTGAAGTTCGCTGCTGCCACCTGATCGGTAATGCTGCCGATGTTGTTCAAAATACCGTTGATCTTTTCGTTGTTGTTTTTCAGGTTTGCGGAGATGGCCTCTACATTGGCGAGGATAGAAGAGATGCGTGTTCCTTCAGAACCTACCAGGTTATCCACTTTTTTCGAAGTCGCCTCCAGTGAAGCAAGGGTAGAAGCAATGCTGTTGAAACTCTTGTCTACATTCTTCTGGAAGTTCGGGTTCAGGATCGAGTTTACACTCGTTAAGATAGAATCCATTTTCGCAATGATCAGTTCTGCTTTCTTTTGTACCGGCTGAACGGTTTCCAACAGGCCTTTCGCCACATTCGCGTTTAGCGTATCTCCGTCTTTTGCATATACATTTCCGGTTCCTAAAGCCATTACAATTGCTTTACCACCTAAAAGGTCGATGCTTTCCAGTTTTGCAACACTATTTTTAGGGATTTCATATTTCCCTTTGATTTTTAAGGTGGCGATAATGGTTCCGTCAGACTGAAGCGTCAGTTTATCTACACGGCCGATTTGATAACCATTGATCAGAACAGGCTTAGATACACCCAGTCCGTCTACATGCGAATACCTGGCATACAATACGGTTTCGCTGGAAAAAATGGCATTGCCTTTTAAAAAGTTGTAGCCAATGATTAACATGGCTATGGAAAAGGCTGCTAGTATGCCTACTTTGGTTTCGTTTGCTATTTTCACGTATGTATGTTTACTTAATTTACTTCTGTTTGTTTTTTATATTTCTTTACGGCATCAAAAATGGCATGTACAATTTCCGATTGTCCGCTTGCAGAATTCATGTAATTCTCCTCTGCCGGGTTTGATATAAATCCGATTTCCGTTAATACAGCAGGCATTCCAACCCTTTGTAAAATTAAAATCCCCTGTTCTTTTACTCCTCTGTTGACGCGTTTGTTATCGTTGGTATAGTTGTCCTGAATCAATCTGGCCAGTTTCAGGCTCTTGTCTCTAAAGGTATTTTTAAACAAAGATAGTATAATAAATGTCTCGGGATCGTTGGGATCGTAGCCGTCGTAGTTTTGTTTGTAGTTTTTTTCCAGTTTGATATCGGCATTCTCCCTGATGGCTACATCCTGCTCATTTAGCCGGTGTGTACCTGCAACGAAGGTCTCTGTCCCACTGGTGGAGGAGTTCTTTACATACGCATACCTTGGAATCTTTTTGCCGCCTTTTCCTTTGGTATAGCCGGCTACCACTCTTCTGTCGGGCATAGAGTTGCAGTGGATAGAAATGAAAATATCTGCTTTGGCATCATTGGCAATTTCAGCTCTTTTATAGAAGTCGACATCCACGTCCGTTTTCCTCGTGTAAAGGATCCGGACTTCGGGCATTTCTTCTTCAAACTTCTTTCCAAGGCGAAGGGCTACCTGCAGGGCGACATTCTTTTCTACAGAGTAACTGCCTGCGGCTCCGGGTTTACCGCCACCATGACCGGCATCGATCACGATAGTTTTAACCTTATATCCTTGTGAAAAAACAAATTCTGAACTTATAAACAATAAAATGGTAAACAAGAATATACTTCTTTTCAATCTCATCAGGCTTAACTCTTTTTTTATTTTATCGGTATCTAACTATTATCCTTCTATCTTATGCTGATAGCTTTGTATGGCTTTCAACAGGCAATTGGTAATTTCCAGCTGTCCGGCTTCAGAGTTCATGTAATCTTCTTCGTCAGGGTTACTGATAAATCCGATCTCTGTTAATATAGCCGGCATTCCTGCCCTGGCCAATACCGCAAGGCTTTTCTCCTGTACGCCACGGTTTACCCTTCCTACATTAACATATTCGTCCTGCACAAGTTTTGCTAATTTTAAACTTTGTGTTCTGAACGTATTTTTCATCAAAGATAGTATAATATAGTTTTCCGCATTATTTGGGTCAAAACCTTCATAATTCTCTTTATAGTTATCTTCCAGGAAAATAGCTGCATTCTCTCTCTTGATCACTTCGTCCTGTTCATTGATTCTTCCCATCCCGGAAACAAAGGTTTCGACACCACGGGTAGAGGTGCTTTTCCGATAGGAACTTTCTGTAATGGGAATTCTCTTTCCATTACGTCCTTTTCTATAGCCCGTCACGCTCGTAGAACGGATCATTGGCATATCATTGCAGTGAATGGAGATAAAAAGATCTGCTTTTGCATTATTGGCAATGGCAATCCGCTCATAAAGCGGAACAAAAACATCAGTAGACCTGGTGTAGATCACTTTTACATCTTTCATATTCGCTTCTATCGCTGCACCAAGTCGTAAAGCAGTTTTCAGGGCAACATCTTTTTCCGTGGAATAAGCGCCCCTGGTAGAGCCGTCTTTCCCCCCGTGACCAGCGTCTAATACGATGGTTTTTATTTTATATTCCTGCGTAAATGCTTGATAATTAGTGGTTGTAGCTAATATCAAAGAAATAAATACGATCAAAATTGCATTTGGTCTGAGCAATGGCATATTTTTCATTAATTTTGAACGTTTTGGATTAAACATTAATGCAAAAATAACATTCACACACGAATTTGAAACTTTTAAGCGACATCATTTTTTTAAAACGGCTTGTTTTATTAACAATTGTTAGTATTCCGGCATTTGCATCTTCTGGTTTTTCCTCCACGCAACAGGTCGTACCTCAGGTAGATACCGCTAAAAGGAGTGGTATTAAACCCGGAATGAAACCCGGGCTAAAAAGTAATCCTGCGGATACTTCAAAATCCAGCGATAAGATTGAATACTCCGCTAAAGATTCAACGAAAGTTGATAAAAAAGAAGGCATCATTTATTTATATGGCCGTGCAAGGGTGGTATATCAGGGATTGGAGCTGGATGCCGATTACATTACTTACAATACTAAAACCCATCAGATTTTTGCCAGCGGAAAAAATGATGCCAAAGGTAAATATGTAGGCCGGCCTATTTTTAAAATGCCCGGACAGGGAAGTTCCCTGGCAGATTCCTTACGTTATAACACCGAAACTGCTGCCGGAAAGATTTACGGTGTGTTCACAGAGCAGGAAGGTGGCTTTTTCTCCGGCGGACTCGCCAAGAAACAACCTGATGATGAAATTCACAGTAAAGGACAAACTTATAGTACCTGTAATTTGCCACATCCCCATTTCGGGATTCACATTACCAAAGGTATCGTCACGGAGAATCAGATCATTACCGGGCCGGTTTACTTAAAAATAGAAGATATTCCTTTGCCCATCGGACTGCCCTTTGCCTTTTTTCCAAAGCCAAATAAGAAGTCGTCCGGTATTATTTTACCCAGCCCCGGTGAAGATTATACCAGAGGTTTCTTTTTAAGAGACGGTGGGTATTATATGGGCTTTAGTGATTATTTTGATGCCAAACTGATCGGATCAATTTATACAGGTGGTTCTTACGATTTAAACCTGACCTCTACCTATACTAAAAGATATAAATACAATGGAAATATCGCTTTAAGCTATTCCAGCATTGTCACCGGATCTGAAGGTACAAAACGTTTCGGCAGAGAAAAGCCTTTTGCGATCAACTGGTCCCACAATCAAAATGCAAATGCGAGCCCCGGAAGTACACTCAGTGCCTCGGTAAATATCAGGACCAGTACTTATAATAGCCTCACGGCAGCCGGTAATACCTATGATCCGATCCCACTTTCACAAAATATTTTAACTTCTTCTGTGAATTATTCTAAACAACTTTTTGGAGATTTGTTTAGCCTTTCACTGGCCGGAAGGGTAACTCAGGATGTATCCAGAAAAACGGTTGACCTGACCTTGCCGGATATCAGTTTAAACATGTCAAGACAAATCTTTCCTTTTGCCTCTCCAAACAGGGTTGGAGATCCAAAATGGTATGAGAAAATTTCTGTCGGATATACTATGCAGAGCAGTAATGCGGTGACTTCAGCCGATAGTCTGTTGTTTAAGCGTCAGACCCTGAGTAAATTCAGAAACGGGATGCAGCACAATATTCCGATCCAGATGAATTTTAATGTATTAAAGTATTTCAATTTTGGAACGAGTGTAAACTATAAAGAAACCTGGCATTTTCAGTCGATCAAAAAGACTTTTATGAAAGCCACGGGTAGTGCGACAGACCTGACCAGGATTGACACGATTCCTGGGTTTAACCGTTATGGAACCTATAATATTGGTGGTTCAGTCGGTACGAAGATTTACTCGACTGCGCAATTTACGAAATTAGGAAATCTGAAAGCAATCCGACACGTCATGTCACCGAATATTGGTTTTAGCTATGCGCCTGATTTTTCAGACCCAAAAATGGGAAATTATTTGATAGCGAGATATGCAGACGGTAAGACGGTACCGGAATTAAAGAGGCCGGATGGATCTTACGATATGGACGCGGATGGAAATGCGATAAAACCGCTTACCTACGCCCGCCAGGAGGGGATGTTATATCAGGGACCGCCCCGGGGCAGACAGGCCAGTATGTCCTTCACTTTGCAGAATACCGTAGAAGCGAAGGTTGCGGTACCAAACGATACGACTGGAAAAGGCGAAAAGAAAGTACCCATTATTAATAACCTGAGCATCAGTACCAGTTATAATTTTCTTGCACCGAAATTTAAGCTCAGCCCGTTTAATATTTCAGGAAGTACCCCTTTTACCCCTAAATTCCAGGTAAATTACAACGCAGTGCTTAATCCATATCTTGTTGGGAGGGATTCTTTGGTTAACGGTATAAAGACACCTGTACAACCATTTTTGCTGGATAAATATGTATGGCAGCGGGGGAGATTACCCCGGCTTACCTCTTTTGGCTTGTCATTTGATTATAGTCTGAACCCTGAAGCCCTGAAAAGAAAAAATATAAACCAACAGGAGCAGCGCGATCAAAACATTCAGAAAGGAATGACTCCGGAGCAGGCAGAAGCAATGGCCCTGGTGAGCAGGGATCCAAATGCTTTTGTGGATTTCAAAATTCCATGGAACTTCGCCTTTAGGTACGCCTTTAATTACAATACCAATGATGCGGGCGAGCAAGGCAGGTATACCAATAGTTTGTCTTTTAACGGAGATGCCAACATTACCCCTAAATGGAAAGTAACTTTTAATTCCGGCTGGGACTTTCAGGCGAAAAACTTTACCATGACCACATTCGGGATCTACCGTGACCTGCATTGCTGGGACATGAGCTTTAGCTGGGTGCCATTCGGTGCCTATCAGAGTTATTCTGTAGACATCAAGGTGAAAGCTTCTGTACTACAGGATCTGAAACTGAGCAAGAGAAAGAATTACTATACGAGATACTAAACCCATTGATATGCTGGCGGAAATTATAACCATAGGCGACGAAATCCTGATTGGTCAGATTGTAGATACCAATTCTGCATGGATGGCCAAACAATTGAACCTGATCGGAATGAAGGTGAAACAGATCACCTCCGTCTCTGACGATGCTGACCATATCATAGAAGCGTTACAGCAGGCCGAAAATAGAGCGGATATCATTCTGATTACCGGAGGACTAGGCCCTACAAAGGATGACATCACCAAGGTAACACTGGCAAAATATTTCAATATGGGTTTCAGAAGAGATGAAGAAACCCTGCAGCATGTGACCGGGATCTTTGAACGCCTTAACCGGCCAATGATTGAGCTGAACAGAAAACAGGCTGATGTTCCGGATGGATGTACGGTGATCAAAAACAAAAATGGAACTGCCCCATGCATGTGGTTTGAGGAACATGGAAAGATCTTTGTCTCTATGCCGGGTGTTCCTTTTGAGATGATGTATTTAATGGATGATGAAATCATTCCAAGAATCAAAACTGCTTTTAAACTTCCCGCCATCTACCATAAAACAATCCTGACTTCAAATATCGGGGAATCTTTTCTTGCGGTAGAAATTGAAGAAATCGAAGATGCCTTACCTGCGCATATCAAGCTGGCCTACCTGCCAAGGCTCGGTCAGGTCAGACTACGTTTAAGCACTTCCGGAACGGATGAGGAGCTCCTGAAACAGGAAGTAGAGGTCCATGCGCAACAGATCGTAACCAAAATAAAGAAGTACGTGGTTGCAGAAGAGGATATTGCTTTAGAAAAAGTCATACTGAACTTTATGGAAGCGCGAAAACTGACACTTTCTACGGCCGAAAGCTGTACCGGAGGATATATTGCACACCTGATTACCCAGCATCCGGGATGTTCTTCTGTTTATGAAGGAGGAGCGGTGACCTATTCTTACGAACTTAAAATGTCTATTCTTGGCGTTCAGCAGGAAACTTTGGCCAAATATGGTGCAGTGAGTGAAGAAACGGTTAAAGAGATGGCTTTAGGTGCAATAAAACATTTTAAAACAGATTATGCGGTAGCCGTGAGCGGCATTGCCGGACCGGACGGTGGTTTGCCTGATAAACCTGTCGGAACTGTCTGGATAGCAGTAGCTCATGCCAAAGGTGTGGTGTCGAAAGTATTCAGTTTTGGCAACAAAAGAGCACAGAATATCGAACGCTCTGCCAGTGCTGCCTTGTCAATGATTTTGAACGAACTCCAGCAACATGAGGATTAAGTGTCCGAAATACTTTACTTTTGTACCTGATACCAATCATAAAATAAAAAATGGCTCAATACGAATTATTGTTACCTAAAATGGGGGAGAGCGTTGCGGAAGCAACCATTATCAAATGGGCGAAACAACCAGGAGATATGATAGAATTGGACGATACAATTTTGGAAATCGCTACTGATAAGGTAGATTCTGAAGTTCCATCACCAATCGCCGGTAAGTTAATCAAACAGTTATTCAAGGAAGATGAAGTGGTTCAGGTAGGTGCAGTGATTGCAATTATCGAAACCGATGCCAATGCCGTTGCAGCACCTGCTGAAACAGCAGCAG
This sequence comes from Pedobacter steynii, assembly GCF_900103665.1. Lineage (GTDB taxonomy): Bacteria > Bacteroidota > Bacteroidia > Sphingobacteriales > Sphingobacteriaceae > Pedobacter > Pedobacter steynii. The sequence goes on from NZ_FNGY01000001.1 coordinate 455,271, forward strand.
CACAGCCGGAAGCGGAAACGGTAACCGAACAGATTCCCGGTACAGAACAGTTGCCTTCAAACGATGCAACAGCAGAGCCGGTGAAGCAAAGTAGTTCAGATCGTTTTTACTCACCATTGGTGAAAAATATCGCTGCTCAGGAAAATATTGAGCTCAGCGAATTGGACCGCATTACAGGTACAGGAGCAGAAGGACGTTTAACAAAAGATGACCTCTTAAATTATATTCAACAGAAAACAGGTGGTGTTGCGCCTACAGCAACAGCAGCAGTTCAGGCAGCAGTTCCTGTAGTCAGCAGTCAGCCAGCACCTTCCAAGCCGGTACAACCGGTAGTGAGCATGAATGGCGGTGATGAAATCATTGAGATGGACAGGATGCGCAAGCTGATTGCCGATCACATGGTGATGAGCAAGCACAATTCCCCGCATGTCACTTCCTTCGTGGAAGCTGACGTAACCAATATGGTGATGTGGCGTGAAAAAGTGAAACGCAATTTTGAGAAGCGCGAAAATGAGAAAATCACTTTCACACCGATCTTTATCGAAGCGGTAACCAAAGCAATTAAAGACTTCCCGATGATCAATGTTTCTGTGAATGGAACGCAGATCATCAAGAAAAGAGATATTAATATCGGTATGGCGGCAGCTTTGCCAAGCGGAAACCTGATTGTTCCGGTCATCAAAAATGCAGATCAGCTGAACCTGGTAGGTTTAACGAAATCGGTGAATGACCTGGCCATCCGCGCCCGTAATTCAAAGCTTAAACCAGACGAAACTCAGGGTGGAACATTTACCCTGACCAATGTAGGTTCTTTTGGAAACGTAATGGGAACACCCATTATCAACCAGCCTCAGGTAGCAATCCTTGCTGTAGGTGCGATCAAAAAGAAACCGGCTGTATTGGAGACTGAATTTGGGGATGTCATTGCCATCCGTCACATGATGTTCCTTTCGCTTTCTTATGACCACAGGGTGGTAGATGGTGCCCTGGGTGGATCATTTGTCCGCAGGGTAGCAGATTACCTGGAAAGCTGGGACATCAACCGGGAGATCTAAGGAGCTCCTGAAAATAACTGAATACGTAGAAGAATTACTGAATACGCAAAAGGCCCCGAAATTCGGGGCCTTTTTACGATCAAAACAATTTATTATTAATTAAAAAGTACTTCCTCTTCAGTAACCGTCTGAATCTGTTGTTCTGTGTAGGTATACCTTCCTGTATGGGCGATAAACACATCTTTTTGCTCCAGTAAACTACGGTTGGCCAATAAGGTTTTTAAGCTTACACTTCCGATCACATATTTGTAATCCTGACGTGAGAAGCGTTCTACAATATTCTCTACCTGTAATTTTTCTACAGTATATTCATGAACATAACGCAGGTAAACTTCGATGTTTACATTATCCGTGTGGATCAATCCGTTTTGCTGGTGGTATTTTTTGTACTCGTAACGGTAATCATATCTCAATGCGGCGATGTCTGAAAGTACTGCTGCACCTGTTGGATGGCCACCTGCACCTTTTCCGAAAAAGAACTGCTTGTCGGCAAAAGCCGCCTGAACCGTTACCCCATTGTATTCGTTCTCTACATTGTAAAGGAAATCATCGGATTTAACAAATTTCGGCAACACATAGGTAACCACTTGTTTGGTGCTGATTTTACGTGCAGTAGGAACAAGTTTGATCTTGAAGTTTTTCTCTCTTGCATACCTGATGTCGTTTTCGCTCAGGTTTTGAATGCCGATATTCAGGATTTTATCCGGATTAATGAACAAGCCATAAGCATGTGCGGTAGCGATCGCCAGTTTGAATTTAGGGTCATAACCACCCACATCCAGAATAGGATCAGTCTCTGCAAAGCCAAGGTCCTGTGCCTGCTTTAAAGCAACGCCATATTCCAGGTTTTCATTGAAGATTTTGGAAAGGATATAGTTGGAAGAACCGTTAAAGATTCCGCTGATGCCGTGAAGCAATTCATTGTCGTAATATTCTTCCAGGTTTCTGATGATGGGAATACTTCCGCATACCGCACCTTCATAAAGTAAGGAAGCGCCATGTTTTTCCTGTAATTCTACCAGTTCTGCCAAATGGGTAGCGATCATTTTCTTGTTGGCAGAAACCACGTTTTTACCACTGATCAGGGCACGTTTGGTAATGGTGAAGGCCGCATCTGCATCATCGATCAGTTCGACAATGGTATTGATCTCTTCGTTATTTAAAATCTCGTCGTGATTGGTGGTGAAAAGGTGTGCATCTAAGCTGCGTTTCTTATCCGGGTTTTTGATGGCGATTTTAATGATCTCCAGGTTAAGGTCCTGACCACGAATGATGTCGTGTAATCCCTGCCCTACAACTCCAAATCCAAATAAACCAATTTTAAGTTTCTTGCTCATCTAAGTACTATGCTGTTTTATGTAATTTAATTATTTTCTTGTTGATACTTTCTTTCAGGAAGTTGCCGATCACATTGGTCAGAATGTCTGTCTCAATCAGGAAACCATCATGGCCATAAGCCGATTTGATGGAATGAAAGGCGGCATCCGGAATGTGTTTGGCCAGGAATTCCTGTTCGCTGATCGGGAACAATACATCGTTCTCTACGCCAATCACCAAAGTGTTTGGTTTTACGCCAGACAGGGCTTCTGTGACACTTTTACGGCCTCTGCCCACATTGTGGCTGTCCATCGCTTTGCTCAGGTACCAGTAGCTGTAAGCATTGAAACGCTTGCACAACTTTTCTCCCTGGTAATTTTGGTAGGAAGAAGCGCGGAAAGAACCCGTCTTGTCGTTTACGCTTTCCAGCTGGGTATCGGTATAGGCATCGTAGCTGCGGTAAGACAATAAAGCAATGCTTCTTGCTGTTTTCAGACCCTTTAAACCGCCATCTGGTTTCTGCGCATAGAAACTTCTGTCGGTACTGATGGCCAGACGCTGACTTTCATTGAAAGCAATTCCCCATGGGGAATGAACGGCATTGGTGGCGACCAGGATCAGGTTCTCTATCGCTGAACCATCGGTGATGGCCCATTCCAGCGCTTGTTGTCCGCCAAGAGAACCGCCAATTAAGACTTTAATGTCTTTAATGCCCAGGTGTTCTGCCAGTAAACGGTGTGCAGAAACGAGGTCACGGATCGTAAATTCCGGGAAAGAAAGGTAATAAGGTAATCCCGTTACAGGATTTTCGCTTAATGGATTGGTACTTCCATAATGGGAACCCAATACATTGGCGCAAATGATAAAATGTTCTTCCGGATTAAACAGGTCGTTATTTCCGAAAAGGCCTTTCCACCAATCCAGCACATCTGAGTTCGCCGTCAAAGCATGACAGGCCCAGATCACGTTGTCTTTCTTGGCGTTCAGTTTTCCATAGGTCTGATAAGCGAGCTCTATTTTGCGCAATTTTTTGCCATTTTCCAGCTTGAAAGTCTTGTTATGGGGATATGTGGAGATAGTGCTCATTGTTTAGTTTTGGTTGATTGCAGCAAATGCCTGTTCAAAATCTGCTTTTATGTCGTCGATATGTTCAATTCCTACGGATACACGCAATAGGTTTGGTGTTACCCCGGCGGCAATCTGTTCGCTTTCGCTCAGCTGCTGGTGGGTGGTTGCTGCGGGCTGGATGATCAGTGTTTTGGCATCTCCAACGTTCGCGAGGTGGCTTACCAGTTTCAAATTGTCTACCAATGCCGTAGCCTGGCTTTTCTCTCCATGAAGTTCAAAAGACAAGACCGCTCCGAATCCGTTCTGCAGGTATTTCTTCGCATTGGCATGATATGGACTGCTTTCCAGACCAGGATAGTTCACACTTTTTACAGCTTCATGATTTTCCAGCCAGTTGGCCAATGCGAGTGCATTGTCTACATGGCGCTGTACCCGAAGCGAAAGGGTTTCCAATCCCTGGATCAGCAGGAAAGAGTTGAAAGGGGAGATGGCAGGACCGAAATCCCTCAAACCTTCTACACGGGCACGGATGATGAACTGGATGTTTCCGAATGGACCACCGATGCCAAAGACATCGTTAAATACCAATCCGTTATATCCTTCTGAAGGTTCGGTAAACTGTTTGAACTTCCCGTTGCCCCAGTTGTAATTCCCGCCGTCAACGATTACCCCACCGATACTTGTTCCATGTCCGCCGATCCATTTAGTGGCCGATTGAACGACCACATGGGCGCCATGCTCCAATGGGCGGAACAGGTATCCGGCAGCACCGAAAGTATTGTCAACAATGAGTGGAAGGTTGTGTTTACCTGCGATAGAAGAGATCTTTTCAAAATCAGCAATGCTGAAAGAAGGATTTCCTATGCTTTCTAAATAAAGTGCTTTGGTGTTGGCATCGATCTTGGCTTCAAAGTCTGAAGCGTCATCGCCATTGGCAAATTTAACTTCAATGCCTAAACGCTTAAAGGCTACTTTGAACTGGTTGTAAGAACCACCATATAAATGAGAGGAAGACACGAAATTATCTCCGGCTTCCAGGATGTTATTTAAGGCAATGAATTGTGCTGCTTGTCCGGAGCTCACTGCCAGGGCAGCAACACCGCCTTCCAAAGCGGCAACACGTTTCTCAAAAACGTCTGTTGTAGGATTCATAATCCTGGTATAGATATTTCCGAATTCTTTTAAAGCAAAGAGGTTGGCGCCATGTTCTGAGTTTTTGAATCCATAAGAAGTAGTCTGATATAAAGGAACGGCTCTTGAACCTGTTGTTGGGTCAATTTCCTGACCTGCGTGTATCTGAAGGGTTTCGAATTTATGATTGGCTGACATATGTTATTCTTTTAAGCGTTTGGTAAATAAGGATTTAAGGAATCTGCTCATGCGGTAATCTTGCATAAGGGGATATAGCTGTTTAGCGTACCTCAAAGAGGCCTTCCGGATGGATCAAGAATGCAAAAGGAAGATTTTGTTGATTATCGTATGCAACAGCACATACAAATCGTATGCTGCGGGCAACAATAATTAAAAGAATCTGATGTAATTTTAACTGTTCTCATTGTCTTAATTTATCTCTCCAGATGGCACCATGCCAGCCGGTCAGGAATTGGCACCTTCTCCATTTTGGGAGGGTTGCCAGTGGGTCAAAGAGCCTGTCTCTCGCCACTTCTTTATAAATCAAAACCCAGTTTAAGAGGTGATGACTTGAATAGCTTTCGCTAAGAATAGTTCAAATGTAAAGCTAAGTGACAAAATAACCAAAATTATATTCTGGTTATTTTGTAATCAACTGATAATAAGTATTATAAATTGTTGTTTTGAAATTTTATTTTTGTTAGTTTGGTTGTTTTTTAAGCCAAAGCCTGATTGAAATCTGCGATAAGATCATCGATGTGTTCTAGTCCGACAGAGACCCGAATTAAATTTTGTGGGGTCTTGGTGTCCGGACCTTCTACCGAAGCGCGGTGCTCGATCAAGCTTTCTACGCCGCCCAGACTGGTGGCCTGAGCAAACAGCTTTACGGTATTTACCACTTTACGGGCTTCATCGGCTCCGCCGGCTACTAATACAGACAGCATGCCTCCGAAACCACTCATTTGCTGACGGGCAATTTCATATTGAGGGTGGGTAGGCAATCCCGGATAAAATACTCCTTCAATTTTTGGGTGCTGTTCTAGATATAAGGCCAGGGCCATTCCGTTTTCGCAATGCCCGCGCATGCGGTAAGGAAGTGTTTTGATGCTTCTCAAGAGCAAAAAGCAATCAAAAGGAGAAGGTACTGCTCCACCAATCTGCTGGATATTTCTAATCTTTTCCCAAAGCGGCGTCTTTTCTGCAGTAATCAGGACACCTCCTAAAACATCACTATGGCCTCCAATATATTTGGTAGAAGAATGCATCACAATATCTGCACCTAAAGCAATCGGGTTTTGCAGACATGGAGAAGCAAAGGTACTGTCGCAGGCCAGAACGAGCTTATGTTCTTTTGCAATCGCTGCAATGGCTTTAAGGTCTGTAATTTTTAAAAGTGGGTTAGAAGGCGTCTCTACCCAGATCAAAACGGTATTTTCCCTGATGTAATCAGGAATGCTGCTCAAATCGGTCAGGTCGATAAAGTCGATGGTCAGGGTGTCGGCAAAAATAGATTGTAATTGTTTCTTGAATCCCCAGTACATGTCGTCAGGAGCAATGATATGGCTTCCTGGTTTTAAGGCTTGAAAAAGAGACATACCTGCCGTATTACCGGAAGAAAAGGCACAGGCATCAGCTCCATGCTCCAGATCTGTTAATACTTGCTCTAGTGCTGAACGGTTCGGGTTACTTACACGGCTGTACATATGTCCGCCGGAATAGCCACCGTCCTCATCTCTGAAAAAAGTTGTGGACAAATTAATAGGCGGCGTGACATCTTTTGTGCTGCTCTCATACAAATTTCCGGAATGGATCGCTAAAGTTTCTGGTTTCATTTTCAGGAGGATAAATAGTGAATTAAGGCTCTTGGTACAACAATGCTAAAGGTAAAAATTATTCTGTTGAAGTTTTGGCAAGATTTATGTATTAGAGAAGAAAAACAAATTGATATGAAAAGAATATTCCTGATAGCAGCCATTTTATGCAGTTCATTAATGGTTTTGCAAAGTTGTTCACCAAAAGGTGGTGGCGCTGCTCAAACTGTTGTTAAGCGTGGCGATGTAACAGGTAACTGGGTGCTAAACGACATTACTTATGAAGGCATTCCTCAGTCATCTGTAAAAACATTGTTTGGTGAGAGCTCAGCTAATTGCTTTGTGGGAAGTACCTGGAGATTAACAAATAGTGGTAATGGAAGTTACAGCTTGCCAGGTGGTGCATCATGTGCAGCAAAAACACAGACCATTTACTGGTCGGCAAGTGTTCCGGATCAGACTTTCCAGTTCAAGAAATTATATGAAGGTGATAAAGCGAAAAACGTAACTGAAGGTTACAGATTGGTACTTTCTTCTTCAACAAAAACATCATTGGTGATCAAATCGCCGGTAGAATATGGTAATTCGACTGCTTATATCGTGTTAAACTTTACAGCAGCAGCAAAATAGTTTTTAGTAAATTTTGGTTTAGGTTAAGGGGACTCAGTGGTGTGGGTCCTCTTTTTTTTTACACCCTGCCCACAAAAAATAACCTTCGTTTCGGCCATCTTGCACTTTAAAAAACGCTATTTTTGCGGCAATTAAGAAATGTTATGGTCACAGATCTGATTATACTCTGTATAGTCTCCTTTTTTGCCGGATTTATTGATGCCATTGTTGGTGGGGGAGGTTTACTCCAAACACCAGCCATCATGATCGTTTTGCCACAGTATTCCGTGGCTACTCTTTTTGGAACTACCAAAATCCCTTCGCTATCAGGAACGGCATTCGCCGCCTGGAAATATTCGCAGAATGTAACACTAAACTGGAAATTACTGATCTATGTGGCCATGCTGGCTTTTGTCGGGGCGATCCTTGGTGCGCATAGCATTACGCTGATCGACAATACTGTGGTTAAACCGGTAGTGTTTTTCATACTGATTGCCGTGGCGGTCTATACTTATTTCAATAAGAGTTTCGGGGTGCACCAGCACAAAGACCATAGCCTGTTCCAGCAAATGGCCATTGGCCTTTTCTTCGGTTTTGTTATTGGCTTCTATGACGGACTGATCGGACCGGGAACGGGAACTTTTTTTATCCTTGCCTTTATTGCTTTACTGGGTTATGATTTTCTGCATGCCAGTGCGAGTGCAAAGCTGATCAATATGGCCACGAACATTGCGGCTATCTGCTATTTCGGAAGTACCGGACATATTCTTTATGAGTTTGCCATTCCTATGGCTTTTTGTAATGTCGGGGGATCTTTCCTCGGTACTAAACTGGCCTTATTAAAAGGCAATAAATTTATCAGGATCTTTTTTCTGATCGTTGTTTTCGGGACGATCCTGAGGTTTGCCTATGATATCTTTATCAAGGCATAATTGATTTTAAATGAAGAAAAATAAACTTTTTGTTGTTGCGATTATTACATTTTCTACGGTTCTTTTAGGTCTTGCTTTTGGCCTGTCCACGATAAAAACGGTGGTTGCGGTGAGGAGACCTGTCAACTTTCCTGCTCCTTTTCAAAAGGACCCTGCCTTAACGGTAGAAGGGATCACCCTCGGACAAAAGCTGTTTGATGATGTATCCTTGTCCAAAAATGGAAAGCTGGCCTGTGCTTCCTGTCACAATCAGGTCGATGCCTACTCCAGTGCGGGCATTAAGATCAATGAAGGGGTAAATGATCAGATCTTAGGGACGAGAAATACCCCGGCGCTGATGAACCTGCAATGGAAACATTCTTATTTCAGGGATGGTAGGGAAACAAAACTTCAGAATACCGCGATCAATGCTTTTATAAGCCCGGCAGAGATGGGGGAGACAATGGATAACGTGGTAAAGAAAATCAATCAATCCCCGATTTATAAACAACATTTTAAAACGATTTTTGGCATTGAAGAAATCAAAGCTAAAGACATTACCGGGGCAATTGAACAATACCTGTTGTCGCTGGTTTCTGCCAATTCCCGCTACGATCAGCTGGTGGCAAAGCAGAAAGATACTTTTAGTCCGGATGAAAAGGAAGGATTGAAATTGTTTAAAGACAATTGTGCTTCCTGTCATGCTACGGATTTGTTCAGTGACGAATCGCTTAGGAATATAGGAACAGCAATGGCCAATGATCCGGTAAAGAAATTTAAAGTACCGAGTTTAAGAAACGCAGAAGTGAGCGGTCCTTACCTTCATGATGGCAGGTTCAATACACTGGAAGAGGTATTGGAATATTATGCTTCCGGAGTAAAGAAAGAAGCCGGACTGGATCCTTTGCTACAGCAGCATGGTCAAACAGGAATTCCTTTAACGGGCGCAGAGCAGAAAAAGATCATCCTGTTTTTGAAGACATTAACAGACCATGCTTTTATCAATAAAACCACGCTTCAATAAACCGTATTTACGTGCTGTTTAGTGCATTTTTTTCTGGACTTTGACAGAACACAAATTCTATCAGTTGCTTTGTGCATTACAGAATATTTTTCGATAAATTTGATGGGTGTAATATTTTTTAAGAATATTATATTTGCCGCCTGATTAAAATAATCTGCGTGGAAATACGCTCTTTAGAAAAAAAATTAACACATCTCAAATATGAAAATCGATAGGATAGAAATTTAGAACTGGATGCTTTAAGCGGGAAATTCTAAATTTCTGCAATCAGTCAAGACCTCCCCAATAGACTTACTATGAAAAAAATCTGCCTCTTAACCTGTCTTATGACCTGGGTTATCGCTTCAAACGCGCAAACGAATACTTTTCCTCCAATGGGGAACGCCGGAATTGGTACAGTTGATCCGAAAGCTAAATTAAGTTTCAATAATCTAAATGATGGATCTGATGGGCCAGATGGTATAACATGGTATAGCCCTGATCCTCTGCATTACGGTATTCACAGAACAGAAGGGGCTTGGACTCAGCCTAACTATCAGCAATTAAGGCTAGTCTGGGATACAGGTATTATTCTTAATCCGGGAACGCTGTATGGCAAGAGTTATGTTGATATTCAGGGGGCTGGTTTAAGGGTGACCTCCGGTAATATCGGAATAGGAACTATAAATCCCTTATCAAAATTTCATGTCCAGGCAGATGCCAATACCTCAGGTGCTCCGGCTAATTCGCAGGTTTTAATTGGAGGTACAACAAATCCGGAAAAAAGACTTTCATTAGCCTACAATACCTCTTCCAACTATGCAGAATTGCAGTCTCAGGCTTATACAGGATCTTATACTGCGATCATTCTAAACCCCAATGGCGGAAACGTAGGTATTGGTACAAACAATCCTTCAGCTAAGCTTGCCGTAGAAGGAAATATCAAAGCTAGAGAAATTAAGGTAGAAAGTACAGTTTGGCCGGATTATGTATTCGATAAAGACTATCAGCTTCCTACTTTAAAAGAGATAGAAAAACATATTCAGGAAAAGGGTCATTTGCCTGGGATCCCTTCTGCAAAAGAAGTGAAAGAGAATGGGATTGAGCTCGGAGAAATGAATGCGAAATTGCTACAGAAAATAGAAGAGTTAACGCTCCATTTGATTGAGAAGGATAAACAGTTAAACAAGGTTAACGCGGTTAATAATGAATATGGGAAAAGACTCCAGGACCTGGAAAGCAAGATCAATTTGCTTTTGGTAAAGTAAAAGATTGCTGATACTTATGGATTAGCTAAAGCATGCTGTAATAACGAAAAACAATAACGATTAATAAAACTTAAGTAAGTGCTAGTTATTTATTAAATTAACACAAATTATTAACGCCTTAATGATATTTGTTTGCCTAGTAGCTCAAGTATTTAGAAAGTGCCATTATCCAACTTAAATGAAACAAATTTTTCTGCCAGTTTTCTCATTGACAAATAGGAATGAATATGTGAAGCAACAAAAGTGCGTATATTCAGAATTCAGAATTGCATTAATACTGATAACTATATTATTGTCGAATGTCTATCCTGCTGTGTCACAAGTGAATTATCAAACAGACTTCACTATGGCTAATCTTACAAGATTTGTACCTGCAGCCCCTGCGATGGCTAATTTTCAGCGATATGGAGATACCCCTGTTAACCATTACACTGGAATACCTGATATAAGTTTTGCTTTAGGTTCAATCAAACTTAAAAACTTTGAATGGCCGTTGAGCATTAGTTATCATGCAGGAGGTAATAAAGTACAAGAATTTGCAAATCCGGCGGGTCTTGGTTGGGTAGTAAATGCAGGTGGCTTTATATCTTGTAAAGTGATGGGATTAATGGACGTTAGAGATGAACAACCAGAAGTCAAAAGGTCTTATTATCTGGCAAAAAGGTACGATCCTTATGATGGTGACTGTTCAAATACACAAGACATATTTTTTAATTGGCAGGATGTCGATGAAGCGGATAGACATATAGCTGCAAATGATCTGTATCAACCTGATTTGTTTTATATAAGTACGCCTGTAATAAATAGTAAATTTTTAATTAAAGATGGAGCTGGCTATACAAGTCCGAGAAATGATCTTAGTATTTCATTGAAAAAAAATGATGAAATGTTTAGCGAATATTCATTAGAATTTCTTGTTAAGGACTCCAAAGGAAATAAATTTTATTTTAATCGCATGGCGATATCCTCCACTTCAAGCATGTGTAATGGAACGCTGATCCCAGGTTCAGAAAATCCAGGTTTCGCCCTTACAAAAGTAATCACTTATGAAGGAGAAGAGCTGAATTTTACGTATTCTAAGGATACCTATAACAATCCAGAAGCACCCAGTGCAACCTACAAACGTTTAGTCGATAATCAATGTTCCAGATGTTATGTAGATGCACAACCTCAGAATGTCATCTGTACAAATACCAGCTATGTTCAGGAATACAGGTTGAGCCAAATCGTTTCCAGCAATGGTCAAAAGGTAATATTTGATTATAGTACAAGAGCCGATAATACCAGTTCCCAGAAACTTAACGAAATTAAATTTTACAATACAACAAGCGGCTCTGATGTCTTAATGAATTCCTGGGTTTTGAATCAAACTTATTTTGGTTCATCGAACGACAACAATCTTCGCTTAAAACTGGATTCTATATCTCAGAAAGATAGTCAGGGTAAAGTCGCAGAAACCTACAAATTTGGTTATAATCCTTTAAACCTACCGGAACGGGTTTCTACTCGAATTGATTTTGGTGGTTATTTTAATAATTACGGGTATGATATTTCAACAGGAAGTAATATTATGCGAACTGCTGATCTTACTTATGTACAGGCGTCAATCTTAAATAAAGTCACTTATCCCACAGGAGGTCATACGAGTTATGAGTATGCACTTAATTCTGGAAACGTTAGCGGTTTAAGGATCCAATCTTTGCGTAATTATGATGTTGATGATCAATTGCTATCGACAAAGAGTTTTGAGTATGAAAAACCACTTAATGACGCATTGGCTTTTGAAACTCAGGAAGAAAGTTATTTGTTTGGTAATAATCCATCAAATTGCGCAGTTAATAATGATTTACCTTCCAGTTCTCTACAGTTGTTCACTTGTTATACCATATCAACACAAACTAGTCCTATTGTTGATAATGTTTCCAGATTCTTCGATACGTCGATCGCATACGGCTTAGTAACCGAGTACAATGGTATCGATGGGGCTGGGGGGAAAACAGTTTATAGTTATGACGATCCAGAAGCTCTTAATTATCACAATAGGAGCGATATATTGGGCTTAATTAGAGGAACTTTGACTGCTAAAAATACGTACAAAAAAGAGGGCTTGAATTATGGTTTGGTTAACTCTGTGAAGTACTATTACGAAATTCCTGCCAATAATACTTCTGGGTTTTGGGAAGATGCAACTCATCCAATGGAGAAAAGATTTTGGATTAAAACGCTTCGATTGATGCATCCAGATCTTTCTTATTCAATTAATGATATGCAAGGACGTTGTTATCCCAGAGAGTTTGGGCAGTCAGATTTCAGATTAGCCATATTACCATTGTATTTAAGGAAAGTAGAAAACAGAACATACGAGGGAGGCTTGGAGGTATTAAACACTCAGTTCTTAGATTATAAAAATGATGTGATTTTATTACCATCTCATACCTATTCGACAAATAGTGACGGCTTAACTACGCATGAATATTCATTTTATGCCGGTTCCGACAATAGCTCCTTAAATCTTAGCACGCCGGAAATACAAGCACACCAATATTATCTTTCACAAAATAGAGTTAATGAAACTGTATTTCGTAAAATTACAAAAAATGATCGTGATATTTTTTCCGATAGAATTTTTTATAAGCTGTACAATGGAATTGCAAGGTTTGAGAAAGAAATCATTTCCCCATCTGGAGGCATTGACTATAAACAAGTTGAAGTGCTTTCTTATGATGGTTATGGCAACCCATTAAATGTAAGAACCGATACGGTTAAGCAGACTAGTTACCTGTGGAGTTATAATGGTAAATACGCTGTTGCTGAAATAAAGAACAGCGATTATGCCGCCGTAAGAAATATTTTAGGACAAACAGCAATAGATGCATTTCTCAATTCAAATCCGGATAAAGCTGCGATAGACAGTTTTATTAATCCATTAAGAACCGGACTTCCAAATACGCAGATTAGTAGCGTTTCCTATAAACCACTAATTGGTGTAACAAGTCAGACAGATGCTAAAGGGCAAACAACCTACTATGAATATGATCACTTCCAACGACTACTGAATATTAAAGATCAGCAGGGGAATATTGTTAAATCTTACGAATACCATCTAAAACCATAAGCGCACTCATTGATGAAAAAGAAATTAAGTTATTACTTGTATGCACAGTTGTTTCGTATGAAGTTGAAAAAGATAGGTATCCTGATCGTATTGCAAACTGTAGTTGGTTTAGCCACTGCCCAGGAAGGGAAGATACTTGATCGGTATAATAATGAAAAAGAGATTAAAGATCCGATAAGCGTTACCTTGAAGCCAGGTTTTTTTATTCCAAAAGGAAGTGAGGTCCGGATTTTCACAGGGACGAGTTTTGTACAAAATGTCCCGTCTGCCTGGAGCCCTTCGGTGAATCAAAACTACATCCGGACCCGGGTGTTTAAAATGCCGAATGTAAGTTCACAAAACATAGATTCTGCAAGAAATACGAGTGAGCTAAACCAAACGGTTCAATATATTGATGGATTGGGTAGATCATTACAAAGTATCGTTGTACAGGGAAGCCCTACTTTCAGGGATCTGGTACAACCTATGGCTTACGATGCTTTTGGAAGAGAGGATAAGAAATACCTGCCTTATTCGGGGACACTGGGCACAAGCAATGGCAGTTATAAGAGCAACGCCATTGCAGAACAGAATGATTTTTATATTAATCCTACAAATCCCTCAGGTTGGGCAGCTCCGGGTGTAAAAGCTATTCCAGGCAATGCTGCATTTTCAAAAACGATATTTGAAGCGTCACCCTTAAACCGGACGATGGAGCAGGGAGCTCCAGGGGTAACATGGCAACCAGCAGCTTCAGGCTCGTCAGGCCACACTGTGAAAATGGAATACAGCAGTAATCTGTTGAACGAAGTACAGCTATGGGAGGTGAATGCGAATGGAGCTACAGCAACAGTTTATCTTACCGGGAAATTATATAAAACGATAACAAAAGATGAAAACTGGGTTGAGGCAGACGGAAAAGCTGGTACCATAGAAGAGTTTAAAGATTTTAGTGGTGCCGTGGTATTGAAAAAGATCTGGGAAACGAATACAAAGGCTTTGAGTACTTATTATGTGTACGATGATTTGGGCAACCTTCGCTATGTACTTCCTCCTGCGGTAAATGAGAACGGGCAGAGTGTATTGAATGGTTTTACGGAAGCTGATGCTGCATTTGATCAGTTTATTTATGCGTATCATTATGATGGCAGGAAGCGGATAACTGAGAAGAAATTGCCAGGAAAGGGCTGGGAGCATCTTATCTATAATAAATTAGATCAGGTGGTACTGACGCAAGATGCTAATCAAAGGGTTAGTGGACAGTGGTTGTTTACCAAATACGATGCCTTTGGCCGGGTGGTGATTACTGGCTTGTACACTAATGTCGCCGGTCGTATTTCTTTACAATCGACAGTGGAGGGACAGTCTGTTCTTTGGGAAAGCAGGACTGGTACTGACTATGATGGATTGTCATTTCCACAGGTTGGGGCTGACTGGCTTACCGTGAATTATTATGACAGCTACGACTTTGCAGGCAATATTTTTGGAATTCCAACCGGTAATCAGGTTGGAGCTGATCGAACGAAAACCCTGCTGACCGGTACAAAGGTAAGGATACTCGGGACTGATAAATTTCTATTGACAGTAAACTATTATGATGATGAGGGACGTAATGTTCAGACCAGATCACAAAACAACCTGGATGGTACCGATGTTATTGACAATACCTGGAATTTTGCAGGAGAGCTGGTTGCCCAGGTAAGGACTCATCAGCATCCTTCAAAAGGAATTACGACGATCTCCAATCGTTTTGAGTATGATCATACAGGGAGAAAACTGGCGAGCTTTCAAAGCATCAACGGACAACAGGAACTTGTTTTAAACAAGCTGGAATATAATGACCTTGGACAGCTTAAAAATAAAAAACTACACAGCACCGACCAGGGATTGGCTTTTTTACATAGTACCGAATATGCTTATAATGAACGCGGCTGGCTAAATGGAACTACTGGTGATAAGTTCAGCGTTCAACTGAGTTATAATGAGGGAGTAAAACCTCAGTATAACGGCAATATAGCTGGTCAAAACTGGGGGAATGGTGGGGCAAATTTCTCCAATAGTTTCATTTATCAATATGACAAACTAAACCGGCTGACTAATGGTAGCAGTACAAGTGCCGGAATGTCCGAAATCCTGACCTATGATGTAATGGGGAACATTGACAGTTTAATCAGGGATGGAGTAAAAGGTAAATATGTTTATAACGGGAACCGTTTGACGCAGGTTAGCGGAGGATTGGCTACTGGGGCTTATAACTATGATGCTAATGGAAATGTGATTAAAGACGGAAGAAACGGAGTAAACCTCAGCTATAATTACCTGAACCTTCCGGTTACAGCGAGTAAAATCGGACTTAGTGTGAACTATACTTATGATGCAACAGGTGCAAAACTTAGGAAGGTCAGTGGGACAGAAACTACAGATTATCTGGATGGTATTCAATATAAAAACGGAACGATTGACTTTATTCAGGTCGAAGATGGAATCGCCAGGCTTAACGGATCAACATACAGTTATGAGTATAATCTGTCGGATCACTTAGGGAATGTACGAGCAACTGTTTACCGGAATCCGAATGGCAATTTGACTGAGGCTATCCAAAGAGATAACTATTATGCGTTTGGATTAAGAAAGCCGGTACTTGCAGCTTCAAGTGACAATAAATACCTTTACAATGGCAAGGAGTTGCAAGAGGAGTTAGGGCAATATGATTACGGGGCTAGGTTCTATGATCCGGTAATTGGGCGTTTTAGTACAATAGATCCGCTTTCTGATAAGATGAGGAGATATTCACCGTATAATTATGGTTTTAATAATCCAATTAGGTTTACAGATCCTGATGGGATGGCACCTGAAGATATAATTATTGTTGGTACAAAAGCATACCGGGAACAAGTTTTTGGTCAACTTCAATTATTAACAAATCAGAAATTAACATTAACAAAAGGCGGTAAAGTAGAGATGTCTGGAACTCCTTCCGGTGGTCCTAAGCCCGTAGGAACGGATTTAGTTACTTCTTTGGTGAATAGCAAACATGATATAGTGGTAGGATACAATGAGTGGGAAAATAAAGGTAATACTACCATTTTTAATAATGTGGATGCGGCATTTGGTAAGAAGGAGGGAGGGAGTGGCTCTGTCATATCATTTAATCCAAAAGACAAGGGGAATAATGTTGTCAATGCGGATGGATCAACGGGGAGGCCAGCTCAGGTTGGTTTAGGTCATGAACTTGGACATGCAAAAGATGGAATAGAAGGGAAAGCAACGGGGAAAGAGTCAACAGTTCGAGATCCAGATCGAGATAAAAAGGTTGTATTTATGCCTAAAGATGAAATTAAAGTGAGAGATAAAATTGATAACGCGATTAGAAGGGAACAAGGGGCTAAACAAAGAGCTTCAGTTGAAATTATAAGACCATGAGATATTTAAGCATAGTAGTTTTAGTCGTTATATTTTCCTCAGCTTGCAGGGATTATAAATGTACACAAAGCTTTTCGGAGAATTTTAATTTGTCTGTTCTGCCAATATGGGAAAGGAAAACTCAAATTAACATGGTGAATCAAAATGATGATAAACTTGTGAAAATTTTAAAGTACGAAAGAGAGGATAAGGTATCTATATTTGAAAGACAAGCTTTTCTAAATAGTCTTTCTAAGGAGGAACAATTAAATGATTATAAATTTAATTCATTGATTATTGTTGAGTTGAATAGTAGTGGCGAAAGATACAAGAGCATAAAGTATTTACTGTTATCGTGTGATTCTGAAACAACAGTAATTAAATATGAATTAAATCAAGGTAAATGGGAACTCATTAAGACCCACTTAATAAAAACAGGAGAAATTGATAGTGCTATTAACGTTTTAACCAACAGGAGCGACAATACTATTTACTGGGGGTATAATATTACGGATCTAGTTGCTGTAACGAAATTTCGAGAACGTAATGAAATCACTGTTGAGGTATTTGGTTCTCTTAGTAAAAAGCAAAATGAGGCTTTGAAAGTTATGGAGAAATAAGATTTTAGATAGAGGAATGTCGCGATGCTTGGGGAAGCTGAGGACGTAAACCTGAAATTTATAAAAAAAGGGGTTGTTTGAAAAAACAACCCCTTTTTTATGATCAAAAAACCGACTAGATCTTTGGATTCAGAATCTTGTTGATTCTGTCCGCAAGGTCTTCATAATGACTTTTAATCAATAGTGTCGTTGCCGTTACCTGCAATGCTTTTACATTCGCATTCAGTTTTTTTAGCTCTGCACGAACCAATAACCTCATGTCAGAGCTGTTTGGATTGTAAGGCGTGATGCCCATGATCGCATATGAAGATTCTACTACCGGTTTATCCAGCTTCAACAATACCCCTAAACGATCCGCATAAGCTCTTTGTAAAGCTCTTTTGAATACATCAGGTGTTTCATTCGCGAAGATCGCTACGCGAAGGTCGGTCAGCAGATTGGTTACCGTATACGCATTGTTTCCATTTTTAACCTCATCGTCGATCATCCTGGCGAAACCATAAGTTTCCAACAGGGAAGTCAGCACCTGGTTTTGCATTTCCATAATGCGGTTGTTCACCACACCATAGTCTACTCTGGCCATCATCGATTTGTTTAATAACCAGTTTGGTGTTGTAAAGACCTGTTTGTTCAGGAAAGCAATGGCTTGCTGTTGTTTTGCTTTAGGTGTATAAGAATAAACTGCGCCCGGCTCATCTACTGTTTTTACATCTTCCTGCAATCCGCTGATATTAGAAACCACATGGTTTACATAACGTCTGTACTGGCGGATCACTTCATAATATAAGTCATTCGCATCTTCCAGTTCTTTTCCTGGCTCGTAAGTCCACTTCTCAATGTTTGGAAGAATCCTCTTCAGGTTCTCAATTCCGTAAGTACTGGCTTTCATGGCATTGTCGCCAAGGTCCTCGCTTTGTGCACGCGGATCAATAGAACCTTGTTTCCCGTAGAAATAGACCGGATCTTTTGATTTCTTCATGATCATCGCATCGAGTACCTTTTTCTCTTCTTTTGCCGATTGCTGAGCAGGGAAATAGGTATAACCGAATTTAATGGCAAACTGATCATAAGCACCGATTTTAGGATAAATCTCGGTGATGCCATCACCAGGCTGTGCGATATAATTGAAACGTGCATAGTCCATGATGGAAGGTGCTGTACCATATTTAGCCGTGAAGGTTTTAGAACGTAAAGAATCTACCGGGAAGGCAGCACTGGAACCAAAGTTGTGCAATAGACCCAGTGTATGTCCTACTTCATGAGAAGAAACAAAACGAACCAGCTGGCCCATTTGTGCATCACTGATCTCCGTACCTCTGGCTGCCGGGTTAATGGCTGCGGTCTGTACAAAGAACCAGCTTCTCAATAAAGACATCACATTGTGATACCAGCCGATGTGGCTCTCCATAATCTCTCCTGACCTTGGATCTGCGATCCTTGGACCATAGGCGTTCTCTGTAGAAGAAGCAAAATAACGGATCACCGAATAACGTGCATCTTCTGTGCTGAATTCCGGGTCTTCCTGCGCAGTAGGTGCTTCTTTAGCCACGATTGCATTTTTAAAACCTGCGGCTTCAAAAGCAGTATTCCAGTCGTTCACCCCCTGAATCAGGAAGGGTACCCATTTTTTAGGGGTTGCAGGATCGATATAATAAACAATTTGTTTTTTAGGTTCTACCAGTTCACCACGGCTATATGCAGCCTCATCTTTAGGCTCTAATCTCCAGCGCTGAATATAGGCAGTAGGGGTAACATGTTTATCGCTGACACTGAAATCCAGTTGCCTTTCTGTAAAATAACCGATCCTTTTGTTTTCTGTACGGGCTTTCATTGGCTCTTTTGGAAGTAATACCATAGAGGTATTTAATCCGAAAGTCATGGCGCCAACACTTTTATCTGCCGGAAGTTCCGGGCTTCTGTAAGTCTTTACCGTTTTTACTTCCACGTTCTGAGGGAAACTTTTTACGGTATCGACATAAGATCTGGTATTGTCAATTCCGCTGATTTTGTAAGTCTTTTTCAAGCCTTCAGGAAGAGACATTCCCGGAATATCACCATTGTAAAAGTCGGTGATGTCAATCAAAACACCTTTGCCATTGCTGCTGAAAGCTTTGATGTCAAAGACTGCAAGAATTGGCAATGCATTGGAGTTTTCTAATGCCTGATGCAGGTCAGAAGATGCATCCGCTACGTAGGTATAGCTTGGTACTCTGATAAAGATCTGCTTGTCGCGTCTTTCCCATTTCCAAACCTGGTTATTGATCATTTCTCCGCCATATTGAGCCCTTGATTCTTTCAATGCTACCGGTGTCTGAGTAAAACGGGTTACCACGAGCATTTCCCTGCCCAACAGGGAATCCGGAATCTCGTAATAGTATTTCTGGTCTACTTTATAAATATTGAATAATCCGCCATCGGCTTTGGTGCCGGCAGGGATGACTTCTGAAAACTTTTTGAGGTTACTCTTTTTGATTTCCGCTGTTTTTGCTGTCGTATCTTGCTTTGACTTTCCGGCAATACTGCCTGGCCATTTGGTTTTCTGAGCATAACCATCAGCGATGGTGAATGCTGAAAGCAGGATCAGAACAGCAGCCTTGGTCAGGCTGCTGTTTTTTGTTGATAAAGTGGATCTGAAATTCATTAAAGGATTAAATTGATATTTGATGTGTGTGTATGTTAGAAAAATTACCAGCCCGGGTTTTGTGGGTTTAGGTTCGGGTTTACGCCAAGTTCAACCAATGGAATCGGCATCCAGTAGTTCTTATCTGTAAATACCCTGCTGCCCGATACTTTTGGGGCATAAGTAAAGCTGCCATTGGTCGCTTTAGTAATCGTTACGCCGTTTACCGATTTGTTTAATGCGGTCGCAGCCTCTTTCCAGCGGCGAAGGTCATTGTACCTGTTCTGATCTTCAAAAGCAAGCTCAATCCTTCTTTCATGACGGATTTTTGCCCTCATTTGCTCCTGAGTTAAGTCTGCCGCCAGTTCCGGCATTTTTACGCGTTTCCTAATGTCATTGATGGCCTGGTAAACTGTCGCATCAGGTCCCACTGCTTCATTTTGCGCTTCTGCATAATTCAACAGGATTTCCGCATAACGAAGGATGATCCAGTTGGTGCTGCTGGTGGTATTCGGATCCTTATTGTAATCGAAATCTTCCGCAATAAATTTCCGGGTATAATATCCCGTCGGACTGGCATTGGTAGTTGGCATGTCTTTACCTTTGGTAAAAGTTTCTACCGGACGGCCTTTAAACGGAGCGGTATTGAACAGGATCGATTTTTCGAAACGGATATCACGGCCAGCATAAGGATTTGCAGGATCATAACCTGAGCCTGCTTCCGTAGTCATTTTTCCGTTTTTCATTTCGTACTCATTCACGAGTTCCTGAGTAGGGCCGTTTACGCCTCTTCCTCCGTATCCTGCCGGACTGTTGTTCTTATCAAAACCATGCTGTCTTTCTCCTTTTAACCCATTGTAACGGAATTCAAGGATGACCTCAGGTTTTACGAGTACATTCTTTTTAAGAAAAGGATCGTTGTAATCCGGCTGTAAGCTGAAAGCAGCTCCGTCCATTACTTTTTTAGCAGCTGCTGCGGCCTTTTGCCAGGCAGACAGGTCATTTGACGTATTGTTCAGCGGACTTGCAGCCCATAACAAAATACGTGATTTAAAAGCTTCTGCTGCAGGCGAAGTGACGCGGCCAAGCTCATCATTAGGATAGGTCGCCGGAAGGTCAGCCGCCGCCTTGTCCAGTTCTTCAATGATAAAAGCAATACCTTCTTTATGGCTCACTTTTGCCGGTTTATCCTGAGCCTCTTCCACGGGCTGTGCATGAAGCAAAACCGGGGCGTCTTTGAAGTTACTGAATACCTGATAATAGACGTAAGCCCTGAAGAAGCGTGCCTGGGCCACAAATTCTTTTCTTTGTACGTCCGACAGCACAGGAGCCTTCAAGGCCCGTTCCATAAAATAATTGATCTTTCTGATCTGCGCATAGCTGTCCTTCCACAGATTTTTTAATGGAAAATTGGTGCTGGTAAAATCACCGGTCAGAAAAGTGGAGATCTTGCCTTCTTCCACACCGATCACCTGTAAGTCGTCGCTGTAGGAAGCGGGAATATAAGTAGTGGCAAATCCAGTGTTCATGAAGGAATAGAATTCATTTAATGACATTTTAATCAGGTCGGGGTCATTCCATAAATCGGCTTCTGAAATCAGGTTCATCGGCTTCCTGTCGAGGAAATCTTTCTGACAGGAGCTTAGGCCGAGCAGGCCGGTAAATAAAATAGCAAGTGTATATTTTGAAATAGGAAGGTTCATTTTCGTTGATGATTTGATGAATAAATTAAAGGCCTA
Source organism: Pedobacter steynii (assembly GCF_900103665.1). Classification (GTDB taxonomy): domain Bacteria; phylum Bacteroidota; class Bacteroidia; order Sphingobacteriales; family Sphingobacteriaceae; genus Pedobacter; species Pedobacter steynii. The sequence goes on from NZ_FNGY01000001.1 coordinate 476,919, forward strand.
AACGTAAACCAAAAGAGAAGATTCTTTGCGGTGGATAAGAGTCTGCAAATCCTCCGGAAATTTCCGGATCAAACCTTCTGTTGTTGCTGATGGTAAATAGATTCTGCCCTTGTGCAGTCAGCGTCAGTGAAGAAATTCCAGCCCTGTTGATGAGGTCTTTAGGAAGAGAATAAGACAATTGAGCCGTACGAAGCTTGATGTAATTTCCATTTTTTACATAAAATGTGGAAGGATACCTGTTGGCTTCGTAGTTGGAAAGCAGACGTGGGTAACTTGCATTCTGATGAGTAGGCGTCCACCTGTCCATGTGCTGTTCGTAGAAGTTATTTAAATCCGTTGCAGGAGAATAGTTGATGTATACTTCCGTAGAAGCCTGGAAGAAAGCATCCGCGGTGAAATTTTTCCATTTCATGCCCAATGACAATCCGTAAACAGTAGGAGGGACGATATACTTAGTCTGTACGCCACGGTCAGGACTGCCGCTGTAAAGCTCTACTACACCATCTCCGTTTAAATCTACATATCTGATGTCGCCAGGTTTACCGCTTACCGGTGTTCCTCCCGGACTAACCAGGTATTTTGGCCAGCTGTCTGCATCCTGCTGATCTCTGAAGATGCCATCGGCTTTCAGGATTCTGGAAACCCCGACCGGGCGACCTTCCTGACGTAAACCAGGCAGCATGGTGTCATTCTCACCGTAGTCGACCACATTGCTTTTGGTATAGGTCATGTTTAACCTGGCAGAATAACTTACCTGTCCGATCTTGTTTTGATGAGAAAGGGCAAATTCAAATCCATAATAACGTTCTTTACCGAAGTTCTCCAGCGGCGCGGTAAGCCCGAAGGTACTCGGTACATCGTAACCTTTTGAGCGCAGGATGTCGTATTTGTATTTATTGTAATAATCTGCTTCGAAACCCAGTAAACCTTTCCATAAGGTGGCATCGATTCCAATATCAAAAGAGTTTACTTTCTCCCAGGTGATATTGGTATTGGGTACTGAGCCATTGGTGATCCTGGTATAAGGAGCAATGCCGTTGGATGTACCAAATACATAACCTGCCGGGAAAAATGCATAGTTGTAGAAATAGGTATATAATGAACCACCATCATTTCCCAGTTTACCGTAGGAAGAACGGATCTTGAGCTCATCGATAAATTTGAAACGGTCTTTGATAAAGTCTTCTTCAGACATTACCCATGCTACGGCTAAGGAAGGAAATAAAGCCCTTCTTTTACCTTTCGGATAGTAAGGAGAACCGTCATATCTGAAATTACCTTCTATGATATAGCGGCTGTTGTAATTGTATACCAAACGGGCAATGGCACTCTGACGCGCATTTTCCGAAGAATATCCTGTAATTTTCTGAGAATTTACATCACCAAGAAACAACTGGTCGATGGTAGAGACCGGAAAATTGCTCCTCGATCCGCTCATGAACTCCGCTTTGGATTCATTTTGCTCGTACAAAGCAAGTGCGCTAATGGAATGTTTACCAAAAAGCCTTTTGTAGTTCAGGGAAACCTGAACGTTGAGGTTGCTATTCTGGCTGAAATCCTGGTTTAAGGAAGCTTTTTCTGTTTTATTCTGTTGGATATATTCCTCTTTGGTTGCGGATAAGGTGTACTGCGGAAAAGGTGCGGTAAAACCTTTCGTCAGGGAATTGTTTCTGTCAATGGTGACAAGACCCGTAGCGGAAAGCCCTTTAATGAATGGAATTTGCTGTGCTATTTTTAAGGAACCACTGAAAATGTTTCTGTTGACCTTATTGTAACCACTTTCTTCCATGGCATCGGTTAGCGGATTCCCTGCAAAACCGGCAAAGTTGTAAAGGCCATTGGCAAAGCGGGCAGGAGTAACCGAGCCCAATGTTGCCATTCTGTTGAAAATCGTTTCTGTATAGGCTGCGGGACCTTTCACATTTTCATTGATGTAATTCAGGCCAACAGATACGGTGGTATTGGAAGTCACATCGAGATCGAAATTACTCACTGCACCATAGCGTTTCATGCCGGCTGTACTGATCAATCCGTCCTGACCGGTATAGGTACCGCTGATGAAATAACGGGAATTGTTTCCTCCGCCATTCAGGCTGAGGTTGTGTTTCTGGGTAAGTGCAGAACTTTTCAGTACTTCCTTATACCAGTTTGTATTTGGATAACGGTCCGGATCAGATCCGTCTTTGAACTTCTGTATTTCTTCGTCGGTGTATTTTGTTCTTGGAGAAGAGCCTTTCTCAGCCTTATCATTGTCGAACATCTCATTGTTCAGCAATGCATAGTTATAGGAATCGAGGAATTTTGGGGTACGCGTAGATTGCTGGATCCCTAAATTCGCATTGTAGTTCATAGATATTTTGTTGGACTTACCACGTTTAGTGGTAATGAGAATAACCCCATTGGCACCTCTGGCACCGTATACAGAGGCCGAAGCGTCTTTCAATACACTGATGTTTTCTATCGAATTGTAGTCCAGCTTGTCTATTTCCAGACTCGCTACACCGGGATCTCTGGCCACTCCGTCAATTACGATCAGGGCTTCACCCATCCCGCGGATCTTGATGGAAGAACGGTCACGGTCCGGAGCGCCGGAGGCGCTCATGGAGGTCGAAAGACCAGTTACACGACCCATTAAGGTATTGGAAATGTTCACTGCAGGCGATTGTGCAAGGTCTTCTCCTTTGATCACACCAATCGCGCCGGTTACTAATTTCTTTTGTTGTGTACCATATCCTACAACGACTGTTTCGTTCAGCTCTTTAAAGCTAACGGTCATGGTCACGTTGATTTGTGTCCTTTTGTTGATAGCTACTTCTTCTCTTTTGAAACCAAGGTAGGAGAAGAGCAGGGTATGGTCTTCTTCTGCTTTGATCTTATAAAAGCCTTCAGTATTGGTGATTGCGATGCCTTTACCTTCTTTGACCACAATGGTTACCCCTGGTAAAGGAAGGTTTTTATCATCGGTTACCCGTCCTTCAATAGTGATTGTTTTTGCAGCAATTCTTTCGGTAAGCATCTGTTTAAGTCGCTCTTTAACTACAATAATGTTCTTTTCAATGCTGTAGGTCAGTGGCTGATATTTGAAGATCTCAGTTAATGCCTCATCTAATGTCACATTTTTAAGGTCCAGGGAAAGTGCTCTGGAATTCCGGATGACTTCATTATTGAAAATAAAGTAATAGCCTGTCTGCTTTCTCAGGTCTTGCAGGATGGTTTTTAAGCCGGTATTTTGTCTGGAGATGGTTACTCTCTGGCCAAAAGAAGCCGAACTTACCTGAATACCTAAGGTAATCAGGATAATAATGGTTAGTTTCATGATGATGAATACTTTTTTTCTGACTTTAGAATGTAGTCGTACTTTCATAAATTTGAAATGTTTGGGTTTAAGATGAAGATTTGCAATCCCGGTAATTAATTACCGGATACTCTTTAGGGCAAGCCTGAGCATTGACCTTCCCGGCCGCGAACCGGGTTGGTTATTTCTGACTTACCTGCGATGCTGGTTTAGGTGGCAGGTTTCATGTAGTTTGTTGATTTTGTGGTGGTAATTTGTTCTTGTTGATCTGGTAATTTTTATCGGGTACTTTGAATGAATACTTTTTTATGGTCAATACCGAATTTCAGGCCTCCGCTACCTTCCAGTACTTTCAGGAAGGTGGATAAATTGCTGCTTCTTGGGATGATACCGGTAAAACGCAGGTTGGGTTTAGCTCCGCTATAAACCAATTCTATATCATACCAGCGTTCTATCTGCTGCATAATTTCGGTGATTGGCATATCGTTGAACACAAAGGCGTCGTTTTTCCATGCCAGTACCTCGTCGAGGTCGGCAGGGACAATTTTTGCCCCAAGCTTGCCGCCAGTCTTTAACTGTGCCTGCTCGCCGGGTTTAAGGATGCTGGATTCGGAAACGTTGATTCTGTTTAACCGGATGCTGCCTTCGGCCAGTGTGGTATTGATTTGAGGCTCATTTGCATAAGCATTGATGTTGAACTTGGTGCCGAGTACTTCCAGGGCCTGTTGTCCTGAAATCACACGGAAGGGCATCTGCTTGTTTTTGCTGACTTCAAAATAGGCTTCCCCGGTAATTTCTACCCTTCTTTCGCCTGCACTGAAATAACTTGGGAAACGGATGGAAGAAATGGCGTTGAGCCATACTTTTGTGCCATCAGGAAGAATGATGCGGTATTGCCCGCCTTTAGGGGTGCTGATGGTATTGTATTTAGGTGCTCCGGAATCGGTCTGTGCATCTTTCGGCTGTTTGTCGAATGCCAGCTGTCCGTCGCTGATCCGGGCGATATTTAAGTCCTGATGATGTGCAAAACTGTCTTTTGTTGCGCCATCTAAAACAAGCTCAGATCCATCGGCCAGTTTCAGGATGGCTTTGTTGCCACCGGGCTTAATGTCATTTTTAAAAGCCAGCACTTGTATTTTTTCAGGTGCTGCTTTGTCGAGATAGAGAAAGGTTGCAAAAGAACCCACCATGAATATTGCGGCAGCAGCAGCGATATAATACCATTTAGACAGTGGTCTTGGTTGTGGGTATGAAGCGTCAATGTGCTGGTCAATATTAGAAAGCATGCGGTCATAGACTTGCTTTTCTTCGGTTTCCGTTGCCGCAGGCCATTCTACGGTCTCCGGCTGTTGCGAGCGGTACCAGTTCAGGAGCTGTTCACGCTCTTCCGGACTGGCCGTCCCATTGATGTATTTTTGAATTAATAAGGAAGGTTTTTCGTTTTTCATAGTCATGCGCAACTGGGCTAATTACCGGGATGTACATTGGGAACAGGGTTTACCCTTAGTGCTTTTTAAAATAAATTTAAAAAAGACAGATTTTCTTATTTGATCAGCAGGGAGAGGGCAATGAGGAAGGTTCCGGAACTGTTCAGGTCTTTCTTTATGGTTTTCAATGCCTTGGTCAGGTGGGCCTCGACGGTTTTTTCGGCGATGTTCATCTCAGCGGCGATTTCCGGAATAGATAGGCCATCATTGCGGCTGTATTTAAAAACAAGTCTGCATTTTTCAGGGAGCTGTTCTACAATGCCGTCAATATACTCCTGAAGGAATTTCGCATGGATCTTTTCCTCATCCAATGCCACAAGTTCGGTTTGATAGTTTAACATCGTCAGTTCTTCTCTTCTTTTCTGCTGATGGATGCTTTTGAAGACGGAAAATTTGACTGCCGTAGCGAGGTAGGGTTCGAGGGTTTTTATGTTCAGCTGGTCCTTTCTGTTCCAAAGGCCAATGAAGACTTCCTGGACAATTTCTTCTGCCGAAGAACGGTCTTTGGTATAGGCATAGGAGACGGCCAGTAGTTTCTTCCAATAGCGGTTGAAGAGTTCAGTAAACGCAACTCTATTGCCCAGCCGGAGTTCTTCCAGTAGTTCCTGATCAGAAAAATTAACGTAACCCCCCATATATCCCGGGGCGAATGTAAAGATAAATCAATTTTATTTTGGTATAAATCAGCAATATGGCTTGATTTGTTACATTTTAACTTTCGTTTTGGTTAGTGTGGTTATGCCAGTTTTGTTAAATAAGGTTAAATAACATTTGTGCTGTTCCTACAATACCTAGTTTCATGGGTATGAACCCAAACAGACTTAAGCCTTTCTTCGTCTTATTACTAATTTTGACTTATAGTATTACGTCAGCGCAAACGCTTAAACAAAAAGAAAGAAACTTAAAAGCATTTTCAGAACTATACGGTTATGTTCGCTTCTTTCATCCTTCGGACGAAGTTGCAAAGCTGAACTGGTATTTCTTTTCATTATATGGTGTTCATCAGGTCATGTCTGCTCAGAATGATCAACAGCTTATTCGAGAATTAAAGGCATTGATGTTAGCAATCGCCCCCTCAGTCGTTATTGATAGCGTTCCCATAGCAAAACATAGGGTGTTAAGTAAAATCATACCGGAAAAGCCATCGGAATATCAGCTGGTCAACTGGGTACATCGTGGTTTAGCTTTACCTAATGGCTCGCCGTTATATAAAAGTCAAAGAAATAATAGAGATACAATAGCGCTGAATTATATCGACTATCCTGTATCTACCCTTAAATTAGACGAGACAATTCATGGCCGCTATGAATTTACCGTGGAGGTAACGGGAGATGAAACTGATTGCAACCAGAACAATTTATTTATTGCCGCTTTTGATGGTACTGAGCAACTGAAGAATAAATCTAATACGAACCGCATCACTGGAAAAACGATCCGGTACAGATTCCAGGGAAATCTACCTAAGGGCGGGAAGAATGTCAATTTTACACTGAGGCTTCCAAAACATAGGATTGTTAGAATAAACAGGCCAAACATTCAGGTTTTTTCCGGAGAGGGTAAGAAAACATTTGATTTTGAAGCGCCACTGGAAGGGAGTAATGCCCCTGTGAATATTGTTTTAAGTATTGCAGAGGATAAAAGATTTTATTTTACTAAACCGGCCTCAATTTCAGCGATAACTTCAATAAAACCAGGTGAAAATATATATGCTTCCATTCCAGGTACGCTTTATGCCACAAAAACAGCTACTTATCCTAAAGTAGATTCCGTATCATTCATCGCGTTCCAAAAAAAGATCAAAGATTATTGGTCGAAAAAGCCAAAGGAATATGCTCAGGAGGCCCGGCTTGCGAATCTGGTCATCACCTTATCGGTCCTGAAATTTGCTTTTCCCTATTGGGAGGATACGAAGACTAATCCTGAAAAGTTGTTTTCCTTCTTATTTGCCAGAACGATAAAAGATAACAATAATCAGGATTTTTTAACATCACTAAGACTGATGTCCGCAAAATTAAACGACGGCCATATGGGAATCAGTTACGCCGGTTCAGATAGAATTGAAGAGCAATCGGTTAATATAGAAACGGAAATGATTGACCGCAAAATCTATGTCAAACGTGTTTTAGATTCCTCGTTAACTTATATACCGGTGGGCAGCATCATTGATTCGATTGATGGGGAGTCGGCACAGAAAACATTTGATTCCAAATTCAGGCTTATTTCAGGTTCTCCACAATGGCGAAGCTATAAATCTCTCCTGGCATTATTTGACGGTTTATCCGATTCAGTGAAGCTGATCATCAATAATAATGGCGTTCGTACTGCTTTCAAAATTCCCAGGTTGAGTCCAGCCCAGGAATATCGCCCGATAGCGCTGCCAGGATATGTTCCAAAAGACGGTCTGCTTTCAGACGATATTTATTATTTCAACCTGGCAGGCGATTCCGTAATGAAAAACATCAATGCTTCCTTATCCCGGTTAGCACACGCCAAGTCAATCATCTTTGATATGAGAGGCTATCCAAAAGAAAGTGTTAGTGGAATCTTTGGTCATTTGCTTCAATGTTCAGAACACACCAAATGGCTGCATGTTCCAAAACTAAGCCCGGGAAACCACCGCAAAGATTTTGAAAGTATGGGATGGAATCTGGGGCCTAAACCTCCCTACTTTAATGGCAAGATCATCTTCCTCTCAGATGCCTGCTCACAGAGCCAGTCGGAGAGCATTCTAGGTTATGTTAAGGGATTGAAACTGGGAACAATTATTGGCAAAGCAACCTCTGGTACGAATGGGGAAGTGCAGGATATTAACCTGTTTGAAAATTTTCGGGTCTTTTTTACCGGAACAAAAGTTACCAACGCGGATGGTACTAAAAGCCATTACAAAGGAATAATACCTGACATTGTGGTACGTTCTACTCCAGCGGGTTTGAAGGAAGGCCGCGACGAAGTCTTGGATAAAGCTTTAGCGTTTGCCAGGAATTAACGTTGGTATTTCCAGTTTCTGGACTTCCCTTCGGCAATCCATTCCAGGGCTGTAGCGAGCCTTTTTTGCCTCGTTTCTTCTGTTTTTGCTTCCACAACCCATTCCAGGTATTCCTTTTTTTGAGAATAACTGAATTGATCGAAATGCTCCTGGGCTGCAGGAGCTTCTGCTAAACTCCGGGCAAAATAATCGGGAATCACAAGTTCTATTTTTGCTGACGCAGGTTTTTTCTCCAGCTTAATCCCTTCTTTATTCAGGATGACTGCATTTTGAACATAGGTGATGAAAATACTTTCTTCGGGTAGGTCTGCGATAGCGGTGATCCGCCCCAGCTGCCCCATCGCCTGCTCTTTTTCTTCACTCAACAGGTGATGCGGATCGGGGAGGAGCTTGCTTTTCCAGAAACCAAAGGCGCAATGACTCTTGAAGGCAGCCATACTGCAGACGGTTCCCTTATAGTCAAAATGAGGGAAACTCCATTTCATGGTTTCTATCAATTCCGGACATGCCAGGTGAACGAGCTTCCGGATGTGTTTTAAGATCGGTTGGGCAAAGGCCGCGGCCTGCTCAATATAGGCGTCTACTCTTGGGTCGTATTTTTCCATGGCGTATCTTCATAAAGGACCATACATATGGCATACCCTAAAATAGTCAAAATTTAAATTCCTTTCTCATAAGCCTTCATTTTTTATGCTAACGCTCTTTTACACAATGCTGACAGCTAAAACCTGTTAAAAAGACGGGTATCTGCTGATTTTATACTACTTTTGTTCATCTTTATATCATACTACATGGATGCTAATTCAAAGCTGGCTTTACTTTTAAACGACACGAATCTGTCTGCAGAACTTAAAGCCATTGCCAATAAAGTTCAGAACCAGGAAAGGATTTCCTTCGACGAAGGGGTTTACCTTTATGAACATGCCGAACTGGGCTACCTGGGGATTTTAGCGAACTACATCAGGGAGCAAAAACATGGTGATAAAACCTATTTCAACCGCAATTTTCATATTGAACCTACCAACGTATGTGTGTACGACTGTAAGTTCTGTTCTTACTCCCGACTGATTAAACAGCGTGAAGAAGGATGGGAAATGAGCGTAGAAGGAATGATGGATGTGCTTAAAAAGTACGATCACGAACCGGTCACAGAGGTTCACATCACCGGAGGTGTAGTCCCTAAACAAAACCTTGATTTTTACAGCGATTTCTTCAGACGTGCAAAAGCACATCGCCCGGACCTGCACATCAAAGCACTGACGCCGGTAGAGTATTACTATATCTTCAAAAAGGCAAAACTGACGCATTATGAAGGCATGAAATACCTGCAGGAAGCCGGACTGGATTCTATGCCGGGGGGGGGTGCAGAGATCTTTCACCCGGAAGTAAGGGAAAAGATTGCCCACGATAAATGTAATGCAGAACAATGGCTGGACATTCATGAGCAGGCACATAAACTGGGCATGAAAACCAATGCGACGATGTTGTATGGCCATATCGAGCAATTCTGGCACCGGGTAGACCATATGGAAAGACTACGCCAGCAACAGGATAAATCAGGCGGTTTTCAGGCCTTTATTCCGCTGAAATTCAGGAACCAAAATAACCAGATGGACCATGTACCTGAAGTTTCTGTCATCGAGGATTTAAGGAATTATGCAATTGCCCGGATTTACCTGGACAATTTCGACCATATCAAAGCCTATTGGGCAATGATCAGCAGACAAACTGCACAACTTTCTTTAAACTTTGGTGTAGATGATATTGATGGTACTTTAGACGATACCACTAAAATCTATTCTATGGCAGGGGCTGAAGAACAACATCCTGCAATGAATACGGAGGAACTGGTGAACCTGATCAAACAGGTGAACCGTAAACCGATAGAAAGAGATACACTTTACAATGTGGTTACCGATTATACCGATTTCGTATTCGAAGGCACGGTAAAACCACAATATTATAAATTGCCCGTCATCAATTAATGGATAAAGAACTATACATCATCAGACATGGTGAAACCGAACTAAATAAACAGGGTATTGTGCAGGGAAGAGGGATCAACAGCGATCTGAACGATACCGGAAGGGCACAAGCCGATGCATTTTATGCGAAATATAAAGACGTAGCCTTCGATAAGGTTTATACTTCTGAACTCAAAAGAACTCACCAAACGGTAAAAGGCTTTATTGATGCGGGATTACCATGGACACAATTGTCGGGTTTGGATGAGCTGGCCTGGGGGACCTGGGAAGGGCAGCCAAATGATGAAAATGCCATGGCCGCCTTTAAAAGCATTATGGAGAAATGGCAGTCGGGAGATTATGACGCCCGTTTTGAAGGTGGTGAAAGTCCGGCGGATGTAATTGTTCGTCAGAAACAAGCCCTGGAAGTGATCAGGGGTGCTAAAGACGAAAAAACCGTTTTAATCTGTATGCATGGACGGGCAATGCGCTTATTCCTGTGTTTATTAACCGGAAGGCCGTTGAGCGAAATGACAGAATTCCCTCACCAGAATACCACCCTTTATAAAGTTGAAATGACCGGAGATCAATATGTGGTCACCGAGTTTAACAATACGGATCATTTAAAATAGTTCCCCTTTGAGTAAGATTAAGATTTCTGCAGTTTCCTATACCAATACCAAGCCTTTTATTTATGGGATTGAACATTCGGAACTGCTGACTAAAATAGATTTAAGTTTAGATATCCCTACAGATTGCGCGGCAAAATTGATTAACAACCAGGTGGATATCGGCCTGATTCCTGTCGCCGCCATTCCAATGGTACCCAATGCGAACATCGTTGCCGATTATTGTATCGGTTCTGTAGGTGCCGTAAATTCAGTGTTTGTTTTTAGCAAAGTTCCCACCCAGAAAATCAGGACGGTAAGGCTCGACAGCCATTCCCGGACTTCCAATAACCTGGCAAAGGTCCTGTTGAAATTTCACTGGAAACAGGAAGTGACGTATACGACCGATCCGGAAGCGGAAACAGATGCAATGGTCCTGATTGGCGACCGCACTTTTGGCAAAAAATCCGAGCATCCTTACGCCTATGATATGGGAGAGGAGTGGATGAAATTTACCGGATTACCTTTCGTATATGCCGCATGGGTAGCGAACAAAACAATCCCGGAAACATTTATCGCAGAATTTAATGCAGCATTGGCTTTTGGCCTTTCTCATCGTAAGGAATTGCTGAAAGAGCTGCCGGCAATCGCGAATTTTGACCTGGACGATTACCTGATGCATAAACTGGATTTTGAACTGACGGATAAAAAGCGCGAAGCTTTAACCCTGTTCTTATCCTATATTGAACAGTTATAGGTTTTTATTAAAATTTTCCACAAACCGTATGGATTATGCATTCAGATGCTATCTTTACGGTTTTGTAAACTAAAATACATTTTGGCTAAAGATAAGACTAAAGAAACACCTTTAATGCAACAGTACAATGCGATTAAAGCAAAGTATCCGGGGGCATTACTATTGTTCAGAGTTGGCGACTTCTATGAAACATTTGGTGAAGATGCGGTAAAGACTTCTCAGATTCTGGGAATTGTATTGACAAGAAGGGGAAATGGTCCTGGAGGACACATTGAACTGGCAGGATTTCCTCATCATTCTTTAGACAATTACTTGTCGAAACTGGTTCGCGCCGGACAAAGGGTTGCGATCTGTGACCAGTTGGAAGATCCTAAAACGACCAAGACGATTGTCAAACGTGGGGTAACGGAATTGGTCACTCCGGGTGTCGCTTATAACGATAACATCCTGAGTCAGAAGTCGAACAACTACCTGGCTTCGGTCTATTTTGATAAAGCAGGAATGGGCGTTTCCTTCCTGGATATTTCTACCGGTGAGTTCTATGTAGCTCAGGGAAATGCTGAATATATCGACAAACTTTTACAAGGTTTTAAACCAAATGAAGTGGTTTTTCAGAAAAGTAAAAGGAAGGAATTCCTGGAGCTTTTCGGAGATAAGTTTTACACTTTTCATCTGGACGATTGGGCATTTACGACTGATTATGCTACGGAAACCCTGACGAAACATTTTGAAGTGAATTCTTTGAAAGGTTTTGGGGTAGATAAACTACAGATCGGCATCATCGCAGCAGGGGTAGTGCTTCATTACCTGAATGAAACGGAACACCGCAATTTAAAACACATTACTTCGATTTCCCGTTTAGAGGAAGATAAATACATGTGGCTGGATCGTTTTACGATCCGTAACCTGGAGCTGGTGAGCTCTGCCAACGACAATGCGGTAACGCTGTTTCAGGTGCTCGACCATACTTCAACGCCAATGGGTGCACGTTTGCTGCACCGCTGGATCATCATGCCGCTGAAAGAGCTGAAGCCGATTCAGGAGCGCCTTGGAATGGTGGAATTCCTGGTGAAAGATGAAGCATTGGTGGAAGAGTTTTTAAACCACATCAAACAGATCGGTGATCTGGAACGCCTGATCTCTAAAGTCGGCTTGCTGAAAGTGGGACCTAGAGAACTGTGTCAGCTAAAAAAGGCCTTGTATCATATTGAGTCAGTAAAAGAAATTGCTACCGCCTCGAACAATCCTTTCTTAATGGCGCTCGCCGATCAGCTGGATCCTTGCTTAAGCATTAGGGAAAAGCTGGAAAGAGAGCTGCAACAGGATCCTCCTGCATTGCTGATCAAAGGAAATGTGATCGCTGATGGTATTGACGAAGAACTGGACCGCCTGCGCAAAATCTCCTTCGGTGGAAAAGATTATTTAATAGAAATTCAAAAAAGAGAAGCCGCCATTACGGGCATTCCTTCTCTTAAAGTAGCTTTCAATAATGTTTTCGGATATTACCTGGAAGTGACGCATACGCATAAAGATAAAGTGCCTGCCGACTGGATCAGGAAGCAAACCCTGGTGAGTGCCGAGCGTTACATCACGCCTGAGCTGAAGGAATATGAAGAGCAGATTCTGGGTGCGGAAGAAAAGATCATGCAGATCGAGATCCGCCTGTACGGAGAGCTGATGGGCCTGGTGAGTGCCTATATCAAACAAATTCAACTGAATGCTTTCTCTATTGCACAGCTGGATGTATTGTTGTGTTTTGCACAACTGGCGGTTAAAAACCATTATGTGAAACCCGTGGTGAACAAGACCAAAAATCTGGACATTAAAGGTGGAAGACATCCTGTAATAGAAAAGAGGTTACCGGTAGGGGAAGAATACATTACGAATGATGTGTTCCTGGACAATGAAACCCAGCAGATCATCATCATTACGGGACCCAATATGTCGGGTAAGTCGGCGATTCTGAGACAAACAGGATTGATTGTATTGATGGCGCAAATGGGTTGTTTTGTCCCTGCAAAAGCAGCAACGCTTGGTTTAGTGGATAAGATCTTCACCCGTGTGGGTGCCTCGGATAACCTTTCTTCAGGAGAGAGTACGTTCATGGTAGAGATGAATGAAACGGCGAGCATCCTGAATAACATTTCCGACAACAGTCTGATCCTGCTGGATGAGATTGGCCGTGGAACGAGTACCTATGATGGAATTTCCATCGCCTGGGCGATTGCAGAATTCCTGCATACGCATCCTACGGCAAAACCAAAAACACTTTTCGCCACACATTATCATGAGCTGAATGAACTGGCCAATACGATGAGCCGCATTAAGAACTTTAATGTGTCGATCAAAGAGGTGGGCAATAAAGTGATTTTCCTTAGAAAGCTGGTTCCTGGTGGTAGCGAGCATAGTTTCGGTATTCATGTGGCTAAGATGGCGGGAATGCCGCCTAAGCTGATCAACAGGGCAAACGAGATCCTTAAAAAACTGGAGATCGACAGGACCGAAGGTCAGAGCATCAAAGACAGCATTAAGAAAGTACAGAACCAGGCCTATCAATTGCACATGTTTGCCATTGATGATCCGGTATTGTTAAAAATCAGGGATACCCTGAATAACCTGGATGTAAACGTGCTAACCCCGGTTGAGGCCTTGCTGAAGCTGGATGAAATACAACGAATAATTAAAGAATAATGATGAGGAAAGCCAATCACACCGTTCTCAAAGGAAGATTTAAATCGTTACTTTTTTTAATGGTGCTGATGGTACTGGTTGCCTGTAGTTCCAGAAAGAAAACAGTGAGTACTTCTACGGCGGCAAGGACAGCGATAGCCATGTCAAATCTAAAGAGTAAACCTTTGTACCGTTTCATTAACGACTGGACAGGAGTGAGGTATCGGATGGGGGGCCTGGATAAACGGGGGATTGATTGCTCGGGTTTCGCATTTTTACTGCAAAAGAACATCTATGGAAACGAGCTGCCAAGAAGGTCCAGCGACCAGGCAACGGTGATCCGGACGAAGAACATCAGTCAGCTTAAAGAAGGAGACCTGATTTTTTTCTCTTTTGGCGGCGGCGCAGTAGATCATGTAGGGATTTACCTCAATAACAATTACTTTGTTCATGCTTCAACTACACGTGGTGTAGTGGTAGATGACCTGAGCTTACCCGCTTACCAAAGGACAATGGTGAAAGCAGGTTCTATAAAAAATTAAGATATGTCAGCACCAAAACAAGAAGATTCCTTCTGGACAAAATATAAGAAGTTTGCAACAACTGAAATCCTGATGTACCTGATCATGATCATCGGCATCGGATTAGGCATTCTGATCCTTAGCTAGTTTAATTTATAGACCACTTTATCATGGTCTGCAATATTTACATTGCTCATGAAATTGCTGAACTCCTGGTATTGCGCTGCGGGGTAATTTCCATCCTTCAGCTGAAATTTCCTTTTATAAGTCAATATTTTCCCTTCAATTTTAAGTTCGGAACTGTAGGTGCCAAAAGGACTGATGATCCGTTTATTCTCTGGTTTGGCCTCCATTTTGAAGCCTTCCGGAAGCTCATAACTGAGCTCATCCTCATCTGTAAAGCCCCTGTTGATATAGACTGGTAAAGTTCTGTTCCTGACTTCAGGAATGTTGCGGGTCTTATTGAAGGCATTTAATTCCAGATAAAACAGATCGTTACTTTTAGCTGCATATTTCTGTATGTCCAGTTTAAAAGACTCCAGGGTATGCGGTGGTGTACCTTTGTCCTGAACGAGTTTAAAATCGTTGAAATTGATGTTGTCGATATCGTATTTGTCTTTTAATAATTTCAGTTGTTCGGTATAGGGTTGCGCAACGAGGCTTTGATAGTTGTCGTACTGAGCCCCGCTGAACCTGGTGTTTAACTTTCCGGTAACTGTTCCTTCAGCATCTACATTCAGCTGTGCCTTTCTGACCAGTAAATTCATACTGCTGCTCAGTGCAGGTGTTTTTATTAGTTTTCCTCCTTCAGGCGTACAGGCAAGAACAGTACGGTCGTCGGTGAAATCGCCAAGAAAACCAAAAGGGCTATCGGAACTGGTGCATTCCAGCCATACGGTATCTGTTTTAAGGGGGACTGCCAGGATAATGTGATTGCCCTGTTCCATACTCGCAAAGTCGGGATCCATGCTCTTCTTGTTTCTTCCTGCATTTACAACACAGTACAAAGAAGGAATGTCTGCTGCTTTTAAAAGGCTTTGGGTATAGTTCACCAATGCTTTGCAATCTCCATAAGAGAGTTGCTGAACTTCTGCAGCGGGCATCGGCTGAAAGCCTCCGATTCCAATCTGTACACTGATGTACCTGGTTTTCTTTTGCATGTACTGATAGATCTTTTTCGCTTTCTCACGATCGCTGTCTGTTCCTTTAACGAGCTCCTTAATTTCTGCAGTGGTCTGCTCCGGAAGGCTTTGCCGCCCTTTGATCAAATCATTATAAACCCATTTGCCGAGTTCTTCCCAGTTCTGATAACTTCCTTTATAGCCGTAATAACTAAACTGTCTGGCGGCAATCTTTACATAGGTCTGGTACAGGTCCGGATCAGGAGCAAAGGGCTCTGATTTAAAAGCCGGTTTATTGCTCACCTGCCAGGTGTAAGTCGTTGTTTTTTCTGTTTTCAGGACTTCAGGTTTGTCGTTATAATTGTATTCCCTGATCCTGATCTCCTCATTTGGTTTGCAGATAAAGGTATAGCTGTTCTTTTCTACAGATTGATCAGCATAAGGATTGGCATACCAGTCGGGAATAATCAGGTTCTGTTTGTTCCTGATTTCGTACTCATAAATCACAGTATAGGGATAAGTGGTAACAATGGGCGAAAAGTGCTTCAAGCGGTAGTCTATAAACATACTGCCATCACTAACGGCACTGTGATCCGTAAAATCACTTTGTGTAAATTTGGCGTTTACATTCCCAATGGCATCGAGTACCTGGCCTCTGATGCGTTGAATGCTGCTGCTTTTATCGTAATAAATGGTCAGGTCTGCTCTTGGATCGCCGTTTTTGTTCCAAACAGTTACGACCTTTTTAACCTTTATGATCACCTGATCCACTGCACGCATGTCGACGGTAGTTTCCATTTCCCGGATCACGGCATTAGCCCTGCTTCTCAGGCTGGAAGGGATTTTATCAGCTGCATATTCCAGCTGGGAAAAACAAGGGATGCTGATGAATGTCAATAAACATAGGAATAGATTCCTGATCATAACTATTTCGCTTTTTTAAAGATGATTTCCGTTTTTTGTGTCTGAATGATCCTGCTGTAAAACTCTTTCAGGGAAAGGTATTCCTCTGATGGATAAATTGGTTTGTTCAGTTGTAGCAGCTGGTTGAAATTAATGATATGGTTATCGAAGGTGGTGTTGCTCATGTATCTTCCTCCGTTTTCCTGCAACCCAATGTTGAGGTCTTTAGGTTGGCCTGTCAGAACGAAATCCTCAGGAACGCTCAGCTGAATGCTGCACCTGGTTTCCTTGCTGGTCCCCAAATCTACAGGATAGGTTCTTTCGTTCAGGTTGAAAGGATTCTTGCTGATGTTGTCAATAAAGAAAGGACTGAAGAAGATTTGTGAGGCCGACGTGCCGTTATAAGAGTTAATTTCTATTTCGTATTTCTCTACCAGGGGTAAGTTCAGGCTATCTACATTTTGAATCTCATACTTGCCGAAGCTGATCTTTGGCATTTTTTCATCGAGTTTTTCTACATATTCTGCGACAGAGTTGGCCGCAAGAATATCTCTTCTCTTTTTTAATGCAGCATATCCCGAGGAATAGGTCAGCAGTTCCCCTTTTATTTTCCCATCCTTGGTTAGGGTGGCGACTAAATTATAGCGGGTATAATCTTTCTGACTGGCCTTAAGGTCATACCAGTAAGAAGGTTTTTTCAGGTTAATTACCCTTCCCTGTCCATTGATACAATGCAGGGGCAATAAGCCAAAAGGAAGGAGCGGAACGGAAGCATCCAGCAAATAACTTTGCTCCCCGATGTTGACTTTCGCTACGACATAGTTGAAATCAGTGATGACCGGATAAAGGCTATTTACCAATCCATATTCACGGGTAGAAAGAATCACCGCTTCTGCATCAAGGTTGGCCGCGTTAAGGGCTGCAATGAGCGAAAGGTTAATATCGCCGGTATTTCCGGTATGGGTTTCCAATGCTTTTTTAACAGCGGTTTCGCTATAGATGCCTATAAAACCATTGGACTTGATGTTTTTGCTGATGTAATTGTATACGGCTTGTGCTTTACTCAGGTCGTCGGTTGTGTTTTTAAGAATCTCAGGCATCAGCTCTTTAAAAGCATCTTTTTTCTTCATCTGTGATCCGAAAGACTTTTCCGAAACGAGTTCGTAATCGACATCCTTCCATGTTTTAGTGACATTCCTCTTGCCTCCATTCCATAAATGATAGTCGGACAGCTCGAAGTTAATGGCCGATTTAAAGTTGACGGCAGCCGTCATATAATCCTCCTCAATAAAGGCAGGAACATTCTTCATGATATAGGTCATCCTGGAACAATCAAAATTAGTTCCCGAAATCCGCATACATTCTTTTTGAAGTTCTGCATTGCTCGAGCTGAGCTTCATTGCCCCTTTGAGCGAAACGTTATAATTGTAGAGTCCGGGAATTACTGCAATATATTCGCTGTGCAGCTTAGGGATACCGGATTGAAATTCCCAGGATTTAAAGTTGAAAATTCTTGGAATTCTCATTCGGTAAGTGTATTCAATAATGCTTCCATCCATCAGATTGGGCATGGTAAACTTGGTTGCCGCACTATACTTATTTCTTTTCTCCCTGAATATTTTCTTAGGATCGAGCTCTGTTTGTTTAAAAACACCATCTATATAATTAATGGTAACTGCCTTAATGTCCCTTATTTCATCCTCCAGGTCGTCATTAATGCGTTGTGGGATAATGATATTTCCGCTTTCAAAACCTTGTTTGTTGAAAATTTTAATGCGGACATGGTATAGGTATTCAATGGCCAGACGGCCATCAGCATCATTGTGATCCATCATCGCAGTTCCAAATTCCCGGAGTACGATGGCATTGGCATTGCTGTCCAATACCGTGTTTTTCAAGGCGATATCCTCATGACTGATTCCCGCAAATTTGAAATCCTGGGCCATGGATTTCACCGAACAAACCATCAAAAATAATATGAGGTAAAAGTATTTCATAAGAGCGTAACTAATTAATCGCCAAGGTAAGGTACTTCCGAAGAAAAAAAAAGCGCCGGCACTATTTTATACAATGCTAAATAAGTTCAGGTTTAATGGATGATTTTTACGACTTTTGAAAAGCTACGAAAGCGTTATGAAATGAATTCCCGGGGATTCAAACCTTTAAAAATAGCAACATATACTAATGAAATTAAATTTAAACCGCCCTCTTGCTTTTTTTGATCTGGAAACTACAGGTGTAAATGTAGGTGCAGATCGTATTGTTGAAATTGCCATTTTAAAAGCGATGCCCGATGGGGCGGAGCTGATCAAAACAATGCGCATTAACCCTGAAATGCCGATTCCTTTGGCATCGTCCCTGATTCACGGGATCTATGATAAGGATATCGCCAATGAGCCTGCCTTTAAAGATGTAGCTGCTGAACTTGCCGCATTCATTGGAGAAGCAGACCTTGCAGGTTACAATTCCAACAGATTTGATATTCCGGTACTACTGGAAGAGTTTTTAAGAGCAGGAGTAGATTTTGATATGTCTGACAGGAAATTTGTAGACGTTCAGAATATTTTTCACCAGATGGAACAACGCACGTTACGTGCTGCTTATAAGTTTTATTGCGATAAAGACATCATTAATGCGCATTCTGCCGAAGCAGATATTACTGCTACTTACCATGTGTTGCTTGCTCAGATTGAGCGTTACAGTGACACTGAGTTTGAAGATAAGCAGGGTAAGATCTCTAAACCGGTAAAGAATGATGTAGATGCCCTGCATACCTTTACCAATATGAATAAACCGGTGGATTTTGCCGGAAGAATGGTTTTCAATGATCAGGATCAGGAAATCTTCAACTTTGGTAAGCACAAAGGTAAAACGGTAGAACAGGTGTTTGATACGGAGCCAAGTTATTATGCATGGATGAAACAGGGAGATTTTCCGCTTTATACCAAGAAAAAACTGGAAGAGATCTGGACCCGCTGGAACAAAAAAAAGGAACAGCTAAAGCAGGAAAAGCAACAGCAAGCTGTGGCGAATAAGCCGAAGCCAAATCCAGGACCTAATCCAAATGCGAGACCCAATCCCTCAGCTGCGCCTCAAAAAAAGTCGAAGCCTGCTGTTGATGTGACTAACGATATGTTAGAGCAACTGAAAATGAAGTTTGGAAAATAGCATAAATCCTTAAAAAATATAAAGAGGCTGTCTGGATTAATTTCCGGCAACCTCTTTTTTTGTTAAAACAAAATATACTTATGAAGAAGATCTCATTTTTGCTGGTATCCATATGCTGGTCCGGTTTGGTTTCTGCACAACAGCACTTACCCGTTCCTGCTGAAATTCAGGCTGCTTATGCTAAAGGAACGAGGGCTGTGACGGGGAAACCGGGAGCTAAATACTGGCAGAATACCGCCAATTATGAGCTGAAGGTTAATTTTAACCCTGCCAGCAGAGAATTAAAGGGGGTGGTAGATGTGGTTTATTATAACAATAGCCCGGATACGCTGAAACAATTGTGGTTTAAGCTATATCCAAACCTGTATAAGCAGGGCGTGGAAAGAAAAACCAAGTTTAATGACCGGGACCTGAACGAAGGGGTAAGCATCTTTTCCATGCAGGCTGATGGCCGCAAGCTTGACCAGCAGGCAATGACAATTGAAGGAACAAACATGCAGGCGGCAATCGCTGCATTGGCTCCGGGGAAACACATCAAGTTGAAAATTGAATACAAATACGACCTGAACAAAGGTTCTCATATGAGAACTGGTCAGGTGGATGAAGGTTCTCATTTCGTGGCTTATTTCTTCCCTCGTGTTGCGGTATATGATGATGTGGATGGCTGGAACAAATTCCCTTATACAGGAGACGTAGAGTTTTATAATGATTTCTGCAATTTCAAAGGGGAAATCACGGTTCCTAAAAACTTTGTAGTCTGGGCTACCGGAGATTTGCTGAATGCAAAACAAGTGCTGAAAAAAGACATCGCAGAGCGATTGGCTAAAGCAGAAAAGGAAGATGCGGTAATCGATGTAATTGACGATAAAGACCTGGCAAATAAAGCCGTTACTGCCGACCAGGCTTACAATACCTGGAAATTTGAAGCTAAAAATGTAACGGATTTTGTCTTTGCTACGAGTGATCATTACCTGTGGAAGTCCAGCAGTCTGGTGGTAGATTCCCTGACTGGAAGAAGGACGAGGGTAGATGCTGCCTTTAATCCGATTCATAAGGATTATTATGAGGTGATTGATTTCGCCCGTAAAACGGTTCATGCGATGAGTTTTGTTTTTCCTAAATGGCCGTATCCGTATGCGCATGAGACGATCTTTGATGGTCTTGACCAGATGGAATATCCAATGATGGTAAATGATAACCCGGTAGAAAAAAGACAGGATGCGATCACGCTGACGGTTCATGAGATCTTTCATACCATGTTCCCTTTTTATATGGGAACGAATGAAACGAAATATGCCTGGATGGATGAAGGCTGGGCAACCATCGGGGAATGGCTGATCGGACCTATGATTGACACGACAATGGTCGATGAGTATGGTGTGGCACCAACGGGAATGTCTTCGGGCTCTAAAGATGATGTTCCGATTGTTACGTTAAGCACTGAGCTTAAAGGCGTGGGTTCATTCACCAATTCTTATCCTAAGCCAGCTCTGGGCTATCTTTTTGTAAAGGATTACCTGGGTGATGAGTTGTTTAACAAAGCTTTACATCATTATATCAGTCAATGGCAGGGAAAACACCCGATGCCTTTCGATTTCTTTTACAGCATGAATGAAGGTTCCGGTAAAAACATGGACTGGTTCTGGAAACGCTGGTTTTTTGACGAAGGAGTAACGGATATGGGCATTGTTTCTGCGAATAAAGTAGGAGAAGAGTATGAAATCGTGATTGAAAATAAAAGCAATAAGCCTTTGCCCGTAGATCTTTTACTGACGTATGAAGATGGCTCAAAGATGCAAATTCATCAAAGTATTGCTGTTTGGGAAACTGGAGATCAAAAGATCAACCTTAGGGTTTCAGGTAAGAAAAAATTGAAAACAATAGCGTTGGGGAGCGCCCATGTGCCAGATAAAGACAAGTCTGATAACGTGTTGAGTTTGTAATTGCCGAGGTATTTTGATTAAAGGAGTCTGAAAAGGCTCCTTTTTTTATGAGTATTTATTTCTGTTTTCAACTACAAGGTATGTTCGTGTTATATCATCTCTGCTGAGATCGTGAGTGATCATCTCGGGGAATAAGGTTTTTGTTGATGTTTTCATTAAATGTGTTATGATTTTTTTTTATAATTAATATGTTTATCATGTGTTTTTTAAAAGAAATTAAATAATGTTTTTGGTGTAAAATAGTCTTAAATATGGTGTGCTAATTTTCTACATTTGCGGTGTTTTTATATTTTAGATATTTGTTGCGTATTCATGCAATGAAATAGGAATATAATCCCTTAATAATTATGAGAAAATTCTTTGCCTTAGCAGTTTGCATGCTGCTCTTGATGGCCAAAAGCTTTGGTCAGCCGTATCTTACCAATATTTATTTCAAAAGTCCGGAAGTATCTGCATTTAACCGATCGATTGAAACTCCTGTTTCAGTGCATACGGGAATTCCCAATATTAGTATTCCATTATATGAAATTAATATAAAAGGAGTTACAATTCCTATCGTTTTAAACTATCAGAGTGGGGGAATTAAGGTCGACCAGGAAGCGACCTGGGTGGGCCTGGGATGGACGCTTGATTATGGCGGCCAGATTTCGAGAAAAGTAAGAGGAACGCCTGATGAGGAAAAGTTTATGGTTCCAAAAAGCTCTGGAGAAAGCGTAGCTAGTTATCTTTCTTTACCACCTCCTGCCGACAATGCGGCTGTCGTTTTAAGGACTGATAATATTAGATCAGCTAAATTTGGAGGAAAAGACTATATGCCGGATGAGTTTTACTATTCTGCAGTTGGTTCTTCCGGTAAGATGATGTTCAGTCAGGAATTGGGTAAATTCATAACTTTTCCCAAAGAAGATATAGCTATAACCAGTCTTGATGATCAAAAAGTTCCAACGATAAACTCCTTGTATACGATCAATATGAAGTTGCCTAACGGTTTATCCGTTGATTTTGGTGATGGTACTTATGTTTCCCAAAATAAACTTATGGGGGGAGGAAGTATCATAAATTCCTGGCCGATAAAAAAAGTGGCTAATAACTACAGCGAAGAAGTCAATTATTCTTATCAAGCCTTTCGTCATGATGATTATAAGCTTTTGGGCGCAACATATAGTACTTATACTTCAACCATGGGAGGACGTTCCGGAGTAAATCAGCAGGTAAAAGTTGATAAATTTATTAATAACGACAACAGGTTGAAAGTAATCTCCTTTCCTGGTGGAACAATCGAATTCCAAACTACCGGAAGAAGCGACATGGAGAATGAGAAATTAGCTGAAATCATCATCAGTGATAAATCCGGTGTTGTGGTTAAAAGAATTGAATTTCAGTATAGTTATTTCTATGGGAATAAGTATGATATGCTGGATAAAATGAATCCTGTTGTAAACACGAAGGTCCCGGCATCTTATAAGTTTGAGCGTCTGAAATTAGATGGCATAACGATTACAGGAAAGGATCATACCGCTGCTGCCAACTATCGTTTTAATTATTACGAGAACATGTTACTTCCTTCTAAATTTACCTATTCTCAGGATCATTGGGGCTTTTACAACGGAATACCAAATGCTCAGTCGCTTTCTTTCATTCCGAATTTTTTAGGCAACGGAGGAGATCGCCGCGTTAGCCCATATTTGTCTAAGGCCTTCTCTCTGAGGTCAATTGTTTATCCGGAAGGAGGAAAGTCCGAGTTTGTTTATGAAAATAATACCGCCAATATTGAAGGTATACCAAGACCTCTTTTAAGTGGGTATCAGGATGAAAATTTAGAAGAGAAATCTGCAGGAATAGCAATAAGCAGTCATAGCCGGAACTCCTCTTATCCCGAACCTGATTTTATAGATTCAGATGGAAACAGGGTTTTTTATAAAACATTCACCATCCCCGATAATGGATATCCCTATATTGGTTTGGGTTGGAGATGTGGTACTAATTTCGGTTTGACTACGCAAGAAGCAAATATGCCGCAATCTGCAAATAACGCAAATTTTAAACTGGAAAAATATGAACCTAGTGGTTATTTAAGATATTTCAAAGACTTTAATACTACTCAAGCTGGTTTAGGCCAGGGAGCGCCGATAAGGAAAGGAGATAATGATCTGCCGCTTGTGCTTGAACCTGGTACTTATAGAATGACCGTGACTCTGACTTATAACATTAAGTATGTAGATCCTAGTGCTGAAAGACAACCTTATCATCTCGGTTTTACAGCGTATTGGAGAGAACTTAATCCGACAAAAAAAATGGTAAATGTCGGGGGAATACGTATAAAAGACATCAATTATTATGACAACAAGGGGCTGCTTTCCAAAAAGAAATCTTTTGATTACACAAAAGAAACCATTAATCCCGTATCGCCTGTAGTTACTTCAGGTAAAATTGTTTCCTTTCCCAAATATTTCAATTATAATTTTGGATTTTTTTTCGATGATGTTACCTTAGGTGGTGGAATGCGTTGGGGATCAACTATTCAGTCAAATTCGGTTTTGCCATTAGAGACCAGTTCCGGAGCATTTTTAGGTTATGAGTATGTCAATGAATATGACATCGATTTTAATACTTCCGCGAACAATTTGAAAACCAATTATTTTTTCTCTTTTACTGAACCTTATTTTGGTAAGAATTACCCTTATCTGAATTTAGCTACGATAGAACCTAATGAGTGGAAAAGAGGTAAACTGCTCAGTAAAAAGCTATTTAACAAGGAAAAGGTAAGGGTTCAGGAAGATTATACTTATTATGATACCGCGGAAGAGTATATTTCGGAGATTAATACTGATCTGATCAGTTTTCAATACATAAAATCAATTGACAATGGCTATTCGGATTTACCGGATGACTTTTACGATAGTGCACCCACCTATTTTAATTCGGAAGATATTACAAATTATAAAGGTAATGGCATTCAGAGCCCATTGTTTAGTTATGGAGTTGCTGACTATACTTCAAGAATTAACTATCGAATGGGAGCTAATTACCTGGTTGGACCACCGCAGGATTTTCGTTTGCCTTATTTTATGCGACAGACAGGTTTGGATAAGCTGAAATCTAAGACCATTACTACCTATGATGATGACAATAAGGCAGTTGTCCAAACTGAAGATTATTATTATCAGAATAATCCGAAGCACAATCAGTTAGGGAAAACGATTAGTATCAGCAGCAATAAAGATACCCTCGTTTCAGAGAGCAAATATCCGTTGGACCTGATATTAACGGGACAGGAAGAAGCTGCCCGTACTGCCTTAATTACTAAACATCAGCTGGATTCAAAGCTGTCACAGATTACGACTAAGAATGGTAAAAAGGAAGTGTCGACAATTGACTATCAGATTGACATGGTAACAGGATATGTTTTGCCTAACGTATCCAAAACCAATAGTGGTAAGAATGGAGCAGATGAAATAAGAATTCGGTATAGTAAATTTGATGAAAAGGGAAATCTTTTAGCCGTATCTAAAGAGGAGAAGGACAATACGGTATATGTATGGGGTTACGGAAAACAGTATGCAATAGCGGAAATCAAGAATTCGGACTATAATACCGTTGAATCGGTTCTTGGAGGAATCGATAAAATGAATGCGTTTACGTCCCAGCCCTCTCCATCTGATGCGATAGTTGGAGCCTTTCTTGCCCCTTTAAGAACTGATCCCTTGCTGAAAGACGCAATGGTTACGAGCTATACTTATAAACCCCTAGCTGGTATGACAAGTATGACTGACCCGCGTCAGTTTAAAACATTCTATGTATACGATGATTTGTTAAGGTTATCTCTAATCAAAGATCATAAGGGTAATATTGTTAAACGATTTGAATATAACTACGCGCCAGGGCTAATTGAGGCTGACAGGCCGAAGTTATCCCTCACAGAATTGTACTTTAATTCTCTTACATTTTCAATTACGCTACCTGGTAGTTCCACGACTTCCTGTATGCTGAAGTATATAGATTTGTCGACTAGTCAGGAATTTCAGACCAATCTCCAATGCTCAGGAACACTGAGCCAGGTCGTTTCATTGCCATTGAGCAATAGAACTTACAGGTTTACAGTAATTCAAAAGTTATCCGATGGAAGCATATCCGCATCAGATCCGTTTGAAGTCTATGTTCCTGAACAAAAAATGAACTTTAATTAACCTATGTATTATCTGTTCTTCCTCAGCGCCCGAGGGAGTTATATCTGAATATGAAAAATAAACTATTTCAATCATGCATTTTGTTGCTGGCTATCAACTGCTCTGTTAAAGGCCAGGAGAATCAAAACCCTGTTTTAGACACCTATCTCAATCAAAAGGAAATCAGGGCGGCCAAAAGCATCACACTTAAACCGGGGTTTCATATTCCTGAAGGAAATAATGTCCGGATTTTTATCGGTGCAAATTTTCAGGAGTGTGTCGACCTGCTTTCTGTACCGAGTACTAATCAGAATTATATCTTAACCCGGACTTTTAAAGTTTCTGATGTTAAGACTGAAGCTGATCTTAAGGTTCAGCGGAAGGTTTGTGATGAAAACCAAAGTATACAATATTTCGATGGCCTTGGCCGTCCGATTCAAACGGTAATGGTAATGGGGAGTCCTGGATTCAGAGATCTTGTTCAACCTATCGCTTATGATGCTTTTGGCCGGGAATCTAAAAAGTATCTGCCCTATGTGTCTACGTCGACGGTCGGTAGTGGCAGTTACAAGACAACTGCGATCACTGATCAGGATGTATTTTATAAGAACCCTTCTGCAGGCGTAGTTCCGATCCCTTCTGCTGCTTTTGCTGAAACGAAGTTTGAGGCTTCCCCTTTAAACAGAATATTGGAGCAGGGGTCACCGGGAGCAGACTGGCAATTGAACGCTGGTCATACTCGGAAGATAAGTTACGGAACGAATAATTCTAACCTGACCTCTGCAACTACAGGCTTTTCGGTTCGGTTATATACCGCTCAGGCTACAGGGGGAACCAGACCGGCACATGAACGGACACTTGGGGGCACAGGATATTATGTGGTAGGTCAGTTGTACCTGACGATTAGTAAGGACGAGAATTGGGTGGAGACTAATGGAAAGGAAGGAACTACGGAAGAGTATAAAGATAAAGAAGGTAAGGTGGTGTTGAAGCGGACTTTTAATAAAAATGAAAGCGGGACAATGGAAACCCTTTCTACCTATTATGTCTATGATGACCTGGGTAATCTTAGTTTCGTTTTACCTCCGGGAGCATTAGCCGATGGAGTTGCTATACCTTCGCAGACTGTTCTGGATGATTTTTGTTACCAGTACAGATATGATGGAAGAAAGCGTCTGATTGAAAAAAAAATTCCAGGTAAAGGTTGGGAACATATGGTTTATAATAAATTGGATCAGCTTGTTCTGAGCCAGGACATTTTACAAAGAGGAAGTAGTAAATGGTTATTTAATAAATATGATGCATTTGGAAGGACGGTGATGACAGGGATCATCAACAGTGATTTGCTAAGATCAGCTTGGGAAACGAATATAAATGATCAGCCTGACTTGTGGGAAGTTCGTGACGATACGAATTCCAACGGGCTTGGAACTGGTACGGGATATACCAATAAGACATTGCCTGCGCATAATTTGGTGACTTATTATTATACGATCAATTATTACGATGATTATACGTTCTATGGCAATGGCTTTACCGGGCCTTTGTCCGGAGAAAACGGGTCGGTGAAAGGTTTGCTTACAGGAAGTAAAGTAAATCTGTTGGGAGCTGGAGTAACCTTATTGAATACGATGCTGCTGAGTACCAGTTATTATGATGCAGAGGCTAGGGTAATCCGGACTAAAAGTCAGCATCATTTGGATGGAACAGATGAAGTTTTTAATACCTGGAATTTTGCCGGGGAATTAAAGGCAAGTATCAGGAAACATACTGCAGGTAGCAAGATTACCACCATTGCCACTCGTTATGAATATGATCATGTGGGACGCAAATTGGCTACCATTGAACAGATTAATTCTGGTCCAGAAACGGTGTTGAGCAAACTAAGCTATAACGAAATCGGTCAGCTACAAAAAAAGGAGCTGCATAGCACGGATAATGGTATTAGCTATCTGCAAAAGACTGAATATGGCTATAATGAACGAGGTTGGATGAAAAGTAGTCTTTCTGATCAATTTAGCCTCAACTTAAAGTATAATGATGGCACCATTCCGCAGTACAATGGTAACATCGCAAACCAGAACTGGGGAGTAGGTGTTAACTTGCCGAATAAATTTGTCTATGGTTATGACAAATTAAACCGACTTATCAGTAGCAATGGTACCGATTCGGAGATGACTGAAATGCTAAGTTATGATGTGATGGGAAATATCAAAACGATGAATAGAGGCGGACTTGGATTGGGAACCTACAATTATGCGGGTAACCAGTTGACGAACATTACTGGCGCTCCTCTTGTTACAGGAACTTATGTTTATGATGATAATGGGAATGTGACGACTGATGGACGGACAGGAGTGAAGCTGACTTACAATATCCTGAATCTCCCTGTTACAGCTGTAAAACTAAAGGTAGACCTCACGTATACTTATGATGCGACAGGTAAGAAGTTAAGGAAACTGAGTAGTGGGACTACCAGGGACTATATTTCAGGAATAGAATATAACAATGGAGTAATAGATATAATCCAAACTGAAGAAGGGGTAGCCAGAAATAATTCAGGAAGCTATAGTTATGAATACAACCTGACAGACCACTTGGGGAATGTGAGGTTTAGCTTTAATCAACATCCGGGCACAAAGTTACTTCAGGGCTTACAGGCAGATAATTTTTATGTTTTTGGTAAACGTAAAGTTGTCAGTGCAGGACCAAATAAATATCTTTATAACGGGAAAGAGGTTCAGGAAGAATTAGGAGAACAGTATGATTATGGGGCAAGATTTTATGACCCGGTAATTGGAAGGTGGAATGTGATGGATCCTATGGCAGAGAAATATTATGGCGCTACTCCATATTCTTATTCGATGAATAACCCAGCTTCACTAATAGATCCGGATGGACGTGATGTTGATGTTTCCCAACTTACTGATGAAGAGCATAAGAAAGCCTTGGTAGAATTCTTAAAGACAAAAAATGGGCTTGCTTTTATTGCTTCATATTTAAAAAAAGGTCAATCATTCACTATAAAAATGGGCGACAAGAATCATGTGTATAAAGGAGGTAGTGATGGTGAATTTGCTAATGATTTACTTGCAATAGGAACTAGTCGTGGTGTTGGGGGAGGAAGTGGTGTGGTAGTAGCTGGAATAACGCGAACCACTAAACCTACAGATCGGGAAGAACTAAATGAGGATCCCTATGGCGGGACTGACAACAAATATGACGTTAGAAAAATGGTAGTAGAGGAAATTTGGCTAAGTTCTGGACGTGGAGTAGATGAAGCGACTTTAACCTTAGGACATGAGGCATTTGTACATGCTTTCCCAGATCAAGCAAGATTAAGAGAATTAAGAAATGACCTAAATAGTGGCGCTATTCAACCAGGAACTAAAGCTTACGAAAAAAGGTTAGAGTCAATTAGCCAGAGTGGAGATGTCGATCATAAAAACTTATCTCAAGGAAAGTCCAAAGCTTTCATGAATTATAGTCGACAATTAGATGCTGTAAATAGCACAACAAAGTTTACAAAATCCTATAATGAGCAAGTTAAGGCACACAAATAATATGAAATTATATATGAATATGTTTAATAGAACTCTCTTTTCAATCATAATTATGAGTTTATTATTAACAACAGCTTGTAACCATTTTGATGATGATCTTTATATCATCTCAAAAAGTGATAGTTTGGCTAAAATTGAGCATACCAATAAGGATGGAATCTCACTTGTCCCCCCTAAATTTAAATATGCTCCATACACTTTTATTATAGACTCAGCCGGCAATTTTTATTTTTATTGTATGCCTGAAGAAAGACCGCAGTCATTTTTTGATGGTGATGAGCCCGAATACCTTGGCCTTCAACCCAATCGGGTATTTAGTGTTCCAAACGGTTTCGAGCAAAAATTCTTTGAGAGAAATGTTTTATATCAGAAAAGCTCAAGAGGTACAAAAGGTATTATGATTGCGTCTTATAAAGATTCTATTAATTCAAAATTTCTGAAGGATTTAATCGAGTTTACAAAAGTAAAAGAGAACAAAATGGGGATTCAGGTACGTTTGGCATTACCTGAAGAACGAGAAGTCTTGAGATTTAAATTAGCAGGACTGTATTATGATCCAAAATTTTAACTAGATACCGATCTGTATATACATCCTTGACAGTCGTTTCCATGTAAAAACTATAAATCCAGGATGGAAACCCTGGATTTATAGTTTAAATAGTTATTTTTATACCCCATGAACAGATTATTCAGCCGTATTTTAGCATTTTTTTTATTACTGACCTTATGTCTGCCATCTTCATGTGCCTTGAAACAGGGCATCGTTTACTTTTTCTCCGCCTCCGTTTTTGAACAATCAGTTCTGGTTAGAACGACTAAAACTGTTACTCCTTTTCAGGTTAAACCGGAAGTCGGAATAGCTGATTGCAACATGCAAAGTAATTTAAGAGCAGGAGCACTGAAATCGAGGACTCAGGCAAGCACAGCCAGCATGCTGCCGTTTTTGTTTTTCATCTTACCTGGATTTTTGATTTCTCTTCTGCCCACCGATAAAAGACTTAGTCAGCTTCCGATCCCATATTCCTGGTTTCGCCGGCAAAAAACGTCTATTTTTCTGCGGCACAGTTTATTGCTCCTATAGGATTTTATTCCTAAAATTAGTTGTCCTCCAATGTTTAGCGAGGCGAATGAATTCAGTAATAATCTCATAAATATACCCCATGACCTCAATAAAAGATCAACATAACAATACAAATAAAAAAAACTGGTTTACATTTTCAAACATCGGGATGGCAGTAGCAATCCTGTTTGTACTTACCATTATATTTAAGCCTGGTGCCAAAGGCTGGGTGATTCAAAAGCTGATGGAAGTAGGTTTGATTCAGCCGCCTGCAATACCAAAAGATTCAGTGCCGGAAACAAATATGGCAGTGGCTGTACCCGGTGGTGAGCAGGTTACCTTTGCAGATGGCAAAGGAAAATCCATCAGCCTTGCGGAGTTAAAAGGGAAAGTTGTTTTCATCAATTTCTGGGCAACCTGGTGTCCTCCATGTATCGCTGAAATGCCATCTATCCAGGATTTATATACGAAATATAAAGACAATGAGCAGGTGGTTTTTATCATGGTTGATGTAGACGGAAAATATAAACAAGCCAGCGGTTTTATGAAAAAGAAGGGATATACATTACCGGTTTATTTGCCGGAAAGTGAAGTCCCAAAGGAATATTTTGCAGGTTCAATGCCAACCACGGTAATATTGGATAAGTCTGGTAAACTGGCCTTTCATCATTTAGGAGCTGCAGATTACAGTGATCCGGAGATCACCGGATTTATTGACAAGCTGTTAAAGTAAAATCGATAAGACGTAAAAGTCAACTTCATCAGCTATATAAGGTGCTCCGGATAAAACCTGGGCACCTTTTTATTTAGGTACAGTTTTGATGAAATCAATATTTCTGGTCAGCCCCTTAAACTTGGTTCGTTTCACTGCAGAGTTCTTAAATATGGCTTTAAACACATCTTCAGTGATGTCCAGCCAATCTTCCTTTTTCATTTGCAGCAAGTTTTCATTGGGCTGAAACTTAGGTTCTGAATGGGGAACTGAAAAACGGTTCCAGGGACATACATCCTGACAAATATCGCAGCCAAACATCCAGTTTTCCATCTTATCATTAAAGGATTGCGGAATTTCTTCCCTCAGCTCTATGGTCAGGTAGGAAATACATTTTTTAGCATCGATAATAAAGGGCGATAAGATCGCATCGGTAGGGCAGGCGTCAATACATTTGGTACAGGTTCCGCAATGGTCCGTCTCAAATGGGCTGTCGTATTCCAGGTCAAGATCTATAATCAGCTCTGCCAGGAAAAAGAAGGAACCGCTCTTTTTATTGATCAGGTTACTGTTTTTACCGATCCAGCCAATACCTGCACGTTTTGCCCATGCCCGGTCCATCACCGGAGCAGAATCTACAAAAGCACGTCCGCTGACTTCGCCGATCTCTTCCGAAATAAAGTTAAGGAGTTGAAAGAGCTTATCCTTAATCACGAGGTGATAATCCGTGCCATAAGCATACTTCGATATTTTGGGTGCATCAGGGTCTGCCTGTCTTTCTTCGGGAAAATAGTTGAGGGTAAGCGAGATGACTGATTTTGAATCGTCTACCAATAACCTTGGGTCCAGCCTTTTGTCGAAATGATTTTCCATATAAGCCATTTCCCCATGGTGGTTGTTTTCCAGCCATTTGGTTAATCTTGGCGCTTCTTCTTCCAGGAATCCTGCTTTGGCAATTCCGCATTGCATGAAGCCCAGCCTTAAGGCTTCGGCTTTAATCATCTTGCTATATTTCGCGGAATTGTTCAACATCGGCTACAAAGATAAGATTTAGCGGGAAAACCTTTTAGGAGATAGGATGTTGTTAACATAAAGGAATAAAAATTGGAAATCATGGAAGACAACAATCCACAACACAAAGAGGATCCACTAAAACCGCATGTACCAATAGAAACGAATTATGCCAAACATCAGGATAATCCCGGTCCCTCACCTCAGGCGGTAAATGAATATGATAAGAATGGAGCCGGCCCGATATTGAAATGGATCATTCCAATATTGGTTATCGCATTATTAATCTACTGGCTGTTTTTCAGACATGCCTGATTAAAAGAATAATTATGGGAAATATCGGAATGCTGCTGCCAGAAGGTAAAAGCATTCCGATAACGTTTTATTTGAGTAACCTCACTTCATATAGATCTGTACGACGATCTTTCAGGATCTTTACGGTTCCGAAATGGTGGAGCTCATCCAACAGGTGCAGGTCTACATCGACCACCAGCATCATTTCTGTATTTGGTGTGGTCTCTGCTTTTACGGCATTGGTAGGAAAGGCAAAGTCGGATGGAGTAAATACGGCCGATTGTGCAAACTGTATGTCCATGTTGTTCACCTTCGGTAAATTGCCCACACATCCTGCTATGGCTACATAACATTCGTTTTCAATGGCTCTGGCCTGCGCGCATCTTCTGACCCTGGTGTAACCGTTTTGTGTATCTGTAAGGAAGGGAACAAACAGGATTTGCATGCCCTGATCGGCATAAATTCTACTCAGTTCAGGGAATTCTACATCATAACAGATCAGGATTCCGATCTTTCCGCAATCCGTATCAAAGACCTGGATCTTATCCCCACCCACCATTCCATAGTATTTCTGTTCGTTAGGGGTGATGTGGATTTTCCGGTATTCTTCCGTTTTGCCGCTTCTATGACATAGATAGGTAGCGTTGTAGAGCTTGTTGTTCTCTATAATCGGCATACTTCCCGAAATCACATTTACGTTGTAGGAGACTGCATATTCCTGTATTTTACTCACGATTTCTTCCGTAAGCTCTGCCAGCTTACGCATGGCCTCCATTTCCGGCAGGTGATTATAGGGTTGTAATAAAGGCGTGTTAAAAAACTCCGGGAACATGATAAAATCTGATTTGTATCCACTCACTGCGTCTACAAAGAACTCCACCTGTTCATAAAAAGCTTCAATGTCCGGGAACAGCCGCATTTGCCATTGTACCAGTCCAATTCTGATGGTTTTTGCAGATCGTGCCGAAGCATCTATGCCCTGGTAGTAAATGTTATTCCATTCTAACAGGGTCGCATAGTCCTTAGATTCATGATCTCCGGGCAGGTAATTTTTAAGTACTTTTCTGACGTGAAAATCGTTGGAAATCTGGAAGGTCAGGGTAGGGTCGAAGATTTCCTTTGCTTTTACCTTATCAATATATTGTCTTGGTGTCAGGGTTGCTGCGTATTCATGGTAACGGGGGATTCTGCCTCCGGCAATGATGCTTTTCAGGTTCAGGCTTTCACAAAGCTCTTTTCTTGCCTCATACAACCTTCTGCCGAGCCTTAATCCCCTGAATTCAGGGCTTACAAATATTTCTATCCCATACAATACATCCCCCTCAGAATCGTGTGTAGAGAAGGAGTAATCGCCGGTAATATTTTTATAGGTATGTTTATCACCATATTCATCATAGTCTACGATGATGGATAAGGAACAAGCCACCACTTTATCGTCTACTGCAATGCAGAGCTGACCTTCGGGAAATAATTTAAGTAATCTTTCAATGCTGCTCTTGCTCCATATCTGTCCGCCCAGGGTCTCATAGGCCTGTTGCATTGATTCTTTCAAATCATTGTAATCCGCTAAGGTGAGTTTTCTTGTTTCTATGTTCATATCCGTTAATTTAGCGAATAAGAACAGAAATGATGCCTAAATGAGCAGATTGGTTAAAATAGTTTGCCTGTTTGTCCGGGGAAGTTCTTTTGCAGGTGTTTATATGCAGCTTCGGTCACTTCCCTTCCGCGTGAAGTACGCATCAGGAATCCTTCCTGTATCAGGAATGGCTCATAAACCTCTTCAATTGTTCCTTCATCCTCACCAACAGCAGTGGCAATGGTTTTCAACCCTACAGGGCCTCCTTTGAATTTATCAATGATGGTCACCAGGATCTTGTTGTCCATTTCGTCCAGTCCATGCTCATCTACATTCAGGGCTCTTAAAGCATATCTGGCGATCTCTGTATCGATTTGTCCGTTTCCTTTGATCTGTGCAAAGTCACGTGTTCTTCTCAACAGCGCATTGGCGATACGGGGAGTTCCCCTGCTTCTGCGGGCAATTTCATAAGCACCTTCTTCGGTAATTGGAGTTTTTAGGATATCTGACGATCTTAAAACAATGGTAGTTAACAGTTTTGCATCATAATAAGCCAGGCGGGAGTTGATCCCAAACCTTGCCCTTAATGGTGCAGTTAACAATCCTGATCTGGTGGTTGCACCAACCAGGGTGAAGGGGTTTAGAGAGATTTGTACAGAACGGGCATTCGGGCCGCTTTCCAGCATGATGTCGATCTTGAAATCCTCCATTGCAGAATACAGGTATTCTTCGACCAGTGGGCTCAGGCGATGGATCTCATCAATAAATAAGATGTCTCCCGGTTCCAGATTGGTCAGCAGTCCGGCCAGGTCTCCGGGTTTGTCTAAAACCGGTCCGGAGGTGACTTTAATCCCAACACCCATTTCATTGGCAATGATATAGGAGAGGGTGGTCTTGCCAAGTCCCGGAGGACCATGCAATAAAACATGGTCCAAAGGTTCTCCGCGTAACTTTGCAGCCTTTACAAAGATCTTCAGGTTCTCCATGATCTTTTCCTGTCCCGTAAAGTCATCAAATTCCTGCGGGCGCAATACTTTTTCAATATCACGTTCAAAGGGAGTTAAGCTTTCTGAATTGGGATCAAGATTTTCGTTCATGGGGTAAAGTTAGTATAAAAGGCTTGTAATTGATATTATTTGCTAAACTTGGACGCTACAACAGCTTCCTTAATGCCCTTGGCATAGTTGTAAAATCCTTCTCCGGATTTCACTCCTTTATTTCCGGCAGTCACCATATTGACCAATAAAGGACATGGTGCATATTTAGGGTTTCCGAATCCATCATGCAGCACATTTAAGATGGCCAGACAAACATCCAGACCAATGAAATCTGCCAGTTGAAGCGGGCCCATCGGATGTGCCATTCCCAGTTTCATCACGGTATCGATCTCTTCCACACCTGCAACGCTTTCATATAAAGTATAGATGGCCTCATTGATCATCGGCATCAGAATTCTGTTGGCCACAAAACCAGGGTAATCATTTACTTCTACCGGAGCTTTGCTCAGTTTAGTAGAAAGATCCATCACAAAAGCAGTCGTCTCATCACTTGTGGCGTATCCTCTGATCACCTCTACCAGCTTCATTACCGGAACAGGATTCATGAAGTGCATGCCAATCACTTTATCTCCTCTGTTGGTTACAGAAGCAATTTTAGTGATCGAGATAGAGGAGGTATTGCTGGCAAGGATGGCTTCTGGTTTGGCAAAAGTATCCAGGTCTTTAAAGATCTTTAACTTCAGTTCCAGGTTTTCCGTTGCCGCTTCCACAATCAGGTCTGCATTGGCTACGCCTTCTGCAATCTGTGTGAAATTAGTTATGTTTTTCAGGGTATTCGCTTTATCAGCTTCAGTAATCGTGCCTTTAGCTACCTGACGGTCCAGATTTTTCCCGATGGTGCTGATGGCGCGTTCCAAAGCTTCATTATTTACATCAATTAAGTTTACCTGATAGCCAAATTGCGCAAAAGTATGTGCGATTCCATTGCCCATTGTTCCTGAGCCAATCACTGCGATGTTCTTCATTTAAGTTTTTTTATGGTAATCAATTATTACGGTGCTAATCTATTGATAATCCATGAACCATCCACCAACTGGTAGTTCAAACGGTCGTGCAGCCTGCTTGGCCTGCCTTGCCAGAATTCAATATGTGTCGGTTCTACCAGGTATCCTCCCCAATGAAGCGGACGTGGAATTTCTTTGTCTTTATATTCCGTACTCAGCTGTGCGACTTTCTCTTCCAGGGATTCCCGGTTTGGAATGACGCTGCTTTGCGGCGAGGCCGAAGCACCAATCTGGCTTCCTGCCGGTCGGGAATGAAAATAGGCGGTAGATGCTTCCGCATCAATTTTACTTACCACACCATCAATGCGAACCTGTCTTTCCAGTTCAGCCCAGAAAAATACGAGTGAAGCCTGAGGGTTTTCTGCCAGATCCTTTCCTTTATCACTGTCGTAATTCGTGAAGAATACAAAACCATCTTCATCAAAACCTTTCAGCAGGACGATGCGCGCCGAGGGCTTGCCATCGGAATTTGCCGTGGCCAGTGTCATGACATTGGGTTCAAAGATTTGTGCGTCTACGGCTTCGGTAAACCATTTTTTAAATTGCAGGATGGGATTACTTTCCACATCAGTTTCGGCTAATTCTGCTGAGCGGTATTCCTGTCTTAAATTCTGTAGATTTTCTTTATTCAGCTCCATGTACAAAAATAGGTTTTAGTTTATTTAATATTATCGCTAAATTTCCGAAATGTTAAGTCGATTAGAGCCATCCGCAGGTAAATTATTAATTTCAGAACCATTCTTAATGGATCCTAATTTTAAGCGTTCTGTAGTTTTTCTTACCGAGCATCAGGAGGAAGGAACCGTAGGTTTTATCCTGAATCAACGCAGTACTTTGTTGCTCAATGATTTAGTGCCTGACTTTACAGGCGAAGATTTTCCGGTTTATCTGGGTGGTCCGGTAGCGATAGATACGATTCATTTTATCCACAGACGCCATGACCTGATCACAGATGGGGAGGAGATTGCCAAAGGGGTATGTTGGGGTGGTAATTTTGAGACTTTAAAGGTTTTGATCAACAACCATAGCATTAAGCCGGCCGACATCAAGTTCTTTATCGGCTATTCCGGTTGGTCGGGCCAACAGCTAAAGAATGAAATGAAAGAGAATACCTGGATTGTGTCCGATCAGTTTCAGGCTGATGTGGTATTCTCTAACAATGAAGAGGAACTCTGGAAGGAAGTGATCATCAATCTTGGGCCTAAATATGCCCATGTGAGTAATTTCCCGCTGGATCCTAATCTTAATTAATAATTTTCAAGATCTATCGCGCTTTCTTCAATCTTTTTCTTCAGATCATCTTTGTAAGCCTGCATTTTTGCAGAAAGCTCAGGACTTGCTGTAGCAAGAATTTGTGCGGCCAGTAAGCCTGCATTTTTCGCTGCATTTAAGGCAACAGTAGCTACAGGAATGCCATTTGGCATTTGAAGAATAGATAAGATAGAATCCCATCCATCAATAGAGTTGGATGATTTTACAGGAACACCAATCACAGGTAAGGTAGTGATTGAAGCCACCATTCCAGGTAAATGTGCTGCACCACCTGCACCGGCGATGATCACTTTTAACCCTCTTGATGCTGCATTTTTTGCATATTCAAACATTCTTTCCGGAGTCCGGTGAGCAGACACAACGGTCATTTCAAATTGGATATCGAATTCTTTTAGGATATCGGCTGCGTCTTTCATGATAGGAAGGTCAGACTTGCTGCCCATAATAATGCCTACTTGTATGCTCATTAGGAAATAACTTTTAGTGTATTTTTGATGTAATTGGCTTTTTCAATTGCTTTCTCGCGGTTTTGGTCTACAATGGTGATGTGTCCCATCTTGCGGAAAGGCTTGGTGTATTTTTTACCATAAAGGTGTACGTATACCCCTTCAATGGCCATGATCTTTTCTAATCCCTGGTATTTCGCCACACCATTGTGGTTCTTTTCTCCAAGAAGATTGATCATCACGGCATTGTTGATCGTACGGGTATCACCTAATGGAAGGTTGAAAATCGCACGTAAATGCTGGTCAAACTGAGAAACATAGTTTCCTTCGATGGTATGGTGTCCGCTATTATGCGGGCGTGGAGCAAGCTCATTCACCAGGATATCTCCGTTTTTAGTGATGAACATCTCTACCGCCAGCAATCCGGTGATGTTTAGGGAGGAAGCAATGTTTTTAGCAATGGTTTCCGCTTTCTGCTGGATTGCAGCAGGGTAAGTAGAAGGCGAAATCAGGAATTCTACGAGATTTGCTTCTGCATTGAACTCCATCTCCACCATTGGGAATGTTTTCACATCTCCGTTAGGGTTTCTGGAAACAATTACAGCTACTTCTTTCTCGAAATCTACCAGTTGTTCGATTAAACATGGGGCATCAAAAGCATTTTCGATCTCCGCCAGGTTATTTATTTTCATTACCCCTTTACCGTCATAACCATCTTTACGCTGTTTCAGCATGTAAGGAAATGGAAAAGGACTGTTGCGCATGTCTTCTTTGGTATTTACCAGTTGAAATGGCGCAGTAGGAATGTTGTTTTCTTTAAAAAATTGTTTCTGAACACCTTTGTCCTGAATCAAACGGATCACCCTGGATTGCGGATAAACCTGTTTGCCTTCTTTTTCCAGTTGTTCCAACGCTTCAATGTTGACCTTTTCTATTTCAATAGTAATGATGTCTGCTTTTTTGCCGAAGTTATATACGGTGTCGAAATCAGTGATAGAACCACATTCAAAGTAGTTTGCGAGGTGTTTACATGGAGCGTCTGTATCCGGATCTAAAATTAAAGTGGTTAAATTATAATTGATGGCCTCTTGTATCAACATCCTGCCCAATTGTCCGCCACCTAATATGCCTAATTTTAAATCACTTATTTGTTTTGCCATATCGATATGAAAAAGTTATGCTTATTTTGCACAAAAATAACAATATAAACGGATTGATGGATGTAGATGCTATAATTATTGGCGCCGGAGCTTGCGGTTTGATGTGTGCGGTTCAAGCGGGCTATTTAGGAAAAAGGGTAATATTGTTGGAAAAAAGCGATAAACCGGGAGCAAAAATTCTGATTTCCGGTGGGGGCAGATGTAACTATACCAATCTGTTTGCGACTGATGAACAGTTCATTTCCAACAACAAACACTTTTCTAAATCTGCATTTACCCAATGGACGGTAGAAGATACAATCAGCTTTTTTGAAACTTACGGAATCTCAGGAAAAGAGAAAACACTGGGACAACTTTTTCCTGATGGAAAGAATGCAAAAGACATCGTAGCGGCATTTACCAATATCTGTGAGGACTTTGGTCAGCAGATCATTTGTGATGCGCAGGTCAGTGAAATAGAACAAACAGCGGCCGGCTTTGAGGTTCGCTTTGATAGAGGAAATAAATCGCGCAGCTTAAAAGCACCGAAGTTAGTGATTACCACCGGTGGATTGCCAATCCCTAAAATGGGCGCTACAGATTTTGCCTTGCGCTTTGCCAGAAAACACGACCTGAAGATCATTGAAACAGCACCGGCACTGGTTCCTTTAACGATCACCGGAAAAGATGAAGACTGGTATGCACAGCTGTCAGGAAATTCGGTTTTCTGTGAAGTAAGCAACGACAGAATCTCTTTCGAGGAGAACATCTTATTTACCCACTGGGGCCTGAGCGGACCTGCGATCCTGCAAATTTCTTCCTACTGGAAAAGAGGAGAGGAGATTAATATTGATTTGCTGCCCAGACAAAACATACTGGAACTAATCGAAGAAGAACGCAAGGCGAATGGCAAACTGATGTTATCGACCTTGTTTAACCGGATTTATCCTAAGAAATTTACCGATGCCATGGCGAAATTTCTACCAATTGAAAAGCAGGTCGCCTCGCTAACAAAAACTGAACTGGAATTGATTCAGAAAACCATCCACCTGTTTAAAGTAAAACCTGCAGGGGATAAAGGTTACGATAAAGCGGAAGTGATGCGCGGTGGAATTGATACGAATGAACTCTCCTCAAAAACGCTGGAATGTAAAAGTATTCCAGGCTTGTTTTTTGGCGGAGAATGCGTTGATGTAACGGGATGGCTTGGCGGATATAATTTTCAATGGGCCTGGGCAAACGGTTATGTGATCGCTCAAAATATTTAGTACATTAAAGAAAAGGAATAACGACAATGAATAGCCATACCAAATTGATCAGGATTGTTTGTCTGTTTTTGGTGATTACTCCGATTCTTTTAATGGTT
Source organism: Pedobacter steynii (assembly GCF_900103665.1). Taxonomy (GTDB): domain Bacteria; phylum Bacteroidota; class Bacteroidia; order Sphingobacteriales; family Sphingobacteriaceae; genus Pedobacter; species Pedobacter steynii. The sequence continues at coordinate 517,009 of NZ_FNGY01000001.1, forward strand.
TCTTCTACCCGGCTTAGTGCACAGGAGAATTTTAATGTAGTAGTTTCGATGGCTAAAGGAGATCTGAATAGAGATTTGCTGGCAGATTCTGTGGTCGTTACTCAAGATACTATTGCAGATACCTCTCCTTATCGCCTGGAAATATACTTTGCCAAAAAGGGTGGAGGATACCACCTAAACATCCAGACTGACAAAGCGATTAACGAGCAGTCTCCTAACGGAAAAGATGGATACCGGGATGGATATGGTTTTTCTAAAGTAACCATCAAAAGAGGAGTAATTGAGCTGCAATGTCAGTTGATCAGAGGATACTTCATGCATAAATTCCGATATCAAAATGGGAATTTTGAATTGATCGGGTACAGTTATAGGACTATGAATCCTCTGGGCGTAAGTTTTGCAGACTTTAACTTGTCTACCGGCGTTTACCTCGGAACAGAAGAATATGATGACCCTGAGCAAAAAACAACGAAGAACAGGGAAATCATTAAAGTCCGTCCCCTTCCAAAATTGCAGGACTTTGTGCCTTATTCAAATGACCTGTATTGATCAGTCAGGGTGCCTGAAAATATTTCTGCTCCAAAAAGGTAATAAATAAAAATGTCCATCTCCTTTTCATCCCCGAATCTTTGCTGAAGGGCAAATATTCGAATGTCTTCAAAGCAAATGGACATTTTTATTTAAAACTAGTATCGCACCATCGCATGATGCCTAAAAATAGGATTAAAGCGAAAAAAGGAGCGTTTATGTCTGGACGGGTCGAGGTTTCGCTAGTGCTTGAGCAATATTCCTTGCAGTATTTCTAAAAAAAAGAGCATGTTCTGAAAAAGACATAGAAAGATTTTGCCGCCCTTCAGCGTGCAAAAGATTTCAGTCTTTGAAGAATATGCTCTTTTTTTTAAAGTAATACAGTCAGGTCAGGTTAATCACAATTAGGAATGGTATACGTCCAGGTTTCTGCGATTCCTGTTGGGAAGCTATAAATCATCCCTTTACCCATTTCAAACCAGAGCTTGCCACGTAGCTTTTCACGACTGCCAATTTCATTCATAGAAAGGCTATCATAGATTCTGCCATTGATGACTACATATTTAATTTTTTCAGAATTTCTGATGTCATTTAAAGGATTCGCATCCATCACAATAAGGTCGGCTAGTTTACCCGTTTCCAATGAACCGATTTCTTTGTCCATGCCAAGGTAAGCAGCACCGTTTAAGGTGGCACTACGGATCGCCTGTAAAGGAGTCATTCCTCCTTGTACCAGCATCCACAATTCCCAATGTGCGCCTAATCCCTGAATCTGTCCATGGGCACCAAGGTTTACTTTTGTTCCGCCGTCCGCAATTTGTCTAACGGCTTTTGCCACTTCAATATGTCCGTAATCTCCATATTCTGAAGTTGTTCTTCTTCTGGCACGGGCATCAATAATGGCACGTGGGGTAAAGGCCATCAGCCTTTCATTTTCCCATACATTGGTACGGTCATACCAGTAGTTTTCTCCCCACTGGCTACCGTAACTTACAATTAAGGTCGGCGTATAGGCTACACTGGTATTGTTCCAGAAAGAGGTTACATCTTTATAGACCGGTGCCATAGGAATACTGTGTTCAATTCCGGTATGTCCGTCGGCCACCATATTCATATTCGTGAAAAAGGTAGATCCACCTTCCGGTACGACTTCCATTTTTAATTGTCTGGCTGCTTCGAGGATCTGCTGACGCTGCTCTCTTCTCGGCTGATTATATGATTTTACAGAAAATGCACCTACTGCTTTTAATCTTTTGAGGTGAGAAAGGGCATCATCAAGGCTATTGATGACCACTTTAAAATCTCCGTCTGCACCGTATAAGATGGAACCGGTAGAATATAAACGCGGACCTACCATTCTTCCTGCTTTTAACATTTCAGCCTGACTAAACACCATTTCCGTATTGGAAGATGGGTCATGTGAGGTAGTTACCCCAAAGGCGAGGTTAGCCATGTACGACCAGTCCTGTTGTGGTGAAATCCCATCCGGGCTGGTTCTTAAATGTGCGTGTACGTCTATGATCCCCGGCATAATGGTTTTTCCGGTCACGTCAATTACCCTGGCCTGATCCGGAATGGTCATTTCTGCGGCTTTTCCGATGGCAATGATTTTATTATTCTCGATCAGAATTGTACCTTCTTCGATTACCTCATCGCCTTTCATGGTGACTATTCTTGCTCCTTTTAAAGCAAGTAATCCGGTAGGAGCATCGCTTTTAAGTTTTAGTCCGATGGAAAGACCTGCAGTATCAGGTTTTCTAACAGACTGGTTTCCTGAATCTGTGAAGTTAAAAGCGCTGCTGATCTCTCTGCTAAAGTATTGTTCTCCCAAGGTCCAGAATAACTTCTGACTGTCATTGCTCCAGTGGATATAAGTCCCCCCATCGGCAGTCACCCTGGTTAAAGGGATTGATTTGTTGGTAGAAGACAGTTCCAGGGGAGTTCCAACGGTTACCATTGGGGTGATGTATACATTAAATAATTCGGTAAAAGCCATCCATTTGCCATCAGGACTTGGTGTAAACTGAGTCACATAAGTAGAGGTATAATGTGTTCTTTCATTCCCGCCATTCAGGTCTACACTCTTAAATGCTCTTTTTCCGCCTTCATTTCCCTGGAAATAAATGCGGGTATCGTCGGTATTGAATTGTGGTTTAATACCGTTGTCAGAAACCAGGGTTTTTGCACCGCCATTGGCTGGCATGATAAAGATTCCTGTTCCTCTGCCATAGGCATAACCGAGCACATCGTTTCCGATGCCTTTTCTGAAAATAATCTTATCACCTTTATTAGAGTAAGAAGGGGAGTAGTAGAACCCTTTTTCGTCAGTTAGGCTAATGGTTTTTCCTGATTTCAGGTCTGTTCTTTTAATTGCTCCTTTTAGTTCATCATTCCAGGTGGTATAAATTACATATTTTCCATCATTGCTGATTTTAGGTTCAAATTCAAAGTCGATCCCATTGCTTACCCTTTCCGGAGTTCCATTGGGCAGTTCTTTTTTGTATAAAAATCCGGCTGCATTAAAAACGACCATTTTGCCATCCGCAGAGGTGGTCAGCTGACGGATCATTTTTACATCGAACTCATTGCTGTAGACATTATGAGGGAAATGCAGGGCTTGTTGAACAGTCTGACTGCTGTTTACCCGGAAAGGGATGTCGTTTGCTGTCAGTGTGGCGAGGTCTATTTTTTTGATTTTTCCTTTTGCATAGAACACAAGTCCTTTGCCGTCTGGCGTCCAGGCATAGTTCGGATACACACCAAAGATAGCCCAGGTTTCCTGTTGATCGTGAGAAAGGTCTTCATATATCGGCCATTCCTCGCCGGTGCGCAAATTTTGAATATACATCACCGATTTTAAGCGGACACGTTTTACATAGGCCATCATTTTACCATCGGGAGATATTTGCGGTCTGGCGGCACCACCTTGCTGTGCAATCAGGTTGCTCAGCTTTCCTGTGGTCATGTCCAGCTGACGAATGGCATAGATCAATCCGTTTGGGTCTTTACTGTATTCGAAATTTGGGCCCGGTGCCATGTCTTCACTAAAATAAAGATACCTGCCATTAGGACTGATATTGGGCTCTCCGGCATCCTGCTGGTCATTTTTTCTCTTGGTCAGCTGTACGCCTTCACCACCATAAATGCTATACATCCACATTTCTCCTGCACCAAGGGAACGTGAACCGGTAAAGTGTTTTCTGGCGACCAGGTATTCACTATTTGGCATCCAGGTCGCATTATTTAGTAAGCGGAAGGTTTCTTTAGTCACCTGTCTTTTATTGGAACCATCGCGGTTCATGATCCAGATGTTGTCTGCACCATTCTTATCACTGGTATAAGAAATGTATTTGCCATTCGGGCTGAAACGGGGCTGAATGTCCCAGGCTATGCCTCCGCTGAGTAACACCGCCGATCCACCTGTAATGGGCATGCTGTAAATATCGCCAAGCAAATCAAAAACGATATCTTTACCATCCCCGCTTACATCGAGGTTCATCCAGGTCCCTTCATCAGTATCTATACTGAAATTTTTTGTAGGACCCTGGTATTTTTCAATATCCCACTTCTTTTCCTGGGAACTCTTTTCCTGAGAAAATGCGGATTGAAAAATGAATAGAAAAAATAGGGGAAGTAAAGATTTCTTCATAGCGGTGTGTCGTATAAATTAGCCCGCAATTTAATAATATCAGTTCATTTTTATAGTTTTGATGAGTAACCTTTTTATGAGTGAAGCAGAGATACTAAAAAGATACTGGGGATTTGATTCTTTCAGACCATTACAGTCAGACATTATCAGTTCCGTTTTAAATGGCCATGATACCCTGGCATTGTTGCCCACGGGAGGAGGGAAATCCCTTTGTTTCCAGATACCTGCATTGGTAAAGGAAGGAATATGTATTGTCATTTCCCCGCTGATTGCCCTAATGAAAGATCAGGTCGAAAATCTGAAAGCGAAAGGAATTGAGGCCGTCGCAATTTATGCAGGGATGGGAAAAAGAGAAATCGACATCCTGCTCGACAACTGCATTTATGGGAAAATAAAGTTTTTATACTTGTCGCCGGAACGATTATTATCCGAAATTGTGCGGGTTCGGATTTCCTATATGAACGTAAACCTGATTGCGGTGGATGAAGCGCATTGTATTTCCCAATGGGGATATGATTTCAGACCTCCTTATCAGCAGATTGCCGAAATCAGAGAGATTCATCCTAAAGTGCCGGTGTTGGCACTTACTGCCACTGCAACTCAGTTTGTACGTGCAGATATCATCGAAAAATTAAAATTTACCACGCCTAAAGTATTTGTTCAGAGTTTTGAACGTAAGAACCTGAGCTATGTCGTGCTGGATAAAGAAGATAAGTATAAAAAACTGATTGATATTGTCAGGAATGTGAAAGGGACAGGATTGGTTTACGTTCGCAATAGGAGAGAGACGGCAGAAGTGGCTTCTTTCCTGATGAGAAACCAGATTGCTGCGGATTTCTATCATGCGGGAATACCAAGAGATGAACGTTTCCGGAAGCAGGAAGACTGGAAAAAGAATAAGATCAGGGTGATGGTGGCTACCAATGCCTTCGGAATGGGGATCGATAAAGCGGATGTCCGTTTTGTAGTGCACCTGGATTTACCGGAAAGCCTGGAAGCATATTATCAGGAAGCAGGTCGTGCCGGAAGGGATGAACAAAAGGCCTATGCGGTACTGCTGGCCAATAAGTCCGATCAGATGGCTTTAAAGGCCAAGTACGCAGATCATTTTCCAACGGTAGAGGACATTAAAAAAACATACCATTACCTCGGCAATTATTTTCAGCTGGCCTTTGGCGCGGGAGAAGGGCTTACCTTTAATTTTGACCTGGCCGATTTTTGCAAGAGGTTTAATGTTGGGGTCATCAAAACAATGGCTGCCCTGAAGTTTTTAGAACATGATGGCTATTTGACTTTGTCGGAAAACATCTTTTTACCTTCCCGGGTATTGTTCACTGCTTCGCATGAAGACGTGTACCGTTTTCAAATTGAAAATGCAGGATATGATCCATTGATCAAGGCAATTTTAAGGTCTTATGGCGGGGCATTTGATCAATATGTGAAAATTGAGGAAAATGAAATCGCTAAAAAAGTAGGATTGTCTTTTAGTACGGCAAAGAAAATGATCAGTAACCTGGAAGAACAGGGATTGTTGTCCTATTTGCCACAGTCTGATCAGCCACAATTGCAATATATCCGTCCAAGGGTTGATTTTGTCCACATGGATATCGATGTAAAATACATCAAACTGAGGAAAAAGATTCAATTGGACCAGATCAATGCAGTCCTGGCTTATACGGAGAACGCCGAATGCCGGAATGTCCAGCTATTGAGGTATTTCGATGAGCCTAATGCCGACAAATGTGGCGTTTGTGATGTTTGCCTGGCGGAAAAGAAAGAAGATGATCTCGACCAGTTGTCAGACCGCATCGATTTTGAGCTGATGAAGCTCTTGCAAACGCAGACACAAACAATCGAAGACCTGGTAACAGGTGTTAAATCCGGCAGCGAAAATCAAAAGCTGGAAAGGATCCGCGAATTGCTGGATGCCGGAAAAATTAAAACTGACGGTAAAAACTATTATCTTTAAATTGCAACAAATCAATATACCTATGAAGAAATTAAACCTTATTGTGCTCGCTATCCCTGTTTTATTGGCAGGATGTACTGCTGAATGTGTGAAAGATTCCGGAATTCAGACGAGTAAAGTGGTGGAGCTGAAAAGCTATGATAAAATCAAAGTGAGCGGAACAATTAAGTTGGTTTTGACACAGGACAGTACCTATAATGTGAAGATTCAGGCGGATTCAAATGTGATGAGCCATATCAGGTCGAGAGTAAGCGGATCTGAACTGGAACTTAAACTGGAAGATGGCAGCTATTGCGGAACAGATTCTGTTGTGGTTTATGCAGGGATTGGCGAGCTGACCGAACTCAATACCAGTGGAATGGTACGGGTGATTGGTGAAGGGCCAGTCTACGTGAAAGACCTGAAAATGGACCTGAGTGGTAGTTCTGATGTGAAACTAAACATCAGCGCGAGTAAGGTAACCACAAAAATTGATGGTGTGGGTAAACTGACATTGACTGGCCAAACGGGAACCCATGTGTTAAAAACAAGCGGAACCTCTAAAGTAGAAGCCTTTGATTTTGTGGCCGGTATCTATGATATTACTGTTGATGGAACAGGAAAAGCCAACATCAATGTGTTGAATGATTTAAAAGTGAAGACCTCGGGATCGAGTGAAATTTATTATAAAGGAAATCCAAAGAATGTGGAGGAGAAAAAATCAGGAGCAGCTAAGCTGGAGAAAGTAAATTAGCCGTAATTGCCGTTTTTTAGCTATTTTAGTCGCCTTATTTAATACATGGAACAAAAAAACGACAAGAAAGTTATCCAGTCATGGGCCTTCTTTGACTGGGCAAATTCTTCTTATAATTTAGTCATCACCTCAACTATTTTTCCTGCTTATTATACGATTATCACCACGACGGCGGCTCATGGGGATCAGGTGACTTTCTTTGGGCTTAAGTTTACAAATACAGCTTTATCGAATTATGCGCTTTCCCTGGCTTATTTGATGATGGTGATCCTGTTGCCCATTCTATCGGCCACAGCGGATTACAGAGGGAATAAGAAAATATTCATGAAGATCTTCACCTATATTGGCGGTATTGCCTGTATGGGGCTGTTCTTCTTTAAACTGGACACCCTGGAACTCGGAATTATTTGTTTCATCATTGCTGCAATGGGTTATATCGGCGGGGTATTGTTCAACAATTCTTACCTGCCCGAGATTGCAACAAAAGATCAACAGGACCGGGTTAGCGCTCAAGGTTATGCCTATGGCTATATCGGCAGTGTCTTGTTGCAGCTCATTTGTTTTATTTTTGTCCTGAAACCTGAACTTTTTGGCATCACTGATGGCTCATTACCGGCAAGGATGTCTTTTCTTTTGGTCGGGATCTGGTGGATTGGTTTTGCACAGATTTCTTTTAACAGATTACCTGCAGGTAGTCCTAATTATACGGCAATTAACAAAAATGTAGTGCACAGCGGTTTCGGGGAGCTGGCGAAGGTATGGCGACAACTGAAAAGTATGAAAGTGATGAAGCGCTTTCTGATTGCCTTTTTCTTTTATTCTATGGGGGTGCAGACGGTGATGCTGGCGGCTGCCGGATTTGGAGAGAAAACTTTACACCTGGGCACCTCTAAATTAATTGCAGTGATCCTGATTATACAGCTAGTCGCTATTCTGGGCGCAATCTGGATGTCTAAACTGGCAAAAAAGATCGGGAATGTGAGCGTGCTGATCCTGGTGGTTGGCATTTGGGTGATGACCTGTATTGCTGCTTATTTCATTACCAATGAATATGAGTTTTATGGGTTGGCCGCAGTAGTTGGCCTGATTATGGGAGGGATCCAATCTTTATCCAGGTCTACTTATTCCAAATTTATTCCTGAGCATACACCCGATACGGCTTCATTTTTCAGTTTTTATGATGTAACAGAAAAACTGGCGGTAGTGATCGGACTTTTTAGTTTTGCTTATATTGAGGAACAAACAGGAAACATGCGGAATTCTGTGCTTGCATTGGCCTCGTTTTTTGTTTTAGGATTGATATTTTTGCTACTGCTTAGGAAAGTAGCACCAAAAATGGTTAAAGGTTAACCATCATACATTTTTAATAAGACCAATAGATACACATGAAGATAGAATTATTTGTTCCTTGCTTTGTTGATCAGTTATATCCTGAAACAGCATTTAATACGATAAAGCTATTAGAGAAAGCGGGTTGTGAGGTGTTTTATAATTCTGCCCAGACTTGTTGCGGGCAGCCGGCTTATAACGCAGGATACTGGGAACAGGCGAAAGAAACCGGCACAAAGTTCCTGAGCGATTTTTCAGAGACAGATTATATTGTAGCGCCTTCGGCTTCCTGTGTGGGGATGGTAAAGAATGGTTTCAGTGATTTGTTTACCAATACGATTGTTCATAATAAATGCAGAAACATACAATCCAACATATTTGAACTTTCAGATTTTCTGGTCAATGTACTGAAACGGGATTATTTCGGCGCAGAGCTGGAAGGAAAAGCAGTTTATCATGATTCCTGCAGCGGACTGAGGGAATGTAAGATCAAAGAAGAGCCCAGGCTATTGTTGTCTAAGGTTCATGGCCTGGAAATGGTAGAAATGAAAGATACCGATATGTGCTGCGGTTTTGGTGGTACGTTTTCTGTGAAATTCGATGCGATTTCTTCTGCTATGGCGGAGCAAAAGGTAAACAATGCGCTGGAACAGGGAGCGGAATATGTGATTTCGACTGATCTTTCCTGTCTGATGCATTTACAGGGATATATCGATAAAAATAATATTCCTCTAAAAACAATGCATTTAGCCGATGTTTTAGCGAACGGATGGTTAGACTATTAACCTCGTTCCATACCCTGTTTTTAGGGCTGGAATTTATGTCGGGCGAAGAAAAATTAAATTATAAACCCTATATTTGCTTTTAGACGATGAGACTGTCTCTCGTTTTTTGCAATAATGTTTTATTACACGTAAAATAAAAGTTATTGTAAATGTTTATAAATCAATTAATTCACTAAAATCATAGTTGTAGATGATTAACATTACATTACCTGACGGCTCCAGTCGTCAGTACGAAAAGGGCACAACTGCCCATCAAATCGCGCTCTCTATTTCAGAGGGATTAGCGCGCAACGTTTTAGCAGCCGAAGTTAACGGTGAAATCTGGGATTCTTCAAGAGCGATCGAAGGGGATGCATCTGTAAAGTTGTTAACCTGGAATGATACTGCCGGTAAAGCTACTTTCTGGCATTCTTCTGCGCACATTATGGCGGAAGCATTAGAGGCTTTATATCCGGGTACAAAATTCGGTATAGGTCCTGCGATCGAAACCGGTTTCTATTATGACGTAGATTTCGGCGACAGGGAGTTTTCATCAGATGATTTCAAGGCAATTGAGGCCAAGATTTTAGAACTGGCCAAACAGAAAGAAGTTTTTGTTCGGGAAAGCGTTTCTAAAGCAGATGCGATCAAGTATTTTACAGAAAAAGGAGATGAGTACAAGCTGGACCTTTTAGAAGGTCTGGAAGATGGAAAAATTACTTTCTATAACCAGGGACAGTTTACTGACCTTTGTCGTGGGCCACACATTCCAAATACCGGTTTTGTTAAAGCGGTAAAATTGATGAATGTGGCTGGTGCTTACTGGCGTGGTGATGAAACAAAAAAACAGTTAACCCGTATTTATGGGGTTACTTTCCCTAAAGCAAGTGAACTGACTGAGTATCTTCACATGATTGAAGAGGCGAAGAAAAGAGATCACCGTAAATTAGGTAAGGAACTGGAATTATTTGCTTTCTCTGAGAAAGTAGGGATGGGCTTGCCATTGTGGTTACCTAAAGGTGCTGCATTGCGTGAACGTCTGGTTCAGTTTTTAACTAAAGCACAAGGTAAAGCCGGATACGAGCAGGTGGTTACCCCTCATATTGGTCATAAGAACCTGTACATTACTTCAGGTCACTATGAGAAATATGGTAAAGATGCTTTTCAGCCGATCAAAACTCCACAGGAGGGAGAAGAGTTTTTTCTTAAACCGATGAACTGTCCTCACCATTGTGAGATTTATAAAGTTAAACCACGTTCTTATAAAGACCTTCCTTTGCGTTTTGCAGAGTTTGGAACAGTATATCGTTATGAGCAGAGCGGAGAGCTTCACGGGCTGACAAGAGTTCGTGGGTTTACTCAGGATGATGCCCATTTATTCTGTCGCCCTGACCAGGTAAAAGAAGAGTTCAAGAAAGTGATTGACCTGGTATTGTATGTGTTTAAATCTTTGGGTTTCAACGATTACATCGCACAGGTATCTTTAAGAGACGCGGAGAACAAATCGAAATACATTGGTTCTGATGAAAACTGGCATCTGGCCGAATCGGCGATCATCGAGGCTGCTGCAGAAAAGGGTTTACCTACTGTGGTAGAATATGGTGAAGCGGCATTCTATGGTCCGAAGTTAGACTTTATGGTGAAGGATGCTTTGGGAAGAAAATGGCAGTTGGGAACAATTCAGGTGGATTACAATTTACCGGAGCGTTTTGAACTGGAATATACAGGCAGCGATAACTTAAAACACCGTCCGGTGATGATCCATAGGGCCCCGTTTGGTTCCCTGGAACGTTTCATCGCGGTATTGATCGAGCATTGCGCAGGTAATTTCCCATTATGGCTTTCGCCTGAACAGTTTATCATTCTTCCGATCTCCGAAAAATATGAAGATTATGCGAAAAAAGTTTCAGATGAACTAAATAATTCCGATATTCGCGGTTTGATTGACTTTCGGGATGAAAAAATCGGACGGAAAATCAGAGACGCAGAGGTTAAAAAAATACCTTATATGCTGATTATCGGTGAAAAAGAGATGGCAGAAGGAAAGGTATCAGTGCGTAAACATGGTGAGGGAGATTTAGGAGAAATGACTCAGCAGGAGTTTAGTGAATTATTAATCAAAGAAATAACAATTTAAATAGTATATAAATTTGGCATTAGGCAGACCAGGATTTAACAGGGGACCACGTCCTCCTTTTAAGAAAAAAGAAGCAGAACATAATATTAATCAGTTTATCAGAGCTCAGGAGGTTAGATTAGCTGGAGATAATGTTGAACCGGGGATCTATCCTTTGGCAAAAGCTTTAGCCCTTGCCGACGAATTGGAATTGGATCTGGTTGAGATTTCTCCAAATGCAGTACCTCCGGTATGTAGGATCATTGATTACAGTAAGTTTGTTTACGAGCAGAAGAAAAAGCAGAAAGAGATTAAAGCAAACGCAAAACAGACCGTAATTAAGGAGATCCGTTTCGGTCCTAATACCAACGATCACGATTTTCAGTTCAAACTGAAACACGCGGTTAGTTTCCTGGAGAACGGGGAGAAGGTTAGGGCTTATGTACACTTTAAAGGTAGAGCAATTGTTTACAAAGAGCAGGGAGAGATTCTTTTGCTTAAGTTTGCACAGGCGCTTGAAGATATCGGTAAAGTGGAGTTATTACCTAAGTTAGAGGGCAAGCGTATGTTTTTAACGCTGGCTCCAAAAGTTGCTAAAAAATAAATAAATTACATAAATAAACACAGGTTATGCCAAAAATGAAAACCAATTCCAGTGCTAAAAAGCGTTTTTCGCTTACTGGAACAGGTAAAATCGCAAGGAAGAATGCCTACAAAAGCCACATCTTAACTAAGATGTCGACTAAACGTAAGCGTAATTTGGGTCACACTTCAATGGTGTCCGCAGCTGATATGGGCAACGTTAAGCGTATGCTTGCCATCGGTAAATAATTAAATTTTTAACCAGGTACCCGGTAGTAAGTTTGCTGTAATACGCAACACCGTTTATCAAAAAACAACACACTATGCCACGTTCGGTAAACGCAGTAGCTTCGAGAAGAAGAAGGAAAAAAGTCCTTAATATGGCCAAAGGCTATTGGGGATCAAGAAGTAAGGTTTTCACCATTGCTAAAAATACGGTAGAAAAAGGTTTGCAATATGCATACCGTGACCGTAAAGTTAAGAAAAGAGAATTCCGTGGATTATGGATTCAACGTATCAACGCTGGAGCACGTCAACATGGTATTTCTTACTCTCAACTGATCGGTAAATTAGCTACTAAAAACATCGGTTTAAACCGTAAAGTTTTAGCTGATTTAGCAATGAACCATCCTGAAGCTTTCAAAGCTGTAATTGATGCAGTAAAATAGATCGTAAGATTATTTTAATAAAGAAAAAGGGAGCTATTAGCTCCCTTTTTTTATGCGCAATGTTTTTTGTTAGAAAGTATTTTTTGTCAGAAGAGGAGATGCGCTCCTGCTTTTTGCACACTTTCCTTATCCAGGTTATCCAGCTGAGGGATTCTTCCCAGGATGGGGATGCCGGAATAAGTGCTGATGTAACGCTCGGATTCTTCATTGGCAGCTCCATTGAAAATGAGGCCTTCCACTTCGATTTTTCTTGATTTCAGTACTTCCAGGGTAAGGAGGGTATGATTGATACTACCCAGGTAGTTCTGGGAAACGACGATCACTTTTGCAGATAAGCTTTTAATCAGGTCAAGGATCAGTTCCTCTTCGTTGATGGGAACCATTAAACCGCCCGCGCCTTCAATCACCAGGTTGTTCGTTGTTGCCGGAGCTTTTATCGCTGCAGCCTCGATGTGAATGCCATCTATTCTTGCTGATAAATGCGGGGAAAGGGGCTGGCTAAGTTTAAACTGTTCCGGATGGATGACTGTTTTCTGATTGCTGATGAGTCGGGCGACCAATAGGCTGTCGCTATTGTCCAGGTCTCCCGATTGAATGGGTTTCCAGTAATCTGCTTGTAGCTTTTCGGTCAGGATTGCACTCACTATTGTTTTTCCGATACCCGTTCCAATTCCGGTAATAAAATAAGTTTTATTCATGTTGTTTTAATAAGGCCAGCTGACTAGTCAGGATTTGAATTTCTTCATTGGTATTATAAGTATGGAGGCATATCCTCAATCGCTCGCTTCCCTTAGGAACCGTCGGGCTTAAAATGGGACGGACATCCAGTCCTTTTTGCTGCAGGCTTTCTGCGGCAAATTTTGCTTCGGCCGCACTGTTGTAAAGAATGGTTTGGATGCTGCTTTCGCTTGACTTATGCGTTATTCCGGCCAGTTCCATAGTCAGGGTATATTGTTTGATCCTTTCGGTAATGATTGGGGTATGATCAGTTTCTGTGAGTAATTGATAGGCTGCATGAATGCAGACGATCGTATGGAGCGGTGCGGCGGTGGTATAGATAAAGGACCGGGCAAAATTAATCAGGTATTCGCGTAGGGCAGGGCTTCCAAGTACAATGGCCCCATGACAGCCTAAAGCTTTGCCAAAGGTAACGACCCTCGCAAATACTTCCAGTCCGAGTTCCTGAATCCTTCCTTTTCCATGCTTTCCGAAGATGCCTAAGGCGTGTGCTTCATCGACAATCAGGTTTGCACCATAGCGGTTACAGCAGGCATTAATCGCTGTTAGTGGGGCAAGATCACCATCCATAGAATAGACGCTTTCTACGAGTACGTATATATTACCGGTAGCCAGTTTTAGTTTGGCTTCCAGTGCTGCTATGTCGTTGTGTTTGAAGGTATACCTGCTGGCATGGCTCAGGCGGGCCCCATCGATCAGACTGGCATGAATGAGTTCATCAGAGATGATCGTGTCACCACGCTGTGCTAAGCTGGAGATCAGGCCAACATTGGCATCGTAACCGGAGTTGAAAATTAAGCCGCTTGCTGCCTGATGAAATCCGGCGATGAGGGATTCTGTTTCTTCCGTAAAGACATGGTTTCCGCTGAGCAACCTGGAACCTCCTGAGCCGATGCTCAGATTAGGGATTTGCAGGAGTATGTTTTCTATGCGGTCTTTCAGTACCGCTGATCTCGAGAAACCCAGGTAATCGTTAGAGCAAAAGTCGACAGGCAAATGGAGTTTGGATAGTTTTCTTAATGATCCGCTATCCGCTCTCGCTTTTAATCGCTCTTGTATAAACTGCTCGGCTTTGTTCATAAGGTTCAAAAATAAAGAAAGCAGGAGGAACCTGCTTTCTTTATTTTAATTTTATGACAAATCAGCGTTTCCGATTGATTAAGCTAATGTATTTCTCTCTAGTTTTTGTTAAGCTGAGAGATTGATTTCTGCATTTGTGCCATCATGCTGCTCAGTGTTTCTATAGAAGGCTCCGGTGTAGGGTCAGGAAGGGAGGAAGAGATAAAAGCTTTGGCTTTCCATATTTCCAGGATTTCATCCGAGGCAATGGTATAAGGATCATAGACCTTATTGTCAGAAATCAGTTTCAATTCTTTGTTTTCCTTAAAGCGGTTTCCTGCTCTCTTATAAACTACTCCTTCATTTTTGCTGATGATGATATAGGTTTCCCCGGTCTTCACATCATTCCAGTTGTCGAGGTATTCGGCAAGGATGATGCTTCCCGACTGGATCGGCAGCATGGAATCTCCTAAAATTTCAAATGCCCTGAAGGTCCCTTGCTTTAAGAAGGGGAGTGGGAGTTGAAATTTAGGAAGGTCCTTGATGTATTCCGGATCAGAGAATCCATTCAGATAACCGGCACTCGCTTTCACTGGCACCATTTCTATGTTCTCATTATCGTCTTTATCTACAGAGATACTGAGAATTCTGAGGTTAGAGCCCTGGCTTTTTGGCTTGGGTTTCCAGTTATCGTTTATATTTTCGTTAATAAACTCATCTATGGTCAGGTCAAAATATTCTGCTATTTTTTTTAGCAAATCATATTTAGGTTCAGCCCTGTCTTCTTCGTACGCTCCGATGAGCGATCTCTTAATACCCATGGCATCAGCGAATTGCTGCTGTGTGTGGCTTTTTTTCTTTCTTAGGTATTTCAGGTTGGAGGAAATATTTGACATAAAATAAAAGTTTAAAATTTATTTGTTTTTACTAATATTGTTAGTATTATTGTACCAATAAAGTTAGTAATATTTATTCGAATACCAAATAGCTGTACTAACTAAATTAGTTTATATCATTTAATCCTTTAGTCATGAAGAAATTTGTATATATCGTAACTGATAGAAACCGCAAGAGTTTACATGTTGGAATGAGTTCTGATTTAATTAAGACGCTTGATTTTTATAAGCAGATGCCTAGTTTATTTTTTGATTGCGGCGAGCAGCTGACAAGATTGGTTTATTTCGAAGAGTTCAAAACTGAAGCTCAGGCATTGAGCAGGTTTAAAGTGATCAGCAGGTTTACCAGAATGCAGAAGGAGCGGATGGTAAGGGCTTGTAATCCGGATTGGATTGATCTGACGATCGGATTGGATTTTGAACATATCATCAGCAGTAAGAAACTGATGAACCAGGTGAATCTTCCCTTTATTCTATCATAGATTTTGAACCGGGACACCCCAACCGTTTGCCGGGGTGTTCCGTTCAAATGATTTTACCAGCCTGGAGCAAAGGTTAACCCAAATACACCGGCTTTAACGTCTTTACGTTGTAATGGAAAAGCATAGTAAGGTTCCAGTACAAAATAGCCAAATACATTGACCCTCAAGGACACCCCAAAACTGATCGCAGGAACACGCTCATTAGTTACCTGTTCCAGAATTGGATCACCTGCCGCATCTACCTTCGGATTTCCCTGGGCATCTTTTCCAGGTTGAGTAGTGTAGGTCGGCTGACTTTTAAATACGATCTTATTGCCCTGATTCCATGCCAATCCTGCGTCAAAGAAAAAGTTAAGGTCTGTAAAAAGGAACTTGGAAGGAATCTGTGCTAACTTCTTTGGTCCGGTAAAAGGCAGGCGAACTTCAAAATTGAAAACAGCCACCTTATTTCCTGATAATTGGTTAATGTCAAAATCTCCACTGGTCGAGTTGCGGCTTTTATAAAACGAATTCGCTTCATAGCCCCTGATGAAATAAGGATAGCCTATAAATAAAGGGTAAAGTCTTTCTCCATCTTTACCTATTCTCATATAGTTGAAGGTTCTGGCAGCAATGGTAAATGGTTTCAGGCGGATATATTTCCTGGCATCCAGGGATAGGGCATAAAATTTATAATCGCCAAAATATTGCTCTACACCCACACGGTATCTGAATCCATCCAGAGGAGAGGTAATGCCCATAATGGAATTGTCGCCAACAAATGAGGCATTGGCCTGCATAATCGTAAACGAATTCAGTGAAAAGCCCAGTTCTCTGGAAGCTTGTTCAGTAGGAATCCTCTTTTTATCTGATCCAAGATAGCCTCCGCTAATGCCGCCACCAAGGTCTTCATAATAATTGCTGAAGCGGTCAACGCGATAGCTATAGCGGGAGAAAGCACCACCCAATTCAAAGCGATGTACTTTATTAAATGGGTAGGCACCAAATACCTGCGCCTGTTCTTCAAAAGTACGAATGATATTTGTGCGGTCATTGAATACGTTGATTTTTCCGGTGCGTCCATCCAGTTGTTCGGCCACAACATCTCTGAAACCTGATACATACGGTGAATGGGAAATTGCTGCACCCCAGTTGATTCGGCTCGACTGGTTAATGTAGCCTACTAAACCACCGAAATCATAGATTTCCCCATTGATGGCAAGGTTGGCGATGATTTGGTTCTTGCCGAGAATATCACTGAAACGTCCGGAAATACCACCTTGTACACCCGTTCCAAAACGACTGGTAGAAACGCCTACTCCGCCGCTATTGGCCAGATAATCCAGTTTAAACTTAGGTCTGTAAGGAACCAGTCTCATGGAGTCTGTGGTTGTTTTTTCAAAACGCTCAAAATTTGCAAGGTTAGAATTCACGATGTCGACACCCAGGTTCTCCATAGGAGGGAGGACTGCCGCATCAAAATTCACTTCATTCGCATCTACGGCTTTTGACCTGAAGTTGCTCAGTGGTGAGTTGTATAAGGTATAGCGTTGTGAACGGTAATAACTGTAAACAATATCATCATTTCTGGAAACGGACATGGCCGGAGAGAATTCCGTGATTCCGCTGATCCCTGTAAAATAGTCCGTCAGCTGTTTTACTTTTTGATCAGAAAGGTTATACTCATACATGTTTCTGAAACCATCTCTGTTGGAAAGAAAGAAAATTCTTTTGCTATCGCCCGAGAACTGTGCATTTAAATTGTTTGCACCAGCGAATACCGGAACGTCAGTCAGGGTTTTGCTTTCGATATCATAGATCGTCAGGTTAATCGGATGAACGGCTGTATTCGCATTTTTAGACATAGAAGCTCTGTCGGAAGAGAAGACGATCTTCTTTCCATCCGGAGCATAATTCGGTGCGTAATCGGAATAATTGTCGTTGGTAATCTGGGTCACCTGTTTTGTTTTCAGGTTGTAAGAGAAGATGTCACTTTGTCCTTCTACCATACCTGAAAAAGCGATGTCATCGCCATTGGCGGCCCATGATAAGTTTCCAAACTGTGTCACTTCTCCCATTGGCGCACGCAGGTTTACTTTTCCTGTAGCTACGTCAATGATCATCAACTGGTTTCTTCCTTTGCTGAAGATACTAAAGGCAAATTGTTTACTGTCCGGCGACCAGGTTCCTGCAGATTCCAGGAAGTTAAAGTCGTCAATATGGGAATTTGAAATCTGACTGCTGAGCTTTCGGATGATCTTCCCCGTCTTTGCATCTGCGAGGAAGAGGTCGATTCCAAAGAGGTCTTTCTCCGATAAAAAGGCGAGGTACTGACCATCCGGACTGATTGCCGGGGCTACATTCATATTCCCTGCATTTTTATTGTCTATCACTTTTGTTCCCGTAATTTTCACCTGAGAACTGTCCGACTTTAACATCGGGCGGTAATGGGCTTCAATCGCATTTTTCCACAAGCCTGAAAGGGTACGGTCGTCATATCCGAAGGTATACCTCAATCCATTTTCATACCCGTATTTGGCAGTGGCCTTAAACAAAGGAACAATCGTTGTATCACCATAAACGGAACCAACAAAGGTCCAGAAGGCTTGTCCATATCGGTAAGGAAAGTATTTGTTGGAGTTGGTCAGGTCTTTTAAAGAAGGGATGTCTCTGTTGAGTAGTGCATCTCTCATCCACATGGAGGTAAAAGCATCTACTTTTCCTATAGATAGGTATTCTGCCATCCCTTCGACCATCCACAATGGCGTCTGGCTAATACTTTCCAGTCCGATGGAGTCTTTTTCCAGTAAAGTGTGGTATTGAAAGGCGTGAACCAGCTCATGTCCAAGTACATGCCGGGTTTGGTTGTTCAGTTCCATAACCGGCATGATTACCCTGTTCTTGAAGGCTTCTGTTACCCCACCTGTACCGATTCCGATTTCTCCGTTCAGGGCCGTTGTGGTCTGAAAATCCGGATGGTTATTATACAGAATAATTGGGTTTTTCCTTAAAAAGGTATCTCTGAAGATTTCCTGATGCATTTTGTACCAGGTCTCTGCATCCTGTGCAAATTTCTTGATTAGCTTCTCATTTTTAAGGTAGTAGTAGATCTCAAAGTGAGGCGTTTGCAGGACTTTGAATTTCTCATTCTTGTACCTAACAATGTTTTGTCCGAAAACCTGGGCACGGACAGCAGTTGCAGATACGAGGAGAATAATCAGAACAGGGAGTAATCGTCTAAAGAGAGTAGAGCTCAGATTCATAGCGTGATTATGTTGGTTGTGTTTAAATTTACGCAAAATTGTCTTATTAAGTTTACTGGCTGGCATCAGTTATTTCAAAGAGAACGTCCGGGAGAGGGAATACGCTACAGCAGGTAGTAATTTCAGCAGGGAGCTTAGAGCAAATGCCCCGGACCTTTTTGAGGGCGGGGCATCGTCATTATATCTGCTTTTATTGGTTGTTCTTTTCCTGCTCTTTTTTGATGCGTTCTTTTTCTTTCTCTTCTTCCCGCTGTTTCTTTCTCAGTTCTCTTTTTTCCTTTCTCGTTAAGGGAACTTCAGTAACAGGTTGTTTGACCGGTTCAGGAACCTTTTTTTCATCTGTTTTGATGATGTCCTCTTCCTTCAGTACCGGTTGTTGTTGTTCTTCTACTGCAGGGGTAGCCAAGGCGGTAGAATCTACTGAAAGGCTATCTGAGACGGCAGTGTCTACCCGAATCCTCGGACTTGGACAATTGATCTCTCTGGTAATTTTTACTTTTGATTTAGGGAATGCACCATAGGTATATCCTGTACTTGGGTCATGGTAAACTTTTTCCATAAACTTGGCAAAGATCGGTAAGGCTGTTCTCGATCCTTCTCCTGTTTCTCCGTTTTTGAAATGCGCAGTCCGTTCATCACATCCTACCCAAACACCGGTCACGAGGTCTTTTGTAACGCCCATATACCAGGCATCTACATAGTCAGATGAGGTTCCTGTTTTTCCGCCAATCTGGTTGTTGTTTTTCCAAAGATCCCATTCCCAAAGGGCTTGTGAAGTTCCTCCCGGTTCTTCCATTCCTCCTCTGAGCATGTAAAGCATGAGCCATGCAATTTCTTCGGAAAGTACTCTTTTTGTTTTCGCTTTAAACTCTTCAATGATATTATTGTCCTGATCGGTGATCTTTTCAACAAGGATCGGTTCCGTTCTTACGCCTTCATTCAGGAAAGTACTGTAGGCTCTTACCATTTCAAATACGGAAACATCATTTGGGCCTAAGCTTACGGATGGGACTGATTTTAGCGGGCTTTCAATTCCGCATTCATGTGCCCATTTTACTACATTTTCTGCACCAACAGCTTCTGTCACCTGTGCGGTAATGGTGTTTACTGATTTACCCAGTGCCCAACGAAGCGACATTTCACGATAGCTATAGCTCCAGTCGGCATTTTTAGGCTCCCAATATTCCGTTTTGCCATTTTCTTCATATTTGATTTTAACCGGCTTATCCGTGAATTTATCACAAGGGCTCATGCCATCCTGCAATGCAGCAAGGTAGGCGAAAGGCTTAAAGGTAGACCCTGCTTGTCTTTTACTCTGGTTAACATGGTCGTATTTAAAGAATTTATGGTCGATCCCACCAACCCAGACTTTGATTTTACCGCTGAAAGGGTCCATCGTCATCATTCCGGTATTCATGATTTTTCCATAATAACGAATAGAATCCATGGTAGAGAAGAGGGTATCGCGGTCACCTTTCCAGGTGAAGATTTTCATTTTTTTCTTTTTATTGAAATAAGCAGTCACAGAATCCGGTGTATTGCTGTATTTTTTTTCCAGGAGGGCATAGATCGGTAATTTGCGCATGGCACGATCCGGATAGTCTACTTTTTTCTTTTCAGAATCTTCCCATGGATCTTCCTTTCCCCAAACACTGTAGAATCTTCTCTGGATGGTTTTCATTTGTTCAGCCACAGCTTCTTCTGCATATTTCTGAAGCTTGGAGTCGATGGTGGTATAAATTTTTAACCCATCTTCGTACAGGTCGTAGTCGTTGTCGTTGGCCCATTTCTCCAGGTACTTGTCTACAGCCGCTCTAAGGTAGGAATCGCCATCACTTCCTTCATCTACGCGACCTTCCTTAAGTTTAATAGGTGTGTTTTTATACGTATTCAGCTCTGCAGCAGTGATGTAGTCGTATTTGTTCATCTGAGCCAGGGCCACATTTCTGCGTTCCAGCGCTTTAGCAGGATTCTTTATCGGATTGTAAAGGCTTGTACCTTTCAGCATGCCCACAAGTAATGCGGATTCCGGAACTTCCAGCTCATTGGTTTGCTTATCAAAATAAACCCTTGCAGCAGTCTTAATGCCATAGGCATTGTTTCCAAAGGATACGGTATTGAGGTACATGGTGATGATGTCGTCCTTAGGATAGTTAGACTCCAGTTTTACGGCTGTCATCCATTCCTTTAATTTGGACACGATGGTTCGGACTACAGGAATATGTTTAATGAACCCTTGTGATTTGTTGTATCTGGTGCGGTAAAGGTTTTTGGCAAGCTGTTGTGTGATGGTACTCGCCCCACGTTTATCTCCGGTAGCGGTAGAGAGTCCGCTGGAAAGCAAAGAACGGAAATCTATCCCCATATGGCTGTAGAAACGAACATCTTCAGTAGCTACCAATGCTTTGATAACGCTGGGCGCAATCTCATTGAAACTTACCGGCGTCCGGTTTTCTTTATAATAGCGGCCAATCAGTTTTCCATCGGAAGTATAGAGCTCAGAGCCTACACTAAGGGTCGGGGCTTTAATGTCCTTATAGGATGGCGAGTAACCAAATAACCATAAGAAGTTGAGTTGCAACGCGCAAAAGAAGATGATAATGCAAAATAGGAATATGCTTGGATAACGGATATACTTATTGCGAATTTCTTTAAACATGGGATAAAGATCAAAAAAACGTAAAACAGTTTGTGTTAAATTGTGTTAAAACTTGCAGTACAAATTAACGTAATTAATTTGGAAAGGGATTTATTTGCTATTTCAAGGCGGTTTTTGTAACTTACGGGTATAAATGCGGGGATAATTATATTCATTTTGGTATGGTTAGTCAGGAAAATAAAAACAAAAAAAATCCGATTCTTAGAACCTGGAATAACTACGAATTTAGGCTTTACGTGCCGAAAAACATTAGCAAAGATAATAAAATAGAAGTTCATTTTTCTTACTTAAATCCTGCAACCGGCAAGGAAAAACAGATCAAAAGGTCAAACGGAATCGACAGGTATGCCAAGCCAAAGATATACACAGAACAGGCGAACAAACTCATAGAGGTTTTAATTGATTTAATCAAATCTGGATGGGATCCGATTAATAAAACATTACCAGGGTATAAGAAGTTAACCGGGTCATCTACCATGCAGGAATGCATAGAATCCTGGCTGAAAGTGAGAGATGGACATTTTGAAGATAAAAAAATCCAAAAGGGAGAATTAAATTCCACCAAAAATGTCTTCAATCTGTTTACAAAGTTTCTGGTCGAAAATGAGCTTTATCAAGCTAAGCCTTCATACTTTACGGTAAACGACATAGATCAATTTATGCGATATATTGAAAAAGCACAAAATCTTGGTAAAGCTAGCTACAATAGCTATTTATCTAGATTGACTTACTTTTTTGATTTTCTGATTATTGAAAGATTAATTGTTTTTAGTCCGACAAAAGGTGCACATCGCTACTCCACTAAAAATCTAGAAACCAGGTATAAAATTTATGAAGATGATGAATTAAAAATGGTGAAGGATTTGTTAACTACTGATCCTAATTTTAACGATTTGCTGGTTGCCGCTAATTTGTTGTATTCATATCGAATTAGGGGGAAAGAGCAATTAAGAATTAAGATGAGTTTTTTTGACTTCGAACATAACCTATTAACATTTCCAGTAGAAGTTATGGAAAGAGGGAGGATGATCAACGCAACAAAAAATGGGAATCCTGCTACTTTTCTATTATCTGAAAATATAATGACCCAAATCAAAGGCTATCTTGGAGATGCGATCAATAAACCTGATTTCTATCTTTTTGGGGGTAAAAACCAGCCAGGGCCCAACCAAAGATTTGAAAGCTACTTTTCCAATAAATTCGCCTATCTGAGACGAAAGTATAATCTGTCTTCGAAATTGAAATTTTATGCTTTAAAGCACACTTCCAATTACAATAGCTATGAAAGTATAGGCATCGAAAAACTTTCTAAAGTGAATCGTCATGCATCAATTAGCCAAACCCAGGACTACATAAAAAGCAAGTTAAAAAAAGAGATCATTTCTGTAAGATCCGAAACTGAGTTTTAATAGATGCGTTTGCCTCTAGTTAATATTTTGTGTTTGAGCATTAGCTTTTCCTGCTCTCTTGATGTTTTTTTCTTTGGAGCAAGAGCTGATGGCTTGGTGTAGATCGCTTTAATAAAGTCTACCTCGTATTTAGTCTGTTGGACAACAGCTAAAATGTCTTTTAAAAACAATTCAATTTGCTCAAACTTGGGTATCTTGTCAATAACTTCAGATAATTTTATATTTCCCCTGATTTCCTGCGCAGTATGTCTTTTGCGAGTTTTATTTGAACCCGATGAAGTTTTTACGTTAAGTATAGTTTGTTCTTTTCTCATACTTCAATAATCAGATATAGTAATCGAATATTATCCCATATGGGACAAATACCTAATGCAAGAGGATTTGCTTTTTTTTTATGGATTGAAATTCCGTTGGTAGCCTGGTTGTCCCGTTCAATTTTCAGGGCCTGAAAGGTAAAACATGCTTTGAAGCGGTCTATTTGTCCCATATGGGATTTATCGCGATTGTAACTCTGGAATTTTGTCTCAACAAATTCAAAAAAAGATGAACAGAGAAACAACTGTACTGGAATTCTTCCCGGCTTTGGAAGCGGGATATGAACCAAAGAATTACTCTTACTACAAAGAGGATGTGCCGCTGGGCAGTTATAAGGCCAAGTTGGATTTTATGCTGTGGTCCAAGACTTATATGGCGGTTAATTGCTTTTTTACTATCATCAAATCCCAGAAAAAGATTAGTCTGTCAGTTTACAAGAAACCTGGTGAGGATGGTCTTTTCCTTGCTGGAGAACTGGAAGTCCGTTATGTTCCTTTTGGCTCAACTTTGCAGCTTGTTATTGATGCCAATCAAAACGGTAAGCCGATCCTGTTTGATGCTTTTGTTGAAGGGAATGTGACAGGGGACTAGACCCAAGTTAGAAAATTTCCTGGAGTTTATTTGCACCGCCTCGGATCTCGGCTGTCGTCCTTCTTTCTTTAAAAAGAAGGAGCAAGCGGAAGTTAGGCAGAGCCTTACTTGTGCCCCTATGCGCTGCATTGGGGCCTTGTAGAATTCTCCGGGAATTCTTTGACTGCATGAAGCAGAATTGAACCATGAAAAACGACCCCCTTATGGAAATCTGTATTGACCTAATTCAAGTTTATGGAAGTTGAAAGCGTAGAGAACTTTGAGAACCTGTTGAATATGAAAACTGTTAAGTTTTCTCAAAAAACGGATGAGAGGTTTGTCAAGATCTCTCATGCGCTTGGTAGGAGCAGGCGTGAATTGTTTAGTCAAATGGTAGATTACTTCTACAAAAACAAAAAAGATCCTACGGACCTGAATGATGATGCGCTGAAGAGCACGCTTGTGCGAAGCCATAAAACCTATGTTGGTTTTATCAAGAACCAAGAGGATTTGCTGCTAATCCCTATGAAGGAGGCTATGGACAAGATGATCACTAATCAAAAGGATATTGTTCGCTTTTTCAATGAGCAGGTGATTGGTGCCAATAAATCGATACTTAAACATCAGCTTGAACAGGTAGATAAATTTGCTGCGACTGACCAGCTTATGAAAGTGCTTAAGGAACAGATGGAGACCAAGGCTAAGCTTAAAGTAAAGATGCTCCAAATTTTGAATGGCTACATCAAGGCTAGGGAAGAACTGGGCTCATTTAAAGCCAAGGAGAAGGAAGAACTTGCTGACAGGGTGCGTAACCAGGTTGAAAGCCTCTGATTATGTTTTTGAACATTACCGATAGCGAAAAGAAGGATAAGGGAGGGAATAGGGGGAGTTGCGGGGAATTGGTGCACTACCTGGAGAAAGAGAACCGGATCTATAAACTGTTAAACCCTGAACAATGGTTTAATGGTATTGGTAGCGGCTATGCACCTTATGAGGTTAGAAACAGAATCGATGAGAATAAGGCCAAATTGTGTAAGAATGAGGCTAAGTTCTTTTTGCTCAATATCAGTCCAAGCCAGAAGGAGATAGCTCATCTTAAAAAAATGTATGGAGAACAAGGTGCCAAGGATCAGCTGAAGTCTTATGCTATTAAAATCATGGATGAGTATGCCCGAAATTTTAAAAGAGCGAAGGTGAATGATAATCGAAACTTACTTTGGTTCGCAAAATTAGAAAATCATCGGTACTACAGGCATAATGATAAAGAGGTGAAAA
This sequence comes from Pedobacter steynii, assembly GCF_900103665.1. GTDB lineage: Bacteria > Bacteroidota > Bacteroidia > Sphingobacteriales > Sphingobacteriaceae > Pedobacter > Pedobacter steynii. The sequence goes on from NZ_FNGY01000001.1 coordinate 541,992, forward strand.
ACGGAACGGCAAAGCGAGGAGATCTAAAACCAGGGGAGCAGATGCACATCCAGGTGATTGTCAGTCGTAAGGATATTACCGACAAGATCAAGTTGAGCCCTGGTACTAACCATGATGGACACAATAAAAAGATTTCCAGTAAAATGGGGGAGTTTAACAGAGTAGCTTTTAAAAACTCCGGTGAGCAGGTCTTCGATGAAATGTTTGATTTTAGTCGTCCACTCACGGATACCTTTCGATATGCCAATACCCTGGCAAATGGGGGACTGGCAGAAAAATTGGCTTTACGGGAAGAGAAGGGGAAGATGGACCAGGCATCCAGAGATTTGGGCTTGGAATTAAAATCTCTTGTCAAAATGGATGTGAATACCTCAACGCTACTGGAGGTTCTACTGGCTAAACCGGATTTTGATCCCGTGCCCGCACTGAAGAAAAAGAAAAAACGAAAGAAAGGCGCTCAGCAACAATCTGAACTTAGTTTTTAAACTTTAAATATATCTAAATGAATACAGGAGAAGATATTCAGGGTCTTAGAAAGATTCTGGATTTTACCCGGTTGATCAGTATTGCAGTGTTGTGTATTCATTTTTACGAGGTCTGTTACCAGGCTTTTAAAATGTGGGGCTGGACTGCGGCGATCACAGATCGCCTGTTAGCCAATATCGTTCATACCGCATTGTTTGACAATCTCTGGAATCCAAAGCTCGTTGCGCTGCTTTTCTTGTGCATTTCTTTGATTGGGGTTAGCGGCAAAAAGGATGAGCAAATTCAGCGGAACAGCATTATCGCTTATCTGGTGAGTGGCCTGATCTGTTATTTTATCAGCATACTGGTTTTATATGTTCCGGCACCTGTACAGCCATTAACCGTTTGCTATATCGGTATAACCGTTCTTGGGTATTTATTGGTTCTGACAGGAGGTGGCCGGCTTTCCCGTCTGATCAAAGAGAGCCTAAAGAAGGATGTATTTAATGAAATGAATGAGACTTTCCCCCAGGAAGAGCGCCTGTTAGAAAATGAGTATTCCATTAACCTACCTGCTAAATACAAGTTAAAGGATCAAATCAGGGCCAGTTGGATCAACTTTATTAATCCTTTCCGTGGTTTACTGGTAGCTGGTACGCCAGGAGCCGGAAAGTCTTACTTCGTGATCCGTCACATCATTGACCAGCACATTAAAAAGGGCTTTTCGATGTTTATCTATGATTTTAAATATGACGATTTGAGTAAGATCGCTTATAACAAGTTGCTTCAGTATTATTCAAAATATGCCGTAAAGCCAAAATTCTATATCATCAATTTTGATGACCTGAGCAGGACGCATCGTTGTAATCCCCTGGCCCCGGAGAGTATGGACGACCTCACTGATGCCACCGAAGCCAGTCGTACGATTATGATGGGGCTCAACCGAGACTGGATTAAAAAGCAGGGTGATTTTTTTGTGGAATCGCCGATTAACTTTTTAACAGCAGTGATCTGGTACCTCAGGAAATACCAGGGGGGCAAGTATTGTACACTGCCGCATGTGATTGAGTTGATGCAGGTGGATTATGACCAGTTGTTTGCAGTGCTGATGGAGGAGGAGGAGATTCGGGTGTTGATTAATCCGTTTATTTCAGCTTACCAGAATAAGGCCATGGCACAACTGGAAGGGCAAATTGCTTCGGCTAAGATTGGATTGGCTCGCTTGTCTTCACCACAGCTTTACTATGTATTGAGCGGAAATGATTTTACGCTGGATGTGAATAATCCGAATGAACCCAAGGTTGTCTGCGTGGGTAATAACCCTCAGAAATTACAGGTGTACGGAGCAGTATTGTCACTTTACATTTCCAGGGTGATTAAACTGGTCAACCGCAAATCTCAATTGAAAAGCAGCTTGGTGTTTGATGAATTTCCAACCATTTATTTTAACAATATGGATAGCCTGATCGCTACCGCCAGAAGTAACAAAGTGGCAACGACTTTAGCCGTACAGGATTTTAGCCAGCTTAAAAAGGATTACGGGGCAGACCAGGCAGATGTGATTGTAGGCATTGTCGGCAACATTATAAGCGGACAGGTGACTGGGGGCACGGCTAAGAAGTTAAGTGAAAATTTCGGGAAAATCCTTCAGGATAAGGAAAGCAAGAGTATTAATAGCAGCGATATTTCCATTTCTAAATCTACGCAGATGGATTATGCGATTCCAGCCAGTAAAATTGCTGCTCTGTCTTCAGGGGAATTTGTTGGGATGGTGGCTGATAATCCAGATCAAAAGATTGCTTTAAAAATGTTTCATTGTGAGATCCAGAATGATCATAAAGCTATTGCTGTGGAAGAAGCTGGCTATAAGGATATTCCTGTAGTAACGCCTGTGTCATTTGGGGAAGTAACGGAGGTTTATGTTAAGATTAAGTGGGAGATATCCGCTTTAATTGAGCAGGAATGTAATAAAATCAGGGAGAGGGCATCTTTCCCCAAACAGGAAGATTCCGCTAAAGATTCAGAAAACCCAGTTGGATTAAAGATCTGATTTACATGGTTTCCTCTTAATCCAAATCCTAGATGTTAGCTTCACGGTCAATTTCGATGTTTTCGGCAATGAAAACACGAATGTTCACGTTGATTTGAGAAAAACAGGTAAAATGGTCACATTTACCCATACCGCTTGATATGGTTGAAATTGAGTATAATATATATTGACGGAAATTGAATTGGTAAACTTATAAAATTATTCAATAGTTTAGGTGAAAATTAACGCTTTATGTCAAAGAAAAAAACACCAAAAGATTCTCAAGAAGGATATGTGATTGCAGAAGAACGAATCGAACATTTTAAAGCATCTTCTAAATTGAGGGCATTAAATTTATCAAAGTTAAAATTAGAAAAACTTCCTCCACAATTGTTTGATATCGAGAATATTAGAGATCTTTTTCTTAGTAGTAATTATCTAAAAGATTTGCCAGAAGAGATAGCTAAACTTCACTCTTTAAGAATTTTAAATATACAAAATAATCAGTTTTCTACCTTTCCAGAGGTTCTATTAAAAATGGATAAACTTACGATTTTGAATTTATCCAAAAATAATATCGATGAGATCCCAGATGATATTGCTAGGTTGTCTGAATTGAAACAGCTTTCTCTTAGGGCAAACAAGATTAAAGCCATTCCTGAAACGATTGGAAAAATGGTTAATCTTCAACATTTGGAATTGGCAGACAATGAACTTAAGGAGTTGCCCAGAGAAATCGGATATTTAGGTAATCTCAAGAATATTTCTTTAAGCGGTAATCCGTTCGTATTTCCAAGTTCCAGTACCGTTCAAGGGATTCTTCCCGAAAATAATGGAATGTTTCAATTACTTCATTATTTTATTAATAATCCACCTGCGAATATTGACAACGATATTACCACGCGGATTGAACTTCCTGCTCAGTTAAAGGTTGCATTTCATCAGTATCTAACTTATTTTAACATCTATGTTTACAACCTTTCAGGTGTAAGAATTAGCTCAGAAATCGTAGAAGATGAGTTGGGATTAAGTATCAAAGTTCCCCAGGCTGATATTGATTACTATAAAAAATATCTTATTGTTTTTATGGACTTTATTCAAAATAAAGCCGAAGATATAAATCCAAGATTCGAACGTGAAATGAATGGGCATGAAAAGGAATTAGCCATTTTGGAGCTTAGAACTCAAGTTCGCCATATGCAGACGCAAATAGAAATAAAAAACATGGAAACTAAAATACTAAAAGAGCATGTAAACGACCTCGTCAGTTTATTAAGCTTAGAAAAGTCTCATCCACAACCTATTCTTATTCAAACTACCTCGACAAGCTCCGCAAATTCTTCAGCTAGGGCTATGGCACAATCATATGTCGATTTTAAAGTTGATTTTCCTGTATTGCAAAATGAACTCCTGAAATTTAAAGAAGAAATTTTTAAGCATTTAAATGAAGAGCAAAAAAAGGAGCTTGAAATAATAGATGCAGAATTATTAGATATTGACGAAAATATAGAAAGTCCAGAAGCAATTAAGAAAGCTCCTTTCAAAAGAGTAAAAAGAATTATTGAACAAATCAACGATCCTGATTCCGATTGGGCTAAGACTATTAGTGCGTCAAAAAAAGGTCTTGATTTTCTCCAATCTATGGGAAGATCCTATAATAAAATTGCTCCTTGGCTTGTTCTTCCGTCTATTCCTGAAGTTTTTGTGGGTAACAAAAAGTAGTTGTTTTATTAAATTTTATGCAAAATCAGATTTGGGAATTGGGATGGGTTTGAAGTCTAATTGGAAGTAAATATCAGCTTGTTTTTTCATATAGATCCTGCACGGGGTCAAATGACGCTTTGTATTTGAAGTTCGTTTTTTCCAAGACTATTCTGGCAGCGATATTCTCACGACGCACCACCGCACCAATTTTAGCAATTCCCTGCAGAACTAAATTGTCTACAAATTGAGGCAGTATCTGAGTCATGATGTTGCAGCCACTGGCATAACTTCCCAAGTAGAATTCTAGGAAAAAGGGATAATGATCCATTTTGTAGTGTTCCTTCGCAACCTCTGGAGAGATCAGATCAATCATACCGATCACCTTATTTAGTTCTTTATGTGTAATGAAATGCAGATAATTGCGCCCAGAATGATAGTTAACAATCGAGGTTTGTAAAAATAGCTCTGCTTCCCCCAAACTCTTTAACCGCTTACCTGGTATAAATTTCAAGGTCTGCTCATCTGAAAGGATATCAAAAATATCCTTTGTCAGTACTTCAAACCTTCTCAAGTCCTCTGGGCGGAATGGGTGGATCAAGAGTTTTTCGTTTTCAAGGTTAATAGCGCTAAGCATCAATTCAGGCCAAATATTCGGCAATAATATCAATTATTTCCGCCTGTAATGGATTACCGGATTTGTTTCCCAGCTGGTGTTGGCCAGAGTTGAATTTCTCAATATAGGTTCCTGTCAGGTTATTGAATTTCAAGTAACCCTGTTCAAAAAACCTTTCCTGAACTTCGCCTGAGGAGTCCATCGAACGAAAGGTTAAAGGCAAAATGAGTTTTCTTTCCTTCTCCATTACCAGCCATAAGAACACTTCGGAAAGTTCCGCGTCTTGGGGCAGGTCAGTCCGTTTGATCTCTAAAATGAGGTGTTTTTCATTTTCCAGGAAGTACAGGCAGGTAAAGCTAGGTTTCATTTGTTTTTTAAAGCTGATGGCACCGAAAATAAAAAAATAAAGTAGAAATTTGGTTGGAAACTTGTAAAGTATGGCTAAGCTGATTAAAAACTATAACGATCTGCAATAGATTACATAACCAATTTCTAGTTTAAAGAACCTGAGTTCCTGCAATGGAAGCCCCAATCGCCCAACCCGTTTCCAATGTTGCATGTATTCCGTTTTTTGCTTTTGATATCTTTTTATTTTTTTCCATAGTTGTGTTCTCCTTTCTTGATTTTATTAATGAATATTTCATTACTACTAAAGCTAATATGAGAAGAGCAACTGGAATCAAACCACCGCAGGTAACAAGTCCCCACCCCGTAAGGGCTATCTTAATTTTTTTGATTTCAAAGAATGAAAAACAAAGATAGGTTTTACTTGCTATTTTTAAATGTTGAAAATTAAAAGTTTTAGAATGAGTTTGATTGTCAAGAGTTTTTTTTGGATGAGCAAATCAAACTAAGGATTCCAGAGTGGACGAGTCCGGTCAGATTCAGTTATAGAAGTCAATTCTTTGGATTATTATTATGCTATACAGGGGAAAATAATCTCACTTAAGAAATTGTAATCAATAAGCATATTAAAGGATATCTATCCATTAGAGAAGACAAGCAAAGATTATATTCGACGTGTTAACATTTCTCGGCAGCGACGGCATCAGGAAGATTGTTTATAGTCTGAAATGGTGTGATTAGGAAATTCGTTATATATTTTATTTACTGTCTCATGGTGTATAATTCGATTGTAATTCAGGGTGACTTCTGGTAAATGTTTGCACTTCGTTCATGAGGTGTGGGAAATGGCAAGGAATCTTTGCAGGATCACTTTCATCATAACGGACCACACTCTTATTAATTTCATCATCACTAGAAAAGCTTTCATGATTCAAATTCCATTTATCATTTTCTTTGGCTGCATGAGCTGCCAAACCCCATTCAAAACTCAGAATTGGTTTGATGCCTTTTTTTGCTTCAGATCCATTGCTATATTGAAACCAGGTTTGAAACCTAATAGTGTAGTTAACTTCTTTCCACCACGGAAACAGTTCAAGAAATGGAATGTCATAAAACTCAGCCTTTTGAATATGACCAAACATATCTGTTATCTGGTTATTTAATATTTGGTAAGTATGATAATGACAAATCTCAATAGATTCTGTGTCTTTCAGTTCAGTTCCGTTGTTTGAGTATACACAATCCTTACCTGAGTCAGTAAGTATCTTTAACTCGTGAAGGGTGCAGATCTGGGTAAGATAAAAAAAACCGTGTGCAATATCTTGAATTTCGAGTTCTGGGATAACAGAAATGCCCCCATTTAGTGGATAGTTATGATAGGTGCTAAGAGCAGTAGTCAGGTCAAAATAATTTTGAATGTTCAAAATTCGGAAACCATGATTTTGGATTGAGAGCACTGGAATAGATATCATTATCGAAGATATCTATTTTGCTTTAATACCAGTAGTAGACAATTTCGAATTTGGTTATTTGGCCGCAACCAGGACAATCGAGGATAAAGCTATATCTTGGTATAATAGGAGGAAAAAGGTTTTATTGTAATATGTTTGGAATTATTATTCGATGCAGGCTGCTGATATCTTACTTTTACTATTTTGACGAAAGATGATCAGGATCTCTCATAGAAGTTCAGGATACAAAGCCACAACACCCTGCAGGAGGTTTTATTAACATGAGGTTTGGTTAATTACAATTAGTTGCATATTATTGGCCTTTCTTTTCGCAAAATAATAGGGGAACGGCAAAATGAATGAATACAAAAAACACAGCGATGCTGAACTTTCCGCACTATTACGCAAAGGTGATAATGCTGCGTTTTTAGAAATCTACGACCGTTATAACATTTTGCTCCTCAACTACGCCTTCCGCAAACTCCAGGACAAACAAGAAGCTCAGGATATCGTCCAGGAGGTCTTCATCACCCTTTGGGAAAAGCGTGACAGCTTTATCCTGAAAACATACCTATCTGGGTTTCTTTATAAATCCATACTTAACAAAGTCTTGAACATCTGGAAACACAATAAGATCGTCCGTGAACATGCACAGTTGCACAATCTAAACATTGACGTGGACACAATAGAAACCGACTTCTTGATTCGCGAGAAAGACATTACTGCAATGATCGAAAGGGAAATAGCAGCTATGCCACCAAGAATGCGTGAAGTCTACGAGCTCAAATATAAACAATACCTGAGTACCAAAGTGATTGCAACACAATTGGGAATCTCCGAAAATACGGTGTCCAACCATCTCAAAGCAGCCTCTGCACACCTGAAAGATAGACTTGGTATTTTGATTTTTGTTCTCTATATCCTTAATAAATAAAAAAAAATAATTAAGGATATCTAATTGATAATTAGGATGTTGGTTGGATGTTTTGGTTTTTCTGAAGATTTATTTAACATCCGACTAGCCAATTGCTTTTGCTGGATTGTCTATGTTGTATAATCAGCTTGCTGGAGGGATCAACAATCTATATAGACCAAACATGAAAATCGTAAACATTGAACATCTGGTAGATAAATTCAATGCAGGAGAATGCTCTGCGGAAGAAGAGCAGATCTTGAAAGGTTGGCTGCATCAGTATAATATGGAAGGAAGTACCGGTTTATCCGATGAAGACCTTTTTTCTGCTCAGACAAGTATGTTGGAAGCGATTGAAGCGGTAAGATTTCCTAAAGCAAAAAAGCTTAAGCTTTGGCCGCGTATTGCTGCCATTGCAGCAGTAGTAGCGACAATTACTATTGGTGCAGGACTCTTTTATTATAACCAAAGCAAATTAACTGATCAAAGTTCCCAAACAGCTTATAAAAGTGACATTGCTCCAGGTAAAGTTGGAGCGACTTTAACGTTAGCCAATGGTAAGAAGATTGTGTTGTCTGAAGCGTCAAAAGGAGAGCTTGCTGAAGAGGCTGGTATTAGCATTACTAAAACTGCCGATGGTCAGTTATTATATGAACTGAATAAACAGGGACAGACAACTGAAAATAAAATCAATATACTTTCTACCGCCAAGGGGGAGACCTACAGGGTGCGTTTACCTGATGGTTCCCTTGTGTGGTTGAATGCTGCTTCAAGTTTAACCTATGACTTTGCACTTAATGAAATTGGGGAGCGGCGGGTTAAACTGAGTGGTGAGGCGTATTTTGAGATTGCAAAGGACAAGGCGCATCCTTTTGTAGTTAGTACAGATCGCCAGCAGGTGCGTGTCTTGGGTACGCACTTCAATATAAACAGTTATACGGATGAGCCTGTAACAGCTACGACATTACTCGAAGGCTCGGTTCAGGTCCTTGCAGGAGGAAAGGAGAGGCTATTGAGACCTGGGCAGGAGGCTAAGCTGGGCGAGAACGGCCTGGCGGTTGTTGAAGCGAATATAGCTTTGGCAACAGCCTGGAAAGACGGAAACATGGCATTCAGGAAAACTGATATTCAAAGTGTGTTGAGACAGATTTCACGTTGGTATAACATCGAAGTAAAGTATCAGGAAAAAGTACCGGATTATACCATTACAGGTGAAGTGTCACGTGGGGAAAGCCTCTCTTCGGTTTTAAAAATACTGGAGTTGAGTGAGGTGCATTTTGAATTGAAAGGACGAAAACTGACAATCTTACCTTAATAAACAGCATTAGAAATTTAACCTATAGCCTATGAAGTAATCCTAAAGAAAATTAAAACTAGGTGTTAATAATTCTACGGATATAAAAACCGGAGGTGCTGTTCAGAGCACTTCCGGTAATATCTGGGGGAATGTAATTCCTGATTGAACGATCCTAGACAGATTTATCAACTTAACCCAAACTAAACAAAAGTATGAATTTATTTACATGCACTCTGCATCCTTTAGAGGAAAAAAAGCGGGGGGTATCTAACCTAATATGCAAGGTTATGAAGCTCAGTATATTATTAACGATTTTATGCTGTTTTAAAGTTTCTGCATCGGTTTACGCGCAGAAAATTAGTATTGACGTACATAATGCGCCAATTGAAATGGTGTTTGCCCAGATTAAGAAACAAAGTGGCTATGTCTTTTTTTACAAAGATAATGTACTGGAGACAAGCAAGAAAGTATCCGTTAGACTAAAGGATTTAGATTTAAAATCTGTCCTGGAGGCTTGTTTGAAGGATCAGCCTTTAACCTATGAGATTTCGGGGAAAATTATAGTGATCCGGCCGAAAGTAGATGTGAAGGCATCATCGGGCTCGAAATTAATTAGCATCATAGGAAGGGTATTGAATGAGCGGGGAGAGGAAATGGCTGGGGTAACCATCAGTGTAAAGGGTACAGAAACAAGAACAAGTACCAATGAGCAGGGTTTTTTCTCCTTAGGAAAGATCGATGACGACTCCCATCTAATCATCTCCTTTGTTGGATACAAGTCACTCGAAATAAACCTTGATAAATTTATTGGAATTACCCGCTCGGTAAAATCTGGACAGACCACCGGATCGGTCGATAAGAGCGGAGTGTTATCTTTACGAGTTGTCATGCAAGAGCAAGTCCAAGTTTTGGATGAGGCTGTAATTATTTCAAACGGTTATCAGAATATTTCTAAAGATCAGTTTGTTGGTGCTGCTACAGTTGTAAAAATGGATAACATAAGAACACTTGGTGAAGTGTCTGTAGATCAGATGCTACAAGGGGTTGTCGCTGGTGTTGACGTTCAGGTAAACAGTGGCCAGGTTGGATCCACGCCTAAAGTTCGTGTGCGGGGAACATCTACGCTGTTAGGCAACCAAGAACCACTTTGGGTTGTAGACGGGATAATTCAGTACGATCCTCAGCCGGCATATACCTCAAATGCTAGCGCCGGAGGTACAGACTTCGCAAGTCTCAGGCAGATTGCTGGTAATGCCATATCTTGGCTAAACCCAGATGATATTGAGTCTTTGGTAGTTCTAAAAGATGCTTCCGCGACAGCTATCTATGGATCAAAAGCTGCAAATGGTGTTATTGTGGTAACGACCAAAAAAGCAAAAAGAGGCCCGTTATCAACTTCCTTTAATTTTTCAACCAGTGTGGGTCAAAAGCCCGGCTACGGCATGTTCAATCAAATGAATTCCCAGGAGCGGATGCAATTTTCGAAGGAAATGTATGATGCAAAGATTAGCTTTTCATCGCCGATACTAAAGATTGGTTATGAGGATATTATTTCCAAGCTGTTGAACAAGCAGATTACTAAGGAGGAATTTGACATACAGTACATGAAAATGGAACGGCAGAATACGGATTGGTTTAAACAATTGTTCCGGACACCAGTTAGCCAGAATTACAACATCAGTATGGGTGGTGGATCTGATAATGCTGTTACCAGAGCCTCCATTGGTGTTATTCGTCAAATGGGTGAAGCCAGAGGCAATGATCAATTGTCTTTTTCTGCAACATCCAACAGTACTTTCAAAATTAAAGACAGGGTTACCTTGAATTTTATTGTAAATGCGGGGTCAAGAACTGTTGATGGCTTTTGGAAGGATATTGATCCCTTCAATTACGCCTACAACACCTCCAGAGTCATTCCAGCTTTTACTGACAATGGAAAGTTCTTTTTTCATGAAAAATGGGCTGGTTTTCCCAGTACGGTATACAACGGTAAAAACAGCTATGGATACAATATCATGAATGAGCTGGCTTCAACTGGAAATAGAAATTCAGCTAAAAATTTTGGAGGTAATCTAGATTTGGGCGTGAAAGTATTTTCATCTCTACAATACCGGGGATTATTTTCATCCAATACTCAGGACGCAAGTACAAAATCCTATGGAACTGAACGCTCTTTTTTTTCCACTAGTCTTAGAGGATATGAATATGACACTGTATCACCGAATAGTGTGCAAGAGAAGTCTAGCAGGTTGCCTAATGGGGGTGTACTATATACAGAGGATATTTCGACCCAATCTTATCTGATGAGACACTCGTTGGTTTTTGACAAATTGTTCAAGGACGCGCACAGAGTAACTGTACAGTCAGGGTTTGAAGTCAGCGCGAAGAAGATGACCGGAACATATAACACTTTATATGGCTACTTGCGTGATAGAGGGGAATCGTTTGTAAGTTTGCCTACTACCTACACCCATGAACTTCGTGCTACTGATGTAAGGGTAAATGACTTACTCAGAGATGCTTATCTAAATCAAAGAGTTGTAGATAGACAGAATAACTTTGTAAGTGCTTATGGTTCTGGGATTTATTCATTTAAAAACAGATACGTGTTCAATGTCAACGGCAGGGTAGATGCTTCAAACCGATTTGGACAGGATGAGAACAAGAAATTTCTTCCAATCTGGTCAGTTGCTGGAAAATGGCAAATCGCTAATGAAAGATTTGCGGAAAAGTTAACATGGCTAAGTGCTTTTAATGTATACGCTTCTTACGGGGTACAGGGAAATGCAGTTGAAGAAGTTTCTCCTTACCTAATTGCCACATTCGCTGGAGTTGATCCTTACTTTGGGCAAAATATTTTGACTATTCGTTCTTTACCTTATCCTGGACTTGGATGGGAGAAAACGAAGTCGTACAATTTCGGAACTGAAATTGTGGTTCTCGATAGGAGGCTCAGTATAGTTTTTGATCTTTATAAGAAGACTAGTAATGTATTGTCAAGCCGAAATGTTGGATACGAAAATGGCGTATCCTCAGGAATCATCCGAGGATCTGAAGTAGAGAACAAAGGATATGAACTTACGCTCAATCTCGAAGCCATTAGACATCGTGATTTCAGTTGGCTGATCTCTCTCAATGGAAGCGTATATAAGAACAGATTGCTGGATAATGGAAGGGGAAATGAGTTAGATGATTATCTAGATGGCACAGTCATAAAAAAAGGATCATCATTCTCTACATTTTATGCTTACCAGTTTGCAGGCTTAGATCCTAAAGATGGCCACCCGCTTTTTAAAAATTTTGATCAGAGAACGGATGACCCTAGCAAATATTTGATTGCTGTAGGGAAATTGACACCCGATTTTGCAGGAGGATTTAATTCCACTATGAGGTATAAAAACATTTCATTGATGGCACAGTTTGCTGTCTCATTCGGGGCAAAAAAACGCCTTCCTGCTATCTACAACAACAGGGAAATTACCCCAGAAAAGAATGCTAGCAGAGACTTGATTAATAGATGGAAAAAACCAGGTGATGAACGCAATCCTAATTTGTATCCTTCCCTTCCAGGGACCGGTGAGTCCGTTGTCTATATACCTACGTTGAACGGCTTATTGTCAAACGCTTACGATGTATACAATCTTTCAGATGCCAGGGTAGCGGATGCAGGCTATGTGCGGTGCAGGCAGATTTCACTTAATTATGAGTTCAACAACAAGCTAATCAACAACCTGGGATTGAAGCGTCTAAATATCCAGCTCTCAGGCACAAATCCTTTTCTATTCACTTTTGATGACAAATGGAATGGAATTGATCCTGAAACCGGATTCTGGCCAGCCAGGAAGACTTTGAATTTTTCAGTTAATGCTAACTTTTAAGATACTCGTATATGAAAAATATAATTCTATATGTATTCCTATTAATCTCCGTATTTCAGGTTACAGGATGTAAGAAATTTCTGGAGGCGAAATCAAAGGAAGAGATAATTCCTAAAACCGCTATCGATTTAAGGGAGCTGTTGCTTGGAAACGGATATCCACAAGCAACTTCAGCATATTTCCATTTCCTGGCAATGCTGGACGACGACGTTCAGCTTAACACGGCAAGTTCGCAAGTGGGGACAACTGAAATTGTTGCACGTTTTCCAGTTTATACCTGGCAGCCTAATCTTTATGACAATACTTATACATTGCCTGGTTTATCGGGAAGTTTAACTTCCTATGAGCTTCTGTACGGTTGGATACGAGGTTGTAATGCTGTATTGGATTACGCGGACGATGTAACCGGAACAACGGAGGATGTGGCCAGGGTAAAGGCAGAGGCTCTGGCGCTGCGTGCTTTTCATTATTATTACCTAATCAATCTTTATGGAGTTCCTTATAATAAAGATAAATCTGCTGCGGGTGTTCCTTTGAAACTCGTATCTGGTCTAACAGAAAATCCAATTGGTAGAAATACAGTTCAAGAAGTATATCATCAAATGGTTAAGGATTTAGAGGAGGCAATTTCTTTATTTAAAGCTATTTCTGTGACCAGAAATGATTTTCGGATAAACTTGCCAGCTGCTTGCATTTTGCTTTCCAGGGTGTATTTGTATATGGGCGAATGGGACAGATCTATTACATCAGCTACACTGGCGGCGGAACGGGGGGGAGCGTTAACTAACCTTACTGGCCAAAACGCTCCTTACTTCATTCTAGATTATAATTCCTCTGAGCTTGCATGGAATTTTGGATCTCAGGATGTTAGTTTTCCTCCAGGTTTTCTCCCATCTCCTGATTTGCTTTCCATGTACTCAGAAGCTGATGTCCGGTCAAAATTATTCTTTAATAATGATCAAACATTACCGGCGAAATACTCCAATGACTTTACAGTCAGTAAGTTCGGGAAAGGTATGCGTACTGCCGAAGCTTATTTGAATCGGGCAGAGGCTAATGCTGAAAAAGCTTTGAAAGGAGACGCCGCCTCATTACAGGCTGCCCTGTCAGATCTAAACCTTTTACGCTACAATCGGATTATCGGATATAGTGATGTTATTATCAATGATGCGAATGTCCTCAGGGAAGAAATCAGAAAAGAACGAAGAAAAGAATTATGTTTTGAAGACCATAGGTGGTTTGATCTTAGAAGATATGGTATGCCGGAGATTACACATACTTACAAAGCTTCTGCTGGATCTTCTGTAGTAACCTTTACACTGAAGCAAAATGATCCTTACTATACCCTGCCTATTCCAGATGGCATGTTTAATAACAACAAATTACTCACCCAAAACCCCTCTAGGAGTCAAGCCCCGAGAGTAGGTCAATAATAGCTTTGTTATGAAAAAAATATTGATTGCCATATTAGTCGCCAGTTTCATCGCTGGTTGTAAGAAGGATATTGCTATTAAGCCTTCCGAATCACCGAAACAAGATTATGTACTTCCTCAGGGAAAATCACCGGCTGATGACAGAATTGTCGAACTTTACAAAAAATATAATACCTATTTCCTGTACGATTATAGTGTAGCTGATTTTAACTGGAACCAAATTGGAAAGAGACAAGGCGCATTTGGCGGAACAAATGCAGATCCGCGGTATGTCGGAGACTTTTTGGATTTATTGCAGGACAAATGGTTTAGATTTTATCCCGACGAATTCTTAAAGCAGCGTATGCCCTACAGGATTTTTATGGCTGACAGTCTCTATGTGAATTATGGTGGTGTCAAATATCTGGTAACCGTAAATCCTGGCGCTGAGAATCTGGCATTTGGGTATGTAAATAGCCAGTTGCAGGGACAGGATAAGGCCTTTAAACTGGAATATAAAAACCAACTGAATTCTGTGTTTTGGGAAATGTTGATCGATAAAAAGCTTATAGATCTCCCTGAATCTTTTTTTGCTGTGAGTAGTTACACCGTAAATACCAGCAGTGACCCTAATTCATCGAATTACTTTAAAAGCAGAGGATTCACAGAGGACTTCAGCTATTTTGAGTACATCACTGTTGAGGACGCTAAAAGACGAGACCTGAGCGCTTTTATCAGAACAATGCTGTCAATGAAAAAATCCGAATGGAATGAAAAATATTTGGGATTTCCACTTCTCAAAAAGAAATATGATGTTATGCAAACTTATTTCCTTTCTAAATACAAAATCAATCTCCAGCTGATCGGAGACGCTGAATAATAATTTTTAACACACTATAAAGCAAAAAAATCATGAACGATTCTGTCGTAGAGGTGATCGGTTTGTCTCACCGTTACAGTGAGCAATGGGCAATCTCAAACATTAGTTTTGAAGTCAAACGTAATGGTATCATGGGTTTACTGGGATCGAATGGAGCCGGTAAATCCACCACCATGAACATCATTTGTGGTGCATTGAATCCCACAGTTGGTCAGGTATTTATTAACGGAGTTGATCTGCGCAAGCATCCAGAGGAGGCCAAAAGATTTCTTGGATTCTTACCTCAGAAAGCCCCGTTATTCTTAGATCTGACAGTGGATGAATATTTGAACCACTGTGCAGTACTACGGTCTGTGCCCAGTAATAGTATTAAAAATGCTATTGAAGATGCTAAAGCTCGTTGCGGGATCAGTCATTTTAGCAAGCGGCTCATTGGGAATTTATCCGGAGGGTACCAGCAGCGGGTTGGGATTGCCCAAGCTATTGTGCACAGTCCAAAATTTGTGGTTCTGGATGAACCTACTAACGGCCTGGACCCCAATCAGATTGTGGAGGTACGTAAACTGATCAAAGAAATTGCAGAGGAGCGGGCCGTCCTTTTATCCACACACATCTTATCTGAAGTCCAGGCTACTTGCGATGAAATAAGAATGGTAGAAGGGGGGAAAATGGTTTTCGCAGGTTCAATGATGGAATTTGACAATTATATAGAACCTGACAGCTTTCTGGTATCGATGTATTCAGCGCCATCTATGAATGAACTAAGTGCTGTTTCAAATAACATCACTTCTGTGGAGAAAGTTGGTATTGAATCATTTCGTATACGCTATTTAGGTAGTAATGCAGTTGTGAATTCTTTTCTACAGTTAAGTGTTTTGGGGGATTGGGGATTATATGAACTCAAAATAGAGAAAAGCTCGCTGGATGAAATTTTTGCTAAACTCTCTAAACAAACCGAAAATAAATAAGTATGAAAAAAATATTAAGAATAGCTAAAACAGAATTGCAGACATTATTCTACTCACCGGTAGCTTGGTTGATACTGATCGTGTTTGCCTTCCAGTTAGGCTTTATCATCTCAGATAATTATGTAGACTGGGCGAGAAGAAAAACCTTAGGGTATGCCATATTCCCCCTTTCACAGATGATTTTTTCCTTTCAAAGCCTTAAGGGTTACCTGTATTTTTATCTGCCGTTATTGACCATGGGCGTTATCAGCCGTGAGTATGCTAGTGGATCGATCAAATTACTGTATTCATCTCCTGTATCTAACCTGCAGATCGTCTTGGGAAAATACCTGGCTATGGTCGGTTATTGTTTCGCTTTGCTGTCATTATTGGTTCCGTTTCTGGTGCTTGGTGGCGTTCTGATACAGAATTTTCAATGGATAGAAGCGCTTACACCAATCCTGGGTCTGTTTTTGCTCATCTGTGCATACGCGGCGATTGGCTTATTTACCTCCAGCCTGACTTCATATCAAGTAGTAGCGGCAATGGGCACCCTTTGTGTGCTAACTCTGTTAAATTATGCGGGAAAGATCGCTCAGGATATTCCTTTTATCAGAGAATTGACCTACTGGATTTGGCTATCAGGAAAGGCCGATAGTTTTCTGCAGGGGCTGATCTCCTCACAGGATTTCCTTTATTTCATTATTGTGATATGCCTTTTCTTAGCCCTAACAGTCATCAGGTTTCAAACCATCAAGAAAAGTGGCCCTTGGTATTTGAAAGCGGTTAAGTATGTTGGTGCAGTTCTTATCGCGGTTTCTATGGGTTATTTTTCTTCCAGACCCAAATTAATGTTTTACCATGATGTCATGCATACCCAGGAGAATACCTTGTCGGTTGGTAGCCAAGAAATCATGGAGAAGGTTACTGGTGGATTAACCATAACTACCTATGTAAATCTATTTCATCCAACTTTCAAATTTGCTGGCCCTTCAGAATTCAATAGCGACAAAAGCCGCTTTGATAAGTATGCCAGATTCAAGCCAGAAATGAATCTGAAATATGTGTATTACTATCGAAAGCCTGATGTCAAAGTGATTACACCTAAGGAACTGAAAGCGCAACGTGAAGATGCCCAAAAAGTATGCGAAACTATGGGCTTTGATTTTGATCTATTCCTGGATCCCAATCAAATAGACAAATTAATTGATCTCTCAGGTGAGAAATACCAGCTTACCCGGTTGATTGAACGGGAAAATGGCCAAAAAGCTTTTCTGAGAACATACGATGACCCAATTAATCCACTTCCGGAGGAAAGAGAAATCACAGCTGCCTTTAAAAGGTTGGTGATGAAGCTACCTAAGATAGGATATATTCAAGGGTATGGCCAACGTGGATTGAACGACGACTCAGATCGCGGTTATAGTAATATAATGAGCAATCCTGCTTCCAGACAGGCCCTGATTAACCAGGGAATGGATGTTGATGAGATTAATTTGAGTTATGGGGAGGATATTCCGGCTGACATGTCTCTAATTGTGATTGCGGACGGAAAGGTCCCATTCGAGTCAGAAGCAATAGAAAAAATCATGAAGTTTGTTCAGCTTGGCGGGAATGTAATTGTACTGGGGGAGGTGAATCACCAGGCTGCGCTAAATCCACTCGTTAACCAGTTTGGTGTACGGTTTCTTCCCGGAGAACTGGTACAAAAGCAGACTGTTGGCCTACCTAATCTGGTGTTTGGCAATCATACTTTAGAGTCGAGGAAGGTGTCCTATCTTTATGACTATTTCAAATATGGGTACCAGTTGATGTTGCCTGGCGCTGTCGCAATTGTTCCTGAACAAGATAAGGGTTTCAAATATACTCCACTATTTACTACGGACTCAGTAGGCAGCTGGAACGAGCTTAATACAGTCAATTTCATTGACGAGGTTCCCCAAATAGACGATGCGAAGGAAGAGGAAAAGCCTAATACCGTAGGCGCGATGTTGGAGCGAAAGATAAACGGTAAATCCCAAAAAATATTTATCGTTGGTGATGCAGATTGTTTAAGCAATCTCGGTTTGTCAAAAAACTATAGAGGTGTTTCAATTGCCAAAGACGAGCTTATCTTAGGAATGCTTGATAATGTCTCCGGCGGTAAGGTGCCGATTAATATAGTGCGTCCACTTTCGGTGGATAACGACATAGCTATCAGCATGAAAAAAGCTTCCTACATTAAAATATTTGCGATGTATATCATACCTGCCTTACTGGCGATTGGAAGTGTCATTTTGCTGATCAGAAGAAAACGAAAATAAGGAAATAGGAGTGGTATTTATAAATGCCAGATTAGCTAAACGGGGACTGATATATGAAGTATATGTTAATATAAAATGCGAAGGTATTTAATTACCCAATTCATTTTAATGCGATAACTGTAACGTATATCAGTCTTTGTTTATATCAAAGCATTCAAAAACTGATGTAAGATTAATAATTAAAGATATGATTAAAATATTTTTGACTGCCTCATTATTAGGTGCCTGCTTGTCTTTATCGGCACAGGTAACAGGAAAAATTATTGATCCTGTTGAATGGGTCAACCCACTTATGGGAACTGCGAGTAAACCTTCATTGTCAAATGGAAATACGTATCCGACAATAGCGCTGCCTTGGGGAATGAACTTTTGGACTCCCCAAACAGGCAATATGGGGAATGGCTGGGCATATACTTATGATGCCGATAAAATCAGGGGATTTAAACAAACCCATCAGCCTTCACCATGGATGAATGACTATGGGCAGTTTGCGGTCATGCCAGTGACGGGAACACAGAAATTTAATGAAGAGGAAAGGGCGAGCTGGTTCTCGCATAAAGCGGAAATTGTAAAGCCCTATTATTATAGTGTCTACTTGGCTGATGCGGATGTGACTACGGAAATTACCCCCACAGAGCGTGCTGCCCAGTTCCGTTTTACTTTTCCAAAATCGGATGAGTCTTATGTAGTTATAGATGCTTTCGATAGGGGTTCTTACATTAAGATCATTCCTGGGGAAAGAAAGATAATAGGTTATAGTACAAGGCATTCTCACCATGTTCATGAGAGTTTTAAAAATTATTTCGTTGCTTATTTTGATAAGCCTTTCACGTCTGCAAATGGATGGAAAGGAAAAGAATTGTTAAATGGCGAACTTGAAGTAAAAGCGGATCACTCGGGGGCTATTGTTGGTTTCAAAACTACTAAAGGCGAGCAGGTGAATATGAAAATAGCCTCTTCTTTTATCAGTATTGAACAGGCTGATCTCAATTTGAAAAGGGAGTTGGCAAATGACAACTTCGAAATGACTAAGTCCAAAGCTAAGGCGATATGGAACAAAACCTTAAGTAGAGTTGCTGCAGAAGGTGGCACTGTAGATCAGACACGTACTTTTTATTCCAGTCTTTACAGGGCTCTTTTCTTCCCTCATAAGATGTATGAGCTGGATAAAGACAATAAGATCGTTCATTGGAGCCCTTTTACTGGGGAAACTGTTCCTGGCTACAAGTTTGCCGGCACAGGATTCTGGGATACATTTAGGGCGTTATATCCTTTTTTAAACCTGATGTACCCCTCTATCAATAAAGAGATGCAGGAAGGTCTTGCTAATGATTATAAAGAGGGTGGATGGTTACCTGAGTGGTCTAGTCCCGGTTACTCAGATTGTATGATTGGAAATAATTCTGCTTCTGTTGTTGCGGATGCCTACATTAAAGGCTTACGCGGCTACGATATCAATACCTTATGGGATGCTGTATTACATGGGGCTAATAATGAAGGGCCACGAGCTACCGGGCGTCGGGGTGTTAAATATTATAACGAATTGGGGTATGTACCTTATAATGTAAAAATCAACGAAAATGCAGCCAGGACCCTGGAGTACGCTTACGATGATTTTGCGATTTACAAATTGGGTAAAGCATTGGGTAAGCCGGCTTCAGAAATAGAGATCTTTAAGAAACGCAGCATGAATTACAAAAACCTGTTTGATCCTTCAACGGGTTTGATGCGTGGTAAAAATGAAGATGGTAAGTTCCAATCTCCTTTCAACCCGTTCAAATGGGGTGATGCATTCACTGAAGGAAACAGCTGGCATTATTCATGGTCTGTGTTCCAGGATATTGATGGTTTGGCTAAGCTGATGGGTGGCAAAGAGAAATTTGTGAAGAAACTGGATTCTGTATTTACACTTCCTCCCATTTTTGATGAAAGCTATTACGGCGGGGTGATTCATGAGATCCGGGAAATGCAAATTGCGAATATGGGGCAGTATGCACATGGAAACCAACCCATACAGCATATGATCTATCTGTATAATTATGCTGGTGCGCCATGGAAAACTCAGTATTGGGTACGTGAAACCATGAACAGAATGTATAATGCTACTCCAGACGGGTACTGTGGTGACGAGGATAATGGGCAGACTTCTGCCTGGTATGTTTTCTCTGCGCTTGGCTTTTATCCGGTGACTCCAGCGGTTGACCAGTATGTATTGGGTGCACCTTTGTTTAAAAAAGTGACTTTAAGTCTAGAGAATGGTAAGACCATTGTGATCAATGCCCCAGCCAACAATGCGTATAATAAGTACATCCAGGCATTAAAGTACAATGGTAAGCTGTATAGTAAAAACTGGTTAAGCCATGCTGAATTGCTAAAAGGAGCTGTTCTGGATTTCGATATGTCTGCTAAACCTAACCTGCAGCGGGGTACTAATGCTTTAGATTTTCCTTACTCATTGTCTACAGCAAAGGAATGATTACAGTAGTAATAATAAATTAATTATAGCCTTCAATGACGGTTGTTATTTTTCACATTGCATCGATGTTGAAGGCTTACGTAGAATAAAAAAAATAATTATGAACAACCGTTATTGGGCTGTCTCGGGATTAATTGTCCTGTTAGCAAGTATTAATCCAGTCAAAAGCCAGCAACAAATTCAGCCTGTTCCATTGGATATAGCTGTAAGAACCGGAACGTTAGCGAATGGATTTACCTATTATATCCGTAAGAATAATGAGCCGGCAAAGAGTGCAGTGTTTTATCTTGTCAATAAAGTGGGCTCTATACTTGAAGATGATGATCAGCAAGGATTGGCTCACTTTATGGAGCACATGAATTTTAACGGAACTACGCATTTTCCTAAGAATGAGCTGATCTCCTATCTGCAAAAAGTCGGCGTGAGCTTTGGAGCAGACCTTAATGCATACACTTCCTATGATGAAACTGTTTATCAACTCCCTATTCCTACAGATGATCCAAGCTTAGTTAGTAAAGGATTGGGTATTATGCGTGATTGGGCAAGGGGCGCCTTACTCAAGACAGAAGACATCAATAAGGAAAGAGGGATTATTCTTGAAGAGAAGCGGCTTACTGAAGGTGTCAGCAACAGGTTACAGCAAAAAATAACGCCTGTGATCCTGAACAACTCTAGGTATAGCCGTCGTTCACCTATTGGGATAGACAGTGTCTTACTGACCTCACCTGCAAACGCAATACGTCGATTTTACAACGATTGGTACCGTCCAAACCTGCAGGCGCTGATTGTTGTCGGGGATGTCAACGTAGATCAGGTCGAACAGCAAATCAAAAAACAGTTTTCAGATCTGAAGAACCCGGAAAACGAAAGGGCAAGACCTGATTATAAAATTGAACTCACAGGTAAGAATCAGTTCTTGCTGCTCACTGATCCTGAGGTTACTGCAACTGAGCTCAAAATAGTGGTTAAGCATCCAGAATCAAAGATGAAAACTACGACAGATTACCTGAATACCATCAAACGAAATCTTTTCAATCAGATGCTGACTTATCGCTTGAATGAATTAGCTCAGCAGCCTAACCTTCCATTTATTAATGTCAAAGCTGGCATTGGTAACCTTATGGGCGGGCTTACGCAATTTGCATATGCTGTAACAGCCAAGCCAGGTGGCTTAAAGGAATCTTTTAGCATTACATGGTCGTTGTTGGAACAGGTGAAACGTTTCGGCTTTACACAAGTGGAATTGGACCAAGCTAAAACAAGTTTCAGTTCAGGTTTAGAGAAGGAAAGGCGCGAACAAAGTAAAATTTCTTCAGAGAGTTATGTTGCACAATATCAACAGCTATTTCTTAATGAATCAGCTTCGCCAGGATTTGATTGGGAATATGATTTTGTAAAAAAGGAACTTCCCGGTATTACAATCGAAGACATCAAATCTCTTGCAGCAAAATACATGGTGGATATCAATAGAGACATTTTGCTGATCGCACCTGAGAAGGAAAAGTCCAATTTGCCTGACTCAGCTACTTTAGTGGGCTGGCTGGCTAAAGCAAGCTCGTCATTATTTGAGGCTTACAAACCTGCGATTGTTAAAAATACACTATTAAGCAAGCTCTCTAAGGGCGGAAAGATTGTTTCCCGCAATAACATCTCTGCTGTTGGTGTACAACAAATAATCCTAAACAATGGAGTGAAAATATGGTTGAAACCAACCACTTATAAAAATGATCAAATTCTGTTTGTGTCATTTGCTCCAGGGGGTATTAATAAATATGCAGATGCGGACTACCCGAGTGCTTCGAACGCTGCAAATGTAATTGGTGGTAGTGGATTGGCTGGTTACGCTCCAAATCAACTTTCTAAAATGCTGAATGGAAAGTCTGTTAGTGTAGGGGTGTATATCAGTGACCGCGCCCAAGGCATCAATGGAAGTTGTTCGACAAGTGATCTGGAAACTGCATTGCAACTGATATATCTGCGTTACACTGCCCCGCGTAAAGACACGGTGTTGTTTGATAATGCGGTTGCCCGTTTAAGAGAAGGAATCAAAACCAAATATGATGATCCAGAAAACGTAGTTGCAGATACCATAGGGAATGTGTTAAGTGGTTATCATTATCGAATGAGTCCCATGACGTTGGAAAGGCTGGATAGCATCAGTCTTGAAAAAGCATTCGACATATACAAAGACCGCTTTGCCGATGCTTCAGATGCTAACTTCGTTTTTGTTGGTAATTTCAATACCGATAGCATCGCTCCCTTACTGGAACATTATCTGGGTGCATTACCGTTCCAAAATCGTCAGGAAAAACCCGTGGAGATACATATAAAGATGCCGAAAGGGAGATTGACCAAGATAATTGAAGCTGGAAGAGGTCAAAAAGCCAGTGTGTTACTAGTTTATCACGGCGATTGTAAGTATAGTGAAGAGGAGGGCAGACAGTTGCAGGCATTATCCGAAATCCTGTCCTATCGATTGCTAACCAGTTTGAGAGAGAAAGCAGGTGAAGTTTACAGCCCATCGGTACAATCCAGTATGACAAAAGACCCAGACCAGCGATTCTCTTTAGAGATAGCATTTGGCTGTGCCCCTGAACATGTAGCACACTTGGTCAAACTTGTAGAAAAGGATATCGCAAACCTGCAAAAAGCTGGAGCAACCCAGGATGAATTATTAAAATATAAGGCTGGGGTGCGTAAACAAGTTGCATTACAGCGGAAAACTAATGATTTCTGGTTACAATATATAGTGAAGAAGGTGGATGAGGGAGAAGAGCTGAAAGCAGTGACGGATCTGGAGAAGCTTTTAATTAACATTAACAGCAACTCGATTCTTAAGGCTTCGAAATTGTACCTGAGCGGAGAAAATTGTATTCGGTTTGTGTCCTTGCCAGAAAAGAATATAAAATAAATAACTAATCATGAAAAAGGCGATTAAAGACGTCTTGTAAATCAACACAAAATGAAAAAAATAATCTTAATTATCATAACTATGCTGCCTTTAGTGGGCTGGGCAATAGACGGCAATTTCCTTCTAAAAGGAAAGATAAGCAAGGGAACTGCTAAGGCTAAAATTTACTTAAACTACAAGCTAAATGGTAAGATGAAGACCATTTCTGCTCCATGTCCGAATGGTATCTTTGAATTTAAAGGTACAATACCAGAGCCTAAGCTGGCACGATTGATCATGGACTATAAGGGTATTGGTCTCGAAGCGCTTGGAGAAGAAGCTGATGCCCTGGTGTTTTTCCTTGAGCCCGGAAATATCACCGTTGCTACTACCAGTACCCTCAAAAATGCTGTTGTTACCGGTTCAAAACTAAATGAAGAGAATAAGAAATTTATGGTTTTATTAAAACCTATAAACGCATCTATGAATGCTATAGTCACGGATTTCTACAGCGCTCCTGAAACCAAGCAACAAAGTGCTGAATTTAAGAATGAGATGGATGCCAAATTAAAGGATGTAGGGGTTAAACGCCGCGCAGTGTTAAATGAATATGTAAAATCCCATCCTTCATCTTTTATTAGTTTGCAGACACTAATGGAAGCATTCGAAGAAAATGTGGATGTTAAGAAAATCAAAGCATTATTCAATACGTTGTCACCTCAATTGCGCAACTCTCCATCTGGAAAGGTACTCAATTCGAAGCTTTAGGGACTTGATAAAAATCAATAAGCATCTTATACCCTCACATATTTCATCAATGCGATATTAAGGGGAGGTGTTACAACCCCATTTTATAATGAAGCGTGAAGTGGCAGATAAATATTTGATGAAAAAGAATTTATTGGGCCATCCTAAAAATGGAAGAATAAAATATAATTGGGCTGCATTCTTAATTAGAGAGCTCGTAACGAAACTCATAAGGAACGGTTTATAGTTGGTGATGTAGCGTGTCTGGATGGAACCTGCCACCATTTGGTTAATAGTTGTTTTTTAGTTGGGTGCGTGTGAATAGTCCGGGTAATCCGGGCTATTCCTTTAATTAAGTTAGAATTAATCATCAGAATGTCCTTATGGAATTAACAATCTCACAATGACGAATAGTAAAAAGAAAAACAAGGAACCTATCTCTTCCATTATTCATCCAATGGCGTATAAACGCCTTTTTGTTTTGTTGAATTCTATATTGGAGATGAAGGATAAACGCAGTTTTCAATCTGGCCTAACAAAATTATTAAAGGGCCTGTATTTTAAATATGGTAATTCATTTTATGCAGAAAACACATATGCAAATGTCGCTGCTTTTATTTCACATGGCATGGGGTTCACATATTACATGCATCCAGTACGTGGTAAAGTTGTTATAGATATATTTGGGCCTGGTGAGATCGCTTTGAATCCAGATAGTTTTTTTAATGGTACTCGGGCTGACACTGGATTGGAGTTTATTGAGCAGACTAGTATTCTTTATTTAACTGTGAAGGATATGGATATTTTGTTTGAAGGATTTGATGATGTCAAGATGTTGACTATTAAGACGCTTTCCGGAATGTTTAAAAATAATCGGGTTAAGGATGAGCTGCACCGCCTACCAGGGAAGATTAAAATTAAGCTATTTTTTGATTTGTATCCAATCCTGCTGCGGCCTGCAAGACAGGCTCCTATGCAATATAAAGATATTGCAAGTTACCTGAATATCGATCAATATCACTTTTCTACCCTTATGAAAAAAATATATCCGAAATTAAATCAGTAGTCTTGTGAATATTTATATTTTACCCTATTTGACTTGTGTTTGGCCAAGTCGATATGCCATCTATGTGGTTATTTTTGTGTTGATATTTACTTAATGCGAAATTAAAACATGATGGAAGCCCAAATTGAGCACAAGGGGCATATTGTTGGAGTATTAACGAGAGCCTTAAAAGACAACAAAAATGTATTAGATATGGTGGGGGGGAAGATGGGTAATTTACTCCATATGAGACGTCTTATTGATTATGTCGTGAATATTTGTTCTAATTATCGCGTTAACATAATTTATTGCGACCAAAATCCCCTTAGATTAGTGTTTTTTCCCGGTCGTGTACGATTGGGTTTTAAGTATATCTACAGTAATTTAAAAAGGGTAGCCAAGGTCACTGGCTTTGCGTGGATGCCAGGAGGATTAAGAAGGGAAATGCAAACTAATAAATGGTATCTCTCTAGCAAGATTTATCGCTTCTGGTTTATTGGTGTTCTGCCGGGGTTGCAGCGAAAGGATTATAGTTGCAGGCTCCTTTTTGATCTAATTGTGGAAGGAATATTTATAGGAAGAAAGTCCTGTCTGGAGAGTTTTACCTTGAAGAAGCTTTCTTGGTATCAGTATTTTAGCTTTAATATTTACAAAAGGCTGGATCAATTAGGGTACCAACTCTATTTTCGTAGTTATTGATGGTGTCATAACTATAAAATGAATGTGTCTCATTGTTTATTAACGGCTCAAATCTTATGCTACTTTTTAATTCTGAAATGCACCTGCTCACTTTTGTCTTCGTAGTTCTGGAGCTTATGATATTGACTTGCCAATTGTTCTTTTATTATTCTCGTCCGCAGGATAAGCGCCGCTTGTGGTTTTTGATTTTGCTGGCGTTATTGATTTTTTACAACGTTACCGGTGGATTGTTTCCGGATGAAGCTTTGGGTATTTCTGTTGTCTTGCAGAATATTCTTGCTTATGGTTCGGGTTTTCTTATAGCGAGTTATTTTCCTTGGTACTTTTATAAGGCTTTTAATTTACCGGATTTGCGTTTCCATGCACTTTATGGAGTGGGGCTTTTCCTGATGCTTCCTTATGTGCTATTTTTAGGGATAGTTTATCCTTTAACTGGGGATTTGGATTTTGCGCTGAGTTGGGGTATGTTGGTTCCTTTTATTTATTCTTTGGTGCTACTTTGGTCGGTTTTGTCTGCGATTTGTAACAAGATCAGATTAAAGAGTGATTCTGCTCATCCGTATTCTTTAACGGAATTGTCTGCTGTTGGTTTTGCAGTGACCCCATGGGTCTGTTTATCTGTCTTTTCAGTTCTACATGTGAAGCAGTGGGTTGAGGCTTTAGTCACAAATCTGGGTTTTATTGGGTTTTCGATCTTGTATATGGTCCGCTCTGTTGCTTTAAACAGGATTGAACACGCTAAGCTGTTGGCTTTGGACCAGGCGGGGGAGTTGAATTTTGAGCAGAATTGTAAAGTTCATAAACTGACGGACAGGGAGGTGGAGATTGCCGCTTTGCTTTGTAAAGGTATGACTTACCAGGAGATCGCAGGTTTGCTGTTTATTGCTGGTAAGACGGTAGATCGTCATGTACAGAATATTTTTGTTAAGACCGGTGCGAGGAGTAAGATGGAACTGTTACAGTTACTGGGGTTCGGGTTAAAGCGGCTACAGGTAGTTAGCTTGCCTTGGAGTAGTAGTTTAAATAATGTGCCATATGAAAGCGATATCTGACGAGGCATTTCATATTTTAATTGAGCAGATGGAGCTGTTTATGGTTTTGAGTACCAGGTTTAAAACTTTGCTCAGGCCTATGCTTTTTGAGATGGTCTATCATAAAGGTGCCAGGATTCTCAATTTCCGGCAGCGGCAGGAGATGGTTTGGTTTATGCTGGATGGGCTGGCTAGGGAGATTAGGGTAAATGAATGGAGCTTTAAAGAGCGGACGATCTGGTTTTGGTTCCCTTTTAGTTTTGTATACACCACTCCTGGTTTTTTTAGTCAGCAGCCTTCCCAGAGTACCATTGAGCTTTTGAAAGATTGCCGTATGATAATGGTCAGTTATGATAATTGGCAAAGGTTAAAGAGGATGTTTGGTGATACGGAAAAAGTGACTGAAATGATCCGGGATACTGATGCCAGGCTAAAGATGGGGCATCAGGAGCGGATAAATAACATGAATACTGAGGAAAGGTATGTTGAGAATAAAGACTTACTGGATAAGCTGTTTTGCTTAACCAAGCGGCAATACATTGCTGAGTTTATGGGGATGTCTCTGGATCGGTTAAGTAAACTAAGAACTAAGTATTAGTCTTTGGTTTGATCCGATGCTGCCGTTTAGAAATTATAAGCGTTTGCTGACGCTGAAAAGAGTCCGGTTTAACAGATTGCTCTACACCGTGGAGGATACCATGGATTTATTAAAAAAGAAGAACATGTTGGAATTAAATGATTTGTATGACCGGCCTTCAAAAGATGAGGCTGCTGGTTACAGAAATGTGGTGGTTAAGAATTATGAGACTAAGGTGGTGGTGGTTGATCATGCTGAAGGTTATTTAGGGGCGCTTACTAAGCGGGATTTTGAGACATTGGTAGCAAGGCAACGGGAGTTGTCTGCGTCGTTTGTTGAGCTTAGCGCGAAGCTGCCTTCCTCTGCTGCTGTTCAGGCTTTGGTGCATGAACATTACCTGAATACGCGTAGGCTTTGGGGGACTTTTAGTGCATTAGATAAGCAGGGGGAAACTTATAAAGGCTTGGGGAAGTTATATCTGACTGATTGGCGCTTTCCGCTGCTGGGTGGTAAATCTGATCCAGTGTTGTGGTCTTTTATTGCCAAGGCAATGGCTTATTATGCTGATCATCACCTTTTGTAGTTTGTTTTTTTACGTCAGTTTTACATGCGCTGTTTTTCAAGAAAGCAGCGCATTTTTTTGTCTTTGCTTTCTGTAGAAAGATTATTATTTCTTTTTAAACTCCGGTTTTATGCTTCTTTTTGATGAATGGGTTTAATTGATTTTTAGGTTTGAATTTCAGCTGAAGTATTTCTTTGCTGCCTTTGTGTGGGGTTTGAACTGCTTTTTTATAGTTGGTTAACTGGTTTATTTGCGGTTTTTAACTATGGTTTTTCGCAGTGTCGAACGGCTGTTTTCTTTTTGGAATTTCAGAAATTGGTTCTATCAAATATGAACGATATGGAAACAAGAAAGTCAAATAGAGTAAATAGGTTTTTCAGTTTGTTAAGTTTGAAGTTTAGAATTACTCCAGAGTTGATTGTTGAAATTATCTCCGGACTATTCTTTCTTTTGTTTTTATATGCTGCATTCAAT
The DNA here is from genome assembly GCF_900103665.1 of Pedobacter steynii. Classification (GTDB taxonomy): domain Bacteria; phylum Bacteroidota; class Bacteroidia; order Sphingobacteriales; family Sphingobacteriaceae; genus Pedobacter; species Pedobacter steynii. The sequence goes on from NZ_FNGY01000001.1 coordinate 570,730, forward strand.
AAGATATTGGATTTTCAAAAATTTAAAGTGCAACTGGGGCAGTCACCTTTACTGACTGATTATGCAATGGTAATAGCCTGGTTAGTCCCGACAATTGAAATTCTAATTTGTATTCTATTGTACTTTAAAAGAACGTTGGTAATTGGACTTTACGCTTCATTTAGCTTGATGCTCATGTTTACATTATACATTATCGTAATTCTAACCTTCGCAGAGCGAGTCCCATGTTCTTGTGGAGGGATTTTAGAAAAACTGGGATGGACAGCGCATCTGATTTTCAACATCATATTTGTGTTTTTGGCCGTAGTAGCCATTTTTTTGCAAGGAAAATTCACCCTATATAAAAGCAGAGTTAAGCAGGCTAATTAAAAATATTCTATTGCGCAATTTGAATCGGGAGAAGCTGAAAACCCGTATCCTAGAGTAGGCAAAAAAGAACAAAAAATATTATTATGAAAAAACTATTTTTTACCGCATTGGTTGCAGCAGTTGCAATCGGCGGAGCGTATGCGGGCCATGCAAATACCTCAAAATTCGCAGTGCCAGCCAAGATACAAGGTACTCCAGGACCATGTAATACATCTGTTAAATGTTTTCCTAGTGCCACAGCACCACTTTGTACAATTAGCGGTGTAACTTACACTGGAACAAGTCCGGACGGGACTTGTTCTCTACGCTTAGCTTTGAATCCATAAAGTTAGCATAACCATAATCTACGGCCATAATAGACCGTAGATTATTTGATAAATGATCCTATGAAAAAGTATTCAAGAACCTTGCTTTCAGTTTTTGTATTATCCTTATTCCCGATAGGAATAATTTTGGCGGTCTATTTCTATAATCTCAGCAAAATATCTTATAATTTTCAGAGAAACATCGACTATAATGTGCTAGAAATTAAAGCCTTTGATCTTGGTTTCAATTCCTACTATATTGCAGGGCACAAAGGTAATAAAGTCTATTTAGGCAATTATACCATACAAAATATATTAGAAATAGATACTTCGTTAACCGACGCTATATCCCACCAGATAGATTATGCTGGCTCAGCTAAAGGACTATTACATAGGGTTCAAGTCGATTCTAATCATTTTTATCTTTCGTATGGTCCTGATAAATCCTTATATCATGGTTTGACGGGAACCTGGAAGGCAAAGGCTGTATCAATAAAACATCCCTACTTCTATAATGTTACCGCATTGAACGAAAGCGCTTTTATATATGAATATGTTAGTTCAAGAACTCAAGAAAATAGCTTAAGGAAAATGTCTAAATTTCAATCAGAAATTGAGAATGATACAATTTTTGAAAAGCAAGTTGACGGACTTTTCTGTACCGCTGGAACATCCGTATTTAGCAGAAAAAACAGGCTGTTCGTATACGTATATTTCTACAGAAATGAGGTGCTTGTAATTGATAGCAATCTAAAACTGGTTAAAAAGTTCAGTACTATTGATCCCATCAGCCGGGCGAATGTGAACGTATCTACGATTGAATCAACAGGAGCAAAAGTATTAGCATCTGGAGCTACAATTGTTAACGTAAGGTGTGCAATATGGAAAGACTATTTGCTTGTCCAATCCAAAATTATAGGCAAGCATGAGGATGAATTGCGGTTCAAAAACTCAACTGTGATTGATATCTATGATTTAAACAATTCTTCTTATTTATCCACACTTTATATACCAAACCAGCAAGAAGAACCTATAACACAGTTAAGTGTTATAGGCGATCATATCTACACGCTTTCTGGCCGTTATCTTAGCAGATATACCATAAAATGGCCGGATCTTTAACATTTATACTTTATTTCTCGTAATTACCAGCATATCAATTTCGCGTTCCTCGATAGAAAGTTTTAATCCGAACTTTATTAGGGCCGTTTGTAAAATGCGGAAATCTATCTTTTTATCCGAATCCAGATTAATTCTGCCCAATTTACTCTCAATACCTGTCTCATCCAAAATCGGATAGTCGGTGTAAAAAAGAAGGCCGTCCTCTAGCTTCTGAATAATATCCGAAATGGTGACATTATTAAATTTAACAAAATTATCTGTCGTGGCCAGTTCCACTTCTCCAGATTTGTACTTTGGGATTTGATAGCCACTTTTAGATATTACAATGCACTTTTTTCGCTGCTTCTCCCAAGAACTTTCAATTCCAAAGCATTCCTGTATATCTGAAAGCATTTTCTTTTTGATTATTTTGACGGAGATATTTCGTTCTGAAGTGAGCTGAGCCGTGTACAAATTCTTTAGTTGTAAAATACCATCAACTCTGCCTACATAATTTGTGCTATCCAGATCCTTGATGATCCTTCTTGAGAGCGGAACAGGAATTTGAGGATCAGCCTTGTAACTTTGTAAAATTCTAACCATCGCTTCAAGTGAATGGTTTGCTATCCAGCCATAAGCCCTACCATCAAGTATGGATTTACTTCCGAAATGAGCAACTGCCATGGCATTGTTCATGTAGGGAGTAATGACTGAACTCCATACTAATCTGGTATCATTAGGATCTTCAGTTAGGTAACCGTTGATAAATATAGGTTTCGATTGAGCCATAACCGGATTGTCGCTAACCACCCGGAGTTGAAGGTCATTGTTTTTTAATATTGCCTTTATTGTTTCTCTATTCAAATAAAGTGGATGCGGGATGTATTTAACGATACCGTGTTGATCGATGAAAATAACGTGGGGAACAAAACTATGAGGGAAAAACTCACTAAGTCTACTTTCATTGTAAACAATAGGCAGGTTCATCACATACTTGTTAATTTTTTCCTGTCTTTTAACAAATTTTTGAACTTGCTGCGTTGTGCCCCGTTCATTAACCAATAAAATTTGGATCTTGTCTTTAAATTCCTGTTGCAATGCAAGCAATTTCGGCCAGGATGAAACACAAGCTGTACATTCAAAAGTCCAGAAGTCAAGAATTAGGATTTTACCCTTAAAATCTTGTAAATTCAATTTGTCATTTGCATAGTTTAATATATTAGCAGTCTGATAATCCGGAACAATATCACCAATATTTATCCTTTGATTCGATACAGGGTTATTTTGGGCATTTGTTTGGATGGCCAGCATTACTAATAGCAGCGCCGTTCTAATAATTTTTGATTTCATGTTTGTATATGTAAGTACTTGGTTAACTTTTAACTATTGATATCCTGGATTCTGTTTAAGCTTCGATGCATTAAGCAACTCTGTAATTGGGATTGGATAAAGCGCGTCGGTACGCTCCCAGTTCGGAGATTTTAACGTCGACAGCACTGCATCAACTCTATCGGTTCGCTTGAGATCAAGCCAGCGGTGTCCCCATTCTGAAAATAGCTCTATTCTTCGTTCAGTTTCCACCGCTGTTATCGCATCCTGCTTATTCAGTTCTAAAGACAATGGAGGAAGTGGGTCTGAAATATCTTGAGTGGGAATTGCTCTGGCTCTTTCCCTGATAGAATTTAGATCTTCAATGCCCAGGGCAATTTTGCTTTGCATAATCCTGGCCTCAGCCCGAATTAAATACTGTTCGGCTAATCGCAATACCATAGAATATTCAGTTACGGGATTAGCTCCAATTTTCACCTTATATTTGTTAGGGTAATACCAGCTACCACCCGGGTTTTCAAAGACTCCCACCCATTTTTTCAGACGTTCGTCGCCTGGTTGGAAACTCGAAAGTAAATTCGGGCTTAAGCTAACGTCATCTGTATTTGTTGGAGCAGCGCTTAATATAAAGGTGAGTCCTTCTTTTGTATTGTACCCAAAAGAAACAGGGACAACAAACTGAAGGATTGTTTCCTTGCTGTTTTTTAGAAAAACACCATTCAAATCATCTACAAGATTGTATAGCCCCTTTTCTTTAATGATTTTTGAGGCTTCAATTTCAGCCTCGGCCCACTGATCATTATAAAGATATACCCTAGATAACAATGCAATTGCTGCCCATTTGTTGGCTCTGATTCGTTCGCCGGATATGTAGTCGTCCTTTAATAAGGTCGCAGCATCGGTTAAATCTCTGATCAAAAGAGTATATATCTGGACGCTAGTGTTCGCCGACATGGCTGCATTTACTCTATAGTTCGTGCTAAGTACATAAGGAATTTCACCAAACAAATTCGTAAGATAGAAATGACAGATTGCCCTAATAAATTTTGCTTCTCCCTCTAGCTGTTTTTTTAATTGAACAGATAAATTGCCTGATCGTTCTAAGTTTTCTAAAACGGAATTTGCAGCGTAGATCATCTGGTAGGGCTCCTGCCAAAGGTAAGTTCGCAAAGCTGAGTTGGCAGGAGAAATATTGTTTGTAGAAAATTGGATCCGCTCACTATCTGAGTTAAAGTTGATAAACTCGTCAGAAGACCTGCCTGCTAGCACCGTCACACTAAATGACCAGCCGCTAGCGAACCCCATACCTGACATCATTTGCGCATAAATGCCCCTGATAGCAGCAATTGCAGTTTCTTCATTCGCGTATACCTTTTCTGTATCAACCTGATTTGTTGGAGGATCTATTTTTAAGAATTCTCTGCATCCCAAATTCAGGGTGACAGAAAGAATTAGAAGTATTGTAAATCTTGTAGGTTTCATAATTAAATAATTAAGATTGATTTTAAATCCCGATTTGAATGCCTGCAGTTATGGTTCTCAGGCTGGGTAAGGAAAGCATATTATCAACCTCTGGATCTCCAGGATATTTAGTAATAGTTACTAGGTTTTGGCCCTGAATATAAAGCCTGAGGCTACCGACATTCATTTTTTTTACTAATGGTGAAGGAGCGTTCCATGACAATGCAAGATTCTTTATCCGAATAAAGGAAGCATTTATAAAGCTGTTTGAATAATACCTGTAAAATGCCTTCGTATCGGCCCCTCCGGGAGTGTAAGCTTGAGAAAACTTTTGTATATCCGCTTTGTCTCCAATGTGTTGCCATCGGTTCATCACTTCAATTGGCTGGTTCCCTATAGTTCCGGGTGTACTGAAAGTACCAGCAAAAGGATATCTACTTGTCTTGTTCACAAATTGAAAAAATAAATCCAAAGAAAAATTCCGATAAGTCAGCGAATTTTGAAGCCCGCCGTACCAATGGCTGGCTAAGGATTTGTTCGCGGTACTTCTATCAATTTGCTCTACATCGTTGTTATTATTATTTAAATCTTCAAAAAAATAAAGCCCGGAATTCGGATTGACTCCCAAAAAGTTCAGAGTTTTGGGGGTATACAAAGACTCGCCTACGGTAAAGATATTTACATATGTTGATCCTTCAATATTTGGATAAGACAATAAGCGGTTCTTCGGTATTGTTAAGGTGATCGCACTCTTCCAACTAAATGAGCTTTTCCTGATATTGGTTGTATTTAGTTCAAACTCCCAACCGGAATTCTGTACTGTTGCCGGTAAATTGTATTGTATTGACGAAAAACCGACAATATCGGGGAGTGTGTAGCCCACCAACTGATTAGACGACCGGTTCCGGTAGTAGCCTGCATTCAGTATGATTTTGTCACCCATGAAACCCAGATCGATTGCAACCTCCAGCTTTTTATTTGTCTCCCAGGAGTAATCTGGATTGGCGATTCTTGTGGGGAATAATCCAGTACCATCCTGATAGGGCTGGGTTGCTGAGTAGGTTTGAAGGTAACCATAGTTTGAAATTTGATCGCTACCGGTTATCCCATAACTTCCGCGAAGCTTCCCAAATGAAAGAAATGGTAAATTTTGGCGGATGAAGTTTGCATTTGTAAAAATCCAGGCCATACCTATTGCGCCAAAATTCGCATACTGTTTTCCGGGACCGAACCGACTGGATCCATCCCTTCTTCCAGTTAAGTTGATCATATATGTACTTTTGTAATTGTAGTTAACCCTACCGAAAATTGCATTGTATTTATACTCGCTAGAGGTTGAATTTGCATATTTTCCCGGTGCTGCATCAATGCTTTTCAACAGGAGGTCATCGGTGTAACCAAATCCAAAAATACCTTCGGCATTTTGTGCATCACTCTGAAAAGTGCCACCCAGCAATACATTCAGATCTCCATCCCCTATTTTTCTTTTAAAACTTAATTGTGGTTCCACAATCCAGGTCTCTATTTGACTGGACGATATCGTATGTGCTCCGGTGGCAAATATTGAGGGGGCCATTGAAGATATTGGGGTTAGACTTTGCTCTCTAAGATGAATTTTGGTATATCCAAATCTTCCTATTAATTTCAAACCATTCAGAACTTCATAATCTAAAGATACCTGGGAGATGAAATTATTTGTTTTACCCAAATAAGGCTGTTTTGTAGCGGCCAGAGGATTGGAAAAGGTCGACGCGCCTTCGGAATTCAATGCCCAGTTTAAATTACCCAGGGTATCAGTTAATGCAGGCGCATTTGGGGGCAATTTGATAAACTGTGTCAAATCTTGTCTCGGCAACTCGTTTTTATCATTCAGATAATTCGCTGAGAAGGACATCTTCAACTTACCATCAATTGAATTATGGTGAACCGCTAGAGATCCCGACCCTTTTCTATCAGAGAAATTACCTGGCGTAACGGTGCCGAATTTGCTGTAGTTACTACGGAAAGAAAATTGAGTCAGCTCATTTCCTCCGTTTACAGAAAATTGAATGTTGCTGGACTTAGCCACACCTCCGATTAACTGCTCTTGCCAATCCGTGTAAGCATCTTTATCCCATACATTGTTGATATCATAATCAGTAGATACAGGTGAGGCTCCATCATTTTTAAAAGCCTCATTCCGCATTAAAAGGTATTGCTGTGTATTCAATAGTTCCAATTTTGAGCTCACCCGGGAAATTCCTGTGTTATAATTCAAATCAAGCCTGGATTTACCAGCCTTTGGCCTTTTTGTTTTGATCAGTATTACTCCGTTTGCACCTCTTGAACCGTAAATAGAAGTAGCATCTGCATCTTTTAAAACTTCAATACTCTCGATATCCCCAGGGTTGATATAATTCAGAGGGCTTGACACACCACTGATCCCTTCTACGTTAAGGTTTGTTGAGGTTAATGAAGTCGCTGGATACGGCACGCCATCGATAAGGTATAATGGTTGATTACCATTGTCGTCTGAAGAATTTCTGAGACTATTCCTGCCTCTGATCTCTACTTTAAATGCACCTCCGTTTATCCCTGAATATTGTTCTATGTTAACCCCGGCCATTCTTCCAGCCATAGCACTCAGCACATTATTCACAGGTTGTTTTTCGATAGTTTCGGCTGTTATTCTTGAAATGGATCCGGTACGTTCTTTCTCTTTAACTGTATAATATCCTGCATTGATTTCTACTTCCTTAAAAACATCCTTGTTTTCTTCCAGTAGAATGCTTAGCCGTTTTAGTTGAGTGCCAATAAAATGGACTTCCTTACTCTTGTATCCGAGGTAGCTTATTTTTAATATGCCTTCTGACCTTGTTGTGGTTATAGTAAATGTTCCGTCCTTATTGCTTTTTGTTTTGATGTTTTGGTTTACGATTTGAATTGTTGCGTCTGAGAGTGTCTGTCCTTGCTGATCGGTGATTACACCAGTGATTTGTATGGTCTGTGCATTACTTACGTTGCTAAAAAAAAAGCAAAGCGCGGCCAGGACTATAGCTGGTATAGTTTTTTTCATAAAAATTTGATTAGTTTAAGAAAGCTTGATTAGATAATATTCTATCTGGTTTAATTGAGCTGTTTTTCAGACTGGCGCTTTTGGTTTGAGAGGATAGATCCTGTCAATGGGGGCCAGGCCGATTGGAATAGACAAGACAAAAGCGATACACCTCCATTTGTTAAATAGATGAAAACATTGCTGAAGTTCGGTATTGTCTTTCATTACTCATTATTGCTAATGAGCCTCTGACGATATATAGATGCACAAAACTATAGCGGGCTCTATCACCGTATTACAAGGTTCCGACACCTACGATCCGGTTTTCGATAGAGCCCACAGTGCTATAGTCGTACAAAAGTACGCATATTATCACTATGGGCATTAATCTACCGTCTCGTGATCGTTGCAAATTGTCGGAATTTGTAATCGAGACTCTTTAATTAATGCCTGTTTTACTGTGTCCCACATTTGTAATGATTTATATATCATACAATTGGATACATCAGTATAGAACAAATATACCTATAATACTTTGATATTTGCTAATAAATATAATGCTAAATTCAAAGTAAATTTTCTTCCCAATTTTTGCGACGATGAGCTCCTTATCTTAGCTTTTTATGGTAACGAAACTTTATATTCCTGTAAATAATTTAGGCCCTTTTTTGACAGCAAAGAAGATTTCGAATATTGATATTCATGCAAAAACTGGCATACCTACGGTGGAGTTAAGTCAGCTGAGAAGTGGAGATATCGAGACTATTCGAGCAAATAAATTATTTTTAATTGCTAAGGTTGGTAAGATCGATATTAAAGACATGCTTCTTGGTGTGTATCCAGAATTAAGATTAAATAGCGCAGAGGATATAAAGTTTGATTTTCAGAGTATTTCGGATTTTTTTAATTATGTTCAAAAGGATGTAATACAAATGATAGCGGACAAGACTGGCTTAGCAGTCTATCGCATTAAAAAGATCAAAGCAAATAAAGTTAATCCTGCGGCACATGAACTTTATTTAATCGAACTAGCCACTAAGACAAAACCCGGGACTTTATTTAATATTCTCTTTAAAGATCTTCAACTAAATTCTTCTGAAGAAGAAGCTAATTTGAGACTGCTTGAAAAAAAGAAAAGTCGTAAAACTTCGTAGTCATTGTTTCTTTAAGAATACTTTAGCAAACTTTTGTAACAATGATTTTTAATTTATGGTGTTTTTAAGCCTTTAAATTAGGCGAGCTTATTGATTTTTGACCATGTTACTTCTATTGCATTTATTTTTAATGAGTTAGAAATTGAATATGTAGCTATTTGGTTTGTAGCCCCTGTTGACGTGGTTTTTTTAATATCCCCATGTGAATACTGGAATGTTGCCAATAATTAAACGTTTGGTGAGTATCATGAGAAAGCTTTCTATGAAGGTGGTAAATACGCCGGTTCTATAGCTTTTGAATTGCTATAGTCCGTGTGGATTTCTTCTGTTGAATATTCTTTTATTTATGTCGTATCTGATGTAAATGCCTGGTATGAGCATTACTATTCCAGTTATTTAATAAGTATTCACCTTTTTGAGGGTTAATATTTAGTTAATAGAACTTGGTTTTAATTGCTTTTTATGCTGTATTTCTAAATTCAAATTAGGGGTTGTCGCTCCCTACTGTTTCCCGCTTTCCTGCGCGCACAATCTACTATTCGGTTTTTTATTTTTCTACTAGGGGTTTATCCCTATTTGATAAAAATGGGGAGTTTTCCCCATTGTCTTTTTTACTTCGGTAATTCACATTTGTTGGGCTTTGGCTTTTGGCCAAGGTTTTTTTCCTGTTGTTTAATCGTTTACTTAAAATCTAATTTATGAATGAAGATTTGAAGATTAAGGCGATGGGAGTATTGGCTGAGCTGATGGATGGTTTGGCTGGTGTTCCTATTAAGGATGTTTTGCCAAGGGAGCGTTTGTCTATGCAGTTGGTGTTGATTGGTGATGCTCAGTCAGAACTGGAGGTTTTGTTTGATCCTGGGATGTTTGATGATTCTGTATTCGGTGTGTTTTATTTTAAGGAAGTCTATGTGCAGCTTAAAGGATTGCAGTTGTATTACCATGGATTTTTTGTGGTTGCTTCTGAGCTGCCTGTAGGGCCTAAGGAGCGGCGTAAGTATTTGTTAGCTGAACTTGCGGGGATTGATCGTTTTTTTCTGCGTTACCAGTTTCATTATGGGTATTACTGTTTGGGGGCTTTGGAGTTGGATGATTTGTTGTTTTCTATTGGGGGCTTGGATGAGTTTAGTGTGCTTTGTCCTTTATTGCCCATGGATGTGCCTGAGGGTGTGCCGCAAACGGCGTATTTGTTTGCTTTGTTTTTGGCTAAGGAGCGTTTGCGGGCGGATCTGTTGGGTATGGTTGCTGCTCTGGATTCGCCTCCTGTGCTGTCGGATTCTGCTTCGGTGACTGAACAGGGGGATTTGCATACGCCGTTCCAGTGGACTTCGGAGGTGGTGCATTTGATTGAGCTTGCGCATGCTTTGCATCTTAAAGGGGTAGTGAATGATGGGGAGACGGGGATTATGGAGTTTTTTGAGGGGTTGGGAGATTTCTTTGGGGTGAATCTTGGTGTGCCTAAACGTGGATTTGAGGATCTGAAGGCGCGTAAGCGTTTGAGTAAGACGCATTTTACGGATTCGCTTCGTGAGGCTTTGCTGAAGAAGATGTCGGATACGGATGCCTGGGTTGGTGGTGGTTTAAGGGAAGGTAGGTAGGTGAAGGCTTTGGTTCGTAAGGTAGTTTCATTAAATGGGATATAATATAGATGGCTGTTCTAGCTGGATTTTGGGCCGATCTTCTTGTGAAATGTCCCATGTGGGATTTTATTTTTTGGCTTCTTTTTTCCTTTGTATTGCTTTTTCGCTGCAATGGGGTGGCGTTTTAATTTTTGATCTGATGTTGGAGCAATTTACTTGGTTTGATTTTTTTGCCTGTGTTTTGCCGCTGCTGCTGGGCTGGTATCTCTGGCTGTTTTTAATGTATAGGGTTTCTGGTGGTAAGTCTTTTCCAGGTTTGAGTACTGCTGGTTCTGCTGTTTTGGGTTTGGGTCAGGATTTAAGTGGTGGTCCTGGTGCTGGCTTTGGTTCCACTGGAAATGGGCCTGATTTAATGGGTAAGTCTAAAATGCCTGAAGGGGTGTCCAGAGTGGTTGCTTCTGATGTGGTGTTTGCTGGGGATGTTAGTGTTGATGATCTTTCTTCTTCTGTGCTGATGGGGGATGTGATTGCTGAGCTGAAAGAGGTTTTTGCAATTCTTGCAAGGGAAGATGGGTCTAAGGTGGATTTTTTCAGGCTGGTGGGGGCGGTGAAGGAGAGTTATCCTGGTCTGGGTTCTCATCCTGGGCTGGCTATGTTGAATGCTTTTGTGTCGGGAAATGTGCCTTTTTTACTTACGCTGGCGGAGTTAGAGTCGCTTTGGGATTAGGGGGGGGCTGTGGTTTTGGTGTGCTTATGTTCATGGTTTCATTTTTTGAGGTTGTTGGTTATGAAAGTTAATTATAGTTTGTTTAAGCAGGTTTTTAGTAGGGTTTTGCTGTTGGGCTTTACACTGGTGGCATTTGTGGTATTGTCTGCGCTGTGTGCTGTTTTGCTTCCTTTTGGGGCTTCTGCCCAGGATGGTGAGGCGGGAATTCGCGCGGCGGCTGATCAGGTTGGGGGTTATTTTGATACGGGCTGCGATCTGGTGTATGCCATTGGTGCGGTGGTGGGCTTGATAGGTGCTGTTAAGGTGTTCAATAAGTGGAATGCGGGGGAGCCGGATACCAATAAGGTGGCTGCTGCCTGGTTTGGTAGTTGTATTTTTCTGGTGATTGTGGCTACGGTGTTGAAGTCTTTTTTCGGGGTGTGATCATGAGTAGTATATATCAAATCAATAAGGGGGTGTCTAAGCCGATTGTGTTTAAGGGATTGAAGGCGCAGTATATTGCTTATCTGGCTATAGGCTTGGTGCTTTTGCTGTTGGTATTTGTCATGGGGTATATTCTGGGAATGGCTTTGTATCTGCTACTGGTTTTGGTTCTGGGGTTGGGTGCTTTGCTGTTCTATGGGGTATTCCGTTTGTCTTTTCGCTTTGGGGAGCATGGTTTGATGAAGTTTTTTGCGCGTCGTGGTTTACCTAAGGTGGTTGTCTTTCGTTCGCGGCATTTGTTTACCGGGCTGAAGTCTGGCCCTGATGGTTTGCCTTTGTTGTTTCTGGTTTTAACGGTTTTTGGTTATGGAGGCTTTTAATTTACTTCCGGTGTATAAGGTGGAGAATGATTGTATCATTTCCATGCAGGGGGATGTTACGGTGGCTTTTAAGCTTTCGCTGCCGGAAATCTTTTCGCTTTCTACTGCTGAGTATGAGGCTTATCATCAGGGTTGGGTGAAGGCGATCCGTTTGCTCCCTGTTCATAGTGTTTTTCATAAGCAGGATTGGTTTATGCAGGATCGGTACCGGGCAGATTTTGAGAATGTGGAACGTTCTGCTGCTTCCGGTTTTTTGTCTAGGTCTTCTGAGCGTTTTTTTAACGAACGGGAGTTTCTCTCTCATGAGTGTTTTGTGTTTTTGACTAAGAAACCTGCCGGTCGTAAGCTTTCTTCTTCTGCTTACAGCAATATTTTACGCAAGTCTATTGTGCCACCTTCTAGTATTGACAGGTCTTTGGTTTCGGATTTTATAGATGTTTGCGGGCAGTTTCGCCAGGTGTTGGAGGATACGGGGTTTGTTCGCATGGAGGGCTTGGGTAATGATGATTTGGCTAGTACTGCAAATGCTGCCGGGTTGATCGAGCGTTATTGTTTTCTTCTGGGGAAAGATGAGGCTTCGATGATTGGTGATATTCAGGTTAAGGATGGACTGAAGGTGGGGGATAAGCATTTACAGCTTTTTACTTTCGCGGATACTGTGGATTTACCTTCGCTTTGTGGTTCCAGGATCAATTACGATAAGTATTCTTCGGATAGAACGAAGTTTAGTCTGGGCTTTGCTACGCCTTTGGGGCAGCTTTTGGATTGTAACCACATTTATAACCAGTATGTATTTATCGGGGATGCTCAGCTGACTTTAAAGCGGCTGGAAGCGAAAAAGCTGCGTTTGCAGAGTTTGTCGGGTTATTCACGCGAGAATGCGATTTCCAGGGATGCGGTGAATGATTTTTTAAATGAGGCGATTGCCGCGCAGCGGCTTCCGGTGAAGGCCCATTTTAATGTGCTGACCTGGACTGGAGAGAGTGTTGAAAGCAGAAACCGTGCTGGAGGGAGTAGAGGGCGTTTGGAGGTGGGGAGTCGTAGTTCGGGGGCTGCTGAAGTGAAAAATATGGTGAGTGCGGCAATGGCTAAGATGGATGCTATTGCGAAGTTGGAGACTGCCGGGGCGCCGCAGGTTTGGTTTGCGGGGCTGCCGGGGAATGAGGCTGATTTTCCGATGAATGATACTTTTGATACTTTTTTGGAGCAGGCGACTTGTTTTTTTAATCAGGAGTCTTCCTATCAGTCTTCGCTTTCTCCTTTTGGGATTCGCTTTGGGGACAGGCTTTCGGGTAGGCCCGTGCATGTGGATATTTCCGATGAGCCGATGCGTCTGGGCTGGATTACCAACCGCTCGAAGTTTGTCTGCTCGCCATCTGGTGCGGGTAAGAGCTTCCTTTTGAACCATATGCTCAGGAGTTATTACGAGCAGGGGGCGCATTGTGTGGTGGTAGATATCGGGCATAGTTACAGGGGATTATGTGACCTGGTCGGTGGCTATTATTTTACCTATACCGAGGAGAATCCGGTCTCTTTTAATCCTTTCTTTTTAGGAGATGGGGAGGTGTTGGATACCGAAAAACGGGAGAGCATTAAGACTTTGCTTCTTGCGCTTTGGAAGAAGGATGAGGAAGGTTACCGCAGGTCTGAGTATGTGGCCATATCTAATGCGCTGACGATGTATTATGCGTTTTTGGACAGCAATGCGGATGTTTTTCCTTGCTTTAATTCTTTCTATGAGTTTTTAATGTCTGAGTACTTGCAGGTGCTGGAGGATGGTAAGGTAAAAGAAAAGGATTTTGATGTCTCGAATTTCCTGTATGTTTTAAATCCATATTACCACGGTGGGGAGTTTGATTATTTGTTGAATGCTAAACAGAATCTGGACATGCTGCATGAGCGCTTTGTGGTGTTTGAGCTGGATAATATTAAGGATCATCCGATTTTGTTTCCTGTGGTGACCCTGGTGATTATGGAGATGATTCTCTCCAAGATGAGAAAGCTGAAAGGGGTTCGTAAGGTGGTGTTGATCGAGGAGGCCTGGAAGGCGATTGCACGCCAGGGCATGGCAGAATATGTGCAATATTTGTTTAAGACCATGCGCAAGTTCTTCGGGGAGCCGATTGTGGTGACTCAGGAAATTGAGGATGTCATTTCCTCACCGATCGTAAAGAATGCCATTATCAATAATTCGGATTGTAAGATTCTTTTAGACCAAAGTAAGTACCAGAATAAGTTTGATCAGATACAGGAGCTTTTGGGGCTGACTGAAAAGGATAAGGCTTTAATTCTTTCCTTGAATAAGGCCAATGATCCCAAGCGTAAGTATAAAGAATGTGCGGTGATTCTAGGTAGCGGGCATACCAAAGTGTACAGGGTGGAGGTAAGTCTGGAGGAATATTATACCTATACTACTGAGGAGAAGGAGAAGGTCTTGGTGCAGGAGTATGCGGCTAGGTTTGGGGGTATGCAGAAGGGGATTGAAGCTTTGGCTGAGGAGATCCGTTCAAGGGGAGGTTGAGCGCTTTTGCTTCAGGATGATTGATATCCTATACCTTATATATATGTATTCAAATTTTTAGTTTTTAAATCAACCAAAATAGAGTGCCATGAAAACATTGAAATTATTAGTATTGATTTTATGTCCGATTTTTCTGCTGTGGTCTTGTAATCGCTTTGGCGGAAATACTAAACGGGATTTTCTGCCAGGGAGCTATGTGAATTCCGCTGAAGGGGAATTTAGCGTAGCCTGGGATACGCTAGTGATTGCGCCACTTGGTGGGCAGGACTACAAAATCCTCAGAAAGACGGCTTTTCAGCGCAAGCAGCAGGGGAGGCCGATGGACAGGGAGCTGCGTCAGCAGAATTGGGTGGCGATTTTTGATGAGAAGGCTGAGCTGCTGCAGGTTTTGAAAACGGGAAAACTGATCAGCATTTATCCGGATTCAGGGATGATTGTTGTGGGGGAGCGTAAGTATCGGAAACTGAAATTATAATCCATTTTTTATGAGAGGTTTTAAACTGCGATCGGCCATTTCTTGGCCGACTGGGATGTCTTTGTCCTTTGATGGCGCTCGGCGTGTTTTTGAATACTTTTTTGGATCTGTTAACCGCGTCAGCAGGAGGACGCTTGGAGCTATGAAACAATATATGGTGATTTTGCCGGTAAGTGCGATGACGCTGATGGTGGGCCTTCCTAAGGGGGCAACTGCACAGATTGCGGTGGTAGAGGTGATTAAGGCTGGGGTTAAGAAGGTAATTAAGGCTGTTGATTTGAAAGTCCAGCGTTTACAAAATCAGACGATCTGGCTGCAGAATGCGCAGAAGGTGTTAGAAAATACGCTGTCTAAATTGAAGCTGACAGAAATCGCTGATTGGACTAACCGTCAGAAGGAGTTGTATTCGGGCTATTACAATGAGCTTTGGGAAATTAAAACGGCAGTTGCTTATTACAAGCGGCTGAAGGATTTGACGACCAAGCAGCTGGCAATCATTGATGAGTATAAATGGGCTTGGGGATTGTTTAAAAAGGATCGGCATTTTCAGCCTTCGGAGTTGGAGTATATGGAAAAGGTTTACTCTGGGATTTTGGAGGAGAGTGTGAAGAATCTGGACCAGATTATTTTAGTGGTGAACTCCTTTAAGACCCAAATGACTGACGGGGAGCGTCTGGAGCTGATCTCCCATGCGGCTGATGCTATGGATGAGAATTACTCGGCGTTAAAAAAGTTCAATGCTGTTAACATCGGCACCAGTATTCAAAGGGCGAAGTCTTTGGATGAGGTGACGGCTTTAAAGGAGATTTATGGAATACAGGAGTAGTAAATGCTTTACTTTTTTATACCTGGTGCTGCTGGGCTTTTGTCCGCTGCTGTCCTCGGCTCAGACTTTTGCGGAGTTTTTTAAGCAGAAGAAGACGCAGAAAAAATACCTGGTGCAGCAGATTGCCGCCTTGCAGGTGTATTTAGGTTACGCGAAGAAAGGCTATGATATTGCGGGTTCGGGATTGAATACGATTAAAAAGTTGACTACGGGAGAGTTTACGCTGCATTCAGCTTTCATTGCTTCGCTGTCTTCGGTTAGTCCTTATATCCGTAGCCATTTTAAACTGGCAGAAATTGTTCTTTTTCAGAAAGAGATTGTTAAAGGCTTTTCCGGGATGACTTTGGGAAGATCATCTGGGCTGCTTTCTGATGCCAACCGGGTCTATATTCAGTCTGTTAAGGCAAAAGTGTTGATGGACTGTGCCATGGATCTGGAAATGCTGCTGCTGATCATCAGTCCAGGTCTTTTGGAAATGGATGATAAGGCCAGATTGGACAAACTCGATGAGTTGTATAAGTCGATGCAGAACAAAGCGGCCTTTACCAGGGCTTTCGCTGCTGATGTTCAGGGGCTTGTGGGCAGCAAGGAAATGGATTTAAGATCAGTTCACTTTTTAAATAAAGCTTATGGAAACGTGGAATAGATTAGGCCCTGCTTTTTTCAGGCAAATATGGAAATCAGTTTTGGGCTCGGTGTTGTATGATTTGCTTTTGGTTCTTAGTTTACTGCTTGCCTCGGGCTATAGGGCATCTGCCCAGAGTACCGAAGTGCAGCAGTTGCTATTGAATGTCGAAAAGCTCAGCCAGTTGAAAAACATTTTGGAAGATGCTAAAAAGGGTTATACGGTGCTGGTTACCGGATACAATGCGGTTCGGGATATTACTTCTGGGAACTTTTCCTTGCATGAGTTTTTTCTCGACGGGTTGATGCTGGTGAATCCTGAGATCAAAAAGTACCGCAGGGTGCTGGATATCATCACCTATCAGAAGCAGCTGATTTCAGAGTATAAGAATGCGTTTAAGCGGTTTTCTGCCGGGGGAAATTTCAACCCTTCGGAGCTGGATTATCTGGGGCGGGTATATAAGAATCTTTTTGAGCTGTCTTTGGATAACCTGGATGAGTTGCTGACGGTGATTACTGCGGCAAAATTGCGAATGTCGGATCAGGAGCGCCTGGTTGCTATTGACCGGATCTATGCAAGGGTAAAGGACAAGCTGGTTTTTCTGCGGACTTTTAATGCCCAGGCCTTGGGGTTGTCCCTTCAGCGCGATAAACAAAAAATGGAACTCAAAAGTGTGTCGGACCTCTATTAGCTAATTTTTATGAAGACATTATATATTGGAAACTTAGGCATTTGCCTTTGTCTGGGACTGTTGTGCCTGCCTTTTGGTTCTTTTGCCCAAAGTATGGGCGAACGGGTGGGTAGCCTGCAATCGGTGTTGGACCAGGTCTATGAGCAGATGATGCCATTGTGTTCAGGCCTGATATCTGCCGGTCGTGGAATAGCTGGTTTTGGTGCCCTTTGGTACATTTCCTCGCGGGTCTGGCGGCAGATCGCCCAGGCGGAACCGATTGATGTTTACCCGCTGCTTCGTCCATTTGCCTTGGGCTTGGCTATTCTGCTGTTTCCAGCGGTAATTTGGACGATGAACGGCGTTTTAGGTTTGTCTTTGGCTGGAACTAAGGGGATGGTTAGAGATAGTGATCGGGCGATCAGAGTTTTGCTTAAGGAGAAAGAACTGGCGATGCAAAAGACCGACAAGTGGAAGGCCATGGTCGGAGTGGATGGTTTGGGCAACCGGGAAATCTGGTATGACCTGATCCATCCGGATGATCCCGGTGGCAAGTCTGAAGGCTGGATCGAATCGGTTTATAACGATTTTCGGTTTTGGGCGGATAAGCAGGATTATAAGATGCGACATGCCTTCAAGACTTTCATTGGCGAGGTGCTGGAGATTGTTTACCAGGCTGCGGCACTTTGCGTAAATACCCTGAGGACTTTTTTTCTGATCGTGCTGGCAATTCTTGGGCCGGTGGTACTTGGCTTTGCGGTCTATGACGGCTTGCAGCATACACTTTCGGTCTGGATAGCGCGGTATATCAATATTTACCTCTGGCTACCGATTGCCAATATCTTTGGGGCTATTCTGGGAAAGATTCAGCAGAACATGATCAAACTGGACATTTCCGAGATCCAGACCGGTGGGGATACGCTGTTTTCTACGACCGACATCTGTTATTTTATTTTCCTGATCATTGGTATCCTGGGGTATTTTTCAGTGCCAACGGTGGCCAATTATGTGGTACATGCAGGTGGTGGAAATGCCATTTTGATGAAGGTAAACAGTATCGTTGCCAGTACTGCCTCAGCGCTCAAAGGTAGTGTTCGATCGAATCTTTCCTTTGGTGGCAAGCGTGAATCCGGGATGAGCGCAGATGGTCATGGGGATGCTTATCGAAAGGCGTCGTACGGTATGGCTGAGGGCGCCGGTAAGGATTATTTCAAGGATAAACTATCGGGTAATTAGCTTCTTGTTTCATTTTTTTTTCTATGGTGATGTTTAGACAACTTCAAAATATTGACTCGGCTTTTAAGCACATTAAAAGCTTTTCTGTGGCTTTCCTGCTGGCTAATGTGCTGGTGGTATGCTTTGGTATTTACATGTTTTGCCGCACGCTGCACCAACAAAGCCAGCAGGTATATATCCTGTATAATGGTAAGGTGCTTTCTGCGGTTGCCGCTGGCCGTGATGTTTACCTGCCGGTGGAGCTTCGCGATCATATCAAGACTTTTCATGAACTTTTTTTTAACCTGAGTCCTGAGGATAAGGCCATCCGGGCTACGGTTTCCAGGTCCTTGTACCTGGCCGATCAGAGTGCAAAAAAGCAGTATGATAACCTGAAGGAATCGGGTTATTACAATAACCTGATCAGCGCGAATATTTCCCAGGAAATTACGGTGGATAGTATAGGGCTGGCTTTAAATGTTCAGCCCTATACTTTTCGCTGTTATGCGACCCAGAAACTGGTGAGATCTAGCAGTACGGTGTACAGGCGTTTAGTGAGCCAGGGACAAGTGCGTGATTTGAAGGTAAAGACAGATGATAACCCGCATGGCTTTCTAATTCAGAACTGGGAGATCCTGGAAAATAGGGATTTGCCTTTAAAATTTTAAGTATGGGACTTTTTTGGAAAACAGGTAATCGTCGTGCTGCTGATGTTGATCAAGTAGCAGAAAAGCTGGCTTTTAGGCTACTTAAGCTGCAACAGGGACTGGCTGACCGGATCAATCATCCTTTACGCAAAGTTAATCTTCCAGTTCTAGTGACGGTACTAGTCGCCCTGGGTACAGCTTTCGGGATTTATTGCTTTTACCTGGTGCTAAGCGCATTTTTTTAATCATTCATCAAGTTATATTTTATGAAAACTAAACAGAAAATCAATCAAAGGAAGGTGATGATGATCGCGCCTGTCTTTTTGCTCCTGATCTTTGCGGGGATGTTTTATGCCCTGGGGGGTGGTTCCGGTGGCCGAGCTAATGAGCTTAATGTTTCGGGGATCAACCAAACGCTGCCTGATGCGGCTTTTAAAAAGGCTCAGCCAGGTGACAAACTCGGTATCTATGAAATGACAGCCAGGGATTCGGCTAAGGTTAAATCTTTTGGTTTGTCCGGTGGCGGCTTGGCAACAGTTTCAGGTCCTGGGATTCATAAGGAGAATGCCGTGGATCCGACTACTGAGCTGACTGCAAAACTGGAAGCATTGAATACGGAACTGTCGAAACCCAGTCCGCCGGTTGCTGCTGCGGTTAGGAATGTTTCGGGCTCAGTTCATGGCCAGCCAGCTTCAATTAAAAGTGATGTGGATCGCCTGGAATTTTTGATGAGGTCTATGCAGGATAAAAGGGAGGAAGATCCGGAAGTCACCCAGTTGAATGGCATGCTGGACAAGATCATTTCCATCCAGAACCCCGAACTGGTGACGCAGAAACTACGAGCACAGGTTGCTGCTCAGCCTTTGCTTCCTGACAGCCAGTTTAGGGCCATTCCGGCAATTATCGTGGACAAGCAAAAAGTTGGTCAGGGTGCATCGGTGAAGCTTCAGCTTTTGGATACTTTACGTATCGGGTCTATGCTGATCCCTAAAGGTCATGAGATTTTTGCTCTTAGTCAATTGAGTAACCACCGTTTGCTGCTGAATATTAAGAATATCCGTTTAGGAACTTCGATCATTCCGGTAAACCTGTCGGTCTATAGCCTGGATGGTATGGCAGGATTAGATGCCCCTGCTGCTGAGCTGGGTATAGCTGCTGGGGCAGGCTTTAATGATGCGGTTCAAGGCATGGAGTTTTTGAGTATGGACCAGTCTATTGGTGTTCAGGCAGCCGGCGCGGGTATTGATGCTGCAAAGAGCTTGTTAACAAAAAAGGTGCGAAAGATACGCGTTCCACTCAAAGCTGGTTTTAAGGTCTTACTGCGTAATAACCAGGCAGGGAGAAGGTAGTTGTGGAAACGGAACAGAACAGGGCGAAAGTGCTTTGGCAGAACTGGGAGAAGCTGGAAAATGAGCTTCGGCAACTCGGAGGGAAAACCGGCGAGCAGGATGCGGAAATCGCACGGCAGAAATACGAATATTTGCGCAAAGGATTATACCGGCTTTCTGAGCGGCCAGTGGATACAGAAAAGCCTTATGTGGCGATGATAAGTTCTGTGACTTCAAAGCTCCAGAAACAGCTATATCCAAACCGATTTTTACGTTTACTGCATCAGGCGAAGGCTTTGTTATATGATAAACCAAAGGTTTTTAGTGATCTGCAGCAGCTCAGGGCGCAAAATATTTCAACGCTAAAGGGAATCTTTGAGCAAAGAGGACTGGATAGTATTGCTAAAGTGCTGGACCATTATCTGGAATATGGTCAGCAAAATGTGAGTTTTAAAGTGCTGGGTAAGATGGACGATAACCGGATTTTGGGTATTGCCCCTGTTTTTCAACAGGATGAAAAGGGCCTTTTCATGTTTTCTGACCTTAACTTAAGTCTTCGTGGTTCGGCGGATCCGGCAAATAATGTCTCAGTTTCCTTGCCTGGAGATTATCTCCTAAACCGTGAGCAGCTGGTGAACTTTGTAGAACAAAGGCCGGTTTATGTCTTTCCCTCTGCTGAACTGGATGCGGGAAAATGGATTCGTTTAGGGAGAGGAGAAAAGGGCGAGGAATTAAAGCTCGAAGTTTTCGATGATAAGGGCGATGAACTCAAACGGAAACTCTATGAACTTGCTGAGGAAACTAAGCTTTACAAGCTCAGCTCTTCAGAGGTTTTGCTCAATCTTAGGCAGGGTAACCAGTTTCGCATGAATGGGATTCACCCTGCTGACCGGAGGTTTTTTATAGAGGCGCATCCAAGGGGAAATCAACTTATCATTCGCAACGAGTTCGGGGAGGAAATCACTAAGGATATGCTGCTAAAAAGTCTCCGTCACGAGTCGCCCAATCTTACCAAAGGCTTTGAGCTGATTAAGAATAAGGTTATAGAAAAAGATCGTTCAAATAGTCCTGATCAGGGTTTATCCATGTAATTCATTTATTCATTTACATAAAAATCAAATACCATGAATTCAAATTTAGAGAGTATTGACAATGTATTATCCAAAGCCAGGGAGCTCGGGATGGGTGAAAAATCTATTGTGCTGTTGGAGGAGCAGATGAGAAACGGTGTCGACCGGATTGCGGTAACTGACCTCTATGCTGCTAAACGCGGACAAGTGGAAGCGACTACGTTTATCAATCAATCCAATCGATCTGAGAATTACTACATCAGTAAATTCCAGGTGGCCTATAACCAGGGAAAGGTGTTGGATGAGGGTCTAAAGTTCTTTGTGACCCTGCCGGAAAGGGATGGAGAAAAACGGTTTCAGGGAATAGAGGGAACGCTTGCGGCGATTGATCTTTTTAAACAACAGAAGGGTGAAAGCGCCCTGTCTTATGGAAAGACCTTTGGAGATAGCCAGGTTGTCGCTACCATGACTGATGGAAAGATTGATTCCATTAATGCTGAATTTCAAAGAACATTCAGGTTGGTGCCAAGAACACAGACGGTATGGTTGGATAGGGGCAAAGGGACTAGCATTCCCCAGGGTGCAAACCTGATCCAGGGTAAGTATGTGCATAGGGATGATATGCTGAATTCTTTGAAAGGAGAGATTTACTCGGCCTGGATCAAGTATGACTTTGATTCTCCTAAGTTCAGGGACAATTACCAGGTCTTGCAGTTTAGTGGTGAGGAACGCTTTGATCCTAGGGCTGAACTGGAAAAATACAACATCAAGGAGCTGGCAGATCCTAAGCAGTTTGCTGCATTAGAGACCAGGTTAAGTAATGGGGATAGCCCAGTTATTACTGCAATTGGTAAGGACGGTAAAGGACTAGAACTGACCATTGAAGTGGAAGCGCGGTATAAAAAACTTAATTTCTTTGATAAGGATGGCGGTGTGCAAAAACGTGAACAGTTTCTAAAAGAGCCTGGGAAAAACATGGAAATTAACAGTGGCAAAAAGAATGATAAGAAGGTGGAAAAGGATGCGGCTGCCTCTCAGGAGATGAGTAGATAGAGTTTATGCTCTTATAGTTTAATGTTTACCAGGGCCTGGGAATTTCCCGGCCTTTAAATCTAAAAATATGAAGGAGGAAAAATTTGCATTTGGGTATATGCGTGTTGATAATGTGCACGATGATTCTGTAGTGAATGAAAAGCTTAAACAGCTCAAAGATCATTGTGACATTCATAAAATTGAAATGCCCATGATTTTTGCTGAAAATAAGGCTGTCAGTGGCAATTTCACAGGAAATGCCTGGAAGGATCTTGAAATGACCCTTGCCCATGCTGAAGGAAGGGTGCAGTCCATTATTGTTAATGACCGCGATAGTCTGACCAAGGACATGGGGGTGTATCTGCTTAAAGAACGTGAGCTCAAAGAGAAATATGGAGTAACCATTGATATTGCAGATGGAAAAAGTCTTAAAATAGATCACTCCAAAGGTATTTCTATTAACTAGGGGTATGTTTTAAATCAAAAAGATGTATGGAAATAAAACCAGTTAGTTTAGTCGTCGAATGTTGGCAGGCAGGGGATTATTAACAATGAATCAGGTGTTCGCGGCAAAATTTTACAGCTCACAAAACTATTGTGAGGCTAATGGTATGTTGATGCCAGGCGTAGTTATTAACAATCTCAAAAGGCTTTATTTGAATTAGCTGAGTTTTATTACCGTTTAATGGTATTATTGTATAACCAATTATAAACAAAATCTGAATTGTATGAAAAAGTTTGAAGAATTGAAATCACTGATTGCTGAAGCTGAAAAAGATGCCACTGCATTTTTTGAAAAAGGGAATAAAGCCGCTGGTACCAGGTTGCGTGGGGCATTGCAAAGTGCGAAGATGCTTGCCCAGGATATCCGCAATGAGGTGACCGCTAAGAAAAACACGAAATAATTTTACTACTTAAAACCCGGCTTGCCGGGTTTTTATATGAATAGCAAATATCAATTCTCTCATCCTGATCAATGAATTCATGGCCTTAAAATATACATCGCTTAAAAAATACTACAAAGCTGAGGAAAAGTATCTTTTCCTTGGTAATGGCATGAATCAACTGGACAATCCGATTTCATGGGATGATTTGTTACGAGAGGTTTGCAGGAAAGCTAAGGTAAATGTAGAGCGAAGGAATAAGCCTTATCAGCTCTTTTTTGAGCAGATTTCATTTGATATCGATCGCAATAAGATTGTGGAGGATAATGTGAAAAAACTTAAACAGCTCATGGGAGCTGAAGCCCTCAAATTACAACCAAATCCTATTCTGCCTGCTATTATAGCAACTGGATATTACGCACATTTTATGACTACCAACTATGATTACTGTATTGAAAGATCTTTGTTTTCTTTGTTTGACCAGGCAAAGGGTAAACATTTAAAACGCCCTAAATACAGCCTTTACCGTTATAATAAGGTCAGTGATTATAAAGTTTGGCATATACACGGGGAATGTGATAACGGCTATAATGGGAAGCTAACTAATTTTCCTGAGGCCTCGATCTTAATTGGATTTGAACATTATGCAGATTACCTGGAGAAAATCCATAATCTCTTGAAAGACAATTCCGGAAAAGGACTTGCCCAGCTCATGGATAATGCGCAGGAAAACTGGGTGCATCTTTTCTTTACAAGAGATATCGATATTATTGGTTTTGGTTTGGACTTTACCGAGACACATCTCTGGTTCATCCTAAATTTCCGGGCAAGATTAAAGCGTAAGGGAGCTGGACTGCTCAACACCATCCGCTGGATCATACCTGAATTTAGTGTACAGCGTCAAAAGGAAAGAATAGATGTATTGCAGGCGCTGGGGGTCGAGATATTGCCTATTAATGCTCCCGATGGTAATTATGCCGCTTTCTATGAAAATTTTAAAAATACGCTGGCCTGAAAATATTGGTGACGTGAGCAATATTGTTTAGCCGTAATTCTATCTACTGACTGTTAGAAATATAAAGCTGAAGATAGCCATTTAAGACCCTTAGCTTATAAAGTAATTTATTATGAATCCACTTTCTGCCTTTCCATGTGCCTTCTCTAATCTGAGCTGCTTCTGTTTTTTCATCTAATCCATCAAGTTGCTCTATGTCATTTCCAAAGACAGTTAGTAATTTCCTGATCAGCACATCGAGTTCGTTTCCGAATAAATGCCTTGAATTTGTAGGCTTTTCCCTTGAAAGCATAAGGAAGCTGCCGCCTTCAGTTTCATTGTCGGTAATGTGAGTGATTTTGTTGAAATAGTCAAAAAGGAAGAAGCAGCCGAAATAAGTACGCTGGTTACCATCTTCACTAACTCGGGGTTCTACATGCTTAAGAATTGCTGGGATTATGCGCAAAAACCTTTCTCCCTTGAAGTGAAGCCAGTCTTTGTAATGTTGAATAAACTCTTGAGGGTTCATCACAAGTGAATTCATACCAAGTTTTTCATAAATCGTTTGTGCTTTTTTATAGTTCTTTTTGTCACTGGTAATATAAAAGTCGCATGTGGTAGCAAATGCAGTATGAAAGGCATCTTCCATCGTGTTGCGAAAGGTCTGTTTCCTTCCTTTATCAATTTTCACCTGGTCTTCCTGATAGCCGTGCATGTCAAGTTTTAGGTACTCATTGGTAAGTTGATTGTACCATTGAGGGGCGTTTGGATTTAAATCTGTTACATCAGGATAAGTGATGCCAAGTTTTTGATAACCGGCATCTATCATCTTGTAAGGATCCGAAGTATCATAAAGCCTGTCACGGTTGATCTTGGTGCCGTTTTGTACTATTGTACGAAGTTGTTTGTAATCTCCTTTTTCATTAAGTCTGTGAAACATGTTTAATAGGGAATTAAATAGGCCCGCAGGCGTATAATTGTTTTCCAGATCAGGCAAAAATTGCTTCATTTGGGCTGCTGTTTCTGGATTCTCAAACGCCTGCTTGAACACATCATCTATAGGTAAATTTTTTAATGAGTCTAGTGCCGGCGTGATCAGGTTAGCGATTTCCTGGTCTTCTGCATTGGGCATTAATTCGCTGATGTCAAAATCAAGTATATTCAAAATGTCTTTAAGATCTGTTTTATCAGCGTAAAGCTCTTGTGGGGATCTTTTTTCAATGATTACTTCTTTGCCGGTATTAAATACGCAGTAGTTACCAGTCAAATTTGCTATAAATTCCAGGTCGGAATCGATGTTTACTTTATTAGACTCATTTTGATTACTTGCTGCGATGTCTCCGATATGAGAAGTGGAGTAGAGCTTGAAGAATTTGTCTTTGTCGGCAATGATTTCAGAAAACTCTGTGTGCCTGCCAGCTTTCATTTGACTCATGACATTCCAGTCCATATATATTCTGATCATATGCTAAGGTGTTAATTATTTCTAATCTTCTAAATTATTATATCCCAAAGTCGATATTTTAAGTGCTTCAGATATGATCAATTAAGGTCGCTAATCTTTAAATATAAAACCATACATTAATGTTTTTTGCATTTTGTTACATTTTTTAGTGAAATATGTAACATATTTATGTTTTATTCCTTATTAGTTCTCAAATAAACTAAGCTTTTAATGACCACAGCAGAACATGTTAAAGCGATTACCGATCGCGCCTTATATGAACAACTTGCTAATGCAGTTTTAAGGAAAAAATATGAAGATCTTTCAAATCTAATAGTTGGTGGGCTTAATGAAAAAGGAGAAACGGTAAAAGGTAAGCTGGACTCTTTCTGTTCTGTAGATGGGAATAAATTTCACATTGTAGAACATACTACTGATGATTCTAATCTTGAAAGGAAGTGGTTGTATGATAAGTCAACGTATAAGGGAAAGAAACCAAAATCGGATACCGGTAATGGTGATCTTATTAAGGTAATTGAACGCGCTAAAGAAATTAAACAGCGGATTCCTTCTGCTGAGTTCACCGTTTATTTAACTACGAATCAAATGGTCGATGAAGCGTTGTGGGAGAAGGTCGTCGCATGCGGTGAAAATAATGATGTTTCTGTTGAGTTGTTAGAACTTAGTGCAATCTCATCCTTTCTTGATCTTGATGCTCACGGGCAATATCTGCGAAAGCAGTTCCTTAACATTGATCGGGAGCTGCTGTCTATTGAAAAAGTCTTTGAGATTTTAAAACAGAACCTGGCTCAATATAAGGCAGAATCATTTATTGATTCTGAATCGCTTGATAAGGAGTGGCAGTTGCAAGATTTGGTTGAGCATTATTACAGAGAACCAAATTTATTAACTCTGATTATTGCTGACTCAGGCATGGGGAAGAGTACACTATGTTACAGATTATTGGACGAGTTGATCAGTCATCCTTCATTTGGGTTTAGGGTTAAACCTGAAATGGTACTTCAGGCAAACAATGTGTTTCATTTAATTGAGCTATTCCTTAAATCATACGATGATAAATTGTTTGTTAATGATGATTTTAGAAAATTCTTTGATGAAGAGGAGTTGGTGATCGTTGTTGATGATGTTAATCATTGTATAAACAGATCAGAGGTTCTGAACAAATTGATATCCTGGAGTTTGGAAATTAAAAATGATTCCAGAATAATCGATTTTAAAATATTGTGTCCAATATGGCCACGATATTTTCAGCAAATTGAGAATTTAGAGAAAAAGAGAGCTGGTTTTAATTACTTTAAGTTGCCTGTTCCTGACAATGAAGTGGTGGAATCTTTCATTATTAATGGGTTATCTGGTAAGGTTAAGTTAACAAAACCGGAACTCAAAGAGCTTTGTAATCGCACTGGAAATGATCCTCTGTTAATAGGATTCAATCTGGAGAGGATAAAAAAAGCAGGAAGTTATTCGATAAATCAAGGTACACTGGTCTTAGGGGATTTTGTCTATGACAAATTGGCCTTATCAGCTGAGAGATTAAATTATCCTCAATTCAAGCAAAAAAATATTTTAACCTTAATTGGGGAGACGATGTTGAGAAACAAAAATGTTGACCCCAGCTATGATGATTTATCCACTTGGTTTGCACATGACTCACAAACTATCGCATTGTTTGATGCACTTGCAACAGATCGTGAACTGTTGTTTGTAAAGGAAGATGGTGGAATCCAATTCAGGCATGATAGAGTAAGAGATTTTATACTTTCTAAAGGTTTTTCAAAACTGCTTTTTTCAATTCATGACAATGATGAAATCATAAGTGATCCTTTCTTTTCTAATTTGTTGGCTATCGCAATAGCCGATCTTAAACCTGTTCAAGAGGTTTTAACAATAATTGGAGACAAAAATCCTGTGGCATTATTTTATTGCATTAAATATTTGCAGGGTGAAAGTGATGTCAATTATCTGCAACAGGTTAAAGATTTATTGAGCAAATGGGTAAATCAAAATGATTTTCCGTCTAATAATAGCTCCATGATGGCTTCTATTACCTGGGATTTATTGGATACAGATACTTCGGATATGCAGTCTATCATTTCTAGATTGCCATCAAAACGAAATATTAATATGGCGAATTTTAAAAGTGGTGATTGTCTAAGTGGCATTAGATATTTTGCAAATCTAGGGGATTTTGAACCTGCAATAGGTAATGAGCTAAGGGATCAGATTCTGGACCATGTAAAGCATTACCATTATAATCAGATAGTTCGGGATCTTAAATCCATATTATTGGAGAATGAATTAAACGAGGATACCTTAAAAGGAGGTTTTTTAATTGCAGGTTATTTGAAAAATTCCAGTCTTCCGCGAACCTTAAAAATTGCCTGGAACACTGGAGACAAAAAGGAGCTCTGTCCGTATTATCTATGGTCGATTATTAATTGCATCAATGATGAGACCAAGGACGTGCTGATAGATGGATTAGATTATTTTATAAACTTACCAGATGAAGGTCATGACCATGGATATCCAAAGGGAGTAAGAAACGAAACGGAACATGAATTTTCTAATGTAAGGTGGAAGTTAACTGACGAGCAGGTAGCTATTCTTGACGATCTGTACACGGATTATGAATTTATTATTCTTTCCATTTTTGAATTACTCGACCACCCTTTGGCACTTAAAAGGACAATAGCGAATATTGCTGGCAAAATCGAAGAAGCTCGGCCTGGAAGTGCTTTTTCTGTAATGTATCCTAGTGATAAGTGGGCTATTACAAGATGTGGTTACAGGATGCCGGATAAGTCTTTGGATTATCTTAGGACATATTGGATGGATCATAGTAATCCAGATATAAGAAGAAGGGTTAGTTACAAGTACTGGGCAGACAACGCGTTGCCAGGCGATGTCATCAAGTATTCAAAACTAGTGGAGCAAGAAGATAATGTACTTTATATGTCAGTAATTCGCCAAAGGATGATCGCAAGTGATTTTACAGTTATTGATCAATATATTTTGAATACCGATACTACGATGCTAATTCAATATGCCTATCATGTTTGGACCGACCAGTTAAAAAAGCAAGTTTCATTTCTGTTTCAAATGGAAAGAAATAGATCCGAGCTTACTAGTATGGTTGAGATATTAACCAGGCTATTGATGAAGATACCAGTAAATGATGCTGAGGAACTGTTACTTGAAAATTGGGACATGATCAATCGAAATGTGTACGGTGTTCAGGTAGCGTTATATATTCAAACAGAATGTGCATTAAAGCTTGTAGATAAGGCTATCCATGAAATTGATGATCCTAATTCCTTATTCAAGCACATTAATTCTACATTTGGCTTTTGGAACCCGACTATGCAGGGGAGAATAAGTAATACCTTTCTTAAGCGGCTTAATCCTTATTTGAAGTACTTTTCTGACTATTCGTTGAATAGCATTGCCCAGATTTGTTACAGATTAGGCTACAAGGACTGGGTTCTGAATGATCTGCTACCATTTCTTAAATCAGAACAACAAAGCTATTATTTGCCTAATACTCAAGATCTGCTTGCAGAGATGAGGGAGGAAAAATATACAAAATCCCATTCTGCCCGTAGTTGGATTAGTACATTAAACCAAAGAAATTTATCTATTGAAAGGATCACTCCGGCACTAGAGATTTATGCTAAGGAGATTACTACATTACATGAATTTAACTTTTTGGCAGATTGTTTAGACGGAATGGGAAAAAGAACTCATTTACATTTATTTGATGTTTTTGTTCCTTCAGATGAGATTAGAATGGTTTTTTCTGAGATAAAGGAAAGTGTTACACATATGGTTAAGGAACGCAGTTTGAATTAGCTAGAGGTTTATTGCAATTATCATAATTTCAAAAGCGAAGAATTACAGGACAAAATACAACATGAGATTGTAGTTCCTTTTAATTTGTGAATGAGCCTGTATCCCCAATTTTTATGATTAGGGAATTGCATTCTTGGTCAGTATTACCTGTTCGGGGCTGTAGCTGATTGCGCAGCGTATGGTTCCGGCTATTTGTTGATCTTCGTTAAGGCCGTAATCAAGGCAGTACTTCCATATTCATCCTTTTGCATCTACGTAAATACTGGTGAAGAATTTGAAATGATATCCTTTTCGAATGAGGTCATCGCGTTCGACAAATTGAATGGTTCCTTCTGCGAGCTTTAGTTTTTTATAAGCGCTTAAAATTTCATGGTTGCGTTTTATGATCTGGAATATCTCCGAATTTGGTGTTGGGTCTTTGTATTTTTTCTGGTTACCCTTGATCCGGTTGAAGTGATTTCTGCAGTTGTCGTTACAGAACTTTTTGTCTGTTCTGCCAAATAATGGCTTTCCGCAATTTTCGCATTGAGGCTCTAGGCTTGATGTTGACATCTGTAACTATTTGGTTTATTGATGAATAAATTTATAAAAAATATGCTTTGGTTAAAAATGTCGGTTGCAATGTTGTTTTATTTTGATGTTGAAGATGTTATTTTTATTGCTTAAGGCTTTTTTATTTGGTATTTTTAATAGGAAGAAATAGGGGATAATATGAAATTCGAGCCATTAACCAGAGTTGTCTATGTTACACCGAAAAAAGACCAGGTTTTTACTTTTATTAAAGAGGTGTATGATCAGGAAGGACTTTATGTTCTGGATTTTGAGGATGTACAGGTCAAGGAAAACCAGCTGCGGCTAAATACGCATCCCGTTTTTAGTGTCCCTCATGGAATGAGCAAGGATTACATCAAATCCTATCATTTGGATCGGCTGGTCGATCAGGTAGTTAGTTATATGGTTGCTCATCACGCCCATGATGATCTTAAGATCTACAGGGAAATGAATACAATTTACTTGGAGACGGCTTTTAATAAACCTGAAACCTTGGAAGATAAGCGACTATTTGATATCGAGGTTGATAGTTTTAATAAAATTATTGGTCAGGTCAATACGGCTGTTAAAAGCCGGTTTAATACCAAAGTAGAAGTTGTACTGAAGTTTCCCTTTCAACGACATCAATTACATTCAGTCCGTTTGTAAGT
The DNA here is from genome assembly GCF_900103665.1 of Pedobacter steynii. Classification (GTDB taxonomy): domain Bacteria; phylum Bacteroidota; class Bacteroidia; order Sphingobacteriales; family Sphingobacteriaceae; genus Pedobacter; species Pedobacter steynii. The sequence continues at coordinate 601,396 of NZ_FNGY01000001.1, forward strand.
GTGAGAGGACTTCTTAAATATGGTACTTGCCCTTAATTCTTTGGTGCAAAGTGCCGCCTATCTGGATAGGAAGGATAAGACTGTTCGGGAGCTTTACAGGGAGAATAAACAGCAACGTGAGAAGGGGATCAAAAGCTGGGAGCCTGAAAAAAGGCCAAGGGAAAAGATGTTCGATCTTGGAACTGATGCCATGAATAATGCGGAACTGCTAGCTATTATTATAGGAACGGGAATACCTGATGAAACCGCAGTTGCTCTGGCGGAAAGAATGCTGAATAGTGTCGATAATATATTACACCATTTATCTGCTTTGAACTATGCCGATCTCTGCCGCTTTAAGGTAACGGGTATTGCCAAATCCAATTCTATTATTGCTGCCTTTGAAATAGCCAGGCGTATTTATTCGCCTATGAGGATCATTAAAATCAATTAAGTTTTTTATTTGTCTGTCTGAGTTCAGCTCAGAGGAGAATCGTTCTGTCGGTTTAGCTGGCAGGGGGGCTACGCTTTGCCAATGCTGCAGGGTGAAAATGCAAATTAAACTAGCTGCGGGGACAGTTAGGAAGGAATAGCATAGCGGAAAAATAAATTGGTCACGCCAGACGGACAGCAAACCGGCCAGACAGGTAGCTTATAACAGTGTGCCTTTTAAGCCTTTTTAAAGTGCACTGTAAAGAACTACCCGGTCTTTTTAGATACAAAGGTCTGAACAATCCTGTTGCTCAGCAAGGCAAGCCCTAACGGGTTTGCTGGGAAAAAATCTTCCCTGGCCGCTACGCGGCCGAGGTTTTTTTTCCCGCAAAGCCTTGCATAGCAACCGGATTGTGTTCAGGTGCGGGTGATATCAAAAAGACAGGAGGCTTCAGCCGACTGATCTTTTTTAAAAGGCAAGAACCATGAGGATAGCAATAGGCAGAAGCCCACCCACCGCCAAAACCAACAGACCAGCTTTAAAAGCTGGTTGGTATTAGCTTAACGCCCTTTGGGCTTAGTTCAGTTCAATTTTAAATCTTGAAAAATTCAATGTTATGAAAACTACAGCAATAAATAATAATAATACAAACGGTAAAGCAGATCACACTATTAATCCGGTTTTGGCAGGTATAAAACCTAATAATTCACCATCGGCTGTCACTTTGGATGGGGGTAAAGCGGAGGTTAAAGAAGTAGATGTAAAGGCGGTTAATGATGCGGAAGTTGATGTTAATGTAGCTGGTGAGCAGCCTAAACGTGAACCTGTGGTAGGTGTTAAACCTGCCTTGAATTTAGAGCAGACTTTACAGCTTGTTGCTGATTTGGCGAAAAAAACGGCTTTACGTGATAGGTATAATGGGTATATCGATCAACTGAAATCCTTTGTCATTGCGCAGAATGATGAGGATGATATGGCTAAAAGTAATATCAGTTTTAAGGGCTGTGAGCTTACTATTCGTGATGGAGAGGGCAACGTTTTTCGTACGGAAAGTGCTATGGTTATTGGTGGTACAGTGGAGTTTATGACTACTCGTTTTACTGAGCGTTTGGCGGAGGTTGAGGCTGAAATTGTAATTCCTATCTAACTGTTATTAGCCCCTTATTTGGGATAGGGGGCTTTTCCTTCAGTTTTTAACCCTAAATACTTTTTTATGAAATGGTTTAATGAATGCCAGACGATTGATGAAGTAAAGGCCGCTTATAAAAAACTGGCCAAACAGTATCATCCCGATCTGGGAGGCGATACACTGACAATGCAGGAGATCAACAAAGAATATGCTTTTGCAAGTGCAAAAGCGGTTGGTAGTGCCAACCTTTCCCAGGAAGAAACCGAGAAGGAAATGGAATTTTCCGAAAGCTACAGGCAGGCTATTGAAAAAATTATCCATTTGGGCGGTATCCTGATTGAGGTTGTTAGCTACTGGATTTGGGTCACTGGTGAGACATACCCCCACAGGGCAATCTTTAAAGAAGCAGGCTTCTTTTTCGCTCCTAAAAAACAGGCTTGGTATTTCCGTACTGCCGAGTTTAAGGTTTCCAAAGGTGGAAAAAAATCCCTGGATGAGATCAGGGCAAAGTATGGTAGTGAAATTATTAAAGAGGATAAACGTAAAAGGATTGCATAGTTGTGAGAACTGAACTGACAAGACTGGCACTGATACAGCTAAATAAACAGACTGTGGTGGAATTTGAGGACATGACGACTGATATTGATCTATTTGAAACTGCTGTTGCAGAATATGATGAGGTAATCCTGCAACTTTTTTTTCCAAATCCCGCTGCGGGGTATCCTAAGTTTCAATTGCTCAAAACTGATATAATGGTAGAAGAGACAACAGTTTATTTTGAAAATGAAGCAGGTGAATCTGATCTGAGTTTTCAGGAGGTTGTTTTGCTGGTAAACTCCTATATCGCTCAGGCCAACAAACTATTTAAACGAAGGCATAATCGCTGAAACTAACAATCTGCCTTTAGAAGCCCAAGCACTTAGTTCTGAAAGAAAACGGGGCGTAGTATGTAGTTAACGCCCAGCACAGTACAGGTTGCCAGACTAAATTTTTAATACAATATTTAGTAAATCTAAATTAATTAATTCTTTCATATGATAATTTACTGCTCAAAAATAAGATCTAAATTTTACCTAAAAAATTCCCTACATCTTTTAAAACTCGGGAAAACGCTGACCATTTGTCCTTACTTTGTTAAATACGCCTTGTGTATTAAGAAAATACACGGTTTTTAGATCAAAATCTTATCACCTCTTCGAGTTTACATTTAAGTACTACATCGTTTTTAAGCAAGTTAGTTTTTTTACTTATAGGCTTTGCTGATGGTGAGGGTTAATTTTTGGGAAATTATTAACCCTGATTTGATTTAATCATATATAGAAAGATCCAGATTTTAGATGCTGACTCGGTTTATTATGGCTATATCAATAAATCTCTTATTTTTTAATTATATAAATTGTCGATTTTATGCCTCCGTTACTTAATGTCCTAAAAGATCGGTCGAATTCCATTAGTGTTTTAACAGCGCTACTTAAAGCTTTAAATATACCTGTCTCATTTCACACCATAAAAAGAAATCTTGAAGAGCATCCAGATTTTCCCAGCCTCTTGTCGTTAAGTGATTGCCTTTATGGATGGGAAGTGCCTCATCAAATCTACCAGATAGAAAAAAAACATTATAATCCTGAAGATATTTCCTTTCCTTTTATTGCCCATATGGTAGGAGAAGAAGAGAAATTCATCCTGATCACTGAAATTGAGGCCGGGAAAGTTAGGTATAAAGATGAGCATAAATTTGATGCAGTAATGAATGAAGGAGATTTCTTAGTCAAATGGGACGGGGTGATATTATACGCTCAGAAGGAATCAAATAGTGGAGAAGAAAAATATTGGGATAATCTTGTCAAGGGGTGGATAAAGATCCTAAGAATTCCTTTCTTAATATTGGTGCTGGCTCTGATCGTGTTTTTATGTTTAGATCGGAATGGACTTAGTTGGATCCAGTCTTCCTTACTAGGGTTAAATTTGATAGGAGTTTTTGTCACTTTACTCTTATTAACACATAGCATTGATTCCAGAAATCCATTTATTCAAAACCTTTGTACACTTGGAAACAAAAATGGTTGCAATAACATCCTTTTGTCTGAGGCTGCAAATGTTACCAGTTGGCTAAGCTGGAGCGAAGTCGGTTTTTGCTTTTTTACAGGGTCTTCAATTTTGCTGTTGAATAAAGATGTTGAAACACTTCATCTGTTGGGGTGGCTGAACGTTGCCTCATTGCCATATACAGTGTATTCTTTTACCTATCAATACCGGGTAAAAAATTGGTGTGTGTTGTGCTGTACGGTCCAGGTAATTCTGTGGCTAGAGACCGCTGTATTTTTCTTTACGGGTTCTTTAGGGGTAGTTGGAAATATATCACCTTTTTCAATCTTATGTTTTTTGGCACCGGTTGCGATTTGGTCATTCATCAAACCATTTCTTATAGATGCTGCCCAAATTAGCTCACTCAAGCTGCAAGTGAAAAAATTCAAATATAATAGTTCCTTGTTTTATCAGTTGCTAGGTAGTCAACTGCATTTCCAGATCCCTGACAGCTTGAAACCAGTCCAATTGGGTAATCCATTGGCGAAAAATACGATTACGATAGTCAGTAGCCCATACTGCGGTCCCTGCGCTACGGCTCACAGGATGGTCGAAGAATGGCTTACTTATAGAGAAGATATTAAGCTGAATATCATTTTTGCCAGTAGTGATGATATCGAAGACCCTTCAACACAAGTTGCTGTACACATCAACGCCTTAAATAGTTTATCCGGGGAATCCCTTTTAAAGCAAGCAGTTGAAGAATGGTATGCTCAAAAGGATAAAAATTATGAAGAGTGGGCGAGAGGCTTCCCTGTCGAAATAAACCAGGAATCAAAGGAAATAGCTGAGCTGCATAATGAATGGTGTATGGAGGCTAAAATTGGTGCTACCCCAACGATCTTGATTGATGGCTATAAACTACCTGCCCCATATCGATTAGAAGATATAATCTACCTTTTTAACTAATAGCGATCATTAAATCACTTAAAAATTCACTATCAATAAATTCACTTGCATGGTTCCAAATATTATCCATCAAATTGTAGGCCCAAAAAAGAATAATGTGGTAAGAAGGTGTTTGAGTTCTTGGACGGCCTTAAGAGGCGAAAGCTATAAAATCAAAATTTGGACAGACGCTCGTATTGAAAAGTTTTTGACAAAATATTACCCGCAGGCAGTGCTGCCTTTTTTAACTGCAAGAAACCATGCAGAGGCAGCAGATCTGGCGCGGTACTTAATCATTTATCATTACGGAGGTCATTACTATGATTGGGATATCCAGCTGCTTTCAATGGAGCTCTTTAAAGAATTGTGTTTCAATCATCCTCAGGGATTTCTTTTACGAGATCCAAGAGATCAAAGTATAGCTTCTGAAGCTTTTGCCGCAGAAAAAGGGGAAGCTTATCTGTTGAAATTAGCAACAAATATTATTCAAATCTTCACGAATAATGAAAGAGACTCAATGAGTACACTTATATATTCCGGACCGATGCGGATGAATATTGTATATGCTGAAAATCCTAATTCTAAGCAATCGATGTTGGAAGTAAAAGATGTGTTTCTTTACGACTATAGTGAAATTAAGGAGATGCCAGAATCTACCGATAGCAAGGCTATGATCCATTACTGGCTGCACTCTTGGCTTTAATCATTTTTACATGTACTCATCTCAATATATGTAGCATACACTATCATGCTTGGTTCGATAGATTCAATCAATGTAAATTTTAAATTATGAACAGAAAAATTAAGCTAGGACAAGTCTTTAGTAGAGATGAACTCAGGAAAATTAGAGGTGGAACCGATTATGGTTCAGAGGGTGGACCAAGCGGACCGGAGGAAAGTAGTACCGGGATTGGAGGAGGTTCATACCTTCGAGGTTATATGTGCTGCTGGAAACATAATCCATTAATTTGTAGCTCTTGCACACAGAACTTAAGTTCGTTGTCAGTTTGCCCTGATACTAAGTCGGCTAAATGGCCTTGTTAGTGTTTCAGATAGCCAGTTTAACACACTGGCTATCTATATAAGAGTATCGCTTTATAAAAAGTAAAATGATTGTCAGCAGCGGTACTGTTAACGTGTGAAAAATATAATCTAAAAATAGCAAAGATGAACCGAAATATTGCTTTTAAGCTTTTATTATTATTGTTATGTTGTAGTTCCTGTACAAATGGGCAGTCCGCAAAGCAGGAAACTGCTATGGTAGCTCCGTCTGCTATACTGAAAGATATGGACAGCTGGGGAGCCTATAGGCATAAATATTTGTTGCTATCACGCAATTTCATAGCTTACGATGAAAATCATAAACCTATAGACCGGGGGCTGTTTCTAAAAAAAGTTTCCGAAGGAAAATATTTGCCATTGCGAGTTAATGCAGGCACTAATTCATTGGTTTTTCGGTTATTTCCTTTTCCTCAGAAAACGGATTTGGTACTTAAATCGGTTATTAAAGAAGTCGGTAAATTGTATTTCAACTATTACACATGGGAAGGAAAGAAATTCCCAGACTTCAGTTTTAAAGATTTAGATGGAAAAACTTACAGCAATAAGATAGTCAAGGGAAAGATTGTTGTGCTTAAGTGCTGGTATATCAGTTGCATTCCCTGTGTTCAGGAGATGCCAGAGTTGAACAATTTAGTAGCAGAACAAAAAGATCGAAAGGATATATTATTTATAGGTTTAGCATTTGATCAAGCGAAAGCGCTTTCTGCTTTTCTTAAAAAGGTGAAATTTGTTTACCATGTTGTTCCAAATCAGAAGCCGTTTCTTCTGGAGAAGCTAAAGGTTTTTTCATATCCAACCCACATTATTATTGACAAAAATGGATTCGTCATAAAGGCTGTTGGCGATGTTGGAGATTTGAAGTCAGTCCTTCATGATCTGTAATATTAATATGATGTTCACAAAACTTTAATCCCTGCTAGATTAGCCACCATGGAAATCCCAAAAATCCTTCATCAGACCTGGAAAAACGAAGAAATTCCTAAACATTTAAGCATAATGTCAAGTACTTGGGAAGAATATCATCCAGACTGGCAATACTGCTTTTGGACAGATGAAGCTTGCTTGGAATTTATTTCGGAAAATTTTCCAGGTCTCTTACAGAACTACCTGGATTTCCCGGCAAATATTCAAAGGGCTGATCTGTTTAGATACTTGGTATTATTCAAATTTGGAGGCGTATATGTAGATATGGATTTTGAGTGCTTTCAGAACCTTGAGTCCTTATTAACGGGTGATGTTTGTACTATCTCCATCGAACCACCCGCTCATTGTGCAATGCATAAAATACCTGATCTGTTATGCAATGCATTTCTGGCCTCTATCCCTGAACATCCATTTATTGGACTTTTGATCAAAGAGTCAATAAAGCCGTTAAAGCCTACTCCAAATAAGATTTTAGATGTGCTGAATTCTACTGGTCCATATATGGTTACAAGGGTATATCAGCAGCACAGGGATAAACTGGAATTGAGGATAATTGATCCAAAATATGTATACCCTTTATCTAGTGAGGAAGTGGACGTGTTGCTTAATGATGAAATGGTGCCAGCTGAATTACAAACTAAACTAAATGAGGCGGTTGCGCTTCATTATTGGCTAAACAGTTGGGTAACCTAAATGAAAGTTAATCTACTTACAACCTACATTCATATTCACTTTTAAATGAAATCAACTGTTTTGATATCCATTATGTTATCACTCATTTCTTCTTATTGTTACCCGCAGGAGTGAGTTTCCATGAAAGGGTTTGTTATAGATCAAAAGTTTGTCTTGAAAAATGGTATGCAAGCTGCCGCAGAGATTATTACTCAGGAGAGTTCGCTGCTTAAAAGGCTTCCTCAAAGTATCAAAAAGTTAAATTGTAATTAATTAATTAATTAGTTATGAAGCAGCAGGTTGCCGTAGTTATCCCTATTTACAAGACCAACTTAAGTTATGACGATCGATTTTCTCTCAATCAGTGTTTTGATATACTGGCAAAACATCCAATAATCGCTATTAAGCCGAAGTCATTGGATATAAATCTGGTAGATTCCAGATTTACACATGTCATTTCTTTTGACGACCATTTCTTTTTAAACGTGCATGGCTATAACCAATTAATGTTGTCATCGCAATTTTATAGCAAATTTAATGAATATGAATTTATGTTAATCTATCAACTTGATGCGTTGGTTTTTTTTGATGAACTAAAGTATTGGTGTGAAAAGGGGTACGATTACATAGGTGCGCCTTGGTTATATTCGTTTGAACAAATGAATTTTTGGCAGAAATACATCCTGTTAGCTAGAGCATATTTATTCCGGAGATATAATAAACAAACCAACGGACATCCAGACTATAGGCAGTTAATTAACGTCGTAGGTAACGGTGGTTTATCGTTGAGAAAAGTTGAAAAATTTCACGATCTAACCATTAAATATAAAACCGAGGCAAAAATTTATAAAGAACGAACAGAAGTCTGCTTCAATGAGGATGTATTTTGGTCGATTGAGGTGAATAGAAAAAGAAGAAACCTTAAAATACCGGATTATAAAGTTGCATTGAGGTTTTCATTCGAAAATGATTTAATGCTTTCTTGCGACATTAACAACATGGATTGTCCTTTTGGGTGTCACGCTTTTAATAAGCACATTACATTTTGGATGCCAACTTTGGAGGAATTTGGATATGAACAATCTTTATTAAATGCTGTAAAAAAGTTTATCTAATAAATGGGTAAGGTTGAATTTTCAGGATTTAAATATGTATATCTGGCTTAGAGGCCAGGATAACTTCCGGGATGAAGGGCAGAAGTTGGGATAAATTTTGTATCTTGTTAATTGTTGTATGGAACTATTAACTGAAATTTTCCTTAACTGTGGCCTTCAAATAATCATGGATTGGTTAGGTAGGCTTTTTGATGGCAAGAAGTAGGCTAATTCCCCCCATGTTCACCACTTTTCCTATTTAATTACTTTGCTTTGCCGGAATCGCTATGGGGTCAACTGGCCTTAATAAATTTATGGAGGATTGACACCAAATGCCAGTCTTACTTTAATTTATTTTAAGGAGCTATATGACGGACACAAAAATAAATACCCGATCAAAGCAATGGCTTGTTTCTGTTAAAAAATCTTGGGAATTCAATTACATATATAAAATCTTGGAATAAAAAACGGCTAAATATTTAGGTGATTTTAGCGAGTTTTGCCATATGAATTTATCCACTCTTTGTGCACTGTTGGTTATGTGATTGGAGGTTATAAAACTACTATGCTGGAAAGAACTTTACTGGTAATCTCAGAATTAATACATATAATTGGTGCAATAAAGTTAATATCATAACAGGTAATCATCGCAGGAAAAAATGTCTCCTTACAACCAAGAAAGTGAAACACAGTTACTCGTTCTCGTAAGAGAAGGTGACCATGCTGCGTTTAACGAAGTTTATAACAGGTTATACAGAGCTTTGTTTGGATATGCCTATCATATGATCGATGACAAATTTGTATGTGATGATATGGTTCAGGATGTGTTTTCCTGGTTTTGGGAGCATAGGGCTTATCACCAGATCAATAACTTGAAATCCTATTTATTAGCTGCAATAAAATATCAGGCTGCAAAGTACATCAGACGGGGCATGATCCGGGAGAATCACGTACTTGCATCCCTTAATACAACTAGTTTTACTATAAATGATGAAAGTTTGGAGTTCAAGGAACTTCAGGCCGTGATCAACAGTTCTATTCACCAGCTTCCTGAAAAATGTAAGGAGATTTTTCGCATGAGTAGAGAAGAGCAACTCAGTAATAGGGAGATTGCTGCCAAACTTGGGATATCCGAAGGAACCGTTGCCGTTCAGATCAAACGCGCACTCGGTAAGTTAAGGGAGAACCTTGGCAACATGCATTTCTGGATGTATTTCTTCCTTTAAAAAATATATTTTTAATTCTTGTCTATACTTTTCTGAGATAAGGTACTCTCTTATTATAAACGCAATAATAATGAGTAACGAAGAACTGATCGTACTGGCGAAAAAAATTGAAACTGGCACTGCCAGTTCGCAGGAATTACTTTTATACATTTCAGCCTGCGAGTCGTTTCAGAAACAGATGATTAGTTTGGATGAGATCGATTCGGAAGTTGCTGAACTACAGCAGGCAGGACTTAAAAAATTCTGGGCGAAGCAAAATGAAGAGAAAGCAAAAGTTCTGCCTATTTGGTGGTGTATCGCTGCTGCGGCAGTTGCTGCCCTTGTTATTTTTGGCGTTAGCTTATTTTACTATTCCAAAAAAGCGGATGATGTTGAACAGTTTTCTAATGTTATACCAAGTCTTGCTCCAGGAAAGAACACAGCGACGCTAAAACTGGGGAATGGTAAAACTATACAGTTGAGCGATGCGAAAACCGGACTGGTATTGGGTTCAGATGATTTGCAGTACAATGATGGTACCCGGGTAGAAAGTAAATCAGTTTCGGAGGAAGAGACTTCACAGAACAAAGATGTAGAAACATTAACTGCTTCAACACCCAGGGGTGGCACTTATCAGGTGACGCTTTCCGATGGCACTCATGTCTGGCTGAACGCGGACAGTAAGTTGCTTTTTCCGTCGAAGTTCACAGGAAATAGCCGGATCGTAACACTTGTGGGTGAAGGATATTTTGAAGTTGCCCATAATAAAGCAAAGCCCTTTAAGGTGCGCACAGCAGGGCAGGAGCTGGAGGTATTAGGTACACATTTTAACGTAAATGCCTATACGGATGAACTGAGTACAAGAACCACCTTGCTGACAGGTAGTGTAAAAGTTAACAACAATATAGTGTTGCTCCCTGGTGATCAGGCGATGTTAAGCAACGGCGTAACGCGTGTTTCAAGGGTGGATGTAGATGAAGTCGTTGCCTGGAAAAATGGCTTCTTTGTATTTAAAGGCAGTAACCTGGGTGAGGTGATGCGTCAGCTTTCTCGCTGGTATAATCTTGATGTCGACTTTGCAGGGCCGGTACCCAAGCGGACCTTTAATGGCAAGGTCTATAGAAATATGAACTTAAATGACGTGCTCGAGGTATTGAGCTTTTCAAAGGTAAAATTCAAAATCACCGGCAGAAGGATGACCATATATCCATAACCTAAAAACGCGCTTATGCGCGTTCCAAAAATCAACTATTCTTTAACCTAAACCAACCAAACCATGACTAAAAACTTACCTTGATGATTCCGGCAGGTTAATCAGAAAAACGCAGAAGTGTTGGCACACTCCTGCGCAATATACTGAGCTGACCCTTCATCCTTTTCAGGATGATAAATTAATTGCACAACCAATTCACGGATTAACCCAGAAACTCAAAAGTATGAAAATTAATGCTTTTAATATAGCTATGCCTTGTGCGTGGCCCCCATTAACGTTAAAAATAGTCAGGATCATGAAATTGACGACGATATTGATGTTGTTCTCCTTACTGCAGGTCGGTGCTAAGGGTTTTGGTCAGATTACGCTGAACCAAAAAAATGTTTCTCTTGAAAAAGCTTTGCGGAATATAGAAAAACAGACTGACTACGTTTTTTTTTACCCGGGAGATCTTTCCGACATTGAGGTCAATATCAAATTGCATGATGTTCCACTCGAAGCTGCATTGGATGCTTGTTTGAGAAATTTGCCCTTTTCCTATAAAGTGGTAAAAAAGACCGTGGTGATCAGCGCACTGGAAAGTCGTACCATGGTCGCACCTTACCAGCTTTCCGGTAAGGTTACTGATTCGCTGGGAATGCCTCTTCCCGGAGCGGTAGTCCGGGTAAAAGGAAAAGAAACCAGGACCACCAGCGATAGCCAGGGAAGATATTACCTTACAGTGGAGGGTACTGATGTGTTAGTCTTTTCTTATATCGGTTTCAAAACTCAGGAAATCAAAATTCACGACCGTCGTGTTATTAATATCAGCTTACTGGAAACGAAAACATCCCTGGGTGAGATTGTGGTTACCGGTATGATGGATCGTAAAAAAGACAGTTTTACCGGCGCTGCGGTAACCATTTCGGGCGATCAGTTAAAAGCCATTGGCAACCAGAATATCATCCAGAGTTTGAAAACGCTGGATCCTTCTATTATTGTTTTAGACAATAACCGGATGGGCTCAAATCCAAATACTTTACCTACTATAGAGCTTCGTGGAAAGAGCGGTCTTTCCCAGACAGAACTTAAAGATCAGTTTGGAGGAGATCCCAATCAGCCACTGTTCATCCTGGACGGTTTTGAGACTGACCTGAGAACTATTGTTGATCTTGATATGAATAGGGTAGCTTCAGCCACAATTTTAAAAGATGCGGCTTCAACGGCACTATATGGCGCAAGAGCTGCAAATGGTGTGGTCGTGATAAAAACTAAGGTGCCTTTACCTGGTACGATGCGTATAAGTTATACAGGCGATTATAGGGTTGAAATGTTGGATCTTAGTGATTACAACTTGATGAATGCTGCTGAGAAGCTAGAATTTGAAAGGCTTTCAGGACGTTTTACCTTCAATGGCAATAATAGTTATTTAACTCAGGCCACTTTAGATACCCTGTATTATGCCCGCCTGGCAAATGTGCGCAGAGGCGTGAATACCGACTGGCTTAGAGTACCTGGTCAAACCGGCTTCACAAATGGCCATTCTGTATATGCAGATGGGGGTGATGAGCAGGTCCGGTATAGTGTTGGTCTGAATTTCAGGAATGCCACAGGATTAATGAAGGGCTCCGGCAGGCAAACCTGGGGAGCGAACGTTGACCTGGTTTATAGAAAAAACAAGGTGAGCATAGCCAATAAGCTGTATGTAAATGGTTACCGTGCTGATGAATCACCTTATGGTTCGTTTTCAGATTTCTCCAGAGCCAATCCTTATAATACACCATATGATAAAGATGGGAAGGTGCTGATGTATCTGGAAACATTGCCGCGTACCAGCATCATTGCAGGTTTTGGAAATATTGGTAGCCCTTTATATAATGCGACTTTAGATAACCAGAACCGTACTACCAACCTGAACATTCAAAATAATCTTCAGGCAGTTTTTACTTTCAACAATTCATTTAAACTGGACGGTGGTTTACAATTGAACCGGGGCGGGCTTAAAAATATAACTTATACTCCGCCGGAGCATACCATGTTTCAAAATTCTACAATTTATGAACGCGGTTCTTATAAGCAAACCCGCGCGGATAATTTGAGTTATAATGCCAACCTGATGTTTACCTTTGCCAAGGCATTTACTGAAAAACAATTGTTTAATGCCAACCTCAGGGCTGATATTGAACAGAAGGAAGACGAAAGTATTGGTTTGGTGGCAACAGGCTTTCCGCTGGGTACCGCAGGCGATCCGTCTTTTGCTTTTAGTTATCAGCCCAATTCTAAGCCTCAGCGTGCCAGTAGGATATATCGTAGGAATAATGTGCTCGCCAGTATAAATTATACTTACGATCAGCGCTTTGTAATTGATGCTACATATAGACTTGATGGTTCCACCGCTTTTGGGTCACAAAAGCAGTATTCGCCTTTCTGGTCGGCAGGAGCTGCCTGGAATGTACACAACGAAAGTTTTCTACAAAACAGTAGTGTTGGCTTGCTACGTTTAAGGGGAAATGTGGGCACTACAGGAAACCAAGGGTTTGCGAGTATTTCATCCATCTCTACGTATGGTTATGCAACTAATACGAATATATTGGGCCAGGGTGTTTCTGTACTTTCTTTTGGGAACGAGAACCTGGAGTGGCAGAAGACTTTACAAACTAGTGTAGGGATAGATCTTTCCATGTTCAACAACCGCCTAAGCGCGACTTTGAATGCTTATGATAAATATTCAAATCCATTGGTTGTTTTTATCAACCCTCCCTCTTCAACTGGAATATCTGGTTATGCGACCAATGCAGGAAATTTAACTACAAAAGGATTGGAAGCAAACGTCCGTTTTTCACCATATTTCAGGCCAAATGGACTGACCTGGTCCATTGGTTTACTAGCCAGTATGGTGAGAAGTAAATATGGCAATTTCAATAATATCCTTAATTCTGTAAATAGTCAGCAGCTTGCCAACAACTCGTTAATCAGGTATACAGATGGTCACAGCCCCGACGATATATGGGCTGTAGAGTCAGCTGGGATCGACCCTGGAACCGGCCGGGAACTTTTTATCAATGCTCAGGGAGAATATACTTTTACATACAATGTAAATGACATTAAGGTGGTAGGTAATTCCCGTCCTGACATTGAGGGGGTGATCAGCAGTAATCTAAGTTATAAAGGGTTTCAGTTCGGGGTCAACCTGAGATATAGTTTTGGAGGCGATCTGTTTAATGAGGCTTTATACAATAAAGTTGAAAATATAGATATCAACAGTCTTTATTTAAATCAGGACAAAAGGGCTTTGTATAGCCGCTGGCAAGATGTAGGTGACAGGGCCCAGTTTAAAGGGATTTCCCTTACTGACCGCACGCCTATATCCTCAAGGTTTGTTCAAAGAAATAATTTCATCGTTGGAGAATCATTTAATGTGGGATACTGGATCAACGATACCCGGCTTATGAAAAAGCTAGGAATAAAGAGCGTTAGGTTTAATGTTTATATGAATGATATATTCCGCGTAGCAAGTGTGAAGGCCGAAAGGGGCATTGACTATCCTTTCGCCAATACCATCTCTTCCAGTCTTAATGTTTCCTTTTAATTATAAGAAGATGAAAAACTATATCATAAAAATTCTTACAGGTCTGGTTTGCATCGTAGGTGCAACAGGATGTAAAAAGTACCTGGACGTAAAACCAAACGACAAATTCCTGGAATCACAGGTTTTTAGTACCGAGAATGGAGTTAAAACAGCCCTGAATGGTGTCTATGTAAATATGGCGGGACCAAATCTCTACGGAGGAAATCTCACTATGAGTACACTTGATGTAATGGCGCAACGCTATAATTTGAGTGCATTTAATCATAACTGGGCTCAATATGCCGCCTACAATTACAATGATGCCAGGGTCGTTTTTACAATGGATAACATCTGGAGTACAAGCTATAAACAGATCCTGAACCTCAATATATTTATCAGTCAGCTAAACAACAGTCCGGGGGTTTTATCGGTTAGTAAAGCCAGTTTACTAAAAGGTGAAGCTTATGGTTTGAGAGCCATGTTGCACCTGGATCTACTGCGTTTATTTGGTCCTGTTTATTCGACGAGTCCAACAGCGCTATCAATCCCATATTATACGAAAGCCCAAACACAAAGTAGCGGTAGCTTACCTGCAAATGTGGTTATGGAAAAAATCCTTAGTGACCTGGACACAGCTGCAACCTTGTTGGCTAATGATCCGATCATTCTGGACGGCAAACAAACAGTATCAGCGCCAAACGATGCGGACGTTTTTTACAAATACAGGAATATGCATATGAATTATTATGCAGTCAGAGCACTACAGGCCAGGGCAAATCTATATGCGGGTAATAAACAAAAGGCACTTTCCTACGCAGCACAGGTGATCACCGAGGCCAGTAAGTGGTTCACCTGGACTAATGATGGGCAAGCGATTACGCCAGCTTACACCGATAGGAAATTTAGTTCTGAAGTTTTATTCGGATTACAAAATCTGGACATATATAAACAGTTTGATGTATTATTCAGGTATGATGTCGGTGCGGCTAATCTTTTGGCACCACATAAACAGCGTTTATCTGGAAATTATTCACCAAGTGACTTTCGGTATATTTCCTGGTTCAGGGTGCCGCCAAGCGGAACAAGTGATTTTAGCTTTTTTAAGTTTGAAAGTGTAATTGTCGATTCTGAAGATTTCAGACGGTTTTTTCAACCTCTGATCCGGATCTCAGAAATGTATTATATCGCTGCCGAAAGCCATACTGATCCTTCCGAATCATTTAAATACCTGAATACAGTGCTGAAAAAGCGTGGATTACAAGATCTTCCTTTAACAGCAAACCTCCAGAATGAAATTCAAAATGAGTATGTGAGAGAGTTCTTTGGAGAGGGCCAACTGTTTTATTATTACAAAAGAAGAGCGCTGACTGCTATTCCAAATGGTTCTGCGGCAAGTGGTAATTTAACGGTAAGCGCGCAGCAATACGTAGTGCCAATTCCTGAATCGGAAAGTGGCAGGTAATTAATTAAGCTGACAATGAGATTTAAAATTTCAATGATGAAAAAGATACAACTATGTGCATTGATGCTGGTAATGCTTGCGTCTTGCAAAAAGAAGGAGCTGCAATATTATAGTGGCCCCCAAAATATATACTTCTCTACGGGGATAGTTCCTATAACAGGTTGGGGAACGGATAGCCTTTCGGTATCCTTTACCTTAACAAATAATCTTCAGGATTCTTTAGTGAAAATCCCTGTTCGCGCTTCGGGTGATGTGTCCAATGTAGATCGCTCTTATACGGTTAAAGTTGCAGCCGAATCGACAGCAAAAGAAGGTGTCCATTATGACTTTTATCGGGAGGATTTTAAGATCCCTGCAGGTAAGCTTGTGGATTCTCTGCAGGTTGTAATGCACCGTACTCCAGACCTGAAAACAAAGGCTGTTTCACTGGTATTTCAATTGGCGCCCAATCAGAATTTTGTCACTGGTTTACAGGATCTGAAATTGAGTAATGGCAAGACGAGTAGTTTTAGCCAGTTCAGGTTGTTTTCAACTGATATTTTGCAGGAGCCGTTAAGCTGGTATCCGTTTTATCTTGGAACATTTTCGGCTAAGAAATTTTATCTCATGATTAAGGTGCTCCAGATTAATCCAATGGAATTTAGTGGGCCAGCTTTTTCTAATGTCGATTTTCAGGTCGTTCAAAACTACGGAATTGCTATGCAGCGGTATTTGAACGCTCAAAGATTAGCTGGCAATACGGTTTATGAAGCGAATGAAAAAGATGAAATGGTCATGGGCGTTGGTGCTCAAAAATAACAGTAGGTATTCATCTAAATATTAAAATAAGATGTTAAAAAGAATATGTTTTTCAATCATCGGCTTAACCCTGCTGATGATATCCTGCAAGAAGGATAGTTTGACTGGTGATATAAAAGATATTAATGAAGTGAAGATTGGTGGGATAGCAGCCAGTTATACAGTATCTCTTGGGCAGCCGTTAGTCATTACCCCTGAATTGAATTTTACTATGGATAACTCCGCAGATGCAGGACGCTATCAATATGAATGGTATTCAGCCGAAGGAGTGCGGATCGATATTGCTAATACCAGGAATCTCAATACAGAGATTAAGTTGACACCTGGTACCCATAATAATGTTTATTATAGGGTGACCGACACCCAGACTGGCGTAAAATGGGCCAAAATGTTTAGTATTTCGATCGTAACGCCTATCTATGAGGGGTGGTTGGTTTTGGGAGATGTTGACGGAACAGCACGTCTGGATATGGTTTCATTAAAAGATAAGGTGTATGCACCCGTATATGATGTGTTGGGATTAACGGGTTCAACTTTAAAATTGAAAGGTGCTGCCGTAGATGTCAGTTATTTCCCTTACAAATCTTCCAAACAAGGGATCTATGTTTCTGCAATGGGGACAGGTACCACCAAGATAGATCCTGAGTCCTTTGCTTGGGATCCTAAGATGTATATATCTTATGAAACCTTGATGCCTTCTGTGCCAGATAATTTTCTTGCGGATTTTGTACAACCAAAGGGGAGCAGAAGTAACAGTTATCTGTATAAAGATGGGAAGTTTTATTATTATAAAGACGATTCGGGATACCTTTACAGCGTGCCGATAAATGTGATGACCGGTTCTGTAACAGAATTCCGGGCGGCACCATTTGTAGCCAGCGTGATACAAGGAGATTTCTCTACTTATGGTCCAAGCATTTTGTATGATGCCACCAATAGGAAATTTGTAAATCATCAGCCTTCTACAGTAAGTTGCTCTGAAATGCCCTCTGGGACACTTTTTAATTTTACGACAGGTAAAGATCTGGTGCATATGGAAAGTACCACGTATAATGGCTCTTTTGCTAATGGGGATGTTTTTGCTGTACTTAAAGATCCGGGAGCTGCAAATTTCTACCTGGCCAGAATCAGCCTTGCTGCATTTGGGGTGAGTTTTCAGCAAAACTATTGGGATGTGATGGATGCCACGGATATCGGATTGGCTGAAAATTTTGCGGTAAGCCCTGATTTGGGTTATGTGTTTTATAGCGTAGGAGGTAAGTTATATGAGTATGATATGTTTCTGAAAAAGAGCAAACTGATGTTGGATAAAGGGTCGGAAAAAATCACCTTGCTGCGTTTTCATCCTTTCGTATACCCCTTTGGTGCAGCTACATCAAAGTATAGCAATAAGCTGATTGTTGGAAGTTACGATCCCGCTAAGCCCTCGGCTTCTAATGGTAAACTTGAATTGTTTACCGTACCGGCTGTTAATGAAGATCTGGTCTTACTGGAAAGCTATGCCGGCTTTGGAAAAATAAAAGACATCACTTATAGAGAGCGCTATCCGAAATAACAGTAAGCCCGAATTGCCTGAATGATTTTCAGGCAATTCTCTTCACTTAATCACACAAAATAAATTCAAATGACATCATTAAAATTAATGCTGGTATTATTACTGGCTGCAACAGGTGCGTCTGCACAAACGGTATCTATTAAGGGCACAGTAACCGGGGATACAAAAGGTAAAAACAAGGTTTACATCACAGATTTAAATGCTTACAAAGACAGCGCGACGATTCAAAACGGCAGGTTTGCGCTTGAAATAGCATTTAAAGGTCCCCAGGCACTTTTCATGCACATGGAATACGAACCCGGATATCGTCCTTTCCGGGTGGTGTTTGATAAGGCCGGAACAATCAATGCCCAAATGGACGTACAAAGTTATGTCGTCAAATTCTCAGGTCTGGAAACTCCTACTATTTTTAACGACTTCAACAACAAAGAAATTGCGATGCATAGACAGGTTAATGAAGAATTGAAAAAGAAGTTCGGATCTGCCTTTCTGGATCAGGGGACACCAAATTATAATGCGTTGATGTTGGAACGCGACCGCCTTTCAAAGGAGAAAATGCTGGACCTGCTCAGAGAACAGGTAAGTAAATTTCCTGGTTCATATGCGACAACATATGCGCTTGCCGACCTAACAGTTGCTTATCCTTTAGTGCTGAAAGAAGAGCTGTATAATAAACTATCGGCAGCGGGTAAGGCAACTGAAAAGGGGAAAGAGCTTAATGCAATGATACAGGGAACCAAAAATTCAGTATTGGGAAGTACAGTTGCTGATTTTACTTTATATGATATTGAGGGTAAGGCTATTTCTTTTAGCAAGTATAAAGGGCGTTACGTTTTAGTTGATTTTTGGGCAAGTTGGTGTAGCCCTTGCAGAGCATCTTTTCCGCGCCTGAAACACGTTTATGAAAAGCTTCATAAAAAAGGACTGGAGATCTTGAGCGTTTCTATCGATGCGGATAAAAAGAACTGGTTAAAGGCAGTGGGAGAGGATAATTTGCCTTGGACGCAGGTTCTGGATACCAAGCAAATTGCTAAAATCGGGTTCGCTGTATCAGCAATACCAAATATTTTTCTCATTTCTCCAGAAGGCAAGCTGCTCTTTAAAGAACTCGGTTCTGATCCGAATGGGGGAACTGAAATGGAGAAAAAGCTTGAGGAGATTTTTAAAGAAAAAATTTAAGCTGAAAAAATATGACAACAGGAGCCAGCGTGTTGAGATTAATTTATAGTGTCTAACCTACTTCATAACCTGAGCTTCTTAGGTCAATCGAATGGACACTTGCGGACAATATTGAGATCGACGCTTTAAAAGAACCTTTGGAATCAATTGATTTGGATGAGTTTACAAATACAATAAAAATTATGAAAAAGAGTATAATTTTGGCAGTCCTTTTTTTGGGAAGTATAGCGGAGGGACAGACGTCCAATCCTTTGGGCTTTAGTATTAAAGGGAAAGTTGATCAACCGGAAATATCCTCACAGGCAGTTCTCCAGTACTGGGACGGCAGTAAGTTAATTAGCGATACCACAATGCTCGTTAACGGCAGTTTTGCTTTTAAAGGTTCTTTAAGTCATCCGGTTAAAAGTACCTTGAGTATTATAAAAGCAGATCTTAGTCCTGCTTTCGCTATCGGAATTTCATTTGATGATGAAATTATTGGTCGGGATGGAATTTTTCTTTATCTGGATAAAGGAGATATAAGGATTAAGGGGCAAACCCTAAAAACGGCGATAATAAAAGGTTCTGCAGCACATGGGGAATATCAGGCATTGCAGACCTCCCTCAATCCTTTTTTTGAAAGAAAGAAGGAAATTATTGAGGGCAGGGCGAAACTTGGTGCTGGAGAGCAAAGTAAAAGTCAGGAGAATGATGTCATTTTTGCAAAGCTTTTGGCTGTATCCAAGGACATGGAGCCGATACAGAATGATTTTATTAAATCACATCTCAATTCTTATGTAAGCTGGGATTTGATTACAGCTAGAAACGAAATTTTTGATGCCGCTATGCAAAAGGAGCTACTGGATCTTTTTCCGGAGAATCTTAGGAATAGCCATGCAGGTAAGGCGGCTTTTGCAAAACAAGCATTGTTATCTAAAACGGCCATTGGCAGACTAGCTCCTTTATTTACGCAGAACGATCCAAAGGGCAAGCCTGTCTTGCTTGCTTCGCTGAAAGGAAAATATGTATTGATTGATTTCTGGGCTAGCTGGTGTGCACCGTGCCGGTTAGAAAATCCTAATTTGAAACGTGTGTATGATAAATTTAGGGACAATAATTTTGAAATAATTGCTGTTTCCCTGGACGAAAAAAAAGATTTGTGGTTAAAAGCAATAGCGGATGATGGTCTTCCATGGTTGCATGTGAGTGATTTGAAAGGCTGGAAGAATGAGGTTGGTATGCGCTATGCAGTTAGTTCGGTACCTCAAAATATACTTATAGATCCGGATGGTGTGATCATTTCCAAAAATCTGCGTGGAGTGGTATTAGAAAATAAGCTATCAGAAATTTTTAAAGAAAAATTAAAAAGTGAAAAAATCTAAGTCTCCGGGGATGAAAATCTACTCGCTTACCTTGTTAATTGGAATTCTGTTTACTCATTTGGCTGTGTTTAGTCAGCATGAGCGTAAACAGTTTGAAAAAGGAATCAATAAGGCAATTTCTAGGTCTTACGATGCCTGTGTAAAGATCTCGGAGTTTGATACGCTCAGACAAGCTAATATAGGCAGTCAATTTAGTGGGGTATCTGTAACTGCTGAGGGGCATATTCTCACGGTTGCACATGCCGCTTTTCCAGGTAGAATATATAAGCTGTATTTTCCAGATGGAAAAACGGTCCTTGCTACTGGACTAGGAAGAATAGGGTCTTTTGATGCTGCGGTGTTAAAAATAAAAGACAAAGGCAGGTGGCCTTATGCGCCACTTGGCTGGTCTGGCAAATTGAACAGTGGTGATCCCTGCATTGGAATTTCCTATCCGGTGATGTTAGACCAGCCTCTGCCAACTGTTAGATTTGGCTATATTTCTAAGCCTGTGTCCGATAAGGGATTTATTGAATCCAGCTGTAAAATGGAGCAGGGAGATTCTGGCGGTCCGTTATTTGATTTTCTGGGCCGGGTCATTGGACTAAGAAGTTACATATACGCGCCAGAAAAAAATAATTTTGATGTTCCTGTTGATACCTATAGAAAATATTGGACAAAATTAAACCTTCCGGTAGATTATACCGATTTAAAGCGCCTGACTGAAGATGTAATTGCTGTAGATACAGGGGCAGGATTAGTTCATGTAAAAAGTATTAGTGGGGAGGTGATAACGAAAAACTTAAAGGCTGTAACTACAGGCATTTGGATCAATAGTCTTATTAAAGGTAAAATGCAGCGTGTGTTGAGCACACCATTTTTATTAGACGTGGGAAAATTGGGAAAGGCCAATCGGTACACTTATCTGCTGAGCAAAAATTCGATGGTAGGGGATCATGTGAAGTTGGAACTTTCTTCAGGGCAAAATGATCTTGTTAAAATTTTAAATAGGGATGAAGAAAATGATCTGGTACTCATGCAGGTAGAAAGGAGATTGAAAAATGGAATTCAGCTTAACGAAAAACCTGATACTGTGGGCACAGGATCTGAAGATTTGGGTAAATTTTTGATTTCTGTGTTGCCTGGTCATGAGTATAGAATGAGCGTGCTGGGCAGTAGATATTTTTCTTTATCAAGGTTTTTTAGTGTTGGTTTTTTTGGTGCTGGTGCTATATTTTCTGATGGTAAGATTATGTTGAGGAATGTTGCAAAGGGAAGTCCAGCAGAAAAAGCTGGTCTTAAACAGTATGATCAGCTGACCGGAGTTAATCGTGTTGGTATCTATGTGCCTCAGGATTATGGTGCTGAGTTAAGCAAGCATTTTCCGGAGGAAAGGATAAGTATTCAGGGAGTCAGAGACAGTGTCAGATTTGATTTGCCAGTGTTCCTTGGATTTTTGCCCAACTGGAACAGTCATCCTGATAGTCAGTTTGATGGTGGTCGTAGCAGGAGGTTGGATGGTTTTAAGCAGGTTTTGGTTCATGATGCTATCATTAAACCTGAGGAATGCGGCGGGCCGGTTTACGATGCAGATGGTAATTTTTATGGAATTAATATCGCAAGGTTTAGCAGGACGGGGACTTTAATTATGCCATCCGCGTTGATTTATAACCTTATTAATAGCATGAAGGATTATTCTACGAAGCATAACCGGGTTTTAAAGACAAGAGAATTGGGCAAGTAGCAAACATAGCCAAGGGTCCTGTCTTTCTAAAATAATCCTGTTTTTTTTTAACATTTGTGACGAGGCAAATCTATGATGCGCTTAGAAGCTAAAGAATTGTAATGTTTTGAAAATTATAAAGCCTGGTCACGTTTGTGATCAGGCTCTGTATCATAAAAATAAACCCGAGTTTAGGCAACTAATTTTTCGCTGATCCATTGGTCAATATATTGTGCTACTTCCTCCCAGCCTTTCTGACCAGCGATGAAATGGCTTCGTCCTTGAAATTCTTTATAGTCAACTACACTGTTCGGATCTTTATAAGCTCCAGCAATTTTTTTGGTAAGTTTAGGATTGAAGATTGCATCCTGTTCTCCGGCTATAAAAAGTAATGGTTGGTGAGCTTTCTTAAAATCAACCTTAGCAAATGGTTTTAATAGCGTATCTCTGGCAATCTTTCTACTCTCTGGTACTGCTATGTCTTCGAAAGCCTGTTCACTTTCAGTTAGCGACATATTGTTAAAGAAGGCTTTTCGGTACCAGGCTTTGCTGCCCATGAAAGGCGAGTTTCCTTTAAAAAAATCGACTACCGGATAAACAACCTTAATGGTAGACCATGGGGCTAGTACATTTTTTGGAGGAGCTCCATCAATACTTACTCCAGCAACTGCTTTATCTAGTTCAATCAATTTCTGTACAACAAGCCCTGCTAACGAGTGGCCTACCACGATAGGTTTCTCAGGAAGTGTGTCGATGAGTTTAATGATATTATTTACGACATCTTCAAAGCTGGTTTGTGTGAGCTGAGGATGAGTTTGGTTTCTTAGAGCCTGAGGGTTTCCTTCATGTCCTGGATTGGCAGGAGTGTAAACTGTGTATCCTTTTTGCTCGAAAAAGGCTTTCCATGCAGCCCAGCTTGTATTGTTAACAAACAGACCGTGAATGAGGATAATTGTTTTTGACTGTATCATTTTTTTATTGGTTAAGGTTAACGATACAAAGTTGGGAAGTATGTGTCTAGAAATGTTTAACCTGGGTTAAAATCGTATTATCTATGTGATAGTCTTTTACGAATCCTGCTGAGTGACGGTCCCTGGATGCCGAGATACGAGGAAATATGGTAGAGTGGTACGGCGTTAAAGATGTCTGGATGATGTTTGATCAGGTTCAGGTAACGCTCTTCTGGTGTTAGAAAAAGGAAACTTTCGGTACGTTCTATAGCGATGTTGAACGCTTCCTGAGCCAGTAAACGGCCAAAACTTTCCCATTTATGAGATTGCTTGTAAAGTTTCAGCAGGTCTGCAATGTGTATATGAATAACTGTTGCTGTCGTTAAACAGGTCGTATGGTAATCGCAGGGAACTTGCTGGATAAAACTTTTGAAGGAAACTACAAACTGATTACCGGAGTATAAGAAAATGTTCTTTTCTTCTCCTGTTTTTGCGTCGATGATATAAGAACGAAATACACCCTGTACCACAAAACCCAAGTATTTGCAAATCGATTTTTGCTGATTGTAATAATCACCCTTTTTGTAGTCTATAGTTTTCCAGTAGGGTAGGGAGAGCTCAAAGTCCTGTTTACTCATGCCAGAAAATTGTTGAAAGGCATAGCCTAGTTTTTCAGTCAGGTCCATGTAATAAACTTAGCTATTTGGATTTGATATTACAACTGTTCTGGTATTTGAAACGCAGGCTATTCTACTCCGCTTTCTTTGATGGAAAAGGATAGATCGCTGCAATTCAGTTCTGCAAGGACACCGTAGGGTAAGGTCATCATCGGATCAGTATGGCCAAAATCCATTCGGCTTAAAATGGGCAAATCAGGACGCCCAAATTCCAGGGCGATGATATTGATAAGTTCATTTTCATAGGCTTCACATTCATCTATCGAGCGTTGTCCTCCTGGTCTGCCCAATATGATAGCGTTAATGCTTTGAAGGATGCCCTGAGTTCCTATGTTTCTAAGGAAGTATCTAAAAATATTCAGAGGTAATTCGCTTTCTGATATGTCCAGAAATATGATAGCGCTATTCCAGGATTCAGCATTTGGCCAAAGCTCGGTTCCAACAATAGTAATAAGGGTCTGAACACAGCCCCCTATAAGCCTTCCCTTAACAATTCCTTGCCCCTGAAGCAGTTTCCTATCCGGCGCTGATAATAAAGGTCTTTTTATTTTTTGATTTTCCGGTTCGAACCAATCCAGATGAGCAGCGGTCCATACAGGGGAACCGTGTACTTTGCCGACAGGGATAGTTGAAAAAATAGCTTTTCGAATTTGTTCAGCAGTGAACGATAAAATGCCTTGATTCTCGGCGAAGTTAGAGAGTATTGCTGGTCCATAAAAAGAAGTTAGACCCGCTTTAAGGCATATCATATGGGTTACTGTTGTATCAGAATAGCCGAGGAAAATTTTTGGATTTGACCTTATCACCTCAAAATCTATATAGGGTAAGATCCTTATGGAATCCTCTCCTCCAATGCAGGTGAAAATCGCTTTTATTTCTGGATCCGAAAAGGCGGCCATCAGATCGGCGGCGCGTTCTTTTGGATTATTTTTTACTGAAGTGATGTCTTTGAGGGTATGAGGCATTTCAATCAGTTTGATGCTAAATTCCTCTTCCAACTGCTTCTTTCCTATCTCATAACGATATGGGATTGTCCCGGCAAGTCCGGCAGAGAGACTTACCGCAGCTACTACGTCCCCGGTTTGAAGTGGTTTGGGTTTAATGAGGTTATTCATAAATAAGGAAAAAGAGTAAAACCATGGAAATATACAACTTGAGATTTAATGATTTTAAAAGTTCTTATCAAATATATTAGTCGTTAATCATTGTCGACATAGATTCATAACAAAAATGGATAACTGGCTAATATGAGTAGCTCACCATTTCCAGAATCTCTCGTTTGAGATTAAATCAAGTTAAGGAGGTTTTTGAAATAATGAAAACCAAGCTTATATTAGGAACAGGAAATATCATTGATTAAGTGATGGTTATATTTGCAAGTTCAAAGCATAGCTTTATATTAGCTTTAAAATTGGAATACCAATCAACCATGATTATAGGTCAAAAGAAGTTAAAAGCAGAGGTAGCTAAATCTGCTGCTGATAATGTGCTATTGTTAGAACTCCTTCATAGGTCTTATTACGATCGCCTACTGTATTATGCATGGACCATCATTCATGATAAAGAAACTTCCAGAGACATCGTTCAGGAAGCCTTCACAAGTTATTGGAATCAAAAGGAATATGTTTCCTCAAATCTGGTACAGGTTCGCAATTTTCTCTATGTAAATATTAAAAATGCGTGTTTGAAACACCTGCGACATGATAAAGTTGTAGATAAATATAGAAAACTCCAGGATCCTGACCCTGTTGAAGAGGCCTGCGTATTGAATAAAATGATTCAGGCCGAAGTGATTGGTGAAATTTATGCTGCTATAGCGTCTCTTCCCGAAGGATGTCGAAAGATTTCAAAAATGGGATACCTTGAAGGATTGAAAAATCAAGAAATTGCGGATCAGCTCGGCATTTCTATAAATACCGTTAAAACACAAAAAAAAAGAGCCTTGGAGTTGCTCAGGCTAAAACTAAACCCAGAAACTTTCCTTGCGCTGACCTTACTTTTGCAGCATTTCAAAAATAATTAAAAAAAAAGACAAAGTCTTTCACCCGAAATTCATCTGAAGGGATCATTATAGATATGCAAGAGAAATCTCCCTTATTGAATCGTGCTGAACAAATACTTCGCTACCTACGTAATGAATTAGATATTCAAGAGCGAACTGAGTTTTTATCCTGGTTAAATGAGCATCCTGAACAGCAGGAGTTTGTTAACGGCTTGCTGGAGGAAAATGGGATGGAAGCTGAACTCCTTTTTATGGCTGCGACAGATCGCAAGCAAGCCTGGGATGAGTTACAACAAAAAATAAAAATTTCAGCCAATAAAAGCACTGTATTCCAGTTATGGAAAAGAATAACGGCACTTGTGGCGGTACTTTTGGTCATTATTTCAGCTGGTCTTTATTTTTATAACAACTTTAATTCTAAACATAAAGTGACAATTCAGGATTTAGCGACGAACGACATTAAAGCAGGAGGAGATAAAGCTTATTTAACGCTGTCGGATGGAAAACGTATTGCCTTGACGGATGTTGAAAATGGAAAGATTGTTACAGAACAAGCAGGAGTAAGCATTACCAAAACTGCCGAAGGAGAATTATTGTACCAGCTCAAAGGTGTACCTCTTGTCGGGGAAGAAAATAAAGGGATAATCTTATACAATATCATCTCTACTCCCGCAGGTGGGCAATATCAGGTGGTTCTCCCGGATGGAACTCATGTCTGGTTGAACTCCGCCTCATCTTTGAAATACGCCACCTCACTGGCCAGTCTGAAAGAGCGGACCGTAGTGTTAACAGGTGAAGCTTATTTCGAAGTGTCCAGAGGGGAGAAGGGGCAACCCAAAAAACCTTTTATTGTGAAATCAAGAAACCAGGAAGTCGAGGTCCTTGGTACACATTTTAACATCAATAGCTACGAACAGGAAGAGCTAACTGCTACGACTTTGCTGGAAGGTCGTGTTAAAGTTAAACGTCAGGGTATCTTTGAAAGGACCATTTCTCCCGGAGAGCAGAGCCTGGTGGGTAAGCATATCGAAATTCAAAAAGTAGATACTAGCACGGCGGTGGCCTGGAAAAATGGATTGTTTAAGTTTGAGAATGCCAATATCTATACGGTGATGAACCAATTCTCCAGGTGGTACAACTTTGATGTAGTATATGAAGGAAAAGTGCCAACCAATAAATTTAACGGAGAAATTTACCGGAATCTAAACGCTTCAAAAGCGTTGCGGATTTTAAGCTATGCCAGGATAAAATTTCGGGTGGAAGTGAATAGTAAAGAACCCGACAGAAAGAGAATAGTGATCATTTCTAATTAGTACATGCGCCTTTGGGCAAAACCATTAAACGAGCAAATAATTTTTAACCAAATAAACTAAATGAACATGGAAAGAGATATACGATTGCGGAACTGAGCCTAGCAGGGGCCTCAAATGAAAAATCCAGACAATGATTAGAGCCATTGCCTGGATATAAGTTTGAGTTAATCCCTCTGATGATATCATCGGAAAAAAAGAATTCAACAATTTCTGTATTAACCCAAACCAACCAAATGTAAGAAACGGCATCGAGATTACATCTCTTCACTGTGATCAAAATTCTCTGCCATGCTTCTTATTTGGACAATTTTTAAGCAAAATGAAAATAAGTGCTTTTAACCCTGGTCTGTCCACTTTTTGGATAGGCCCTAAATTGCTATTGAAAATGAAACTGACCACTTTCATCCTCATGATAGCCCTGGTACAGGCAAGCGCCTCCGTCATTGCACAGAGAGTTACGCTGAAAGAAAATAATCAATCCCTCTCGGCAGTACTGAAAGAAATAAAAAGACAAACAGGCTACGTGTTTCTGAGTAACGACTTTGATCCCGCAAAAGAAACCCTTTCGGTAAAGGTGAATAATGTCTCTCTGGAAGAAGCATTGGATGCTTGTTTTAAGCGGTTGGCAATTAGTTATGCTTTAGTAGATAAAACGATTTTTCTCACTAAAAAGTCTGATTTTTCAGAGAAGCTCCAGCAAATTGTACTGAGAGGGATCGTCGTAGATGAAACCGGAAAAAGAATACCTGGTGTTGGTATAAAAGTTAAAGGCAGTCTGGTTTCGACTTCAACAGACGTTAATGGTAGCTTTAACATTACAGTTCCCGGACCAGGGGCAATATTGGTCGTTACCTATATCGGATATGAAACTCAGGAAGTGCCGGTAACCGGAGATAAAAATTTGAGTATTACACTTAAACCAAGTGACAATGCCCTGGAAGAAGTGGCTGTTGTGGGTTTTGGAACACAAAGAAAAGTTTCATTGATCGGTGCTCAGTCTACAATCAATGCTAAAGAACTTAAACAACCAGTAGCGAGTGTAACGCAATCGCTGGCCGGCCGTATTGCAGGCGTGGTTGGTGTACAACGAAGTGGCGAGCCAGGAAGAAGTACTGCTGACATCTGGATTCGTGGTATCTCCACTTTCGGTGGCAATAAAAGCGATCCTTTAGTTTTAGTAGATGGGGTAGAGCGTTCAATCGACAATATTGATCCTGAAGATATCGAGTCCTTCACGATATTAAAGGATGCATCCGGGACGGCTGTATATGGTGTGCGAGGGGCCAATGGTGTGGTTTTAGTGCAAACAAAAACGGGTAAAGTGGGTAAGAATTCTATTTTATTTGACTACAACGAAGGCATCAGTACATTTACTAAAAGACCAGAAATGGCTGAAGGACTGAGCTATATGAATATGGCTAATGAAGCGAGTGTTGGCCGGGGTGGAATTGTGCAGTATACGCAGGATTATATCGATAAAACGGCTTCAAAGGCTGATCCCTTACTTTATCCAAATGTCAATTGGATGGACGAGATCCTGAACAAATCCAGTAATAACAGACGTGCCAATCTAAACGCAAGTGGAGGTGTAGACAAGGCGCAATATTACGTGTCTTTAGCTTATTACAATGAGACAGGTTTTTTAAAGACCAACAGCCTGAAACAATACAATTCCTCATTGGATTATAAGAGATATAACTTTACCAGTAATTTAAATCTGAAATTAACCAGGACCACAAAACTCGATCTTGGTTTGCAAGGCTATGCTTCGACCGGAAACTATCCAGGCGAAAATACCCAGGATATTTTTGGAACAGCTATGGACATTACTCCTGTGATCTATCCGGTCATGTATCCTGGTGATTTTATTCCTGGAAAAGCTTCTAACGGCGGACAGAGAAATCCA
This sequence comes from Pedobacter steynii, assembly GCF_900103665.1. GTDB lineage: Bacteria > Bacteroidota > Bacteroidia > Sphingobacteriales > Sphingobacteriaceae > Pedobacter > Pedobacter steynii. Next base: position 630,532 of record NZ_FNGY01000001.1, read on the forward strand.
TATGCAGATTTAACCCGAAGAGGATACCGTACTGAATTTAAAAATCAGTTGTATACCAATATGAGGTTAACTCAGGATTTGAGTATGCTAACCCAGGGATTAACAGCAACAGGTATGTTTTCTTTCGACTCCTATAACCAAAATTTCATTAAAAGGTCAAAAAGAGAGAGCACTTACTTTCCTGAGAATCTACCAGGAACAAATTCTCCGTATAAAGCGGATGGTAGCTTAAACTTAAGAGAAACGTTTACCAGCGGAGGTAACTATTTAAGCTTCAATCCGGATCGTAATGGAAACAGAAAAACCTATACAGAAGCGGCTTTAAACTATGACCGTGCATTTGGAAAACATAGAGTAGGTGCCTTGTTATTGGGGTATGCCAGCGATGCGACGGAACCTTTTGCAGGAGATTTTACGGCTTCTATACCTAGGCGTATGTTGGGTTTAGCCGCCCGTGCGACCTATTCCTATGATGATCGCTATTTTGCGGAATTCAATTTTGGATACAACGGCTCAGAGCTTTTTGCACCACAGAAACGTTATGGCGCCTTTCCTGCTTTTGGAATCGGTTGGATTCCTTCAAATGAGAAATTCTGGGAGCCAATTAAAAGTACCATATCCTTTCTTAAATTCAGATACTCTGATGGGGTGACGGGAATCGGACAAATTAACGGAAGAAGATTTGCCTATTTAACACTGGTTTCTGAAAATGACAATGGTTATCAATTCGGAAAGAATTTTACCACTTACAAAGGAATCAATGTCACCGATTACGGAGTAGACATTACCTGGGCGGAATCAAGAAAACAAGATTTAGGAATGGAGATCCGTACCTTAAATGACAATCTGCATTTAATAGTAGATGTGTTTAAAGAACACCGTACGGGTATCTTCCTGCAAAGAGGATCTATTCCAGGGTTTATAGGTTTAACAAACTCTCCATGGGGAAATCTTGGTGTTGTAGATAATAGAGGGATTGATGCTACATTAGAATACAATCTAAAAATAGGGCAGGTAGACCTGGGCCTTAGAGGGACCATTACTTATAACCAGGACAAATTGTTACAAGATGACCGTCCGGTACAACCTTATCCATGGATGAACCGCATTGGTGATAATGTACTTTCCCGCTACGGTTACGTAGCTGAGAAGTTGTTTGACTCTAAGGAAGAAATAGACGCAAGCGCAGTACCCGGATCTAAGGCGAGCATCTTACCTGGGGATATTAAATACAAAGATCTTAACGGTGATGGTGTAATTAATGATTATGATAAAACAAGAATAGGAAGGGGAGACATTCCTAACCTGGTTTATGGTTTTGGATTTAACCTGTCTTATAAAGGCTTTGCAATAAGCACTTTATTCCAGGCGCTGCAAAATGCTGATGTTATGCTAGGCGGCAATGGGATCATTCCATTTAATGGAGGAGAGAGCAATGTGTTCAGTAATATTACCGACCGATGGACTCCCGAGAATCCTAGTCAACAGGTATTTTACCCTCGTTTGGCTTATGGTGAAGCCCAAAATGTAAACAACTCATTGGAAAGTTCATGGTGGATAAAAGAAGTTAATTTTTTGAGATTAAAAAGTGCTCAGATTAGCTATAACCTCCCTAAAAGCTTCACCTCAAGATTTAAATTGGGTAACGTGGCAGTATATGCAATCGGTACAAACCTGCTGACATTCAGCAAATTTAAACTATGGGATCCTGAGCTGAATACCAATCCAGTAGATAGAAGTAGGGCGAACGGAACAAAGTATCCGATGACTGCAAATGTGTCCCTTGGATTAAATGTTAAATTTTAACTCGTTTGATAAATAGAATTATGAAAAAGTTTATCTATATCTCATTAATATCATGTTTAACGCTTGCGTCATCATGCAAAAAATATCTGGATCAGGTTCCTAATGACAGACTAACGCTGGAAGAAACTTTTGCCAATAGGGCAAGCGCGGAAAAATTTCTGGCTAATGTTTACAATAACATTCCTGATGAATTTGGACAAAGAAATCCCGGTGGTAACAAGAATGCCGGCCTTTGGACAGGGGGCTCGGATGAAGCCGATTTTGTATGGGGTTTTGTGCAATCCAACTCTATGAACATTGGTAGTTGGGATGCCAATACCGGTTTTGTTGGAGATTTCTGGAATAACTATTATCGTGGAATCCGTTCTGCGAGTTTTTTTATGGCTAATGTCGATAAGGTTTCCAATGACATGAGCCCTGAATTGAAAGTACAATACAAAGCAGAGGCCAGAGCGCTGAGGGCTATGTATTACTTTTATATTATGCGTCTTTTTGGGCCTGTTATCTTGCTTGGAGAAACAGTAACTCCTCCCGATGCTCCCGCGGAAGAAATCCAGCTGCCAAGAAATTCCTTTGATGAATGCGTTACCTACGTAACGACTGAATTGGACAAAGCAGCTGCAGATTTGCCTTTAGTTGCCGTTAATGATGACAGCTATGGGCGCATTACAAAAGGTATTGCTCTTGCCTTTAAAGCGCAAACTTTACTATTGGCCGCAAGTCCATTGTATAACGGTAACAGTGATCTGTCGAATTTAAAAAATACAGATGGTAAACAACTAGTTAGCCAATCTGTTGATGTAAATAAGTGGAAAAAAGCGGCCGATGTTTACAAAGCTTTCATCACTCAGTTTGTACCGGGAACCTATAGTTTGTTTCGAAAAAATGATGCTGCTGGTAATTATGATCCATACTTGTCGTGTCGCGATCTATTCTTAAATGACTGGAATTCTGAAGTTATTTTTGCTCGTGTACAAAGTTCAATAGGGTCGAGACAATATGAGTTAACACCCTACCATAACGGTAAAAACTCTGATTCGAGGGGTTCTGGTGGACTTGGGGCCACTCAAAATCAGGTGGATGCTTTCTTTACAGCAAATGGGAGAAGTATCGATGATTCACAATCCGGATATGTCAATTCGGGGTTTGCAACTGTAGCCACTAAGTATACTAAAGTAGGAATCTACAACCAGTGGGTAAACAGAGAACCACGTTTTTACGTGAACATTACTTACAATGGTAGTACTTGGTTAAATACGGCAAATGGGGATATTACAACGGAGCTTTACAATAACGGAAATTCAGGAAAAGCAACAGGTGGGGGCGATTACACAACTACTGGTTATATTGTTCGCAAGGCTATGGGGCTTGGCAAATGGGCGATAGATAATCGGACAAATATTTTGTATAGACTCGCCAATGTCTATTTAGACTATGCAGAAGCTTTAAATGAAGCCGAACCAGGTAATACGGATATCCTGAAATACTTAAACCTGATTAGGGAACGTGCGGGCATTCCTCAATATGATGGAACTGGAAATCTGCCAGTTCCTGCAGGTCAGGCTGAGATGCGTGAAGCTATTAGGAAAGAACGTAGAGTTGAGCTTGCATTTGAAAATGTAAGGTATTTTGACACCAGACGTTGGAAAATTGCGGAAGTAACGGATAATGGACCCATCTATGGTTTAAATATTACTTCTAATCTTCCTGGGTTCTTAAATGTGGTGCCATTTGAAAACCGGGTGTTTACCAAGAAACATTATTTATGGCCAATACCTTCCAAAGATGTCAATGTCGATAAACTATTAATACAGAATCCTGGTTGGTAAGTTCTTTTTACGTTAATTTTTAATTATTCAGGCAGTACTTGTGCTGCCTGAATTTTCACTCCTTTAAACTCTGATTTATGAATATTTTAAAAACTTTAGGTTTAGTACTGCTGCTTTCTAACTGTGGAAAAAAAAGTGATGGCGCAGCAACTCCGTCTCCTTCACTCACAAAGCCAAAAACATTTAGTCTGATTGACGCAAACAATGCATTTGACTCATTTAATACTGCATTTTACGATACTAATAGGAAATTGTACTACAGTAAAAGCGATAGAAAAGATATTGCTGAGGGTTGGACACAGGCTGTATTCTGGGATAGCGCCATGGCTGCTTATAAAAGAAGTAAAAGCGAGGCCCATCTAAAATTGGTTAATGAAATTTATCAGGGAGGTGCCCTGGCCTATTCTAATTTTGACTGGAAGAAAGTTAAAGAAATCAATGGTTTTATTTATGATGACATGATGTGGTGGATTATTTCTTTATCCCGTGCTTACGAATTGACAAACGATCAAAAATATTTGGATGTAGCAACAGCGGGTTTCAAATACGTATGGGATAATTCATACGATCCCATAGATGGAGGTATGCGTTGGAGTTGGAAAGTAGATGGAAAGAATGCTTGTATTAATTATCCTACTGTTATCGCTGCAATGACCCTATATAACATTACTAAAAAACAAGACTATATGGATAAGGCTAAGAATATCTACACCTGGTCCCGAACAAATCTGTTTCAGACTTCAACAGGAAGGGTTGCAGATCATAAAGTTGGTAATAACCCGCCGGGATTTGAAGATTACACTTATAATCAGGGAACTTTTATTGGAGCAGCAGTTATGTTGTTTAAGGCTACAAATGATCAGGACTTTTTAACGGACGCTAAGTTAGCCGCAGATTATACAAAAAATAAAATGTCTGATGGTAAGGGTGTTTTACCCGCAGAGGGCGAATGGAATGAACAAGGAGTGTTAAAAGCAGTTTTTGCGCAGTACATGCAAATGTTGATCGTCGATGCGGGACAGAGCCAATATAGTGAATGGATGCACTACAATATTAATCTAGCTTGGGTAAACCGCGACCAAAAAAGAACACTCATGTTCAGAGATTACAAAGTTGCATGTCCAACTGGTGTTATACAGTCCTTCGAAGCGAGTAGTGGTGTCGCTTTTATGCAATTGTTTGACCCGATAGCTAATTAATCAAAATGCCTTTTTAGGAACGTTTATTGGACTTACTCATTAATATTCCCGCTTTTTTTGTCGGGAATATTTTTTTGTATTTGCTTAGTCTGCTTCTATACCAATAAAATACCGCTCGAAAAGGACTACCGGTATTTTATTGGTGACGAGTAGATGAACTTACATCCTCTTTTATAACCGGCCTCTTCAATAATCTTGGCTACTGCGGAAAGCAAATATCATAGAATATGTTTTACGATTAATCCGATGATATTTGCTTTCCCTATTCTCATACCTCGCACAAACTAATTTTGCTTATAGCCGGTATCCTCAATAGTTTCAAGAATCTTCTCTTTAAGTTCAGTACTGATCCGTTTTTCATGGGCTCTGCCATTAGGAACAAAGGAAAACATTTTGATTAGTTATTACATCGCTATGTGACATCCTTAATAGAGAGTTTAGCCATTTGGTGTACTAGTGTTTTACTTTATAAAATTTGTAAGCGAACAAGAAGATTACGATATAGCAGATAATCGGAGTATAATAAGCAGTCGCAATACCAGATTTGTCGGCTACCGCACCCATGATAAATGGAAAAAATGCGCCGCCCACTACACCCATAGATAAAAATGAGGCTGCCTGCTGGGTACGTGCGCCAAGGTTCTTAAGACCCAAACTAAATATGGTAGGAAACATAATGCTGAAAAAGAAATTGATCATCAGTAAAGCGATGAACGATACCAGGCCAAAACTTTGCGCTACAATGATACACATAACGATATTGCCTAAGGCGAAGATCGCCAGTAATTTGTTGGGTGCAATTACCCGCATCAAAAATGTTCCGATAAAGCGTCCTGCGAGCATCATTCCCATAAATAAAACCATATAGTTTCCTGCCTTAGCATCGCTAAAGCCCATTTTTTCGTGAGCGTAATTGATGAAAAACGCCCATGTACCAGCCTGGGCTGCTACATTAAAGAATTGTGCCGCGACAGCCCATACAAAATGTTTATGGTCGAATAGCTTTTTCTCCGGAGCAACATCGATGTTCATCGCAGCTTCATCTACTTCAGCAACCGCATGAGGGTCTGTGGTAGGCGGAACTTTGACAAAAGAAAAGGATACAGCCACTAGTAAAATAACTATGCCAATTACTGCATACAGGATCTTGACTGATGTTAAGTCTGTGCTGCCCTCCACGTTATTGCGCAATAAAAAATAACTGCCAATTGCAGGGCCGAGCATAGCACCAACCGCATTGAAAGATTGGGCGAAATTGATGCGCTGATCGCTGGTACGCTGATCACCTAATGAGGCTACGAATGGGTGTGCAACGGTCTCCAGTGTAGATAAACCACAGCCCACAATGAATAGGGCGATGCCAAAAAAGGCGAAGGAAGAAATATTGGCTGCCGGTACAAAAAGAAAGGCTCCTGCCGCAAATATGGACAAGCCCAAAAGCACGCCCTTTTTATAGCCAAAGCGTTTCATAAACAATCCCGCAGGGATGCCCATGACGGCATAAGCACCAAAAACAGCAAACTGTACAAATGCTGATTGCGATTTGGACAGGCTCATGGTGTGTTGAAAATGTTTGTTCAGTACATCAGCCATGGTGATGGCGATGCCCCAGAACATAAAAAGGGAAGTGACAAATACGAGGGTGACAAGGAATTTTCTGTCGGTGAAGGTTGCTTTTTTCTGCATGGCTCAATGTTTAATTTGGTTGGTTCAGAGATTATTAACTATAAAAGTATATTCAAACATAGTTATACTAAAATGATTTAGCAACATTAGTAATTTTTAATCATAGCAATTTATGAGTGCATTTTTTATTCAGCGTACTAGTGTATTTTTGCTGTACTCTGTTATCAGAGGACTCTTAACCTTTCTAGTAAAGAGTTGAATCCTTCCTTTAGTACCTTGTTTTCAGTATGAATATGGTCTTTTAGGTATTGCTCAAGCATCCAGCTCCTTGTCTCACTATTGTTTATTTTGAGTTTCATCAACTCTGTGATTGATTGGCCTTCTCCTAAAATGCTTCCAAGTGAGTCTATATCGGAAATAGAGGCAAGCTGTAGGTTTTTAGTCAGTTTGCCATATTGTTCATCCAACATTGGAAGTAAATATGAATTAAGTACAAATATGTCTTCATATCCCGCCAAAATGCTGATAACTTCACTGACAAATTTAAATCTTGGATCACCTGTTTGATTTAGCAGGATGCGGTTACGGAATTCATACAGCTGAATCACTGCTTTTTTAAAACTCCCAGCCTTGATCTCCTGTTCCATTGTGGCTTCATCAAAGAAAGCCCTTGATTTTAGGGTAAGTAATGAGGTTTTTACTTCGATAACAATACAGGTGTTTCCCTGGATGAGGGCGAAATCTGGTAGTTTTTCTCCCGATTTGTTTTCAAAGTCTTCATCCAGATCTATAAGCAGGGTATCTCCATTTGCCTGCATGAGCTGTGTTTTGACATAAGCACGATAGACATCGCCAAAGTAAACTCTAAAAGCATTTTGTTTCATTTTACCGGCTGCCTGACCAAGCTGTTGCTCTTTGTCCGCCAAGAGGTAAAATATGCCTGTGCTGGCTCTATCCAGTAGGTATTTAGACTGGGGAACCACGTAAGCTCCTTTTTTTAGTGTGGAAGAGGCCTCTACTTTAATAGCTGGCATTTGAAGTAAGGGCTCCAGGAAATAGGTGTCAAAAAGTTTGCTCGGAACTTTCCAGTTTTCACCCCGGATGATTCTTTTATAGTCTTCGGATGTACCTGAGGATAGTTTTAAAAACGCTTGTTGTGTAGCATCATTGGCGTATTTATCCAGAGGGCTTTCTATTTCAAGATTATAGTCTATTGAACCATCACATTTGATCCATAAGGCCAGACCCGTGGTTATAAATTCCATAACGTTGATGTCGAAATATTCTGTCAGCTTTTGATTTATTGAATAGTTTCCGTTTACGGATTGTGGCAGCATTTCAAATAACAACAATGCCCTTCCAATAAGACTCAACCTATTACCTTGTAATGGAAACTGGGTTTGTCCTATCCTTCCTAAAATATTATTTGTTAAATTAGAAGAAGCATTTTTTAACTGATCCTCTAATTCAGGATCATAGCTAGCTCCAGCTACATCAAGCGCAAAAGGCAGTGAATTGTCTAATAGCGACAATGGTTTTCCACGGTAGTCGTTAGTTCCCGAAAGCAAAAGTAACCTTGCCAGACGAGTTGCACTTGTGTAGATGTTAAACCTCATTCCAGGTTGAGTAGCACGGCCGAGCCAGATGGCTACCTCTTTAGGAATATCATCGGTTTGCAAATGTGCCGAACCATATTTAAGAGCTGCATTAACAGCCCCGATTAAATAAAGGCTGTCAGAAAGCTGGTACTTCTTAAGATATTGATAAGCTTCTAGAAGCGTGTAGGATTTAGGCTTCATTGTTCTTTTACTTTGCAGATTTTTGCTTCCGGTAATTGGGGCTCAAGAGTTTATGATCTTTTTACTATTGATGGATTCAAGTTAAAAATATACTTCCGGGTAAAGATCAACCAATAGTTCTAGCACTTCTTTCTGTTGTTCCGGCATGTTGAGTTGATATTCTGCAACTTTTTTTTGAAAATTTCCCTTTTTATCATGAGCAACAATTACATCTGTAAGTTTGTAGTATTCAAAGGCCTCTTGAATATATTCCCAATTCCGTTTATAGCTGATCACTACGTTCATGGCAAAGGCAAGCCAACCAGGCAATCTGGTGCCAATGATCTTTTTTTGCTTTGCACTTTCTATTATGGTGATGAGCCTAGCATTTCGGAAAACTTGCGTCGAAAGTCCTTTTTCTGAAAGACTGTTGCAACATTTTAATAAAACGATGTCCGCTTCAATATCTTGTTGGGGCGGATGAGGCCTGGTTTCATAAAAATCAATATCTCTCTGGCTTAAATTATAACCTCGTTGAAAAAGAAAAGGAAGAAGCGTATTCTTATGATTGTAAAGGCAGGGATTATTGAGTAATTCCTGTAACGTGGTTGTGCCATCCAGATTAGTTTTATTTACATCGAATTCAATACGTTGTTCTGCCAACAAAAAATTGATAAAAGAAAAGTCACCGTTTATTGCAGCACTTAAGTAGTAATTTAATTGGGTCTTTTGTTTATGGACTTTGTCGAAGCTTAACTTTTGATTCAATACATATAAATCACCGTCACTAAACCCATCTAATATAGATGGAAACTTATAAAAGTCATATTGATTTCTGCGGTAAGTTGCCATTTTGCTTATTAGATCGCTAACTTTTTGCTGACTTCTTTGACGATATTCTTGGTCCTGTTTTTCCTGGGCTTTTTGACGGATACTTTCTTCTATTTCTTCAAGTCGTATCTGTTCTGATTTTAATTTTTTTGCATAATCCAGATAATAAACCTGAAGCTCCTGGGAACAGAACCTTAATTGATCAAATGTGAGTGACCTGGAGGTCCAGGGGCTATGGAGTTGATTTTTTTCGTTGATATAAGGTGATTTGTAGGTGCAGACCAGTCTCATTTCAATACTGGTCTCATCTAGTTTAAAAAAGTTTTGGTAAGAACTTAGATATTTAATGTCTCTTTCTGTATGGCTCTGACCCTTCACATCAAAAGCATCCAGAATCCAGACAAGATATATTCCTTTTTTACGATAGAAATCCCGGCGATCTAGGATGTAGCGGAATGAAAGCGCTGAGAGCTGGATTTCAAAAACTATCTCTTTTCCCTGATATTTGCAATATACATCAGGCCGACGTTTTTCTTTCCCATGAAATAAATAGTGAGTATCCGCAAAGACAGAATCTTTTTCAACCCCATCAGTAACTTTCAAAAGTTCAGCAATTTTGTTTTTTAGATCACGATGCCTTGGGCTTTCTTTTGCTGTTAATGTGTCATTATAAAGTGTTAGCTCAAGGCTTGAAAACTTCTTGTCTTTCAGTATGCAACTCCCAGCATTTGGCCCATGCCTAAAAAAGAGCCGATCAAATTTACTTGCTGTGATATATAAAGATTGGTCGCATTCGTAACAAAATAATTTTTTACGACTATACTCTTCCCTTATTGCGAAAGCGTCACGAGTGTTGAAGAACACATCATCTGCGTCTAAAAAAATGCCTGCTTGTTTATCAAATGCCAGTTTAATAGCACGTTCTTTCACATTCTTATGTTTTACTTGTAAGTAGTTGCCCCTTTTACGAAGTTACTGAACCATTAATAGATATTTACGCTTTCTTTTCCACAGATTATTTTTTTTAGTAATTTGATAAATGCGGTGTTTTTAGAATTTTGCAGCGTTAATATTTCTTGATAACAAAAAAAATATAATAATAAATCTATATAAATTAGGTGAGTGTATTAATTTTTATATGCATTTTAGGACTAACGCAATCTAACCAAATGATAAAAACTTCCATACAGAATGATTTTTTAGATCTTTTTTATGCTGATATAAGCGATTATCAACTTGAAAACTCTAATAAGCTAAATCTTTTTACGCTGAAAATTGCAAATAATAGTTTTGCTTATGGTGATTTGGTTGAACTTTTAGGTAATAAACTCTACCATTTTGCGCTATCAAGAACAGAAGTAGAATCTTTAAAGCAAAAGGATGAACTCAATACCCTGATTAAAAAATCTAAAGACAAATTAAGGGAATATGTCGAAAAAGAGAGAGCAGATCCCAAAGCATCAAATGGTGAGGGAGGGGAGCTTGGCGAATTGTTATTATATTGCTTACTGGAGTGTCATCTAAATGCACCAAAAATTTTAAGTAAACTAGAGGTTAAAACATCAAATCAGATGTATGTTCATGGTGCTGATGGTGTTCATTTATTGAAAATTTCGGATAAGGATTATCAATTGGTATTTGGTGAATCTAAATTACATGCCAACCTTACACAAGGCATTTACCAAGCCTTTTCCTCTATAGCTAGTTTATTAGAAGACAGAAAAAATAAGCTGAACTTTGAATTAGATTTGGTCAACAGTCAGTTAGTTAAAGAAGTGTTTGATGATTCTGCATATCAAACGCTGAAGAAAATCTTACTCCCTAGCGCTAAGGAGGATACTACCTATATGGATCATTCATTTGGAATATTTCTGGGATTTGATTTGGAGATCACCAAAGATGAGCTTCAAAAATCAAATTCCGATTTCAGGATTCATATTAGAGATAAAATTAAAGCCGAGTTGGAGGGCAGTATCGCTTCTATCAATTATCAAATTAAAAAAGCTGAATTTGTCGGTTATAGCTTTTATGTCTACGTCATTCCTTTTAGTAGTCTTGCCGACACCCGAATCGACATTATTAATCAACTGACAAAATGAGCACTGCTTTAATTGATAAACTTACTGTTGAGATATTACATGAGCCTTATTTTTATGGATTATTGGATAAATGTGCACAAGCAAACGCGTCTGCAAACTTTAACTTCGATGGTAAACTTGATGATCATGTTGAAATGTTATCGAATAAAGAGCTGAAGGACTCACTACGATATGCCGATTTACTTTCTAATTCTGATGATGTAGAGGCGAGAAGGTATGCTTATCAAATTATCACTCATTTAAATTCCACTTTCTCATCGAATGTTTTTTACAGAACAGTGGCCAAGGCCGTTTATTCGAAATTAGGCAATTTCCCAGCTATAAACTATTTGGAAGAAAAGAATGAAAACCTAGCTGAGATTCCATTCTATAGGATTTTGCAGATGGAATCCAAAAAAATTTTACAAGCAGTACCTTACCAAAAAGATCTGGTATTTACAGATGCTCAATATCAGCTCTATTCCAAGTTGGTTAGCAGTACTGAATTTAGCTTTTCTGGTCCTACCTCTATGGGTAAATCTTTTATTATTAAAGCCTTTATAAAAAAAATCATTCGAAACGCTCCAAGGGAAAATATGGTAATTATAGTACCCACCAGGGCATTAATTAATCAATTTGCACTTGACCTAAAGAATGATTTGAATGCAGATTTGAAGACTTTTAAATATAAGATTATTACCAATTCCAGTGTAAACGAACTGACAGAAGAGAGTTTTAATTATATAATGGTGCTGACCCCTGAGCGATTAATTTCATTCTTAGGTAATGACCATCAAACCTCAGTTGGTTTTTTGTTCGTAGATGAGGCACATAAGTTAGCACAACAAAAAGACACCAGAAGTATTACTACCTATGCAGCGATTGAAAAATCCTTGATTAAATATGGGCAAAATCTGAAACTTTATTTTTCTTCTCCTAATGTTTCCAATCCTGAGGTATTTCTGAATCTTTTCGATCGGAATTCCATCGGTAATATCTTTAAAACCAGTGAATCACCGGTTACGCAAAACATCTATTTTGTAGATTTAATCGAAAAACGTTTAGAGACCATCCAAAAAAGTGTAGTCCAAAATAGATTATTGCCTTTTGATGAACGCCTTGAGACAGTTGTTGACGTGATCACCTATTTAGGACGAGGGCAAAATAATCTAATCTATAATAATAGTAAACAGAAGACGATAAATTTGGCTAAAACATTCGCTGACTCCCGTCCCGCTAATAATGATCTTCATCCTGAGGTGCAAAAGGCTATTGTCCAAATCAAAGAATACGTTCATTCTGATTATTATTTAGCAGATTTATTGACTAAAGGGGTAGCTTATCATCATGGACGATTACCTCAGCTCATCAGAAACCTGGTAGAGTATTTATATAAAAATGAATTAGTAACCTATGTTTTCTGTACTTCAACATTATTGGAAGGTGTAAATATGCCTACAAAGAATTTGTTTGTACTCAACAACAAAAATGGTCGCAATAAACTAGAGGAAATAGATTTTTGGAACCTTGTGGGACGCGCAGGACGTTTAAATGTGGAACTATCAGGTAATATTTATTGTATCCGACACGATGACTGCAATTGGGATAATAAAGATTCAATTTTACAGAAGAAGGAGATTAAGATTACTCCTACTGTGATTTCTCGCATTGATGCAAATTTGAAAAAAATCGAGAAGATTCTACAAGAGGAATCAATTTCTGGTACACAGGTAGAAAAAGATGTATTGAAATATATCGCCAATATCATCTCCATAGATAGTTTGCAAACAAAGTCTACTTATCAAAGTCCCATTATTAATAAGCTGATTGCAGATAAAAAAGAAGCGATTATTGATTTAGCAAAAAAGAAGGGGCAGAATATTACTGTGCCGTTTAATGTATTAAATAGCAATCCCTCAATTAATATTAATATCCAGCAGCTGGTATATGATCGCCTAGTAAAAGACCACAAAAACGGTATTAGTATTCTATTACCAAATAGTAATAGTGAGGGATTTTATGAAACCTGTAAATCACTACTCGAAAAATTCCATGTACTTTACAACTGGCCTGATGCTGAAAAGAAGTTGAATAATATAAATAGCATGTCCTACTACGCAACTTTGATGACTCAATGGATTAAAGGATTTAATTTAAATCAGATCATTCAGCAATCAATTGATTATTATACGAATGCTAAAGCTAACGTGGAAGTTGACTTCAGTACTTATGTTCCGTTTGAAGAAGGTAATGTTAAACACATGAATATCGTCATAGAAAATGTAATCGATGATATTGAGTACGTTCTACGTTTTTTATTGGAAAAATATTTTAATCACTACTATCAGATGTTGTTGAGTATTTTGGGAGAGGATAAGGCTGGAGAGAATTGGGCAAATTTATTAGAATACGGAACACAGAACAGAACTGTAATTGCCTTACAAAATGTTGGTTTGTCTCGTCATACGGCATTGTCAATCTTCGCTCGGGGTAGAATATATCTAAATGTTGAAGAGGGGAGGTTGAAGGGGGTAAATAAAGAAGGTCTTATAAGTCTATTTAAACACAACTCGATTGAATATGATGAAATTAATAAGATGCTTTAGTGTTAGTCCTCTGATTTATAACTTTATTGATAAAATGAAGAATACGGAATCACCAAGCCAGTTTTAAAAAAAAAACAAAGACCAAAGATAAAAATAGGGGTAGATGGTTAAATGACTACTATAATGAGACTATTCGAAATTTTCTGGTGGAAGTTCTCTTCTGGCAATAAATAAACCATAAATTTCTGCATCTGGGAATCCAGCTTGAATTACTTCTTTACAGGCGATATAATGCGCGCCAGTAGTCAGTACGTCATCAAATAGCATAATTATGGGCTTTAAATTCGGCACTAAGGTGTCGTCGAAGCTATAGTTCTCTTTAATTTCAGCAACAGTCGGCCTTCTTTTGCCTGCTTCTTCCAAGGTGTGCGTGGCTTCAACACTTTCGTTTACCGCAATTAAATTCCTAATATCTACCTTTTTGTTTTTAGTCGCTAGATCTAATATTTGGTTTAGACGGGTGTCGTACAATGGATCAGTTTTGCTTTTTGAAGGGGGGATTGGCACAATGGTCGTTGTTTCAAAATCTATAATTAATGGTAAAGTATTCTGAAATATCTGCCCAAGGGTTTGAATAGCTCTTTCTTTATGCGGCCACTGTGATGTCCCTTTCTTGTCCATCTTTTTTTTGAGGTTGCTGATCAAGTTATTTTCATCACTATAGGCCCATCCACTCCTTGAAGTATAAACCATTACGTAGTAACATTCGTCCTCAATTGTTAAATGTCTGTGTGCACTTCTTACTAAATCGTCAATTGCGAGAGGGTTATAAACCATTAATGTTGATTTAGTACGTTAATAATATCTGAATATTCTTTAACCCTATGAGCACCTAATTTTTCATACTTCGCTGGCCAGGTTATGTTTTTATTTTGAAAACAGCTTTCTAAGATAAATAACTTCCGTCCTTGTTGTATTGCTGCCCTGGCCTGAATTAAGGTTCCAGATGTCTCTCCAGCCTCAATAATGATTGTGGCCTCTGTCAAAGCAGACATTGTCTTATTCCTTTCAGGAAAAAACAAACGATTACCATGAATTCCCTGTTGGGTATATCTCACGAATGGAACTTGACTGATTAACAAATGTTGATTAGCGATAAAGTTTTGAAGCTCTTTATTCTCTTTTGGATAAAAATCATGTAGCGGAGTTCCGATTACCGCAATTGTCCTTCCTTTAGCTTCAATGGCTGTTTTATGGGCAACTGTGTCTATGCCTTGGGCTAAGCCGGAAACAATAGTGAAATCATCCTGAACTAATAATTTAGCTAATTTGGCCGCGCGTTTAATACCTTCTGGGGAAGGGTTTCTACTGCCCACGATCGCTACCGAACGCGTATTTAGATAATCTAAATTCCCGGAATAATAGAGTACCTGAACAGGTTCTTTAGCATCTTTAAGTCTGTCAGGAAAATCAAACGTGCTTTTTATTAATAGGTTTACATTATATTTTGAATCTTTTTTTATAACCAGATCCTTGATAGTTGGTAATAATTCTGATATCTGATCAGCATTAACAAAATCCGACGGCTTGCTTCCCGGTTGACTTTTGAATAATTCCGAAAGTGATTTAAAACTAGCTTTTCTGTTGGTCCACAATGCTTCATACGCTGCAATTTCTGTTAATGGCGAAATTGAATTTCTAAAAACATTTGTCCTTTTTTTCTCGGCTATCATGATTTTAAAATTTTAAACTTGTACAATTTTCTGCAAAGTTTTAACAATGCTATAACGCTTTTATTAGAGAGATCGTTTTAATTCTGATAGTTATTATGTTCAAGTTTATTGTAAGTAAGTAATTAAATCACAAATAAACAAGAAAATGGGACCTATCTTTTTACTAACAATGTTATGTTCTCAATACTTTGTTCTGTATTGATTTGCAAAAATACTAAAAAAATTAGTAATTTACGCTGTTAGTCTGCAAAATTATCACTTTCCTGCTAATAATTGCTATAATCTGATATCAATTTCATGTCGCAAATGTTGGCCGGATTTGAAAGAGGTTGCTTAGAAGGATATAGGTTTATAGACACCCTTTAAAAAAATCTTCTAGAGAAGCTAACCCGCATACCTCAGTCGATATGATCATTATAAATCTATTGAGCAAGAATGAGAAATATTAAATTATAGTGATACTTTTATGCCTATGCTCAAGACCCCAAATCCACCAATCATTAAGACATCAAATACGTCTTTACTGAAGACTAAAAACATTTATATCGATACACAGGCTTTTGTTGCTAATAATTACTTCCAAAGTGAAAACTTGAAACGGCTCAGCGAATTTGGTAAAAGTGGTGTTGTTAAAATTTTTATGACTGAGATTACCCGTCACGAAATTATTCATAATGCGGCAAATGATTTGATGAATGCAATTCAGGATCTCAATGAATTTAAGAAGAAGTTTGCTAATAAAGGAAAGATCTTAAAGAATATTGAAGAGTTTAAGCCCTATCTGGACTTGCCAAAAATAGAATTCGATAGCCAACTAGATAAAATAACTATAGATTTAAACAGCTTTCTTACTGAAGCTAATATTGAGTTCATTCCATACCACACTGCAGATTTGACTGATATTGTTACTAAGTATTTTGAGCAATCTAAGCCTTTTGGACAAGGAAAAAAGAAACACGAATTTCCTGATGCGATCGTACTTTCATCTATTGAACACTGGTGTAAGACATCAAACCAAAAGATTTATATGATTTCTGGCGATAATGATATGTTTGAAACGAGGTCAAGCACAATTTTGACGGTTAAATCTTTAAAAGATATACTCAGTCTGATTAATAGCCAGAATGATACAGACAAGAGGAAATATTGGATACAATCCGTTTTTGAAAAGCATGAGGAAGTTATTAAGCAAGTAATTTCCGAAGCATTTGAAGAGAAACTTGTTAATGAAACAGGATATGACTTAGAGTTAGAGGATATTGAAATCGATGACTTAGAATTACATGATTATTCTACTGTATTAGATAAAGTTAAAAATGGTGAAACAGTTTTGCAATTGGATTATGATATCTCATTCTCAGCTAGAATAACTTACGACGACTATTCTTATGCTTTTTTTAATAAAGAAAGTAACAAGCCGTTTGGCTCAACTCAAAATGATGTTCGTAAAACATTTACCTTCACGCAGACTGCAGAAATTACTTTTCAAACTACACTTGATGAAAAAGGTTATGAAAATGCGGCAAAGGTTTTTATAAATTGCTCATATACGAGTGTTCCACTGGCTGAAGACCTAATCGATAAACTTGATGGTTATTACTATCGCCCGTCTTAAACTAACTTTAGGTATTCAAAGTAATTTCTTCCATTGTTATTTATGCTATTGTTTACAGATTAGCATTAGTTTATTCCTTTTTGTCTGATGCACTTACAGGAATTCAATAAACTTAAAATTAGCCCAAATTGGACAACATAGTATCTCATCTAGATTTGTAAAAAAAGAACTATAAATTTGCGCCCAGTTGTGGGAAAGAAGTTAATTATTATAAGCTAATTCTTATTAAACCTAAATCCTGACCTATTCTGTTGTGGCTGGTTTTTTAATGCTGAGGGAAATCTCCTCCAGATACCGTATCAGTTCTATGTTATATTTATCCTTCATCCAGGACATGTAAAAGTCTCTGACCACTGCTCTCTCAATTATACCTATAAAAAGACCTAAGCTTCCTAAAATTAGCGTGTAATACAAAAAATTATTCCATAGATCTTCAAATTTCATGTCCTGATTTGCATTATAGGACTTCAAAGACATGCCGAGAATAACGAAAAATATAGCATAGGAGAATTTGAATATTTTATATCTGTATGAAGGTATAGAACCCTGATACTTTAATCCATTGATGATAAAGGCAATATCTTCTCTGTTTAAAGAATCATGACGTATAAATACAGATTTGATTTTATCAACATAGATATCATATGAGAGAACTGGACTACTGATGCGCTGAGTGTGTTGAAATCTCCTTTCCAGTAGTTTCCATTTAGCATCTGACATCTTCATCACAATAAAGATTCCTCCAAATAAGTTGATGAATAGTCCCAGGACTGCGATATAGAATTGTAGACTCTTAAGATCCCGTATACCACAAAAAATAGTGTAGCCCAAGGCAGTAACAAACAGCAGTATTAAAAATATAGTAAGCATCTTTTGCCATAAGCTAAATAATGGATAAATCATCTTATCCCAGCCCAGTTTCTTTGACTGGTCTATGAGTTCTTTTATTAACATTCTATAAAAATAAATAAAATTGGAAACCTGAGTAATTCACGCTGCGGTTCTGCTAGAATTTTCAAATAGTTGCTTTTTGTTGTATGTATAAAGCTAAAAAGTAATGAAGTCTTTGTATATATTACCGATGATTTTTTTTGGAGATTAAGTCTCTCAGTATTTTCAAGCCAAAATTCAATTCCATTTGCATCTTTTGATGATTACTTAAGAATTCTAATGGTGTATCCATCCGAAATGGTCAACATTTATATCTATAGAAGTATATAATATATAAAATTTGAATTCATCTATTATTTTGGATCGGACTTCTAATGAATATGTTAAATATTGGTTTGAATACAATTCTTTTGATGATCAATGGGGTTGTAAAAAATCTTTCGCATCAATGATCGGTAATAATGCATTGTGAAGAGCTGTTCCTCGAAAGGCAGAAAACAGCATGCCTCTGGCTGTAGATATGGAAATGGCATTCAGAGAAAGTAGAAGGCCGTCTGGGATTTTATATATGCCGGATTTATTTTTCATGAATACTTTATCATAATTAGCGATAGAATACCAAAATACTGAGCTTAGACTACCATACCTGATTTCTCCAGCTTTGATTTGTATTTCCAGTTTTAGCCGGACCATTTGGTTTTTATGATTTAAACGACTTTCCACATTCACATCATAATCATAGGTTTCCTTGCTTGTGAAATCTGCAGGTATGCTAAGCTCCGTACCAATAAGCTCGATACTGGATAAATGGTAAAGGATTTCTTGATTTTGTGACTTGCTCATACTTTTGAAAGAGACTTAGGGTCTATATGCTCTATTTTTTCATCCGAAACGGCAAAATGATCACCATGGATTTTAAGTTGGATAAAACTTGGGGTTATGCCTGTCTTTGATTCAAAACTTCCTTGAGTTCGAAATTCAGTAACTTTCGAATACATTTTTGTTATATAGTCGACATCAGTCGGGAGTGCTAGGATGTTCTTTCTTACAATCGGAAAATCGGACCAGAGAGCATATCGACTGATTCCTTGAAACAGATCTTTGACTTCAAAATGTAAAGAAGAAAGTATGGGTTCTTCCGGTTCTGTGAAAAACGCGGACATAGGGATTGCTAGACAACCACTGATATCGCTCAAAGTGTCAATAGTGAAATTGTGTGTACCACTTAGCCACTTGGCAATAACTGATGGATTTCTCCCCAGTTTCTCCGCAAGCTGGCCTTTGGATAATTTTTGCTCGACTAGCTGATCAGCAATCACTCCTGCAACTTTCATTCTGATCCCAATCCGCTGTTGTTCGGCAGGATCAATTTTACCAAGTAGTGATTGTATCAGCGCATTCTCTGTTAATTCTTCCGCCTTATTTATCTTACTCATTTTCGTTAAAATCTAGATCGCCAATTAAATCTTTATAATTTGGGGCCCATCGAATCTCTTTATTAAGTATCCGTTCATATATCATCTCATGTATTTCAATCAGTTCATTTACGCTTTTTGATAAAGCTGGATCCTGTTGCCAGGATCTGATTGACTTACTTTTTGGTCCACCATCGCCCAATATAATGGCAGTGTTACCCATCCTGATACAATAAAGCCGAACCTTAGATCCTGGTCTGTCATACAAAGCGCATACCGAATCTCCAATCTTACCTTCATTCAGCTTGAAATAACCTTCTCTTGCTCCCTCTTTATCCGCCATTAGTTTAATTCTTCCCAGTATATCTTGTACCTCTTTTTCATTGGTAACACTGTTTTTTATCAAAAAGTCATGAAATAATGAAGTGGTTCTGCCTTCAGGTAAAATTGTATATATGGAAGCTTTAGATCCACTCAATGATTCAAGTTTTGTAATTTTAAAGTTCACTTAAATATACAATTTTATTCGGTTTTCGGGATAAATTTAACGAAATTTTACTTATAAATAAAATTTCTGACAATTCTAGAGGCTGTTAGACTCTTGGAATTCAGGTCTAATCTATATAAAATTTGGAAGTTTATACTTTTAAATTACCATTGAAGTTGAAATCTACGGATATGTTCGGAGCCTCAATTCATCAGGTAGTCTGTCTTCCTTCTGATTACAATCTAGACTGGTTGTAGATTTAGAAAAAATGGGTTCCCCTCAAAAATTCTTTGTGGTTGAACTACCAGAGTTATACACTGATATCAAAAAGATCATATCTCATTCGATTTAGGACAAATGGTGCAGCAGATTACAGCCAAAGAAGCGGATCATTTATTCACCGGTGGGAGGTAGATCATCATCTGGTTGATTTCTTCTATTGCCAACTTTTTTGAGAACATCATACATCACTACCCCAAATACACCAGACAAGAAAAACATAGTGTAGGCAGGTATATCTAAAATTATTCTATCTGACATATAGTGAGCGATTAACGTGAGGTCACCCAGGCAAAAACAGATGAGTATATTAACTAAGAGTGTTTCATACAATTTTACATCATAGGCACGGTAGCTATTGCTAATAACTTCTTTCAATAATAGGATTGCAAATATCCCGCAAGTAAAAATGACTCCAAAACTAGTGGTAATAAAAATCAACTTTAAAAAGTCTGTAGTTGCGAAGAAATTAGGATATGTGTTAATACCTAACACTAGAGGTATACCCATACAATGAACAGCTAATAGAGTAAGACTTAAAGTTTTAAGAATTGGGATTTCTAGAATCCAGGGTTTTTCCATCTGAGCGTAATTTATATAAGTGTAAAGTTAAGTAATTACTTATATAATATTTAGTTAAAGGAATGATCACATTAGTACAGCAGTCATACCTGACTTGTGATGCTATATTTAAAATAACTCAGGGTATTCAGTTTCAATAAGCTTCCCTAAGATAGATAGGATATCGGTGTAGATACTTTGACCACCCACTACTGTCCATCCGTTAAACCCGTGAAATTTAATTAAGCTTTCACGTCCATCTGCTGACACTTGAACCAATAAAAGAATCCCTATGAGATTCTTTTATTGGTGTAACAAGAAAGTTTAAATCAGTCTGACTAAATTGGAAGGATATTTTTTTTGTCTCTAGTTCATTTTCCATTGAGCGCATTTTTCCTGAAGGTCACATATAAAAATGAATCATTTAAAGATTTCTTTTCAACATCAACCAAAAGATATCCGTAACACTAAATATTTGGAGGTTATCAATGAAAATTTTAAAAATTAAGCCTTAAAAAAGGAGATAAAGGCGAGTTATTGTTGATAAGGAAGTGCTGGAGTTTGATCATTGGGTAACTTAGCTTAATTAGTATCTTTAATAAATTACGAACGCTCATGTCTACACCAGTAAATCACCATTATGTATCCGAATGTCACCTTAAAGAGTTCTTTAATACCCAGGAGAAGCGCATTTATCTTTATGATAAGGAAATCAACAATTTTTATCATAAGCCTGGCACAAAAAAGATTTTTAGTTTAAATAACCTCAATACCCGTTTGGTTGGCGATGTTATTGATCAGCAGTCCATGGAATATGAACTTAGGGTAATGTTTGAGGATAATTTTTCCAAGCATATTCAATCGATAAAACGACTTTATGATGATCACTCGCTAATTGGTACTATCTATAATGACTTGAATTTTTTGGCCCTGATGGCTCTTGTCGGTGAGTACCGAAATCCACATTATAAAAAGGGGCTGGATAATGCATTGGCCTCTTTTGATGAACATTTCAAAAGTGCGGGAGGAATAGTTGAGCAGAAGTTAAAACATGATCAGGTGCTTTATTCAAACCTTAAAGGCTACATAGATATAGCCACAAAAATGTTAATGAAAATGGACCCGATGACCTTTGCCATAGTATCGATTAAATCAGCCGATCATTTTATTGTCCCTGATACATCCGGTTTTTTGATTAGAGAAAATTTTGAAACTGGACGGGTAATTCAGCTTGGTTTACCAATATCTGATAAACTTTTTATACTTGGCAGGTCTGTTGCAATGGGACATTATCCGACGACACTTGTGGAAATCAAAGACCAGAATAGCGAAGTCGTTTTCAGGATTAATTCTGACTTGGTCAACTATGCTTATAAAACCGTTGCCTGCAAGAATGAGGGCTTTTTAAGAAAAACGATTAAACGAATGCGTAAAGTCGGATTTATCGGGCAGCATTTTTTCGAGGCAACCATTGGATCACCAGCAAAAGCTTAATATCCAAATCGAGAGTTTTTATATGGTTTTGGTTCGTTAAAACCATTATTTATTGTAAATCATCAAATATATTGTAGGTTGCTCAATAGACTGATTATATTGGAATAAATATGTGTAATTATGTCTAATACTTTATACACTCAAACCTATCTCGAGAGTATTATAAGCGGCAAAATCGAGGAAAGCCAAATGCTTGAATTTAAGGCTAGTGGCGCTTTGTCCACCAAGGATACCGCGAAAAAGGAGATCTCGAAAGACATTTCCGCGTTTGCTAATGCTGGAGGGGGAATTATTATCTATGGGCTTAAAGAGAATCCTTCTAACAGGCACCTAGTAGGTGAGATTGATCCTATTGACAGGAAAACCATATCAAAAGAGTGGCTGGAGGCTATCATTCAAAGTACAATACAGCCCCGGTTAATCAGTTATGAAATTTTTCCGATTATTATAGACGATGATGATGACAAAGTCGTATATGTTGTAGATATAAAACAAAGTGTTACTGCCCACCAAGCGCTTGATCATCGTTACTACAGGCGATACAATTTCAACGTACAGCCGATGAATGATTATGAGATCAGGGATGTATTTAACCGGACAAAACACCCTTCTTTAGCGATCGAGTTTGAAATAAATACAAATGGCATTGACTTTCAGAGGACTACCAGCTTTTTGAAAGTTTTTGCAAGAAATACAGGCAGCGTTTTAGCACAGTATATCAACTGTTATCTACAGATCCCTGTGTGTTTATTGGCCAATCCCAGGGAATTGGATCAGGAAATTGCGGAACGATTTGGTGACAATACCATACGTGACCTTATTGATGTCAAAACCTGGGGACCGGGCTTGGCTCCAACTTATACTTATGGACCCTCGCGTTACGATCCGCTTCTACCCCGACTAAGAACAAAACTAGATTTTTCCGAAATTGAGCTGGCTACCAGACCTATTGATTCATCACAGAGCATAAAATGGACGGTCTATGCAGACAACGCAGAGCCGATCAGTGGCGTTATCGCTATAAATACAATTCAGGTAAATTATAATTCAGATTTGATTTCCTAAGGTATAATAGAAATAATTACATCTCTCCCTGGTGTCTAGTCGCCATTATTTAAACCAAAAGTTAACTAGGGATCCTTGAGTTTTGTCATTGGAAAGCTTATTGTTGTCGTCGTTCAGATGACACCTTGTATCCTGGTATTTCCGAGGTGTCATTAACGAAATGAACTCTTATTGGAGTATCGGCTCTTATCATTGGAAAGTATTGATGGGTCTGATCCATCTCGCAGTAATATTCAATGAGATCGGAACCAGCTTTAATCTTATTAAAAATCGATTCTTCAAGTAGAATATTCAAGAAAGCAGATTCGATTTCATTAGGTTTACCTATTGACTGCTTTTGATGAATGATCTTGTCGCGGATTTCTTTGAGTTTCTTGAAGTTTTCCCAAAATGGCAGTGTTTTCGGACTTTCTACGTTTAGAATCTCAGGTAAAACTTTTCCAACTTTTTCTTCAGTGGGCATCCACTTTTCTATTGCAGTTTTATCCCAAATTTCTGTGATGCCCTTTCCATTTTTTTTTGTGATCGTATAGTCTTCTGGAATTGCTACGTTACAGATCGCTTCAATTGCAGAATAGATCATGATAATGCAGGATTGCACACTCTCGAAATAATCATACAGTTGACAGAGTTCCTCGGGCTTTATCACGTAAATTAAACCTGGTTTCAATTTGGCTTTTATTAGCGTACAGTAGATTGATTCTGCTACTGAGTATTCTTTTCTTGCTTTGTTGAGAAACATTGCGACGCCATTTGGTGTGAAAAAACTAATGCCGCTGTCCTTGGTCAGCATAAACACTGAGGTCTGATGACTTTGATAGACAAAAGTACTTTTTTCCACTAGGTAGGCTTTTGGTCTTACCATTCTAAAATCAGGTAGGGCAACGGGTGAATATACTTTTTTGTCGTCCATTTTTAGCGGTTATAAATTCTTTCAGTGTTTTAAATTAAGCGGGAAGCCGTTTATTCAAATATACACAACCAACCAAGCCTGTTATATAATCCTCAAAAATAAAAGTAAGATGGTTTGTTTAGAGTTTTTTTGCGAGAGGTTTTTTTCTAGTGATGGAAAGAATCTCAATCTTATCTGAGATTATGCGTTGTTAATAGTCTGTCGCTCTAAAAATGGTTAGATTTATTATACAAAAAGGGGATAAATACGGGTATAATTGGTGTGTAGAATCAATGATTTTGAATGTTTTTGAAGTCTAAACTCAGCCTTAAATGTGTTTTAATGAGGTTTTTTATGTTTGACGCTTAACGTAATTAATTTACTTAAATTTTATTCTATATTTAAATTAAAGGTCCCAGGGAATAAGGGAGGAGTCCTGAGTCTTAAAGAAAGGATGTAAAGGAGCTTGACAACTGTCTAAAAGTTAAGTGGTAACCCCTGGCGGTGATGAATGTTTGACAGGGAAATAAAATTGGAATATTGATTTAGCTTAACTATTTTAGTACAAATAATATAACTGGATATGGCAAATTTACTTTGGATAATTTTGGAACTCCTCTTGGGTTTCACACAGCCAAAATCAAAAGAATCAACTAGCAGCCCATTGCTAGGGGTAATTGTCGTTTCTGTTTTGTTATTGGTAGTAATCCTTATTTATCGTCATCATCCGGAATCTACATCCAAAGATTGGTACAGAAATGCTAATCTTTATTAGCGGAAACAGTCCTTCTCCAGTTGCCTTGATCTATGCCAGGTTGATTTTGCATTAAATGTTGATTTACCCTGAAAAACACCATCCTTGCTAGGAGTTGACACGTTTTCTATTATTGGAGAAGGAAACATGAAATCAATTTGCATCTAGAGGCCTTTGCTCCACTGCGAACAAGCTACTGATCAGTCCAAACCCTATTACTGAGAATTTAGATTCCTGCAAAATAAGCTTTAGTCTTAAAAAACTAATCGGTTTAAACATTTTTTATACTTTAGTTTAGCGCATGAAATCATGCGTTAGTGCTGAGAATCATTGGCTTCGACAATTGTGATTCCATGAATTCCAGGAAATTTAACTCCTGCTGAATTTAAAGAGCAATCTTTTATTTGTACTAATTCTAAATAGGTATATATTTGCTGCGCATTTCAGCGAAGCAATGGATACACGGTCTAACAGACGGAACATTTATGAGGATGATTCTTTTAAAGAATTATACAAACTGCATTGGAGCAGGATATACCGTTTGTGTTTGTATTATTGCGCTGATCAATCTGATGCAAAGGATATGACCCAAAATATTTTTGTGTCGGTTTGGGAAAGGGAACTGGTTTTTCCGGAGCCGAAAGCTGCAGAGGTATTTTTAAGTAAAGCCGCACGTTTCCAGGTGTTGAAATATCATCGTGATAAAAAACTGAAACAGCCTGTTACCGAACAGACCGGGTATGAAGATAAGGTTGAAGTCTTACGCTATAATCCCGAAACGTTGTATACGTTAAAAGAGTTTTCTCTCCAGATTCATGATCAGGTAGATGCACTCCAGGAACCTGGCCGGACAATTTTCATTTTAAGCCGCATGCAGGAAAAGACTTATCGGGAGATTGGCATGGAGTTAGGTATTGCCGTAAAGACGGTGGAGAAGCATATGAGCAAGGCTCTTTTTCAGTTGCGATCAGTGCTGATTCCCCATACGCTGTTCACTAAAAAATAAAATTATTCTATTATTTTCTTTTTGCCGTAGGGTATCGCCTTACTCATGGTATCTATTAACATGAATAAGTTAAATCCTGACCTTGTAAAGCGTTATGCAGAGGGAGCTTGTAGTGATGCCGAAAAGGCGGAGGTAGAGCACTGGCTTGAATTTGGAGATAATGATTTGGAATCTGAATTTATGGATACCGGGCTGGAGCAGGAAATATGGGTAGGGATTACGGAAAAAATCACCCCGATTTCTGCTACCTCTGATTTTTGGGGCTATCTTTCTGTTGCCGCCGCAGCCTGCCTAATCCTGGTCTGTGGTTTTTTCTTGTTCAAATCTGATGTTGCTCCTGAACAATTGGCAGCAATGAAAACTTATGAGGTTCCGGTAGGCAGGCGGGTCACCTTGTGGCTTTCGGATTCTAGTTCTGTGATTTTAGCTGGTGGAAGTGTATTTCGTTCGCCGCAATCTTTTGCCGGTAAAAGCAGGGAGGTAAACCTCATTTCCGGGGAGGCTTTTTTTAGTATCGCTCATAATCCGGCTAAGCCTTTCATTGTGCATACTTCCGGTTCTCAGGTTAGGGTATTGGGTACCAAATTCAATATAGAAAATTTACAGGGGTCGTCCAGGCTTGCCGTTACTTTGTCGGAGGGTAGTATCCGTTTTAAGGGAGCGTCTGGGACGTCGCATATTTTGAAGCCAGGTCAGCAACTTTCTTTTGATAAGGTTAAGCACAGGATTACTGCTGTCTTACAGGTTGTCCCGGAGCAGGTGAGTAGTTGGAAGGAGGGGACTTTGTGGTTTGAGCAAACGCCGTTATTTGAGGTGATTGTCAAATTGGAGCAGTACTATGGGGTGAGGTTTAAAAATCCTGAACATTTGGACCTGAGTGTCCTGGTTACAGCCAGGTTTAAGGAACAGGCACTTTCCAGGGTTTTGTTACTCATGGAGAATTTTTCTGAGTTGAAGTTCAAACAGCGCGGAGAGGAGATTGAGATTTATAAAGCATTATAATATTTGAAACAATAATTAATATCATATATGAGCAGAGCCAGCAATAAGGGTAGTCCGTAGCGGTTGTTAGTATAAGAAGCCACCGGCCGTGCGCTAACACGCCGGTAGCAGAAATTACCATCAATCTTGCAATTAATGAATAAATACAAAAATATGAATTTAAAACTACGTTCAGCGCTCTCGATGTGCTTAACGATTTCGTTACTGAGTGTCTTTTCGATCGCCAAAGGGCAAAATAATCCGGATCAGGTGGTTTCCATTACGCCAAAAACTTTAGCTGTTCGTGCTGTTTTTGAGCAGCTTAGTCAGCAGTCAGGTCTCAATTTTATGCATGCCGGAATAGATGCTTTATTGGATAAAAATATTACACTGGATCCTGCCTCCGGTACTTTGAAGAATATATTAAACCAGTTGTCTGTTAAATCGGGTCTTCGTTTCAGTGCGACGGGAAACGATATTGCGGTGCGCCAGCAGAGTAAGGGCAGCATTAACGGAACGGTGTATACAAAGGATGGTGAGCCGGCCCGTTTGGTTACCGTAACTATCCGTGGCTTACGCAGTACTGGGGTGGATGCCAGGGGGAATTATGCGTTTAAAAATATTCCTGCAGGAACTTATACGGTAACAGCTACCTATGTAGGTTTACAAACTGGCAGCAAAATTGTTCAGGTAGGTTCAGCTGAGGCAGTAAAAGTAGATTTTGTTATGAATGAGAGCAAGCAGGATCTAAAAGAAGTGGTCGTGAACGGCGCAAAGGTGAATAAATACGGGCGCAAAGAAAGCGAATTTGTTGCCCGTTTGCCAATTGCCAATCTGGAAAATCCTCAGGTTTATAGTGTGGTTAGAAAGGAGTTGATTACCATTCAGATGGCGACTACGCTGGATGAGTCTTACAAGAATATTCCCGGGGCGGTAGTGAGCAGGTCTGGAGCCGGTATGCCTGCGGTAACTGCGCGTGGCTTCACGACCAATGACAATA
The DNA here is from genome assembly GCF_900103665.1 of Pedobacter steynii. Classification (GTDB taxonomy): domain Bacteria; phylum Bacteroidota; class Bacteroidia; order Sphingobacteriales; family Sphingobacteriaceae; genus Pedobacter; species Pedobacter steynii. The sequence goes on from NZ_FNGY01000001.1 coordinate 658,398, forward strand.
TCCGTAATGGAATGGCAACCTGGTTGAAAACCAATATTGACCCTGTTACTGTGGAACGTGTAGAATCCATTAAAGGCCCTTCTTCCACTTTATTTGGCTCGGCGATGGTATCTTTTGGCGGTCTTGTAAATTATGTGATCAAAAGGCCCTATGAAACTTTTGGAGGAGAGATCAGTTATAGCCAGGGTAGTTTTGATTTGAGCAGGTTTACCGCGGATGTGAACTTACCATTGAATGCTGACAAGTCGTTGTTGTTCCGTGTAACCGGGGCAATGCATAAGGAGAACTCCTTTCAGGATCAGGGTTTCCAAAACTTACAAGTGGTTTCGCCGAGTTTGACGTATCAGGTCAATGACCGTTTAAAGCTTACTTTAGATGCTGATATTACCAGGGTTAAAGGTACGTCTTCCATTTTACTAACCGTGCCAACTGGCTTATTCAATGGCAAGAGTTTTAAAGATTTGCCAATTGATTACAAGCAGAGTTTGATCGACAATTCACTGGCGAGTCAGAACCAGGTTTCCAATAATGTATTTGCACAGGCGGAATACAAGATTTCAGAGAACTGGAAGTCTCAGACCAATTATGCCTATTCACTGGGTACGTATGACCAGTTTAACCAGTTCAATTATTCCTGGATAAATGAGACCAAGATTTCAAGAAAGATCAGCCTCTGGATGCCGGATAAATGGGGACGCAAGCAAGTGCAACAGAATTTTACAGGCGACTTCAAAGCAGGGCCGATACGTAACCGTTTGGTAGTAGGCCTGGATTACATGTCACAGTATCGGCAGATGCACTTCGGGGTAATTACGCTGGATGAAATTGATTTAACGAAGAATATCCCGAATATAAGTTTGCCTCAGGCAAATAATCTTTTTGCGGCTTTGAATCCGCCAACACAAAATTTCAGGCAGGATACGTATAGTGTGTATGCTTCTGATCTGATCAATTTTACGGATCAGTTTATGGCAATGTTGAGCTTACGTGCAGATCGATTTATCAATAAGGGTACGCGTAATAATGCCAATAGTAATGTGATAGGGGACTATAAACAAACAGCCTATTCCCCGAAACTGGGCTTAATTTACCAACCAATAAAAGATCAGGTATCAATTTTTATGAATTATCAGAATGGTTTTAAGAATCTGGCAAATGCGACACAGCCTGACGGGACGATCAGCACTTTTAAGCCACAACAGGCAAATCAGATTGAAGGTGGGATAAAGCTGGATCTGTTTGGTAAAAGACTGAATGTAACCTTAAGTTATTACAACATTGATGTGAAGAACTCGACCAGATTTGAAAATCGTGGCGGTCAGAATTTTCTGATCCAGGATGGTACCCAGCGAAGTAAAGGAGTAGATTTTGAATTGATCGCCAATCCGGCAGAAGGTTTGAACATTGTGGCTGGTTATGGCTACAACGAGAATAAATATACCAAAGGTTCTAATTTAATCTTAGGCAGAAGGGCCACACAAACCCCTGCCAATGTTGGGAATTTATGGATCAATTACTCGGTTTCAACAGGCATGCTAAAGGGCTTTGGTTTAGGGGTAGGTGGAAACTATGTTTCCCAATCTTATTTTGCCAACACCCTGATGGCCGGAACCACCGCTGGTACCTTTACAGAATATACCTTTATCCTGCCATCATATACCTTTATAGACGCAGCAGCTTTTTATGATCAGCCAAAATTCAGGATCAGTTTGAAAGCTAATAACATAGGTAATGTAAAATCATGGGCTATTGATGGAAGAGCGCAAAAACCGTCGAATTACTTAGCAGGGATTGCATTCAAATTCTAAATATATCTCTTAAGTATCATATAAAGAGCGAATCTCAGCAATGAAATTCGCTTTTTTTGTTCGTACAAGGCAATTATTACTCGTGAACGGTACATTATTGGAATGGTATATGCTATAATATGTATCTGTATCATTATATTTAAATTAAAACGGCAATTGACAGTAATTTTCTGTTGCCGGTTCCAGGACTGATAAATCATAAAAATGAAAAAAGAGATTGAAAAATACCTGGCTGTTCCGGGCAAGAAAGTTTTATTAAAAGACTACCAAACCAGTTACAACGGTGATCAGGAAAAAGAAGATGGAAAACAGGAGCTGGAAGAAATTAAAGAAAAGCTAAGTAAACTACAGGAAACACTCTATGCGTCCAATACTCATTCTGTTCTTATTCTTTTTCAGGCGATGGATGCGGCAGGAAAAGACAGTGCAATCTCTCATGTGATGTCGGGTCTAAACCCACAGGGATGTCAGGTATACAGTTTTAAAGCCCCGACGTCCGAAGAATATGAGCATGACTTTCTATGGCGCCACTATAAAGCATTACCCGAAAGAGGCCGGATCGGTATTCATAACAGGTCACACTATGAGAATGTACTCGTTTGTAAAGTCCATCCGGAGTATGTGCTGAACGAAAATATTCCAGGTTATCAGGACGTCAGGAATATAGACGACAAGTTTTGGAAAAACAGATATGAAAGTATCCGAAACTTCGAAAAACACATCTCTGACAATGGGACTGCAATCATCAAAATCTTCTTAAACGTTTCCAAAGACGAACAAAAATCACGATTCCTGGATCGCATCAATGATCCTGCGAAAAACTGGAAGTTTTCCTCCACAGATATTACAGAGCGGGGGAGATGGAAGGAATATATGGAAGCCTATGAAATGGCGATAGAAGAGACTTCTACCGAACAGGCCCCATGGTATATTATTCCTGCTGATAAAAAGTGGCACGCAAGGTTGGCAATCAGTCAGATTCTTGAAGAACATTTTACCCGGTTGGATCTTAAGTTCCCGGTGCTTGCGGAAGCAGAAATGAAAAAACTGGCTGAAATAAAGGAAGCGCTTCTTCAAGATTAACAGAAAAAAGAAGCAATCTATTCGATGGCTGAAATCTTTGCCCTGAAGGGGTCAAATCTTTCTATGCCCTCTCACAGAATGCATCTTTTTTCTGAATAGCATGATGCTTACCTGTTAGTTGGAAATACAACTGGCTATTGGTAGGTAATAAAAGATTCGACATGTTGTTTTATAATATACCGGATTTAGGTAATTGCTATGGCTTTTTAATCGTTTGCTGGCTAGCTTGTGGGTTTTCAGAAAAAAGATGCGTATTATGAAAAGACATAGAAAGATTTGACCCCTTCAGGGCAAAGATTTCAGTCTTTGAATAAAATGCTTCTTTTTTCATTAAATAGACGACTTAATAGGCCAGTTTAAATTTGCTCAGGTCTGGGGTTCTGTCACGTTTCCTTTCCAATTCATATTGATAAATGATGCGCCCTATATTTCCCATGAAAGGATAACAAACCGTCTCATATTCATATTTATTGTCATTATAAATGCCATCATCATTCGATTGGATCACTGCGGTAAGGAAGAACTCTACTTTATTTTTCAGGTCTACGATGTAAGCGTTGTCAATGATGAAGCCATAGGAATCTCCGTATTTGTTGAATATTCTGATGTTGGGTTCAATGACTGCATCCTTTTCCCTGCCATAATACAGCATTTTTGCATAGGCAGGCCAGAATTCTGTAGCATTATAAGATGGGTAAATGCTTTCGGTGGGTAACTTGCTCATTTGGGTGTAGATGAGTTTATAATCTTCTGCGGTTAAGTTGAACCTTTCGTTTTCCGGAAATGCTTCAGGGCTGATGAGCTTCCTCATCATGGCTTGCTGATCGGAAATGCTAAAAGCATTTTTATTTTCCAGGTTAAAGGGCTTGTTGATCAGCTGTTCTGTACTGTCCATATATCCTTTTCCCATGACGGTATTGGTCAGTTGAAGGGGATATTCTTTGGGGTCATTCTGCTCTGGTTGAGTATAGATCAGCGTGTTTTTATGATAGAATTTGATGGGGTTGGTATGCTTTGCTGCTTCACCTGAATCGCCGATGGCCAGTCTGTTTAGTATCCTGCTGTCGTTGAAGCCATGTTTTTTTAGTTTTGCATTGATTTCCGCACGTCCAATGAATTCAAAGAGACGGTTAAATGCATCATTATCGCTGGTCAGCAAGATCTTTTTGATATAATGTTCTACAGCAGGAAGGCCGTCTGCAGCTGTGCTGTCTTTGGATACTTTTGTTTGTCCGGCATAGGCCGAATCTGTGATCATGGTGTTTTTGGAGCTAAGGTCTTTTACTTTTAGCTTCAGGTCATTGATTTTTTCCAGGGCAAAGATGACTGCAGCGAGTTTTACAGTGCTGGCAGGATAGAAGTACCTGTGGTTATCCAGGTTATAGCTATAGCTTTTGAAGCTGGGGATGTTTTTATTGTTTCTGTTTACCTGTGTATATAATAATTGTACCTGATTCTTTTGCGGGTGGTTCAGTATATTGGAGAAGAGCTCTGGATTGTTGCGCATCAATTGTTCGATGAGGACAGTATCAGGCTGTTGGGCCATGGTATTCAGGCTGAACATCAGGATGAGCAGGGTGGGGATTTTCGTCTTCATCGTTGTCGTATTATTATTGTCTTATTGTTAAACGAATGGTAGTCCTAAGATAGCAAGGAAATGCTAAATAGCAGATCAATTCTAAAAGTTTGTTGTTAGCTGGATATTTGAGTACCTTTGCCTCGCTTTTTGGTTCCTGGTGGTAGCATCGGGATTAAAAGGGAATACGGTGTGATTCCGTAACTGTCCCGCAGCTGTAAGCTCCATAACGGTATTCAAATCGAAGCCACTTGTCTGATCCGGAATTTTCCGGTGAAAGATTGGGAAGGCAGAATATCCGGGAGTAAGTCAGAAGACCTGCCAATAGGTGTAATATTTCATAGCTTTCGGGGATTGAAGCTTGGAGTGAGTGCTTGTTTTTTGTATTTCATTTCCTTGATCTAACTGTTTGCTGTGGGTAATAACTCACAACAAAAATGAGAAGAAACAATTTTACCATTAAAGGTATAAACCCTTGTTTTTTTACTTTCCTGGCCATCAGCTGGCTTGGGGGAATTATGCCCTTAAATTTACTGGCACAGCGGGATTCAGTAAAATTATCCAGGAGAGACTCCCTGGAGAAGGTAAACCAGTTGAAAGAGGTACAGATCAGAACGATAAAAATCACCAGACGTCAAACGTCTTCTACTCCCTTGCAAATTCTTTCCGGTGCGGATCTGGAAAAGCTGAACAGCCTTTCCGTTGCAGATGCGGTCCGTTTCTTTTCCGGCGTACAACTTAAAGACTACGGAGGTATTGGTGGGTTGAAGACCATCAATGTCCGCAGTATCGGGACCAATCATACCGCTGTATTTTACGATGGGGTTCAGCTTGGGAATGCGCAGAACGGACAAGTAGACCTTGGGAAGTTTTCGCTGGATAATATTGAAGAGATTGAATTGTATAACGGACAGAAGAGTAATGTTTTTCAATCTGCGAAAAGCTTTGCTTCGGCAAGCTCTTTATACCTGAAAGCCAGAACGCCCAGTTTTGAAGATGGCAGGAGTAACCGGATTAAAGGAGTCTTCAGAACAGGTTCCTTTGGGCTGGTCAACCCTTCGCTATTGTGGCAGACAAAAATAACCGATCATACTTACAGTACCGTTAGTGCTGAATTTAAGAAAGCCAATGGGCGATATAAATTCCGTTCTACAAATGGTGCCTGGGATACTACCGGAGTAAGGACTGATGGTGATGTCGAGTCCATGAGATTGGAACTGGGGCTGAACGGAGTTCTTCGGGATAGCAGTAAATGGAGTGTTAAGTTGTATGGTTATAAAGACAATCACGGTTTACCTGGGGCTATAGTTGCCAACGTATGGCACTTTTCTCAGCGTCAGTGGAATCGGAATTTCTTTGTACAGTCTGCTTATGAAAAGAACATAGGAAAGTATAGCCTGATGGCTACTGTGAAATATTCAAACGATTATTTACGTTACCTGGATCCGAATATTGTAACGACAGACGGACTTTTGAACAATAAGTATCATCAGCAGGAATTGTACCTTTCGTTGGCAAATAAACTAAAAATCAATGATTTCTGGGACGTAGTTTGGTCAACAGATTATCAGATTAATGATATGAACGCCAATCTTTACCGTTTTGCCTATCCGACCAGAAACACTTTTTTAAATGTACTGGCTACACAACTTCATTTCGAGAGACTGGACATCCAGGCAAATCTGCTAAGTACTTTAACCTACGATAAGGTGAAAAGCGGGCCTGCATCCGGGAACAGGAATGAGCTTACACCAACTGTAATGGTGTCCTGGCAGCCATTTGACCAAAAGGAATTTAGAATCCGTTCTTTTTACAAAAGCATATTCCGGATGCCAACATTTAATGACCTGTACTATACCTTTTATCAGTTTAGGGTGCTTAAGCCGGAGTATACCAAACAATATGATCTCGGTTTTACTTATATAAAAGGATACGAAGATCAGGCATTAACCCAGTTTTCTATACAGGCGGATGCTTATTTTAATAAGGTTAAAGATAAAATCGTTGCCGTTCCGGGAACCTCACAGGCCATGTGGAGTATGAGAAACCTTGGAAAAGTAGAGGTGAAAGGTCTGGATGTAAATATGCAGTCTTCCTGGCAGCTCAATAAAGATCTGAGCCTGAATGCCGGCCTTAGTTATACCTACCAGCAGGCCCGGGATTCAGATCCTGCTTCAACGACTTATAACGAACAGATCCCGTACGTCCCTTTACACAACATTACTTTTCTGGCCAGTGCAGCCTATAAAAATTTCGCATTGAATTACAGTTACCTGTATACTGGCGAACGTTATGACCAGTCTGCGAATATTGCGGTCAATTATGTACAACCTTTTTATACACATGATCTCGCCATACATTATAATGCCATGATCCAGAAAAGGAAAGTTAAGGTTACCGCAGAATTGAACAACCTTTTAAACCAACCATATGAGGTGATTACGAATTATCCAATGCCTGGCCGTTCGTATCGTTTTAGCTTGACTTATGATTATTGACATGAAGAAAATCGGATATAAATTTCAAAATGCATTCACACTTTTGCTGTTAGTAATGGCGCTGATGAGTGCTTGTCGAAAAGATCTTCAACCACCGAAGGAAGAAAAGGAATATTTATTTCCGCCAAGACCTAATGACCCTATTAAAGGTATTTATTTGGTCAACGAAGGCAACATGGGAATGAACAAAGCTTCTCTTGACTTTATAGACTTTGAAGCCGGACAATATAGAAGGAATATCTACAGCGAAGCCAACCCATTACAGGTAAAAGGCCTTGGAGATGTGGGCAATGATGCAGGAGTGTATGGTTCTAAACTATATATCGTTGTTAATATTTCTAATAAGGTGGAGGTGTTAGACGCGAAAACGGGTAAGCGCATCAAGCAAATTGACATCACCAATTGCCGGTACATCACCTTTAATAAAGGTAAGGCTTATGTAAGTGCTTACTTAGGTCAGGTTGGGAATCCTGCAGAACCGAATGGAATTGTCGCAGAAATCGATACGACTACTTTGGCAGAAGTAAAAAGGGTGAAAGTGGGACGGCAGCCGGAGGAAATGGCGATTGTTAACGATAAGTTATATGTAGCCAACTCAGGAGGTTACAGCCCCAACAATTATGAACGTACCGTTTCAGTTATTGATTTGAACTCCTTTACAGAAACAAAAAGAATTGATGTTGCAATCAATCTTCACCGTTTAAAGGCGGATAGATTTGGCGACCTGTACGTAACTTCCAGAGGGGATTATCTGGATATCAATTCCAAGTTATTTGTGATCGATACAAAGACAGATCAGGTAAAACTACAATATGATATTGCAGTGAGTAATTTAACGATCAGTAATGACGTTGTTTATTTCTATGGTTCTGAATGGAGCCATCATACCGGAAAGATGACCGTTTCTTATGGTATGCTGGATGTGATCAGTAAGAAAGTGCTGGACAAAAAATTTATTACAGACGGAACGGATAATAATATCGTGATCCCTTATGGAATTGCTGTGAATCCTTTTACGAAAGAAGTATTTGTAACCGATGCAGGGAATTATGTTTCACCGGGAATACTGTATTGCTTTAGTCCGGAAGGGGTAAAGAAATGGAAGGTGACAACGGGAGATATCCCAGCTCATTTTGCTTTTGTTTACAGGTAAAGAAGGCGTTAAAGATGACACAATTAAATCATTATAAATCAAACACAATGAATACTAAACATTATTTGAGTATCACGCTTTTGGCAAGTGTATTATGGTTTGGATGTAAAAAGGACCGGAAAATTGAAACTCCTGTTGTTCCTGAAAGTAATCAGTTTGTGACCAGTTTAGTCGAGTATGCGCCTGCACCTGGTCAGTTTATCAATCTTTCCCTGGGCAGCATGTCGGCGGCAAAGAGCATTTTAGGAAAAGAGGGGCTGGTAAGTCTGGGCGCCTGGGGCGGATACATTGTTCTTGGATTTGACCATACCGTGCTTAACCGAAAGGATCTTGCAGACTTAATGATAAAAGGAAACGCACAGTCAAATTTTGCGGAACCAGGAATCGTATGGGTGATGAAAGACGACAATAAAAACGGTAAAGCTGACGATACCTGGTATGAGATCGCAGGAAGTGAATTTGGTAAAACAGGGTATTTACGGAATTACGAAGTGACTTATACAAGACCTGTGCCCAGTACAGGAGATGTTAGCTGGAAAGACAATCAGGGAAATACAGGAATAGTAGGCGCGAATACTGTTCATAGCCAATCTTATTATCCGGACTGGCTTAGTAACACTGAACTCACCTTAAAAGGTTCATTACTTCCATCATCTAATATCAATATGACAAATCCAGGGCTGATTACAAGTATGCCTTTCGCATCAGGATATGCAGATAACCTGGTATCCGGAGATGCAATTGACATTTCAAATGCGGTAGATAAAGATGGGAAAAGTGTGGTCTTATCGGGCATAGACTTTATCAAAATCCAAACGGGTATTCAGGCAAACCTGAAAGCCGTAGGGGAGCTTTCTACAGAGATTTCAAGTGTCGCAGACCTGAGTCTTGTTAAATAAATGTACACAACCTAAACATTATAAAAATATAGAATATGAAACTAAACATTACTTTAAAATCTATTTTACTTGCCACAGTTCTGATGGCTGGTTTTTCTTCTTGTAAGAAGGATAAAATGCCCGATATCGTACCAGGTCCGGTTTCTACCCTTGGTGTATATGTGCTGAATGAAGGATATTATTCAGCTACTCCGGGAACAAATAACAGTAGCATCAGCTATTATGATATTGCCGCAAAAACAGTAGAAAAGGATTATTTTAAGAAGCAGAATTCTACTTCTCTGGGTACAAATGCAAATGATTTACAGCAATATGGCAGCAAGTTGTATTGTGTCATTGTGGGTACAACTAAGGCAGCAAAAGATTCTTATCTGGAAGTAATGAGTCTTGCTACCGGAAAATCCATTAAACGTATTTCTTTGTCGGATGCAACAGAAGGCTTTCTGCCAAGATATGTGGTCTTCAATAAAAACAAGGCTTATGTATCTTCTTACGATGGCAAGATCACTAAAATTGATACGGCAAGTTTGGCGGTCGAGTCCAGAGTCCTTGTTGGCGGTGCATTGGAGCAAATGGCGATTGTCAATAATAAATTATACGTGGTAAATTCTGCTCATTTCCAATATGGAACGGCAGACAATGCTTCTGTATCGGTCGTAGATTTAAATACTTTTAGCAAGTCGAAGTCTATCCCTGTAGGGTTTAATCCTACAAATATTTCAGCGACCAATACTGGAGATCTGTTTGTGATTACGAAAGGTAATTATGCTGATCTTAAGCCTACTGTAGATAAAATAAGCAGTGTTACTGATACTAAAGTGGCCTCAAATGATAAAATTAGTCTGGAGTTTTTGGCGATTGATGGCGCTAAAGCTTATGCGATCAGTGGTACTTGGCCAACTTATACCCTTAAACAGTTTAATCTTGGTACTAACGAATTGGGGGTAGATTTTATTAAAGATAACACAAAGATTGGTACGCCTTATGGACTGACTGTAAATTCATTAAGTCAGGATGTTTTCTTTGGTGATTCCGATGCTTCTCAATTTTTCTGTTTTGGTGCTGATGGCATAAAGAAATTCTCTTTTGACACAGGACTTATGCCTAAGCTTGCTGCATTCAGATACGGCTATAAATAATTTGTTTTAACAAAAAATACTGCGCGCTCAAACACACACACAAATGAAACGATCATGATCTCGCAGATCACATCACGAAATGAACCTCGGGATCATGATCGCTTCATAACCGATGAAAACAACTATATCCCAATGAAAATTAAACATTACCTCATTCTTGCGCTATTAGGTTTTAGCGTCCTGACATCTTGTAAAAAGGATGAAGAAGAAAAACCGGCACCAGCTGTGAAGATGGGCATCACTGATAAAGAGTTAAACGGAAAAGTAAATGAAAAAATCGCCTTCTCAGCAAGTATTGAGAATGGGGTATCCGTGGAACAGACCTGGACGCTTGATGGCGTGATCAAAACCACAGAAAGTTCATTTGCATTTACACCTCCTAAATCAGGAATTTATAACATTACCTATACCGCAAAAGCTGAAACAGGGTCATTTACTTATGTTTATGTTTTAAATGTAGGTGTACCTACGGTCCCTGCCACACCTGGCAGCAGTAGCTTTGTCACCAGGTTATTGGAATATAACCCTGCACCGGGACAGTTTATCAATAAAGCACCCGGAAACCTGGTCAGTGCCCAGGGAATATTGGGCAAAAAGGGAATGGTAACCCTTGGTGCCTGGGGTGGATATATCGTCCTTGGTTTCGACCATACGGTGATCAATGAAGTCAACAAAGACGATATTATGGTCTATGGAAACCCAATGCCAAACTTTGCCGAGCCGGGAATTATCTGGGTGATGCAGGATGAAAACGGAAATGGATTGGCGGATGATACCTGGTATGAAATCGCAGGCAGTGAATTCAATAAGCCTGGCTATAAACGGGATTACTCCGTTACCTATACCAAGCCGAATCCGGTTACTGCCGATGTTCCATGGAAAGACAGCGATGGCAATACAGGAGTCGTTAAAACCAATACTTTTCACAAGCAGTCTTATTTTCCGGAATGGGTAACAGGTAATGAATATACCTTGAAAGGTTCAAGATTGCCATCTACAGGGATTGATATGACTGTTCCGACCTATATCACCAGCGCTCCATTTGCATGGGGTTATGCAGATAATACGGCTGGCGGCGATAAAATCGACATTGCAAAAGCAGTAGATAAAGATGGTAAAGTTGTGGCGCTCGGTGGAATTGATTTTATCAAGATCCAGACGGCAATACAGGCCAATATGGGCTGGTTAGGTGAATTATCTACGGAAGTGATAGGTGTAGAAGACCTAAGCCTTGTGAAAGCGAATTAAACGAATACAAATACACCACAATCATAAATGAGAATAAAACAATTTAAAGGAATAGCAGCAGCAGTAATTTTAACCGCTGCACTATTCTCGTGCAAGAAAGATAGTGCTCCGGTAGCAGAGCAGGAAGTGAACCCGGTAAAGGGTAAATATGAAGATGGATTTTTTATCATCAATGAAGGATGGTTTGGTCATGGTACCGGATCTGTCAGCTTTTTTGACGCCGCATCTGCGAGTTTGAAGGATAGTATTTTTCAGAAAGAAAATCCTGGAAAGGGATTTGAACCAACGAGTTCTACAGTTCAGTTTGGAACGATGTTCAAAAACAATTTATACATAGTGAGCAAGGCCAAGGGGCCGGTTGTCGTTGCCGATGCAAAAACGATGAAAGAAGTGGGACGAATCCCTGCTTCCTCGGAGTACGACTGGCGTGCATTTGTCGGAATAGATGATAACAATGGTCTTTTGAGCAGTTCTGATGGAATTTACCTGGTTAACCTTAAAACCTATAAACCAATGATGCGTCTGTTGGGTGCCAAAGGACAGACAGGAGATATGTTAAAAGCAGAAAATTATGTCTATGCACTATCTCAGTCTGATGGCGCGGTGATTTATAATGTTGCTGATTATTCTGTGGCGAAAAAGATCAAAGGGGTAACCCTTGGTTTTGCCAGAACACCTAACGGTAAGGTTTGGTACACCGCTGGTAAATATCTTTACCAATCGGATCCTAAAACTTTAGCAACGGATAGCGTAGAACTTCCATTTACGCCAAATACCACCTGGTCTACCTGGTATTCTTCACCTATCACTGCTTCAAGTACAGAAAATACGGTATTCTTAGTTAAGGCCAATAGCTGGGGTGGAGGAAAAACTGTATATAGATATATCAACGGTAATAAGGCTTCTTTGGATCAGCCATTTATCACCACCCCGGATAAACAATCCTTTTATAAAAATAACATAGGCTACTATGCTAAGACAGATGAGCTGGTTACAGGAACTGTTCAGGATGGTTTCGGAGCAAACTTCCTGGTGAATAAGCTTTATTTCCACAATGCCAAAACAGGCGTACTGAATAAAACCATTACCTATGGGGAATACTATTTCCCGGCGATGTTTGTATTTCACTAAGGCCAATAAATGAATGAAAAACGGGGAAATTCCACAACAGGGATTTCCCCGTTTTATTATCCGATAGAAAAAATATAACTTTGCTATATAATTTAAATGAACATGTCTGAATCTAAATTCAATCCGCGTACGATGATCTTGCTATTGATTATCATCTTTGTCAGCATTATCCGTGTTGCAGCTCCATTTTCCGGTGACTTTAAAGTGATCGCTAATTTCTCTGCAGTAGGGGCTATCGCTTTATTCGGAGGGGCATACTTCAATAACAATGTGAAGGCCTTTGCTTTTCCATTACTGGTTTTATTACTGAGCGATATTTTCATCGCGAAAACTTCAGGTTACGGGTTTTTCTATGGCGGATGGTATTGGACGTATATCGCGTTCATCCTGATGGTAGTCGTAGGTAAAGTAATGATGAATAAAGTGACGGTATTAAGTTTTATCGGTTCTGCAGTTGTGGCTGTTCTTATACACTGGATCGTTAGTGACATCAGTGCGATGTATGTTCCAGGTTTATACCCACCTACGTTTGCTGGTTACATTGCCTGTTTAACCGCAGCTATTCCATATGAGAAGAGCTTCCTTTACGGAACCGTTGCTTACGGAGCAGTGATGTTTGGTGCTTTTGAAATGCTTAAAGCTAAATATCCATATTTGAGTTTAACGAATAGCAGAATAGCCGCTTAGTCAGCTATCCTATAAATTGAATCCCGGGATTCCCATGAGCCATCATGAGGAACCCGGGATTTTTTTATGCTTTTTTATTTCCTGAACCATGGCTATCCACTCCGGGCCAATAAAGCCATGTCTCAACTGCATATCTTTTTTTAACTTCTTTTTAGGATTTCGGAATTAGATTTTTCGATTTAGCATTGTTCTTTTGCTGGTGTTTTAAAATGCTGACGATCAGTATTTAATGTTCTGTTTGAATATTGTTTTTAACCTAAGTTATTTTTGCTAACTTCCCTAGTGTAACCAATAACTTACATTAAGCTTAATATCTTGAACCATGGGGGAAGACTCAGATATAGCAATTTTGGAAGGGTTGAAAGCAGGTGGGGGACAGCGAAGAATTTTTGAACGGGATTTGTACAAAACCTTCTTTTATTTTATCCATCAAGGCACAAAAAAGTACGGTATGGCTGAAGAAGATGCGGCCAGCGCATATTCTGATACCATTATCAGCATCATTGATAACATCGTCAAAGGTAGTTTCGAGGGGCGTTCTGCCCTCAAATCTTATGGCTATAAAATATTTTCCAACAAATGTGTTGACCTTTTAAGGAAAGATGCGACTAATAAAAGAAAGGTAAATCAAGCCATGCCGATCGACAGCCTGGTGTATGAGCTGCCTGATCAGGCGAGAACTGCGGTTCAGCAACTCCTGATGAAGGAAGAACGGCAGTACCTGATGCAGAAGCTGATCGCGCTGGGAGAGAAATGCAGGCAGATCTTACTTTTTTTTGAAGATGGATATAGCGACAAAGATATTGCAGGCTTTATGGAATACAACTCCCCTGATGTGGTAAAAACCAGTCGCCTGCGTTGTCTGGAAAGACTAAAGAAAAACGTTAATGTGGAACAAACGCTAAGATGAACAATTCATTACATATCATAGAAGCCTATTTTGAAGGATTACTCCCTATAGAGGAGCGTGGGGCCTTTGAAGAACGTTGTGTTAACGATGTTGATTTTGCAGCAGAGGTAGCGGGCTATATTTCTATGAGAGATACGATCCGGCAGCACCTGGAAGCCGAAAAAAGAGCGGAATTTGCCTTGCTTTATGCCGAATTGGCTCCTGTCCGGAATTCAACGAAAGTAGGAATACGGATTAGAAAGCTTTCAATTTACCTAGCTGCGGCCTGTATTATGCTGGTGTTTGGCTGGTTCCTGCTATGGAAAACAGCCCATGAAACACAGTTATCTGAGGATTACATTGCGGCCAACTTTAGTACACTCGGGCTGAATATGGGAGGAGCAGAAACAACAGATCAGTTGCAAAAAGGGATTGCGGCTTTCAATGCTAAGAAGTATGAGGAAGCAGCACAGATCTTCAGCGCCATGACCGGACCGGGGAGGACTGAGCCGGAAGCCGTTAAAAATTTGGGAATCACCTACCTCGTTTCCCACAAGTATGAAGATGCCATTGTGCAGTTCGACCGCCTGGCGGATTATGACTTGTACAGTAACCCAGGTCTTTTTTATAAAGCACTGGTCCTGATGAAAAGATCTGCCGGCAATGACAAAGAAATCGCAAAAAAACTCTTGAAAGAAGTGGTTGACCGCAATCTGGCAGGCAGTAAAGAAGCAGAAATTTGGTTACAAAAATTATAAACATCCCTATTTATGAATAAGAATCAAGTACAATCTGAACGGAAGAATCCTCCCGTTTGGATTAAAAAAGTCAATAGCAAGGCCGAAAGGTTATTGAGTAATAGTTATCGGAAAGATCAGATTTTGCTGTATTTCAAAAAGGTCCCCACAACAGCAGATATCAATATCATTAAGGTCTCTTTTCGGGAGAGCGGTTTCCTGAATACCGATGGGATTAAGATCAGTTCCTGTGGCAATTGTAAGATCCCGGTGCAATTATGGTCAGCAAAGGGAATTCATACCCTGGTGAATACGGATTCTGTAAGGGCGGGCTCGGGTCCTAAATCAACTACCGTTGGGGAATCTTATTCTCTGAATTTTTTGAATACCATTCCTGAAAGGGATGTCAAACGGAGCGAACTAAAGAAAGGAAGGAGATTAGCCCTTGATGCAAACAAGGAGGAGATTATCGTGGCTGTATTGGATACCGGTATAGACACGGATCTGATAGATCCGGTTTATTTATGGGAGGAAACAGCAGGGACTGTAGCCGGCGACTGCTATAAGGACCAAAAAGCAGGTTGGAATTTCGTTTCCGATAATGCCGATTTCCGGGATGACCATGCCGGCCGCCATGGGAGCGTAGTGAGCCAGTACATCATCAATGAATTTAAGCAATCCAAGGAAAACAGGTTGAAAATTATGCCGCTTAAAACGCATGATAAGAATGGAGAAGGAGATCTTTTTGGGATCATTTGTGCCATTCATTTCGCCATTGCAAAAGGTGCACAGCTGATTAATGCAAGCTGGGGCTTTTATTATTACTATGAACTTCCTATCCCTTATTTAAAAACGCTGATCAGCAATGTGCTGAGAAAACAGGGAATTCTTTTTGTCACCGCCTCCGGAAATAAAATTGATGCAGAGGATGCGCTGGCAAAACAGCTGTACCTGGTGGAACACGGCCTGGTTTTAACGGACAGTCAGCTGCGCAATCTGGAGATTCATAATTTCTATCCTGCTCATTTGAGTACCATTACCAATAGTGTGGTTACGGTAACGACCACTGATGGAACGACAGTAAGCGCCAGTCAGAATTATTCAAAAGAATATGCAGACCTGGGCGTACTGGCAGATCAGGTTTCAAAAGAGGGGATGAAGTTTAAACTGCCCTTTGATACCAGCGGACCGGAAGTGCTGATTAGCGGTTCCTCCTTTGCTACCGCAATTGCCACTGGACTCATTGGGGCAAATTGTACGAAAAGCTTGTATGTGCCCAATATTAAGAAAGCAGATTTTCTTTCGGCGCTTAAAGTCCTGATGAATGAAGACCATAGTGGTCATATTCTGGTCAATAATCCGGCGCTTGCCAGGAAACACATCCGTGACGGGGCTTGTGTTAAATAAAATAGCGGATTCATTATGCGATATTTTTCATTCAAGCGTACCTTTTTTGTATTGGTCTTCTTTTGCTATGCTTTCATTTCAAAAGGCCAATGTCCCGGGGATGCAGCAATCATTAATGCTGTCGCCGGTATTCAATCTAATGTAAGCGACAGCTATTCCGATAAGATCGGGCAATTGAAAGCATTGCAGAGTGGATTTATCAGGTGCCATCCCTTAAAAAACGGGATATATGCTCAGATTGTACACCGCATAGGCGATATTTACAGCAAGGCCGGCGACCTGGAGCGGGCCATTATCTATACGAAAGAAGCGGTGGCCGTAAATACTGGTAAAGGGGAAGGTCTCGACCCCTCATTTCTGACCAACAGCTATTTTAACCTTGGCATATTTTATAAGAAAATTCACTTTTTGAAGGATTCCCACCATTATTTTGAGCGTTGTATCGATGTTGGGCGAAGGTATCCTGATAAACGGGCCATCGTTTTTATGGCTTACGAACAAAAAGCCTATTCTTTCTTCCAAACCGGCGATTATCAAAAAAGTATGGAGCAGGCTGATGAGGGGATCTTATTTGCAGAAGCGCAGAAGGATTTACTTGCAATGGCACCTCTTTTGGCACAAAAGGCACAATCGGAGATTGAATCAGGATTGTTTTCCGATGCTGAAGTTTGCATAAAAAGAGCGATATCCCTATTGGAGAACGAAGATGGGGGAGCGGAACACCTCGCTACGAGTTATTCTGTATATGCAGACCTGCTTCAGAAATCAGGAAAAATCCCTGCGGCCTTAAGATATTACCATAAATCCCTGGAATTGAATAAAGAGCAGGAGAACTGGGAGCAATGTTCCCGGGATTTTCTGGAATTGGGCAGCGTTTACCTTCATGGTTTAGGGCAGGGCGAAAAAGCTGTTTACTATTATAATGAAGGCCTGAAAATGGCCCAAAAGGGTGGGGATAGTTATCAACTGGCAGGTCTGTATTCAAATATTGGGGTGGTGTACTGGCGAAAACAGGACTTTCATAAAGCATTGAAGTATTATCAGAAAGCATTGAACATCCTGCCCTTAAATTTTAATGATACGGCGATAAAGAGTAACCTCAGCCGCGACATGCTGAAGCTGGTTTCCAATGACTATTTCGTTTCTACGATTCTGGCCAATAAAGGCGCTGCTTTGCTCGGGCTTTATCGAAAAGAAAAGAATAAGAAAATCCTGCAGCTTGCCTTGAAAACGTATGAAATTGCCGATCAGGCAGTAGACATTATGCGTTGGAAACAGGATGGGGAGCAATCCAAACTCATCTGGCGAAAAAAAACGAAGGAAATGTATGCGGAAGCGATAGAAGTCTGCTTTCAGCTTCAAAATATAGAAAAAGCGTATTACTTCTTTGAAAAAAGCAGGGCAGTGTTGCTCAACGACAAACTTTGTGAACTCGTTGCAGAGAATTACATCGCTGAAAAAGACCGCAGGATAGAAAAACGGTGGCGTGTAAAAACCTATACACTCAGTATGAAGCTCCTGACTATGAATAAAAGCGATGCACATTATAAGGAGGTTTTGGAGAAATGGTATGAATCCCAGGACAACTGGGAAGCATTTATCCGTGGACTGGAACTAAAATATCCAATCTACTATCAATATAAATACGATAACTCTGTGTATCCTTATGAGGCGGTCAGGGCTAAACTTCAGGACCAGAAGCAATCCCTGATCGAGTATTTTACCGGTGATTCCATCGTGTATGCTTTGTTTTTAGCTCCCGGGCGACAAGAATTATTAAGAATTCCCTATAAGTCTTACGGAAAGGATACGAAAAACCTGCTGACCCTTTGTGCCGATAAATCATTACTGAACCAGTATTACGATTGTTATGAAAAGGTCGCCTATCAGTTGTACCATAAACTGATTAAACCCTTAGCTATCCCGCAAGGAAGGGTGATTGTCTCTTTGGATGATCATTTTATCCCTTTTGAAGCCTTATTGTCAGACTCGCTGGACAGGAGTAGCTTTTTGGCTAAGAAATACATCTTCAGCTATGTTCATTCCATGCGCGTCATGATGAAAAAGGTCAATCTACCCGCTGCAGAGGAGCATACTTTTCTCGGGATAGCTCCTTCTGCTTACAACCGTAATTTTAAACTCGCGGCCCTTCCCGGTGCAAATCAATCGCTGGGAAATATCGTACGCAATTTTAAAACCTCCAGGCTCATCATTAACGGAGCAGCGACCAGAGCAGGTTTTTTAGACCACCTGAACAGGTATCAGATTGTACAGATTTATGCCCATGCTGCGGCAGACAGCACAAAGAAAGAACCTGTCTTGTACCTCGCAGATTCTACGGTTTCTCTTTCAGAGATTCAGAAGATGAGCTTCCCCCATACGGAGCTCATCGTGCTGTCTGCCTGTAATACCGGTGTGGGCCACCATGCAGAAGGGGAAGGGGTATTTAGTCTGGCCCGGGCATTTATGACTGCAGGTGTGCCCTGTACCGTTACCAACCTATGGCAGGTAGACAATAAAACGACCTATCAGTTAACCGAACTGTTTTATAAATACCTGCAGGAGGGACTTCCTAAAGATGAAGCATTAAATCGGGCAAAGCTTGATTTCCTTCAGGAGAATGATCAACTGTACAACCTCCCTTATTTCTGGGCTGCAACGATCGTACTCGGGAATACAGATGGAATTCAGCACTCGCCGATCCGTATATTTTTGATTACAGGGATCGCAATGATCCTGTTGTTGGGATTGACCGTCCTGGATTTTTTTCTGTTAAAAAGATAGGCTGATCTTATCAAAATGGCCGATTATTAAGAAAAATAAAAAAAACTTTTTAAACCTGTTTCCCTTTGTTCCTGGTTTGCGACTAATGTGTTGAATCTATAGATAATTCATCAAATTAATTAACCATTAAAAACCAAAACCATGAAAAAGTTATTTATCCCTATTTGTGCAAGTTTGTTCCTGATGTTTGGAGCCACACAATTAAAAGCTCAGGAAACCGCCAAAGGTATCATCATTAACACGAGCTCTCAAAGTGAAGTAGATAAAGTGTTGGCCAGCCTTAAAAACGAAGATCCTTCTACTTATCGTTTAACGGTAACTACCAACAAAGGAGGTCGTTCCAGTTCCAAAGTATATGGTACTGCGCCAATCGGAACGATTGGGAAGTTGAGCGGTTCCAAGGTGGGTGTCAACGGTGGCATAGCCGCTGCTGATTTCATCGTTGCCGTAAAGGTAATTACCAAAGGAAAGGCCATTCAGGATGCAATTATCTCGCAGTTGAATACCAACTTAACGCAAAAATCTGTACAGTCTGTTAAACTGAATGCGGTTAAAGGCAGAGGTCTGTAATTAACAATCATCTCTATTGTGGGGGCGGAAACTTCCGCCCCCTTTTTTTAAACCCTAAGTCATGAAACATAAATTACTTAAAGGCTTTCTCATCTTCCATCTTTGTATGGTTGTTTTGGGATCAGGTCTGATGGAAATCTCCGAAAATAAAATTTACGACGGGATCATATTAAGGTATAGCTCCTGGACGGGTGGGGGCTTTGGATACAGTTTTTTTTCTCCAAACGTAGGTAATCAGACTGTCGTTAAAACCTATACCCTTATCGACCACAAGACGCTTAAACAAGATGCTTTTGGTGCTGGGAAAGACATCCTGGACTGCCGCTTTTCTTCTGTCCTGCATACCTTCAGGAACCATAAAGCTTACGAGCTGATGTCGAGGGTAGTTGCTTCTTATATTTTTGCCAAATATCCCGATGCCGGACCTACTTATATTTCGATAGGTGAGTACATGCCTCCAAGTATGAACGAATATCGCTTATCCAGAAAGGCAAATCGTTTCCGGGAGATTTGCAATGGAACATACACTTATAAATAAATACTTGTACTATGAAACCTGTTACTTTTAATCATGCAATCCAACTCGCGGTCTTGCGCATAGGTGTTGCCCTCACCGTTCTGGCAAAAATTTGGGTAGAATTCGATCAGCTGGACATGTTGTTTAGTCAGCATGGGATCATTCAGGAGGTGCTGACCAAACCACTGGATATATCTTACGTGATATCTCTGCCCAAGGTGATCGACTTTTTTGGAATCCAAAATGAGCACCTGTTCCTGACCAGCCTTTACACTGTATTCGGACTTGCAGCCTGCTTCCTGTTGTTGGGATTCCAGACAAAAATAAGTGCCTTTATCTGTTTGCTCATTCATCTGATGGTCTTTAACGGCTATAACCTCCTGGCTTTCGGCTTTGACGGATTTCTATTCAGCTTATTGTTTTATACTTTGATTTTTCCGGTGGAAAAGGTTTTTTCTTTCGATCGGCTCATTAAAGGCAGCACAGAGGTCATTGCCCCGGATCGGCTCAATTTATACCTGCGTGTATTACAGATCCATCTTTGTATTGTGTATTTTACTGCCGGATTCTCCAAGTTTGGAGGGCAGGAATGGATGAATGGTACCGCCATTTGGAAAGCGATCAACCAGCCTCAGTTTTATACGGAGCTGACCCCTTTTGTCAAGTCGCTGGCCAGTTATCCATGGATCTCGGCTGTACTGACCTGGGGGACACTGACGATAGAACTGTTTTTCCCTTTCCTTATCTGGATCAGGTGGGGTAAAATGCAAGCCAGCCTTCTAATCGGAGTCATCATAATGCATGTTTTTATCGCCGCAGTGATGGGCTTACAAATGTTTGCCTGGATTATGATCGTTTTCGACCTTAGTGCCTTTGGAGGAGTCTTATTCAGAAAACCAAATTTACGCTTTTTAGCTATATTTGATCGGAAGAGCAATACTTATGAAGAAAAAATTAGTGGTCTTAACGGGTGCAGGAATTAGCGCTGAAAGCGGATTAAAAACCTTTCGGGATACCGACGGATTATGGGAAGGATATAACGTATACGATGTCGCCACGCCGGAAGCCTGGAAAAAAAATCCGGACCTGGTGCAG
This sequence comes from Pedobacter steynii, assembly GCF_900103665.1. Taxonomy (GTDB): domain Bacteria; phylum Bacteroidota; class Bacteroidia; order Sphingobacteriales; family Sphingobacteriaceae; genus Pedobacter; species Pedobacter steynii. Next base: position 679,619 of record NZ_FNGY01000001.1, read on the forward strand.
GATTTCTATAACGAGAGAAGAAAGCAGGTTTTGGCGGCGCAACCCAATGATGCGCACCGTGGTCTGGTAGAATTGGAAAAATACTATGATGTGCATATCATTACCCAAAATATAGACGACCTGCACGAAAGGGCCGGTTCTTCCAATGTGATTCACCTTCACGGAGTGATTACCCGTTCTCAATCAGATCTTAATCCCGGACTAACTTATCCCATAGATGGATGGGAAATAAAGATGGGCGACCGCTGTGAACTGGGAAGCCAGTTGCGCGCGCATGTCGTTTGGTTTGGAGAAGCTGTTCCTATGATAGAAACCGCATCCGAAATCTGTGAATCCGCAGATATCTTTATACTCGTTGGGAGCTCACTGGCAGTATATCCGGCAGCAGGACTGATTAATTTTGTTCCTTCACAAAGCCCGAGATACATCATCGATCCAAAGATTCCGGAGGTAAGAAACCGCAAACAGGTAGTCAGAATTGAAAAGACCGCTACCGAAGGCCTGAAAGAGCTCCTGCAGTTGCTAACCTAGAAAATCGTAATCCCGGCATTCCAGCCATACCATCCCTGGTTGTTTCCACTAAAAGTATCGTGCTTTCGGGGAGGGATCTGTTGCTTGTAACCCGGAGCACTTGATCCCGGAGGCGCATCGCTGTTATAATAAGAATAGGATGGTCCGCCGAAAATGGTAAAGCCTTTAAACAATTGAATCTGAAGGTTCAGTTGAAGTTTGGTTAAAGTGTTACCATATTTCCAATGTCCAAGGTACAAATACTGAAAGCTCAGTTCCGGAGCGAGGGACAATCGTTTACTGAAGATGAAGTCATGTCCGAAGCCCAGGCCAATGGTATGTACCTTTGAAGAATCGGATAAGTTGGTTCCCGCAAAGATGACGTTATATAGGTTTGCATTTCCGGTTTTATAGGCAACATTTGTATTGGTCAGCTCATTGGCATAAAGGCTCACTTTATGATAACCGTTCCCCACAAAGTTGAGCAAACCGAGACTCGTTCCTGTTGATGTATCGGAGAAATTAATCAATGCCAGCTGAAAACCGGTATTCTTTCTCGCATAATTGAAAAGACCTGCCAGTTGTACACCTGAAGCGGTATCGGAGGTCAGGTTCCCAAGCCCGGCAATGGATACGCCATGGGAGCTTCTGGAGTTGATATTTCCCAACCCGGCCAGCTGAACGCCATCGTTTTCCTTGCTCACAATATTAACCAAACCTGCAGCCTGAACGCCTTTCATATTTCCGCTCACAATATTGGCTACTCCGGCAATTTGTACCCCTTTTGCATCTGTTTTTACGACGTTCAGCAGACCTGCAGCCTGTACACCATCCAGTTTATCCCTGACATCATTGTGTAGTCCGGCGATTTGAAACCCTTCTACCGAACCCCCAACCACATTGAAAAGTCCGGCCGCCTGAAATTTCCTCATATTACCCTTGTTCAAATTAAACAGCCCCGCCATTTCAAAGCCGTCTACTCCTGCGGTATAACCCCCGAGTACATTGAGGGAGACTTTGTTGACCACCCGGGAACTCATCATGCCATGAGAACTCAGTCCGGGAGTGAAGGAGGCCTGAAATGGGGTATTTGCAAAGAAATTGGGAATGTTCATGTTCTGAAAACGCTGGGCAGAAGAAATGAAAAACCTGCCGATCCCCAGATCTTCTATCGCATTGGAGAAAAAGGTTCCTTTTTCTTTGTCAGGATCATCATAAGACTCCGGTTTGATCGTGATGTCTGCAAGAAATACGAGTGCCGTATCTCTGTAAGTTTCTTTACTTGCGTTCAGGATCACCTCTTTATGATCTCCTTTGAAACGCAATTTGAAAAAACCATCATTGTCCGTCAATGTCGACTGCAATAATCTCTTTTCGTATACACTGGCCTGTTTTACTTTTTTCCCCGTTTGGGTATCAATCACATATCCGCTGATCATATACAGGTTTTCGGCAGTGGTGATGTTCTCCGGTTCAATCGTCAGGTGATTTACGGCATAGCGCAGGATAATGTATTCCGCATTTTCCTTGTAGTCGACTTTACCATCGAACATTTTGTCCAGCACATCGCGGACCGGCGCATTCCTGACGTTCAGGTTCACCAGACTATCCTGCGAAAACAAGACCCCGTTATAAGCGAAATAGAAATCTCCGGCTTTACTCATTTTACTGAGCACCGAACTCACCTTTTCCTGTTTGATGTCAAAACTGACCCGCTTGGAGAGGTTTTGCTGGTACTTGTTTATGCTGGTCTGGGCCTCAGCAGCGCCATATAAAAAAAGAAACAGAAGGGTCAGTTTGATATTCATTACTTTTTGTTAGACAACAGGATGTCCTGTTGGTTACCTGAGCGGGTTAATTGTAAGGCATCGCAAATGAGATCCAGATTGTAATCCAATGTGGAAGTCAATTTTAAAGTGGTAAATAGGGTGTGTTTTTCTGCCGCGGGATCTACACTGATATGCACACCATAGGCTTCGTTAAGAACTTCCGCCACTTCTGACAAAGGAGTCCCCTTGAAGATAAACAGCTTGCTGCGGTAATAATTATAGAGCTGATCTTCACTTTGCGCTTTCACTAGCTTTTTGCTGTTGTTGCTGATCGAAACCCTTTCCCCTTTAATGAGCCTGATCTCTTCATTACCCAGTCTTACCTTCACTATTCCTGTTTCGACAATAACTTCAGTTTTCTTCATGCTGTGTTTTACATTGAACGAAGTTCCTACCACCTCCACAGAGACCTGATCTGCTTCGATCACGAAAGGACGGGTCTTATCATGAGCCACATTAAAGAAAACCTCTCCGGAATCCAGGCGTACACTCCGGTCATTTTTAAAATCACTGGCATAGCTCAGTTGAGAGTTCTTATTTATGGTGAGCTCTGATCCATCTGGCAGGGTTTTAATCAACACTTCGTTACTCGCTGTCAGATTGGTATAGGCAACCGGTGTCATGAGCTGGTACAGGGTCCATGCCCCAATGGCAAGTACAAATACTGCTGCCACTTTTAACCAGGTATAATTTTTCTTTAACGGAAGCACCACAGCTTCTTTTTTCAGTTGGGAAGTTTTTTCCCTGAACTTGTTCCAGGCCTGTTCCTCATCAACTTTACTTTGAGGTGCCAAGGTCTTACCAGCTTCCCAGATTTTCTCAAATTGAATAAAGCTGGAAATATTCGCAGGGTCAGCAGCCAGCCATTCCTGAATGGCTGTATTTTCTTCCTCACTTGTCTCTTTCAATAGAAACTTTATCAATAATTCATCAGTCATTGCTGTTCTTGCTTAATTCAAAAAATCTTTATAATATAGGATTCCCAATAAAATCAGGGTCAGGAAATCGGCGAGTTTCAGTCGCAATATCCTCAGGGCTTTGCCCATTTGGTTTTCCACGGTCTTGATAGACAGGCCCAGCTGATCTGCAATCTCGCGGTATTTCAATTCCTCAAACCTGCTCATTTGAAATATCGTCCGGCATTGTTCCGGCAATTCATTCAAAGCCTTTCCCAGATTGACTTCCAGTTCCGTAAGCTCTACTTTCGCCGAAGCGGATTCATGATGTGTATCCATGGTATGGTAAGTAAATTCCTGGTGTTTAGACTTTATTTTTTCGTGTTTAAGGTGATTCAGACAGTCATGGTAAACGCATTTATAGAGGTATGATTTTATGGAAGTCTGGATGTTTAGCAGTTCGCGCTTTTCCCAGAATTTTAAAAACATGCCCTGTACGATTTCCTCTGCAAGGTCATCATCTTTAAGCATCACATTGGCATACGCATGCAAGGCCTTGTAATGCGTTTTGAACATTAGCTCAAAAGCAGCATCGTCATAGCGTTGCTCGAGGGGCTCGGAAACGGGATCGGTTAATTTCACTTGTATAATTCTACTCAAATATATTAGTTTCCTTTGCTTTTATCCTGACTGTAGTTAAATCTATTCTTTTAAATGTTAATTCTTTTTAAGATTTCTATTCCGGTTTCCGAGTTCGCCGTAATCAGATCGATATAGGTCACTTTAGGGAACCAGAAGGAGCCGCCATTCACCTTTACAAACACCCTTTTCAGTAGCAGATTTTTGCCTTCATCTTTAATGTAGATGTGGTATTTGTTGTCCGGCCCTGATTTCAGGAGGTACATGGGCATCTTTTTATAGGCAACCAGACGGATCTCATACTGGTCATTCCCCAGGGCTTTGCATTTCAATCCATAGGCGAACTTTTTTTCAATAGTGGTCAGCTCTTTTGTCTTCCCCTGCTCTTCATATCTGATCCAGGAGCCCTTAACGGGTGCCTCCGGGTCCAGTGTTCCATCTTCTTTGTAATTGAGCTCATAGATCACGGTGTTCGCGTCTGGAGTTCTCTGCAGAAAGAACAAAAGATGCTTGCCGGTAGGGGTTGGCAGATTTTTCCCTTCAGGAGCGGGAAGCGGATGAATTTCCCGGACAGGCTGGGCATTGAGGACCTGGTTTAACAGCAGCATAATCATCAGTATAATCGCCGTTGCTTTCGTATGGCCACTGCTTTCTCTTTCCGCTGCCTGTTGCGGATCGCGTTTCAGTTTATGGAGGTGGATCTTTCCCGGACTGGCGAAAATAAAAAACAGGCATTCTCTGATTCCATCACTTTTCCGGACATCTTCCATCATATCCCTATACTCGTGGAAATTCAGGACAAAAGGATTTGTTTTATTCTCTAATGGGGTCGTTAGTCCATAGATCGGTTTTTCCTCTTCATATTGAAAGGTGCCAAACAGGTGGTCCCAGATCATAAACGTGGCGCCAAAATTCTTATCCAGGTATTTCGCCTGACTGCCATGATGAACCCGGTGGTTAGATGGGGTGCCGAAGTATTTCTCTATAAAAGGGCTCAGTTTTCCGATCGCTTCTGTATGCACCCAGAACTGATAGAGTGTACTCAGTTGGCTCGCTACGAGGAAAATGACCGGATGAAATCCCATGATCGCCAGAGGAATAAAAAATACTGTTTTAAAGTGCTGTACCCAGCTTTGTCTGAAGGCCACGGTAAGGTTATAATGTTCTGCAGAATGGTGTACGACATGTGTGGCCCAGAAAAAACGGTTGAAATGGGAGCTGCGGTGCGACCAATAGCTATAGCAATCGTATAGGATAAAGCAGGGGATTAAGGTCCACCAGTTCATTTCCATTCGCCATGGCAGCAAATTGTAAATCCAGACAGCGCCATAAATCAGGACCGCTTTCATCAGAATATTCACAGCAAGATTTCCAAGTCCTACCAGTAAGGAACCCAATGTTTCTTTTTTTTCATAGGTTTTATGCTCCCCGAAATGAGAGAAAATAAACTCAATGATGGTGAGCAGGAATACTGCCGGAAGGGCATAAGCTACAATATTTGGCGCTTTTTCCTGTAAGGAGATCATCGCTTCCATATTGATCTTGTCTGCTCCAAATAAAGAAATGAAATCTGCCCGGGTAGAGGTATTTGCTGCCATGACTTTAAGGATTAAAATTTGATCAATTTCCCTGATCCGCTGATCTTGGAATCTATTTCAGGATTTCCGGTATAGTAAAGCTTTCCGCTTCCGCTGATTCTTGCTTTGAGCTCTTCTGTAATGCTGATTCTCGCATCACCACTTCCGGAAATGTCTACATCGGCATCCTTTGCTACTATTTTTTCAAGATTGATCTTTCCTGAACCTGAAATGTTAACGAGCAGGTCATTGACCTCAAAAGGAGTATCTACCCTGATTTCTCCCGAACCACTGGCAGAAGTTTTCAATTTATCGGTTAATCGAAAGTCTCCGGAAATCAGAATTTTCCCACTGCCACTCAGGGCCGCATTTTTAATTTGAGGAAGGGTAACCAGGACTTCCAGGTCGTCATGCAGTACATTGACTTTCTCATAAGAGAGGTAAAGAACGTCGTTAATAATGCTTGTTTTGAAGAAGGGAATCAGGTTTTTAGAACCTTTAATCTCTACTTTATATTCGGTTCCATAGTTGACATAAATTGTCTTAGAGCCACTGATATTGACACCGTTGAAGTTGCCAGGAGTTCTGGTTTCTGTGATTTTATCCCCACTCGCAGTCAGTTTTTCTTTGGTGCATGACATCAGGACGATACTGATGAACATGATGGTAATGATCTTTTTCATTGGAATTTATTTGTTTGTTAATGGTGATGAAGCGATCATGATCTTGTTAAATCATTTTGTGGTGTGATCTGTAAGATCATGATGGTTTCATAATTTGATGTTTGTATTTTTTTGATTAAAGGATAAACTGGATTCCACCTCCGTAGCCGATGTATAAGCCCTGAAGGCTATTTCCCCATTTGTTTCCCCAGGTATGGATGAATTTTGTGTGTAAGTTCCTCCCTTCAGTAGTATTGGTACTGATGAAGTTAAGTGAAGGGCCACCGAAGATTTCGAAGTGTTTTCCGATCCGGAATGCAGGCAATACTTTTAGAGAAGATTTGAAGTATTCTCCGGCTTTGAAACGCTCTACCGACATACCCGTTAATTCCGTATTTAGCCTGAATGATTTGCTTTGGAACCAATGTGCTCCGAAACCAGCCTCCATCGCATAGACTTCATCTTTATTCTTGAAATTATAACCGATCCCGATGATGCCGTATAATGTTTTGCCACCCGATCTGAAAGACAGCATGGTACTGGTGGTTTCATCAGTTGTGACACTAATCCCTTTTTCTCCATTTTTGACCAGGTTAATGATGCCGATAGGGTAGTCGCTGCTGTCTGCAATATTGATGAATCCGGCACCCTGAACACCTTTCACTTTTTTGGCAATATTGATGAAACCTGCAAACTGGGAACCACCTACGTTTTCGGCTTTATTAATAAAGCCCGCCAGTTGACTGGAAGAAACATCCTTGTTGCTCAGGTTCATGAAACCAGCGAGTTGTGCACCTTTAACGGAGGTTGCTTTGTTGAAGAAACCGGCAAGCTGAGCGCCATCTACGTCCCTGGCTATATTTCCAAAACCAGCAAGTTGCGCGCCTTTGACATTTCCTCTGGAAATATTTCCAAATCCCGCAAAAGCAGCACCCTGACCTTCCCCATAAGTATTTGCGAAACCTGCAATTTGCAGTCCTTCGGCTTTTTTACCAATATGGTTAGAGAATGCCGCAAACTGTGTTCCCGTGGCTTCATTACGGACGATATTCGAAAATCCAGCGAAGGTAAAGCCTTTTTCTACAGAGGATACACCGGCAAGGAGGTGAAAAGAAAAGCGGTTCGTGTCTAAAGGAGCATGGGTTCCGTTGGTACTCAGGGGATAGACAAAACCAATATGGATTTTTCCAGGATTCTTATCCTGTGCAAAACTATTCAGGCCAGATAATAAAAGTCCGGTAAATCCCAAAGCTTTTAAAAAGCCTTTGAAAGGATTAGACGGTTGCGTTTTTTCGTTGTAAAATGTGTTCATTTCTGTCTTATTTTAAAATGAGACAACGAGATGAAGGTTTACCCCTACGTCGGGTTTGAAAAAAATAACTGTTACGAAAAAACCGCCTGCATTTTCACCGGGGTGGTGGCGAGGAATGACAATTCTACAGCAGCTTTTTATATGTACCTAAGCAAATACAATAAGTTTCATCCCGTGGAGGAACGTTTTAGCCGTTTTTTTTGTATAAACGGGCCTCAACATCAGGCCGGCTATCAGGAGAGTTGTACTCATTTGGTCGGGGTGTTTTAAATCTGATCTCTCTACAAAATTGGGATCAATTAATTGCATTTAAATACAAGTAGTGGTCACATAAAGATGTGATACGGCCGGTGCCTTATCCAAATGATGTGTTACCAGCATAGGTACATTTGTCGCTGAACATCCGGAGATGCAAATGCAGGGTGGTATATGTAGGAACATAAGAATTAATTAAATCATTTTCTTAATATTGTGGCTAGGTCAGAAACGCCTGACTAAACCATATCCATGAAAAAGTACCTGACCACCATTCTCACGTTTCTGTTTTTTTCTGCTTCTGCTCAAACGGTACATCATTACCTGGAGAAAATCAGGAACAATCCTGCAAAGCTGACTGCCTTTTTTTCGCAAATGCCTAAGGGAGGAGACCTTCATCATCACTATAGTGGTTCTGTGTATGCAGAAAGCTTTGTGAACTATGTGATTGCACAGGATTACTTTATCAACAAAACCACGTTAGAAGTTAAAGACAAAAGGCCTTCTGCAGACCAGGAATGGATGAAGTTAAGCGAGATCAAAAAAGAAGGGCAGCTGGACGAATATAAGTTCAGGTTATTACAAAGGTGGTCTGTTAAAGACTATAATGGGGTTAGCGGGCCGTCTGATAGACAGTTTTTCGACTCTTTCTCTCATTTTGACATTGCAAGTGAAAACACTATAGATTCCGGCTTACTGGAACTTAAAAAAAGGGCGGTCCAGGAAAATGTCAGTTATATAGAGACGATGCTTGCCTCTGCCAAATGTGGCAGAACGGACGATTTAAACCTGCGTTTCAATCCCGGGCTTCAGTTCGTTCAAAAACAAAACGATGTGCAGCAATGCCAGTTGTTATTGGATACTTTGTATCAGGAGCTGCTTAAAAAAGACGTGATCGCCTGTGCAGATAACTTTAGTGTAAATACGGTGACCAAGCTGCATGAATCGTTAAAAATAGACGATGAGTCCTTCACCATGCGGTATCAGACTTATACGGTTAGAATTCTGGAAGCTACTGAGGTGTTTAAAAGGTTGCTGATTGCATTTGACGCCGCCAGTAAAAATCCTTTAATTGTTGGTGTAAATATTCTGTCGCCCGAAAATAACGATGTCGCAATGCGGGATTACTGGCTGCACATGCAGATGTTTAAGTACTGCCATAAGAAATATCCTCAGGTGAAGTATTCTATGCATGCAGGAGAGCTGACTTTGGGCCTGGTAAAACCAGAAGAACTGAGCTGGCACATCAATGCTGCGGTACGTGAGGCGGGTGCTTCCCGTATTGGACATGGGGTGGATTTGCCTTATGAGTCAAAAAGTTACGACTTGCTGAACTATATGAAAGAGAAAGATGTGGCCATAGAAATCAACCTGACCAGCAATGAGTTTATTTTGAAGGTAAAGGACGACCGGCACCCGATCAGCCTATATAAAGAATTTGGGGTACCCATGGTCATCAGTTCAGATGATGCAGGAGTACTGAGGAGTAATTTAACGGAGCAATACGTTTTGCTGGCGGGCAGGTATCCTCAGTTTAGCTATGAAGATATTAAAAAAATAGTCTATAACAGCATCAACTACTCCTTTATCAAGGAGCCATCGGTAAAGAAAAAGCTGTTGCTTAAACTGAATAATGACTTTGTACGGTTTGAGCAAACTATTTTAAGCCAGAAAAAATCCCCTGCATTTCCCGGTCGCGGGAAATAACAGATGGTTGAACTATAATTCCAAATAAAGGAAAAATTACACCCAATCCGATTTTAACAGCGCAAACTGATATTCACTGATCCATTTACCATCTGAAAATGCACTTTCTTTAAAATGTTCTTCTTCTCTGAAGCCCAGACTTTTCATCAAAGCTATTGCAGCGGAATCCTGAGCATCCACGATTTTTACGATGCGGTTAACTTCTGATTTGTTAAACAGGAGGGATATCATTACTGATGATGCTTCTTTTGCATAACCCTTACGTTGCTCTTCATGAGCAATGCTAACCTTCATTTCGGCAGTAAATTTATCATTCTGTTGGAGTCTAAGGTAGCAATCGCCAATTCTCTGATCACTGACCCTGCTTTTTAGCACATATATCGACCAGCGGCTGGTTATTATTTTGTCCGGTCCACTTTTTGGTTCCGGAACTCCGATGCCTGAAGCCAAAAGATACTCCCGATAGCTGATGATGTCAAAATCCGAACCGGCATAATCGGAATCCCGGTTTGAGCGCTCCGCTTCCGGATCCGCTTTTTCTAAAATTTCCAAGGTTTTACGGGCATTTAAAGCACCTGCATAGGCACTATCCGAAACTTCTCTTCCATTGTCTTTGACAAAAGAAATGTAGGCTTCCATGCGTTCATGTACATGTTCCTGATCGATATTGAGGGTATGTGCTCCTTCAATTCTTTTTGAACCGATCAAATCGCAGCGGGATACTTTTAAATCAGGGAAATAGACCACCAGCATTGCACGATCGTTCCCATACTGATAGGCCTGATCAGCTGTTGGTTCCCAGTTAAAGGTGATTTTATCGTCTGTTTGACTGATGGTAGGATGAATCGCTGCAGGAAGTGTTCCCATGCTCAATAATACTTTGCTGTAATCCAAACTGAGGTTTGGATATGCACCCTGAAGGGCATTTCTTTTATTATAAGAAACCGCTTCGTTGTACTCGTTTTTGTCTGTTCCTGCCACCATAAGGCGGTATCCTACCTGTATAGCCGGGAGGGAAGGGCTCAGAATCTCATTTACGAGTGTCATCTTTTGGCAGTTTGCTTTCCTGCCCGGTGTGAGCGGTTTAGAACTTCTTCCTATTTTCCTGATGATGTATTTACCTTTTAAGGTATAACCAACCAAATTGCCGATTCTTCCATGGAATCCGCCAAATATGCCGTTTATTAATTTTCCCATATCTGTTTCATAATTAAGTAATTCATTCGTGTAATAACAAGTTACGAAATGTTTTTGATATGATTATTGGATGTTGTTAATTAAAATTAATAGTTGCGTTATTGTAAATACATAGTTAACAGGTCTTTCAGACCAATGATTGACCTATCAACTACCTGTTAATGATTAAATAATCACTAATAAAAATAAAACGGAATTGAACTGCATATGGACTGCATATGCCAGTGATGGAAACAGGATTTTTTTATTGCTTAAGAAGAATGGGCTTCAGTCTTGACCATAGCATTTAATCAGTGGCAGGTACTGTAGACAGGAAAGACAGCGTGTGGCGAGGTTGATATAAGGCCAGTAACACAATTAGTTAACAGATATTTAATATGCCATTATCCCTTGCTTATGTAATTTTGGGCAATTTAAATATGGGTTAAAATGTTTGCAAAGCAGAAGGACGAAAATGAATTGATTGCCCGTTGGAGAAACGGGGATGAAAAATCATTTGATGCCCTTTTTAGCTTGCATTTTGGCAAACTACATCAGTTTGCCTTACGGCACACCAATGATACCGGCCTTGCCGAAGAACTGGCAATGGATACCATGCTTAAAGTTTGGCAACAGAAAAAACAGCTTTACCAGGATACCATGTCCCTTGGCCCTTTATTGTTCCGTATTCTTCAGGTTTCTCTTATCGACCATTACCGAAAAAGAAAACTGGAAACCATAGACCTGGAAGCACTAATTGTAGAACCGCAGAGTACAGAAAATGCCGATGGCAGGTTACTCGCCAATCAATTGCAAACCTTATACCGGGCCGGTATGGATAGCTTAAGCCCCAGACAAAAACTGGTATTTGAGATGCGCAGCGAAAGAGAAATGAGCTATCGCGAAATTGCAGGAGAATTGGAGCTGTCTACTAAAACAGTCGACAGGCACCTGTCGGATGCGGTCATCTCCATCAGAAAACACGTTTCTAAATCCCTTACCATTGCTGGGATCACGAGTCTCATCTATCACCTTTTTCTATAGTTCTCTCCAGTCTTTTCCTGCTTTTATCTATTTGTTTTAAAAAAAAAATATCTGGTATTCAGTGTGTTGTGTGTTTTTTGTGAAAGAAATGATTTTCTGTATGGGGAACTCCTCCATTTTTTACGAATTAACTAATAACGCATCTTATAAAAGATCAGCATATGGCGGTATCAGTTGACCGGGAGTTATTGACAAAATACATACGTAAAGAATGCAGCACTAGTGAAAAGCAGCAGGTAGAGGCGTTTTTGTTCCAGCCCGAATGGAAAGAGGCATTGGAAGAACTGTTGAAAGAAGATTTTGAAACATTTGAGCATACCGCCTATACTGACAGTGAAAACGCCGGCTGGAACCAACATTTCAGAGAAAACTATGCGAACAGGAAATCTTATAGTTTTTCTAGGTATAGCCGATGGATGAGGTATGCAGCTGCATGCTTAATACTGTTTAGCATGTGCTTGTGGTACTTCAATGCCAATCAGAAGACCGCCATAACGGAACATCAGCGGGTTGTAATGCTGGAATATACCAATCCTAGGGGACAACGTGCTGTCATTACCCTGCCCGACAGTTCTGTTGTACATTTAGATGCATTGAGCAGCATTCGCTACCCTAAAAAATTCGGTTCGGCAGATCGTGAGGTAATTCTCTCAGGAGCAGCTTTTTTTGAGGTAAAGCCTGATAAAAATCATCCATTCACTGTGCAGACAGGCGCTGTCCAGACTAAGGTCCTTGGGACCTCTTTTAAGATAGATGCATTTAAAAAGGTGGTGGTATCGGTAGCCACAGGCAAGGTACAGGTGGCTAAGTTAGATCATACAGGCGCAACAGGAAAAGCATTGGCCATTTTAACACCGGGGCAAAAACTGAGCTGGGATGCTGGTACCGACAAACCCACGCTTAACCAGGTGGATATAGATGAAGTTAAGGAATGGTCAAAAGGTAAGGTGGTATTTGCCAATGCTTCCCTTGCGGAGATCGCCGAAACACTGGAAAGATGGTACAATGTTGACATCAGCTTTGCCGACGAAAAGATGGCAGGGGCCAGGCTTTCCCTGATCGTAAAAGCAACCGTTCCCATCCAGTATTCCCTTGATATTATCTGTAGCACCGCACACCTCAGCTACAAGCTAACCGGAAACAAGATTACCATCGCCCATAAACCATAAACAGAAATACACATGAACAGATAGCTACCTCACACAAAAAAAAGAGGGTAACCTTAGAGGCCACCCCCGTTTCGCAATGCAGCGCAAGTCCGAGATTTCGACGTCCGAAGACCTGCAAAGCACCATTCCCGCAAGGCAAAGCCCTGCGGTTAGTTTACCGAATTTTAATTAAAAAACACCAGCAAACATTCAAAAGTATGCAAAAAGGAGAACAAAAGTCCCCTATAATAAATTTTATCATGAAGTGTTCCTTAGTCGTTCTGATCGCACAATTTACCTTCACGGGAGTAATATGGGCTGCCACTGCCAACCGACAGAATATAGATCAGGTTAAGGTTGACCTTAAATTTCGCCAAAGCAGTTTACAGCAGAGCCTGCTTACCCTGCAAAAAAAGAGCGGCGTACAGATTTCATTTGCAGACCAGCTGCTGTCTAAAGAAACCAAAAAAATAACCATGGATGCCCGTCAGATTTCGGTACGTGAAGCCATTAAGAATTTTTTAGAAAAAACCAATCTTACTTATCGTTTAGAACGGGATTATGTGATTATTGACGCCAAGCCAGTTCCCCTACAGCGGGGGCGGATCTCCGGAAAGATCACCGACGACAAAGGTGAAACTTTGCCAGGTGCATCTGTTAAAGTCCTGGAAACAAATTACGGTACGCAAACCAGCGTTGATGGTGGGTATATTTTAAACCTCCCACCTGGAACCTACACTTTAGAATTTAGCTACGTTTCTTTTCAAGCCCAGCGGGTTACAGGTGTAATGGTTACCGAAGGTAAAAATACCCCTTTAAATATCGCGCTTAAAGCAGATTCAAAAGGCTTGAAAGAGGTAGTCGTGTCTTCTGGTTACAAAAAGGCCTCAGTGGCAGGTTTGCTCGTCCGACAAAAAAATGCATCAGAAGTTAGCAACGGCATCAGTGCGGAAGAAATCTCCCGTACACCCGACAAGAACCTTGGAGAGAGCCTGAAAAGAGTCAGTGGTGTAAGCACTGTTGATAATAAATTTGTGATTGTACGGGGTATCGGCGAGCGGTATAACACCGCCACACTTGATGGTGCCGTGTTACCAAGTACAGAAACTCAAACCCGTAATTTCTCATTTGACCTGATCCCAACCAACCTTGTTGAAAACGTGGTCGTGAGTAAAACCGTTACACCAGATATGAATGCCTCTTTTGGAGGAGGGTTAATACAGATCACTACCAAAGATATTCCTGCAGAAAATTTTATGAGCTTTGGCGCCGGTACTTCCTATAATGATCAGTCTACGGGTAAAGATTTCTTTAGCCACGAACGTGGTCAGTATGATTACCTGGGCTTTGACGACGGCAGGAGGTCTTTTCCAAAAGATCTTGTGCATACAGATCGGGGCATTGTGCCCAATATAGAACTTACGGAGGAGCAATTTCAGCAAAAGGTTGATGCACAAAGCAAGCGTTTTACTAAGGATAACTTCACTTTATATAAATATAAAGCGGCACCATCACAAAATTACCAGTTTACCATTGGCAGGTTAATGGCACTGGATACCAATGGTAAACGCAAATTGGGTTTTACAGGTTCCTTAACCTATAGAAACACGCAAAACATCACCGAATTTGACCAACAGAGAAGGGGAGACTGGAATTTTAATTCCAACAACTTCGGAGCGATGTATGGTTTTAATACCACTTTAGGCGCACTTCTAAACGTGGGACTACAGCTGGGTAAGAATCGCTTCAGCTTACGCAATACCTATACACATTTGTACGATAACACCCTCGTCAGGACCATTGGTTACGACAACGATTCCGGGTCGGATGATTATGCAAATGGAAAGCCATACAATCGGATACAGGAAGTAGATGATCCTACTTTTACAGACTTGCTACAGAATAAACTGACGGGACAACATCAGCTGGGGAAAACTAAAATCGAATGGAATCTGGCGAGGACTGCGATTGATCGCAAAGAGAAAGATTTGGGAATAACCACGAGCATGCCTGTGTTAATCGGTAAAGAATACCGCTATTTTTATTTGGCTTCTTCTCAGATTGAATCCCGGCTGGATGTCGCCTCCCGTCATAGTTACCACAATCAGGAACATAATTATTCCTGGGGCTTTGATGCAAGCAGGCCTTTAGCGGTTGGGGGCATTCGAAATATCATTAAAACAGGATATTTTGGCATTCAGAAAAGTGCAGCATTTGGCTGGCAGATTGCAGCTTTAGTATATAGTAAGGCAAGAGCCGACAGTTTGAGGTATATTCCTATCGGGGAGATGGTAAACCCAGATAATTTTGGCGCAAATGGGTACAATTATGCGACTACACAATACTTTTTGAATGGATATGAGGGGAAAAGCAATACTCAGGCAGGCTACCTGATGTTGGATACGAGGTTCACGGAAAAGTTGCGACTGGTCTGGGGTGTTCGCGGGGAGTACTATAAGTATACAGAAATTAGAAATGATCAGATCCTTAGAGGAGCAAGCGAATTCAAGTTGCCTCATGAGAAAGCCTGGCGTTGGTTGCCTTCTGCAAATCTTACCTATAGCCCAATTAGCCAGCTCAATATAAGAGCTGCGATGTCGAGTAGTGTGGTTAGGCCAGAGTTAATGGACAACAGTCAGTTTTTTAGATATGATCCCGGTTTGGGGGCTCAGTTTGGCAATCTTGGCTTGTCAAGCACTAAGATTGATGGCTATGACTTCAAGACAGAATGGTTTCCCGGATTAGGAGAAATCCTGTCCGTTGGTGCCTTCTATAAAAAGTTTGACAAGCCGGTAGAACTTACTTTTAGTATTGCAACCGGAAACATCAATTATTACATCGAAAATGCCTCCAGTGCTAAGGTCTATGGATTGGAATTTGAATTCAGAAAGAACCTGGACTTTATCAATAAAAACAAAATACTAAGCAATTTGACCGTCTATGGTAACCTTACCTTGCAAAAGTCGACTGTAAATGGCGCCTATAGATTGAAGAACACTGATCCGGATGATCCTGGTTCTACTCTGGTTCCTTATAAACAGGAGCGGCCAATGTATGGGCAATCACCCTACCTGGTCAATGCCGGAATACAATACGGAGGCGAGCATCTGGGAATAAATCTGGCCTACAATAAATCGGGTTATAAAACCTATATCGTTAGCTTCTTTACCAACCAGATGGAATACGAAATGCCAAGGGAGCAAATCGATGCGCAAATTAGCTATAGATTTTTCAAAAAGAAACTTGAAGTTAAGCTGAATGCAGGAAATCTGTCGAATGCCGCCTCCAGATATTTCAATAACACCGGAAGTTATGAGAAGAATCCAGAGTCGGTTGCAGGTGATCGGACTGACAATGGCTTTCGGTTGAAAGAAGGTTTCACCGACAAATTTGAAGCGGGCGACCAGGTCAGGATCAGCAGGAAGTTTGGTCGTACTTACAGTACTTCACTCACCTACAATTTTTAAAAAAATTATAACAGCTGAAAGCCGGGTATCGGCCTGCAGCATTAAAAATATAACATATGAAATCAATTTTATCAGCACTCAGCCTGTTGTGCATTATACTGATGTCTGGATGCCAAAAAAAGGAATTTGCGAGTCCGGATCAGGGTAGGGTAATTAGCCTTAAACTTAGTGGAGTTTCTACAGCGCTCTTAGAATTTATTTACAAAGACAGTGTAGTGGCAACTACCCAAAATTCGTCAGAATTTGTGATCAATACCTTGTTAGCCGTGGGTGATGGGGCTGCAAAACTCGAAATCAGGAAAAAGGGTTCTATTGATATTTTGCAAAGTCAAACCATTTTGGCAAGTCCATACAACCAAAATGTGAGTATCTATTATGATGGGGATAAATTATACGATGGACTGGTTAAACTGGGTATAAAAGGCTATGCCCTTTCTGGTGAACTGGAATTTTTATCGCAAGGTAAAGTTATCCTTTCCGGTACTGGTGTTATTGATAACAGCAACAACCCGGCACCAATTTTAATCAATAAAGGAGAAGGACAGGAGGTCCAGGTGCGTAAAAAGGGGGAAACCGCGATATTATTTACGAAAACAATTGAAGCAAGTCCTTCAAAGCAGTCCCTGAATTTCTTTTTTGACGGGACCAGCATTGTTGGGAACGTCCAGCTTGATCCACCTGTAGATCCGAAAAATATGATGATCAAAGCGAAATTTCAAACGACCTTTCCCAATCAATTTAAAGGAGTTGATGTAGATCTTGTATTCTACACGAGGCTTACATCTGCCGCAAATACAATTATTGGAACAAAAATGATCCCTGAATTATTGCTTAAATTGCCAAAAGACGGTTCTTTTAATACCCTGGAATTGCCTCCTTTGCCGGGATCAAATTATATTTACAGCTTTGATATTGTAGAAAGCGGAACTTATAATTTGCCTTATACTTCAGGCTCTCCTTTGGTTGTTGCTGGATTTACCCTGAAACAAAATGAGGGGAGATATGGGATCCTTAATTTTGAAGCTGGAAAATCAAAACTGTTATTGTTGAAGGACAGCAGAGCATTGGTTGCTGCTACAAAAAGCATATATCCTTCTGGTGCGTTTACTGACTTGTCTCAATATTTTCAATAGTTGGTTAAGGTGTTATCGGTTGCATATCAGAAGAATACCATTTCGGTTTTTAGCCTTGTGGTGTAAATGCTATTGGCGTGATCAGTAGCACCCAGATGAGACTATCACGTAAAAGCCGTTTTTCATTTAGAAAAACGGCTTTCTTTTATGATCAGCTATTTTTTGTAATTGCATGCTTACATCTCCTTCAAGACCGGTAATGGAAAGAGGTTAAACGATGGTGTTTATTGCCATGTAAGCTAGGTGTTGTAATTCATTGTATTGTCTTAAAATCCAGCTTTTTGTGCTCAAAAACTTTGTTTTGGATTCTCAGGTTTTTCGGTTTGATCTGTCGTGTTTAGTGTTCATTTAAACTGAACAGAATGACAAATATAGCTAGCCGTTACATTGATCCGCTTACAGACTATGGGTTTAAACACATTTTTGGCAACGAGCCGGACAAAGACATCATGATTGATTTTTTAAATGCCCTATTTGAAGGCGAAAAAATAGTTGTGGACATCACTTACAGCCCTACCGAACATGCCGGTGAAGATGCGAAAGAGAAAAAAGTGCTCTTTGATTTGACTTGTACAGGAGCTGATGGAGAAACCTTTATCATAGAAATGCAACGTACAGATCAGGAGTTTTTTAAGGACAGATGTGTGTTTTACATGTCCAGACTCATCAGCGCCCAATTGCCCAGAGGTACTTCCAATTGGGACGTGCCGCTTAAAGAAGTTTACCTGATTGGTATTATGGAGTTCCAGTTTAACAATATTAACAGCAATTACCTGCACAACATTGCCCTGATCAACAGGGATACCGGAAAGCTTTTTTACAAAGGAATGGGGTATAAGTTCCTGGAATTGCCTAATTTTGATAAGAGGGAAAGCGAACTGATCACAGATCTGGATAAATGGTTCTATCTTTTAAAGAACCTGAGCCGTTTGGATAAAATTCCTGATTTTCTGGACAAAAGAGTATTCCAAAAAATATTTAAGATTGCGGAAATGAGTAAAATGACCAAAGAAGAACGTGAACTGTACCACTCAGATGTGAAAGCAAAATCTGACTGGAATGCCGGTATTCGTTACGCAGAGAAAAAAGCGAGACTGGAAGAGAAATTAGACATCGCTATAAATCTCAAAAAAAAAGGTGTATCAGTTGAATTGATTGCTGAAACTACTGGTCTTTCCCTCGAAGAAGTGGAACAGCTATAAATCGTACGATTAAGGCAATGTACAAAAAACCTTGTAAATCAAGTTTGGGGTTAAGGTATCAGACCTTAACCCTTTGTTCAAAAAGTAACAATAAACAGTGATTTCAGAAATAAAGAAGTTCTTTCTGATTTTCTGGAAAAAAGGTATTCCAAAGAATATTGAAAATTGGAAATCGGGTAATAATGATCCAAAAAAGAAGCTTTTACAAATGGGTGCTTCTTAATAGCTAATCTCAAGCTTATAGCCTTTTCCGCGTATCACAACAATGTTGATATTCGGATCAAGTTCCAGTTTTTTTCTAAGTTTTGAGATGAACATATCTAAACTGCGCCCTACAACAACACCTTCATCTTCCCAGATCTCTTTTTGTAACCGGCTTCTCTCTACCGTCTCGTTAGGAGATAACGCGAAAATACGTAGTACGCGGGTTTCAGTTCCGGTCAAGTCTATTGTTTTTCCGTTTATGATGAGTTTACGATTCTTTACGTCGAACCACGCTGTGCCTAAAGTTAACATGTCAGTGTATTGATCGTCAGGTAAGGCTCTTCTCGGCTTCACCGATCTCAGAAATATAAAACCTACAAATGCTAAAAAAGGGAGACCACCGAGAATATAACCTTTCGTTGTTGCGTTTATAGCTGTCGGCTTGAATTTAATGTTAATCCGGTAACATGCTTTGGGCTGCGCTCTTCCTATGCATGCTACAATATCATCTTTTTTATTTTGGGATATAGCGTATCCATAGACTACACTGGCGTTGTTACAGCTCAGCACATTAACCACATAACTGTGTGCAAGCGGGTCATTAGCCAACAAACGCCGGGTGGTGTTCACCAGGGAGTCCGGTTGGAAAGTCAAATCATTCTCAAATCTGATCTGGTATTCATTTTCGGCGATCTTCTCTACCGGAAGCACCCTTGACTTACTGTCGCCAGACTGTAAGAGCAGTTCATGTCCGATCCTGCGGAGCAGAACTTCTCTTCTCGAGATCTCAAAATCGTCATTATCCTCCATACTGAAAGCCAGGCAGATTACAGAGATAAACAAGAGTATTGTCGATCCGAACAGGTATTTGTGTTTCCCGGAGAGGAGATTTCGGCTAAAATGCATAGTGTCAGGTTTTTATTTACAAAGTTTACATTTTTATTTACAATCCTGATTCTTCAGCCGGAAAGATATCAAAGTAATTTCGCTGAATCAATTTTAATAGGATATGAAAAATAAAACAAACTTTTTTTACAGCCTGCTGATCATATTGGCAGGAGTAGTTTATTTTCCCGTAGAGGCTCAGCAAAAAAATGGCGCTCAAGATGTCGTGAAAACCAAAGACGTAACCACTTCTTACGGACCCAACAGCATCGTTCGTACCATCAAGCAAGATAGAAAGGGCAACATTTGGATTGCTTCGTGGGAGGGTGTTTTTAAATATGATGGAAAATCTTTTACCAACATTACCCGTAAAGTGAGTTCGGCCCGCTTTTTTTCTGTTTTAGAAGATAGAAAAGGAAATTTTTGGTTCGCTTCTGTTGGCTCAGGTGTTTATTATTACAATGGAAAATCCTTTCGAAATTTTACAACCAGGGATGGGCTCGCGAATGATCGGGTTACTCATATTTATGAAGATAAAACCGGCAATATTTGGTTCGGCACTGAAGGTGGAGCAAGCCGTTACGATGGGAAATCCTTTCGGAATTTTAAAATGAAAGAAGGGCCAGCCCATACTGATGCTGATTCTATCCATGTATCATCTTACCAACAACCGATTCCGGAAGGTCATTGGATGCATAATGATGTTAATGCTATCATTGAAGACAAAACAGGAAAGCTTTGGTTTGGTACAAGGGGCTATGCCAGTGTTTATGATGGAAAGACATTTACCACTATAACCAATAAAGACGGCAAACCTTTTACGAATGTTCGTTCGATAATCAAAGATAAGAAAGGCAATATTTGGCTGGGGGGCGCTAATGGACTTTGGCGCTATGACGGTAGTACTTTTATCAATTTTACCCGGAAGTTTGTTGGTTATATCTACGAAGACAGAAAGGGCAATATTTGGACTAGTTCAGAAAGCCCTAATGATCTAAATAAGGCGTTTTCCGGTTCTAGTGGTACTAATACTGCAGCTTGGGCACTTTCCCGCTATGATGAAAAGTCCTTGTCTAATAAAAAAACAACAGTAACTGAAATCACAAATAGACCAATGATCTTCGGGATTTTAGAAGATGATAAAAGAAATATTTGGTTTGGCGCTTTAGATGGAGCGTATCGTTATGATGGAAATACTGTTACCAGCTTTAATGGTAAAGAGGGACAGAAATAATGTGTATAGCAAGCAGCTAGGTCCACAAACCCTCCTTACATGGACGTAAAGAGGGTTTGTTTTATGATTTGAGCCTACTTAGGCACCCATTATTGTAGAGCAATGAATAAGACGGGTTATTCATTACGCTATATTACAAAATTGGTATAAAATAATCCACAATACACTTTTTCTCAGGATGTATTCTGTAGTCATTATGATATATCTCAAAAGGATTTCTATCCGCTTTTTTATATCCGTTTTCGGCCATCCAAAGAAAAAGGCTATTCCAGGATTTTTCAAACTCACTTACGCCGATTACAAAACTTCCAACAATAAATTTCCCTTTTTCAATGGAGGTTTTTCCAATATTTCCCGACACCTTTACGGGTTCTGTTAGCGTAATGCAAGCACTTATTCTAACTTTTTCGGGAGTTGTGGTTTTAAAACTATCGTGATAAATAGTGACCATTTTTGTGTCCGGATGTTTGAACAATCCCAATGGGGTTGCCCATTTAACTAATGTATCAAAAGCTGTCGTAACTTCATGTTCTCCAATACTTGTCACATAAGCCAATTCTAAATTAGCCATTTCCTTGATTTCAATTTTTGCATTCATTTTTATCCAGTTATTTAGATTATTAATGCTGCAAATGTATTCCTCAAAGACGACCTGCTCTTGTCCATTCTTGCTTTCAATTTTACTGATCTTGCTAAATCTGCTGCTCTTTTGTCTGCGAAATTCAGATGGACTTATGCTGTAATATTTTTTAAAAGCTCTTGTAAGGGACGAATTACTGTTAAAACCGAATAGAAGTGAAAGTTCGGTAATACTTACTTCCGGCTTATGTGTTAAAACAGAGGCTACTTTTTCGATTCTCTTTCTATTGATATAAGAATTTAAGGTCTCGTTCGTAATGGCCTTGAAGATCCTGTGAAAATGAAACGGGGAAAAACAGGCAACTTTTGAAATTGTTTCCAGAGACAAATTTGTATCAAGATTATCATCCATAAATTGCAGCGCTTTATTAACGCTGCTGATGTAGGTTATCTGCACTTCTTTATCAAAACTTGCCATTCTATTCTAAAGGAATAAGTAATATTCAAATATACACGACTTATTGTTTCAAAAATAATCTGTTGATACGATCTTTTGTCAAACAAACGTGATGGCAAGCTGACCCATATTTCAGCTGTGAAGCTTAACATAGCATAGGTTCCTGCCCCAATTGTTTTCATACACTAACAGCATCTCTTTGTTCATGATAAGTTAACGAAATGCTAACCTGGCTGATGCTAACTTCGCAGCGTGAATCAATTGACACCTAGCGATCAGGATTTAGTTACTGCGATGAAAAATGGCGATCAGAAAGCTTTCGAGGCGCTTTACGAACAATATTGGCCGGAAGTTTACACCATGATCTATCGGCGTATTAATGATAGAGAGGTCACTAAAGACATCTTACAGGATATATTCATTAACCTTTGGAATTATCGGCACAGGATTATAGCCGAAAGGTCATTGGCTCCCTGGTTGAACAGTGCCGCAAAAAAACAGAGTATTTCCTGGTACAGAAAACAAGTCAGCACCAAGCAGAGAGAAACGCTTTACCAGGAAAACGAAACTTTAATTGTACCGGCTCCGACTGAACTGGAGACGAAAGAACTACAGGAACTGCTGGACCTGGAAATTGAGAAGATGCCAGACAATATGAAACTGTCATTTCGATTGAGCCGTTTCGAAAATAAATCTGTCAGGGAAATAGCGGAAGAACTTTCTTTGTCCGAACAAACCGTCAGGAACAACGTTTCTATGGCTTTGGAACGGCTGAGATTGCGAACAAAGCGGTTCTATTCAGAACCCGCAAACCTTGCCGGGATATTGGTTATTCTGTTAACAAAAATTTAACTTATTTATAGCTATTTCTTAAAGTACATTTTGACTTCCGCTGCGAAGAGTTCTATGTATGGCAAAGAAAAATATATTCAGCGAAAGACGCAGCATCGATCAGCAGGCTGAAGCCTGGTTTTACCGCACAGATGATCGTGTGCCTTTTGAAGCTTTTTCCAATCAGCAGGAAAAAACAAAGACCGGTGAAGAAATGCTTGACGCAATCCGTCGAAAGATAAGAACCCGGAAACATCACAGGCTTTGGCTTAATGTTGCTGCGGCCGCGGTGATATTGATTACTTCAGGAACTTTCGGGTATCGGGCTTACCTGACATCAGCGCCTTCAATTGCCAGGCAGGTCTGGGTCAGCTATGCAGCGAATAAAGGAGAGTTTAAGGAGATCCGATTACCGGATCAATCTACGATCCATTTGAGACCCGGTGCAAAGATTGCCATTGCCCAGCCTTTTATACAACAAAACCGGGAGGTAAAGTTAGTAGCAGGAGAGATCTACTGTGAAGTTAGTCATGATCCTGAGCATCCCTTTCTGGTACATAGTTCTCAAATTACGACCCAGGTGCTGGGAACTAAATTTATCATCAACAATGATCCTCTGGCAGCAGATATCCGGGTAACCTTACTCAGTGGAAAAGTTGCCGTACGCAATGAAACAGTACAACTGGGTATTTTATTGCCTAAACAACAACTCTCTTTTAACAGGGTAAGCGAAACGGTAAAACTGGACAGCACAACCTATCTGGTCGAAAACTGGCTGAATGGGGAATACATTCTTGACGATGTTCCACTGAAATCTTTTGCACAAACCTTTGGCAATGCCTTTTCTATGGAAGTCAGATTTCAGCAAAAAGCACTCGAAAACTTACCTGTTTCAATACAGTTTTATCGGACTGATCACCCCAAAAACATTCTCGATCAGCTGAAACTGATACATGGACTTAATTATCAAATAAAAGGCAAGGAGGTAATATTGATGAGATAGTCTACTAGAAAAAAAACGGTATCTATTGGATAGATACCGAATATTTTGGCACTTGCGCTACTGACAGAAAATTGCAGCTTCCTCGTCATTAAGACAGCAAACGCCAGGTTTAACTTGTAAACACAATAAAAGTATTAAAAAATAATGTCTATAATCAAAATAGGTGTGAAAATATCACTGATCCTATATTTCATCTCCATTAATATCATGACTTCGCTGTTTGCCAGCGAAGCATTTCCTCAGGCGCTGGAAACAAAAGTTGACATCCGGTTTAAAGAAGGACAACCGTTGTCTGTCGCCCTGGAGCAACTAAGAGCTAAAACAAAAGTAAGGCTTGCATATGATCCTTCAGTGGCCAAAACCGTATCGGTCAAAGCTGCAAACTACCATGAAGAAAAGCTGAAAAACATCCTTCTTCAGCTATTGAAGCACAGTAACCTGACATTTATAGAACAGGGAGGGGCGGTAGTGTTGTATACGAAAGCGAATCATCCTGTCAAAACTCCTGTTCAGCAATCTGGCCGGATCGCCGGAAAGGTCATCGACGACCGCGGAGAACCGCTCCCCGGAGCTAGTATCAAGCTCATTCAAACAGGACAGGTTACCCAAAGTCGTGTAGACGGAAGTTATACCCTCAATATTGCCGCTGGAAATTATACACTTGAACTGAGCTATATTTCTTTTCAGACCAAACGCATTACGGATATAGAAGTAAAGGCCGGACAGGTCACCAACCTTAATGTTGTACTGAATCCTTCAACCAACAGTTTAAATCAGGTAGTGGTTACCGGAACCTTTAAAAAAGAAAGTGTGAATGCCCTGTATGCCCGTCAGAAAAATGAGGCGAACATTTCCAATGGCATCAGCAGGGAACAGATTTCTGCACTGCCGGATAAGAACATCGGTGAGACCTTGAAGCGCATTTCCGGGGTAAGTACCAACGACAACCGACGCGTGGTGATCAGGGGTATTGCCGAACGTTATAATCTGGCGATGATGGATGGAGCCACGCTGCCCAGCACAGATGTACAGGTACGGGACTTCGAGTTCGATATCATTCCGAGCAACCTCATAGATAATGTGGTGGTTTCCAAAACAGCTACGCCGGATATGAGCTTTGGTTTTGGTGGAGGATTGGTTCAGATCAATACGATAGCGATACCTGACCGGGATTTCATGTCCTTCAGCTTGGGAAGCAAGTACAACAATGGGAGCACGGGCAAAGATTTTTTGGGATATCAGCGTGGAAAAAATGATTACCTGGGCTTTGATGACGGGGGGAGGGATCATTTTCCGAAGGATCTTTTAATTTTTACACAAACAAATTATCTCCCTACAGACCCAGCCAATACCAATCCGCCTCCAGGAGTTCAGTTGGTTACGCAAGATATGATTGCTGCACAAAACAAAAAGATTGGTGGTTTACAAAGGTTGGGGACTCGTGTCTATCAGGCTGCCCCCGGACAGAACTATCAGTTTACCCTGGGCAGGAGTTACGGGTTAAAGGAAAGTCGTTTAGGGTTTGTGGGTTCGCTGAGCTACCGCAATGAACAGGCTATTGACGACATTAGCCATTTTGAGCGTGGTCGTTTCAGCAAACTCAGCAACAATGTGTATGATCCGGTTACCAATAAGGAATTACAGGAGACCAGGGCCAATCAATATAATTTTACCACTAGTTTGGCGGCATTAGTTAATCTGGGCTGGAACAGTAAGCAGCACAAGATTACCTTGCGTAATTTCTATTCCAGGGTATTCAACAACCAGTTCTTTCGTGTTTCTGGTTGGGGCGAGGACATCGGCTATGGCGAAGATCCCGCCATCAACGAATATGACCGCCCGAAATTTGTCGACCTGCTCCAGAACCGCATCAGTGCTGAGCATACTTTTGGCAGGTTAAAGTTCGATTGGGGCCTGGCACGCAATCGCGTAAACAACCATGAGCAGGATGCTGTAGACGCAAACCTTCGACCTATAAAAACGCTGAATAGCACTGCCTACGTTTATCAGCCTAGTAACATTACTGAAAACCCGGGTCCATTAAGCCGTTCTTCTTATAAATACGTAGAGACCAATTGGGCAGCCGATGCTGCGCTGAGCTATAAGTTCAATATTGGGAAGTCGGTACAGGTGTTCAAGGCCGGTTATCAGTTTCTGAATAAGAAAGGTGATTTTGCCTGGAGCGTTTTACCCATTGGTTCGGCAAAGGGATTTTACGGTGGATATACCCCGGTACAAACCTGGAACATTGATTTTAATGATCCCCTGCATGACATCTACTATCACCCCTCTGATTTCAACAATAACAATTATACGGGCAGGAACAGCAACCAGGCCTGGTATGGAATGATGGATAGCCGTTTTAACAGCTGGATTCGTTTGGTATGGGGGATCAGGGGAGAGTATTATAAATATGAAAGGATAAAGGATTCCGCTGCAGATAAGGTGGCGCTATCGGAAATACAGAATCTGGAAAAGAACCGTTATGTAGACCCGGAAACCGGCAATCTGGTGCACAAAACCCTCGATGCCAGTGCTGATGAAAAGAAATGGCTGTATATGCCTTCTGCAAACCTGACCATTACGCCGGTTACAGACTTCAACATACGCGCTTCCTACGCCAGGTCTGCTGTTAGGCCTGCACTGATTGAGAATTCAAGTTTCGCACGTTTCAACCATCTTCATGGCAAGATACAGCGCAATACCGGGGTAGTCTCTACCATTATTTCCCACTACGACTTACGCTTGGAATGGTATCCATCAGCGGGCGAGGTACTCTCTGCCGGTTATTTCAAAAAACATTTCAAAAACCCTGTTGAGATGTACGTAGACGTAACTACAACCAGTGGGGCAGTTGATTTGCTCACTGCTAATTCTGACTATGCCAATGTTAACGGATGGGAATTCGATTTTCGCAAAAACCTGGGTTTCATCAACAAAGACTGGGGTTTTTTAAGCGATATCCATTTCAGCGGAAACCTTACGCTTCAAAATTCCGAAGTACAAGCAAGTGCCTTTCGCTATTCCACTATGGGAGCAGGAAAGGATAATGACGGTAAATCCTATGCTTACCGAACCAAAACCTATTTGAGAGAAAAGCGGGCGCTATATGGTCAGGTGCCGGTATTATATAATATTGGGTTACACTATACGGGAGGCCGTTTAAGTGCGAATGTGGCCTTCAATCACTCGGGGTACAAGACATTTACCGTAGGAATGGAACCCCAGTATTCTGAACTCGAACGGCCACGTAATCAGTTAGATGCCCAGTTGGGATATAAGTTCCTGAAAAGCAAAAAGATGGAAGCCAAACTAAATATGAGCAACCTGCTCAACAACCCTTACCGTTTCTTCATTAATTCCAGTGACACCTATAAATTTAAACCGGGAGCAGAGATCATGACGATGAGGGAATGGTCGGATGTCTATGAATGGAAATATGGATTTTCAGATAAGTATCAAAAAGGCTACACTGAGCCAAATGCAGAGGGAAAAATTAGACGGTTTGGCGATAAAGACACTTTCATCCGTAAGATCGGTACCTCGTTCAGCCTGAGTCTTTCTTATAATTTTTAATATGGATTTAATTTTTAGCATCATGAAATTGAATAAACTATACCTTACCTGTCTGAGTATTATGCTGCTGACATTGACTGCCTGTAACAAGAAAGATCAGGATTTTCTCTATAAAGATGAGCTGGTTAGCATCAGTCTGAACGGCTACAATGCAAGCAATGAAGAACTGATTGTGAAGTTGGACACGATTAACTTTCCTGCTTCATTGAGGCCTAATTCCAGTTTTAACAGTACAAATGCTTATACCTTGGTACCCACTGAAAATCAGATTAAACTTACTGTTAAGGAGAAGGCTTCCGGAAAACTGATACTGGAAAAGGAGCTGAAAAAAGAGGACCGTGCCATAAAACTGAACTTTATATACATAGATGGCAAGATCGGTCCTATGCCGGAAAAGCCCGCTGTTGAAGAGGGCAAGATCAAGCTGATTTATATGTTCCAGCCGACAATCACCAATTATACGGAGCCTGTTGACTTTGTGGTCGGTAAATATTACTCGACTCCAAAGGTATTCGAGGAGCTTTCGAGGGCAAAAAATGTGAAACCTTATGAGTTCTGCCCGGCGATTACCTTACCCACATTTTCTACCGCCAGACAAGAGTATAATGGGGTAATGACTGCGGTCTCGTTTGTGGTCCGCATCTATAAAGCGGGAACAGACATCCCTTATACTGACGGAACGGAATACACCTGGAATGCGTTGTCGTCTACCGCACCAAAGCCCGTGGCGTCCACTCCATCTTCCAAACTTTACATTTTCTCTGAAGGTCCTGTAGGAAATATCATGAGATTTTTTACCCGATTAGATCAATAGATAACAACAATGAAACAGATGATGATCCATATGAAAAAACTAATGCTTCTTGCTATAGTAACGGCAGGACTTGCTTCCTGCAACAAAGAGGAGATTAAGACAAAAGCGGTTAACATACAAATCAGAGGCTATAACATCGGAAACAGTGAACTGGAAGTTTCTATGGATGCAGTGGTCTACGATAAATTTAAGACCGCGCCTGACAAGATATTGAATTTTGGTAAGGTGTATACTTATCCGGCTAGCCAGGAGCAGGCCTTATTGAAAATTAAAGATGTGATTTCCGGAAAAGAGGTGTATCAAAATCAATTGAGCCTGAATACTCCTGACCTGGAGCGTTTTTTTCCATTCGTGTTTATCAACGGCAGTCCCCTGGAGATTAAAGCTCCGGCAGCAGATCCTTCAACGAACAAGATGGCTTTTTATATTTACTATCCTCAAAGTAACGACGCGATCGATATTTTTATGAAGAATAAGGCAGGACAGACGGTCTATATCGCCAAAAACGTAAAACCTGCTACCTGGGCTTATGCAGATTACGACACTACTGAAGGTTTTAAAGACGGGGGTGAGGATTATAACTGGTACTTTGTCAAAACAGGCACTACAGATCAATGGGCCTTTAATGATAGCGAGGGGATGAGCCGGTCTGGGACCAGTTTGCTGTATATCCCCAAAAAAGGGGAGAAAGGAAGGGTGCGAACCTATTTTGTGACGCCGGCTTCCAACCAGCTGGACGCAATTAGCCTGTTTAAAATTTAAATTAACATGCGTTTTGAATTGAGCCCTGGATATTTATCCAGGGCTCTTTAATTTAAAAAACAACCTGATATAAGTGATGAAGACTCATCTTTTTCTCTTATAATTGTGGTAATTTCTATTGTTTTAATGATAAACTTTAAATTCATGTAAAATGTTAAGTCTTTGGAGAGGTTAGCGCTGTTTAATCTGCCAGATGTAAAATAAAAGGAAATTTAAGATCATTATAATGACCTTAAGAAGTTGATTGTTATCCATTTAGATTGAATAACACTTGCCCGGAATGCTATGTAATTAACCAGATAACTATTGATCAAATTGAAAAAAACAGAATTAAAAGAGCGACTATCCCAATACAGTATAGATATTCTCCATCCCGAAAACTTTCATGATAAACTCGCCCCTGCGGTAATGGGGTATGCTGATCTTTTGTTTGAGGAATTCGATGTTAATGCTTCGGCTGGAAGAGACCACATTCAAACGATTAATGGCAATGCAATAGGCACTTTTTGGGCCGCAAAATGTATCAGAGAGATTTTTAGAACTCAGCGCTTTTCAAGGGCGCTTTATTCATCTGTGTTAGGAGCGATAGGCCAAAATAAAAGACCAATCCATGTGCTGTATGCCGGAACCGGTCCGTTCGCCGCACTCGCATTACCGGTGATGATGATGCTCAAGCCTGAAGAGGTACAATTTACATTTCTGGAGATTAACCCTGAAAGTATTGAGGTATTAGAAAAGGTGATTGATTTATTCGATTTGCGTGCTTATGTTAAAAATATTCATCAGTGTGATGCTTCGTTATGGGATGTACCCTCGTCCGGGATTGATATTGTAATCAGTGAAACGATGTCCCGTGCGCTGATTGCAGAACCTCAGGTGGCGATCATGCTTAACCTTGCAAGCCAATTGCCTAAAGATGTTGTCTTTTTGCCCGAAGAAATTAAAGTCTCACTTTGCAAGCTAAGCAGAGGTTCCAGGGAACCGGAAAGAATTACTGAATTAATCAATTTTAATAAAGCATCGATGTATTCCATTATTGAGCATTCCTCAATGAGAAACTGGAACTTCAATGATCAGGATATTCAAACCAACCTATCTGAAGGCGACCAGCTTTACTTTATGACAGAGATCAGGATTAATGAGGGCAATATTTTAAATTTAGATGACAGCTCACTAAATATATTGGAGAAACTAAAGGTCAATAAAAAACAAGGAATGATCGATTTGAATGTTAAATACGCACTGGATAAAAGGCCTGGTTTTAGGGTAATAGAAAAATAAAGATAGTCATCAATCTAAGCCTTCTTTCTCCTTTTAGGTCTGAAGAATAGCTTTCTAACTACCCATCGAATACCGCTAACAATAATATCCTCAAAAATAAAAGAGAAAAAATCATACATAAACTACCGACTTAAAAAGTACCTCAATAGCAAAGAAACAGATCATATAACCACTACGAATATAACCCATAACGATCTTCGGAAAGAAATTTACCTTTTCCATAGGTATGCGCTTGTGTCAAGATTTTCATCCATAAATTGCAGCGCCTTATTAACACTGCTGATGTAGGTTATCTGCACTTCTTTATCTAAGCTTGTCATTCTAAAGGAATAAGTAATATTCAAATATATATGACTTATTGCTTTGAAAATAGTCCGTTGGTGTTATGTTTTATCTAGCCATTGTTGCTTGTTTCATTCCGCGTAATTCAGAGATGCAGCAGCCCTACCGAACATGCTGGTGAAGATGCGAAAGAGAAAAAAGTGCTCTTTGATTTGACTTGTACAGGAGCTGATGGAGAAACCTTCATCATAGAAATGCAGCGTACAGATCAGGAGTTTTTTAAGGACAGATGTGTGTTTTACATGTCCAGGCTCATCAGTGCTCAATTGCCCAGAGGTACTTCCAATTGGGATGTGCCGCTTAAAGAAGTTTATCTGATTGGTATTATGGAGTTTCAGTTTAATAACATCAACAACAATTACCTACACAATATTGCCCTGATCAACAGGGATACCGGAAAGATTTTTTACAAAGGAATGGGTTATAAGTTCCTGGAATTGCCTAATTTTGATAAAAGGGAAAGCGAACTGATCACAGATCTTGATAAATGGTTCTATCTTTTAAAGAACCTGAGCCGTTTGGATAAAATTCCTGATTTTCTGGACAAAAGGGTATTCCAAAAAATATTTAGAATTGCGGAAATGAGTAAAATGACCAAAGAAGAACGTGAATTGTACCACTCAGATGTGAAAGCAAAATCTGATTGGAATGCCGGTATTCGTTACGCAGAGAAAAAAGCAGCTGAACAAGCGAGATTGGAAGAGAAGTTAGAAATCGCTATAAATCTCAAAAAAAAAGGCATGTCAGCTGAATTGATTGCTGAAACCACCGGTCTTTCCATCGAAGAAGTAGAACGGCTATAATTCATCTGATTAACCTTGCTTGAAAAATTGCCTGCTCTGAAAGCGCATCATTTTACCCGGTGTTTTTTATTTTCAGATAGAAAATGGAGTGCGCTGAGGGCTGGAGTTGCTAACAAATTCACCCTTTTCTGAAACGATCTGATTTCCCCAGTTTGTAATTGTTTCCAATACAGGTATAAATGTTTTTCCAAAATCCGTTAGACTGTAAACAACTTTAACAGGAGGTTTTTTGCCATATACTTTCCTGAGTACCAAGCCGTCCTTTTCTAATTGTTTCAACTGTAAACTCAATGTCATTTCAGTAATATTTGGTACTTCTTTCCGAAGCTCACTATACCGTTTTTCAGCATCTTTTAAATGATACAGAATTACAGCTTTCCATTTGCCACCTATCAAATCCATCGCCAGACTTATTGTACAGGGATAAACTCTGTCCTTTAGTTTTACGTAATCACCAATACATTCTATTTTCATCCTGCATTTATTTTAACCTATCTGTTTGGATAGTTATTGTAAATGTAACCTGCTAAAAATAACTTTGCAACTATAATTTTTATAGTATAAAGGGTCAATAAATCATAGAAGAATGGCATCGAATTTAACCGCAAATGAAGCAATGAATCAGGAAGATAAACCGCTGATCACCGTAGTCGGTATTTTGGGCAAGCAGGGACGTAGTGCTGCACGTACGTTGTTACAAAGCGGACGTTATCGTGTACGTGGAATTACCCGGCGTATTGATTCACCAGAGGCGCTTAGTTTGATCAAACAAGGAGCTGAACTGGTGAGTTTACCGCTTGGTCTGGGATATAAAAAAGGTTTCGTGGAAGCATTCCGGGACTCGGACGGTGTTTTCATGATGACGCCAAGCATTGTCCCTCCGCAAACTCATGAGCTCGAATTAGGTATACAGTTGGCAGACGCAGCGGTTGAAGCAGGGGTCCGGCATATCATCTTTAGCAGTTTGGAAAATGTAGATAAAATTACAGAAGGGAAAAAGTTTGCGCCTCATTTTACAGACAAGGCGATGATTGAAGCACATATTCGCAGACTTCCAATCACAAGCTCGTTTATCTACATGGCATTTTTTTACACCAATTTTATGGAATTTTATACTCCTGTTATAGAGGGCGATACGCTTGTATTTCCGATTTATTTACCAAAGGATTTTTCTGCGCCATTTGTTGATCCCCTTACTGCTACGGGGCCAGCTGTTTTGGAGATTTTTTCGAACCCAGGTCAATATGCCGGTAAGTCCTTACCAGTAATTGGTGATGTTATTTCACCTCAGGAAATGGTAGACACTTTTGTTCGGGTCACAGGTAAGAAAGCCAGGTATAGTTCCGCTTTTACACGGGAGGATATGCTTCGCCATTTTCCGGAAATTGGCGCAAATGAGCTTTTGGTGAATGAGATTTTAGGGATGGCAGAGTATGCAGTTGAATATGGCTATTTCGGCAAAGATCGTGATTTGTTATGGAGCCGTCGACTGAACCAGGATAACCTTAGCTGGGAAGAATTTCTGCGCACTACTGGTTGGCAAGGCGAAAAACGTTCTTATTAATCACTGCTCTTTTTGCACTTGATTAAAAAGAAGGGGAAATTCTCCTCAATTTCTGTGATTTCAAATAGTCCGGCCTGGTCAAACTCTGCATGGATTGAGCTGCGGTCATAGAAAAACATGTTGACGCCCTCAAATATTTCATAACGATCTTCGGAAAGAAATTTACCTTTTCCATAGGTATGGGCTTCTTTTGAAATCATGGTAAAAACCATATATCCGTTTTCTGATAGCTGGTTATAGCAATCTCGAATTAGTTTTGTTCTTTCACCGCTGTCCAGTAGATGGATTAAAGCGTAGCAAAATATTCCATCGTAGCGGGATTGATCAAAAGGCATATCAGTCACCGAGCCGTGATACATTGCCATATTATGACCAAAATGCTTTTCTGCCATTTTAATGGCAGTTTTTGAGATTTCAATACCGGTTACTTTGATTCCATTGTCTTTAAAAATGGCGGCATTTCGTCCGTAACCAATTCCTGGTATAAGGATATTTTTTACTGATTTTTCGACAAAAAAGTCTTTTGTCAATACTGCAGAATTAGACGGCTCAAAGCCCCACATTTCCTGCTTTTCTATAAAGTTGGATTCCCAAAACTCAGTTTTGTCGCTATCATTTGTCATACTTTATATCTCCTTATTTTATTCCTTATTTAGTGAATCACCATGCCGCTATCTTTATCCGCCTGCACCTGAACTTTGATATTTCTTCTGCCTATCAACAAGATTAATAATGCTACGATCGTTGCTCCTGTCATGATGGTTACCATTGGAACTGCCGATTTAAGATCAAACATACTTACACCAAAGGAAGCCAATGCACCTAGTCCCATCTGTACAGCACCCATCAATGCAGAGGCACTTCCGGCATTTCTGCTGAAAGGGGCTAGGGATAAAGCCGAAGTATTCGGATTCGTAAAGCCCAGGCAGCACAGGAACAAAAAGAGCAAAATAATGGTTTCTACCAAACCAAACCAATGGTTAATACTGCCAAACAGGAAGAACAATACGATGACCAGCTGTGAACTTAATGCAGCCAGGATCAGTTGTTCACTTTTATATTTTCTGAGCATCAGGGTGTTGACCTGACTTGAGCCGATTAATCCTACAGATAACAAGGCGAAGATCCAGCCATATCCTTCTTCAGAAACCTTAAAAATATCGATGAACACCAAAGGAGAACCCGAGATATAGGCAAAGAGTCCGGAAAAGGCAAATGCTCCGGTGAAGGCATAGGTGTAAAACTGAGGTTCTTTAACTACAGAAAGGAAATTCTTAATAATTGGGATGGGCTTTAAAGACAGGCTCGTATCGGGCTGATAACTGTCAGGAAGCCAAAGCCAACTGGCGATGAGGTTCAACAGACCCAGGGCCATCAGGATAATAAACACAGTATGCCATCCCAGGGCTACCGTCACGTATCCGCCAATTGTAGGTGCCACCATAGGGGAGACACTAACCACAAGCATGAGTAAAGCAAAGACCTTTGCATTTTCTTTGACCGGAAATAAATCCCTCACCATCGCAATAGAGGCTACCGCTGCGGCACAACTTCCTATCGCCTGCATAAAACGAAGGGCGATCAG
Organism: Pedobacter steynii; assembly: GCF_900103665.1. Classification (GTDB taxonomy): domain Bacteria; phylum Bacteroidota; class Bacteroidia; order Sphingobacteriales; family Sphingobacteriaceae; genus Pedobacter; species Pedobacter steynii. The sequence continues at coordinate 714,096 of NZ_FNGY01000001.1, forward strand.
GGCATCAAGACTGGTGGCAAATACACATCCTGCGGAAGCAAGGATATACACACTTAAGCCGACATACAATGGTTTTTTCCGCCCGAAGCGGTCCAGCAACGGTCCGTACAGCAGTTGTCCGGCCGAGATTCCGATAAAAAAGCTGGAAAGGGATAAAGATACCCGCAGAACCGTTGTATTTAAGTCTTTCGCAATTGCCGGAAATCCGGGCAGGTACATGTCTATAGAAAAAGGACCAAGGGCCGTTAGCGACCCTAGTAGAAGAATCAGGAGGAAGTATTTCTGTTTTGTCATTTGAGCAGGCAAATATAGGGATTGTACTTTCCGTAAGCGCGGATTCTGGTTTCAAAGTAAAAAGATAACATCAAATCGACATTCTTCTAATTATATAACTTTTACGCAGGATTATATAAGTTGGGCAGGAGCAAAAGGTATTATTTTTGTAGTTTGAATTGTTATTTTTAATTGAAGAGAACCTGGGAATATGACGTTATATGTTAAAAATATGGTTTGCGATCGTTGTGTAATGATCGTTCGCCAGCAGTTGGAACACCTCCATTTTGAAGTGAAAGACATTACGCTGGGAAAGGTAGACGTTTCTCCTGAACCTGATGCACACCAGCTCCAGGACATCGCTTCTGCTTTTCAAATTCTTGGTTTTGAACTGATCGATAAAGAAAAAGATCAGCTGGTGGAGCAGATTAAAAATAAGGTGATTGAACTGGTTCATTATTCTGACCTTAATGAGATCAACGAAAGCCTGATGCATTTGATTGCCGATCGCCTGGACAAGGACTATGCTTATCTAAGCCGTTTGTTTTCCGATGTAGAAGGGATTACCATTGAGAAATATATCATTCAACAGAAAATTGAAAAAGTAAAAGAGCTCCTGGAATACGGAGAACTGAACCTGAACGAGATTTCGTATAAGATGGGATACAGCAGTAGTGCCCATTTATCAGCTCAATTTAAAACCCTTACCGGACTTACACCCAGTAAGTATAAAAAATCCGGCTCAACCCGCAGAAATCCACTGGATAAAGTCAAATAAAGGGCGCTGAAATGCCGGAATGCCAACCTGTGTTTATTCTCAGCTTGGTAAATTTAATTTCGGACTACAGCCTAAAATTTGTAACATTATAGTCCTAAATAAATCAGACTGGAAAATATCCCCTTGAAGATGCCTTTTTATAAACACTATTCCTTTGATCTTTGGTTAACTTTAATCAAGTCAGATCCAGCCTTTAAAATTGAAAGAACGAAATACTTTCATGCGAATTTTAATGCCACAAAAAAAACAATAGAAGAAGTTGCTTTGGTTTTCAGGCAGGTAGACCTGATGGTGAATGCCATCAACGAAAAAACCGGAAAGAATATCGACGCGGATGAGATGTACCTGATGGTGATCAGCATCATTAATGGTTACTCTACTGCTTTCCAGGACATCGATGTCGAGGGATTATATTTAGAGATGGAAGCATTATTATTAAAACATATGCCCCTGTTATATTGTTCAGAATGTATTGACGTGTTAAGTCAGTTAAGGGAATCTGGTTTAAGTACGGTAAGTATTTTAAGCAATACCGGATTTATTAAGGGAAAAACATTAAGAAAAGTATTAAAGCATTTAGAATTGGATAGCCTGTTAGATTTTCAGTTGTATTCGGATGAATTCCGTCTGTCCAAACCGAACCGCGAATTTTTTCAGCTGATGCTGGATACAATTGATCAGAAAAAACACCCACAAATAGAACTGAAACAAATCATCCATATTGGAGATAACCCAATTGCGGATGTCAGAGGGGCTGAAGCCATTGGCATCAACAGCTTACTCATCAATTCAAACCATCTGTCCATTTCACACTTACTTTCATGATACCATACACCTATTCTTTACATAAAATCCACAATACGGATCATTTTGGGTTTGAGGCCGATGATTACAGCCGGTTTAAGTTCGGTGATGAACAGGTGGCCAGGTCATTTGGTAAAGACCTTGCGGATGGATTTATCCGGTATTACCTGACCGAAAATTTTATTACGGGACAGATTGTGGTCATTTCCAGCCCTTATTGTTTTATTCCAACGGCAACTTTTGCGATGAAAAATTATTTCGTTTCGCAGTTGAACAGATGGTTGGTAGAGCACGGCGGACTGGCTGTTCAGGAAGCAAAAGTCCACCGGACGATCACGTATAAAGAAGATTATGGAGGCCTCAGCGCAGAAGAGCGGATGAACCTTATTGGAAATGACTCCTTTCATATTGATAAGGACTTTCTGGAAGGTAAAACACTGCTTTTTCTGGACGATATAAAAATTACCGGCAGTCATGAGCGCATGATCCTGAAAATGGTCAAGGAATACGGCCTGAAGAACGATATTCACATGCTTTACTATGCTGAACTGATCAACAAAGACATTCATCCCAACATAGAAAATCATTTGAACTACCATCAGGTGAAATCTATTTTTGACCTGGAAGAAATTATTCAGGGAGGAAATTTTTGTATAAATACGCGGATTGTTAAATATATCCTAAATTGCGATTTTAATAGTTTCTCTATCTTTTTGGAGCGCCAGAGCACAGATTTTATCAATAATCTGTACGACCTGTCTTTGGGCAACAGCTACCATACGATAGAATCCTATTCGGAAAATTTGAATTACTTAAAGAACTACATACATAATAACAATTATAAATTGATTTAATATGGCGATTAACTTGCAAAAAGGGCAAAGAGAAAACATTAATGCCCCTAAATTTTCAATCGGTCTGGGCTGGGATACCAATAGCTCTTCTACGGGAACCGCATTCGATTTAGATGCTTCTATTTTTATATTAGATGATCAGAAAAAATTAGTGTCAGATCAGCACCTTGTATTTTACAACAACCTGAAATCACCTGACGGAGCGGTAGAGCATTCGGGCGATAACCTGACGGGAGATGGTGATGGCGATGATGAGCAAATCAAAATTGACCTGACCAATATAGATCCAAAAGTTGCGGAAATTTGTATCGTGGTAACGATTCATGATGCAGAAGCCAGAAGACAGAATTTTGGGCAGGTAAGAAACTCTTTTGTACGTATTTTTGATGCTTCCAGCAATGAAGTGATCTTAAAGTATGAGCTGGAAGAAGATTTCTCTATCGAAACGGCTGTTGAATTCGGAAGAATTTACAAACGTGAAGACAAATGGAAATTCGAAGCGGTAGGAATGGGAATGAAAGGTGGTTTACAAGATTATTTAAACAAATATCAATAAGAAATTATGGCAATCAATCTTCAAAAAGGACAACGTATCAGTCTTGAAAAAAGCAACGGAAGTAAACTTCAAAATATTTGTGTAGGAATCAACTGGGGTGCCATTGAGAAAAAAGGCATGTTTGGTTTTGGTAAAACTAAAGAAGCAGTAGATTTAGATGGAAGCTGTGCCTTATTCAGTGAAAGCAAACAATTGCTGGATGTGGTTTATTTTGGCAGTTTAAAATCTAAAGACGGTGCAGTAAAACACAGCGGCGATGATTTAACCGGTGATATGGGCGGTGATGATGGTTTGGATAATGAGGTGATCACTTTAGATTTTACTCAGCTTAATCCTGCCGTTAACTATGTGGCTTTCGTATTGAATAGTTTCAGAGGTCATGATTTCGGAACAATTCCATTTGCTTCGATCCGCATTTATGAAGGAACACCTAAGCGTGTGAATGAAGTGTTTGCAACTTACGACATTGCAAATGGTTCTAACTTTGCCGGCCATGTTTCTATGGTGATGGGTGTCTTCTATAAGAAAAACGGAGAATGGAAATTCAATGCGATCGGAGAACCTACAAAAGATAAAAAATTAGAAGAAACGGTAAATACCGTAACACAAAGCTATTTATAGGCTCTAAAGGTTGATGATCATTTTATTAAATTATGGAAACAAACCCAAGTAATACCCAAAACCTTACGCCGGTAAAACTGGATAAGGACGGAAATGTTGATTTAACCACGATTACCCCTGAAGAGAGCAGAAAATACAACGAACTGAACAAGTCGTTGGAGCCTTCGGATGTGAACTCTATCCTGAATTACGGGGTGGAGGCACAGAACTCTATGGAGAAATACAGTAACGATTTTTTATCATCTGTACGGACCTATAACAGTGGTGAAGTTGGTGGCTTAATCAACGAATTGCTGACGGAACTGAATTATATCGATGTTTCTGAATTGGAACAAGGTGGTTTTAAATCTTTTATTTCAAAAATACCATTTCTGAAAAACCTGGTGGTAGACGTTAAAAAGCTCTTCCAGAAGTATGATGTCGTGGTGAATAACATTGACAAGATCACCAATAAGATCAAGGCAGGCCGTTTGAACTCTATTAAGGACAACAGCTCGCTTCAGACAATGTTTGACAGCAATGTAACGTATATCCATCAAATGGAGGAACTGATCATTTCAGGACAGCTTAAATACAACGATTTGAATGTAAAGCTGGCGGAGATGGAAGGCAGACCTGCAGATTATCAGGATTATGAGATTGCGGATTTAAGAGATTTCCTCAGCCGACTGGATAAGAGACTGGCAGACATGAAAATTGTTCGCTTTATCATGTTGCAGTCGCTGGCACAAATCAGGGTAGTACAGAACAACAATACCTCTATTGCTGAAAAAGCACAGTCGATTGTGTCTACTACGATCCCGGTATGGAAAAACCAATTGACGATTGCTGTAGCACTGCAAAGGCAAAAAGCCAATGTGGAAATGCAGAAAAAAATATCAGATACGACCAATACCATTTTACAGAAAAACGCGGAAATGCTGAAACAAAACAGCATCGATGTAGCTAAGGAAAATGAGAAAACCGTGGTATCTCTTGAAACCTTAAAAATGACGACCAATTCGTTGATCGAAACTTTAAATGAGGTGAAGAAAATTCATGAAGAAGGTAACCAAAGCAGAAGGGTGCTGGATGGGGAATTGAAAACCCTGGAAGCAGAACTGAAGAAAAACGTTACCCGCGTTAATTAAAACTAATCAATGGATGAACGCCGTGTTTATATTTTAAAGGAATCCCGCACAGAGATCAGCCGTTTACAGCTGCTCTCTGTGTTCTTTGAGGAGGAATCCGTGTATAAAATATACTTGCGCAGTCAGGTGATCCATCAGTTGTTTGAAAACAATGAAGACCTGGATATTGATAAGCTCGAGCTGTTTCATGTTCAGTTTACCTCCAGTGTCATTGAGCTGCTCAGAAAAATCAAGAAAAACAATGAAAAGAATGTAAGTCTGCTTTACGATGAAATTCACCTGAATGAGGAATTGATGGAGCGGATGAACAATACAGTATTTACCGATAAGAATTTTAACCTGGATAAGCAGAAACAAGCCTTGAAGATCAATTTATCTTTAAGAAAGTTGTTTCAGGTGTTATCTGAACTGAGTACGGAATTTCCCTTTTCAAAGAATATCAATTCCTTTAGCTCCAGGTATGCTAAAGATTTCTTTTACCACATCAGTCCGGATCAGCTGAGTCAGCTGATTGATTTCGATCCTAAGGACATGTATCTGGATGTGAATGCCAGCATTCAAAAGAAACTGATGGGGATGTTGTGTAAGTATGATTTTAAAACAGAGTTTTTTTATGGATTAAAGTCGGGACAGCTGATTATTGAGGTGTATAAGTTTTTGGATACAGACCGCCATTTCCTTTTCTTTCCCAGCAGGAACCTGTTCCTGTTTTGCGATTTGAATGTGCTGAAGGACGTAGACTGGACCACAAACCTTTCCGAAAAGGAAAAGATCATTCAGGAGCTTTCCTATAAGAACGATAAGCTGGAGAGCAGTGCTGCGGCGCTGAAATCCTATATTCCTAAAGAAATTATTGACCTTTTAGAGGAAAACTACCTGAAAATATCGGACATCAATTTCCTGGACCATCTGAATAACTTCGATGTGCAGGCAAATATTTTAAAAGCAATGCTTAAAACCGATCTTTTTTAGCATTTTTAAAGCAAATACAAGTAAATTAAAACTATAAAGTAAAAAATGGATAATAATTTGATTAATCATCCCGGTGTACTCATCGGGTTCGCAGTGCTGATCCTCGTGATGTTGCTGTTGGATTTGGGTGTTTTTAATAAGAAGGTGCATGCGGTATCAAGTAAAGAGGCGGCAATATGGTCTATTGTATGGATCACCCTGTCCATGGCTTTTAGTGGCGTAATTTATGCGACCTCCGGATTTGAAAAATTCACCCAGTTTCAATCGGCTTACTGGATTGAAAAGGCTTTATCAGTAGATAATCTCTTTGTGTTTATTCTGGTTTTTGGGTTCTTTAAAGTACCGAAGGAACTGCACCATAAGGTGCTTTTCTGGGGAATTATCGGTGCCTTGTTGTTCCGCGCAATTTTCATCTTTGCTGGTGTAGGATTGATAAACCTGACTTATCTTCCTGAAATGATGGTCTTTGGACATCTGGTGAAGATTAACGTCATCTTGTCTGTTTTCGGGGTGTTCCTGATCTATGCGGGTATCAAATCATGGGTTGCAAGTGATGACGATGATGAGGAAAAAGATTTTAGCCAAAGTGCAGGTGCGCGTCTGGTTTATAAATTCTTCAAAGTAAGTAAAGAGTTTGACGGTGCTAAATTCTTTACAGTGGAGAATGGTATTAAGGTCGCTACGCCATTATTGGTTGTAGTAGCAGTAATTGAGTTCACGGATTTAATTTTTGCGGTAGATTCCATCCCTGCTATTTTCGCGATTGCGCCGGATGATCCGCTGATTTTATATACTTCCAATATTTTTGCCATTTTGGGTTTAAGGGCTTTATATTTCCTTTTGGCCAATTTCATCCACATGTTCAGCTTATTGAAATACGGATTGGCAATTATCCTGGCATTTATTGGGGTGAAAATGGTGATCGCACCGGTTTATCACATCTCTTCTCCACTATCTTTATCTATAGTAGGAGGGGTGCTGATCTTATCAGTGATTGCTTCATTGATTTTCGTTCCTAAAGAGAAAGAAGCCATTAAAGAACCAAAGTAATTTTAGTGGTTTGACGCCGAAAAGGCCTGAACAAGCGTATGCTGTTCAGGCCTTTTTTGCGAAGGCTATCTGTTTTAGTGCCTGACAATCTGAGATTTAATCAGGTGCTTCCAGCTTCTTTGTAATGCTGTTTTTTAAACTTAGTTTTAGCAAATTTATTTCTCATGCAACATTCCGTTATTCTTAGTCTTACTGATGAAAGTAAATCCCTATTGGCAACAAACAGGAACGTTGCACTGCTCCATGCCTTAGCTGCGGGAAGGGAAAAGCTGGAGTTCATGCTTCAGGGCTATCATTCGAGAGAAAAGGTAAGGAGGCTAAGCTTCGAAGAGGAGAGTCTGGAGGAACTGGGTGCGAATGAGTATTGTGTTCAGGCAAATTATATAGTAGAAGAATATAGCGTGTGTAGTGCCATCGATCAGGTGGATTCAGAAAGCATGCAGCTCCGGATCTCTTTGCTTAGTGAAGGAAATGGAATAGCGGTAAAGGGGATTGATCTGCCGGAGCGGGATCCAGATTCTTTGTAGGGCATAAAAAAAGCCAGCAATTTCTTGCCGGCCTTTCATTATTAATTGATTAAACTAGAACAAACTAAACTCAACTCTACGGTTTTTCTGACGACCAGCAGCAGTTTTGTTGCTTGCAATTGGTTGATTAGGTCCGTAACCTGTAGCTTCGATACGTGAAGCATTTGCACCTTGTGATACTAAATAAGCTTTGATTGATTCCGCTCTGTCTTTCGATAGACGTAAGTTTAAAGCCATTGAACCAGTGTTATCTGTGTGACCAGCTAATTTTAAGCTGAAGTTTTTCTCTACTAATAGCGCAGCAACACGGTTTAAGGTAGGGAATGATTTAGCGCGGATAGTTGCTTTTCCTAAATCAAATTCCAAATCTTTGATCGCTTCGTTCACTACTTTTTTGTCAGCTTCAGTAACGATGATTTTTTCTCTGATAATTGCTGGAGCCGCTTTTAATGTACATCCTGCACCATCAACGATAGTTCCTGAAGGCGTACCTGGGCATTTGTCAAACTTGTTAGCTACACCATCACCATCATCATCGCCCATTTCCTGTGCATATTTAGCTTCCATTGCTTCTTTATCTCTTTTAGCATTTTGTTCTGCTGTAGATAAAGCTCTTCTTAATTCAGCACTTTCTTCTGCACTTTGGTTACGTAAGTTAGCCAACGAGCTGTAGTTTTGTAACTGTGGTTTTTCTTTGCTACCCAAAGCAAATTCTAAACCTGCGTGACCGTAAGAGAATTTATCGAATTTGCCGTTAAGTGTATTACCATCAAATTTACCGGTTTTAACAAAGTTTACATCGTAACCGAAGTCTAAGTTAATTCCTTTAGCGATACCTAGTTTGAAACCAGCACCTACAGGAATAAAATATCCTTCTCTGTATGATTGTTTATCAACTACACTTCCTGTAGTTACATCAGCACCTGATGACATGTACCCAGCACCAGCTTTTACATAAGGAATCAAAACTGCATTCTCTCTGTTGATGCTGATATTAGCCAGATTATAAACAGCCGTTAAAGCTGCTGACCATTCTAATTTTGTTTCAAAACTTGAGTTGGCTGTGTAAAGTGGTGCAGCGGTTAAAGGATCATTACCGGCAAAACCTCTTAATCCTTTTACTTTACCAGCTAAGAAATCAGCTTGTAAACCTAAAGCAGGTAAAATTTGTTTTTTGATATAACCACCGTAACCCAAAGATTCCTGAGCAGCCTGATAATCGCGGCTGTTACCGTTGAAGATCGTGTTAGAACTCAACACACCTGCATGGCCACCGATTGACCAGGTACGGAATTCTTTTTTTCCAAAGCGACCTGTAGTTTCAGGCGCCGTATCTTGAGCGAATAATTGCGATGATACTCCCAATAGGGCAACTACCATTGCGGCTTTTGTAATGTTAGATTTCATTTTCTTTTCAATTAGATAGATGTGCATCCAGCTATTCTGCTGAATTGCTAACCTCCTTGTAATAATCCTGCCAAAGGCGACCTTGATTAAAAAATGAATTAGAATAACCTAATAATCAGTTGGTTAATGCAGATTAAGAAAAATTTAGAAAATATATCCTTTTTGATAAACAGCCTGTTTTTCTGTCTAGTATTTGCTACAATTCTAACTTTTGGGAAAGAAAATAGATGTCAGAAGAACCCTTTCGAATTTACAATTCAAAGACTTCTCCCTTTTCCGGAATGCTGACCTGGTAGCCAATTTCGCTAAGGGCATCAGATAGGCTTTGTGTGCTCTTGTCTTCACCATGAACGAGAAATACGCGTTTTAATTGCGCAATGTTCTGGTGTTTTACCATATTGACGAGGTCATTGTGATCTCCATGGCCGCTCAAAAGGTCTGTTTGCTGGATGGTTGCATATACCATCAAATCGCGGTTTCTGAGTCTGACGATAGGATCTCCGCGCAATAATCGATTACCTAGTGTTCCCTTTGCACAATAACCTATAAATAATATCGTGCAATAATAATTTTGTATGTTATAATAAAGGTGATCTTGTATCCTTCCACCTTCCAGCATTCCGGCAGAAGAAATGATGATACAAGGCTCATGGTAATTTGAAATAGATAAACTTTCTCTTTTATCATGTACGTAAGAGAGTTCTTCGAATTCAAACTGATCACCTTTCTGTCTATAGAATTCTTTTGCATCATCATTGATCAGGTCATGATGCCTGCGGTAGATGTCGGTTGCAAATTCTGCGAGTGGACTGTCTACGAAAATTTTAACAGGAGGCAATAAGCCCTTACTGAAAATTTGATTCAAAGTGTAAACCAGAGATTGAGTCCTGCCAATGCTAAAAGCCGGAATAATCAGTCGGCCGGGAAATTTTATACACGATTCATTGATGGTTTCTATTAGTTTCTGTTCCAGGCTGATCTCTGTGCTATGGAGCCTTCCGCCATAGGTCGATTCTGAAATCAGGTAATCTACCTGGGGAATGGGTTCAGGATTTACCAATACCGGGTAATTGTTTCTACCGATATCTCCCGTAAAAGCGATTTTCTTTTCCTGGCCCTGATCCTGTACCGTCAGGACTACGGCAGCTGCACCCAATAGGTGTCCAACAGGGATGAAGGTTATAGATACGTTGCCGTTTAAACGAAAATCTCTATGGAAGCCGATGGTGACAAATCGTTCTACAGTATCCATCACATGCTTTTGCAGATATAATGGCTGCGGGCCAGCGCTGGCGCCTCTTCCGCGACGCCCTTTAGGTTTAGATTTGTTTTGTTTGCTGAGGAAGATATTAACAGAATCCAATAACAACAATTCCGTTAAGTCTGCAGTGGGAGGGGTGCAAAGGATTTGTCCTTCAAAACCCATTCTGATTAAAGTAGGTAAATTGCCGGAATGGTCAATGTGTGCATGGGTGAGGATGACTACATCTATACTGCCGGGGTCAAAAGGAAAGTACTGATTTTCTTCCTGGTAGGTATCTTTCTCATAATCCAGACCACAGTCGACCAATATATTATAATCCTCTAATTGCAGCAAATGCATACTCCCTGTTACCTGTCTCGCTGCTCCCCAAATGGTCAATTTCATATTTATGGTCTTCCTTATTGGAGCCAAGTTATCATTTTTTATAATTTATCCGTATCCATCCAGGTTGAAAAATTACTGATCAGATATTGATAATGGAAGTTTGGGGCAATATGTATCGTTGAAACACGCTTCCATTGCAGCAGTTCATTCACAAAGCCGGGGATAGGGAGGCCGGAAACTTCAGCCGCTTTAGTATAAAAGTCCTGTCTGCTGGGATGGTCTGTTGAGCATACATTATATATATGTCCGAATGCTTCACTTTTGATCAGCGATAGGCTGAAATTTATGCAATCTGTAAGGTGCACGAGATTAACAGGTGCCTTTCCGTTGGGAACATCCTGTTTTCCGGCGAAGAATCTTCCGGGGTTTCTGCCAGGTCCGATCAGACCTCCAAAACGGAGGACAGTTGTGCTGAAAGCATTTTGAGCGATTAATAGTTTTTCGGCTTCCAGCATTGCGATGCCAGATGCGGTGTCTGGTTTTGGTGTAGTTAGTTCTGTGATTTCGAGGTTATGATCTCCATATACTGCTGTGGAACTGATCAATATCACGTGTTTTACCTTATGTTTTTGAGCTGCTTCGGTAATGCCAGCTATTTTTCTATGGAAAGCATGCTGTTCTCCGCTGCTCCGCTTTGGCGGGATGCTGATGAGGAGGAGATCTGTATCGAAGAAAGCAGGGTCATAATGTTCCGCGTCTTCCTGAAAGGCAACCAGGTAGGGTTGAATTCCCAGGTCAGAAAGGGCTGGTAATTTTTCGGCTGTGGTGCTGGAGCCTTTTACTGAATATCCGGAGGTGATCAGGTTTTTGGCGAGCTCGAGGCCATACCAGCCACAGCCAAGAATACTGATGGTTTGTTTTACAGAGGCAGAAGGGGGAGTGTTGATCATTTTTCGGCTATTTATGGGCGGAGGAGCAAATAAAAAAAGGGGTGATGCCTAAGCAAACCCCTCTTTTATGAAATGAATTAAGACTAAAGAACTGTTACGTTTGATGCTTCAGGACCTTTTTTTCCTTCATTCAATTCGAATTCTACGCTGTCTCCTTCATTCAACTCTCTGAATGAATCTCCTGCAATCGCAGAAAAATGTACGAAAATATCTTTTCCTCCATCTTCTGGAGTTATAAATCCAAATCCTTTTGCAGAATTAAACCATTTAACTTTTCCTGTTGTACGCATATTATTATATATATATTTCGATGTGAAAATAATGAATAGAATATTAATATCAAAATCTTTAAATACGGGGGAGTGTAAATTAAAATTTTGGTGTTTAATGTTGTTAAAACCTATTTAAACGAAGATTGTTAAGGTATAAAGAAGGGACTACCTTAGGAAATATAAAACTGACAAAATGAATAAAGAGACAAATCCTGAAGAAACAGCACCGATTGCAAATGATGACAGACCTAAAAAGAGGACTTATGATGAGCCGGATAACCTGGGGCTGGATGCTGACCAGTCTTCAGAAAGCTTTTCTTTTTATAGTCATTTGGATACCGATAATGACCGTGTTTCAGGGAATCCAGACGGAGAAGACGATGATCATGACACAAATGAGCGGTCTGGTTATTCTCCATTGATGGATAAATAATGATTTTGGCATCATTTTTACAGTATACCTGCATTAATCTAAATACTATAGTTATGAAAAAGATATTTTCAGTAGCGGCGTTGGCGATAGTTTTATCCGCATGTTCAAACAATGCCAAGCAGGAGGCGATGATCAGACAACAAGCAATTGTTGCAGTAAAAGATAGCCTGAAATTGGATAGTTTTAAAAGAGCCGATGCCCGGGAAAAAGAAAGATTGGCCATAGTTAAAGAAGAAAAAGCTAAAGAGGAAAAAAGAACGCTTTTGCTTGCCGAACGGAATGAGGCAGCAGAAAGAAGCAATAGAAATACTGCTGTCAATGAGGCTCCTGCTCCTGCAAAGAAGAAAGGCTGGAGTCAGGCTGCTAAAGGTGCCGTTATCGGCGCTGGGGCAGGTGCTTTGGGTGGGATTCTTATCGACAAAAAAGACGGTAGAGGTGCCATCATTGGTGGAGTTGTAGGTGCAGGTACCGGTTATGTGATCGGTAGGGCGCAGGACAGAAAATCTGGAAGGGTACAGCCTAAGAATTAATATATAAAATCAGCGTTTTTTACAAAATGCCAGATAAAAGATTCTATTTAAGGATTTTTTATCTGGCATTTTTTATGGAATTGGAAATTTACCACTCTTTTTTTGCGATGAATTGGTTTCGTTGGCTTGCAGGTGAAGAAATTGGTACGATTCCCGTTTTTTAAAATTGTAGAAAATTGCCCACAGTGGGGCAGGTTTTGGGAAAATAAACCACTTGAAATAAAAAGCAATTGAGAAAAATTAAAATTAATGAAATTGGGGAAAACCCTATTAGAATGCCTATTCAGGTGGTTTAGTATCCAAATTTGACCTATTATTTTCGGTTGACGGTGTATTGGCTTGGTTTTTTCCTTTATCAATTCGTAACTACGACCTAAAATGAAAATTCAGTACACATTATTGCTTTTTATTCTTGTGTTTTTAAGCAGCTGTAAAAAGGATACTTCACTGGACAACCTGTCCAATGTGATCCTTAAACGGGAAGGGCTTTTAAGAGTGGAATGTAATAATTGTGAGATAAATTATCAGGTTTATAGTAAAGCGTACAATGTAGAGATTGGTAAGGGAAGTAATGACATTGCTTTTTTCTATTCAGGTGATTTTGACCTGAAGACTGAAGTGGTATCGAAGGCGAATCAGAAGATCAGGTTATTGGTCATAGATTCTTTTGGCAGGGTAGTCTCTAATGAATTGAATACATGGTCTGAGGGCGAAGTTCGTAAGCAGACTTTTATGATCAACGTCAAATAAATCAATACCAGGGAATATTTAAGAGAAATTCTTTGTTTATAATTTAGAATGGACAAAGCTTAATTGGAGGTTTAACTAGAAAAAAGTATTATGTTTACAGATAGAATCGTTAACGGAACAATGACCACTGAGGATCCTGAAATAGCACATTCTCACTATTTGGATAAATTTTTATCCTGGGGGGCAGGAAAGAAACATACTAAAGAATACATGGAAAGTAAACCGGATCATAAAAAAAGTATACTGATCGTAGATGATGAGCTAAGTATTCTTAAGTTGTTGAGTTTTATTCTGGCCTCAGACTATGATCTGATCATAAAGAAGAGTGGAATTGAGGCTATTGCATGGTTAGAGGAAGGGAACGACCCGGATCTCATCATCTCTGATTTGATGATGCCTTATTTTGACGGCAGTACCCTGATCAGAAACCTAAAATTAAGTGGCTTTTACAGAAATACACCCGTGATCTTATTGTCTGGTGCAGAGGATCTGGCTGATAAAGTAAAACAGATGCCTTTTAAAATAGATAGTTACCTCGAGAAACCTTTTAACCCCGCAGTTTTAAAATCTCAAATTGCTCAACTCATAGCATAATGACAACCTCTACAATTAACCGCCCTCAAATAAATGCCAAAATCGTGCATTTTGGAAAACTCCTTAAAGGGGTCATCGCGGAGGAATTTGATGCCAATGTGGACCATCTGGATGATCCTCAGGACTTTAAGCGGTATCTTGATCAACAATCTTTATTGACTTTACCGGATATTATTTTAATCGAAGTGGATGACAATAAAAATTGCTTTGATCAGATCAAAGAAATAAAGAAGAACCCTTTATTACAGGGGCTTATTATTGTGCTCTTGGGCATTAAAGAAGACCGGAACTGGAGAAAGAAAGCTTTGGAATTGAAGGTTAATGATTATTATACTTATCCTTTTCCTCTGGAAGATTTCTGTGAAAGACTTAATTTTTTAGTTAAATTTAAGTTGATCAAACCTAAATTGATGGAATTAGCGCAGAAAACCGACGTAGAATATCAGTTGCCATGGACTAAACGTGCATTCGATCTGATCGCCTCCGGGTTTGCGTTACTTTTTTTAATGCCTCTTTTTGTTATTGTGGCCATTCTCATCAGGTTAGAATCTAAAGGAAAGGTCATTTACAAGAGTAAAAGGGTAGGAGCAGGTTATAAAATATTTGATTTCTACAAATTCAGATCTATGCGAAGTGATGCGGATAAGATGCTGAAAGATATGGCTGACCTGAATCAATATGCCAATAATGACGAGAATAAAACAGGTAAATCTGCATTCGTTAAATTTAAAGATGATCCAAGAATCACCAAACTGGGTGGATTTTTAAGAAAGACGAGTATTGACGAGCTTCCACAGTTGATCAATGTGTTTATTGGTGATATGTCGTTGGTTGGAAACAGACCTTTGCCCTTATATGAGGCGGAGCAATTGACAACCAATGAATGGTCCACCCGCTTTCTTGGTCCGGCTGGTTTAACCGGCTTATGGCAAATTAGTAAAAGAGGCCAAAAAGATATGTCTGAACGTGAACGTAAGGAACTGGATAATTTCTATGCTGATAATTATTCAATTTTGTTGGACTTGAAAATAATCTTGAAAACAATACCCGCTTTAATCCAGAAGGAAAAAGTATAGTCTATTTAGAAGAACTATAAACATAAAAAAATGAAAAAAATCGCTTTTATTACCTTTTTAATCATAGGTATCTTTAATTTGAAATTGTCTGCACAGGAATCTATAGTAGGAGATATTAATTATGGTCAGTTGGAAAAATACATTCAGTCTGCCAGAGAAAACTATCCAAGAAAAAAGATTTTTGAAGCAAACGTCGAAAAAGCTAAAACAGGAGTTCCAATTGCTAATATGTCTTATTTTGATATCCTGAATGCTTCTTATATTTACAGACCGGACGATAAAGCTGCGTTAAATCCTTTAAACCCTTACACGGTAAATGGATTCCAGTTCGGTGTAAATGTTAACGTCGGTTCATTGCTTCAAAAGCCGTTTATGGTGAAGAAAGCGAAAGCAGAGTATAAAGTTGCTCAATTGGAAAACCAGGAGTACGACCTGATTCTTGTGAATGAAGTGAAGAAAAGATATTATGAATACCTGCAACAACAAGGTACACTTAAGATCAAAACTCAGGCCTCTCAGGATAATAAAAGTGTTGCTGAAAACCTGAAGTATAAATTTGCTAAAGGAGAGGTCACTATCGATGTATTCAACCAGTCAAGAATAAATTCAGCAACAGCTGATTCTGATAAATTGTTGACAGAAGTTGCCTATTTTAGGGCTAAAGATGCATTGGAAGAAATCATTGGTAAAAAATTGACCGAGATTAAATAACCAACAATAAAAAAAATCCCTAAACTATGGATCTTAAAGTATTTTTAAGACTTTTAATACGGTATAAGTGGATACTAATTTTAGTACCACTTATTGCGTTAACACTTACCTTTTTTTTCGTCAAAAATCTACCTAAAGAATATAAGTCTCAGGTACAAATGTCAACAGGACTGGTAGATCAGTCAAGACAGGTCGCTTCTGAAAATCAAAACACGGATTTCTTCAAAGTAAGTCAGCAGTTCAGTAACATCATGGAAATGATGAAAATGAAAAAGACAATGAGCAGTTTGTCTTATAGTCTGATTCTGCATGATCTTTTAAATCCGTCAGATGCCTTTAAACAATACAGTGAAGACATCAAAAAGTTAAGCGCTGCAGATCGTCAGAATGTCATCTCTCTATTTAGTGAGAAGATGCTTAAGAAAGAGGTCATCACAACGATTGATAGTGGAAAATACAAACTATATGACTTGTTGTTTTCCATGGGGTATGATGAGATCAGCATCAATAAAAAATTGAGTATTTACAGAATTGATAACAGCGATTTCATTAACGTGGAGTATACCTCTGAAAACCCGCTGCTATCGTCGTTTGTTGTAAACACTTTGTCAGGTGAGTTTATCAATACCTATAGTGCCAGTGTATCCAGCAATCAGAATAAGTCTATTTCTGTCCTTGATTCTCTTGTTAAAAAGAAAGAGGTGTCGATGAATGCTAAAAATTCGGAGTTAAAGAATTATAAGATCAACAACGGCGTACTCAATCTGGATAAACAATCAGAAATCATTTATAAGCAAATTACGGATTACGAAGAACGTAAATCTCAGGCATTAAGGGAAATTCAGTCCAATCAGGGGGCAATTGCGAACTTAAACCGTAAGCTTAGCGGTACGGATCAAAGTTATCTGGGAGGTGGTCTGGTGAAGGAAAATTCGAATATTGTTGCTTTAAATAACCAGATTAAAATTGCTTCAAACCGTTATATTGACAATGGTTTTAAGGAATCGGATCAACGTAAAGTGGATTCCCTGCAGACATTACTGACCAGGCAAATGCAAAAGTCGTCGGACAATAATATTACAGATCCTGTGGCGACTAAGCAGAGCTTGATTCAACAGAAAAACTCGATGGAAATTGCGGTTTCTCTGGCTCAGAACAGCTTGAGGTCTATCGATGCCGAATTAAGTCAGCTGAAAGCGAAATACAATACGATGGTGCCTTTTGATGCAGGCGTTCAGAATTTTGAGCGTGATGCAGATGTGGCTACTAAGGAATATATGGATGCTTTGAACCGATACAATCAATCTAATGTAGAGAAGAGCATCGGCTTAAAACTGCAGATTGCACAAATGGGCTTACCAGGACCTCCGGAGCCTTCAAAGAAACTGATCTATATGGCATTGTCCGGGATTTCCAGCTTTTCCTTCTGTCTTTTAGTGATTTTCTCTATATTTCTCCTGGATCATACGGTAAATAATGCAAAGCAACTGGCTGGCCTTAACATCGGAAAAGTATTGGGAAATATCAATTTTATCCATGAGAAGGACAAGGACCCCCGTGTGATTTGGGGCGATAATGACCAGATTACTGATTTTATTGTGTTTAAAGATTTGATGCGCTCTCTGCGTTTCGAGATTTCCAAGACACTGGACCTGGATTCCGGAACTAAAATTCTGGGGGTAACGAGTGTTAAATCGGGAGAAGGAAAAACTTTCTTTACCTCGGCACTGGCTTATGCTTTTGCAATGACTGGTAAGAAAATTTTATTGATTGGTGATGATTATACCAGTAGGCCACCCGCAGAAAATGAAAAGGGCCTGATGACCAGTCAGTATTTTGAAAACTTCCTTGTAAAAAAAGAGATTAAAACGGAAGATCTGATTACTTTTCTGAATAAGAGTTCTTCCAGCAATTCTTTATTGGAGATTCAAAGCTCTAACGTATTAAAGGCCGGTTTCGAGTATTTAAAGGAAAAATTTGATTTAATCCTGATTGATGTGGATAGCCTAAGGTCTATTAATAAAGCAAAAGAGTGGTTGTCTTTTACGGACTATTCAATTGCCATCTTTGAAGCTGGCAGCGAAATCGACGATAATGATAAAGAATTTGTGAATTACATCCGAAATCATGAAGGTTTCAGTGGATGGGTTTTGAACAAAGTAAAGATCAAAGAATTGAATGAGAAGGCTCATTTTTAATTTATGAAAGTTTGGTTGCGGGAAAGCAGTAATTACGTTTTATTGACTATTGGGATCATCTTCTCATTGGCAGTCGCTTTTTTGGCGGTGAAATTTGGGGTGATTGTTCCAATCATGTTGACTGTAGCTTTTTTAGGGACCATCTATTTGCTGATTACGGTGAGAGAAATAAAGTTTGCCTTTTATGGCATGTTCATTTTCTGCTTTATGGTGATCTTTTTATATCGGGAAATCAGCTCCAATATTCCTTTTGGAATTGGAGTTGAGGTCATGATCCTCCTGGTCTGGTGCTCTGTTTTTTTCAACAGCAACAAGGTAAACTGGAAGCTGGCTAATAATGATCTGGTTTTTCTCGCCTTGCTTTGGTTTGCGATCAGTTTGATCGAAATCATTAATCCTGCAGGGGCGAGTGTGAGGGGGTGGGTTCAGGAAATCAGAAGTTCAGCACTTTATTTCATCATCATTGCACCTTTGAGTTTTTTGATATTAAACCGCCAAAAGGACCTGAATCATTTTCTGGCACTGATCATTATTATTTCTGTAGCGGGAACATTTTACGGGATGCGCCAGCTGTTTGTCGGTTTAACTTCGGGGGAGCAGCAGTTTCTGGATAACGGGGCTGCACAAACGCATTTACTCTGGGGAAAACTCAGGGTTTTTTCATTTTATAGCGATGCAGGACAGTTTGGGGCTTCCCAGGCGCATATCTGTTTAATTGCATTTATATTGGCTTTGGGACCTTTCCTATGGTGGAAACGTGTATTGCTGGCAATTGCTGCTTTCATCTTATTTTATGGAATGTTGATTTCCGGTACCAGAGGAGCCTTATTTGCTTTGGTGGCCGGTGGTTTTTTTGCTTTGTTTTTAAGCAAGAATTTTAAGGTCTTGCTGATCGGGGGAATGTTTGCGGTTGCTTTTCTTGGTTTTTTGAAGTTCACTACGATTGGAAATGGAAATTATCAGATTTTCCGGTTAAGAACAGCTCTGGATCCAACCGATCCTTCCTTAAATGTGAGGTTTACCAATCAACTGATCCTTAAAGAGTTTTTAAGTTCCAGACCTTTTGGAGGAGGGCTTGGTGTAATCGGGACCTGGGGGAAAGAGTATAATAAAGATAAGTTCCTGTCGACTATTGAACCAGATAGTTATTGGGTGAAAGTATGGGTGATGTATGGGATCGTGGGCTTTGTCATCTGGTTTGGAATTATGATGTACATCATTGGGAAATGTTGTGGAATTGTATGGAAAATCAGGGATGATAAGCTGAAGGTAAAGCTCATTGCATTGACTTCCGGAACCGTAGGCGTTTTTGTATGTAGTTATGGGAATGAAGTGATGAATACCATGCCTACTGCGTTAATATTGTACGTTTCCTGGGCTTTTGTGTATTTAGGGCCCTTATTGGACAAGAAGAAGGAAAATGAAAACCAGGTAATTATAAATTAGATTCAGCTATGCCATTCGAAATATTTGCAATACCAGGAATTATTTGTCTGATTATCGGTTTTTTTGCCGGCATAAATTATTACAATAAAAAATCTTAAAGGCGGAGAAAATACGTATCTGATCAATCATGCAGCAGCTAAATATTATAATTATTGGACAACAGCCCTGGGATACTGAGATCGGGAGCAATTGCAAAGACATTGCTTTGGAGCTGAGTAAATTTCACAAGGTGTTGTACGTTAATTCGCCCCTGGACCGGATTACCTCTATCAGACATAGAAATCTGGACAGTACAAAAAAAAGACTTCGGGTGATCAGCGGAAAAGAAAATGGCCTGGTGAGCATTAAGGAAAATCTTTGGACTTATTATCCGGATTGTATTGTGGAATCTATCAACTGGTTGAATTCCGCTTTTTTGTTTGACTTCATCAATAAGGTCAACAACCACAGATTTTATAAATCCGTATTGAACGCCATTACTGCACTTAATTTTAAAGATTATATCCTGTTTAATGACAATGAGCTTATTAAGTGTTTTTATCTGAATGAGCTGCTGGGTCCTAAACTTTCTGTTTATTACTCCAGAGATTATATTCTGGCTACTCCATACTGGAAAAAACATGGTGTTAGACTTGAACCGCTGATGATTGCCAAGTATGATCTTTGTCTGGCTAATTCTACTTATCTTTCAGACTATTGTCAGCAATACAATCCGGAGTCGTATTACGTTGGTCAGGGTTGTGATCTGGAGAATTTTAGTGCTGAAAAAATGCTTCCGAAACCTCTTGAGTATAAGGATAGTTTTGGCCCTGTTATCGGATATGTAGGCGCTTTGCAAAGTATTCGTCTGGATGTTGAGCTGATAGAATATATTGCCATGAGCCGTCCGGAATGGACGGTCATGCTGGTTGGACCTGAAGATGATAAGTTTAAAAACAGTAAACTGCATTCCCTTAAAAATGTAGTGTTCACCGGTCTTAAACCACAGGATGAATTGCTGAAGTACATCAGTTCATTTGATGTATGTATCAATCCTCAGATGATTAATGAGCTTACGATTGGCAATTATCCGAGGAAAATAGATGAGTATCTGGCTGTCGGTAAACCTGTTGTCGCTACAGAAACGAGGGCAATGGGAATTTTCAACCCCCATGTTTATCTGGCAAAAAATAAAGAAGAATATGTAGAATTAATTGCCCGGGCGCTCGAAGAGAATTCTGAGGAATTAAAACTGAAACGAAAGGCTTTTGCTGCGACCCATACCTGGGAAAATAGCGTTAAAAGTATCTTTCATTATATAGTGCAGGCATTAACTCATTAATGCTTGCAGAGGTACACAATTTAATGATCAAGGTAAAAAAAATATGATTGTCTGGACGGTATTACAGGTTGTTTTAGGTTTTAATTTCTTATTCCCCTTTCTGTTATTTATTGCAGCTAAGTTGTCTGGAAAAAGAAAACCGGCTGGGCAGGTTTCGGATGATTCCGCTGATTATGCGATTATTGTGACGGCTTATGAAGAAACGGGCTTATTGGAATCTGTAGCAAATTCTATTCTGGAGCTGGATTATCACAATTACCTGATTTATATCGTGGCTGACAATTGTGATATTTCCAATCTTCATTTTACGGACGAAAGGGTTGTCTTGCTGAGGCCTCCGGAAGTGCTGGCAAGTAACGTCAAATCTCATTTTTATGCGATCAATAATTTTAAGAGAGCTCATGACCGGATCACCATCATTGATAGTGATAATCTGGTAGATAAAAATTACCTGAAAGCATTGAATCAGGTTTTTGACGAAGGATTTCAAGCTGTTCAGGGCGTACGCAGAGCGAAAAAAATTAACACCACTTACGCTGCGCTGGATGAGGCCGGGGACATCTATTACCGGTATGTAGACCGTAAGTTGCTGTTTGAATCGGGTTCTTCAGCCTCTCTGGCTGGATCAGGAATGGCGTTCACTTTAAAATTGTATACAGACTGCCTGGCTGATCAGCAATTGATGGGTGCTGGTTTTGATAAGATTCTTCAGTATGAAATTATCAGAAGAGGGTATAGGATTGCTTTTTCGGAGGCAGCAATAGTTTATGATGAGAAGACGGCAAAATCTGACCAACTGGTAAAACAAAGAGCGAGATGGATCAATACCTGGTTCAAATTTTTCTTTCTTGGCACTAAATTATTGACGAGTTCAGTGTCAAAACTCAACCTCAACAGTTTTCTTTTTAGTATTTTGTTGTTGAGGCCGCCATTGTTCTTATTGATACTGCTTTCGGGCTCCTGTTTTGTGATTGACCTGTTTATCTTTCCTTATATGTTGATTTTCTGGGTAACGACCGGAATACTGTTTCTTTTCGTGTTCTTCAGGGCACTTGCTTATTTTAAAGCAGATGAGAAAATATATCAGTCGTTAAAGGGTATCCCTAAGTTTATTTTCTATCAGATTCTGGCATTTACTAAGGTCAGAAAGGCTAATAAATTGTCTGTAGCTACTAAACATGTGGATGAAAATCCCTAATATCAAGGTTTATGAATAAGAGTAAGATGAAGATACTGCATGCGATCAGGCAAGGAAAAATAGGAGGTGGGGAAACGCATGTTCTTGATTTGGTGCAGGAATTAAGCAAAAACGATTTTGAATCTGTGGTACTTGCATTTACAGACGGACCTTTGATCACTGAACTGAATAAGCTTGGAATTAAAACTCATGTTATTCTCACTGAAAAACCTTTTGATATTGGGGTTTGGAAAGAGGTCAGACAGCTAATGATTGCAGAGGGCATTGATTTGTTGCATGCCCATGGAACCCGGGCGCAATCGAATACCTTCTGGGGAGCCAGGAAATTAGGAATACCAGTTGTCTATACGGTTCATGGCTGGTCGTTTCACCCGAATCAGAATGCGCTGGTAAAAAAACTGAGAATACTATCCGAACGTTTCCTCGTGGCAAAGGCCGATGTGACCATTTGTGTTTCAACAAATAATCTGAACGAGGGGAGGTCAAACTTTCCGATGAACCCCGCAGTGGTCATAAAAAACGGAATCAATTTCACTAAATTTAACCCAGATCGCTCTTTCGGAAGCCTCAGGGCTGAATTTGATATTGATGAGGAAACATTGATTGTTGGATATATTGCCCGGATTACGGCGCAAAAAGACCCTTTTACCTTTATTGAGGCAATTGCAAAAGTGCCTGATGAGTTAAATGTAAAGTTTTTAATAGTAGGGGATGGCGATCTGAAAATTCAGACAGTGGCATTGGCCGAACGGCTTAAAGTAATGCATAAAGTGATTTTTAGCGGATTTAGGCAGGACATACCCGATCTTTTAAGTATTTTCGATATCTATTGTCTTCCTTCATTATGGGAAGGGTTGCCAATTGGACTGCTCGAGGCAATGGCGATGAGAAAGGCAACGATATCCAGTGCTGTAAATGGGACTAAAGAAGTGATCGAAGATGGCGTTAATGGTTTACTTATTGAACCAAAAGACGCAGTTGGGCTCAGAAACGCAATTCTGAGGCTGGTTACGGAAAAGCCATTGAGAGAAAGTTTGGCAAAACAAGCAGAAATTGCAGTAAAGAAAGATTACAGCATTTCGAAAATGACTTTACAGATAGAAGATTTATATAAGAAAATTAAAAACCGGTAAATCGTTATGAAAGAGAGATTTGTATTGATTGATTTCCTGAAGGGGTACTCGATATTCACGATTGTTATTTTTCATATTTTACAATATTTCAGTCTGCCTCAGCCTTTCGATAAGGCCATTTTTTTTGGCGGGACAGGCATTCATACCTTTTTTCTGGTATCCGGATTTGGATTGGCTTTATCTTCGGGGAACAAAGAAATTAGTTACCTGAATTTTCTAAAGAAACGATTTGATAAGATATATCTTCCTTATATTCTGATTGTATGTCTGTCTGCGGGCTTATGTTTATTCCTCCCTTTATTTGATCAGCCTTCCTGGTATGCGTTTTTAGGACATGTTTTCTTTTATAAAATGTTCGATAATGACATCACTATCAGTTACGGACACCAATTGTGGTTTATTTCGACGATCATCCAGTTTTACCTTGTATTTCCTTTTCTGTTGAAGCTGTTAAACAGGATACCCGGAAAATGGTTCATTTGTATTGGATTTTTGATCAGTATCTTCTGGAGTATTTTTGTCTTTCTGATGGAAAAGTCTGACCTGAGGATATGGAATAGTTTTTTCCTACAGTTTATGTGGGAATTTATGTTGGGTATGGCTATGGCAAGATGGAAAGATAAAAGTTTTTTAAACCGTAAATTTAACCACCTTTACCTGATGCTGTTTACCGGACTGGGATTGTTAACCTATGCTTTTCTGGCTTTCAAAGGAGGTCAGGTTGGTCGGTTGTTTAATGATATTCCTGCATTGATAGGTTATACCGGCCTGGCAGTGATGGTCTATAATTTCAGGATCAAAGCTGTTAATGATTTTTTCCTGTTTACCGGAAAAATTTCATACGCTTTGTATTTAATTCACGTGTTGGTGATCACAGTTGGATTGTATGTGATTCATGCCTTACAGCTTTCTGTTCCATTATCGGCCCTGCTTTTTGTTTGTTTCATTTTATGTTATGTATTCGCTTATTGGTATACTAATCTTATCAATTTAATTTATCGATTCAATGAAAAAGGGAATAAGTAAATCTTCTTACAAATGAACAGGCGTAAGGCAATTGTAACCGCCTTGTTTGCGGGCGGTATTGGTGCTTCTTTTTTCTCCGTATCCCGGTGGTATATGTATACGCACAGGCCTGACCTATCCACATTGGGGCAGGACATTAACCTCATTGCAGAATTGGCTGAAGTCATCATTCCGAGAACGGAAACTCCGGGTGCAAAGGATGTAGGCGTACATCACTTTATCGTTAAAGCAGTTGAGGATTGCCTGGAACCAAAAAACCAAAGGAGTTTTATTGGAGGACTGGAGGATTTAAAAAAATACACACAGGATCATTACGGGAAGGATTTTATCGGTTGTAATGCCGGGCAAAAAGAAGAGACCATGGCTCATTTTGAAGCCAGTACAGCGTCTTTGAATGTTTTTATGAAAAAAGTGAGGAAAAAAATTATGGGGGATACTTTTTTTTCAATACTTAAACAATACACAGCGATTGGTTATTGCACGTCTATGTCAGGTGCAACAAAAGGACTGAGTTATGATTATATACCATCAGCATACGAATCCTGTATCCCCCTTCAGGACGGTCAGAAATCATGGGCAACAAAATAAACTAAAATGAACATCAGGGAGAATAAAGGGGATACAACTTATGATGCAATTGTTATCGGTTCCGGAATTAGTGGCGGATGGGCGGCGATGGAGTTATGTCGGAAAGGATTAAAGACATTACTACTGGAAAGGGGACGGGATGTGAAACATATTGTGGATTATAAAACTGCAAATCTTAACCCTTGGGATTTTGAACATCGTTTATTGAATACAGCCAAGCATGTGCTGGATAATCCCGTTCAAAGCGACTTTTATGATGAGGGCGACAGAGATTATTACGTGAATGACCAGGAGCACCCCTATATTCAGACTAAAGAATTCAACTGGATCAGGGGATATCAGGTTGGGGGAAGGTCTCTAACCTGGGGAAGGCAGTGTTACCGCTTGTCGGACCTTGATTTTGAAGCCAATGTAAAAGAAGGCATCGCTGTAGATTGGCCAATCCGTTATAAGGATATTGCTCCCTGGTACGACCATGTAGAATCTTTCATAGGTGTAAGCGGAACGAAAGAAGGATTGATGCATCTTCCTGACGGTGAATTTTTGCCTGGAATGGAATTGAATTGCATTGAAAAACATTTGGCTCAATCTATTAAACATCATGATCAACATCGGCTGCTGACCATCGCACGTGTGGCCAATTTAACCCGTGGATGGGACGATCGGGGACCCTGTCAATACCGCAACTTATGTTCAAGAGGCTGTCCTTTCGGCGGGTATTTTAGCAGTAACAGTTCAACTATTCCCGCTGCAATGGCTACCGGGAATTTGACATTACGCCCCTTTTCCATTGTTTCAGAGGTACTTTACGATACCCATAGGAAAAAAGCAAAAGGCGTTAGGGTTATTGATACGCTTACTAAGGAGGTTTATGAATTTTCTGCAAAGATCATCTTTCTGAATGCCTCGACTATAGGTACGGCATCCATTCTTTTAAATTCCCAGTCGGACCGTTTTCCAGAAGGGTTTGGAAATGAAAGTGGACAGGTAGGACACCATTTGATGGACCATCATTCTTCTGCCGGGGCATATGGCAGGCACGAAGGATTTTCAGATACTTATTATAAGGGGAGAAGACCTTGCGGATTTCTTGTTCCCAGATATCGAAATCTGGAGGGCATGGATAAAACGGATTTCCTGCGCGGCTATAACTTGCAAGGCCATGGTGAACGGAGGGAATGGATGGATACTACATCCCGTGAACCAGGTTTTGGCAGATCCTTCAAGGAAAAACTAAGTAAGCCGGGTCCCTGGACGGTATGGATGGCCGGATGGGGAGAATGTCTGCCTTATTTTGACAATAAAATTGAACTCGATAAGGTTCAAAAGGACCAATGGGGTCTTCCTTTGGTAAGGATAGACTTCTCTTATCAGGAAAATGAAAAGAAAATGATGGATGATATTTGTACGAGCTCTGAAGAGATTCTCGACAAAGCAGGGTTTAAGGACATAGATGTTTTTAACTATAAAAAGGTTCCAGGCTCTACCGTTCATGAAATGGGCACTGCGAGGATGGGGAGAGATCCCAGGACCTCAGTACTCAACGGACATAACCAGCTCCATGACGTGAAAAATGTATTCATCACTGACGGGAGTTGTATGACTTCTTCCGCATGTCAAAATCCTTCTTTAACTTATATGGCGCTTACGGCAAGGGCTTGCGATTTCGCTTACAACGAGTTAAAGAAAGGGAATCTTTAAAATTAATTGAAATACTTTTTATACTGGCTGCTCAGGAAATATTTCATTTCCTGATAGCCGGAAGAGAAGATGTCCCAGAATCCAAATTTCTCGTAGTTCTTCTGTAAGGCATAATATCCGATAAATATTGCCGTAAGCGTAGGGAAAATCGTTGCGGTAATGACGCCATATAAGCTATTGGTCAGGTAAATACCGGCAAAGTCAGTCACTACTGTAACCACTACCATCAGCATTACTTTATAGAAGTTGATTTTCGGTTTATGGATGACATCCAGTGTTAAGGCAAGAAAACGGTCTGCAGGATAAAATAAGGCAATAATCATCACAATTCTAAGGATATTGGGCGCAATGGTATGTACATATTTTTCCCCACCTAGAATCAGTATGGCATAATCAGCGAAGATCAATGTACCGATGGTGATGGGAACTATCGCGATGGTCACCATACCAATATATTTTTTAGTAATGTCTATCACTTCCATGCGTTTGTTATTGTTAAATGCAGTGGATAGCGCTGGCATAGCCGTTGCGGCAAAGCTTCTCAATGGAATTTCAATAAATTGTATAAACTTGATTCCTGCATCGTAAATCGCCAGGGCAGCAGGTCCCATGACAAAATTGATGATCAGTGAGTCGGCGGTTCCCAAAAGCGTTGCACTGATATTTGTCCCGACACTGAATTTCCCAAAATGGTAGATGGTCGAAATGCTTTCCTTTGTTTTCATCCTGATGTCGTTGATCATAGACCAGCCTCTGAGCATAGAAATCATACTGGAAACGGCATTGGATAACAGGTAGGAATAAATTACAGTGGTGATGTTGATTCTTTTAAAAAAGATAAACAGCAATATGAATATCACAAAAGACCCCTGATTGAAAAGACGGATAAATAGCAATTGATCAAAGCGCTGTTTTGCCTGGAGTATACAGGAAGTGACGAAGAAGGGGAGAGATAAGACATAGGCGATACCAAACCACTTTAAGAACAGAGCTACCCCTAAATTTTCAACATGAAAGGAAATGAAATACGCCGGGATATTCAGGAGGAGCAGAATCCCTGTAATCAAAATAGCTAAATACCAGGTAGAACCTACAATTTCTCTTGCTTTTTGCGCTTCAGCACCCGCAAAAAATTTGATAAATGCGGTGGTTAAAAAGCCGGTCCGGAAGGTATCTACCAATAGAATCACGCTAAAGAACAACAGCCATATCCCCATGTCTTCGAGGGAAAATACCCTCCTTAAGATGATGGAAATAACCATGCCTATGATAGACATTACACCATTCCCTAAAAGAGATAATACGTATTTATTGTTTAGTGATTTTAGAAAATTCCTTAGCTTCATCTATAGTTTATATACTTCACGGATAAGCAATACCTATGCCTAAATCCCGCTTAAACAGCGACTAAAGATAGAATAAAAAAACACCAAAAAAAGAGTTATTCTACTGCACCTATTGAGTAAGTAGCTCCCCGTTTATTCCCATAATAATCTTCCGTTAATACCATTTTAGTGGTTACCGCTGCTTTTTTTGCAGAAGAACTACCAGATAATTCAAATTTTACTTCGTCGGTAATACCGGCAGCAGCAGAATTGGCAAAATAAAGGTTATTACTGGCGACTGCGGGAATTGCAGATTGCTGACTCCAGATCATATTGTTATTACTAGGTGTAGGGAAGTTAAAACCAAGATTATTAAATACTTCACATTTTCCACCCAATAAATCGTAAACATCCACTACAACTCCAACCCAGTCTTGACTCATGTTAAGACTTCCACAGGTATTGTTGAATACTTTTGCATTGGCAAAACTGGTTACACCAGGTACAACAAGATTACTGAAGCCTTGTACTTCGAAACCGGAATACTTTCTTGAGTTAAATACGATATTATTGTAAATCTGAACTTCTTTTGTTGCTGATCCGACACTAAAGAGCCAGGATCTCACCGCATTACCCTGGTGATCTCTGACTAAGTTGTTGTGAAATTTACCGTTTCCATTCAGCTGGAAAATACCATTGTGGTTATTGTTTTGTGTATTGATGTTTTTAATCACGTTATGATGAATGTCATAATCCTCTGCAGCTCCAAGGTTCACAACAGAAGATACTATCGGAGCATTGTTAAAAATGATATAAGAGATTTCAAGACCTTTAACCAATCCTGTAATTCCACCAGAATTCACAGTAGCTGGAAAATAGATTAAAGATGCGGTGTTGCTACATTCCAGTTGACTGAATTTAAGTGCTTTAGCGTAAGAGTCTGCACTTCCATTGTAAGCCCTGGTCGAGTTATAGGCAATCACATAATCACTGATGTTTTCAAAATAAGCATTCTGAAATGTAAAATTATCAATATTGCCATCCATTTGAACAGCGCGGTTACTCATGTTTTTGAAGGAAAATCCTTTGCTGATGTTTTTTGTTCCATCTCCTGAAATGGTTACATTATTTAAATTGGATAGGCGCATCTGGCTTCCGTTCCCGGAAACTTCTACCAATCCATCATTTTTAATGAAAGCACGGCTGCCATCTGCTAAACGTATATTTTTAATGTTGATACTGGAATAAGTACCTCCTTTGATGATAATCTGATCATTAGCTTTGGTCCCCAATGTACTTCCATCGATGGTCAGGTTTCCGGAGCCAAGGCCCACTGGTATGATTCTGCCAACTACAACCGGATCTTTTACGGTATCGGTCGGTGGCACGGGAACCGGGGTTACTACTTCAGGAATTTCGGCCCCGATATTACTTTTTTTACAAGCAACCAGCAAAAAAAGGCTCAGAGAGGCTGTTAAGAGTACGTTAAATTGGCGCATCATTCAAGTTGATAAAGTATGGTAACAAAAAAATCCCTTAGTATTTTTAGTAGTAATGAACGAATTTATCAGCCTGTAAAGCAGGAAGTTCGCCTTCAATATAATATCCCTATAATATATATATTACCAAAAATCAAGCAATGATAAATAAAAAAAATAAGAACTGAGCTGTTTATTTGAAAAAAAGTGGGGATATATGGGGATTATTTTCCATGGATTGTTCTTTTTTTCTTGGAAAATGCCGCCGAAACGACCTCAATTATTATGCCGTTTTAACGTTTTTCAGCATCTGAATTTTGAGGCAAAAAAAAATATAAATTTATTTATATATGGCTGTTTTTTAGTGTATTAGCATTTATTTCTTCCATAATTTTGAAGTCTTTTTTTTGTGGTATTATTCTTGTTAAAGTCATTCCAATACCGCTATCTTGGTACAGCAATGGATCTTTACTAAAAATAAACGCTACACAATGAATATTAAGAGCTTACATTATAACCTGCTGGTTTTCCTTTTTCTTGTTTTTTGCAGTTCCTGCCGTACCGGTTCCGAAATTGCCCCATCCAGTGATGGTGTGAAGTTCAAATACCTGCTGGGTGTAAACGGACATGAATGGGATTTTTTGGAAGATCCAAGTGGTAAAGGGGTCAGTACTGATATTTATGAACCCAAAATGAAGCTGATGAAATCATTCAGTGGAGTCAGACATTATATTGATTGGGACAAATTAGAAACAACGCAGGGGAATTATTCCTACAATCCTACACATAAGGGTGGTTGGAATTATGATACCATCTATGTGAGGAGTAAGGCAGAAGGAATTGACATTCTACCTTGTATTAAAAACACCCCGGACTGGATGTATAATACCTATCAGGAGGGAGACCGCGATACGGATAATCTGCCATTGTTTAAGGGACAAGACCGGGAGAAGCCCCAGTCTTATGTGGATATGGCGAAGTTAGCTTTCCAGTTCGCAGCGAGGTATGGTTCAAATAAGCATGTGGATGCTACGCTGGTTAAGGTAAACGGAAAAGAGAGATGGCATGGAGACGGCGTAAATGTGGTAAAGATAGGAATGGACGTCATTAAGTATATAGAATGTAACAATGAGCCGGATAAATGGTGGAAGGGGAAACGTGCCCAGTTTTCGCCAACTGAGTTTGCAGCTAGTCTCTCTGCATTTTATGACGGACATAAAGGGACAATGGGAAAAGGTGTTGGCGTTAAGAATGCTGATCCTGGTATGAAAGTGGTGATGGGAGGTATTGCTAAGCCTGATGTTAACTTTGTAAAAGAAATGGTAGAATGGTGCAAGGAAAACAGGGGATATAAAGCAGATGGAACTGTGAATTTATGTTTTGACATCATTAATTACCATATGTATTCCAACGACAATACCAGCTGGTTCTCTAAGTTTGCAAGTAAAAAAAGAGGAATGGCTCCCGAGTTAAATAATATGGGAAAGATTGCTGATTCCTTTGTTGACCTGGCCAGAACCTTAGGGTCGAATGTGGAGGTCTGGTCTACTGAACTGGGATATGACCTTCGTGAGCAAAGTGTTCAGCGCGCCATTCCAATTGGAACAAAATCTGTATTGCTGACGCAGGCCGACTGGATTTTAAGGTCTTCTTTATTATATGCCAGACATGGCATCAACAGGATCTTCTTTTATCAGGCTTTTGACAGCGATCAACCAGGTGAAAACACGGGTAATCCTTTTGGGAAATCCGGGTTACTGCAACAGGAGAGCCGGAGACCTTCCGCTGATTATCTGTTACAGGCCGGCAAGTTAATGGGAGAGTATCGTTATTCACATACTATAAATCAGGATCCTTTCGTAGATGTTTACCGCCTCAACAAAAAGGAAATGTATGTTTTAGTTGTTCCGGATGAGGTTGGGCGAACCGAAGACTACGAACTTGACTTAAAAGGCGCTAAAAATGCCATCATTTACAGTTTAAAACCGGGTGCTGATCAGGTTGAACAAAAACAGGTGGCGACTTCAGGTGGTATATTGAAAATCAATGTAACCGAGACACCTGTGTTTGTTCAGGCGCTATAATCTTCTTGTTTATTAAAACAGAAAAAATTATTATTTGAGTTTAGCAGACTGGAAACAGATACCATATAGACCTGTTTCCAGTCTGCTGAAAAATAATATGCTACATTTTATCACTGTAAACACTACTTTTACAATACATGAAACTTACTTCTATTATTACGGTCAACTTTAATCAACCCGAAGTAACTCTGGCTCTGTTGAAATCAATTAAAAAAAATACAGCCCAGGAAGGCATAGAAGTTGTCTTAGTCGATAACGGAAGCAGGGAAGATCATGGTGACAGTTTTAAGGAGCTCTATCCGGAATTGGTTTACATTCGTTCAGAAGAGAACCTGGGCTTCGCGGGAGGAAATAATTTGGGAATCAAGGCATCCGGTGGCGAATATCTTTTGTTTCTTAATAACGATACCGAGATTACTGCCAATACGATTTCTGTTTTACAGGAAGAACTCCATTCCAATCCGGAAATTGGAATGATTTCCCCTTTGATTTTATACTTCGATCAACCAAAGACCATACAATATGCCGGGTTCACTGAAATGAATTATTTGATGTGCCGGAATAAAGGGATTGGAAGTATGGACGAGGATAAGGGGCAATATGACCAGGTCAGCAGGGAAACCGGTTATGGTCACGGAGCAGCAATGATGTGTCGCCGGTCAGATCTGGAGACTGTAGGCCTCATGGCGGAGAATTTTTTCCTGTACTACGAAGAATTGGACTGGTGTGAACAATTTAAAAAGGCAGGAAAAAAGATCTGGTTTACCGGAAGGACGAAAATCTATCATAAAGAATCGATCAGCGTAGGAAAAGAAAGCAGCATCAAAACTTATTTCATGACACGTAACAGAATGCTTTTTATCAGAAGAAACACAGGTTTTTTCAACACCCTGCTGTTTAATATTTACTATATCTTTCTGGCCAGTAGCAGGCAGATGGTAATCTATCAGCTTAAAGGTCGTGGAGACCTGGTAAAATGGGTGATTAAAGGGGTTTTGTGGAATTTAACAAACTCAAAAAATAGTAATAAACTCGGTTTTAAAATCTAATAATTAATGATTATAATTTTTTGGATCAGCCTTTTTCTGATCGCCTATACTTTTGTTGGTTACGGATTACTACTTTATATACTGGTGCGGATAAAGCGGTTATTTAAAAAACCGTCCTCCTTTGATCAAAACCATTTGTTGCCCAGTGTGACGGTGTTGGTAGCTGCCTATAACGAAGAAGAGCTGATAGAAGAAAAAATCAAAAATAGCCTGGAACTGGATTATCCCCGGGAAAAACTTCAGGTGATTCTTATTACTGATGGTTCCAGTGACCGTACCGTGGAAAGAGCCTCAAAATATCAGGATATTCTACTTTTACATGAGGATGTGAGGGCAGGAAAGATGGCTGCTATCAAACGTGCGATGCCATTGATCAAGACAGAAATTATTGTATTCACGGATGCAAACACCTTTTTAAATCAAAGCGCATTAAAAGAATTGGTGAAGCATTACCAGAATGAAAAGGTCGGAGCGGTAGCCGGAGAAAAGAGAATATTGGTTCAGGAGAGTGCTGATGCGAGTTCTGCCGGAGAGGGTTTTTACTGGAAATACGAGTCTGCACTTAAAAAGTGGGATTATGAATTGTATTCTAATGTTGGTGCTGCAGGCGAATTGTTCAGCATCAGAACCTCACTTTATGAACCTGTGGAAAGTGACACCATTATCGACGACCACATGATTGCAATGAGAATTGCAGAAAAAGGTTTTATTATTGCTTATGAGGCCGGTGCCTATGCCATGGAAACCGCTTCTGCAAATACTGCTGAGGAACTTAAACGAAAGATACGAATCGCAGCAGGAGGGATACAGTCAATTTTCAGGCTAAAAAGGGCAGCAAATCCATTTAATTATCCAGTACTGACCTTTCAGTACATTAGTCATAGGGTATTAAGATGGACTATAACTCCTTTTCTGCTCATTCTGGTATTCGTATTGAATGGCTGGATCGCTTTTAATAGTCCACAATTGATCTACAAGTTGATGTTTATAGGACAATTGGCTTTTTACTTTTTGAGCCTTCTTGGCTTATTTTTCGAAAGCAGGCACATCCGTATCAAAGCTTTTTTTATACCTTATTATTTCTGTGTGATGAATTACGCGGTAATGGCAGGAATTATTCGCTTCAGCAAAAAAAACCAGAGCGCGGCCTGGGAAAAATCAAAAAGAAAATAAGCTATAAATCGCTCCCTATCTGCATTTACTGCAAAGGGGAGCGATTTATTCTGATCGGATAGGACCTCAATACAACCTGAAATCCTGCCATTCCAAAGGAAAAAATAAGCTCACTAACAGCGGCTTTAGCAATCATAAAAGCAATTTAAATTATTTTTTATGATCAAGTGCACGCTGTAAAATCTGAGCAAATTCTTTGTCGTTGGGTGGCAATAAAAATGTTTTATGATCACCAGGGACTTCATGGATCTCCACACCATCAAGGGCAAACTTGTCCCAGCCCAGAGAAACCCTGTCGTCCAGATAATACAACCTTTTATCAACTCTAAAGAGGGTAACCATCACATCAGAAGGGGCAAGTACGTATTTTGCATTTGCCTTGCTATAAGCGCTGTAGATCCCTTTTTCATAAGCAGTAAAAACTTCTCTTTCCATTCCAAGATCAGAAGCAAAAAGTTTATTCCATTTATACTTTACAATATTGAGCTGATAAGCCATCGCTTCCTTAGGATTGGTAAAAAAGGACCTGGCAAAAAATGGCACCTTATAGAACTGGCGGATGATCTTTTTGAAGAGTTTCTGCAGTGCTCCGGTAGGGATTCCATGCGAGCCCGCATAAGTATCCATTACACCCAGTAATTTGATCTCTTTTCCCATCGCCTTTAATTGTTTTGCGATCTCAAATGCAATCAGACCGCCCAGAGAATAACCTGCAAGGGCATACGGGCCTTTAGGGTGGACCTTCAGGATTTCGTCAATGTACCTTTTGGAGATTTCTTCCAGGGTTGGCGGAATGCTCGTTTCTTTGTTAAGTCCCATTGCCTGGAGTCCATAAACCGGCTGTTCCTCATCAAAATAGGTGCTGATTGATTTGAATAACAGAATATTCATACCACCACCATGGATTAAGAAAATAGGATCTTTTTTGCCGGTGGTTT
Source organism: Pedobacter steynii (assembly GCF_900103665.1). Classification (GTDB taxonomy): domain Bacteria; phylum Bacteroidota; class Bacteroidia; order Sphingobacteriales; family Sphingobacteriaceae; genus Pedobacter; species Pedobacter steynii. The sequence continues at coordinate 748,630 of NZ_FNGY01000001.1, forward strand.
TGATCGGAACCAGCGAATCCCAAACTTCTTCAGTTTCATCTGCAGAGAGTTGTCCGGCCAGCTTTTCAATCGTGGAATTGTTAAAAAGAGTTGATAATGGAAGTCTCTTTCCGGTTTCTTTTTCTATGGCTACCATTACCTTTACTGCCAGAAGGGAGTGCCCGCCGAGCTCAAAGAAATCGTCTGTAATGTTCAGGTTTTCCAATCCCAGTGCAGCTGACCAGATATCAGCAACAAGCAGTTCATTTTTCGTAACCGGTAAGCGTTTCTGATGATTGCTCTGGTTATCTGTTTTTTTGGAATTCGGTTTGGGAAATGCATTTCTATCTATCTTCGCATTTGGCGTTAATGGAAAGCTCTTCAGCGCGATAAATTCTTCAGGAACCATATACGCCGGAAGTGCTTCATAGAGGTTTTCTTTCCATTTTTCTATCAATTCTTTAGAAACGACGATTTCATTCCTGGAGAAAGGCATTCTGGCATAATCGTATAAATTCGATTTCAAAGGTTCAGCAGCAGAAAAATCCGGTACTGCTGCTTTTCGGGAAGCAGGGATAAATACAACATCAAATAAGCCATCTGTACCATCGGTAGTCCACCTTACATGTGCATTGAAATGGAAACGTTCCCCTAGCGTCCAGAACAGATCCGGAGCATGCCCGTCTTTGACCTGAGCCACTTCATTTTTAATCGCCTCTAAGGAACTGTTGGGATCAGCAGTCAGCATCAATTGTAACAACCTGTGATCTTTGGCCGTTCGATCGTTTAAAACGTTTTTTAATTCAATGACAAGTGTGGGGTTACCAGCTAATAATTGCTCAATTTCAGTTAAAGAGTTCTCATTTTTCCAGCTGACCTGAATATCAGCGGCTGTTTTTTGGCAAGGTACAGCTACATACAGCCAGATGTCGTAATGATATTTTGTCGTCTCATTTAAAGACTGACCTTTCCTGAGTTGTACATCTACTCCGGTAATTTCAGGTATTATTCGCGGAAGGCTATAGAAAAATCCCGGATCTGCAACCAGTTCATCTTCTATGCGCACCCTATTGAGGACTGTTTCCCGGAAAGAAGCGAGCGTATTCCCATCGGCAGCATGAGGAAGGTGGTCCATTGCATGGCACATTTCCAGAGAATTTTTGCCCTGCATGTCTCCAATAAAAATACAACCACCTGTTTTCAGCGATTTGACAGATTCCTTAATCACCTTTATGAGGTAATCTGCGCTGGCAAAATATTGCGCAACGCTATGAATCAGCACAAGGTCAAATGAAGCGTCTACAATAGTCGAAAAATCATCAGCAGCGGCGGTTCTTGCTTTTACATGGCTCCATTGATCCGGCGCAGCTTCTAATTTCTCATTCAGGTTATGGATGGCCGTCTGTGCATAGTCGGTAGCCATATAATATTCTGCTTCGGGAGCAAGTTCAAAAAGGAGTTGTCCCGCACCACTTCCAATTTCAAAGATTTTCTTTGAACCGAGCGATTTGATTCTCTCCGCAGAGGCCTGAAGCCATTCAGCTGCCTGTAAAGCTAAGTCTGCACTGTTTTCATAATGTTCCAGTAAACTGTCGTCCAGATTCTGTTCTGAAAGGGCCAGGTCTTGTTTGGAAGCAGCCCCTATATCATAGAGTGCATCCCAGCGATCTTTCCACCAGAGGTTATCCTGATCCATTTTGTCATCAAGCAGTAAATAGGCGATCAAACGCTTGTCGGAAGGCGTATCTTCTCTTGCCAGCACCACAGCTTGTTTGATTCCTTCCTGCTCGCCGATAATGGTTTCAATTTCTCCTAATTCAATTCGATGTCCGCGGATTTTCACCTGTTGATCAATCCTTCCCAGGCATAGGTACTCACCATTTTCCAGCAGTTTGCCAAGGTCGCCGGTTTTATAGATCATTTGACCTGAATTTTCCCCGGCTATAAATTTCTCATTGCTGAGCTCAGGCCTGTTTAGGTAACCATCTGCGACACCATCTCCTCCGATGCATATCTCTCCGGGGATACCGGCAGGCAGAATTCTGCCTAATTCATCCATGATATAGATCTGAGTCTGATGGATAGGAAGGCCGATGGTGATTTGCTGGTCTGCAGGATTCACTTTTTTGATCGTTGACCAAATTGTCGTTTCCGTAGGACCATACATGTTCCAAAGCTCGGTACAGCGTTTCAGCAGCTGATCTGCGAGTTCTTTCTTTAAGGCTTCTCCGCCGCAAAGCACTTTTAGCTGATATGGTTTTTTCCATTCAGAGTCGATCATCATTTGCCAGGTAGAAGGAGTGGCCTGCATCATACTGATCGCTCTTTCTTCAATTATACTCAGGAGCAATCTGCCGTCTTTGGTTTCCTCAGCATCTGCAATGATGAGTTCAGCACCCGAGATGAGGGGAAGGTAAAGCTCCAGACCTGCAATGTCAAAAGAAATAGTGGTGATGGCTAATAAACGGTCTTCAGCAGTGATGCCCGGCGAAACCTGCATGCTCAATAAGAAATTAGAAAGGTTTCTATGGGTGATTTTCACCCCCTTTGGTTTTCCTGTTGAGCCTGAGGTATACAAGATATAAGCCAGATCAGGCGGACCTGGCTTTATTTCCGGATGATGATCCGGGTAGTTGCCAAGGTCTTGCCAGATTTCTTCAATTACAATTTCCAAGGCATTTGTTTTGAATCTGCCTTTGTTTTGTTGAGAAGTCAGTAATATTTTGGCAGCAGCATCCTCCAGCATAAATTCTATCCGTTCATGAGGATACTCGGGATCTAAGGGAATATAAATCGCTCCGGTCTTTAAGATGGCAAGCAGTGCGATCAGCATTTCCATAGACCGCTCTGTCGATAAGCCGATGATATCACCAGCCCGAACTCCCTTTTCAACGAAATAGAAAGCCAGCTGATTGGATTTCTTCATGAGTTCTCCATAGCTCATCTGCTGTTTCCTGAAAGAAACAGCGATCTTGTCCGGGTAAAGAGCAGCAGCTTCATTAATCAGCTCAATGGTGCTTTTAAAAGGAAGTTCAACAGGGCTTATTTCGCGGGAAAGTTCTTTTTTATTTGTTTGAGCGAATTCCCCTAGCTGAAGGTCAGGCTGATTTGCCAGTTTTTCCAGCAAAGCTTCAAAGTCATTCGTCATCCGCAGTAACGTTGCGGGCTTGAACAGCTGTGTATTGTAAGTCCATTCCAATACGAAACTATCTTTCGATCCCGTTAAATTCAAAAAGATCTCAAAAGTCTCATAGGCCCTTGGATTTGACACCAAACGGTGTTGCAGGGTGTCAAAAAAGACAGCACTATCCATACCCATATCCATGTTAAATACAACAGGTACTAATGGAATGCGGGACGGGTCCCTTTTTACGTTCAGTTTTTTTACCAGCTGACCAAAACTAAGTTGCTGGTGTTCGTAAGCATCGAAAAAAGCAGATTTTCTAAGTCTAAGGTATTCGGGGAAGGAAAGTTCAGGTGCAATGCTGCTTCTTAAAGGCAACAGGTTTACACAATGTCCAACCAATTCAAAGTTTTCTGTTGCCGATTGCCCGGCTGTAGGCAGCCCGACAACAATATCTCTTTGTTTCGTTTGCTGATATAAGAAAATCTCAAAGGCACTCAGAATGGTATTAACAAGACTGCAACCGGCTTTAGCGCCCATTGCCTTCAATTGATGGACAAGTGAAACCGGAAGCGGATGATCGATCCGGTCGGCTTTATAGGAACGGGTTGATGGCCTGACATAATCCGTTGGCAGGTCTAATACAGGAATGGTACCCTTATAAAGTTCCAGCCAGTAGTGCTCTACTTTCTTAAAATCATCACTTTGAAGAAAATGATGTTGTTCCAGTGCATAACTGCTGATCTGAGGCCCCTCTTCTAGAATTGCAGGCAATCCTTTTACCTGAGCATTGTAAAGCTTGCTCAGGTTTTCTAACATGATGCCTATAGACCAGCCATCTCCAATAAGGTGATGGATCACCAGTGTGAAATAATGCCGGTCCTCCGACAGTTTATGAAGATGGACCCGGAATAGTGGCCCATTTTGCAAGTCGAACGTAAGGTTCATCTGAGCCGTTACAAACGTTTTAAGAAGGCTGTCCTGTTCCCCCGCATCGTAGCTGCTCAGGTCTTCCATTTCAAAATCGAAAGGAAAGTCTTTATAAATGATAAAATTTTCTCCGTTTGCGCTAACTGAAGATCTTAAGGCTTCATGGTGTTTTACAATTATTTCAAAAGATTTTTTGAAGTAATCGAATTGAAAATCGCCCTTGAAATCCAGTGAAACAGATTCATTGTAGGCAAGGCTGGCTTCATCACCACCTATGATACAGGATAGCCAGATTTCACGTTGTGATTCGTTAATGGCTACAATTTTGTCAATATCTTTTTCGTCTTCAAATGGATTGAAGGTAATTTCGTTAAAACTAAGGTCTGATTTCTGATCAAGCATAATGATTAGTTAATTTCAACCTGAAGATATTTTCCATCCTGATTCGGATCTTTTATAAACCAGGCAGGGTTACCATTTTCGTCCTTTCCCAGTTTTGCTCCTGCAACCGGAGGTTGATTACCGTCGATGACAATGGTATTAAGAGGCTCACTTTTTTGGGCGACAGCAGGGAAAAAATCAGCTTCGATCATAACGTCCATGCTTTCCGTAAAGCATTTTATAACCTGTGCGATGTCCGCATCAGAAGTCGCTTCCGTGATAAAGCAGGGGAAGCCGTCTAATATATGGATACCCTTTTCTCTCATTAAGGTAAACATTAATTCGCTATATGGAATCTCTTCATTAAATTTTACTTTCCAGAGTGAGCCATAATTTGCGACAAAAAACGGAAGTTTTCTTTGTTCAATTTCTCGGTTCAGACTGGCTGCAATATAGTTTCCTTTTTCATTGAGTTGCTGCTGTAAGACCGGTCCCTTCTCTTTCATGTAAAGCAGGGATGCCTTTGCCGAAGCCAAAGCCAGGGGATGACGCACAAATGTGCCGGCGAAATAAGTTACCCCAACTTCAGGATAAGATTGATCTCCATATTCCCATGTTCCGCCATCAAGGGCATCCATAAATTCTTTTTTTCCTGCAATGACACCGATTGGAATTCCTGCGCCTACCACTTTTCCGTAAGAAGCCAGGTCAACACGAATGTCAAACAAAGCCTGTGCACCACCCGGATGCATCCTGAAGCCGGTGATCACCTCATCGAAAATCAATGCAGTGCCTGAGGCAGCGGTAATCTCTCTCACTTTTTTTATAAATTCTATGGGTACAAATTCCGGTCTCCGGCTTTGTATCGGCTCGATAAGTACCGCTGCAATTTCATCTGCGCGCTCTTTAATAATTGCCAATGCTTCCTCTGTTCCGTAATCTAGTACCAGAATGTTTTGTACAGCCTCGGGCATAATTCCTGCCGCTGCCGGGAAGGATTTTAATTTTTTTGTTCCACGAACCAGTACTTCATCGATAATGCCGTGATAAGAACCTGTAAATGCAACAATTAAAGAGCGTCCGGTAACCGTTCGTGCAATTCGGATACAGCCAAGAACCGCTTCGGAACCTGTACTGCATAGTGCGGACCTGTCAAAGCCGGTAAATTCACAAACCAGCTTGCTGACTTCTGCAGCCAGCTCATGTTGCGGGCCAACCTCATAACCGTTTTCTATCTGATCATGCATCGCTTTCTTAATCACCTCCGGTTGATAACCCAAAAGGTTGGATCCGAAACCGTTTAAAACATCTATGTATTCATTTCCATCAAGATCCCACATTTTGCTGCCGCTTGATTTATTGATCACCACCGGGTAAATCAGTTCCTTTGTTTGTGGTCTAAAGCCTGAAACAACGCGGGGGTCGGCCATAAAAGTTCTGCTTTCTGCTGCATATGCTTTGCTTTTGGATGTTTTAGTGGTATAGCTGCGGGTCAGTTCCTGAAGGAAATTCAATTGTTTTGGATTCAGGTCTGAGGAATGACGCTCTATTTTAGGGGTTGCTCCAAATGGTTTTTGAATCTCTGCTTTTTCCTGAAGACTCAGTTCCTGATTTTCGGTTTGTTCCGGACGGATAACCGCCGGAGCTGCCTGGGCCATAATAGCCGGAGTGGTATTTGTGAGCACCAATGGTTGATTTCCCTGCATCAGCATTACCTGCTTGGACAGAATTTCCAACTGTTGGGCAATCAATCCTAATGCACTGTCATTGCCCGGGATGGAATGGTTTAAAGCGATATGGTTGGTCTGTAGCGAAGGGGCCGACTGGAAATTTGGCGTACTTGCTGCTGCCGGGGCAGGAGGAGTGGCAACAGGAAGGTCAGGAGCTGTATTTTGATCTATATAATTTACCAAAGCATCTATGCTTGGGTATTCTTCATTTAATTTTCTAAAGGTAATGGGCAAATTGAACGCTCTCTTTAAGGAAATTGCCACCTGGGTAAGCAATAGGGAATCCAGTCCGATTTCCAGAAAATTTCTATCTGATGGAATGCCGTTCATCTCAATTCCAGAGGCGTCTTCTAATACTTGTTTGATCTGTGCGGCTAGGGTGTCTTTTCTCATAGTTAGCGTATTAATTAGTTCTTGCTCATTTACTGGCGGATTTTCTGTTTTTTCATTAACAACAGGTTGATTTATTGCCAGGGCATCAACCCAGTATTTTTTTCTGTCAAATTGGTAAGTAGGAAGGTTAATGAATGTTCTTTCCTGTCCTTCGAAATAATTACTCCATTCCGGAGTTAAGCCATGGAGCCATAACTGGCCCAGTGCATTTAATATGGAGGAAGTTTCCTCCTCTTTATTGCTTAGACTGGATATGGCCTTAACTTGTTTCGCTTTAAAACCTGCAATCTGTTTAATCAGGGTTGCGGTAACTGTTCCCGGACCGACCTCCAGGAATAATGGCAATTCACCATCAAGAATGGTCTCAATTGCATTGCTAAATTGTACTGTTTTTCTGAGGTGTCCAGCCCAATAGTCTGGATCTGTAGCCTCCTCTGCCGTTAAGATATTTCCTGTAACTGTAGATACAATTGTAATTTCAGGAGCGTTAAGGGTTACCCCCGCAACTACCTTTTTGAAATCTGCTACAATAGGATCCATCATAGAGGAATGAAAGGCATGGCTGGTAAACAATAACTTATTTGCAATTTCTCTGGAGTCGAGTAATCTGGCAAAGTCCATAATCTGATGATCAGCACCTGCAACCACACAGAGTTTCGGACTATTCACAGCTGCAATGGCCAGATCGCCGGTTAACATGGCGGAAATGGATGCGACCTCATGTCTGACTGAGAGCATACTTCCGGAAGGAAGTTCACTCACCATTGCACCTCTGATGGCGATTAGTTTCAATCCATCTTCCAGTGAAAATACGCCGGAAAGATGTGCTGCAACATATTCCCCGATGCTGTGTCCGCAGAATAGTGTTGGAAAGATCCCCCAATGCATCCAGAGCTTTGCCATGGCATATTCTGTCACAAATAAGGCCGGCTGAGTATACCTCGTGTCTTTTAATTTTTCAGATGCCGCTTCTGATGGCTCAGATGGAAATATGATCTCCCTGATGTCCAGGTTAATATATGGAACGAGTAAGGCTGCGCACTGGTCTACTGCCGCTTTATATACCGGCTCCTGCTGGTAAAGTGCGCTGCCCATATTCAAATATTGCGCACCCTGGCCCGGAAATGTAAATACGACTTCTCCGGGAAGCTCCAGCAGTTGGTGTGCTTCTACTGCGTTTGGCTGTTGTTCGGCAAGCGACTGCTGCAGTTGCGTTATCTCAGCGGCGACCTGAAATCTTCTGAAACGGAAATCAGTTCTGGACTTTTGAAGAGTATAAGCAATATCGGAAATGTTCAGTGCTCCGCGCTCTTTCAGCGCTGCAGAAAGGGCTTCAGCATACTGATCCCTGCTATGCGCTGAATTGGCAGACCAGGTAATCAATTCAGCAGATCTGCCTGCTGAGGAATGGGAAGGTTTATTTTCATAGCCCTCAAGAATGACATGAACATTGGTTCCCCCAACGCCAAATGAGCTGACTCCGGCGATTCTTTTTTTGGTATCCCATTCCGACAAAGTATGGTTCACATAAAAAGGACTATTCGCGAAATCAATATTCCTGTTAGGAGTTACATAGCCTATGGAGGCTGGTATTTTTTTATAGTATAAAGACAGACAGGTTTTTATCAGCCCCGCGACACCGGCAGCCTGCGTTAAATGCCCAAAATTACTCTTTATAGAGCCGATTGCGCAGAACTGGTGTTGAGATTGGGCCCCAAATGCAGCCCTCAGTCCTTCAAATTCTATGGGGTCGCCTATTGGCGTGCCTGTTCCGTGTGTTTCAATATAACTGATTTCTGCAGCCTCAATTCCTGCATCTTCTATGGCTTGTGCAATAGCGTCAGATTGACCTTCAGTACTTGGAGCGGTAAAACTACCCTTGCCGGATCCGTCATTATTTACACCTACGCCTTTGATCAGGCCATAAATCGTATCGCCATCCTTTTCGGCGTTTTCCAGCCTTTTTAACAGGACAACGCCTGCGCCGTCACTAAATACGGTCCCGGTAGCTGCGTCGTCGAAAGGACGACAATGACCATCGGCACTTAGCATACTCCCTTCCTGATAGAGGTGGCCGCTATTAATGGGGGAAGTGATGCTGGCGGCGCCGGCTAATGCCGCATCACATTGTCCTGAACGCAAGCTGCCTACTGCCTGTGCAATGGCCAATAAGGAGGTTGAACAAGCAGAATTAACGCTTACCGCAGGTCCTTTTAAGTCCAGATGATAAGCAGTTCTCGAGGCGATATAATCCTTTTCATTAACCGTTAGCACCTGCAATTTGCCTTGGTTTTCAATAAGATCCGGGTGGGAGAGTACATTGTATTCATAATAGGTATTGCTACCGCTTCCCGCGAAAACGCCTATTTTTTGGCTGGTTTTTGAGGCCGAATGACCGGTTTGCTCCAATACCTCCTGTGCAATTTCAAGAAATACCCTCTGCTGAGGATCCATGAGTTCTGCTAATTTGGGATTGATTCCAAAGAAAACCGGATCAAACTGATCGGCATCTTTTATAATTCCTCTTGCAGGAACATAGGATGGGTCCTGTCTGATGTGTTTTGCAATGGTTGGATCCAGTTCATCCTGATTAAAGAAGGTCGTGGTTTCCCTGCCTTCTGTAAGCACGTTCCATAACCCATTTATCGTATTTGCTCCCGGAAACCTGCCTGCCATTCCAATTATTGCAATGTCGGCAGATTGATCTTGTGCTTTTCTTTTTTTTGACTCCCTGATCTGCATGGAGGTATTCTTGTCCAGAAATTTCGCCATTGAAGCCACAGTAGGGAACTGATATAATTTGGTGATCGGCAGGTGATATTCGAACCGGTATCTTAATTCTGACACGATCTTTTGAGCCAGTAAAGAGTTTCCACCCAGTTCAAAGAAATTATCATCTATTCCTATCTTGTCATATTGGAAGATATCCGATAACAGTTGAGCAATCTCTTTTTCCGGTTTTGTGCCCGGTTTTTTATAAAGCACATTTAACTCCGGTCTCTTTGCGTCCGGTTTTGGCAATACTTTTTTATCTATTTTCCCGCTAACGGTTTTTGGAAACTGCTCCAGCCAAATGAAATTTGAGGGGATCATGTAATCCGGCAGGGAGTTCATTACCTGATCGCGAAGAATTTTTGCGTCAAAGGCAGCCTTGTTTCCAACGATATAAGCGACCAAATTTTTTCTTCCCGGTTGATCCTCTCTTAATATAACGACTGCTTGTTCCACACTTTGGTGTTGCATCAGCGCCACCTCAATTTCTCCGAGTTCTACCCGGTTGCCCCGTATTTTGATCTGACCGTCTTTTCGGCCGTGAAATTCTATTTCTCCATTGTCCAGGTATTTCCCCAGATCGCCGGTCCTGTAAACTTTTACTTTCCCCAGTGCAGGGTGTTCCCAGTCCATAAATTTTTCGCTGGTTAATTCCTGCTGGTTTAAATATCCATTGGCCAGAGAAACACCTGAAATGCACAATTCACCTTCTTCTCCATTTTCCAGTAGTTGCAGGTCCTCATTCAGCATAAATATAGAGGAACCGGCCATCGGACTACCAATTGTAGGAATTGCAGGCCATTTTTCAGGATCTCCGGATAATTTCAGTGTGGTGACGCAAACTGTCGCTTCAGTTGGCCCATAAATATTCAAAAAAACACTATCGGCCAATGCAGCGAAAAAGGTTCTTATAGTGGGCGTGATTTTTAGCAATTCACCTCCTGTGGTGACTTCTTTTAATGCCAGGGGGTATTTGTTTTCTGCAATTGCAGATTCAGTGAGGTATTGTAAAGTAACATAGGGAAAAAAGGCCTTATTGATCTGATGTTGAATCAGGAAGCTCAATAACCGTCCTCCATCCAGCCGGTCATCATCTCCAATCAGATACAGCGTTCCTCCTGTGGTCAGGGGTACGAAGATTTCCTGAAAAGAGGCGTCAAAACTTAAATGGCAAAACTGTAAGGATCTGGTTCCCTCGTTGCTGAGTGAGTTTTCTTTTTGCCAGTTTAGAAAGTTAGTTAAGCTTTTATGGCCCAGGCATACACCTTTGGGTCTTCCTGTAGAACCGGAAGTATAAAGTACACAGCCATTCAGTCCCTGGTTAAAGGGGAGGTGATCTGTTTGTACCGCTGGTTGTTCAGGGGCAACGGAATGCAGTCCAAGATTGGAAAAGAATTCGGATTCATTATTTAGTGAAATACATGTTTTAACGCCCGAATCTGTTATAATTTGGTGAAGTCTGTTTTCCGGATAGCTGGGGTCCAGCGGGAGGTAAGCTTTGCCTGCTTTTAGAATGGCCAGCAATGAAACAATCATTTCGATGGAGCGGCTGGCGCTGATTCCAATGATACCCTGATCAGGCGCAATACTTAATAATACCCGTTTTAAATCTTCTGCTTTTGCATTTAACTCCTTATAGGTGATGGCTGTTGAGCCAAATACAACAGCTTTAAGGTCAGGATATAGCGCAGCTGCCTGGTCAAAAAGTTGGTGCACCATCATATTTTTGTTTGGGCTTAAAATGAACTGATTTATCGACATGGAAGAGAAATTGGACGTCTGGCATATCAAAGTTAATAATTTATGTAAACGATGATCCTGATCATTTTATATAGTTAAAAAAAATGTTAGTTATTTATAATTTTCAACATCATCTGTTGAAAGCTTTAGTGTACTTATTTCAAATAGCTCTCCTTGTTTTTGTAGTTTCATTATAATCTAATTATAGATTTTTCTAAAATACTAAAATATAAGGGATCATGAACAGAAAAAAACTGTCTAATAATGAAATGACTAGGGTGGTTTGTTTTGTAAAATACTTATTGTTAAGCTTTTGTGTTGATTTTTGTGCGTTGACGAAGCTTTTCTTTCAAAATTACAGGCTGTAAAGGAGGGAAAACTGAGTGCTTTTTTTTCTGTAAAATAGTTGTTGTTACCGAATACTGATGGTCTTTGGCTGAAGAGAAAAATGGACAGGCTGCCCGGTATTGAGGTAATATTTACACAGTAGGGGGTATAAAAAAAGCCGCTTAAAAAGCAGCTTCTCTTGTTGGATCTATTTCTTTTCCGGTGGAGTGGATACGATCTCTCCGAATTCATTCACATAAGCCATCATGCTTTCCAGATCACCGCCTGTAGAATTCTGCTGGCGTTCCTGCTTGCGTTGTTCTTTATCTTCTTTTTTCTTCTGCCTGTTTTTTTCTAGTTGCTTCTTCATGAAGGTAGCCTGAGATTTAGCCATAAATTCAATGTATTAGTTAAAAAATAACTCTCTCCTCTGGTTTTACCTATTCTATAAGCCTGCTTTCGTTGATTCCATTATAGATCAATTTGGCTAGAATGTAATTTAATTCTCGGGAGGCAACGGATCAGCAACCTGGAGAAATTGAAACCTGATCAAATGGATTGATCAGTAAGTAAGTAGTAAGAGAATAGTTGTAATGATATCCCGTTTCATGCAAATGTAAGCAATTTTAAGTTCATAATCAATTGCGGCGCAGTTTTAAATAACGAAAAGTAGGAGGGGGATCGGTTTAAATGTTTTCTGAGGTGCTAATGTGAATGAATCTAAATTGCAAAGAGCGCTTTTGTCTAAAGATTCAATCTCTATTTTTGTCAAAAAAATAAACATGTCAAAAACTAAACTAACAATAAATAGCAACGGCTCTGTAAAGATTGATGGCGACTTTGAGATTGTTGATGCACAAGGTAATGAATATGGCTTGCAGGGAAGAACAGTGTTGTCCATCTGTCGCTGTGGTTTATCTGCAAATAAGCCTTTTTGTGATGGTGCACACCGTGGCCATTTTGAGCACGATGCGATTGCATTTGAGCTTCCTCCAAAAAAGGTATAGCCCCTGCGTTGTTTGCATAAAAAAGGAAAGCCCTGATGACAATTGTCATCAGGGCTTTCCTTTTTTGTTTTATTCTATTTGCGAAGGGTAAGGGTATAATTGGTGAGTATCTTTCCCGTGATTGTTTTGTCTGTCTTAGTTCTCAGCTGAATGCTCAAGTCGTATTTCATGTTGCCGGCGTTTACGAAAGCCTTTAATGAATCCGGAGCAATGATCGAAGACAAGTTTAACCTGGCCAATATGGCGCCATCGGAAATGTTGGTCACTTTGGCAAGACTGTCTATTTTACTTCCGCTTTTGAGAAACACCTTTACATTGGAGAAATTTCTAAAATTACTTGCCGTATCAATGTAACTATAATTACTGTCTCTCTTGCCATCAAGGGTTCTGCGTCTGGTAGAATCCTGGGTCATGATAAAGCTGGATAGTTTGATGCTGACAATGTCTTTCAATTCAAAACCCCCGGCTTTTTTTATTTCTTCTGTCAGGTTTAATAAGCCTGACAGGTCTTTGATACTGGTGTTTGGACTGCTAATATTGTCACTGGCAAGAAGTGTAAATTTAATGGTGTCCGTTTTAGTGATAACGTCACGTTGAATGCTCTCGCTAACTTTGTTGCATGCTGTAAAAGCAAGTAGGAGTGCTGCCGTTATGAATAGTAAGTTCGTTCTCATGATTGTTGTAACTTATTGCTGGCTGATGAAAAGGCCGATGTAAAAGTACATATTAACCAGCAGATTTATTTATACGTAATCTTGCGGTATTTATTGCAGGGAAGGAGGGGAGTTGTTTTCTCTTCCACTTGTTTTTCTGCCTGTAAATTCCTGGTTTTGATCCGCTTCTTTTTTTCTCTTTTTTTTATCCTGAAATCACAGAACCTTTATAATATTTGGCCTAAAATGGTGCCCATATAATGTTTTGTATCTTTGTTTAATTTTTTGTTTATCAGTATGTTTATGGTGATTGTCTTAATTTATAACTGTAGTTGGTGCTAAATTTCAGACCTGTTTTTGCTGTTTATTTCAGAATAATATTTTGTACTGTTGTCACTTGATCTGTATTACAGTTAGTTATATATGTTTTTGTCAACTAGTATTGCTGTCTGTTGTAAGCTGCGGAAAAATCAGTTCTCATGGTCTTGAATCGTTCTACTACGGTGGCAATAAACGCTTCGTCCAGCATTTGAAATATCTCATTTGCCCCTCCTCCACTCAGGTCTAATTCAGATAATTTATAACTCTGTTCCAGTGTTCCCTGTTCAAACTTTACAATGTATTTCTGGTTCATATTGAATAGGGTGATCTTGCATTCCGGATGTGGTAGTTCTGCTATTACTCTCATGTTTTTTTCTTTAATAAAAAGCCGTCGTTTCAAATGATGAAAGACGGCTTTTCGGTTTTATCTGTTATTATAGTTTAACGCCCATTTCCCTGATCAGGAAATCTGCTTTGTCGATTTTTGCGGCTACCCATAGTACGTAACGAATGTCAACGCCTATTGATCTGCTATAGCTTTCATTCCATGCATAATCGTTGATGGTTGCTCCATAAGCGCGGTCAAAGTTGACGCCGATGAGCTCACCTTTGGCATTCATGATTGGAGAACCAGAATTTCCTCCTGTAGTATCCATGTTGTAAAGGAAGGATACCGGAACGTCATTCAGGTCTTTCTTGGCAAAAGGGCCGAAATCTTTGGCTTGCCATAGTGCCTTGATCTGGGCAGGATAGTCGAATTCCGGGTTTCCGGTTGTTCCTTTTTCCAGGATTCCTTTGATGGTGGTATAAGGTCTCATATAAGAGGCATCTGCAGGCCAATATCCTCTTACGTAGCCATAAGTAAGGCGTAGCGTGCTGTTGGCATCCGGGATGAAGTCCTTTTTCTTGAATTTCTCCTTTACGTTCACATAATCGCCCATTAACTTGTTCAATACACCTTCCCTGCGGTCTTTTTCCGGTTTGATCTCCGCGATTTGGCGGGCGAGGTCTTTTTCGAACAACAATAGACCGTCGTTATAGTCGGCAATGGCTTTAGGGGATTTTAAAAGCGTGTTCATGACATATGATTCGTCTTTTAGTTTGCTTAAACCGAGTGTGTTTTCAGTAAACTGGTCAATCACCGCGTTGCTGTTTGCGCCTTTACTCGTGACTTTATTTACGGCAGTTACTTTTTGGGTGGGGTTAAACGCTGCCGCATCTGTCAACATTCTTTTGAATATCTTTCTGTCTACCTCTATTTCATAGGCTTCATAAGTGTTGCTTAATGATTGCTTTAAGCCACCGATGTTCTGGTCGAAGAAATTCTGTTTCTCTGCAGCAGGTTGTGCATCTAATGCTGTTTTGAAGTTGTTGATGTTTCTTGATACGGACAGTAAGCTGGTGGAATTGTAAATTTGAGCAAACCATAAGTCTCTCTGTGCGTCTCCGTTAATGAGTTTATATAAATTGTCAATATCACTCATTAGGTTGCCGTATTTTGCTTTTACATCTACGTTGTTGTTGATGAACTGTGCCAATGAAGCGTCTTCTTCTTTCTTCTGTGAAATGAGGTCGATGCCTTTTAGTCCCTGAAGTTTTCCTCTGTAGTTTTTCAATACATTGGCATTTCTCTTGATTCTGGTGGCCAGCTTGATTTCGGTAGTTTTGTTTTTCTTGCCGGCACTTTCCATGGTGCTGTTTTGGAAGTCGTATAGTTCAGATACGTATGGCAAAACGTATTGCTGCTGATACTGGATGAATTCAGCAGGACGGTGGCGGAAAGTTTTTCCGGGATAACCTAAGATAAATACAAAATCTTCTTCATTGGTGCCGCTTGGGTTTACTTTTAAGAATTTCTTAGGTGTATATGGAACGTTGTCTTTTGAGTATTTAGCAGGAGCGCCATCTTTTGCCACATAGGCGCGCATGAAAGAAAAGTCTCCGGTATGACGTGGCCATACCCAGTTGTCGGTTTCGCCACCGTATTCGCCAATCTGGCGATTGGGTACGTAAACCAGTCTGACATCCTGGATGGTTTTGTAGCGGAACAGTACATAGGTCTTTCCAATGAACATTTCTGAAACTTCAGCTTTAATACTTGGGTCTTTTTTCTCTGCTTCTACAGCGATATTCTTCATCGCATCGTTGATGAGTTTTAACCTGGAAGCGGGATCTTCGATCTGAGCAACTGCGCCCAGGATTCTGTCAGAAACATCTTCATAACTATCGGTAATACGGCAGGTTAATCCTTTTGCTTCAATCTCCTGTTCATGTGATTTAGCGACAAATCCATTGGTCAGGTAATCGTGTTCGGGAGTGCTGGCCAGCTGTACCGCGCTGAATGCGCAATGGTGATTGGTGATGATGAGTCCTTCATTGGATATGAATGATCCTGTGCATCCGCCTACGTTAACAAGGGCGTCTACAAGGCTGGTGCCATTGGGGTTGTAGATTTCATTTTGGTCGATCTTTAAGCCTGCTTTCTTTAAATCCAGTTTGTGGATTTCGCTTAAAGGGAACATTCCTTCATCCCAGGGCTTATAGCCCGACTGGAGGATTCCGAGTGCGAATAGTGAAGTAAATAATAAGGTTTTCTTATTCATTTCGATGGTGTGTTTATTTATGAAACCCCAAACTTAGATAAAATTTCGGCAACATTTAGGATTGCGCTTTTGTATCTTTGGGTGTTAAATACTAATGAAATGTGATATGGCAGAAGATTTAAAGATTGTTACAGATATCAGTAAAGAAGCGCAGTACCGCTCCTTAATTCCTCAGATAGCGGCATTAATCCAGGGCGAGCCTGATCAGGTTGCAAACCTGGCAAATATCGCTGCGGCCCTCAAAGAGCAGTTCGGCTGGTTCTGGGTGGGATTCTATCTGGTGAAGAATGAGGTGTTGGTTTTGGGGCCATTTCAGGGGCCTGTTGCCTGTACCAGGATTCAAAAGGGAAAAGGCGTTTGTGGGGCTTCCTGGTTACAGGGAGAGACTTTGATTGTTCCCGATGTGGAGGAGTTTCCCGGTCATATTGCCTGCGCTGCGGCATCCCGTTCGGAGATCGTTTTGCCTTTGTTTAAGGATGGAGAAGTGATCGGTGTTTTAGATGTGGATAGTGAGCACCTTGCTCATTTTGATGAAGTTGATGCGAAATACTTAAAGGAAATAATTAGTTTACTGGATGCCTAAATTGCCTGTTTCCTTTTATCAGAATGAGGACGTGAATGCGCTTGCCCTGCAGCTCCTTGGGAAGCGGTTGTTTACCTGCATCGGCGGAGAGGTTACCGGCGGAATCATCGTGGAAACTGAAGCTTATAAAGGAGTCGAAGATAAAGCATCCCATGCCTATGGAGGGCGTTTTACAGACAGAACCAAAGTGATGTATGAGAACGGAGGATTGTCTTATGTATACCTTTGTTATGGAATTCATCACTTGTTCAATGTCGTTACGGGACCGGAAAAAACACCTCATGCCGTGTTGGTCCGGGGACTGGAGCCGCTGACTGGTTTGGAGTTGATGATGGAAAGAAGAAGGATGTCTGTCCTGAAGCCCAATATTACTGCGGGACCTGGCGCTTTAGCGAAGGCGATGGGAATTGATCGTCTGCTGAATGCTAAAGACCTTACCGGAGAGGAAATCTGGATTGAGGATGCGGTGCCTGGCTGGAACAGTAATGAAGTGATAGCAGGACCAAGAATCGGGGTTGATTATGCCGGAGACCATGCATTATTGCCCTGGAGGTATTATGTCAAAGGCAATAAATATGTGAGCAAACCAAGAAGCTGATCAGCCCGAAAAAAATAGGTTGTGGATAACAAAAAGGCAGGTAAGTTTATTTATCTGCCTTTTTTATTGATATTTGAAACAATGAAATTTGAGAACACTTTAGCTTTTGCGCAAAGCCTGGATCAGGCAGATTTGCTTTCTGATAGAAGAAACGATTTCTTGTTTCCTCAACAAAATGGAAAACCTTTTATCTATTTGTGTGGTAACTCTTTAGGTTTGCAGCCTAAAGCAGCACGTGAAGTGTTGGAACTGCAATTGAGTAACTGGGAAAACCTGGCCGTTGAAGGTTGGTTTGAAGGAAGCAGCCCCTGGATGTTTTACCATAAGGAGCTTAAAAAATTGATGGCACCTATCGTTGGTGCATCTCCATTGGAGGTTTGTCCGATGAATACATTGACGGTAAATCTCCATCTTTTGATGGTCAGCTTCTATAAACCTGCAGGCAGCCGTTTCAAAATTATCATGGAAGCCGGCGCTTTTCCTTCAGATCAGTATGCGATCGAAAGCCAGGTTCGTTTTCATGGTTTTGATCCTAAAGATGCTATTATTGAAGTGAGCCCAAGAGCAGGTGAATATACGCTTAGAACGGAAGATATTATAGCAGAGATCGAAGCAAATGGGGCAGAGATTGCCCTCGTGTTGTTTGGTGGTGTAAATTATTTCACCGGACAGTGGTTTGATATGGAAGCGATCACCAAAGCAGGTCATGCGGTAGGTGCAATCGTTGGATTCGATCTGGCACATGCGGCAGGAAATGTGCCTTTAAAACTGCACGACTGGAACATAGATTTTGCCTGCTGGTGTTCTTATAAATACCAGAACTCCGGTCCGGGAGGCATCAGTGGGATCTTTGTGCACGACAAACATTTCGGAGATACCACACTCAACCGCTTCGCGGGATGGTGGGGTTATCAGGAACAGCAACGGTTTAAGATGGAGAAGGGATTTGTTCCAGAAGCAGGTGCAGACGGCTGGCAGATCAGCTGTACGCAGGTGATGCCTATGGCACTCTACCATGCCTCACTTTTGAACTTTGAAAAAGCAGGATTTATTGAGCCTTTAAGGGCTAAAAGTAAAACTTTAACTTCTTATCTGATTTACCTTGTCAATGAGGTGAATAGCTCCCTTGGAGAGGAGCAGTTTAAGGTGATTACCCCTGCCGAAGAAAAAGACCGTGGTGCACAGGTTTCTATCATCGCCAAACAGGATGGAAAGGAAATTTTTCAACAGTTGGTTGCGCATAATGTGCTGGGCGATTGGAGGGAACCTAATGTGATCCGTTTGAGTCCTGTTCCAATGTACAACTCTTTTGAAGATGTATTTCTTTGTGCAGAGCTGATGCTTAAAATAAGTAAGGAGCTACGCCGATGATCCATTATAATCCCAAAGACTGGATCACCTTTATCTTTCATTTCGATAAAGCAGATACCTTCAGGAAATTATGGCCATTGATGATTAGTGTGGCGATATTCTCCGGAGCGATCGCTTATCTGGAGCTCAATTACCTGAAGCTTTCGGAGAGTTCTTATGTGAAAAATATTGGAATGATGCATAGCCTGCTTGGCTTTGTGATTTCCATGTTACTGGTGTTCCGGACCAATACCTCATACGACAGGTGGTGGGAAGGCCGTCGTTTGCTTGGTGCTTTAACCAATATCAGCCGGAATTTCGCAATAAAGATCAAGGCTTTGAGAATGAGTAAGGAAGATACTGAGTTTTTTGACTATGCGATTCCTAAATATGCTTTCGCGTTAAAAGAACATTTAAGGGAGAAACAGTACTTTGGTAAAAACAGTTTGCTGATCGAAGTGGACGGAGGAAAGCACATTCCAAACCAGGTTGCAACAAGTATTTCCAGCAGGATATTTGATCTTCAGGCGGCAGGAAAGATCAGTCAGGAGCAATTGATTATACTTAATGCAGATGTTCATCAGTTTACCGATATCTGTGGTGGCTGTGAGCGTATTAAGAGAACGCCAATTCCTTATTCTTATAGTGCTTTTATCAAGAAATTCCTTTTTATATATGTGATTACCCTTCCTTTTGGATGGGTGTTTAGCCTGGGCTATTTTGTCATTCCTATTGTACCTTTTATCTTGTATGTACTGGCGAGTTTGGAGCTGATTGCAGAAGAGATCGAAGATCCGTTTGGTTTGGATGCGAACGATTTGCCGGTGGATGAGATTTGTAACAACATTGAAAAACATGTAGGGGAGATCTTAAATTAAATGGTTAAGATTGCCTGGCATCATTTATTTGCACACCCTTTACCTGAAGGACACCGCTTTCCGATGATCAAGTATGAACTGATCCCGGGGCAGTTGTTGTACGAAGGTGTAATCAGTGCTTCCAATTTGTTTGCGCCTGAACTGGTCTCAGAAGCGGTTATTTTGTTAAGTCATGATCCTGGTTATTGGGAACAGCTCAGGGACTTGACCCTTCCGGCAAGGGAGCAAAGACGCATTGGCTTTCCCTTAAACGCGCAGCTGCTGGAAAGGGAGATGAGGATTGCCCAGGGAACGATTGATGGGGCAATCTATGCGAAAGCAAATGGGATTGCCTTTAATGTGGCCGGAGGGACGCATCATGCCGGGAGCAATTGGGGAGAGGGATTTTGTTTGCTGAATGATCAGGCGATTGCAGCAAATTACCTGTTGAATGCCGGATTGGCATCCAGAATCCTGATCATAGATTTAGATGTTCATCAGGGAAACGGAACGGCAGAAATTTTTTATAATGAAGACCGGGTGTTTACGTTTTCTATGCACGGGGATAAGAATTTTCCTTTCAGAAAGGAAAGATCGGACCTGGACATCGCATTGGAAGACGGACTTACTGATGAAAGGTTCTTAATGAAACTGGAAGAAACACTTCCTTTACTTTTAGCACATCAGCCGGATTTTGTATTTTACCTGTCGGGCGTAGATGTATTGGAAAGCGATAAGCTCGGCAAGCTGGCCTTATCAAAAGAAGGCTGTAAAGCGCGCGACAGAAAAGTATTGCAATTTTGCAAAGACCACAACTTACCGGTACAGGTAAGTATGGGCGGAGGTTACTCTCCAAACATAAAAGACATTGTGGATGCACATTGTAATACATTTAAAATTGGTTTAGATATTTTTGAATAATTATGAAGATTGTAATTGCAGAAAAACCCTCTGTAGGGCGTGAGTTGGCGAAAGTCTTCGGTGCTACAACAAGAAAGGATGGATATATTGAAGGAAACGGGTATTCTTTTACCTGGGCCTTTGGGCATTTACTTCAATTGGCTCCGCCACAGGAATACGGTTTTATAGGTTGGAGAAGGCAACATTTGCCGATGCTGCCCAAGAAATTTAAACTCGCGATCCGCAAAATCAAGACGAAAGACGGCCTGGTGGAGGATCCGGGAGTAAGAAAGCAGCTGGACATCATAAAAATGCTTTTTGATGAGGCTACGGAGATTATCGTTGCGACGGATGCGGGGAGGGAAGGCGAATTGATCTTCCGCTATATCTATTATTTTCTGAAATGTAAAAAGCCTTTTAAGCGGCTCTGGATTTCTTCTCAAACTGATGAGGCGATTAAAGAGGGCTTCCGCAACCTTAAACCGGGCACGGATTACGATACTTTATTTAATTCCGCACATTGCAGGTCGGAATCTGATTGGCTGGTGGGCATGAATGCCACACAGGCTTTGAGCATATCTGCGGGTAACCGTTCCGTATTGTCGCTGGGAAGGGTGCAAACGCCTACATTGGCGATGATTTGCTCCCGTTTTCTGGAAATTAAGAACTTTGTTCCGCAGACCTATTACCAGCTGGCGATCCAACTGGATAAGGACGGACAGCTCTTTAAAGCCATTTCTGTAAGTAATTTTAACAATAAGGAAGAGGCGCAGGGTTTGTTTGATCAGATTCAGGATGTGGCAGGTGGTTTTCCCAATGGAGGTAAGATCCTCAGTGTGGAAGCCAAGCCAAGAAAAGAGCCACCTCCGCTGTTACATGATTTAAGTAGTTTACAGCAGGAAGCAAATAAGCGCAAGGGTTTTACTGCCGATCAGACACTTAGTTTGTTACAGGGCTTGTATGAGAGTAAACTGGTTACTTACCCCCGTACCGGGAGCAGGTATATCGGCGATGATGTTTTTGCAGGCGTACCGAATCTGATTGATAAATTAAAAGAACACAAAGATTTTGGTAAACAGGCAGAGTTCCTGAGTACTGCGAAGTTGAGCAAGAGAAGTGTAAATGCCAAAAAAGTAACGGATCACCATGCGATCCTTCCTACCGGGGAATCGGCTTATCAATTGAGTGGTGATAAGCAGGCGATCTACGACATGGTTGTGGGCCGTATGCTGGAGGCATTTCATCAGGAATGTGTGAAAGAAATCACCAAAATATCTGTGGAATCCGGTTCTGTATTCATTGCCAATGGAACGGTAATCCGTTCTGCGGGCTGGCGGGCTGTGTTCAACGAAAATGACGAAGAGAAAAAAGATGAGGAAAATCCTTCTCTACCTAAAGTAAAAGCAGGAGAGGAATTGCCGGTGGTCAATAAAGCTTTTATGGAAAAGCAGACCAAGCCAAAACCAATGTACAATGAAGCTTCGTTGCTTAAAGCCCTGGAAACTTCAGGTAAGGACATCGAGGATGAGGAATTACGTTATGCGATGAAAGACAGTGGACTGGGAACTCCGGCTACCAGGGCTTCCATTATCGAAACGCTGATCAACAGGGAATACATCCTTCGCGAAAAGAGAAACCTGGTGCCGACTCCGAAAGGGCTGGCGGTATATGATGTGGTGAAAGACCAGAAAATTGCGCAGGCAGAATTAACCGGACAGTGGGAGAAACGCCTGGAAGAAATCCGGTCGGGAGCCTCTGTGGCTGATTTTAAGGCGGAGATTACGGAGTATACCAAAGCAATTACCCATGAGATGTTACTGGCGGGGAATGGTCTGGCTGCGAAGTTAAGTCCGCCGAAAGAAGAAAAACCAGCGGAAACACCTGCTGCAACATAAAATTTAATAAAACAGCCTATGTATGTGCTTATCCTTATTGTTGCATTGATCGGGTTTAGCTTTTGGACGCTAAACTTACCGGTCTTTGGAAGTTTGCCTGAGCGGGAACGGCTGACGAAGATTAAAACCCTTCAGAATTATGGGCAGGGAGAATTGACAAACCGTTCTTTAACGCCAACATTGCCGGAGGGGGTCACTTATTGGGACATCATCCTTGGTATGCTCAAAGGAAATAAAAACGGGAGACCTAAAAAAGCACTTCCTTTTCTGAAACCTGATTTTTCATCAGTCGAAGGAATAAAGATTACCTGGTTTGGGCATTCTTCTTACCTTTTGCAGATTGATGGTCTTCGGGTTCTGGTAGACCCGGTGTTTAGCTCACGCACCTCACCTTTCTCTTTTATCGGAACAAAGAATTTTGAAGGCACAGACTTTGTCAAAGCAGAAGACTTTCCTGAATTAGACCTGATATTGATCAGCCATGACCATTATGATCACCTTGACTATCAAAGTGTCCTCAAATTAAAAGATAAGACCAAACATTTCATTACCTCAATTGGGGTAGGTGCGCATTTGGAACGCTGGGGAGTACCCACAGATAAAATAACAGAGCTGGCCTGGGGGGAAGAGAAGGAAATTGCCGGATTGAAATTTCTGGCCAGAACGGCCCGTCATTTTTCAGGAAGGAAATTTAAACGAAACCAATCGCTATGGTCCGCTTTCATCCTTCAAACCGCTCAACATAAATTATACCTGGGTGGTGATTCCGGTTATGATCGTCATTTCAAAGAAGACGGAGAACAGTATGGCCCTTTTGATCTTGCCATCCTGGAATGCGGGCAGTATAACGTGAATTGGCCACTCATTCACATGTTTCCGGAACAAACGGTACAGGCAGCCATAGATTTGAAAGCAAAAGTTTTGCTTCCCGTACATTGGGGTAAGTTTACACTTGCGACGCATGATTGGAACGAACCGATTATCAGGGCGGTTAAAAAGGGGGAAGAAGAAGGATTGCACATCACGACACCTATGCTGGGAGAGCCTTTAACCTTAGGTAAATCCTATCCATCCAATAAATGGTACCTTGATTAACCTGGTTTTATTTTTCTGTTGAAAAGTGCTAAACAATATCTGAGAAAACCTGTTATTCAAATAAAACTTATGCTCATGAAAACGGATTTTGTAGAAATATTTCAAACGATCAGGGCGACATTACAGCCTTATGCAGCTTTAGGATTCAGCAACCGCGTGAATAGTGAAACCGTATATGAGTTGTGGAGCGATAAAAACGTAGAGATCGAGGGCCGTAAAAGAACAGAAGTGTTTTTTGCCAGTGTGGTCATTCAAAAAAATCATGTAGGATTTTATTATATGCCGGTTTATGCTGAGCCGGAGATGAAGACCGTTTTTGATCCGAAGTTATTGAAATTGTTAAAAGGCAAGTCTTGTTTTCACATCAAAAAGCTGGATGAAGAACTTTTGTCGATGATTGAAAGTGCATTGGCAGAGGGATATAAATTATATAAGGAAAAGGGTTGGGTAGCATAACAGCAGATTGGCAACTGGATTTTGTTGCCGCATTACAGGAAAAGGGCATTGCCTTTAAAGAAGACAACCGGCAAATGCTGGTCTTGCTGGATAAAGGGCAGGTTGCAGTCAACATGGTTTCTTTACAAAGGGATATTGATCCTGAAAAGCTGATCTCGCTTCAAACGGATTATCAAAAGAAAAACATTTACCTCGTTCATTTATGGGAAGACATCTGGAAAACCAGAAGAAATCAGGTATTGGGCAGAATTGGTTCTATTCTGGGATTAAATAAAACACTTCATGGACGTAAAGCAAAGGTGCTGGTGATCAATCAGGCAGAGGCTGATCGTTTCCTTGTAGAGAACCATTTACAGGCCTCGGCAAAAGCTAAATATAAATTCGCATTACATATAGAGGGTCAGATGATCGCTGTAGCTTTATTCAGCGGGGGAAGACCAATGACCAGGATTGCCCCGGATTACCGCTCCTATGAGCTGATCCGCTTTGCAAGCCTCATTGGTTTTACAGTTACCGGTGGTTTCAGTAAATTATTAAAACACTTTATTAACCTGGTGCAACCAAATGATCTGATGAGTTATGCGGACAAGGACTGGTCTTTAGGCAATGCCTATGATTTATCGGGCTTTAAGCTCGTGGCAGCATCTCCGGCTGCAGGCATCTGGTTAAACAGGACAACGCTTAACAGAAGTTTTACCCATCGCCTGCCTGCAGCACTTCAGGCCGGAATGAAAGAATTAAATAAAGAGGAGCAGGAACTATATCTTCTGGAAAACGATTATATACCGGTTTTTAACACCGGAAATTTAAAATACATATTATACTTGTAAATGGATCAGGAATACCCACTATTGGTCGTGTTAGGCCCAACCGCTTCCGGAAAAACGAAACTCGCAGTGAGGTTGGCTGAGGCGCTTCAGGGGGAATTGATCAGTGCCGATAGCAGGCAGGTGTTTAAAGATATGGACATCGGTACGGGAAAAGACCTGAAGGAATACGAACTGAATGGTCAACAAATTCCTTATCACCTGATCAACATCAGGGAAGCCGGAGGGAAATACAATGTAAACGAGTTCAAAGAAGATTTTTACCGTGTCTTTGAAGATTTGAGCAGCAGGGAAGTGCTGCCCATTCTTTGTGGCGGAACAGGGATGTATATGCACAGTGTTTTTCAGGATCACGAATACACGGCCATTCCGGTAAACGAACCGTTGAGAGTAGCATTAAGACTAAAGGAGATTGAAGGTTTAAGGATCATTCTGAAAAGTTATCCCCTGGAACTGACTCAACATGCAGATCTTTCTTCCTTTAAGAGGCTGATCCGTGCCATAGAAATTGCAGAATATTTAAGTCATCATGAGCTGATCGCCGTAAAAAGACCATTGATCAAACCATTTGTAGTAGGGCTGACCTCCGATGTGCGCCTGCGCAGAAAAAAAATCCTTCGCAGAATGGAAGCCAGACTGGAAGAAGGGATGATTGAAGAAGTAAAAGGATTGCTCGAAAAAGGAGTGGATCCTGAAGTGCTTACTTTTTATGGACTGGAATATAAATTTATCGTCGCTTACCTATCCGGAACGCTGGATTACGGTGAACTAAAACTACAGCTCGGAATAGCGATATGCCAGTTTGCGAAACGTCAAATGACCTTTTTTAGAAAAATGGAAAAGGATGGGGTAGCCATTCACTGGTTTGATACCGATCAGGATTCCGATCAGTTATTTAAGCAGGTGATGGAGGCGTACATCCGCTGGAAAACGTCTTAAACGGTGTAAATTGGTCGGTGGCATGCATTTTGTAAAGACTAGCGTATGAAAAAGTCTACAACCTTTATGGCTTCAGCAGTAGCTGCGGTAGCCTTATTTTTAAGTACGGATGTTAATGCGCAAAAACTTGGTGTAGGTGTTAATTTAGGTGTTCCAACCAGCGATGGTTATAGTTTCGCAATTGGTGCCGATGCAAGAGTGCAATTTGACGTTTCCAAACAAGTGTCTATTCCTGTAACAACAGGTTATACTCACTTTATTGGCAAAACAATTAATAATATAGATATCCCTGATTACGGATATATTCCACTGAAAGGTGGCGTAAAGGTGTTTTTTGATCCTAGCGGATCAGGCCTTTATGGTATGGCTGAGGTCGGTGCGGCCTTTGGGGTGACTAAAAATTCGGGTACATCCTTCCTTTATTCCCCTGCAATTGGCTATGCCTGGAGTAATGGTCTGGACCTTGGTGTAAAGTACGAAGGTTTGCCTAAAGATGGTTTGAACACGGGTCAGGTCGCCTTACGTCTGGCTTATGGCTTTAAATTATAGGTCTGGAAAAGACTTAATTACACTAAGCCTCCGATTTTTTCGGGGGCTTTTTTATTTATTTAAATTTAAAATGGTAATTTAACCAAAAAACAGAATATCATAGATCTGTTATTCATAAAAACTAATACACTTATATGAAAAGATACCTCGCTGTAGCAGCAATTATGATTGCTACATCCTGTACAAACACTAACCAAAAAGTGGCTTTAAGTGCAGATAGCACTGTTAAAAGCAAAGAAGCCGAAACGGCGACAGTTAGTGTTCAGTTAAAAGATGCCAGTGTACAGTCTATTTACAATGGCTATATCTCTTTAAAAAATGCGCTGGTCAGCTCAAAATTTGAAGATGCCCAAAAAACAGCAGCAGTGCTGAAAACCAGTCTGGCCGGTCATAAAGGATGTGAAAATACTGCTGTTACTGCAGGGAAAATTGCCGCCGCCAAAGATCTTGCTGCCCAAAGAAAAGATTTTACCGCCCTTAGTTCCGATTTGATTGCGATGTTTAAACATGCAGATATCGAAAAAGGAGCCATTTACGTTCAACATTGCCCAATGGCAAATAACGGGGATGGAGGCGATTGGCTGGCTTCAGAAAAGAAAATCCAGAATCCATATTATGGAGATGAAATGATGGAGTGTGGTGCTGTTCTCGAAGAACTAAAACCCGCCAAATAGAATCTCGGATTCTTACTTGGATTTGACTCACATTTAATAATTATTTAACAGCTTTGTTATAGCTGATTAAAGGCTAATCAAAATGGATTAGTTAGTTTTGTTTATTATAAATTTAAGATATATATATGTCAGATATTGCAGAAATTAAGATTGACGGAAAAGTCTATGAATTTCCCGTTATTACAGGTAGCGAAGGGGAGAAGTCTATAGATATTTCAAAGCTTAGAGATTTAACAGGTCACATTACATTAGACCTTGGTTACAAAAATACGGGATCCACAAAAAGTGCAATTACCTTTTTAGACGGTGAAAAAGGAATTTTAAAATACCGCGGTTACCCAATCGAGGTGCTTGCAGAAAAATCAACCTTTCTGGAAGTTGCCTACCTGCTTATATATGGCGATTTACCCAAACAAGAACAACTGAATGATTTTCAGGCATCGATCAGTCGTCATACACTGATTCATGAGGACATGAAAAAGTTTTTGGATGGTTATCCTTCTAAATCTCATCCAATGGCGCAACTGGCTTCTTTGGTATGCTCATTGTCGACATTCTATCCGGAATCTTTAAACGCAAATTCTGATCCGGAAACAATGGACCTGACCATGATCAAACTATTGGCGAAGTTCCCAACCATCGTATCTTTCATTTATAAAAAATCTTTAGGTCATCCACTGATCTATCCAAAAAATAAATACGACTACGTTAGCAATTTCTTAAACATGATCTTCGGTCAGCGTACGGAAGAAGTGGAAATTGATCCGGTAGTTGTAAAAGCAATGAATACTTTACTGATCCTTCATGCTGATCATGAGCAGAACTGTTCTGCTTCGACGGTAAGAATGGTAGGTTCTTCAGACTGTAACTTATACGCTTCTGTTTCTGCAGGAATTGCTGCACTTTGGGGCCCGCTTCATGGTGGTGCAAACCAGGCTGTAATCGAAATGCTGGAACGCATTAAAGAAGATGGCGGAGATACAGAGAAATGGATCAACAAAGCAAAAGATAAAAACGATCCTTTCCGCATGATGGGCTTTGGTCACCGTGTTTATAAAAACTTTGATCCAAGAGCAAAAATCATCAAAAAAGCTTGTGATGAGATTCTGGAGAAATTAGGAATCAATGATCCTGTTCTGGAAATTGCCAAGAAACTGGAAGAAACTGCATTGAGCGATCCTTACTTCGTAGAACGTAAATTGTATCCTAACGTAGATTTCTACTCAGGAATCATTTACAGAGCTTTAGGTTTCCCTACCGATATGTTTACGGTATTGTTTGCTTTAGGCCGCCTGCCGGGATGGATTGCACAATGGAAAGAAATGCATGAAAATAAAGAACCTATCGGTCGCCCACGTCAGGTGTATGTAGGTCATACCAACAGAGATTTTACGGACATTAGCGCCAGATAATCTCTGATTAATAGTCATAAAAAAGCCGCTGAACCATTTGGTTCAGCGGCTTTTTTACTTATATTTTAGCTGTTTAGATCAGTACGACTGATACCAGAATTCCAATAAGAAAAGTGATAGAAACCAAAATGGTATAACCCAGCAAAAGGAAGAAGATTTTAAAAGTAGTGATCCATCGGCTACTGTTATAAAAGGTTCTTAAAGAACGGTAGATGTGCCAAACAATATAAAAGAAACAAACTCCCTGCAGAAAATCAGTTACATTGTAAACGAAACCTGAGAGCCAGCCAAGAAATATCGTAATCAATATACTTAGAAATATTGCCGAATGGAGGTGAAAAGAAAAGATCAGATGTTCATAGTAATATTTCTTTTTACGGATATATACCAGCTTTAATAAGAATGCGAATAAAGGGAGCAGGAGGAACATCATCTTCGGAAGATTATGAAGAAAATCCTCAAACATCTTTTTGCCCGCACCGCCGGGATAATCTCTGAGCTCTATGTTCTTTTTAGTGATATAATTCTCAATGAAACCGTCGCGCTTCGGTTTTGGCAAACTCCTTTGGTGCTTGTCATAATCCTCTACCGTAGCAAATCCTCCCCGCAACAGGCTATCCATTTCAAAAAAAGCTACTTCTGATTCTTGCCCCGCCCTGCGTTCTTTTGCGTTCTTATCAATGTCGCTAATGATGCTGTCTTTCAATCTCCCTGAAACCGGAACACGGGAAATACCTTCTTTAAATATGGTGAGGCCATCTTTTTTAATGCTGTCTTGCTTCTGTGTTTCTGTTTTCTTTTTCGAGCCGAATTTAATATGGTTATTCACTTTATGACCACCGCTTAGGATCACCAGGAAGAAAACGATACTCACAAAAATATACAAACGGATGGGATGAATAAAAGCAACCCTTTTACCGGCCACATATTGTTGGGTAAGCCATCCCGGCTTTACAAGAAGTGGTTTTAGTGTTCCAAAAAACTTGGACTCAAAATGAAAATAATCTGCTGTCGCATGAGCGATCATGTGCAAAGCATCTTCTTCAACGATGATGTTTTCCTGTCCGCAATGCGAACAGAAATGATCTTCAACAGTATGACCGCAGTTTAAACAGTTTTTTTCTTTACGATATCGACCTGACATATATGGAGAGTTTTAAAAACGTTTAGTGGTTCATCGCCTCAATGGCTTTTGCTTCTGCCTTATTATGCTTGTATTTGAAAACAAAAGGGAATACAACGGCTAAAACCAGCGTATAGGCAGCAAAAGTAAGCCAGATGTGATGCCAGTCTTTACTTTGATCTGCATTGGTGAAGAAGTGTTGTATGATATATCCACTTGCAAAACTTCCGAAAAGCGCTCCGAAACCATTTACCATCATCATAAATAAACCCTGGGCGCTGCCTCTGATCGTTTCATCTATCTGCGTTTCCACAAACAGGGAACCGGAGATGTTGAAGAAGTCGAAAGCCATTCCATAGATAATACAAGATAAAATGATCATCCATAAACCACCAGCCGGATCAGCAAAAGCAAAAAGACCAAAACGCAATACCCAGGCGATCATACTGAACAGCATTACATATTTTATCCCAAATTTCCGCAGGAAAAAAGGGATGGCGAGGATAAACAAGGTCTCTGAGATTTGAGAGATAGACATGATCACTGCCGGATATTTTACCGCAAGAAGATCCTGATATGCAGGTACGTTTTTGAAATCATGAAGAAAAGTATCGCCATAGGCATTGGTCAGCTGTAATGCTGCACCCAAAAACATAGAGAAAAAGAAAAAAACTGCAAATTTTCTTTGTTTAAAAAGTGTGAATGCCTTTAGACCTAAAGCATCAACAAAGGATTTTGTAGCGATCTTACTGGCCAAAGGAGGGCATTTAGGAAGTGTAAATGCATATAAACCTAATGCCAGAGAAACTGCGGATGCAATATAAAACTGATTGGAAGAGGCCTCATTTCCGGTAAGACTTACCACCCATAAAGCGGCAATAAAACCTATTGTTCCCCAGATGCGGATAGGTGGATAGTCTTTCACTACATCTTTATTGCTGCTTTTTAGTGCAGAATAAGCCACCGTGATGGATAAGGAAAGGGTAGGCATATAGAAAATCATATTCAGAAGAATCACCCAAAAGAAAACAGATGGGTTGGTCACCATAGGTAAGGTGAAAAGTACTATAGCACCCAGAATATGTAATACGCCATATAATTTTTCGGCATTGACAAAACGATCGGAAATGATCCCTGTAAGAGCAGGCATGAAAATAGAAGAAATTCCCATCGTCGAGAAAATAGCTCCAAATTCAGCACCAGACCAATTTTTGTTTTGAAACCAGTATACTCCAATGGTAATTAGCCATGATCCCCAAATGAAAAACTGCAGGAAATTCATCACAGTTAAGCGAAACTTAACGTTCATAATAATAGTTTAGTTTGATTTTGAATAGAAGCTGAATATATCATTATTTTGAAACAATATATAAAACTATTCAGCTTTTTAAGTAAAATAGTATGGAGATATGGTGTTATGCAGAATTTCTTTTGTTTAGCTCATCGCGTATTCTTGCCGCTTTCTCATAAGCTTCTTCGGCAATTGCCTCCTGAAGTTTTTGATTTAATTCCTCAATGCTGAGGGATTTATAGTTAGCGCCTGGAATAGAGGCACCAATGTCTTCAGCGCCCTGATCTTTTGGAATGTTGTCCATATTCTCCAGAAACAGGAAATCATTGCCTTCGATAACGATACCCGCAGAAGAAAGGATAAATTCGTAAGTGTAGATGGTGGCATTAAAGCGGACCGCCAATGCAATGGCATCGGATGTTCTCGCGTCAATTTCCTGGATACTTTCGCCGTCTGTACAAATCAGCTTCGCAAAGAAAACGCCTTCTACGAGGTTGTAGATAAGGATTTCTGTGATTTGCACATTGTAGGTCTGGGCGAAGGTTTTAAACAGATCATGAGTTAAAGGCCGACTAGGGACCATTTTCTCAATTTCTATGGCAATAGCCTGTGCTTCAAACGCACCAATAATAATCGGTAAACGCCTTCTGCCATTTACTTCACCAAGAACCAGGGCATAAGCGCCTGATTGGGTTTGGCTATAGGACAAACCAATAATGTCGAGTTTTACTTTTTTCATATTAAATAATACCCGGCCAAAACAAAGGCTTCAGCCGGGTATTCAATTAACCTTTATGTGCTTTTAAAGCTTCAATTAATTTAGGGACTACCACGAAGGCATCACCAACGATTCCATAGTCAGCAACCTTAAAGAAAGGAGCCTCAGGATCAATATTGATCACTACAATAACCTTCGAAGAACTTACTCCGGCTAAATGCTGGATCGCTCCTGAAATACCGATTGCAATGTATAAGTTCGGACTGATCGCAATTCCTGTTTGTCCAACGTGCTCAGAATGTGGTCTCCAGTCTGCATCAGATACTGGTTTAGAACAGGCAGTAGCTGCACCTAAAAGGTTAGCCAGTTCCTCGATCATTCCCCAGTTTTCCGGACCTTTTAAGCCTCTTCCTGCCGAAACAACCAGTTCTGCATCCGGTAGGGAAACTTTATTGGTTGCCCTTACAATTTCTTTAACGATTGCAGTAAAATCTGTGGCTTTGATTTCCGGGCTGAAAGCTTCAACCGCTGCCTCAACTGCAGATTCCTTTACGCCAAAAGCATTTGGATTTAAAGCAATCACTTTAATCGCTGAAGTCAATTCTGTAATGGCAAAAGCTTTACCGGAGAAAGCAGTTTTCTTTACTAAAAACTGACCTCCATCTAATTTAGGTAATTCTACCGCACCGTCTACTAATCCTGCTTCCAGTTTTACGGCAACACGTGGTGCCAAACCTTTTCCGGAGAAAGAGTTAGACAAAACGACTACTGCTGCACTTTCTTTTTTCGCCGCTTCAGCAATGACTGAGGCATAAGCCTGATTAATGAAGTTTTTTAACTGGTCGTTCGAAACATTTAAAACTTTAGAAGCTCCGTATTTACCTAATTCTTTAAGCTCTGCTTCTCCGACATTACCAATAGATATTGCGGTTAAGCTACTTCCTTGTATATCTGCAATGGCTTTTGCATAAGATACTGCTTCGAAAACAGATTTCTTAAACTTACCATCGACTTGTTCTACATATACTAAAACTGACATAAGATCTTTATTAAATAATTTTTTTAAACTGTGAAATAGAAAGCTTAGATAACCTTAGCTTCTGAATGTAAAAGGCCGATTAACTTTTCTGTTTCATCTGCAGGAACCAATTTAACGGCTCCACGAGGAGGAGGAGTGTCAAACTGTTGTACTTTTGATATTTGTGCTATTTCTTTAGCTTCAACAACCTGCAGCGGTTTAGATCTTGCAGACATGATGCCTCTCATATTTGGGATGGTTGCAACAGCGGTTCCTTCTGCACAACTTGCGATAAATTTACCGCTTACAGAAACCACTTCTTTACCGCCTTCAATTTCACGTTCAATAGTTGCAGTGGTTCCATCATAATCTAATTTCTTAATGATAGAAATAGAAGGGATGTCTAAAAATTCGCCAACCATGGCAGCTACCTGTGATCCGTTATAATCGATAGATTCACGACCGCAAAGGATCATGTCATAGTCAGTTGTTTTCGCGTATTCAGCGATCTGATAAGCGGTAAAATAGGCATCTCTTGGTTCTGCATTGATTCTGACAGCATCATCTGCTCCGATGGCCAATGCTTTTCTTATGGTTGGTTCTGTGACGCTTTCTCCAACATTGATAACGGTAACGGTTCCTTTACCACCGGCACACAGCTCAATTGCTCTTGATAAGGCAATTTCATCATATGGATTCACAATAAATGAAACGCCTGATGTATTGAATTGTGTATTATCGTTAGTAAAAGTTATTTTTGTCGTTGTGTCGGGCACATTACTGATACAAACTAATATTTTCATAAAATTGTCTTTTTGCAAATCTAATTAAAAAAGCAGGGAATTAAAATGCAAAGTACCCGATTAGCAAAGTTATTGGAGTTTTTATCCAATGATCCTAATGATCCATTCGTTCTATACGCTTTAGCGACCGAATACAACAACTCAAATGACACAGAAAAGGCATTTGAGTATTACCTGAAACTCACCACTGATCATCCGGATTATGTAGGTACTTATTACCACCTTGGCAAATTGTACGAAAAACAAGGCCAGAAAGAAGCTGCGCTCCCAGTGTACCAAAAGGGAATGGCTGAAGCCAGAAATAAAAGAGATATGCATGCCTTTTCTGAGTTACAGGGGGCTTATAATTCTGCTGCAGGTTTAGATTACGAGGACGATTAACCTTTATTCAATTGAGTAAAAGACAACTGCTATTTATCAGGGATGTGTTTCTATTTACGTTTACCGCCTTTGGTGGTGCACAGGCACATCTGGCCCTATTGTTAAAGTACTTCGTGAAAAATGTCCCGTATATTTCTGAAGAGGAATTGCTGGAGCTGAATGCCCTGGCCCAGGTCTTACCCGGACCCGCATCCACGCAAACGCTGGTGGGGATCGGCTATAAGGTAGGAGGGTTGAAACTTGCCATCATTACCTTTCTGATCTGGATCATCCCATCTGCGGCAGTGATGACTTTTGCCGCCATCAGTTTTGCTAAATGGGACCAGAAGCAGAAATTTAGTACGATCCTGGAATACATGCAGCCTATTGCTCTGGGAATTGTTGCCTTTGGTGCCTTTAACCTGGCGAAAAGGGTGCTGGTTTCCCAGCTGACCATTTTCCTCGCAGGTGCTGCGGTAATCGTGACACTGGTACTCCGAAACGCTTATGTGTTTCCTATTGCCATTTTAATCGGAGGGATGATCTCTTCGGCTATTGGAACGCCGAAAGAAGAAAGCGAACTCCGGGTGAAGTTGTTTTCTAACATCAACCCTAAAAAACTAATCTATTTTAGTAGTGTTTTGCTGCTGTTTTCCCTGCTAGGGGCCATCATCAACAGAACTTCCCCTTTTAGTTTACCGATCAGGTTGTTCGAGAACTTTTATCGAAACGGGATTCTCATTTTTGGCGGCGGACAAGTACTGGTGCCTTTGATGTTTACCGAGTTTGTGGAAATGAAGCATTACCTGAATGGTTCAAGCTTTCTTTCCGGTTTTGCACTTCAGCAGGCATTACCGGGCCCTACTTTCTCTTTTACGAGTTATGTAGGTGCTTTGAGCATGAAAACTTTTGGTTATGGCTTAACAGGCCAGATCCTGGGCGGCTTTGTTGCGGTGATGGGGATCAATCTGCCAGGACTAATTCTCGTCCTCTTTATTGTTCCCTTTTGGGAAGACCTGAAAAAGATCTCCCGAATTAAATATTCTATGACCGGAATTAATGCGGTCAGTGTGGGCTTTATTATTGCCGCATTTATCCTCCTGGTAAAGCCTATGGGCTTAAACGCAATGGGAATAGGGGTGATGACCGGTACCTTTCTTGTGCTTAACTATACCAGAATAAGCCCGCCATTCATTGTGCTGGCGGGAATCTTATTAGGTTATTTCATTTGATACTTTGATTTAGAACGGTGCGTCGTCATCGTTCATGTCGTCCATTCTCGATGGCTTGATGATCACATTGCCATCAGGTCTGTCGAAATCCTGTGAGGGTTGCAGTCCTGCGCTTGGACTTTCCATAGAGAAAGAGGTTGGTGCAGAGAAGCTTTCTTCCAAATCTGTAAATTTCACGTACTTACCGATAAATCGAAGTGGCACAATTCCGGTTTCACCGTTACGGTGTTTCGCGATAATTACCTCACCAATACCTGCTTGTGAACGTCCTTGCTCATCTTCCGTAATCCCGTAGTATTCCGGTCTGTATAGGAAGAGCACCATATCCGCATCCTGCTCAATGGAACCGGACTCACGTAAATCCGATAGCATCGGGCGTTTACCGTTTTGTCCGGGTCTGCTCTCTACCGCACGACTCAACTGAGAGAGTGCCAGTACAGGAACGTTTAATTCTTTGGCTACAGATTTCAGGGCCCTGGAGATACTACCAATTTCCTGCTCCCTGTTTCCACCGCCACCTTCACCTTTACCATGCATCAGCTGCAAGTAATCGATGATGATTAACTGTAAATCGTATTGTGATTTTAACCTTCTGCATTTCGCCCTGAACTCAAAGATATTTAAAGCCGGGGTATCGTCAATTAATAATGGTGCTTCTGTTAAGGTACCTATTTTGCTGTGGAGCTGTTGCCATTCCCACTCTGCAAGATTTCCTTTTCTGATCTTTTCCTGCTCAATCTCCGTTTCTCCGGAAATCAAACGATTCACCAACTGTACCGAGGACATCTCCAGGGAGAAAACTACTACAGCACGTTTAAAATCTACTGCGGCATTTCTGGCGCAGGTCAGTACGAATGCCGTTTTTCCCATTGCCGGACGTGCCGCGATGATCACCAGATCTGAAGGCTGCCATCCACCCGTAATCCGGTCCAGGTCTGTAAATCCGGAAGGTACCCCGGTTAATCCATCACTCTTTCCACGAAGTTCCTCTAAAGTGGCCAGGGATTGTTTTACAATCTCGTCCATCTTCTGGGTATCCCTGCGCAGGTTATTCTGAGCAATATCAAACAGGTTCTTTTCTGCATGGTCCAGCAGATCGAAAATATCGGTGGTATCCTCGTAAGCATTCTGAATAATTTCAGAAGAGATCCTGATGAGCTCCCGCTGAATGTATTTCTGGGAAATGATCCGGGCATGGTATTCTATGTTTGCTGCCGAAGCAACCCTGTTGGTTAGATTGGTAATATAGTAAGCACCGCCTACCATTTCCAGTTGTCCCAGGTTTCTAAGTTCTGAGGTGACGGTTAAGATGTCTACCGGCTTTGATTTCTGAAACAATAAAGCGATGGCTTCAAAAATCTTTTTGTGCGCTTCCGCATAAAAAACTTCGGGTTTTAAGATGTCAATTACCGTAGAAAGGGCGTCTTTTTCTAACATCAAAGCACCAAGGACCGCTTCTTCAAGGTCTAATGCCTGAGGTGGTATCTTTCCCATGGTGTTCATGGAATTGCTCAACCTGTTCTTTCTGGCAGTGAAGCTTGCTTTATCTTGTCCCTGATTTCCGTTATCATTACTCATAGGCACAAAAATAGGCAAAAATTAGGTCCTTTGCTTAATTCTTTTATGAACATTTGAAAACATCAAATACCGGAATTCCGGGGTCATCCTGCTAAATCGAACTTATTTTCCAACAGAACTATGTGGATAAGACGGACTTAGCCCGGCAAAAAAATAGGTTTCCTTTAATCGTAATATTTCAGCTATTTTTGCGCTTCAATTTAAGAAAGATGGAAAATTCCAGGAGAGCCCCGAGAGCTAAAGAAAATAATGAATTCGTATTTGGTATACGTGCTGTAATAGAAGCAATTAAAGCTGCTAAAGATATTGAGAGTATTTATGTTCAGCGGGGATTGTCTGGAGAGCTGATGCTGGAGTTGAAAGCCCTTTTAAAAGACGTTGATGCACCGATTCACAATGTACCGGTAGAGAAATTAAACCGGATGACCCAGAAAAATCACCAGGGGGTGATTGCGGTAATTTCTTCCATCACTTTCCAGAAAATTGAAGACATCATTCCTGCGATTTATGAAAAAGGTGAAACACCGTTGATCCTGATTCTGGATGGCATCACCGATGTGCGTAATATGGGTGCTATTGCCAGAACTGCTGCATGTGCAGGTGTTCATGCGATTGTACTGCCGACAAAAAATTCTGCGCAGATCAATGCAGATGCGATTAAAACTTCTGCAGGAGCCTTATTTACCATCCCGGTTTGCAGACATCCGAACTTGCATAAAACAGCCCTGTTTTTACAGGATTGTGGTTTACAGATTGTAGCCTGTACGGAAAAAACAAACGACCTGATTTATGCTCCTGATTATACCGTTCCTACCGCAATTGTAATGGGAGCAGAGGATGAGGGGATTTCCAACGAGATCATGAGGATGGCAAATCATCTCGCCAAAATCCCAATGATCGGAGAGATCGGATCCTTAAACGTTTCCGTTTCTGCCGGCGTAATTCTTTACGAAGCCATCAGACAACGTCAGTTGTAATCTCATAAGGGGCTGTCTAAAAAGACAGCCCCAATATTTTGCTTTAAAAATTTTCGCTTTAGAATCCCACTACCACTTCCAGTACGAAGCCATTGAATTTTCCGCCTGAGCGGAGATCAGCAGTTGGGAAGTCTTTATATTTCTGCTGTACATATTCCCCCTTCATCAGTATATTTTTAGTTAAAAACCAGCCTGCATTCTTTAGTTAAAATCCACTTCACCGGATCTGTATGACCAGCTTTAAAGGCGAGAGCGGGCAGAAGGATGAAAAGTAGCAGCAAGAATGGCCTGATCAGGAAGCCGGACCCGGAGGAAGGACTCATTTGCAAAAAGAACTGTCCACAATTGAAAGGTTGAAAATTGCTTTTCTTTCCGCCTGGAAGGCGTTCAGTAGTTTTTCAATTTTTAGCTTTAAGCTGATGTGATCGGCTAAGAAACTGAAGGCAATCTTTTTTTCTGAGGCGACCACGAGAACGCCCAGGACATTGATGAACTTAGAAATATCATTTTTCAAATGCTCATAGCTATCTCTTAATTTATCCAGTCTTTCCTTAAAATCAGCCTTATCGGGCGATTGAACCAGAGATTTGTGCAGCTTGATTAAGAATCCCATCTCAGGTTCAAAAAAATCCAGGTCTGTCAACCATTGTTTACCGATCAGGTAAAGTTCCTGTAATTCGGTGTTCAGTTCATTTTCTTCTATTGATGTTGTCATGGCTAAGAAATAATAAGTAAATTTTGGATTATTATTTCTTTGTTTGATTGACCGGGATCAGTCTTTATGGTGATGTTCATCACCTTTGAAAGGGAGGGATGATTACAAAATATTGGGGCCGCCATTTCAGGCAGCCCCATAGGCTATTTAAGCTTCCTCAAATAAATATCCGCTATAGGCCAATCCTTTGGCTACACTGATAAAATTATCTCCTGAATTTACAGGAACACCAGGGAATTTGGTGTTAAACAAGTTTTTAACTGCTGCGACCAATGAAGTTCCGCCAGTGAGGAACAAACTGTCGATTTCTTCTGCTTTGATCTGATGTTTAAGGATAAACTCATCCAGGTACATGCTGATCTTTCTCAGGTCTTTCTGAATGATGGTATTGTATTGATCAATGGATACCTGCTCATCGATCTCTATTTCCATCTTTTTATAGACAAAAGGAGAATCATCACTTTTCGACAACTGTACTTTTGTTTTTTCAATAGATTGAAACAGGGAATAGCCGAGATTGTGGTCGGTCAGGGTGATCAGGTTCTTTAGTTTTGGGTTCTGTTTTGAATAATGGTAATAATTCTGAAGGTCATTCCTTACCCTTAGTCCGTTAAAGAAGTTCATTTGTTCCCAGGAACAGATGTTACTGAAGTAGGAATTCGGAACGGTTAACATTTTGCCCGGAGCGGCTTCATAGAGGGTGTCTTTTCCGAAATGAGGTGTTCCGCGGTCCCACATAAAGGAAGAGTCAAAGCTATCGCCACCGATATAAATACCGCCGGTTGCCAGGATGTCTTTTCTACGGTCCTTGCTGCCCACTTTTTCAGGATCAAGGATGAGGTAAGTGAAATCGGTTGTACCACCACCTAAATCGGCAACGAGTACTTTCTCTTTTTTGGTAATGGTTTTCTCATAGGCAAAGGCAGCACCGATGGGTTCGAACTGGAACCTGATGTCGGTAAATCCCGCACTTTCGGCCGCTTTATTTAAGCGCTTCTGTGCAAGGGCGTCCTTGGCCGTGCTCTCGTCGTCGAAGAAAACAGGTCTGCCAATGATCGCTTTCTGACAATCATATCCGATGATCTTGTCTGCTTTCAGCTTTAAGTCCCTTAAAATTAAAGTCACCAGATCTGAAGCATTGTATTTTTTATTGTAGACACGGGTTTCGATGAAACTGCTTCTTGGCAAAATCCTTTTAATGGACTTCATAAACCGGCCTTTCATTCCATCTTTCAGGTAGGCATTAATGGCATCTTCGCCCACAAAATGGGTAACAGGCTCTGAGGCGCTGAGCTCATTCTGGAAATATAAAATGGAGGGAACGGTAATCGTATCGATGATTTCTTTTTTTTCATCATCATAGATGGATAGGGCAGAATTGGTTGTTCCAAAGTCAATTCCGTATAAATACTTAGTCATTGTAAAGAGAAATTTTGAGGCAACGAAAAATGTTAAAAACAATACATCCGGATTTTAGCATTTGCCAGAAGCCGGATGTATTAAAAAAAGGTAAGATCTTGGTTATATATACTTTGTGCCGAATTTAGATTTTACATCGGCCACAATCTGTTTAATGTTTTGTTCTTCAGTTCTTGGGCAGATCATCAAAGTGTTGTTGGACTCAACCACAATATAGTCATGTAATCCCTGAAGGATCACGAGTTTGTCTTTAGGGACGTTTACCATGCAGTTTGAAGAGTCAAACATCATCACTTTCTCCGCAGGGATTACCGCATTGCCCACATAGTCATGCTCAGCAATGTCATAAATAGAAGCCCAGGTGCCCAGGTCTGACCATCCGAAATCTGCAGGAAGGACATAAACATTGTCAGCTTTTTCCATGATTCCAAAATCTATAGAAATATTGGTGCACTGCTGATAAGCCACGCCAATGAACTCTGTTTCATTATTGGTGTTGTATATCGGGTTTCCCTGAAGAAAGATCTCATGCATCTCCGGAAGGTGTTTAGCGAAAGCTTTAGTGATCGACTTTGCCGACCAGATAAAGATTCCTGCGTTCCATAGGAAATCACCGCTCTGAATAAATGATTTTGCAAGATCCAGGTTTGGTTTTTCCGTGAAGATTTTAACCTTATGAATCTGATCGTCCGTTTTTAAGGTGTTTTCTACATATTGGATATAACCATATCCTGTGTCCGGCCTGCTCGGCTTAATGCCCAGTGTAATCAGACAATCGTTTTCGGATGCTGCTTTTAAAGATTGTTCAATAGCTGCGATGAAAGCGTCCTGATTGGTAATGGTATGGTCTGAAGGCGCTACGACGATCGTCGCATCCGGATTCAGGTTCAGGATTTTCATCGAACCATAGGAGATACATGGTGCCGTATTGCGCATGATAGGTTCCGCAAGAATCTGATTCCCTGCCAGATTTGGCAGCTGCTCTTTAACGATATCGGTATAAATCTCATTGGTTACCACAAAAATATTTTCCGGCGGACAAATTCTTAAAAAACGTTCGTAGGTACTTTGAATGAGTGTTTTACCAATACCAAAAAAATCAATGAACTGTTTGGGATATTCTGTTCTGCTCACTGGCCAGAATCGGCTGCCAACGCCACCGGCCATGATTAGTGCGTAATTATTTTTATTCATGCTAAACTAAATTCTTAAATTATACCTTCCTGAAGAAGGTCGTGTAAATGTATCATCCCAAAATAAGCACCGGCATCGGTCACTAATAACTGCGTAATGTTGTTTTCTTTAATCATTTCCAGTGCATTAATGGCCAGGAGCTCTTTTTCAATGGTTTTAGGATGGGGATTCATCAAATCACTCGCTTTAATGTCGGCTAAATTAGTATGTTTTTCTAACATTCTCCTGATATCTCCGTCAGTAATGATTCCTAAAATCGTATCCGCCTCAATAACAACGACTGCGCCTAAACGGTTTTGACTAATTTCAATTATGACATCCTTCACAGAAGCCCCGGGGCTGATGCGTGGTTTTTGATTTTTAAGCGCAATG
This sequence comes from Pedobacter steynii, assembly GCF_900103665.1. GTDB lineage: Bacteria > Bacteroidota > Bacteroidia > Sphingobacteriales > Sphingobacteriaceae > Pedobacter > Pedobacter steynii. The sequence continues at coordinate 789,525 of NZ_FNGY01000001.1, forward strand.
TCTCCGGCCTTCAGGTACAGGCGTTTGCCCAATGCCCCACCGGGATGGTATCTGCCAAAGTCTTCTTCATTAAAATTCCTGGCATTCAGTAAACAAATTGCAATGGCATCGCCCATGGCCAGTTGGGCTGTTGTACTTGTGGTAGGGGCCAGGTTATGCGGACAAGCTTCCTTTGCTACCGTGGTATTCAGGATCAGATCAGCCTGTATGGCAAGCTCCGAATTCAGTTGTCCCACCATGCCGATCATCAGGTTCCCTGATTGCTTTAACAAAGGTGCCAGTACTTTGATTTCCGGGGTGTTTCCACTCTTGGAAATACAGATCACAATATCGTCTTTCTGGATCATTCCAAGGTCTCCGTGTACGGCATCTGCAGCGTGCATAAATATCGATGGAGTGCCTGTAGAATTGAAAGTTGCCACAATTTTCTGCGCAATAATCGCGCTTTTACCGATTCCTGTAACAATAACACGGCCTTTACATTGCAGAATAAGGTCTATTATTTGGATAAAATCGTCATTTAGGTGCTCAATTAGGCCTAAAATTGACTGTGCTTCCAGCTGTAACGTGTTGACTGCGTCCCCGATAATGGTTTTTTTACTTTTCAAACAGAATTAATTAGTATATTGATGCTTTGAATTAGTGCAAAATTATGTTATTTTGAAGTAAATATAGCACTGAATATTTTATACGCGTAATGGATGTGAAAAAGTCGTTGTTTGATAACTTACAAACCTTTTTTGGTTTTAATAATTTTAAAGGTGATCAGGAGTCTATCATCACTAATGTTCTTGAAGGAAAGAATACGTTTGTTATTATGCCTACAGGTGGAGGGAAATCCATATGTTACCAGTTACCGGCGCTAATGAGCGAAGGTACTGCAATTGTTATATCGCCCCTGATTGCCCTGATGAAAAATCAGGTGGATCAGCTGAGGGCTTTCGGCGGAAGCGACAGCATCGCTCACTTTTTAAACTCTTCTTTAAACAAAGCAGAAATTACCCAGGTAAAAAGTGACTTGCTCAGCGGACAAACCAAATTGTTATACGTTGCCCCGGAATCGCTTTCCAAGCAAGACAATATTGAGTTCTTAAAACTGATTAAGATATCCTTTGTGGCGGTCGATGAGGCCCACTGTATTTCTGAATGGGGGCATGACTTCCGTCCGGAATACCGGAAAATCAGACAGGTCATCTGTGGCCTGGGAGATGACATTCCGATTATCGCTTTAACGGCTACCGCAACTCCGAAAGTTCAGCAGGACATCATTAAGAACCTGCAGATGTCGGATGCGACCTTATTTAAGTCGTCCTTTAACAGGCCAAACTTATTTTATGAGATCCGCCCGAAAAGAGATGTCATCAAGGAAATGATCCGATACATCAAGTACAATACCGGAAAATCAGGAATTATTTACTGTCTGAGCCGTAAAAAGGTAGAAGAAGTAGCGGAAGCACTGAACCTGAACGGGATCAAGGCTTTGCCTTACCATGCAGGATTAGAACCTAAGGTAAGGGCTGATACACAGGATAAGTTCCTGATGGAAGATGTGGAAGTCATTGTGGCAACCATCGCTTTCGGTATGGGAATCGATAAACCGGATGTACGTTTCGTTATTCATCACGACATTCCTAAGAGTATGGAAGGCTATTACCAGGAAACCGGTAGAGCAGGAAGAGATGGTGGTGAAGGGGTATGTATCGCTTTTTACGCACAAAAAGATGTAGATAAGCTGGCGAAGTTCATGAAGGATAAGCCAGTGTCTGAGCGTGAAATCGGTACACAGATTCTAAAAGAAGTGATCGACTATGCGGAGTCCGGTGTTTGCCGGAGGAAACAGATTCTGCATTACTTTGGAGAAAACTTCAATGAAACAGGCTGTAACTGCATGTGCGATAACTGTAAAAAACCTAAGAAACTTTTTGAAGCGGAAGAATCATTAGTGGTTTTACTGAAGCTGATTCAACGCATAGGAGAGAAGTTTGACGATACCCATATCCTGAATATATTTACCGGTTCAGAAACGGCACAAACGATTGCTTACGAGCATGGTAAGATTGCTGAGTTTGGTCTGGGAATGGTAGAAGGAGAAAATTACTGGAAGTCTTTGGTCCGTCAGTCGGTACTGAACAACTTCCTGTCTAAAGATATCGACAATTACGGCCTTTTAAGGTTAACCAATAACGGAAGAGATTTCATTGAAAACCCATATAGCCTTAAATTTGTGCTCAATGAGCCAATTGAAAGCGCTGCGGACGACGATGAGGATGATGTTAAACATGGAACCGGAACGCTGGATACGCAATTGTTACAGCTGTTAAAGGACCTTAGAAAGAAAATCGCCAAGCAAAAGAATGTACCGCCATTTGTGGTGTTCCAGGACCCTTCATTAGAAGAGATGTGTACGCATTATCCAATCGCAATGGATGAGTTGAAACAGATCTCCGGAGTAGGAAACGGAAAGGCCATGAAATTCGGTTCTCCGTTCATTGAGCTGATTAAAAAATATGTAGACGATAATGATATTGAGCGCCCGATAGACCTGATCATCAAGACTCAAGCCAATAAATCGCAGCTTAAAGTATCCATTATCCAGAATATCGACCGGCAGATTGGTCTGGAAGATATCGCTAAGTCTAAAGGCATTACTTATTTCGATATCTTAAAGGAGATCGAAGCTATCGTAAATTCAGGCACTAAGCTGAACCTTAATTATTTTGTAGATGAATTGATTGATGAAGACCGTCAGGATGAAGTATTTGATTACTTCCAGTCTGCGGAGAACGATTCTATCGATGAAGCATTAAAAGAATTAGGGGAAACAGATTATTCCCGTGAAGAGATCCAGCTGATGCGGATCAAGTTCATGTCTGAATTAGGTAATTAATACACAAGATACAAAATGATCAATTTTCCACTAGATAATTTAAAACATCAGGATTCCAATAATTTCTTTTTAATGGCCGGCCCCTGTGCCATTGAAGGTGAGGAGATGGCACTCCGCATTGCTGAGAAAATCATTACCATCACTGATAAACTGAATATCCCTTATATTTTCAAAGGCTCTTACCGTAAAGCGAACCGTTCAAAAGGTGGTTCATTTACCGGAATAGGAGATGAAAAAGCCTTGAAAATCCTGGAGAAAGTCGGTAAAACTTTTAACGTGCCAACGGTTACGGATATCCACGAAAGTGGGGAAGCAGCAATGGCAGCGGCTTATGTTGACGTGCTGCAGATCCCTGCATTCCTTTGTCGCCAGACAGATTTGCTGATCGCTGCGGCGCATACAGGTAAAGTGGTGAACGTAAAGAAAGGTCAGTTTTTATCTGCGGGATCGATGAAGTTCGCGGTAGAAAAGATTGTGGAATCCGGAAACAACAGAGTGATCTTAACGGATCGTGGAAATACATTCGGTTATCAGGACCTGATCGTTGATTATCGTGGATTACCGGAAATGCAGGCCTTCGGGGTCCCTGTGGTGATGGATTGTACACATTCCCTGCAACAGCCGAACCAAAGTTCGGGTGTAACAGGAGGGAAACCTGAACTGATCGAAACCATTGCCAAGGCAGCAATTGCTGTTGGTGCAGACGGGCTTTTTATAGAAACACACCCTGATCCTGCAAATGCAAAATCAGATGGTGCAAATATGCTACACCTGGATTTACTGGAAGATTTACTGGTAAAACTGGTAAGATTAAGAAAAGCGGTTATTTAATCAGGCAACCGGATTGTTAATTTTGTGCTTATGGATGAATATGAAGAAGCACTGCATCACCTGGGCTCGGATACTTTAGCATTTGGTCCTGTTTTAGCAGACCAGGTGACTGATAAACTGGAATTAGGATATTTACTCAGTTATAGCCATCGTGACTATTGCGGCATGGGAATGGCGATGAATGAAAAAAAAGAATTCCTGTATGGGGAAATCTGGGACGGCGCTTTTTCCGAACCGAGAATCTTCCCGAACAGGGACTTATTCGTGGCCTGGCTGGCTCAGCAATCCACTTCTTCACTGGCCCGCCTGGATGACGGTGATTTTTTTAGTGGTAACCAGATCATTTCCAGAAAACGCCTGCTTGATTTTATAGCTCCCGATTATCCGAAGCTGGACTTTATCTGGTATCAAGTTTGATCATAAAAGTCAAACACAGACACAGAAAATAATGGCAAAAGCACTCCTCACATTTGTTTTATTCTTATCCCATCTGCTCGTTTTCGGGCAGGAGAAATTGGTCAAAGACTTAGATCACGATGGGAAAATGGACACTGTATCTTTATCTAAGAAGGAATCGACTATATTTTGTCAATTATCCAGTCAGAAGTTCGCAAAAATCCATAGTCTGCCAATAGAAAATCTAAATGATAACGCAGGAATTAGTCCTACTAAAAATGGTTTTGAATTTTTCAATGATTGGATGCGTGCAGGTTTTAAAACTCAGTTCAGATACAACAAGGATGCAAAAAAAATTCAGCTAATTGGCATGGGTAGATACTCATATGGCGGTGCTACTCATGATGGAAGTGGGGAGTCCAGTGTGAATTTGTTGACATATGATTACATCGGGGATTGGAATTATTTTAATACGTCAGCCAATAAAGGAGAAGGGAAGCTGGTTAAAATTCCAACGATCAGGACGAAACTGAAATTTAAAACTACTTATCTGGAAACATTTAGTGACGCTACCTATATTGACTATGAGGATAGATGTACAAAGCTGTATGAAAAGCACCGTCCTTTCTAGATTTTCGTAATGAGGAAGGAGGTCCTTCTGTTCTTTTTACGCTTTTCCTCGGTTTCATTTCCTGCAATTGGCTTGGTCTCTCCATAGCCTTTATAGGTTAAGCGATCCGGATCGATTTTACTTTCAATGAGGTGGTCATAAACAGCCTTGGCCCGGTTTACCGATAATTTCTCGTTCTGAAGGTCATTGCCTACATTGTCGGTATGTCCCTGAACTTCAATATGGATGTTCAGGTTGTTTTTTAACAGGTCTTTCAGGGTTGCGAGCTCCGTTACCGATGAGGGCAACAGGGTATACTCATTGGTATTAAAGAAAATATTCTTCAGAATCATATCTGTGCCTACCTTTAAGCGCTCCAGGTCAATCTCCAGAAGAAAGGGCTTATTTCCATTGGCAGTGGTTAGCTGGTAATTTTCAGAGTAGAAAAGATAGCCATCTGCGCTGACATTAAAGGCATAATCAGCGCCAATAGGCATCACCGCCAGAAAATCCCCATTCTCTTTGGAGGTATAATCATTGTATGCCGTCTTTTTATTGCTGAGGTTCACGACCTGAACTTTAGCTTCCAGAAATTTCCGCGTTTCTTTATCACGAACGATTCCCTTTACATACGTAATGGCCATTGGCTTTTTATCTTCAGGCAATTTAAACTGGTAAATGTCCATGTCTCCATATCCATCTTTCAGGTTGGAGGAGAAAAAGGCTTCCGTACCGTCCGGACTCACAATTAATCCGCTCTCTTCACTGAAACTATTGATCGGATAGCCCATGTTTAAGGGATTACTCCAATGACCGGTAGGGTCCAATCTGCTCATGAAAATATCTTTGTTGCCCATACCAGGCCATCCATCTGAAGAAAAATAAAGTGTTTTCCCATCTGCATGGAGGAAAGGGGTGTTTTCGTCATATGGGGTGTTGATTTCCGGTCCCAGGTTAACGGGGGCTGACCATTCGCCTTCCTCATTCAGCTGGGTTTTCCAGATGTCATAACCACCAATTCCTCCCGGTCTGTTGCTCACAAAGTACAAGGTATTTCCATCGGGACTGATGGCCGGCTGTGATTCCCAGTACATGGAGTTTACAGGTGCACCGAGGTTAAAAGGTTGTCCCCAGTTATTCCCTTCTTTATGGCTGACATAGAGGTCACATCTTCCTAATCCGTTAGGCCTGTTACAACCCGTAAAAAAGAGGTATTGCCCGTCGGGAGAAATAGACTGTGCGCCTTCATTAAATTGGGAAGTATTGATGTTACTGCTCAAAGAAACAGGGCTGCTCCATTCTTTATTGCGTTTTTTGGAAATGAAAAAGTCTTCATTGCCTGCTATATTTCTGCTGAAAATTAAGGTCTCATTGTCGGCAGTGATGGCAGGGAAATAATCCCGGTGTGCCGAGTTGATTTGCGGACCCAGGTTTACAGGTTCGTACTTCTGAGGTGTTTTTAAAGCCTGAATCGAAAACTCACAGTCCATTTTGTATTTTTTTGCCTTGGCAAGAAAAGCTTTATCACCTCCGGTATATTTGTCGATAAAAAGGCTGATGTTCTTCAGTGCGTTGTTATAGTCGCCGGTATTGAGCTGTGATTCTGCCAATCCATAATAGATCCTGACATCTGATCCGGCACCTAAACCAAGGGCTTTGTTATAGTACTGCTTGGCTTCTTCAAAAGATTTTAGTCTCCTGTTGAGTTCGGCAAGCTGAATAATGGCATTCTGGAAATTTGGATCTGCGGTTGCAGCATCTTTTAAAGCAGCAATCGCTTCTTCGTAATTGTTGTTATTCAAATATACCTGGGCCTTATCAAAATCAGCCATCGCTTTTTTGACGGAGGAGGTTTGAGCGCTGACACCAAGAATTACAAAGAAAAAAAAGGCCGCAATAGATATTTTTTTCAAAACGCTACTTTTTATGAATAATATTAAATGTAGCGAAAAATCTGAAGATCTAATTAAGGGATATTTAAATATTTATGAGTTTGTAAGGAGATTTCCCATTTCGGGTTGGCCATTACATAATCAATAATCAGGGGAGTCATCTCTTTTGATTTAGACCATTCTGGTTGTAAATACAACTTACAGGTGTCAGAAACGCTTTCTGCGTATTTCTCTGCCCATTCAAAATCACTCTTATTGAAAACAATCACTTTCAGCTCATTGGCAAAAGGAGTGATGTCCGGACGGGGTGCTTTAAATTTCTTTGGAGAAAGACAGATCCAGTCCCAGGTACCCGAAAGTGGATAAGCACCGGAAGTCTCGATAAAGGTCAGGATATTTCTTTCTTTTAGCTTTTGGGTCAGGTAATCCAGGTTGTAGATTAATGGCTCACCACCAGTAATCACTACGGCTTTCCCCGGAAAACTATCTGCTTTGACAACGATATCATCAGACAGGGTTAATGGATGTAACTCTGCATCCCAGCTTTCTTTAACATCACACCAGTGACAACCGACGTCGCAACCTCCCAAACGAATAAAATAAGCCGCTTTTCCTGTGTTAAATCCTTCGCCCTGAATGGTGTAAAACTCTTCCATTAAAGGAAGTAATGTGCCGTCTGCTGGTATTTGATGTGCCATATAAAGGCTGCAAAGGTAAATAAAATATCGGCGGGAAATGAGATTATATGTATATTGAAAACGTTTATATGACCAATCTATGAAAAAGAAGGGAATCCTGGGATGCTGAAGTGGTATAAAATAGAAGGAACATTCCCGGAGCAGGATTTTGTACAGCAAATCAAGGTGAACGGGAAGAAATTATGTATGCTGAGGCATCAGCATCAGCTTCATGTAGTTCAGAATACCTGTCCGCATGCAGGAGGGATTTTAAGTGGAGGCCGTTGTAAGGATGGTTATCTGATCTGTCCGATTCATCGGTATGAGTATAATCTGGAAACAGGAAGGGGAGCAGAGGGACAGGGGGATTATATTGACACTTATCCGGTGGAGGAAAGGGAAGATGGGATATATGTGGGTTTGAAAGAAAGCTGGATAAAGAAGTTGTTCGGGTAAATATGCAGGATTTTAAAATAAGATTTCCGGCCGGTTATCAGGTGAACGATATTTTTAATGACAATTTAGACCTGAATGTGATCTTCCCCGATAACAGTGTCTTTTTTGGAACGTCTTTTACGGTTAATAATATTCAACATTTGATGGAAAAGGGGCCAAACAATTACTTTTGGGCTGTTGATATGTTCATTGTAAAAGATTTAGAGAAGATCACCATAAAGAAGGCTATTCAAGACGCGATTAATGATGAATATTTTAATTTAATTTTTTCACAAATAGGTTCTTTAAGTACGGTCTACGGTAAAAGTGTAAATTATGATAGTATAGTTGATGAATGTAGTTAAAGGGCTTGTTAAGCTCCTTGCGATTGGCATTTTTGTTACACTTCAGCTTGTAGAGATTGAAATGTTATCTAATAGCGTATTAAGTTATAGGGAAAGCCATATTCTATTGATGCCACTCATTGTCTTCTTGATTTTGTATCGTAGTAAGCTGACGGACCTGATACTTTTACTGGTTTGTGTATATGGCATCTATGATTTTTTTGATTCAGTAAATAAAAGTTACGTCACATCCATGGATATCACGGGTAACTTACGCGGGCTGCCTTTTTATGAAAGTTTAGGTAGAATCAGTCGGAGAATCCTTAAGATATATCCACTTTTGTTTTACCTTGGAACATTGATCGCCTTGATTACCGCATCCTATAGGGGTAGATTGAGGGCTATTCCTCTAAATCTGGTTTTGATTTTTTGTTGCCTGATCATTGCAGGCTGTCAATCAAAACCTACAACTCTTACATTTCCAGAACAAGATGAAATTTTTAAGATATGGCTAAGGGATACATTAGATGTCATAAAAAAGCAACCAGATAAAATCGGGGAGGGCTTAGTTAAATCAGAATTTAAAACTGGCGAAGACTCTTTGCTTTTTGATGAGATCAAAACTTATGAATTCAGCGCGATAGAAGGAACTGAAAATAACCAAATATTGAATGTTATAGCGCTTTTAAAAAAATACGATGAAGTTCCAAGAGTTGATTATCAACTTTCGTTCGTAGTACGGAAGTCCTTTTCCCCATCAATGGTGCCCAAGTTGAAATCTGAATACCTCTTTGAAATACAGGATATCATCGTTCGAACGGCTGAATCGACGAGCGAATATGGCTATATCAGAGGAAGATTATCCGGGAAAGAGCTAAGCTCATCGAAGAACGATTCAAATCAAACAGATGGTACTTATGATTTTCCTTGGCAAGGACATAAGTTAGTGAAACGTAAAAAATAGAAACAAAAAAATGATTAAGACAAAGATTAGTGGAAGTTCAGCCGTTGGAGGCCAATTGTTTATTGTTTTTAGTTTATTGCCATTCCTGATATTTTTTTCGTATCTAATACTTGATGTATTAACATTTACTAGTCTGGGTATTTTTGCGCTTATTCTTGCTATTGCATCTTTTATCTTTCTATGTGCCTTTTCTTACTATGACGTTTACAGTGTTGGGAATGAGTTGGTTTTTAAGAACCTTTTATTTAGGGCGAAGAAGTCTAAAAGTCAGGTAAAGGAGGTAGAAAGGTGGTTGTCGAGAACTTCATTTTACGTATCCTTTAATGATGGTTCGACGTTCTACTTCCGTTCCTCAATATTCGATGGTTTTAATGATGCTGATGAGGTAATTAAAGCACTAAAAGATAAAATTATGACTAAGGATGAATAGATTTCCAACAATTGGAATTGATTATGGTTTCGGTGCATACAATCAAGTTGGCAATAACAAAAAAGCCGCAATGATTATGGGGATAAGAGATGTTTTTATCACTTTAATGATGCCTCAATCTGGATTATTTCAGTTTTTAAGGACAGCGCTGACTGGCGAAGATAATCTAACAAGAGATGGTATTAATGTCGGTGAAAAAAAAATATTTAAATAAGCCGTGAAAAAAAATATGTTTATTTACTTTTTTGCGCTGATGTTTTTGTCTTGTAAAGAGGATGCTCAGAAAATAATACATTATGAATTTGAGGGTGTAAAAGTTAGCCGGTACGACCTTGAAAAAAGGACTTACCTTTATTACGGGGAATGTAATAATGCTATTTCTATAAAAAAAAATGTATCTCTAATAATTGATTGGCAATTCGATGATTTTCTACAAGCTTCCCTAATTTTTCATAAAGATAGGAAGGTTCAGATATTGAGTGGTGGTGGCGGTAAATTTAAACAGATAAGTAGAAAGAATGAGATATATTTTAAAGAATATGGATCGCCAGAATATAATAAAATAATGGATCAATATGCTGCTCCAAATGACCTTAATAATCTTTGTTATATTTTTGATAACACTCAATTTGAACTTGAAGAAAATAAAAAGCTTGGAAGTAAGGTCGTTATTACAGACGAATTAGAAAATGCAAAAATTTGTCGGTAAAGACTACACGGAGAGAAAATGTACGACTACGGGGCAAGGTTCTATGATTCTATAAAAGGTTGCTGGAATGTCATAGACCCGCTTGCAGAGGAGACACGGAGATGGTCACCTTACAATTATTCTTTCAATAATCCGATTAGGTTTGTAGCTACACCGAGAACAAATGGCATGGTAGTTAAATAGTAAACAGGGGTTCACATTTATCCTTTACGACCATAAAAATATACATATGAAAGAACAAGAAATAACAGTACTATTGAAACTGTCATTACAAAGAGCTTTACTTGGAGCAATATATCCTGCTATAAGAGCTATAGCATATGAATTTAATGAGTTAAAAAAACTAAAAATTGTTTTTTATTTAGATCGCGAACCGACTGACGATGATTATGAAAGTATTAGTGATGTATGTGCGGAAGTACTAGGTGATATAGAATTTCAAAAAATAGACGAGATTTGTGAATATACCACGAAGTCATTTTCTGAATTAGAGCCTAACAACTTTGTTTACTTAAGAAAAGAATAGGCCTTTAGGGCTCATGCAGGCCATAACCATAGTTTGCTAATTAGTAGATAGGCGGCATAAACATATTCGCAGGACATGCCCGCTGGAACTGGATTTGGTTTAAACGAGGAGCCATTGGATTTTGCCCCAAGAACTAATGCTGCAGGAAAAAAAATGCCATTAGAACTACGCCATGCGGATCAAATGCCTGGTTCAGCGATACATGAAGTTAAACCTGGTCACACTAGCTATGTGCCACATCCGAATCAGTTAAATGAAGGAGTAGCCAGGAAAATGAGAATTGAAGATGCTAAAATGCATTGGAACTATAGAGGAAGAGAGATGACTAATTAAATTATGTAAATATGATTTATTTGCAAAATGAACAGCTTAGGACTAACCTAAGTCTAGGTAGAACTGTTGAACAATGGCTTGGCTATAAACAAGAGGATCATTATATCGTTTTAAGATGGATAAGCATTGAGAAAGAAAGTAGTGATGAATATAGTGTTGCTTATATTGAGTCTTTTGATGAGGGAAGCGAAGATTTCCTTGATATTTACGAGTTTTCGACCTTGGATCCGGATGAACCACTTGGGATTGTCACTACGTTTTCTACTATAGACGAAGCTATCAGTTTTTCGTTAGATCAATATGGTGCTAAAATGGATAGCTTTGTAAGCGCCGGGATGATACAAGAGGAGTATCGTACCTATTTGAACGAAAAAAACTAATAGAGGGGCCGGTTATTATCCGGGTTTTTGTTATTTATAGGCCTGCCTAGTCTTCGCGTCTCTGAGTAGGCCATCCAAGGCATAAAGAATCCGCTCCTTATCAAGCTCAGAAAGGGCATTAAGCTCATTCAGTCGTTTGAGCATGATAGATATGATGCCTGGCTCTGCAATACATGAGGTTAAGCCAGTACATCAAACTTATGTACCCAATCTTAATAAATCAAAAGAAGGAGTAACGCCCGAAATGAGGATGCAAGATGCACTGGTATATGAGAGGTAGAGAAATGGCCAATTAAACAATAAGCAAATGAATAATTATCTAACAAAGGAACAACTAAAAGCTAAACTCAGTCTCGGTAAAGCAGTGGAGCAGTGGTTAGGGCATTATGAGAGTGATGGTGAAACAATTCTTAAGTGGGTGCGCATATACTCAGAAAAGGACGAGCATAATGTTTTATACATAGCGTGTTATGATCAAGGGAATGTCGATAATCTTGATATCTCTGATTTTACAGTGGTGGATCCAGATGAGCCTTACGGGTTGCTAGATACTTTTTATACACTTGATGAAGCTGTTGATTTTTCGTTAAATAAATATGGGGCTGTAATAGATCGTTTTGTAAATAGCGGAATGATTGAAGCAGAATATCTTAACTATTTGAACAGCAAGTAGGAGAGTAGTAAAATTAAAAGAGGGTTGACTTTTAAATCAACCCTCTTTTCTTATATATTGATATCTCGATATCCTTATGGATAGATTTCTTTTTTTGCTGAAGCCAATGTGTTCTTTAACAAGCCTACAATCGTCATCAGACCTACACCTCCGGGAACCGGAGTGATCCATGAAGCTTTAGGCGCTACATTGTCAAAATCAACATCACCATACAATTTATACCCTGATTTTGTCTCCGTTGAAGTTTCTCTGTTGATACCGACATCGATAATAATCGCGCCAGGTTTTACCATATCTGCAGTTACAAAATTCTTTTTGCCAATTGCAGCAACAATAATATCTGCCTGTAAAGCCAATTCTTTTAAATTCGCTGTTTTACTATGCGTAAGTGTTACCGTACAGTTTCCTGGATTTGCATTTCTGGCCATCAGGATACTCATTGGACTTCCCACAATATTACTTCTGCCCACTACCACACAATGTTTTCCTGTGGTATCAATCTGATAAGCCTGAAGCATTAACAAGATTCCATAAGGGGTTGCAGGAATAAAACAAGGAAGGTTCCGCATCATACGGCCCAGGTTTACCGGGTGAAAACCATCTACATCTTTACGATAATCGATCGTTTCCGTTACTTTCTCCGGATCGATGTGTTTAGGAAGGGGAAGCTGAACAATTAAGCCATCTACACCAGCATCCTGATTAATTTCTTCGATCTTTTGTAATAATTCCGCTTCAGTAACTGTGACATCATATCTGATCAGGGAAGATTGGAAACCTACCTTTTCACAGTTTTTCATTTTACTGGCGACATATGTTTCGCTGCCACCATCATTACCAACCAATATCGCTATCAAGTGAGGCTTTCTGCCACTTTCTGCTAAAAAAGCCGCTGCTTCTGCTGCGATTTCCTGTTTTATTTTCTCTGATGCGAATTTTCCGTCCAGTAACTGCATGTAATCCTAATGATGTTGTTTATGTATAGGCAATGCCAGGGCATTGCCCTGAAAATTAATCTAATTTAAGTACGGCCATGAAAGCGGTTTGTGGAATCTCCACATTACCTACCTGACGCATCCGTTTTTTACCTTTCTTTTGTTTCTCCAAAAGTTTACGCTTACGGGAGATATCACCACCATAACATTTGGCCGTCACATCTTTACGTAAAGCCCTTACGGTTTCACGGGCGATAATTTTTGCACCGATAGAAGCCTGGATCACAATCTCAAACTGTTGTCTCGGAATCAATTCCCTCAATTTCTCGCAGATTCTTTTTCCGAAGTCATAAGCATTGCTGCGGTGAATTAAGGACGATAAAGCATCCACATGTTCCCCATTCAATAGAATGTCCAGACGTACCAGTTCAGATTGCTTATAGCCGATCTGATGGTAATCGAAAGAAGCATATCCTTTAGAGATGGTTTTCAGCTTATCGTAGAAATCGAAAACGATCTCACCCATAGGCATTTCAAACACCAGTTCAACGCGGTCTGAAGTCAGGTACGACTGATTCACGATGACCCCTCTTTTCTGAATACAAAGCGACATTACCGGACCAACAAATTCAGCTTTGGTAATGATGTTTGCTTTGATGAAAGGTTCTTCCACGAAATCCAGTTTACTTGGATCAGGAAGATCTGAAGGATTGTTTACGATGATTTCATCACCTTTGGTCGTATGGGCGATATAAGATACGTTGGGAACAGTAGTAATTACCGTCATATCAAATTCGCGTTCCAGACGCTCCTGGATGATCTCCATGTGCAGCATTCCAAGGAACCCGCAACGGAATCCGAAACCTAAAGCTGCAGAGCTTTCCGGTTCAAATACAATCGAAGCATCGTTCAGCTGTAATTTATGCATTGCCTCACGAAGTTCTTCAAATTCATCTGTATCTACAGGATAGATTCCCGCAAATACCATTGGTTTTACCTCTTCAAATCCTTGAATGGATTCTAAGGAAGGCCGGGCAACGTTAGTGATCGTATCTCCAACCTTAACCTCACGCGCTTCTTTAATCCCTGATATAATATAACCTACATCCCCGGTTTTCACCACATCTTTAGGTAACATGTTTAATTTTAGTACACCCACCTCGTCCGCAAGATATTCTTTACCGGTATTGATGAACTTTACTTTATCCCCTTTTCTGATTTCACCATTCACTACTTTGTAGTAAGCGATAATTCCTCTGAAAGAGTTAAAGACAGAGTCAAAGATTAAGGCCTGTAATGGCGCGTCTGCTACTCCAACAGGAGCAGGTACACGGTCAATAATCGCCTGAAGAATCTCCATTACACCCAATCCGGTTTTTCCGGATGCAGGAATGATCTCTTCGCGTTTACAGCCAATCAGGTCTATGATCTGATCTTTCACCTCTTCAGGCATGGCGCCTGGTAAATCCATTTTATTCAGGATCGGAATGATTTCCAGGTCATGCTCTAAAGCAAGATATAAGTTGGAAATCGTTTGTGCCTGAATCCCTTGTGAAGCATCAACGATCAGTAAAGCACCTTCACAGGCAGCGATTGAACGGGAAACTTCATAAGAAAAATCTACGTGTCCGGGAGTATCGATCAGGTTTAAGATATATTCCTGCCCGTCTACGGTGTAGTTCATCTGAATGGCGTGGCTTTTTATCGTGATACCACGTTCACGCTCCAAATCCATATTATCCAGCAACTGAGCCTGAGACTCACGTTGGGTAATGGTTTTAGTATATTCTAATAAACGGTCAGCCAGGGTGCTCTTACCGTGGTCAATATGTGCAATTATGCAAAAATTACGTATGTGCTTCATCAGTGGCGCAAATATAGGGTTTTGAGTCGATTAATTTATCGTAATTTCATCAAAGAAAGAATGGGCCAGCTCACCTGAACCATCATGCCAGTCGCCGAGGATACCATAAGCCCTGACTACTACCTTAATATATCTGCATTCTATGCCTGCTTTGGCACTAAACTCCTGAATTTGCCGACGCTCATCTTTAGGATCAACGGTTGATTTCACCTTGCCGATTTCCACAAAATGAATGTTGTCTGAAGAGCCATAAAAGCTAACCTCCGAGGGAATAATGATCCAGGCATTGGTATCTTGCAGTGCACCAATGCTTACGGTGTTCACTTGCTTCTTCAAACCAAGGTCTACAACCGCCTCAATTTCCGGGCTTCTGAAGCCTTGCCAGATGTCTCCGATTTTATAATTGGCTGTTCCTCTGACACCATCAACCAATGCATTATTTCCGCCACCGGTAAAAGTAGGATTAATGGCAGTTTTAACCTGTATGGTGTAATGCTGAACTGCAGTTTGGTAGGAAGCTTCCACAGGAAAGCTGTTTACATAACCCGCTTTATAGGCAATGGCTTTGATCTGAAGACTTTTGTCGATTTCAAAGGGCCTGGTATAAAGAAGGGAAGTTTTCGAAGGCGTACTGCCGTCGGTAGTATAATAGATCTGCGCATCTTTCAATGAATTGCTAATGCTGATGCTTTGTTTTCCTTTGAAAATAGCCGAGGGGCCGTTAATCGATGGATTAGGGGTAATGAGCTGTCCACTGATCTTCATCACCGGCTTCTCCAGACGGTTTAAATAATCCATATCCGGTTTAGCCGAATGCTCAAAATCAAGTGTTCCTCCATTGGCAAGGTCGTTGTAATTCAGAAACAACTTCCCGTATGGTTTTCCATTTAATTTTAATCCGGAAGTATAATAGCGGTCCTGATCAAGGGAAGGGGCATTTACCAGAATCTTTTTCCCGTTTTCCAGGTGTACCGTTAATTTCTTAAACCAGGGACTGCCAATATTGTAAATGTTGTTACCGGGAGATACAGGATACCATCCCATGGCACTCATCACCAGCCAGGCGCTCATCTGACCACAATCTTCATTCCCGGATAAGCCATCAGGTTGATCGTGGTATTGTTCCCTGTAAATTCTTTGCAGGTAGTGTGCCGTCTTTTCCGGATGTCTGGTGTAATTAAACAAATAAGACATATGGTGACTTGGCTCATTTCCGTGGGCATATTGCCCGATTAAACCTGCGATGTCGTCCTGCGCTCTGCCTGTCAACCCTTTTTTTGTGGTAAACAACTCATTCAGTTTTTCCTGATAAGCAGGTTCTCCACCCATAAATTCCATATGGGTATTGATGTCCTGTTGAGTGCTGAAGGAATAATGCCAGGAATTGCCTTCCGTATAGTTACTGTTGACTTCCGTCGGTTCAAAAGGTTTGTAAAAACCTCCGTTTTTCCGGGCACGGATGAAGCCTGTTTCCGGATCATACAGGTTTTTCCAGTATTGCGCCCTGCGGCTGTACAATTCCTGGTCATCCTTTTTACCCAGCATGCGGGCAAATTCCGAAATACACCAGTCGTCATAGGCATATTCTACTGTTTTAGAAGCCGATTCTTCTTCCTTATCGGAAGGAACAGCACCCTCCGCAACATAAAGGTCGATCCCGAATTGTTTCCTGTTTACGGAGACTTTCATGGCTTCCAGTGCTTTTTCTGCATCAAAATCCCGGATTCCCTTTGCATAAGCATCTACAATGACTGGGATAGAGTGGTTTCCAATCATGCAAAAGGTCTCATTGGAGGCCAATTCCCATACTGGCAACAATTTTCCCTGGTCGTACATGGCGAGAAAGGTTTTAATGAAATCCAATGTCCTTTTTCTGTCGATCAATGCGAGGAGGGGATGTTCTGTGCGGTGGGTGTCCCATAGGGAGAACATTGTAAAGTACTCGAAGCCGACTGCCCGGTGAACCTTCTTGTCTAAACCCAGGTATTGCCCATCTACATCCATAAATAAATTAGGATTCAGAAAACTGTGATACAATGCCGTATAATAGGTGCGGAGTTGTTTTAGATCGGTACTCTCCGGCTCAATTTTAGAAAGTTCAGCATTCCAAATCTTTTTAGCCTTAGCTACCGTGCCTTTGAAATCATAGCCTTTTGGCTCAGCATCCAGGTTTTTTAAAGCACCTTCGGCACTTACTGCTGATACAGCCACCTTAGAAAGTACGTTTTCGCCGGCTTTAGTCTCAAATTGTATAAATAGCTTGATGTTCTTACCAGATGCCTTTTTCAGGCCTTTCTGTACAATGTCATCCACAGCAATGCCGTAGGCCTTGAAAGGTTTGCTAAATTTAGCATAGAAATAAATCGGCTGATCCTTGGCAAAGGCTCTGGACCTCCTAAAGCCACGAATTTCAGTTGGACTAACGACTTCAATCCAGGAATCCAACACCCGGTCCCGGTGTTTTAAATCAATAATGATATTGGATTGTTTTGAAGCAGGGAAGGTGTATTGATGTAAAGCGACTCTTCTGGTAGTCGTTAGTGCGACATCAATAGCATATTTATCGAGCCTGGTTGCATAGTATCCTACACTGGCTTTTTCATTTTTCTTTTGAAAAGGAGAAGAATAAGCGGCATTCTGAAATTGAGGCTGGCCTACGGTAGGCATAAACAAAACGTCTCCATAATCAGAAATTCCTCCGCCACTCATGTGGGTATTGGAAAATCCATAGACCACGCTGTCGGTATTGTGGTAACCGGAGCAACCGTCCCATCCTGTTAAACGGGTGTCAGGACCAGGTTGGATCATGCCAAAGGGCATAGAAGGGCCGGGATAAGTATGTCCGTGTCCGTCAGTTCCGATAAACGGATCTACATATTGCGTATAATCTTTTTTAGTTTGAGCAGTGCTGATGGAAATGAACAGGGCACCAAATAACGCCGTGCCAATCAGTTTTTTTATCATTTTTAGCGTTATTTATTGCTGTTGGCGAGTTCAATCAGTTTTTTTACCGTTGCGGTATCCGTCAGGTCAAAGCTAAATTCATCTGCTGCTGTACCCATACTCAATTCCGGTTTTCTGAACTCCATTTTACTTTTTACCGGATGTTTTGCCGAAGCATGAAATTCTTTTGCTCCGGTAATGCGAATGAGCTCTGCAATATTTTCTGTTTTGACGCCTGCTCCGGGCATGATGCTGATTCTTCCTGCAGCCTGGGTGATTAAACCTTTTAGCGTTTCGGCCCCTTTAATTGCAGAGATGGCACCACCAGAAGTCAACACCCGTTCACATCCCAGTTCAATGAGTTCTTCCAAAGCTTTTTCCAGGTCATTACACATGTCAAAAGCCCGGTGGAAAGTTACTTTCATAGGTCTTGCCAGTTCAATCAGTTCTGCACAGCGTTCTTTATCGATGCTGCCATCAGTTTTGAGGATCCCGATAACCACCCCATCACAATTTAATGATTTACACATTTTAATGTCCTCTTTCATGAGGCGGAACTCCAGGTCTGAATAGAGGAAATCTCCACCTCTGGGCCGGATGATCGGATAAACAAGAATGTGCAGCAGTTCTTTAGCGAGCTTTAGCTGGGCATAGCTGGGCGTCGTACCTCCCTCGTGCAAATTATCACAAAATTCTACCCTCACAGCGCCACCTTCCTGAGCCGCAAGGGCAGAGGAAAGAGAGTTGGCGCAAACTTCCATTTGAATCATTTTATACAAAGAAAAATATTAATAATAGCTTTTCCCAGGGATCAGCAGATCGTTCTTCTGACTGGTACATACCGCATAGCTGAATCCTTTTTGGATGGCATAAGCTCCGTATTCCCCTTTTTTATTCAAAGCAAGGAAACCCACCTGAATGCCTTTTGCAATCTCTGGTTTCTTCTTGATGATCCTCATCACCGCTTCTTTACAGGCATCCTCAGGAGCATAACCTTGTCGCATCAGCTCTACCACTAAAAAACTACCTACGTTACGGATCACTTCTTCACCAACTCCGGTAGAAGTAGCGCCGCCAACTTCATTGTCTACATATAAACCTGCACCGATGATCGGGCTGTCGCCCACACGTCCATGGAGTTTATAAGCCATTCCGCTGGTGGTACAGGCACCCGAAATGTTCCCTTTGGCATCAATGGCCAGCATACCAATGGTATCATGGTTGTACTGATTTCCGGGTAATTTAGTCGGGGCGGCTTTATCGTAAAGTTTGTTCTCTATGTTCATGACCGGCGCATATTTGGCCGTTTTCAACCATTCTTTCCATGCTTTTTCACTTTCTTTAGTGAGCAGGTTTTGTTTTTTAAAGCCGTTTTCCAATGCAAACTGAAGTGCACCATCACCAACAAGCATTACATGTGGCGTTTTCTCCATCACGAGTCTTGCCACAGATATCGGATGCATAATGTGTTCTAAACCGGCTACCGCACCGCAATTGCCTAAATCGTCCATGATACAGGCATCCAGGGTTACATGACCATCTCTGTCCGGTAAACCGCCATATCCTACCGATTGATTTTTAGGATCAGCTTCAGGAACATGAACACCTTTTTCAACCGCATCCAGGGCTCTTCCTCCGGTAGAAAGCACTTTCCATGCCGCCTGATTGGCTGCAATACCGAAATCCCAGGTAGAGATCACAATAGGTTTTACGGTTTCAAGGGAAGAAGGATTAGGGATCATCGCTGCCGCGCTTGCTCTGTCGATGGCCAGTAACGAAGCGGAAAGCGCAGATGCTTTTATGAATTTTCTACGGTTAAACATGGTTTGGTTTAGTAATGTGTGTTTGGTTAAATGATATTAAAATTGTCAGCATCCTTTAAGAAAGGGAAGTTATGACGGGTTTTTACAAGTTCTTCATAACCGATGCTGAAGGTATATAAATCTTCATCTTCAGGTTTGTAGTATACGGTTTTACCCATAGGATCGATACATTGAGACTGACCGCTATGGTACACTTCTTTGCCATCATGACCTACGCGGTTGGCGGCGATTACATAACTCTGATTTTCTATTGCACGGGCAGGAATCAAAGCATTCCAGTGTATAGCGCGTTTATCCGGCCAGCTGGCAACGAACAACAGGATGTCGTATTCTTCATTCTGGTTGCGTAACCAGACCGGAAAGCGAAGATCATAGCAGATCGCAAGGCGAATTTTCCAGCCTTTTAATTCTACGATCACTTTATCATTACCAGGGGTATAGGTTTTATCTTCTTCACCTAAACCAAAGAGGTGCCTTTTGTCGTAATGACTGTATCCGCCATCAGGAAGCATCCAGATCATGCGGTTATAATAATGTCCGTTTTCTTTGATGATGAGACTTCCCGTAACCACACATTCGTATTTTTGTGCAATTTCATTCATCCATTGCATGGTTTTTCCACCCATCTCTTCGGCAAGTGCCTCCGCATTCATGCTAAATCCGGTGTTGAACATCTCAGGAAGAATAATCAGGTCTGTTTTTTCTTTAACACCCGAGGACAATCTCAAGGATAAGTTCTGAAGGTTCTTGTCAATATTTTCCCAAAATAGGTAAGCCTGAAAAATAGTGATCTTCAGGTTTTTAATATTCAGGTAATCTGGACTTTCCATTATTCTAATTTAAGGGGATGTAAATTATAATTTAACTAGTCTTTCAACGGCTTTTTCTAAAGTTTCTTGCTTTTTGGCAAAACAAAAACGTAAAACATGATGGTCCGTGTTCCGGATATAGAAGGCAGAAACGGGGATAGAAGCCACGCCATATTCCTTAATTAACCTTTCGGCCATAGCGACATCTTTTTCATCGCTGAGGTGCTCATAGCTAACGCATTGGAAATAAGAACCGTTGCAAGGTAATAATTTAAACTTGGTTTCGGCAAGCAGGGAACGGAACAAATCGCGTTTTTGCTGGAAGAAAGCCGATAATCCAAGATAACTCTGCGGATCTTTCAGGTATTTTGCCACGCCCAGCTGCATTGGGGTATTCACACTGAATACATTAAACTGATGTACTTTTCTGAACTCTTTCATCAGGGCTTCAGGGGCAAGGCAATAGCCTAATTTCCAGCCGGTAGTATGTAGTAATTTTCCAAAGGAAGCCACAATAAAGCTTCTTTCCCGAAGTTCAGGATATAAAGCCACACTCTGGTGTTTTTTACCATCAAAAATAATATGCTCATAGACCTCATCACTCAAAATCATGATGTCCGTGTTTTTGGTCAGTTTGATGAGCGCTTTAATGTCTTTTTCTGATAAAACACAGCCCGTTGGATTTTGGGGGCTATTTAAGATGATCATTTTGGTATTGGCAGAAAACAGCTTCTTCACCATTTCCCAGTCGATCTCGTAATTTGGCGGGGCCAGCTGATAAGGTTTCACCAAACCACCAAGCATTTTGATCGTAGGTGCATAACAGTCGTACGCAGGTTCAAAGATGATCACTTCATCTCCTGCATTGATATAGGCATTTAAAGCGGTAAATATCGCTTGTGTACCACCTGCAGTAACGGTTACTTCCGTTTCAGGGTGGTAATCTGCGCTGTAAAGGTGATTCATCTTTTCAGCAATCAATTCCCTCAGGACCGGAAGACCTGTCATCGGGGCATATTGATTAAATCCTTGTTTCATTGCATCCGCTACATATTCAATTAGTTTAGGATCCGCTTCGTAGTCAGGAAATCCCTGAGAAAGATTAATTGCTTTGTGTTCTTCGGCTAATTTGGACATGACCGAAAAGATATTCGTGCCTGTTCCTGGTAGTTTTGATTGTGTAGATATCATGTGACAACGAAAATAGAAATAATATTTATCCTCTTATATCAGATTTATTTAATAATTTCATCCTGCTATGACTTTTAAAACAAAAGAAAGCAGGTTGCTGCTCGTTTTAGGCTCCTTTTTTGTCGCCAATGCCATCCTCTCAGAATTTATCGGAGTAAAAATATTTACGGTCGAGGGAACGCTTGGCATCAAGCAGTTTGATATTAATCTGCTAGGCGTGCCGAACCTCTCCTTTAACATGTCGGCAGGCGTGTTGACCTGGCCACTGATCTTTATCATGACAGATATCATTAATGAATATTTTGGTGTCCGGCAGGTGCGGTTTCTATCGATCTTAACTGCGGTACTGATTGCTTATGCCTTTTTTATAGTAGGAGCGGCCATGCAGCTGACACCCTCAGATTTTTGGGTAAACCAGAACATTCAGGGACATCAGCTGAATATGAATGCCGCTTTTGCGGGAATATTCGGACAGGGAATGTGGATTATTGTGGGGTCTATTATTGCCTTCCTGATCGGGCAAATCGCCGATGTGCTGATCTTTCATAAGATCAAAAAGGTGACAGGTGATAAGGCATTATGGTTGCGGGCAACAGGTTCAACAGTCGTTTCCCAGTGTATTGATAGCTTTGTAGTAATTTTCATCGCTTTTTACCTCAATCCTCAATACCATTGGAGCTGGCAAATGGTGGCTGCCATCGGATTGGTCAATTATACGTATAAGTTTATCGTCGCCATTCTGATGACACCGATATTGTATCTCGTTCATGGCATCATAGACGGCTACCTTGGAAAAGATCTGGCACAACGCATGATCAAAATGGCCGGCAGGTAATCCCGTTATAGTTTGATCCTTTTGTCAAATACAAAAGACTCAGATTTTAACAGTTTGATGAACTTAAAATCAGGATGCTGTGGATTGATCAGGTAATTGTACTCCGCAGGAATGATAGAAGAGGGGACTTTTAATATCGCCGATTTTTCTTCCTTAATCCAGTTTTCACCAATTTCCTGTGTGAGGGGCATATTTTCAAATTCGACCCAGTCTGCAGGGAGCTTTTTTAGCTCAATCGTCTGGATCATGATGTCATCAGGAATTTCAATGGTCATCACCTTGAAGGAGTTATTAAGCCCGATCTGGTTTCTATGCACCACATTCTCCAGGCAAGCCAGGGAGCGTGATCCTGCACTATAAATCACTTCCACCTCATTCGGATTCCAGCGTGCTGCTCTTCCTGAGGCCATTAAAGAACCGGCATATTTTGTGAGGGCGATACGAAATACCTGCATATTAAGCTAAATCACCGTATTCAATGCGGATTAATTCTTCTTCGATCAGGGAAATCCCGGTAATGGTATCCATCAATTCAAAAGGGATCTGATTGCCTAAGCCATAAGAAGGGGTATTCAACCAGAGGTGAAAGGCTTTTGCGGTTCCAAAGATTTCGATCCCTTTTTCAAAAAGAGAGAAAGATTTCAGGAGTTTTTCACTTAAGGAAGCATCCAGTTTGGAAGCATTGGACACATAATTCTCTATTGTTTTTACATTTGTTTTAAAAGTATCCTGAAACTCCTCCCTGGTGAAGCCGGAAAGGCTCAGGAAATCTAATGCGGCCTTTGCCGATAAGCCATTTTTAGCGCTGGTCAGTACACTGATTGAATTGGTGTACAAAGATTGATAAGGTGCGATTAGTGCAGCTTCAGCAACTACAGATACTTTAGCTTTAGTTTTATAGGGTTTTGGAGTGCTTGCCATAATACTTCTTTTTTGCTATTTCAAATGTAGGAATATTTTCTGTAGTTTTTAGAATATTTTCCAAACAAAGACGCATTCCTGACAAATCTGGCTTTGAGGGGTATGGAATGCGGCTTTGAAGCGGGAAGGAGGACTTAGGAAATTTTCTTTACTTCCAGTATTTTAAACTCCTGAATGCCATCGGGCATCTCCCAGTTGATGATGTCACCTGTTCTGTATCCGAATAGTGCAATGCTGATCGGCGCAAAAACAGATACTTTCTGTAGTTTGATGTTCGCTTCTTCAGGCATGACAATTCTGAACGTAAACTCCTTACCGGTTTTCGTATTGGCGATTCTGGCTTCAGATTTCAGGCAAACCACATCTGACGGAAGCTCCTGATCTGCATAGATCGTCGCTTCTTTAATTTCCTGTCTCAGCTTTTCCTTGTTATAAGGGCTCATGTTGGATTTATCTAAATGTTCTTTTAACAGTTTTAAGTCGCTTTTTGATAGTGATAATGATTTTGTTTCCATGTTTTAAATGTCTTGATATAAATAAATATTTAATTGCTTTGAAAAATGAAGGGCAACGCAACAGGATTATCGCGTAAAAGATCAATCTTTTGGAAAAAGGAACCCGCTAAATAGCATGTTCTTCGTGCTTAAAATATTAAATAGCAGCATTGATCAGAAGAAGAAGGCCCCTGAATCGAAGGTGTAAAAGAAATGATTCGGGGCTTAATTAATAAAGTCTTTACTCGTTATCTGGTAAGTAAAGCCAAAGGGATAGTTCTCCCTGAAAAACCTTTTGAAAAGGGCATATACCTGCAGCTGACTTTTATTATAAGTCATTAGTGTTGCTTTATATAGACCGGTTTTCTGTTTCATTTTCGCTAATCTCGGTAGCTTTTTTACAAATTCAAAGTAAAAAGCGTTTTATTTTAAATCATTACCTTAGTCAGACTATCGGTATAAATATGATGAGAACTTTCCTTTTAGCCCTGTTGGGCTTCCTGATTTTTAAACCTGCTACCGGCTTCACGCAGGGCTTTACCAATAACGAAAAATCAATTATCCTCTCAGGGGATACCGCAACGATGCTGAGGGTCACCCAGATCACCGAAGCCGAAGAGCTGAAGATACTAACCACTGTCTCTACAGACATCAATCCCAAAGACCCCTTAATTAAGGTGCTCGCAAGGCGCATGTACCTCGCCATGCGGGATGTGACCCGGCCGGGAATAGGAATTGCAGGTCCTCAGGTGGGGGTCAACCGCAACATCATTTGGGTAAAGCGATATGATAAGGATGGAGAACCTTTTGAATTGTACCTGAATCCAAAGATCAGCTGGAAATCGGAATTGCTGAGAAAGGGCCGAGAAGGGTGTTTATCTATTCCCGATGCAGTCGGAGACGTGATTCGCCATCATGCCATCAAACTGAATTATTTCGATCAGCAGGGCAAAGCAAAAGAGGAAATTATTGAAGGCTTTACCGCGGTGATCTTCCAGCATGAAACGGATCACCTGAATGGGATTCTGTTCACAGAAAGGTTAAAAGAACAGGAAACAAAAGCCTATAATTCCCTCCCCGGACGCCTTGATTTTATGCAGGAGAAGTTATACCTACGGCCCTAAAAGGCGCCCAGAGGCCCTCCTGGAAGGTTAAATGAGGTCACAAAATCAACAAAATGACAGAGATTTAGCAGAAAAAGCGCAATAGAAGCTAAGTTATGTACGTTTATTTCCAAAATAATATATATTTGGCTATAAATTAAATAATCAAAACATGGAAAAATTTTCAAAAGTTAAAGAATTACTAGCTTCTGTAGAGGCTGATGCAGAGAAGTTTTATAATGCAGGAAACAGTGCAGCAGGAACAAGAGTACGTAAAGCTATGCAGGATTTAAAAGTTCTTGCACAGGAAATCCGTACTGAAGTAACAGAAAAAAAGAACACCGATAAATAATATCGATTCATTCGAACATCAGTAGCCATCACGTATGGCTACTGATGCTTATTCCCATATCCATTTCCCCAATTTCTCCTCCCAGCTATGTCTTATACAGCCGCCCCAAACAGATATTCTCAAATGCAATACCGCAGGTGCGGAAAAAGCGGATTAAAATTACCCGCAATCTCTTTAGGTTTATGGCATAATTTCGGACATGTAGATCAGCTGGAGAATTGCAGTAATATCTTAAAACTGGCATTTGACAATGGAATCACTCATTTTGACCTTGCCAATAACTATGGCCCGCCTCCGGGATCGGCAGAAGAAAACTTCGGCAGGTTACTGAAACGGGATTTTGAAGGATACCGGGATGAAATGATCATTTCTTCCAAAGCAGGATATACCATGTGGGATGGGCCTTATGGGGATTGGGGATCGAAAAAGTACCTGGTTTCCAGCCTGGATCAAAGCCTGAAACGGATGGGACTGGATTATGTAGATATCTTTTATCACCATCGTCCGGATCCGGAAACACCATTGGAGGAAACCATGGCTGCACTGGACCTGATTGTGCGACAGGGGAAAGCCCTATATGTAGGGGTCTCTAATTATCAGGCGGAAGAAGCGGCAAAAGCCATTCAGATCCTGAAGGATCTTGGAACACCATGTCTGATCCATCAGCCTAAGTATTCTATGTATGAACGCTGGATTGAAGGCGGATTGCTGGATTTACTGGGCAATGAAGGTGTAGGTTGTATTCCTTTTTCCCCACTCGCTCAGGGAATGCTGACCGATAAATACCTGAAAGATATCCCATCGGATTCCAGAGCGGCAAAGTCGCACGGCGCATTGCAGCAGGACCAGATTACACCGGGAAAAATCAAACAACTCAATGAGCTGAATGCAATTGCTGCAGGACGAGGCCAGAAACTGGCCCATATGGCCCTTTCATGGATTCTGAGAGATGAACGTGTAACTTCTGTACTGGTTGGTGCAAGCAAGCCTGAACAACTTGCAGATTCTTTAAAATGCCTGAATAACATTGTTTTCAGTGCAGAGGAGCTTCAAAAGATCGACCAAATCTTATCTTCTTAGCCTAAAATCAAGGAGATTCCGCCTTAATTTTTATCTTTAGGCATGGAATCTACACAAACTTTGCCCGTATTAAACGCTGAAGAGCTTCGTGTTCTTGGCGTATTGATGGAGAAATCAAAAACGACACCGGAGTATTATCCAATGACCATCAATGGAATTACTGCGGCCTGTAATCAAAAAACTTCCCGGAAACCTGTCGTCCAGTACGATGAACAAACTGTCGTATTGACACTGGATGTACTCAAAAGAAAAGGACTGATTTCTACCGCTACAGGTGGCTCCAGCCGCAGCATAAAATACAAACATAACTTCGCCATTGTCTTCCCGGTAACCCCTCAGGAGGTGGCCATTCTTTGCTTACTGATGTTAAGGGGACCCCAAACGCCCGGAGAACTGAACACCAATTCCGGCAGGTTATATGAATTTGAATCCTTAGAAGAAGTACAATCTGTATTGGAGCGTCTTTCTGATGCAGAACAACCTTATATTTTGCAATTGCCAAGGAAAGCCGGACAGAAAGAAATGAGGTATACGCATTTGCTTGCCGGAACTCCGGATCTCAATCAGGAGGAGCATGAAGAAGAGCATTATAGCAAACCTGCAAGCGAAATCGAAAGCCGGCTGGCAAAAGTAGAGCTGGAACTGGCCGAAATGAAGGAAGCTTTTGATAAGCTGATGAAAGAACTGATGGGCTAGTGTTTATCTTAAGAAAATACAAATGAAAATACCCTTACTATTGGCCATTGGCTTGTTCTCTTTCAGTACAGGCATGGCCCAGGTACCAAGACAAAT
The DNA here is from genome assembly GCF_900103665.1 of Pedobacter steynii. Taxonomy (GTDB): domain Bacteria; phylum Bacteroidota; class Bacteroidia; order Sphingobacteriales; family Sphingobacteriaceae; genus Pedobacter; species Pedobacter steynii. The sequence goes on from NZ_FNGY01000001.1 coordinate 816,754, forward strand.
TAATGAGCAGGATCTGATTAAAATGAAGCTGAAAATCCATAAAACAGCAGATGATCAGCTGAAAAAATGGATTGCTAAACCTGAAAAGGACAACTATGAGGATAAAGATTTCCTGGAGTTTAAAACAGATACGACCAAAATTGAGCAGTTCATGAAGCAGCGGCTTGCCATTGATTATTCTACTATGGGAATGGTAGAGGCAGCTTATGATGCAGAACAGGAATATGATGTTTTACTGAACAAGTATTATCAGCAGGTGCTCAAAACCCTGCAGGCTAAAGATAAACCCTTACTGGTAGAAGTACAGAAAAACTGGTTAAAATACAGAGATTCAGAACGAAAAATGAACCTGCTCCTGACCGAAGACAAATACTCCGGCGGCGGAACCATGCAAAGGATCATACTGGCTTCTGCCTATCTTGAGCTCACTAAAAAACGTGTTTTAGAACTGCGGGACTACCTGAGCCGGATTTAAGCGCTTTTAGCTAAAACCATAGCAAGAGGATGGATGTTATAAGAACTGATCACATCCATCTTAAATTTCTGAGATCTGCGATTTTATTTAAACATTAAAAATTGAGATATGTCAAAGAAAGTTGCAGAGCAATTGGTCGATATGCTGATTCAATCAGGTATTAAGCGTATTTATGCCGTAACAGGCGATAGTCTGAATGAATTAAACGATGCCGTAAGGCGAAGTCCGGATATCCAGTGGATTCACGTGAGGCATGAAGAAGCGGGTGCTTATGCAGCAGCAGCGGAAGCGGAGCTTCATGGCCTGGCCTGCTGCGCAGGTAGTAGTGGTCCAGGTCATGTTCATTTGATCAATGGCCTCTATGATGCACACCGCGCTGGTGCCCCGGTTCTGGCCATCGCGTCGACCTGTGCCACCACGGAATTTGGCTCTGGTTATTTCCAGGAAACCAATATCACGAAACTTTTTGACGATTGCAGTCATTATAACCAGATCGCAACCACACCTGCCCAATTGCCAAGAATGGCTCAGGCAGCCTTACAACATGCTTTTCATCATAAAGGAGTGGCGGTATTGGGGCTGCCGGGGGATGTGAGCAGTATGGATGCAGTAGAGAGCATGTCGGCAGACAGGACCTATTTTTCAAAAGCAATCATCCGGCCTGCAGATGAGGAGTTAGTGGCGCTTTCCAAACTGATCAATCAGCATAAAAAGATCGCTATATTTTGTGGAATTGGTGCTGCGGAGGCACATGATGAGGTGGTCCGGCTGGCAGAAATCCTGAAAGCTCCTGTTGGTTATTCTTTCCGTGGCAAAATGAGTATTCAATACGATAACCCTTATGAAGTAGGGATGACGGGCTTATTGGGCTTGCCTTCCGCTTACCATAGCATGCATGAAAGTGACCTTGTTATCCTGTTGGGCACTGATTTCCCTTACGTTCCTTTTATTCCACAGGACAAGGTCCTGGTTCAGATTGATACCAGGCCAGAGCGACTGGGCAGGAGGGCAAAGCTGGAAATGGGCTTACATGGTGATATCAAAACGAGTTTAGTGGCTTTAATCCCTTTACTGGATGCCAATGACGATGATAGTTTCCTGAATGCACAGCTAAAAGTTTATGAAAAGGTAAAAGAACACCTCCATACTTATGTGGAGGATAAAGGGACAATAGATGCCATTCATCCGGAAGCTGTTGCTTTTGAATTGAACAAACTCGCTACAGATGATGCCATTTTTACCGTAGATACCGGAATGTGTTGCGTATGGGGCTCCAGATATATTGATGCCACGGGTAAGCGTTCGATGCTGGGTTCTTTTAACCATGGGTCTATGGCCAATGCCATGCCTCATGCCATTGGTGCTGCACTTTCCAGTCCGGACAGACAAGTGGTGGCACTTTGCGGTGATGGCGGGATCTCGATGTTGCTCGGCGATCTGGCGACCATCAGGCAATACAACCTGCCGATTAAGCTGGTTGTATTTAACAACCGTTCTTTGGGGATGGTGAAACTCGAGATGGAAGTAGCAGGGTTGCCTGATGCGGAAACAGATATGGTAAACCCCGATTTTGCATTGGTCGCAGAGGCGATGGGAATCAAAGGAATTACGATCAGTGATCCTGAGCATTTGGAACTGCTGTTAAAAGAAGCGTTTCTGCACAATGGACCTGTATTGGTGAATGTCATGACCGACCCCAATGCACTGGCGATGCCACCAAAAATAGAATTTAAAATGATGAAAGGAATGGCACTGTCCATGACTAAACTCATGCTTGGCGGAAAGTTTGATGAAGTGCTGGATACGGTGAAATCCAATTACAAACACCTGAAAAGTATCATTGATTAAAGATATCAAGATATCAATAATAAGACCGGGGAGCAATGGCTTCCCGGTCTTATTATTTTAGATAAGATCCATAAAGGTTGATGTCGTATCCATAAAGGTTGATATCATCTGCAGGCAGGATCAATAACCGAAACTAGTTGTTGACCATTTTTAAGGCACCTTCACTATAACGTGCACCTGTATTCGGATACTGTTCAATCACTTTCGAAATCGCTTGTAAATCAGAGTCAGAAAGGTTTACCTCCACAGCCGCTGCATTTTCTTCCAGGTATTTTCTTTTTTTAGTACCCGGAATAGGGATGATCTGATCTCCCTGTGCCAGTACCCAGGCAATGGCCAGTTGGGCAGGAGTACAGTTCTTGTCATTTGCCAGTGCAGCAAAATCATTGGATAATGATTTGTTATTTTCCAGGTTCTCCCCACTATAACGCGGTAAAGTTTTCCGGAAATCACTTTCATGCAAACTGCTGATGTCTAGGGTATTGATTACCAATCCTCTGGCTAATGGAGAATAAGGAACGAGAGAAATACCCAGTTCGTTTACGGTATTCATGATTTCGCCTTCCACATCTCTGGTCAATAAGGAATATTCGCTTTGTAAAGCCGCAATAGGATGGATGGCATGCGCCTTCCGGATGGAAGCAGCTGAGGCTTCACTTAATCCAAGATAACGCACTTTTCCTTCTTTTACCAGTTCAGCCATTGCGCCTACGGTATCTTCAATAGGTACATTCGGATCTACACGGTGTGCATAGTACAAATCAATGGTGTCGATATTTAAGCGTCTGAGGCTATTTTCTACCGCAACTTTGATCCATTTCGGAGAGCCGTCAAAGTAAGTGCCGTTCACACTGTTTGCCCCTGCTTTTTCATCGGGAAAGCGGAAACCGAATTTGGTGGCAATAAATACTTTATCCCTGTTGGGAACGAGAACTTTTGAGATCAGTTCTTCGTTCAGACCATTGCCATACATGTCGGCAGTATCCCAAAAGTTAATCCCTAAGTCTAATGATTTATGTAAGGTTGCAATGCTTTCTGTGTCATCTGTCGGACCATAAGCGAAGCTCATACCCATACATCCCAATCCAATGGCAGATAGTTGTTCTGTTGTCGTTCCTAGATTTCTGTATTTCATATCGTTGTTGTTTTATGAATCAAAAGTACCTGGATATGGGCTTTGCTGTTTATAGGATTCAAACAGATGATTATAATAATCAAACAGTCATGCTTCTTGCATCTCCGGGAGTGAGACCGGTTTGTTTTTTGAAAAACTGATTGAAATAAGCAGGGTATTCAAAGCCAAGGCTGTAGGCAACTTCAGCAATGTTCCAGTCGGTATGTTGTAACAGGGCCCGGGCCTCTTTGGTAATCCGTTCTGAGATCAGTGTTGTCGTGGTTTTTCCGGTCACTTCCTTTACCGAGCGGTTCAGGTGGTTGGCATGTACGGATAAACTTTGTGCATAATCGTTGGCTGTTTTTAATCGCAATGCCTCCTCAGGACTGTCGATAGGAAATTGTCTTTCCAGCAGCTCCATAAAAAGACTGGTAATCCGGCTCGGTGCATTGGCATGTTTTTCAAAGCTTCCTGCCGGCTGCATCTTCATCGCTTCATGGATGATCAGGTGCAGGTAGTTGCGCAGTAAATCATATTTATGGGTGTATTCAGAGTCCATTTCCAGTACCATTTTTCTGAAAATAGCAGAGAGTTCTTCCTGTTGTACTTCATCAATAAAAAAGACGGGATTGCCGCCAATCCTAAACAAAGGGGAGTCCTGAAGGCCATCTTTACGTTCATTTGCATTGACAAAAGCTTCGGTAAACAGGCAAAACCAGCCTTCCTGTTTTTCCGAAGAGGCTTCCCAGGAATAAGGGACTACCGGATTGGAGAACAAAATAGCAGGGCGGTCGATGGCAATCCATTTGTCGGCATAATGAAGGATTCCTTCTCCGATAATCAGGGAAACTTTATAAAAATCACGACGGCTATATGGCGTCTGGACCCTGCAAAGGTTACGGGTATAAACGTTAAAATGACCTGCTCCGGCATTGTTTAACCGATGACCTGAGGCATTGGCTTGTGGAACGCGCTTATAAAATTCTTCAATGGTTTCCGTATGGTTCATTTTATAAAGTTATAAAATTCAAACAATATGTTTCCCATGAAATGATCATAATCCAGAAACTACTCCTGCACAATCCCGACCCTCAGTGCTTTCAATCCACTCAGACCCTGAACGTCCTCGAGGTAGAGTTCTTCCAGTTCCGGATGAAGGACCCCGGTTTCCTGCAGGTATTGTATAAAAGGAAGGTAATCTTCCACATCTTTCTTGCTAAAATAGATGATCGCCAGTTTACCCGGTTGTGTTAAGCGCTCTCCTGTTTCACTGATCAATACCTTGTCAATTCGCTTTTTGATCATTTGATACCTGATGTTATAGGCACCCTCTACGTCGAATTTACGCTCATCCGAACGGAAGCTGATGTCGATGGTCTGGTTGTGTACAAAGATCAGTTGTGTGGTTTCCAGTTTCTTTGGCATGCCCGGCAGGAGGGAATGGGTCAGTTTTGCTATGGCCGCCATAGAAGAGAGCTGCCAAAGGCGTAAGTTTTTAAGGTGAAAATGGTTAAACGGTTTTTCCGGAGCGATAGACTGACCAATATAAATGTCGTATTCTACGCCATCCGTTCTGAATTTCTCAAAATAGCAGGGATAAGACTGTTGCAGTTTTTCCTTTTCTGCCTCAAAATAATTGTTCACGGCATTGTTAATCATCTGCATAGACACTTCCAGCGCATACCTGTTTTTATGGGCTTCCCCGTCTGTCTTTACAGAACGGTCCAGGAAATGATGAACCACTTTCTGCGTTTTTGCATCCTGCAGGGAAAGGTGACGGAGGTAATCGACCATTTCTATTTTAAGAAAATTGTTCAGATTGTTTTCTTCTGTCGTATTCCAATGTTCATCATTTAATGCAGACTGCCATTTTTTACAGTTAAAAATCATCTCCTCCATGAGGGAAGAGCTGTGACTCAGCGTTAGAGACTGTAACGTTTCAGAAAGGAGGTTCAGGTGGTGTTCCAGATCCGCTTTACTGGCAATATTTCTTTCTATCGTCGAATTTCTAATGTCTATGGCGCCATACAGCGGATATACGGCATTAAAATAAATAGACTCTGTTCTTTCCGGAAGATGTTTCTTTTTATTGTGGAGGTAATGCCAGGCTACTTCATTGAACTTCCACTGTACGGAAGGCTGAATGGAAGTGAACTTTTCCTTAATGATATTTTCTATTTCAAGGTTAAACTCATTGATGTAAACCTGCAGCAACTGGGCAATCGGCGGAATGGCTGGTTCCAGGCGGGCCAGGGCAGATTCATTGAACAATTCACCTTCATAGGTATGCATCGCCAATACACCTACAAGGGTTTGATTGAAAAATAGAGGAATCAGGGCCAGTGACCTGATTCCTAATTCAATAAAGCTCTCCAGGAAAGCAAACTGTTTCAGGCTCTCTCTGGTAATGTCCGGAGAGAAAAAGGAATTCGGGTTGGCAATATAAGAAGAGGCCAATTGTTGAAATGCATCGGGAGTAAGCCTTTTTTCGCCCCATACAGAAAATAAAACCCCGGTACCACCTTTTTCATAGCCATACACGGGCTTGTTATTGACCCTGACAAATGGAAAGAAATCAAACTCGATCCGGTTGTTTTGCAGCAGGCTTTTTAAGGATTGTATCACGACCTCATAACCACTGTCTTCCTGATCAGCATTACGGTTGAGCCGCATTTTGTTGATACTCTCCACAGCCATCTGAGCAGTTACATCTCTTACGGTAAGTATGGAGATCCCGCGGAACTGAAAAATATCAAGGGGAAGAATGTTTACCAGCATCTCATAACCCATGCCTTCGCCAAGGTGTTCATGGACCTCCCTGAAATCTAATTCCGGCAGTTCACCTTTTACCGTAACTTCTATAAAGTCTGTATTGACGATGACATGATAATAACTGAGTAAACCCGTTTCATTATTAATTCTGGCGTGGTATTTTTCTTTTGGCAGGGGCACGTGAAAATCGTAGAGCCTGCCCAGGATGAAAGCATAAACATACCTCAGCCTTTCCTTATTAAAATCTTCCTGGCTTCTTTGGTCATAATACTCCTCTTCGCCTTCCAGCTTGTTCTTTAACAGTTCATATAGGGAATCTGTTCCATAGAAGTTGATGGGTTGCAAGGGGAAGCACAGTCCCCAGGCAATAAATTTCTGGTCTTCCTGGACCGGAGAAAGGCAGGCGTACATGTATTCCAGCAAGAGCTCATATTCATGGATATTTTCCAGGGGAATGTCTTTTTCAGCGCCTTCCCGGTTTTCAAATTCCTTTAGCGCCTGCTGATAATAAGACTTTCTTACGGTCTTCTCTTTTGCAATCCTCTTTCTTAGGTATTCCATAAAAGGTCTGAAAGAGAGCGCCACATCCGCCTCCAAAAGTTGTACTTTATTTCCGGAAAGGTCCAGGATGACTTTCTTCATGGTCCTAAGATACTATTTTTCGAGAATCACTTTTAAATCATCCAATCCCTTTTGCAGGTCTTTGCCCAGCATACCTTCCATATCCACGCACAGTAACATCAGGTTCATAGGGTATTTCATAGAACCTTTAAAGCCCCACTTTACCTTAGTCTGGGTTTCCGAAACGGATTCGGTGAGCATATAAGCATCATCATTCGCTTCAAAAGGCTCTTTAAAGCGAAGCTTCATGTCTATTCTTTCTCCTTCAACAATTTTAGCGATCTCCTGTTCTCCTTTTCCAACATTTTTATTGTTGCTGCTCCAGGCAGCGACAAAACCTACAGTTCCATCAGTTCCTTTATATTCTTTTTTTGCTGCAGGATCCCGCTTCAGCCATACGCTGTACAAATCCTGGTTTTTCAGCAATTTGATATAATCAAAGACCTGGGTTTTAGGTTTGTTAATGGTGATCTCCCGCTCTACAGCATATTCCTTTTTAACAAATAAGGCAACAATCAGCAAAACTGCGATGATCAGTACGATCCCGCCTACGATTACTCTTAAGATTTTCATTGTTTTTCTGGTTTAGTGGTGGTTAGTATAAGTTGTTTGTTACTACTAAATTACATCGCTATTTTTGAAAAACAATGAGATCATCACTGTTTTTTACCGGTCGCTGCGCTCGTCCATATTTAAGTCGGTATCAAAAGGGCTTTTGGTAAAGGGATACACGGATTGTCTGACAAAACCTTTTGGGTATTGTGCTTCATGTACTCCTGTACCCGCTGGCCATTTCTTTCCAGGCAGATAGTAAGTGCCAAACATCCAGTCGATAAAAGGGAAGATGGAAGCGAAATTATGGCCATAATACTTAGGATCTTCGCAATGGTGCCAATGGTGGTATTGCGGAGTGGTGAAAATGTATTTCAACGGCCCGAAATTTACCCGTGTATTCGCATGGATCAGTACCGCATGTATAGCAATAAAAATGATGTATACATTGAAAACAGTGGTGGAGAATCCAAAAATGTACAAAGGGATGAAGGTCATTGCCCTGGTAAAAAAAATATCCATAAAATGAGTCCTGCTACCCGCCAGCCAGTCCATACTTTTTGTCGAATGGTGGATGGAATGGAAGCGCCAAAGGTACACGCGGGTATGAAAAAAGCGGTGCGCCCAATATTGAAAAAGATCTGTGGTAAAGAAAGCCAGAAACAAAGCCGCGATAAAGGGAAGTCCCTGTACCCATAAGTGCAGCTGTTCCAGGCCGATCCAGCCAAAGAATAAGACTGCAGGTTTTTGAGTTACAATCCCAAAGAACTGAATAAACAAATGGCTGATGACGAAGTACATCAGATCGGTTCTCCATTCTTCATGAAACTTGGTTTGCGACTTGTTCTTTGGGAAAAAGAGCTCCAGGGGGATAAAAATAGCCGTCATCAGCAAAAGATCCAGAATCATCCAGTCCAGCCCGAAATGCCAGTTGGTTTTTTCTACACTGCGCCCTTCAACGGTAAATGCACCGAGAATAATAGCAACCGCTGCTATTGAAGTACCTATTAATGCCCATTTGATTCTTTTACTTAATATGAGACTCAGGACGGCAAAAAAGAAAGAAGTAATCATCCCCACAGTCATCATCATTTCTACCACTTCTTCGGTATAGATTTCACGAAATTCAGGAGTGGTCAGTTGCTCAGGATATCGGAAGCAGAAAATCCCTAAGAGGGCAAGAATGGATAAAAAGATGGAGATATACCCACTAATCTGGCCCTGGCCAACTTTTAAGCGCTTATTTGGTGACATAGTATAACTATTCTGTAAAAAATTAATAACCGAAATTCCGGTACTGAAAAGATTTAAATATTTTCCCGTAACGAATTAAGGTTAAATTCCGTTATAAAACAAGCACCCGGGTATTAAAAAAGGTTTTTCTATTATACCGGGTTAGGACAAACGAGCAGGATTAACATCCCGGGACAACTAAAGAAGGTTACTGTACTATTGCAAATGCGAAGGCTAATCGACAAATTTGAGTAGATCTACTTTAATTTATTTATGAAAAATTTTCCTTTTATAAGCTTGTCCAACAGCCTGGTGTTGTTGCGACTTTCCGTGGCCTTCATCTTTCTTGCCCATGCCATTATTCGTGTGACCGGAGGAACGGTAGTCCGGTTTGGCGAATACTTAAATAACAAAGGCTTTGTTTACGGAACGCCATTGGTTTGGGGCCTTACCGTTTATGAAGTCATCGGAGGAGTCCTGCTGGCTTTTGGAATATTTACCAAATGGCTATCGGCAGGATTTATTGGGATCATTGCGCTTGGAATTGTGACCATTCATCTCGAAAACGGTTGGTTTGTAGGAGAGCATGGGGCCGGAGGTTGCGAATATAGTTTTCTGTTGATCATTGCATTGATCGTGATTGCTGCTGCGGATAATAAGAAATAAAACAAAAACCTGCTTTTTGGAATAAACTTTGCCGGCAGCTAAGTATGCAACTAAACCCAAGGGTAACGCTTTCTTCCATTCTGGATAACGACTTCTACAAGATCACCATGCAACAAGGTGTGGTCCGCTTATTTCCTGCTGCAAATGCGCGTTATAAGTTCATCAACCGCGGTAAACATTCCTTTCCACCAGGATTTTCGGAGGCCCTGCGGGTAGCGGTTGATCAAATGGCTTTACTGAAACTTAGTCGCGAGGAAAAACATTTCCTGCAGGTCAACTGTCCATATCTGGATCCTGTATATCTGGATTTTTTAGAAGGCTACCGGTATAAACCGGAGGAAGTACATATCGAACAGCATGGCGACCAGCTGGAGGTTCAGGTGGAGGGACTTTGGTATCGGACCATTCTATGGGAAGTTCCCCTCATGTCGCTGATCTGTGAACTGTTTTACGTCCTGACTGGCGCAGAAAGAATCAGCAATGAAGAAGTCGTGGAAGTTACCCGTAAAAAAATAGCTGGTTTAAGGGATTTAGGTGTCACTGTAGCCGAGTTTGGAACCCGCCGGAGGTATTCATATCAGGTCCAGCGCCTGGTCTTACAATCCCTGACCCAGTATGGGGCTGGTTCATTTATCGGAACGAGTAATGTCCACATGGCCATGCTTCATCAAACGAAACCTATCGGAACGCATGCCCATGAATGGTTCATGTTTCATGCAGCGAGATATGGTTTTAAAATGGCCAATGCCATGGGGCTGGAGCATTGGGTAAATGTTTACCGTGGAGATCTGGGCATCGCCTTATCCGATACCTATACCACTGAAGTTTTCTTTAAGCAATTTGATAAGATGTTCTCCAAACTTTTCGATGGCGTGAGGCACGACAGTGGCGATCCGCTGCTTTTTGCCGATAAAGTGATCAGCCATTATCAAAATATGGGCATAGACCCTAGATCGAAAACCATTATTTTTTCTGATGGTTTAAATTATGAAAAAGTGGCCCGCATTGCAGGCCACTGTAGAGATCGAATAGGAATGTCTTTTGGAATAGGAACGAACCTCACCAATGATGCCGGACCCGATCCGATGAATATCGTCATAAAAATGACTGAAGCACGTCCTAAAGACGGGGAATGGACAGAAGTGGTGAAGCTCTCCGACGAACACGGAAAATATACCGGAACGGAAAGAATGATCAATCTCGCAAAGACTATTCTTCAGATTTAGCGACAGGACAACCCCAGCCATCATAAAAGCCTTTGTGCTTTTCTGCCGTTTCGACTAATTCCCATACATAGTTGTTTACTTCATGTGGGAGTACGGTGTTTTTTCTGGAGATGTTAAGTACATAGGGAAAATCTTCACGGTCATGTTTATCCTGAGATAAAACCCTGAATCCGGAAGCATTAACCTCCTGGGTAAATGTGTTCAGGTCCTGTTCGGAATTGAAATAAATCCAGTGGTCTACTTCACGCTCGAGCTCAAATACATCACCGCTCTGTTGCAACTGTCTCAGTACCTTTCCATTCTGTATACATTTGTATTCGTAGTGATTAGGATAGAGGAATTCAAAATAGGTTTTCCAGTCCTGCTCTTCAGAACTATCCGTTGCATACTGGTATTGAGGGAAATTCATCATGGCCTGTTGAACCAGACTTTCATATCCTTCATTTGTTGGTGCATAGAAGAACAGTTCCAGCTTTCCGTCAGATTTTAAAGCCGCGGTAAACAGGGCATTTATCCCGGTTAAGGCCGCATCTATCGCATCTTCAATATCACAAATTGTTTGGAACTCCTCGTTGGTGGTAAATCCATTCTGATCTGGCTTCTGGAACTTTATACCACACCACAGCAGTTTTGAGAGGCCTGGGATAGGGGCGATCTGGTTTAAGGCAAGGTTTAGACGGATAGAAGCCGGAAGGTCGTTTACACGGCTGAAATAGCTATCCCAGTCCATAGGAATTTCTTTTAAGTCTGTCGTGGTATTGCTCATTTGTTTTTAATTATAGTTCAGGTAAATGTAGTATTATTGTGAGAAATAAAACAGTAACAATTATAAGAAAAAAAATATTTATGCGTACTTAGCGCCTGGTATGAAGATCAATAAATGGAAGGATTGAAAAAAAGGAATCCCTTAAAAACAAATATAATACTGCTGGTGCTGCTCGGTAGCTTAATTATGCTGACTCACATTTTGCATTTCGCATTTAGAAATACGATTGATCAGGCCGCGCTGCCAGTTCAATATGCCGCCTATCTGCCTTTAGATTCTGGTGCTAAAACTGCGAAGCTCGAGCTAAAATTGTTATTCGGTGATCCCATGGATAGAAAAAAACTTTTTCCTCCGCTGATAGATCTGAAAACCAGGATGATCATGCTGCATGCCTTAAAGGAACAAACGAATTTCAGCGACGTCAATGTATATTACAGACTGGACAGTAATGGCAACCTGATGGATTCGCTACGCGTTGAGGACTACGACATCAGCTTAAACCGGGAATATATCATTCACCCTGATTATTATTACTCCTGGTTTCTGGATGGGAATCCCGAAAAGCAGGAATATTTGCCTGTAAATGAAGACTTAAAACTGGGGAATAAAGCTTTACAACAACGATACGAAGCGCTTCACAAGAAAGCAGCGCTTGTTCAGTTTTTTGGTTACCGGATGCTCTGGGGAAAAAACGGGGTTACTGAGGGAGTCAGGAGAAGGTTTTACGATACAAAGACGGACAAGGTCATCTTTTTAATTCAAAACAAATGGTATGCTCTTTTTGGAAAAGACCTGGAAGGGATGCCTGGAGGAGAGAAAAAAACAACCCTGGATTCCATCAAAGCATTCAAGCTGGATCAGTTGGGCAAACCTAATCCGTATCTGTATGTGGCCAATTTCCATAAGGAACGGAAAGGATACCAGGAATGGATCGGAACTGCTTATTTAAACCTGATGATGGGAAAAGATACTTTAAAACTGAGTACCGGAATGACGGTTAAAGAATCTGAGGGGCAAAATCCTTTAAATTATCTTCACCAGCTCCAGTATTTCAGGGATAAGACCATGTCTTTCCCGATCATCATCAACGAGGATTACCAATGTTATGTTTTAAGGCCAGGATCAATAAACAAATTATAAAAAATGATAAAGTCACAACGGTTATCAACCTCAAGAGTTTGTACGATTGCTTTATTGGTATCCCTGCTCGCAATCATTGTCTGCACGGCAAGTTCTGATTCGTTATACGCTTTGTTCTTTTTTGCCAGTTGCAGCCCCGGAGTATTTATTTTTACGATCGTATACTGCTATGTTCTTCTTGCTCTGGAGGCCCGTGGTTTTCTTTATCCCAATGTGTTTTTCCGGTTTATGACTCCTTTTCTATTCTTCAGTCTCGCGATGTGGGTGTTCTCTTACACCGAGTACGTGTCTGATTTTCAGCAGTATTCCGTATCGGAGTATCTGAATATTTATATGGATTTCTCATTTGACTTCCTGCTTCCGATGGGCCTTTGTATGGCATTGGTTAGCATCATGCTTCCTCCTGTGAAAGAAGAAGAAAGGGTTTCAGTTGCTTCCTAAAGCATTAAAAAATTCTTTTTTTTGTTTATTGCGATGGAAACTGGCAAAAAAAGCTGATCATTAACAGAAATGATCAGCCTTTTTTGTGATTTTTACCCGTACCCCCTCCAGGGGAATTTTCTAATATTGAATTTTCAGAGGCCGGTTTTCATTTATAATACTTCCTCTTTTCTCAAAAAAACGGAGTAATTAAGCGCCTTGTTTTCTAGTATATTTAGTAAGGATCACAATGACCTGGCCCTCAATTTTACCTTCAATCTGATCGGTATTGTTTTCCACCAGGCGGATGTTTTTTACTACTGTTCCCATTTTCGCATTCAATGTAGAACCTTTTACATCTAAAGATTTGATTAAAACAATGGAATCTCCAGCTTGTAGTATAGCGCCGTTACAATCTTTGTGAAACTCTGCTGCGGCACCATTTTCAAGACCTGCAGATTTTGCCCATTCTAATCTTTCTTCGTCCAGGTACATCATATCCAGGTTATCCATTGCCCAGCTCTCGTTGCTAAGACGGTTCAATAAACGCCAGGACACCACCTGTACGCCAGGAACTTCACTCCACATGCTTCCTGTTAAACAAGCCCAATGTTTGCTGTCCAGTTCTTCTTTATTCTCAATCTGTGACAAACATTTACCGCAAACGATGATGCAGTTGTCCTCATTGCTCTTTGACTGCGGAGGTACTTCATATACGCTAATCGTATCTTCGGATTGGCACAATTCACATTTGTTTTCGCTTCTCTGCAGCAATAGTTCTTCCAGTTTCATTTCCTAATATTATGTATCAAAGCGCGAAGATAATTATTTTAAGCGGTAAACCTTAAAACCAACTATTCCGAATCCTTATTGCCCTCAGATTTACATGCTGCAATTTTCCGCAGTAAAAATTTCTTATCAAGAGGCGCATTGCTCAGCCGCAATGCTTCCTCATAAGCAGTGATGGCTTTGTCTCTTTCTCCAATTCTTTGATAAATATCAGCCTTGGTTGCAGAAAAAAGAAAACTTTGTTGCAGTCCTGAACGCTGTTCCAACTCATTGATTTCCGTTATACAAGCTGTTCCGTTTTGCAGATAACTTTGCGCAATGATGCTGTTTAGCCTGACATATGGTGAATCTGGTTCCAGTACTTCCAATTGCTGATAGAGGTAGACAATCTTTGTCCAGTTTGTCTGTTTAAAATCTGGAGCGGTGCAATGTAAGGATGCGATAATGGCTTCCAGGTGGAGGCGGTGGAGTTGTGTCGACTGTGTAGAGATATCCAGGTAATAAAAACCTTCCTGAATAAACTTGGACTCCCAAAGCGTTCTGTCCTGTTCCGCTAAGCTCAGCCATTCTGCCGCTTCAGTTAAACGTGCAGGAAACCTCGACAGGTTGAAAAACATTAAGGCAAGCAGCGCATTTGCGGGATAGTAACAGGCCTGCTGCTGATCTGAAAGCAGTTTGGTTAACCTGATCGCCTCATAACATAAATCGTTATTGATGCCCTTCTTAGCCCTTGTTGTTTTGTATCCTTCATTGAAAATTAAATATAAAATGCGAAGGAGGGTTTCTGTCTGCTCGGCTGAAGGAAGGACAACAGGAACATTTAGCAGCTGAGGAATATTTTTGAGGGTTGATTTACACCTGCTAAGGCTTTTTTTAACGGCCTCTTCTTTCATTAACAAAGCGTTGGCAATCTCAGGGACACCAAATCCACATAAAATATATAAGGTGATGATGATTTGATTCCTGCTGGAAAAGACTGGCTGACAACAAATGATTAACAACCTGAGCTGACTGTCTTTAATTTCATGATCTGTACAGATCAGGTGGAAATGGCCCTCCAGATCAATTGATGCTGATAAGATCAGATCAGGAGAAAATGATTCGGTCTTTTGGGCCCTTTTTACTGCATTAAGCGCTTTATTTTTGGCTACTTTCATCAGCCAGCCGGAAGGATTATCAGGGATACCGCTAAACCGCCATCTGGTCAATGCCGCCTCAAAGGTATCCTGAACGATGTCCAGGATCAGGTCAAGGTGCTGTAAGCCAAAGATTCTGGATAAAATAGCAGTCATCTTTCCCGAATTTTCACGGAAAAGATGGGCTGTCAATTCAGGAATGTTTTCTTTATTGCTCAACCTGAATCACTTCTCTGAGTTCCACACTGGCGCCAAGCGCTAATGATGGGCATCCTTTAGCCAGTTCCGTTGCTTCTTCCAAAGAATTTGCCAGTAGAAAATAATAACCACTGATACATTCTTTACTTTCTATGTAAGGGCCATCAGTAATGACATTTCCTTTAACATGCGTTCCTTCAGGATTAAGTGGGTTTCCATCCTTAAAATTGCCTTTAGCCATCAGTTCTTCTACCCATTTGATTTGTTTTTCGATGTCATCCTGCATTTGCTGGGCGGTCATTTCTCCGTAGTCCGCATTTTCTCTGATCAGCATTAAAAACTCTTTCATAAATCGTTTGTTTAATAAATACCTGGTTAATTTATTACATTGACAATCGGGTAGCGGGTTTAGGGACAAAATACCTGATTTATTTTATATTCCAATGAAGATACCTACCATACACGGCAATATTGAACGAAGGATTTTAATCAACTATACTGCGGACCCGGAAGTGATTAGACAGTTGCTTCCTTTTCCTTTCCGCCCCAAGATTTATAAAGACAAGGCAATTGCTGGTATCTGTTTAATCCGTTTGAAAAACATAAAGCCGAAAGGTTTCCCTGATTTGATCGGTGTTTCTTCAGAAAATGGAGCGCATAGGATTGCAGTAGAGTGGGATGAAGGTGGAGAGGTTAGGGAAGGGGTGTATATTCCGAGAAGGGATACCTCGCTCATGCTGAATACAATTGTTGGCGGCTGGCTATTTCCCGGAGTGCATCACCTTGCCAAATTTACGGTGAGAGAAGCAGATGGTCAGTATCATATTGACTTTGTAAGTGCTGATCAAACGGGTGTTTCAATTGATGCGACCGAAACAGATCAATTAAATGAAAACTCTATATTTCGCACTTTAGACAATGCCTCTCATTTTTTTGAAAAAGGTGCTTTGGGTTATTCTCCGAACAAAAATGGGTTTGATGGTCTTAAGTTGCAGACTTACCGATGGGAAATGAGACCTTTATCCGTATCAAAGGTCAGTTCCAGTTTTTTTGAAGATCAGGATATCTTTCCAGAAGGATCAGTGGTCTTTGACCATGCTTTACTGATGACAGAAATAGAGCATGAATGGCATAGCGCGCCAACACCAGCTCATAATAAATAGAGATAAAAAGAAAAAAGCTTCATCAGGAGCTTTTTTGTTAAGTATGTAATTATCGAAAATTAATTCGGAATATCAAATTTCTTTTGGTCTTCATGGAATTGTTCGTACCGGGTAGCAGCACCTATTTTAATTAATTCTGCTTTGATGCCACCAAGTTGATCCTCTATTTCTACTTTAATGCCACCAAGTTGATCACCAACTTCAGTAAAATTAGTTGAAGTTTCCGCAGACAATGAATTTAGTCTAGCTTCAACATTTCCTAATCGACTTTCAACGTTTCCCAATCGACTTTCAACGTTTCCCAATCGACCTTCAATTCTTCCTAACCGACCTTCAATTTTAATAAAATTTTCATCTGCTTTAGTTGCAATTCCATCCAGCATCGCTTTAGTAAGCTCATTCTGACTTAAGAGAAGTGCTACAGACTCTTCTAATGTTTGCTTTTTGTTCGACTCCTCCATCTGAAATGTTGTTTGGACAAAGCTAAGTAATTTGAATTTAATAATTAAATATTTTTATAATTATTTAAGTTGTTTGATTTCTTATTACGACAATAACAGAGAAGCGACCAAATGTCAATATGTACTATTGAGTTACCGGAAAGGACTGGATAACTCCTTTCGGTGCTATCTGGGAAAATTGTCTATTTGCCGGACTGGACCGCAAAGGAAACTGCTGCTTTAGCATGAATCTTTGTCGTATCAAAAACAGGTATGGCAATGTCTTCCTGATGAATTAACAAAGGAATTTCAGTACATCCCAATATGATCCCCTCCGCACCGTTGTCAATCAGCTGCTGAATGATCGCTAAGTATTGTCTTTTGGTTTCCGGATTCAGAACTCCCCGTCCCAGTTCGTTCCTCAGCGTATCTTCGATATAATCTCTGTCTTCCTGACTTTGAGGAATAATAGGCTCAATTCCGCTGGCAATCAGTTTGTCTTTATAAAAATCCAGTTCCATGGTATAGGTGGTGCCCAATAATCCTACCTTTTTCAAACCCGCCTGATGAATGGCATCTGCCACTGCTGTAGTAATGTCTATCAGTGGCAGATTTACCCTTTCTGCAATTCTATCGGCCACAATATGGGCTGTATTGGCACATAATACAATGGCTTCTGCACCACCTTTTTTTAGATCTTCAGCAGCATTAACGAGCAATTCAAAGGTGGCATCCCAATTGTATTCGGCATTGAAACGCTGGAAATCATCAAAATTTACGGAGTAGATCATACATTCCGCAAAGTTTAGTCCACCCAGTTTTTCATTTACCCCTTCATTGATATAACGGTAATAATCTACCGTAGATGTCCAGCTGATTCCTCCAACAAGTCCGATTTTTTTCATATGTATATAATGTTTTTTAATGGTTATGAAGCGATCATGATCTTATATTCATTTCGTTATGTGATCTGGAAGATCATGATGGTTTCATTTGTATATAAGTTTTTAAAATGTATTGTTTTTATGATGTAAAAGTAGATAGCTTTGAGTAACTATAACAGATACAAAAACCGACTATTTTAATGTAACAGATGAAAGGATTTCAATACCTAAACATTGCAGATGAACTGGAAAAATTAATTAACACGGAGGTTTATCCTGTTGGCCGTAAACTGCCTTCTTTGCGGTTGATCAGTTTACGCTTCCAGGTCAGTATAGGTACAGTCCTGAAAGCCTTTGTGTTGCTGATAGATAAAGGGCTGATCCTTGGAAAGGAACGCTCCGGTTATGTCGTGCTGAGAAAGTCCGTGCTGAATGTAGATTTACCACAGCGCAGCAAAACGATATCTGGGGCGACCGAAGTGAGGTTAAGTCCGGTTTTACCTCAAATCAGCAGGGAAGAGCAGGAGCATCAATCTTTTGTGTCTTTTTTTAATGCGGTATTGGATGTGGGGCTTTTACCGCTCAATGCAATCAGAAGAAGCCTGCAACATGCTTCAAGAGACCTGAGCGGAGCACACTTGTTATATGAAAAGGCCAATGGAAATCCTTTGCTAAGACAGGAGATCGCCGGGAGGTCTTTCCGCTGGAAAGGAGCCCTCAGCGCCGAAGATGTAGTCATTACAAATGGGGCATTGGAAGCAGTAGGCCTATGCCTGAGGGCGGTTGCAGAAAAAGGGGATACCATTGTGCTGGAGAGCCCATTTTACTATGGCATCCTTCAGACGATTGAAGCATTGGGATTGAAAATAGTGGAGCTTCCGGGAGATACTTTATCAGGAATCGACCTGGATCAGCTCGAACAGGTTTGTGAGGAACACCGGGTAGCAGCATGCGTCCTGATCTCTAATTTTAACAATCCCAATGGCGCCATGCTTTCTGACCAGAAGAAACAAGATATTGCTGCTTTCGCAAGGCGAAAAAAGATTCCTGTTATTGACGATGACATTTATGGCGATCTTCATTTCGATACAGAAAGACCTGCAAATATTAAAAGTTATGACGCCGATGGATGGGTGATGTTGTGTTCTTCCTTTTCCAAATCTGTTGCCCCCGGATACAGGATCGGATGGTGTGCCCCGGGAAGATTTACAGAAAAAGTCATCAGGCTGAAAGCCCTAACGAATGTGGCTACCGCAAGCGTAGTTCAGTTGTCCCTGCTGCAATTGTTAAATACAGGAGCCTACGACCGCCATTTGCGCAAGCTGCGGCCGGAGTTACACAAGCTGATGTTATTGACCTTGCAGGCTATTGAGCAATATTTTCCTGTCGGAACGAGAATGAGCAGACCCAAAGGCGGATTGGTACTCTGGATTGAGCTGCCCCAGGGGGTCGATGCGGTTTTACTTCATCAAAAGGCAATTGCCGGACATATTCAGATCGCCCCGGGAACTTTGTTTTCCAACAGCGGAGCTTATACGAATTATATCCGGATGAGTTGTAGCAACCTCTGGAGTAAAAGAATAGAACAGGCCATCCAACAACTGGGGAACATGATAAAGGACCAGATGATGAAAAACAAAAATTAATTTCCGGGCGTATTCCTTATTTATTAGCTTTATTCTGTAATTGATCAACCCCTGCTAATTTGTAAAAGATGAAACGTGGTGCTTTAATTTTCTGGACGCTGTACAGCCTTTTCTTTGCCATTCCATTCCCCATGATCATCTATTATTCTACCAGTAATCCGGATGATATCAACAACCTCAGGGCCAGTAACCCATGGCTTTCCCTTGGTATTTTAGCGGCCTCTGTTATACTTTGGCTCATTGTCCTGATTGTGTTTTACCACAAATGGGTGTTGAATGTTTTTACTTCCAAAAAAAATATTGAATACCTGAAGAAGGAAGGAGAACCCCGGGAGGCCCGGATTTTAAGTGTAAACAAGCTGAGACCGGCTGAAGCAAAGATGGATACTTATGAACTGGCGCTTTCCTTTAAAAATCTGGTTGGCACGGAGATCGTACAGAAGAGTGGTGTGAATGATAGTAAACCTTTTGAACGCCGTTATGAAGTCGGTAAAAAGGTCACACTATTGATTGATAAAGAGATGAAACGTATTCCTTACTTTATTTTTTCGGGTACCCAAATCAGAATAAATAAAAGAGTTGTACTGTTAAGAAGTCTGGGTTGGCTGGCACTGGTTGCAGTCCTGTCGGGATATTATGTATATGCCTATCAATCAGAAAGCCATGGAATGGGCTGGCGTTTTATGAGTTTTGGACACCCTTTAATCGTTTGCCCGCTGATCCTTTTATTTTATAGGATTTTAGTAGACCTGATCGTTAATAAATTGGGTGGTGATTATAAGGATAATACCCCATTAATTAAGTTTAAAGGAATAAAAACAAATGCCAGACTCATCAGTGCAAGTCAGACCGGAACCTATATTAACGAGCAACCCATGATCCGTTTTGAGCTGGAATATACTGACGAAAAGCAGCAAAAGCACAACGGAAATATAAAAAAGATTGTAAACCTGCTGGATTTAAACAGTATAAAAGTCGAATATGTGGAGATTTTTTACCTCAAATCTGATCCTAAACGGATTGCTTTTGCCAGTGATTTAAATGAACTAAGCTGAACGCCATGAAGAAGTTAATTGCCCTGATGATTTGTAGCCAGATCCTTTTTAGTTGTAAGCAGATCTCAAAAAGTGTAGCAGAGACGTTTAACCCTAATGATTCTGTGGCGAATAAAGCTGCGCAGGATAAGCCCGCCGAAAATGAGGATCATTTTCATACAGAAACCCAAACGACCAGCAGTACGACTGTAGAAACACATACCAGCACACATACTGAACAGCATGTTGAAGGGACTAAAACTGGTTTTTTAACAAATGCTGATCAGTTAACAAAAGCAGAAAACGAGTTGAAAAAGCTACCTCAATATCTGGGAAAGGAAATCTTTATTTATTCCAATATTAATTTTTATGACGATGGTCACATCAGTGTGATGCTGCAGCATCCTCAAAACCCTAAGTATGTAGATAGTTATGAATACAATGCAGGGAAATGGTCTGCACCCAAGCCGAAGCAGTTGTCGGTAAAAGATGACGTTAAAAGCAGTCTGGTTTCGCTAACCAGGATCCCATTCTCTAACGTAGCTAAAGTAACTGGTATCTATAATGAAAAAGCTGCTCATATTGAAGGAGCAAAGTCAAGTGACCATACTTACATTGCTATTTTTAGGAATCAGATAGAATGGTACCCGATGAACATTAATGGGACCAGGGAGCGTTATTACATCCAGTTTAATCCAGATGGAACGTTAAAAGAATTCAAACAGGATTAATAACTAAAGATTTAGTTTGTTGGAAGTTTATTTTCTATATTTAGATAATTGATTCAATTCTTTATTTAAATATTCGAAATTATGAAGCGCTTTATTCCAGTTCTTTTGTTCTTGTTTCCGCTGTCTTTATCGGCTCAGGTCATCAGGTTTAAGATAGAAGGTACCGTTAAGAATGTAACACATGCTAAGTTTGCATACCTGTCTTCATTCTATCAGCAGGTGACTGTTTCCAGTCCGAAAATATTTATGGTTAGTCCCATCGTAAATGGGAAGTTCGAGTTCCGCAATACTTTTGATCTGGAAGGAAAGGACTTTCAGCATGCCTGCATCATTGTAGATGAGCGGGGTAATATTTCAAAAGAAGAACTGGCTTCCAGGTTTAAGCAGCAGAGATGGGTAGCTGGCAGGGAGAAGTTTATCAGAATAGTGCTGCTTGAAAATCTGAAGCTCGACCTACCGGAGCGGGATCAAACGAGAACTGCAGCAGTGGTAGCAGGGGGAAGGCTAACAAAGCAATTGGATGAGATTGGGCTTGCGATGAGGGAGGGAAATAAAAAGCTGGTTTCTTTCGTGAAAAAATATCCGGATTCTCCGGTAACGCTGTATGCAGTAGAGCAGTGTTCTGATACCAGAGGCTATAACCAGGAAAAATTACTCAATGCCTGGGGTACCCCATCAGAACTTTATAATGCGCTTTCCGAAAGATTAAAAAAGACGCCAAGAGGCATTGCGCTAAAGAAAGATATTGAACAACAATCCATCCTTAAATGATGCGGAAGAGAAGCTTGTTCCTTCTTTTAACAGGAATGATAGGTACAGGAGTATTTGGGCAGGAACCAACGAAGGGCCAACTTAGCGTAAGTGCTGATTTGGGCAGAATTAAAGACAGCCTGGTTAAGGTGCTGATTGAAAAAACTGACCTTGGGGGCTATAGCAGAACAACAGATACGGTAAAGATCAATGGTCTGCAATTTAGTTATCAGCAGCAGCTTGCTGAACCACAGAGGATGAGGATGGTTTTCTATTGGAAGAACAAGGGGCTGACCTCCATTTCATTTTGGGCAAAGGATGCGGTGTACGTGCTAACGATAGGGGATGACTTAAAACCGCTCTTGCTTTCTCCGGAAACCACTGGTTTTACCGAAAATATCAATCATCTGGAAAAGCAGATCCAAAACCAGGAAAAAAGATCAGATAGCCTGGAGAAAATTGTGAGTTATGAAAATCAGACTGTAGATGCCGTCGAAAAAAGAATCTGGGAAATCAGTGATTCTATAGCACATGTGATCGATACAGCACTTTACCTGAAATTTATGGGTAAGCATTTAAACACACCTGAGGGCTTGTATGCACTTTGTAAATATGCAGCACGCCCCTCTGGAAATCAAAGGGTAAAATCTCAGACTGAAAGAATAGAATTGCTCTTTAATCAGTTGGCTCCATCGGTAAAGGAATTGCCTTCTGGCAGAACGCTGTTTCACAAAATCGCTCTGGGAAAAGAAATGGCCATCGGAAAAACCTTAAAAGACATTTCACTTCCTGATACTGCCGGTAAAGTGGTTAAAATCAGTGATTTTAGGGGCGGGTATCTGCTGGTAGATTTTTGGGCAAGCTGGTGTGGCCCATGCCGGACAGAGAATTCCGGACTAATCAAAGCCTACCTCCAATATAAAGATGCCGGTTTTCAGATTATTGGAGTAACAAGGGATCACAAATTTTCCAAAAGTGCATGGCTTCAGGCGATAGCGAAAGATGGGATCGGTTTATGGCCCCAGCTGAGCGATTTTGATGACCTGGCGCAACAATCTTATGATATTCAATTTATACCATGCAACTATCTGATCGATCCGCAAGGTGTAATTATTGCAAGAGACCTCAGAGGGGCGGAACTGGAGACCACTTTGATGAAATTGTTTAAACGTTAAATGCGTCGATGTTGTTTAAAATAACTCAGCGACGAAGCTTTCTGAGTCTAAAAACAAATGAAATAATAAATAACTTCACAAATGCATAAAGTACTACTGATCACCTTACTGTTAACAGCTAAAATGATTCCTGTTTTAGCACAAAACGCCTGGACACTCGAAGTAGAAAAAGAGGGAATAAAGATTTATACAGGTGTGTTCCCAAACTCCGGGATCAAAGCAGTTAAAGCGCAGTGTAATGTGAAGGCAACAGCGTCACAGGTGGTCGCTTTACTAATGGATGTGGAATCTGCAACAGATTGGGTGTACCATACAAAATCATGTTCCCTGATCAGAAAGGTTTCTCCTGCTGAGCTTTATTACTATTCGGAAATCAGTTTACCCTGGCCATTACAGAACCGGGATTTTGTGGCACATTTAAAGGTTAGCCAAAATGCAGTCACCAAAGTTGTGACCATTGACGGACCGGCAGTAAAAGGTCATGTAGCAGAAAAGAAAGGCATTGTAAGGATTCAGGATTCCAAAGGGAAATGGGTAATCAGCCCGGCGGGGACCGATAATGTAAATATTGAATACACCATTCATGTAGATCCGGGAGGAACCTTACCACCATGGCTGATCAATATGTTCGCTGCTGAGGGGCCACTCAGGATCATTAAAAACCTCAAGATTCAGGTGCAGAAGCCCATGTATAAAAATGGGGTAGTTTCTTACTTAGTGAATTAGTCAGCATAAACCTCAGTGCCTTGCTATTGTTACCCTGAAAAAGGGATTTTTGTAACCTTATAATTTAAGGCAGCGGTTGTTCCTGCAGTGACATCAATGGTGACACCCGTAATTTTTCCAGCCAGATCAGAGGCCAGAAATACAGCGGTATTCGCAATGTCTTCCATCATGGGCAGTTGTTTGAGCATGGTATCTGCTTCCAGCTTTTTTAAAAAATCCAGGACTTCTTCCGCCGGATTATCCAAAGCTTCTTTAAAAGGCCTGGAATCCGGAGATCCTGCCGACCGGATATTTACTGCACGTATGCCATAGGGCCCCAGTTCGGCGGCAAGGTTCTTCGAAAAGGCTTCCATTGCAACGCAAGCCGGGCCAAAACCCCCAACATTTGCATACCCAATCCCTCCGGGAGTGGCGGTAAGGGAAAGAATGACACCAGATCCCTGTTCCATCATGATCCGCCCGGCAGCAGTAGCCGTTAGGAATTGTGTGCGCATCGCGATCTGAACCGGACGCTCGAAGTCGGCCAGTTCCATTTCTACCAGAGGAACATCCTGTGTGTCTTTCAGGCCGATGAGGTTAAAAATGATGTCGACGCTTCCTGCCTTTTGTTTTACTGCTGCTAAATGGCTGTTGATGGCATCTGGATCCAGCGCATCTACTTCGGCCGCTTCTGCCAGGCCGGCCCGGGCATGAATTGATGCGGCCACTTTTTGTGCAGCCTCCATTCTTTTATGGGTTACAAATACGGTGGCACCTGCAGCAGCAAATGATTGCGCAATGGCACCTCCAAGCGAGGGACTTGCCCCATAGATAACGGCATTTTTATTTTGAAGTAACATAAGCTTGATCTAAAAGATGAGCATATCGTTTTAACGAATCAAAAATGCAGGATAAAGCGGAGATTTAAGGAGTACGTATGTGACAAATAAGAGGGGCATTCCAGCCAATAAAAAAAGCCACTCCGGAGAGTAGCTTTTTTTGTCCTTGTTCAGGATGGTATATCATCACAATTGAAAACCAGTTATACGGTCTCGTTTGTCGTTTTAATCGTTTTTTCCAAAGCATGTAATATGCTGTCTTTATAACCGGTAAAGTTCGTTTGACGTGCTTCATCTGAATCAGATTCTTTCAAAGTTTTTCTGCTTTCTTTGATCTGTTGTAATTCGTTGGTATATAAATCAAGGAACAATTCAGGTTCTTTGTTTTTTAAAATCCTGACTGTGTGTGAGTATTTTTCATAGCTATCCACAAGAATTGCCAGGCCTTTCTCGTCATATGTATTTATACCAGCTGTCTTTGTCAGTAACTTTTCCAGCTTTCCTCTTTCTTTTGCGTAACCCATAATTGCGACAAATATACCAGTTCTCCGGAAGAATTATACTATCATCCTGCGCAACACCTGAAATTTCTATCAGAAAAATTATTAAATAACCAGTCATTTAATGTAATTAGTATAGTTTTGCGCTTCCTGATGGCTAAGTATCGAAAAGATGCGGGCGTAAATTAGCAAACGATGCATGACCTTATTTTAAAAAATATAGCTAAACACATTGTCCTCGATGAAGCCGAAGAAGCCTGTTTTCTGGCCTGCTTAAAAGAAAGGCAGGTGCTAAAAAAGGAATTTATTCTGAAGGAAGGGCAGATCTGCAGGGAAATCAATTTTGTAGTATCCGGGACACTGAGGGCATTTTATCTGGATAAAACGGGTAAAGAATCAACCATCATGTTTGCCCTCGCAGACTGGTGGGTGACCGATATGTTTTGTTTTGTAAATGAACAGGCGGCGATGCTGAATATCGAAGCGACAGCCGATAGTTGTATTTTACAACTTCAAAAAGAAGACCTGGACCGTTTATATATCCAGGTGCCGAAATTTGAAAGGTTCTTTAGAATAATTATGCAAAACGCCTATATCCGAGAACAGCTCCGCGTGATCCAGGGGCTGTCGCTTTCTGCAGAAGAAAGGTATCATAATTTTCTAATCAAATATCCGAAGGTAGCCCAGCAGGTCAAACAAAAACAAATTGCTTCTTACCTGGGTATTACCCCTGAATTTTTAAGTACGATCCGGGGAAATAAAACTAAAAAGAAAAAAAAATCTTAAGCTACCTTATTTTTTTCTGCTCTTTTCTTCCCTTTTTTTGTAAAAAAGATAACCTATGCTCATCCTTATTGCAGGTCCCTATCGTAGCGGGACAAACGACGATCCTATATTAATGCAGCAAAATTTAAACAGACTGGAAGCGGCTGCACTTCCTTTATTTCGACTTGGGCATATCCCAATGATCGGGGAATGGCTGGCATTGCCCTTACTGCATCTCGCCGGTTCAACGCGTCCCGGTGATGCAGCCTATGAAGAAATCCTATATCCGGTAGCACATCGCCTGCTTTCTAAATGTGATGCGGTTTTACGCCTGGAAGGGGCATCAAAAGGAGCAGATGAAGATATCCGGATTGCCCTGGAAAGAGGTCTGAAAGTGTATTACCATATCGATGAAGTCCCTCATGAAGCATCCTAAAGTTAACATCCTCCAGACGGATGTTTTATCAGACAACTGGTATACCCTAAGAAAAATCACCTACGAATACCTCAAAAAAGACGGAACCTGGCAGACGCAAAACAGAGAGGCTTACGACCGGGGGAATGGCGCAACGATTTTGCTGTACAATAAAGCGGAAAAAACAGTGATTTTAACCCGTCAGTTTCGCTTACCTACTTTTCTCAATGGGAATGAAAGTGGAATGCTCATTGAAACCTGTGCCGGCCTGTTGGATAAAGACAATGCCGAAGACTGTATCCGGAGAGAAACGGAGGAAGAAACAGGCTATAAAATCTCTGATGTTAAAAAGGTTTTCGAAGCGTATATGTCGCCGGGATCTGTTACCGAAATCCTTTACTTCTTCATCGCCGAATATTCCAAAGCTATGAAAGTAACAGATGGAGGAGGGATAGAACAGGAACAGGAAGAAATTGAAGTGTTGGAAATGCATATCGACAAAGCGATGGAATTAATGTACAATGGTGAAATCAAAGACGGCAAGACGATCATGTTACTTCAGCACCTCAAACTGACGAATATTCTTTAATGTTATATTTTCTTGTGATCTGTGGTTTTTGCGCTTAATTTGGAAATTTATTATCTATATATTTATTATATTGGTGGTAAGGAAAAACATTAAGCGAAAAATAGCAACCATATGGAAAATTTTGTATTCCCACATTTCGGAGCAATCAATCTGAGTTGTCTGAAAGATCACTATACCGTAGAAATTGATGTTAAAGGAAATGCAGTTAAGCTGGACCTCTTTTTTGATTATAACAGTATTGGCCGGCATTATGCAAATGTGATGAAAAGCTTTATAGAAGAGATTCCGAGTCTTGATATTCAAAACCAAACCTATATTGAGGACGATTATAGAGACAGCAAATGGGGTACTGTAAAAGAATATTTAGCCTATCATTTGAAGGAACTCGATAAAGATGATCTGTCTGAGTTGATAGATTTTGACTATAAAGTGGTGAATCCGGAAAAACAACTGTTCAGTAGATTAAAACTGGTAGCGGTTACACTGCATCCTGACCTAAAAAGTGCCCTGGGGTTTTCTGCGTTTTTTGATTATACAGTTTGTAAAGAGTTTTCAGATTGCGTGATTGTCGTTAATACAGATGCCTTTGGCAAATTAGACCATTTGGACTGGGAAAGTTAAATGGCCTGAATTACCTTTCGGTCATTTCCATTTGAGGAATATTAATCGTTATTTAGAGGAAACCAAACGATAACAACTATGAAACTAGGGGCATTTTCAATAAGCCTGAGTGTCAAGGACCTCAGTGCTTCCAAAGCATTTTATGAAAACCTGGGCTTTACTGCTTTTGCAGGTCAGCTGGAAAAGAACTACCTCATTATGAAGAATGGGAATGCATTGGTTGGTTTGTTTCAGGGAATGTTTGAAAATAATATTCTGACTTTCAACCCGGGATGGGATGAGAATGCCGGCAACGTGCCTGGTTTTGATGATGTAAGAGAGATCCAGAAACAGCTGAAAAGCAAAGGGCTAAAAATAGAAGGAGAAGCCGACGAAAATTCTTCCGGACCAGCCAGCTTTATGGTAACCGATCCGGATGGAAATGTCATTCTTGTAGATCAGCACGTTTAATGCTGATCAGCTCAACGCGGTTAAACAGTATGGGGCGGCTAAATCTATTGATGTTGTTATTCTTAACTTCCTTCGCCGCCTTTTCACAGAAAAAGAATGAGGTCAGCATTGGCTATATAGACCGTTATGAAAAATTGCCAAAAATCAACATCCAGAAAACCACTGCTGCGGAATACGAGCAATATAAGCCGGGTAAGGCCCTGGTTAAACTCAAACTGAAAGAAACGAAATCATCTTTTCAGATCATAACAAAAGGAAAACCCTACTGGCTAAAAAAATACGATCCCCGAACCAGTGGGGATGGTTTTAGGGGATTCGAATACTTCGGCTACTTTCCAAAACTGAAAATGTATGTGCTGACCAGCAATGCTACATCCGAACACATTGGTTTCAGTGACCTGATCCTGGTGGATAGCCTCAGCAATTACAGGTATAGTATTGTGTCTATAGGAGATGCTGCGGTGGAAACGCCGGTCCCCTCAGTCAATAGCAAATACCTGCTTTACTTTTACAATGAAGTGTACAACGCAAATAACTGTACGATTGCCATATTGAAAGTAAACAACAGGAAAGTTCCTTCGAAATTACTTACAGAATATCAATATTTCAAGACCGATAAATGGACTGTAGATCAGATTCAATGGATTGATGACCAATCTTTCCTCATAAAAGCGCTGGTCAGCAAGATGGAAAATTCGCAACGGTCCAAACACTTTGAATACTACAAGGCTAAGCTGGACTGAGTTTTTTCTTTCGGCAGAGCCGTCTGACTTCCAGAATCATTTAAATTCTTCCTTTCAATGACCGGAACCTCCTAAATGTAGTATTGCTTCCAATTGCTGATTTCGTAGCTAATCTTGGTGGGTATCCATGCAAAATAGCATTACCTTATCCACAGGCCTGTTCGGTACCTTGCATTTACCGTATAGCAGGGCAACAGGCTTTATATTAGGTGTATATCAGGTCTATACTCGGTGCATACACGCTTAAGAGCGTGTCAACAGCGGGTAGGCTACGGGTAAATACCTGGTTAGAAGTGATTCAGTCCCAAAGGAGTTATAGGGTTGGTATAAGTTAATTTAAATCAGGCGTTATGGCAAGAATTACAAAGGGGTTATTGGGTGGTTTTAGTGGGAAAATTGGTCCTGTGGTCGGTTATACGCTATATGGCGTAGACCGGATGAGGAGTTTACCGGACCGGACTGCCCCGCCAACGGAGAATGAATTGAAAAACAGAAGCCAGTTTAAACTGGTACAGGACACTTTAAACCCAATTAAGGAGCTGCTTAAGGCTGGTTTTAAGAACTATTGGACGGTAAGCGGAGGTACGCGTGCTGCCCTTTCTTACAACCGGAAGTTTGCGGTTAAAGCAACTGAAGAAGGTTATGAGATCGATCCGGAACAATTTAAAATCAGCGGCGGGAGTCTTCCTGGTTTAACCGGGCTAAGGGTACTGCAGGAAAGTGCGGAGGTGCTGAGGTTTCACTGGAATCCGGAAGATGTTCCCGGAGGTTCCCGTTATGACCAGGTAATGCTGCTGGCAATGGACCTGCAGGGGCAGAAATCCTGCTATGAATGTCCGGGAAATTTCAGAAGTGCCGGAACAGGTATGCTGCAGCTTTCAGAAGATTTGTCGGGAAAAGAAGTAGATGTGTATATTGCAGTAGTGGCTAAAGACAGGTCTGTTCAGTCGGACAGCCAGTATTTAGGCCGGATACAATTGAAGGCAGGAGCGGTACCGGTCTTAAATACGGAAATGAAACCGGTGATTCCGGAACTTGAAGAAGATGAACCTATGGAAGAAGATCAAATGATTCCAGATCAAAAGAACATAGCACAAGCTTTATCTCCCGGACCGCCGCTTTTTTACTTTGGAGAGCCTTATTTTAAAAAAGTTGAGCAATTGTTTCTTCAACGGCCAGGCATTGAGTTGAGGAATGAAAAGAATTGGGAAGATGGGAAGGTTTTTTTGAACAATGAAATTCGGGCAAGGTTATTGAATACTGATGAACGTGTCCGGGAATGGTTAAATAACAGGGGGAGTAATAACATTAAAGATGATATATGAAGGAAGAAATTCTTAATGAAATTAAACGTTTAGGCGGAAATACAGACAACGTAAAAGGGATTTCCCTACAGGAAGACTTAGCAGCAATAGCATTCAAACATCCCTTATATCCTGATCATTATGGAGATGAATTGTATGGTACAGACCAGTTTTATGAGGAAAACAAACAGTTGTACAAAGACGATAAGCAAAGTTTCTATCAAAAACTGATGGCACATTTTTTCTCTGATCATGAAATTCCTTATGGACAGGCATTCTTTAGAAATTCCCTGTTTACCCCATTTTCTAAAGGAACTTTTGACTTTGAGGAATGGAACGATATGTTTGTTGACGAGGATGAGGTCAATTTAACGGAGATTCGTAAAGTATCTACAGATCCCAGTCCCGACTTTATGGTGATTGCCTCCAGTTATGGTTTTCCTGATCAATATTATATTAGCCTGTCTGATCAAAATCAGGAAAATCCAACCGTCTTTGGAACCGATCATGAAGTTTTCTTTTCTGAGATTACCAATGAAGGATCTTTATCAGATTTTTTTAAGCGCTTTTTGTCAAAGGAAGATTTCTTGAAAATCGTGGAGAACTATATTGAAAACGAAAAAACTGATAAATAATCCTGATAAAAGCATGACCATCCCTAATCTTATCCCTTCGAATATCGCTCCTTTAGTTGAGCACTTTAACGATTACTTACCCATGGATGCAGAAGACATCGCAATGCTGATCCCCAGATTTGTCGAAAGGAAAGTCAAACGGCGACAGTTCATTTTGCAGGAAGGCGATGTTTGTCAGCATTACAGTTTCGTGGTTTCCGGCTGTTTTAAAATTTACAAAGTAGACGAAAAAGGGGGAGAGCATAACATTCAGTTTGTGACAGAGAACGACTGGGCTACAGATATTGGAAGTTTCCATGCCGAGAAACCCAGTGAATTATATATTGAAGCGATCGAGCCTGGTCATATTCTTCAAATCAAAAGACCTGACCTTCTTTTTCTATATGTCAATAATCCAAAATTTGACAGGAACTTCCGGGTGATCATTGAAAATAAGTTTGTGGAGCTTCAAAACCGGTTGCTTCAATCCTTTTGTGTGAACGCTACGGAGCGTTACCTCACCTTTCTGGAGCAATACCCAGCACTGTCCCAAAGGCTTCCCAATACGCAAATTGCCTCTTACCTTGGCATAACCCCCGAATTTCTAAGTAAAATAAGGAAAGACCTGGTTTCGAAATGATTTACCCTTAATCTAAGTTAAGGTTCTTTCTTGTGATAGCTTATAGGTCAGTCCGCAGGAGCTGCTCCATCTTTGTGTTGTCATTAATCATCACAAAAAGCAACATAAAATGAAAGCAATCCTATTAGAAAAAAACGGGGAACCGGAAGTTTTGACGATTCAGGAAATCGCAGAACCTACCACTACAGCAGGCGCAGTAAAAATAAAAATTAAAGCCTTCGGATTAAACAAAATGGAGTCCTACAAAAGACAGGGGATCATGGGGCCTGTTACCCAGCCAACGGTTTTAGGAATTGAAGCTGCGGGAGAAGTTGTGGAAGATAAATCCGGCAGATTTAAGATTGGTCAGAAAGTAATCACGATGATGGGCGGACTAGGCATGACCCGTCAGGGCAGCTATGCGGAATATGTGGTATCACCTGCCGATAATGTCCTGGCCATCAACAGCAATATTTCTTACGAAGAGCTTGCCGCAATACCGGAATCATTTGGTACTGCTGCCGTGGTTTTGGATAAGGTTTTAAAAGTAGCTGCCGGTGAAACGCTATTGATAAAAGGAGGAACCAGTGCCGCTGGTGCTGCGGCAATCCTTTATGCCAAATTTAAAGGCGTTAAGGTCATTGCAACGACCAGAGATGCCAACAAGTCTTTCCGTCTGAAAGAACTTGGCGTCGATTATATCATTGTTGACAATGGAAATGTTTCAGAAGAGGTACGTAAGATCGTTCCGGATGGGGTAGATAAAGCCCTGGATATTGTAGGTGGAGCAGGTATTCTGGATACCGTTGCCGCAGTAAAAGCCTTTGGGGAGCTGACGGTTATTGGTTTGTTGGGCGGTGCACCTGTCCTTGAGAATCTAAACATCATGAGTCAATTGGGACAATCGGTGAAACTCAGTTTTTCATTAAGCGGACTTTTAGGTTCTAAAGCCTATCCCTTAACAGAAACACCATTAAATCTTATTGCAGAACAGGTCGCATCCGGTAAAATGGCTTCTTTAAGAACGGCCACCTTTGCTTTCAACGAGATTGCAGCAGCACATCAGCTCATGGACAGCAATAAGGCGAATGGTAAAATCGTGATCACCCTGTAAATAACCAAGCACATGATTAGGAAATCAATTTTATTGCTCAGTCTGCTCATGACAGCAGGTTTAGCCAATGTCAACGCTCAGTATAAAAAACAATTAAATCACAACACTAAAAAAACAATCAAAATGGAAACCGCAAAAACAGCAATCGAAAAACTACTTTTTAATTATCAGGATGCCTTAAATGCTTCGGATGTGAACAAAGTATTGCCCTTATATACTACAGATGGTGTATTTATGCCTCAGGGAGGTCCTTCCGCGATTGGTCAGGAGCAATTAAAAGGGGCTTATGAATATGTGTTCAAAAACCTGCAATTGAGCATCAGGTTTCAGATTGATGAAATCGTGATCGTCAATGAGGATTATGCTTTTGCCAGAACAATATCGAGAGGAACACAATTGATTCATGCTACCGGTGTTAAAGGAGAAGAAGAGAACAGAGAACTGTTTGTTTTGCAGAGAGCGAATGGCGAATGGAAAATTAGCCGGTACATTTTTAACAAAATGAAATAGGTTAACCAGGACTAAAATATGGGAAGCTGTCTGAGCATTCAGGCAGCTTCCTTTGTTTTGAAAGAAGGGCATAAGATGGTGTTTTCCTATTGATTTGGGGGATTTAACCAGATTGTCTGCTGTTAACAGAAAATAAAAAATATTTCAAAACTGGCCCGTATTTCTTTATATCTTTGGTTTTTTAAATTTTCATGCTACCCATCCATGAGCGTTTTATTTGTGACTGACCTGAAGATTTTAATCACTGATGATCATCTGATTATTCAGCAGGGATTAGGGTTTATTATTAAAGATTTTTTAAATAAAGCGCGTATCAGCTATGCGAATTCGGTAAATACTACCTTGCTTTCCTTAAAACATGAAAGCGTAGATTTGTTAATTCTGGACATTAACATTCCCGGAGGTAATAATTTTAAAATGATTGAGCAGATCAGGGAAATTCAGCCGGATATCAAAATTTTGCTTTTTTCCGCATATGAAGAACGTACTTATGCTTTAAGGTATCTTAAGGTAGGCGTAAACGGATATCTTGAAAAAAGCGCTTCTGAAACTGAAATAAGAAAGGCCGTTTCAAGAATTCTGACAAAGGGTAAATATTTTAGTCCGGAGATTCAGGACCAGCTGTTTGATACTTACGACCGGCATAGCCCTTCCAAAAATAAGCTGGAACAGTTGACAAACCGGGAAATTGAAGTGGCAAGGTATATCATCGACGGAGAAGGAACCAGCAGTATAGGAGAGAAACTGGCCTTACAGGTCTCAACCATCAGTACGCATAAAAAGAATATTTTTGAGAAGCTGAGGATCTCTAATGTTTCAGAACTTATTGACGTTTTCCGGCTTCATACGGATGAATAGCCCTATAATTTACAATATATTTTTTATCTTTGCGGAGCAATAAAAAAACACCCTTAGCTCATGTAAAATCTAATTTCTTTCAGAAAAATACGTAGACCCCAGACCAGGAGATTCTATAATTATTCATTTTAAAAGAAAGGAATTATGATTATTCTTCAAGACATTACTTATTTACATCCCAATAGGGATTTATTGTTTGCTGATTTAAACCTCATCATCAATAAACACGATAAAATCGCTTTAACAGGCAATAACGGCGCAGGAAAATCCAGCCTTTTGAACATCATCGCAGGAAACGCAGTCCTCTCAAAAGGACAGGTCAAAACAGATTCCAGGCCCTGGTATGTCCCGCAGATTTTTGGTCAGTTTAACGACTATACAGTTGCCCAGGCTCTTCAGATCGAAGATAAGCTGCAATCCTTAAAAGAAATTCTGGATGGGCATGTCACGTCCGAAAACCTTGCCTTGCTGGACGACGATTGGGCCATTGAAGAGCGCTGCAAAGCGGCCTTTGCACATTGGAAACTGGATGAGGTATCACTCAGTCAGAAAATGGAAAGCCTTAGCGGCGGACAAAAAACAAAGGTGTTTCTGGCAGGAATCCGCATTCATCAGCCTGAAATCATTTTATTGGATGAGCCGAGCAATCATTTGGATTCGCTCAGCAGAAAGCTACTTTATGAAGATATCTTGTCCAGCAGAAAGACTTTGCTGGTGGTGAGTCATGACCGAACGTTGCTGAACCTGCTAAACATTGTTTTCGAGCTCGACAAAGGGGACATTACCATTTATGGTGGTAATTATGACTTTTATGCGGCACAAAAGGCCCTGGAAAGCGAGGCTTTGAATCAGGCATTGAAAAATAAGGAAAAAGCATTTCGAAAGGCAAAAGAAACGGAAAGAGAAGCTGTAGAACGGCAGCAAAAGCTGGATGCCCGGGGAAAGAAAAAGCAAGAGAAAGCAGGCGTCCCTACCATTTTCATGAATACGCTTAGAAACAATGCGGAGAAAAGTACTTCAGGTATGAAGGCTGTTCATGCAGAAAGAACAACTGCAATTTCAGAAGAACTGACCCGGTTGCGGAAAGAATTGCCCGGTATAGATAAGATGAAAATGGATTTCGACAGTTCCACTCTTCACAAGGGGAAAATATTGATCGCAGCACAGGAATTGAATTTTGGATATCATGATCAGCTGCTGTGGAAAGAGGACTTGAATTTTCAAATCAAAAGCGGCGAACGACTGGCGATCAGAGGAGGGAACGGCTCGGGCAAAACCACTTTGATAAAAATGATTTTAGGGCAGCTGGAGCCCCAATCTGGGAAAATGGAACGGGCTGGTGTTCAAAGCATTTATGTGGATCAGGATTATTCCTTAATTGATCCTGCGCTTCAGGTTTATGAACAGGCACAGCAGTTTAACCCGGGAGCATTACAGGAACATGAAATCAAGATTCGCTTAAACCGGTTTCTGTTTACAAAAGAGGATTGGGATAAACCTTGCAAAGCACTCAGTGGCGGAGAGAAAATGCGGCTGATGCTGTGTGCTTTAACAATTAGTAACCAGGCCCCGGACATCATCATTCTGGACGAACCGACCAATAATCTGGACCTTAAAAATATAGAAATCTTAACTGCTGCGCTGAATGAATATGAGGGGACGCTTCTGGTGGTTTCTCATGATGACTATTTTTTGAAACAGATTCATGTAGCTCATTTTATCGATCTCGACGAACAGGCATAAAAAGAATAGCATACCGATCGGTATTTTCGCTATCTTTGAATCAAACCTTCGGCCCATTGCAAAGAGATTCAACAGTAACACATGCCTTTATACTTGAGAAAGTAGCCCCGATATTCAATAAAAAAGGTTATTCGGGGACCACACTTAGCGATCTGACCCAGGCAACGGGGCTGACTAAGGGGGCACTTTATTTTCATTTCAGGAATAAGCAGGACCTCGCCATTCAGGCCTTCAGGATGAATGTAAAGCGGATGATCAATCCGCTTTCCGCAAAAATGCAGGACTGTACTACTGCCCTGGAAAAACTTCAGGTAATGATCAGTTATTACCGCGCATATTATGAGGTGGTAGATGAGGAGGGGGGATGCCCGATACTGAATATGGGGACGGATGCGAATAACAACAATCCCGAATTGTTTGAAGCCGTTAAGGCGGTTATCATTAAACTGGAAACAAGTATTGTAGAACTCATCCTATCGGGCATAACCGAAGGTGGGATAAAGCAGGATACAGATGCGGTAGCATTTGGAAAAAACATCTACTGTATGATTGAGGGCGGTGTTTTTATGGCGGTTACCAATAAAGACCGTAGCTATTTAACGGGGATGATGGACTTAATAGAAAGCCTTTTAAAAGAAAAAATGAATAGTTAAAATTTTTTGTATAGTCACATACCGAACGGTATGTATGTGGAGTGTGCTGGAAAATCAATAAACAACACGAAAAAAATAATTACATACTGATGAAAAAAGTATTATCGAATACCAGAAAAGTAAGGTTTCAGGACTGTGATCCCTTTAATCATTTAAACAACGCAAAGTATCTTGATTATTTCATAAACGCCAGGGAAGACCAGTTGCTGGAAGACTATGGAATGGATGTATTTGGCCTGATGGCAAGCCAAAAGCTGAGCTGGGTAGTTTCTTCCCAGCAGATCGGCTATTTCAGGCCGGCAACGGCTATGGAAAGCATTAGCATTGAGACCCAGCTGATTGCTTTTGATTCCAAAAATCTTGTTGTGGAAATGAGAATGTATGATGAAAATAAAACCAGGTTAAAAGCTTTACTCTGGACGCGGTTTAGTCATTTTAATCTTGTCCTTCAGAGATCTGCAGAACATTCTGAGGAATTGACAGAATTATTCAGAGAAGTATTGCTCCCTGTTGAACAGTCTGATTTCGAGGCGAGACGTACTTACATTATTCAGCAAAAAAAGGAAGCTAAATAAAGGCAAATCGTCTTTTTTTTAAAATAAAATGCAGAAGTTCGCCTCTTTAATCAATTGAAATGAGTAATACAAAAGGATTTACAACGACCATTCTTCATTCAGACCGACTTTCAAAACCAGAATTCGGAGCCATACATCAGCCAGTTCATAATGCCGTAACCTGGGGATACGATGATGTACAAGGCCTGGTAGACGTTTTTCAGAATAAAGCCAAAGGATATGCTTATTCCCGTCAGGGGAATCCGACAACTGCGGCGCTTGAGCATAAAGTATCACAAATGGAGCAGGGAATTGCCACAGTTTCTTTTTCTACAGGAATGGCTGCGATTTCTTCTACGATCCTTGCTTTGATGAAAGCTTCTGACCATATCATTGCCAGTTCCTACCTTTTTGGGAATACCAGGAGTGTGATGCAGACTTATATCGACATGGGCCTGGAGATTTCTTTCGTGGATTCAACCGATGCAGAGGAGATCAAAAAAGCTTGTCGTGAGAACACCAGGATGGTGTTTGTAGAAACGATTGCAAATCCGGCAACTCAGGTGTCAGATCTTGGAGCAATCGGCGATTTTTGTGCTGAAAAGAAACTGATTTATGTAGTGGATAATACGATGACTTCTCCTTATTTGTTTCGTCCGGCGACGGTAAAAGCAAGTCTGGTGATCAATTCATTGACCAAATATATTGGTGGTCATGGGAATGCATTGGGTGGTAGTGTAACTGATACCGGTTTATTCGACTGGCTTGGCTTCCCTAACATTGCCCCAATCATACGTGAGCAAATCAAACCGGCAATGCAGGGCATCACTCAAATCAGAAAAAGAGGTTTAAGAGATGGGGGAGGAACACTTTCTCCGGAAGCAGCACACAGCATTTCTGTAGGTGCGGAAACGATTGCTTTAAGACTGGACCGCGCCTGCAATAATGCAGCCGTATTGTCTGAATTTCTTAACAATCACCCTCTGGTGAGTCATGTTTACTATCCCGGACTGAAAAGCCATCCTCAGCATGAACTGGCTTCCGGCCTGTTTCACCGTTTTGGGGGATTAATGAGTTTTACATTGGTAGATGGAGTGGATTGCCTGGAATTCCTGAACGAATTAAAACTCGTGATTAAATCAAGTAATCTCGGAGATACGCGTACGCTTGCGATTCCGGTGGCACAAACGATTTTCTTTGAATTGGGCCAGGAAAAACGGGATGAAATGGGAATCCCAGATTCGATGATCAGACTGTCCGTTGGGATTGAAGATATCGACGATTTAATAACGGATTTTAGTACCGCATTTTCTGCATTCGGTTAGTTTGTGTATTTTTAGTGCATTAAATTTATTTTTTATTGGGTAAAACTGATACCGAAAATAGATAGATGTAATTGAAATTAACGCAAATAACTATGAGAATGAAATTTCTGCCGGCAGCTCTTTTAATGTTGACAACCCATTGGGGAATGGCGCAAACGAATCATTTCCCAGCAACGGGGAATGTTGGTCTTGGAACCCTAAACCCGCTATCCGCCTTAGATGTGAAAGGTGATATCTTAATTTCAAATGCTGATATCCCTATGGGGCTGAGTACGGAGGTATTGGGTACCACGCCTTTGTTAAATATGAGCGTCAATTTCAGGCATAGTAATGTCAATCTCGGTTATTTAGGGGCTGCCTTTAGAATTGATAGCAGAGCTTCCCTGAGTGTCCCTTTATTTCAATGGCTGAAACGTGATGCTGCTCAAAACACAGATGTGATCATGATGAACCTGAGTGCTTCGGGTAATTTAGGAATTGGAATAATGAACGCTACAGAGAGATTGGCTGTAAGTGGTACGATTAGGGCTCAGGAGATTAAAGTAGAAGCGGCCAACTGGCCGGATTATGTGTTTGAAAAAGACTATAACCTGAGGCCTTTAGCCGAAGTTGAACAGTTTGTCAAGTTGAATAAACACCTTCCTGATATACCTTCTGCGAAGGAAGCCGAAGCAAATGGTGTCGCATTGGGGGAGATGAACAAGTTGTTACTTAAAAAAATAGAAGACCTGACTTTGTATATTATTGAACAGGATAAAAGGATTTTAGCGTTGGAAAAATCTAAGGAAAGATAATCGTTCAGCGATTAAGTGACCACCTCAAAAAGCAGCTTTGGATTCCATAGCTGCTTTTTGCTTATTAGCACTTTCGGCCAGTCATCATGGGCAGTAATTTCCTATAAAAATTTGCTTTCCCGGAGCGTTTCTCTTTTGCTTTTATAGTCTTGAGGAGCAAGGCCCATTATTTTAGAGAACATTCTTGAAAAATAGTATTGGTCGTCAATGCCAAGCGCTGCAGCAATTTCTTTAATGCGGAGGTCCGTAAACTGGAGATATTGACAAGCCTTTTGTATTTTAATGTGATTGAAGTATTTAATAGGGGCAAATCCGGTTTGTTCTTTAAAGAGCGCAGAGAAATGCGAAGATGATAAATTAACGGATTTAGCGACCTCTGCTAAAGTGAAGGTAGCATGCAGGTTTTTTTGCATGTATTCAATGGAAAGGTCTATCGGATTTACCATGATCTTTTTTGAGGAATAGTTAAATTTATCATCAAAAATAAAGGAGGATAAAAAATGCTGGAAGCTCGTGTTTACGTAACAGAGGTTATCTGTGCTATAGCCCCGCTCGAGATTCAGATAGATGTCGTCAAACAGCTTTATTCTCGATTCATTAAACTGTACAAAGCCTTTATAATTTTTCTGTCGCCTGAGCAATAAGGCAATCAGCGGTTTTACAAGATGCCCTTTGAAGTGTGCCCAGTAAATCGTCCAGGGGTCATTCTTATCAGAGGCATAAGCATGTGCTTTTTCTGCCGGAATGATGATGAAGTTCCCCGAAAGCAGGGAATATGGCGTTTTTTCAATCTGGACTTCTCCCTTGCCGGCAGTACAGTAAATCAGGATGTACTGATCAATACCATGGTCGCGTTCCCGGTAATGGAATTTGGCTTTTGGGTAAAATCCGATATCTGTAATGTAGATTCCGGACAATAAAGGGTTGGAAACGCAGCTTTTTGAAATAATGGATCTGGGTAACATAATCGCCTTTTGCCCATTAAAGCCCTCTTTTTTCTTAATTTCGGTCGTATCAGTTTCCATATCAGCTCGGTTTCTGAGTGTGAATTTATACAGAATTTTTCTAAGATTGGTTTAGGCTTTCATAAAGCGTTGCCCGGGAATGTTTAATGACTGGACCAACGCCGTTTAATATCGTGCGGATCGTGTTCGTTATCGAATATATTGACTTGTTTATATTGTTGAATTGTAGGGTATTAATGTTATTTTGGCCTTTGGCATAGGCAAGGCACATTAATACCACTAAACAGAGATGTATATACAGGAAATTCAGGTTGAAATAAAGAGCAAGGCCGATAAAGACGAGATTTTTGAGGAAATGAGTTTCCTGACCCACTATTATCGCGGTAACGGACAAAGTCAGGGTCGGATTGAATCTCAATATATTGCGGGAAGCAAAATCATTTGTCTTCCATTCACATTGGAAAAGGACTCATTAGACCGCAAGTACAATAACTTTTATACGGATCGGCAGCGTGAAAAAATAGAACAACTTTGCGACACTAAAATTCAAATCAAAACGGTCGGGAAGACGTGTGAGACCTATAATTCGGCCTGTAACTGTAAAAAGAGTGATTTCTATATTTTAATTACAAACTACATTACGATTGAATCTCCAATATGCTGCGGGACTTGTCATCAGTCAGTTCCTTTATATCGGCTTCCTAAATATGCTGACCATGGTTATGCGCCAATTCTAAGCTGGGAAAGTAATTATATTTCCTGTGATACTTTACAAATGAATTGTGAGGTTGGGGAACGCTGGGCTTCAAACCAAATGGAAGATTTAAAATCGACATTGACAAAACAGGGGTTGAAAATTTGCAGAACATTGGAAAGTCTTACTCATACGCCGGTCTATTATTACTTACACAATTACTCGAAATATAAAGGAGATGAGCTGAGCAGAACTTGCCCGGGTTGTAACAGCAATTGGGGACTTCAAGCACCACTACATGACCGGTATGACTTTAAATGTGATCAATGCAGGTTGGTGTCCACCCTTTCGGGTTTTTCATAACAAAATATTTTGCTGTGCTCACTTCATCAACACGAACAGGATGAAAAGAATTGCAGATATATTCACGATCAGAGAGAATATAAAAAATGCAATTGCATCATTTCTTGTATTTTTTCCTTTTCTGATCCGAGGGGCGAGCCGATCAAAAAAATCAGGTTCTCTATCTTCCATGGCGATAAAGATATAGAAATTACCACGTATATTGTATGTTGTTATGGACTACAAAACCTATCAGCCAAACCCAGGATTGTCAAACTATGTCAGATGTTACTGGACATTGGAAGCTCCAAAAGAGAAGGCTCCTGAAAAGCAGCGTATCGTACCTGATGGTTGTATGGAAATGATCTTTCATTATGGCGATCTTTACAGGCAATACCTTGATGGAAGCACAGTTCTTCAGCCCAGATGTTTTGTTTTTGGGCAGGTCACACAGCCCTTGGAGATCGTACCAACCGGCGAAACCGGAGTCTTTGCGGTTCGTTTTTTACCTGAAGGTTTCGCAGCTTTTGCTACATTTCCTGTTGGTGATATGGAAAACAGAGCGGTTCCTTTGCAGGAGTTGTTCGCTGAGGAAGGTATCGATCTGGAAAAGGAAATATTAAATGCATTAAACACCGAAGAACGCATTCAATTGGTAGAAAGATTTTTGTTGCATAAACTCATCACACCTGAATCTGTTCATCAGATTGTAAGGTCTGGTGTAGCCGCAATGATGAAGTTAAAGGGGCAAGTTTCTGTCGATGAGCTGACGGATAATTTAAAGATCAACCGGAGGCAATTGGAACGGAAATTTTCAATAGCAGTAGGACTGAGCCCTAAACAGCTTTCTAAGATGATCAGGTTGCAATCGGTGTTAAAAATAATGGCAGATCCGCAATTTACTAGCCTTACCAGCATTGCTTATCAGGGAGACTATTATGATCAGGCACATCTTATAAAAGATTTTAAGGAGTTTGCTGGAATGAGCCCCAAGAAGTTTTATTCAAATAACCTTAAAATGTCTTCCTTATTTTCGGGAACGGACTAGCTTGTCGCATTTTTACAATTTTGAACCTTTATATTATAGCAACTTTATGGCATGAAAACATTAATAACCTTATGTATGTTGGTTGGCTTCAGTTCTTTTATCACAAAAGACCGGCTAAACGGACTTGGTTTTTTACGGGGAACCTGGAAAGCAGAAAACAAAGAAAACTATGAAAGCTGGAAAGGGATAAACGATTCCCTGCTGGAAGGAAGCGCTTATAAAATGAAGGCCGGGCAAAAAGTGACCACAGAATATTTTTCTATAAAAGCGATAGCCGGAAAAATTGTTTATCAGGCCACAGTACCGGGTCAAAATAACGGGAAAACCATTGATTTTGAGCTGAACAAAAGCGGGAAAAACAAATACTCATTTGAAAACCTGTCGCACGATTTCCCTAAAAAAATCCAATACACCAAATTAAATGATACGACCGTTTTTGTGGAGGTACTGGGGGAAAATGACAAAGGCTTTTCTTATAAAATGATGAAGCGTAAATAAGGCCATTTAAGCCCTCAGCATTTTTTTGATCAGGGCAATCTGTCCCAAATGGTAATGGGTATGCTCTATAATTCCATGGATATTTCTATAGTAAATCCCGTATTTTTCTTCCTCAAAATATTCCCAAAGCCGGTGTTCCGGTAATTGTTCTATCAGATCCGCGAATTTTTCTGCATCGGCCAGCGCTTTGTTTTTCAATTCTTCCCAGTCTTCCTCTGAAGAGATGGCGGGATGGTTAAAGCTATACTCATCTTTAGCATCGAGTTGTTCTCCCTCCAAAACCTTGAGGACGGCGCTTACATAATAATTCACGTGATAGACGAGTGCGGCAATGGTATTGAGGCTTTGAACTGGCGTGATTGCCTGTTGCCAGGTTACATTCGCCATGTTGTCCTTTAGGTTGGAGCAAGTCCAGTTTCCTCCGAAATGAACTTCTCTGAAGTGTTTTGCAATTTGTGCGGTCAGCTTCATAAGCGGATTTTTTTTTATTTTTTCCAGGGCAGTTGTGGATTCGGGTTAGGCATTTTTGGAAGGATCTCACAAATGATCCCAATGATTTGTTCCTCAGTTACTTCAATGACTTGATTGGTAACCATCCCTCTGACCCTTTCATTTTGTCCATAACGCTGATCAGCGATGGCAAAAGGACCAAAACCAACAGCAAGCTCATTGCGCTCAATTTCTCCATTGATTTTTTGAACCACATCATCTGCAAAGCGGCCATTGACCTTTAGGTTTTTGCAAATGATGGCCGAGACGGGCAATAAAGTCATCTCTCCAACGGGCACGATGCCTTTTTCTAAATCGGCTCCACTGGATAGAGAAAGATTCGGTTCCGCGGAATTTTTGTCCATACGCCAGGCATTGCTGGAGAGTACCAGAGGTTTGAGCCATTTTCTTTCAATGTGGATTTGCTTGAGCTGACATTCTACTTTTACTGCAGTTTCCTCCATTTTTAAAAAGGATTGCTGGTTACGATCACTTTGCTTATTGGAAAGGTTGAAAATGCCAAAGGAAGGATCCAGATCTCCCGTTAAACCCGTCAATCCCGATTTGCGTTGTTGATCAAGGTCCTGCTGGTCAAAGCTGAAAGCGCTCCAGCCGGAATTCTCAAACCAATACTTGTAGTTGGGGTAGAAGTCTGTTAACTGAAAAACAGCTCCTGTATTGGTGGTATGCTGCCCATTTTGAAACTGTTCCCCTGCCTGCTTCCAAAAATTGGCTGCATCTAAGGGCTGGTATTCCTTTATGATGGCTAAACTGAGTTCCACCTGATTTTTACGACCTCTTGCAATCCACTTGTTCACGGTTTGTTCATGTTTTATCATCAGCGTTCTCGGTATTTTTGCTCCGCCGTTTTCCTGAGTTGCTTTGGCGCTTAGGTATTCCAGTTGCACAGCGTCATAGGCGTATTTGTGAACCTGATATTCCTCGATATATCGATCATATTGCATTTCTGCCTCTCTTAACTTAGCCATTCGTTCAGGTGTTCCGGTGTTGGCCGGACTTTCTTTATAATTCAAAATGGAATTGTACACTTCGGAGATTTTCCTGCCTTTCTGTTTTTCAACCCAACTGAATTCAGGAACCTGTTCAACAATCGAGGAAAGAATTGCTGCGTCTTCCAGTTTTACGCCGGGATTCAGGCCGGAAGGAAGAAACTTGCCAGGATTGGACATCGTGAATAGGTGTGTACGGGAATTTTCAATCAGGGAAACAGAGAGTTTAGCATAAAGCTTTTCAAAAAAATCGGTATTCCAGTTTTTCATATTGTTTTGATGAAATCGACAGCTGATTTGTGTATACAGCTGCCAAGAGGTTAAATAATGATTGAAATTAATAAAAAGGCAGGAATTTATTTTAAATCTTTATATTATATTGGGCTTGCTTACTATATGAAACAAGATGACGCCAATTGCCTGAAATTCATCCGCAGTCAGTACAAGACCGAGCGAATAGCGCTGTTAAGGAAGAATTCATGTCATTCATCTCTAATCTTTTAATCAATTTAGTGTCTGTATTTTTTTCTTTCAATACTTTGATTAGTTTTGCGCCCAATGAGAGTAGTCCTGTTTTTCGTCTTCCTGTTTTCCCATTTGCTCAGCAAGGGGAGTGACCTTCGTACGGGGACACATCATGCTCCTATTCCTCATCATCATTCTGTGAATTCCTGCTCACATCACAGGCTTGCTAAAAGCGAATCTTTCAGTTTTGCAACTGCAGATCTGGACATGACTGAAATTGAAGAGGCCGAAGTAGACGAGGAACACTTCAATGGAGATGACGTTTCAAATTCACTCGTAAACCAGGCTTATCTTTTATGCGATAAATGGTATCTGAGCTTCTTTCCTTCTTTAATTCCGGAGGATGACCACAAGCGATTTAAATCTTTTCCACCTTTCTGCGCTGACAGTGCTCCGATTTACATCAGACAAAGAGTCTTAAAGATCTGAGAAACCACATACATCGGTTAACAAAATTTTAATGACACATATCTGCTGGATTTATCCGTAGGCATGATGATGGCTGTTCCAGCCTTCCCAACCGGTGTTTTTTCATTTATTCGCTTAACTCCCCAATTAATATCATGAAGAAAACAATCGTGTTCACGGCTGCTATTGCCTTGTTGAGCCTTGCCAGCTGTACCTCAAA
Organism: Pedobacter steynii; assembly: GCF_900103665.1. GTDB lineage: Bacteria > Bacteroidota > Bacteroidia > Sphingobacteriales > Sphingobacteriaceae > Pedobacter > Pedobacter steynii. Next base: position 861,447 of record NZ_FNGY01000001.1, read on the forward strand.
AAAAGAAGAGAAAAAAGAAGACAGCAAGTTTACCACCACCAGTCCTTTAAAAACGGATACTTCCTTTACCAAGGAATATGTTTCGCAAATCCGTTCTGTCCGTAACATTGAGATCCGGGCGCAGGAAAAAGGATACCTGCAAAACATTTATGTAGATGAAGGCCAGTCTGTAAAAGCAGGTCAGCTGCTGTTTAAGATCATGCCTAAAGTGTATGAAGCTGAATTGCGGAAAGCGCAGGCTGAAGTTAAAGCTGAAGAGATAGAGTTGAAAAACGTCAAACTACTGGCCGATAAAAATGTAGTTTCCAAAAATGAACAGGCGATGGCTCAGGCTAAGCTGGATCAGGCGAAAGCGGAAGTCTCCCTGGCCAAACTCCATTTGTCATTTACAGAAATCAGGGCTCCTTTTGATGGAACCATAGACCGGATTCCTTTGAAATTAGGAAGTCTTGTTGATGAAGGCGCATTACTAACCAGCCTTTCTGATAACAGTCAGGTATTTGCCTACTTTAATGTTTCTGAACCGGAATATTTAGAATACCAAACCAATATCAAAGCACGTGCTGACAATAAGGTAAGCCTTTTACTGGCTAACAATGAACTTTTGAAAGACAAAGGAAATGTAGAAGTAGTGGAAAGCGAATTCGATAGTGAAACAGGTAACATCGCTTTCAGGGCACGCTTTCCTAATCCAAACAGGTTGTTGAAGAATGGAGAAACCGGAAAAATCCAAATGCTTGTTCCCCTCAGAAATGCATTGATCATCCCTCAGAAAGCGACTTATGAGATCCAGGATAAGATGTATGTATTTGTGGTTGGAAAAGACAATGTAGTGCATTCCAGAAACATTATTATTGCTGCAGAAATGCCTGATATGTATGTTGTTGGCAGCGGCCTTTCTGAAACCGACAGCATTCTGCTGGAAGGCGTTCAGAAGGTAAAGGATGATGAAAAGATCAAAAGCGAGCACCTTGCGCCTAAAGAAGTTCTTTCCCGTCTGCGCTTAAAAGCAGAATAAGCTGTCCAGTTTGGTATCTATCATTAAAATATAAACAAATGTTTAATAAGTTTATACAAAGGCCAGTCCTTTCTATCGTAATATCGCTCATTATTGTGTTTCTGGGGGTGCTGGCATTAAGCCACTTGCCGGTTACGCAATTTCCATCGATCTCACCGCCTAAGGTGAACATCACCGCAGAATACCCGGGAGCAAACGGTGAGCTCATGATCAAATCAGTAATTATTCCACTGGAACGGGCCATAAATGGTGTTCCGGGAATGAAATACATGGCTTCTGATGCCGGTAATGATGGTGAAGCCTCCATTCAGGTGGTCTTTAACCTGGGAACAGACCCAAATCAGGCATCGGTAAATATCCAGAACCGTGTGGCCTCAGTGGTTAATAAACTACCGCCATTGGTGGTACGGGAAGGGGTGAAGATCACCCGTGAAGAATCGAACATGTTAATGTACATCAACTTGTACAGCAAGGACCCTAAGATGGATCAGAAGTTTCTGTTCAATTTCGCAGATATCAATGTGCTTTCGGAATTGAAGCGGGTCGACGGAGTTGGTGTGGCCGATATCCTGGGTAACCGGGAATACGCGATGCGCATCTGGCTAAAGCCCGACAGGATGTTGGCCTATAAAATCTCTGCAGATGAGGTTTTGGAAGCGTTGAATCAACAAAGTTTAGAGGCTTCTCCGGGTAAAACGGGTGAAAGTTCCGGAAAAAGATCTCAGTCTTTTGAATATGTATTGAAATATCCGGGACGTTTTACCACGAAAGAGGGGTATGAAAACATCATTTTGCGCTCCACTCCAAAGGGGGAGATTCTTCGTCTGAAAGATGTGGCGAATATAGAGTTCGGCAGTTCCATGTATGATATTTACTCTAACCTGAATGGCAAAGCGTCGGCAGCAATTACGGTGAAACAATCTTATGGAAGTAATGCCAGTCAGGTGATTAAAGACATTAAGGCAAAAATGGAAGAGATCAAGAAAAGCTCTTTTCCTAAAGGAGTGGATTATGAGATCAGTTATGACGTTTCCAAATTCCTGGATGCCTCGATTGAAAAAGTGATCCATACTTTAGTGGAAGCCTTTATCCTCGTTGGATTGGTGGTGTTCCTTTTTCTCGGCGACTGGCGTTCGACGCTTATACCGGCCATTGCGGTTCCGGTATCGCTGATCGGGACCTTTTTCTTTATGCAGTTTTTCGGAATTACGATCAACCTCGTTACACTGTTTGCATTGGTGCTGGCGATTGGAGTTGTGGTCGATGATGCGATTGTCGTCATTGAAGCAGTACATGCCAAGATGCATGAGTATCATATTTCTGCACGGAAAGCAACGAAAAAGGTGATGCATGAAATCAGCGGGGCCATTATTGCGATTACCTTTTTAATGGCGGCAGTGTTTATTCCGGTTGCCTTTATGTCGGGACCGGTGGGGATATTTTACCGTCAGTTTTCCATTACGATGGCCACAGCGATTATTCTTTCCGGGATTGTGGCATTGACACTTACTCCGGCATTATGTGCGATCTTATTGAAGAACCATGGGAAATCGGAGAAGAAAAATGGATTGGATAAGTTCATGGACGGTTTTAACAATGGGTTCGATAAGCTTTCAGGACGGTATAAAAATATCCTCGGTAGGATTGTTAGCCGCAGAATGGTGACTTTCGGCGTGTTGATGGCTTTCTGTGCGGGAACTTATTTCCTGAACAATAACCTTCCTTCAGGTTTTATCCCGAACGAGGATCAGGGAATGTTCTATGCGATTATCCAGACGCCTCCGGGATCTTCACTGGAAAGAACCAATGAAATCGCAGAAAGGTTACAGAAGATCGCTGAAAAAGTGGAGGGGGTACAATCTGTTTCCGCCCTGGCTGGATATGAGATCCTGACGGAAGGAACGAGTGCCAACTCCGGAACCTGTCTGATCAACCTGAAAAGCTGGGAAGACCGTAAGCATTCTGTGGAAGAAATTATGAAGGAGCTGGAAGAAAAATCTTCGGAAATTTCGGGGGCTACCATTGAATTTTTCCAACCACCAGCAGTACCCGGATATGGAGCTGCCGGAGGTTTTGAGCTTCGTTTACTGGACAAGGCCGGTTCTGGTGATTTCAAGAAAATGGAAACGGTGAGTAAGGATTTTGTAAAGGAACTGAGCAAACGTCCGGAACTGTCCTCGGTATTCACCTTTTACAGTGCCGGTTTTCCTCAATATATGTTAAGGGTGGATAATGACCTTGCCCAGCAAAAAGGAGTAACCATTGAAAATGCAATGAACACGCTTTCTACCTTGGTAGGAAGTAATTACGAGACCAATTTTATTAAGTACGACCGTCAGTATAAGGTGATGGTGCAGGCTTTGCCTCAGTACCGTGCATTGCCTGAGGATATCCTGAAGTTATATGTGAAAAACAGTCGGGAGGAGATGGTGCCGTTTTCGGCTTTCATGAAGATGGAAAAGGTCTATGGCTTATCGGAAATTACCCGGCACAACATGTATAATGCCTCTGAAATCAGCGGATCTTCCGCGCCGGGTTACAGTAGTGGTGCAGCCATTAATGCGATCAATGAAGTAGCGGAAAAGACCTTGCCAAGAGGATTTAGTATCGATTGGGCAGGGATTTCCAAAGATGAGGTATCCCGTGGTAATGAAGCGATTTATATCTTCCTGATCTGTCTGGGATTTGTGTACCTGATCCTGGCCGCACAGTATGAAAGTTTCATCCTGCCTTTGTCCGTAATTCTTTCCCTTCCATGTGGAATTTTCGGCGCCTTTCTGTTGCTGAAAATATGTGGCCTGGAGAACAACATCTATGCGCAGGTCGCCTTCGTGATGCTGATTGGTTTGCTAGGTAAGAATGCGGTATTGATCGTGGAGTTTGCGGTTCAGAAGCATCGTGCAGGGGCAACAGTCCTGGAAGCGGCGATAGAAGGTGCAGTGGTTAGGTTCCGCCCGATCCTGATGACTTCCTTTGCCTTTATTGCCGGATTGATCCCATTGGTATTCGCCTCTGGTCCTGGTAAAATAGGGAACCGGACCATCGGTTCTGCTGCGGCAGGTGGGATGCTTTTAGGAACAATTTGCGGGGTGCTGATCATCCCTGGATTGTATTATATATTCGCCAGAATCGCAGAGAAACACAAGCTTGTTAAAAATGAAGAAGAAAATCCATTAACAGAAGAAATCGATCACAATGTATAAACTGAATTTAAACCGATGCCTGTTTGTATTGGGTATAGGTCTGGCAATAGCAGGCTGTAAGGTTCCGGCGGTTGTGACACCGGCGGCAAAATTAACTGTTCCAGGGACGTACGGTCAAAGCGCGTCGGATACCACCAATATATCGGCCATGCCATGGCGCAGCTTTTTTAAGGATCAAAATCTGGTTGATTTGATCGATACGGCCTTGAAAAACAATCAGGAGCTGATGATCACTTTGCAGGAGATCGAAATCGCAAAGAACGATATCCGTGTGAAGAAGGGGGATTTGTTACCCCACGTTGGTGTAGGAGCGGGTATTGGTGTCGAAAAAGTAGGGAGATACACCAGCCAGGGGGCAGGGGATGCTTCTACCGAAATTGTTCCGGGTAAAGCAATGCCGGATCCACTGATGGATTATACTTTAGCCATTCATGCGAATTGGGAGGTAGACATCTGGAAGAAACTCCGCAATGCTAAGAAAGCGGCGATCAGCAGGTATTTATCAACCGTGGAGGGCAAGAACTTTGTCGTCACTAATCTAATCGCAGAAGTTGCAGATGCTTATTACGAATTGCTGGCCCAGGATAATCAACTGGAAATTGTAAAACAGAACATTGAACTGCAAAAAAATGCATTGGAGATTGTCAAAGTTCAGAAAGAAGCATCCCGTGCTACGGAATTAGCGGTGCAGAAGTTTCAGGCAGAAGTGCTCACTTCAAAAAGTATGGAGTTTGAGATTCTTCAAAAAATAAAAGAAACGGAGAACAGGATTAACTTTTTACTCGGCCGGTATCCGCAGGAGATCAAGCGGAATAAAGGAAATTTCTTAAGCTTGTTGCCTTCGGCAGTCCATTCAGGTATTCCTTCGCAATTGCTGGCCAACCGTCCGGATATCAAACAGGCGGAACTGGAATTGACTGCTGCAAAGCTGGATGTGAAAGTGGCAAGAGCAGAATTTTATCCCTCCCTGGATATTTCTGCGGCGGTGGGTTTACAGGCATTTAAGCCGTCCTACTTTTTAAAGTTTCCCGAATCGGTGCTTTATTCGCTTGCCGGAGATATCGCCGGGCCGCTGATCAACAGAAATGCGATCAAAGCAGAGTTCAGTAGCGCCAATGCAAGGCAGCTTCAGGCCATGTATAACTATGAGCGTACGATTCTGAATGCCTACCTCGAGGTTTCTAACCAGCTTTCCAAAATCAGTAACCTGGAAAAAGGGTATGGCCTGAAATCGCAGCAAGTGGATACACTGGACAGGTCAATCGTTGTTTCAAATGACTTGTTCAAATCTGCAAGGGTGAATTATTTTGAAGTGCTGATGACGCAAAGAGACGCGTTGGAATCTAAACTCGAACTGATAGAAACGAGAAAAGAACAACTAAACGCCGTCGTCCATTTTTACAGGGACTTAGGTGGAGGTTGGCAATAAAGTGATGATGCCCCCAATTCTATTAAAGATTGGGGGCATTTTTTTAAGCTCACATTTTCTGAATTTACAGCGATAAATCTACTGAAAACATCTTTTAATAATTTTTTAGACGATATTGCCTGCGTTTTAAATAAAATGTTTCCTCCTTATGAAATTTAGAGGCATATTACCACTGCTATTCACGGTCATCGGCCTTGCCAGTGCCTGCAAAAATAAAACTTCAACAACTGACAGTAATCCGCCTAAGGCAGACCGCACCGAAATGGATATTGTAGTAGCAGACACCGTAAAACCTGTTCCTGTCGAAAGCCCGGTCTCAGACACCAGCAATGAAAGTTCCTCCAAAGTGCTCGACAGTATCGATTTTAAGAAGTATCAGACGGAGGCGCCTGTTAGTTCAGGTAAGGCTGCAATTGATTGGCAAAGTTATCCGGAGGCAAAGACTTTCAAAACGAGAATCACCGAAGGTTATAAAAACGAAGCAGTTGATTTTGCCGGGCATTACGTTTCGGTTGTCTTTGGTTGCGGCGCAGGTTGCGTTTTAGGGTTTATGGTGGATGTAAGGGATGGGAAGATTTATGCCCTGCCTTTAGGAGAAGAGAACTCCTGCTTTTTTATGGAAGATGCCGCATTGATGGTGCCAGACAGCAGGTTGTTTATTTCTGCAGTTTGTAAGGAAGCGGCTGAATCCGAGAAGCGATATTATAAAGCTTATTTGTGGGATGAAGAACAGAAAAGCTTTGGTAAGATAGCAGAAAGCGAGTTTGTGAAACCATGAAAAACATGATTTTGATATGGAGAAAGTGGTAGAAATTGAAACTTTGCATTTGTTCCCCCTGTTGGACAAAATGCTGATCAACTTGCTGAACGCTTTAACCGATGTGGAATGGAACGCGCAGACGGTAGCAAGGCTCTGGAAGGTTAAAGATGTTGCCGCTCATCTGCTGGATGGTAATTTAAGGACATTATCTGCCTCAAGAGACGGCTATTTCGGTGCTAAAGCGGAAAATATCAATACTTACGGGGAGCTGACTGCTTACCTCAATCATATGAATATGACCTGGACAAATGCGGCACAAAGGCTTAGCCCTAAAGTGTTGACATTTCTCTTAGAATCGACGGGACCGCAATATTTAGCACATCTTCAGTCGCTTGATCCATTTGGAAATGCCGTATTCCCGGTCGCCTGGGCCGGACAGGAAAGCTCGGCCAATTGGTTTCATATTGCCAGAGAATACACGGAAAAATTTTTGCATCAGCAACAAATCAGGGATGCCCTTGGTAAACCAGGATTGATGACAAAAGAATTGTATTACCCTTTTATCGATACATTTATGTATGCTTTCCCTTATACTTTTAGAGATATGGCCGCAAAGCAGGGCACTGTTGTTTCTTTAATTGTAACGAGTGAAATCGGCGGACAATGGAATATTGTCAAGGGGGAGAAGGAATGGGTGCTGAACAAGGATACTCATCCTGAGGCAAATGCAACGGTGAAAATTTCCCCTGATATTGCCTGGAAGTTATTCTCTAAAAGTCTGAGACCAGCGGAGATCTTAAAAGAAGCGGAGCTCAGAGGGGAGGAACAATTGGGACGACAGGTGTTGGAAATAGTTGCAGTAATGGCTTAATGAACATGTATTTTAAATTCGGTCCATTCCTCAGTGTTTTCTAAAGAGAACTTAAAGTTGTGGTTGTACAGGATTTCTCTGGTTAACATCAGGCCAATACCTTGTCCGTTCTTTTTGGTGCTGAAGAAAGGAGAGAAGAGCTGCTGACTGACCTCGTTTGTAATTGGGCTGCCGGTGTTGGCAATAGAAATGGATTTAGTGGATGAGCAGGTTTGAATCCGTATTGTTCCTGATGGATTCACGGCCTCTATCGCATTTTTCAGGATATTGATAAACACCTGTTCCAATTGCTGGGCATCAGCAAATGTTTCAAATGATGCCGCATCCGTTTCCCATTGCCAGTTGACCTCTTTTTTCCGGGCTTCCGGCTCCATCAATAAAGCCACGGAACGAAGGACTGAAATCAATTCAATCTGATGCCGTACCGGTTCAGGAATCCGGATTACCCTTGCAAAATTCGACATCAAATCACTGAGGCCATTGTTGCGGTTGATGGAAATCGCTAAAGCCGTCATGTAGTCTTCCTGATCCTCGTCGTTTAATTGATGTTTGTAGTTTAAGCAGCTGTTTAAAAGAGAGTTGATGGCGCCGATTGAATTGTTCACTTCGTGCGACATCATCTTAATTACCTTTTCATAAGCATTTTTTTCTTTGGTATAGATTTCAGCCGTTAGTTCTTCTATCGTAATAAATGTTCTGGTATATCCCTGGTCTGTAAATGTTGCCTTATGGCATTTGTAAGATTTTATTCCGTTCAGGTTAACTACTTTAGGCGCATTGGTTTCCAGTTGAGAGAGCAGCTCCGGCAGTCTGCCGCTGACCTGGTTTATGGGCTTTCCCAAAATAGCACTTCGCTGTAGGCCAACGATTTCCTCTGCCGCCGGATTTATTGAAGCAATACTTCCATCGAATCCGAATATGATAATTCCGGAAGGAGAGGCCTCAATCAATTTTTCCAGGAATGAGCTTTTCTCTACCTGCAGCAAACGCTCCTGTCTTAACTGTTCGATCATCAGGTTGTACACGTAAATCAATTCATCCATTTCCCGATGACCGGTTTTATTCAATTTAGCGCTAAAGTCTTTATCCTTCAAAGAGGCAATCCCGGAAGAGATGGTGTCAAAAGGACGGCTTACTGCACGGTACAATAGATAGGTCAGGATCAGGGAGATGAAAACCGAAGCCTCGGCAATCAGGAATGCATTTCTGTTTACCGTATAAAGCTGGCTAAGAATGTAGATAAATATCGCATGAATGGCAATTGCCAATAGTAAAACTTTAGTTTTGAGTTTCATAAGGGATATTATATTTTTCCAGTTTTCGATATAAAGTACCTCTGCTCAATCCCAGTGTTTTGGCCACTTTACTGATGTTGTTTTGATAGAAATTCATCGCATTTCTGATCATTGAAAGCTCCATTTCATCGATAGACAGCGTTCCTACGGCGGGAAGGGTTAATGGGGTATTTGACAATCTCTGCGCTTCAAGGTGCTGCTCAAAGTCCTTTATTTCCAGCAGATCTGCTTCGCTGAGTAAGACCGTACGTTCAATCAGGTTTTTAAGTTCCCGGATATTACCGGGAAGGGGGAGCGACTTTAACCAGTTAAAGGTTTTTTTATCAATTTGTAACTTAGGCCTGTTGTAAATTTCCTTCAGGTTTTTAAGGAAGTAATTTGCCAGAATCGGGATGTCATCTGCCCGCTCCCGAAGTGGAGGAAGCCGGATGATGATCAGGTTTATGCGGTAATACAAATCCTCCCTAAACTTGTTTCCGGCTATCATTTCGCGTAAATCACGATTGGTGGCGCAAACCACACGGAGATCAACAGTCCGTGTACGGCTGTCGCCGAGCACCTCATATTTCCGGTCTTGTAATACCCGCAACAGTTTCACCTGGCTGTTTAAGTCTAAATCACCTATTTCATCCAGAAAAATAGTGCCTTTATCGGCCAGCTCAAACCGCCCGATCCTGTCGTTGCGTGCATCGGTGAAAGCTCCGCGTTTGTGTCCAAACATTTCGCTTTCAAATAAACTGGAAGAAATCCCTCCAAGGTTCACCTTTACAAATGCCTTGTGTTTGCGGGGGCTATTTTCGTGAATCGCTTCTGCTACCAGCTCTTTCCCGGTACCACTTTCGCCAATAATCAATACTGAAGCATCCGTACGGCTAACCCTTGCAATGGTCTGGAGTACTTCTAAAAGCTGAGGATCTTCGCCTACAATGTTCTCAAAACCATATTTTTCATTCAGCTTTTTTCTGGTTAAGGTAGCTGGCGTATCCTGTTCAGCAGATAAATCCAGCGCTGTTTTTAAGGCATGGATCAGATAGTCGTTATCCCAGGGCTTATTGATGAAATCTGTGGCTCCGGACTTCATTCCCTCAACTGCCAGTTTGATAGAGCCCCAACCCGTCATTAAAATGACGGGCAGCATAGGGTTTGATTTTTTAATTTGCTGAAGCATAGCCAGGCCATCTTCTCCTGTTGTTTCCATAGAAAAGTTCATGTCCAGCAACACGGCAGCTATCGGTTTTTCTTTAAGATGTTTTAGCGCCTCCTCCGGGCCGTTCGCCTTTATGGATTTGAAGCCGTTTTGTTTTAACAGGAGACTCAATGAAGCACACACCGCTATATCGTCATCAATAATAAGAATCATATTAAATATTTAAATGAGGTTATTCTTCATGTAAAGCATCAGATGGGTTAAGCCTTGCTGCTTTTAAACTGGGATAGAAAGCACAGCTTAACATCAATATATAGATAAATAAAGCAGAACAGCCAATACTTATGGCGCCATAGTACCCGTCTGTATAGGGTTCTAAATATTGCATAATTAATAATTGAACAGCGATCAACACACCCGGTAAAATACCTAAGGTAGTAAGAACCATGGATTCTCCAAGAAATTGCTTCAATATCGCTGCCGGACTGGCTCCCATGATGACACGCAGGGCAATTTCGGCTTTACGTTTAGACAGGTTGTAACTAAATACCCCGGAAACGCCAAGGAATACATTGATCAACAAAAAGGAAAATACAATTAACGTTACACCCAATTGAATATAGTCCGTTTTTTGTGCGAATTTTTGGATCAGGGTTAACGATATATTTTGCTTGATTAGAATTTCAGTATTGCCGACCGAGTTTATCGCTTTCCTGATTTTATCTTCCAGCAATTGGAAGTTACCTGCACTTTTTGATTTAAGAAGGTACTTTGTTGCGGTTGTTTGTAGTGGGAAGAAAAATCCGGGACTTAGATTTGCCGAGGTATTTTCCCGGAACGTTTCCGACACACCGACGATCAGTGCAGGTTTATCCGCTATTAATATGGTCTTCCCAACAGGACTTTCATGCTTAAAATCCCGCTCAGCCAGGTCTTTAGTCAACACAACCGGAATGGTATTTAAAGCGTAATCAGTGGCTTTAAACCACCTTCCTTCCACTAACTTCATATCCAGCACATCGGGATAATGCTCATCTACTTCAAATCCCAAAGCAGTACTGGTCTGCTTGTGGTAGGTTATCTTTTTTGATACGCCCCATTGTTGGAAGGGCACAACCTCAGTGGCACTTACCAGCTCTATTTCCTGAATAGACTGAAGTTTCTCTTTAATCAGTTGGCTATATGCTGATTTCTTTTCCTCTGGCATGTTTTGAAAATCAAGTGCCAGTACCCAGGCATTTTCATAGCGGTATCCTAAGGGCTGGAAGTAATTGCTGAATTTCTTCAAATTCAATCCCATACAAAGAAACAGCGCGGTAAAGGTGACAAACAGCTGGAGCAATAGGAAGAAATGTTGTTTCTTCCGGTTCATAATCATTTTAAACAAATGTAAAATCATAGGTTGTTTCCTCCTTTCAAGGCATAAATAACATTCATACGGGACATTTTCCAGGCGGGGTAAACTCCTGAGATCAAACCGAGTAAAAGACAGCTGAAAAGACAGAATCCAAACACCCGCCAGCTGATGATAAAACTGTCGGTGGGCATTTTGAATAAAGGGTCGAATGTGTTGATGAAATGCACCAATAATTGTGAAGCATAAACCGATAAACCCAGACCTATCAATCCGCCGATTAAGGTGATGATGATGTTTTCAATCACCAGCTGCTTCACCAGGTTTCCGGAAGTTGCACCGAAGGATTTACGTACACCAATCTCTTCTGCCCGCTCACCAATGCGGGTCACGTTAATGTTCACCAGGCTGATTGTCGGAATCAGCAGGAATAGGGCCAATACAATGCCCACCACAATTGCGGTTTTTCCGTATTCAGGTTCATCGTCGTTAAAAGAACTGCTTTTAGAAAATTGCTCCAGGGAGGTAAAGGCTTGTACTTTTACAGAGTCGGCAGCTGAAACGGTATTTTTTATTTTCATACGTGCCCTCAGCTCCGCACGTACCTTTCTTAAATCATTCGTTTTTGCCAAAAGTATGGCGTTATAGGTTCCTTCAACGGCCTTCTCTGTGAGCTGAATATTGATGTCTGTGGTGTAGGGGACATAAACATCTGCATAGACTTTGCTGAAAGGGGAGGCCGATTTTACCACGCCGATCACAGTATAGGATAGCCCCTGTATTGGGAATGTTTTACCCAATGCTTCATTTTCGTTAAAGAAATAGGCTTTTGTTTTTTCGTTGATTACTGCAACCCTGGCGCCATTTTTTACCTCATTAACATGGAATGCTTTGCCTTCAGTAAATTCAAAATCTGTTATTTTCCAGAAGTTTTCGTCCGTGAATTTCAGGGCATGTCCGGTAGTTTTTCCGTTGAGAAAAGAAATGAACTCCCTGCTTGTAAAATAGGAGATGGTTTCTATACGCTGCAGGTCCTTTATGTTTTTTTGAAGGAAGCTGATGCTTGGCGTGGCATCTGTCTTTTTACCATCCTTATAAACGGATATTTTATCTAATATCAATGTTCTGTCGCGGTTAATTTCCGGCGGATTGGCACTGATAATCTGATCGATAAAGGAGGCAAATACGGTGATGATCATTATGGTCAGACTTATTCCCAGCAACGTGAGTGCGGTATAATACTTCTTGCGGAGCATTACTTTAAAAGTGAGTTTTATATAGTTCTTTAGCATGATATTTAAGTTTGGACTGGTTAGCTTACTTGTTGCCCGTCAAAGAAGTGGATGATGCGCTGTGTTTTTTTTGCCATTAGCTCATCATGGGTAACCATAACGATGGTTGTTCCGTCAGTTTTGTTCAGCTGCAGCATTAAATTCATGACCTCTTCACCCATCGCACTGTCCAGGTTTCCGGTGGGCTCATCTGCGAGTATGATTTCCGGATTGCCAATAATGGCGCGCGCAATGGCCACACGCTGTCGCTGTCCGCCTGAAAGCTGATTGGGATAATGTTTGGTCCGGGCACTTAAACCTACTTTTTCCAGTGCCTCCAACGCTCTTTTGCGTCGCTCAGTACCTGAAATGCCTTTGCGATATAGTAGTGGAAGTTCTACATTGTCTATCACCGAAAGGTCATTGATCAGGTGATAACTTTGAAAGATAAATCCAAGTTTCAGGTTTCTGAAGAGTGCGAGCTTTTTACGGCTCAGGGCCGTCACCTGCTGATCATCCATGATGATAGAACCTCCGGTAGGGGCATCTAATAATCCCATTATATTTAATAAGGTACTTTTTCCACAACCCGAAGGACCCATAATGGCTACAAATTCACCTCTGGTGATGTTGATATTTATATTGTTGAGGGCAATAGTTTCTATGGTTTTGGTACGGTAAACTTTTTCTATGTTCGATAATTGTATCATCTTGATTCGGTTTGAGAATTTATTAATCAATAATTTTGAGCTCAGCTATATGAAATTGAAGCACTGCTCCCGGTGGCCTAAATGTCACCATTAATTTTCCATTTTCACCGGCCAGGCTCAGGCTTGCTTTATCTTTCAACAGCAGGTTTTTGGTGCATTGGGCGGAGGAAACATGGTAGCTTAAGAGGCTTGCCATTAAAAGAATTAGGATTTTCATGTGTTGTTGGTTTAGTTTTTATATTTTTTTATTTGTTGTAAAGTCATAAAGCGTCAATACCCTGATATTGAAATAGGCATTCCAGAAGCTTTTCAAAGAAAAGATGTAATCCCGGCGTGCCTGGTCTTTTTCCTGCAGGGCGATATTGAGATCGGTGATGCTGAGGTCGTTGAGGAAATACCTTTTCTTTGCGATTTCAAAGCGCTCATTCGCCGTTAAATCGGCTTCTGCATTGGTTTGCATTTGTTCCTTGATCATGGTCAGCTGCCTGAGGGTCGTATAAATCTCCTGCTCGAAATTGATCTGCGCCTGTTTTACGTTCGCCTCAACGAGTTTCCGGTTTGACTGTGCCGTTTTAATTCTCGAAGCGGAACGCCCCCAGTCGAGGATAGGGACTTGAAAACCCAGACGGATTTCCTGCTGGTCTTTAGGATTGCTGTAAATTCCCGGGAGTTGGCTGGCCACATTTGTTAATCCGAAGCTTCCGAAAAGGTTGACTTTTAATCCATTTTCTCCTTTTGCTTTTGCAATTTCTTTATCCGCCTCCAGCAATGCCCGTTTAAATTCAATCGCTTTCTGACGGTTATTTTTCGCTTGTTGAACGGCAATTTCTTTGTCTACCTCCAGGCTTAGCAAATTTTCGGGAAGGAGGAGCTGAATTTGATTTGCGGCAGAAAAACCTATAAAAGACTTCAACTGAAGGTCTGAAGTCTCCGCATCCACATTTGCCTGTGCCACCGCTTTTCTTGCGTTTAATACCCCAAGCTTCAATCGCAGCAACTCATCTTTAGATAGCCTTCCCAAGGCTGCTTTTCCTTCGCCGATTTTGTAAATGGTTTCGTTATTTGACAGATTTTTGGCTGCGATATCTCTATTGATCTGTGCGATAAGCAGGCTGAAGAATAGTTCTGATGCATCCCGGCCAACCACTTCCATATCTTCTCTATATTTTTTGAGCGATTCCTCATAGCGCAAGGGTTCGATTTTCTTGTCCCAGGACAATGCATTGAATGCAAATAGAGGTTGGTTTATGCCGATTATAAAAGGATTTCCATTGTAACGGGTTTGCTTACGGTCGAAATCTGAAAACCGCAATACATTAGACTTCAGGAACACTTGTCCGCCTGTTAAACCAATATTTTGTGTCAGCCCCAGATTCAATTGTGAATTGTCATTGGTTACCGGCTTAAATTCGACTGTTCCGTCGGGTTGTATGACTGGTATATTGGTCTTGCTGAACTGAGGCAATGTTCCATCCAGTATTAACTGCGGACTATAATTTGATTTAAAGGTTTTATATTGCCAGTACTGATTTTCCCGGATAGTTAACGCCTGTACGGCAGCAGTTGAATGTTCCTTTGCGATCAGGATCACGTCATTCAGGTTTAGTTTTATCGTATCGCTGAGCACCTGGCGTTCTGCAGGCGCCGGCATAAGGAGCTGGGCAAGTAATAATATCGACTTGAACATTTTGTGTTTTTTTTTAACGTTAATTATTTGATCTTGACTTTTTGGAGGTGGATAAAATCCTGCATGTCCGATATGATGACGCTTTCACCAGCTTTAATGCCTGATCGGATCTCTATATAATCTGAATTGCTTTCACCGATTTTTACCTTACGGGAATGGGCATTTTCACCTTCCAGTACAAACACTTTTTGTTCTTCGGAGCCGTTAAAAGCAGGGCCATTTTTTACCCTTATTGTGTGCTCTTTGTAGGAGGTAATTACAAAAACGTCGGCCTTTAAATTGGCGCGCAGCAATTTTGAATTTTTGTTGCTGAGGCTGACGGAGAACTTTACGGTACCATTTTCAACTGCCGGCTGCACGTTGCTGATGTTTCCACGCAGGTCGGTTTTGTTGATTCTTACGATGGCGGTCCTGCCTGTTTTGACTTCATCGGCATAGGTGTCAGAAATACTTGCTTCGACTTTAAAACTGCTTAGATCTGCAATACGGACCAGTTCTTCACCTTCGTTAATTTCTGATCCGATTTTGTTGTTTACCCAGGTGATCACGCCGTTTCCGGGCGAAGAAATGGAGGCGTTTTTCAGTTTATCGCTGATACCTTTGATGTCCTTTTCACGGATGTTGATTTCATAACCCAGACTTTTCAGGTCGGCCTGCATCATTGCCTTCTGGTTGTTAATCTGATTTTTGATTTGTGTCAATTCCATTTGGGCAACCTTCAATGTCAGACGGGCTTGCTTAACGTTTTCGTCCGTACTTCCACCAATATTCAACAGGGATTGTTCATGAGATAGTGCTGTTTCCAGACTGCTGATCTTCATTTCTTTAATGGCGTATTGTGTCTTTAATTCATCAAGGCTTTTCTGAAGCCCCAGCGATAACTGGTTTATTTTGTTGCGGTTTACATGCTGCTCCTCATTTAATTTTTCAAATGCGAGTAAGGAGGATTCTTTATTCAGGCGCAAAATAGATTGCCCGGTAAGGACTTTTTCACCGGCATTAAACAGCACCTGTTCAATCCTGGCATTTACCGGAGAGCTGATCGTAACCTCATACTCCGGAGTAATGATACCCGAGGCGGGAACAGTGGCTTCGATCAGGCCTGATTCCGCAATTGATGTGCGGAAAGCATTGCGCTTGATTGAAGGTTGAACAATGTTTTTAAATTGAATAAATCCAAGAGCGATAGCAACCAGGATAATCAGCCCGGTGATGTATATTTTGGTTTTACGTCTGGCTTGTTGTGCAGCTGAAATTTCACGATCCATATTTTAATAATTTGGATGCTGTATTTCAATGTAAATGCCACAAATAAGTAATTGATAATGAGGTTATTGTGATTTTTGTTCGGAGTTCAATTGTTCAAATGTGGACAGTGTGTTTTAAACTGAACGGGATGCAGCAGGTTAAAATGTGATGTACCGGAATTGATCAGCGGTTTAATGAATATAGTTTAGGTATTTAAAGGAACGAATTTGGTATTATTTCTTCCTTGCTTCAATGGCGTAAACCATCGGTATTTTATCGTTTAAATGTTCGATTCTATATTTTTTAGGTTCAAACTCGATGGTTTTATTAAAACAATTGTATGGTGAATAATCGAATTCCCGGAAAGCATTGATCTCAAGTCCATTTGTAATTAAACTGCTCAAGACCTCAGCCATGCCGTGGTTCCAGCACACATATTGCTGGTTGATTTCGGCATCCCGGTCAGCATAAGTTCCGCTTTCAGTTTCCAGAATCGGTCCTGAGTTGAAGTAATTGTAAGCAACGGTCTCAAAATTATCATCAAACATCCATACCACAGGATGGAATTCTACGAATACGAATCGTCCGTTTGGTTTCAGATAATTCGAGATGAGTTTCCCCCATTGCTGCAGATCGGGCAGCCAGCCTATTGTTCCATAGCTCGTAAAAACGATATCGAACTTTTGGTCTAAATGATTGGGCAGGTCGTAAATGTCGCAACAAACGAATTTGGCTGTCGAATTCATTTGGCTTGCGAGGTGTTTTGCACTTTCTATGGCTTTATCTGAAAGGTCAACTCCCGTAACTTCTGCTCCAAGCCTGTTTAAAGAAATGGTATCCTGTCCGAAATGACATTGTAAATGCAGAATCGATTTCCCTTCAATGTTGCCCAGTAGATTTAATTCAATATCATTGAGCGAAGATTTTCCTTTTAAAAAACCATCAAGGTCGTAGAATGCAGATTTTAAATGCGCGTCCGTTCTGTTATTCCAGGATTGTTTGTTGATGGCCAGGTAATCGATGTCAGTCATGATATTTGTTGCTTTATAGGGATTATTGAGTTTTCTAGCGGATAATATACTGCATTTGTCAATTGAAGACTAAGCTGCTCTTCAAGGGATGCTGCGGGAAATTAATTTTCTAAATTTATATTATATTTTGATAAAACCGGAACTGTTGTTTTAGTTTACACCAATTCAGGATTTTCATGGTCATCAACAGCGCTGACATGGTTCCCCAAAAATATCGGTATTTTCAAAAATATTTATTGTTCTGGAGATGCTGTTGTTTTAGGCATTGGCCGCTGGTACAGGGGTTCAAAAATCAGTAAAAGAAACAGTTTCGTTTTCATAGGTGTAATACGGATGGTATCTGGCCAGGATACAATTTGAGGCATAAGCTGTAATTGCATGAATAGATCTTGTATGTCTTTTTCAAAAAAATAACATTATTTAATAATTAGGTGATCGTGTTTTTGCCGGGAATTTAAAAGAGCAGCTAAATCAGGCCTAAAAATGTCTCAGCATGCTCAAAGTGGAGGATTGATTTATTCCTGTTGCCTGAAAATGTGTTACCGATTGTGTAGCGATTGAGGGCAACTTTCGGAAATAAATACTTAAATTAAAGTAACCAAACGTTTCCGCTCAATGAAATAAAAAATCCAGGTCAACGAACCGGTGCTTAAATCGCCAGAAAATTCAACCTAAACCAAGCCATATGAAACCACTGTACATTAAATGCTTCAGCATTTTGCTGCTTTGTTTCTTAGCACTGTCAACATTTGCTCAGAATACAATCAAAGGAAAAATAACTGATCAGTCCGGACAACCTATCCCAGGGGTAAGTGTCACGGAAAAAGGCACGAGGAACGGCACATCAAGTGACGCGAATGGTGCTTTTTCTATTAACGTTAAACAAGGAAGTACTTTAATTTTTAGCTCCGTTGGACTAATCCCTAAAGAGGTAATTGTCGGGGCATTATCAACGGTGAATGTGACACTAAATGAAGACGCTCAGTCTTTAGGTGAAGTGGTGGTTACCGCTCTGGGGATAAAAAAGGAAAAGCGCAACCTGGGCTATGCCATTACAGAGATCAAGGGTTCGGATCTTTCCAGTACGAACGAAGTTAATCCTATAAATGCCTTGCAGGGTAAGGCTACCGGGGTTAGTATCGATCAAAGTGCAGGTGGTCTGGCTGGAAATGCCAGAATCCTCATTAGGGGGAATTCTACGTTTGGCACCAACAATCAACCTATTTTTGTGGTAGATGGGGTCATCATCGATAATGATGTGTCGACCGGGGGGAGAGATTTCGGAAATGACATTAAGAACCTGAATATGGACGACTTTGAGAGTGTATCTATATTAAAAGGTTCGTCAGCTGCTGCATTGTATGGCCTCAGGGCAATAAATGGTGTGGTACTGATCACGACCAAAAAAGGAAAACTGAATAAAGGCCTGGGCATATCCGTTTCTCAGTCTTTCAATATTCAGCAACCCTACAGAGGTCCGGATTTTCAAAATGAATTTGGCGGCGGTACCGTCGGTAATTTCTTTACGGACACGAGAGACCCGGGCTATAAAACTGGTCAGGATTGGGACACTAAAGTCTTTCCTACAAATGCCAGTGGGCAACCTTACATTGATCCTCAGAAAAACCGGGAATTGGAGAACTGGGGGCCGCGCTTTGCAAACCAGCAGGTTTTAAACTACGATGGCACCATGACTACTTATAAAGCAGTGCCTAATAATTATCTGGATGCTTTTCAAACGGGTAAAGGCTACCTGACCAATATTGCGATTGATGGAGGTACTGAAAAGGCGACTTTCAGATTTTCCTACTCCCGTAACCAGTCGGAAGGCTTTAACCTAAGAAATAAGCTGAATAAAAACGCGTTTTCGCTAAGGTCTACTTATAAAATCAATGATGCAATTAGTGTGGATGCGGGAGTGGATTATTCCGCCCTTCGTGGTGAAAATCCACCTAATTTGGGCTTGAATAACTATATCTGGATCTTCCCGAGAAATTATGATACGAAATACTGGATGCAGCAGGCAAAATATACCAGTAGCCTCGGAGGGGTACCTAAAGTCTATGATGCTGCAGAAACAAACTTTGTCCCGGGAGCTGATTATTGGTTTCGATTATTTGAAAATAACTATTATCAGAATGAACAAATGGTCAGAGGCCGCTTAACGATTAATGCCAAACTTAAAGATTGGGTGAGCGTACAGGCAGAAGGTAATTTTATCAACCTGAACACTAAAAATGAGAGTAAAGAATTGGGACAGGGTTATAATTTTACCGGTTCTGATAACACGAGCGGGGGTCGGTATCAGCTGATACAAAAGAACAAACAGAGCTATTTTTTGAAAATGATGGCCATGTTTAATAAGGAAATCACTAAGGATTTCAGTTTTAACGGCTTTGTAGGTGGAGAAATTCAGGGATATACACAAACTGTAAGTGATGCACAAACAGACGGTGGGCTGGTCTTCCCGGCTAATTATTTTCTGGACAACTCCCGGAAACCGCAAATCTCAACAGGAGGAACAGGAGCGAGAAAAACATTTAACTCCATTTATGCGAGTGCCGACTTCTCCTATAAGAATCAGTTGTACCTGCAGGCTACCTATCGTGGCGACTGGTCCTCAGCTTTAGTGTATACCAATGCAACAGGAAATCCATTCTTTAGCTACCCGGCAGTAAGTTTATCCTGGATATTCTCCGAAACATTTAAAATGCCACAATGGTTTAGCTTCGGTAAGCTAAGGGCAAACTTAACGGTATTGGGAGGGGATGTTGATGCCTTTGTGATCAACCCCGGATATAGGTTAACCGGTTTTTCTACAGCTGGTGGAAATAATAATCCAATGCTGACCTATCTGGTTGACGCAAACGGACAAAGCTTTGCCGTTGATAAAAACATAAAACCATTGCGCAAAATAGGAAAAGAAATAGGGGCGGAGCTCAAGTTTTTTAAAAACAGGCTGGGACTTGATGCGACTTATTATATCGACAATAATAAAAACCAGGGTACCTATATTCCTGCCGCACCGGAAACAGGCGTAAATAATATCCTGGTAAATGCAGGAAATATTCAAAATTCAGGTATAGAACTGAGCCTGACCGGAACTCCTGTGAAAAACAATAATTTTGAATGGAATACCACCTTAACCTATTCCCGTAACCGGAATAAGATCATCGAGCTTTATGGGGATATCGATTATTATGCTTTACAGAACGAAGGGGATGCAAATAACGACCAGATCCCTTTTGCAAAAGTGGGCGGGGCTTATGGAATCATCCGCACGAAAATCCATTCCAAAAGTTTTCAGGCTACAGATGCTAACGGTAATCCGGTTGCCAGCCCTAACAATGGTAAAACTGTTTTGGCCTGGCGTTCCGATGCCCGTGCAGGATTTCCGCAGAGAAGCAATCAATGGCAGGATGTGGGTGACATCAATGCGAAATTTCGTGGTAGCATAGACAATACTTTTCGTTATAAAGGTTTCTCTTTAAATATTTTGGTAGATGCCAAAATCGGAGGGGATATGGTAGTCACCTCTCAGCGTTATGGTACGCATACCGGGATCTTTGAAAATTCGCTGCAAGGCCGGGATAAAGATCACGGGGGAATTGTATGGACGAGTAAATATGATGGAAAAACTTATGATGATGGAATTATTCCGGATGGGGTTTTTGACAATGGACAAACGGTAACACAGGCCAATAACACGATTGTAAATGTTGGGGGAATGACTTATCAGGAAGCGTATGAAAAAGGCTTTGTTGAACCTACACACTTGCCTCAATACAATTACCGCCTGGGCTCTTTCTCTACTGCTGTTGGTGATTATTGGGTGGTCGAAAACTCCTGGGTATCACTGAGACAAGTGGCCTTGAATTTTCAGTTTTCTCCTGCTTTTGCCGCTAAATTAAAAATGAGCAACCTTGGCATCAGCCTGATCGGAAGAGACCTCTTCTATCTGTATAATTCCTTGCCAAACAATATCAATCCGGCTTCAAACAGTACGACCAAGACGTCTGTGAACAGGGAGGATGGCTTTGTACCTCCTATGACGCGCTATTTTGGCCTGACATTAAAAGCTGGATTTTAATTTATCACTCTAAAAAAAAGGTTATGAACCACATCAATCATATCACAAAAAAACTGGCCATCGTTTTACTGTCCGGTTTTACTTTATGCAATTTCTCCTGCAAAAAGAACTTTGCAGAAACGAATACCAATCCAAGTGTAGTGACCAAGCCGGATATCAATGCGCTATTCAGCTATTCTGTAGAAAACCTGGAAAGTTATCAGGGGACAGAATGGATTTGGGAAAACCTGGAGCAATTGCTTCGTTATACACAGCACCTAACCACCGATCCCTATGAGTTATCTACAAACATCAACAGCCGCTATCGTACTTATTATAATAGTATTCTGCCTAACCTTTTTGCGATCCGGAATGAGGTGGCCACGAGAGCGGATAAAGACAGGTATAAAAATATTAATGCGGTTACCTATATCGTTCAAATTCTACATGGTTTGAAAGTGACGGATATGAACGGTTCTATACCTTATTCTCAGGCCATACAGGGTAGGGTGGACAATAATTTTAAACCTGTTTACGATAACCAAAAAGCATTGTACGATACCTGGTTGAAGGAGTTGGATGCTTCATTGGCAGATTTAAAAGCAGGAGGCAGCGATCAGGTAAATTTTGGTGCAGCAGACTTCTTTTACAAAAATGTCTGGGTAAACTGGGCAAAACTGGCGAATACCTTGAAGCTCAGAATTGCGGTACGTTACGAAAAGCAGGATCTGGAAATAGCCAAAAGGATTTTTAAGGAAGTGATGACAGATGCTACAGGTCCTATAGATAATGATGACGCGGGGCAGTTTGTTTATGATAAACCTGAGCATAATCCGATAGGTAATGATATCGACTACAGAAGTCCAAGATTTGGCACTTCGTCGATTGTCAATTTTCTGAAATCTAACAATGATCCCCGTCTGAAAATTTATTTTAGTCCAAATGATTTGCTGGGCAACTTTAAGGATGTTCTGGTTGCAAACGGCAAAACGCTTCCTTCTTTTATCAATTTAAATGATCCTTTAATCATGTATCAGGGTGGTCCGGCCGACTGGACCACGGATCCTGCGGTAGCCACGTATTATAAAAACGCATTTCCTGTAAGTGCATCGGTTTCTTACAAATTGATGAGTACGATCAATAAGAAGTTTTTTGCACCCCGCTATGGCAGCAATACAACAGGTAAGATGCTGGATTATATGGTGACTTATGCGGAAACTTGTTTTTATATCGCGGAATTTGTTCAAAAGGGCTATGGTGCGGGCTTTGATACGAAAGGAAGTGCAGAAGACTGGTATAAAAAAGGGGTCACTTCTTCTATAAAAACGATGAATAAGATCGCGGTAAATGCCGTTTCTGCTACCGGATTTGAAGGGAATGGAGATGCGGAAATAGCAGCTTATCTGAATCAGCCAGGTGTCAGGTTTAACGGAAGCAATGACCTGGAGCGAATCTATATTCAGGAATACCTCAATTTTTACAGACTGGCAAACGAAGCGTTTACTTTTTGCAGAAGAACAGGCTATCCAAAAAATAGTTCAGCCTATTACGCACGAAATGCCTGGAATGAGCCCATTCCAAGAAGATATGCGCTGGATGAGCCGCCTGTTGGTACCAACAATGAGAACTGGCTCAAAGCACAGCAGGAGCAGGGATTTACACCGGGAAACAAAGAACTACAGGTGCTGAGCACGCAGCGGTTATGGTTTGATAAAAATAGTCCGAATTTTGGTGGCGGCAATTAACTGGCATTAAGCTAAGGCGGAGAACTGACCTCTTCAGGAAATTAAAATTATAAAGGCAATGGTCAGTATTGCCTTTATTTGAATGTAAAACCCCTGCTAACCATGTGATTGCAGGGGGGCGTTAAGTGGAATTAATTTTGTTATAAGTTTAAGGGTTTGATGTCACCTTTGGGGGTAATAATGTAATACCTGTTGTTTTTGACGATGGTGTTTTTGGGCAATTGGTCTTCTTTCAATTTTATGTTAACGGTAAGTTCGTAAAAGAGTTGGATGGTCGGTTCAACGACATCGGCGTTAAAGATAAATTGGTGCTCGTTTGGCACTACGCCGTTATAATATTGCGTGGTGTTTTTCGCGACATCGTTTACTTCATCTTTTTGGCCCGGGTGGATACTCGCTTTAGCATAGGCCTGGTAATTTCTATAATTTTCCATCGGATAGGAGGTACTGAACCCTTCCTGCAGCGTTTTTTCTTTTTTGTTCAGATCTGTATTCATCATTAATGAATATCTACCCAGCTGCACTTTAAGTTGTTCCAATGCTTTTTTCTGCATTTGCGTTCTAATCAGGTCGTAATTGCTGCTGATGTAATTGACTTTCACCAAATCGTAAATTTCGTATTTACTGCAAATGGCTACAATCTGATCTAAATCACTGTTGTTGCTATATTTCACAATAATGTTTTTCCTCAATTCAAATCCGGAAGGGGTTTCGTTATATGTTTTCGGATTAAAAATCTTTTTTTCTACCGCATAGCCATAGGTAGGTACAAAAGAAATCATGTCGATTGCGATGCTGATGTGCTGATTGATCGTCTTCAGTTCATTGGTCGCATTTTTAATTCTTTCGTTGATTAAATCGCTTGCCTCTTTTGCGGTTTTGCCCAATTGTAAAACACTAAATGTGGCAATTTGCGAACTGGCCTTCTCATTGTAAATGCCTTTAATGGTAATTGTCATTTCATTCGCATTGCTGCTGGTGGTTTGAATAGCATTAATCCGTTTGCTTTGGTAATTGCTGTTGCTGTAATTGGCGTTGCCGCTGTGTTGTGCCAATGCACAATTAAAAAGCGCTGTAACCAATGTTGTGGTTGTTAAAAAGAATGTTCTCATTGCTGTATGTTTAAATTTTGTGCTGCAATATTACATTTGCGTTTAAACATAGCTTTAGCAAACTAACTGGCAGTTTACTGTAAATATTTTAAGTAAATTTACAGTGCTTTTACAGCACATTTGCTGTGGTTTATAGCTGCACTCAGCTAATTTTGACGCTACCGATATATGACCGAACTAGATACTTTTAAGCGATTGAAAGAAATGGTGCTTTTGAAATACCAGGAACACTATCCGTTTTTTCGGGGAACGTGGAATAGCTTTAGTTCGCAGGATATCCAAAATCTGATCGGGTTAATTGAACAGGAATGTAAGCAATCTATCAGTGAAAAATGGATTTATACCCATTTGAAACCAGATATAAATCACAAAGTCCCCAGAAAGGGGATGTTAGATATACTTGCCGTATTTGTAGGTCTTTCCGGCTGGGACGAGCTATTGTTTCAGTATAAAAAGCCTGATGAGGAAATACCTCCATCTAAAATTGATTTTAAGATGATCAGCGGAATCGCTTTACTGGCAATAATGGTCCTTGTTGGTGTTTGGTATTTGAAATTTTATGAAAAAGCGGATTCCGGTAAACAAACGATCGAGCTAAAGAATGAATTTACCAATCAAAAGATAAAAAATGATGAAGTAAAGGTCCTTAAAGTTCAAGGTACAGCAAAGCAGGTTTTAACAGTAAAAGATGGTCAGGTTCATATCGACAATTCATCTGGTAAAAATTACAACATAGAAATAACCAGTCCATTTTATAAAAAGAAGGTCATCAACTTTGTTGCTGCAAAAGTTAAAGATACATTGCCTGCAGAAGTGGATTTAAAACCAGATGATTATGCAATGATGCTGAAGGCATTTATGCTGTCGGATATCAAAGACTGGCAAACCCGAAAAAACCAGCTCAATAAAATCCTGTCGGATGATTTGGAAGTGCTCATCATGCTGAGAGACGATTTGGGAGCTGAATATTTTAATAAAAGAGAGTTTTCTCAAAAATTGACCATACCAACAAGTAGCTTGAAACGAATGAAAATAATCGAAATCAAGAGCAAGGATACAGGTGAGATTTATTTTATAAGAATTAAACAATAATAAGGTGAACAGAATAATTCTATTGGTCATTTTGCTGTCTGCAGGCTTATTTGCTAAAGCTCAACAAGCAAATACGGTAAAAAATGTAAAAGGGCTGAAAGCTAATTTCTCCGCACCTGTATTGGCGGCATATCAGGAAAGCGCAAAAACTAAAATCGAAGATTTTTACCAATATCTACAACTGCTTTCTGATGTTTCAGTTTCAAAAGAGCTAAAAAACGAAGTCAGGTTAAATATTCTTTTTTTGTTTAAAAATAAGGAGGTTTTAATGAAGGATATCGCGTCAAATGGCAAAAATAGCCTGCCGCTTTCTTTATTGATCAGTCAAATCGAAAATACCCCTTCTTTAAAATTTGAAGTCGGGGAAATTAGCAGTCAGCAGATAGAGCCGGATAGCTGGCAAACCACTTATACGGTTAAGGTTTTAAATGATGGTAAGAAGAGCGAGTTGAATTTGTCGCAAAGGGTGTATCTGACCAAAGATTCTAAAACATTCGGGGGGAACTCAAAAGAAGTTTGGCAGACCTTTCTGGGCGAAATAGAATAGTACGATAACAGAAATTATGAAGATAAATATTTACGATTACAGGTTCAGGGCAATGAAAGTTTGTGGAAAAATATGGATACTGTTGCTACTTGCAGGCAGTACAAATTTAAAGGCGCAGGAAAGTCTTAAAATAGGTGATTTTTTTGAGATTTCTAAGGACGACAGTTTAAAGGTCTACTACAACGCTGTAGGCATCGTTGTAGGTAAAAAAGAGGCGAAATTTGTAAGGATTGGAAAAAGAGATCCGGTTTTTATGAACGTGATGAACGACTTCAGGGACTACGATCATAATGGAAATTTAGTCTTTAAAAGTACAATGCTAAATAACTACCTCAACGGCAGCGCTGCTTATTTTTATAGTAATGGCGTTCTTAAGGAAGAAGGGAGTTATAAGGATGACATAAGAACCGGAACATGGAAGTATTATTATCCTGATGGTAAACTCTCGGAGGTAATTGAATTTGACAATGGCAATATGCTGATAAAGGAAGCTTATTCAAAAACTGGCGGTCCATTGGTTATCAATGGCAATGGCAAAGTTAAAATTCTTGTTTCCGGGTTTAAACAACCGGATTCTTATGAGGCCAGGGGTACAGTCAAGGATGGTAAAATGAATGAAAAATGGAGTTTATTCAGTCCCATTTTTCAGAAAACCATGACCACCGAAACTTTTAAGGATGGCAATTTTATTAAGGGCTATGAGAACTCTTTAGTGATGGGAAGTCTGTTCTATTACGACTATCCGAGAATTGTACTCCGTAAATTTTACGCGAATGAAGCACTTGACTTTTCTAAGGGAGAAAGTGGCTATGGTACGGAACCGCATGAATTATGGGAATACAAAGAGGGAAGCCCTGCAAAAAATATCTATGAGCTGTTGTTGGACTCCATTAACGGTAAGTACAAATCTCCTCTTAAGGATCAATGGGTCATTATGGGTTTTAAAATTAACGAGAATGATAGTTTATCAAATATCAATATCTCCTCTTCGATACAGGATGAAACATTTAACAGATTTTTATACCAAATTTTCGCAGAAAGCAGCGGTTGGAAGTCGAGGAAGCTGAACCGCGTAAAAGTCAGTACAGATGTTTTCTTTAGCCTCATTGTGAAAGATAAAAAGATTATTCTTCCAGCGTTTTTTAGAACGCCAGGGATGCAGAAGCTCAGGAAAACATGGGATGATGTTCTGCCTGAACTCCCTGCTTATGATAACTAGCTGAAAAAAATATCATTTGATAAGGTCGGATGCTAACATAATTATGGATATTTTTGTCAGGAAATACAATTCCATTTTGAAAACAGATCTTTTCCTTGTTACGCCTCCCTTTACCCAACTGAATACCCCGTATCCTGCAACTGCCTATATCAAAGGTTTTTTGAACACCAAAGATATTTCTTCCACTCAGGCTGATTTAGGTATAGAGGTGATTTTGGCTTTGTTTTCAAGGAAAGGTTTGCAAGATCTTTTCTCTTATGCGGAAAAAAGTCCGGGTCAGTCAAGAAGTGGGAACGCAAAACGGATTATTGCTTTAAAAGACGAATATATCAAGACCATTGATGCTGTTATTGCCTTTTTACAAGGCAAAAACCCAACCCTGGCTTTACAAATTTGTCAGGAAGACTTTTTACCCGAAGCATCCAGGTTTTCGGAATTAGAAGAACTGGATTGGGCATTTGGTGCAATGGGAACTCAGGATAAAGCTAAACATTTGGCAACATTATACCTGGAGGATATTTCAGATTTTATCATTGAATGTATTGACCCGAATTTTGGTTTTAGTCGTTATGCGGAAAGATTAGGTCGGAGTGCAAACTCATTTGATGAGCTTTATGAAGCTTTGAATAAAGAGTATACCTATATGGATCATATTCTGATAAAGATTTTAGAAGCAAAAATTGCTGTTATCCAGCCCAGGTTGTTGATCATTTCTGTTCCTTTTCCAGGAAATTTGTATGCTGCCTTCCGATGCGCACAATATGTGAAAAGAAAGTATCCTGAGATTAAAGTATCCATGGGAGGCGGTTTTCCAAATACAGAATTACGTTCTGTTTCTGATAAAAGGGTATTTGAATTTTTTGATTTTATCTCTCTCGATGATGGGGAATTACCTATTGAGCTGATCTATAATTCGATCACAAAAGGCGGGGACTTTCATCTGTATAAAAGAACTTTTTTATTGGAGAATGGAGAAGTGACCTATAGAAATGATGCTTTAAGAAGTGATTATAAGCAGTTTGATGTAGGGACGCCAGACTATAGTGATCTCCTGTTGGACCGGTATATCTCGGTGATAGAAATCGTAAACCCAATGCATCGGATGTGGAGCGACGGCCGTTGGAACAAATTGACGATGGCGCATGGTTGTTATTGGGGGAAATGTACATTTTGTGATATTTCTTTGGATTATATTAAAGTTTATGAACCTGTTGCAGCTAAACTGATTGTAGACCGTATTGAAGAGCTGAGCGAAAAAACGGGACAAAACGGATTTCATTTTGTAGACGAAGCAGCTCCACCCGCTCTGATGAGGGAAGTTGCACTGGAAATTTTAAGAAGAAAAATATCGGTCACCTGGTGGACAAATATCCGGTTTGAGAAAAGCTTTACCAGAGATCTGTGTATTTTACTTAAAGCGTCAGGCTGTATCGCTGTTTCCGGCGGTTTAGAGGTTGCATCAGATCGGTTATTAAAACTAATTGATAAAGGAGTAACAGTGGAACAGGTAGCTCAGGTGACCCGGAATTTTACGGAAGCAGGGGTATTGGTCCATGCTTATTTGATGTATGGATATCCAACGCAGACGATTCAGGAAACGGTAGACAGCCTGGAAATGGTGAGACAATTGTTTGAAGCAGGGGTTTTACAATCTGGTTTCTGGCATCAGTTTGCCATG
Source organism: Pedobacter steynii (assembly GCF_900103665.1). Taxonomy (GTDB): domain Bacteria; phylum Bacteroidota; class Bacteroidia; order Sphingobacteriales; family Sphingobacteriaceae; genus Pedobacter; species Pedobacter steynii. Next base: position 889,933 of record NZ_FNGY01000001.1, read on the forward strand.
ACTGCACATAGTCCTGTAGGCATGCATCCGGAGCGATTTGGCGTAGTAAAAGAAACTGAGGTGATCGGAACCTTTGCCAATAATGACATCAACTATACCGATAAAACAGGGATAGATCATGATAAATTTAGTTTTGGCTTAAAGAAATCGCTTTTCAATTTTATGCATGGCATTTGCTTCGATTATAAATTGCAGGATTGGTTTGATTTTAAGATACCAAAAACAACGGTTCCTCCTGATTTTATTGAAAAAGCGATAAGGGAAGAAAGTAAGTTCAATACCAAACCAACGGCTAAAGTGGTTTGGCTGGGAGGGAAGCCGGATGCGGAAGGCTTTACAAAATATAAAAAGAACAAGCCTTTGGAAATGACCATCCTGACTTTTCATGACAAAAAGGAAAGCTTTGATGTCCAGACGAATAAAAATGAAGGAGAATGGTTGGTTTCCATCCTACAGAAAATAGCCGTTTCCAATACCCAGGTGTATACATTCCAGGAAATTAAAACAGATTTTGAATCCACCATGGAACATTTTGAATTGTTCTGGTATTCAGATCCAATTTATAATTTAAGAGATTTCGGCCTGTTGGTCTTATAACCTATAAAAACATGAAAATCCATCAAAAAATTGTTAAAACACTCAGTTGTACTTTTGTTTTTCTTGGTCTGACTGCAAATGTTTTTGCGCAGTTGCCTGAAGAAATTAAATGGGAACACCTGCTGAAAACCTACAACAGGGATAGTACTGAAATGATCCTGTCTTTAAATGATAAACCATTGCAGGGCCAGTATAAAATCCCTGCTGATGAAGGTGGTTTTGCTTTATATACCATTAACAAAGGATTCATTACGGGAGAGGCTTTCTGGTACACCCAGGGAGGAAGAATGGAATGTAAACTCCACTATAAAAATGGGGTACGCAATGGCTTAAAGGAAAATTACGATAGTGATAACAACGTTTGGTTACGTCAGGAATATAAAGACGGTAAGCAAGATGGCACAAGCGAAATGTATAAGGGGAGCAAAATCATTAATAAATCAGGATATAAGGCTGGTAAAAAACATGGTTTGTCTTTAACCTATTCCGGAGATCAGCTGACTACAGAGGCTTATTATGAAAATGATTTGCGAAATGGTGCTCACCGTGTTTTTAATAATGGTAAAATCATAACAGAAAACAATTATAAGGACGATTTGCAAAATGGTTTGTCAACTACTTATGCTCAGGGCAAAAAAAGTATGGATGCCACCTATGAAAAGGGTAAACGACACGGTGTTTCGCACATGTACAAACCCGATGGAAGCATTCTTTTCGAAAGCTACTACCTCTTGGGAGAAAAAGTTACGAAGGCCGCTTTTGAGGAGTATCAGCAAAGCGATAAAAAATAGCAGCACCTCCATTATGAGGTTAATAAGGTGATGCCGGTTAAATCTGCTTTTCCGCTCCTGAGGAATTCGTAGGTGATCCGATCTGCCTGACAGTCTGTAAACTTCATGCGTTTAAACCTGTTGTTTTTAAAGAAGGTATTGGTGAGTGTTGCATTCTGGAACTTGACCCAGTTAAAAACGCAGTTTTCAAAATAACAGTCCTCCAGTATACCATCGAAAACGATGTCGTCAATCTGCGTATCGATAAAAGCGCTGCGGTTCCACACTGCGTTTGCCACTGTGTTTTGCTGAAAGGCGCTGGATTTAAAATTTACTCCGCTGAAATCGGCGCCGGAGAAATCGCAACTCTTGATATGGCTTTTTAAAAATTCAGCGGCTTTCAGGGAACTGCCTTTAAATAGGTTGTTGCCAAGATGGGAACTTTGAATATGACTGCCGCTGATATCGGAACCGGAGAAGTCACAGCTTCTGACATGGCTTCTTAAAAATTTAGCTTGTTTCAGGGAACTCTCCTTAAACAGATTATTGTCTAAACTGGAAGTCTGAATCTGACTGCTACTGATGTCAGAACCGGAGAAGTCACAGCCATCAAGGTTATTGCTTTTAAGAAGAAGCCCTGATAAATCTGACCCGATGAATTTGCAGCGTTGCATATTGGAAGAACTGAATTTTTCATTGAGATTTTTCAACCCGGAAAAGTCAGCGTCTACCCAGTTTCCGTATGACATATCCCATGCAGGCTTTTTCTCCTGTTTGCCGGAAGATGGCAATTCATCGGATGGTTTCGCCAGAGGTTCAGGAATGGTCTCCTCTGTGACCTCAGACCGGAAGCTGTCTGAAAAATGGTTAAGATCAACGTTCAAAATTTCTGCGAGACGGTTAAAAGTGGTAATGTCCGGCATGGATTCTCCGCGTTCCCACTTGCCGACTGCCTGTGGACTGATGAATAGGCGCTGAGCAAGCTGGGTCTGAGACATATTCATTTTCTTTCGTACGCCGGCAATTCTACTGCCAATCATTTTTGTATTTAACATCGTCCTTCTATTTATTTATTTATTTGATACTGCAAAGGTATTCGGATGGATTTTCAGAATCAAAAAAATACAGAAACTTATGGTTGTATTTACGCTACTTATGGTTGTTATGAACAACTATAGGTAGCAATTCGTGTTATTCGGCGGTATAAAACACAAATATTCCTATCTTTCCATATGCAGCATCAAGAATTTGAACCTCCTGAAGCACTACGGGATACCATAAAGTGTTTTTGGCACAATAGAAGAGATTCGGAAGCATCAGCATCTGCTTTTGAGGTACAACCTGATGGCTATGCTGAAATTATCTTTCATTTTGGAGGTAATTGCAGCATTTCTAATAACGGAGTGTTGCAACCGTTGCCATCACCATTTATGATGGGCCTGCTCAATCAGCCTGCTATTTTTTACATGGAAAATCGCTTAGAAATCATTGGGATCAGGTGTTTTCCCTGGACGGTCTTTGACTTGCTCGGCTTGCCTTCCGATAAAGAGGGAGTACGCATATTTGAGCATCCTGTTACTCAGCTTCAACCTGGCTTAAGTAAGTTGATGCTTGCCGGCAGGATAGATGAAGCGCTGGCTCAGGTGAAAGCATATTTTCTGGATGCACGATCTCGGGTTGCTATTGACAGTATGCTCTTCAAAGCAGGAGTTGCGTTAAATGAAGCAAAGGGTAGGATGCCGGTAAGCCAGGTAGCGGAGGCGGCCCATACAACGGTTCGTACACTGGAAAGAAACTTCAAGCAATCTTCCGGTCATACGGTTAAAGATGTGTCTGGTCTGATGCGTTTCGAGCAGGTACGAAACCAATTGTGGCTTTATCCTGAATCAAACCTCGCAGGTTTAGCTCATGAGCTGGGTTATACGGATCAATCCCACCTCAGCAGGGAATTTAAGCGTTACAGCGGCAGCACACCTGCGGCATTTGCAAGAAAAGCAAAGAAAGGAAAACAGGTGCTGAACAGTAATTTTGTCGCATTTATACAAGCCTAGTGCAGGCGTATTCCTGAGTTTTGTGTTTCAATTATTCAATATGAAAACAACACTTAAGGAGAAGAAATCCATAGCAAATCATTTTATTTACGATGTCATCATTTCCGGCGCAGGACCAGTAGGTCTTTTCCTCGCCTGTGAGTTGGCCCTGGCCAAATGTTCAGTCCTGATACTGGAAAAGGAAGCGCATCCGAAATCGCCGTTAAAGCAGATTCCTTTCGGAATACGGGGGCTTTCGGCACCTACTATTGACGCACTTTACCGCCGCGGTTTGCTAAATGAACTACAACTGCACAAACGCATTAAAAGCCCTCATGTCAGCTCCGCTGCAGCGGGACAATTATCAGAGCCGCAACGTCTGGGAGGACATTTTGCAGGCATTCCATTTAGTTTTAACCATATTGATCTGTCACAGTGGAAATACCGCCTTCCAAGTGCGACAGATGTGAGTTTGATTTCTGAAATGGAGGAATTGGAAATCATACTGACCAGTCGGGCAGAAGCCCTGGGCGTAGTGATCAGGCGCGGCCTTGCCATTACTAACTTTCATCAAAATGAGTTTGGGCTAACTGTTCAGTCGGATGGTCATTCTTTCCAAAGTAAATGGCTCGCAGGCTGTGATGGAAGCCGCAGTATTGTTCGCAAGACCGGCGGTTTTGAATTCGCTGGTACAGAACCGGAATTTACGGGTTACTCTACTCAGGTGACTATTGCCGACCCGGAGAAGCTCAGCCCTGGCAGAAACCTCACATCAGCAGGTATGTATATGCTATCGCAGCCGAATTACCTGATCATGCAGGATTTCGATGCCGGGGCATTTCATCAATCGGGGAAGCCTGTTACGCTTGAACACGTTCAGAATTTGTTACGCCGCATCTCGAATACCGACGTTACGATTACTTCACTGCATCTCGCAACCAGCTGGACTGACCGTGCAAGGCAGGCCACAACCTACCGCGACAAAAGGGTGCTTTTAGCTGGCGATGCCGCACATATTCACGCGCCACTGGGAGGTCAGGGGCTTAACCTTGGGCTGGGTGATGCAATGAACCTTGGCTGGAAACTCGCAGCAGTCATCCAAAAGAAAGCACCGGAGGGCTTGCTGGATAGTTACGAAACTGAACGGTATCCGGTTGGCGCACAGGTGTTGGATTGGTCGCGTGCCCAGGTTGCCATCATGAAGCCGGATCCTGCTGCCTTTGCGCTAAATGCCATTGTCCGGGATCTTATAAATACGCGCGATGGTGCAACCTATTTCGCAGGACGGGTTTGGGGTGTTTTTACACATTATCATCTCCCTGGCAATCATCCGCTGACAGGTCATAGCGTACCCAATTTTGAGTTGGAAGCGGGAACCATGCTTGGAGAGCTGATGCAGGATGGCCGGGGGATGCTGCTTGACTTTGATGGGAATGCATCACTAAAAGCTTTGGCGGATGAGTATGGTGATCAAATGAAGTATGTTTCAGGCCGGGCAAAGGAGCAGTTAGGTCTGAGGGCGGTACTGATACGCCCTGACGGGATTGTCGCCTGGGCTTCTGGAAAAGATCCGGACCATAAGGAACTTCAAAAAGCTGTGGCCTGCTGGTTTGTGCCAATGGGTTCTTCCTGATTTCTTCGGCATTATTATTCGCAATCAATAGAAGGAAATAATATTTGGTAAATAAAAAATATGGTTTTTACATTGTAATTAATAAATTTAAACCAACAAAAGAGTTATACGCTTTCAAAACACCTTTTATCATGTTAACACCCTCACAAATTGCCCAGGCGCCTACATGGCACGGGGAAGTCAAAAATTATTTTACCGCTTTTGATATTGCACAAATGCGGAGCATCAGGGGATTCGACCTGAGCAGCTATTCATTCGTAGTGAGCCATGCTCCGGATATTTATCAACGTGTATCCTTACCGCCAGATGCACAAGGGCGTATGCCGATGGATCCGGGAACACCATGGTCCAAAGAAATGATCAGCAGTTTTTTAGCCTGGATGGTAGCCGGATATCCTGAAGGAGAACCAGAACATCAAAATAAGGCGTTCCTAAAAATGTCTGCCACTCCGGTAACAGGCAGGGTAAGGAAAAGCCTCACCTCGCTGACTGCCGAAGAACTGGAAAAGTTGAAAACCGCTTTCATCGGAATCATGAATCTTGGTACCGATGATTTGAATGGATATTTTCAGAATGCAGCAATACACGGATTGCCGCTTGCATTCTGCCAGCATCACGATCCGGGTTTTCAGCCATGGCACAGGGTTCAGATGTGGGCATTTGAAAATTGCCTGCGTTCAATTGAGGGCTGCGAAGAGGTAACACTGCCTTATTGGGACTTTAATGAGCTGCTGCCCGACTGGATGTATGCCGCACCCTTTGGTTCCTATACTTTGCCAATTGACATCGGTACCGCCTCAGGAAGTACCAATCCCAATTACAAAGCGGGTTACCAGACAAACCGTTACGATGCCCGGACCATTATGAACAACTTCAATGCGGATGTCATGAAGTACTATGCCAATGCGCAAACGGAAGTATGGTGGGACAACTTCAATGGTTTGCTTGACGGTACGCCCAGTCTCGACTTCATATCGGGCCATGATTCCGGACACGATGCGACAGGCGATACGATGAGTAAGCAAAATGTTTCCGCTTTTGATCCCATCTTTTGGTTTTACCATTGCAACCTGGACAGAATGTGGTGGATATGGCAGGCCAATAACGATGCTCAAACCGTTGATGGTTTCATGAAAACCATTAAAAACAAAACCAGTTCCAGCTATCTCGTGTTTACCAATGCTGCACTGGGTAAGATGAACCCATGGGCACAAACCTTGAAAAGGGATGATCTGACTGCAGAATTTACTATAGATCTGGCCACGAATTTCGATGTTTCGTATGAATCTATGACTTTGGATCTGCCACAGGCGCAGGCAAACAAACACTTGTTTCTAGGGATGGCACGTACGTTTACGGCGGATGATCAGGAAGTCAATGTGCGGGTGACTGATCTGGACAGAACCAAGATTCCGGGTACTTTCAAGGTGTACCTGCTCAGAAATGAGGAGGTGCTGGACAAGTCTGTCTTTTTCCAGCCGGACGAAGTAGAAAAATGTTCCAATTGTATGAAAATACCAAAGGTCCATTTTGACTTCAGGTTACCGCTCGCTGCGGTAACAGGCGGTTTACTCAGCATCCGTGTAGAACCGAACAATAAAGAAATGTATGGGGACACCGTTCCGCTCAAAGTACTTGGCAATCCGACAATTTCAGTATCTCTGTTAATGGATGCGATATAGGTAAACATCATACACAAGCCCATAGGTCATTTGATTTATGGGCTTGGTAAATTCTCCTTTTCTACGTCAAGAAGAACACCTCTTTCTTTCGTATCGAATTGCGAATAATGAAGAGAAACCGTATCGCCCACCTCAACCGGGAAAGTCACATTTGCATAGGTGATTTCAAAGCATTCCTGACCTAAATAAATGTAGGTCCCATCCCCGGGAGGCTCCTTTTTGGTGATTTTTCCGGTGAGTATAACCTTCGGGTTATTTAATGATTGTTCATTTTTTTTGTTGGTAGAAAAAACAGATACGTTATATAAAATGACAAGGATCAGGCTGATGATAAAATACCATAATCCAAGGAAAAAAACTAAAATTAAAACAGGTATCAGTAAATTATTGGCCTGATAATAATTATTTATCGTCTTTTTGATTACCTGCTTGTCTTCTGCTGTTAAAGGTAGAAGAGTAGTGGTGTAAAAGCTATTTTTGTTTTCGTAAAGCGAATCAGACATGGTCCAATTTACAATTTTTGTGTACTAAAAGCAATTATTTTTCGATGATTGAGCTCCCATTCAGCCGCTCCAGGATTAGCGACGAAAAACATTTCACCCCGGTTCTAATGCTTTCTTGATCAACTTGGAAGTTCGGTGCGTGATTCATTGCAATAATTCCTTTTTCAATGTTGGATCCCCCAAGAAAGAAGTAAACACCGGGTATTTTTTGTTGAAAATAAGCAAAGTCATCATTAAAATATGGAACCTGACCATAATCTGTAGTGACTACATCTTTTCCATAAATATTTTCGAGGGTTTTTGATGCGATGTTTGTTAACGTTTCATTATTGATCACCGTCGGATTGTCTTGTACATATGAAATGGAAAGCAGTTGGTCTTTATAACTGTTTTCTTCTATTGCCTGTTTAATTTTAGGAAGGATGTCTTTCAGCTTAGATGGATCCGTCTCGTATAAATACGCTTGCAGGAAGAGGATGTCATTTTTAGAATGAATGCTGAAATTCTCATCCATAAACAGGTAATCCTTAAAAATTGTATTGGGGTTCATCAGTCCGATTTTGGGGTCACTCATATGTTGTATTTCCCAGGGCTTGCTGTTGCTCGTTACACGTAGTAGAAAACTGCGTATTTTTTTTGTTAATGCCTTTGCTTCCTCTTTCGATAATTCATTTTTTAATTGAATTCGTACGCTTTTCTGATAGGCAAACATCTCATTTGGTTTGACCATTATTTGTCCAACCGGTAATGCAGAGACATGCAAGCCATAAATCTCGTCGGGCTTTATTTTGGAAAATAGACCGTCATTAATCATCGCTTTTGCGCCAATAAAGGTTTCTTCTTCCGGTTGAAATATAAAATATACGGTTCCATTTAAAGATGCTTTATTTTTTGAAAGAACTTCAGCTATTCCCAGTCCAATTGCCATGTGTATATCGTGGCCACAACCGTGCTGAACACCTTTGTTTTTCGACTTGAAAGTAACTTCATCAGCAAAATCATTAGCTAGGGCATCCATATCTGATCTCCAGGCGATTTTTTTTCCCTTTCTACTTCCCCTTAGAATACCTACAACGCCATGACCATAAATATTGGTATCCACTTCAAGTCCTAAGTCAAGTAAATATTGTGTGATGATTTTTTTGGTCCGTATTTCATTACCTGCCAATTCTGGATTTTCATGAAGATCTCTCCTGATTTTAACCAGCTTGTTAAAAATGTGATCAGTTTGCAGCTTAACAGACTCATGAGCTAATGCCATTTTATGTTTCAGTTCTTGTGCAGAGGAAACAGAAATGGAGATCATAATGCAGGTGAAGATGAATACAGTTTTTTTCATATTTACAGTCAATTGATTTCAAATCAGCATTTGTTTGACTATGTAATTGAGGAAAAGGTTACGTTTTGAATTTTATTTAACGTTTCTGGATTTGTTCAAAAAAAATGCCCCCAAAAAAGTTAGACTTCACTTTGGGGGCATTTTTAAATGTTACGTTTTTAATAACGGCGTTATTTTTTTTGCTGAGATAGAAATGTAACCAGTGATGCAAGTTCCTCATAAGACAAAGAATTGGCAAGGCCTGCAGGCATCATCGAAGTGTCCATTTCTTTGCGGGAAAGAATATCCGCTGCTTTGATGTTAAACACTTCTCCTGCAATGTTACGCATGACCACTTTTGTGGCTGTCTCTTCGGTAATAAAGCCCATATACGTTTTGTCTCCTTTAGCAGAGATCATTACGGTAGCAAATCCTTGGGAAATAGAGGCGTTGGGTTTAAGGATAGATTCGGCAATCTGTTCACGATTCATAATTGAACCGACCTGTCCCATAAAAGGCCCTTTCATTTTCTCGCCCTTATTAATGCTATGACAGGCAATGCAACCCTGACTGGTAAATAAAGCTTTACCTTTAACCGGATCACCTTCCAGTTTAGCGATGGCCAGCAGCACATCTTCAATAGATGATTTTCCAACCTGACCCTTTTTGTTTTTAATTTTCTCCAGGTCAACTTTAGGCTCTTCGGCAGCAGCAAGTTTTTCGGCTACAGCAAAGGCTGCAATGTCCATGCGGTGGCGCTCATTCAGATCAGCAAAGAATGGTTTTCCATTGATACCTGCTTTTTTCGATTCTTCTATTAAAAAGCTTTCGATAGCAGGAGAGGATTCCCAAAGCTCCGTTTTATAATATGGACCATGAGAATCTGGTCTGGTTCCCCACCACCAGGAAGCGTCATAAGCAGATTCCTTTCTATAAAGACGAGATAAAGTGATCAGGATTTGTTTTCTTACGTTCTCATTTTTGGATTGATTGTAAGCAGAAATTAGTCCATCAACAGTTTTTTTGCTGTGCATATAACGCAATGCCCAAAGTGCAAGACTGGAATTCTCAGTGCTAATTGCAGCTATGCAAGCCTCCTCTGCGTTCATCCTAACTAGTGCCTGAACTGCTAAATGAGGCAGGACAATGGCAGAATTTGGTGTAGCATGAGGGCCTTCAATGTCTTTCTCAGGCGCTACAAACGAAGCAGGGGTTTTGGTTTGCAATAATGCTGCAGCTGCGTCTTTACGTTCCAGTCGGCCTAAACCAATTGCAGCTATGGCCTGAACGCGTACAGAAGGATCTTTTAGCCCTGATAAGAAGGGTTCAACAGGGACTTTTTCCAGATAGTTTTTACGGTCTGTAAGCGCGCGTAATGCAAATTCCCTGATAGATTCATCCTGGCTGAGCTGTACCAAAGCAGGGATTGAATTTTCTCCCATAGCCTGTGCGTAGGTAAAGATCGCGGCTACACGAGCGTATAAAGGTAGTTCTTGGTCTGAAGCTACTTTTAAGGAGGCTTTTGCTGTTTGTTTGGCTGGGCGGGAGATGAGCTCCTGAGAAGCACTTAAACGCGCAACTGCACTTGCTGATTTCAACAATTCGGCCAACTGTTTAACCGAAGCTTTTGTCAAATTTGGAAATTCCTTATAAGTCCAGTTCTTTGGCACTGCACGGACGATGTATCCTTTAGTTGGACTACCCGAATAACCAGCACCATCCCATGCCGAAAGGTAAAGTCTGCCAGATCCGTCAACGTCCAAATCTGTAATCTGTGGGAGTTTAATGAAGTCTTCTTCCTTTTGGGTAAAAGTTGGTCCATCGGTTGTAACCCGGTGAATATAGAGCATGCTACGGCCCCAGTCGGCCATCATTGGAACATTGTTATATTTTTCCGGCCAGTTGGGTTCATCCATAAATAAAGCCCCGGTACCCGAACCACCACCTAAATCTGCAAGGGCTGGCAACATTTCATCTGTAAAATGTTGAAATAATAGAGGGTAACCATATTCTCCGGATTGAATATGGTGTGAGAAACGAACGTTCCAACCTCCGCCATCATTGGTGTTTTCTCTGGTGAAGACATTCATGTAAGGGTCAATGGCAACGTCATATACGTTACGGGTACCATGGGTATAGACTTCCATCTCTGTGCCATCTGGACGTACACGCACAATGCCGCCACCAAGCATGGTTAGCTTTTTGCCTGAGCGGTCGGTGGCATTGTGGAAGCCAAAATCACCTACAGCAATGTAAATCCAGCCATCAATACCCATTCTGATGCCATTGGTGGCATGGTCGGTACCGCGTTCCTGAATATATTTTGTATTACTCAGGTTTTCAATTAAGGGTTTTGATGGGCCATCTGCTTTTCCATCTCCATCCTTGTCTTCAAAAACAACCAGTGCCATTCCTGTAGCTTTGCCTGTTTCTTTGGAGAAAGTAGTGTGTAATACAAAGACCTGGTCTCCCTTGGCAATGATGCCGCGTGGATTGTCGACTGTTGCAAATTCAACATGCTGATCCATTTTTCCATCATTGTTCTGGTCAATGAGTTTAAGGATTCTTCCTTTGCCCGGATCTTTACCCAGCGATCCGATCATGTCTATACCTACAAATACTTCACCTGTAGGGGCTACAGCCAGACAAGCTGGGCTAGGGGTAACCTCTGGTCCGGAAAATGGGGTAATGGTTAATTCAGGTGGAGCAACGGCCGGGCCTGCAGGTTTGTCGAAAAAGTTATGTAATCCCAGAAAAAAAAATGTGGAATAGATGATACCTAATGTAAATTTAATCATTTGTGTGTACGATGAAGTTTGGTTTGTGTTATTGTTTTGCGGTTCTTTTTTCTGCCATTAGTTTTTGTACAACTTCTTGTAGCTTGGCAGGATCTTTTGCATATTTTTCTAAATTTATGATTTCAACTTTTCTGAAATCTATAGGATGGCTTTCACTTTGAAGAGAAATGCTACCGCCTTTAAGCAGTGTGCCTTCTGCTGCACCTCCAACGGCGTCAAGTTGCGGTCTGTTATAACGTAGTACTTCCTCTCCGTTTACATAATGTGCGATCAGGGAATCTCCCAATGCCAATACTTCTACACGTACCCACTGATCTCCCCGAAATGTTTTGGAGTTCGATTCGATGCAATGCGCTTTAATCACTTTGCCGTCTTTTACAAACTGAGTGCCTGGAGTACATAAATTTGCTGTAGACCGATCGCCATTATCAGATCCGCCTAATAGTTGAACTTCAATAGAGTTCGGGAATTCCTGATCCTTTTGCATTGTTACCGGATCCTGTCCGTGAATCATAATGCCGCTGTTACGGAATGCCCAGCCAGGTCCGCCTTTTACCTGATCTCCAACAAAGCGGTATTCTACACCGATGAGGTAATAGGAGTAAGGGCTTTTATAAAACAGGTGTCCAAATTGCCCGTCAAAATCAGTGTATTGTCCGTACCTTACCTGGATATTTCCATCCTGAACTTGAAAGGTATTACCGAAATTGTCATTAAGATCGTGTTTTCTGATCTTAATATTCCAGCCTTTAAGACTTTTTCCGTCGAAAAGTTGTTTCCATTTTGGAATAGGTGAGGTTTTTTCTGTTGAACTTCCTAAAAAAATAAAGGGTAAGCCCAGGATTATTACGGTCCTGAGTAGAATCATACTAAAATTTTGTTTCATTTGTTGTGGTTTGTTTGTGTCTTAATATAAAATTAGAAATAATTTGTGCTATGCCAAAGAGTTTTTGAGGTTTTTTGATTAGAAGTGTGCAATTCTTTGTCGTTCATCTGCTGTCAGGTAATTGCGATGCATATCTTTGGATTTCAATTCGTAACCAAAGACGGCCGCGCTGCAGACCCATGTGTTATTTACACAAATACAGATCATCTTTCCTAAGTTTTTAAGGTGTTTGATAGCACATTGGTGGCGTGCACTTTTCTTACTTTGCCCAGGTGCCTTAACCGTAATTCTTAAATAAACAGGAACAGTACCTTTACTTTATTCCTTTGACTTTTTCAGGTAGAAAGCAGACTGAAACTCGTTTTCATAATCAACTGATTTAAGGTTAACAAAAGTAATCTGGAGGTCATTGTGACTCAAGTTGTTTAACGGGTTAAGCACCTGATCATTTAGCGTTTGTTTCTATAATTTAAAATCGGATAGAATTTTAGAGGGTCTTAATTTTTACCGGAATGCAGAAAGAAACTTTTAGAATCTCTGTCTCAGGTTGTTCTTTATAAAGCTCAAAATAAGGACTGTCGTCAGGTATATAATGATTGTTAGGGAACCATTCTCCGTAAATCCATTCCCAAACCTTACCGAAGTCTGGAGCTGACAGCTCACAATCACATACCAGGTACATACCTGCATTGATTTTCATTTTGCCAATTGCCCCATCTGTTTCAGTATCATCAGATATAGTAACACACAAGCTCATTCTAAGATTGTCGTTAAGTGCCACATTGGGATTGTCGTGATAAAGAATGAGATATTTGAAATTAGGATCTTGCATCACACCTTTTGCTGCAGACCAGGCAAATAGGTCGTTCCGGCTTTTTTCATAAGAAAAGCTTTTTCCAACATATGGTCCAAAATTTCTGACATAGGCAACTGTCATTTCAGAAAGATGCTGTACTTCAACATTTTTAATAATTTCCATATAATTTGTCCATTTAATTGTTTTTAAATCTGAACAAAAATAGAGGTCGGCTTTACCATTGATACGTTGAATATTGCTATCCGTTTGACTGTTATTGCTATTTTTTTCGGATTGATCCCGAAATAATGAGGGAGACCTGTTAAAATGTTTCTTAAAATGTCTGGAAAAAATGGAAAGATCGGAGAAACCATATTGAAGCGCTATGTTGGATAATTTTCTATCTGGCTCCAAAATCATATTAGAGGCGCATTTTTCCAGACGAATTCTCATTATGTACTGAAAAACAGATTCTCCGATGAGTGACTGAAATATCCTGTGAAAATGAAACTTGGAAAACGATGTTATTGCCGCCAACTCTTCCAGGGAAAAAGAATGCTCAATATGAACATCAATATAGTCCAATACTTTATTGATATTTTTTACATAATAGTTCTGTGTTTTCTTCACGATTTTCGATATAAAAATTGCGTTGATGATATGATCAGATAATACAATAGACATCACAAATAGAAGAACTGAATTACAAAGTACTTACAATTGGATACCATTCAAAGGTAATATAATCAGCATAGGGAAAAGCCATCAATGTGTACAGACATGAAATTTAACTATATTCGTCCACTATAAAAAGTGTAACACTTTAATGACTAAAGTAAAAATTATCGAGTCAGACCTTATTCGTGCAGTTGCCGATGGAAATGAAAAAGCATTTGAAGTTTTATATACACTTTATTATCAAAAACTACACAAATTTCTACTAAAAACCGTCCAAGGTCAGGAAGAGTCAACTTTAGATATTTTACAGGAAGCCTTCTTAAGGGTATGGCTCAATAGAGATAGGTTAATGGAAATAGAGAATTTTCAAGCCTGGATTTATAAGGTGGTGAGTACGGAAGCATTAACCCAGATCAGAAAAGAACTTCATATCAAAACAAAGGCCGACAGATTAAAGTCATCCCTGGAAACTGACGCGCAAACATTGACACCAAAGCACCTGGAAATTGCCGAAATAAAAGCAATAGTTAACCAGGCTGTTCGGGGGCTGCCTCATCAACGCAGAACTATATACCTTTTAAGCAGAGAGGAGGGGCTGAGCCCACTGGAAATTGCAATAAAACTAAATATCTCCATCAATACCGTTTACAATACCCTTACGGTAGCCCTAAAATCTATACGCCAGGATCTTTCTAAATCTGGCTATGGCATCCATCTCAGCATTCTGCTCATTTTAGAACTTTTGTAAAAAAAAACTTACCCCGGATAGTAGTAGTTCGAAAAAGTGTATTCATACCTAATAATTGCGATGAAAACCCTACGAAACTAAAAACTAACCAAGTGTACAAACAAAGAATCCTCGATTTATTACAGGGATATTATAACCATACGTTGTCTGTTGAAGAAACTGTGGAACTGTCTCAGCTTATTGACAAAACCGGGAATGAAGAAGTGATTGCCCTGCTCACCGAAACCATAAATACTTTTACAGCACCTGAAAATGAGGATATCAGTATTGATGAAACTGAAATCAAAGCCAAAGTTAACCAGATCTTATCTCTGGATAAGCACCCTCAGGTCACCACAATTGCTAAACATCCAGGAACAAGATGGTTGAAATACAGTGTCGCAGCTGCAGTTATGCTAGTGATCGGCTCTTATTTGTTTTATCAAAATTTTAAGGAGGGCATCAACCAGACAAATATAGCCGATGTAAAGCAGAAAGATGTCCAGCCCGGGCAAACCGGGGCGGTATTGATACTGTCAGACGGAAGGGAAGTTTTACTGGACAGTACGGGCAGCAGTAAGGAGATCCTCAGTCATGACGGTTCAAAAATTAAAGTCAGTAATGGGCAGGTGGTTTATTTAGATGGTAAAAAATCTGCGGAGAACAGCCTCAATAGTATCCGGACGCCTTTAGGACGGAAATACCAGCTCAGCCTGTCAGATGGCACTAAAGTTTGGTTAAATGCCGCCAGTAGCATTGAGTATCCGATAGCCTTTAACGGAAAGAACAGAGCAGTGACCATATCCGGAGAAGTTTATTTCGAAGTCGCAAAAAATGCACAGCAACCATTCCTCGTCAACATCGAAAATTCAAAGACCACTATCGAAGTTTTAGGAACACATTTCAATATCAACACTTACGCTGATAATGGCAGCTACAAAACTACCCTGCTGGAGGGCAGCATAAAATTAAGTACCGGGAAACGGAAGTTTTTATTGCAACCCAACCAGCAAGCTGTTAGCCAGCCGGATTCTGAGCAGGTACTACTCATCAACAATGTAAACTCGGATGATATTTTAGCCTGGAAAAACAATTTGTTCCATTTTAACCAGGCAAGTATAGGCGATGTAATGCTGGAACTGGCCAGATGGTACAACATTCAGGTCATATACGAAGGAACCAAGCCTCCCGGCACTTTTACCGGAAAAATACAAAAGGATTTAACGTTACGACAAGCCTTAAAAATACTGGGTGCAACCCGTGTCAGATACCAGTTGACAGAAGACAACAAATTGATAATTCAATAATATATAAACCTAAACCAAACGCTATGCGAAACAACTGACCAGCCAATTCATGCAGTAAACTGCGCCAACAAACCAACTACGAACAAATCGTTTAATCCTGAAATTTTTATTTCACATGAAACAAAAAACTAACCAAAAAAGAAACCATCAGCCACCGCATCTAAAAGGGAAAAATACTTTTAGCCATTTTTTTGCGATGATGACTGCTGTGACCATACTAACCATTTGTATCTCAACGATTACAAACGCCAAAACTTTTTCTCAAACCATCAGATTAAATTTGAAATCTGTACAACTTACCGAGGTTTTAACGGCAATTGAAAAACAGTCTGACTATACTTTTTTCTACAAGACCGAAGACCTCAAAGGACTAAAAAACATTGATGTTAATATCAACGAAAGTTCTATCAGTACCATATTGCAACAGGTATTAAAAGACCTGTCGTTAACCTATAATATTCAGGGCAAAACCATTGCCGTAAATAAAATTCTGAGTACACCCCTAAAAAATTGGGTGGCAGATGAAACCATGATCAGACAGACGGTTTCAGGCACTGTTAAAGACGCAAGTGGTAGTCCTATTCCGGGCGCTACGGTAACTGTAAAAGGGACCAGCAGGGTTACCTCTACCAGCAACATGGGGACTTTCAGTATAGAAGCAAATGTTGGCGAAATATTAACAGTCAGTTCTATCGGTTTTACTCCTCAGCAAGTTACGGTTACCGGCCCTTCGTTAGGAAACATCATCCTAAGCGAAGCACCTGAACTATTGGGCGAGCTGGTCGTTGTGGGTTACAGCGTCCAGAAAAAGGAAAGTCTTACCGGAGCTTTGAATACCATTGGCGGAGACAAGCTAAAAAACATTACCTCGCCAAACGTACAAAATATGCTTGCCGGTAAAGCACCAGGTGTGTTCGTTGCGCCTGGTTCGGGAAAACCAGGAACTGCAGGTGCGGTGATCATCCGTGGTCAGGCTACGCTGAATGGTACCACCAGTCCACTTTGGGTCATCGATGGGGTAATCGTGGGCTCCAGCCCGGGCGAAGTAAATTCAGAGGATATCGAGTCCATTACGGTATTAAAAGATGCCGCGTCAACTGCAATTTACGGTTCCCAGGGTGCCAATGGTGTGATCATTGTAACCACTAAAAGAGCCAAATCAGGAGAAATGACTGTAGAGGTCGCTTCAAGAGCAGGTTTTACCCAGCTTACCAATGGGAACTTAAAAGTGATGAACGGAGCCGAATTGTATGATTACTTCTCTTCTTTCGCCAACGCAAATACCATTAGCTTTCCGCGCTGGAATGCAGATTTGCGCAACAGTAATTTCGACTGGTGGAAAGTAGCGACCAGAAATGGCTTTAACCAAAATCACAACATCTCCTTACGTGGAGGAACTGAAAAACTGCAATCCTACCTGTCGGTTGGCCTTTATGATGAATCAGGGCCTGTCAAAGGATACGATTACGAACGGTACAACTTTAGGTTAAACACCACTTACAAGCCTTTTGAATGGTTAACCGTTAAGCCTTCCATAGTGGGTTCCCGTCGCGCAGTGAACGATCAACAATACTCTGTAACTTCAATGTATTCCAATCTTCCCTGGGACAGCGCTTATGATGCCAATGGGAATTTAGTCGGCCACCGTTCCAGTACCTGGGTAAATAGTGTAAATACGAACTATTTATACGATTTGCAATGGGACCATGCTGCCAATACCAATTATGAGTTTATGGGTAATTTTGATTTTGACATCAAATTATCAAAAAAATTCACTTTCTCTTCAGTTAACAACTATCGGTTCAACACGTACTCCGCCAGTGGTTATACTGACCCCCGTTCAAACGGTGGAATAAGCGTAAACGGTCGCATCACAGATTACAGATCTGAATATACCCGTCGTTATACCAACCAAATCTTACGTTATAACGATTCATGGGGGAAACATAGTGTAAGTGCCCTGGCAGGTTACGAGTTTAATGATTACAGAAGTAAAACATTAGATGTCTACGGAACAGGCCTGGTACCAGGCTTCGAGGTGCTGGATGTGGTCTCAAAACCTGAAAGGACCAAAGGGGGAATAGACGAATGGGCAGTGCAATCCTATCTTTTTAATTCCAATTATTCGTATGATGGCAAATACCTGGCGCAGGTATCTCTTCGCAGGGATGGTGCTTCAAATTTTGGTAAAAAATACGGTGATTTCTTCTCCATTAGCGGTGGTTGGAATATCCATCGCGAAGATTGGTTTAATGTTGGCCACATCAATACGCTTAAACTTCGGGCAGCCTATGGTACAGTAGGTAACCGTCCTTCCGCCCTGTACCCTCAATACAATTTATATTCGGTAAATCCATCCGCCGGTTATAATGGAATTCCAGGCCTTTTGATCAGCCAGATTGGCAACAAAAACCTGACTTGGGAAGAAACCTATACCAGCGGTTTAGGTTTAGATGTGAATGCCTTTAACAACAGGGCCCGGTTAACAGTAGACTATTATGTTAAAAATACGGATAACGTTTTGTACAATGTGCCTATTTCAGGCTTAACGGGCGTAACCCGGATCTGGCAAAACGTGGGCAAAATGAAAAATAAAGGGATCGAAATAGCGTTAGGTGGTGATATTATCCGTACCAATGACTTGTTGTGGAGCCTGGATGTAAATGTTGGGCACAATATCAATAAGCTTACAGACCTCTACAAAACCAGGAACCCGGATGGCAGCTATTCGGCCAAACCAGTCATCATAGGTGATGACCTGGGATTAGCGGGTTCTGCCAGCAGAGTTTTACAAATTGGCTTACCTGTGGATACTTACTATTTAAGGGAATGGGCAGGTGTTAATCCCGATAATGGTTTGCCAATGTGGTATAAAGTTACAAGAGACGCAAACGGTAAGGAAATAGAAAGGACAAAAACATCTACCTACGCACAAGCTACTGAGGAAAAGCTGGACAAAGCTTCGCCTGACCTATTTGGGGGCATTACTACTGCCTTAACATGGAAAAAATTTGATTTTAATGCGGTATTTGGATACTCAGTTGGAGGTAAGGTCTATAATTATTCCCGCCAGGAATACGATTCGGATGGAACCTATACAGACAGGAACCAAATGAGATTAGTGGATGGCTGGAGCAGATGGCAGAAACCTGGAGACAATGCAACCCATCCTATAGCCCGATACAATAACCAGGATAAGGGAAATTCTACCTCTTCACGTTATCTTGAAAGCAATGATTTTTTTAGAATGCGTTCATTGGCCCTGGGATATAATTTCGATTTGAAAAAATATAAAGTCAGGAATTTAAGAGTGTATGTGTCTGGAGAGAATTTATTTGTGATCACAAAATATTCGGGGGTTGATCCGGAAATACCTGTTAAAGAAGATAACAATGCGATTCTGTTTACTACAGGCCCTGCTGTTTACCCTATGGCAAGGAAATTCATGTTAGGACTTAACGTTTCATTCTAAAGAGTATAAAAAAATGAAAAAAATATTAGCTATAATTTTTGCGACAATAGCCCTGTCATCCTGTAAGGTTGATAGAACGCCTTTCGGATCAATGGAATCTGAAAAAATAGATAAAAGCCCGGAAGAAGCTATAGATGGCTTACTGAACGGAGTGTATGGCCAGCTTAAAGCCTGGTCTGATCCTATGCACCGTTTAGGTGAGTACGCGGGCGACAACATGATGATCAGAGGCTCATCCACAGATGCATTCTACGAATTTGTCTCCTTTGCCAGAACGCCAAATAATAGCAGGTTAACCACTTTTTGGGATAGCGGTTATAAAGCAGTGGCACAGGCTTCTAATATCATTAATATGATTCCGCAAGGTAAAAGTGCAGCCATGGATAGTAAGTTGGGTGAATGTTACTTTGTGCGCGGGTTGATGTATTTCTATCTGGTTCGTGCCTACGGACGCCCTTACTATCAAAGCCCTGAAACCAATTTAGGAGTACCAATTGTTAACGGCACTCCGCCTAATGTAATTGATTTAACATTACCGGACAGAGCAACTGTTAAAGAAACCTATGAGCAGGTGATTTCGGACTTAAAAAAGGCTGAAACGTTGATTTCAGTAAACAGAGGCCCTATTTATGCTTCTAAAGAAGCTGCTCAGGCTATCCTTTCCAGAGTTTATCTTTATATGAGCGGAACTTATGAAAATCCCAACCGGACTTATGCACAGCTATCTGTAGACTATGCGGATAAAGTAATTGGTGCTACATCCAAATATAGCTTGTTGTCGAGAGCTGAGTTCATGAAATACAATACCTTTACCCCTGAAAATAACAAAGAAACAATTTTCGCCATTAAACGTGTAGCTTCAGAATTTTCAGGTTTCGATCATTATTATGGTGTTGGCGGAATGTATTCAAATATTGGTGGAATGGGCTGGGGAGAAATGTATGCGAGTGCAAAATACATTGGCCTGTTAAATGAAACCGGTAGAAATGACTGGAGACCAGATAAATACAAAATAGTAGATGCCAGGGCTGCGTTTATCGAACCTACCTACACAAAAAGTGCTGGAGGAGCCTATACCGAAGTCTTCAGATTTATTAAAGATGATAACGGAAATACATTGAACTATGCTCAGGATACTGTAACAAGAAGCGGAGGTACAATTACCTGTAAAGAACGCAAAGACGTGTACACGCTAACGCCGGTTGATGCCGCACAGGAAATTTATAGCATAAATTACAAAAATGGTAAAACTTACACCGGGGTAATCGACTATTTAATTACCTTAAATCGTGTTTATCCTCAGTTTTATATTGTAAAATGTTCCCGTGAAGGAGAAGACTCTCAATTGCATTCTCCGGTGATCAGCAGGCTGGGTGAAGTGTATCTGAACAGGGCAGAAGCCTATGCTAAATTGCAAAATTATACCTCGGCACTAGACGATTTAAACAGGATCAGAACACGGTCTATTGTTGGCGGTGGATATACTACTTTAACTGCTGCAAATGCAGGAGATTTGATTGATAAAGAAAGGCAATTGGAACTGGCCTATCAGGCAGAGCGCAGTTTTGATGTATTCCGTAACGGAAAGTCTCTTGACCGTCAATATCCCGGTCCTCAGAATCAAACAACAAGTATATTGGCGACCGATTTCAGAGTTGTTTACTACATTCCTCAAAGTGCTATTAATTCCTATCCAGGAAAATTAACACAAAATCCAACTAATTAGTCACAACAAACGACGGGCAATCAGCATAATTGCCCGTCGTTTGTTTTCTGATTGCTCCATATTTGAATATTTGGTAGGTCTCTTGATTCAGGCCATCCATATGACTGTCTTGTTGGGGTGGAAAAATAAATACTTTCATGAGAAGACCTCATTTAATAATGATGTCACTATTCTCAATTTCCCTGCTATTCATGCGGTCATTGAATACCTTTCCGAAGTTATAAGCCAATGAAAAGACAATGTTGGTGGTTTTATTATGATTGTTTATTAATTGTCTGAAGTTGTCATAATTGCTGGAAATTTTCCTAACTGTGTTCAGCGCAAACATATCTCTATATCCTATCCGTGCATTTAGTTTGTCTTTGAAAAAATTGCGCTCAATCTCTAAATTTAATGAAGGATAAGAAATTGTCTTATTTATTAAGGTATAAGCTGGTGTTGTATTGTACCCTGAAAAAATAACAGTCAGCTTATTTTTCAGCATATTAGTTCTTAAGTTAAATGAATTTCTAAACGTAAAGCCACTATTACTATTTACTAATACATTTGAAGCATCAGTTTCAAATGTGTTGTAATCTACGCCCGAATTAAAATTGGCCATGATAATCCTAAAGAGTTTTGTTCTAAATCCAACATTCAATCCATAAGAGTCAGATCTTGATACATTTTCCATTGAATTGACTAAAATATCACCTTGTTGTGTATAGGTTTCAATGATGCCATTCTTAATTTGTTCATTATACAGCTTTAGACTTAAATTACTTATTTTAGATGCCTTATTAAAGGTGATGGAATAATAATCTCGGATTTGTGCTTTTAGTTGGTTATTTCCCTTTCTTGCGAGTCCTGGATTAATATATACCAAATCATCATTTAAATTGTAAGCGCCTGGCCGGATCATTCTTCTTGAATAGCCAAATTTCAAATCCTGTTTATTAGCAAAATGATAGACCAAATTTACCGTAGGCAGAAGATTGTAATAATTCTGATCTATATTCACTCCTTTGTTGTCTGTATTCTCAATATCAAGTCCTAAATTAAAAGAAATCTTGCTGCTAAAGTCTGTATTCATCTCAGAGAAAAGACTATATATGGACTGTTTTATATTTCCTGTATTAAAATCGAAGTTTCTATTGATATACTTTAGGCCTGAATAAAAATCAACTTTAAGATCGCCTAGTTTCACTTCTTTATTATCTAAATTAAATTCACCGGATACCTCTCTGGTAGAAGACTTAATTTCATTCTTCCCAAGATTATTTAGTTCATTTATAAAATTATAATTATCAATATTATCATATTTGAAGAATTTCCCCTTAAAAGTTAAGGTATTGTTCGAATTAACATTATATGTTAAAATTGGCCCTAGGGTTATCCTGTTTTGTTTTTCTTTCGCCCGGTTAAAAAAGGTCATAAACTCATTTGATGCCTGAGTAATATAGCTGCCGCTAGTCAAAGAATTGAAACTATATCCTCCCATATCATAAACCATATTTAGTGCAGTTTTCTTTGACAGATCATAGTTTATTCTGGTATTAAATGAATATTGTCCACCTTTGGGCCTCCTTTCGCTGATTTCATTATAAAAAACATTAGACTGCGCTCTTTCCAGCTCAGTTTCTATAAGTTGTTCATTATAAATTTTAGAGAAGTAAGATTTCACCAGGAATGCACCGCTCTTATAAGATAACGAAGGAAATGTCGAATAGTAATTATTCCGTATTCCAATGGAACCATCTATAACTCCTTTTACAAAGGAACCTTTCTTCTTCTTAAGTATAACATTAATTAAAGAGCCTATATGCTCTGTACTCATAGCTGTTGTAGGGTTCGAAATAATTTCAACCCTGTCAACATCCTCCGCATCGATTGTACGTAACTCAATAGGTGAAGCCTGTACTCCATTAATAAGAATCAAAGCTTTACTATTGCCCTCAACAAATATCTCATCATTCTGAACGGATAAATTAGGTAAAGTCTCTAAAACAGAATTGGCTTTAGCATTTTTGATAAAATTCCGATGGTCAATTTTATAGGTTGATTTATAAGCGTTGTTCTGCCGGTTAGATCCTGTTATAACGACTTCCTTCAACTGAGCCTGATCTGTCTCTGTCAATTTAATATCAATGGGAACTGCAAATTCAGATCTGAGAATCTCACGGGTAATTGTTTTATATCCTAAATACCGGACTGTAACAAAAGCTGTGTCAACATCAGAGAGTCTAGAATTTTCAAAAATAAAGCCCCCATTATTATTAGTTAATGTGTGATACTTATCTGAGCCTATTTTCAGCTGGACAATTACATTTGGAATCGTTAAATTCTCAATCGTAATCTTTCCTGACAACTTAGCAACAGATTGGGCGAAGGCGTGTGATGTATTTAAAATAGGAGGTACTACTAAAAGAAAAAGCAGGTAAAGTATTCTCATAGATAATTATTAAGAGTAGCTTTCCAAAGAAGGAAAGCTACAAAAGTGATTACTAAGAGGTTTGTTGTTCAGTCCAGGTACCGTATAATTTTGTACCGGTTGAAGTTTCTCCACAATCATAATTACGGTCACCAATACAGCTGCCACCAAAACTAGCCTGGTTTGTCGACTGAGCATTTACCGGTTTAACATTACAGATTACTGCGACAGCAAGTCCTGCCATAACAAATGTGATTTTTAAATACTTTTTCATTTTGTTTAAATTTTAAAGGTTAATTGAAATCATCTATTTATCGCGACATATTAAATGATGCAAGGGAAGTATCAAAGGATATGATTATCTTATCCTTAAATGCTGTTACAGAGGTAATATCTGTACAATTCTTACCATCAAAATGCAACTTCTGACTGAATAGGTAAGAATAATTTTTCGTAGAATAACTATCTATTACGATGTCATCCTTCTCGGCTGATCTGGTGGAGAATACCTTAATATAATTATCTTCCATTATCACGGCATTGGTTCCTGTAAAAGTTTTACCTCTCTTATAATAACTGGTGCCGTTTTTACTGGTTATTATTTCTGGTAATGGAGCGTGATCTTTTGTGTGAAAATCTTTAAAGAATTTCCCGTTCTTATCAAATAAAAATATTCCAGAATACTTTTTGCAATAGTAAAGAATATGGTCTTTGTCAACACTTTTTGTAAATGCACCACTATATCTCAGCCCGTTCACAGATGCTCTGGTAAGTTGATTAACTTCTAATATTTTAACCGGAAGTATCTCTAAATTCCTTTTTAAATTTAAATTAAAGAAGCCTGCTTCAAAACGATGATTGTTCTTTCTTTCGCCGAACATTAAGAAATTGGAATCGGACAAACGTATTAATGATGAAACTCTAAGTCCTTCGGATTCAAGAACTGAACTCGTTTTCTTTATAATATCATAAACAAAGAATTTATTTGAATTTGTATATAAAATCACTTCATTTGTGACAAATAATATATTTGAATATTGGGGTATGTTCAAAGCTAAAGTCTCCTTCAGATTTAGATTTAAATCACTTAAGTACAACATAAAAGAAGGTTTATTAACTTCATAATTGATATCCATAGAAATAATACAACTATCAGACGGAACTACATTAGTATACTTTCCATTATTAACTTTTACATTTCCCTTAATCAGCTTAAATGATGGTTTAGATTCTTTAAAATCTCTGCTAAATACATACTTGGGCAGATGATTTCGGGCTCCAAGATTAGCAACAATAATAAATCCTAATGAAATCAAAACAATTAAGGTTATCCAGGTATACTTAAATTTCATCTTTTGATCTGCTTATAATATTGAAACAATACAACCCCGCCGATATTAGACAAAGATTAATTAATAAGTGATAGCTGTAACTTAATCCATTTAAAATTCCTCCACAGCCACAAACCTCATAGAGTCCATTAAGCCTTAAATAAGTAATATATCCGGTAAAGAACAACATCATAACGAGAAACAAGCTGAAACCTAATTTCTTATTAAGGAATAATATCAGGACAAGACCAATCTCTAATACAATTACTGTAATCGAAATATAATATATAGATGTTTCAGAAAACAGACCTGTTTTTAATATATTGATTCTAAACGACTGTAAATTTAAAGCTTTGTTTACTGAAGTGTAAGTAATGAAACTCATTATAAAATAATACAATGAATAAGCTATAATAACATGATAATTTCTACTTATAGGATCTCTTTTCGTTAACATATGATGATATTAAATAAAACAGCAAACTATCCCCTTGAATTCTTAAGCAATATAATTTATTATATATAAATAAGCAAATAAAAAATAAATATTTAATTTATTTTTTATTTTCAAACGAAGGTTGCTTTTGTGATGTTTTACATCGGTGTTGTAAGTATGTTACAGATGCAAGGCTAATTGATTTCCATCAAAATCAGAGGAATTGAATAGATCAATATCTATGGATTGCCTATGTCCAGCCCTGCGCGAAAGCGCGGTACCACCGACAAAATAAAAGGACTTGAGTTGTTGATCTTTCATCAGTTTTTGGATCAGATCCAATATCCCTGGTTTAACTGTTTCTTTGTGTAACATTTGAGCTTTTCTTCGCTCAGCTGAAAATAATTCTGGGGAGGGTAAAGAACAATGCGCCTAATGACGTACATTTTATAGGCGATTTAATGCATGTTTTGATATGTCCCGTAAAAAAACAAAAAACCTGCAATCGTTTGATTTGCAGGTTTTTTAGTTTCTTTTGATACTGTTGTTTGTGATCCCGCTGGGATTCGAACCCAGGACCACTACATTAAAAGTGTAATGCTCTACCAGCTGAGCTACGGAATCATCTTCTTTTTATAACTGAAGAGGCCGCGAAGGTATCATTTTTTGTTTAGTCTCCCTAATAAAAATGAAAATATTTTAAATAAAATACCGCTTGTTTAGCGGTGTCTAACCTTATCTTCTTTGTTTTTAATGTTTTGAGTCGCCGAATTCCGTTGAGAAATAACTTAATCTTTTTTCTACATCGCCAGAGGCCTTCCGGTCGAAAGTATATATTGAATGCTCCGGGTTGAATTGGTTGGAAAAATAATTCGTAGCAGCACGATTGCTTCAGGAACAGGCAAGTCGCAATTTACCTGATGAATTGTCGTAAACGCACCGCTAAAGTTGATATTATTCCCGCTAAATTTAGTTGATAAATAACCAAGTTTAATTTAATCTAAAAACTGAAAAACATGGCCGAATTAAATCCTTATCTAAACTTTGCAGACAATTGCGAAGAAGTATTCAATTTTTATAAATCGGTATTTGGAGGAGAGTTCCTTACCCTAATGAGATTCGGGGAAATGCCTGCTGAATATCAACCTGCAGAAGGTGAAAGTCAGAAGCTGATGCACGTTGCTTTACCCATCGGGAAACATACGGTTTTGATGGGAAGCGATACACCGGGAAATATGCCTACACCAGTAAAAGGGCGCAATTTTTCAATCGCCATTCAGCCTGAAACGGAAGAAGAAGCCAAACGTATATTCGACGGGCTCTCTGAAGGAGGTAACATTACCATGCCTTTGAGCAAAACATTCTGGTCGAAAAGCTTTGGGATGTTTACGGATAAATTTGGAATCGACTGGATGGTAAATCTTCAGTGATCAGATAGAATAGAAAGACCCTGGAGAAATTCAGGGTTTTTTCTTCACCAACGACAGTACGATAAACGCACTAAACTTTAACAGACTTGAGAAGAATTGAGAAATGTAAAACAAACTGATCCCATTGGCTTCCTGATTCAACGTCGCAATCAAAGGGAATATGGTCAGTATCGTTGCCAGTAAAATGACCCATTTGATCCAGTCTTTTCCAATAAAAGCAAAATATCCGAAGGTCATAAACATTAAGGCCATTTCAGCGGTGACGGTCATGTCAAAATTTGGGTTTTTCCCCCATTGAATGAATCCGCTAATCACATCAACAGTGATGGCTGCAAAAATTAAATAGGCTGAAAGCTTAAAATTCGGGTGTATTTTATCGTCCATTATTACTGAAAAAGTCGCAAGATAGCATTTAAAAGGGGAGATCTGTAAAATTGATTGTACGCTACCAACATAACATTCAACAATTTTAGCATCTCGCAGATTATCTCAGACAAAGCATTTAGCTTTATTTTTCTAGCAGGTGATATGACCACAAATGAAACCTTAATATAGAATGAAAAAAATCACTTTATCTTTTATCCTGATGCTCAGTACAGCAACGTCCATCTTCGCTCAGGAATCTAAACCGTATGAAGGAGTTCCCGGTTGGGAAGCATCCAAAGACCAGCGAATGAAATGGTTTAGGGAAGCCCGGTTTGGCCTCTTTATTCATTGGGGATTGTATAGCGCTGCCGGTGGCTCCTGGAATGGCAAGGTCTACCCTCAGCATTATGCAGAATGGATCGAAACCTGGGCCAATGTTCCGAGTAAGGAATATAGCGAAACCCTAAAGCCAAAGTTTACAGCGGCAAAGTTTAAGCCGGAAGTATGGGCAGCACTGGCCAAAGAAGCAGGAATGAAATATATGGTGATCACCTCCAGACATCATGAAGGTTTCAGCATTTTCAACAGTAAAGCTCCTTATTCCTTGAACAATCCGGTCACAGGGGGGACAAACATCTCTCCGAAAGGAAGGGATTTATATGGGGAAACGGTTGCTGCTTTTAAAAAGGCAGGACTGAAAACCGGTGCCTATTATTCTTTGCTGGACTGGCAGCATCCTGATTCTTACCATACTTTTAGAAATAATCCGCGTGTGCCGGGAACGAAACCGAACCATGAGGTTTACAAAAATTACCTGTACGATCAGGTGAAAGAGCTGGCACAGAATTATGGCAAAATGGATGTGCTATGGCTGGACTATAGCGGGAGAGATACTCAGGGGGAAACCTGGGGAACCAAACGCATTCTTACAGACCTGATTAAATGGCAGCCGGGTATCATCGTGAATAACCGTTTCTGGGATGGCCTGGAAAATAAAAACGGTGATATCGGGACACCTGAAAAATATGTTCCGCCAGCAGGTTTACCTGGAATGGATTGGGAAGTGAGTCATACGATGAATGAAAGTTATGGCTATAGTGCTCATGATCAGAACTGGAAATCTTATGATAAGATGATGAACCTGTTCCTGGAGACGGTAAGTAAGGGAGGAAACTTCTTATTAAATATCGGTCCGGATGGGGAAGGACAGATTCCTGAACAAGGCGTAAAGATCCTGAAGGAAATTGGGGCATGGATGAAAGTAAATAATGAAGCGGTATACGGCACTACGGCTAGCCCTTTTTCATCACTGGATTGGGGATATGCTACGCAGAAACCGGGAAAGTTGTACCTCGAAGTCTTTAATCCTCCTGCAAATGGAGTGTTGGACCTTCCTTTGTCCAGCGCGATTAACAAAGCGTACATCTTAGGGGCTAAAGGAAAAGCATTGCTGGTTAAGACAAGTGCCAATGGCAAGACGATTCAGCTTCCTGCTGATTTTTCCGGGCCTAAACCAATGGTGATTGTTACAGAGATCAAAGGAAAGCCGGTCGTGCTGGCTCAACAACTGAGCTCACTGAAAGATGGAAGTATTGTGCTGAATGCGAACAATGCAAAACTAACCGGCACTGGAGGAATTAAGTTAAAAGGAGCATCAACCCATGATCCAAACAGACCGAATACGATCGCTTTCTGGACCAATAAAAATGATCATGCGTATTGGGATCTGAAAATTCAGAAACCAGGAAAGTATAAGGTGATGATCAATTATTTCGCGGCAGGGGATGCGGCTGGAAGTCTTCAGTTTAAGCTTGAAAGTAATTTGCTTAATTATACCATTCCAGCTGGAAATACTGCAGGTTTTAAAGATGTTGAGGCTGGAGTGATTGAGGTTTCGCAACAGGCGATAGGAGCAGCATCACTAAGACTGGAATTAAAGGCGACAGGGATCACTGGCAAAGCTATGCCGGAGATCAGCAGCATTACATTGAAGCCGATTTAGTCTGCAAAGATATCATTGAAAGCCCGGTTGATTTAGTTCAGCCGGGCTTTTTTATAAAGATGTCACGTCCTGAAAACAGTTGACTATTTATTGTACTTTTGCCGGCAAAGAACAGATTATGGAAGCGACTGAACTAAGAATCGGGAATTATACAATGGATCATGGTCATCCTGAGCAAATCCCTTATGGATCTGATATTGATTCTGCAGGATTGATGGACCCGATCTTATTGACAGAAGAATGGGTGGTTAAGTTTGGTTTTGAGCGTTTCGAATTTGAATATGAAGAGGGGATAGAGATCACTTATGTATTGGAAAAGAAGAATGGTCATCAGTTCGTGCTGGGCGACAATCTTCAGCCTATGGATGGGGAAATCGCCATGCTGGATTATAAACTGCAATATGTGCATCAGCTTCAGAACCTTTATTTTGCACTTACAAACGAGGAGCTAAAGATAAAATAGGTTACTTTTTCGTGTATATTGCTTTTAAATAATGAATGGTTTTTATGAGCATCAATATTAAAAAGCTTTTACTTTCTTTCCTGATGGCATGGACCATCAATTTATCTTATGCCCAAAAGGCGGAAACAAGTCATTATCCATGGTTTCCATTCCAATGGTTAGGCAGCAAAATAAATGGTAAATATCATGCTAAACTGGCAATGGCTATACCTGTATCCTTTAACGATAGAAAAGGGAATATGCTCTTGCAGTTTGACCTGGGAAGTGATGCAACAATAATGTATGAAAATAGTCTGGCAAGCTATTACGGGACCATGGAAGAAGTTAAAGCATTATTACCTGCTAAACCGGATACCGGAAGGTCTTCTGCAGGAATCTTACATGCCTCCTTAAAACCAGTTTCCCTGAAAATAGGGCCTAACATCAAAACTGATGCAGGGATCTTCCTCAATTATGGATCTAAGATCGCTCAAGATTCCCTGAGTACCGGAAAGGAAAATCTGGTTGGAAGCCTTGGTGCCGATTTTTCTAAAGATAAAGTGTTAATCATTGATTATGCAGGCGCCAGAATGTGTGTTTTGGATACGCTTGATAGCCACCTGAAAAAGGAGATTGATTTTGTCGATTGCAAATTAGAAAAAGGAAGAATGTTGCTTCCCCTTAAAATTGCAGATCAGATGAAATGGGTATTATTTGATACCGGAGCGAGTTTGTTTGATCTGGGAACGACCAGGGAAAACTGGCAGCAGCTCTCCGCAACTCAACTTCCTGTGGACTCCCTTGTGGCAGGCTCCTGGGGTAAAAAGACAAATTTTTATAAAGGAATGATAAAGTCGAAAGTATGCCTTGGCAAGGTCCAGTTAAAAAATCCTGCTGCATGGTATTCCGACAATCCGCTCCTGGAAGACTTTTATAAGTCGGAAGCGCTCTTCGCTCTGGTTGGAAATTCACTCTTTTTTGAGGATACCGTTGTCATTGATTTCAAGAACGCAAGGTTTGGAATCCTAAAGAAAAAACGGGTTATATAAAGATATCAATATACTATTGATGTTCTGATATCTTATTGTACTGCCAAAGTACATTGATGATTTTCCACTCTCCATTTGTCTTAACGATGTGCATATAGTCAAACCATTCGTCGGCAATTAATTTTACGGATGCGGTTAAGGCAGATACATCAAGTAATTTAATCTCTTTCCTTGGCGTTTTTGGGAACTTATCACCAGCGGTATTATAGGTTTCTGCAAGAATGACCAGGTTTTCGGCTGAATATTCAGAAACAAAATCTTTTTGTGTCTTCTTGTTTTTGAAGACCGATCTTTTCACTACCCGGGGGTGTAAAGCATCCTGCATTTGCCTGGGATTTGGCGTATGCTGAGACTCAATATAAGCAAGTGCTACTCTTTTGATGTCCAGCGTATCCTGTCTGGTCTGGGCCTGAACTTTCAAAGTGCTCATCGCGATGAGTAGGGAGAAAAAGAAAATTAATTTCATGAATAAATTTAAGTTAGAAATGCTCAGCTAAATATATATAATTTTCAAATAAAAAAGCCGTCCTGAAATTTCACAAAAAAAAGCTACCAAAACATCATCGACACCTTAAAAAAGTAAGGTTAGCTTTTCAATAGCTGATTTTGCAATGAGCTGATCATGTGCTTAATCTCCATCAGATCGTTTTCCTGTTCCGGAATTTCCTGGCTCTGGTAACTATGAAACTGCCACAATTCCAATACTTCAGCAACAGGTACACGATAAGGTTGGAACAGCTTATTTAAAGATTCCAGCAGTATTGTTCCTTCTTTTTCAAGCGTCACCTGCTTAAATACAAATTCCTGTTCTCCTTTCAATACGACAATGCAAAGGCTGCGGGCTTTTAGATGCTGCCAGTCGGCCACAAACCTACAGATCACTTCAGCACCTTCCGGAATTGGTAACATGGAAGCACCCGTAGTAGGGAACATCCGGAAAGTGCCGGATTCAGGAAGATTGGGAAGCGAAAATCTGGGCAAAGAGGCCAGGAACTCAGGATCCTTATATCCGGCCTGATAACCGGCCTTCGCTTTTACAGGGATATATTCCATATTTTCTTTGTTGTCCTTATCCACTGTAATCGCCAGTACACGGAGATGACCTCCCTGTAAATAAATGTCGGTTCCAGCCTCCAGTTCCCGGAGTTTGAGTTCTGAAATTCTGGAAAGCTCCACCTTCAGCAGGCTGTCTATACTGATCTTAAAAGTATTTGAACAATTAATGAGGTCCTCCGGCTGGGGAGCTTTAGTTTGCCCGCTTTCCAGTGCATTCAGCTTAGAACGGCCTATACCAAGGCTTTCTGCCATCATTTCCTGGCTCAGTTTCTTCCGCTCCCGGAGGAACTTAATATTGGCGGAAAAAAAAACTTTTTGAGTATTCATTTTGTATTGTTATTATTAGTGTCAAATATTTGACACCAATCGTGTCAAATGTACTAATTTTAAAATTAATTGTGATGGAAGCAGCGGCGAATAAAAGTGAGATCATTGAAAAACTGAAAAAGGACATCCTTTTAATGCAGGGATTCTCTGCCGTTTTAGATCATGGGCGCCCGGATATTGGTCTTGGGCCAATGGAAAAAGCCTTTCCTAACCATATTTTTCCGACCGCTGCGGTACATGAATTTGTGAGCGCCAATGCATCATCATCTGCAGCAACAACAGGTTTTATGGCTGGCCTGATCAGTCATTTAATGAAAACAGAAGGCACCTGCCTTTGGATAGGCGCGCGACGCCAGCTTTTTCCGCCTGGCCTTAAGGCTTTCGGAATCTCTCCGGACCGGGTGATTTTTATAGACCTGCAGCGCGAAAGGGATGTCCTTTGGGCAATCGAAGAATCCCTGAAATGTGGCGCCCTGACTGCAGTAGTAGCTGAACTCAAAGAAATCAGTCTTACTGAATCCAGGCGACTACAGCTTGCAGTAGAAAAAAGCAGGGTTACCGGTTTCCTGCACCGTTGCAATCCTCAAAAAACAAATCCTATTGCCTCTGTTTCCCGCTGGGAGATTAGTCCTATCGCCAGCAATCTGGAAGCGGGTGTTCCGGGGGTAGGTTATCCCCGCTGGAATGTAGAACTGCAAAAGATTCGCAATGGCAAACCCGGAAGCTGGCAATTGGAATGGTCGGCAGGGCGGTTTAGCCATTTAACAACTGTAGCAACATCAAATACTTTTATTCAACAAACAGGATAGTATGTCAAGGCGATACCTTACGATATGGTTCCGTCATTTAACAACGGATCAACTCGCTATCCGTAAACCGGAGCTGAAAGGGGAGCCCTTTGTACTGGCCGCTGCAGAACGCGGGCGAATGGTGGTGAAAGCTTGCAGTGCCGCAGCTATGGATAAAGGAATTGAAGCGGGGATGGTACTGGCTGATGCAAGAGCCTTAATCCCTAACCTGGAAGTTCTGGATGACCATCCGCTAAGAGGTGAAAAGTTGCTTCGTGCCCTGGCCGAATGGAGTTTGAGGTACACACCGATTGCAGCTGTTGATTTACCGGACGGCCTGATTCTGGACATTAGTGGCTGTGCACACCTTTGGGGCGGGGAAGGGCCATACCTTAAAGATATTTTAAGTAAGCTCCGTAAACCGGGTTATGAAGTTCGGGCGGCCATAGCAGATACCATAGGCGCTTCCTGGGCAGTATCCCGCTTCGGGAAAATCAGTCCGGTTATCGAGCCGGGGGCTCATATTGATGCACTGCAGTCTTTGCCACCAGCTGCATTGCGGTTGGAAGCCCCGGTGCTGGACCGTTTGCAAAAACTAGGCCTGTATCAGATCCGGAGTTTCATCAATATGCCGCAAAGGGTTCTGCGCAGGCGTTTCGGACAGGATTTGCTGAACAGACTGGATCAGGCTTTAGGCCTGGTGTCGGAGCCGATAACGCCAATACAAGCGATCGTTCCTTATCAGGAAAGTCTTCCATCCCTGGAACCTATCCGTACGGCTACGGGCATTGAAATCGCCTTGCGGAAGCTGTTGGAAATCCTTTGTCAGCGGTTGTTTCGCGAAGGTAAGGGAATGAGGAAAGGGGTGTTTAAGGGGTGCCGGATCGATGGGGAATTGCAGCAGATCGAAATCGGGACAAATGAACCGGTGAGAAATGTGGGACATTTATTTAAACTGTTTGAGTTGAAGATCGCTACGATTGCACCGGGATTGGGAATAGACTTGTTTGTTTTAGAAGCACCTGTGGTAGAAGAACTTTCCATCCAGCAGGAGAGCCTTTGGGCAGCAAGTAACCAGGAACACCTCGCCATCGCAGGTTTGCTGGACCGGCTGGCGGGGCGATTTGGTGCGAATACCATACACCGCTACCTGCCTGATCAGCACCATTGGCCGGAGCGCTCGATCCGGGAAGCCAAAAGTTTACAGGAAAAACCGGCCATCGACTGGCCGGAGGATCAGCCCAGGCCCCTCTGCTTATTGCCCCGGCCCGAAAGGATCCAGGTCACCTCGCCAATTCCGGATTATCCACCCATGCTGTTTATCTATAAAGGGACGGTTCATAAAATCAGAAAAGCGGATGGACCGGAAAGAATTGAGCGGGAATGGTGGATCGAACAAGGCCTGGTTAGAGATTATTATCGGGTAGAGGATGAGCAGGGCGCACGTTACTGGGTATTCCGGTCGGGTCATTATCATGATGCAGAGCCGGAATGGTTTATACATGGATTTTTTGCCTAAAGAATTTACCTAAAGAAGAGAGAGATGAGTTACACGGAATTACAGGTAACCACAAATTTTAGTTTCCTAAGAGGTGCTTCGCATCCTGAAGAAATGATCCAGCAGGCGGTATCGCTTGGCTATAGCGCAATTGCGATTACAGACCACAATACCCTTGCGGGGATTGTCAGGGGGCATGCTGCTGCCAAAGCAAATGGCATCAGGATCATTCCTGCCTGCAGGCTCGACCTGGTCGATGGCCCAAGCCTCCTGGCTTATCCAACAGATCAGCCAGCCTATGCCCGTTTATCCACTTTACTTTCTACAGGTAACCTGCGGACAGAAAAAGGCAAATGTGAATTGTATAAAGCGGATGTTTATCATTTCTCCAAAGGCATCAAATTCATCACTGTGCCTCCAGGTAAATTAAATGCGGAGTTCGATTTAGATCCTGCTTTTAAAACTGCTTTAAAAGAATATAAAGACGCATTTGGAGCCAATCTCTATCTGGGTGCCTGCTTTTCCTATCGGGGTGATGATGCGAAAAAACTGTACCGGATTTCGGAGCTTGCTGCTCAGATCGGAGTAGCAATGGTGGCCACGAATGATGTGCATTTCCATCATCCTGACCGGCGCGAACTTCAGGATATCGTGACCTGTGTACGGGAAAAGTGTACGATCTATAATGCGGGCTATCACCTGTATCAGAATGCAGAAAGATACCTGAAACCTGCAGTAGAAATGGAGCGCCTATTCAGGCAATATCCGGATGCCATCAGACGGAGTCAGGAAATCACGGAGGCTTGTCAGTTTTCCCTGGACCAGCTGAAATATGTCTATCCAGAGGAAATCACCACCGAAGGACGTAATCCGCTGGAAGAATTAACCCACCTGGCCTGGAAAGGGGCAAAGGACTTTTTTGGAGAGGAGCTGCCGGAGAAAATTACCACTGCGATTGAGTACGAGTTGAAATTTATTGAGGAAATGGACTATGCAGCCTATTTCCTCACCGTATATGATATTGTTCGCTTTGCAAGGGAACAAAATATCCTGTGCCAGGGCAGGGGATCTGCCGCCAATTCAACGGTCTGTTTCTGTCTGGGCATCACTTCGGTAAATCCCACCAAATTTGAATTGCTTTTTGAACGCTTTATCTCTTCTGCGAGAAATGAACCGCCCGATATTGATGTGGATTTTGAGCACGAACGGAGGGAAGAAGTAATTCAATATATTTATAATAAATATGGGCGTGACCGTGCGGCGATTGTAGCCACCGTTACCCAGCTTCACCGGAAAGGAGCCGTGCGTGATGTGGCAAAAGCGATGGGACTGTCCTTAGATGCGGTAGACCGTCTTTCTAAATCGATGTGGGAATTTACAGACGAGTGGCTGGAGGGTAAAGTGACCTCTGATCATGGATTTAAACACGATGATCCGCACCTGATGAAGATCCTGCAGCTCACGCAGCAGTTTATCGGTTTCCCCCGTCAGCTGGGACAGCATACCGGTGGTTTTGTGATCACCAGGGGGAAGCTGAGCGAGCTTTGTCCGATTCTGAATGCGCGCATGGAAAACAGAACCTGTATTGAATGGAATAAGGATGATATTGATGCACTCGGCTTCCTTAAAATAGATGTCCTGGCATTGGGAATGCTGACCTGTATCAGAAAGGCCTTTGACCTGGCGAAACAACATTATGGTCTTGACCTTACCCTGGCCAATATTCCTGAGGATGATAAGGAGGTGTACGATATGATTAGTCATGCAGATACGATAGGCGTGTTTCAGATCGAGAGCAGGGCGCAAATGTCTATGCTGCCGAGGTTGCAGCCGAGGAATTTCTATGACCTGGTGATCGAAGTGGCCATTGTCCGCCCGGGGCCGATTCAGGGGGATATGGTCCATCCTTACCTGAGGCGACGCAATGGAGAAGAGGCCATTACTTATCCTTCACCAGAACTCGAAGCTATTCTTGGGCGTACATTAGGGGTGCCCTTGTTTCAGGAACAGGCGATGAAGATTGCTATTGTTGCTGCAGGTTTCACACCGGCAGAAGCAGATGAATTGCGCCGGAGTATGGCGAGCTTCAAATCACATGGAAAGGTGAGCAAGTTCCGGAAGAAGCTGGTGGACGGCATGATCGCAAAAAATTACGAAAGAGATTTTGCGGAACGGGTATTTAAACAACTGGAAGGATTCGGAAGTTATGGTTTTCCTGAAAGTCATGCGGCAAGTTTTGCTTTGTTGGTGTATGTTTCCTGCTGGCTCAAGCATTATTATCCGGATATTTTTGCGGCGGCTTTACTGAACAGCATGCCTATGGGATTTTATCAGCCCGCACAGATTGTCAGTGATGCGAGGAAACATAAAGTAGAGGTCAGGCCAATTGATGTGAACTTATCCTCCTGGGACAATACGCTGGAAGAGCTATCCGGCAAATACTGTGCAATGAGATTAGGTTTCCGTCAGGTGAGCGGTTTGAACGAAGACGATATAAACCTGCTCGTTGTCGGACGTGAACAGGAACCTTATCGCCATGTCCATACTTTAATGGAAGCCGGTGTACCCCTGACTGCATTGGAAAAATTAGCCGATGCAGATGCTTTCCGCTCTATGGGAATGGACCGGCGACAAGCCTTATGGGAAGTAACAGCACTTGCCGACCGCCCCTTGGGATTATTTGAGGGGGAACTGAAGGTAGAAAGCACAGAAGAGCAACAAATCCAATTGCCAAAAATGGCTTTGTCGGAACACGTGGTTCAGGATTACAGTACCACGGCCTTATCCTTAAAAGCCCATCCGGTAAGCTTTATCAGAAAGGAACTGTTTCACCGTCAGGTACTCTCTGCTAAAGAATTGAAGCGTTGGCCTGATGGGACGCTGGTCCGGGTTTGTGGATTGGTATTGGTAAAACAGAGACCGGGAACGGCGACAGGTGTTTGTTTCATTACGATTGAAGATGAAACAGGAATAGCGAATCTGGTGGTTTTTCAAAAGCTGTTTACAAAATTCCGCAAGGAGATTTTAAGGGCAAAATTGCTCATGGTAGAAGGGAAGTTACAGCGGGAGGGTGAAGTCACACATATCGTGGTCAGGCATTGTTATGACCTGTCCGGTCTTTTACAGGGCCTTGTGGAAACAGATATTAAAAAAGGGAAACAGGTGATACAGGCGGAACTCTTTCCGGAATCAAGAGATTTTAAATAAACAACCAGGTTAGGGGATAAATCATGTCTTTTTCATCAGCCCGGCCATTACTCCAATCCTGATGAAAACAGGGCGTAAGAAATTATAAAGTAAATAGCTGATGATGGCCAGAAAGGAACTAATGATAATTGGTAAAACACCTCCGAAAGCATACACCAAACCGAGGATAAATCCTAAAAAGTATTCTGCCTTATAAATAGGAAAGAATATGGCAACGACAAAAAGTCCCTGAAATAGAAAACCTGATATCTGCGGGTTTCCTGTTGTGAAGGATACGGCTAAAGTAACTGCATATATCAGGGCAATTAAAAAAGGATAAACTATATGTTTAATGGAATTTTGATCGATAGACCCGTTTTCAAAAGTGATTCGTTTTTTGATCCTGTTCAGTAATAAATAGCTTGCTAAAGGAACCGTAATTGCTCCCCACCAATTTGATATTTTCGGTAATTCTTTTTTTGCCAATAAATGATGACTTGGTACTCCTCCATGGAAGTGGTCCCATAGCAATAAAGCCCATATAGAGAGACTGATTACTCCCAGGGCATATAGACCCGCTTTATGAATTGATTTGTCAGTCATCGTTTCTTTTAGTTAAAGGTCAATCTCTTTACCCTAAGATGAGTAATTAATTGTTTTGTTACACATAAGTCATCGTGGCATGAATAACGGGAATTTTAACTAATTTTTTATTGCCCGGCTTTAAACTCTATTAATTGACATAAAGAATAAGGAATAATTGACGGGTTAAATTATATATTTGAAAATAAATAAACGAATACTATGAGTGTGATTTTTAGCCTTGATTTAAAAAGCATGAAATTTCCTTTAAAAGGAAAGGGTTGGGCATACCTGATCTTATTTATCTTAATCGGTTCGGGCTGTAAACGGATTGTGAAACAAGACGCTCAGGAGGTCCCGATTGTTTCAGCAACAGACTATAAGGCCGAAATGAAGAGAATTATGGGCTTAAAGCTGCCGCAGAAAACAATTGTAATTGATCAGCAGTATAGTTTTAGCATACCCGCTCATTATATTTTTAGTGTACAAAAGCTGGTAGGGGCCGACGTGCAGGAGCTGGGAAAGATGGACCTTTCGGCTTTAAAGGATAGCATTTCTGTCATCTCTTTTGGAAATGTTCTTTCCAAAGATGAGCGTTTGTACGAGCAGAGTATCATGATCATCCCGGAAAGCGATTCGACATTGCTCTCTGTGGAAGATATTAAAGCGGATTTCCCCAATGTGGAGACCGTTTACTTCCAGGATGAAAACAGCATTATCTTTGATCAGAATGATAATTTTATCGCCCTCCATCTGAAATATGATGCACTGCATAAAAGTTATATTTTTTATAAAGCGGAAATGGGCTGGAGCCAGAAACTTCCGAAGGAAGAGAAGATAAACCTCTTTTCTCATTTGATCAGGAACGCTAAAAACTTCACAAACAAAACTGATCCGGCGATTCAATTCAAGTCATGGGAAGAGTATGTACGTAACTTGCCTGTGATTGAAGTAAATATGGTCAAACGGTTTTTTAAAAAGCTGGAAAAAGAGCTGGTCATCTTCTTAGATGAAGGCGAAACCATAACCCCGAGAACTGAAGGTAATTATGAGCTTGCAGCATTATCCCGGTTGACGACAAACGAGCAATTGGGTTTTCTTAAATTTATTGATGCTGTTAAAGCAAATAAGGTCAGTGAATTAAACAATTCGGATTATAACCGCGATGTTTTTGAGGTCAGCAATCAAAACAAATATACCTTAAGCACCGATGGCAATAGTTATATTATAAATATCTCACGTAGAGGTTATGATGATGTATTTAATCCAGCTACAATAGAGGTGATTTGCCCAATCGATTATCGCAATAAAAGCTTTGTGCTAAAAACCATGGTAGATGATCTGCAGGCTACCGACGTAGACCTGTTCGTTAAAATCTTCAACTATTTTAGTAAACACTACACTTTAGATCTTAAATCAAAATAAGGAACACTTAAAATCAGACTCATGTTTAAATATCATATCATCCCTTCTTTCTTGCTTTTCGCGCTTATTTCCTGCAATCCTGTTGGAGCCGATATTGCTGAAATCCCTTTGAAGCGGGGGGAAGTGTCTTCGGCGGAAGGGATTGACTTAAAAAAAGGCGATAAAGTAACCATCTGGTCTAAGCTGGAGACAAATGATAAAGATGATTCCCCGGCTTTTAAGGTGAAGTATCATATAGAAAGCGCAGGGAAATCTTTGTTATATGATAGTTTAGATGTGTTTAATGGCAATCATCAGATCAATTCAAAGAAAACAACCGAATCTTATCGTTCTTCAAGCGACGATAAAGAGTCAACCATTTACTATACACAGCATGAGTTTGAAATTGAGAATACTCAATTTATTGTACCAAAAGACGGTAAGTATAATTTCGATTTTAAGCTTACACAAGACCTGAGCACTTTTTCTAAAGGATTTTCCATTATCCTGAGAAAATAAGAAAGACTATATATTATTTAAACGTTTCAATGTACTGCTCAAATTTTTCTGCGTCCTGTTCTTCAAAATATTCAGTATAAAATGATTTGTAAAGAATATAATGGATGATATAGTAAACCAGGGCCGAGGTGCTAAGACCTAACCATATAAAAGACAGGATCTTGCCTTTAAAGAAGGAAAGATAGCCTTCTGTGAAATCGAAAAATTCGGTTATATCTCCGTAGTACAGGAATATAAAGACCAGAAAAGGAACTATTTTGGTGCTTACCTTATACCTGCTCAGTAACACAATGGCAATAATGAATACCGGTATTCTGTAGAATATAGATGCCTCCCTGTATTCCGCAGGATCTCCAAAATATTTGTAAAGGATGTATAGGATTGTTATAACCGCATAAATGATCAGGTGGATGTTTCTGTTTTTCTTTAATTTTTCAACATAAGTGCCAATAGGTGCTGTGCTCTTTTTAACAAAGAGCAATACAAAAAAGGAAATCAGATTTAAGATGGGCAGCATCGATATGGCATTTAAAACGCCTAAATATTTCTGTAGTGTATAGTTTCTGTATTGAATTAAATTACCGAAAAACCTCCCGCTGATGATCAGTATGATCAGGTAGGAAAGGATATAACTGATCGTTGTTATTTTTAACGAAGAGGAGGAGAAAGATATGGAAAATATAGAACCAACCATGTCCATAATCGTCAGTAAGAGGATTGTATAGCTGATCATAAAGCCCCATTTAAAGAAAGGGTTTGAAATGGCTTGATGGTCAATTGGGTATATTAATTTTTTAATGGAATAAGCCCGGTTAGAAAGGTAAAGGAAGCCAATTAGCACCGCAATAGTTTTAAAAGAGATTACCAGGAAGATAATAGAAACGATGATGTCTTTTATGTATAAAGATTCCGCAGTTATAAATCCGGTATATTTATATAAGGAGTCCGGGTCTGAGGATACGGCATAGCTGAAAACTAATGCACTGCAGAAGGGGATGATCAACGATTTTAGCCTGGATATCCCTGCTGGTTTGGTTTCAGTTTTATAATAAAAGAAAGCAAAACAAATCAGCGGAATAAAAAAGGTGACAAACCTCATCGCATTATAAATGCTCATGCTGTTCTCTATATCTAAATGATAATCCAGAAAGGCCGACCAATCTGATTTGAAGATGTAGTAGGGGATAAAAAGGAGCTGTATCAGCACAGCTTTGGTAATGAGCTTATTCTTATAGAAATACCAGGCAAAAACCAGACTTTCTAAAAACCAGTTCTGTACCTGCCATAAATAGCCGTAAAAGGAAGTGTCCGGTCCGTAACTGTCTACAAAATAATTGCTTATTTGAAAAAATGCAACAATAATACCTAATATCCAAATAGAGTTAAGGGCATTTTGTTGTTTATCACTAAAGAGCAAGGTCATATTTATTAACTTTAATATATCTGTTCAAACAAGTTACCCGTTTGAACAAATATATTAAAGTTTTAGAATCTGCATGATGTTATAGAGGATAAACTCATTATTTAAATGAAAAAGCTTTGAATTTAGCGTAATTACGAGTCGGATCCTGTTTCTACTCTTTCGATAGTATTTAACTGATCATTCCACTCAAATTGATGAATGTCCCAGGTTTGGGTACCTCTTGGCCGTTCAAGTTTCTGGGCAATGATTACTTTTTGTCCATCTGTACGCAGGTTGATCATGCCATAGACGGTCACAATTCTTTCTTTTTCTTTCTTCGGATCAAGGTCTTTAATCTTTATGAATTCTTTACTTGACCGCATTAATTCTGTACTGAAAATATAAGAACGTTCTCCTCTGCTGTATTTACCTATGGTACCCAAAGTATCAGGGCGGGGATGACAATGAGGTTCATCATCGCCACTTGAGATAACGGTAGCCAAAGGATTGACTGCCTGTAGAAATTCAGACGTAAAATCTGAACTTCCATGGTGACAGCATTTGGCAAAATCTACCTGAAAGTGTTTCTTTACAGAATCTATTGCTGCATTCATCTGATCTTGCAATATCTTTTTCTGTGACGCACTGGTCGCATTTTGTATTTGCTTACGTAATGTGGCAATGTCAATTCCCGAATAACTCTGAAGCAAAAAATCTTCTGCAGGGGGATTCAGGTCTCCGCCTAAGAGCACACGGACATGCCCCATCACCAGCTTGATGACAACGGAGTGTCCATTTTTAGTTCTGCCAACGTTATCCGTATTGCCTGTTTTTGCTTTGAAATACCTCAGGGTTCTCTGGTTCTGTATGTCTTCGGTCAATGGACCAAGAATTTCCATCTTTAATTCCGGGGTACTTAACAGGTACTGGGGCTGGTTTATATTTCCCCTCACTGCGGCACTAAAGTTCACATTTTTATGTTGGTCTAGTGCCTTTTTTAAAGTTCTTTCATGCAGGGAACCTTCGCCCATGTTATTTAAATGCGCTTTCATCTGTTGATCTGTGATGACCAGTTCAGTGATGTAATTGGTGTTTCCTACCCGAATGGTTGCACCCAATTCATCGGCACCTTCTCTTTGAACCAAGCCGCTATGGTAGATGTTTTTAAAGCTGAATTGTTGAGTGCTGTCGGTCTGTTTTTTAAACAACTGCCCAAAACCAAGATAATGATCGCTATCCGGATGTGAGATTATTGCATCAAAGACCGGAGGTGCAGATTGACTACGTTTGGTATTAAACCTCCATTTTAAAAAACGCAACATGTTATCGCTGCCACCCGCATCGATGATATAATGCTGGTCATCGGGTGTTACGACATGGCAGCCATCCCCTTGCCCTACATCAATAAAATTGACTTCCAGGATCCGGTCAGGCCTGATCTTAGATTTTAGGATATAACCGGTACAGCTTCGACTTCTGACTTTGATATAGGTTTCATCTTTAACAATTTTTTCTATGAAGGTGTCTTTATCTTTGAGCACCCGAATGAAATCTCCAAACAAGAGATTCTTAAGGTGTGTCCATTTTATTTTTTCGCCATCTGTTTTTTCATCGAAAATTTTGACAGCAGGATAAACGGCAAAGCCGTGACCTTGTTGAAGAATTTGTTGTTGTTCCATTTTTTTATGATTAGTTGGGTAGCGTTTGTTGGTTCAGGCTGTAGCCCCTTTTTAGGTCAGAATTTAACTAGGGCTTCGTGAAGGGGAGTCCGAATTTAATTCCCCAAAAACCAGCGTTTTTTAAAGAGGTATTCAGGTAGGATTTGCGTTCATAGAACAATTCGAAATTGATGCTGTTATTGCCTTCTTTGTCTTTAAAAGGAATGATTAAACCGAGGCTTGTGCTGTTCACATAAGAGGAGGGTGAGGAGGTAACCAATCCATTGAATGAAGTGGCCAGATCAATTCCGATATTGGTTTCATTAAATACGTCAAACAGAACAATGAACTGAGCACCGAAATCTGGTCTGACCCTGCTCTTAAAATCGGTGCTGGTCATTGAAAAAACACTTTCATCTTCTGCTAAAATTGAGGTTGAATCTGTCAGCTTTTTTAGATTGTACCAGCGGGAGGGGCTGGAGATTTCACTTAAGGTATGTTTTCGGGAAAGCGCAGCAAAAGCGGACCAATAAAACTGAAGATTTTTAGCCGTTGTAACGGTATGTAGTTGATTGTAAGATAGTTTTATGTTTGCGGTATAAACGGATTTATCAATA
Organism: Pedobacter steynii; assembly: GCF_900103665.1. Classification (GTDB taxonomy): domain Bacteria; phylum Bacteroidota; class Bacteroidia; order Sphingobacteriales; family Sphingobacteriaceae; genus Pedobacter; species Pedobacter steynii. The sequence goes on from NZ_FNGY01000001.1 coordinate 933,359, forward strand.
GGCTTACTTAAACTGGTTGCAATTTGAGGATCGAGGTATTTAAAGTTGTCCCAGCTAAAGGGGGTTACATTGAGTTTAAACCAGGATATGCGCTTAGCCGTCCATTTTTCCTTATAATACTTTAGTTCCAGTTCCTCAAGGGTATTGAAAAACCGTTTTTTTGCTCCTTTGTGAACTTTTGCCGAATCTTTTTCTTCAATTTCATCGGAAATATCTAAGTAGTCAGAAAAATCTGTTTTTGCATTTTCATATTTTTCCTTGGTTTCCCCAAAGGCTTCATCCACTATTGCTTTATGAAAGACTTCATTTCTGGCGCCAGGCTTAGGTTTATAGCCCTCATTAACAATCCAGGTAAATGAATATCCAGCTTTAAGTGATTTTTTGTTTTTGAAGTCAAAAATCTTTTTGCTCATCTCTCCACTAATATCAATGGCATGAATGTACTTAAAGGGGCCATCCAGTGGCTCTTTTTTTACTACGAAAACAAAAGGTGTAAAATAGAATTTAGAGCCATCTTCGTCTATCTGCAGGGTGGCAAACCGGCCAACCTTACTGAAGCTGTTTTCTCCAACTGTAATTTTTGAATAATCCTTCTGGATGAGTGAGCGAAAACTATAACGGGAGATTAAATAATTTTTGTGATCGTCATAAATTTTGTTGGTGGTATCCTGATAATGAGTCAGCTTCTTCAGTATCCGGGGGAAAACAGTATCAATGTATTTTACCGGGACGTTTTTTGTTTGCGCATTAACTTTTGTATACAGCAAACAGCTGAATAACAAAAGCACGGTCGTTAATTTTTTCATGTTTTTAAGATTGGTACACAAACATCCAAATACTTGCAAACATGTCTTTATGGTAAAACGCGTGGATTCAAACCGTTTTTTAAACGGTAAAATAGGGGGAAAACACCCTAAGGAATTTTTTTGATAAACTCGATGTTTACTTTCCTAAACAAACCAGATTAAAATGGAAAGAAATTTATCTAAATTAATGCCTGTTATGGAAGCCAATACAGGTACACTCTTACAACCGTCTTATCAGGACAAGCAAAAAGAGGACAAAGGATTTACTGGTGCAAAAAATCTTGCAGAGAGGGAAGTTGCCTATGAGGAGGCCATGAAATGTATATACGAATACGAGCAAACTCCTCTCGGCGGATTCAAGAAAAAAACGCTGGGCGTCATTTTTAAGAAGGAGCTGCTGGAGGACTGGATTAAACATATTGACACTATCTCAACTTATGATGCAATGGATATCAGATTTGGAATTTATACACAGGAATTTATAAACGATACTCCCGAACCGGATGATCATAACCTGGATAAGATAACTGTATTCCTTTTCCCGATGTTTGAGGGCAAGCCGGCAACGATAGGTAAGCCAAAACAAGATCAAAAAGTGAATCCTTTTAATATGGGAGAAGTATACCCCTGATGGAATTGAGTATTCAACATTATTTTGAATTTTTGAGTTTGCTGATATCGGTCATCTATATCGGCAAACTTAAAAATCATTTTTTAATCACATTTGTACCCTATTTGTTGCTCATACTTGTAGTGGAACTAATCGCCAAATATCTTGCCGTAAACTTCCATTATAAAAATATCTGGGTCTATAACCTGATCAATCTTTTGAGCCACAGCTATTATGCCTTTATATTTTATTGTTTTGCCCGGCAAAAGGTCCATAGAAAGGTGATTGTTGTATTGACCATCACGTATATCGTTGCTGCGCTGACCTATTATCTGTTCACCTCTTTTTATGAATTCAACAATGTGATCATCTCTACTGGTGGAGTATTGGGGATTTTCCTTGCTTGTCTGCATTTTTACTACTACCTGCAAAATGACAATTACGTTCATGAACGCCATTTTTTGAGCGGATTATTTATCGCCTCCGGAGTCCTGATCTTTTATTCCGGAATTGCCATTTGTTTTTCTCTTTATAATTATATTCGTATAAATGATCTCAGACTTTTTGGTGATCCGCTTTATCGTGTTATCCCCAGATCGCTAAGCATTTTTCTATACCTTCTTATCTCGATTGCCATTATCATATGGAAAAGACCCACGAAGACATTGTATTAGCCATTATTATTTCCAGTATCATTCTCGTCATACTTTCTGTATTTACTACCTTATTCTTCCTGGTTTTTGTAAGAAAAAAACGCATTATTAATGAAAAGAAGGAGGAATTGAGCAGGAACTTCGAGAAGCAGCTGTTAGAAACCAAGCTGGAAATTCAGAATGAAACCTTAAATGGCGTCAGCCGGGAGATCCATGACAATATCGGGCAGGTGCTTTCTTTTATTAAGCTGTCACTTTCCACATCAGTTCGGCTTGATGCAGAAGAAAAGAACACGAAAATAGTAGAAAGTGTTCAATTGATTTCAGAAGTAATCAGTGATTTAAGAGACCTTTCAAAGAGCCTCAGTTTTGAAAAAATTAAAGAGGAAGGACTGGTGCAGGTCATCATGAATGACATAGAAAGATTGCATAAAAGCGGGATCATCAATGCTTTCTTTGTGCTGGAAGGAAATCCGGTTAAGATGGCTGGTCAGGTTGATCTGGTCCTGTACCGGATTTTTCAGGAGATTGTGAACAATACGCTAAAACATGCCGGATCAAAAGATATTTTTGTGGATTTGAAATTTGGAGAAAAATGCTTTACCTTAACTATTAAGGATTCGGGAAAGGGGTTCTGTGAAGACAGGTTAGACAAGGGACAGGGGCTCGGCCTTAAAAATATCAGACAGCGTGCAACCCTGATTGGAGCAGATGTTGTAATGGAGACTAAGCCATTTGGGGGGTGTAAGACAACAATAACTTTGAATAGTACCTCAATATTGTAATACATGCAACAGACAACTATAGCGCTCGTCGATGACCATCGGCTGTTTAGGCAGGGAATTGTATCCCTTATCAAAACTTTTCCTGAATATGATGTGCTCTTTGAAGCGGGAAGCGGGGAGGAGTTTTGCGAGCGGATTCACCAAAAAAATAAGCCGGATATCGTACTGCTCGACCTGAATATGCCTGTAATGAACGGGGCACAACTCGCCAGCTGGATTAAAGAACATTATCCGGAAATACACATCATTGTGCTTTCCATGGTAGATGATGCTGAGACCATTTTAATGACGATCAAGACAGGGGTCAGAGGTTATCTGTTGAAAGATGCTGATCCTTTGGAGTTTAAAGCAGCTTTGGACGCAGTAGCAGACCATAATGTTTATTTCCCTTCATTTGTTACCCGCCTAATGGCTGAACGTCTGTATACCCCTTCCACAGATGTTAAACTGAACCAACGGGAAAAGGATTTTTTGAAATACGCTGGCACAGAACTCACTTATAAAGAAATTGCTGAAAAGATGTTTGTGAGTCTGAGAACAATAGATGGCTACAGAGATGGTCTTTTCGTTAAGCTCAACGTTAAGAATAGAGTCGGCTTAGTCTTATATGCGATTAAAAACAAGCTGATTGAATTGTAAAAGCCCTGTTTTTTTTGTCCAAATCAGCTATATTTAACTATGAAAAACAATAAAAAAGAGTTGTTACCAGAACAACGTGCAGAGCTGATCAGCACCTTAAAAGACCGCTTTGAGAAAAATATGAACCGCCACAAAGGTCTGGAATGGGCTAAAGTGCAGGCGAAACTGGAAGCCAATACCGAAAAACTATGGTCACTTGACGATATGGAAATCAGCGGCGGTGAGCCGGATGTTGTTGGTTATGATCAGAAAACCGGCGAATACATTTTTTATGATTGTTCCGCCGAAAGTCCTAAGGGGCGCAGAAGTGTTTGTTATGATGGCGAAGCGCTGGAGTCAAGAAAAGAACATAAGCCAAAGAATAGCGCCATGGAGATGGCTGCTGCGATGGGGATTGAAATTTTAACGGAAGAACAATATCGCGAATTGCAGCAATTTGGAAAGTTTGATACGAAAACGTCGAGCTGGATCAAAACACCGGCGGATATCAGAAAGCTTGGCGGAGCAATTTTTGCGGATTATCGTTACGATACGATCTTCGTTTATCACAATGGTGCAGAATCTTACTATGGTGCCAGAGGCTTCCGCGGTTCCCTAAAAGTATAATCTTTTTCTCTTCTTCAGTAAGGCAACAATAATTATGAGGTTTTTCCTATCTTTTACGTTAGTCATTTTTATATTTTCTACAAGCACTACTATTGCGCAAACAACCAAACAAATTGTTCAGGATGCTCCGGTTTATGCGGAGATGTTAAAAATTTTGACAACCGATCAGGAATGTCCGAAGTATTTTTCAGTTGATCAAAGAACACTAGATTATCCCCACATATTTGGCTTTGGTAAGGCTGGAATCTCCGATTATCTGGAAAACCCGGAATGGAGTTTTATTAGATCAACTGGAAACACCGAAGATAAGTCTGTTTCTAAACGATATCTTTCAAAAAGGGTATTCAAGGTAGATCCAGGCTTATCATTTACGGTAAAGGCTGGGTTCAAAATTTTTAGTCCCGTTGCTTATTCTGATGATAAAAACAGATGTTTTGCCGTCTATGAAGAGTTTAATGATCAGCGAAGATTGCTGAATTTAGGGGCTATGTTTTTTCAATTGAAGGATAACAAATGGATCCTCCTGAAAAACTATGTTCCTGCCATTATAGATTAAATAATTAGTTGTCAATAGTGTTTTGTGTTTACAGTATTGAACAACCGCTATCTTCATGTTCTTTGAAGAATAGGCCGGGAATGACCTTTTTTATCCGTAATGGAGATCGTGGCTAAGAAGTCGGCTTTACATTACAGTTCAAAAGGCTTGTTATTTCTATTTTTTAAAAATAATTTCTTAACTTAATTGTTTGAATTTCTTTATGTGAGGTTTAAAGTGTTGAATTCCATTTTAATAGCGCACTAATTCTTGGTTGTTCATGTTTTTTACTTTAAACGTTCTCTTTATGCATAATGCTATATTAGTTCATCAAATGATCGACGTCATGCGGCGATTTTCTCCAGTCTCGTCCGCATTGGCATTACAGCTATCGCAAATCGTACATTTCATGGATTGCAGAGCTGGCAATACCATCCTCAACTATAAAGAAATACAGAAATTTGTTTGGTTTCAGCTAAAAGGAACCTCCGCAGAAATGACGAGGGATATGGAAAGTTCAGAGGAATCTACAAGCTGGTTTTGGTTTGTCGGAGATTTCCTGCACACCACGCCCGGTTTCTTCAGTCAGCAGCCTTCAGTCAGCTCCATTGTCACACTTGAAGATAGTAGCTTTATCGCCATTTCAGTGGAAGATTTTACCGCATTAAAAAAACAGTTTTTTGAAGCTGAACAACTGATTGAAAAACTTCGGGATAATTGCAGGGTGCTTAGAACGCAACACCTGATCGATATGAAACGCACCGCTTTGGAACGTACCAGAAATCTCTACTATAACCATCCCAATCTTTTGAAAATTTGCTCAAGAAAGCAATTGGCCAGCTTTTTAAACATGTCTCCGGATACGCTTACAAGAGCTATGAAAAAGTTGAACGGTATTTAGTGGGCAAGGCTCGGTAGCCTGATAAAATGTTTAATTATCCGACAACAATCGTGTCATCATCCGACTATCGTCGGATCAGTTGTTAAGAATTGTCCTGAACTTTAAGGTATGATTTAACAAATACAAAAGTAATGGACACGATAGCGAAACGACCAAATCCTTCTAAAAAGAGAGAAGCATACCTGATGATCTTGTACACGGTCTTTATTCTGTTCTGGTTATACTCGGCAGGATCTAAGCTCTATGATTTCGACACATTTAAACAAGAAATGCATAGTCAGGTTTTTCCAAATGGAATAAGTAACCTGTTGAGCTATGCAATACCTGCTTTCGAAATTATGATTGCTGGACTATTGGTTTATTCCACGACTAGATTACTGGGTATGACACTTAGCTTTTTGTTAATGCTGATGTTTACGGCCTATGTTGGCCTGGCTTTGCTGGATGCTTATCGCTTTATGCCTTGTAACTGCATCGGTTTGCTTGGACAACATGCCAGCTGGGGTGCTAATTTTATATTGAACCTGTTTATTGTTATAGTAGCTGCTATAGGTTTGATCTTAACTTTTAAACACAGAGAAAGGAGGAAGGAAAAAGACATGAACGTATGAGGTTATAGTGTGAAAATTTTCAAAAGAACATTAAAAAAATAAATTTATGAATCTAATAAAAAAACTACCCTTGATGGCCTTCGTATTAGGTCTCGGGTTTATGATCGCAATGAGCTCATTTAAAGGAGAATTGAAAAGGTCAACTATTTATTATTATAACCATCCTAGCAGCAATTTTGTAGATATGAAAGTACCGGGGAATTGGGATACAGTACAGGATCCGGATTTCATCTGTGACGCAAATACCTTTGTTCCTTGCTCTGTAAATGTGCCGGATGGAGTATCTATTAATACTTATTTATCAAGTTATAATACTTTACCGGCACTTCTTGTAGCCTCAAATGATAGAAGAGATAGTCGATAGATTTCTTATAGCGGGTTTTGTTGCATTCCGGAGAGACGTATCACATCTTCGGGGATAGGTAAAACAAAGCGGTGATCATTAGCGGGTAGCCTGTAGGTTTGCCCGTTAATTGTTCGCTTTAGAGAAATATTGGCACCTTCTTTATTTAGCCGTTTAATGTCCATCCAGCGCAACCCTCTCATGACTAGCTCTTTTCTTCTGTGTTCCAGGATGGAGTTTAAAGCTTCGGCTTGGGAGTCAGTTTTTAAGTCTATAAAAGTAGTCCGTCCGTTCTGCTTTTTCCATCTGTTTACGAGTAAATAGTTGAGATCAGCCATTCCTTCTTCTATACGCCCATTTCTTGCTAAACATTCCGCACGAATCAGGTAAACTTCGTTCGTTGACACGCCACTGAATAGGGAGGAGCCTTGCCGATAGCTCCCTTTAAAACGGAATGCTCCATCCGGCCTTAATCTATAAAAGATAATTTTCCTCAAGTCATCATCTGCATAAGATTTATATAAATCATCGGAGATTTTTGCTGTGAGTACGCTAATAGGGTCAGTAGATTGCATATTCCGATTGAAAATTACTTCTACATTGTTTAGTGCTATAGGCGTATTTGAAGTGCTGTTCAATGTACTGTAATCCATCAGTGTTTTATGGATCTGCAGGCAGGAATCAGCGTTTAAATAAGCATTCTCATAATCCCTCATTGATAGGTAAACTCTGGCCAGCAACCCATAACTTGCTGCTCTGGAACTCCGCCATTTGGAAATTGGGTTGTTTGGAAGAAGACCTATCGCTATTTTTAGATCATCAACAATCTGTTGATAGGTTTGCTTTAAATTAGCCCGTTTCAATTTTACATTGAAATCGGAGGTCAGGTGTAGGGGTAATCCTAAATCAGTTGATGAAGATTGCTCATCGTATGCTTTACACCAGACAATGGCCATATCAAAAAAAGCATTTGCCCTATTGTAGAATGCCTGCCCCTTGACGTCGTTAAATTGTTGGCTTTGTCCGGTACCAGGATCTATCTTTTTTAGACCTTCCAAAATAGTATTGCAATAATAAATGGTTCTATAACCCGATGTCCAGCCACATTCAGGCTTATCAGAAAGAATGATCTTATCTCCCCAGTTATAGATGTTTTTATCTGTTCCATATCCCAGGTTGTCCCAGTCTGCATCGCTTAGGTAATAATCATCTGAACTGATTTCTCCCTCAGATGGGCCAGATTGATTTATATTTAGGGTATTGTCCAGCAGTGCCTGGAAATCTTCCAATGTTTTTGGGACCGCTAATTTCTGGTTTGATTTTTCATCAAGAAATTTTTCACAGCCCATGTTCAGAAATAGAGGTACTAAAATCAGCAGGCTAATGATGTTGAGTTTTTTGAAAATATTCATAACTATAATTGTGGTGTTAAATAATAAGCCAGGTTAATTGACATTGGCCCTGAGTCCGATGGAAAAATATTTTGAGGGCAGTAAGGTATTTCCATTCTGATATTCGGGATCTAGCCTGAGCTTGTTGGCGCGCCAAATGATTCCCAGGTTACTTGCATTGAAGAAAATGCTTAGGTTTTTCATTCCAAGCTTGTTGACCAGATTTTGGTTTAGGGAATAGGATAACATCACATATTCCATTCTTATATGATCTGCTTTTTCGACTAATACCGAAGATCCCGAATAAAAGGTATCTCTATTCGTGTTGAGCGCATATATCATTGAGGGAATGTTTGTATGGTGCTCATCACCTGGTTGCTGCCATCTGGCCGCGTAATCACTATGACCAAGCCCCCTATTAAATAAGGAAGAATAGTCGATCGAATTTCGTCTGAAATGATGCCCCAGTTTATAGCTGAAGCTTAAACTCAAAGACAACCCGCCATAGGAAAAGGTATTTCCCAGGGAACCTGAAAAAGCAGGTAGTACCTGGCCGCTATATTTCAGGTCACTTAAAGAGCTGTTATACATTAACTGAGTATAGTCATTTGTTTTTTTTCCATCGAAATATCCGGTCGGATCACCGGTTTCGGGATCTAATCCAGCCCATTTATAGGAAAATATGGAGAATATAGGTTTTCCTTTAACGCCAGAAATGCTTCCTGCGCTAATAAAATTACCCGAGTTTTTGGTATCCATGAGGTAATCTACCACCTCGTCTTTATTGTAATTAAAATTAAAATCAGTTGCCCAGCTAAACCTCTTCTGTTTGATATTAATACTGCTCAGTTCTATATCTATTCCTGAACCTTTGATCCTGGCTACATTTTTAGTCAATGTCTGCCCCACGCCATAGGTCTCATCCATCATTGCATTGCCAAACAAGTGATCTCCGTTTTTTCGATAGTATTCAATACTACCCACCAACCTGTTTGATGCAAACCTAAAGTCTAATCCAAAATTGAGCATTCCTGATGTTTCCCATCTAAGGTCTGGATTTGAATAGTTATCGAACTGAGCATAAGGCAGACCTGGGTTGTTGGCTGGTGCTTTTAAAAAACGTATCGTGCTAACCGCACTCATTTTAGGGTCAATATTTCCGCTAAAACCGTAAGTTGTTCTAAGGCGCAAGTAGGGTATAAGGTTGGATTTATAGAAAGATTCTTTACTGATATCCCAGCTACCGCCTACAGACCATAAAAGATTCCATTTATCATTGGTGTTTAGACCAAAAAGGTTTGATGCATCCCGTCGGGCACTGGCAGAAATGATGTACTTATCATTATAGGTATACGAACCATTTGCATAAACAGAGACAAAGCGGGAAAGGGCATCTTCCAGGTTTTGATTTTCTGGAATATAAGAGAGTTCTTTGCTAATGTATTCCGGATATTGATTGGTATAGTCAACCTGTCCTATCGCGAGGATATCTGCATTATAGCCATACATACGATAATTGTTACCCGTGGAGCGGGCACCTCGAAATTCTGTTCCTCCAATCAGATGAACCTCATGTTTATTCCACACGCGGTTAAAATTCAATTGGCCTCTTAAATTATGGGCTAATAGCAGATGGTTAGATAAATCTAATATTCCTCCTTTTGGAACGCGGTAAATCACTTCTCCGGTTGAAGGATTTATTTGTGTATAGGTATTGACCAGGTTCCTTGAAAAATAGCTGTCCTTATCCCGGTGGTTCTTACCTGTGGATTGTTGACGTTCATACTGATATTTTAGATCCGCATTGAGGCCTTTGAACAACGTGTAATTGATGCCGGTATTAAATAAAATGTCAGTCGTGCTTGTTGTGTTTTGGCTATGCTTGTAGTCTAACAATGGATAGTAATTCCAGTCGAGCAGTTTTCCTCCTTCCAGTGATTCAATATAACTTTGTCTTTTTTGGGCAATAGTTAAGGGATTGCCACTATCGTCGGCAAAACGAGCATATGGGTATAAATCGTAAGCAGCTGACTTAATGTTATCGTAACCCGGCCTGCCGCTAATGCTGCTGTTTAGGGTGTAATATATGTCTGTAGTAATTCTTAAATCTTTTAGTGGCTGATAAGTATGGCCAAACCTTAGATTAAAGCGTTGGTACTTTTCGTTCAGAATGCTTGAATTGCGATCATAACCCGCCGAAGCAATCCAATTATGTTTTTGCGATCCGCCATCTAAATTCAGTGCATATTGCTGGTTAAGGCCAACCTGATACATGTATTTATGGTACGCTCTTCTAACGTCAAATGTTCTCAGAAGAGCTGTGTTTTTCCGATAGTCAGGATTAGTGATGTCTCCGTTGTGTTTGATCAACAATTCTACGACAGGAGTTAGGGGCGGCTTATTTGAATTATTAATCCTGGATTCATAAAATTTGTTTTTATATAACATTTCTTCCACATCTATAAAATCAGAAGAAGACATCTGTCGAAGGTAGCCCAGGTTAGGTTTAGTTTTTAATGTGGTGTTGATGTTAAACCCGATACTTAGGGGCTTGTTAAAAGCCCCTTTCTTAGTCGTGATGACGATAACTCCGTTTCCGGCTCTGGCTCCCCAGATAGAGCTTGCAGCTGCATCTTTCAGTAAAGTGATCGATTCAACATCATTGGGATTAATGTTGTCAATATTTCCTTCATAAGGGAAGTTATCTAAAACAATTAGTGGTGCCTTTGGGCCATTAATGGTACTCAACCCTCTGATCATGAGTTTCCCTTCTCCGGCAGTTGTGCTATTATCTGCGATTAATCCGTTGGCTATCGCAGGCAACCTGCTCAATATATCAGTACTCACTTGTTCATTGAATCTTTTATTGCCGATAGCTGTAAAAGATCCTGTTGCTCTTTCTTTTGGTAACTGCTGGTAACCAGAAGAAATGATGACCTCCTTCAAATTTTTTTCTTCGGCTTTCATTGAAATAACGAAAGGTAGGGCAGATGAAGAAATATAAACCCTGGTACGTAAATAACCAATGCATGATACTTCAAGAATAGAATCACGAGGATCAACGCTGATATTAAAAATACCGTCTTGCTTTGCCAGGCTTTTAGTATTTCCGGGTATTGACTTGATTGTCGCACCAGGCAAAGGTTGTTTTGATTCGGATGTGATGATCTTGCCGGTTATAATTTTCTGGCCAAAGGCCTGGACACCGCAAAATAATAGGATGATATGGAATAGTGCTAGTTTCATTTTACAGAAATTATGAATGAGTTATTTTGCAGTTTATTGATCCGTGATGACGAAGAAGTCGATCTCCCTAACGGCTTCGATTAATTCGAGGTCATATGTTTTCAGTTCCCTCTGCAGCGTCGGGAAATCCGGATTACCGGAGAGATCGATATCTATGTTGGTGGTATAGCCCGTTTCATTCAAAACCGGAATTTTAATAATATCAAGCGCATTAATCTGAGCTGCGAGTGAAGAAGGAGGAAGATTTTGCAGCCTGGATCTGGTGTATGAGAACAATGTGCTAAATGGCTCTCCGCCTTTTGTGCTAATTTTATCCTTGCGGCTGGTTCTTTTTAAAATCAGACATTTTGTCTTTCTCTTTTCGATTTTCCCATAATAACCAGAGTATCTGTTTAGATCTTCCAGCATATAAGAATAGAGCTTGTTAATTTTATTGGGCGGTACGACCATCGAATAGGTGTAAAAATTGCTTATTGAAAATAAGCTGCCGGCTTTGGCATAATCTTTAACCAATAGGGATTTGTCCTTAACTTTTATCACCAATCGCTTGGGATCATAAGCATCTTCAGACGAAGGCATCAGATGGCTGATCACATCAGTATATATTTCAATAAGCGGAAGATTTCTAATTGTTTTGCCGGTTAAAACACCTTTTTCATTTCTAAGTTCATTTTGTCCTGATCCTAGTCCATCATAATACCCTTTGAAAAGAATTCCATAGCTTTGCAGATCTAAATTGCTGAGCAGATCATTTCTTAGCAAAACAGGGATTTTAGGATCCAGATCGATTTTCTGACGAATAGATGAAGGATTGTTGTCTAATGCCAGCTGGACATTTTTAGCAGTTACCTCTCTTGATGAACTTTGTGTGATTACCCTTCCATCAGCAGATATCCAGACGCAATGGGGGAGGACTCGATGTGGGAAAGTCTTCCTAAGTAAGTTATGGCCATAGACGCTTGATAAGTTCAAAGCTGAGAGCGTTTGATTCGTTTTTATAAAGGGTTCTACCTTGTTTTTTTCTTCAAATGTCACCGGAAGTATAATTAATTTGTCTTTAAACGGTTGCGCTGCGTGATGCATTTTTGGCATGGCAACGATGCAGGAGAAACACCATGTCGCCCAAAAGTCCAGGATGATTAATTTCCCTCTGTAATCGTTCAGCGTAACCGTCTCTTTCCCTTCCGGATGGTTTACCACTTTTAAAGGCATATTCCACAATGCTTCAGGAATTTGATCACCGATTTTTAGGGATTTAATACTGTCTTTCAGTGGGTCTGCGGTCTGCGCGTCTGCCTTGAAAAAAAGGCAATGCATGGCCATGGCGATGCATATCGTTAATTTGTTCATCTTGATTAATTTTAATTTATAAAAGGATTTTTGTTGATGTTTTGGTGTTCGTTAATCTGATTCTTTGATTTGCCACTATTGGGGTTTTGTGACTTGTTTAATTAAACAATTAAAGTATTTGAATTTCGATTGTATCTTTAAAGTTGAATTTTGTTGAATATATAGAGAATTCGCCATAAGTGTATGGCTTTTTGATTATTTATTTTTTATTCCTTTACTGTACGATGAATGAAAAAAATGATATAGCTCCGATTGATCAGTTTGTGATTGATTACGTCATCAAATTAAGAAGTCAGAGAAAGCTCAATCAGCAAGACATAGCTGTGGTATTAAATGTGGGTAGAACATTCATTACGAATGTAGAGAGTCCAAAAAACAGAGCAAAATATAATCTTGCTCATATTGCAAAATTAGCGGATCATTTTGGGATGTCTCCACAAGAGTTTTTACCTAAAAAACCGATGATATAGTCGGAAGGATATTTTATGCGGACCGGTTACCGGATTCACAGCCAGATATGCTGTTCTCACAGTCTGTCTTTCTTTTGCCTATGTCCGGGCTTAATTTTGACCCTATGTTAAAAAAGAAAACGATCCGCACCTTATTATTAAGTATGTTCTTTGGCCTCTCCTGGAATGCCGAAGCCCAAACCAGCCAAACCCTGCAAAGCCGGATTCAACTGATGGCTAAAGAAACAGACCCGGAAAAAAATGTGCTTTCGCTGCACAGTATCATCAGGGATTTCAAGCTGGATACTGTCAAAAACGCAGAGGATATTGATGTTCTGAAAGGACAGGTCGCGATTTCCTTTCTTAAAGCGGGTGCTTTTCTGAAATTTGAGGTCTACCTCGGTTTGATCAGCAACAAGTTTAATCAGACTTCTTATTTGAATCTTGCACAGTATTCTAAATGAAGATTCCGGATACCTGATCATGGACTATAGCAGTCAGAAGATTCCCATTTCAAAACAGAAAAAAAGTTCGGTCAAAGCCTTGTTGAAATTGTAATGCATTAGGCATTCATTTTTACATTCAAGCGAATGTATCCGCAATTTCTTTTATAATCTTTGCACTGAAGGTATGCCTGCCTGTGAGCCACCTGTTTATTTCGTCTGGATTGATGTCCAGAGAGATCGCAAGGTCGTTCGGGGAAAGGCCTTGCTCAGCTAAGATTTTTTCAGTTTTACGGGCAACGTCCAGATTCAACTGCGCTAATTCCTCTATAGCGGGGTTTCCGCTTTCTTCCAGCCAGATGGAGACAAAGTCGTTCTCTTCCATTTATTTTTTGTAATTGTTTAAAGTATTCCGGGTATTTCAGCCCATTTATTCATTGGGCGGCAAATCTAATGATATTACTTTTATTATCACAAACACTCGGTATTTTGAAGTAATTCACAATTATGTGATATATTTGTTATTCCCTATACTTTTTTTTACCTTTAATTGTCTATCCAATAAAAGTATCACTATGAAAAATTTTTGAAAGACTTTACTGATGAACCATTTAAATAATAATCTCCCCTGGTTATAAATTAGATGCCCCTAAAACACAAAAGCCTTGGATTTCTCTGAGGCTTTTGTGTTTTAGGGATTATTCAGGCAATCAATTAAGATCATTTGAGCGGAGGTAGGGAATTTATTTTAATTTTGGGGCAATGATGAATGCTTTAAACACTTTCATTTGCCCATCATGCGGCAAAGAACATTACGAATGGCCTGCGCTGGCTTTTCCATACCCTTCCAGTTATGGTTCGCTCAGTGAGGAGGAAAAACAATACGGACAAACAGAACTCAATGAAGATTTTTGCGTCATTGAATATCCGGATCAGATTGACTTTTTTATACGGGTCACCTTGACTCAAAAGGTAATAGGAAGCTGTGAAGGATTGGATTATGGGGTATGGGTGTCATTGAGTGAAAAGAGTTTCCTGGATTACAGTGAGAATTTTAACAATGAAAATCATGAGGTGGTTTACTTTGGCTGGTTGTCAAACTGGCTTCCTGACTATGAGTACAGTGGTTCAATTCCAATGAATGTGGAAACGAGAAAAGGCAGTCAACGTCCTGATGTGGTTCCTCATGAAGATCCTAACCATCCATTTGTTCAGGATTATTTTGCGGGAATTTCATTGAAAGAGGCCGAACGCAGGATTGCTGCGATGTTGGGAGTTTAGTCCTTCTGCTCTAAGTTTTGTTGAATAAGTCTCGCCCGCTTCATTTTAATAAAATAAAGGGCACAGATTGATGTGATTAAAGGGTAGGGGAACCGACCAGCTAATCCTTCTTTTGAGTTTAAAAACTCAAAAGTCAAGATTGTAATTAAAATGATCACACAGGAAATCAGTGTAATGTTGATGATACGATCCATGTTTGTTTTATTTTACTGCAAGTTAATTATAAAACGCTTAATTACAAGGTAATGGTGTCACTTTTCTAGCCCATGAATCAACCATCAGGAACGATTTAAAAATCTGGTTAAAATTATCGACCTTTAAAAATGATGAAACCTATCTTTAACTACACCTGTTTGCTCTTGCTTTTTGTGCTGACTTCTTTTTCAGGCAAAAAAGCGCAAAAAATAAATATTGTTTTTATTGGCGATAGCATTACTGAGGGCAGTGCTTTAGCAGATTCAAAAACAGAAGCTCCACCAATCTATGTGGCGAAGCTGTTGAGGGATCGTAAAGATATTACCTTAGTAAACGTTAATAATAAAGGGTTTAGTGGACATACCACTGTAGATTTTTTGCCAAAGAACAACATTGATTTCTCTAAAGTACTGCAGGCAGCCGATAGCTTTGCACAAGATAAAACCGCGGTATTATTGTTCTCTATCATGTTGGGCACAAACGATAGTGCGATGTTTGGCCCAAATGGTGCACCTGTCCAGGCCATTGAGTACAAAGATAATTTGAATGTCCTGATCAATACCCTGATTAACAAATACCCTGATGCTAAATTTGTCCTGCAATACCCACTTTGGTACAGTCCCAATACACACAACAACGCAGGATATATGCAGGAAGGGCTCGATCGGCTAAACAGTTATTTTTCGCAAATCGAAGCCTTATATGCGGAGCAGAAACTTAGCCATCCAAATAAAGTTTATTTAGGAGAAAAAGCTGCTTATGGCTTTTTTCAAAAGAACCCTGAAAAGTTGTTTAAGGCTGAGGAGGGCAAGCACGGTACCTTTTATTTGCATCCCAATGCTGAGGGCTCTAAACGTTTAGCTGGATTTTGGGCAAAGGGAATTCTAAAAGCAATTAAATAATTTTTAGCCGCTCTTCTTCCAGGTCTATCTGATACAATTGCTGACGAATGATTTCTTCATCAACGGAAACGTCTTTATTGAGTTCCGACAGGTATTCCCGCTGGCTTTCGAGCAAGCCGACAAAAATCGCTTTCGTTTCATCGTTCATCCAGCTGTCGTCAGCAGCTTGTGCTTTTTCCTCCCAATGTTTCATGATTTTTTCCATGCCTGCATGGCCCTTTAGTTCATTCTCGTACTTGTTTTTAAGAAACTGATATGCATGTTTCCTCAAACCCTGCTTCATTTCCCGCCTGGCCAATTCCTCTGCTTCTTCATTAAATATCCCGCCAAATGAACCGGTACGTTTTATGAAATAGGGAAGGGTAAGTCCTTGCACCACCAGTGTAAGTAAAATGACCACAAAGGTGATGAATAGGATCAGGTTCCGGTATGGAAATGCAGTGCCATCAGCTAAAGTAACCGGGATAGCCAATGCCGCGGCTAAAGACACGACACCACGCATTCCTGTCCAGCCAAGCAGTAGGGGCATTGTGATTCGCATTCTTCTGGAACTCGCACGTGGCGCTACACTGGGCCGGAAGATCAGTGTGGCGGTCATCGCAGCGTAGGAACTGATGACCCGGGCTCCAACCAACACTCCGGTTACCAATAGGCCATAACCAATGGCGGTGCCTAAAGGAATGCCTTTCGCTCGTAACCCATCAACGATTTCCGGCAATGCCAGACCGATAATGAGGAAGACAATACCATTCAAAATGAATATAAAACTTTCCCATACACTGTGTCCCTTAATGCGGCTGGCGCTGTTCAGGAAAGTTAACCTTCTTGCAGACATATATAAACCGGTACTTACCACCGCCATTACACCCGAGCTATGAACCTGTTCTGCAATCCAGTAAATAAAATAAGGCTCAATAAGGGTGAGCGCAATATCTGAGGGGGCATCCGTCGGTAATCTTTTATGACTCTGCACAAATATCCAGCCCAGCAGTAAACCAATGCCGACACCGCCAATCACCATCCAGAGAAAGCTAAGTGCGGCTTCCTGCCATATGAACTGGCCTGTGCCAACCGCTACGAGTGCAAATCGAAAGATGATCAATGAAGAAGCATCATTCAATAAGCTTTCGCCTTCCAGGATTGCTGAAGTTGATCTGGGGATTTTTACAAACTTAGTGATCGCTCCCGTACTTACCGCATCGGGTGGCGATACAATCCCGCCCAATAAAAATCCCAAAGCAATGGTAAATCCCGGAATCAAATGATTGGTCACCAGAGCCACAGAAAGCGCAGTGAAAAACACCACCAGGAAAGCAAAACTACCGATGATGCGCCACCATTTTTTCATCTCTTTAAAAGAAATGGACCAGGCGGCTGAAAACAACAAGGGGGGCAGAAATATGAAAAATATAAGGTCAGGATCAATTTTTACAGCTGGGAGCCCGGGGATAAAGCTGACCAGTAATCCGGCAACAACCAATAGAATAGGGTAAGCGATTTTAAGTTTGGCAGCCCACATATTCAACAGCACGATTGCAGCTATAATGGCCAACAGAAAAGGTAGAATGGTATGCATAGGTTAAATTCTTTTGAATATCGGCAATAGGCCAGGCTTCTGCCCGAAATATGAAGATAAAAAAGAATCAGGCATTTAGATGTAAAAAATGGCGGTTAGTACTTCTTTAATCCAAATTGATTGAGGTGGTGGGTAAAATGCTTACTATGCCAGATTAGCCATTCATCGTAATTCATGGGGCCGAATGCACCATGGACGGCGGTGGTTTCCGGATCGGAAAAGTATTTGTCAAAATCATCCAGCTCCTTCATTAACTGTCGGATGGCGGTAACCAGATCCGGATAGATTAATTTCGCCGGAAGCACTCCCCGGGTTACATTTCTTGGTATTTCCAGTGGCCCGTAAATATTGGCTTGTTTGGCCAATTTTGCCTGTTCTTCGGAAACTTCACAAAAGGGTTCTTTTGTGCCATTGGTATATTGAACCTGGTCAATGAGGTGTTCTATCATTTGTTGTGGTGTCATTTTCCCCCAGATTGCAATTGTGCCGGGTTGAAGTTGCCTGAACAAGGTTTCCAGGCTCAGGCGGTTAGGGGTGTCAACCAATCTGAATGGTGCTCCTATAGTGTCATTTGTTTTCATCATTTCTGGTAAAGTTATCACCCATTTTCAATTGATTACTATGCGAAACAGACAATAAAAGGGGGGAGATGAGACAATATCCTGTTAGCCTTTCTTCTTAGATAACTTGGCCATTGGGTTAAATTCGAGGCAGAGGTCAACCCAATATTTCAGTTTTTTTAAGTTGTCAATAGCGGTGTCTTCAACGTAAACGTAGTCTTTCATTATTCTGCCGTTGTTCATCATGTTCCTGCAATTACCGTTCTCCAGTTCTACCCCAACTTTTGCTGAACCTATGCGGCATAATAATTCAGTGCCTGAGACACAGATACACATTTTATGATCGACCATAAAGCATATTCCACTGAACATTTCCTTTTCAGTTACATCTTCACGGTCAGAGAGTAATTCCCGTACCTGATTAGCCAGTTGTTCGTCATAAGCCATATTTCTATAATTTGATGGATGTTAATTTAAATATAGTGAATGTTTATCTATTTGGCTTTGTGCTTTTATGGAATGTTTTTTTTCCATTTCAAACATTTTGATCCTAGGGTTGCTTGATGTTTTGTTAACGGTCAAAGATCTTTGTCTTATCTACGGTTTCCCGTATAGAGATAAAAAACTGCAGTACTATTTTTGATTAAACAAAAATAGATATATATGAAAAAGTACTATGTAAACAAGCGTGCACAGAGCAATGGCGATCATGAGGTACATCACGAGAGCTGCAGATATCTGCCACTTCCGGAAAATAGAAGCTATTTGGGAGAATATTCCTCTTGTGGTCCTGCAGTAACTGAAGCAAAAAGGACTTATTCTACTGCCAATGGTTGCCTGACGTGTTCAACTGATTGCCACACGGGCTAAAGGATTATTTTTAAGGCTTGCGTGATTTGACACAGGCTTTTGGGTTTAACAGCTATTTTACCTAAACTGAATAAGTCCCGGCAACGGCCGGGACTTATTCAAGTTGAGATCTGCCTGTCAGCTACTAATTCATACTGTCCTGAATCTTTTTAATCATTACCAGGTGTGCCTTTACCACTGGAGTAGTTTTGGAAGCAAAGGCTTTTAAGTCCGCATCCTTGCTATCAATCGCCTCATCCTGCATCAGTTTAAGCGTTTTCTCGTGGCCGTTTACCATTGCATCCACATAGGCTTTGTCAAAGTCTTTTTCGGTTTTCCCATTCAGTTCAGTCATCTTTTTCTGATGCTCCTCATCTAAGGCGCCAGGTAAGGTGATATTTTTCATTTTGGCTATTGCCTTCAGTTCTTCATTGGCTTTACCATGGTCATTGACCATCATGTTTGCGAAATCTTTAACCTGGGGATTGTTGGTTTTTTCAAGTGCGAGATTTCCGAATTCAACTTCAGCCATTCCTCCCACAGCTGCTTTTGTAGCAAACTCTGCATCTGACGCTTCTACGGCGATTCCTCCTGTAGCCATAACGTTGGAAGTCGTGTCCTTAACTGTGTTCAGACTGTCGGCTGTATTCCTGGCATCTTTTGTTCCGCTGTTGCATCCCTGGAATGCAAAACCAGCTACAGAAATAGATAATAAATACACTAATTTTTTCATAACGGCTAGATTTTGTTTTTATAACAGTTAAACATTTTTTTTAAACCACTTATATAAACAAACCACAGGACGTCTGGTTTTAATAGCGCTCAGGTAAGGGCTATAGCAGGTAAGATCATTTATTAGTCGGTGGATGTCTACGAAGAGTAGGTCAGTGCAACGACTCCTCCCGGGAAAGCCTTTACCTCTGTCAGCTTCAGGTAAAACGGTATTTTACAACCTGTAAAAATTGGCAGGCCCAAACCCAATACAACCGGATGGACGGCCAGGTGGTATTCATCGATGAGACCCGTTGCGATGAGGCTTTGCATAAACTCCGCACCACCAAATGCAACGATCGGTTTTCCGGCCCCTGCTTTAAGTGCTATGATCTCTTCCGCAAGATCGCCGTCGAAAACCTGTGCCTCTGTCCAGGAAGCTTCGGCGGCGGTCTGCTGTGCCGTTCCGGCATCGATGCCTTTAAATCCTTTTCTGGTAAAGACCGCCTTGGGGATCTGGTTCATCGGTGCGGCAAAAGGACCGGTCGCTGTCGGCCAGTAAGGTGCCATCAGCTCAAACGACTTTCTGCCCATAATCAGTAAGCTCGCGTCACTGCTTTTCTCAACACTCCAGGCCAATGACTCCTCGTCTCCGGTTTTGAAGATCCAATCGTTCTTGCCATTTGCATCGCACACGAAGCCGTCTAGTGAAAGCGACATTTTCATTACTAACTTTCTCATAATTATAGATTTGTATTTCAAATATACTGCGGCCTTTCTAAATCCGAGAGTGGGGAAAATGACAATCAAAGGGGGTGATTACGTCTCAATTCTGTTGGTCAAACGATTTTCGAAATTCCAGCGGACTGAAGGAGGTTTTACTTTTGAATAGTTTGTTAAAGGACTGAGAATGCTCAAACCCTAACATATAAGCGATTTCGCCTACGCTAAGGGAAGTGACGGACAGTTTCTCTTTGGCCAATTCTATCAGCTGCTCATGGATAAACTGCTGTGCGGTTTGGCCTGTTAGCGTCTTCAGCATCGAGCTTAAGTATTTCGGCGAGAGATTTAGCCTTTCCGCGAAATACTGCACCCTAGGCAGGCCTTTTTTGCCCGCAATGTCCTCGCCGAAATAAGCGGAAAATAATGATTCCAACTGCTCCAGCATTTGATGACCGGCCCGCTTTCGGGTAATAAACTGGCGATTGTAAAATCGATCTGAGTAATTAAGCAAGGTCTCTATCTGAGAAATAATAATCCCCTGACTAAACTTGTCAATGTTGGCGTGATATTCCCGCTCGATGTTGCTGATGATGTCCATCAGGGTATCCTCTTCCTTTTTGGATACAAACAGCGCTTCGTGGATGGCATAACTGAAATACTCATATTTCTTTATCCCCCCGGCCAAAGGCGTACCCCATAAAAAATCCGGGTGGATGAGCAACATCCAACCCGATTTATTAGCAGGGGTACCGGTAATTTGTTCTATGCCGAATACCTGTCCCGGAGCGATAAAGAACATGACGCCTTCGTCAAAATCATACGACTGCTGACCGTACATTACTTTACCGCCAATATTCTTTTTAAGTGCTATTAAATAAAAATCAAAGGTCCATTTGCAGTCAAAGTATTCCGGTTGCATTTGTATATCCGTATAATTCACAATACTGATCAGGGGATGCTCGGGCGGAGTAAGACCTCTGGTCTGATGAAACGCGGTAATTGTCTTTAATTTTTTTATTTTTCTCATGCGTTTGCCTGCTACCGATCCTGCGATGTCTTTACCTTTAATCCGAAATTAATAAATAATTTAATAGAACATTAAGCAGGAACTTTATTCCCTTTCATAAGCTTCGGCAAAATCTTTGGCGAAGTCTTTCAGTTTCACTTTGCCTAAGGAAGGTTTGTGCTGATGGTAATCCTCATAAAGCTGGCCATTACCCTGGCTTTCCTGCAGCTCGATAAAGCCCCTGGCTACCTGTTCATTAAAACCTATGCTCAGCCAATCATTCAGCAACTGCTGGCTTGGAACAACCTGCCATTTCAAGTCGGGTTTGCCGATGGCTTCCCCCAGCACCTGAGCAATCTCATTGGGCGAAACCTCATCACTTGCGACGTAACGTATGGTTTTTCCCTCAAATGGTCTGTCCACTTCTTCGGCAATGACAGCAGCAATGTCTTTCGGCGAGACCCATGGCTCTTTCACATCACCACCATAATTGGAAACGAGGGCTCCCCGCGATTTGATCTGATGAATAGTAGAAAACAGGTTGATGTAGAAGCTAACCGGCCGGATAAACTTGATCGCTATCCCGGCCGGCAGTTGTCGAAGAATAGTCTCGACATTGTGGTGGAAACGGATGATCCCGGTTCCTTTATTCGTATGTGCGCCGATGCTGCTGAGGTGGATCAGCTGCTTTATACCGGCGCGTTCGACAGCCGCTTTGTAGTTTTCGCCGATTTTAGTAATCTCGCTGATAAAGTCCACAGATTGATCAAACATATTTCCGGCGGCTTCCATGGTCTCCATAAGGTAAACCATGTCCGCGCCTTTGAAGGTTTCCGCCAGGAAATCTACATCCTGCAATGTGCCAATGGCTGCTTTCGCGCCAAGGCGTTCAATTTCTGCCTGACGTTCGGCATTGCTGCTGATCACGGTGACTGCATGGCCGTTGCTGACCAGTGTTTCTGTAAGTGGCTTCCCAATGTTTCCAAGTGAGCCTGTAAGTACGATGTTCATGTTTTGCTTTTTTTGTTGAGTCAAAAGTCCGAACAATGAACAGGAAGGATGTAGCCAAAAGTCGCTATGTTGTAGCCAAATTTAGCGATCATCCTTTCATTTATTTTTCCAGGAAATTCAGTTCTGCAATGGCAACCGACTTTTTATTTCCAGCAATTGCGATGGGTTTTATTTTTATATACCGGGTGGATATTTCATTTTTAAAATAGTGTGTTCTGGCGGTTGGATCGTTAATCAGGTTTCCAAATTCAAAATTTTCTATAGGCTCCCAGTTTTTACCGTCCTTGCTGATCTCGATCATTCCCTTTTCAATCATACCATCCAAAAAAGCTTTGGGAGGTGTATAAATGAAAGCTGTTAACCGGTGTACAGCACCCAAATCTATGGTCATCGGAGCGGTTTGATCATTGAATTCCGCCTGCCAATACGTTTCTTTGTTTGCATCAAAAGCCTTTGCCGCTTGATCTGATCCAGTCTGTACTGCTAATAATTTCCAGTTTTTCTGGAGCAGGCCAAATGCTTCTTTGGCAACACTGCCTTTTTCATGATTAGCGATGGCGATGGCTTTGACCTCGGCATTAACGACGAGGACAGGCACCGTGTATTTTTTTGAAGAGGAGGAGGGCTCAGTACCATCTGTAGTGTAATAAATTTCAGTACCGGTACCCAGGTTTCCAGTGGCATCCTGTCCATGTGGTTTCCATCCAAATTCATGTTTTTTGGGCGATATGGTTACTAAACCATTCAGGTCCCTGTCGAATTGAAGCTGAGTTGGTTTTGAGCGGTAATAATGTGCTTCAATTGTGGCAATTGCCGGAGTAGCCCTCGATGACAGTACTTTTACTCTGAATCGTGAAGCAGTAACTTCCGGAAAACGCAATATGCGCTTATAACCAATATTCGTTGCAGCAGCAATTTTCTGCCATTTATTGTCAATCCAGGCCTCAAGGATATGTTCTTCCACCCGTTCACTATGGGACGCGATCGCCTCCTGCAAAACAATTCTGTTGATGGTAACGGGGCTGCCAGTTGTAATTTCTATGCTGTTTTCTGGTTTTGTTAGCAACAGATAAGTATTTAAGCTTTTATCCAGTACTTGTTTTGGGCCTTTTGCAGTGGCGAATAAATTTTTGCCATAAGTTTCGTTGATGCGTTTACCTACCTCGCTCAGGACTTTTACATCCTCCGGAGAGAATTTGCCTTCCCGGTTTGGCGGAATGTTCAATAAGAAGGTCGAATTGCCGCCAACTGCTCTTTCATAAATGTCAAAAACATCATCGGTACTGCGCACTTTTTGTCTTTCATCATCCCGGTAAAACCAGCCCTCACGTATGGAAGTATTCGTTTCTGCCTGCTGATAGTGTAAATATTTCCCTTTATACAACTCATTTCTGGCACCCAGGGATTCCTCAGTTAAATCCGGAAAATTAATTGCAGTTTTGGGATTTTCAGTATAGGGAATAATATTCCATTCCGTATTTCGCGTTCCGCCAGCCTCATTGCCACACCAACGGATATCTTCTTTGCCAAAAATAACTGCCTTAGGTGCTAAAGTGTGGATTAGTTTTTTCCAGGCTGCATAATTGTATTTCTGACCTCCTTTTGTTTTCGGGTGGGCACCATCAAACCAAACTTCATCGATCGGACCATATTCTGTTAGGAGCTCGAATAGCTGGTTAAGAAAATATTCATTGTAATCATCTACCTCAAACTCAAATTTGGTTTTGTTGGCAAAAGGTCTGCCGGCAATCTTTCCCGGAATGGTACGTTTGTTCACTTTACTTAAATTACCATACAAGCCGCTGGCACTTTCGATCTGGAAAAGGTCGGCCGGCGACAAGTAAATTCCTAGTTTTAAGCCATATTTTTTGCAGGAAGCGGAGAGTGCTTTCACGATATCTCCCTGGCCATTCTGAAAACCTGTCGACATGATTCCATGTGTCGTATACCGGCTTTGCCAAAGTACGAATCCGTCATGGTGTTTTGCAGTCAGGATGACCATTTTCATTCCTGCAGATTTCATCGATTGGCACCACTGATCTGTATGCAGTTCTTTTAAATCGAAAATCTTTGGATCTTCTTTGCCATTTCCCCATTCCATGCGGGTAAAAGTGTTAGGCCCAAAGTGGATAAAGGCAATGAACTCGTTTTTTAAGGCAGCAAGTTGATTGGCGGTTGGTACTACATGGGCTGCTTTCGCTATAATCGAGGATTCTGTGTCATTTGCGGTTACCGGGATTGTATTTTGTAGGGTTATCGTATTGTTTTGTGCCTGTGCATTTAAATAAAATACTGCGCCGGCCAGGACGCTGATAAATATTTTTTTCATTAATGATGTGTTTAGTGTCAGTTTGCATCCGTTTGCCAGCATCACCGGTCATCCGGATAATTTGGTTGAAATCAAATGTACTAAAGCAAACCGAATAAAATTTGGCCTAAATGGACTTTTTCTTGTACAAATCCGACTATTTGTTTTCTGAATATCAGAAGACAAAGGGATGTTTCCTGGCCTCTGCAATGAAAGCACCATTGTCAATATAAATTGTTAATTGAATATTTTATTCCTAACATTGAAGCAGTATTTCATTTAACGATCTCAATGTGTCTATAAAATATACACTTTCAATCTGCTTTTTATTGTTTTTGTGCGCTTTTAGCACTCAGGCTCAAAGATTTGCCTATTACCCAAACGGGAAAAAAATACCCTATAAAGTTACTTCTATAAACAATATGAAGGATTCTCTTGGCATCTCGGATGTGGATGTGGTATCTACCTCTTATGGTGAAGTTATGTATCAGAGGTTAACTAATAAACCGGTTTTTTTATTGCTAAATAAGAAGGAGTTTGTGTCAAAAATTCCAATAATGTTGAAGAAGTATGATTACAATGACTATATATATTCCTACAGTTTTTATGCGGAGCTTAAAAGACATTTAGACAGTGGTCAGCTCACTAAGGCTTTCCTCACTGAAACATTCGGAAAGGTATCCCGGGAGATTGAGGAAGAGGATGGTATAAAAAATTTGATTTTTAGGAAGAATAATGCGAAGATTTCTTTTGATGGGGATAGCGCTGTAAAAGTTGATGTCATTAACTATCGGGCCTATGATCTTCATAAAACAGCTATACTGGAGTATAAAGTAACAGGAGAGGATTATTCTATTGGCTTCGATATCACGATATCCAATTTATCTGATTCCGAAAAGACCATAAAATATGTCTACATCACAGTCACTGCCCGCAATCCGGTAAGTGATAAGATTGGAACTAAAACAGTTAGGGCGATAGGTCCAATTAAAAGTGGTGATTATGGCGATTACAGCTTTGAAAACACCTTTTATTCTTCTACTGCTAAATATCTTTCATTAGATGCGATAAAAATCCAATATATGGACGGCAGTATCAAGCTTTTAAATAAAGCCCAGACCCGGGCCATTACAACCGTGGATTGGGAAGAGGAGGGGAATAGGACATTAGACGATTGATAACTACAATCTAAATATAGTTTTATAACAGCTGGAGCCATCACTTTGGAGGTATCCTTTGTAACCGGATAGCAGTGCTGGCGGAGTCTGGGCTGCCCGGAAGTACCCGCTATGGGTATGCCTTTTTTATCCTTTTGGAAGCGTATTTTCAAACAAGAATTGTAGCGCAAAAAAAAAAACATCACTATTAAGCAAGATAAGATGTATTTCGTTTGGTTTAAAATGTTTAGCTTTATTTATGTGTAAATGTATGTACAATCATTTGTTTGTGCATTAGGCCGCCTTTGCTAAAGGAGCTGAGTTACAGATTTGGCCAGGTGTTAAGCCAAACAAGCATAATTCTAATTAGATTTATATGATGCGTCGACTAATTTTTATGTTGTTGGGTGCGGTGCTTTTAGTTAGCATTGGTATCTACTTATATTCATCTTCCGGACCCAAGCTGCCAAAAGACGTGGAGGAAGCATATGAAACTTTGCCAAAATCCCTCGACTATAACATAGATGTAAAACCAATACTTTCTGATAAATGTTTTGCTTGTCATGGCCCGGATAAAGCAAAGCAAAAAGCTGGCCTACGATTGGATCATGCTGATTTTGCTTATGCTGAATTACCGGAAAGTAAAGGCAAAGTGGCTATTGATCCTGGTAATCTCGACAATAGTGAAGCTTTTCATAGGATCATATCTGCTGATCCGAAGTATAAAATGCCTACACCGGAATCACATCTTAACCTTACGGCCATTGAAAAAGCAACACTCATCAGATGGATAAAGGAGGGAGCAGTATATAAGCCACATTGGGCTTTTGTAAAACCAGTTAAAATTGAAACACCGAAAGTTGATGAGGCCGCTAAAGTGAATAATCCTATCGATAATTTCATTGTCGAAAAGTTGCAAAAACAGCAGTTAAAGCAATCGCCTGAGGCCAATAAGGAGCTGTTGCTCCGGAGAGTATCATTGGACTTAACAGGTTTGCCACCAACCATATCGGAAATTGATGCTTTTTTGAAAGATAAGTCATCCAATGCATATGAGAAACAAGTCGACCGTTTGCTCCGTTCACAACATTATGGAGAAAAAATGGCTGTTGATTGGCTTGATGTTGCACGTTTTGCTGATTCTCATGGATATACTGTAGATAGGTTGAGAGATATGTCGCCATATCGCGATTGGGTAATTAAAGCTTTCAATACTAATATGGCTTACGACAAATTTATGCAATGGCAACTTGCGGGTGATCTTATGCCAAATCCAACGCGCGAAATGTTGATTGCAACTGCTTTTAATCGCAACCATCAGCAAAATATGGAGGGTGGAATTATTGAACAGGAGTTTCAAACGGAATATGTAATTGACCGTACCAATACTTTTGGCGATGCCATGTTGGGCTTATCGGTGGGTTGTGCAAAATGCCACGACCATAAGTACGATCCCATCTCACAAAAGAATTACTATCAGTTGTTCAGCTTTTTTAATAATGTGAAAGAGGCTGGGCAGATTTCATTTGATGATACGATGCCGGGTCCAACGTTGTTGCTCCCTGACTCAGAAAAAGAGCGGGTGATCAGTTATATTAATAAGACCATCGCGGTACAGGAGCAAAAAATAAAAGAGAAAAAAGTTAAGGAGGAAGCAGGTTTTCAGAACTTTCTTGATAGAAAGGATTATAAGAAATTGTCTGCCGGGAAGATGCCGGTAGATGGGTTGCAGGCTTACTTTAACTTTGATAAAGGAAATTTAAACGATGAAATAGATCGTAAGCAGATTGGTGTGATGAAGCGTGATGCAGGCGGGCCAGGAGAAGCCGCCGTTTTTATTCCGGGGAGCGCGGGTAAAGGTTTGGTATTGGATGGTGATACCTGGCTTGATCTGAATCAGGTGGGCGTTTTTCGTAAATCTGAGCCATTTAGCATAGGGCTTTGGGTTAATATTCCTAAAGCGCTTACCGAAGGTGTAATTTTTCATAAAAGCATAGCTGAGCGCTTGTATAATTTTAAGGGATATCATCTTTATTTGAAAGACAATAAGCTGGAATTGAATATGGCGCATGCTTATCCTGCAAATGCGATAACTAAACTTAGTATTGATAATGTGCCACGTGATAAATGGATACAGCTAACCATGACTTATGATGGTTCTTCAAAAGCCGCTGGTTTAAAATTATATCTTGATGGTGCAGAAATGAAAATGGAAACTGGTATGGATAGGCTAGACAAGGATATCCTATTTTCAGATGGTGCACAGCCTGGTTTGCAAATAGGAGCCTGGTGGCGTGGTCGTGGTTTTAAAGACGGTAAGATAGATGATATTTCGGTGTATAACCGTACACTAACTCCAATGGAAGTAAGTGTTTTGGCGAGAAAGATAAGTTGGAATCAATTAGCTGCAAAACCAAAACTAACAGATGCGGAGATCAATTCATTTAGACAGTATTATTTTAATGTGGTTGATCCGCTGTTGAAGAAAGCCGAAAATGAACTAAAGGTATTGCGCACTAATCTGTCAGATTCTACCGCCAATATTCCGGAGCTGATGGTGATGCGGGAAATGACGAAGCCTAAAAAGACTTTCTTACTTAAACGTGGGAATTATGATATGCCCGGAGCGCAGGTATTTCCCAATACTCCAGAAAGTATATTGCCTTATCCTAAAAACCTGCCCAAAAACAGGTATGGTTTAGCGCAATGGCTCACTAATCGTGATCACCCGCTAACTGCCCGGGTTGCAGTAAATCGCCTTTGGCAGAATTTCTTTGGTGTAGGTTTAGTGAAAACTTCAGAGGATTTTGGAAATCAGGGAGAGATGCCTAGTCATTTGGAACTGTTGGATTGGTTGGCTGTTTCTTTCCTGGAATCGGGATGGAATGTAAAGGAATTGAACAAAAAGATCGTGATGTCGGCCACTTATAGGCAAGATTCCAGGGCAAGCAAAGAAGCACGTGAAAAAGACCCTGAAAACCGACTGATTTCTCATGGCCCGGCTTATCGGATGTCGGCCGAAATGATACGGGATAACGCATTGATGGCAAGTGGACTATTGAACCCGAAAATTGGTGGAAAAAGTGTTAAACCTTATCAACCGGATGGCCTTTGGGAAATCAATAATACTTCATATACTCAGGATAAAGGTGCCGATGTGTATCGCCGTAGCTTGTATGTTGTTGTTAAAAGGTCTGTACCTAATCCTACATTATCAACCTTTGATGCCACTTCAAGAAGCTACTGCATTACCCGAAGACAAAAAACGAATACTCCTTTGCAGGCACTGGTCACCTTGAATGATCCTACTTTTTTGGAAGCGGCAAAGGTGTTGGGTGAACAGATGACCCGGTCGGCTGACAGTCGTCAGGCTATAGCGCAAACTTATAGAAAGCTTACAGGCCGTTTAGTACAGTCAAAAGAGCTGGAACTATTGTCTGCTTTACAGCAAATGGAGTTGAAGAAATTCAGGCAAAACCCTGAAAAACAAAGCGGTTGGCTCAATGCCGGCCAATATCAGGTTAATAAAATAATGGATCGTGCCATGATTGCTGCAAATGCAGTTGTTGCCAGTACCATATTAAATTCAGATGCAACATTAACAAAAAGATAACCTCATGGTAGATCATCACCACCACGAAGAAGAATTTAGGCTCAATGATCCTGAATTTAATCGGTTGAACCAAAGACTGGATCGGCGCAACTTTCTAACCAAAACATCCATGGGCATTGGTGCTTTGGCACTTGGGGCCTTGTTTGGCAACAAACTGATGGGAAATGCTCCACGTCCTGCGGTCAGCAATGCAACAGGAGATATGGAGCAGGAAATATTGAGGGCATTGCCGCACTTTGCCCCCAAGGCTAAAAGAGTGGTATACCTGTTTATGAGTGGAGGACCTTCGCAGCTTGAAACTTTTGATTATAAGCCAGCATTGGTAAATTTGATGGGGCAAAACCTGCCAGATTCTGTGCGCAAAGGCCAGAGGTTAACAGGGATGAGTGCAAACCAGAGTGCCTTGCCGATGGTGCCTTCCTATTATAAGTTTAATCAGCACGGACAAAACCAGACCTGGATTAGTGAGTTGTTGCCTTATACCGCTAAGGTGGTTGATGATTTATGCATTGTAAAATCCATGCATTCTGAAGCGATTAACCATGATCCGGCAATTACCTTTTTTCAAACCGGGAACCAGTTGCCAGGTCGCCCGTCAATAGGCTCCTGGCTTAGTTATGGTTTAGGCTCTGATAATGAAAATCTGCCGACCTTCATTGTTTTGGTGTCTAAGAATGGTCAGAAAGATCAACCTCTTTATGCTCGTTTATGGGGTAACGGATTTCTGCCATCTAAACATCAAGGTGTGCAATTTGGTTCAGGAAAGGATCCGGTATTGTTTCTTAATAATCCCGATGGTTATGACGGTGCTGATAGAAAGGAAATGTTGGAATACCTCTCGAAATTAAACCAGATACAGAATAGTACTTATGGAGATCCTGAAGTAGATGCGCGAATAGCGCAATATGAAATGGCTTATAGAATGCAAACATCGGTTCCGGAAGTGATGAGTGTGGCTGATGAGCCAGAGG
This sequence comes from Pedobacter steynii, assembly GCF_900103665.1. Classification (GTDB taxonomy): domain Bacteria; phylum Bacteroidota; class Bacteroidia; order Sphingobacteriales; family Sphingobacteriaceae; genus Pedobacter; species Pedobacter steynii. The sequence continues at coordinate 963,590 of NZ_FNGY01000001.1, forward strand.
AGGTATTTGAGTTGTATGGGCCTGATAGTAAAGACCCGGGTACCTATGCAGCAAACTGCCTGTTGGCACGGAAGCTTTTAGAAAAGGATGTAAAGTTTGTTCAGCTGTACCATCAGGGATGGGATCAGCATGGTAGCTTGCCATCGGGTATTGCCGCACAGTGCAAAGCCACAGATCAGGCTACTGCGGCACTAATTACAGATTTGAAGCGCAGAGGCTTGCTGGAAGATACATTGGTGATTTGGGGTGGCGAATTTGGCCGTACAGTATATTCGCAAGGCAAGTTAACAGCCAATGATTATGGTCGTGATCATCATCCGCGCTGTTTCACCATGTGGATGGCTGGCGCAGGTGTAAAACCGGGAATCAGTTTCGGTGAAACAGATGATTTTAGCTATAATATTGTGAAAGATCCTGTTCATGTTCATGATTTTCAGGCAACACTATTGCACCTGATGGGAATTGATCATGAGCGACTGACTTATAAATTTCAAGGCCGGAGGTTTAGGTTAACGGATGTAGAAGGGAAAATAGTAAAAGGTATTTTAACATGATCGTACTGGATATTTTTACTTTTTCAGGTCGGCTGCACCCACTAATCGTCCACTTGCCGATTGGCTTCATTTTGCTTGCTACCTTGTTTAACGTCTTATCCTATTTGCAGAAATATAGGTATCTGAGGCAAGCAGTTCCGCTTATTTTGTTTATTGGTTTTATGGCTGCTGTACTTGCCTGCGTATTCGGATATGTACTTTCCCTCAGTGGAGATTATGATGCGGATACACTTAGCCACCACAAGTTTTCGGGAATTACTTTAGCCATTATTTGTGGCTTACTTTATTTTTCTTCTACTTCGATGTTTAAAGAATACCTGCGTGTAGGGGATAAACTGTTTTCTGCCCTGCTGTTGGGATTGGTGGTACTAATGAGTTATAGCGGTCATCAAGGTGCAAGTCTGACACATGGAAATGATTACCTTACTTTCCGCACATTGATGCAGCAGGAACGTGAAAAGCCGGCCACAGTAGAACAGGCGATGCTGTTTGAAGATGTAGTGCAGCCAATTCTTCAAAAAAAATGTGTCCAATGCCATCGTGATGGCAAACAAAAAGGCGAACTGTCATTAGAATCGTTAACCGCCTTAAAAAAAGGTGGTAAGAGCGGTCAGGCTGTGGTATCGGGTAAGCCGGATATGAGCGAGCTTTTCAAACGCATTACCCTCGATGAAGGTCATAAAGATTTTATGCCAGCCGATGGAAAACCTCCTTTAACCAAAAATGAAGTAAAATTGATTACCTGGTGGATCAAAGAAGGTAAAACAGAGGGAGGGAAGACCATTTCGGAAATTAAAAACACAGCTTCGTTAAAACCAATGGTTGCCTTGTATCTGGGAATTGGAGGAGCTACGGAACCTGAAGATGATGCTGGGGAAGTGGCTCAGATGATTAATCCTGATTTGCCACTTGTAGTGGATACCACGCATATAACTAGTTTGAGAAAAAAGGGAGTAAGGGTTAGAATGATGTTGAATAAACCTGTAATGCTTGATATTACTTTACCCCCTAAGTCTGGAATTAAGATGGCTGATGTAAAACCTGAAATGTTAAGGTTAGCTAAGAATATTGTTTGGTTGAACTTTTCGGACAATGAATTAACGGATCAGCAACTTGATTTCCTGCCTGCATTAACAAATCTTGAGAAACTTAGACTTGATAAAAACCCTGTTACGGATCAGTTAAGTGACTACCTGGTTTCTTTGAAGCATATTGAAGCCGTGAATCTCAACGAAACTAAGATAACAGATGCGACTACGCTTAAGCTTAAAAAGAATCCAAGTATTCAGAGGGTATACAGCTGGAAAACTAAAGTAGATGAAGTAAAAGTAAATTAGCTATAAAACTTAACTTTCGACTTACTAATTACGATCAAGAGTTCCAGAATCAGGGAGGAATAACAACCAAACGATGTACATCACTGGGGGAGTATTTAAGCCAGGACATACCCTTGATTTGACAAAGATTCATCAATTTTAAGATGATCCCTATCCAACCATAATTTCGGTAGACTTTACATGATAGGTCCAGGGAAAAGCTGAACGTAGAAAAAGTGTATCGTCATTAAATGGTGCTGGAGATCAGCTAACGATAAAAACGGAGTAATTAAAAAGTCGACAATATGGTTGAGTAGTTTGCAGATTTGAATTATTAATCGGTAAAAGCTTATCAGCACCTTGCATTAAGCAAATACATGTCAGGATCCCTATAAAACTTGTTCGTATCTGTGAAATTCAACCAAATATACCGACATGATTAGAAATTCTACCAAAGCAATTTCCTATAATACGAAAGTGTATAGGTTAAATTGGGGGCGATTCAAGTTTTTCGTACTTCTTTCAGCGCTATTACAATTAGTTGCGGCTGGGACCTATGCCCAGGCAGTTAAAATTACCGGCCAGGTTACTGACCATAAAAACCAGGCCCTACCTGGTGCAAGCATCGCGGTAAAAGGCGCTAAAGCAGGTACCACTACTGATATTGATGGCCGGTACAGCATCACCCTGGCAGACAATAGTGCCGTGCTGATATTTTCGACCATAGGTTACTCAAGTCAGGAAATACCTGTTAAAGGACGTACCGTTGTCAATGTAAAACTGTTCGATGATGCTAAAGACCTGACTGAGGTGGTTGTGGTGGGTTACGGTGCCTTGAAAAAAAGAGACGTTACCGGTGCAGTAACCTCAGCCAATTTAGGCAACGTAACTAAAACACCTGTTTTCGGTACCGCTCAATTGTTGCAGGGCCAGGTAAGTGGGGTGCAGGTCACGCAAACCAATGCACAACCCGGTGCGACTTTTAGCGTACGCATCAGGGGTACCAACTCTATTACCAACAGCAGTGAGCCATTATATGTGGTTGATGGTTATGCAGGGGCAGATATCTCCGCTTTAAACCCTAATGATATTGCTACGATGGATGTTTTGAAAGATGCATCTGCTGCTGCAATTTATGGCAACAGAGGTTCAAATGGGGTAGTTATCATTACGACTAAAACAGGGAAGGCAGGGCAGAACACCGTTTCGGCCGATGTATATTCTGGTGTTCAGCGGGTAGGTAAGGTCCTGGAAATGATGAATGCCAGCCAATTTGCGGTCTATCTGGATTCTGTAACCGCTTACAATAACGTAGGTTCAAAAACACCAAAGCCATTGCCATTTACCCAGGATCAGATCAATTCATTAGGCACAGGTACGAACTGGCAAAAAGAATTGTTCAGAACCGCTCCTGTTACCAATGCTAACGTTTCTATTAGTGGAGGTAGCGAATTGAGCAAGTATCTGGTCAGTTTCAGTTACTTCGATCAAAAAGGCATCATCATCAACTCTGGTTATAAACGAGGTACATTACGATTCAACTTCACGCACGACATTAGCAGGAAAGTATCATTTGGTTTAAATTCACAGCTGTCTTATGATCAGCAAAATAAAGCCAACGTAAATACCAGTGGCGGTGCTGGTGGAGGTACCTTGCTTGATGCGTTGCGTATCAGTCCTACTGTACCTGTTTTTGATGCTACAGGTGATTATACCTTTCAAAATGGTCCAAGTGGATATACCAACATATTAGGTAACCCGGTAGCAGCAGCGATGTTAAACACTGATATTAGTAATAGTCTACGTGTTTTCATTAACGCCTATGGGGAATATAAAATCCTCGAAAACTTAAAATTCCGGGCAAGTGTGGGTACAGACGATCGTTTTGAGCGGGGACGTTTATTCAGGCCGAATACGACCTATTTGGGTTTAACCACCAATGGCATTTCGCAGGTGATCAACCCTCAAAACATCAATTGGTTAAATGAAAATACGTTAACGTACAATACAACCATCAATAAAATACACAGTATAACTGCTTTAGCGGGCTTTACCTATCAGTATTTTCAATACAAAGCAAGCACAGCCACAGCGCAGTCACTAACCACCAATAATTTAGGCACAGATGGTTTAGGGGCCGGTACGAGCTTATCCGCTTCCTCAACAGCCAACGGCCGTCGCCTTGCCTCCTTCATCGGCAGGGTGAATTACAGCTTGCTCGATAAGTATTTGTTAACCGTTTCCCTGCGTCGTGACGGCTCCTCGGCTTTGGGTGTAAACAACCAATGGGGCGCATTCCCTTCAGCTGCACTGGCATGGAGGGTCTCTGGGGAAGATTTCATGAAAGAACTAACCGCCATTAATAATTTAAAACTTCGCTTAGGATACGGTATTGTCGGTAATGCCGATATTCCTGTTAACGCACCTTACTTACAGTACGGATTAAATAGCTATGTACTTAATGGATCCCGGAATGTCGGATTTTCACCCAATAACATTGCAAATCCAAACTTGCAATGGGAGCAAACCAAGTCCTATAACATTGGTTTGGATTTAGGAATGTTTAACAACCGGCTTACTTTTAATGCCGATATTTACGATAAAAAAACAGCTAAGCTTTTATTCCAGCGTCCGGTACCTTCGACCACTGGTTTCAGTACCTTTCAGGACAATCTTGGTGCGATGAGTAACCGTGGTGTGGAGCTTGCTTTAAACACTGTGAATATTAACGGTCAGTTTGTAAAATGGACAACCGGAATCAATTTTGCCAGAAATATCAATAAGATACTGGACCTTGGAGGTCCTAAAAGCGTACTTACCGGTACCGTTAGCTCCAGCTTATATCCGGGTGGTCAAAATTCATCCATCTTACAGGTGGGTAAACCTATCGGGTCATTTTATGGCTATGTGTATGACGGCATCTGGCAATCACCCGAACAAATTACCGCAAGTGGGCTCAGCAACAGCCTTAAACCTGGCGATCCGAGATACAAAGATCTGAACAACGACCATATTATTAATGCCTCAGACAGAACCATTATAGGGAAGGCCTTACCAAAATTCAGCTATGGTTTTAATAGTAATTTAACTGTGGGTCAGTTTAACTTGTTCGTATTGATACAGGGTGTGTATGGCAACCAGATCATGAATGAGAACAAGATTGAAGGCGAAAACGGAAGCACGGGCGACAATAAATTGGCCTACGTATTAACCCGTAGCTTCGGTATGCCTGGTTCAGATAACAGCTTACCAAGCGTGGGCAGTACACTACGCCGTAGTCTGGGCCCAACCAGTGATGTATTGGAAAGCGGGAGTTATCTGAGGTTTAAAACGATCACCTTAAGCTATGACCTTCCCTTACCAAAACTGAGTTCGGTATTTAAGTCGGCGAGTATCTATGTAACCGGTCAAAATATGTTCACGATCACCAAATACTCAGGCTATGATCCGGAAGTGAACACTTATGATACTTCAAGCGGCAACTATACTTCCTTAGGGACCGACTATAACCCGTATCCAAATGTTAAAACATTCACCCTGGGCATAAAATTAGGTTTGTAATTGTAATAATTAAGAATGATAGCGATGAAAAAGATATATATACTATGCATTTTAGCAGGCTTCGGCTTATCGTCCTGCAAAAAACTGTTAGATGAAAAACCGGCAGGTGTTTTAACAGATAAGAATTATTATCTAAGTGCCGCAGATGCGCAAGCGGCCATTATTGGCGCCTTAAGTCAGCTACAACCCCAGGGTTATTACCAGCGTACGGCTTATATTATGGGCGAACTTTCCGGCGATTGCCTCGTACCGCTGCTTACCCAAAATCAGGAGCGTATTGACATGTACAAGATCGCTTATGCGCCTGCAAATATTGAAATCAATAACTGGTGGGTAAATAGTTATAAGCTGATCAGCAGAACAAATGATATTCTGGCAAACGTACCCAATATCAATATGGATGCGGTCGCAAAAAACAATATTCTGGGGAATGCCAGCTTTTTACGCGGCATGGCTTATTTTGACCTGGCAAAAAGTTTTGGTGATGTTCCCCTGATCACGCATCCCATAGTAGGGGCAAATGATCCGGACTTTTCTCCATCCAGAACTGCTGCGGATAAGGTCTATGCACAGGCTATCGCCGATTTGTTATTTGCAGAAGCCAATTGTCTGTCTGAAGATAAAATTTCATCCGCCAATAAGGGCATGGTATCCTCAGGAGCAGCAACTGCGATGTTGGCCAGGGTTTACCTGCAAAGGGGAAGTACTACTTTTGCAGATCCTAATGACAATCAGAATGCACTTGCAGCCTGTAATAAGCTGATCAGTTCCGGAACGTATAAGCTGATGTCTAAATATGCGGATGTATTTAACTGGGATATGAAATATTTCCCTCAGCAAACAGAGCATATTTTTGCCGTGCAATTTGGCACCAATAATACCACCACCACTCAAAATATAACGGTACGCATGTTTACACCCCTTGCAGGCGGAGGTTCCGGCTCATTTGTCGCCAATCCATATGTTTTTAACACGCTGTATACGGCTGAAGATCACATCAGAAAATCATGGAATGTAGCCAACAAGGTAACTGATCCAAAAGGAGTAGTTTCAACCGTTGCTCCCTGGATCAGCAAATACCGTGATCCGCAATGGGTGTTGGGGAGCAATAACTCCAGAATGAATTGGATTGTACTGCGTTTCGCAGATGTATTGTTAATGCAATCTGAAGCAATGAACAATATTAATCCCGCCGATCCTAATAAATTTAATGGCCTGAATGCCGTGCGCGACCGGGCCGGACTGACCGCTTCGCATTTGAGTCTGGCCAATACACCTTCTGCTTCAGCCTTTATTGATACGCTGGTTAAAGACCGTGCCCGTGAGCTTTGTGTGGAAGGGCACCGCCGTTGGGACCTGATCAGGTTAGGGCGTTTCAAACAGGTAGAAAAAGCCATAAATGACATTACGGTTCAGGACCATCAGTTCTTATTGCCTGTTCCTCAGCCAGAGCGTGACGTAAATCCTAATTTATCACAAAATACAGGTTACTGACCTATCTGTTATGAGGTATAAACTTGCCATTCTATCTATACTCTTATCCTTAAGTTTCAGTGGTTTTGCTCAGCATAAAACCAATAGAACTGCTTTTATACTACTTGATGAGCAAACGCTGCTTGATTGTAAACAAGAATATCAACGCAAGGATGCCGCTATGGTAAGCCAGGTTAATGAATTGATTGTCAACGCTGACAGTTTGCTCGCCGCCGGACCTTACTCTGTTACCTTTCATAAAACTAAACTGGCTTCGAGCGGTAATCAGCAAGATTACATCAGTCAGGCACCTTATTGGTGGCCAGACCCCTCAAAAAAAGATGGCAGACCCTATATCCGTAAAGATGGCCTCCGTAATCCTGAGATCTATTTATTGAATGATGGAAGTCAGATGGGGAAAATGTGTAGCAATGTACAGCAATTAACATTGGCCTTTTACTTTACAGGCAACGAGAAATATGCAGCAAAAGTTAAAAATTTGCTGCAAGTCTGGTTTATTGCCTCCGATACCAGGATGAACCCTAATTTAAATTATGCACAGTATATTCCGGGGCTTAATGAGGGACGGGGGATTGGCATTATTGAAACTATCGGCTTAACCAATATTCCGGATATGCTGGCGATTCTTCAATCCAGTAAAAATATAAATGCCGATTTAGTAAGGGGCATAAAAAAATGGTATAAGCAATATTTAAACTGGCTGCAAACCAGTAAAAATGGCAAATCAGAACGCGCCCAGATTAATAATCATGGGACTTACTATGATTTGCAGGTGGTCAACTATGCCCTGTTTACCGGTAATGAGGCATTGGCTGCCCGCACGCTGAAAACGTCTACCATTTTGAGGATCGACCAGCAATTTACCACCGATGGCTTACAGCCTTTAGAGCTGGTCCGGACCAAATCATGGGGATATAGCAATATGAACCTTTTGGGCTGGTGTAAGCTGGCTATCATGGCCAAACGGATAAACATCGATCTTTGGCATGAGCAAACTGAAGACGGCAAGGGGATTAAAACAGCTATTGCCTGGCTGATGCCTTATGCTTTAAAAGAGAAAGCATGGCGTTATGACCAAATAGAACCCTTTAGTTATGGTACATTTGGTCGGATCGCTGAGGCCGCTGCTGTTGCCTATCCGGAAATTTCTTTTAAAGCGTTTTTAGAAGAACATCCGGTAATGAATCCATTGCAAAACCTTAATTAATGCCCTGCGCATGAAGAGATCAGTCCTGCTGTTTTTAATTTTTATTTGTGCTTCGGGCATCCGTACTTATGCTCAGCAACAACTAATTAATGGAAAATTAGTTCCGGCAGTGCTTAGGATGAAAAACGGGGATAGCGTGACCACGATTAAACAGTGGGAAGAGAAACGCAGGCCCGAACTGATCGACTTTTTTAGGAAAGAAATGTATGGGCAGTCGCCCGGGAAGCCAACTCAGCTTACTTTTAAGGTATTTGATTCCGATAAAAAAGCTTTGGGTGGTAAAGCGACCCGTAAGCAAATTGCCGTATATTTTGAAGGCAACAAGGATGTTGAAATGGGTATACTGTTATATATCCCAAATCAGGTAAAGCATAAAGTGCCGGCTTTTGTCTCCTTAAACTTCTTTGGAAACCAATCTGTTCATCCCGATACTTCCATCAAATTGCCAACCGGCCGGATGGTCCTGGAGGGGCAGGGGGTGGTCAATCATTTAGCTACAGCAGCCAGCCGTGGCAGTGATACTGCCCGATGGCCAATAGAGATGATCCTGGATAAAGGATATGCTATTGCAACGGTCTATTATGGTGATATTGATCCGGATAACAGGACAGAAATTACAACTGGTGTACGTAGTCTTTACCCTGATCTGCAAAATAGAGCGGATAATTTCGGTACCATTGCTGCCTGGGCCTGGGGGCTTAGCCGGGCAATGGATTATCTGGAAACCGATAAAAGAATTGACTCAAAACGCATTGCAGTGCTTGGTTTGTCCAGGTTAGGAAAGGCTGCTTTATGGGCCGGTGCAACTGATGAGCGTTTTACCCTAACGATTAGTAATGAATCGGGGGCAGGTGGTGCAAAATTATTCCATTCCATCGCAGGTGAATCCATTCGGAAACTTTGCACTAAGTTTCCAAACTGGTATTGTCGTAATTTCAATAAGTATATAGACAGAGATGATGTATTGCCATTCGATCAGCATATGGTGATCTCATTGGTTGCCCCACGTCCTGTCTATATCGCCAGTGCATCAGAAGATCTCAACAGCAATCCGGAAGGCGAATTTTGGGGAGCGAAAGGAGCGGATCCGGTGTACCGCCTGCTGAATACAAATGGATTGCCGGCTGCTTCCTGGCCAGCCATAAATACACCCATCACTGGACGCATTGCCTATCATAACCGCTCCGGAAAACACGATATCACAAATTACGACTGGATCCAGTTTCTGAATTTTGCAGATCGATATTTAAAGGATCAATATCCGGTTGACCGCTGATCATGCCAGGTGTTTTCTCAAATATTTGGCCGTTTCGGAGTGTTTATCTTTTAATAATTGCGCTACTGTCCCTTCAAAAACCAGCGCTCCGCCATATTTACCTGCACCAGGACCAATGTCAATAATCCAGTCCGCTTGCGAAATAATGTCAAGATTATGTTCAATAACCAGGAGCGTATTGCCCTCATCAACCAATTTATTTAAAATACGCATCAACCTTTCGGTGTCCGATGGATGTAATCCTGTACTGGGTTCATCCAGCACCAGAATATTTTCTCCTCCCTTCAGTTCCCTGCTGAGTTTTAGCCGCTGCATTTCTCCTCCTGAAAACGAATTAAGGCGTTGCCCCAATTTCAAATAACTTAAGCCCAGTTCTGAGAGTAAGCTGAAATACGCCAGAAAATCAGGGTCCTCAAAAAAGGCCTCCGCTTCTTCTACCGTTAAGTTCATGACCTCTGCAATATTTTTATGCTTAAATTTATATTTTAAAACATTGGGGTTAAATCCAGTTCCATTGCATACTTCGCAAGGTAGCTCGATATCGTCCATGAATGCCAGGTCAATTTTTTCGATACCCAGTCCTTTGCAGTTCGGACAAGCACCCTTACTATTGCTGCTGAAAAATTGATTGCTCGTCTGGTTGGCCTCTGCAAATAGCTTTCTTATTTTATCCGAAATTCCCAAATAAGTCAGCAGTGTAGATCTTGAATGTCCAGCGATAGGAGACTGATCAATAATGATCACTTCAGGAATCTGAACCGGCAAAACCCTGCTGATCAGGGTACTCTTACCTGATCCCGCAATACCTGTAACCACCGATAACACACGCTTGGGGATTTCAACAGAAATGTTTTTTAAATTATACAAACTCGCATTTTCAATTTTTATGGATCCGATCCCTTTACGTGGATTCATTTTGTACCTGCGTTCGTTCGAAAAATATTTACCGGTCTTACCTTCTGAAGTCTTGAGATTCCTGAAGTTACCCTGATAAATGATCTCGCCGCCGTGGATCCCTGAAAATGGGCCCATGTCAACAATATGATCGGCAATCTTGATGATGTCAGGATCGTGCTCCACAATAAGTACCGTATTTCCCTTTTCCTTTATTTGTTGGATGATCTGGGAAATATGGTCCAGATCTTTTGCATGAAGGCCAATGCTGGGTTCATCAAATATGTATAACAGATCTTCCAGACTGTTTCCCAAATGCCTCACCATTTTGATGCGCTGTGATTCCCCGCCCGACAAAGAATTCGTTGCTCTGTCTAGTGTAAGGTATTGAAGTCCAATGGTAACTACGTTTTCAAGCTTTTTTTTAAGTTCATTTAATATGGTTTCAAACGACTTTGAGGAGAGCGACTGTACAAATTCCAGCAGCTCTTCCATCGGAAGCGCTGCACATTGAGCGATATCTTTTCCTGCGATCTTACAGGATAGCACTTTTTTGTTTAGCCTTTTGCCCTTACAATCCGGGCAACTTTCTGATATGATGATCTTTTGCAGGTCCTTTTTCCTCCTTTGGTGTTCTTTGGATTCCTTTTTTAAAAAGTCGTTCTCTATTCTCCTGATCAGCCCGATATAGCGCATGGTCTTTCCCCAGGATTTATCCGGATGTTCAGGCTTATGTTCCTCTGCATGGAGCAGTAGTTCCCATTCTTCCTTTGTGAAATCTTTAAGTTTTTTATCACCATCAAAGTAGCCCGAACGGGTGTATCTGAGCCACCTGTAGCCTCCGGGCTGAAATGTCGGAAATAAAATAGCGCCTTCGTTCAAGGACTTGTTTTTATCCAGAAGCTGGTTAATATCTATTCTGCAGACGTAGCCCAGGCCTTCACAAACCGGGCACATCCCCTGAGGATTATTGAAGGAAAATACACTTGAATAGCCGACAAAGGGTTTGCCCAGCCTCGAAAATAGCAGTCGTAAGGAGGCCTGGATATCAGTGGCCGTTCCAACGGTTGACCTTGCGTTTCCTCCAAGCCGCTTTTGATTGATAATTACAGGCACATTTAAATGTTCGATTTTATCGACATCTGCAACGCCAATATGATTTAAACGGTTTCGTGTAAAGCTGTTCTGCGTTTCGTTGATCTGACGTTGTGCTTCAGCGCCGATGGTTTCAAAGACAAGTGAGGACTTTCCGGAACCTGAAACACCGGTAAAAACAGTGATCAGGTTCTTAGGTATTTCTAATGAAATATTTTTCAGGTTATTCTGACGGGCACCAAATATTTTTATCGTTCTCATGCTGGATTTTCAAATTGGTTACGTGCATACACGCTGCAAAAATAGTTCCGGCCTGTGACAACGGTATGTCAAGGGGGATAAATTCAGATTGGCTTAAAGTTTATTTTTATTATTAAGATAATTTATTTCATATTTATTTGTTTTTGTTGCGTGTAATGCATAGGTTAGCTTATGAAACATCCTGTTATAACACCCGGTGCTATTTCCCCATTCATTGACCCGCTTACAGATTTTGGTTTTAAACATCTTTTAGGGAGTGAGCCCAATAAAGAAATTATGATTGCTTTTCTGAATGCCATTTTTGCAGGAAAAAAGGAAATCGTGGATTTGGTTTTTAGTCCGACGGAATATGCTGGAAGCACTGATGGGTACAGGAAAGTCTTTTTTGATCTGATGTGTACGGGAAAAGACGGTGATCAGTTTGTTATTGAAATGCAACGTAGAGAGCAAGAATATTTTCATGACCGTTGCATTTATTATTTATCGAGATTAATTAGCGGGCAGCTCCCGAAAGGAGCATCCAATTGGGATATAGAACAACTTAAGGAGGTGTATCTAATCGCGATATTGGAGTTCAAATTTAAAAACAACGATGATGACCGTTATTTACATGACATCGCCTTAATGAACAAAGATACAGGTAAAGTTTTCTATGATAGATTGGGGTTTAAATTCCTGGAATTACCTAATTTTGATAAGGAGGTCCATGAATTGAAATCAGACCTGGACAAATGGTTTTATATTCTTAAAAATATGAGCCAAATGGAAAAGATACCAGTGTACCTCAATGAAGGAATCTTTGAAAAATTATTTAAAATCGCAGAGGTGAGTAAATTAACAGAAGAGCAACGGAAAATTTATGAATCTAACTTAAAGGCCAAGCGGGATTATGAGAATACCATTGCTTTCGCCAGAAAAGAAGAAGGAGCAAAGGCCAGGGAGTTAGGCCGGGAAGAAGGTATAGAGTTAGGCCGGGAGGAAGGTATAGAGTTAGGCCGAGAGGAAGGTATAGAGTTAGGTCAGCTAAAAGAAAAACTGGCAACGGCTCTTGAATTAAAAGAAACAGGATGGCCAGTTGATCAAATTTCAAAAATCACAAAGCTTTCCATTGAAGAAATTGAGAAATTATAGTTTTACCTTTCGGAGCATAAAAACAGAACCTGTCTAATCAGCCAGGCTCTGTCGTTTAAAGATTGCCTCTGCAATATGCAATGATTTTAAGTCGGCTGTTGCAGCGGCTTTATTTGGATAATGTTGCCCGTTTATTGTAAGGGAAGTTTGATGATCCGGATATTGTCGTGGTAAGCAATCCGTGTAAGGCCTTCTTGGGTTCCATAAACGCCCCATTTAATGTATCCCAGATTTCCCACAGCCACGTTTCCGGCAAAAGTGCGGTAGTTTGTTTTTTCATCTACGAGTACATAGTTGCTTTGCCCTGGTAGTTTCATGTAAGTTCTCATATATCCTGTAGCACTATCGGCCCATAAAACATCTACCCTGAAATGCATCCATTGATTTACATAAAGCTGCAGGTTCGGTATAATATCTTTTATCGAAGAGGAGCCTTCATATCGTAACCGCATCGCGTTTCTTGCTGTGCGAAACTGAAGGGGAACACCGGATCCGGTGGTTGAATTACCGGATACTTTTAACTGAAAAACGTTGGTTTCGTAAGTAGGTCCTGAAACCCATGGCGTCCAGTCCTTCAGCAATACGCTAAACTCGTAACGACGTTCATCTCCCGGAAAAAACCGGGCACTTGGTATGGCTACCGCATCGCTTTCGCTTCTAATGGACCCGTCCGACAAGTAATCAGGATCGCCATAAACAATTTTATGGGCAATGGCATAGTTACTCCCATTACCTGCAGGGTTGACCATGTAAACCGCATCGGCCGCCGGGGCATGTGTGCCAGTTACACCGGTAATGCCAGAGCTAGTGGTTCCGTTTTCATAGTTTACATCCAGAATTACATCACCGTTATTAAATGTAGAATCTTGCTCATTAGTGATTTTTTTACCAGTTAAATTGCCGTCTTGTACCTGGTTTTTTAATTCAGTTTCATTTTTGCTGCAGGCAGTTGTGAAAAACAACAGGGCAACAACTAAGTACTTTTGGAGATTAATTTGTGTTTTTTTCATGGTGATTATTTGGTTAGGAATGATTGTTTTGCTGCTAAGTCAACACCAGGAAATCCTATGATTTGATGATGCCGGTTTTAGGTTGAATCTTTATTAATTGTTTATCTTGTTTTATAAAATTAAGGAAACAAGAATATAGTCACTTTTGATTATGATCATAAATGTTTAGAAATCGGTTAACGTTTAATTTTTTGCTCCCATGTTATTTGTCCGCAGTACATCTTTGACTTTACTCCATCGCCGATGAAAATTACAAACCTTGTTGATCTGTTTACTATTCTTCCTGAAGAAGAAAGAATAATTGTAGATGTATTGAGACAGATAATTATTGAATCGCTTCCTGAATACTGCAAAGAGAAAATATCATACAATGTTCCATTTTTTTACGGCAACAAAGGTATATGTATTATTTGGCCTTCAACTGTTCCGAGAGGAGGTATCAAAAAAGGAGTTCTCTTAGGTTTTTGGTATGGACACAGATTAAATGATCAGGATTGCTTTCTGTCTCACGGAATAAACAAGCAAATTTTTTATAAAATCTATCAAAGCCCGGAGGAGATTGATGAAAACCCAATAAAAAAGCTTTTAAAAGAAGCGATCAAATTAGACGGTACTTTCAAAAAAGTATTCTAGACTGCCTTATTTATCCATGAGGAGTCCGTTAAAGGAAATCGTTTCCCCGCGATGCGGATCTGGAAGTTCAGAAGAGCCGATGTTTGGATTTACAATGGCTAGTATTCCATCGTCGTCGACAAAGAGTCCTGAATAGTAGGTGGAATCGCCGAGTCGTACAATGCTTCTGCGTTCGGATTCCTGCAGCGCTACCATCCAGAATATAGGTTCCGGATCATTAAGCCTGGCTTTTGCTTCAGCGTATATTTTGTCCCAGTCGCTGCCTACTTTGGAAAGCAGGAATTTAAACAGGGGGGTATAATCGTATCCGTATTTGCCGCTTGTCATGGATTTGTGGTTGCGGTCATCATTCAGGAATGCTTTGCTGTGTCGCTGATACCGGTATTCACTGCCGGTTGATACGTTGTATTTATTGGATAGGGATACCTTGTTTTCTTTGCGGTAAAGGGGTTTGATGCGGTTGTTCATGGTGTGGATACTGGCTGGTCTGGCTGGAATAAAGATCGTGAAATTTCCGGTAGGGCACTGGAAGAATTGAATAAAGTGAAATTTTGGTAAAAGGGAGAAGTATATATCTGGACTGGTTTAGGGGTAAACGTTCTTGACAACATAAAAAGAGTTAATAAACAGAAATTCAAACAACTAAACAAGGAAATAAAGGGCAGCTAACAAGGGTTTTGCAATAGTAGGGCGAAACTGCAAAGTTTAACGGTAGTTCTTCGATTCAACATTTGTACAAAATTGAAGATTTGTGCTTAAATTACCCCACCATCGCAAAGCCCCAAAACGTTAGCTGCAATATAGCGCCCCGACACATTATGAGTTTTGACAGTAGAAAATATCACTTTTATTTGCTTTTTGCGGACACAACAAAAGGTAAAGAGCCGTGGACAAAAAATGAATGGACAAAAAACATTCAACCGCTTTTTGACAAAATCATAAAGCATTCATCCTATTACGACAAAACGGGTTTGGGTGTCCACGCTCATACACCACGACCTAACTCTGAATATTATGATGAAATGAAATTCGGAAAACTTCGTTGGAATGAAAAGTCGTTTGAAAAATGGACTTTTGGTGACGAAGAAAAGGAGCGGCAGTTGGACTGTTTGGACTGTTGGACACCAATGCGGACCGTATGTGAAAAAATAGATTCTGCACCTGACATCTACTTTAGTATTTGGAATGAACAAAACCATCCCAAAAAAGAGAAGATAAAATTTGACTTTCTAATGGTTGTTGCAATTGCAGAAGAACTCAATTACAAAGGGACAGACGACATAAGAGAATTATCAAAAATTCTAAATGCTAAGAAAACGGTATATAAATACAGACGTTGGGGAAGTGTTCACGACCCCGAAAAAAATGCGCAATGGAGTTTTATCAATTCAATACAAGACACAACTTCATTTGGTATTTACAGAGCTGAAACGTTAGACATACACGACACAAAATTTGATGACCTTAAATTTGAACCTTATTGGACGACAATATACGGCAGCTAACATTGCATTGGTGTTTATAGGGGCTGACGTGCCCTGATTTCCCCTATAACGCCAATGCTTCAACGTTAGCTGACCCAATTGACAAGTGGATGTGACAATATTATCCGGAAGGATAAACAACATACTGCTTAAAATGAATTCTCATAAAATAATGGAAAAATACTTAAAACCACTATACGACTTCCTTGAAAAGGATGAATGGTATTTAGAAGAAGCTGAGTTCATTAATTTACAATATGACATTGTAGACGAAATGGAAGCAGACAAAATCGGCTTCGATGCAGTCGAAAATATACTTGAACTAATGGAAAAAAATCATTTGGTGGAATTTGGAACCCCTGGACCATTAACGCATTTTATTGAGAAATTTTATAAAGAAAGGCAAGAAGATTACGAGAATTTACTAAAGAAATCAGTAAAAGACAAACCAACAGTTCATACAGTTTGGTTATTGAACCGTGTAATAAATGGAAATAAAAAACAAAAAGAATTAATTGGAATACTAAATTCTATAAGTAAAGACAAGGAAATAAAACAAGAGATACGAGATGTTGCTAATAACTTTTTAGAATATCACCAAAATAAATAATTGGTAGATTTAGCTATGAGAAAAAGCGGAATAACAAGGGGTTTGCAGTTTCGCCCCACCATCGCAAAGCCCCGAAATGTTAGCGGTAATTTTGCAGAACCGCAGAAATCGACAGAATAAGATAAAATGAATATTGAAGAAATTTTTAACGAAATAAGAAATAATCCGAAATTAACTTACGCAATTATCGCAATAGTTTTAACTTTGGTTTTAATTGGATATATAAAAAGGTGGAAATGGGCAACAGAACCAACGGGTCATAGAAAAAGTATGATACTTGTGGAGTGGTTTGGTTTTGAAAACTATCGAAAAATAATGATTGGAGTACTCATCATCGGCATTATTAGCTTGCTTTTTCTATTGTATATGGCATAATGGTAAACAAAAAATAAACAACTGGAACTATAATGTTTAACAAAGAAATTTATATCAAAGAAATGACCAAAATGGTTGATAATGCCATTGAGCGTATGAAAAATGAATATTCGCAATTTAAAATTTTTACAGCAAGTATTTGGACTGATCCAAATGCGGCTGCAAGCTCAATTGGATTTGATAGTAAAGAAAATTCACTCAAAAATGTTGACAAGTCAAATGAATGGGATAAAAAGTATTATGAAAAATATTTAGCCGAAGGGGATTTAGAACAAGCAGCGTTATTTAAGCCTAAAGAAGCGACAAGAATGTGCAATCCTGCAGACTACAACCTAAAAGACTTTGAAGAAACTTCTCATAAAAGCTTTTCCAAAAACTGGGAAAGTGAAACTGATGGAAAATGTTGGACAGAATTATATCCGGCCTTACGAGAAATTGGAAAATATGCTTTTGCTAAGATTAAAAATGCAAACTTAGAAGATGGTTTTGAACTATCAATTAATAGTAAAAAAGATTGGTATGGCAAAACATGGAAAATCTAATAACGCTAAACGAGAGACCAAAACTATGTGGCGCTTTTCCATCATTTCCAGTTCTATATGGACATAAGATCCCTTATTCATCATCAACCTGTGTTAAGTAATAGTGCCGCAAAATCGGTAAATAAGGATGCAGCAGAATCGGTAACAATGCGGGAGAAAAAAGGCAAGAAAGCCTATAGAAAAAGGGTGATCAAGGCATATACAGATCATGTTGACGAGGATAAACTAAACAGCTTAAAAAAGAAAATATACTTAACCAGTCAATTAGAAATGAAAAAATATTATAAAATAGACAATAAAGGACAACAGCTTTATAAAGAAACATGGTTTGATAAAAAAAAGAATGTTGCCATTGTTCACTATGGGAAAGTTGGTTATCGAGGAAAAACAGAAGAAATACCCCTTGATGAAGTAAAAACAAATAATGATTTTTTAGCTAATTTCTGTAAAGACTGCAAAGCGGATGGATATTACGAAATACCTCAGGACAAACATGCTTGGGTAGTTGTTCAATTCCCCTTAAAAAGCGAATTAGGAAACAAAAGAGATTTATGGTTAAAAGACAAGGTGCAGGAGTATTTAAAAAACCATCTTGGCTGGAATGGACTTGGCGATGTTGACGGTTTCGATATGGGACAAAAAAAATTAAATATTTTTTGTCAAGTTGTTGACGATGAAAGGGCTGTTAGTAGTATTAAAACCTGTTTAAAAGAATATCATCTTGATTTAAATCAGGCAAGAATTGCAACAAAAAAAATTGGAGAAAAAGAATATACCTTAAAATTCTCTCACAAAAAAATAGACAATTTTGAATTATGAAACAGATCGAATTACAAGCAATGAATTTTAAACAATCACTTCCTGTTGTTTATGAAGATTTAGAACCGTTCCTAATGGCTGAACTTAATTTGCTTAGAGATAAATTGATTTCTCTTCCTGATAGTACAAGCAGCAAAGAAATACTCTACCTATTTGAGAGTTGTGTATTGTCTTTGAACAATATTGAAAACAACGAAGAAATTGACAGCACAATTGACACAGAAGAACGAGAGGGGTTGTGCGATGCTTTATACAAGATGGGGACTATTGTGGGACTTGATGAAACAACAGAATATATTGATAATTGGAGAGAATGGTAGTGGCAAGTTTTAAATACGCATATGTGGACTAAAAACTACCGCCAACAGTAGGTTGGCAATGAAGGGGCTTGACGTGCAAAACTTAACATTGATAACCCTATTGAACTTTTGTGCTAAGCTCGGCTGACAGTTTTCAAATGCCCCACCATTAAGCCCTGTTTGTTAGGCCACAGATTTTTATTGGCTTAAAAAAAGGAAACAGCCATAATATGGTGTTTCCTTAAGTAGGGAGGAGCGGAGTCGAACCACGATCTCCGCCTGCCTAGGAATAGTCGAACAGCCTAATCAAGCAATTCGGGATGATGCCGGGTAATGTAAGCCAATGCTTTTGTTTCAAACACCACACCGATCGATTCCATTAATTTCTCCAGATACTCATTGATTTCCAAAATCACAGGACCGATCTCTTCATTTTTTACTACACTGCTCTCTTCCCTGGAACTGATGAGGAGTTGATCTAGAATGTCGTACCACTCCGTTAAACTCCTATAATCAAAAAACTCCTCAAAGAAAATATTTACGTCATTTACTTCGTTTCCTACAAGCTTGCGGAAGTATAAATGCGGACAGCTTAAAATTTGCTCATTTTCCAGGTAATAGCCAAAACAGGCTTTAACATTTCTGTAAACTGGATGATCTTTTTCTATTTTGAAGTTCTCCTCGCTGGTATATAGAATATGAGCAATTTCCAATAGTTTAATACATTGATGATGGAGTAATTCAAATTCGTCCGGGTCTCCAAATTGGTCATTCGACAATGAGCAGGCTGTTTTAATCCAATTGAATACTTCCATCCGGAAATCCTCAATATATGCATCAAGGATCCAGAATTTTCCGATACCATATAGCGGATAGTCGATTTCATAACTGGTTAATTGTCTGAAGTTTGTTTCTGATAAAGTTGTTGTTGCTGTTTTCATGTTATTGTTTTTTTTGTGAGTGGATAAATTGGTTTTAATTCTGAATTTCTTTAGTTCTGCAGCTTCGTTCGTATATCAGCCAACTGGCTTCGTAAAGCTTTTGAAGATTTTCATAAACGATGATGATTTCATCCTTCATCAGGAGTTCATCGTTGCAGAATGGGCTTAAGGCTTCGCTCATCCAGTACTGCAGAATACGCCTATAGTCTGTTAGTTTATATTGCTTAAATAGCTTGCTAAACAGTATCCCTGGATTCCAGAGTTCTTCCATGCTCAATACAGTTGGATAAAATTTGATTTCCTGCTGCTCTTTGTTGAGGAACCCTTCTCTGAGTGCTTTCTCTGATTCATCCAGGTTGAAATTGTTTGGAGTGCTTTTTTCTCTCAATAGCCAGGCGGCCTCTAATAGCTTTATAGTCATTCTGTATTGAAGGAATAAGTCTGATGGGCAATTCCTTCTCCTGTATGTTTTATTAGTGAGTAGGAGGTTTCTCCAATACTTAAGCTGTTCCAGCTGAGCAGGAAGGTGATCATGAAGACAAAAGTCTTTCAATATAACCTTGGGGTTTTCTATTTCACTTTGGCTGAGGTTATAAAGTAGAAGTGTTTTTGTTGAAATGTTTTTAGTCTTCATGATTTCCCTATTTTTGTAGTACGAATAGATATCATTTGGAACTTCTAACCCATGCAATTTTTATTCTATTTAAGTTTTAGTTAATTAAAATACAAAAATATATCCTTATTGTGTTATTTATGTCGTTATGTTTTAGTAAATTTGATTTCACAAAACTTAAAAGACATGAGAACTACAACAGATGCAGCAGCAAAAATCCACCAGGGAAAAAATGTAAAACGCTTTCGCGAGATGCTTGGAATAAGGCAAGAGGCTTTGGCTGATCAGTTGGGGTCGGAGTGGAGTCAAAAACGGATTTCTTTAATAGAATCCAGAGAGAGCGTAGATCCGGCTTTGTTGAATTCGATAGCTGAGGTGCTAAAAATCCCAGTGCAGGTATTAGAGAACTTTAATGAACAGGCGGCAATAAATTATTTTAATACATTTAATAATAGTACTCAACATAACAACCATAACGGAGGAGATGTGAACCATACGAATACTCAAAATTTCGACCCTTTCATTGCATTGGTAGAAGCCATGAAAGAGCTTAAAATAATCTACGGAGAGAACAGAAAACTTTATGAGGAAAATAAAGGCCTCTATGAAAGTCTGCTCCACCTTGAACGAGAAAAGATCACTGATTTACAATCTAGATTAGCCTGATTTGACAAGTCAGAATTGGACTACTCTAAAAAATAAAATAGATGGTCTAATCTCAAAAACTCTTTTTAATGAAACCAAACATGGGGATATGCAAGAATCGAAGTAAACGGCTATCTTAGGCTAACTTTTATTCTCCAAATGCAAACAATAGACTTGCTGCCTAATCAAATCATTAATTTACTCAATTACAGTTATGCTATAGTGAAGAAACTTCTTGAAGAGCAGGGAGAGTTCTTTCCTATTGGAATCTACGTAGACACGACAGGAAAGATAATTGATAGTTTAGCATTTTATGGTGATGATTTCCCTCTTAGTAATGTCTTAATTGATCAGATGCAAAATGATTTCACCAAGAGATTAGCTTCCGGTAGTATCGCTGCTTATTCAATTGTTTATGATGCGATAGTGAGAAATGAACAATATAAAGATCCTATTGATGTGGCAATAGCTAAATTCGTGAGTAACAGTCCTCATTCAAAAGGAGATTGTTTTATGCCTTATCAAATTATAGATGGTAAAGTGAAATTCCTTGAACCATGGCTGGAATGATCTTCAATAAGAGAATATGGTAATTAAATCCATAGAAATTCCCACCAGGGTAGACCTTGACGATCTTCTGGCAGATGATACCCCGTAAAAAATCAAAATTCCTTTGCTGAACGACTAATTCAACATGTCCCATTCCGATTTTAATATCGCAAACTGATATTCATTGACCCATCTGTCATTTACAAACCGATTTTCAATAAAATAACCTTCCTTTTTAAAGCCCAGATCTTTTAATAGGTTGATCATTTCCTTGCTATCTGCGCTCAGCTTCAGAACAACCCGATTAACCTTTGCTTTTTTAAATAAAAGAGACAGTGTTGAAGACAGAGATTCTTTTATATTCATTTGTTCGTTAGGAAAGGAATTGATAATGAGTTCCGCAATGCGGTCATCATGCTGACTGAGTTTTAACTCGCAGTCTCCGCTTACTTTTTTGCTAAACTCATCCTGCAACAAATGAACAAATTCAGGAATATCTTTAATTTCAGAGGTGCTATCATCTGCAATTCTTGCTTTACGGTCTAAGTTCAAAGAGCCCACGTGTACACTATTGGAGATCTCTCTGCCATCCTCTTTAGCAAAAGAGATATAGGCTTCCATACGCTCATTTATATGTTGCGGACTAATAGCAAGTACATCTTTTCCTTCCACTCTTTTTGCCCCGATCAATTGACAACAGGTCTCTTTTAAATCAGGAAAATAAATCACCAGCATTGCACGATCATTATGATACTGGCTCACCGGGATGTCCGATTTCTCCCAGTTAAAGGTGATTTTCTCGGCCGTTTGACTGATGCCTGGATTAACAGCCACAGGAAGTGTTCCCATGCTCATTAATACTTTTGTATAATCCAGACTGATGTTTGGATATACTCCCTGAAGTGCATTCTTTTTATTATAAGAAACTGCTTCATTGTATTCGTTTCTGTCTGTTCCCGCAACGGCAAGGCGGAATCCTATACGGATCGCATGGATTGAGGGCTTGAGGATCTCATTTACGATCTTCATCTTTTCACAGTTTGCCTTTCTTGCCGGGGTAAGCGGTTTAGTGCTTTTGCCAATCATTCTGATGACATGTTTGCCTTTTAAGGTATAACCTACCAGGTTGCCGACTCTGCCATGGAATCCGCCAAATAACCCATTTCTTAATGTTCCCATTTTGATGTTTTTAATTAATTATTTAAATTGTTTTTAACAATTTACGAAATGTTTTTCATATCGTATTAATATGTGTTATAATAAAACAAACTGTAGTTTGATTTTGGAAACGTCGTTTAAAGGTGGTGGGGACCAATAATTGACCTATCAACCTCCTGATGATGGTTATATAATGGACAATAGCAATATAACGGAAATGTAAAACATTTCAATCGGATCTCAGTATGAATGTTTTTTATCTGTGGAAGGGGGATATCTACAACGTGTTTAAATGTTTTAATTGTTGAAATAACGAAAATAATTAGTGTTTAATTTTTTGTTACAAATTACATATATTTATACTATAACAATGTTTAGTGCGTTATTTAGCAATTATATATTCTTGCTGGAATATTGTTCGTTTTAATGTGAACTGAAGCAGAAGCCTAAAGAAAGATTAAAATAAAAAGGGAGGGAAATAATTAACATACAAATTAACCTTTAAATCGCATCCCATGATGAAATACTTAAATCCTAAATAGTACCTCGAGCGCTCGACTCAATTGGTCTCCCGTAAAATCATCCTTATTCGTTAACTACATAGGCCTTATTTTTTATTGCCTGGGTAATTCCCTTGTCCAAAATTGGCCTGATAAATCCTTATTGTTATGAAATCGATTTTGAGAAGAATAGAAATGAAAATAGAAAGATATTTTAATTCCAGAGAAAGGCAGATGCAAGCAGATCATGTCCCATTACAGTTAGACGAATGGTTCGATAAGCTCCAGGTAATGCAATTGTTAAGCATCAGCGCAAGTACTTTTTACAGGTTGGAAAAAGTGTCCAACTGGAAAATGCAACAGGTTGGTAAGAGAAAGTATTACCTTAAATCGTCAATTTTGGGTGCTTAGTGAGTCATTTTGTAATGTTGTTTATCTAAAACTGTTATGCCTGTGCTGATTAGCACAGGCATTTTTGATTTATGCTAATTCGTAAAACTACTGACTGTGTCAAATTGATCCAAATTGAGTCAAATCCATTCAAATTGCTTCATGACCCATTGAGACTTAGGTTATTAAGAAATTGATCCATACGTTTGAATCGTAATGTTTAAGCGGCTTCCGAGGTACCCGGAAAAACGCAGCTTGCAAGCGACTTACGAATCAACAGATTAATTCATTTTTAAAACTTAAAACAATGGGATTTTTAGAAGGAGGTCCATTCTTCCACCTCACAGGAAAAGTAGGAAACAACGTTGGCCGCCGTGTCAAAAACAAAAATGTATTTTCAATGAAGCCAGGAAAATCATCAAAGCCTGCTACGAAAGAGCAAGTTAACCATCGTACCGGCTTTGGTCTGATCATGAAGCAAGTGAGTTTGTTCAGCGCAGCAATTGTGATTGGATTCAAAAACAATAAGGAAGATGTTGCTCCTGGAAATGCAGCGCTGGCTTACAACTTAAAACATGGGCTTACAGGAACTGGGCCAAATTATAGCATCGATCATGAAAATTTTTCGATCAGTAGGGGCAAGTTGGCTCCTGTTCAAAAACCGACAGTGGCGAGTGTCGCCGGAGAAACAGCAACACTGGAATTTTCCTGGACGGTAAGTTCCAGCCATGTCATCAGTAATGACACCGATGTAGTGAAGGTCTATATCTATACGCCAGAGGCAGAACTAGTCGTCGTCAATCCGGTAATTGTAGTACGGACAGCTTTAAAGCTTAAGATGGCAGTTCCATTTGACTATATCGGTCTGCCACTTCATTGCTATATGATGTTGGTCACTGCTGATGGAAAGATAGTTTCAAATTCCCAATATTGTGGAAGCGTTACTTTAACCTAATCAATCGATCACCCGCTGTGCCGTAAGGACAGCGGGTGATTATTCCTACAATTTAATAGATTTTATTATGAAAAATATAGGTGTAAAAAAGCCTCATATCATGACGGCCTATGCGTTAGAAATTGGTTTTTTATTGTTCGTCATGGTTTTATTGTGGCCATTGGGACAACATTTGATCATAAGTGCGGATGTAACCGCAGGATATATTGATCCTGGCATCTGGCTCCTGGTCTTGCTGAGTCTGATCTCCTTTCTGCTGGTTGCAGGACTAAGCTTTTGGTTATTACAAAGGTTATGGCTGGGATTGGGCTTGCCGGTAATAGAAGTAATGGTTTTACAATTTAAAACTTTGGACTCATGGAAACAATTAAGCTTTTACTGGGCATCATTTGTATCCCTGTTATTTGCAGCAGTGGGATGCCTGATCGCGATTTGTTAGGCGATTCACTTGCCGAGGAAAAAATTAGAGTATCTGTACTTGCGATTGCGGAAAGGGAACTCGGAGTCAGGGAAAAAACCGGAAAAAATGATGGAGAAAGGGTGGAGCACTACCTAAAATATATAGGCTTACCAAAAGGCCATGCCTGGTGTGGTGCCTATACAAGCTGGGTGTACGGACAGGCAGGTCTTTCTAAACCCAGGACAGGCTGGACACCAGCACTGTTTCCGGCAAACCGGCTCACCAGAAAGCCAAAACCTGCAGATCTTTTTGGAATCTATTTTCCATCATTGAAGCGGATTGCACATACAGGGTTTGTCGTAAGTATCAAATCAGACTGGGCACTAACAACGGAAGGCAACACCAATATAGAAGGGGGCAGAGAAGGCGATGGGGTTTATAAAAAGCGCAGACATCTGCGCACCATCGCCAAATTTGCCAACTGGATAGGAAAGGAGAATAAACGATGAAGATGTGCAGCTTATTTTTAATTCTCGGCCAGCTGTTCTTATCAGCATGCGGGATGCTTCATAAAACAACAAAGAACAGTTCCGTTTCTAATTTGAAAGAGAAGGAGAAAATTGAGATTGAGGATCAATCAAAATACCTGCATCAGCGAGAGATCAAATCCTTAACCATCAGAAGTGATTCTTTAAGTTCTTTTTCACAGATAGAAATATGGCCAAAAGGAAAGTTTGATTTCTCCCCCGGGCAGGGTTTTTCCGGACAGGCAGATAAAGTATTGATCTATAAAAAGACAAAGTCTGGCAACAGCAGCATCGAAAAAAAAGAGGAAGTAGCGCAGCGTACCAAAGTATCCAACAAGGCCGAATCCAGGATAAAAGCAACAGATCTTTCCCGAAAAGATACAGAAAAGAAAAGCTCGCCACTATCTGTCTGGCAATGGCTTCTGGTTCTGATTGGGGTACTTTTCCTCTGGTACATTTCAAAATATCAATTAAATAATCACTCCTAAATTTTTAAAAACATGGCAAAAATAACAGGTGGTATTTTCGGAAACATTTCCGGAAAGATCGGAGGACTGGTGTTCTCTACAAGAAACAATCAGACGGAGGTAAGAAGCCTCCCAAAAAAGTATGAAGGACCGGTAACTGAGGCTGCGTTAAGTACCAGAGCAAAATTAAAGCTAGTCGCGGGATTTTTAAGACTGTTTACTTTTTTTATAAGGATAGGATATCCTAAGAAGCCGAAACAGCGCATGAGTGCATTTAATGTTGCATTTTCGAAAAATTATCGATGGATCATCAGTGGAGCATATCCGAATCTGGAAATTGATTACCCGAAGGTAACTTTAAGCAAAGGAAATTTGGATGGATTGAAGGGTCTGATGGTACATCAGGTTGATCATCAGTTGTTTAATTTGAGATGGAATTCTAGCGTAGAATCGTATCAATCACCGGCTCCTGATTGCTGTGACCGTATTTACTGCATCCTTTATGATCCTATAGGTAAACAGGTTGTTGAAGTGGCTGCAGGTGCAATGAGAAGTGATAATTATTTCCTGTTCTACCTGCCTGAAAACATGGTAGGAAAGAAAATCCATCTTTATCTATTTCTGCGTTCTTCCTGGAAAAAGGAGGTGTCCCGGACACAATACAGATGTCTGGACTTGCGGGAACCCGACACCAATGAAAAAGAAAGGAATTTTATAAGCTGCTGTAAGACTATTCCCTGTGAGGGTGCAAAAGCAAAAAAGGAAAGTCTGGGGAAAGTAACAAAACATCTGGTGATTCCAAAAGCTGTTGTCCCGAAAAATAAGTCAGGAAAGATAGGGCGCTCCGTTCGTAATTATACACGCAATGTTTTGAACGAAGGGATTGGCAGCAGGCGAAAACCGACACGTCAAAAGAAACCTTAATTTGATATTTAAGGGGATATAGATTAAAAAATTTCGGGCCTATGCAGTTCTGCATAGGCCCGAAATTGAAAGCTATAGATGTGATTGGTCAGGTTACTCCCCTGCATTAGATCCAATTACAGGCTCTTTAGAACCCCATGGAACTCCGCACGATATTTCGCCTCCTGCATATTGGATGTCAGCATAGTATTGACCATTAGTGTAGCTCCAGCCAACAATAGTGCCATGCGAAGAGCCACCACCTGGTAATTTTCCACCAAATACCTGGCTTTGCTGTTCTTTAGACAGCACATTAAAAGTTGTATTTTTCATTGGTATAGATTTTATTGTCTCCCTATCTTGCCGCCGTGGGGGACAGTTATTCAGCGTACACCAGTTTTATTTAGGTTGTAGGCGCGTCTTCCTGATTATAAATATAAATGATAAATCACATATGTGTGAAATAATTTTGATTATTTATTTGTGGTGATAGAAGACGTTATCCTTATTCTCTGATGTGAGTACATGATGAGAATTATGAGAAGTGTAGATTGTGAAAAAAAAACGCCCAGACAGGGCGTTTTTTTTAATATGGAAAGTTTTTATCTCTTGCAGGCAGAGAGATGAGAACGTTACGTTTTAAAGTCCGTACATTGTTTTTACCCAGCTTACATCACCTGCGGATGGTGTTTTAGATCCACTCCATGAGGGATCAACCCAGGTTGTGCCGTTTTTGCGGGTAGTGGTAGGGAGGCTGCTATTGATAGCGCCGTAACCGTTATAAGATCCGTATAACATAATGGACGCGAAATCAAAGGTTGTTCCTCCGTAATTCATTCCTGTTATTTTGTTATAACTGCCCTGGGCAGATGTACTGATGTTGCTCCACTTCACGTCAATGTAGGTATCGCGGTCGGCCCGCAATTGCTCATGATGTAAACCGATTGCATGTCCAAGCTCATGTACTACAATTCCTTTTGCGCTTGGGTCAGACAAGTTCATGGTTGCGTTACTCACATAACCCACTGTACAATTATTGGCGCTGCCACGTTGTATTCTCAGATACGTACCGGTATTTCGGGATACAAAGCTGAGACCGGTTTTATTTGCCCAGTCATTAATGGCTGATGTAATGACGGATCTTTCACTGGTTGTGAAGTTCGTGCTGATGTAATAATAAATCGTTGCGGAAGGCCAGACATTGTTTTGCCCATGTCCTTCTGTCTGAACGTCTGTTTTTTGAGGAGAAGCCGATAATTGATCATCCGTAAGGATCATATCTCCGTTGAATATGTTTTGTCCGTTAATGCGCTGATAGCTGATTAATGAACCAAGGTAGTAAGCGGACTTCCATTCGCCCTCCTGACTTGCCTTGAGGTTTTCCGATGCAGGTTCAGCAGTAGTGTCAATTTGTTTTTTACATGATGTTGCACATAGCAGAACCGCTATGATGCCGGTCAGGATCAGTTTTGTCGTTTTCATAATTTTGGGATGATTTGGTTAGTTAATTTAGTTTTTTATAGAATTAAAGCTATAGTAAATAATACTAAGAATGCATTGCTGTGTCATTTTTGTATACTGTTATGTAAGAAAAGTACATTATATTGTATTTTCTTTGCTATATAGCCAAAGAGAGAAATAATAGCAATCTGATCCTGATGACTGTAAGCCACCAAGCCTTAAATTATGAAAACTACAATTGCAATCATAACAAGCGTCATTTTATCTATTGTGTTCCAACAGGCACCTTTAAGTGAAATTGGAACAATAAAATTGCCGGTTAATCTGGACCATTCTGACGGAAAGCAAATCGCCGCGTTTGAAAAAGTAAATTTCAAATATTTGTCTTCAACCAGGGGCCTAAAACATATTTACAAAATAGGGGACATCTTGTTTGGTTTTGAAGATTTTAGTCGTCCGGAAAAATTAGCTGGTTCTCTTGAAGATTATAAAGAGCGGATACTTGGCGAGGTAGAATCAATCGAATTAAGGAAAACCAAGGAAACGGTCGATATCATTAAACACAATAACACTAAGTTTTTAGTGAGAAAGGCTATACGCGAAGATGAATGCTATTATTATTTTATGTCTGATACACGTGCCGGTGCAGGAATAAGAGGGGGAATTCAATTTAAAAAAGCAGATCAACAAAAGGCCGAAAAAATCTTAAATGATTTTTTGAAAAATATTCAGTTTAATAAGTAATTATTTGACCACTGGTATGCCGAAGGATCTATTGTACAAGGCATATATCATAAACAAACAATGCCGGTTAAAACAAAATCCCTGCCCGAACGGCAAAACCATAATATCTATTTTTAGTAACGTTAGGTTCTCTTTTTATAGTTTGATCATTGTATCCTATACTCCCAATCATACCTGTCTTTGGAGCAACCTTAAACTTATAACCAACCCCTAGATTGAACATTGTTCCTTTACTAAAGTTGTCCGCAATTTTCGCCGCTCCTCCAGCATCACCATAGGCAAAAAATGTATTGTTTTCATTTTTAAAGTAATACCTGACATCTACAAAAAGAAGCATTAAGTTGTTGTAGTCGTGACTGCTTTCAGTAAGTGTATAGTTCTCAAGGCCAATCCCTGCACCAATAGAAATTTTATTGGTAATAAACATACCGTTGATGTTTCTTAAACTCAATGAATAAGCACCATCCGTGGTGGATTTGAACATATTTTTTGAAGCCTCGTACTCAAATGTCTTGTTTCCAAAGGAATACCCTATTTCCGTTAAATTAAAATATCCCCGCTCTTGTTTGGTTACCTCCTGAGCAATTGTCTGGATTGAAAACAGCATGGCCACGGAGAATAAAATTATCTTGTTCTTCATATTAAAACGAAGATAATTTTATTTCTAATAATAATTTTTTATTCTGTTATTGTCTCCGTAATGAAATAATGGTTATAGATATTTTTTAGCGCGGGAATCTTTTTGGCGAAATTATTATCGCATTAAATGTTAAGTCCTACGCTTAAGTAGTTCAATCTTTTCCTGTTCACTTTTTACGAGACGTTCCAGGAGTGCTACTTTTTCCTCGTAAAGCGTTACTATTTTTTCCATGGGATCGAAGGAAGGAGAGTAGTTTAGAGACATTTTGTTGGGCTATGCCCAGTTCGATTGCCATCGTTGATTGCTTCATCCCACGTAATTCACGAATCCGGCCGATTTTTCTTCCAATGTTCATGTTGTTTAGTTTTTAGTTTGACGATTAATTTATTGATGCGGTGCTTTGCAGATAAATGACCGACTGGGTATTGTCAATCAGATAAATCACTTCAATCAGTTTCTCGATATATTCTTTGATGATGACCATCTCAGCTCCATCTTCAATCACTTCATCAATGGTTTGAGTACGGTGAGCATATTCCACAATCCGATCGAAGGTTAAGCGCCAGTCGTTGAGTGTTTTATAACTGAATAAATCCGTAAAGAAACAATTGGTATTTCTGATTTCCTCATGGGAGAGGTTTCTGAAATGGGAATTGATGAGGGTATGGTAGTATTTAGAAAGATCTATTGTACAAGGAGTACATAGGGTAAGGTTCGCTGTAATAGAGTATTTTTCACCTCTTCTAAAGAATATATGTGCAACTTCTAAGAATTGAAGCAGGCATCGGTAATTATAATGATAATCTTCCGGATTTCCATGCTTTTTGGAAGAACATGCAGAACGAATGAGGTTGAGGATTTCTATTCGGAAGGTTTCAATGTCGATGTCGCACCTGCAGAAGTATTCCAGAAATAGGTGAGGGTTGGAAATTTGCTCTTTGGTCAGTTGATGGTAGCGGAGGTTGTCTTTACGGCTCATGTTTAATAAATTAAACAAGCCTAATGGAATGGGAGTCGAGCCCGTAGAAGGGGCTGGTGACTTACTTTCTATATTTGCAACCGAAGGCACTGGTAAGCCCACCTCAGCTTCAAAATGAATTGAAGCATCAGCTTTGCCATTTCTTTCGAAACGGTTATCATACAAAAATATAAGCAAGCACCAGCCCCACCTAAGAGGCTTTTGGACTACGAATGTAGGGATTTGGCGCCATACTTACTCTCACATGATAAATTACCAGTTTGTCAGTTGCGAGGCTCGTTGGGTTAAATAATTAAAATTTGTTTGTCTATATCATCTGTTTAAATTGATCTATGTCGAATATATATATAATGTATCTTTATTGTTTATATATTTAACTATTTATTTTAATATCGCCATTGCTGATAAGTAGGGGCTTTATTACTACTTGCTTTATTCTTATTTAGGTGCATTTTTAATGCCTTTACGAGGGGTTAAATCGCAAAAAATCAATAAACGGCTAATGGGCAATATTGACATATATTCGGGCAAGAAATTTATGCAGGTCAATCACCATGGGCTGATGAAAATACTGACCGAAAATTTGAACTGTCAGATTTAGTATTATATACTCAGTTTCCCTGGCGAAACGGCAAACTTCTTCTTAAATGCATTGCTAAAATGCGGAACGGAAGAATAACCCGATTGAAATGCCACCGACTTTATCGGCGCACCCTCAAGCAGGAGTTGCCTGGCATGGTTTAGCTTGTAATCACTTAAATAACCAAATATGCTTTTATTAAACAACCCCTTAAACCCTTTCTTCAATTTAAATTCATTAATGCCGCATATCTTTGCAAGCTGCGCAATAGAAGGGGGCTCCTGGATGTTCTGAATCAGGTAATCCCGGGCATAATAAATACAATCTTTATCGTAAGCGGATTGCAGGGGTAAGTTTTCATTTTTAGTAACCGCACTTTCAAAAGCCTCGGCCTGAAGCACCAGTAATTCTGTACATTTCGACTCGATCAGCAGCAATTTTAATCCTTCTGTATAAGTACAATTGAGGATATCATGCATACAGTTTTGCATGGCCCAGGAGATCGGCAGGTTTTGTTCAGCCATTTGTGAATAACGTCCGGCATCCAGATGCTCCGCTAAAATCTGGAGCGGCCTGTTAGATTTTTCGGCGAGTTGCAAGAATTTCTCTTTAGCAAAATGGACTTCGAAGAAACGGTAATTACTGTTGGTATCATATTCACCTGTACCATCCAGTTCAGGCATATAAATGATGTTTTGCTGATTGGAATTAAAGATATAGCGCTGCTTGTTCACCTCATTATATATGGTGCCATTGCCCGATAAGGTGAAACGCAATTTAACCATATCCGGCAGTTCATTGTTGGGCCTGAAATAGATTTGCCGCTGTTTGAATGAAATGTCGCCGTATACGATGTAAAGATCAGGAGTAGTGATCTGCAACATTTCTGCATCGCTAAAGGAAAAATTGTACCTGTCGCGGCTTTCTTTAATGAATTGTCCCTGATTAGAAAAAGGCTTAAAATTTCCACCTACCTTTTTCCATGTACCATAATCCTTACCAACATTAATTGACATAATGACAATGATAATCATAAAACGGACCTTTCTCGATTGCGATTTTCAAAAATTACATTTTCTTGTAAAAGAAAATCCGTTTGGTGTAAATCCCTGTAGCAGCTATTTCCCAATTTGCGCGCCGAATAGGCTCAAAGAAATCGAGACCATTTATGGAATTTATTTGGAAAGAGATTTAGAAAGTAAAATATGGAAGAGCAGATAGATTTTATTAAAGAAGCAGGCAAGAAAAATACAGGTGACGTTTCGCCTTTTAGTCGTACTATGATTTCCAAAACCCTGGATCAGCTGGAATTAGCCGACCATGCTTTGGTTTTGGAAATCGGCTTTAAAAGCAGGGAATATCTTCCGTTTCTTTTTAAAAAAGCTACAGGAATTGGTTATTACGGCAATCATATTTCTGAAACGTTGGTAACGGCTGCTTCATCAGCCCCAGCATTAAAAATAAATGGAGGTACCGCCCAGTTTAGCCATGCAAAAGAAGAAGGTACATTGGATTTTGGAAATAATTTCTTTGATGGTTGCTTTACCGTAAATACCATTTATTTCTGGAAAGATCCCGTATCCCATTTAAAGGAAATATACCGTGTGCTACGGATGGGAGAAAAACTTAGCCTGTCATTTATAGACAAGAAAAATGGGGCAGACCTGCCCTGGACGCAGGCCGATTTTAATTTTTATGACGTTGATGAAGTGAAAACGTTTTTCAGGAAGGCAGGTTTCGTAAATATTGAAGTAGCGCAAATGACCGAAGAACTAACTGGCCAGGATGGGAAAGGAGTAATCAGGCCTTTTATTAATGTAGTTGGGAAAAAATAATGTCATTTTCTGCCATCATATTTTGTCAAGAAGGGAAGGATATTCACCGCTACAGCAAAGAGAATAAGGAACAAACAGAGATCATAGAATAAAGGCGGACTGGGAAAGGGTAGTTCTTTTGAAAGCCGACCTAAATAGGTGGTAAGAAAAATAAGTGTGGTCGTATAGATCATGATATGAATTGCGATACAGCGCTCTTTTGTTAAGGATTTTTTTTGCAACAGATAAATGGGCAGGATTATTATTCCCAGATAACCAATCGCTCCAAAAATATTTCCCGGTTTAAGAAGGCTCAGTTGTTGATACCGGTAATGTAAAACAATATAAACAAAATGGATCAGGTGGTTAATGGCAAAGCATAGCATGGCTGAAACAAAAGTAGTCCTGGTACTTTCTTTCCCGTAAATTTTTGAGAGCCTCTGTATCCCGATCCAAAACAACATAGCCAGTAGCATGAAAAATGAGGTTCGGGCCGAATATCTGGCACATAACTGATATTTAAGACCCTCATTATTGGAAATATCGGCGGATAGAAAATAAATGCCTGTTTCCCATAATAGAACTGCAATAATGGGTATCACCTCATTTTTCATTTGAAATCCTGGGTTTGCCTGGAATCAATACAAAGCCGATAACAAATAGCAATAATGGGACAGACATACTTAGTACAAAGGCATTTATCATGTATTGATATCCTATCCAAACAAAAAAGACATTTGTAGCAATGGTGAGCAGGCCGATAAAAGGCCGGTCACTTAAGATTTGAAAATGCTTTGCCGATAGGTATAAATTAATGGAACCGATAAAAATAAGGCCGGCACTAAACATGGCATTAAATCCTATCCATAATTTCCAGAGGTTTCCAGACACGTCCATTTGTATATGGGACGATTTAAGTCTTGCGGTTAAATCCAGACTTTGGGGATGAAGGTCTGTAGAAAAAAAGGTGCCATGCAAATGCAACAGTCCAAAAAACAATAAAGTTGAAGAGGCTAAAAGGATGCTAATTCTTGCTATTTTATTCATAACCAAAAATAACCACGCTAAAAGCTTGAGATTTGGAAAAATGCGACAAAATAAACTGCGTCTAAATGGGTGTGTTAAAGCTGAGAAGGAGAGAGGTTTGTGTATTTTTTTATTTCATTGCCGAGGTGGGCATGGTCATAGTAACCGCATTCCAAAGCAATATCAAGAAGGGTTCTTTGAGGATAGCTTGATGCGATCAGTTCCCGGGCAAACTTAAACCTGGCAATACCAATATATTCTTTAGGTGTTAAACCTGTATAATATTTGAAATTTCTTTCTAATTGCCGAATTGTTGTACAGTTTATTCCGGCTAAATCATTAACGGAAACCTGCCCTTTTAATTTCTGAACGGCATTAACTACGGGCAACATATCATGTTTTGGCTGTATGAACCGGTTGGCGTAATACCGGTCAAAAGCACTAGAGAAATTGCCTGACAGGGATTTTAGATCAGGAACCATATGCTTATCGAGTTCTACACAAAGATTTGTGGCTTCATGCAAGGAGGAGAAGGAATAAAAATAAGAAAAGCAGGCTGGTTTGAACCTTACACCCAGCAGGTGCGCATTTGGCCTGATTTTATTTTCTTTTACCTCAGTTATGGCGCCTCCCAAATATGCTTTTTCGCTTTTGAGGCTGCAGTTTTCTGATTCGATGGGGTATTCTTCTCCTAAATTGATGATTAAGTCGATGCAGCCGTCTGGAATAACTTTATCCAAAACGGTAAAATTATCACAGTTTTTAAGCTCCCAATAGGCATCGACAAAAGGAGCAATGTTTAAGTGCGGTTTAACTTCTGTGAATTTCATCTGCAGTAATCAATCTGGTAAGGAGGTCAGAAAATTCTTAAAAACAACCAAAATTAAAAATTATAATGCACAATTGGGAAAGGCATGGTTAGGATAATGAAATCAAAAATTCTGATGATAGGTAATATTATAGATATTTATAGATTTGGTTGTTAAAGGGGAAGATGAACTCTTGCTCTAACTGAGTGAGGGGAGCAAGCCTGCTTTTGATGTTTTGTATAACCGATACTGGAGGCTTTTTTTTAATACGGCCTTTAAAAGGTTGAATAAAAAGAATCATGATTTATAGAAATTACAAGACTTATGAATATGTATTTGATGGAAGTAATGATACTTTAATTGAAAAGAAAGAGTAAGTCAGTTGTTAAAATTTATACAGAAAAGGTAGATTCTGATCTTAAATTAATTTGTTAAATGTAAATAATTTCCAAGTTCCGGGCATATGCCGGTTGGTTTTATTAGTAATGAGAGCCGAGTCCACTCTGGGCGGCCAATTGCCTGCCGTGCATGTCCAGAGAGATGGCATGTCGAATCTGATATTTGTTCCAGTTTTGCAAAGCAGCAGCCAGATCTGGATATTCGCTTAGGTTCATCGCAAGGGCAATGGCGTCGCGGTAGGCTTTGGCAGTGCCGGATGCGGTATGGGGCCTGACCAGGTTGGCTGCATCGCCGAGAATGGCGATACGTCCTTTAAACATCTTCGGTACTGCCATATCCAAAATGACTTGCACAAATGGATTTGTTGTCTGATGCACCCGGTTTTTTAAGACTTCCGGCAGGTCCCTTTCTGCGTGTTCATTGAGTTGGTGCTGTTGATCCGGATTTAAAAAACCGGCTGGTACAGTAAACTGACGGTGGGTGCCGTTTTTATCGGTTAACAGTTCTTCCAGTTGCTTTGTGGTTTTGTTCTGATACCAAACCCAGTTGTACAACCTGTGGCCTTTCCTCAAATCGCCATTTTTTCCCGGAACCAGATAGGATAGGAAGTGGGAATTTTGGTAGTGATGGATGGAGAATTTATCGGAGAAGAATCTGATTTCATCCGCTGTGAGTTCGCTTTCAGGTATCAGGCCACGGTAGGCTACATAGCCTGCGTATTGCGGTTTTATTCCGGATGCGACGTAGTCCCGTACTGTAGAACTTACCCCGTCGGCGCCAATAATCAGGTCGGCTGTCCTGTGCTCCCCATTTTTGAATTTTGCGGTTACCGTATCTTCTTCTTCACCGATGCTTTCGAGTTCAAAGCCTGGGGAATAGCTGGATGCGGGGAAGTAATCTTTCAGCTGTCGCCAGATGTAGTTCCAGGAGGTAAACACGGTGTCATTTGGGTACAAAAGCGCGGCACGGCCCTTGTCGTCCAGAATTTGTCTCTTTGTCGCTGAAACGCCGAAGACGGATCGGGTGGCGATGCCCTGTTCAATGAAATACTCCATCATGTCGTGCTGGATGACAAGACCTGCGCCTCTATCTTTCATTTCTCCTGCGCTGCGTTCATAGATATGAACATCGTGACCTGCGTCCATTAATGCAATGCCTGCGGTCAGCCCTCCAATAGAGCCTCCGATTATAATTATTTTCATGATAGCTGTTATTTAGTTTTGGTTGTAAAGACGTTGATGATGGCGACAATGGCCATTACTCCCATAAATGAGGTTGACCAGCTCCAGCCGCCAGCGTTATAGAGCTGGATGGCGATAAAAGATCCCAGGGCGCCGCCGATGAAATAGCTGGTCATGTATACCGTGTTGATCCGGCTATTGGCTGTGGGGTCCAACGTGTAAATGACCGCAATGTTGGTGACCTGAGTTGCTTGTACACCAATGTCGAGCAGCACTACGGTTACCCAAATGGCTGCGATGGAAGCTGGAAAGAATTTCAGCACGATGATACTGATCAGGGTTACGCCGGTGGAGAAAAGGAGGGAGCGACGTGGAGAACCTTTGTCCGCGAGTTTACCAAAAACAGGTGCAATCAGCGCACCTGCAGCAGCAAGCAGTCCAAATAAGCCGATTTTGCTGGCGGAATAGTGGAAGGGTGCATTACTGAGGTAGAAGGTCAGTGTTACCCAAAAGGCACTTAAGGTTCCAAAGGCAAGCATGCCGGTAAATGCGGTACGACGTAGCAATGGGAATCTTTTGAATTGGGCAATTGTTGATTTTAGCAATGAGGGGTAACTGCCGGTAAAGCGTTCCCTGATGGAAGGGAAGTCGGCCTGCATGAGTATGCCTGTACCTAAAACCATTGCGGCTGAGATCAGGTATACGTATTGCCAGCCTAAAGCGCCGGTGATGAAGCCGCTGAATACACGGGCAACCAGGATGCCAACGAGGATGCCCGTGAAGATCTGGCCCACTATTTTACCTCTGTTTTCTGTGACCAGACTGGCGGCCATTGGCAGGATGACCTGGGCGACTACGGAGAAAACGCCGATCAGCAGGCTTCCGGCATACAGGGTAAACAGATTGGGAGAGAAGGCGACGAGTAAAAGCGATAGGATTAGTCCGCCCTGCAGGTATAAGATGAGTTTTTTGCGTTCGATCATATCACCCGCCGGTGTGAGGAAAAATAGCCCGATGCCGTAGCCGATCTGGGAAAGCACTGATATTGTTCCTGCTTTCTCTGCTGTGGTATGGAACTGGGTGGCGATGGCTTGTAAAATTGGTTGACTGTAGTAAACATTTGCGACCGCGATACCGGCTGTTGCCGACATGATCAAAACCTGGGTTCTTGTTAGTGATGCCATTTTGTGGAGTGTTTTGTGAATTATATTGTCGCTTCCGACAATACAAATGTGGCGAACCGCAAGACCGTTTTTCAACGAACTGGTTTAGGAAATCTTGGCGAACTGGATTAAGAAAAAAGGTTGAACCAGATTAAGTTTTTGAGGATACGCGCCGGTTGCGCAGCTTGGAGAGGTATTCTGTAGTCATGCCCAGAAAAGAAGCTAACGCGTACTGGGGCACTTTTGTTACGATGTCGGGATATCTTTCCAGAAATATTTCATAACGCTGTTCGGCTGTTTTAGTGAGATTGGTAATCACCCGTCTGGCCATATAGGCTGCGGTGCCTTCGGCAAGAATGCGGAAAAAGGTTTCAAAAACATGCCGCTGTTGTTTTAGCGCGGATTCCGCTTCATGTGAAATTTGCAGGATAACGCTGTCTTCCAATGCAACGATGAACATAGAAGCGGGCTGCTGAAAGATATAGCTGTTGTAGTCTGAGATCCACCAGTCACTGATCGCAAATTGTATGGTGTGTTCCTGACCTTCATCGCCAATGACGTAGGCACGAAAAGTCCCCTGTACGACATAAAACCGGTTTTTTGCGACAAACTCAGGTTGAACAATGAATTGTCTTTTTTTTACTTTAACTATTTTGAAGGCGTTGCAGAATTCAATCAGCTCATCTTCAGTGATGGATAGTCGTTTCTGTACGTGGGCTTTGAGTTTGTCATATTCGTTCATCGAAATGAATTGCTTGTTTGTGCTAATATAGGTGTTTTTCGCTATTCAATGTTTTTATGTCAAGGTTGACTTTCTGAGTAACTATTTTTGCGCAAGGGGTTTCTTAAACCATATTTTTGTCTTTGTATGGGAAGCAATTTTTAATTCCTTTAAGGCCGAAGAAAAGAAATCAGTCCATTTTGACCATTGCCGATAAGGGAGACTGTTAAATAAGGCACCCATCAGTAATAATGCAATACCAAGCATGGAGCCGAATCGATAGGAAAACATATATCCCGGGACAATGACTAATAGCCCGCCTGCGAGGCTTAGCCAAAATGGGGTAAGGCCGTTCCGCACATTTGCTTTACGGTAAAGAATGACCAAATTGACTGCTATCGCCAGAACAATCCAGGGAATTAACCAGGGACTATATGGGACACTTTGAAGCCCCGACACTCCGAAAGCACTCATATACACCGCCCAGCAGACGGGGCACTTCGGGAAGAAAGCCAGTAACACAGGAAAACATACTTGCTGGAAGAAGCTTATCGAAGAAGAAAGCCAACCAAAACGGGAAGAACGTTCCAACAAACTTTTAATATCTCCGGATACCTTTTCTACTTCCCATTGGAGGCGGGTGTACGAGGTTTTGACGTTTCCCTTTTGATCTAATAGAAATAGCTCAAGGCGATGCTGGTTTACAGTGGAATTAACATGGTTAACACCCAGATTGAAAAAATCGGATACAAGCGAAAAATCTTCCGGCTTTGTTCTTAGCATATGTACATTTGGTCCGAAAATCACTCCTCTGTTTTCACCAAATACATGCATCTTACCTGCAGTATCGTAACCGGGATCGTAGGTGAAAGCCAATAGATTGACTTTTTCCTGTAATCCGTACCTGATCAAATCCTGTTGCAGCCATCCCAGCTTATTGATGGTTAAGGTACATTTATTAGCGTTCATGCAGCGTGTATAAAAGAAAGCTACAACGGTTGGATTCTGATTGGTAAATGCATCTAATGGCTGGCAGATACCTTCCTGGTTTTCGACCTCAAGCTTTCCAATGCTTTTAATGTTTCTTAACTTCTTCCATATCCCCGAAAAACCATTCTCTTCTTCACTTTCGATCTCGCAGCAGCTTAGATTGTGTTTTCGGTTATCTGTTTCAATGATGTGAATTGTCTTTTGGATTTCTTCTTTGGTTCCCGGGTCAAAATCATAAGAATCCTTTAAAAAAGATACCAACTCTGGTAAAGCTCCTTTTGCATAACCCTGTAACCATTGAAAAGTAAGGAATATCTCTCTTTTAGCCGTTGTTGGGTGCTCAAGAGGCCAGTCCGGTTTGAACACTTCCAGGCTCATGCTGTCGTCATGATAACGGATGTTTTCCATACCCTGCAGCAAAAAGTTGACGTATTGAGATCCCGGACGCTTCGCGCCCCTTAGTCCGCGGGCTGCCGCAGCCACCATGTAAGCACTTTTGCCATTCTGCAACTCATCCAGAACGAATTTTAATGCCGAATCGGGGAGCCCGACATCAAAGAAAGAGGCCATGGCATAGCCTTTGATCCGCGTGGATTGAAAATTCGGCCTTTCCTCATAAACAGGATGGCGCTCGGACATCAATTCAACCAAAAGGCGCTTAGAAAGCTTTCCTGACCTGATCAAATCAATCCTGTTTCCTATCTCCTGATCAGACCGATCGCTTCCCAGCTCAACCTTTTTCTTGCCAGGTATGCTATTCGACTTCATCGTCAGCGTCAAATTTACGAAGTAATTTGGTTGCCATCAGGTCCATCATATCCGGTTCATCAGTTATATCAGCAGTAACACTAGCTGAATCAACAGCAGTTTTAAAGGTCTTACTGAAACCAGATTTGTTGTCATTATCGGCGTTTTTTACATTACTCAAAGAAGTCTTCAGGCTATCATTTTGCTTCAACTGGTTAATGTCGCCGGTAAATGTTAACATATTCAATAAACCCGCTTTAAAGTCAGCTTCACCTGGAGCAAGATTGCTGAAAAATGTTTTGTGAATACCTTTAGCTGGTTGCGTGATGATCTGAACTGCCAGGTTGTTCATGGTTTCAGTATCGAGTTGATGCAATGCCAGGGCTCCGGCTTCCCTGATTTTAAAACTTTTCCCCTTCAATACCACATTTTTAAGCAAATCAACAGATGCCTGGTCTTTGCCCATTGCTTTTAACGCGGCGATTTTCACTTCTTCATTGTTGTCTTGCTCGAAAGCTTTTAAGAAAAGATCCGTGTGTTGTGGTTTAGGGTTTTGTGCGAGGAAGGCAATTGCATCTTTTTTGGGCATTAAAGCGTTTTCTTCCTTACTTAAATCTTCCACCAAAAATTCCTGGACTGCTTCATCTTGATTCGCAGATAAGATCTCTATAGATTGGGACCGAAGCAATGGGCTATCGCTTTTCATAAGCCCTCTTAATGTGTTGAAAAATTCTGGTTGCCTGGATGGGAAATGCAAGTTTGACCGTTTGGCATTTGAAACCGCGTGTATCAGCTCAGACCTCAATGTTTCAGGTTCCGAACCATCTTTTAGTACCGTTAAACCGGTGTCAAGAAATTGTTCATTTGTTTTATCCGCAAGTCGTATGGATTGGATCCTGATTTGTTCAGCTTCACTCTGATCTTTAATGATGTTGAGTAGCGCATTGAACTCATCCAATTCTTCTATACGTGCGTTTGAGGCTGCGGAGAGCCGTTCTTCCAGCGGAAGACCGGAATTTAAAAACACTTTATTGTGTTCTTCAAAAGCAGCGGCAATTTGAACTTCAGGAGTAATAGGGTTATGATCAAAATAAGGAATTTCATCATAGTCAAAGCCCAATGTAATTCCTGCATTTAGCCGGCCCTGATAATCGATCATACTCTCTAATGTCGGAGAGATGCCAGGGGCATTTGTGGCTATTGAGCTTGGGAATTTTATATTGATCTGAGGTACGATACCTGGGGGGACGTTTTGAAAATTCCATCTTCTGGCTGGCCGGATGGGCGCATTGTCCATATCCCAGGGCCAGAGTGTATCTTTTAGGAAATTTCCTTTGTCCCTATTTCTGGGAGCTCTTGATGGACCTGTATGGCCGGGATGTTTTCCCTGATAAGGATAGGTATCAGGATCTGTTGGGGAAAATCGGTTATATTTTCTTTGCCAAAGTGCCCATAAACGATCTACATTCCCATGCATCATAAAAAATAATGGGTCTACCGGATCCTTTCCAGGATCGGCAACATGTCCGGAAAATGCGCTATGAGCTTCATTGTGAGATCTAGTTTCCTCGTGATAGGCCCATCCTTTGAATTTCTCAGAAGAAATATTAATGCCTTCCGAATATGGATTTGACACAGTAAAGCTCTTCAGAATATCCTTCTGATCATAAATTTCATTAGTAGTCTTTCCATTTGCTGGATTTTGCCCCCAGTAGCCTCGTACCAGGTCTCCCCAAACGGTTTTATAGGAATATAGGGGATTGGCTTTGTTGAAAGCAGGTACTGATGGCCCCGTTGTTTCTACGCTTTGTTCAGTTTTCCCAATAAAATATTCATTGAATACATTTTCGGCCTTTTTATCGAATCTCCAGTATGGTACGGTAACGGTTGCATCAACTTCTTGTAGCTCCCGTTCAAGATGACTTAAAAATGCACGATGCCAGGGGTGAAATGAAGTTCTTTGATGAATTTCCTGCATGGCATCGTAGGTGTGCATCAACACGATCTCATCGATTAAGCTATTTGGTTTTTGGGTAAAGTTGGCTCCCGGATAAGTTTTCTTTGGCGGTCGCTTGCCTAACGCTACAAAACTGGAAAGGAAAGCTTCTATTTCATTAGGCTTAAGATTATTCGCGTTTTTCCGGACGCGCACCATTATTTTTGTAGTCAGGGTTGGCACTTGGTTACTTTTGTTTTCAATCTTTAAAAAGGTGTCTTTTTTGCCTACGCTGGCATGCGGATATTTACCTGCTACGTAAAAACTAATCTCGCTTTTTGTTTGAAAATCATGTTCAATTTTATCAACTGGTTCAGAAGATGTCTTATTGCTATTATAAAGCGAAATTTGTCCATCAAGGTTATCGTTGCCTGCCGTGATCAATACCGGCATAGGCGACTGGCCAGTATAGTCGCTAATTGTAAGTGTACATTTTACAGGTGTCCAGCCGACATAGGCGGCTGTGGGAGACTCTGATCCGTTGATTTTTAATATAAATTTCATCGCTATATGATTTGATTTGTGTTAACTCATAAAGTCAACGATTAGTAATTCTGTTGTCAGTGCTGCGTTCAGTCAGAATACAGCATACTTATCTTTAAGAAGTATATCTCAGCCATGATTTATAACCATAGTTAGTTTTATTTTTATTTGGCTGGACAGGGTAGAAAAATGCAATGGATGCTGTGTTGTCCGTTATATCGACTTTTATTAGGAAATTAATATCGAATGGATATCCGGTGTTCAGAATGCTGTTTGAACTGAGGTTGATGGGGATTTCTTCAATTTTTTCCGTTTGCGCATAACTATGCACTTGGATACAAACTACCAAACCCAGCAAGAGTAGAAGTTTTTTCATTTGAGAGCGAGCTAATTTAGTTACAGCAAGTTAGGGAATTAGAAATGATGTTTCCAAATAAACTGGCGTAAATTTTTAATTGTCAGTATGATACATTCAGAAGGTGCTGGAATTACGCACCTTATAATAGTGCAGGATTCATTAACTTATAAGATGTAAAAAGGCAACAGATCTTTGTGAACTTAGGGTGATGATTCAATAGCTGCAGTTGGACGTCTAATAATTTAATGGGATTGTATCGGTCTTTAAATTAGGGTTAAATTTTTTATATCCTTAAAACTTTCATTGTATATTTGAGCTAGGTGCCACCAAATTAACTGTCTCTTTCAATGGGTGTTAAATACGACTTTATCGATAAAATACTTGAACAACACCAACTGGCTATGCCAGATTTAAAGGTCTTAAGGCCCGATTACGAACATTATAAAACATTTTTATATCAGCATAGCGGAAAGGTCGTTGCCAATGTAGAAGGAATACCATCGGTAAAGAATGCAAATTCTAAACTTGCTGCTGACAAGCATCTGGCATTTTTTCAGCATGCGGGTAGGGAAACGTTCGACTTGTTAGTCACTCCGGAATACTCTTGTCCACTGTCCGCAGTTCATGACTTTGTTAAATCAGCGGATTTTGATCATCCAGGCAGCCTGATGGTTATCGGATGTGAATCCTCGACTTTAAATGAACTTGAAAATTTCAGCAATGATTTGAATTCAGACTCTTTGGTCGTTTTGATGGAGTCGGACGTGTTCGCATCGAAGGAAAATAAGTTTGTCGATCCTGTCGCCTATGTGTTTGTTACTAAAAAAGCCGGGCAGGATAAATATATCCGGGTTGTTTTATTTCAATTTAAAACTTACCCAATGGGAGCGACCCCAATTGAGAATGAATTTATGGCGTTTGGTACCAAACGGTATATTTTTCGTAACGATGAGGAGTCAATTTATTTGGCCACGATTATATGCTCGGAAGGATTGAATATTGATCTGGAAACTGACTTACGGCAGTTTATTGATAAACCCTATCTGTTATTACATCCTCAGCTTAACCTCTCCCCAAGGACAGCAAATCTAAAACAGTATCGAACTAATTTTTTTAACAACTGCGCGCAGGATACCAGCGTGGAAATACTTTGTTACAACTGGGCAAAAGATAGTGCCATTGATGGCGAAGTGCTGACTTACGCCCATTCTGCTATTTACACTAAAACCAGGAAGATTTTGATTGATGATCATAGGATCAACAGGAATGACAAACTGGGGCTTTATTATAACAATTGGAAAAACGCGAAGTCCAGTATTCTGATTTTTGACGAAAACGAAGCGGTCTTTTGCTTTTTAAATTCAAAGGTTTCCAAACGACGGTTAAATGTTCAAAATCAAGCTCGTTACGGGCCAAAAATGCTTGAACGCCTGGTGTGGGAAGGTAAATGGGTGGTCGTCGATAATACTTTGAACCAATCACTGGTGGAATATTGTCGTAAAATGGGGGGAGATTTCGAGTATTTCTTTAACGAAAATATGAGTTTTATCAACCGGGAAAGGCTGTTGAGTATCACTGTTGGAGAAATTTCGGGCAAGGAATGGGTATCACCTGACAAGAACGAATTCTTTAAGATTTCAGATGACGAATATTCACGTAGAATCAACTTTTTTCAGGATCCAGATACGAAAGATTTGAAAATTGGCTGGTTAAATAAATATGCGACGTTTTCGACCAGCCTGATCAAAAACGTTGATTGGATGCCTAGAAATGGG
Source organism: Pedobacter steynii (assembly GCF_900103665.1). Taxonomy (GTDB): domain Bacteria; phylum Bacteroidota; class Bacteroidia; order Sphingobacteriales; family Sphingobacteriaceae; genus Pedobacter; species Pedobacter steynii. The sequence goes on from NZ_FNGY01000001.1 coordinate 1,008,065, forward strand.
TTTTTTCAGGATCTGATCAGCGATTGTAAAATTCATTACAGTTCTCCCAATTACAATTATAATGTAGTTGGGGTAAACGGGCTTCCGGCATGTATTGTATATGCAGGGGTCACTGACCCCTCAAAGGTGGAAGAATTACGTGCACTGATGCTTAAATCTCATCCGGATGACAATACCTTTCCTAACAGATTGCTGATCGTTTATCATTACTTCGGCGATAGAGAGGTCGATCCCAAGCCGCCAGTTCCTAATTTTTCACCCACAGCGCCTAGTTTCTCAACCAATAATAACGACAATCCAACGGCAATTAACAGAACAAAAGAATGATGACTATCGAAGAACTCATAAGACAGCTTGAAAAATACTATCAGTCCATTGAGCCGATAACTGATAAAGTTGTCAAAGCTTCCCGGTTTTATATGGACATTCCTTATCAAACATTTTATTTTGATTTGTCGGGTTCAATCACACCGGAAAACCTGGGAGCTTATTTAAAAAGTACGATTACCGATGATTATTTTGCCAAACCAGGTGCGATACAATGGAATTATTACGTCGTATTTTTAGTGGAACATGAAATTGAGGCGGAGGATAGATTTGCCATTGAATCTGATCTTGACTTTGCACGCAAATTTGTTCTGCATCAAGAAGCTTTGGCGGACTGGCTTAAGCGGTCTTATGAGGTAGGCAATACTTCGGGCTCACAAATTATAGATAAGAGTTTAGCTGAAATCTGGGAAGCAAAACTTGGAACACATGGACTGGACTTTTTAGTGGAGAGATCGTTGCCTGTCAGTTCGGGAGTTGAAATAATTATTTCCGGTGATTTTCCCGAAACCTCTGATAAAAGCAACAACAATGATTGGGTTGAGGACCATGATGTACATATGGGGGAGATCCAGGAGTTGAAAACAATAAGATACCGGGAATACCCGAAGTCGGATGCGCCGTTTAGTTTTGGCAAGGTTAATCTGATCAATGGAGCAAATGGTCATGGAAAGACTTCACTCCTGGAAGCTATCGAATATTTTTATACCGGCGATAATTTCAGAAGCGATGGGACCGTTTTAAAAAAAGACTATCAGATCGGGGCGAAGTTAGCGGGGGAGGCTGATTATCGTGTTTCTAAAAATGATTTGACCATTTTTGACCAAAGAGACCGTGTTTGGTACAATAGTGCTAGAGGTCGTTCTGATACTGCACTTGTTTCAAATTTTAACAGGTTCAATTTTTACAATACAGATGCTTCCTTCCGGTTGACGTTAAACAAAGATGAACTGGATGTCGAAAATGCATTCCGTGATCTTGCCCTGGGTGAAGAAATCAATCAGGTGAAAAATCACATTGAAGCTTACCGGGAAGAATTAAAGGATGTATGGGAATCAAAAAAGCAATTGCGCATTGATTACCTAAAAGATATTGATGAAGCTGGGGATACGTTAAACCAGCTCGCCCGCTCAAGGGATGGTTTTTCTGTATTGTTTGCTGAATTGACTGATCTGCTTTCTAAGAGTAGTGTTACTATTCCTTCTTACAACGCAGAATCACCTAATTTGGAGGAGATCAGACAACATTTAAAAGAATTCAATACACATCTTAAAAATTTATTAAGAGATGTAGATTGGCTGTCGGAAGTAACCTTAAGAACAGTTACAGAAGAATATAAAGCATTAAATGCTACTTACGTTGCTTATAAAAAAATCAACAGTGAGGTTGAGGACATGCAGACGAAGAAGATTAATGCTGAAGCAGCTAAGCAGCTGGCATTACAAAAAATTAACCTACTCAAGAGCTTACGGGGTTACATAAAGGATGGAGTGACCGAGACAGACCCAGAGTACAAAACTTATTTAGAGCTAACCGACAAAAAAAAGAACTCTTTTGCGGCTTACTTTAATATGAGAAAACATTACGAATCCAGGTATGCGAAACTTCAGCTAACCATACCAGAATATATAGATCGATCACAATTTCAGCAACGAGATCTGAAAAGTTCGCAAACTGTGGCCAGGATATCTACAGCTCGAGCACGCGAACATCTGGCAGAGGTGCAAAAAATAACTTCCACTATTTCTGATTGTGGAATTGAGTATCTTAAAATAGAGCCTGATGCTTGTATATGTCCGCTCTGTAAGACCAATTTTGAATCATTTGAAAAACTAAAAGGTAGTATCGAATTAGATTTTAAGCTCCTAAACGAGCGCGAAAATTTTGTTAATATATTAAAAGAAGAACAAAAAATAGACCGGGAACTTCAGGATTTATCTTATGATTTTGACAGGATTCTGTCTTTGAAAAGTACTGCCGGTTGGCGAGAATATAGTTTAGATCTGCAAACCGACACAATTGCGCACATTATTCAGGTGATCTATGATCGGATTGGAGAGGAACTTAGCGAAAGTGAATCTTCCATAAAAAAAATTAATAAGTTTATTCAGTGGGGGGAGAGACGAAAGTCTGATCTATTTCAGCTTGGAATGGTGTTAAGGCAGCTGAAGGCCTATTTTTCAGCGGAAATCACAGAATCTGCTGAAGAAATCGAAAATACTATTTTACAATTGGAAAAGGATGTGAGAGATTTCAATGAAGAAATCGGGAAGCACACGTTAGAAATTTATAGTTTGTCTGCTCAACGTTATGGGGTGTTAGATGAGTTTGTACCAATTGAATCAGGGAAGTATGACTATATAGAAAAACTGCTTTTTGAGCGTACTGAAAGCCTAAATCATTATGCTGAAAATATCATTCACTACAAATATATAGTGTATGATCCTTACAGGCACGCGCTAGATGTCTCAGGGGAAACGGAGCATCTATATGAGCTTGTAGATCAGTTGTTTTATGACTTGACATTAAATGAAAGAAGTACCAGCTTGTCTCAACAGGCGATGGAAACCATCGAGGATCGAAATGGCCTGTTAAAATTGCTTATGTCGGAGATTGACCGCCTGGAGAATGCATTAGGAGTTATTGACTCGCTTTATAAGCAATACAGTGAGGAAGACTATTTTAATAATTTTCTGCTCGCTAATAAAGAGCAAATAAAAGCTATATTTCTTACCATTCATGCGCCTAAGGAATTTACAGACATTTTAATTAGCGAGGGCAAAATTCGACTGCTAAAAACGAATGGTGAGATCAGCGATCTTTTTACGATCAGTACCGGGCAACGATCAGCACTGGCATTGGCGGTATTTCTAACGCTTAATAGCAAAGTTAAAAAGGGACCACAGTTAATTATATTTGACGATCCCCTTGCTTTTACTGATGATCTTAATATTTTGTCTTTCCTCGATTATCTCCGGGAAATAATTTCGAGTAGCTCCGGTGGAAAGCAACTTTTCTTTGCTACTGCAAATGATAATCTCGCATTTCTTTTTAAAAAGAAATTTGATATGTTCAAGGATGGATGTAAGGATATTGTTCTTAAGCGATGAGCTTTGGCTAGGTTTTTCGATGGTATTCATCGATGTGTGATTCCATGTAAGTCACTTTCTTTCATTTTCTAAATAAAAATCCATTTACGGTTTCCCGGATTTATAACTGGCTAGTTGTGTCTAATTTAGTTCCAATCAAATAACTTCATCTTTAATAGATAATCATAAATTAAGTCCCAATGAATCACGTTGTGGCTTTACTGGAAAATGAATTAATAAAACAATATAAATTATGGCATTACTAGACCACAACGGGGAAAGTGAATTTCCCTTCGCAAAAAACAAAGTTTTTGATGCATTGTGCATCGCTATTCCATCTATTTCAGGACTTAAGGTTGAAAGTGCAGATCGAATGATTGGACGTATTCTTGTAAAAGGGGGGGGTAGCCTGGCTTCCTGGGGTGAGAATATTCCTATTCAGTTGATTGAGATAAGTGAGAATAAAACGCGAATTCAGATAACCTCCACTCCTAAAACTGGGATCATGATGGGCGGGGCATTTGATATGGGGAAAAATAGGAAGAATATTGAAAATATATTGAATGCTACTTCCAGTGTGCTATCCAATGGACAAGAACGCAATTTGAATCTGACTCATTGGCCGCAACAGTTTATTATACCAAAAAAGAAATTGACATTTGGTAAAGTTGTGTTATATGGATTTTTAGGGTTTATTGGAATAGGTGTATTATCTGCAATGTTTGGAAAAGAAAAAGCCATCCCTACGGAAAGGATTGCAACAGAACAGGCAGAGACATCTGTAGATACTACTCCTGCAGAAGATAATGTTAAAGTAGACAGCGAAGAAGAGGAGGTTCTGGCAAAGTTGAAAGCAAAAGCAAGAGAAGACTGGCCTGATGATTATAGTACTCAGGAATATTGGGTAAATACAGAGTTGGAAGATTACAAGTACATGAAAGAGGTGCCAGATGGATCATTAAAGTCTAAAGCTCAGCGGGATTGGCCTTTAGATTTCTCGACTCAAAAATATTGGTATAGTGAACAGATAGAAGCACAGGAGCGGATGAAATAATATGCCGAAAGCAGTTGCAGGACTTGATTGTTGATCAAAAAAAGTACAGATGATATTTTATCAGTTATCAATTTGGAGAACGCAAAGATAAGACGAAATATAATCTCATACATATTGCGAAGTCAACGGATCATTTTCGAACGGTCTCAGCAAGAGTTTTTACCTGGAGGTTTCATTAACTGTAATCTTCATTTTATATCGCGACATTTTTGTTTAGCACAGCTTGCTTTGAATTACATTGTTTTATATATTGACCCTTCTGATTTAAACGCTCAATTCAAAAATATTATGCAAGAACTTCAATCACTGAAGGACATCTTCAAGGATAAACTATTTAAAATCCCTGATTATCAACGGGGATATGCTTGGGGAAAAAGACAATTAAAGGATTTCTGGGAAGATGTCATCAACTTGCCATTAGAGAGATTTCATTATACCGGGATGCTCTCTCTCAAAAAAGTGGAGCAAAAGGTTTGGAAAAGCTGGAACGATGAAACGTGGCTACTAGAAGACCGTGGTTATAAACCTTTCCATATTGTTGATGGACAGCAGCGCCTCACTACTTTTGTCATTTTTATTCAGGCAATCACTGAATTCTTACAAAAACTACCAGAAAATAAAGAAAAGAGCGAGGAGGATATCTATCTGGGAACCTTCAATCTTAAAAGCATCAAGGAAGAATATCTAGTGGTACAGAAGCCTCCTCAGTTCATCATCCGTACGCATAAGTTCGGTTATGAAATCGATAACCCCAGTTTTCAATTCCTCAAGTACCGCATCTTCAACGAAGAGGATAGTGGCACGATCCAAGAAACGTTTTATACGTTGAATTTAGAAAATGCCAAGAACTTCTTTGCTGAGAATTTAACTGCGTTTTATGAGAAGTATGATCTTGCTGAAATTGAGAAAATTTTCAAGAAGCTTACCCAAAATCTTATGTTCAATGTCTATGAAATAAGTGATGATTTCGATGTTTTTGTAGCTTTTGAGACGATGAATAACAGAGGGAAGAAACTTTCCAATCTTGAGCTACTCAAAAACAGATTAATCTACTTGACTACTTTGTACGATGAGGAGGAATTGAGTTCTGATGACCGATTCGCGCTTCGAGAAAACATCAATGACTCTTGGAAAGAGGTTTATTACCAGTTGGGGAGAAATAAGAAAAATCCGTTGAACGACGATGATTTTTTGACCGCACACTGGATCATGTACTTTCCATATACAAGGGAACGAGGTGATGATTATATCCGTTTTTTGCTCGAACATAAGTTTACGCCACAGAGTGTGTATACCAAAACAGAGGTTAAACTTTCCTCTATAGAGGAAGTGGTCGAGATATGCGAGCGAGACAGCATCGAAGATGAAGAACTGGAGGAACTAATTCAAGAGGAAAGGATCGTCAAGCGGTCCAGGTTATCACCAAAGCAGATCAAAGACTATGTAAATAGCTTGAAATCAGCTGCTGTACATTGGTATAATACCCACAATCCGAAGAATAATAAGAATCTTACAGAAGAGGAATGCCTATGGATAGATAGGCTAAATAGGGTCGGGATTATTTATTTCAGACCACTGGTAACGGCTTCATTTCTTTCTAAAGGATTAGATTCGAGAAAAAGGGTGGAACTTTTTGAGGCCATAGAGCGATTCATATTTATCGCATTTAGATTAAGCCGAACCGTTTCCAGTTACCGAAATAGTGAATTCTATCGGGCAGCCAGACAGCTGAGGAACGGTGAGATAGATTGTGTAGGACTGATCAACTTGTTAAATGAGCGTATGTCATTTTGCTTTTACAAGAACGATGGAGATGACAAAAAATACTTTGATCATGGTTATTTTCGAAAATTCATCGAAAAAAAATTTAAAAGTGGTGGTGGTTTTTACCATTGGAATGATCTGAAGTATTTTCTATATGAATATGAGATGCAGAAGGTTAGAGAACGAGGAAGTCCTAAAATTGACTGGTCCCTTTTTGTTAAGGGCGAGAAGGATAGAGTGTCCGTTGAACACATCCTTCCCCAAACCTCAGATACTAAATATTGGAAAGTACGCTTTAAGGGTGTCAAGAAATCCCATCTTCCATTGCTGAAGGGGTCTCTCGGAAACCTTTTACCACTTTCCCGGAGTATAAATTCGAGCCTTCAGAATGACGGCTTTGAAGAAAAAAAGATGCCGAAGTATAATGACCGGAACGAAAAGATTAGACAGGGTTACCTGGACGGCTCGCATTCGGAAATTGAGGTTTCCCATTATGAGCATTGGGATGCCGACAATATCTATGACAGGGGGAAAAAGCTACTTGCATTTATGGAAAAAAGATGGATGCTAAAGTTCGAAAACGAGCAGTTCTTGGCGGAGACGCTGTTTTTGGAGTTCATGTTGCCCGAAGAGGAAACTTCGGTTATAGAACAGCAGCTGTAGTCTATAGCACATAACGAGAAATATTTAAATTCGGATCCGGATTTAAGGGGTTTAACCGAATTTCTGGATCCACTAATATATGATATGGACATACCAGAGGATAATAATGCTGGGCAATGTAATTGCTTGGAGCCAATAGTAGATTTTGACACCCAGATTATTATTTTAGGTACGATGCCAGGAATAGCGTCAATTGAGAAGGAGGAATATTATGCGAATGAAGATAATGTTTTCTGGGATATCATCTACCGCGTATTTAACCCTCCGCTTCCGGCTGATCGTCAAATTTTACTGAGTTACAGAGAGAAACTACAAGTGCTAAAGACTAATAGGATTGGTTTATGGGATACACTTTCGGCTTGCAACAGAAAGGGAAATCAAGATCACCGAATTTCAGGCGAGAAAATAAATGATTTCGAGAGATTTTTTAGTGAGCATAATCAGATTCATACAATTATATTTAACGGTAAAAAATCATTGGACTATTTCAGAGGGAAATATCCTAATTTATTGAAGACAATAAATTATCGGGTTTGGTATTCTACTAGCTCCTCCAGCCCTATAAATGCCTTTTATATTCTCTACCAGTGGTCGGAGCTAAAGACCCTATTAATGTGATAATATTTTTCAGTTTTATGTGTGACTTCTGCTAATAGTATTAGCAATAGGTGTATAGTAACTTAGATAAGCAAGTCGTTTGACTTTTGATGTCTAGACGATATGAGACATTTAATCAAAACGAGGATTATAAAATTTATTTTGTGTCCAATGGATAGGTTAAGCTCGTTATTTTTGAGAATAGAGTTAATCCATCTTCAAAGATTTGTGGAGGATTATTAAGAAGTTAACTGATGAACAAGTTACGATTTGTCGAGGTATATATATTATAGATTGTTCAGTATATACCAAGGTAATTTCTTATGATGCGTCATTCATAGTGTAAAAAATCACTTATCTCTATGCGTAAGTTTGACATCTTCTAATGTGGGGAAGTTATTGGTTTCTGCGTTCCTGACTAATTTCCTTACAATAGCAACATCCTGGATATAGGTGTCAATTTGAATCGTTTCGGTATTACCAAAGCTTTTTGGTTCATCTAGCATTCGTCTATATAGGTCGTAAAAATCTGATTCGCCATTTCTAAAAGCTCTGTAGTTTGCTTCAATTCTCAAGCCTTGATGAAAGCCAATTAGTAAGGCTGCGTGACTTGAAATAATGGTTAAAAATAGCTTCGAGAAATAATCTTCATCAATTAGTTGAGTAATTATTGGAATTAAAATTGAGATGGGGATCGTCCAAAGCAAGCAGTAATAATGAAAATTCTTAAATTTTTCAGCTTGATTTTTCCAAAAAAGGAGTGTTCCTCTTATTCTTGAATAATGTTGGGTCAGTATTTTTTTTCCCTCATCTGAAAAGTAAAGAGATTCATTAAATGAATCGCCTCCAGGATGTAATTGTATTTTTCTTAGAATTGCATTTAATGTTGGCAAAAAGGCTGCGATCGCCACCAAACAATAAGCTACAATAGCAATTACCCAACCATTCAAATTACAAGGGAATACATTCATGGTAAAATAGACTTTAAGATTCTCTCTGACATAGTTAGTTTCGATATCTAAATAAGGATCAATTTTTGCTAAGTTATCTTAATAAAATCACAGCACCAAATTTTCCATTTTCACTTATAGATTTGTTGCCAATCAGTAAATGAGTAGGTTTTGTCAATCTAGAAATAAGCCAGAGATCTTTTAAAAAAACAAGAATGTAAGAAGATAACCGTAACGGCTGACATATTTTGCTCTGGAATAGATGTGGTGCTTTATTATGCAACACTGGTGTACTTTTGTCGGGATATCTAGCGTGTCCTAATTGCTGAAAAGTCTCTATGGCTTGCATATAATGTAAACTGAGGCATTATGTTCTCTACAAGAAGCTATTAATGAAGATATTTGCCACAAAATTTGAATTGCTTCTTTACGTTGAGCAAAATCAAGGTCGAGTTTAAGCTTATTCAAATTAGTTTCTAAAAGTTTTTTTGAGATAAAATTCACCATGAGATAGACAGATTTTTTATGATTGGGCATTACTCTAATAGTCTCAAAACGCTCAATGAAATCTTCTACTGATGATCCTGTTCTTAACCGCGGTATTTTTGATACTATTTTATCTTTTTTATAATAAGAATTCCAAAACGTTTTTTTTCGATTGATTTGTGTATTTGGTAGATTAAATACATGCATGTTTTTTTGAGCTTGACCTATTATTTCAGTAAATGCTGTTGCGGAGAATTTACTATTATTTGTCTTGGAATGCACGAGGGAAATTTCAGAATCTTTGATTATTATATGATCTGCCCATTCTCCACCCAGATCATCTAATACTATGAAATCACTATTTTTGAATCGTTCCTCCACATAGTTAAATGCAGAGTTTTTGTTAAAGAATTTGGAGCTTTTTGACAAATTTCCTTTTTCCGTTGTAATACCATTAACGGAACCTTCATCTATAAATATACTGAGAAACTGTTCTATACTTCCCAAAAGCATGCTGTCTTTGAATAATTTTCGATTCGCATAAGTATAATCGCACTGGTCAAAATTTATAAAAAAGGTGCTTCTATTATTTGTGAAATCCATGAAAGAAATAGACGTGTCATTATTTCTTAAAAGATCTAGATTTCTCAGGCGGTTTGAATAAATTCGTATGCTCTTTTCGCCAAGTTTTACTTTTAAATCTTTATAAATGGGATTTTCTGGATTTACTACCAGATAAGTATAGTTATCTTCACCCAAGTTTAATTTTAAAAACTGACTTAATTTCGTGATTAGCTTGTTAATATTGATTTTTCTGGGCAAGTAGTCTTTGTATTTATATTGAGCTCCTTCTATAGTGCCATTTTCGATTTCATCAAGTAAACGAGTGAATAAAATAGTTAAGGAAATAGGAGTTAAATTATCTCTCTCTTTAGAGTATTCGTAAGGCTTAGCAAATAAATCTAATGGAGTTTCTTTTTCAATAAAGTTTTCAATTAGAGAAATCAAGTGCGATGTCCAGTCGACGAGCTTAATTATTGATGTTTTTTCACCTGATTTCGCAATTCTTGATGTGTTGAGTGATATAGTAAAGCGATCGTTCTCATTGTTCAGTCTTAAAAAATTCAACATATATGTATTTGCCCCTACATAATTAAAACTATCTTTAAGACTCTCAGAAACAACTATACGGGCCTTCATTGCAGTACTACTGGTATCAAGGTTATCCATAGACAATTTTTCCAGCAATGATTTAGTTGTGAATAGAACTCCGCTTATTACTTCATATGGAATAGATTCCACTGTTTGCATTATACTTCTAAGCCCTGAAATATTTTTCTTTGTTATTATGAGGTAATTACCAAAATCTATTAAAAAAAGGTAGGCTAACTTGACCTCCTCCCAATATTTTATTGGTTCAGAAATAAATGATGCTTCCGTATGATACTTCAATATTAATGCTGACAATTTATAAGGCTTACCGTTCAGACTTACTCCTTCTTTCAATTCTAATTTATCTAAAATTATACAAGACAAATCTGCTTTTTCACCTTTAGATTGTTGAAAAAGATTTGTTATTGCTCTTTTGGAGTAAAATTTATTACTAAGCTTTTTATAAATATAGACGTTTTCATTCAGTACAATCTTAGCGAAGTTCTCTGTTGTTTTTTTGCTCATAATATTAACTATTTCATAGTCCAACAAATTCCGACGCATTTATAGCAACGGCTTTTTCAATAATTGCTTGAAGACTTTTGCATGTTGTTTTAAGATTAATAAGCGCCTGATCAGAGCTTTTTTTAGGATGCCATAACGTGGTATTTGGTAAAACGTATGTCTTTGGATCATTTGTATTTTTAAAATGATCATGGTACCCTAATTTTTCCATATCTGCTTTAACTTGCGAATACGATTTATTAACATCGTATGATATTAATAAGTTTCCGATAGTTGTTCCCATAGTATTATCTTTAATTTTTGTAAATGTATACTGTTGACAGTATTAAAGAATACGGTTTTCCGTAACTAACGGGAATCGATATGAATTTTGATATGTGTTTCAAGATGTTGAATGATAGGTGTTTGTGCTTTTTAGTATAAAAAATCAATTTTCATTGAAATTTTCTTGAACCCATTGGGAATCAAATCTTGTTCGAATGTTAGCGTTTAAATAATATGCGATATGGTTCTAATTCTACTCAATACATCAATCACGATTTATTATGTGCGTTTTTAATTTCGTGGCATAAATATTAATTTTTGGTTATTATACTGTAGATCATAGTATTGGTATGCGAGGATTATCTTCAACATTAATACCTATAGTGCAGTTGTTTAATTTTTATCTTGAAGCTAGATATCAGGCTTAGTCTGTTTTTTGTATTTATAAATTCGTGTTTTCTGGACCCATTTAATTTTCTCATTTTATAAATAGAGCTCATGGATTAGACTGGTGCTATTCTAACCCGATTTTATAAAATTTCTATGTTTTACGGTTAACCGTATTTAATAGCACTATATAATTAACAATTTGCATTATAATATTAGTCTTTTTAATAAAACTATTATGGCAACTTATCAAGTTATTTGCATCAACAAGCTCAATATAACGAGGTTTTATGAATATATTACTCAGGCTGGGTATTAGCCGTAGCCGAATCTTTAGTAAGATACTTTTTGTGCTATGTATTTTTTTCTTAATTTGCCGTTAAACTTAACGCTCACTCTCTTTTCTATTGGAAACTCATGCTTATTTTACTGATATTCGCGTACATATTCTCGCTGAACTTGAGACTGCAAAAGTCTCTATTTATGTCGCTGTCGCTTGGTTTACTGATGCCAGACTTTTCAATGTAATCTGCAAAAAGGCCACTGAAGGGATTGATGTACAGTTGATCATTGTAGATGATCATATAAATAGTAGCTCATCGCTTCGCTACGAAGAACTAATTGATGCAGGGGGACGTTTTTTTTCTATTGATTCTGCGCGTTTTGGTAATCTGATGCATAATAAATTCTGTGTTATTGACGCTTCAACAACTATTACCGGCTCTTTTAACTGGAGTATCCGGGCTGGAAGTAATCATGAAAATATTACTGTTACTAAAGATAATACGGTACTCGCCGAATCTTTTCTTTCTGAATTTAAAAGTATTAAGGTACAGTATCATGGGCATGATGTCTTAAAGATCTTTGATGCGATAGCGATAAATAAAAGACTTCAAGTGATCAAAGGACTTATTGATCTTGATGAGACAGAAATGATTCAGTCCCATGTAGACAAGATTGCTGAGTTTGAATTGACTAGTGAAATACTTGGGTTGTTAGAGCTAGTGGATAGTAAGCGGTATGTACGGGCTTATGAGGCGATTGATCAGTATCTCAAAAAAAATCAGGCTCTTACTGTTGATGATGAAGTTAGACTAATGAGGATCCGGTGGGAAATCAAATATCTGGAAATAGAGATTATTTCTATGGAAAACGAGAGATCGACTATACAGAAGATGATATCGGATTTCGTACATGCTTATACACTTGCTTTTGGTGATATGATCAAAAGAATCTTACAGCTGAAAAAGGAAAAAATTGCGCAGCAAGGAAATAGTAAGGGAAAAAAAATTGAACAAGCTGAAAAAGCATATCGGGAATATGAGCAGTATTTTGATCGGGAAAAGCAGAAAAATTCCTTAAAACTGAGCGAAGATGAACGCAGAGAGATGGATGGGCTCAAGCGTAAAGCAGTAGTACTTTGCCATCCTGATAAATTCCCGGGAGACGTGCAGATGCAGCAAAATGCTGAACGTATTTTTAAAGAGCTGATGAATTCTTATGATAACAATGATATTGCCAAGGTAAGAGAGATACTCTCCAATTTAGAGAGTGGGTTATATGATATTGAGGATAGGAAGCAGATAAATAAATTTGATGCATTGATGAAACAGCTTGAAGTAATGAAGGCCAAGTATGCCCAGCTACAGGTTGAATTGAGCTTGCTCTATAAGGATAAGACCTATAAGGATATCCGCTCGATACGAGATATGGATGAGTATTTTAGGGATGAACGTCTGCGATATGAAAGCGAATTAAACAATTTAGAATATGAGTGAAGATAACAGATTGTTGGCGAACGCATTGTCTAGTCAGATTGCTGCGGAAAATTCCGCTTCGACGCTTTTTGGGCTGAAAGGAATGGCGCTAAGTCCTCTGGCGTATGCAGCAAGAGTGACAAGAAAAAATCCATGTGCATTTGTCTTATTGCTTGATCAGTCCTTTTCAATGTCTTCAAAGATGAGCAATGGAATAAGTAGGGCTCAAGTAGTGACAGACATAGTAAATGACATGCTTGAGAACTTGATAATGAAATGTCAGAGAGATAGTATTGTTCGGGAATATTTTGATGTGATGGTGATTGGCTATGGTAAAACCGAGGGTTCACAAAGAGTAAGTTTCGGCTGGGAAGGAAATCTTGAGGGAAGAAGCTGGGTAAATATTAGTGAACTCAAGAATAATGTTTACAAGACAGATGTAGTGGCAACCCAGAAGCAGATGCCTTGGGGTCTGATTCCGAATACCCAAACAAAAAAAATATGGATAAATCCCTATAGTGTGGCTAATACGCCAATGAAAGAGGCACTTCGACTGTGTCGCGAAGAACTTTTAGACTGGACTGCAGAGCATCCGGAAAGCTTTCCGCCGATGGTATTCAATATTACGGATGGATTTCCAACTGATGTTGCAACACTAAAAGAGTTGGTTGATAGCTGTGAGGAGATCAAAAAAACGGGTACAGATGATGGTCAGACACTTCTCTTTAACTGCCTAATCACGGATGGAGTCGAGAATATTCTACCCTCTCATGGTACTGCACTCGGTTTTGAAGGTAACGATTTTCATATGTCTTTATATGAAGGTGCAAGCTTTCTTCCCCATGAGCTAAAAAAAATGGCCAGTAAGGTGTTTGGTGATGAACGCTTTGTATTAGGACGTACAAAAGGAGTTATATTGAACTCAACCGCTTCAAGTTTAATTAATTTACTTACTATAGGAACTATGATTACCCTTGCCAATGTCGCCGATTAATGCTTTTCGATTTTCCTGTTCCGATCCCTTTGATAAGGAAAATGAATCGGAAAATGAGGACGCAATATTCTATTGCGGAGCTAGTCCTGATTTTCTCAAAGCAGCGATTTCTGATGGGGCAGGGGGAGCGGGGATATTCTGCGGAGACTGGGCTCGCCATTTAGTGAATAATCAGCCGGATAAGCCTTTTTTATCAAAGGACAAAGCTGAGGAATGGTTTTTAGGGGTCTCTAAGAACTTTTATGATAGCAAGGTTACTCAGTTGGATGCCAGCGATGCGTTCATTGTTGAAAAGTTCCATAATGATGGATCCTATGCTACTTTGGTGTTGATCTGGTGGGATACACTTCGTGCTGAACTGTATTATTGGGGACATGGAGATTCTACACTGTTTTTGTTTGAAAAGAATGGGGATCGGTCTATCCCTAAGCTGATTTTTCCGATTGGTGAGCAGTCGTCGCTTAATGACCCTCCTAAGCTTTTCAATTGGAACAAAAAACTTGATCAGAGGATACAAGTTGAAAAAAAAATACTCAAATCTGATGATCAGCTGATTCTTACGACCGATAGCATAAGTCGATGGCTTATTCTGCAGTTAATGTTATTGTCGCCTATGGAAATGCCTACTTTGCTTGGTGAGCAGCTTTACAGTTCGGTAAGTAAGGAGGGAGAACTTTTGGAAAGCTTAAATCTGAGAAAAGAATTTAATTCAACTACAGCGCTCTTGGAGTTTATAGAAAGGGGGCTGCAATGCCCATATATTATAATACGAAAAAACCTAAGCGACCGGATCGAACGGGCGGAGCTTGAGAAAGATGATTTGAGTATTTTAATGTTAACAAAATAGATGTATCCTGATAACTTACAATACAAACATTCCATAAGGAATAGTTTTTTTGATCCTGCTGAGGTGGGGACGGTTTTTACACCAGTCCTGCATGAAGATGAACCCGTTTTCGAGTCAGGGAACAAAGCCATTGTTTTTAAGGTATCTGATAATTCGACGGGACAGTATAAAGCACTCAAGCTGTTTGCAATGGAGGAGGCTGATCGTTTTTCGCGATTTGAGCGGATTAGTTCTTACCTAAAAGGATTCAACTCACCGTACTTCGTCAATTTTGAGTTTTTTAGCAACCTGATCTATGTCCAGGATAAAAGTTATCAAGGAGGAGCTTATTATCCTGGGGTAGTAATGGACTGGGCAAAAGGAGTAACCTTGGGCACTTGTCTTCGGAAACTTTGTATCGATCGAAATAAAAAAGCAATTGCGACACTTGCGGAAAGCTTCAAGCAGCTTGCTCTTTTTCTTCTGGAAAAAGGAATCGGTCACGGGGATTTAAAACATGATAACATTATAGTTTCTGATGAAGGGAAGCTTATTCTGGTAGACTATGATTGTCTTTATACGCCTGCATTTGCCGGAACTGATTCAGTTGAGCTGGGTACTGATGCCTTTCAGCATCCTCTACGTTCTGCAAAGGATTTTAATGAAAGGATCGATGATTTTTCAATCTTGACTATTTACACTTCTATACTCGCTCTTTCTAAACATCCAGGGCTTTATGAGCAGTTTAATGATCAGCATAATCTAATTTTTACTAAACATGATTTTAGTTATCCCGATGATTCATTACTTTTTGTTGAACTGGCGAAGGACAGTCACTTGTGTCCCTATGGATATCTCATTAAACGATCCTGCAGGTCTTCTTTTATCTATATTGATGAGCTTGAGGGAATTTTGAGAGGTAATATACCAAAACCTACAATTTTGATTTCGCAGTACCCTGTAAAGCCCTTGGCTGGTGAATCCGTTACTGTTAGATGGATGACGCAATATGCAGACTACTTGACTCTTGAGGGATCTACTTATCCATTATCAGGGGAAGTGAAACAAGCTTTTCTTGAAGGCGCAGTTGTGAACTTCATATTTGGGAATGAGCTGATCGAAAAAAATCGTCAATACAAAGTAAAGCTTCACGCGAGAGCTGAGGTCTTACATTTTTTTGTGGATTCAGACATTATACCTGTTAGTGAATCAGTGAAGATTTCTTGGAAGGTAAAGGGAGCGAAAAAGATAACACTTATCTTCGATGGGCTTGCTGAATTAGTAGGAGAGGAAGGCACTAAAGTGGTGAGTCCGAACAGTGACTGTATATGTAAGCTCTTAGTTGTTGAACTTGATTGTAAGACTCAGATAGAAGAAGTACTAAATATTCAGGTTAAAAGAAATGTTAATATCAATTTTTTTTTATCTAAAGATAGTTTTATCATTGAGTCCATAAAGACAAAATTGAGATGGGATGTGGACTATGCTGATGAGATCAGTATTGAGTCTAGTCTGGGAGAGAGTTTTAATCATCTCAGCGGAAAATCATTAGAAGTAGAACCCCAACGGTCGGTCACATACACATTGACGGCTAAGAATGCACTTTTTTCGGCGATTTCAAAATGCGATATATATGTTGACCCAAGGCCCCGTTTGAATCTGGTTTTGCCTAATATTGTGCCAGACAAAACATCACTGGTTCCAGGTTTTCCAATTGACCAGTTGTTTACAGATAATAGAGAGCAATCCAGACTATTTTTTGAAGAGGTTTTCGGTGTTCGTCGTAAGAGGTCGAGTAAATCATTTTTTAAAAAAATTCTCCAATGGAAAGATTGATTGGATTGACTAAATTGCAGCGTTTTTTCTGTTGTCTAGCAGGTTATGACCGTTTTGTTTTGGCATATTGTCCTACGTTGTTTAACGCGTTCTCGGGTATCGGTTATTTGGTGTTGCTAGGACTTTTTGCTCTTTCTGCTTCGGTCTTCGTCTATGCAAGAGACTTATTTGGTTTTACGCCCAGTACGGCCTTGTTTTGTGCTATTGTTCTTGGTATTCTAATGGGTTTTGGTTTTAAGCTCTCGGCTTTTTTGTTTCACCGAAGCAATTCAATCAGTCTATTGATCCCTCTACTGATGTTATCGATTCCGCTTGCTTTCTTAGTAGCCTATGGTCTTTCTTTTGGGATTTTTAAATCTGAAATACTGGTCTATATTTTTTTTAATGATTCTCGGAGTGACTCATGGTCTTCCCGTTCACTATTGCTTTTTGATCTCTGCACAGATGGGGATGAAGGTAGTAGCATTTTGTCAATATGTATCTGTATTGCGCTTTTTGTGACCTTACTGCTTTCAGCCCCTTTCGTGCTGATTTATCATTACCGCAACTCCATTTATTATCAAACGTTCCAACGATATGTCCAAGACTTTTCAACCAGATGAGGCGGAGCCAATAAAGGCTTATTCATCATTACAATATTTTTTCTGGCTGATGTCAGGCTGTGAGATCCGTATTTTAAAGGAATGTCCTACTGATTATAACCGACAGGCAGGCATTGGCTTTACTATTTTCATGACAACACTTTTTGGTGTTTTTGCAGGAGGATATGCCGGTTATTATTTTACAGAAAACTTTATGACTGCCTCGATTTTCGGATTGATATGGGGGCTATTGGTGTTTTCGATTGACCGTACGCTGGTGGTGACATTAAAGAAAAATCCTACTAAGACTAAACAAGCTATTTTGCTTCCGCTTTTGGGGCGGGGAGTGCTCGCATTGTTGATCGCCTTTATCATTTCTATTCCTCTTGAGCTTCTAATCTTTTCTGACCAAATCGCAATACAGAGAGAGTTTGATCAGGAAAAAGGAAAGTCAGATATCATGAAAATCAGTAAAGAGAATGGAAATATAGGGGATAAGAGAGAGGCTGCTGTTGAGGCGGAACGTTTAGAGAATGAAGCATTAGAAGACTCTAAAAATTGTGCTTCGGACGCTGAGTTTAGGTCAATCCGTAGTGCCTTTGATACAAAATCAGCCGAATTTCGGCAGGTAAATGGTCGTTATAAAAGAGTAAGAGAAAAATTAGCTAAACTAAGGAATATTGATGATAATGGATATATGGCAAACTTGTTTCTGTCAGGTCGTGAGTATCGCGTAGTCGAGGGCAGCTACAATGTACTTAAGCAGCAAAAGGACGTACTATTTCAGAGGATGTCTCAACGATGTCGGATTTACTCGATAGAGAAGCAGAAACTGGCTGATCTGCAGAGGAATCTCAGAACAAAAAAGATGGCAGAAATACAATCTGTGAATGAAGAGTCTGAGCAGAAGGGGGATAAGGTGAAGAGGATGTATACTAAAAGCTTTATTCGAGATTTTGTAGCACTAGAAAATGCCGCTTATGCAACCGAACCGAGAAAAAACGATAAGGAGCCTTTGAAGTATACGAATGAGTCGTTACTGAGTTTTCTCTGGTTGATAAGGGTTCTATTCTTTATTATTGAGATTCTGCCGACTGTGGCCAAGATCGCGACACCTATAGGTGCCTATGACCGTGCAATATATGCGAGGGAAAAAGACTTTGAACTTCTTTTGGAACTCAAGACGGCAGATTATCTAGCGCATGAGCGAGAATTGAGAAATATTGAGGAAGAGGAAAAAGTGAGAAAACAAAAGGCTAGAGCAAAGATTGAAGGTGAACTACATGATGAGCTACTCAGGGAGATCGCACTTGCCCAGAATGAAATCGGCAGGAAAAAAATCGAAGCTTTTAAAAAGGCTCACCAGGTACACGTGGATTAGAATTCTGCTATTTAATACAGATAATATCAATTTTTGTAAAGTGAAACCCGTATTAGACCACCTGTAAGGTTTCTTCAGGACGAGACAGCGCTGGATCTTGTTTATACTGATGATCTCATTGCCAATCGAGAATCAGAAAGGGGCTGGGTTTGCAAGACTTTATTTGACTTTTTTACTCTTGAACCTTAGGAATTTGAAGATTTTTTGGATTGACTCTATCTAAATGCTTTTGACATAGGAAATTCGGAGAGCCTAATCTCTAAGATACAACTTCTGAGGTCTTTTGCTACTATGATGAAATAGAGATAATTGGGGTGGTAAGCTAGCTGCAATAGTAGCTCATCTTTTGGTTCTTTATAAAAAAGCCCCGTATTGTAAGACGAGGCACTTAATGTTTTCACAACGGAATAATCCTTATTGTGATTTGCTTTCACTCAAATGTAGTTATTATATATTACTCCATATACGGGAAACCGTATTTTATTAAATTTTTTATTTTTAGCTTTAAAAAACGCTAACTCAGAGTTATGAAAAAAATTTTAGGAATTGATTTAGGTACAACATCCATTGGGTATGCACAGGTTAATGAAAGTGCAGATTTTGGAAAATCATCAATTGAACGAATTGGAGTACGTGTTAATCCACTAACCACCGATGAGCAAACCAATTTTGAAAAGGGGAAGCCAATTTCTATAAATGCAGATAGAACTTTAAAACGTGGTGCAAGAAGAATGCTTGACCGCTATCAAGATAGACGTTCTAATTTAATTGATGCTCTGGCCAAGGCAAAAATCATTACGGAAAATACGATTCTTGCCGAGGACGGTAAAAACACCACCCATTCTACTTTAGCCTTACGTGCGAAATCTGTTAATGAAAAGATCGAAAAAGAAGAATTTGCCAGAATATTACTGACTATCAATAAAAAAAGAGGTTATAAAAGTAGTCGTAAGGCTAATAACGATGTCGAAGGGATGGCAATTGACGGCATGGCTATTGCCAAGAAATTATACGATGAAAATTTAACACCTGGTCAATTAGCTTATCAGTTATTAAAAGAGGGTAAAAAATACTTACCTGATTTTTATCGTTCAGATTTGCAGGCAGAATTTGATAAAGTATGGAGTTTCCAGGAGCAGTTTTATCCTGAGATTTTAACTGGTGAGCTTAAAAAGGAATTGGCCGGTAAAGGGCAACGGGCTACTTCAGCTATTTTTTGGAAGACCTGCAATTTTAATACAGCAGAGAATAAAGGTACTCGAGAAGAGAAGAAATTAAATTCTTATCAATGGCGAAGTAATGCAGTTAGCAATAGGCTCGAGAAGGAGGAAGTTGCCTATGTGATTACAGAAATCAACAGTAACCTAAATAATTCCAGTGGTTATCTGGGAGCAATTAGCGATAGAAGTAAAGAGCTGTATTTTAACAAACAAACTGTTGGACAGTATTTATATAAACAAATTCAGAATAAGCCGAATACAAAATTAAAAAATCAGGTTTTTTATCGCCAGGACTACTTTGATGAATTTGAAACAATTTGGGAAACGCAAGCTAAATTTCACGCAGAACTTACAGATGAACTAAAAAAGGAAATCCGTGATATCATTATCTTTTATCAGCGAAAATTGAAGTCACAAAAGGGATTAGTAAACTTTTGTGAGTTTGAACGTAAGGAAGTTGAGATAGAAAGAGGAGGACTGAGAATAAAGAAAATTATTGGTTTAAAAGTGGCACCTAAATCATCACCCTTGTTCCAGGAATTTAAGATTTGGCAGGTTTTGAGCAATATTCTAATCAGAAAAAAAGGAAGTAAAAAAGGGACTGTTAAGGTGGAAGATGATGGTGTCTTATCTGAGGGAACGGAAATATTTGTTTTCGATCTGCAGGCAAAACAGGTTTTATTTGATGAGTTGAATATCAAAGGAAACTTAAAATCTAACAAAATTATCGAGTTGTTAGGCTATGATGCAAAAGACTGGGAAATGAATTATTCAGAAATCGAGGGAAACCGAACGAACAAAGCTTTATATAATGCCTACCTGAAGATCATCGATTTAGAAGGTTATGATACAAAAGAGTTGTTGAATGTAAGTTCAAATAAAGATGAGTTAGATCTGGATGATATAAATATTCCAGTGGTTAATATCAAAGATATGGTTAAACGTATTTTTGAATCACTGGAAATAAGTATAGAAATTTTAGAGTTCAATGCAGAACAGGATGGTAAAGCTTTTGAACAACAGGCCTCCTACCAATTATGGCATTTGTTACAATCTTATGAGGGAGACGATTCTCCAAGTGGAAATGAAAAATTATACGAACTTCTAAAACAAAAATTTGGCTTTAAAAAAGAACATTCACAAATTCTGGCAGGTGTTGCCTTATCTGATGACTATGGTAGTTTGAGTGCAAAAGCGATGCGTAAAATTTATCCGCATATTAAGGAGCAGACTTTTGATAAGGCCGCTGCAGTTGCCGGATACAGGCATTCCGCAGCATCATTAACTAAGGAAGAAATTGCTAATAGACCGTTGAAGGATAAATTAGAGTTAGTAAAGAAAAATAGCCTGCGCAACCCTGTTGTAGAAAAGATACTTAACCAGCTCGTAAACGTAATTAATGCTTTAATTGAGACCAATAGCGAAAAAGATGCCCATGGAAACATTGTAAATTACTTCAGGTTCGATGAAATTAGAATTGAGTTAGCGCGAGATTTAAAGAAGAACGCGGATGAACGTGCTGAAATGACCACGAATATTAATGCAGCAAGAATTGCTCATGAAAAAATATTCAAACTTTTACAAGCAGAGTTTGGGGTGAAAAATCCAACAAGGAATGACATTATCCGTTATAAACTCTACGAAGAACTAAAGAATAATGGCTATAAAGACCTGTACACCAATACCTATATTTCCAGAGAGATTTTGTTTAGCAAACAGGTGGACATAGAGCATATCATTCCTCAATCAAAGATGTTTGATGATAGTTTCTCAAATAAGACTATTGTATTTAGAAAGGATAACCTGGATAAGGGCAATAGAACAGCAATTGATTACATAGATAGCAGATTCGGCAAAGAAAAATTAGCTGATTTTGAGGAGAGAATAGAATTCCTTTTTGAACAGGGAAAGAAAAATAAAGAAGAGGGGATATCTAAAGCCAAATATCAAAAACTGTTAAAGAGAGAAAACGATATTGGTGATGGATTTATAGAACGTGATCTAAGAGACACACAATACATTGCAAAGAAGGCAAGAAATATGCTTTATGAAATCTGTAGGATTGTGACCCCAACTACGGGAAGTGTAACTGGTAGGTTACGTGAGGATTGGAACCTAGTCAATATCATGCAAGAGCTTAATATTGACAAATTCAAAAAATTAGGTTTGACCGAAATGGTCGAGAAAAAAGACGGTGGCTTTAAGGAGCGAATAGTGGGCTGGAGCAAGCGAAACGACCACCGTCACCACGCAATGGATGCTTTAACAATCGCTTTTACGAAGCATAACCATATCCAATATTTAAATTATCTGAATGCCCGTAAAAATGAAAATCACAAGCAACACGATAATATCATTGCGATCGAAGAAAAGGAAACTAAAGTCGTTATTGATGATTTAGGTAATAAAAAGCGAAAATTTAATTTGCCTATCCCAAACTTTAGGGAGGAAGCAAAAAAGCACCTGGAAAATGTGTTGATTTCTTTCAAAGCGAAAAATAAGGTCGTTACCAAAAACAAAAATAAGACAAAATCTGCCAAAGGAGAAAAAACTAAAATTGAGCTTACACCAAGAGGGCAATTACATAAAGAAACCGTTTATGGGAAATATCAGTTCTACGTTTGTAAGGAGGAGAAAATTGGGCCAAAATTTGATGAAAAAATCATCCAGAAAGTAGCGAACCCTACTTATAAGAGACTTTTGTTGGAACGGTTAGTCGAAAATGATAGGGATGCGAAGAAAGCATTTACAGGGAAAAACGCTTTAGTTAAGAATCCTATTTATTTAGATAATACAAAAATGTTGGTCCTACCGGAAATGGTAAAATTGACGTGGTTGGAAAATGACTATTCAATCAGAAAGGACATTACACCCGAAAACTTCAAGGACATTAAAATTATAGACAAAATAGTGGACGAAGGTGTGAAGCAAATTTTAAAAGAAAGATTAGCAAAATACAACAATAACGCAAAAGAGGCTTTTTCTGATCTGGAAAAAAATCCCATTTGGCTTAATGAAGAAAAAGGTATTGCTATTAAAAAGGTTAAGATTAGCGGCGTTAACAATGCTGAACCTTTGCATTACAAAAAAGATCATCTGGGAAATGAGATTTTAGATCATCATCAAAAGCTTGTCCCTACGGATTTTGTGAGTACAGGTAATAATCACCACGTGGCTATTTATAGAGATGAAAAAGGTAACCTGCAGGAAAATGTGGTTTCGTTCTATGAGGCAGTCGCAAGGGTAAATCAAGGATTGCCGATTATTGATAAAACATTAAAAGCATATTTGGGTTGGACGTTTTTATTTACCATGAAACAGAATGAATATTTCATATTCCCAAATGAGCAGACAAACTTTAATCCTTCTGAAATTGATCTTCTAGATCCAAAGAACAATAAACTGATTAGCTCTAATTTGTTTAGGGTGCAGAAATTCACTATTAAAGACTATTTTTTTAGGCATCATTTAGAAACTAATGTGGAAGATAATTCACAATTAAAGAACACCACCTGGAAAAGGGAAGGATTAGGTGGCATCAGCAATATTGTAAAAGTCCGTATTAACCATATTGGGCAAATTGTAAAAATTGGTGACTACTGAAAAACGTTACTTGAGATAAAAAGCCAAAGTAAATAACGAAATTCTAACATATTCTCTCATGATTAAAAGAACCCTCCACTTCGGCAATCCTGCGTACCTTAGTTTACAGCAAAATCAACTTTCAATTGATCTGCCGCATTTAAAATCCTTAGGAGAAAGAGAATCAAAAAAGTCTATTCCAATAGAAGATATTGGAATAATCATATTAGATAACCAACAAATAACCATAACACATGGTTGCATTGCTGCATTGTTAGAAAATAATGCAGCAATTATTACCTGTAACCAAAGTCGCCATCCTACTGGTATGATGCTCCCAATTGATGGGCACAATACACAAAGTGAAAGATTTCGTTATCAAATAGATGCTTCACAGCCTTTAAAAAAGCAGCTTTGGCAGCAAACCGTTCAGGCAAAAATTTTAAATCAGGCTGCGATACTTTTTGATAGAGATATTCCCAGTAAAAATATGATTCATTGGGCAAAATCAGTACGTTCAGGCGACCCTGATAATTATGAAGCGCGAGCGGCTGCTTATTACTGGAAAAACGTTTTTCCTAAAAAATTAGATTTCTTCAGAGGGCGTGACGGTGACCCGCCAAACAACTTATTGAATTATGGATATGCTATACTACGTGCTATCGTTGCTCGTGGTTTGGTCTGTTCTGGTTTGTTACCAACATTAGGTATTCATCATCGGAATAAGTATAATGCTTATTGTCTGGCTGATGACATTATGGAACCTTACCGTCCGTACGTGGATGAGATTGTATTGGGGATAATAGATAGAGGTGAAAATTTTTTAGAGTTGGGTAGGGATATTAAATCACAGCTTTTGGAGATTGCAACGGTTGATGTTCAGTTTGAAAAAAATAAAAGCCCTTTAATGGTTGGTCTGCAGACTACAACTTCTTCACTGGCGAAGTGTTACGAAGGTACGGTCCGAAGAATTAACTATCCAATAATGAAAAATTTCGACACTAGAAAATCATCGAACTTCAAAGCTGATGAGGATTAAAACTTGATCTTTATTTATAAAATTACCGATCGGAGCAAGAAGCTTTTGATGAATTGCTATTTTAATTGATGCGTTTAAATGAATATCGAATTTTGTGGGTATTAGTTTTTTTTGATCTGCCAACCGAAACTAAAAAAGAACGAAGTATTGCTTCTAAATTTCGTAAGGAAATTTTAAGGGATGGGTTTGCAATGTTTCAGTTTTCCATTTATCTGAGACATTGTAGTAGCAGGGAGAATGCAGATGTACATATTAATCGGGTTAAACGATTGTTGCCTGAGAAAGGTCATATTGGTATTATGACCATAACAGACAAACAGTTTGGTATGATGGAATTATTTTATGGAAAGAACGAAAAAGCATTGCCAGATACTCCTCAACAGCTCGAATTATTCTAAAATACGAATATTACAATAACAAAAAATACTTAGAATAAAAATCCGGACACATTTGTGTCCGGATTTTTTTAATTCTAATTTCTTGTTTAACCTACTGAATTATAGCTTGTTGTGCTATTTGGTGGTGTTGTAAATATCAGTAGTTCAAAGAGTGAAAGCAAATCACAACCCAGCCTTAACCCTGATCAATATTGCATTGGGTGTTGTAAATATCAGTAGTTCAAAGAGTGAAAGCAAATCACAACCCAGCTCCCGTCTATTTCCGCTAAAAGGTCGGTGTTGTAAATATCAGTAGTTCAAAGAGTGAAAGCAAATCACAACGGGTTGTCCTCGTGTCTACCTCCGACGTAGGTGTTGTAAATATCAGTAGTTCAAAGAGTGAAAGCAAATCACAACAATGCTGATTCGTTCATGTTATTTAATTTAGGTGTTGTAAATATCAGTAGTTCAAAGAGTGAAAGCAAATCACAACTAGCCAATAAAAAGGCTATACCATTGCTTGGTGTTGTAAATATCAGTAGTTCAAAGAGTGAAAGCAAATCACAACACTGTTTCTAACAAATTCCAACAAAACTGAGGTGTTGTAAATATCAGTAGTTCAAAGAGTGAAAGCAAATCACAACTAGATAGAAATCTTTCAGCCTGTGTTGTTGGTGTTGTAAATATCAGTAGTTCAAAGAGTGAAAGCAAATCACAACAAATCAGTTGGCAGTTTTTCAGTAGGAATAGGTGTTGTAAATATCAGTAGTTCAAAGAGTGAAAGCAAATCACAACTAAAATAACATGCTGTATCTCTTTCGGGTAGGTGTTGTAAATATCAGTAGTTCAAAGAGTGAAAGCAAATCACAACCAATCGTTAAACGAGAGTTTTCCGCAACTAGGTGTTGTAAATATCAGTAGTTCAAAGAGTGAAAGCAAATCACAACTGGCATGAAGAAGAAAAATAAGATCGGGAGGGTGTTGTAAATATCAGTAGTTCAAAGAGTGAAAGCAAATCACAACATAACAATAAGTTTTAAAATGATTAATTAAGGTGTTGTAAATATCAGTAGTTCAAAGAGTGAAAGCAAATCACAACTCAGATAGATATTGCTAAACCCGGTTGCTGGGTGTTGTAAATATCAGTAGTTCAAAGAGTGAAAGCAAATCACAACATACTTTCATCAATGGTGAAGCAAGGAATGGGTGTTGTAAATATCAGTAGTTCAAAGAGTGAAAGCAAATCACAACACTTTCACTACAACTAGCAACATTGATCTAGGTGTTGTAAATATCAGTAGTTCAAAGAGTGAAAGCAAATCACAACCTTCATAAGAAATCTGTTCCTGTATGTTAGGGTGTTGTAAATATCAGTAGTTCAAAGAGTGAAAGCAAATCACAACCGCGAAGATGTGGTTGTATTTTACCGGATCGGTGTTGTAAATATCAGTAGTTCAAAGAGTGAAAGCAAATCACAACTATTACGGCTCCTTCCATTTTCCATTTTAGGGTGTTGTAAATATCAGTAGTTCAAAGAGTGAAAGCAAATCACAACGCGTTCATGTGTTGGTGTGTTCACATTACGGTGTTGTAAATATCAGTAGTTCAAAGAGTGAAAGCAAATCACAACTGTGTGAATGACTTTCTTTGTTTAGCATATGGTGTTGTAAATATCAGTAGTTCAAAGAGTGAAAGCAAATCACAACAAGCGCCATAACAGCAACTCCAATAAGCAGGTGTTGTAAATATCAGTAGTTCAAAGAGTGAAAGCAAATCACAACTGTTGTGACTATTTCCCATTGATCACCAGAGGTGTTGTAAATATCAGTAGTTCAAAGAGTGAAAGCAAATCACAACTAGCCAATCCCCACTCTAAAAGATATCCGCGGTGTTGTAAATATCAGTAGTTCAAAGAGTGAAAGCAAATCACAACTGTTAACATGGGATGGGTATTGTATGAAGTGGTGTTGTAAATATCAGTAGTTCAAAGAGTGAAAGCAAATCACAACGAGTTTCAGTCAAATGAAATCGTGAATTGAGGTGTTGTAAATATCAGTAGTTCAAAGAGTGAAAGCAAATCACAACACTCTACTTTATAAGTAAATCCCTTTGCTGGGTGTTGTAAATATCAGTAGTTCAAAGAGTGAAAGCAAATCACAACCCCCATCATTAACGCTCTCTGGTATCAAAGGGTGTTGTAAATATCAGTAGTTCAAAGAGTGAAAGCAAATCACAACATCCTGGTTTTATCTTTGGAGTCCAATTCAGGTGTTGTAAATATCAGTAGTTCAAAGAGTGAAAGCAAATCACAACAATGATGGTGCCATCATACACAAAGTACTTGGTGTTGTAAATATCAGTAGTTCAAAGAGTGAAAGCAAATCACAACGTTTGTTACTGCTCCTATGATTGCTATCATGGTGTTGTAAATATCAGTAGTTCAAAGAGTGAAAGCAAATCACAACATTTTTTCTTGTATTGTTTTGTTGCTTTCTGGTGTTGTAAATATCAGTAGTTCAAAGAGTGAAAGCAAATCACAACCATCCAGTTGTTGAATAGATCACTTTGATAGGTGTTGTAAATATCAGTAGTTCAAAGAGTGAAAGCAAATCACAACCGATAAACAAGATGTAAGTAAGCCAGGGCCGGTGTTGTAAATATCAGTAGTTCAAAGAGTGAAAGCAAATCACAACTATGTACCATGGCGATTCTTTTGATATTCCGGTGTTGTAAATATCAGTAGTTCAAAGAGTGAAAGCAAATCACAACCTCATTAATCGCAATCATTTTGGTTTCCAAGGTGTTGTAAATATCAGTAGTTCAAAGAGTGAAAGCAAATCACAACAATCATCAGTGCCGGTTTTTGCCTTTGGTTGGTGTTGTAAATATCAGTAGTTCAAAGAGTGAAAGCAAATCACAACAGGAGCTTCAATTTCATACACTGTCAAATAGGTGTTGTAAATATCAGTAGTTCAAAGAGTGAAAGCAAATCACAACATCTCTCGCATGATTTAAAATTTTCCCTTAGGTGTTGTAAATATCAGTAGTTCAAAGAGTGAAAGCAAATCACAACTCCTTCTATACTTTCGTTTATTTCTATAGGGGTGTTGTAAATATCAGTAGTTCAAAGAGTGAAAGCAAATCACAACCCTTTTTTCGCTTCTTTTGTTTTACAAAAGGGTGTTGTAAATATCAGTAGTTCAAAGAGTGAAAGCAAATCACAACTAGTATTCTTCTTTCCCTTCTTCTGTTGATGGTGTTGTAAATATCAGTAGTTCAAAGAGTGAAAGCAAATCACAACCAACGTCGTTTTCTGACAAACAAATCAAGGGGTGTTGTAAATATCAGTAGTTCAAAGAGTGAAAGCAAATCACAACCAGCGCCGCGCTTCTATCTGGGGCTTTCGTGGTGTTGTAAATATCAGTAGTTCAAAGAGTGAAAGCAAATCACAACAAAGAAGGAGTGCAAGCAGCATACGATATGGTGTTGTAAATATCAGTAGTTCAAAGAGTGAAAGCAAATCACAACCCCTCATAGTGTCTATGTTTTGTAGTGGGGGTGTTGTAAATATCAGTAGTTCAAAGAGTGAAAGCAAATCACAACTAGCTTCCTAGTGTTATGAAGCTACCGTTGGTGTTGTAAATATCAGTAGTTCAAAGAGTGAAAGCAAATCACAACTCTATGGTCTTTTATTGCTTGTACGTCTCTGGTGTTGTAAATATCAGTAGTTCAAAGAGTGAAAGCAAATCACAACACATTTTTCTCTTATTCTATCCAGTTCTTTGGTGTTGTAAATATCAGTAGTTCAAAGAGTGAAAGCAAATCACAACTGAATGTATTTCACTATATAGTTTACTGTGGTGTTGTAAATATCAGTAGTTCAAAGAGTGAAAGCAAATCACAACGGGGCCTCTTCGGCCCCAAACTTATGAGCAGGTGTTGTAAATATCAGTAGTTCAAAGAGTGAAAGCAAATCACAACTTGCGGCTGTTGCTCCGCTTAAATCAGCCGGGTGTTGTAAATATCAGTAGTTCAAAGAGTGAAAGCAAATCACAACTAGCTTCCTAGTGTTATGAAGCTACCGTTTGGTGTTGTAAATATCAGTAGTTCAAAGAGTGAAAGCAAATCACAACGTGTCATAAACATTTCGTTACTTGCTATTGCGGTGTTGTAAATATCAGTAGTTCAAAGAGTGAAAGCAAATCACAACTCACATGAATAATTTATGTTCTTTCCAGAGGTGTTGTAAATATCAGTAGTTCAAAGAGTGAAAGCAAATCACAACCCACTACTGGTGCTTGCATTGTTAGTATTGGGTGTTGTAAATATCAGTAGTTCAAAGAGTGAAAGCAAATCACAACTGTTCCTCCAGTTGGGTATACTGATAACCAGGTGTTGTAAATATCAGTAGTTCAAAGAGTGAAAGCAAATCACAACTCCTTCTATACTTTCGTTTATTTCTATAGAGGTGTTGTAAATATCAGTAGTTCAAAGAGTGAAAGCAAATCACAACTTATTGAACTCTTCTATTGTTTTCTTTTGGGTGTTGTAAATATCAGTAGTTCAAAGAGTGAAAGCAAATCACAACCTCTAGTAGTTTGTAGTATTCTTCTTTCCGGTGTTGTAAATATCAGTAGTTCAAAGAGTGAAAGCAAATCACAACGATCATTCAAAGTACAACTAGATGTATTCAGGTGTTGTAAATATCAGTAGTTCAAAGAGTGAAAGCAAATCACAACTTTGCGTAGTAGTTTTTATATATATCCCAGGTGTTGTAAATATCAGTAGTTCAAAGAGTGAAAGCAAATCACAACACCAAAACTAGTTATTATTCAGCTGTAAAAGGTGTTGTAAATATCAGTAGTTCAAAGAGTGAAAGCAAATCACAACCTGGCAAGTTTTTAAATAAAATCAAATATGGGTGTTGTAAATATCAGTAGTTCAAAGAGTGAAAGCAAATCACAACCGGTAGTTCAAGACAAGTCGCTTGGATCAAGGTGTTGTAAATATCAGTAGTTCAAAGAGTGAAAGCAAATCACAACTATCAAATTGTTATTCATGGATGCCCATTTGGTGTTGTAAATATCAGTAGTTCAAAGAGTGAAAGCAAATCACAACCTCTTGCAAATGGACGGAAGAAGGCCTCAGGGTGTTGTAAATATCAGTAGTTCAAAGAGTGAAAGCAAATCACAACAGGAAGAAATGTATGAGCGTCAAAAAAATGGGTGTTGTAAATATCAGTAGTTCAAAGAGTGAAAGCAAATCACAACACTACTCATGCAAAGGTAATTGCAATTGGAGGTGTTGTAAATATCAGTAGTTCAAAGAGTGAAAGCAAATCACAACCAATGCGTTATCATCATCCCCCGGCTCAATGGTGTTGTAAATATCAGTAGTTCAAAGAGTGAAAGCAAATCACAACCATTCTGCCTCCGTGCAACCATCGCATAAGGGTGTTGTAAATATCAGTAGTTCAAAGAGTGAAAGCAAATCACAACTGTGGTATTGTGTTATTATGTATAAAATAGGTGTTGTAAATATCAGTAGTTCAAAGAGTGAAAGCAAATCACAACGCTATGGAATTGACTTTGAACAATAAAGGGGGTGTTGTAAATATCAGTAGTTCAAAGAGTGAAAGCAAATCACAACCGCTTTACCATTGTAGTACGTATAACTGTGGTGTTGTAAATATCAGTAGTTCAAAGAGTGAAAGCAAATCACAACTGTCAATACGGCATAATATGTCAAGAGAGAGGTGTTGTAAATATCAGTAGTTCAAAGAGTGAAAGCAAATCACAACTAGCGGTTGTTCTATTCCTTCTCCTGCTGCGGTGTTGTAAATATCAGTAGTTCAAAGAGTGAAAGCAAATCACAACTATCGAATGTGTCGCCTGGTAGGCCTAACAGGTGTTGTAAATATCAGTAGTTCAAAGAGTGAAAGCAAATCACAACTTGAGGTTTGCGCGAATATGTGATTGTATTGGTGTTGTAAATATCAGTAGTTCAAAGAGTGAAAGCAAATCACAACTCCGTTTTGTTTTTTGTTTCCGATCCATAGGTGTTGTAAATATCAGTAGTTCAAAGAGTGAAAGCAAATCACAACTTAGTCTGTAGCTTCCCATAGCTATGAAGTGGTGTTGTAAATATCAGTAGTTCAAAGAGTGAAAGCAAATCACAACTAGTGATAATTGTGTGTACATTTCATCTAGGGTGTTGTAAATATCAGTAGTTCAAAGAGTGAAAGCAAATCACAACTGAAGCAATGCGCGATCCACGCGCAAGGGCGGTGTTGTAAATATCAGTAGTTCAAAGAGTGAAAGCAAATCACAACTAGTGGTTGTTCTATTCCTTCTCCTGCTGCGGTGTTGTAAATATCAGTAGTTCAAAGAGTGAAAGCAAATCACAACTAGATGATGACGATAGTATTATTGCTGGTGGGTGTTGTAAATATCAGTAGTTCAAAGAGTGAAAGCAAATCACAACCATCTACCGCCGCAGCCCCGCTACTCGAAAGGTGTTGTAAATATCAGTAGTTCAAAGAGTGAAAGCAAATCACAACTTATACAACTAAGTATATGCACAAAGGTAAGGTGTTGTAAATATCAGTAGTTCAAAGAGTGAAAGCAAATCACAACGGATTCGAGTATGATATAAGGCCAGATAAGGGTGTTGTAAATATCAGTAGTTCAAAGAGTGAAAGCAAATCACAACTGGTTAGCGTACGAGCTTCCTAAGGCATATGGTGTTGTAAATATCAGTAGTTCAAAGAGTGAAAGCAAATCACAACCAACGAAAGTCAACTATACAATACCGCTACGGTGTTGTAAATATCAGTAGTTCAAAGAGTGAAAGCAAATCACAACAGAGTGATGATATCAAAAAAAGTGAATGGGGGTGTTGTAAATATCAGTAGTTCAAAGAGTGAAAGCAAATCACAACTCTAATCGATTAACATCTAGCAAACCATCAGGTGTTGTAAATATCAGTAGTTCAAAGAGTGAAAGCAAATCACAACTGCAAATATGTGATTATATTTCACTGGGTCGGTGTTGTAAATATCAGTAGTTCAAAGAGTGAAAGCAAATCACAACATGGGGAGGTGCCGGAATTAGCAGTACAGGGTGTTGTAAATATCAGTAGTTCAAAGAGTGAAAGCAAATCACAACGGTAAATCACTTCCGATTTAAGGAAGTCAGGGTGTTGTAAATATCAGTAGTTCAAAGAGTGAAAGCAAATCACAACGGATCTCTTGGGTACAAGTAAAACCCATTTGGTGTTGTAAATATCAGTAGTTCAAAGAGTGAAAGCAAATCACAACACGTATGGTATTAACCAGCTGGTAATGCTTGGTGTTGTAAATATCAGTAGTTCAAAGAGTGAAAGCAAATCACAACCCAGCATTGGGGCTGTGGTAGTAGAAAACAGGTGTTGTAAATATCAGTAGTTCAAAGAGTGAAAGCAAATCACAACATAGGTATAAAACATTAAAGACATGAAGAGGTGTTGTAAATATCAGTAGTTCAAAGAGTGAAAGCAAATCACAACCTATATTCCAATCGTTCAGCTCTTGAAGATGGTGTTGTAAATATCAGTAGTTCAAAGGGTGAAAGCAAATCACAACGGTTCTGGGTTTGCGTACGACGACTCCTGTGTTGTTGTAAATGTAAGTATAAAAGGGTAAAAGAAAATCATAACTTCAACGCTTTCGGTGGTTGGTTATGCCTCTGTCAGTGAGTAGGGGAGATTCTTAAAACTACTCACCGAATTATTTTTTGGATACTGCCTTTTTGGAATCGGTACAATTTTTAGTATCCCTGAAAAAATACCCCCTGCTAACATTTTTGTTTGCAAAGGGGGTATAAGTTTTTGATTCTAAATTTGGTGATCCCTCTGGGATTTGCACCTTGTGCAAAAATCAACGATTTTACAATACCTGAATAGATTTTGATATTCGACTCCCGAATAGCGCGAAATTAACATGGTTTATTGATGGGGTACTATACCAATTTTAATTCCTTAAATAGTGCATACAAATCAGATAAAGCATTGAATTCTTTACGATTGAAACGCAATATTAAATTGTTAGACCGTGGTGATTTTTTTTAGTCTAACCTCTGAAAGGAACGTTTTATATAAATTGAGTTTCCGAATAATCTCTTGAATATTAATAGAGTCTTCTTCATTTCCTAACCAATCCTGAGGCTCCACTACAGCTACAGTCATATATTTTCCATTACCAAATCTACCTGGTCTTTTGATTTCTTTATAATCATTCTCTCTTGCCATCTCCATCAGTTTATGATGGAATTGATCCCTAATTTCAGCTTGTGAAATATCGTTATGAAAATCTAAATCATCGGGATGTGTTGATATTTTGAAGCATAGTTTTGCTTGTTCAAGTTGTATATAGACAGGGAATATTCCCCATTCAGCCCAATCTAAAATAGCACACCAAAAACCTTTGTTTGGATTGTTCACGAATTTCCAGTCCGCAATTTCCATTTCTTGTTCTAGTAATTGAAAAAAACCTTGCCAGTCTGAACTAACCCAATCTCTAATCTTCTTTTCTTTAAATAAGTGATTTTCATTTTCAAGGCGATTTATCCTTAATTTAAAATCGTTGAAAATGTTATTTTGAATTTCTGGGTGACTGTTTAGAAGAGCCACAATGTCAGGTCGATTGTAAATATAAAATCCTTCCTTTCTTACCCCATTGAGACTAGCCATTGATTCATTCCCTGTTTTGATATATATACATATAGGTTCTTTGTAATTGTTGTCAATACACCAATCGGTAGCAAATTTTTTATAGTTCAATAATTGATCTGAATGGCGTTGAGTATTGGTTTTATCTTCGATAATTAGAAGATATTGATTATTGACTTCTACCCATATATCTATATTTTCCCATTGTCTTCCTGCTATCACAACAGTTATTTCCTCATTAAATTCTGGTATTTTTCTTTTAATAAGTTCTTTGACAAATTCGCTTGCACAATCATGAAGTTTAGGATCTATATCCGAATTGCTGGGATCCGCCCAATTTAAAAGCCATGTTAGAAAAGCGTCTTGGCTTAATTCCTTGGTGGCAAAATCAAAAATATTTGGTTTCATTTTCTTAAATAAGAGTGTTTTTGTTTTTTTTAAAGGTAATAAATTACTTCAATCTTGTATGTATTCATGTCGTGTCAATTTAATTATAATCATATGTAATCAGCTTTACTTAATGTCAGTGAATCTATCTTATGAGTAAAGCGAAGAAGAGTATTTTTGATCGTGAAACAAAAAAGCCTCACATTTTGTGAGGCTTTTCGTAATCCGCAGGAATTTGCATCTAGTGCAAAAAATCAACGTTTAAGCAGTGTGTGGATGGTTTTTGAATTCAACTCCTCGAATAACGTACCTTTTTTTAATATATTTTAGCTGCAAATGCTGGATCAATGCCAAATGTTGTGGAGCAGTAATATGTTTTTCCGATTTTAAGCATATAGTTGAGTAAGTCTGAAAAGGAAGAATTCAATGTTTTTGA
>NZ_FNGY01000012.1 GCF_900103665.1 Pedobacter steynii
CTTGAGAAACTATATCGAGCTTCTCCTCAAATGTGTGTTTTGCCATAAATGATAAACCCCAAAAGTTTTTGTCCAACTTTTGGGGTTCACTTCAATCCAAACCGCTTTTAACTTTTAGCCGTTATTTTACTGCTTCAGCTTTGCTTTAAATATTTTTTCCAGCTTTTCCAGTTTAGGAAGGATCACCATGCGGCAATAAGGCTGGCTTCCATTTTTATTAAAATAATCCTGGTGATAGTTCTCTGCCACGTAAAAGGTCGCGGCTTTATTGATTGCGGTAACCACCGGTTTTCCAAAAGCATGAGTATCATTCAGTTCTTTTTTATATTTCTCCGCAATTTGTTTCTGTTCCTCGTTGTGGTAGAAAACCACTGAACGGTACTGAGTGCCCACATCTGCCCCCTGTCGGTTTAAGGTAGTTGGATCATGGCTCTTCCAGAAAACCTCTAAAAGTTCATCGTATTTAATTTTAAGCGGGTCATAAGTCACCTCAATTACTTCTGCGTGTCCGGTTGTTCCGGTACAGACATCTTCATAAGAAGGGTTGGCTACATCTCCACCCTCATAACCTGATCTCACACTGCTGACTCCGTCAAGTCGCTGGAAAAGCGCTTCTGAACACCAGAAACATCCCATTCCAAACGTTGCTTTCTGTAATTTTTTAGACTGTGCATCAGCCTGGTCTGCTGACAATGCTGATAAGAGAATTAGGACCATAATTGATAAATACTTCATGATTTTAAATACAAGTTGAAAAAACACTTTTCAAGATATATTACGTAAGAGCAGGCTTTATAGTTTTTTACAGGATGCCCTTCGTAATCTAAATTACATTTGACTGATAATTTGATTTTTTAGTCAGAAAAATGTGCATAACTTAATCTATTTATTTGCAGAACGTTACGCAAGATAAGTATTGTTATTTAACGTTTATTAACAATTCTTTCTTAAATTTATACTGTTAATACCTATAAATAAATCAATATGTCAACACCTTATATTCCAAGTTTAGACCTGAGCTCTTACATCGATGGCGATGAAGCACAGCGTAAAAAGTTCTCTGACGAATTAGGCAGGGCCTTCAATGATTCTGGTTTTGTAACCATCACTAATCATGGTGTAAGTCAGGAGTTAATTGATAAGCTATACAAAAATATTCAGGCAGTTTTTGGACTGAGCCCGGAGCAGAAAAAGAAATACGAAAAGGTGGAACTTGCCGGTCAGCGCGGATACACTAGTCCGGGAAAGGAAACGGCTAAAGGTGCTAAAACTGCCGATCTGAAAGAATTCTGGCAGATTGGTCAGGAAGTGACTGATGGTGATGTGATCAAAGCAGAATATCCTGATAATGAGGCATTAGAAGAGCTTCCTGAATTCAATGAAGTAACCCGGGAAATCTATCGGCGACTGGAAGATAATGGTAAACATCTTTTACGTGCCATTGCTACCTACCTGTCCCTGCCAATAGATTATTTCGATAAACATGTACATAACGGTAATTCGATCCTGAGAGGAATCCATTATTTCCCGATCGAAAATCCGGATGCTTTACCTGATGATGCAGTTCGTGCAGGAGCACATGAAGACATCAACCTGATTACTTTATTGATCGGTGCAAGTGCCGACGGATTAGAAGTTCTGACCCGTAGTAATGAATGGCTGCCAATCAAAGCAGGTCATACCGATATCGTAGTAAATGTTGGAGATATGTTACAACGTTTAACGAATAATAAATTGCGTTCTACTACGCATAGGGTGGTAAATCCACCACGTGAACTGATGAAAACTTCCCGCTTCTCTGTTCCTTTCTTCTTACATCCACGTTCAGATATGGATTTAACAAGTCTGGATTCTACAATTGACGAGGCACATCCGAAGGTATATGAAGATATGACTGCAGGAGAATATCTTGACGAGCGTTTAAGAGAAATCGGATTAAAGAAATAATCCATTTTCGATGAGCTATAAAAGGGTCCTTAATGAAAGTTAGGGACCCTTTTTGTTAAAGTTCAGAGAAAGAATTCAAGCTTATTTTTTTCTTGAATATTTGATCTCCATGTTTTTCATTTCTTTGCCGTCCATGTTACAGTACATTTCCAGAATTTGGTTGTTGTCATCCACAAACTTCATCACCTGACGAATGTTCGTGTCTTTCCCAGTCATCGGATCTACACAGGTGCCCTTAAAGTTGATCGACTTAGAGGCGTCATCCCAGGTGCCATCCATGTGCATGATGCCTGTACCCATGTTGTCTACCCAGGTGCTGACGAAAGCTTTTTTTGAATTGTCATAGCCCGTAATGCTCATTCCTTCAAATGGCATTCCCATCATGGTTCCTTTAAAAATACATTTTTGATAACGGCCGCCCATAATCATTGAATTTTCTGAGCTCCCTTTACTTTTTTCCGGGGCTGCTCCGGGTACCATCCACATTGTTACTTCTGCATCCCATTGCCCATTATCTTTAGCCATCATTTTGTGGACATCGCCAGGGGTCATATAGGCTTGCCATGCTTTCATCATAGCATCGTCCTGTGCCTGAACCCGGCAGGTTGTGACAAGCATCAGCAATGCCACAACAGTTAATGTTAATTTTTTCATTAGTATATGGTTTTGTATGGTCCTAACTAATTTACGAAAAAATAAATCATTAATTACTACCCAATTGTATCGCTCTGTAAATTGCATCCTGAATTCTTGGTCGGATTTTCATGTTGCCTAATTTTTCTGATACTGAGGGGTTTACCCTGTTGGATAGAAAGATATATACCAGGCCTTTTGCGGGATCTACCCATACACAGGTCCCTGTATATCCCGTATGTCCATAGGTTTGTGGGGAGGCCAGTTCTGAGGGGTATTTCTTGCTTGCATCCGGATCCCAGCGGTCAAAGCCCAATCCTCTTCTGCTCACATCGGATTGCTTTTGAGTGAAAAGGTCTACGGTTTGTGGTTGAAAATAACGGTTGCCACCATAGGTGCCTTTATTTAGCAGCATTTGGTAAATGATCGCCACGTCGTTTGCGCTGGCAAATAAACCTGCGTGTCCGGAAACGCCTCCTGCCAATGCAGCGCCCTGGTCATGTACATAGCCTTCCAGTAAGGTTTTCCTGAAATAGGTGTCCTGTTCTGTAGGGACGATCTGATCTTTGGTAAAGCGGTTTCGGGGCAGGAAGCCTGCGGTTTGCATGCCTAGCGGTTTGTAGAAATTATCCCATACATAGGTGTCGAGTGGAATTCCACTCAGGCGTTCGGAAATTTCTTTCATGACATACATGCTGATGTCGCTGTATACATACTTTCCGCGGGTTTGAATCGGAGAGTTTAACATTTTGGGCCACATGAAATCTTTGAAGAACCCTTTTTTGATGTAATAGAAGTCGGCTACTTTGGTCGGGTAAGCAGTACTGGAATCCCTGCTGTAATCTCCTGATTTTACGAAATTGTGAAATGGGATATAGGGAATGAAACCTGCCTGATGCAGCATCACTTCACGAACTTTAATGTTGTTCATAGGTGATAATCTTGCTTTAGGGATATAGGCTCCGATATTGGTATCCAGGTTCAGTTTGTGTTCTTCAAAAAGACGCATTACCGTTGGGGTGGTGGCGGTGGTTTTGGTTAAGGAAGCCAGATCAAAAATGTCCGTTACTTTTTCAGGGAGTCCATTGTTGTAGGTATGGTTTCCATAGGCTTTATTGAAAACGACCTTTCCGTCTTTGGCAACCAGCACTACAATTCCTGGAGCTGCCTGCGCGCGGATGGCTTCGTTGGCGATGTTGTCTATTTCTTTCAGGTTGTCTGAGTTGATGCCTGCGTCTTCCGGAAGTGTATACTTTAAGCGGGTAGGCATGGTCAGGCTTCCTGATCCTGTTGTATATTTTGGCGAATAATTGGCCGTTAGCTTTTTGCTGATGCCAATTCCGCCAAAAATCATTTGAGGAATGGTAGCGGCCGCTTCCTCATTGTTTTGGTTGGCCCATATGAGCGGTGCACTGAGTCCATCGAAGGAAAGCAGACTTCCGGTTTCCCCGAATAAGGAAATGATAATTTTTTTACTTTTTGCCAGGCTATTGATGAAACTGGTATTTCTGGGATCGTTGGTTGCGGAGACAGGAAGGGAGATGATGATCAGGTTGAAATATTTAAGGTCATCTTCCAGGTCGTTTAATGTGGTTGAGCTTAAATACTGATCCGAAGAGAAGCTGCTTACTTTGGCGTATTTGTTCAACAGGCTGTCGAATGTGGTATGAAAGGTAAAACCAAGGCTGACCGAGGCAATGTTCTTTTTATCCAGGTCGATCAAAGGAATGGTGTTTTCCTGGTTGTTCAGCAATACGGTATTGCTGCTGATGGTACGAAGAAGAGATAGTTGTTGTTGGTTTTGCTGGTGATTCTGCGCACAGGCATTGAAGGTAAATAAGGCAATGAAACTGGTGGCAATGATCCCTGCAAGGTTATTTTTTCTCATATACTTTTTCTCCGTTAACATAGGTTTTTAATACTTGTGTGTTTAATATTTTTGAAGGGTCGCTTTTCATCAGGTCCTGATCAAGAATGATGAAATCTGCAAATTTCCCTATTTCAATGCTTCCTTTTTCTTTTTCTTCAAAGTTTGCTTTCGCCGCCCAAACGGTCATGCCCCTCAGTGCTTCTTCTCGGCTCAGTGCATTTTCCATTTGGAAACCTCCTGCAGGATAATTTTTTGAATCTTTTCTAACTGTTGCCGCATAAAATGTGAAGATAGGGTTGATGTCTTCTACCGGGAAATCTGTGCCCAAAGGTAACCAACCATTTTGTTGCATCAATTGTTTGTAAGCATAAGCACCTTTTATCCGCTCCTTGCCCAAGCGATCGCCAGCCCAATACATATCGGAGGTAGCATGGGTAGGCTGAACAGAAGGGACTATATTGGCGCTGCCAAAAAGCCCGAAATCTTCAGGGGCAACCACCTGTGCGTGTTCTATCCGCCAGCGCTTGTCGTTTTTTCCGCCAAGGACTTTGTTGTAGATTTTCAGGATACTGCGGTTGGCCGAATCGCCGATCGCATGGGTGCACATCTGAAAATTGTGTTTGGCGATCTTTTCTGCAATTTCTTCAAAATGCTTTGGGTTGCTGAGCATAAAGCCTGTTTTATTCGGCATGTCATGATATGGATGCAATAGGCAGGCGCCTCTGGAACCCAAGGCTCCGTCCGCGTAAACTTTAAAGGCACGCACATTAAGGCGGTCGGTTTTTATCGCCCCGCGACTAAATAAATAGGTGTAATTCGGCTCGCTATCTGACAGCATCAGGTATAAACGCATTTTTAAGCTTTTTGATGCATGGAGTTTTTCAACGAGGCTAACCAGGCTGGCATCAACCCCGCAATCGTCAATGGTGGTGAGCCCGGCGGCGAAACATTTGGCCTGAGCATCCAGTAAAATTTTTTCTGCCTGTGAAGCTGTTGATTCCGGGATTTTACGGTTGACAAGGTCTACGGCATTGTCTATTAGTAGTCCGGTCAGTTTTCCGTTGTTTTCCACAATTTCTCCACCGGTGAGTGCGTAGCTCCCGGTAATTCCGGCAGTGGTCAGTGCTTTTTGATTGGCCACCGCGGCATGTCCGTCTATTCTGGTGAGTAATACCGGGCGGTCAGGAAAGAGGAGGTCAAGTTGCGCTTTGTCTGGAAATTGTTTATCTGTCCAGTCGTTCTGATCCCAGCCTCTGCCAATCAGCCAGCCTTCTGGATGGGTTGTTGCAAATTGACTCAGGCGTTGTGTAACTTCCTCCCAGCTGCCGGTACCCCTCAGGTCGGCGGTTTGCAAGCTTTCCCCGTAGCCGAAAAAATGGGCATGTGCATCAATGAAGCCAGGGTAGACGCTTTTTCCGGCAACATCGACTTCTGCTGTCGCTTTGAATTGCTTTCTGATCCTGGCACTGCTTCCGACCCCGATAATTCTGCCATCTTTCACCGCAAAGGCTTCTGCAGTGTCAAATTTCTCATTTACAGTATAAACCTTGCCATTGTAGACAATTAAATCTGCTTTTTGAGCGTTGCAGCTGGTGAAAAGCAGGCTTGTGATGGTTAGGGTTGCGAGGAGATTTTTCATTAATATAGATTTTTGTGGTGACCTTGATGTCCCTGGCTGATCTGTCAGATCATGTTGGTTTCATAAGTTAAAGATAGAAAAAGGAACAATGAAAACGAGAAGTGTATCGTTGTGCGAGGATTCTAAAGAATTTTGCTATTTTGAAGAATAAAACTAGCGATGAAGGCTTGATAACAATGAAACCATCATCGGGGATACTGCTTAAAGACAGTCACTAATATGCTGATGATCGCTTCATAACCGCTAAAAAACAAATAAATTTTAATGAAAAAGACAAATTATATACAAATGAAAAACAAGGATTGAGGCTTATTTTCCTTAAATTAGCCACCTTTACCAGCGAGAAATAAATGTCAGATATAATACAACTTTTACCGGATAGTGTTGCCAACCAGATCGCAGCCGGAGAGGTGGTGCAACGACCGGCATCAGCCGTGAAAGAGCTTTTGGAGAATGCGATAGATGCAGGTGCAAACAAGATACAGTTAATTTTAAAAGATGGCGGCAAAGGCTTAATCCAGGTGATTGACAATGGCTGTGGAATGAGTGTTACAGATGCACGTATGTGTTTTGAACGCCATGCAACTTCTAAAGTTCGTAAAGCCGAAGACTTGTTTGCCATCCGTACGATGGGCTTCAGAGGGGAGGCAATGGCTTCTATTGCCGCGATTTCCCAGGTAGAAATGAAAACCCGCAGGCATGAAGATGAACTGGGAACGATGGTGGAAATCGAAGGCTCTGTTTTTCTGAAACAAGAACCGGTGGCGACCGCTGAAGGAACAAGCATCAGCATCAAAAATCTGTTCTATAATACTCCGGCAAGAAGAAATTTTCTGAAGAGTAATCCGGCAGAAATGCGTCATGTGCTGGAAGAATTTCAAAGGGTATCGCTGGCCAATCCTACGATTGCCTTTAGTCTGCATCATGATGGTGTAGAGATTTTCCGCCTGCCTTCTTCTGTTTTGAAACAACGAATAGTCCATTTATTTGGAAATAATTATAACCAGCGATTGATTCCCGTAGAAGAAGAAACGAGCATCATCAACCTGAAAGGATTTATTGGAAAACCTGAGTTTGCCAAGAAAACCCGCGGGGAGCAGTTTTTCTTTGTCAACAATCGCTATATCAGGGATACTTATCTGAACCATGCGGTCAATAAGGCTTATGAAGACCTGTTGCCGGATGATCATTTTCCTTTGTATGTGTTATTCATTGACATCGACCCGGCAAAGATCGATGTAAACGTGCATCCGACAAAAACAGAGATCAAATACCTGGATGAAAAATCTATTTATGCGATCTTGCATTCGGCGGTAAAACGGTCGATCGGTAGGTTTAACATTAGCCCAACGATTGATTTTGATCAGGAAACCGGATTCAGTGGAATGATTACCCATAAGGCGCCAGAAGAAATTGTGCCGCCAAGCATTAGCTTTAATCCGAATTTTAACCCTTTTGCTGAGGCAAGTCCGGCAAAGGAACCAACCGTATTTTCCAGGAATTCAAGTGCTGCAATTACGCCGAGTACTAAAAACTGGGGCTCATTATATGAGATTGCGAACCATACGGAAGCAGAACAGACTGCGATAGACTTGCCGGGAACGGCTCCTTTGCCTGATGATTCATTGGTTCCTGTGCAAAAACAACTGATGCAGCTACACAACCGTTACATCATTTCTCAGATTAAGTCGGGATTAATGTTGATTGATCAGCAGGCTGCGCATGAACGTATTCTTTATGA
Source organism: Pedobacter steynii (assembly GCF_900103665.1). Classification (GTDB taxonomy): domain Bacteria; phylum Bacteroidota; class Bacteroidia; order Sphingobacteriales; family Sphingobacteriaceae; genus Pedobacter; species Pedobacter steynii. The sequence continues at coordinate 7,831 of NZ_FNGY01000012.1, forward strand.
GCGTTTCAGCAAAAATCTGGAAGACCGTAAAGGTGCTTCTCAGCAAAGCCTTTTCCCCCAAACGGTAACTTTAAGTCCGAACGACTATGAGCTGGCAAAAAGCTTACTGGAAGACATTAAAAGTTTAGGTTTTGAAGTAAGAGAGTTCGGTAAAAATACGTTAATCATAGAGGGAATCCCTGTAGACCTGGGCAGCAACAATGTGCATGAAACAAAGTTGTTTGAACACCTGATCGAAGGGTTTAAAAATTCTCAGCAGGAACTGAAACTGGATAGAAGGGATGCCCTGGCTAAAAGTATGGCCAGAAATAGCGCCATTAAGAGCGGAACAGCATTGGGGCAACAGGAAATGAATACACTCATTGAGCAACTTTTTGCCTGCCAAACTCCTAACTTTAGCATTAGTGGAAAGCCGGTGATTCAAACCATTGGCCTGACAGAATTAGATAAGAAATTTGATAAATAGATACCATGAATAACATTCATATACCACCGGTAGTTAAAAACCTGCTCATTATTAATGTGCTGTTCTTTGTTGCTACCTACTTTTTGGCCAGCTCGATGGACTTAGGTCGTGTTTTAGGTGTCTATTATTTTGACTCGCCTTATTTTAGGGTGTGGCAGCTGATCACTTACATGTTTATGCATGGTGGTTTTGGACATATCTTTTTCAACATGTTTGCGCTATTCATGTTTGGAGGCGTTTTAGAAAGCAGATGGGGCGCGAAACGCTTCATTAACTTTTACCTGATCACAGGTTTGGGAGCGGTAGCACTTCAAATGGGTGTGCAAGCTTATGAAGTATATCAGATTACGGGCTCGGCTATTAATAATCCTGTAGCAGTCGATCTTGGAGCTACCATGGCTGCTAATATGGATGCAATAGCGATTCCTGGCATATCAGATATGGGTAAAAGTACTTTGATCGGAATTTACGGTTTTCCTATGGTAGGTGCTTCAGGAGCAATCTTCGGTTTATTAGTGGCTTTTGGAATGTTATACCCGAACACAGAAATGTACATCATGTTCATTCCTATCCCGGTAAAAGCTAAATATATCATTCCGGTCTATATTCTGGCGGAACTTTCACTAGGTGTTGCCCGTGTTCCGGGCGATTCTATAGCCCATTATGCCCACCTTGGTGGTGCGTTGTTAGGCTTTATCCTGGTGAAATTATGGAAAGACAAGGATAACAACAGATTTTATAAGTATTATGAATAAGAATCTCTTCCAGGACCTGAAGTACAAAGTATTCCAATCAGGAAACCCTTTGTTTTTTTATATAGGAATCAATGTGCTCATTTTTCTGGTGGTGACATTGATAGGGCTTCCTTTTTTCCTGTCGGGAACAGGGAGCGCTGATTTTTCTCTTCTCATCAGGGAGTATGCAGGTTATCCGGCAGCGATTGATAAATTGCCAACCCGTTTTTATACGGCAATCACTTATCAGTTCTTCCATGAAGGAGTAATGCACCTGTTGTTCAACATGCTTTGGCTGTTCTGGATGGGGAAAATCTTTCTGGATTTCCTGAAACCAAGGCAGTTTCATTTCGTATATCTCGTTGGAGGCATTGCAGGAGCTTTAACGTATAGTTTGGCTTACAATATATTTCCGGTTTTCTCTGGTAGTGTAGCTGAAGCTACAGTAATTGGCTCTTCTGCTGCAGTAATGGCAATCATTGTCGCCACGGCTACATTGGTTCCCGATTACAGCATCCGCCTGCTTTTTCTTGGGGATGTGAAACTAAAATACCTGGCGATCGGCTATATTGCCCTGGACCTGATTGGCATTGCTTCTGTAAATGCAGGAGGAAGTTTTTCACATCTGGGGGGGGCGGTACTGGGATTCGCTTACATTAAACTGCTGCAAAATGGAAAAGACTGGAGCAATCTGTTTAAAAGAAAACCTAAGTTAAAGGTGGTTAGAAATGAACAGGCGAAATCTTCTGCCAACTCAAGAAGTACAGGAGTTAATCAGCAGGAGATAGATGCGATTTTAGATAAGATTTCTAAATCAGGATATGATCAGTTAAGCAGGGCAGAAAAAGAGACTTTATTTAAGGCAAGCAAACATTAATGAAGAAATCTAAACCGACATTTCTTGATAAACTGGTTCGTTTCCTGGCGATTCTGCTGGCGGTGACTTTACTGCTGGGCTTTATGGCGGGCAGATTCGATCCCAGAAAGTATCAATTGATTGCTTTTTTCGGTTTAGCTTATCCCTTTATTTTGTTTCTGAATATGTTTATGATTCTCTGGTGGTGCATCCGTAAACGATGGATTTTTGCCGGAGCTACCCTGGTTTTAATCCTCATGGGATGGCAGGCATTGACCGCTACGATGGGCATCTCGGGAGAAACAGGGAAAGGTCCTAAAACTGATCCCAAGGCGCTGCGTATGATGACTTATAATGTGCATAGTTTTAAACCCTATGGGCAGGAAAATATAGAGTCTGTAAAACAGCAGATGCTGGAACTCATCGGTAGAGAAAATCCGGATGTCATCTGCTTCCAGGAGTATTTTACCCGCAGAAAAGGATCTTTTGACATTACCGACAGCCTGAAGAGAATTCTGAATACCCGATATTTTTATTTCGTTCCTTCAAGTGAGAACAGTTATGAAGCAACAGGGCTGGCCATCTTTTCCCGTTACCCGATTCAGGATAAAGGAACGATTGCTTTCGGCCCAAATTTCGGTGGCAATGCTTCCATCTATATTGATGTGGAAGTGAACAAAAAGAAGCTCAGAGTGTACAATTTGCATTTACAATCTATCTCTTTTGATAAGCAGGATTATAGCTATATTGATAAGGTAAAGAAAAAGATGGATGCGGAAATTAAGCCTTCCAAACGCATTCTGACGTTGCTCAGGAATGCTTTTCTAAAACGAAGTGAGCAGGTAGATATTATGAAGGAACACATGGCAAAATGCCAGAGTTCGTTCCTTATTGCCGGCGATTTTAACGATACACCCGCATCTTATGCGGTAACCCAATTAACGAAATCATTAAACAACACATTTCAGGAACAAGGAACTGGATTGGGACGAACTTATAATGGTAAATTCCCCAACTTTCAGATCGACTATATTGCCACTACAAAAGACATCAAGGTGATGAACCACCTGGTGATCCCGGCGAAATTGTCAGACCACTTTCCTGTTCGCAGTGATTTGATATTAAACCCCTAAAATTTTTACCTTTGCAAAATGGATACAGGTCTACAGCTCTACAATACCCTTACGCGTAAAAAAGAAATTTTTGAACCGCTAAACGCACCTCATGTAGGTATGTACGTTTGCGGCCCTACTGTTTACAGTGACGTTCATTTGGGGAATTGTCGTACGTTCATCTCTTTCGATTTAATCTTCAGGTATTTAACATATAGTGGGTATAAAGTCCGTTATGTGCGGAACATTACCGATGCCGGCCATTTGGAAGGTGATCGTGATGAGGGGGATGATAAATTTGCAAAAAGAGCAAAACTGGAACAGTTGGAGCCGATGGAGATTGTACAGAAGTACACTCTTGGATTCCATGATGTATTGAGAATGTTCAATACGCTGCCACCGAGCATCGAGCCTACAGCAACCGGGCATATTATTGAGCAGATTGAAATGATCAAAGAGATCATCAGCAACGGATATGCGTATGAAGCGAATGGAACGGTTTATTTTGACGTAGAAAAATATAGCAAAGAATATAATTATACCATTCTTACCAACAGAAACATGGAAGACATGCTGGCCAATACCAGGGAATTGGGTGGTCAGGATGAGAAACGCGGGAGATTGGATTTCGCGCTTTGGATTAAAGCGAAACCAGAAACACTCATGCGCTGGGCTTCTCCATGGGGTGAAGGTTTTCCAGGCTGGCATATCGAATGTTCGGCAATGAGTGCGAAATATCTTGGTGAAGAATTTGACATTCACGGAGGAGGAATGGACCTTGCTGCAACACATCATACGAATGAAATTGCACAGTCTGAAGCTTGCAGTCATAAACAACCCGCCAAATACTGGATGCATACCAATATGCTGACCGTAAATGGAACGAGAATGTCTAAAACTTTAGGGAATGGCTTTCTTCCTGAGGAATTGTTCAAAGGGGACCATGTCTTGCTGGAAAAAGGCTTTAGCCCAATGACGGTTAAATTCTTTATGCTCCAGGCACATTACCGCAGTACGCTCGATTTTTCTAATGAAGCATTGGATGCTTCGGAAAAAGGATTCAAAAGGTTGATGAATGCCATCAGTTTGATGGATAAATTAAGCGTTTCCGAAAACAGTGATTTTGAGGTTGGCCCGATTATGGACAATTGTGTGAAAGCAATGAATGATGATTTCAACAGTCCTGTGGTGATCGCAGAATTGTTCGAAGCAGTCCGCATGATCAATACCGTGTATGATGGGAAAGGAACGATCTCTGCTGCAGAATTGGATAAGCTGAAAAAGCTGATGAAAGATTTCGTATTTGACATTTTTGGATTGAAAGCGGAAGATACTTCGAATCTGGAATTGAATTCGGTATTGGACATGGTGATCGAGCTAAGAAAGACAGCCAAAGAGAATAAGGACTATGCCACATCTGATAAAATCCGTCTGGGTCTTCAAAGTATGGGCATCCAGTTGAAAGATAGTAAAGAAGGTACCACCTGGAACAAAGCTTAACATTGTTTAATTGTTAATTACTTTTTACAGGGCAAAAGCAATACAACGATTATATTAGTACCCAAACTATACCTAAAACATGATGAATAAATTTTTATATACAATTATAGCGGTTTCTATGACCCTTGGTGCTTACGCACAAAAATCGGATGGAAGCACTAAATCTCTGGTTAAGGCCGAGAAAGAATTTGCAGAAGACCTTGCTAAGCATGGTGCAAAAACTGCATTTACTACTTATTCTGCGGATGATGCGCTGGTATTCAGACCCAATCCGGTAAATGCGAAAACTTTTTATGCTGGTCAGGGAGATGATAAAGGATTGAGCTGGAACCCGGTTTATGCTAAAGTGGCAAGAAGTGGCGACTGGGGTTTTACAACCGGTCCTTTTACTGCTGATGGTGAAACTAAAACCTATGGTCAGTACCTTTCCGTATGGAAAGCGAAAGAAGGAAAGTGGGAGTTAGCGATGGATTTAGGAGTTACACATAACAAACCCTTAAATAAGGTAGAACCTTTATTCATTGAGCCTAAAGATTTTTATAAGCCTAAGTTCGCTGGTGATAAACAAAGGGCGGCAGGGGTTGACATTATTGCAACAACTGAAAAAACGCTGAATACCATGCTGAAATCTTATGGAGCTGCTGCTTTCGCAGGATTCTTAAATCCAGATGCAAGGGTTTTGTTTCCCGGATATGAGCCGATCATAGGAAAAGACAAAGCATTGGCTTTCTTTAATGGAATGGTGAAAAACATGACTTTGAAAACAACCAAAGCGAATAAAGCGGATGGCGGAGACCTTGCTTATACTTATGGCGTAGCTACAGTAGATTATAGGGCAGATCTTAGAGAAAGCTTTAATTATCTTTTTATTTATGAGCGTCAGGCAGACCATAACTGGAACCTGATTGTACAGGTATTTGCACCTGCTGAGCGTTAATCAAGAGAAAATAACTTATAAAAAAGGTTTCTTAAAGATTTGATTTAAGAAACCTTTTTTTTGACCCGGCCATTGGCCCGTCGCAGGGGATAAGGATTCGTCGTTATTCCCGTTATCAATGGTAAAAACAAAGACATTCATGAAGAAAAGTATACTATTCGTTGCGGCCATAATGTTGGCCTTCCAAAGCCAGGCTCAGAAATTCGATTTGCAGGGGCAGAGAGGAGCCAGGGGAATCATGCCTGAGAATACCATTCCCGGAATGATAAAGGCGCTGGAGTTGGGTGTAAACACCTTAATTATGAATGCAGTGATATCGAAGGATAAACAGGTAGTACTTTCTCAGGAACCTTATTTCAATTCGGAGATCAGCCTGAAACCGGATGGGAAGGCAATTAGCTTAAAAGATCAGAAAAAGCATAATATCTATAAGATGGATTACGCGGATGTGAAGAAATATGATGTGGGTAGCAAGGTGCATAACCGGTTTCCGGGGCAACAAAAGTTCAAAGCTTATAAGCCGTTGTTAGAAGAAACGATCGATTCTGTGGAGAACTACGTGAAAGAAAATAGATTGGCAAAGCCAAATTACAGCATCGAAACGAAGACGATTCCTAAGGGAGATAATGAGTTTCAGCCGGAACCTGCGGAGTTTGTAGAGCTGATCATGGAAGTGGTAAAAAGAAAGAAAATAGAAAAAAGAGTTACGATCCAGTCCTTTGATGTCCGCACGCTCCAATACCTGCATGAGCATTTTCCTAAGATTAAAACGGCTTTGCTGATTGATGAAAAAGAAGATTTTGAGAATAACATTCAGGAGTTAGGATTTAACCCTACCATATACAGTCCGTATTCGGTATTGGTAGGAAAGGGCCTGGTAGACCGTTGTCATGCTGCAGGAATTAAGATCATTCCATGGACGATTAATTCGACTAAACAGATGAAATACCTGATTGACCTTGGTGTAGACGGCATCGTTACTGATTATCCCAACTTATTTAAAGCAGAATTGCTGGAACAGTAGAATTCCGGTATCAACCTATGAAATCAGCCCCTGGCTTTTTGGGGCATTTCATTTCAGGACTATTCTGATCAGTAAGGTGGCCTGATTCGATGTTTATTCCGCTTTGCAAAATAGCCCTTTGGTCAGTTACAATGGATTGACAGGTAAATATTTTAGCCAAATTTTCTTAGTAATAAAATGATCGTTAATAATTATATATTTGGTTTCAGAATGATGCCGGATTTTTAATGAAATAATAAAACTTATGGAAAATGTAAATTGGTGGGGAATAGTTAAAGACAATGTACTGCCACATTTGGGTACCATCATTCTTTCCCTGATCTTGTTTATCTCGATTGGCTTTATACTTGGCATTATCTATAATGTGGTCCTTTGGAAAAAGAAAGTGTATACCAGGGAACCAAAATATTATAACTGGGGAGTAAAGCTGTATATCCTGACAAGCATGATTGCATTTGTTTATTTCTTTGCTCATTTTGCAATCATTTCATCAGCCGGAAAAATCATCAAAAAAGAAGAACCAAGGATCGTGTCTGAAATTTACGAGCAAGGGGTTAAGCAAATTTTTAATTCCCCTGAAGAAAGGAATAAATTCATAAAGAAGATACAGGATGGGGCAGGGGGTGTGCAGCAGGGGAGTAAGCTGTTAACTGCCGACATCAACAAATATGTGGCTTCCAAAAATACCGGTTTTCAATTGGTCGATAATGGCAAGAATAAGCTTAGTAATTATCTGACGGCTAAATATCAGGACGATATTTATTCGGCAGGTTTATATGGAATGCTTTTAGCTGCCGGCAGAGGTCATGTAGATTTGAAGAGTCTTTCTTATGAAGATTTTAATGTCATTGTTAAAACCCTTAATACGCTTGATCCCAGGGATATCGAAAAATCAATAAAATTAAAGCTTACTGAAGAAGTGGATGACATTGTCTCGAAACAAATGGACGGCTTGTTTAAGGGGGCGCTTTACCTGTTTATCGCCATATTACTGGTTCCTTTAGTCGAGTTCTTTATTTACAGGTATTATGCAAAAAAGACAGCTGTTGAAGAATCAGAACATTAATACACCTGTTAACTATGATTAACAGGCGTATAATAATAGACTTATTTCTTGTTTCTCAACATTTCCATTTCTTTCTTTAGCTGTTGAAATTCCTGGGAGAGATCTTTTATTTCGGCTTTTTGTTCTTCAAGCTGATTTTCTTTTTCAATGAGATGAAGGGTAAGTTCTTCTATTTTTTTTAAGAGCTTAGCACTCATATCTCCCAGATGAACTCCTTCCTTTTCGACTTGTTCTGCTGAAGGAATTCCTGGTAAATGATGATTAAGGTCAATGAAAGTTTTGATTTCTTTTAGTGGGGATAGGCGATAAGCCGGCTTGAAGACATAATCCGGCCAGCCTTGCATGTCGACTTTTATTTCCTGAGCATGGATCTTGCCATTAACAGCTAATTTCTCGAGCGGATTGCTAAGGCCTATTCCTACATTTCCATTGTAGAGAATTCGCATTTTTTCTGTGTTGTTATCAGTGGCAAACGAAATGCTGCCACCAGTATAGCTGGGACCGCGGAGAAAATTAATGGAGCTATTGGTATTTCCATAGAAGCTATGCTCAAGCGCAAAACTTTTAATATCATAGAGGCTTGGTATAGCAGTGCTTGTCTGAGTTTCATAGCCTTTGATTCCTAAATAGGTTCCATCTCCCATGTAATTGCCTTCTTGGAGCCGTGCGAGAACAGTTCCCAGTTCTCCGGGAGTTAATAATTTACCAACATCAAGGAGAGCCTGTGGGCTGGTTGTACCTATCCCAACATTGCCACTTTCCTGGAGCTTATTTTGGGCATAAGAATAGGAGATCATGAGACTGGTCAGCAGGGTGAAAAATAGTTTTTTCATAAGCGTTAAGGATTGTAAAGTATTTGATTTTTGATGGATTATCTTTATTATAAAGATATATATTTATCGGATATAGAGGCTGGTTATTTCCATGTTGCTTATTAAAGCAAAAAAAGCCCTTGATTTTAATCAAGGGCTTTTCCATATCAAAAAGTATTAATATAAATTTTTAATGATTTGTTCGATGCTTAGGCCTTCAGCTTCTGCGCGGTAGTTGCGCACGATACGGTGACGTAGAATCGCTTCTGCAACGGCTTGTACATCTTCGATATCAGGAGAATATTTACCTGATATTGCGGCATGACATTTTGCGCCGATCACCAGGAACTGAGAAGCTCTTGGGCCTGCACCCCAGCTAATGTATTTATTGATGTCTTCAGTAGCAGAAGGAGTATGAGGACGGGTTTTAGTCGCCAGTTTGACCGCATATTCTACTACGTTATCTGCAACAGGGATGTTTCTTACCAGTTTCTGGAAATACTGAATCTGCTGTGCATTGATGATCTTTTTCAAATGAACATCCTGATTGCTCGTCGTATTTTTAACGATCGTCAGCTCTTCCTCGAAGGAAGGGTAGTCCAGATGTACATTGAACATGAAGCGGTCTAACTGCGCCTCAGGAAGAGGATAAGTGCCTTCCTGCTCAATTGGATTCTGTGTCGCCAGTACAAAGAAAGGGTTCGGTAAAATATGTCTTTGTCCCGCCGCCGTTACCGCTTTTTCCTGCATGGCTTCCAGTAATGCAGCCTGCGTTTTTGGCGGTGTTCTGTTGATCTCATCGGCCAGGATAATATTCGAAAATATGGGCCCTGGAATGAACTTGAAATTTCTGTCTTCCCCAAGAATTTCTGCACCAATGATATCGCTGGGCATTAAATCCGGGGTAAACTGGATCCTGTTAAAATTAAGATCCAGTACATTGGCTACAGTTTGAACAAGTAAGGTCTTTGCCAGGCCGGGAACCCCAACAAGTAAACAATGACCATTACTGAAAATGGATATTAAAACGGATTTTACGACATCATCCTGTCCAATGACCACTTTGCCGATCTCGGCTTTAATATCTTTGTACGATTGATGTAATGCGTCTACGGCTTTTATATCGTTATCAAACTGCATAGACCTATTTTTTAGCCGTTTTAGTCCAGATTTTTAACTCATCACATTTGTTGTAATCTTCGTCAATTCTGATGTAGGTATTTTCTCTTCTTTTCTCGAACCATTCGCTCAGGATACGGTCGATTTTACCTTGTTGTGCTCTTTCTTTGAACTTGGCATAATCTTGTTCCAGATTTCCTTTATGAGGTGGAATTTTAGATTTAAGGTAAAGTAATTTATAGCCTTCTTTACCATCCTGTCCTGTGAAAAGGACCGGTTGAGAGATCTCACCAACTTTCATGGTATCTACCACTAAGAATACTTTAGGATCAAGCTTATCAGCAGGGATAAAGGTGGTTCTTGCAGTTACGTTATCTGCATAAAGGATCATCCCGCCATTGTACTGAGATTCTTTGTTATCTGAATATAAAGATGCTGCTGTAGAAAAGGTGATTTTACCGGTTTTAATGTTTGTGTAAAGACTATCCGCCTGAAGCTTCACGCGATCTAAACTCTGTGGAGTGGTTTGAGGACGAATCAAAATGTGACGGGCCTGAACCTGTTCACCACGACGTTCGATTACCTGTAAGATGTGGAAACCATGCTCTGATTCGAAAACAGGAGAGAGTTCACCGGCTTTCAGTTTGAAAGCCCATGCGGTAAATTCTTTCACCATTCTGGTCCGGTCAAAGAATCCCAGGTCACCACCATCAGGTGCCGATCCCGGATCTTCAGAGTAGGATTTTGCAAGGAACGCAAAGTCTTCTCCACTTTTTACCCTAAGTCTTAAAGCATCGATTTTATCATAGAATTTTTGTTTCTCTGCTTTGGTCAGTTTTGGGTGAAGCACGATCTCTCCAACCTCAAACTCTGTAGGAATATCAGGAAGGCTGTCTTTCTTGTACCCGTCAAAATATTTTTTAACCTCCAAAGGAGTAATGCTTACGTCCTGTGTGATGTGGGCCTGCATCTTGTTAGAGATCAGCTGCTCTTTTAAATCAGGTCTGATCTCGTCTTTGTACTGGAGAACAGAGCGGTTTAAAAATTGTTCCAGACGCTCTTGTCCGCCGGCACGCTGGATCTGCATACGCATCCTTTTATCGACTTCTTCATCTACCTGCGCTTCTTCCACAGTGATGGAGTCAATTTCTGCCTGTTGTTTCAGCAGTTTCTGGGCAAGCATCTGTTGCAAAATATAGCATTTTACCTTTTCATCAGCCGGATTTCCCGAATTCAGATATTGTGCATATTGCTGGTTCAGGTCCGATAATAAAATGATATTGTTCCCTAATACTGCAACCACTTTATCTATATTTTTCTTTGCTGGTTGTGCTTGTGCGTTCAAAAACAAACAGATCAATCCGCCTGCAATCGCTAAAAATTTCTTCATTCTATGTACGTTCAATTATATTCTTTTTGCAAATTTAATATTAATAATCTTCAGGCGGTATATTTATAATTTAGCCAGTTTTCTTAATTCTGCTTCGTATACTTTCACCGGATACTTCTTTCTCAATGCGACCACCCATTCTCTTTCCAGCACGTCCTGGTAATCATTGATGATCTTTCCTTTAAGCTCTTCGAACGAACCATCCTTATAAAAGAGCTTGTTTCTTTCGTAAAAACTGCGGAGCTGGTCTTCATCATTCTGTGCTTTATCCCAAACCTTTAACTCCGAAATGTTAAACATCAATACCGCATTCTTATATTCATTTAAGACCATGGAATACGTTGCTTTTGTGTTGGAGATCTTCTTCCTGGTACGTAAAGCAGCCTCATAATTCTTTATCTCTGTGAGATAGGCTGTATCCTTGTCAAAGCCCATTTCTATGGCATCGAGTACTTTAAGCTTGAAATTCAGGTAAAGGTTTAAATAATCTTCCAACTCTTTAAATGCTGCATTTGCAACTCCGGAGTGGTTTTTCTTATAAACCCACATAAATTCTTTGCTGCCCACAGGCTTCCCATTGATACTCGCCACATTTTGTGCAAATGCGCCGGCAAAGGTTAGGCTGAAGATAATAATGCAATAAGTTTTTCTCACGAAAGATATATACTATAATATATTTTAAGGCATAAAAGTAACAAATAAAGGCGCTATAATAAGATATTTAACTAATTTTAACAGAAAAAAGATTTCCAATAAAATCAGCATTAATGGCCAGCCAACTTACAACTAACGGAGACGCTTTACGTTTATTTTTTACAGATGATATTTATTTGATTAGAGGAGAGGAGATTTTATCAACGGATGAAGTAATTGTTTCTGAAAGTCAGTCGGTTATGATGGTTTCTGAGCCTCCGGTTAGCCCGGTAGTTTCGCTGCCAATTCCTGTAGAAACGCCAAAAGAAAGCCCATCTTTTAAATTTCTGGGGAAAAACAGTCGCAATATTCTTATTCTCGTAAATGACCCAGAACATGAGGTCAGCGATGAGAAAGGACGGGAATTATTGCGTAAGATCGTCAAATCAGTAAACCTCAGTGCCAATGATTTTGCCCTGTTGAATTACGCTGGTTATCGCGGAACAAGCTATGCACAATTGCAGCAGCATTTTTCCAGTGTGCTGATCTTTGTTTTTGGTGTGACACCTGAGCAATTGAAAATGAAAACATACCCTCAGAACAGCATTGTGCTGGAAGAAGGGGTCAGGTTGATTTTCTCTTCAGAGTTGAAGACGCTGGAGGAAGATCCTGCAGGAAAGAAAGTATTATGGGCCAGCCTTAAACAATTAGGATTATGAGACAAGAACTGGTATTTGCCACCAACAATAAACATAAGACAGAAGAAGTCAGCAAACTTCTGCTGAACGAATATAAGGTACTTAACCTTTCGGACATCGGTTGTACTGTAGACATCCCGGAAACTGGAGATACTTTTGAGGAGAATGCTTTTTTAAAAAGCAGCTATGTAGTGGAAAACTACCAGCTGGATTGCTTTGCAGACGACAGTGGGCTCGAGATTGAAGCGTTGAATAATGAGCCCGGGGTTTATTCTGCCAGGTATTCTGGACAGAAAGACGATCAGGTGAATATGAAACTGGTACTTCAGAAGATGAAAGGACTGAGTAATAGAAAGGCCCGTTTTAAAACGGTTATCTCCTTGATTCAGGGCCAAAAAAACTACCTTTTTGAAGGCGTGATAAATGGATATATCCTGGAAAATCCCATCGGGGATCAGGGCTTTGGATATGATCCTGTTTTTGTGCCGGAAGGATATGAGCAGAGTTTTGCGCAGATGAACATTGAACAGAAGAATCAGATCAGTCACCGGGCAATCGCCATGCGTAAGCTTATTGCTTTTTTAAAGGAGCAACAGCCGGTGCTTTAATCACATCGGTTTTAAGCGGAAGGCCTTTCAGGCTATCCGCTTTAACAGGTGCTTTGGAAAGGCTGTCTGCTTTAACTGCTGCCGGTTTTATCATTCCCGGCTTAATGAGGTTTGTTTTTGTCGAATCTGTTTTAAGGCTTTCTTTTCCTCCGGTTTGCTTCAATGGCACATTAGGTATCGCACTTCCTTTTTCCGGAACAGCAGCCGGATCATCCTTATCCTTAGGTTTCAGCGGCATCTTTGGTCCCTTAGGTCCCGGTGCTTTCTTTGCTCCTGGTTTGGGCTTCGGTTTACCATTGATCACTTCTTTTTTCGATAAAGGTCTGAGTTCTGGTTTCCAGGTAAATCCGGTCAGGAATACATCTTCTTTGAGCTCTTTTATTGGCGTTCTCGCTCCCTCAGTATCCTTAATGGTGATGATGTCTTTGATTTCCTTATTTTGAAAAATAATTTTTATCCTGGCACTCACCGTTTGGTTCATTTCTGTATAAATGCTGTCCTTTTCCTTATTGAAATAGATACTTTCTGCATTTCCATCTACAAACATCCGGTTCAGTTTACCCTCGATGAAAAAGCCGGTAATGAGTTTCCCTTTAACCTGGTTGTATCTTGCAGAATCCAGGTTTACGTTTACCATGAACCCGTTGTTGAGCACCTGTGAAGTATTCAGTTGTTTATTTTTCAATTTCAGGTAAATCGTGTCACCAGTTTGTTGAGACCCTTCTGCCCATAATACAGGATTTCCATACCAGCGTAGTGTAGAATCTGAGCTGGTATAAAACAGAGAATCTGCCCTTGCCTGCATATTCGATTTAAACACCCTTACATTGTGGTAAGCCTTAATTGCCCTGGTCCTGATCGTATCAGCAGGATTAAAAGGAAGGGAATCGGGAACTGAAGGTTTTGTACCTGGTTTTGCGACAGGCGTTTTTCCTCCCGGCCCTTTTTTGAGGTCGGTTGCTTTTTTCGGATCAGTACCCTTTTTGGCATCCGTAGTTTTGGCTTTTTTAGGATCTGCTTTAACAAGCTTAACAGAGTCTTTTGCTATTGCAGGCTGAATGACTTCCGCGGCTTTTAATACGGTTAGAATAGTGCTGTCGGCGAGGATCTGTTTCGTCGCTTTTTTAACAATGGGGACCTCTTTTGTCTTAATCGGAATGCTGTCTTTTTTCAGTGGAATATTGTCCTTTTTGAGGCTGTCCGTTAATCCGGGGATTTTAACTTTCGTACTATCGCTAATGGCAACAGGTTTATTTCCTGTTTTTGGGTCTTTATTGTTCTTGTCGTCCTTTTTTTGTCCTTTTTTTGTTGTTGCAGATGCAGTTATCCCTTTTTTATCTCCAACTTTCTTCTCATCTTTTTCCTCTTCGCCCATTTCGTTGTCTTTTTTAAGTACCGGAGAGGAGATGAGTTTCAATGTTTTTAAAAGGACCATTTGTGTTTCCAGTGTATCGGCCCCCATCCACAAGCTGTCGGGACGAAGCTTTTTATCCACCATTACAGAATCTGAAGTGCCTAATCCTATGTAAGGATTTTTCGTCACAATGGTTCGCTGGTCGATCTTGTAATAATAACCCAGTTGTCCATACATCACCGTTTTATCGGTAGTGTCTTTAAATACGATATTTCTTACTGCTTTGCCATATCCGGCAATTCCATCATAATATAAGCTGTCTCCTTTTAAAGATTTAGAGCCCTGAGTGTACAGGTTCTTCTTGCCGAAGTAGGCATATTGTGTTTTGGTATTGTAAGCTCCGTTTTCGGTATAAAGGTTGTCGTCCTTTCCCATAATATTGGTAGGGCCATAAAAATAAGTCCAGTTGGTAAGGGTGTTATATCTTAAGGTATCTGATTTAATGGTAGATTCGGGTGTAACTACAACGACATTATAACGGAAGTAAGCATCGCGGCTATTGGAAAAATAATAGCCGTTTTTACTGGTCAGCGTGACATCCTTACTCACAATTTTACCCCCGGTCACATAGGTTCCAACCTTACTGCCGAGGTTGTAATCCAGAATATTGGTAGTCAATATAGACTCTTTATCAATCATTTTAACATTACTTGTTAAGTGGGCATTTTTGGTGTTCCCATCGTAAGTAAGCCTGTCAGAATAAATGTTTATGGTATCGGCCTGGTTGATGTGCACATGATCAAACGCATCAAACATATTTTTTTCTTCATAAAATATGGCACTGTCACAGGCAAGTGTGGCGTTGTCTTGTTTGAATACGGGGTTCCTTAAGTAGGAAACCGCGCCGGAAGGAGTCTTCTTTACGGTGGTCGTAGTAAAACTTAACAAGAAAATCTTTGTTTTCTGTTGCGCGAGCAAAGAAAACGGTAATAAGAATAGAATTAAAAAAAGGCGTAATTTCTGCACTTTACAAAGTTAGTTTTTTGAGTACCATTTCCATTGAAATATATTTGTTTTTTTCGTGTTATTTATTGATTTTAAAGGTTCTCTGGAACGCTTAGACTCGGTTTACAGGTTGTGAACTGACCATCAACATATAGGTTTCATTGCTGGCTATCGTTTTTTTTAATGATGATCAAGCTGGTATGAAACGGTAATTACCAGCCTTTAAATTATTGTTTTTTTTAAAGCTATCCCATTGTGGTTTAAATTAAATATTTTTGAAAGATGTTACCTCTTCAGAATTTTAAAGATTACATCAGCCAAAATGCTCTTTTCATTACAAATGACCGGGTTCTTCTAGCCGTAAGCGGGGGTAGAGATTCTGTTTTAATGGCTCATCTATTTAAACTCTCCGGATATGATTTTGGTATTGCACACTGTAATTTTAATTTAAGGGGAGAGGAATCTATGCGTGATGAACATTTTGTGAAAATGTTGTCTGCGACCCTGGATGTCCCTTTTTATGTGCAGCATTTTCAGACCAAGGGATATGCCGCTGCGCATAAGGTTTCCATACAGATGGCGGCGAGGGATTTGCGTTACCAATGGTTTGAAGAGTTGAGAATCAGGGAAGGTTATGCCTTCATCGCCCTTGCGCAACATCAGGATGATGCCATTGAGACGGTTTTGCTTAACCTGACCCGTGGTACCGGAATTGCCGGATTACACGGGATTCTTCCCAAAAGAGGGCATTTAATCCGCCCCCTTTTGTTCCTCTCCAGAACAGAGATCAATGAGCTGATGGAACGGGCGCATCTCGACTACGTGGAAGACAGCTCCAACCTAAGTACTAATTATGCCCGGAACAAAATAAGGTTAAAAGTTTTGCCGCAACTGAAAGAGATCAATGGGAATCTGGAGGTTACCTTTCAGCACAACATTCAGCGTTTTGCAGATACGGAATTAGTGTTGCAAAAGGTCGTGGCAGATTTAAGCGGGAAGCTTCTAGTTAAAAAACAGGATGGCGTTCACCTTTCCATAGCGGAGGTTAAAAGCTTATCCCCGCAGAAACTGCTGTTGTTCGAGGTTTTGAAGCCTTATGGTTTTTCTGAACACCTGGTGGCGGATGTGCTGCAGGCATTGGATAAGCAAAGTGGGATTTCATTTTTTAGCACTTCTCATCAGCTGACACTGGATCGGGAAGATCTGATTTTGGTAGCCTTGAGAGATAAGGATGCAATGCCCCGGCAGCACCTGATGGTACATTCCCAGGATCTGACTACCGTACTTCCTGAAGGAGAACTGACTATGGTTACCCTTCCCAAATCGAAATTTGAAGAAACGCATTCGTTTAAAAAAGACCATTTTGAAGCTTACCTCGATGCGGAAAAGCTGATTTATCCGTTAGTATTAAGAAACAGACAAAACGGAGATAAGTTTAAACCGATCGGGATGAGCAGCTTTAAAAAACTCAGCGACTTCTTCATTGATGAGAAAGTGCCGGTGACGAGCAAGGATGATATTCCTATCCTGGTAAACGGGAATGGCGAAATTATTTGGGTGATGGGCCTGAGACAGGATAACCGGTATAAGATCACTCCTGCGACGAAAAATGTAACAATATTGACTTTTAGAAATCTACATATTACAATTTCTAAACAATCTTAAGCAGGTTGTTTTACTAAGCAAAGGAAAAAACAAGTAACTTTATTGAAAATTATATAGATGGGGAACCGATACGCATTTTTGGAGAAACAATATATAGGCCGCGATTACATCAGAATATGTATTCGGTTGGTTATGGCTGCATTTTGTTTTGCTGCTTATGTTTATGAGCGTGATCGCGACAATACCCAGGACCTGTTTTTGGTGGTAGGTTTTGGAATTATCGGCGTTTCTATTATTCTCCTTTTCATGATTCAGTATAAAACGATCATCGATGATAAAAAAATCCTGATCGACGGTTTATGGTCTGCCAGAAAGGTGGAGATTGATTTGCATACGATAAAAAGCGTTAGAAAAGATACCTATAGCAATTACTTATTCAACAATCCGGTATATAACCTGCACCGTAAAGGAAGTGTCCGCTTTTATTCTTCCGGAAAAGATGCCGTAGTACTTACCGATCGTGATGGTTTTGAGTACTTTATCGGGACACAACGCCCCAATGAGATGTACCTTGTTCTGAAGGACCAGATGAAATCTTAAATAATTGCAATTGTTTAACACAAAGCTCAGTTTAAGTATTGTACTTTGCATCGTAAAACAAATTCGCTAGAATGAAAATAGGTATCGTTTGTTACCCAACTTTTGGAGGTAGTGGAGTAGTTGCTACTGAATTAGGTAAAGCACTTGCTGATGAAGGTCACCAGGTCCATTTTATAACTTATAGTCAGCCTGCCCGCCTCGACTTTTTCTCTGCCAACTTATTCTATCATGAAGTATCTGTAAGGGATTATCCTTTATTTGATTATGCTCCCTATGAATCTGCACTGGCGAGTAAACTGGTAGATGTCGTACGCTTTGAAAAGCTGGACATTCTGCATGTACATTATGCGATTCCACATGCTTCTGCTGCATTTATGGCCAAGCAAATTCTGGAAACTTATGGAATATATATCCCGTTTGTCACTACGCTGCATGGAACGGACATCACCCTGGTGGGTAAAGACCCAACCTATAAGCCGGTAGTTACTTTTTCCATCAATAAATCTGACGGTGTGACGACGGTATCACAAAACCTGAAAGAGGATACGGAAAAACATTTTGAGATCACCAATGAGATCAAAGTGATTCCAAACTTTATCGATTTCAACAGGTTTAGCCTGAAGCCTAAAGACCATTTCAAGAAAGCAATCGCACCTAATAACGAAAGAATCCTGATCCATACCTCTAACTTCAGAAAAGTGAAGCGTACAGGAGATGTGATCAAGACCTTTGAGAAGATTCAACAAAAAATCCCTTCCAAACTATTAATGGTAGGAGATGGTCCGGAACGTGCTTATAATGAGCAGCTCTGCCGTGAACTGGGAATTTGTGAACATGTACGCTTCTTAGGGAAGCAAGATGCGATAGAAGAGATTCTTTCGGTGTCTGACTTGTTCCTGATGCCTTCAGAGTCGGAAAGCTTCGGACTGGCGGCATTAGAGGCGATGGCCTGTAAAGTTCCTGCAATCACTTCCAACGCGGGTGGTTTGCCAGAATTGAACATTGACGGCTTCTGCGGTTTTATGAGCAATGTAGGGGACGTAGATGATATGGCAGCGAAAGGAATCCAGATTCTGGAGAATGATGAGGTGTTACAACGATTTAAAGAGAATGCCTTCATCAGGGCTCAGGATTTTGACCTGAAGAAAATCCTGCCAATCTATATAGATTATTATAATCAGGTAATAGAGGAAGCGCATAAGCTGAAAATTGTTTAATCATAAAAAAGCCCTTTGGATCATCCAAAGGGCTTTTGTTTTTTAATGCTGTTATTTTACCGGAGCAAATACCAGACATACCGGAGCACCCACTTCAATCCTTTTGCCGGTATCTTTTAATGCGCCTGTTTCCAGGTTACGTTCAAAAATAACCACGTCATTGGTGTATTGGTGTCCTACAAGGAGATATTTTCCACTTGGATCAATGACGAAATTTCTTGGTCCTTTACCCAGTGTACTTGCATATCCTCTAATGCTCAACAAGCCTCCTTTTTCAATCGCGAAAATGGTGATCTTATTTTCTGATCCCCTATTGCTGGCATATAAAAACTTGCCATCAGGTGAAAGGTGGATATCTGCTGCCCCATTTTGTCCGTTAAATCCTTCTTCAGTGAGTTTCGTTTGTTGAATTTCATTTAAACTCCCGTCGCTATAACTGAATACCGTGATCCCTGCGTTGATTTCTCCAACGAGGTAGGCATATTTACCATCTTTGCTAAATACGAGGTGTCTGGGGCCAGTTCCCGGCGTTACCTCGATGCTATATTGTGTTTGCAATACCTTTTCATTCAGGTTTGGATTGTATTTGTATAAAAAGATCTTGTCTGTACCCAGATCGTTCACCACAATATATTTACCGTCTGGTGTAAACTGTGCCATGTGAACGTGTGGCTGGTCCTGTTGAGGCTTAACAATGCTTTTTCCTGTATGTTGTGCGAGTAGTTTTAACGCAGATAAAGAGCCGTCCTTTTTAATACCGAACACGGAAATGCTTCCTCCGGAATAATTGGCCGTCATGACGTTCTTCTGATCGGCAATTACATAACATGGATCGGCACCGGTTGCCTGTTTGTTTAAGAAAGTCAGCTTGCCGGATGCCGCATCGAAACGAAAAGCACTGACTGCGCTGCTTGCTCCGGTTTCATTAACGGCATAAATTGTTTTATTTCCTGCTCCTAAAGCCAGATAGCTTGGGTTTTCTACATTTTTAGTGATGCTTTTTGCTTTGAAATCAGCAGTATTTGTATTGAAGTTATACACATAAATTCCTTCACTTTTTCCTGTGTTGGTATAGGTTCCAATGATTAGGTTATAATCTGTTTGTTGTGCATAGCTTTGCATGGCTAGAAGTATTACTGGAAAAAATAAAAGTGCTCTCATTTGAATGTTTATTATTTAGCAATAATATCATATTAAACTTGAAATTATAGGAAATATGTTCAGATTGTTGAGAGATCTGATCTGTTTTCCGGAAAAGAAGGGTGGTAAAGAAGATCGGCCAGGCGGCGATGTCCTATTCGGAAAGGGGTATAAATAAAAGAACCGGTTACATCAAACGTAACCGGTTCTTCAGGTATTTTTTATTTGATCAGATGTTTAATCTGGATCAATTCATGTTCTTCTAAATAACGCCATCTTCCACGTGGAAGATCTTTTTTAGTCAGGTTACCATAAACAACGCGGTCAAGTTTTACCACGTCATAACCTAAGTGTTCAAATATCCTTCTTACGATTCTATTTTTACCACTATGGATCTGGATACCAACCTCACGTTTACTACCTCCGGTTACATACGATACGTTATCTGGTTTGATGATTCCATCTTCCAGTTCAATACCGAACTGAATTTTGTTCAAATCTCCCTGGCTCAAGCTTCTGCTCAATTCCACATGATAGATCTTAGTGATGCCGTTTTTAGGATGCGATAGTTTGTCCGCAAGGTCACCATCATTGGTCATCAATAAAAGACCTGTCGTGTTGCGGTCTAATCTTCCTACCGGATAAATGCGTTCTCTGCTTGCTTTATCTACCAGTTGCATCACGGTACGACGTTCCTGAGGATCGTCAGTAGTGGTGATGTAATCTTTTGGTTTGTTCAATAAAACGTAAACTTTCTTTTCGCGTTTCAACAATTCTCCGTTGTAACGGATTTCGTCTTTCGCAGGGTCAATTTTATGTCCCAGTTCCGAAACTGCTTCTCCGTTTACAGATACAACACCTGCTGCGATCAGCTCATCCGCTTTACGGCGGGAGCAAATGCCTGAATTGGCAATGTAACGGTTCAAACGGATCAGTCCGTCATCTTTAGGAATCGGCGCTTTTCTGCCACGCATAACAGTGTTGCTGTCGTCGCGTTCAGAACGTTCTCCACGTGCCTTGAATCCTGGTTTGGTATTGTCGTCTTCTCTTTTTCTGAATGGTCTGCTGTCCGTACTTCTGGAAGCTGATCCTTTTTTATCGTCGAATTTTCTGAAAGGTTGATCACCACTTCCGAAATTGTCTTTCTTTATATAACTACGGGTTTTATCTGTAGGAGGAACATCTCTTGAGCTTCCTGCACTGTGTGGCCTAGGTTTGTAATCCCTTGACTCATTATCACCCCTTGGTTTGAAATCTCTCGATCCACCCTCTCTAGGCTTGTAATCTCTTGAACCGCCTTCTCTTGGTTTGAAATCTCTCGAACCACCTTCTCTCGGTTTGTAATCTCTTGAACCACCTTCTCTGGGTTTGAAGTCTCTCGACTCATTCTCTCCCCTTGGTTTGAAGCTTCTTGAATCTCCTTCTCTTGGTTTGAAATCTCTCGAACCACCTTCTCTCGGTTTGAAGTCTCTTGAGCCACCTTCTCTTGGCTTGTAATCCCTTGATCCACCTTCTCTAGGTTTGTAATCTCTTGAACCGCCTTCTCTTGGCTTAAAGTCTTTTCTGTCTCCCTCTCTTGGTTTGAAGTCTTTTCTATCGCCTTCTCTTGGTTTAAAATCTCTCGGGCCACCAAACTTATTATCCTTCCCCTCTTTGTCGTCAAACTTGCCTTTGCCTTTGTAAGAACTGTCTGTTCCACTACGACTTTTGCCTGTTGTACTTCTGTTTCCCGGTTTGGACTTGTCATCCCGACTGTTCCTGTTGTTGTCTTTGATCATGATACGCTATATAACCGCATAATTTATGCGGCTGCAAATTTAGTAAAAATCGGCCAATTTACAGCTAAATTTTTAGGATTTGTACAAGATGTAAAAAATCATAGCCTATGGGTGTTTAAACGTTGATTTTGAGTACAGTTTTTGTAAAAGGTTGATAATTAACATAATATACCGTATGTTTGCAAACGTTTTAAAATTGTTAACCAAAAAAAGGAGGAAAATGATAAAGAAACACATAATAACATGTACGGTAATAATTGCATTACTGGTTATGGCAAAAGTGTTTGCTTACAACATGCCCCAAGCAGCAAAAAGTCTTTTAAAAGAAGAAACAACAACAAAGAATACAGATACATTAACACCAAAAATCGAAGGACCGGTCGCAGTAATTGCCCGGTTAAATTTTGCAGAAGAGACACTTCCACTGGGCGATGCCAGGGTGGAACGTAAAATGAAAAAAGTTCTTGCTGCATTCAGTCACAGTAAATTACAGACCAATCGTTTGCACAATAAGGCGGCAGAATGGTTTCCTGTAATAGAACCAATCCTCGCCGCTTATGGCATTCCAGAGGATTTTAAATACATCCCTTTAGTTGAATCAGGATTAAAGGCAGGCGTATCACCTAAAGGTGCTGCAGGCTTTTGGCAATTTATGCCAGGGACAGCCCGTAGTTTTGGTTTGAAAGTCAACTCAAATGTCGACGAGCGTAACAACTTACGTAAGTCAACAATTGCAGCGGCAAAGTATATCAAAGAGCTTTACGGCATTTTTGATAGCTGGACATTGGTTGCAGCTGCATATAATGTAGGTGATGGCCATATGCAAAGGCAGATCAACAGGCAAAAACAGGACAATTATTTCAAGATGAAGCTAAACCGTGAAACGGCGGGTTATGTGTACAAATTGATTTCCATGAAGCAGATTCTGGAATTTCCTGGCAGGTATGGCTATAAAGCGCCAAGAGCCTTGTTGGCATACAATGCTGAAAAAGCTGCAAATAATGCAGAAAAGACCACAAACGCGGAATAATAAAAGATAAAAGACACACAAATGGGGGAAGCCGGAATTTATTCCGGCTTTTTGTTTTTCTTGGAATTTTACTATTTTACCCGATATGGGATTGTTAAAACTGCGTATTACCACGATGACCTATTGTCCGGGGGAGACATTAATCATCAGCTTTGAACCCCTGGAAGGACCCAAGCCGGATTATCTTGCCGGTCAGTTCCTGACCCTGGTTTTTGAAGAAAAAGGGAAAGAACTGAGGCGGTCTTATTCTTTATGTAGCTCTCCGGATGTGGACGAACCTTTGTCTATTGCCATTAAAAGAGTTGAAAATGGAGCGATTTCGAGATTATTACACCATAAAACTGCGGTAGGAGATGTTTTAACTGCATTGGATCCCAACGGGCAATTCAGTTATCTTCCCGAGCAGGAAATCAGAAGGACCGTTTTCCTTTTTGCTGCAGGCGTGGGAATCACCCCTTTATTTTCGATTTTGAAGACGGCACTCATCAGGGAGGAACACAGTAAAGTCATATTAATCTATAGCAACAGGTCTGCAGAAGGAACATTATTTTACGCAGAACTCAATGCTTTACAAGCGCAGTATCCGGATCGTTTTAAACTGATTTATCTGTTCAGTCAGTCGAAGAACTTATTGATGGCGCGCTTAAACGGACAGTTGATCGAACGGATTGTGGCGGAGCAGCTGGAATTTGAAAAAGAAGACGCCTTGCTTTATACTTGTGGACCAGTGGATTACATGGACGTATGCCGGATCACTTTACTGAATCTGGGTTTCGACAGAACGCAGATAAAAAGAGAAACTTTTGTGCTTCCGGAAGATGAAGCAGACGAAGATGACATGACAGAAAAGAAAGTCCGGGATACCAACACTTATGCTGTGATTCTGAACTACCGTGGGAAAGTACATGAAATCGAGGTGCCTTACTACCAGAGTATTCTTGATGCGGCACTGGAACAGAAAATAGACCTGCCATATAGCTGTCATGCTGGCATCTGCAGCACCTGTACTGCCAATTGTATCAAGGGGCATGTGGAAATGGATTATAATGAAGTTTTAATGGATGATGAAATTGCAGCAGGAAGAGTGCTGGTTTGTACCGGTCACCCTACTGAAAATGGCACCACACTGGTTTGGTAAACAATCTCGGGTCTGCCTTGCGTAAACTTTTCTTTTGATAAAATTTTTAGCATTTTTGTGGCTGAAAATTTGTTATCCTAAATATATAGATATCAGTACAGTTTTAATAAAAATATGAGCAAAAATACCGTTGACCTGGGCGAGCAAAAGGATGTAGAAGTATATGGAGCCAGGGTACATAACCTTAAAAATATAGACATTTCCTTTCCACGGAATAAACTGGTAGTCATTACCGGTCTCAGTGGCAGTGGAAAGTCCTCACTGGCTTTTGATACCATTTATGCAGAAGGGCAGCGGAGGTATATGGAAACCTTTAGTGCGTATTCCCGTCAGTTTATGGGGGGAATGGAGCGTCCGGATGTGGATAAAGTATCCGGTTTAAGCCCGGTGATTGCCATTGAGCAAAAAACTACCAGTAAAAACCCAAGGTCTACTGTGGGAACGATCACAGAAATCTACGATTTCATGCGTTTGTTATATGCCCGTGCAGCGGATGCTTTCTCCTACAATACAGGGGAGAAGATGGAGCGTATGAGCGAAGATCAGATCCTCGGTAATATTTACAATAAATTTGAAGACATGCCGGTTAATATCCTTGCGCCGGTGGTAAAAGGGCGTAAAGGACATTACAGGGAATTGTTTGAGCAGATCCGGAAACAAGGCTATGTAAAAGTGCGAGTGGATGGGGATATTCAGGACATTAGCCCGAAGATGCAGGTAGACCGTTATAAGATCCACGACATTGAAATTGTAGTCGACAGGCTCATTATTGATAGAAAAGACCAGAAACGATTACAGGATTCCCTGCAAACGGCAATGCGTCTGGGAAAAGGAATCATTAAAATCAGCGATAAGGACAATAATGTTTCCCATTTCAGCCGTTTTCTGATGTGTCCTACAACGGGAATCTCTTACGATGAACCACAACCTAACAGTTTCTCTTTTAACTCTCCTTATGGGGCCTGTGAGAACTGCGACGGACTGGGGTATATCTTCGTTATTGATAAGGAATCGGTGATGCCGAATCCAAAGTTGAGCATTATGAACGGGGGATTGGCCCCACTGGGGGAATACCGCGACATCTGGGTGTTCCAGGTATTAAAGGCGGTGGCAAAAAAATATAATTTTTCTTTGTCTACCCCGTTGGAAAAACTAAGCGAAGAACACATCAGTATCATCCTTAATGGATCACACGAGTTGGTAAGTGTGGCGGTGGAATATAATAAGTGGAATGTTCAGAACTATCAGATTACCTTCGATGGCATCATCAAATTGCTGGAAGAGCAGCAGGAGAAGAAAGGGGAAGGGGCAATAGATGATATGGAGACTTTCCGCAAACTGAAAACCTGTCCGGTTTGTAATGGAGCAAGGTTAAAGAAAGAAAGCCTGCATTTTAAGATTGACGGAAAAAACATCTTTGAACTGGCAGAAATGGACATCAATAGCCTTAAAAACTGGTATGTTGACGTGGAAAACCGTTTAAATGAACGACAAAATACAATTGCCAAGGAGATTCTTAAAGAAATCAGGGCGAGATTAGGCTTCCTGACGGATGTAGGATTGAACTACCTGTCTCTTGACCGTACTGCGCGTACGTTATCAGGAGGAGAGGCGCAACGGATTCGTCTGGCTACACAAATCGGCTCGCAACTGATGAATGTCATGTACATTCTGGATGAGCCAAGTATTGGCCTTCACCAGCGCGACAATGAGCGTCTGATCGGGGCACTTAAAAATCTGCGTGACCTTGGAAATACGGTATTGGTGGTAGAGCACGATAAAGACATGATTCTGGAAGCAGATCACGTGATTGATGTGGGGCCGGCAGCAGGCGTTCGCGGTGGTCAGATTGTTGCACAGGGGACACCTGCGGAGATCTTAAAATCTGATACATTGACCGCGGCTTACCTGAATGGTAAAAAAGGGATTGAAGTACCTAAAAAGCGCAGAAAAGGAACGGGACATAAGCTATCCATCATAAAAGCGAGCGGACATAACCTGAAAGAGGTGTCTGTAGATTTCCCTCTTGGAAAATTCATCGCAGTAACCGGTGTCTCCGGAAGCGGAAAATCAAGTCTGATTACGGAAACTTTATACCCGATATTAAACCACCATTTTTTCAGGGCGAAGAAACATCCTTTGCCTTATGAGAAGATCAATGGGATCAAAGAAATAGACAAAGTGATTGAGATCGATCAGGCACCCATCGGGCGTACGCCAAGATCGAATCCTTCTACTTATACCGGAGTATTCTCCGACATCAGAAACCTATTTGTACAATTGCCGGAAGCAAAAATCAGAGGTTATAAACCCGGTCGTTTTTCCTTCAATGTAAAAGGTGGGAGGTGTGAAACCTGTCAGGGGGGCGGAATGAAAGTTATAGAAATGAACTTTCTTCCCGATGTTCAGGTGCCATGTGAAGAATGTGGTGGAAAGAGATATAACAGGGAAACGCTGGAGGTTCGTTACCGGAGTAAATCCATTAGTGATGTACTCGATATGAGTATTGAAGATGCATGTGATTTCTTTGAAAACATGCCGGTAATTTACCGGAAGATCAAAACGCTGAAGGACGTAGGTTTAGGCTATATTACTTTAGGTCAGTCGTCTACAACGCTTTCAGGTGGTGAGGCTCAGCGCGTTAAACTGGCTACAGAATTGTCTAAGAAAGATACTGGCAGAACATTTTATATTTTGGATGAACCCACAACTGGCCTGCATTTTGAGGATATAAATGTTTTGTTAGGTG
Organism: Pedobacter steynii; assembly: GCF_900103665.1. Classification (GTDB taxonomy): domain Bacteria; phylum Bacteroidota; class Bacteroidia; order Sphingobacteriales; family Sphingobacteriaceae; genus Pedobacter; species Pedobacter steynii. The sequence continues at coordinate 34,402 of NZ_FNGY01000012.1, forward strand.
TGCTGAACGAGTTAGTAGAGAAAGGGAACACCGTATTGGTGATTGAGCACAACCTTGACGTCGTAAAAGTAGCAGATTGGGTAATTGATTTAGGAGAAGAAGGTGGCGCAGGTGGCGGTAGAATCATATTTGAAGGAACTCCTGAAGGATTGGTACAAAACCCGATAAGTTTAACCGGTAAATTTTTGAAGAAAGAAATGGGCTTATAAAATTAAAGTTATGTCAGTCTTCCTGAATACTTTTCTGCCCGATACAGATCCATTGAGTAAATTGCAGGTCGTTGATCGGGGATTAAATAAACAAAGTACAGAAGCATCCGCTTCTCCTTATAAATTAATAGAAGAAGAAGATATCAGGGGCCTGGTCAAGCGTAGACTGCCCTTTTCCCATAAAGGTACGTATGGCCATGCGCTGATCATTGCCGGAGAAATCCGGACAATGGGAGCGGCCATGTTGTCTGCAAAAGGCTGCCTTTATGGCGGCGCAGGTTTAACGACACTTTCCATTCCGGAGAGTGGGTTGACTGCATTAAATTCCACTTTACCAGAGGTGATGTTTCTGGAAAGAAAGCAGCTCATTAAAATGAAATCTTTGAAGAAGTATAATGCTGTTGCCATAGGTCCGGGAATTGGAAAGCTATTGGACGGTATGGCGGTGCTGGAGGGCTTGTTTGCATTGAAACGGCCAATCATTGCCGACGCTGATGCGTTGGGCCTTCTTGCTGAACATCAGGACCTATTGTATCATTTACCGAAGGATTCGATTCTCACTCCTCATGTAAAAGAATTTGACGGCCTGTTTGGCAAGCATAAAAACTGGTGGGAACGACTACAGACTGCCCGTACAGAAGCTAAGAAATTAGGTGCAGTGATTGTCCTGAAAAATCAATTTACTTTCATTATAGACCAGCAGGGAGATGTAATGATTAATCAGACCGGTAACCCCGCTATGGCACAGGGTGGGATGGGAGATGTTCTGACCGGCTTAACTGCCGCTTATGTGGCACAAGGATATAGTGCTAAAGCTGCTGCAATTCTGGCTTGTTTCTTTCATGGAAAAGCAGGAGATGAACTGGCTGCACATCACATTAACGTTACCGCATCAGAAGTGGCCCGGGAAATTCCAAAAGCAGTAAAAAGGTTTATAGATTTTAAACCGGAAGATTAGATTGATACGCTACCCATAACGATCATCTGATCCATCGTTGGGCTTGCTACTCCACCACGTTTTTCCAAAGTGACAGCGAAAGCCTGTGCTGATCCGATTTCTTTCATTTTAAGCAGAATGTGTGTGGTATCCGCTTTAACATCAAATACACCAAGATTTACCGGTTTTCCGTTGACCAAAGCCCAAAGCTGGTACTGGTGTGCCTGGTCATTTTTTGGAAGTCCCATTTTGGAATTGTCTACCATCACATGGCGTCCTGAAGTATGCCAGTAAACCATCATTTTAGCCTGAGGATCCATTTTTGTACCGGCAAGTTTGACGATCTTCCAATCCGGATCATTCGGCATATCGGCAATGGTCTGTAATTCCCGATTGGTCTCTTTCATGTAATTCACCGTATTGGCGAATTTCTGCTTATCCTGATTGAGGGCAATGATTTGTTCTTTGGCAGTACCCAATTCTGTATGTGCAGTGTAAAGCGCAATTCCAGCTACGATAAGGAGAACGGCGCAAGCGATTAAGGCAATCCTAAGGGTTTTTAATTTTGATTCATAACCTTCAGGATATAAAGGAAGGATTTTAGCTTCCTGTGGAGTTGCAGGAGTTAAATTTTCAGAAACTTTAGGCGTGGCCACTGTTGCCGCTTCTATTTTTTCTAATATTTTATTTGCTAAGCCTATAGAAGGCTGAACAGAATGTTGAATCGCATATTCTTCCATAGCAAGCTCAATCGCAGAAATCTCCTGTTTTACCTCAGGGTATTGTGCCGCCATTGCTTCCACTTCATGTTGCTCCTGCTCGTTTAACTCGCCAAGAACATAAAGCTCAAGTATGCCTGATTCTATATATGCTTTTCCCTCTTCCACCTTAATTAAAATTCTTTCTTAGTTCCATAATTGCCATTCGGATACGCGTTTTCACTGTACCCAATGGTAAATCCAATTCTTCTGCCGCTTCCACATGGGTATATCCCTTAAAATACACCATATCTAATACCAGATTAAACTCTGGTTTAAGTGACGTAACCATGTCTTTTAAACCAATTGCATCTGCATTGAAAGTGACCTCTTTTTGAGCGTCAATGAAATCTACGTTATTTTCTATGTCCTGGTTTTTATTGGCATTTTTAAAATCCTTTGAACGGAGTTTATCAATGGCTAAATTCCTGGCAATATTCATCATCCAGGTAAATAGACGCCCTTTAGTGCTGTCATAATTGTCAGCAGATTTCCAGATTTTTATGAAAGTTTCCTGTAATATATCCTCCGCAACCTCAGGTTGAAGGATGATTCTTGAAATGACACCGAACAATGCTCCTGAATACATCTCGTACAATGCTTTAATAGCAATTGTTTCCTGGCTTTTTAGGGCCCGGACAAGTTCTTCTTCAGAGAGGGATATTTTCTTTGTTGCGGTCAAGTTCAGCTAATATACAGAAACAACAACAGCAAAAGATAAAATTTGTTTTATGGTATAAAAATTACAAATCGAATAGGTGCTTTTCGGCATGATAAGAAGAACGCACTAATGGGCCACTTTCCACATATTTAAATCCTTTTGCCATTCCCACTTCTTTGTATTTTGCAAATTGATCAGGATGAATCCAGTCCAATACAGGGTGGTGGTTACGGGTAGGTTGTAAATACTGACCTAAAGTAAGGATGTGTACACCATTGGCAACAAGATCATCCATGGCTTCATATACATCTTCTTCAGTTTCTCCTAATCCAAGCATGATGCCTGTTTTTGTTCTCAAGCCAAAGTCCGAAATGCGTTTAAGACATTCTAAACTTCTGTCGTATTTTGCCTGGATGCGGACCTGTTTGGTTAAACGTCTTACTGTTTCAATGTTGTGCGACATCACCTCTGGTCTTTCTTCCAATACGCGGTATAGGTTGTCCCAGATCCCTCTGAAATCAGGAATCAGGGTTTCCAGTGTTGTTTCCGGACTTTCTCTTCTGATTGCCTGTAATGTTTCTGCCCAGATGATGGAGCCACCATCTTTCAGGTCGTCTCTATCCACAGAAGTGATTACGCAATGTTTTACCTGCATTAACTTCACAGAATTGGCTACACGGTTTGGCTCATCGGTATCTACTGCCAATGGTCTGCCTGTTGCTACTGCGCAGAAAGAGCAGGAGCGGGTACAGATATTTCCAAGAATCATAAAGGTAGCGGTACCTGCGCCCCAGCATTCACCCATGTTCGGGCAATTGCCACTTTCGCAAATGGTGTGCAGCTTATGTGTGTCTACAAGACTACGTACTTGTGCATATTCTTTACCTACAGGAAGCTTAACTCTAAGCCAATCTGGTTTACGTTGTACTGGGTTTGCGGAAACAACCGGAAGTGCGATCATGATGCAAAGTTAAGCAATAGGTTTGAATAGTTATAAAAATGAAGTGTTTGCCGGATGTAATGTTCTCTGTTTTCGGTGATATTCAGATGATATTCATGTGTGTTTTCCTAAAATTGAACGTTAACTGCCTGGTGTATGGCTATTGATAGGCCTGTTAGACCAATTATGGACCTATCAACCTCCTATTGAAGGTCAATTGACGATCAATTTTAGGGAGACACAACTTTAACGGAAATTAAACGGAACATCAAAACGCCGGACAGGAGGTAAATGCGAGGAGTTGTTGTAGACCAGGAAGGATGAAAAGCCGAATTGAATTGCCTCCTTTGAAAAATTATGTTAATCTTGTAATCTAAAATATAGACGATGGCAACTTCAAAAATAACCTATAATGGTGGTTTAAGAACCACATCCGTTCATGAACGTTCCGGAAATGAAATCATTACTGATGCACCGATAGATAATAAAGGACAGGGCGCTGCTTTTTCACCAACAGATTTGCTGGCGACTTCACTGGGAAACTGTATGTTGACGATTGTGGGAATTGCAGCGAATGAACATGGATTTAACATCGATGGCGCGACCTGCGAGATTACGAAGATCATGGCCGAAAATCCAAGAAGGGTTTCGGAAATTGTGGTCAACTTCCAATTCCCTGCAAATGACTATTCTGATAAGGATAAAAAGATCATTGAAAGATCGGCCAATACCTGTCCGGTAGCTTTCAGTTTACATCCTGATCTTAAGAAAACAGTTTCTTTTAATTATTAATTACTTCAGCAACTTCCTCTGCGGAAATGTCACTATGTGAAGCATCAAGAACGCATTCCCCGTCTTTAATCAATAAGATTTGTGGGGATTCATGGTGAACCTGAAAAGTCTCAGCTATTTGTGCGGAAATCGCACGATAGCTGATTAAATCTAAAAAATATAAGGACGTGTCTGTCGGGATGGCTTCCCAATCCATTTCAAAGCGTCTTTTTGCCATCATGCTCACCGAACAACGGGTGCTGTGTTTAAAAATTAAGCTGTACCCGGTTTCTTTTTGTATGTCACTGATTTGTGCCAAATCAGTTATAAATTTCCACTGCATCAATATTCTCCTAAAATGTATGTTTGTTGCTTATCTTCTTCTCCTGCTTTCCGGATAAGAGCCGTATGCCGGACAAAGACGGTTTGAGCAGGCTTCCAGAAGCGCTATGGTTAAGAATACGCCAAGCAATAATATGGCTACTTTTTTCATGAGGTTAATTTTTATAAAAATTCTCTACTAATTTACAGATTTTAATATGAAGAAACAAGGTATTGCTAAATTGTAGCCACCAGCTCTGCCATTTTTAGTGCTGTAATCGCAGCCTCGTCGCCCTTGTTGCCATGTTTACCACCTGCGCGGTCAATTGCCTGTTGTTGGTCATTTGTGGTCAGTACACCGAAGATTACGGGTTTACTGTATTTCACGCTGACCTGTGTGATGCCATGAGCTACTGCATCGCAGATAAAGTCAAAATGTCTGGTCTCTCCCTGAATCACACATCCCAGGCAGATTACTGCATCAAGATCTTTGTGTTTTTGCAATAAAATGTCTGCAGCGGAGGTCAGCTCGAAAGTACCCGGTACTGCAATAGAAACAATATTTTCTGCCAATACCCCATTGTTGAGTAAGGTTTGTAAAGCGCCATTATACAGGCTTCCTGTAATTTCTGCATTCCATTCTGCAACGGCGATCGCGATTTTAAATGCACTTCCGTTAGGGATGGTGGTATGAGAAAAGTCAGATAGGTTCTTAAGTTGTGTTGCCATTTTGCAAATATAAGTAAAGGGTACAAAAAAAGGCTAGCCGTAATGGCTAACCTTTGTCATAATATTTTTCTGCTCAACTATTTTACCTGAGCTGAAGCGCGGGCGATGAATTCATCTGCCATAGCTGCTTCCTGGCTTTCAGGATATTGAGTTTTAATTTTCGTGTAAGCATCTTCCGCAGATTTGAAATCTTTAAGATGTTCATAAACCAATCCTAGTTTTTTAAGGAACAAAGGAGAAGTGAATTTGTTGCTGGCTTTATCAGCAGCTTTCTTGTAATAAGTTGCAGCTTGTTTAAAGTCTTTCAACTCACTGTAAGCATCACCTAATAAACCTAAGGCCAATGGATCTGCAACAGGGCTTCCTGTTTCTGAGTATTTACCTAAAGCTTCAGTTGCTTTTTTGTATTCACCTTTACGCAAATAGATACCACCTAAATAAAGGTTAGCTAAATTTGCTGATTTGGTATTGTCGTACTCTTCCGCAATTTTCTCTAAACCAGGATAACCCGCAGCGCCATTAATTGCTTTATTGGCAAGGGAATCGACTCCAACATACTGTTCTGATTTGTACATTTTTGCAGAAGCTTCCAATGCTCTGTTTTTTAAATATACATTTTGATACCAAAGGTAAACTCCAATCAATAACACTACAGCGCCTGCAATGAACAAAAGGCTTTTTGAGTTTTCTTCTAAAAAGGAACCCTTCTTTACCGGGTGATTTACTTCTTTTTCTGTTGTAGACATTTTATTTAAAAAAATTAAGGATTGCAAAAATACATTTTTACATCAAAGTATCAACCCCTTTTTGCGGATTTATTAAACTTTATTGAAGGGTACTTCCAAACAGAACTACCTGATGTTTAATATTCTAGTAGAGAGCCATTAAAATAACTGAAATATTACGGAATAAGAGAAGAGAAATAAAAGGTAACTTTGCTGCATAATAATATGTGGTTAAAAAACATTACACTCCTCAATTTTAAGAACTATGCCGATGCCAGTCTCAGTTTTTCAAAAACTGTGAACGCATTTGTGGGTAATAATGGTGCTGGCAAAACAAATTTGTTGGATGCCATACATTACCTCTGTTTATGTAAAGGGTACTTTAATCCAATAGACAGTCAGCAAATTAAGACTTCCGAAGATCTGTTTATGATCCAGGGGGATTTTGAGCGCGAGCAAAAAAATGAGAAGATTACTTGTGGTGTAAAAAGAAACCAGAAGAAACAATTTAAACGGAATAAGAAAGAGTACGATAAGCTGGCCAGTCATATTGGGTTGTTTCCCCTGGTCATGATCTCTCCTTATGATACTAATATCATTATGGATGGGAGTGAGGAGCGTCGTCGTTTTATGGATAATGTAATTTCGCAAACAGATGCACATTATCTGGATGAACTCATTTTATACAACAGGCACCTCTTAAATAGAAATGCGTTGTTGAAGCAGATTGCGGTAACCAGAAGCTATGACCCTACTTTACTGGAGATTTACAATGAGCAGCTCGTACAGTCCGGAAATAAAATCTTCGCCAAACGCGAGCAGTTTATGAAGGATTTTATTCCCCTGTTTGATAAGTATTATCAGTTTTTAACGGATGATAAAGAAGAAGTAAGTCTGTTTTACCAGTCGCAATTAAGCGAGACACCTTTTCTCAAACTGCTGGGGCAATCTATTGAAAAAGATAAGATTTTAGAAAGAACGACTACTGGAATTCATAAGGATGAACTGATCTTTACGATCACCGGAATGCCTTTGAAGAAGTTCGGTTCGCAAGGGCAACAGAAATCTTTTTTAATTGCGTTAAAGTTGGCTCAATATGCTTATCTTCAGAAGTTTAAAGGATTCAAGCCTTTGTTGCTGTTAGATGATATTTTTGATAAACTGGACGATAACAGGATGCATAAATTGATGGAAATGGTATCCCATCAGGATTTCGGACAGATTTTTATTACCGACACAGGAAGAGAGCGGGTGATGGCCGTGTTTAATAAAATAGATGTAGCAGTCACTTTATTTGAAGTAAATAACGGAGCAGTAAATCATGCGTAAACCTAATGACATCACCTTAAAAGAAGGTATCGGAAAAATGCTCAATGTATATAAGCTCAAAGGTAAGTTCGATGAGACCACGATCATTGCGCTTTGGCCGGAGCTGATGGGCGTGGCTATCGGGAACCGCACGACACAGATTTACATCAGCCAAAAGAAACTGTTTGTGAGGATAGAATCTTCGGTAATTAAGAATGAGTTGATGATGGTCAGAACCGGGATCATTGAAAAATTAAATGAGCGGGCCGGTTCTGAAGTGATCACAGAAATCGTATTTCTTTAGGATTTAGCTTCGGCCACCAAAAATCCGGCTAATCAGCCAGATGAGCAGAGCCAATACCAATACGACAACAATAACTCCGGTCCAAACGCCGGCTTTGAATATACCTTGAACGAGTTCACAACTTGCAAGGCTGGTCGATAATAACGCAATAATTGCCAGGGGGAAATATCTTTTTGTCATCATAAGTTTTTGCTTTATAGACTAACAAACAAATTCCCCGATGGTTTTTATGGCCTTATTTACCGTTTACCTTTAAGAGTTCTACCTCGAAAATCAGCGTGCTGTATGGTGGAATATCCTGTCCGGCACCACGCTCGCCATAAGCCAGTTGGTAAGGGATAAAGAATTTATATTTCGAACCCGCAGGCATCAGCTGCATTCCTTCTGTCCATCCGGCAATTACCCTGTTTAAAGGAAGGGAAAGTGGCTCATTCCGGTCGTAGGAGCTGTCAAACTGTTTACCGTTTAATAAAGTTCCTTTGTAATGTGCTAAAACTGTATCGGTAACCTTAGGTTTGATTCCGTCTCCGGCTTTAACGACGATGTATTGCAATCCGCTTGGGGTTACCTGCACGCCAGGTTGTTTCTTATTGTTTTCCAGAAAGTTTTTTCCCTCGGCAATATTGGCCGCAAATTTTTTCTTGCTCAGTCCGTTAAACAAGTTGCTGATCGGCAATTGTGATTGCTCTTTACTGATGAGCAAAGTCTTTCCTTCAAAAGCATCTTTCAGTCCTTTAACCAAAAGGTCATAATTTAAAGCACCGAGTCCATCATTTTTCATGCTGCTGGCCATGTTTGCTCCGAAGGCATAACTGGCAGAGTCAAGGCTGTTGCTAAAGGTGACCTTTGTCGTGGCTTTTTGTGTGCTTGTCTTTTTTGTGGCAGTTGCCTTCTTTCCTTTTGTTTGTGCAAGCGTAATGAGCGTACAAAATGGAAGTAATAAGGTGATAAAAATTCTTTTCATCAGTTTCAATGGTTTTAATTTGGTTGGAAAGGTACAAAGTATCCTTAAAAAAATAAGCACCTTGTTGGGGTGCTTATTTTTTAACGGTAGCCGTTAATGTTTGTATGTTGACTGAATACTAGAAACGCTCAGCAGCAGTAAAGAAGAAATCTCCTTCAATCTGTGCATTTTCGTCAGAATCAGAACCGTGAACCGCATTTGCATCAATAGATTTTGCATATTTAGCACGGATAGTACCTTCCGCTGCATCTGCAGGGTTAGTTGCACCGATTAATTTTCTGAAGTCTTCGATTGCATTGTCTTTTTCTAAGATCGCAGCAACGATAGGTCCTGAAGACATAAAGCTTACTAAATCAGCATAGAAAGGACGTTCTTTGTGAACTGCATAGAACTGACCAGCAGTTTCGTCAGTTAGTTTAGTATATTTTAATGCAATGATTTTAAAACCTGCTGCAGTAATGTCATTGATTATTGCGCCGATATGTCCGTTTGCAACAGCATCCGGCTTAATCATGGTAAATGTTCTGTTTGTACTCATCTTAATTTCAATTTTTTTGCAAAATTACATTTTATACTGCTAATATTAAAGCTTCAAATATAATACGCTCCATTTATCATTTAATCATTAGCTTTGCAACGAAAAATATGCTATCTGTTTCTGAAATAAAATCATTGCTGGCTACGCCGCAGAAAATTGTAATTACCACCCATCATAAACCTGATGGTGATGCGATGGGTTCATCTCTGGGCTTATATGCTTATCTGATCCAAAAGGGGCACCATGTAAAGGTGATTACACCTACGGACTATCCCTACTTTTTACATTGGCTTCCCAATAACTCAGATGTAATTATTTACACAGAGCAACAGGAGCTATCTGCTAAATTAGTGGAAGAGGCCTCTATGATCTTTTGCCTGGATTTCAACAGTCTGAGCAGAATCAATGAACTTGGAGAATTGGTAAGGGCATCTGATGCCTATAAGATTATGATCGACCATCACCTGGATCCTGAAGATTTTGATGACTATCGTCATTGGAGTATCAGTGCCTGCGCAGCAGCTCAGCTGGTTTATGATTTTATCGTAAATGAACTGAAAGAAGGGGAATTCATGAATAAGGATATTGCGACCTGTTTATATACAGGGATCATGACCGATTCCGGATCTTTCCGTTTTCCTTCTGCAGATTCGACCGTTTATCGGATTGCAGCAGACCTGATCGACTGTGGTGCCGAACATTGGAGGATTCATCAACTGGTGTACGATAATGCAACTGAAAACCGTTTGCGTTTCCTTGGACATTGTTTGAGCAATAAGCTGGAAATTCTTCGGGATCTCCGCACAGCGATCATTACCGTGACTAAAGAGGAGTTGAAAGCATTCAATATTCAAACAGGTGATACGGAAGGAATTGTAAATTATGCACTGTCTGTAAACGGAATAAAACTAGCTGCATTTATTATTGAAAGAACTGATAAAGTTAAATTATCTTTGCGCTCCACCGGGGATTTTCCTGCCAATGAAATTTGCAAGAAATATTTTAACGGAGGAGGCCATAGGAATGCTGCAGGTGGGTATTCTGACCATAATCTGGAAGATACTGTACTGGAATTTAAGGCGTTATTAAGTGATTATAAAACGCAGTTGTTACAGTAAAATACCTCGGCTTTTTTAGTAGCAAGCAAAGATGAATTAAAAAACGGCGAAGCCCTCTTGAGTACCGCTGAAAGAAAAATAAACATAAAACGAAAAAAAATAATTTAAAAACCACATGAAGAAAGGTATAGTAATTCTTTTCGCAGCCACACTTGGATTAGCTGCTTGTAACCAATACAAAAAAGGCCCGGGAGGCTTGATGTACACCATCCACAAAGATGGCGGTAAAGATAAAATCAAAGAAGGTGATATCGTTAAATTGAACTTTATCCAGAAAACTGAAAAAGATTCAGTAACTGTAAATACTTGGGATATGGATGCACCACAGGTGTTCCCTGTTCAGAAAAAAGTATATGCAGGTGATATGAACGACGTGTTGACTTTATTTGGAGAAGGCGATAGTGCAACATTCAAATTAGATTTAGATACAGTTGCTAAATATTCAGGACAACCAAAACCAGCAAATACAAAAGATAAATACCTTGTATTTACAATTAAAGTAGAAAAAGTATTGCAAAAAGGTAAAGGTGAGGCTGACTCTACTTTCCAGAAAAAAGCAAGAGATTTCTTTGAAAAAGACTACAAAGCAAACATCGAAAGATTGAAAGGTGCTGAAGCAGGAAAAATCAAAAAATACATCGCTGATAACAACCTTAAAACTGTGACCACTGCATCAGGATTACAATATGTGATCAGCAAACCAGGTAACGCAGAAAAACCTGTTTTAGGTGATACCATGATGGTAAACTATACTGGTAAATTAACGACTAAAAAATCTAACGGTAAAGACAATGTGTTTGATACCAGTGATGAGAAAATCGCTAAGGAATCAGGTAAACACAATCCTATGGCTACCTACGGTCCTCGTCCGATCACTTTAGGTCGTGCAATCCCAGGATTTGATGAAGGCTTAAAATTAATCGGTAAAGGTGGAAAAATGACGTTGATCATTCCTTCAAACCTTGCTTATGGTGAAGGTGGTATGCAACAAGGCGGTATCAGTCCTTTCTCTCCATTGGTATTTGAAGTTGAATTATCTGACATCAAAAAACCTAAAGCTGCTCCGGCAGGCGTAGCAGGTGCTACTATTGCACCAGTAACTGCGGCTCCGGCAACTGCACCAGCTGCAGCGGGACATGAAGGTCACAAACACTAATAAAGTAAAAAGGAACATCATGGTCTGAAAGCATGACCGGGTGTTGCTCATAAAATAGAAGCCCTGTCCGGATATTCCGGACAGGGTTTTTTTATTAACTTTGTCCATGCTTTTTACGGATACCCATACCCACCTATATTACGAAACAGACCCTGAAAAACTGGACTTATTGATACAACGTTGCCTTGATAACAAAGTAGAACGTTTGTTCTTACCTAATGTTGATATTGCTTCGATCGCTAAGATTGATGACATGGTTAAACGATACCCTGGTCATTGTTTTGCAATGGCAGGACTACATCCCTGCGATGTAAAAGAAGATTATGAGCTGGTACTGGACCAGATTTGCGAAAGTATTGTAGACCGGGAAATCTATGCCATTGGCGAAATTGGAATTGACCTTCATTGGGATAAAACAACCTTAGAAATTCAACAGATAGCCTTTTCTGAGCAAATTAAATGGGCAAAAGACCTTAATCTACCCATCGTTATCCATTGTCGTGAGGCCTTTGACGAGATCTTTGAGATTCTGGAAAAAGAGAAAGACGATAAATTAAGAGGGATTTTGCACTGCTTTACCGGTAATCTGGAACAAGCCAGAAAAGCCATAGACCTGGGATTTTATTTAGGAATTGGTGGCGTGGTGACTTATAAAAAAGCAGGTCTTGATGAAGTATTGAAAGATATTCCATTGGCAAACCTGGTTTTAGAGACGGATTCTCCTTACCTGGCTCCGGTTCCCTTCCGCGGGAAACCAAATGAAAGCAGTTATCTTGTTCATATTGCCGAGAAATTAGCAGATATTTACCAGACCAATATAGAGGAAATCGCTGAAGTAACCACAGCAAATTCCAGGAGCATCTTTAACATTTAATCAATGACCAAAATACTGATCATCTACACCGGTGGAACCATAGGGATGGTAAATGACCCTAAAACCGGTGTCCTTATTCCTTTTAACTTCGAGCAAATTCAACAAAATGTACCTGAACTGGCCAGGTTAAATTACGACCTTTCGGTGTATTCTTTTGATCCCATTCTTGATTCCTCTAATATGGATCCCCTGATTTGGGAGCAATTAGCGAAGCTGATTCAGGATAAATATGAAGAGTTTGATGGATTTGTAGTGCTGCATGGTTCAGATACCATGTCCTTTACCGCGTCTGCATTGAGCTTTATGTTGGAAAATCTCTCTAAACCAGTCATCCTTACCGGGTCTCAATTGCCAATAGGTGAGATTAGAACAGATGCAAAAGAGAACCTGATCACGGCACTGGAAATAGCGGCCATGAAAAAACAAGGAAAGGCAATGGTTCCGGAAGTATGTATTTATTTTGATTACCAGTTGTTTCGAGGCAACAGGTCTATTAAGTACAATTCTGAGAAATTTGAGGCCTTCCGTTCGCCAAATTATCCGATTCTTGCAGAAGCAGGGGTACACCTGTCTTTCTTTAAGAATTACATTGCAAAACAACCTACTGAAGCACTTAAGGTACATACCAGCTTCAATTCAAATATCGGCGTATTAAAACTTTATCCCGGAATTTCAGCCCAGGCTGTTCATGCGATTACCAAATCAGGTGTAGATGCCATCGTGCTGGAAACATTTGGTTCCGGAAATACGACGACTGCCGAATGGTTCATTTCCAGTTTACAGGATGCTGTTAATAGCGGTAAGCTGATCATCGACATTACCCAATGCAAAAGAGGTTCTGTAGAGTTGGGTAAGTATGAAACGAGTAAAAAACTTCAGCAAATGGGGGTCATTAGTGGCTATGATACGACTTTTGAAGCCACTATCACTAAATTAATGTACCTGATGGGGCAGGGCTTATCAAATGAAGAAGTTGCAGTTTTAATGGAACAATCTTTAAGAGGAGAGCTGACGGCCAGCTAATATGGAAATAGATAAGGATCTACTGGTTGAAATTCCTGCCGGGGAGATTGTATTGCGGGACGATAGGATCAAAAAAGAATGGTCGGTGAAAATCGATCCTTTTCTGATTGCCAGATATCCGGTAACTCAGGATCTTTATTTTTCCATTACAAAAGAATCTCCATCTTTCTTTAAGGGAGATAAAAAACCTGTGGAACAAGTAACCTGGAAAGATGCCATTACTTTCTGTAACCTGCTTTCCCGGAAATCCGGACTCAATGAATGTTACCTCATCGGTGATGATATTCTCTTTGATGTAAAGGCAAATGGTTATCGGCTTCCATTAGAGGCCGAATGGGAGTATGCCTGTAAAGCAGGAACCCAGGAAGCCAGATATGGTAATCTTGATGAAATTGCCTGGTATAAGGGGAATTCTCAAGGTAGCACCCATGAAGTTGGTACAAAAGTTCCAAATGCCTGGGGCTTATATGATATGCTGGGGGATGTTTGGGAATGGTGCTCGGATATCTATGACGAAGAGGTTTACGGTTCTTACCGCATCTTTCGCGGAGGAGGCTGGTGTGATGAGGCGAGAGGATGTTTGACAACCAACCGCAGACGTAGTCATCCAACCTCGTTCAAAATTGATGACCTTGGATTTCGGCTCGCCAGGTCTTTATAAGGTATCGCTTTCTGTATAGTTGTGTCATTAATAAGGGAATATTTTCGATACTTCAATTATAACCTTAATTTTGTATTTCAATAGCATATAGACAGGAATGAAGATAGAACAGATATACACAGGTTGTTTAGCAGAAGCGGCTTATTACATAGAGAGTAACGGCGAAGCGGCAATCATTGATCCTTTGCGTGAGGTTGAACCTTACCTGAAACGTGCGCAAAAAGACAATGCAACGATAAAGTATATTTTTGAAACTCATTTCCATGCAGATTTTGTGTCCGGACATGTGGATCTTGCCGAAAAATCAGGAGCTGAGATTGTCTACGGACCGACTGCTCAGACAACCTTCAAGTCGCTGATTGCAAAAGACGGAGAACAATTTAAGATCGGAGCACTGACCATTACGACTTTGCATACACCAGGCCATACGCCGGAATCTACGACCTATCTGTTGACGGATGAGGATGGTAAAGCACATTGTATTTTTACAGGTGATACCCTGTTTATCGGAGATGTTGGGCGTCCTGATCTGGCTCAAAAAGGAGAGTTGACCATGGAAGATATGGCGGCCACTTTATATGACTCCTTACAAAATAAGATTCTGACCCTTCCGGATGATATCCTGGTTTATCCTGCTCATGGAGCGGGTTCTGCCTGTGGTAAAAATATGAGCAAAGAGACTTTCGATACATTGGGACACCAGAAAGAAGTGAATTACGCATTGAAAGCGGCGACAAAAGAACAGTTTATAAAAGAAGTAACAGAGGGTATTTTACCTCCACCACAATATTTTGCCAAAAATGCGGCCATGAATAAACATGGCTATGAAAGTTTTGACGAAGTTTATGAAAAAGGCCTGACGCCCTTATCACCTGATGAGTTTGAAGCCATGGCCAACCTCAGCGGAGCCGTGATTCTGGATACCAGAGATCCACAGGTTTTTGCTAAAGGTTTTATCCCTTCTTCGGTAAATATCGGACTTAACGGACAGTTTGCCCCTTGGGTGGGCGCGTTGATCACCGATTTAAAACAACCGTTATTATTGGTTTGTGAAGCCGGAAAAGAAGAAGAAGCCATTACACGTCTGGCTAGGGTAGGGTACGACAATACCATCGGTTTCTTATCTGATGGAATTGTATTGTGGCAATCCGCAGGTAAAGACCTGGATACGATCAGCTCTATTTCTGCATCAGAATTTGAGAATGTGTTGAATAACAATGAAAATATTCATGCGCTGGATGTTAGGAAACCAGGTGAATATGAAGCTGAACACCTGGAACAAACCTTAACACGTCCGTTGGATTATATCAACGACTGGACCAATGAGATTGACCATAAGGAGACTTACTACATTCATTGTGCAGGTGGCTACCGATCGATGATTGCTGCTTCAATTCTTAAAGCCCGTGGAGTAGAAAATGTGATTGATGTTGCAGGTGGTTATGGAGCGATTAAATCTACCGGTTTAAAACGCACAGACTTTGCCTGTCCTTCAAAAGCAATGAAGGCTTAACTATAGATAAAAACATAAGAAAATTAATGAGCGACTACGATGTACTGATTATCGGTGCCGGCCCTATAGGTATGGCTTGCGCTATTGAAGCGAAAAAGGCCGGGCTGAGTTATGTCATCGTGGAAAAAGGTGCCCTGGTTAACAGTTTGTATAACTATCCGGTTTTTATGACCTTCTTCTCAACTTCCCAGCGTCTGGAAATCGGTGATGTTCCTTTTGTGAGCATCAACCCTAAACCTAACCGGAATGAAGCAGTGGAGTATTACAGGAGAGTAGCTGAAAAGTTTTCTTTAAATATCCATTTGTTTGAAAGGGTAGACAAAGTAAGGAAAGAGGTAGATGGACTGTTTGAAGTCGGAACTTCTAAAACAACTTATAAAGCGAAGCAGGTGATCATTGCTACCGGGTTCTATGATATCCCCTTGCTGATGAACATTCCGGGTGAAACCTTGCCTAAGGTTACGCACTATTATAAAGATCCACATTTGTATGCTTTTCAGAATGTCGTGGTGATCGGGGCAAACAATTCTGCCATAGATGCGGCATTGGAAACTTACCGGAAGGGTGCAAAAGTAACCCTGGTGATCCGTCGCGGAGAGATCGGTTCTTACGTGAAATATTGGGTAAGGCCTGACATCGAAAACAGGATTAAAGAAAGAGAGATTACCGCTCATTTTAATTCAGAAGTCCTGTCTATTACACCAGATCAGGTGAGGATTAAGACGCCGGAAGGAGAGCAGGTGATTGAGAATGATTTTGTAATCGCCATGACTGGTTATCAGCCTGATTTTGGAATGCTGGCAAAATTGGGAGTAGAGATGGGGGATGGTAGTCAGCCTTTCTATGATCCGGAAACGATGGAAAGCAATCTGCCAGGCTTATACCTGGCAGGAGTGGTCTGTGGCGGGATGGATACCCATAAATGGTTTATAGAAAACAGTAGGGTGCATGCGGAGCAAATCTTTGCCCATATTGCTGCTCAGTTCTAGTTAATCTTTAATACGGTGTGTGTGAAGCTATCTATAGCCTTCTCTACCGCCGGAATGTCTTTGGAAGTAATGTGAGAACCCAATACATGGCTTGCACCGTTAGGGATCGCTGTTTTAACTTTTAGATCTTTTGGCGTACCAAGCTCATCAAACATGCTCAGTTCTGCAGAAACTTTCACGGTATGGTCCTGTTCCTGTTCGTTTTTATAATAATAAAGCAGGAGAACAGGTTGTTTTACTTTTTCAAAAGTCTGTTTGTTCATACTGGTTTCTACCAGTTCCTGAAGTTGCACCGTAGATTCCAGACGGTAACGGGTGTACCAGTATTTTTCATAAGTGGAAGACTCTCCTTCGATCACCCTTTCTTTACCCCCAAGGGCTAAGCGGGCGATTTGTAATCCCCATGGCGCATTCAGCATGAAGGCCATTTTATCATTGATCTCAATGTTTGGAGAAATGAGAATCAGGCTGTTGATCTGATCAGGATAGGTTGCGGCCAGCTTTAAAGCCAGTGTTCCTCCGGTAGAAGTGCCGACAAGAATAATTTTCTTTCCCAGTTTCTTTCCGATTTCCATGGCTTGTTTGGCGCTTTCCCAAAGACGGTCGGCGGTGAAATATTCCATAGCAGCAGTGGTATCTACACCATGATCTGCAAGACGGGCCAGGTATAAGTTGGCTTTGATCTCTTTTGCCAAATGAAGGTGGACAGGATTTCCCTCTTCTTTGGAGGCCGAATAACCGTGTAAATAGACTACGGCATACTCCGATTGGTTTTTTAAAGCGGAGTCCGCCCAAATAATTTCAGCCTCGTTACCAGGTTTTACTTTATGCTGGGATTCGATCTTTTTTACATAATCTTCCAACTGATTGAGGTCTGGAACAGGGGGGATCTCTGTGTTATATTCAGGATGCTTAGGCTTGGGGCCCATGAAATATACCACGGTAGCCACCAAAATAACGGCGATAAGTACTTTAAATGTTATTTTCACTTTAAACTTTTTACTAAAAGTACGCTTTTAAAGATATTTAATTTATGTTTGCACACATATTTTTTTACCTGAATGCCAGGAATAAATCAGATAAAACTCCCCATAGCCGCCGACATAGCTGCCTTTGAAGAAAAATTCAAGGCCTCGATGCATAGTGATGCACCATTGCTCGATAGGATTACCCATTATATTGTTAAAAGAAAGGGTAAACAGATTCGTCCGATGTTCGTCTTCTTTGCTGCAAAACTTTGTGGCGGAATCATTGAATCTACACATAGAGGTGCTGCATTAGTAGAGCTTTTACATACCGCAACGCTTGTTCATGACGATGTAGTCGATAATGCCTATGAAAGAAGAGGTTTCTTTTCTATCAATGCTTTATGGAAAAATAAGATCGCTGTTCTGGTAGGTGACTATTTATTGGCGAAGGGCTTATTGCTTTCCGTAAATAATGGAGAATTCCGATTGCTGCAAATCGTTTCTGAAGCGGTGAAGCAGATGAGTGAGGGGGAATTGTTGCAGATTGAGAAAGTAAGGAAAATGGACATCAGCGAAGAACTTTATTTCGATGTGATCCGTCAGAAGACCGCTTCCTTAATTGCCTCCTGTTGTGCCTGTGGTGCTGCCTCAGCCGGTGCGGATGAAGAGACAATAGAAAAAATGAGGTTGTTCGGTGAAAAGGTAGGCATCGCCTTCCAGATCAAAGACGATACTTTCGATTTTGGTACCGATGATGTTGGGAAACCTTTAGGAATAGACATTAAAGAAAAGAAAGTAACCCTTCCTTTGATTTATGCCCTAAACAGATCAGAAAAAGCAGAAAAAAAGAGAATTATCAATCTCGTGAAAAACCATCAGGATGAGCCTGCAAAAATACAGGAGATCATTGATTTTGTGAATGCCAAAGAAGGAGTTCGCTATGCCAATGAGAAAATGGTGCAGTACCAGCAGGAAGCTTTCGAGATCCTTCACAGCTTTGAACCTGGGGAGGCAAGAACAGGCCTGGAGCAATTGGTTCGCTATACGACAGAACGTAAGAAATAGTCTTTCGCAATAGATTTGTTGCAGAACAAAAAAGAAAGAACGTAGGACATCGCGGTCAAAATTCTTATTTTCATCAAAAAAACATCTTTATGAAAGCTTTCTTTAGTTTGCTCATTTGTGGTATGGCCCTTTCCGCGCAGTCGCAAGATAATTTTACTCCCGTTTTTGAGAAAATCAGCAAAGAGGTACAGGCCAATTCCAATGCTTATGGAAACTTAAAGTTTGCCACAGAAAATATCGGACATCGTCTGACAGGTTCCGCCAACGGTGCCAAAGCCGAAGAATATGCTTTCCATCTTTTGAAATCCTATGGTTATGACGTAAAATACCAGCCCTTTGAAGTAGAAAGCTGGAGTCGTCTGACCAATGAAACTAAAATAGGGGATGCTGAAAATGAATTGAAAAAGATCAGTTCCGTGACCTTAGCCCATTCGCCGGTTAAAGCAACTGTTATTGGCGAAATGGTAGACCTTGGAAATGGACTGGAAGAGGATTATCAGAAAGATGGAGGTCAGGTAAAAGGGAAAATTGCATTGGTTTACCTGGGTGTTTTACCAGGCTCTCCGGCAAATACACCCTCATTACACCGTTCTGAAAAAGCAGCCATAGCCACCAAATACGGTGCAAGCGGAATCATCATCATCAATGGTGTTAAAGGTGGCGTATTACTTACCGGTACGGCCTCTGTAACCGGAAAGCTGATCCCTATTCCGGCAGTTTGCATCGGATTGGAAAATGGAATGCGCCTGAAAGAAGCTTTAAAAACGAAAAAGCAATTCGCCAGTTTAAACATGACCAATTTTTCGGGAATGATCAAAGCCCGAAATGTGATAGCAACGATTAAAGGAAAAACACATCCGGAAGAAAAGATTGTGGTAGGTGGACATTTGGATAGCTGGGACCTGGCTACCGGTGCGATAGACAATGGAATAGGATCTTTTGCCATTATGGATATGGCACGTACTTTTAAAAAGTTGAACCTAAGCACAGACCGTACCTTGGAATTCATCCTGTTTATGGGCGAAGAACAAGGTTTGCTGGGTTCTAAAGCCTATGTGGATGCTGCAAAAAAGGAAAATACATTGAAACAGCTGCGGTTCATGTTGAATTATGATATGACCAATGATCCTAAAGGATTTTCTACCAGCAGAAAAGAAATGAAAACTTTGTTTACCGAATGGGGCGGGCAGATCAGTAAACTCGATACTGGTTTTAAGAATGTTTTTTATTCCGGTGCGGGATTGCATAGTGACCATCAGCCCTTCCTATTGCAAGGTGTGCCAACGGGTGGTGGTGCAGGAGGTAAATTACCTAATAATTCCGGCCCTTATTACCATTCTGATGGAGATGTGTTTAAACTGGTAGACGAACAAGGTTTGAAAAATACCGTAAGATACAGTGCCATGCTGGCTTATGCACTTGCCAATACGCCGACCATCCCTGTTGTTAAACAAACAGAGGAAGCCTTGAAAGTCTTCCTTCAGGATAATGAACTGGAAGTTCCGTTAAGGATTGCCGGCGAATGGCGATGGTAGGAGTGCCGCAGTAATTCTTTTAAGGTCTTCGCTTTTGCTGGCATTTACGTTAACAAGGTAAAAATCCTGATCTCCCCCGGCTGCGTTCCACCTCCATTGGAGCTGGTCAATGGTTTTCATTTTCCCATTGTCAAACCACCAGGAGGCATAGATTTTATCTTTCCCTTTTACCAGGGTGCCGGTATAAATTTCCGTTCCGTTGATCATTTCTTTTTTTATCAATTGAAACTCATAACCGCTTCCGGTCCAGCAGATCGTGGGATTGTGTTCCGGAGCATAGAAAGAAGTAGGCTTCATATAGATCAATGCTTCTTTATTCTCAAACTTTAATACGTTGTTTTGAAGAAGGGTTTTCTGATATCCTTTCAATGCGATGTGCTTGCTGTTGTTGTGTGCTGCAGGTACATTCTCAGCCGAATTGAAGGAGAGAAAAATGACAATGCCAAAAAAGGCAAAGTGTAGAACAGGATGTTTAAATAGGCGTTCTGTTGCTGCGGATGTGTTTTCTTTTTCCGGATATATTTTACCAAAGCGCCGTACAAAAGGACCACTGAATGCAATCAAAGGTAAAATGACGTAAAAGATCAGGGTACACATCCCAACGAGGTCATGCATTGCTGTTCCAGGCATGATCTTGAAAATGACAATCATCATGATCCTGAAAAAGTTGGAAACAATGTTGAGCAGGAATGTCAGGATCAGCATCGCCAGCAGGCTATAAAAAGAAAGAGATTTTTCGTTCTTCTTCTGATGATAGCTAAGGATAAAGAGACAGATCAGCAAAGAGATACTGAGCATATTTAATCCGGCACAGGCCTGATCAATATAAAAATCGTAACCATCAATGGTAATGATGTTTCCCGCTGCCCTGGCAGGTATCCCCGCCAGGGTTATGGTTTCAGCGACGTTGTTACTTAGCCATAACCGAAGCGGGAAACTGAGCGTGTCGCTAAAGAATTTAAAAAGTGGGGACAACAGAACCAGGACGAAGAAAAAGTTCAGGCTGATCTTCCCCATGAAGTTTTCAAATAGCAACAATATGGTAAATACCAAGGTAAAGAACAGGGTGGATTTTGCCGGGATAAAAATGGCAAGCAAAGTAAAAAGCAAAGCAGGGATCAGAAAGCGCAAAGACCGGCTTCCGCTTTCTATACGGCATACATAGGGAATAATGGCCATTCCGATGTATAAAGTGATGTCCCGGATCAGGTATACCGAAAGCAACCTAAAGGAGATCAATGCATAGCAAAAACACAAGATGACTGGCAAAAGAACCGTCAGCGGCTTTCTTAATCCTGCTATTTCCATAATTGGCTAAATCTGTTAAAATGTCCCGACTGGTAACTGAAATAAATGATGACGGTTGCGCACAGCATGATGAGCATCCATTCATGTGGTTCGGGAGCGGCACCGGAAGATTGAATAGATGCATTTTTTAGGCTGTCCTTGCTCTCTTCTATCCCAAAGCGATCATAGTCCTTCTGACTTTCTAAAATGATCATACTGGACACGGGTGAAACAATAAAGGCCTGGTCTGCTGCGGTGATCAGATCTTCCTGAACGTAATCTTTCTCAAAATAAGTGGGCCCTACTTTTTTAAGAATATCATTGTAGGCAAACAAACGAAGTAAATGATCAGGGGCATTTGTATTTACGCTGCCTTTTATCTTTTCTACTTTCATTTCTGCATTGGGAATCATCAGGGAGTTTTCCTCCACATGGAAGGTTTTAAATTGATTTGTCCGCAGCTGGGCAAGGAGCTCGTCCAGATCCCCTTCATTATAGCTGAAGAGGCCAAACTCCTTTAATGTTTTCAGGTAAGGACTACTTTGTCCGCCCAATTGATATAAATGAAATGGTTTGGCCCTGGCAAAAAACGTACTTGTCTTTTTTTGGAATTTACTGTTTTCCAGGTCTCTGAGGTTGGGTTCATTTCCACTGCTTTTACTAATGACCAGGGCGTTTTCCGGATCCGGGATTTCATAGAATGGGAACAGACTAAAGTTCAGGTCGCTAAAGTCGCGGTAAACTGAACTTAAATTCTCTGCAGTTACTTTGATCAGTTTCTCCTTAACAACATATACGTTTTGCTGACTGATCTGTGGCCATAGGGTTCTTAGCTCCTGTTCAGACCAGGAACGATTGAGGTCCAGGTAAATGGCTGTTGGTTTGAATGCCGCAGGGATAGCCTTGGCTTCTTTCAGTTGATAGCTGTTACCTCCAAATGAAAAGAGCTGGGGAGACAATTCGGTTTTGCCGAGACTCAATGTCCATTTGTCTTTGTACTGGCGATCTGCCGTATATTTTCCATTTTTCTGAAGCTTGATGTCGGTTTCAAGTTGTTTTGGAGGGTTGGAGAAATCCAGTTGAATGCTTTCTTCTGCACTTTTCGCGGTAGGACCATCAAACCAGATGTTTTCATAAATGAGCTGATTGTTCTCTTTTTTCAAAGGACTCGTGATGCCGATCTTAAATTTCCTGTTTTCTTCGTTGGTACATGGAAAAACACGAACACTTACTGTATTGCCTTCCTGCCAGTGAACTACAGAAGGATCGCGGGATTCGACTCCGACAATTGTTTTGTAAGCAGAGTCCGCTTTCCCTTTTGTGGTGAGGCGTGCCTTTTCTTCAATACCATTGATCCATAAAGAAAGCGAGCTGACCACGGATCCTTCCGGAAGGTGAAAGGTATAGATGGCTTCCTGGTTCGTGACCCATCGTCTTTGGCTATTATTGTGAATGCTCAATGTTTTCTCTGTATAAGCCATCCGGTATTCCGGATACATTTTGATATTGGTAGTTACACTTTGTGTTTCCAGGTCATCGCCAGACCAAAGTCTTTCCTCAGCGAGGTGTCTGGAATCATAAATAGATTTGAGGATCTTAATCCGGTCTTCGTCACTGAGGTTCGGTTTGCCCGACCACAGACTGGCGAAGACAATCAGAGGATCATGCTTTTTAGGCTCTGCAAAAGAAGACTTTACATCTCCCCAAAACCAATTTGTGTCTTCATCCGGAGTGGTGTATACCAGATCAGCCTTCATGTATTTTTCCGTAATCAGTGATTTTGGAAGTTGAGCTGCAATGACTGCCCATTCAGGAAGCGGACTTTCATTTAGTGAATTGTGATTTTGAGATAGACTGACACTTTTATTCAATTGGCTCCATTCAAAGGTAAACCAGGCTATGATGAATACCGGAATCAGAAAACCGGCTGCGATGGTGTATTTAAGCGCAGGAATTCTTTTAACGGATATCACCAGAAATGCAAGGGTAACGATGGAAAGAAAGAGCGGGATATAAGAGTGAATAGATAAACCCAGGAATATGGCTGCTAAAGCACTAAGGGCATAGTATGGAATTAGATAGATGGCATAGTAGATGAACAGAAAGGTTGATGCAGCCAGTATGAACGTGAGCAGGTGTTTAACCACCAGGCCGAAGGCCTCTTGTATGGTACTCAATACCAGGGCTACGCATGCGATACAAATGTATACGGAGAGCCAGGTGCTGGAACTGTTAAAAATGTTCATGAATCTGTTCAGAGAGAAGGCACTGATGAACCAGAGGACAAGTACAAGAGCGGTGTATTCTATTTTGACCTGACTCGCTTTTCTTTTGTACAAGAAAATGGTTTTGTATAAAAGCAGTAAGGTAAAGATGGCCGAGAACCCGTAACAAAGGATAAATAGCAAAAATGCGGCGTCTTCTTTGGAAGAACTGGAAATCACAAATACTGTTGTCGAAATAAGAATAGAGACAATTCCGCTCAGGCGGAATTTGTCTTCTAAAAGGATGGATCTTAATCGTTTCATTGACTTAAGCGATTGCAGGTTGATTTTTATTCCAGTTGATTTTAACAGAGAAATACATCAGACAGGCAACGGTGATAAATAAACCGATACTTCCGAAAAGGAGGGCCATATCCTGCAATTGAATGATCACATAAATGAAACTATAAAATATGCTGAGGATAATGGCGAATACAAGTGCTGCTTTCCTGTTTCTCAAAAATGTTCCGATAAACACGCTCACCAGGATAATGGTAGCTATGGAAGCAATTAAGTAGGCCAGTGCAAAACCAATCTGTTCTGTGAAAGACAACAACAGACTATAGTAGATGATCATTGCTGCGCCGATCAGGACATACTGAAGCAGGTTGACTTTTATTTTATTGAGCAGTTCAATAAAGAAAAGAGAGATAAAGCTCAATAAAATGATCAGCACAGAATATTTCGCCGAACGCGTAGTTTTCTGGTACTGATCCACAGGAAGCAGAAATTTGACACCGAAAGTAGCTTTAGCTTTATTCTGCTCGTTCAGTGCATCATTGCTGCCCAGCCATTGCTGCGGGAAAGGTCGGTTGAAATTGGACATTTTCCAATTGCTGCTAAATTGTTTATCAGTGATTGATCTCGTTTCGGGTAGGTAGTTGCCGGTAAAGCTCGGATTGTTCCAACTTCCTGTTACGCTCACAGAAGTATTTTTCCCCAGGTGGAGGAAATCTAATTCTCCGCTTCCGCGAAGGTCGATGTCGTAATTAAAACGGATGGCAGTACTTTTAGCATTACTAAGGTTGGCATGTACCGCGAGACTATTGTTGAACAGGTTTTCCGGGGAGAAATCAGGTTCTGCGGTATAGGCCAGGTCCTCAAGTTTTATAATTGGGTTATTCTTTAAGCCCTTTAGATCACTTAATCCGGCAATCACTTTGACCTTATCCCATAAGATGAGGTCTGGATTAATGCCTGATTTTTTCAATTCCAGTTCGCTGAAGCGGCCTTGAATTTTCAGTTTTGTGTTATAGACGACGGCATCAAAAATACCACGGTGGAGAATTTCTGGAGTTACCTGGCTTTGGATGTTGAGGTCTTCGGGTAAGATATATACTACGGAAAGGCCGTCTTTTAAGCTCGTTTTGCCTGCCGCATCTATCACCTTCACAAAGGTTTTGTAGGGCAGCTGCATCACAGGACTTTCTATCAGTTGTTTTCCCGACCATTTTTCTGCAATTTCTGTGATCGCTTCGTTCTGGCGTTGTTCACGCTCTGTGATCAGCGACTGAATCCAGGAAGAGGGCAGGAGCAGCAATACCGTAAGCATACCAATTAAGAAGAGCTTGGCACCTACAGATTCCTGTAGTTGAGCGAAGATTGATTTTTGTGGGGGCAATTGAAATGGTTCCATGGTTTGATGTTTAAAAGTACTTTGTATTTCAAAGTAGTTGGATAAAAAAAATTAACGTTTCTGTTGTTTAATTAAATTTTCAAGGGATTGCAGATGTTTCAGAAAGGCGGCTCTCCCTTTTTCAGAGGCTGCATAACTGGTATTGGGTTTTCTGCCCAGGAAGGACTTATAAATGATGATATATTCTTCTTTCTCCAGTGCCTTCAGATGGGATGCCAGGTTGCCATCGGTTACCTCCAGTAATTCCTTCAGGGAATTAAAGTCGTAATTCTCATTGGCTACCAGAATGCTCATGACCTGCAGGCGTATCCTGTTCTCAAAGGCTTTATCGAAATGTTCTAATGCTGATCTCACCTGTCGTATTTAAAATGCATGATAGAACCGTAAATGATGTGTAGTACACCGAAGCCCATGGACCAGAAAATAAGGCCATATCCAGGGAGTAAGGTCGCAAATAAGCCAAGAATGATTTCGAGGATACCCAGCCACTTTACGTCTTCAAAAGTATAATGACTTGCGGCAACCAGGGCCAGGCCATAAAATATTAAACTAGCCGGGGCAACAACGCCGTAATAACTTCTCGCAATTAAAATCAGGATAAACAGACCTCCGGTAAGTAAAGGAATGGCCATGTTGACCATCAGCTTTCTGCTGCTTGGGTTCCATACATTCTGATTTTTCTTTGCTGCTTTCCTTAGCGTCAATAGAATTCCTGTTCCTAAGGACAGAATCAATACGATCAGGGCAATAAAAAATAATTTCCAAAGTACCTGTTGATCACTGATATAATAGTCTCTGTATTGCAAACCACCATAAGGACCGTAGACAAGATAGTAAGCATAACCTGCACCAATCAGTGCATAAACTCCAGCCATGATTCCTGACAATCCACTCAAGGATATGAATTTGGCAGAACGTTCCATCAGGTTCCTGATAGAATTGAGTTCGGTATAAATTTCTTTCTCTTCCATAAAAGTACTTTGTGTTGCAAAGTAAAGTATTAAAAATTGAACTTGCAATAGTGTATTGCAAATTCAATAAAAAAAAGGGGAGGGTTGTATTAAGCGTTTTTCACCAGAATGCTCTCCAATACATTAGCGACATCGTCACATTTGTCTGTGGCCATTTCCAGCGTTTGAAGGATTTCTTTTTGTTTTATGAGTTCAATGGCATTCGTTTCCGACTCGAATAAGCCTGCCAGTGCATGATTACAGAGCGAGTCTGCCTTGCTTTCGCCTTTGTAAATCCTCAGACATACATCACTGATGAGTCCGGTGTTTTTAAAAGTTTTGAGCTCTTTAAGTGCGATTTCCAGGTCTTTACACATTTCGATCAGGAGCTGGGCCATTTTGATCATGGGCTTGTTGAGGTCAACTACATGGTATAGATCAATGTTAATGGCTGCGGTATGCATGTGATCGGCAATATCGTATAAGGAGCTGATCAGGGAATGAATGTCTTCTCTGCTAAATGGTGTGATGAGACTGGTGCTGAGTTTCAGGAAAACCCTGGTCCGGATGAGTTCACCGATATGCTCCATGCGCTCAATTTCCTTGATGTATATTTTTCGTTTTTCTATATCGGTCGTACTCAAAGTAAGCAGGAGTGCTTCTGATATACTGACTAGATTTCCTCCACATTCTTCGAAGAGTGGTTGGAATTTTTTATCCTTAGGGCTAAAGACTTTGAAAAAGCTGTTCATATTACGGATGATATAACTCAAAAATATCGATCGTAATATTAACCCAGGATGAAGTTTTTGCTATCTGATGGCTATCAAATGATGGATACCTTTATCCCCATACTCTCCAGATTTTTTACCGTTTGCGGAGAAATACCGCTATCGGTAATGATATGGTCTACTTCATCGATGCCGCAAATTTTACCAAATCCTCTTTTTCCGAATTTCGTAGAATCGGCGAGGACGATTATTTTTTGCGAAGAATCGATCATCTGGCGGTTGAGGTGTGCCTCAAAAGCATTGGTGGTGGTTAAGCCGAACTCAAGGTCTATGCCATCTACCCCGAGAAAAAGCTTACTGCAAAAAACATTACCCAGGATATTATCGGAATAGGGGCCGGTTACGGAGGAAGAGCTTTTTCTAAGTAATCCCCCCAACTGAATCACTTCAATATTGCTATGGTGAACGAGTTCCAGAGCTACATTTAATGCGGAAGTGATGACGGTAAGGTTGCCTTTGGGCCTGATACACCTGGCTAGTGCCAGCACAGTTGTACCTGATGCAATGATGATGGAGTCGTTATCTTCGACCAGGTCTGCAGCAAGTGCACCAATTCTCATCTTTTCTGTAGATTGCAACTGCTCTTTTTCATTTACAGGCTTATCTACAGTATATGGATTGTTTAGTGTTGCTCCTCCATGCGTTCTGAACAAAAGATTTTTATCTTCGAGTAGTTTCAGGTCTTTTCTGATCGTTACAGAGGAAACATCCAGTTCTTTACATAAAGCCTGAACATCTACTGATCCGTCAGTCTGAATTTTATTAAGAATATATTGGTGTCTTTCTGCTATATTGATCATCGAAGGTCTTGATTGTGGTTCGGGTACCTGGTTTGAAATTAAAGATGCAACAAACTTAAGTGAAAAATAAATTATTCCATTTGTTTTTTAGTTTAACATATCTATAATACCTCCTTAATAAGGAAACCGGGACATTTGCCCTAAAATCATCAAAACATGACCATGAAAAATGCTAACTTCCTACTCTGTATCGCCGCAATCGGCTTATCTTCGTGTAAGACCATGCAACAGCGTATGACAACTACAGCTCAATTTCCTGCTTTTAGTAACGAGGGCCACAGGGGTGGGCGGGGTTTAATGCCTGAAAATACCATTCCAGCAATGTATCATGCTATAGACCTCGGGATGACTACACTGGAAATGGATACACACATTACCAAAGATCAGGAAGTGGTAGTGACTCATGATGATTACCTGAGTCCTGCTTTTATGCTGGATCCGCAAGGTCAGGAAATTTCAAAATCCGATGCCCGGAAATATGCTGTTTTTCAAATGGACTATGTGGCACTGAAGCAATTCGATCTGGGCTCTAAATATTATGAGGCATTTCCTCAGCAGAAAAAGATGAAAAGCTATATTCCCCGTTTGGGAGAGCTGATAGATGCTGTTCAGCAATATTTGAAGAAAGCAGGTAAAAAACAAATATTTTATAACATTGAGACGAAATGCAGTCCGGAAGGAGACGGCTTGCTGAATCCAGATCCTGAAACTTTTGTCCAGCTGTTGATGGATGTGATTGAGAAGAAAGGAATTCAGCAATTTGTCGTGATTCAATCTTTTGACAAGAGAACTTTACAGGTCCTCCACAAGAAATACCCTCAAATGAAAACTTCTTATCTGGTTGCCAATAAAAAGAGTTTTGAAGAAAATATTGCCGATCTGGGATTTAATCCATTTATCCTGAGTCCGATGTATCAGATGGTGAACGCAGAGCTCATTAAAAAGTGCCATGAACAGCAGATTAAGGTGATTCCATGGACAGTGAATACGGCTAAAGAAATCACAGAACTCAAAGCTTTGAATGTAGATGGAATCATCTCCGATTATCCTGATCTGCTAGGTCATTAAGTAACATATTTGTTAATGAGTTTTGTGCATTGACACTATAGAAAGATCAGCTAAAGTCGTAGTTTAGTTCTGTATGAAAAAAGTATGCTATTACCTGATCACAGGAACTTGCCTGATCTTTCTTTTAGCCCCTTTTAAGTTAAGTGCCCAGAATGTAAAATGGGATACCACTTCCAGAGCGAAATATTATGCAGAAAAGCTGTTGAAATTTAAATCCGATCCGATTTCAGAGCAGGATTTTGTATTTCTGGGGAACAGCATTACTGCAGGAGCCAACTGGGCGACTTTGCTGGATTTACCTAATGCAAAAAACAGGGGGATTTCCGGCGACATCACTTTCGGCGTTCTGGACCGCTTGTCAGAAATCATTGAGGCCAACCCTCGCAAAATATTTATACTCATCGGGATCAATGACCTTTCCAAAGGCATTCCCGATAGCCTTATCCTAAGGAATTATAAGCGGATGATTGGCCGGATTCAGAAAGGCTCAAAGTCGAAAATCTACTTTAATACACTCTTGCCGGTTCGCTATACCGGCGATAAACAAGTAGAAAGGAATGAACACATTACCTGGCTAAATAAAGAAATCAGGAAGCTGGCAGGTAAAAGAGTGACCATTATCGATCTCTATCCTCATTTCATAGATGCAGAAAACAGACTTAAAGAAAACCTCACTAACGACGGTTTGCATCTGAATGCTGCGGGGTATCAGGAATGGGCTAATCTGCTTAAAGCAGGCAATTATCTAAAATAGAATCTGTTTAACTATTTATAACGTTTATCACATTAGATTATAATCAGGAATCAGGGGTGTTTTAATGGAAAATCAATTGGTAGTTTTAGCGCGCTTAATCGGGAATCTGAGCGCTGGCATGGTGGTAAGAGACCATGGTTTAAAGGGGAGTTTT
This sequence comes from Pedobacter steynii, assembly GCF_900103665.1. Taxonomy (GTDB): domain Bacteria; phylum Bacteroidota; class Bacteroidia; order Sphingobacteriales; family Sphingobacteriaceae; genus Pedobacter; species Pedobacter steynii. The sequence goes on from NZ_FNGY01000012.1 coordinate 64,173, forward strand.
TTACAAAAAGAATTTAAGCGGATCAAGTCCGAACTGGAAAAGCTGCCTTATCAGCATCTGGAGGATACGATTGAGGTCTGTGAGTTTCACCTGTCGGAATCCTGCAGACTGGCAGATATAGTTATCCGCTTAAAGGTTTCCCTAAAGATGAAGAAAGACCTGACAGATGATGAATTTTATCAGTTGATGAAGTGTGATACCCTATTGAAAGAGTTTAATACCCTAATCAATTTCAATAAGGCGCTGATTCAACGTAAAACCGATCTCAATCAGGAAATGGGTGCCGTATAAATGGCTAAGTCTACTTCTCTATTGACATATCTGTTCTCTTTATAGGTTTCTTTACCTAATTTCCTAAGCATCCTGTAATGAGATTTTAAAGCATCCCCAAAGGTGATACATTCATTATAAGGCAGGTCGAATTCTGCCGCTGTTTGCTTAACGATCGCGCCAATGGCGGGGTAGTGGATGTGGCAGATTTTAGGGAAAAGGTGGTGTTCTACCTGTCTGTTTAATCCTCCGCATAAAAATGCTGCCAATTGGCTTTCTACCGCAAAATTAGCGGTTGTCTGTAGCTGATGCGCTGCCCAGGCCTCTTCAATATTGCCTTCATCGTTAGGGAAAGGAAACTCCGTCGATTCTACTACATGCGCAAGCTGAAATACCAGGCCAAGGACTAAACCCTGTGCAAATTGCATGACCAGAAAGCCGGTGATAAACTGCCACCAGCTGATGTTCATCACCAGAAGGGGAAGTACAATAAACAGGAAGTAATAAATTGCCTTATAAAAGAAGAGGTTAAAATATTCAATTTTAGGATGGCTCAATACATGCTCGCCGATCTTTTTCTGGAAGAACTTTTTATAATCTTTTCTGAATACCCAGGAAAGCATGGCCAGGCTGTACAATGCAAAAGCATAAAAATGCTGGTATTGTTGTACCCTGTTAACGGTTTCAGAGGTAGAGAACCGGATCAGGCCAGGGGCAACGTCAATATCTTCGTCATGCCCGGCAATATTCGTATAGGTATGGTGAACAATGTTGTGGCAAATGTTCCAGACATAAGGGCTGGCACCAATCAGGTTAAATACAAAACTGAATATTTTGTTGACGGTAGGGTTGGGAGATAAAGCTTTGTGAATGGCATCATGACAAACATTAAAGCCGACAAAAGCACCGAACATCCCCAGAAGGATGGCCAGTAAAAGCATAATGGGTAAGCTTAGGTTACCCAGCAACAACAGGAGATAAATACCGGTTAGTCCGGTAATAAAGAAAAAAACCTTGAACCACATGGCAGCATTGGCATGCGTTGAAATATTATTTTCAATAAAGTAGGCATCAACCCGCTTCCGTACTGTAATGTAAAATGTTGACTTATTGGCATTAGTGAATTTGACTTTTCTCGTCATAAATGTGTTTTCCCCTAAAAATGAATCGCTTGCTCCCCGTGTAATTTTGGCTAATGTACTATAATTAAATAGGTACGTACTGCTTTCTTATATTATTATTTAGTTACGAAAACGCCGGCAGTTTAGATTTTCATCTATATTTACCATAAATTAATGGTTCTATATCAATCATTATTGAAACATAGATGGAGAGCGTAAATATCAAGCAATTAGCTAAAGCACTGAATTTATCCACTTCAACGGTATCCAGGGCTTTCAGAGATAACAGTGACATTAGTAAGGAAACGAAGGAAAAGATACTTTCCAAAGCGAAGGAATTAAATTATCAGCCCAACCATTACGCCAGTAATCTGAGGGAGCAAAAAAGTAAAACCATTGCTGTAATTGTTCCTGAGCTGGCCAATAATTTTTTCTCGCAAGCCATTCGGGGGATCGAACGCATTGCCAGAGATAAAGGTTATCATATCCTGATTTATGCGACAGAAGATGATTATGAGAAAGAAGTATCTTTTATCAGACACCTTCATAACGGACGTGCCGATGGCATCATTATGTCGGTATCCGGAGAGGCGAATGACCATACCTACCTGAATGAACTGAGCCAGAACCGGCTTCCCCTGGTCTTCTTTGACCGGGTTTACGAAGACATCGTGACCCCAAGGGTGATCACCAATGATTACGACAGCAGTTTTGCTGCTACACAGCACCTGATCAAGCAGGGGTGTAAAGAAATTGCTTACCTGGTGATCAACAAAAATCTATCTATCGGAAAGTTTAGGATGCAGGGTTATCTTGATGCTCTGGAGAAACACCGCATCCCTTTTGACGACCGCCTGGTTGTCGATTGTACAAATAGTTATGCAAAGAACGACGCCATCTTAAAGCGTTTACTTCTGGACATTAAGCCTGATGGGGTCTTTACTTCTGTGGAAAGGCTGGCATTTGCAACTTATTATGCCTGTTATGACCTTAACATCTCTATCCCTGATGACCTGAAGGTCATCGGCTTCTCCAGTCTGGAGATCGCCCCTCTATTAAATCCATCTTTAACGACGATTACACAACCCGCTACCAAAATAGGGATTGCCGCTGCCAATCTTTTATTCAAGATGCTGGAAACACCAGGAGCGGTAAACCCCAGTGAAAAAATTATACTGAATTCTAAACTGATTAAAAGAAGGTCTACCGATCGGAGTTAAGCCTTGTTTTTTTTACCGGATGCTCCGGTTTTTGAGCTTTCAAAAAGCTTCCGGAAAACAAGAAAATCCGGTCTGATTTTTTTCTCTTTTTCTCCTGCTGAAAGGCTGCTTTTTTGGAGGTACAAAAGAGATGTTTTTTGAAAAAAATAACAAGGATTTTCCGATTTCACGCAGAATTCCCCTGGGATTTTAAAGCCGGCTTTGCAAAATGTGTGAATAATTACGGGAACGTTCCCGGTATCGTTCCCGGAAAAACAGTCAAAATAGCATAAGTGTAAAAAATACACTTATAAAGCTTAAAATTGTTTGTAATTAATTGATAATGAGCTGTTAATTATTTTTACTCCTAATTTTATGAAAATCGGACTTGCAAATTTATATGCACGTTTTTTGGTTTTTGAAGTATAAAATATGGTGTTAAAAAAAAATATAATATAAAATTTTGATTTCTCAGGTGGGCTTGTAAATTTACCATAAGTGTTACATACACTTAACATTAACCAAATATTTACATTAAAAAAGAGCCCAAATATGAAAGTATTTTACCTGATGAAGCATAGTCTTTTGGTGTGGTTAGCGCTAATCACATTGACGGCAAATGCGCAAACCAGTTCCTTAGCTGGAAAGGTACTTGATGAGACCGGACAACCTTTGCCCGGAGCTTCTGTTCAGATCAAAAATCTCCAGAAGAGTACCACCACTACAGGCGATGGTGCCTACCAGTTAGGCGGACTGAGCAACGGGACTGTAACGGTTACCGTGAGCTATATCGGCTATCAGTCGCACAGCCAGGAAGTCAGCATCAAAGGAAACACCAACCTTAATTTCAATTTAAAGCCAAGTGCGGAAAGCCTTAATGAGGTGGTCGTAGTTGGTTATGGTACGCAAACCAGAAGAGAGATTACAGGTTCCATTGCCAAAGTTACCGGCGATCAGATTGCTTCTACCCCTGCACCTTCATTTGAATCTGCTTTAGCAGGTAGGGCCGCCGGTGTACAGGTGACCACTGGATCCGGGATAGCCGGTTCTTCTGCCCAAATCAGAATCCGTGGAATTGGTTCCATCTCAGGTGGTGGTGAGCCGCTATACGTGATTGATGGAATTCCAATGACCTCCGATATTTTCTCAGGTGCAGGCGCAAACGGAGATGGGAGAGTACGCGCGGGATTTAATCAGAATCCCCTGGCTACCCTGAATCCAAATGACATTGAATCGGTAGACATCCTGAAAGATGCCGGTGCGGCAGGTATTTATGGTTCCAGAGGAGCGAACGGTGTGATTCTGATCACCACAAAACGCGGTAAGGCAGGAGCACCAAAGTTTAATTTTTCTTCTAAAGTTGGATTATCAAGTGCTTCTAACAGGCCTCATTATACCAATAGCGAACAATGGTTACAGCTTCGCCAGGAGGCATGGGAAAATGACGGAAATACCGGACTGGCCCCTTTACCTGCAAATATTACCTGGGATGAGGCTAAAAATACCAATACTGACTGGTGGGATTTAACAACCAGAGAAGCCGTTTCTCAGGATTACAGCCTTTCCGTAAGTGGAGGAGGTAAGAAATATAAAGCATTCTTAAGTGGTGCATGGAATGATAATCCTTCCTACATTGTTGGTAATAGTTATAAAAGGTTGAGCACAAGAGGAAATCTTGATTATACTTTTAATGATAAACTGAGTGCCAGCCTGTCTTCAAGCTGGGCACAGGGTGATAACCAACGTGTATTGGCTGCCTGGGCAGGGGGGATTGGAGATGCGATGTCTTCGGCTCTGCCTATTTTCCCGATCTATAAAGATCCGGCAACCAACGACGGAAACCCTTACTTCTTTAACGGGGCAAATCCGGTAAGATCTGAAGAAAATACAGATTGGAGAACATTGGATACCCGTTGGATTTCCAATGTATACCTGAATTATACCCCTATTAAAGACCTGACCATTCGTGTTGGCGGTTCCCTGGATTATAACGATACCCAGCAGGACCGTTACCAGAGCAAATACCTTATTGATGGTGCAAAGCCAATAAATGGGCAATCGCTTCGCTTTCCGGTATGGGTAACCAATTACAATACAAATGCAACCGCTACTTATAATTTTAAATTTACTGATAAACATAAGTTTACGGCATTAGCAGGGGTTGAATATCAAAGATCAGTAACCAAACAATACAGTCGCATCGAATTATTTGGCCCAAATGCAACCGGAGTTTTTTATAAGAATCCAGATCTATTGGATCAGGCTACCAAATATTATGTAAATGATAAAGGAGGATTAATTGCTCCTGATGGACGATGGGCATTTGCTTCCGTATTCGCGAGGTTAAACTATACTTATAACGATAAGTTTGTTATTCAGGCATTGGCACGTACCGATGGTTCTTCCCGTTTCGGTCCGAACAATAAATATGGTTTCTTTCCTGCCATCTCAGGCGCATGGATTGCCAGTCAGGAAGATTTTGTCAAATCTATGGAATGGGTTTCCCTGTTGAAATTCCGTGCCGGATATGGAATTACCGGAAATGCGAATATCCCTTCCGACAAATGGCGTTCTTATTATAAAGTAGATGAAGGTAAATACGGAAACGAGCCAATTATTTATCCTTCACAACTGGCTAACCCAGACCTGAAATGGGAAGATATCCGCAGCATTGACTTAGCATTGGAATATGGATTCCTAAACAACAGAATCACTGGTGAGATTTCTTATTATAACAAAAAGACCACGGATGCTTTGCTAAACATTAACCTGCCGGATCATGTGGGCTACGAAAGTCAGTACAGAAATCTGGGTAAAATCAGAAACCAGGGTTTTGAATTGAGCTTAAATACCAAGAATATCGTTTCCAAAGACTTTAGCTGGACTACGAATTTCAATATTGCTACCAATAACAACAAAATTCTTGACGTTGGTGGTTTGCCATCTGAGGCCATTCAGGGTGGAACAAATGATACCCGCGTGATTGTTGGTTATCCTATCGGAACAAACTTCCTGGTTCGTTATGCCGGAGTTGACCCTGCTGATGGAAACCCGATCTGGCTGGATAAGGACGGCAATCAAACCAAAACCTATAGCCCGGATAACCGTGTTGCAGCAGGTAAGGTAACTCCTGATTTTTCCGGAGGACTGACCAATACCTTTAACTATAAAGGCTTTGAGTTCTCGACCTTATTCACCTTTGTAAAAGGACAGGATTTATGGGATAACTCTGCGAAATTTCAGTTCCAGGGTGCTTCTACTCAAAACTGGGTAGTGAGGGAAGATTTCTTTGACCGCTGGCGTAAACCCGGGGATATTGCTAAATATCCACGTTCTTATTACAATACTGCCAATGGATATCCAGGGGTAACTGCACAGTATTTATTCAACTCTAACATGTTCCTGTATGATGGCTCTTACATCAAACTTAAACAGGCAACGATTGCTTATACCCTTCCTGCCGAAGCGATGAGGAAGTTAAAGCTAAGTAATGTGAAGTTTTATCTGACAGGTGTCAATCTGCTGACATTTACAAAATATCCAGGGGGAGATCCTGAGGTGGCCCGTGATTATGAAAATGCGACCGACCGTAACCTGAGTGCGAATGTCACTTACCTTACTCCGCCGCAGCAAAAATCATTCATATTGGGTGTAAACCTTAATTTCTAAATTTTTAAGCACAACTAGAGATGAAAACATTAAACCGATATATATTCACCTTTCTGACCGCTACAGCAGTGCTGGGTTTTCAGGGATGTGAAAAAGCACTGGAATTAGATCCACTGGGAGGAATTGAGAAAGAAGAAGTCTTCAACTCTGAAGCAAACATCAAATCTTTACTCAATTCTGTTTATACCGTTATTGGTTCCGATAAATGGTCTAACGGAAGGATTCCGCAATTTAACGATTTGTTGGGAGACGAGTTTTTTGGCGCACAGCTGGGCTCTACCAAAGGAGAAATTTATAACCGCAATACCAGCGTTTTTAATGATGATATTAAGGGCCTTCACAAAGAACCTTATTATGCCATTCAGCGTGCTAATCAGGTATTGGATAACATTGGTATTGTTTCTGCCGGATTTAAAGACAATGCCGAAGGACAAGCCAAATTTGCAAGGGCATTGGGGCATTTTGACCTGGTGAAATTATTCGCACAGCCTTATAATACCAATACTGACAATGCGCATGCGGGAATTATTTTACAATTGACGGTAAGTGTAGAAAGTGCAGTTGCCAGGGCTACGATAAAACAAGTTTATGATCAGATCATTCTGGACCTTAAAGATGCCGAAGCCAAACTTCCTTCCCAAAACGGAATTTACCCTACAAAATGGGCTGCGAAGGCTTTATTGGCGCGTGTATATTTTCAGATGAATAAATTCACTGAAGCCTATACTTATGCAAATGATGTACTTACCAACGGTTTGAGTGTGAGAGGTCAAAGTTATGCACAGATTGATTATACAAAATTGGCCTATGCCGATCGTTTTTCAGTGGCCGGTTCTAAAGAATCTATTTTCGAAGTCGTAAATGAAGCAGGCTTGTCGGGACGTTCCAACAGCTACAGAGACCTTTATAAATCAGAAGGAAGCAACCCTGAAATGAAATTGATGAACAGTATTTATACTGCAAACGCGACGGATGTCAACGATAAAAGAGGTGCTGCCTGGTATGCTGCCGGAACATCTGCAGACTGGAAGATGCTCAAAAAATTTGACGTGCAGAACTTCACAACAACCTTGATCCATTTTACAGAAATGAAACTGATCAGGGCAGAATCAGCAGCCGAAACAGGATTAAACCTGCCAGTAGGGATTGCGGACCTGAACGACATCAAATCCCGTGCTTATGGTGATGCTGCGGCACTTTTGCCAGCGAATGCCAGTGCATCTCTATTGAAAGATCAGGTACGCATTCAGCGTGAAAAGGAAATGATTGGAGAAGGTGACCGTGCGCAACAGATCAAGAGGATCGGAGCGAAAGGAGAAACTTCTTTCAGTCGTGGTGTAGTCTGGAACTGTAATGGGATGATCCTTCAGTTTCCAGGTACTGAGTTCAACCTGAATCCTTTGTTCGTTAAAAATCCAGAAGGTGGATGTAATTAAAAATATACAGATATGAAAAAGTTAAAATATATCATTTTCCTGCTGGTGCTGCTAAGTGCTGCGGCATGTAAGCAGGATGAGCTGAAAGACATAGGCCCTGCACGCAAGGTGATCAGTGCGATGAAAGGCAACTGGAGCCTGAGTTCCGTAATTCAGGTAGATGAATATGCTAAGGATAAGCAGTTCCCTTTCACTACAGTAGAGCTTACCGATCTATATCCTTATCGTGAAGCTAAGTTAACGCTGAATACCACGGAAGATCAAAAACCGAGCACCTTCAGCATCTCGTTTGGCGATTCCCCTAAGTTTTTAAAACTGACTCAGGGCAACTGGACGGTAGACAATAACGATGCTCCTGCAACGATGACTTTGACCAGTGGAACAACCACTGATCAAATCACTATTGGGAAGTATGGATTACTGGATCAGGGACAGTTGTTGCTGACCGTTAAAAAGTATCAGGTAGGCAGCAAAGGCGAGAAAACGCTCGTTTTATCTAATAACTACTATTTCAAAAAAGCCAATTAAACAGTTATAAAATGAAAAGAATTTACAAATTATCGCTGGTTGCCTTTTTCTGTTTGATTGGCATTACTGCGCAGGCGCAGAAGGCGCAGATAAAATATACGGTTACACCCGGTGTTTTTACGCCCGAAGATGAAGTGATTTTAGAGATTGATCTTGCCGGCTCTTCGTTAGCAGGAAAAGAACCTTATATCTGGGCTTTCGGTCCTGGAGATGCCATTACGAATACCAGCTGGACGAGTTCTCCGGATATCGCGAAGTTCACTAAAGTAGCTGATGATAAATGGAAATACATATTTGTCGGAACCAGCTTTTATAATAAAGGAGCATCAGACATCATCGGTAAGCCTTTTAGCTTCCTGGTAAAAACAAAAGACGGTGGAATTCAATCAGAAGATTATACGCCGACGAAGTTTTCTCCGATTTTGTTTGTACCCACATTATTCAGAAATTTTCCTGTACGGACCAGTCAGTATGATGCCTTGAGCCTATATCTGGATCAACGCTATACCGCAAGTCCGAATAACCAACGTTTTTCTCCAACAAGTATCAATATCAGAATGCTCGATCCGGCCGGACAGCTTGTCGGACAGGAAAAGAAAGGTCTTCCGGTTGTTAAACAGAAAGATGGCTCTTTTGGCTATACTTTCCTGCCGGAAATATTGTTCGGTATTCCTGAAGGTCAAAAGGTAAATAAAGCGGTATACAGCTTTAGCGGAACGGTAAAAGATGTAAATGGTTTAACGGTTCCTTATACTACTGAAGAGGCCGAGGTTGTATTTCTGGATCTTAAATAACACGCAATTATGAAGAAAATACTAAGCCTGCTCATCATTGCCGTAATTGCAATTACAGGTTGTAAACGAAACGAATTTGACAATACCATAAAGGGGGAAGCGCTGGGAAACTTTAGCCTGAAAACTCCGGAAAAAAACGCAATGCTGGTCCTTAATTCTGCCACACCTGATCAACAGGTCGTGATCGATTGGACCGCAGCCTTACCCGGTGTAAATACAGCACCGACCTACACCTGGATTGCTGCCCTTAAAACAGGCTCACTTGATGCGCCATTGCTGGAGATTCCTTCAGACAATAAAGGGTTAACCAATAAACTAACCATTAGTCAGAAAGCATTGGACGAAGCATTAAAAGCTAAAGGCATTGCAGATGGACTAAAAACAGATCTGATCTGGACCATTCTTGCAAAGAATGGAAGTGTCAGCATTCGCGCTACAGAAATATTTAACCTTTCTATCACCCGTTTTGGAGATGGTGCATCCAATTTTGCGCTCTATAGTCCGGCATCATCATTCGATGTGATATCTGTAGAATCTCTTTCCTCCACGGAGTTTTTGAAGTTCAAATGGCAGAAATCTTTTGCAGGTAAACCTGCAGGCAACATCACTTATAAAGTAAAATTCATTAAGAATGGCGGCGACTTTAACAGCCCTTTAATGGTGTTTACATCGGCAAATAACGGTGCCGACAGTACATTGTCTATCAGCTATAGTGATCTTGATGTGGCCATGAAAGCAGCAGGGTTAACAGACCGGACTCATCTTGACAGTTTGAAATGGAATGTGGAAGCGAATTCAGGAGCCTTTAAAAAGTTTGCTGACTATCCGAATGATATCGTGATTAAGCGTGGAACGAAACTGACCATGTACCTGATTGGTGATGCGACGCCTGGAGGTTGGGACAATTCTGCAGGTAATGGCAAAATTGCTGAAATGACCAATTTAGGAGAGGGGAAATGGACCATTACTTTAGAGCTGAAGCCGGGGGGATTCAAGTTTATCCCTAAGAAAGGAAGCTGGGATGTTAATTATGGAGGCTCTCCTAATGGAAGTGACCTTGGTGGTGATAACATCTCCATTTCTGAAACAGCGATGTATACCGTTACCCTCGATGAGGTCAATAAAAAATATACAGTCGTAAAAAACTAAATGTCTATGGAGGCCGGTAAACCCGGTCTCCTCAATTCCTTCCTAATTTTTTAAGCATGAGACGATTTTCATTTTTATTCTTTTTACTCCTTTCCAGTACTGTTTTTGCGCAATCCAAATTAGAACGCATCGAACCGATGAACTGGTGGGTGGGGATGCACAATCCTAAACTTCAGCTCCTGATTCATGGAAATCAAATTGCAGGGTATGAGGTCCGGATTGATTATCCTGGTGTAAAACTCCTGGAAGTACATAAAGTAGAAAACCCAAATTACCTGTTCGCAGATCTTGAGATTTCTACCACTGCTAAAGCCGGAAAAATGACCATTGGTTTTTTTCTCAACGGAAAGAAAAGATTTGAAAACGTCTACGAATTAAAAGAAAGAACACAAAACACAAACAGAATTCAGGCAGTCACCAATAAAGATCTGATCTATTTACTGATGCCGGACCGTTTCTCTAACGGGGATCCGAAGAACGACATCGTAAAGGGGATGAAAGAAACGAAGCTGAACCGCGATTCTATGTATTACCGTCATGGTGGCGATTTGCAGGGATTGATCAATAAGCTGGATTACCTGAAAGACCTTGGCATAACTGCAATCTGGATGACTCCGGAAATTGAAAATGACATGTCATTGGCATCCTATCATGGATATGCCGCCACAGATCATTATAAAATAGATCCAAGGTATGGCAGCTTAGCGCTTTATAAAACACTGGTAGATAAGGTGCATGAAAAGGGGATGAAGATCGTAAAAGATATTGTACACAACCATATGGGAACCGAACATTGGTTCTTCAAAGATATGCCAATGAAAAATTGGGTCAATGAATGGCCGGTCTTTACCCAAACCAGCTATCGCGATGAGCCCGTAATGGACCCTCATGCTTCAAAAACAGATCAAAAGAAAATGCTGGATGGCTGGTTTGTACCAACCATGCCGGATTTTAACCAAAGAAACCCTTATGTACAGAATTACATTACTCAAAATCACATTTGGTGGGTAGAATATGCCGGTATTGATGGATTGAGACTGGATACTTATCCATACAATGATCCGGAATATATGAAAGACTGGGCCAACAAAATAAAAGCAGAATTTCCTACCCTGTCCATCTTCGGAGAGACATTGGTGAACTCTGCTGCGGCACAAGCTTATTTTACCGGAGGAAATACGGTGAGCAGAGGTTTTGATACCGAATTACCCGGTGTTACCGATGCAGTGATGAAGAATGCCATCTATGAAGCTTTGAATGGCAAATCAGGCTGGACGGACGGCGTATTCCGGTTATATACGACCATTGCCCAGGACTTCCTTTATCAGGATGCAGACCGTAATGTGATCTTCCTGGACAACCATGACATGAGCCGCTTTTATTCCATGGTAAATGAAGACCTGAATAAATACAAATCGGGAATGGCCTTATTACTTACCCTTCGCGGAATCCCTCAGGTTTATTATGGCACAGAAATTCTGATGAAAAATTATTCCAATCCCGACGGACTGGTACGTTCCGATTTCCCTGGTGGATGGGTTGGCGATAAATCGGACAAATTTACAGCAGCAGGGCGTACCCCACAAGAGAATGAGGCCTGGAACTACTTCCGTACCCTCGCCAATTACAGAAAGAACAGTCCGGCGTTACAGAGTGGTAAAATGATGCAATACGTGCCTGAAAATGGCCTATATACTTATTTCAGGTATCTGCCTGAAGGTGGCAAGACCGTCATGGTCATCGTCAACGGAGATGATCAGGCTAAAAACCTGGAAACGGCAAGATTTGCCGAACGCATGACTGGCGCAACAACCGCCATCAATATCATCACAAAAGAACAATTGAATACATTAAAAACCATTGCTGTACCTGCAAAAGGCACATTGGTACTTGAATTAAATTAAATGCAAGAAATCAAACAACATATCGCCTGCATATTTGACCTCGATGGGGTACTGGTAGACACTGCAGTTTATCACTATAAGGCCTGGAAACAACTGGCCAATTCTTTGGGCTTTGACTTCACCGAACACCAAAATGAGCAGTTGAAGGGCGTAAACCGGATGCGTTCATTAGACATGATCCTCCAATGGGGAGGAGTAGAGAAATCTGCTGAAGAAAAAGAAGTACTGGCAGCCAGAAAAAACGAATGGTATGTGGCCATGATCAGTAAAATGACCGAAGCGGAAGTATTACCGGGGTCTTTACAGCTTTTGCAGGAGCTCAAATCGCAAGGAATAAAGATTGCATTGGGTTCTGCCAGCAAGAATTCTTCCCTCATTCTGGAGCGTACCGCATTGGCTCATTTCTTTGACGCTATTGTAGACGGAAATTCCGTGACGACTTCCAAGCCGGACCCGGAGGTTTTCTTAAAAGCTGCAGAATTGCTAAATGCCTCGCAGGAGGATTGCGTGGTTTTTGAAGATGCCGCCGCCGGAGTACAAGCCGCAATTGCAGCAGGAATGAAAGTCGTAGGGATAGGAACAATAGAAAACCTTCCCGGATCAGATATCGTCATCAAAGACCTATCAGAAATTACCGTAACAGAAATTGAAAGACTAAAAAGTCTGACCACAGATAAAGGATAACGTAAACCGGTTTAATCACCCCCGGGATACCAGAGCAGTATATAAGATGAAGAATTACATAAAAGCAGACGAGTGGAATATTATTGAGGAAGGTTTTGATCCTCATTTGAATAAGATATCAGAGAGTTTATTTAGCATTGGCAACGGCCGCATGGGGCAACGTGCCAATTTTGAAGAAAGCTATTCCGGAGAAACTTTGCAAGGGAACTATGTGGCCGGTGTATATTATCCGGACAAAACACGTGTGGGCTGGTGGAAGAATGGCTATCCTGAATATTTTGCAAAAGTTCTGAATGCCACCAACTGGATTGGAATTCACATCCAGATCGGCGAAGAAATCTTAGACCTGAATACCTGTAAGGTAACCGAATTTAAGCGGATACTAAACATGAAAGAAGGAACGCTGAGCAGAAGTTTTAGCGCTGAACTGAAAAGTGGAAAAATCCTAAAAGTAGAAGCCATTCGTTTTTGCAGCATTGCCGATGATGAAGTTGGGGCTTTACATTACCGTCTTTCTGCCATCAATTTTGATGCAGCGGTTCAGTTGACGTCCTTTCTGGACGGAGATGTGAAAAACCAGGATTCCAATTATGATGAAAAGTTCTGGGATCAGGTGAGTCAACAACAGGAAGGCAATACCGATTATCTGGTATTGCGGACTAAAAAAACGGAGTTTGAAGTTTGCACGGTTAGCAGTACCAGTATATTAAATAACGGAGCAGCGCAGGAATTAAAACAGGTAAGCAAAGAAAAATACCTGGGACAAACCGCAACCGTTAATCTAACGCAAGGCGGGCATATCGACCTTTATAAAATCGTCGCCAACCTCTCTTCCGAGAATTATGATAAAGAACAATTGCTAAACGAAGCAAAGCTGAGGATAGACATGGCATCGGCTAAAGGTTTCTCACAATTGTGGAAAGAACAAGTTGAAGCATGGGCAAAGAAATGGGAGGAAGGCGATATCATTATCGAAGGTGACGTTGCAGCTCAACAGGCCATCCGTTTCAATATTTTCCAGCTCAACCAAACCTATACCGGAAAAGATGCCCGTTTAAATATCGGACCTAAAGGCTTTACCGGCGAAAAATACGGAGGTTCTACCTATTGGGATACGGAAGCCTATTGTATTCCTTTTTACCTGTCTGTAGCTCCGGAAGAAGTGGCTAAAAACCTATTGGTTTACCGCTATAAACACCTGGATAAAGCCATAGAAAACGCAGCTAAATTAGGATTCAAAGATGGGGCTGCCCTTTATCCAATGGTGACCATGAATGGAGAAGAATGCCATAATGAATGGGAAATCACATTTGAAGAAATTCATCGAAACGGAGCCATCGCTTTTGCCATTTTCAATTATATCAGATACACAGGTGATGAAAGTTACCTTGCCCAATATGGCCTGGAAGTATTGATCGGCATTGCCCGTTTCTGGAAACAAAGAGTGAACTGGAGTGCAGATAAAAACAAATTTGTGATGCTCGGTGTAACCGGCCCAAATGAGTACGAGAACAACATTAATAACAACTGGTATACCAACAAACTGGCGGCCTGGTGTTTAAAATATACGATTACCGCTGCGGCGAAAGTCAAAGAACAGGCTCCGGAGCAATACCTGGAGATTATCCAAAAAACAGGTCTTCGGGAAGCACAGGAATTTCAGGACTGGACCTCCGTAGCCGAACAAATGTATTATCCTTTTGATGAAAAAACCGGTGTTTTCCTACAGCAGGATGGCTTCCTGGATAAGGAACAAATCTTAGTCAAAGACTTACCGGCGGCAGAGCGCCCGCTAAACCAGAAATGGAGCTGGGACAGGATCTTGCGTTCCTGCTTTATTAAACAAGCGGATGTATTACAGGGCATGTACTTCTTTGAAGAAGAATATGACCTGGAGACGCTTCGTAAGAATTTCAATTTCTATGAAAGCAGAACGGTTCATGAAAGCTCATTATCACCATGTGTACACAGCATTTTAGCCGCAAAGCTGAATGACGAAGAGAAAGCCTATGAGTTTTACCTGCGCACTGCCCGTCTGGACCTTGACGATTATAACAACGATACCGAAGATGGATTACACATTACTTCGATGGCAGGTACCTGGATGAGTGTGGTAGAAGGTTTTGCAGGAATGCGTGTGCGTAACGGACAACTGGTGTTTCATCCGTTTTTACCTAAAAACTGGAATGCTTTTTCTTTCAGCATCGGCTTTAGAGGCGTACAGTTAAAGGTAAGCATCACTGCTGATCAGATCAGTATCCGGAACAATTCAGATCAGGAATTACAGGTGCTGGTCTTTAATCAGGCTTATCCTGTCCCTCATGGAGAAAAAGTGATTTCCTATAAAGGAGCGCTGGCATGAGCAAAAGTTTCAGAAATATTACTTTGATCGTATTGATGTATGTAGGATCTTCCGATATGAGCATGGCACAAAGCAAACCCATCATTTATCAGCTGCTGCCCCGTTTATTCGGCAATCAGCAAAGCAATAATATTCCCTTTGGTACCATTGAACAGAATGGAACGGGCAAGTTTAATGACATCAGCTTTAAAGCTTTGGATGGACTGAAAGAATTGAGCGTTACTCACGTTTGGTATACAGGGGTTGTTGCCCATGCCAGTCTGACGGATTATAGTGCCTTTGGCATTAAAGCCGATGATGCCGACGTGGTGAAAGGACGTGCTGGTTCCCCTTATGCCATCAGAGATTATTATGATGTAGATCCTGATCTGGCGGTAGAGGTGAAAAACCGAATGGCCGAGTTTGAAGCGCTGATCTCCCGGACACATCAAAAGGAGCTAAAAGTCATCATTGATTTTGTGCCCAACCATGTGGCCCGTCATTACCATTCTCTGGCGAAACCTGCGGGAGTAGAAGATTTTGGCTTTCGTGATGATGTAAAACAGAGCTTCAGTCCTGCAAATGATTACTATTATGTTCCCGGAAAGCCTTTTGTTGTTCCGGCGAATGAAGGTAATCCAAATGCTTTAACTGCTTTAAAAGATGGTCAGTTTGAGGAAAATCCAGCTAAAGCAACGGGAAACAATGTGTTCTCTCAAAGTCCTTCAAATGGCGATTGGTATGAAACGGTAAAACTGAACTATGGCGTCGATTATGGAAATGGAGAAAAGAAATATTTCGACCCTATTCCTCCGGTCTGGACAAAAATGCGTGATATTCTGGCGTATTGGGCAAAAAAGGGCGTAGACGGATTTCGCTGTGATATGGCAGAAATGGTTCCTGTAGCCTTTTGGGTATGGGTGATTCCAGAGGTTAAAAAACAATACCCTAACCTGATTTTTATAGGAGAAGCTTACAATCCGGCAGTATATAAAGAATACCTGTACACGGGTCATTTTGATTACTTATATGATAAAGTCGGATTATATGACGGCTTGAAAAAGCTGATCAGGAACGAGCCCGGCGCAAGTGTTAAAGACATTAGCAAAGTATGGCAGGTAGAAAGTGCTGGTTTTGGCGACAAGATGCTTCGCTTTCTGGAAAACCATGATGAAGAAAGAATTGCTTCTGCCGGTTTCGCTGGAAATGCGGCATATGCCATTCCGGCGATGGTGGTTTCAGCTACTTTATCTGCCGGTCCGGTGATGCTTTACTTCGGACAGGAAGTTGGGGAACCTGGAAAGGGAATTGAAGGTTTTGGTGGCGAAGACAACAGAACGACCATCTTCGATTACTGGGGTGTACCAGAACATCAGAAATGGATGAACAAAGGGGCATTTGACGGCGGATTGCTAAACCCGGAGCAACAAAAATTAAGGGCTTTCTATCAGCAACTGATGAAAGTTTCAGGTACTGCGGAAGCAGTGCTGAAAGGCGATATCCTGGAAGTTCCACTGCAAACAGAAAGGGCTTATGCCTTTATCCGGTATTCCGGAAATCAACGTTTGCTGGTTGTTGCCAATTTCGACCGGGATCAATCGGTCATCCAGGAGCTCAATGTTCCTGAAAACCTACTGAAAGGACGTCACATCACTCAGGCCGTTGATTTATTAACAGGAACGACGAACGCCCATACCAATCTATCTATATCTTTAAAGGTTTTGCCGGGAACGGCACAAATCATAGAATTTTAAAAAAATTGCCCGATGGAAAAGAAAATTGCTGTAAGTAAACCAAGACTATCATCGTTACAAATATTTAACCTGAGCGCCGGATTCTTCGGAATTCAGTTTGGATTTGCCTTACAGAATGGAAATGCCTCCAGAATCCTGCAAACCTATGGAGCGGATGTAGAACACCTTTCTCTATTCTGGCTGGCAGCACCGCTAACCGGGATGATTGTTCAACCGATTATTGGCTATTACAGTGACCGGACCTGGAACAGGTTCGGAAGGAGAAGACCCTACTTTCTGATCGGTGCGGTATTAACGGCCCTTGCTTTAATCCTTATGCCCAATTCGGCCGCTATGGCCAGTCTTTTACCGCCAATCATCATTGGCGCAGGGATGCTGATGATCATGGATGCTTCGATTAACGTGGCCATGGAACCTTTTCGCGCACTGGTCGCAGATAAGCTCCCGGAGGAGCAAAGGAGTTTTGGCTTTTCCATGCAGACGTTTCTGATTGGTGCCGGAGCCATTGCCGGTTCCTGGCTACCTTACATTCTTTCAGAATACGTAGGGGTATCGAAAGTTGCTGCACAAGGGCAGATCCCGAACAATGTGATCTATTCCTTTTATGTCGGTGCTGCGGTATTGGTGCTGACCATCCTGTGGACTGTCGTGACGACAAAAGAATATCCACCTGAAGAGATGGAACGCTACCATGGCGAATCTTCTGAAGGAGAAAATAAAGGGATCATGTCTATTTTTACGGATTTTTCCAAGATGCCTTTAACGATGAAACAATTGGGGCTGGTACAGTTTTTCTCCTGGTTCGCCTTATTCTCGATGTGGGTCTTTACGACTCCGGCAATTGCACAACATATTTATAAAGTAGCTCCCGGTGATACCTCTTCTGTGAAATTTGCAGATGCCGGGAACTGGGTGGGGATCCTCTTTGGGATTTACAATGGGGTGTCTGCCATCTACGCTTTATTATTACCCTCAATTGCGAAAGTAACCAGCAAGAAGATCGCACATGCTTTCTCTTTAACAGCAGGGGGGATAGGTTTACTTTCTGTTTATTTCATCAGCAATCCACAATACCTGATCTTCTCTATGATTGGAATCGGGCTGGCCTGGGGAAGTATCCTGTCTATGCCTTATGCCATCTTATCGAGCTCGATTCCTGCACGTAAAATGGGCGTCTAT
Source organism: Pedobacter steynii (assembly GCF_900103665.1). GTDB lineage: Bacteria > Bacteroidota > Bacteroidia > Sphingobacteriales > Sphingobacteriaceae > Pedobacter > Pedobacter steynii. The sequence continues at coordinate 82,201 of NZ_FNGY01000012.1, forward strand.
ATGGGGATTTTTAATTTCTTTATCACGATGCCACAAATCGTCAATGGATTCTTCGGAGGAATGATCGTCGAAAAGTTCTACGATGGCAAGGCCATTTATGCCATTGTGATGGCCGGAGTCTTTATGCTTCTTGGAGCCATCTCTGTCCTGTATATCCGAAATAAAAAAGAATTATAAAACTGAAACGCTGAAACGAATGCCATGAGAAAAATATATGCACTCTTATTGATTTTTATGGTATTCGCTGCAGCTTGCAGGAAGTCGGATCCAATTGTCAAAGATCCGGGGACAGCGCCGCCGGTAGTGGTTTCACAGACTGGATTACTTACGACTTCTACCGATTTCCCGACAGCAGAAGAAACCTTTACCCTTACTTTTGACGCTGCAAAAGGAAATGCTGCTTTACAAAACACTTCCGGAGACATCTACATGTATACCGGGGTCATCACCGACAAAAGTACAGGAGCTGCCGACTGGAAATATGTTAAAAGTGCTTCTTTTAGCAGTCCGGATCCCGCGGCAAAGATGACTGCCATTGGAAACGGGAAGTTTCAGATCAGTTTAAGTCCCCGTAGTTTTTATGGCGTTCCGCCGGGGGAGAAGATCCTTCAGCTGGTGATGTTGTTCCGTACCGGTGATGGAAAGATTGTGGGGCGAAACAAAGACCAAAGCGATTTGTACCTGCCTATTTATGAAGCCAATCAACTTGGCATCCGGTTTAAACTGCCTGAATTTGAACCTACCTTCAATCCCGTTCCGGTGATCAGCATTCAAATGGTCGGAGAGGAACTGAGCATTAATGCCGTTGCCTCGAAAGCAGCGACACTGAACCTTTCTCTGGACGGTGTCGGCTTTGCTTCGGTAACCAACGCAAAAGAGATCAATGGAAAGGTCAAAGTGAACGCTGCGGGAAGACACGAGCTGAAACTTAGCGGAACAGATGGTACAACTACCATAGAACGCTCTTTTACCTTTCTTTTAAATGGAAGCGTAGAGACTGCTGAACTGCCGGCAGGGGCAAAAGAAGGAGTGGTCTTTATCAATGGAGGAAAATCAGCCATTCTTACTTTGTATGCTCCTTTCAAACAATATGTTTATGCCATCGGCGATTTTAACGACTGGCAGTCCGGCCTTCCTTATTTCATGAAAAGGACACCCGATGGTAACAAATGGTGGGTTCAGATTGATAATCTACAGGCGGGTAAGGAGTATGCCTATCAATACCTGGTCGATGGCAAATTAAGAATTGCCGATCCTTATACAGAAAAGGTGATCGATCCTCAGTATGACAAGAGTATTCCTTCTGCAAATTATCCTTCCATCATGCCTTATCCAACGGGAAAGACTTCGGGCATCCTGAGCGTAATGCAGAGCAGTCAGCCTGTTTATTCCTGGAAATACAAAAACTTTAAAAGACCGGAAAAGAACGATTTGGTGATCTACGAACTGCACCTTCGCGATTTTCTTAAAAATGCAAATTACAATACCCTGAGGGATACGCTGGACTACCTGACTAAACTTCATGTGAATGCCATCGAACTGATGCCAATCAATGAGTTTGAGGGAAATTCCAGTTGGGGCTATAACCCTTCCTTCTATTTCGCTCCTGATAAATATTATGGAACAAAGGCCGCATTACAGCAATTCATAGACGAGTGTCATGGACGTGGGATTGCGGTAATCATGGACATGGTGCTGAACCATTCTTTTGGGCAGTCGCCGATGGTGCAATTGTATTTTGATGAAGCTTCAGGAAAACCTGCCACAAATAGTCCCTGGTTTAATGCAACACCCACCCATCCTTTTAATGTAGGGTACGATTTTAACCATGAAAGTCCGGCGACGAAAAGCTTTGTTAAGCAGGTGCTTAAGTTCTGGATGGATACCTATCAGGTAGATGGCTTCAGGTTTGACCTTTCCAAGGGATTCACTCAAAAGAACTCCGGAACTTCTGATGCCGGAGTTTCTGCCTGGAGTGCTTATGATCCGGGTAGGGTGGCCATCTGGAAAGACTACAATTCATATATTAAAACCAATAATCCGGATAACTTCTACGTCATTCTGGAGCACTTTGCTGCAGATGGAGAAGAGAAAGAGCTTTCTGAGGAAGGGATGATGTTCTGGAACAATGTCAATGCAAGTTTTAACCAGGCAACGATGGGTTATCAGGAAAATTCCGATTTTTCGCGCGCTTTCTCCGGAACGCATGGCTTTAGCAGATCGGAAAATCTGGTCAGCTATATGGAAAGCCACGATGAAGAGCGGCTCATGTTTAAAAACCTGAGTTATGGCAATGCTTCGGGAAGTTATCAAGTGAAAAACCTTACCACGGCATTGAAACGTCAGGAGATGGCGGCAGCATTCTTCTTCTCCATTCCGGGACCGAAAATGTTATGGCAGTTTGGAGAATTGGGATATGAGGTGTCGATAGAGCAAAATGGAAGAACAGGAGAAAAACCAATACACTGGGACTACCTCGGGCAGGCGGCACGTTGGTCTTTGAGGGCAACTTATGCCGATCTTATTAATTATAAAACGAACAATTCCATTTTCAAAACGGGTATTCCAACGTATAATCTTAGCGGATCTGCCAAATACCTGAAGTTAACGAATACAGACAATACAGTCGTGGTGCTTGGCAATTTTGATGTGAAGGAACAGGTCATCAGCATAGACTTCGGGCAATCCGGACAATGGCTGGAATGGCCGGGAGGAAATACGATGAGCCTTACCGGAAATACCTATACAAAAACACTGAGCCCTGGCGAATACCATATATATAGCAGAAAGCCTTTGTATCTCAGATAAAAAGAGTAACAATTTTAAAGCATAGGATGCATTGATTGGGTTTAGTTATGATATTTATATCCATAAACCAACCTAAACCACTAATGAGAACAAAAGTATTTACCCTTGCATTGGCTTGTGTATGCTGTTTTAGCCTTTCATATGCACAAAGGGCTCCCTCGGCGAAAACTGAACCGGCTGCAAAGACCGAACCGGTAAGCCCTTCCAGGACCATCGTTCCTGAAAGTTCAGTCGTTACCCAACATCAGGCCACCATCAACGGACAGCGCATTGCTTATAAGGCAACTGCAGGAACCCTGCCGGTATGGGATGAAGAGGGAAAAGCAATTGCAGGTCTGTTTTACACTTATTATGAGCGTTCCGATGTTCAAAACCGCGACAGCAGGCCATTGGTGATCTCCTTTAACGGAGGCCCGGGTTCTGCTTCTGTATGGATGCACATCGCCTATACCGGACCTGTAGTTTTAAAGATCGACGATGAGGGATATCCGGTGCAGCCTTATGGGTATAAAGAAAACCCCAGCTCCATCCTTGATGTTGCGGATATCATTTACATCGACCCGGTCAATACCGGTTACTCACGACCAACAAGTAAAGATGTTCCGGGAGCTAAGTTTTTTGGCGTTAATGCCGATATCAAATACCTGGCAGAATGGATCAATACTTTTGTGACCAGGAGCAACCGATGGGCATCTCCTAAATTCCTGATCGGGGAAAGTTATGGAACTACCCGTGTTTCGGGATTGGCATTGGAGCTTCAGAATTCGCAATGGATGTATTTAAACGGAGTAATCCTGGTGTCGCCAACAGAACTTGGAATCGAAAGAAGCGGACCTGTTGAAGCTGCTTTACGCTTGCCGTACTATGCAGCTACTGCCTGGTACCATAAAGTGCTTCCCTCTGACTTGCAGTCTAAAACACTGTCGGCTTTTTTACCCGAAGTGGAGGAGTTTACCATCAATGAACTTTTACCGGCGATGGCAAGGGGCAACTTCCTGACGGAACAAAAGAAGAAAGAAATTGCCGCTAAGATGGCGCGTTATTCCGGAATTTCAGAAAAGGTGATCCTACAATATAACCTGGATGTGTCTACCAATTTTTTCTGGAAAGAGTTGCTGCGGGATAAAGGTTTTACCGTTGGCCGTTTAGATTCCAGGTATAAAGGAATCGATAAAAATGATGGAGGAGACCGGCCTGATTACAATGCCGAGCTGACTTCCTGGTTGCATTCTTTTACCCCTGCGATTAATATGTACCTTAGAAATGAACTGAATTATAAAACGGACCTGAAGTACAATATGTTCGGATCGGTAAGGCCATGGGACAATAGTAACGACAAAACCGGAGAGAACTTACGACAGGCGATGGCACAAAATCCATATCTGAATGTAATGGTGCAGTCGGGATATTTTGATGGCGCATGTGATTATTTTAACGCAAAATACAGCATGTGGCAATTAGATCCCGGAGGCAGATTAAAAGACAGATTGAGCTTTGAGGGCTATGAAAGCGGCCATATGATGTATTTAAGGAAGGACGATCTCTCAAAAGGAAATCGCCATATCCGTGAATTTATATTAAAATCTTTACCTAAACCCGGGGTGCCTGCGAAGTTTTAAATAAAATGCCTATTTTTACAGCCCACTTATGGAACAGATAAAAACATCATTTGATTTCGAAAAACCTTTAGCTGAATTGGCGCAGCAAATTGAAAAGGTTAAACAGGTTGCCGATAAAACCAAAGTAGATATGTCTGCGACACTAGCAGAACTGGAAGAGAAGTTGGCTGAAACTCAGCTCACACTTTACAGCCACCTTAGCGGATGGCAGAAAGTTCAGATGTCACGTCATCCTGAAAGGCCTCAAACCCTGGATTACATCAGCATGATCTGCGATGATTTCATAGAAATGCATGGCGACAGAACTGTAAAGGACGATAAAGCTATTATTGGCGGTTTTGCAAGCATTGCAGGCCAGACGGTAATGGTGATCGGACACCAGAAAGGTAAAAATACGAAAGAACGTCAGTACCGTAATTTCGGAATGGCTAATCCTGAAGGATATAGAAAAGCATTGCGCTTAATGCGTCTTGCCGAGAAATTCAATAAACCGGTGATTTCTTTTATTGATACAATGGGTGCTTATCCGGGATTGGAAGCAGAAGAACGCGGACAAGGAGAAGCAATTGCACGTAACCTGTTAGAAATGTCTGTGCTGAAAGTACCGATCCTATGTTTTGTAGTAGGTGAAGGCGCTTCAGGTGGTGCATTGGGAATCGGAATCGGCGACCGTGTCTATATGCTGGAGCATACCTGGTATTCTGTAATTTCTCCGGAATCCTGCTCATCTATTTTATGGAGGAGCTGGGATTATAAGGAAAGAGCAGCAGAATGTCTGAAACTGACTTCCGATGATATGTACAAAAATCAACTGATCGATGGCATCATTAAAGAGCCACTGGGAGGTGCACATCAGAATCCTGAGGCAATGGGTGAAACAGTGAAAGAACAGATCTTAAAAGACCTGGCTATACTTAAAAAGTTAAAAACGGATACCATGATCACCCAGAGAATTGATAAATTCTGTGCAATGGGTGTGGTAAACGAATAAATCATTATAAAGAAATCAAAGGAAAAGGCTGCAACTCACACTGCGGCCTTTTCCTTTTTAATATTTTCCATAAAATCGTATGATAAAGAAAATCGGATACGGCCTTGCCTTGATACTCTCTCTCTTTGTATTGCTCCTTTGTATACTCTTCATCCGGCGGCCGGAGCTGATCCGTGTTTTACGCTACCAGACGCCTGCTGCGGAAACCTATAAAATATATCCACAATCGTTGGTAAGTCCGGCAGATACCCCTTTTCATTTCGTAAAAGCGGAAAAGATGAGGGAGGACCTGGATACGATGATGGTCTTCGACCGGGATAAAAAAAGGATGACCTTTAAAGATTACCTGGAAGCAGGAAAGATCAACCTTTTTATGGTGATCAGGAATGATACCGTGATTTACCAGAAGTTTAAGCCAGGTTATAGTGATACCAGCTTAACCACACTCTTTTCTGTAGCCAAGTCGATGGTCTCGATCATGTTGGGACAGGCAATTGAAGAAGGAAAGATTAAAAGTCTGGACGATCGCCTGCTGGTCTATGTTCCTGAATTGAAAAAGAACCCTGCATTTGATCAGATTACTCTAAGGAACCTGATGGAGATGAAATCAGGCCTGGAGTTCAGTGGCCTTGAGGGTGGACTGATTGCTGCATTTTTATCGGATGAAGCCAAATACTATTATACAGAAGACCTAAAAAAAGAGTTGTCAAAGCTTAAAGCAGATCATCCTCCGGGAAAGGTCTGGAAATATAAAAGCGTTGATGTCATGCTACTCAGCTGGGCATTGGAGCAGGCAACGGGAAAAAAGATCGCTGCTTATTTTCAGGATAACATCTGGAAAAAAATAGGAGCTGCACATCCGGCAAGCTGGGGGCTGGACCATGTTGATGGGCTGGCCAATACCGCAAGCAGGTTTCAGGCTACCGCCATAGATCTGGCCAAAATCGGAAGGTTATACCTTAATAAGGGCAATTACAACGGGGATCAGGTGGTTCCTGAAGCATGGGTAGCACACTCGGTCCATGCAAATGCAGATCCTGCTGTTCCTGTAAAAGGCTGGCAGAAGACGCGGCAAAACTATCTATGGTGGCTTCCTCAGGAAGGAATCAATGGTGACTTCGCAGCAGAGGGAATGCGTGGGCAACGTTTATATGTAGATCCTTTGACACATACGATTATTGTTCAGTTTGCCCTTAGAGGAGCCGGAGATTATCCCTATCGTAAGATCAGCCGTTACTTGTCAGGATTACCTTTTACCTATCCTAAATAGCGTAAATAGAAAATACAGGCATAAAAAAAGAGCATCCCAAAACGGAATGCTCTTTTTTTATGGATTTGAAATCTTATTGTTGCGGTGGAAAGAAAGCAGAGAATCTTGCTTCTAACATCGAAAACTTATCATTCAGGTCTTTACTGAGTTTCGTTTGTTTGTATTCAGCAGCAGTTCTTGCCATCTGGTTCAGGAAGGACATGCCCAGCTGAACATTTTGTCCGCCTACAAACTTCTTCTTGCTTTGAGAAACATCGGCAAGGTAAATCAGTTCTTTTTCAATATAGGCAGCCGATTTTTCAATCAGTGCATTTGCTCTTTTCGGATCATTGAGCAGGTATAGGTTTTCTGCCATAAAATAAGCCCCCATCATAGAACGCATGCCATAGAATTTCTCCGGCATCACTTCAAAATAACGGTTCACTACTTTTTTAGCATCTTCTGTTTTACCTTCTTTAAGTAATCCTGAGATCGTATTGTTAAACACATTGGTGAAGATCGAGATGTCATCACCTGATTGTGTATCCAGATAAGTTGCATTTTTAACATTACCCCATACAAACTTGTTCATCACATTGTTGTATAGTGGTGCAATATTAAGCTGCTCATTTTTAGCTGCTGCAGTATCTGGTTTGAAAGGCATCAGGCGCAAAGCCAGACCTTCGTTATATAAGTATTTATCTAATCCATTATATTGATCAGAAGGAACAGTACTTGCGAAATAAATTGGTCTCTTCCAGTCGTTATGTACCAGGATGTCGAACATTGCCAACGTTCCTTTAGTTACATAACCTTTATTGAAAGTCCATTCCAGTGCAGGAGCAATTCTTGCAGAATCCGCTGTAGTGGCAGCACCGTTTTTGATGGCATCCGCTTTATTGATCGTTAGTTTAAAGTTCTTTGTCGGAATGAAGTTTACTTTTCTTCCATCATTCAAAGGAACTTTATCCTCATTGTTCTCAGAAAGCAAGAGCTCTACAATCGTTTTTAACTCCACATTTCCTGCAATATCTTTATCCTGATAGTACATCACGTCTCTTTCCCCCTGAACATACTGAGATTCTTTCATGGTAATCGGAAGCGGCGCAGACTCATTTTGTTTGCGTTTCATTCCATTGATGTACCAATCCGTATCGAATAAGCTCAGGTTAACCAAACGGATATCCGGTCTGATGTTTTCTACTTCCTGTGCGTACCATAGGGGATAAGTATCATTATCTCCATAAGTAAAGAGAATGGCATTCGGAGCGCATGACTGCAGATAGTCGACTGCAATATCATGAGCAACCATTTTCGTAGAACGGTCATGGTCATCCCATCCCTGAGCAGCCATAATGATCGGCGCAGCGAATAAACCGGCTGCCGTCGCTAAAATCCCTCCCGTGGCCGGGGTCATCTTTTTAAAGATCCATTCCCTTAAAGCAAGGACACCAAATCCGATCCAGATGGCAAAGGCATAGAACGATCCCGCATAAGCATAATCACGTTCCCTTGGTTCCATTGGTTTCTGATTCAGGTAGAATACAATGGCAATACCGGTAAAGAAGAATAAAAGGCCAACAATACCGGCGTCTTTCTGATTCCGTTTGAAATGCCATATCGCTCCTAACAATCCCATAATTAAAGGAAGGAAGAAGAACCTGTTATAAGCATTACTCTCTGTGATGGAAGGTGGCAGGTTTTTCTGATCTCCAAGCATCATACCGTCGATAGGCTTGATGCCACTCAGCCATTGGCCTTCGTAAATACTGCCTTGTCCCTGGTCGTCATTTTGTCTGCCGACAAAGTTCCACATAAAGTACCTCATGTACATCTGTCCGACCTGGTAAGACATCAGGAAGCCGACATTGTCAATCAAACTTGGGAAATGATCGTCACTAAAGCCCATCATGTCTTTATAGTAAGCTACGTGACCTGGATCATCGCTATACATACGCGGGAAAGGAGTAGTTCTGTCATATTCGTATTCGGTCTTTTTACCGGCTACTTCATATTTTTCAGCACCTTTTCTATATAGTGTTTTTCCTTCTACTACATTTACACCCTGAGAATTATAGTTAGGACCGAATAATAAAGGTCTGTCGCCATATTGTTCCCTGTTCAGGTAGCCTAAGAAAGAGAAGGCATTGTCAGGAGAACTGTTGTTCAGGTTAGGGTTTGCTTTTGCACGGATAATGATCATGGCAAATGAACCGTAACCAAAAATGATCAGCACGGTAGATAGCAAAGCCAGGTTGAGGATTTTTTTCTGGTGTTTGATGGAATACCTGATCGCCCAGGTTAATCCGCCTATAAGCAGGATGGCAAAGAAAATTACGCCGCTGCCAAAGCCCATTCCTAAAGTGTTTACGAAGAACAAGTCGAAATATGCACCAAATGAAACCAGGTATTGTATGATTCCATACTGGATCACCGCAAGAATAAGAATACCTACGATCCCGGCTTTAATAGTACCAGCAGTAGTGGGGTTTTTTGTTTTCTTGAAATAATATACAAAAGCAATTGCCGGAATGGTTAATAAGTTCAATAAGTGAATCCCGATGGATAAACCCATGATATAAGCGATGAACAACAACCACCTGTCTGCACGTGGTTCATCCGCATTGGCTTCCCATTTTAATATTCCCCAGAATACAATAGCGGTGAATAAGGAAGAAAGCGCATATACTTCAGACTCTACTGCCGAAAACCAGAAGCTGTCGGAAAAGGTATAAGCAAGGGCACCTACGATACCTGCACCCATAATAGAGATCAGGTTAGATTTGCTGACTGCTTCATTTTCTTTTACCAGGACTTTTTTCGCCAATGCGGTGATGGTCCAGAATAAGAATAAGATCGTTGCGCCACTGGCGATTGCAGAACCTACGTTCATGAAGTAAGCTACTTTAGTGACATCCCCAAAAGCGAAGAGTGAAAAGAATCGCTGGATCATCAGGAACAAAGGGGCTCCCGGTTGGTGGACTACCTGCATTTTTAAGGCAGAGGCGATAAACTCACCGCAGTCCCAGAAACTCACTGAGGGTTCTAATGTCAGGACATACGTTACTGTAGCTATCAGAAAACAAATCCAGCCGGTAAGGTTGTTGGTTTTTGAATAATTCATTTCTTGTATTGAATAGTTATTAAAGTCGAGCGAATAAAATGCAGCCGAAAATAAAGAATAAGATTGATAAACGCACAAAGTAATGGGGAGTTTAACAAATTAAACGAAGGATCAGGGCCCTCTTATTACAGTATCACTTATATGTTACCATAAGTAGGGCTGGTTATTTTTAGAAGAGCGGGTTGAAGAACAGTGCCTTTTTTAAGGTCTGAATTCTCTTCTTCAATTTTTTTTAAAAAAAGTTTAAAAAAAAGATCATTTACAACTTCCTGATTTTAAATAATTTATTTGCCCTGTGAACCGGGGGGCTTAAATTATTTTAATTTTTTTTGTGTCAGCCCTTGCAAAAATCAAAAATGTGCGTACATTTGCATTCCCTTACAAAGCAAGCCTATCACGCTTTAAAAAGGAAAGATTGCCCGATAGTATAAAGGTAGTACAACGGTTTTTGGTACCGTTTGTCTAGGTTCGAATCCTGGTCGGGCAACAAAACATATTCGGATTGTGGTTTTACTCACAATCCGATTTTTTTTAACCAGCATTGATACACCTTCAATCATGCCATTGCAGTTTAACCCAGTTAAGCTTTTTGCCGGAACCGGTACAAAAGAATTAGCAATCAAAATTGCCGAAAGCTACGGCAAGCCTCTAGGCGACGTCACTTTAAACCGGTTTAGCGACGGTGAATTTCAACCTTCTTACGATGAAACAGTACGCGGTTGTGATGTCTTCCTAATCAATTCTACTTACCAGCCTAACGACAACTTAATGGAGCTTTTGTTAATGATTGATGCCGCAAAACGTGCATCTGCTCATTACATTACTGCTGTTGTTCCTTACTATGGTTTGGCCAGACAAGACAGGAAAGATAAACCACGTGTGGCGATCGGAGCGAAATTGGTAGCCAACTTATTAAAGTCTGCAGGTATCCACAGGATCATGACAATGGACCTTCACGCTGCTCAGATACAAGGTTTCTTCGATATCCCTGTAGACCATTTAGATGGTTCAGTGATCTTCGTTCCTTATATCAAAAGCTTAGGCCTGGAGAATTTAACCATTGCCTCTCCGGATATGGGTGGTTCTTACAGAGCACGTACATTTGCAAAGTTCTTCAATGCAGAGGTGGTGATTTGTGATAAGAGACGTAAACGTGCCAATGAAATCGAATCGATGTCTATCATTGGAGATGTAGTTGGTCAGGATATCGTTTTAATTGACGACATTTGCGACACCGCCGGAACTTTATCCAAAGCAGCAGCGCTGATTATGGAAAAAGGAGCGAAAAGTGTGAGAGCGGTTTGTACACACCCGGTATTGTCGGGGAATGCTTACGAAACGATTGAGAACTCCATGCTGGCAGAACTGATCGTTACAGATACCATCCCACTGAAACGTAAGAGTGATAAAATCAGGGTATTGAGTACTGCTGAATTATTTGCAAAAGCAATTGCCAATGTAAATGAACACGGTTCTATCAGTGACCTTTTTAAAGTTTAATATTTTAATACAACATATATAATCAATAAAAAATGAAAACAATCGCAATTAGCGGTTCTCCAAGAGAGAACGTAGGGAAACGCGATGCTAAAGAGCTTCGCTATGAAGGTAAAGTTCCTGCAGTATTGTATGGTGGTAAAGAGCAAAAACATTTTGCTGTAATTACAACCGAATTAAAGGATGCTATTTATACTCCTGAAGCAAACTTTGTTGAAATTGACATTAATGGTACTAAAACTAAAGCGATCATTAAAGAATTACAATTTCACCCGCTTACAGACTTATTATTACACGTAGATTTTCTTCAGTTATTTGACGACAAAGAGATCTTAATGGAAATCCCTGTTAAATTAACCGGTACTTCTCCAGGTGTTAAAATGGGTGGTAAATTAGTACAGAAATTACGTAAACTTCGTGTTAGAGCATTCCCTAAAGATATGCCTCAGACAGTTGAAGTGAGCATTGCTAAATTAGAAGTTGGAAACTTGTTCCGCGTACGTGACCTTGCAAAAGCTGACTACGTGATCACAAACACTCCGGAAGATACGATCGTATCTGTAGGAATGTCAAGAGCTTTAAAACAAGCAGAAAACGAAGCTAACAAGAAATAATTTCTTTCAGCTTATTCAGAAAAGCAGCATCGGCAACGGTGCTGCTTTTTTTGTGGAATAGATTTATGGTAAATGTTTGTTCTCATCTAAACTATTATATTTGCAGCACATGAAATACTTAATCGTTGGTTTAGGGAATATCGGTCCTGAATATATGGATACGCGACACAATATTGGTTTTAATATCGCTGATGAGCTGGTGAGAGACCTGGGGGGATCATTTTCAAATGTCCGCCTGGCCTATTATGCGGAGGTTTCTTTTAAAGGAAAAAAACTGCATGTGATCAAGCCAACCACCTATATGAACCTGAGCGGTAAATCGGTCAACTATTATATGCAGGAACTGAGAATCCCATTGGAAAACGTATTGGTTATTGTAGATGACCTGGCATTGCCATTGGGTAAACTGAGGCTGAAAATGCAGGGCAGCAGTGCCGGACATAACGGATTGAAAAGTATTGAAGGCCTTTGTGGCGGACAAGGCTATCCCCGCTTACGTTTCGGCATCAGCGATAACTTTGCCAAAGGCAGGCAAGCGGATTATGTGCTCAGTTCTTTTGATAAAGACGAGCTCCCGGAACTTCCGGCATTGATTGATAAAAGCGTGGACCTGATCAAAAGTTTTGTGACCGTAGGCCCTGCGCTTACCATGACTGCTTTTAATAAGTAGTATCGGCTATCCCGGAATACCTGGTTATTTTTTCATGCAGGACCTCTAACTCGAAAGGTTTACTGACCACATCATTTGCACCGGCGTCGATAGCCGTCTGTTTATCCGTTTCTAATACCGCAGCGGAGAAGGTGATGATAGGGGTGTTTTCCTTGCCTTTAATAAATCCTTCACGGATGAGTTTAATGGCATCCAGTCCGTTCATGACCGGCATAAAGGTATCCATCAGAATCAGGTCGTAGTCCGACTCTCTGAGCTTATCTAATGCATCCTTACCGTTCTCTACCACATCGGGATTAACTTCCCAGTCCTTTAATATTTTTACAATCAGAAATTTGTTGATGGGATTGTCTTCTGCGACAAGAACCCTTAATCCTTTAAAGGGACCTAAATGAGGTTTGTTCATTTTTTTAACAACTACTGTATCTTTTAACACTTCATACCAATTGGTGAAACAGAAGGTGCTGCCTACGCCTTCTTCACTGATGACTTCCAGGACACCTCCTTTTAACTTTGCCAGGTTTTTAACAATAGACAGGCCTAGTCCTGTGCCTCCAAACTTTACGGTTGTTTGTTCGTCCGCCTGTTCAAAGGTTTCAAAGATTTTATCAATATTGTTTTTGGCAATGCCGATGCCGGTATCGATGACTGAAAATTTGATCTGCAGGTTATTCCCTTTTCTATCGAGAATTTCCGTTTTCAAAGTGACACTTCCCTGAATGGTAAACTTAATCGCATTTCCAATCAGGTTCATCAGGATTTGGTTCAGGCGAAGCGAATCCGCCAGGACCAGTTTTGGCAATTCTGCATCAAACTCAGTGATCAGGTCAAGCTCCTTCTCAATGGCACGGATGCGCAGCAGGTTCACTACCGAATTGCAAATTTTTACAATATCTGTTTCGGACCTGTTAATTTTGAACTTTCCGGATTCAATCTTTGAAAGGTCCAGAATGTCGTTGATCACCCCCAGTAAGGAGTCTGAGGAGATCTCCAAAAGGTTGATCATCTCTTTCTGTTCCGCTGTTAAATTTGTTCTTCCCAACAGGTTGGCCAGGCCGATAATCCCATTGATAGGTGTGCGGATTTCATGGCTCATATTGGCCAGGAAATTCTCCTTAATCCTTTTCCCCTGTTCTGCCTGTTCCTTTGCCTTGATCAGTTCTTTCTGATAAGCCTCCAGTTCATGGTTTTTCTTTTTGATCTCTCTTTCATTTCTTACCAGCTGTATAAAGGAGTCTACCTTAGCGGAAGTCACATAGGGATCAAGCGGTTTGTAGAGGTAATCCACTGCTCCGGTATTCAGGCCCTTTACGGCATATTTCGTTTCTTTGGAAATTGCAGTCACAAATATGATGAGGATTCCTTTTGTTCTGGGGTTGCTTTTTAAAATTTCTACCAGCTCAAACCCATCCATCTCCGGCATTTGAACATCCACCAGGGCAATGGCAATATCCATTTCCCAGGATATTCTCAAGGCTTCATTGGGATTGGTGGTGGTAATAATATTGATGTCATCACGCTGAAGCAATGCCTCGAGGGCAATGATGTTTTCAGGTCTGTCATCAACAATTAAGATATTAATCTTTTCCATAGGTCTCAGGTATGAGGTAGTGTTTCGGGGATGGTTTGAATGTCCCCTATGCTATTTTTTGGTAAATGTTATTTCTCTTGTCAATAATTTTAAAACGACCGGTTTCTGTACTTCTTAAAGTTTCTTTGGCACCTAAACACAGGAATCCAAAATTAGCTAAACTATTATAGAATAACTCAATTACTCTCTTTTGCAGATCTGTATTAAAATAGATCAATACATTGCGGCAGGAGATGACCTGAAATTCGTTAAATACGCCATCTGAAGCCAGGTTATGTGCCGAGAACAACAGGTTTTTTTTGAGGGAACGGTTGATGGAAGCTGCTTCATAGCGGGCGGTATAAAAATCAGAAAGCGTATGCATGGTTCCTGTCTTTTGATAATTTTCAGAGTACTGCTTCATCTTTTGTAAATCATAGATCCCGTCTTTAGCGAAATCCAGAACATCATTATTGATATCTGTACCGTAGAAAAAACTCCGGTCATACAACTCTTCTTCGGCAAACATGATGGCGTAAGAATATAATTCTTCCCCCGTAGAGCAACCTGCATTCCAAACTTTAATCCTTTGATAGGAACGAAGATAGGGAATGATATTTTCCTTCACAGACCTGTAAAATGCAGGGTCCCGGAACATTTCTGTCACGTTAACGGTGATCTCTATTAAAAAGGATTCGAAATAGTCATGGTCATTTGTCAATAAGGTACGTAAGTCAAATAAACTTAGTTTTTGCAATTGCATAATCCTGGTCACCCTTCTTTTCAGAGAGGCCGCAGAGTAATCGCTAAAATCAAAACCATGAATGTTTTTTATGAAATCAACTAACTCTGCTAATTGATCATAGCTGATGTAATCCTCCTCCTTATGCATACTAACTTAACCATACCCTTAACATTGACAATAGTTTATCCATATCAACCGGCTTAGAAATATAATCATTTGCTCCCGCTTCGATACATTTTTCACGATCATTTTTCATCGCTTTTGCGGTTAATGCAATGATCGGTAGTTTGGCGAAACGTTTTTCCATTCTGATGGCTTTCATCGCTTCATAGCCATCCATTTCCGGCATCATGATGTCCATCAGTACCAGATCAATCTGCTCTGATTCTTCCAGTTTTTCCAGGGCTTCTCTACCATTGTTGGCAATCACGATCCTGAGGTCGTAAAGCTGTAGTGCACTGGAAAGGGCGAAGATGTTTCGCATGTCATCATCGGTAATTAAAATGGTTTTATCTTTCAGAACTTTCTCCATCGTGGAAACGCTTTTGCCTTTCACCGCTCCAGGTTTTGCAGGTGCAGAAGGGCCATCCTGTTTAAGTTTATTGATAAACAAGCTGACCTCATCGATCAAGCGGTCGTTGGATTTGTTTGATTTCAGGACCATGGCATCGGTATACTTCATGATATGAGCCATTTTTTCCTGATCCAGCTCCATAGCCGTGTTAATGATTACCGGAATATGTGCGTGCAGGGCCTGCGACTTGATCTGGTCGAGCAAATCAAATCCGGAAATGTCAGGAAGCTTCAGGTCCAGGATGATACAATCAAAAACCTGATCGTCCAGAAGGTCCAATGCTTCTTTTCCTGTGAATGCCTGTTTCACATCCACCCCTTTTTCAGTCAGCTGTTGTGTCAGTTCCCTGCTTTGCAATTCCTGATCTTCGATCACTAAAACGCTTTTGAAATTGTATTTCAGGTAAGCGGCACTGAGGAGGTTAAAAGCTTCATCCAGTTGTTCTTTTTCAACCGGTTTTTTCAGGAAGCCTATGGCGCCTTCTTTTTTAGCTTTGCTGGCTTTTTCATTTCCTGCCGACATCATATGCACCGGGATGTGTTTGGTTCTTGGATCAGCCTTTAACTTTTTCAGGATGGTCCAGCCGTCCATTACCGGTAACATAATGTCCAGGACAATGGCATCAGGTAGCTGAGAAAAGGCCATTTCCAGTCCGGTATCACCACTGTGTGCCAGAATTGGCTGGAATCCTTTTTCCAGTGCATAGTCATTTAATACATCTGCGAAAACGACATCGTCTTCTATAATCAGTAAAGTTTGCGGCTCATCAGGTTGTTTTACCGGGCTGGTCGCTATTTCCGGAATAAAAGGAATGACAACTGCTTCTTCTGCATGATAAGTATTCAGTTGCTCCGGTAACTGGAAGGAATTGTTTCTGGGAACAAATAGGGTAAAGGTACTTCCTTCATTAGGTTTACTGCTCACCTGGATCTCTCCGCCAAGAATGTAAGCCAGTTCTTTGCTGATGGAGAGGCCAAGCCCTGTTCCACCAAATTTCCTGCTCGTAGATCCGTCGGCCTGCTGGAAGGCCTCGAAGATCAGTTTTTGCTTGTCTTCCGGAATGCCAATGCCCGAATCTTTAACCGTAATGCCGATGATTTCTTCCGACGTATTTTTTAAGCGGTCAGAGAAAAAGCGAACACCTCTGGATGGCCTGCTGATGCTAAGAGTGATCTGGCCATATTCCGGTGTGAATTTGAAGGCATTAGACAGTAAATTTTTGACAATCTGTTCCAGTCTGGCCTGATCTGTAAGGATATTTTCCGGCAGGTCATCGTCAATAATAGTACTGAACTGGATCTTTTTACTTCGGGCAAGCTCCGTAAACAGGGATTCCATCCCATGCTTAATGGCATCCGGTTTTACGGTTTCAATACTCAGGTCTACCTTTCCGGATTCTATTTTCGATAAGTCCAGAATGTCGTTGATCAGGCTGAGCAGGTCGTTCCCTGCATTGTGAATAACGCCGGCATACTTGATCTGATCTTCATTCAGGTTTTCAGGCCTGTTTTCTTTTAAGATCCTCGCCAGGATCAGAATGCTGTTCAATGGTGTTCTGAGCTCATGACTCATATTGGCCAGAAACTCTGATTTATATTTACTGGAAATTTCCAGTTCTTCTGCCTTTAAGCTAATCGCCTCTCTTGCCTGGTTGATAGAAATGTTGCGCTCTTCCAGTTGCTGGGCTTTTTCCTCCAGCTCCGCATTGGTCTGACGTAATTCTTCCTGTTGTACCCTCAGTTCTTCTTCAGACGACTGAAGCTGGTCTGTTTTGTACATCAGCTCCTCATTGGTTGTCCGTAGCTCTTCCTGCTGGCTCTCCAGCTCTTCTGCCTGTTGCTGGGTTTGTTCAAACAGTGCTCTGAGTTTCACTCTTGCAACTGCACTGTTTACCGCAACGCCAACACTTTCGCTGATGCTGTTCAGGAATAATGTCATTTTTTCATCGGGGTTCTCCTGAAGCCCGAGCTCAATCACTGCCAGTGTTTCGTCTTCAAATACGATGGGGATGAGGTAAATGCATTTTGGCAGGGTATTTCCCAGACCTGAACTGATTTTCAGATAATCCAAAGGGATGTTGTTGAGTAGTTTTACCTTTTTTTCTGCCGCAACCTGGCCAACCAGGCCTTCTCCGATATGGTATTGACTTGTTTCTCCTTTTTTAGGTTGATACGCATATCCTCCGGTAAATTTGAAAGTCTTTTTAGCACGATTGATCAGAAAGAAGGCACCGATAGGAGCATTGATATAATTGCTGATCCGTGTAATGATATTGACGGATAATTCCTCGATCTCCTGTTCTCCACGCATGGCATCATTTACGGTGGTAACACCGGATAAAAGCCAGTTTTTCTGTTCATTTTCAACAGACAAGCGTTCCAGCTGGAGATTGGACTTTCTAATCTGGGCTTCTTTTAATTTTTGCTGATCGAATGTCCTTCGGATATAAGTAAAGAGAAAAAGAATCAGGCAGAATATGACTAAAGCGCTTAATAAAATGATCCAGGTACTTCTCTGGCTACTGCGAACGGTATTGGCTTTCCGTTCCGCCAACAGGCGGAATTCTGTCTCAATCATTTTTTTGCTGATGAACAGCATCTGATCCTTATAATATTGTCCGCCTCCGGTTAATACCCGGTCGGTTGCTGCTGCCGGTCCCTTACTGTCATAAATCCGGACCACTTCCTGCATTTCTGTTACCTTTTTATGCGCATAAGCATCTAAAGAATCGACCCTTGTTTCTTGTTCAGGATTATCGGTGATCAATTTTTTTAGGTTCTGGACTGTCTCGAGTATCAACGGTGCATTTTTATTGTAAGGTCTCAGGTACAAACTTTTCTGCGACAAAATAAAGCCACGCAATGCACTTTCTGAGTTCAGGACCTGAGTTTCTACATTTTTGATCAGGTCTATGACCTCGTAAGTATGGCTTTGCCATTTTGTATCTTCATTCAGTTTCTCCACACCGAAGTACGAAGTGATGGCGGATACCAGGACAAACAATAAGGAAACAGTAAAACCTGTTAATACTTGTTGTTTAAAAGTTAGCTTAAACATAGACTGAACAATTAGATGTTAAGAACTTATCTGAAATTGTGAATTAGGATTGAAATTAAAGTGCTGCACAAAAGCGCTCGAAATTCAGTACTATCCTGTACTAAACTTAGTTTTTTGGCCATATCTTTTGCAATTTCAAGTCGCCCCCCACAGAGAGAGATAAAATCAACAACAATATTAATGATAATAAATTTTATTTTTGCCGATATGATCATATACGGAATACCAAATTGCAATACAGTAAAGAAAGCCAGGACCTGGTTGGCAGAGAATGGATTTAATCCCGAGTTCCACGATTTCAAAAAGAGCGGCATTACCGCTGAAAAGCTGAATGAATGGTCCACAGCTTTTGGCTGGGAAAAGGTGTTGAATAAAAAAGGAACAACCTGGAAAAAGCTGAGTAAGGAAGAACAGGATGGAGTTGTTGATCAGGAGTCAGCAGTTAAGATCTTATTGCAACATACCAGTGCGATCAAAAGACCTGTTGTTGAGATTGATCAGAAAGCAGTCCTTATCGGGTTTGACGAAGACAGTTATCAAAGTCTTTTGAAGTAATGACACGCTGTTGTTAAATTTTGTTAAAATATAATCAAGGCGTAAAAACAGCGTTACATTTGAATATGTCTAAGCATTTATTATTGTTGTTCATCTGCATTGCCCCTTTCGGAGTCTGGGCACAAACTTCTGTGTCCGGTACGGTGTATGATTACGATAATAAAACTTTTCCTATTCAGGATGTGATTGTACGGAACCTGAACAGTAAAGAGCTTACCAGAACGAAGGCTGCCGGCCAGTTTACCCTTCCCGCTAAAATCGGGGATCTCCTGGAGTTTTCTTTTGTCGGTTACCATACAGATACGCTTTTTCTGATTGATCTGAAGCCCAAGACCATTTTTCTGCCAGGAAATTCAAAAACCTTAAAAGAGGTGGAGATTTTGAGTGCAAAAGTAAATCCTTCTGTATTATACCGGGACCCGAATGCAAAAGAATCAAAGCGATTTGGAGCGGATGGACTAAGGGGCAAAGGAAATAACGACAGAGCCGGAGGGATGATGTTTAACCTGGGCTATGGCAAAATGAAACGGGAACGGGAGAAGGAAAGAAGGCTGGAAGAGCGGGATGTGTATGAAACGGAGATCAGGGAGAATTTTAATGAAGAAACCATCACTAAACTCGTGAAGCTCCAGGGGGAAGACCTCAAAGACTTTATGGCCATATACCGGCCAACGGAAGCCCTGATTAAAGACGAACGACCTTTTAACTATACCTATTATATTGTTAAAGCTTATCATAGCTGGCTTAAACTTCCTGCCGGACAACGAAAGGTCTATCCGATGCCTAAATTGAAGGGGAACTAATAAAACCGTTACAATGGTCAGGTATAGCATTTCATTTTATACCTTTAGTTCGAATCTAAAACCAACAACTAAACATCATGAATAAGCCTACCTTATTATTGGCCTTGTTATGCGCATTCGGTTTCAGTTCCATGGGGCAACAAGCCACAGGGAACTATGACCCCCATGTTGCATTCAATCCCCTTTTTTACACGCAAAATGGCAATGAATACCGCTCCGCAAATGGATATCCCGGAGCTAAATACTGGCAGAACCGTGCAGATTATCACATTACTGCAAACCTGGATGAAGCAAAAAACACGGTTACAGGGTCTGTGACCATTACCTATAAGAATAATAGTCCTGATAAACTGCCATTTCTGTGGTTACAGCTCGACCAGAATCTGTTTGCAGAAAGTTCAAGAGGGAATTCTCTGATTGCCGCAGGCAGCAGATATGGAGCAAGGGGTGAGAAAGTAGAAGGCGGTTATAAAATAGAAGGCCTGAGTGTTTCCCAGAAAGCGAAGCCTGTAAAATTCACCTCGCTGACAGAAGATACAAGGATGCAAATCCGTCTGGATGCGCCTTTGGCGGCGAATGGAGAAAGCATCACGATTAAAATGAATTTTTCATTTGTGATCCCGATCAATGGTTCGGACCGCATGGGGCACCTGGTGACCAAAAACGGCGAAATATTTGCCATTGCACAATGGTTTCCAAGGATGAGTGTTTATGATGACATTCTGGGCTGGAATACTTTACCGTATTGGGGAGCAGGTGAGTTTTATTGTGAATATGGAGATGTAGATTTCTCGGTTACTGCGCCTGCCAGTCACATTGTGATGGGCTCTGGTGAATTGTTAAACCCTCAGGAGGTATTTACGGCCGAACAACTGGCACGCTGGAATGCCGCAAAGCTGAGTGATAAAACGATTGCCATCCGGTCTGAGTCGGAAGTAACAGATCCTAAATCTCGTCCTGCAAAAGGAACGTTAACCTGGAAATTTAAAATTAAAAACACAAGGGACGTAGCCTGGGCTTCTTCAAAAGCATTTGTTTTGGATGCTGCCAGGATTAACCTGCCAAGTGGAAAGAAATCATTGGCGGTTTCTGCACATCCGGTAGAGAGCAATGGTAAAGATGGTTATGGCAGAGGAGTAGAGTATGTGAAATCTTCTATAGAATATTATTCCAATAAATGGTTTGAATATCCTTATCCAATGGCGGTAAATGTAGCCAGCAATGTTGGGGGGATGGAATATCCGGGAATCGTTTTTTGCGGTTGGAAAGCGAAGAATGGAAGTGCCTGGGGAGTAATTGATCATGAATTTGGCCATACCTGGTTTCCAATGATTGTAGGAAGCAATGAGCGTAAATTTGGATGGATGGATGAGGGCTTTAACACCTTTATTAATGGCTTGTCTAAAGCTGCATTTAACAATGGAGAATATAAGAACAAACCTGAAAATATGCAGGGTGTTGCTAAATATCTAAGTAATGATGCTTTAGAATATGTGATGTTAAGTCCTGACGCGATGAAGGAAGCGAATATTGGTGTAAATCTTTACTATAAACCTTCCTGGGGACTAAACGTATTAAGAAATCATGTTTTAGGGGCGGATCGTTTTGATTATGCCTTTAAAAAATATATTGAAAACTGGGCCTATAAACACCCAAGTGCTTTCGACTTTTTCCGTGCCATGGAAAATGGGGCAGGAGAAGATCTTTCCTGGTTCTGGAGAGGCTGGTTTATGGAAAACTGGAAAACAGATCAGGCCATCACAGAGGTCAAAGAGCTGACAAAAGATGGCGCAAGAACAGGTTATAATATCGTGGTTGCGAACCTGGAGAAAATGCCGATGCCAGTGATCATCGAGGTGAAAACAAAAAGCGGGAAGACGGACATCATTAAGCTTCCGGTAGACATCTGGATGCGTAATACGAAATGGACGGTTAATTATCCGACTACAGAGGAAGTCATTTCGGTTACCCTGGATCCGGAGCAGGTTCTTCCCGACAGCAATGCTGCAAATAACAGCTGGACTAAGTAAGTTTCAAATTGCATAAAAAATCCCTTTGTGAATATTTTTCGCAGGGGGATTTTTTATTTATCCGGAGATAGGATGTCCATCTCCTGGACCTTCAGATCGAAATAACTGGCAGAAGCGAGCAGGTGATCAAATATATCTGCCATGATGTATTCGTAATCTACCCATTTGGTGGTGCCGGTAAACGCATAGATCTCCAGGGGTAATCCGTTAGCGGTAGGTGCAAGTTGTCTGACCATCATCGTCATCTTTTTATGTAAGCCGGTATGGTTTGAAATGTAGTTGTCGATGTACTTTCTGTATAAGCCTGCATTGGTTAAGTTTCTGCCGTTAATCAACAGACTTTTGTCTGCCCCAATGCGTTCGTTATGTTTATCAATGTCTTTTTGGCGGTGGTCAATATAAGAGGTCAGGGATTGAATTCTTCTGAATTGCTCGATCTCTTCGTAGGTAAGGAAACGAATGGTAGATTGTCTGATGAAGATAGCCCTCTTTATCCTTCTTCCTCCGGATTGCGTCATGCCGCGCCAGTTTTGGAAGGAGTCCGAAATCAGGGAATAGGTTGGAATGGTGGTAATGGTTTTATCAAAGTTCTGCACTTTAACTGTGGTCAGGTTGATTTCTACGACATCGCCATCGGCACCATATTTTGCCATTGTAATCCAGTCGCCGATACGGACGGTGTCATTCGTGCTTACCTGAATGCTGGCCACAAATCCCATGATGGTATCTTTGAACATTAACAACAATACTGCCGAGATCGCACCCATGGCCGTAAAGAAAGTAAGCGGAGATTTTCCGGTAAGGTTGGAGAAGATGACCACCGCTCCTATAAAAAACAGGATGATTCTGATCACCTGCATATAACTTTCTATAGGTTTCGATTTGAACGCAGACTTTTTTCTCAGGGAGTCTGCACCGGAGCGGATCAGAGAGATGATGAGCCAGATGATAATGATGACCAGGTATACTTCTGTCAGTTTATTCAAAGGGGCGATTAGACTTGGGAAAGAATAAAACACCACTGGGATAGAACTTTTTACCAGCGTAACGGCAGTAGTCAGCGCTACAAAATGAGAAAATCTGTTTTCCAGTAAATGATGAAAGAAATCGATCTTGGTGCGTTTGGTAATGCGGATTAAGGTAATCCTTAACAGCCGTCTGAGGACATAATGGAGGAGGTAAACTGCAATGGCAAGGACCAGTGATAGTCCAAGCAGGTTAATGTAATCGGCAATGCTATCGGAAACTCCCCATTTGATCAGGAGGTCATGCGTTTTTTTGCCGATATTATGGAAGTCAAAATTGTAATCTGTTGCGCTCATGTATCGTTATTTTAAGCTATTGCAACAGATTACAAAAAAATAATTGGAAAGACAATATTCTGATCTAAAATATTAGTCTTTATAGGAGATTCTATAAACCAGATTGGCGAAGTCGTCGGATACCAGGATGGATCCATCAGCCAACTGGAGGATGTCTACCGGCCTTCCCCATGCTTTTCCTCCTTTTAGCCAACCGGTGGCAAATGGTTCGTAACTCAGGACCTTATTGCCATCCAATTTTACCAGCATCAGGCGATAACCAGATGGAACCTTACGGTTCCACGAGCCGTGTTCCGGGATTAAGATCTGATTTTTATAGCTTTTTGGAAACATGTCTCCGGTATAGAATTTCATTCCTAATGCAGCCACATGCGCATCGAGTTTTCTCTGGGGAGCCGTGAAATTTTTAGGATCTTTTCCTTTCCCGAATTCCGGATCTAAGCTATCTCCGGCATGGACAAAAGGATAGCCGAAATGCATGCCCGATTTATCAGCGCGGTTCAGCTCATCTCCAGGGATGTCCTCGCCAAGCATGTCCCTTCCATTGTCGGTAAACCATAAATCTTTGGTCAGCGGATTCCAGTCGAAACCAACAGAGTTTCTCACTCCATTGGCAAAAACCTCCAGGCCTGTTCCATCGGGGTTCATCCGGAGGATGGAGGCATATCTCTTGTCTTTATCCGTGTTGTCACAGATATTGCATGGTGCACCAATTGGAAAGTAAAGCTTCCCATCCGGACCAAATCCCAGATATTTCCAGCCATGGTGTGTATCCTTAGGAAGCTTATCGTACAGCAATACAGGTTTTGGTGGATTGGCGAGGTGTTCCTCTATCTGATCAAAGCGCCAGATTTTGCTCACTTCAGCCACGTATAAACTGCCATCTTTAAAGGCAATTCCATTTGGCATGTCTTTCAATCCCTGAGCAATAACGTATGTTTTTTCTGCCACCCCATCTTTATCTGCATCTACCAGGGCATAGACTTTATCGCCATCGCGATTGCCTACGAATACCGTTCCATTGCTGCCAAGTGCCATAGAACGGGCATTGTCAACCTTAGCATAAACGGCTATTTTGAAACCATCAGGTAGTTTGATGTCCTTAAGCCGGGGCTCATCGGCTTTTTCCATTGGGCGGTTACAGGTGACTGCCATTAATGGAATGCAAAAAAGAATCGCGAAAAGGGGGGATAGATTTTTCATTACGTTGGGTTTTAGTGTTAACGTGCTTTAAAAAAGCTTTCTTTAAGTTTGTCTGCGTCGATTAAGGCTTCGGCAGCATCAAGACGAATCAGCCAGCCTTTTTGTTTGAGCAGGGCGATTTCTTCTTTAGCCACAGAAAGATCTTTTCCTTTGATCCGTTCATGATAAATGATGGCATCTTTAGGCTCCACATTTGCGGGCGTATGGAATAGGATTTCGAGTTTAAATTTCGGCCAGATCTGAATGTCTCCAAGTTGAGCAGAATAGATTTTCTTTGTGGAATGTGCCGGGACTATGGCAGCAAACTCGCCTTTGTAATGATCTCCTTTTTCTGTGGTGAGACTGGCCAGCAGCTGGAATGAGCTTTCATTAACCAGATGGAAATGTGCGACTGAACTGCTGTGCTGATCTGTGATCAGGCAAAGATAAATTCCTTCCTTAATAAATTGTGCTTCAGGTACGACTACGGCAGGGCGGTTAGAAACAACGTCATTGTCCGGAATCTCTCCATGTACCAGGGTTACTTTTGTGGCTTGGACAGGAATTTCAAAATCATTGGAATCGGTTACGCCTATGGTGTCTTTATCTATGATTCTGGTAATGTATCCTTCTATGTTTTCGTCTACAAAACGAACAAAATCTCCTAATTTAAATTGCATCTGTTATGGATTAAATAAAACTGATTACAACAAATTTAGTCATTAGAGCCGGAAATTCTTTTTAATTTTGTCGCATGACGGAAGCAGAACAGCCAAATAACCCATTGCATGGTAAAACCCTGGAGTTTATTGTTAAACAACTGGTATGGCATTATGGCTGGCCTGAATTGGGTGTGTTGATTCGCATTGACTGCTTTCAGAATAACCCCAGCCTGAAGTCCAGTTTGAAGTTTTTGCGTAAAACAGATTGGGCAAGAAAAAAAGTTGAAAAACTTTATCTGAATACATTCCATTAATTAGGGAGATTTTATATATATATGCTATGTAATGAACTACATAGGGGGGGCTCGTTGTTGTTACGTCATATTAATTTTTAGCTTTTTAATATTGACGAACCATGGTTATGGACGACAAAAGTCGGACCACTGGAATAGCCTTGAGTTTTCTCCCCAGGTTTCTTTAGCACTTTTTACTGCTGGAAATAAACTGAGTGGCTCCGCTCTTGGCGGCGAATTTACTTACCATATTCAGAAGAACGATCATCCAAGCCCCTGGATGTGTATGCTAAATCTAAACGGCATTGACCTTGTGTTTAATTATAAGAACATGAAGAAGGTGATGCTGGCTTCGGATCCCAGATCTAATTTGTTTGGAGATGCTTATGCTATGGTGGCTGCATTGAATTTCACACTGCTAAAATCTAAGTATGCCGAATTGTGGGCTGCACCGGGGTTGGGGATAGGATACCTTGGGCAGACTTATTTCACAAACCAGAATATATTGATTGGTAGCCACCTTAATTTTGCTTCCAGAATGGCAGTAAAAGTAGCGGCTAAAGTTGCGCCTTATACACGGTTGTCTGCGGGACTGGATGTGCTTCATTTTTCTAACGGAGGGATAAGGACACCTAACTATGGGTTAAATATCAGCAGTTTAAGCTTTGGGGTTCTTAGAGTTCTGCGTTCTTCAGGGCAACCGAAACGGGATACAACCGGGAGAAAGGAAAGTTTGGAGCGGACCCGTCATCAGTTTGACTTTGGGGTAAACATTGGTTGCAGGGGCGTGGTTAGAAGTCGGGAAGGTTTGTATAAAACGGGGCTTTATGCGGGGTATAATTATCGGTTAAATGAGCTTCTCGGCTGTAGTTCGGGAATAGATGCTGTTTATTACCATACCGTTTATCAAAACAATCTTCAGACTTCCCAGTCATTGGCGACTTCATTAGACCGCTGGAGGGTAGGGCTGGCTATTGGCCCGGATTTTTGGATGGACCGGCTGGCAGTCATGGCTAAGTATGGTTACTATCTGCATTATAATAATTTTTCTAAATCATCCGAAACGGTTAAAACTTACTGGACTGCGGGTTTAAAGTATTATGTGATGAACTGGGCTGCAGTTCAGACAAAAATTTACCTCCATAAAGCAGAAGCAGATTATTTAGGACTGGGTGTATTGTTAACTCCATAGCAAGCTCAATGTAAATCTGCTGCTGGTTTGGCGGGGCTAATTTTTTGTGGTTGCCTGCTTTGCCGGAGATAGAAAGAGGCAGGTAGAGAACAGCTTTGGGAAACGCCCGAAAATGACTCGATTTATAGTCGATGCTTACCCGCCTTTAATGCGCTTTCAAGCGTGTCTCCACCGAGTATAGACCGAGTATAGAGCGTGGTCAGAGCGCGTATAGGTAAAAGCAGGTATTTTGCTGTTCCGAAGCTGAATTTTATCTGGTTTTTGCGTGCTTATTCCGGACAGGACTTTACACAAGGTCTAATACGGGTTTCAATTACAACTGTAAAGCTATAGGCGGGCAAGACCGTTTGTCCGATGTTGCGTTTCTATTGAATTATTTTTATGTTAACCCCTTGATTTATAAAATGTATTGTCTTACCTTTGCAGTCCCTTATTATAGGGGTAAAGTTTTTAAATATTAATAGAAAACAAAAAAAGAACAATGCCAACCATTCAACAATTAGTTAGAAAAGGTAGAGTAGCACTGGAGTTCAAGAGTAAGTCTCCAGCGTTGGACAGCTGTCCACAGCGAAGAGGTGTATGTACACGTGTATATACCACTACCCCTAAAAAACCAAACTCAGCAATGCGTAAAGTTGCCCGTGTACGTTTAACCAATGGTAAAGAGGTGAATGCCTATATTCCAGGTGAAGGTCACAATTTACAGGAGCACTCCATTGTATTGATCCGTGGTGGTCGTGTTAAAGATTTGCCAGGTGTACGTTATCACATCATCCGTGGAGCACTAGATACTTCAGGAGTTGCTGGTCGTAACCAACGTCGTTCAAAATATGGTACTAAACGTCCTAAGCCAGGACAAGTAGCTGCGGCACCAACAAAAGGTAAAAAGAAATAATTAGGAGGAAAAACAAATGAGAAAGTCAAAACCAAAAAAGAGAATTATCCTTCCTGATCCAAAATTTAACGATGTTCAGGTGACAAGGTTTGTAAACAATATGATGTATGATGGAAAAAAATCCATTGCATATGATATTTTTTATGATGCTGTAGAACTAGCTGAGAAAAAAGCTGGTGAGAACGGATTAGAAGTATGGAAACGTGCTTTAACAAATGTAATGCCTGCAGTAGAGGTTAAATCTCGTCGTGTAGGTGGTGCAAATTTCCAGGTACCTACAGAGGTAAGACCTGACCGTAAGATTGCTTTAGGCATGAAATGGTTAATTTCTTACGCTCGTAAACGTGGAGAAAAAACAATGAAAGAGAAATTAGCAGGTGAAATCGTTTCAGCAGCTAAAGGTGAAGGTGCAGCAGTGAAGAAAAAAGAAGATACGCATAAAATGGCTGAGGCTAACAAAGCGTTCTCTCATTTCCGTTTCTAATCATACAGAATCATAAAATGTCAAGAGATTTAAGATTTACAAGAAATATTGGTATTGCTGCGCACATTGATGCCGGTAAGACCACTACTACAGAGCGTATTCTTTATTATGCAGGTGTTAGTCACAAAATTGGCGAGGTGCACGAAGGTGCAGCTACAATGGACTGGATGGCACAGGAGCAGGAACGTGGTATTACCATTACTTCTGCTGCTACTACTGTTGGTTGGAAATACAGAGGACAAGATTACCACATCAATATCATCGATACACCGGGTCACGTGGATTTTACCGTAGAGGTAAACCGCTCGCTACGTGTATTAGACGGATTGGTTTTCTTATTTTCTGCGGTTGATGGTGTTGAGCCTCAATCTGAAACTAACTGGCGTCTGGCAAACAACTATAACGTTGCCCGTATCGGTTTCGTTAACAAAATGGACCGTTCTGGTGCAGATTTCTTGAAAGTTGTTGGACAGGTTAAAAGCATGTTAGGAAGTAACGCAGTACCATTGCAATTGCCAATCGGTGCTGAAGATACTTTCAAAGGTGTGGTTGATTTAATCAACAACCGTGGTATCGTTTGGAATGAGCATGATAAAGGGATGACCTTTACAGAAGTGCCAATTCCGGAAGATATGCTAGATGAGGTTGCTGAGTGGAGAGAGAAATTGCTGGAATCAGTTGCTGAGTATGATGAGTCTTTGATGGAGAAATTCTTCGAAGCCCCTGAAACCATCACTGAGCGTGAAGTTTTAGACGCTTTACGTCAGGCAGTATTGGATGCTAAAATTGTACCTATGGTTTGTGGTTCATCTTTCAAAAACAAAGGTGTACAAACTATGCTTGATTACGTGATGGAATTATTGCCTTCACCAATGGATCAGGAAGGTATCGTTGGTATCAATCCAAATACAGGAGAGGAAGTATTACGTAAACCTGATGAAAAAGAGCCGTTTGCAGCTTTAGCATTTAAAATTGCAACAGATCCTTTCGTAGGTCGTTTATGCTTTATCCGTGTTTATTCAGGAAACTTAGAAGCTGGTTCATACGTTTATAACGCACGTTCTGAGAACAAAGAGCGTATCTCCCGTATCTTCCAAATGCATGCAAACAAGCAAAACCCAATCCCTAATGTAGGTGCTGGTGATATTGCAGCGGTTGTAGGCTTTAAAGATATCAAAACTGGTGATACCCTTTGCGAAGAGAAAAACCCAATCATTCTGGAGTCAATGAACTTCCCTGAGCCGGTTATCGGTTTAGCTATTGAGCCTAAAACTCAGGCTGATATCGATAAATTAGGTATGGGCTTAGCTAAATTGGCTGAAGAAGATCCTACATTTAGAGTTCAAACTGACGAGGAAACTGGTCAGACTGTAATCTCTGGTATGGGTGAGCTTCACTTAGACATCCTGATTGACCGCTTAAAACGTGAGTTTAAAGTAGAAGTAAATCAAGGTGCGCCACAAGTTGCTTACAAAGAAGCAATTAACGGAACAGTTCAACATCGTGAAACGTATAAAAAACAATCTGGTGGTCGTGGTAAATTCGCGGACATTCAAGTTGTAATTTCACCGATCGATGCAGATTATGAAAAAGGCGGTTTACAGTTTGTGAATGAAATTTCAGGTGGATCTATTCCACGTGAGTTTATCCCTTCTGTAGAGAAAGGATTTGCAGCATCAATGGCTAATGGAGTTTTGGCTGGTTACCCACTACCAGACATGAAAGTTCGTTTAATTGATGGTTCATTCCACGCAGTCGATTCAGATGCTTTATCTTTCGAACTTGCAGCTAAAATGGCTTACCGTGAGGCATTGCCTAAATGTAACCCTGTATTGATGGAGCCAATCATGAAAATCGAAATCTTAACCCCTGAAGAAAACATGGGTGATGTTATCGGTGACATGAACCGTCGTCGTGGTCAACTTTTAGGAATGGATACACGTGCTGGTGCTCAGGTAATTAAAGCAACTGTACCTCTTTCTGAAATGTTTGGTTATGTGACGCAATTGCGTACCATTACTTCAGGTCGTGCAACTTCTACAATGGAATTTGATCACTACGAACCTGCACCTAGAAACGTTCAGGACGAAGTAATCGCGAAATCTAAAGGAAGAGTTAAATCCGCAGAATAATAACAAATCGGCAGCCGGTTATTAATAGCTCTAACCGGCAGCCTTAATACATAAACAAGATGAGCCAAAGAATCAGAATCAAATTAAAATCTTACGATTACAACCTGGTAGATAAATCTGCTGAGAAAATCGTTAAGACTGTTAAACCTACGGGTGCAGTAGTTAGCGGACCAATTCCGTTGCCTACAGAAAAGAAAATCTTCACTGTTTTACGTTCACCACACGTGAACAAAAAAGCACGTGAGCAGTTTCAATTATGTGCTTACAAACGTTTGTTAGACATTTATAGCTCTAACTCTAAAACAGTTGACGCTTTAATGAAACTTGAATTACCTAGCGGTGTTGAAGTTGAAATCAAAGTTTAACTATATAGACGGTTAACAAAAAAAGCCTTCCTGAGTTTCAGGAAGGCTTTTTTTATATCAGGGGAATTATTATCTCCCCCTGTTTTTTAATTCATCAAGTTTGTTGCGCTCATCCTGCAGCTCTCTTGCCAGTTTCTTCTCTTTATCATTGGCCTTCGTTTTATAGCTCTGGTACTCTTGTGAAATCTCTTCATATAAAGAGCTTCTGTATTTTGCTTCATGAATATGTTTAGCTGATCTCAGGATGATAATCGCTAAAGCGGCTGCCAATACCAGAATCAGACTCCATACAATAACGTTATAATTGCTTTTGGTAAAAGAGATCCCAAGAAAGCTGATCTCATTTAATTTGGCATTTGAAGTAGCTAAGGAGGTTTCTGTTCCGGAAATTTGTCCTTTTAATGCCGCAATTGTTTTTTCTTGTTCAGTAAGTTTCAGTTTTACAGCGCCTAGTTGTTTGCGACTGGTATTGAGTGAATCTGCTACATTTTTCCAAAGGCCGGAAAGCCTGCCTGGATTAATGAGCTTATAGCCATTAATGGTTTTTGATTTTGACAACATGAATTCGTATTGGCCCCGAAGACCAGAGGGAGCTTTCGCGCTATCTGCCGGAATTTGTGATTGTGCATTTAAGTTTAAGAGGAGAACGGCTATAATTGCGAATATCAGTTTTTTCATAAAGTGTTGTTTTTTTTAATAGGATGTTTCTGTATTGGTATTGTTGTTTTAGTATAGAACTGGTTGTATTAGTAATGTAACAATTATATTGTGATTTTATTGTCCATGTCTGTATATCTGATTATTTAACTCTTGTCTTAATTTCTTCCAATACTTGTTTGGCCAAAAAATTCTGTAGTTTTTCTATGTCGCTTTTTAGTATGAAATCTCCATATCTATAATCTGTGCTTGATAGGCTGCGATTATCAAGCATGATATTAATATTATAAATATCGGTTTTGAACTCTAATGTTGCATTTATTTCCATTTCTGGTTTTGTCTTTGCACCTCTTAATCCATACAATATGACATTCCAATCTATCCGGTTTATTTCTTCTTTATAAATGTCATAACCAAGTATTTTAATATCCTTAGGTTCGAAGTTTTTTGAAATAGATAACCCTATGGGCTCAAAAAGCCTTTTGCCATCTAAAATTACTTGTTTGTGGTTTACGAATTTTGATTCCTTAATCTCTGCAAATAGACTATCGAATTGTTCTAGTGATTCTTGTATCTCGGGCCAAAGATCTTTGGAGAACCAGCTGAAAACCTCAAGTACAATTGCTGGGTGTTTGCTAAGTTTTTCCTCGGTAGTCAGCCTTTTACTTAATAATGATATTTCTTTTTGAAGATCTGTAGCCTCTTCAATGTCCTCGCCTTTTGCTGCCTTTATTGAAATTTCCAATGACCATATTAATTGATTGGCGATATATTCAATTAGTGGTGGATAATCCCCAACATCAGCAGAATGTAAAGCATGGAGGTAATTGGCTTTATCGTCCGACTTTATGATGACTGGAGGGAGATTGTTTCTTAATAGTACGTAGTTCATTAATAAGCGGGCTATCCTGCCGTTGCCATCATCAAAAGGGTGAATTCTAACAAATTTGTAATGAAGCATTGTAGCAAGAGTGGCTGGGTGAAGTACCGACTCTTCCGATCTATACCAATCTATTAATTCTTGCATCAATATAGGGGTTTCGGTGGGAGAGGCGTATTCAAATAACTCACCTGTTGATAAACGAACTGCATTAGGGTATTCTTTATACTCCCCTACTTTTATTTGCCTGCGTGTATTTTCTCCTGTTGCGGTGATCGCATCTTTCCAGAAAGGGCGAATCAATATAGTTTTATTAAGTTCTTTTATATTTTGCTCCGTTAGAGGGCGTTCTTTGTCTTTTGCCCATTCCTCTACTAATTGATAAGCAACATCATGTGCTTTCATTTCCTCATACTCGCGCATTTGGTGATTTCCCTTAGTGTCGCCAAATATTAATAGTAATTCAGTTTCACCATAGGTAAGTGTATTCCCTTCCATATGATTGGAATTGTAATTGAATTCCAGTCGAAACTTCTTATCTAATCGTTGTTTGTTCTCAATGGTTATTGGAGATGCTAATTTCAATTGAGTGGTTAAATCGTCGACTTTATCTAAAGGAAGTTGCATAGTGGTACATTTTAAGTTTGCATTATTACAAAGAAGAATAGTTCAGTTTAGTGTCTGATTAATTCTCAAAATTAGCTATTTATTTTATCTCAGGGATAAGTTTAGCGAACTATTACTATAGATAGTATATTTGCAGCAATGTCGGTATTACTATTTACAATTATAGTTTTAGCAGGAGCTTTTTTAGCTGGATTGGTCGGTTCTCTGACTGGTTTAGGGGGTGGGGTAGTGATTATCCCGCTGCTGACATTGGTCCTGGGTGTCGACATTCATTATGCCATCGGCGCTTCTATTGTATCTGTGATTGCCACCTCTTCCGGATCTGCAGCAGCTTATGTGAAAGAGGGGATTACGAATATCCGGATCGGAATGTTCCTGGAAATGGCCACAACGATCAGTGCCATTATAGGCGCGGTGGTGACCGTCTATCTGGATCCGAGCTATATTGCGGTGATCTTTGGTTTGATCCTCTTATTCTCTGCCGCAATGATGGTAGTGAAGAAGGTAGATCGCTCAGACAATGATACTTCCGGAAAACTGGCGGTGTTTTTTAAACTGAACGGTACTTACCCGACAGAAGGGGGAATGAAGAAATATGCGGTTCACCGGGTGCTTGGCGGATTTGTGATGATGTTCTTTGCAGGGATCATTTCGGGTTTGCTGGGGATAGGATCTGGTGCATTAAAGGTGATCGCGATGGACAATATCATGAGGATTCCTTTTAAAGTGTCCACCACGACGAGTAATTTTATGATGGGAGTGACGGCGGCTGCCAGTGCGATCGTATACCTTCACCGCGGACAAATTGATCCGGGAATTGCCATGCCGGTAACGATTGGGGTACTTTGCGGGGCAACATTGGGCTCAAAGATCCTGGTGAGAACCAAGACGGATAAGTTAAAAGTGGTGTTTGCTGTAGTGGTGACCTTCCTCGCGCTGCAAATGATTTATAACGGTTTATCAGGTAAATTATGAGTTCAGAGAAGAAAAATTTCTTCGCAGACCGCGATATTCAGATCATCCTGGGTACTTTACTGCGGGTAGGTGTGATTGCTTCGATGTCTGTGGTACTGATCGGAGGATTGCTTTACCTGTTTTCTGATCATGCCATGCTGATCGATTACCGCAGTTTTAATCCGAATAAATCCGGTTTCTCTTCTATTCCTGCGATCCTGACCGGACTGAAAGACCTGGATGCCAAAGCGATCATTCAGTTTGGCACTTTACTGCTGATTTTTACACCCGTTGCAAGGGTCGTTTTTTCTATATTTAGTTTCCTGATTGAGCGTGATTATTTATACGTTTTGATCGGTTTGTTCGTTTTATCAATTATCTTGTACAGCCTGAGTGACAAGTTAGTTGGTTAAAAAGTTACTTATCTCAACGGATTCCCCTTCGCGAAAAAAAATAGGGCTTATTTGAAAAAATAATTAGCTAACTATTTGAAAATTAAGATTTCTTTCGTATTTTTGCCCTCCCTTAACGGGAATTGTATCCACCTTGAACGAAGCCCTACTGCTTCGATGGGTGTTAATTTAAAAAAAGAAAATGTCAGGTATTATTGGAAAAAAAGTAGGAATGACCAGCATTTTCGACGCCGATGGAAGAAACATTCCATGTACGGTGATCGAAGCTGGGCCTTGTGTAGTAACACAGGTAAAGACCGAAGAGAAAGACGGTTACGTTTCAGTTCAGTTAGGTTTCGATGAAGCCAAAGAAAAGAACACTACCATGCCTCTTAAAGGCCACTTTGCGAAAGCAAACACTACCCCAAAACGTAAATTGGTTGAATTTGAGCCGTTTGAAGAATCGTTGAACTTAGGTGATACGGTAACGGTAAGTATTTTCAATGAAGGCGATTTTGTGGACGTTGTTGGTACTTCTAAAGGTAAAGGTTTCCAGGGTGTTGTAAAACGCCATGGTTTCGCCGGTGTTGGTGGACAAACTCACGGACAGCATAACAGAATGCGTGCGCCAGGTTCATTAGGTGCTGCATCTTATCCTGCACGTGTATTTAAAGGTATGCGTATGGCGGGTAGAATGGGTGGTGACAGAGTAAAAGTTCAGAACTTACAAGTTTTGAAAGTTTATGCTGATCAAAACCTTGTTGTAGTTAGTGGTTCCATTCCAGGAGCTAAGGGTTCTTACGTAATCTTAGATAAGTAAGCAGATGGAAGTTAAAGTATTAAACATTTCAGGAAAAGAGACAGGTGCCAAGGTGCAACTTCCTGAGTCAGTATTTGGCATTACGCCTGTTGACCACGCAATCTATTTAGATGTAAAACAGTATTTGGCTAATCAACGTCAAGGTACTCACAAGTCTAAACAACGTAACGAAATTGCTGGTTCAACCCGTAAACTATACAAACAAAAAGGTACTGGTGGTGCTCGTGCCGGAAGTATTAAATCTCCATTGTTCAATGGTGGTGGTCGCGTGTTTGGTCCTCAGCCACGTGATTATAGTTTCAAATTGAATAAAAAATTAAAGCAACTGGCTCGTAGATCAGCATTGACTTACAAAGCTCAGGATAACAACGTTGTTGTTTTAGAAGACTTTGCTTTTGATTCAATCAAAACTAAAAACTACATCAATTTAGTTAGCGCTTTAAACTTAGCTGGCGAAAAGACATTGTTGGTTTTACCTTCACAAAATAACAATATCTATTTATCAAGCAGAAACATCCAGAAAGCGAAAGTGATTACTGCAGATCAGTTGAATACATATGATGTATTAAACTGTGGCAAACTTTTGTTAACTGCTGATTCTCTTAAAACATTGGAGGAGGCATTTGCCAAGTAATATGGAATTTTTAAGGAAACCAATATTAACAGAAAAAGCTTCTGCATTAACAGAAAAGTCTAACCGCTTTACTTTTAGAGTAGAACACAAAGCAAATAAATTGCAGATTAAGCAAGCCATAGAGAAAATGTACAACGTGAACATCTTAGCAATCAATACTATGATTGTTAATGGTAAAATGAAGTCCAGAAACACTAAAGGTGGTTTAGTTACGGGTCGTAGCCCAAAATACAAGAAAGCGATTGTTACACTGGCAGCAGGCGAGACAATTGATTATTACGCGAATATTTAATAAGAATTGAATAATTTATAACTATGGGCTTAAGAAAATTTAAACCAGTCACTCCGGGAACCCGCTTTAGAGTAGGTGCCAGCTTTACGGAGATTACAGCAACCAAGCCCGAAAAATCATTGGTTGTATCTTCTAAAAAATCGGGAGGACGTAACAATACAGGAAAGATGACTATGCGCTACATGGGTGGTGGTCACAAAAAATCTTACCGTTTAATTGACTTTAAACGTGATAAGTTTGATATTCCTGCAACAGTAGCTACTGTTGAGTACGATCCAAACCGTACTGCTCGTATTGCACTATTGCATTACGTAGATGGTGAGAAGCGTTACATTATTGCACCGGAAGGATTGCAAGTAGGACAAACAGTAGTTTCGGGTGATACAGCTACTCCAGAAGTAGGAAATACATTGAAATTAGCTAACATTCCATTGGGTTCAATTGTACATAACATTGAAATCCAACCAGGACGTGGCGCACAAATGGCACGTAGTGCTGGTGCGTATGCTCAATTGGCAGCACGTGACGGAAAGTATGCAACTGTTAAAATGCCTTCAGGTGAAGTAAGATCTATCTTAGTTACCTGTTTAGCAACTATCGGTGCAGTTTCTAACTCGGATCATGCAAATGAAGTATTAGGTAAAGCAGGTCGTAAACGTTGGTTAGGACGTCGTCCTAGAACTCGTCCGGTAGCGATGAACCCAGTCGATCACCCAATGGGTGGTGGTGAGGGTCGCTCATCAGGAGGTCAGCCTCGCTCAAGAAACGGTATGTACTCTAAAGGTTTCAAAACCCGTTCACTTAAAAAATACTCAAATCGTTTCATCATAGAGAAAAGGAAGAAATAATGGCTCGTTCGATAAAAAAAGGACCTTATATTGACCATAACGTAGAGAAGAAAGTAGTATCTATGAATGATTCAGGCAAAAGGTCTGTAATTAAAACTTGGTCTCGCAGATCAATGATTTCACCAGATTTTGTGGGTCATACATTTGCAGTGCATAACGGTAATAAATTTATACCGGTATACGTAACAGAAAACATGGTTGGTCACAAGCTGGGAGAGTTTGCTCCAACCAGAACATTTAGGGGTCACTCTGAAAAGAAAAAATAATTAAGAGATGGAAGCAGTAGCGAAATTAAACAATTGTCCAACCTCACCACGTAAAATGCGTTTGGTTGTAGATCTTATCAGAGGTGAGCGTGTTGAGAAAGCTTTACATATTTTAAAGTTTACCAATAAAGATGCAGCAATAAGAGTTGAGAAACTATTATTATCAGCGATCAAAAACTGGGAAACTAAAAATGAAGGTTCTCGCCCTGAAGAAAACCAGTTATACGTGAAAACGATAATGGTAGGCGGTGGTCGTCAATTAAAAAGACTTAGACCAGCACCTCAAGGACGTGGTTACAGAATCCGTAAGCGTTCAAACCATGTAACTTTGGTAGTAGATAGTAAAAACGTTGAAACTCAAACTAATTAACAGAAATGGGACAAAAAGCACATCCAATAGGAAACAGGTTAGGGATCATCAAAGGTTGGGATTCTAACTGGTTCGGTGGCAACAACTATGCTGATAAATTAGTTGAGGACGAAAAAATAAGAAAATACCTTTCTGCACGTATCGCAAAAGGCGGTGTAGCTAAAGTGGTAATCGAGCGTACGTTAAAACGTATCACGGTAACTATCCACACAGCTCGTCCGGGTATTGTGATCGGTAAAGCAGGAGCTGAGGTGGATAAGATCAAAGAAGAGTTGAAGAAATTGACTAAAAAGGAAATTCAAATCAACATTTTTGAGATCAAACGTCCTGAGCTTGATGCACAATTAGTTGCAGAAGGTGTTGCAAAACAATTAGAAGCAAGGATCTCATTCCGTAGAGCAATGAAATCTACTATCGCATCAACAATGCGTATGGGTGCTGAAGGTATCAAAATTATGACCTCTGGTCGTTTAGGTGGTGCTGAGATGGCTCGTAGCGAACAGTATAAAGAAGGAAGAATTCCTTTGCATACTTTCCGTGCTGACATTGACTATGCTTTAGCAGAAGCTTTAACTACTTATGGTAAAATAGGTGTTAAAGTATGGATCTGTAAAGGTGAAGTTTACGGTAAACGTGATCTTTCTCCTAACATCGGTGCAGTGAGCAATGCTCCTGGTAAAGGTGGCAGACCAGAAGGTGCTTTCGGTGGTGGAAGAGACAGAGATAACCGTGGCGGTGGCGACAGAAGAAACGACAATAAAGGTCGTGGCGGAAGAGGTCCAGGTCAAGGCGGTCCTGGTGCAGGAAGAGATAATAGAGGCGGAAATACTCCTAACAGAGGTCCTCGTAAATAATTAGTTAACAGATCGTTTAACGATAATATTAGAATAAGATGTTACAGCCAAAAAGAACGAAGTTCAGAAAGATGCAAAAAGGCAGAATGAAAGGTTTAGCAACTCGTGGTGCTGAATTATCATTCGGATCCTTCGGGATCAAGTCTTTAGAGTCGACTTGGATCACAAGTCGTCAGATAGAGGCAGCCCGTATTGCGGTAACTCGTTTCATGAAACGTGAAGGCCAGGTGTGGATTAGAATATTCCCGGACAAACCGGTAACTAAGAAACCAGCTGAGGTACGTATGGGTAAAGGTAAGGGTGCTCCAGAATACTGGGTTGCCGTTGTTAGACCCGGACGTATTATTTTTGAAGCCGAAGGTGTTCCTTTAGAAATTGCTAAAGAAGCAATGAGATTAGCGGCCCAAAAATTGCCGATCCAAACAAAATTTGTAGTACGTAGAGATTACGTAGAAGCATAAAAAAAGCTCTTGGGTTGAATGTTGTAAGTAACTTGTTATTATAACCGCTAGACCCAAGGCATAAAAATTAATAAAATGAAGAACTCAGAAATCACAGGGCTTTCAAAAGAAGAACTAGTAGCCAGGATTGCAGAAGAAACTGAAAACTTAGTAAAGTTACGTTTTGCACATACAATTTCGGCTATAGAGAATCCTACCCGTATCAAAAAGGTAAGAAGGGATATTGCCCGATTAAACACTGAAGTGACTAAGCGTAAAGCTCAGTCTGCTACTGAAACTAAATAACTTTAGAGTCGAAATGGAAAGACAATTAAGAAAAACAAGAACCGGGTTGGTAGTAAGCAACAAAATGGATAAGTCTGTTGTTGTAGCGGTAGAACGTAAAGTGAAACACCCGATCTATGGTAAGTTTGTTAAGAAAACTACCAAATTTATGGCTCATGACGAGAAAAACGATTGCGGTATTGGTGATACAGTACTGATCATGGAGACTCGTCCGCTGAGTAAAAACAAGAACTGGAGATTAGTTGAAATTTTAGAAAGGGCTAAATAACATGGTACAACAGGAATCAAGATTAAACGTAGCCGACAATAGCGGCGCAAAAGAAGTATTGGTTATCCGTGTACTTGGTGGTACCGGAAAAAGATATGCTTCTATTGGTGACAAAATCGTTGTTACCGTTAAAAGTGCATTGCCTTCAGGTAACATTAAAAAAGGAACCGTTTCTAAAGCAGTGGTTGTAAGAACAAGAAAAGAAATCAGACGTAAAGATGGTTCTTACATTCGTTTCGACGACAATGCAGCAGTATTATTAAATGCACAAGATGAGCCGCGTGGTACACGTATTTTCGGCCCGGTAGCAAGAGAACTGCGTGAAAAACAATTCATGAAAATTGTATCATTAGCACCGGAGGTATTATAAAATGAAAAATAAAGTAACTACACCAAAGATAAAAATCCGTAAAGGAGATTTAGTTAAGGTAATCGCTGGCGATTCAAAAGGCCAACAAGGAACAGTACTTTCTGTATTAATTACAAAAAGCAGAATCCTTGTAGAAGGTGTTAACCTTGTATCAAAACATACAAAACCTAATGCTGCTACTCCAAACGGAGGTATCATTAAAAAAGAGGCTGCTCTTCATATTTCTAACGTAGCATTAGTTGATCCTAAAACAGGTGCAACTACTCGCGTTGGCAGAAAGCTTAATGCTGATGGGAAATTAGTTAGGGTTAGTAAAAAATCAGGAGAGGAGATCAAATAATGACTTACGTACCAAGATTAAAAAGTAAATATAAAGAGGAAATTGTAACTGCACTTAAAGATAAGTTCAATTACAAAAGCGTTATGCAGGTTCCTAAGTTAGAGAAAATCTCAATCAACCAGGGTGTTGGTCGTTTCTCTGTAACTGACAAAAAGATTATGGACAGTTCTATTTTAGAAATGAGCACAATCGCAGGTCAGCAGGCAGTTGGAGCGAAATCTAAAAAAGATATCTCAAACTTTAAATTACGTAAAGGTATGCCGGTTGGTGTACGTGTAACTTTGCGCGATAACAACATGTATGAGTTTTTAGATCGTTTAATTTCCGTAGCTTTACCTCGTATCCGTGATTTCAAAGGTATCAATGATAAAGGATTTGATGGAAAAGGTAACTACACATTAGGAGTTACTGAGCAAATCATCTTCCCTGAGATCAACATCGACAAAATCAGCAAGATTTTAGGTATGGATATTACGTTTGTAACCAGCGCTACTACTGATGTTGAAGCATTGGAATTATTAAAACAATTTGGATTACCATTTAAAAACCAAAATAACACAAATTCATAATGGCAAAAGAAGGTGTAAAAGCTCGCGAAATTAAGCGCCAAAAATTGGTGGCTAAATATGCTGATAAACGTGCAGAACTTAAAGCTGCTGGTGATTATGAAGGATTAGATAAGTTACCAAAAAACTCATCTGCAGTACGTTTACACAACCGTTGTAAATTAACTGGACGTCCTCGTGGTTACATGCGTACTTTCGGTATATCAAGGGTATTGTTCCGTGATATGGCTTTAGCAGGTAAAATCCCTGGAGTAAGAAAAGCAAGCTGGTAAAACAGCTTTCTTTATGCTAAGGGATTTTCCCAAGGCAGAGAACAACAAATATTAACCGATGGCAGGTCGTCCCGAATACGATAGGAAGGAAACCACCGTCACAACTATATAAAAATGAATACAGATCCAATAGCAGATTATCTTACAAGAGTAAGAAATGCCATCAAGGCAAATCACAGAATTGTAGAAATTCCTGCATCAAACCTTAAAAAAGAGATCACTAAAGTTCTTTTTGACAAAGGTTACATTGCTAATTACAAGTTTGAGG
This sequence comes from Pedobacter steynii, assembly GCF_900103665.1. Lineage (GTDB taxonomy): Bacteria > Bacteroidota > Bacteroidia > Sphingobacteriales > Sphingobacteriaceae > Pedobacter > Pedobacter steynii. Next base: position 123,058 of record NZ_FNGY01000012.1, read on the forward strand.
ACACTACGGCTCAAGGAACGATCAAAATCGCTTTGAAATACAATGCGATCACTAAGATCCCTGCAATCCGTACATTGACCCGTATCAGCAAACCAGGTTTAAGGCAATATGCCGGCGTAGAAAATATGCCAAGAGTATTAAACGGTTTAGGTATCGCCATCTTGTCTACATCTAAAGGTGTAATGACAGATAAAGAAGCAGCCAAACTGAACATTGGTGGCGAGGTTTTGTGTCACGTTTATTAATTAAAGGAGGATAGCAAAATGTCAAGAATAGGAAAAGCCCCAATTAATGTACCTGCAGGTGTAACGATTACAGTAGCTAAAGATAACGTAGTAACTGTGAAAGGACCTAAAGGAGAATTGACTCAAGCAGTTGATTCTGATATCACTGTAAGTCAGGAAGACGGAGTACTAACTGTAACCCGTCCCTCAGAGCAGAAAAGACACAAAGCTTTGCACGGTTTATACCGTTCATTGTTAAACAATATGGTTATTGGTGTAACAGAAGGATACAAAATTTCTCAGGAATTAGTAGGTGTTGGTTACCGTGCTACAAACACAGGAAACACATTAGACTTAGTTCTGGGTTATTCTCACCACTATGTATTCCAATTGCCGGAAGAAATTAAAGTAACAACAACATCTGAAAAAGGTCAGACTCCTAAAATCATTTTAGAAAGTATTGACAAACAATTGATCGGACAAGTAGCAGCGAAAATCCGTTCGTTACGTGCTCCTGAGCCATATAAAGGTAAAGGTATCAAGTTTGTAGGTGAAGTGTTAAGAAGAAAAGCAGGTAAATCAGCTTCTAAAAAATAATCAAAATGGCAGGAAAAAAATTATCTCGTAGAGATCGTATAAAAAAAGGAATCAGAAAAAGATTAACAGGTTCTGAAAGCCGTCCACGTCTATCGGTATATAGAAGCAATAAAGGAATTTATGCTCAAATCATTAACGACGTAACCGGTAATACAATTGTATCAGCTTCGTCTTTATCAAAAGACTTTTCTGGAACTGGAAACAAATCTGAGCAATCAGTAGCAGTGGGTAAGCTGGTAGCTGAAAAAGCACTTGCAGCTGGTGTTAAAGAAGTAGTTTTCGATAGAAATGGCTATTTGTACCATGGACGTGTTAAATCGTTGGCAGAAGGTGCTCGCGAAGCTGGTTTAGTATTTTAATCTGAAAATAGGATAAGAATGTCAACTATCAATATAAAAAGAGTTAAGACTAGCGAGATCGAATTAAAAGATCGTTTAGTTAGCATACAACGTGTTGCCAAAGTAACTAAAGGTGGACGTACTTTCAGCTTCTCAGCCATCGTGGTTGTTGGAGATGAAAACGGAATCGTAGGTTACGGTTTAGGTAAAGCAAAAGAGGTAACTGAAGCAATCGCTAAAGGTATCGATGATGCTAAAAAGAACTTGGTAAAAGTTCCTCTGTTAAACGGTACTGTTCCTCATGAGCAAATCGGTAAATTCTCTGGTGGTTTTGTATTAATCAAACCAGCAGCAGTAGGTACAGGTGTTATCGCTGGTGGTGCAATGCGTGCAGTATTAGAGAGTGCAGGAGTACATAACGTACTTGCAAAGTCTAAAGGTTCATCAAATCCTCACAACGTGGTAAAAGCAACTGTTGATGCTTTAACTAAAATGCGCGATGCTTATACTGTCGCTCAGCAACGTGGTGTCGATTTAAATAAAGTTTTTAACGGATAATATTATGGCTAAGATCAAAATAACCCAGGTAAAAAGCATTATCGATAGAAGCGAACGCCAAAAAAGAACGATGAAAGCATTAGGTTTAACTAAAATGAACCAAAGTGTTGAAGTGGAAGCTAACGCTGCCATCATCGGAATGGTGAGAAAAGTGAATCACTTAGTTGCTATAGAGAGTATATAAATTTTTAAAGGTTGTAAATGTGGTTTATATAATTACATTTGCAACCTTTAAATATGTTTAACCGTTGCCCTGATTAGTGAAAGCGAAGGGCAGCACAAGTTTCAAAAAATGAACTTAAGTAATCTTAAACCTGCAGCAGGTTCAACAAAAAACAACAAGAGAATTGGTCGTGGTACCGGTTCCGGACGCGGTGGAACATCTACACGTGGACACAAAGGTGCTGGATCACGTTCAGGTCACAAAACTAAAATCGGTTTTGAGGGTGGACAAATGCCATTGCAACGTCGTGTACCTAAGGTAGGTTTCAAACCTATTAACCGCGTTGAATATGTAAGCGTTAACTTAGACGTATTACAAGGATTAGCAGAGAAATTTAGCTTAACTACAATTGATTTTGCTACATTGCAGGATCATGGTTTAGCTCATAAAAATGACCTTGTTAAAATTCTTGGTCGTGGTGAAGTTAAAACTAAGTTAGAAGTTAAAGCACATGCTTTTTCTGCAACCGCACAAAAAGCTATTGAGGCTGTTGGAGGCTCAATCGAAAAATTGTAATTAATGAAGAAGCTGTTTACTACTTTAAGTAATATTTGGAAAATTCAAGAATTGAAAGAGCGTATAGTATTTACGCTCATGATTCTTTTGGTTTATAGGTTTGTATCTCACGTGGTTCTTCCAGGTGTCGATGCAACTCTTTTAGGCAATAATGAGAAGTCTGGACTTTTGGGTCTCTTGGATATGTTTGCCGGAGGTTCGTTTTCACGGGTATCTATCCTTGCCTTGGGTGTTATGCCTTATATTTCTGCCTCAATTGTAGTTCAGCTATTAGGTATTGCTGTTCCTTCCTTCCAGAAAATGCAAAAGGAGGGTGAAAGTGGCAGGAAGAAACTAAATCAAATTACGCGTTACCTGACGGTAGCCATTACAGCTGTTCAGGCTGTAGGTTACGTTAAAACACAGGTTCCAGCAGAAGCAATCGTTATTGATCATGCTTTGTTTTATGTAATGGCAACATTCGTGTTGGCAGCAGGAACATTGTTTGTGATGTGGTTAGGTGAGAAAATCACCGATAAAGGTATTGGAAATGGTATTTCACTGATCATCATGGTTGGTATTATCGCCAGATTGCCAATCGCTTTATACCAGGAGATTACTTCAAGATTTGTTGGCGCAGGCTTAATAGCCCTTGTCGTGGAAATTGTTGCCTTATTTGCAGTAGTGATGTTTACCATCATGATTGTTCAGGGTGTACGTAAAGTACCTGTTCAATATGCGAAAAGGATTGTTGGTAACAGACAGTTTGGTGGAGTAAGACAGTACATCCCTTTAAAGGTGAATGCTGCCGGTGTAATGCCGATCATCTTTGCTCAGGCATTGATGTTTATTCCAGGGTTTATTCCTCAGTTCTTTCCTTCCCTGCAAAATACCTGGTTGGTTCAGTTCAGTGACTATACTTCATTAGCGTATAGCTTAACATTTGGCTTTTTAATCATTGCATTTACATTCTTTTATACTGCAATTACGGTTAACCCTACTCAGATGTCGGACGACATGAAGAAGAATGGTGGTTTCATTCCTGGTATCAAACCGGGTCTTGCTACCTCAAGCTTCATAGATGATGTAATTTCGAAGATCACCTTCCCAGGTGCTGTCTTCCTTGCCATCATTGCGATCCTTCCTTCTATAGCGGTTAAATTCGGTATCAAGTCGGAATTTGCCCATTTCTATGGCGGAACTTCCTTATTGATCCTGGTAGGTGTAGTATTGGATACTTTGCAACAAATCGAAAGTTATTTGTTAATGCGTCATTATGATGGTTTAATGAAAACAGGCAGGGTTACCGGCCGCACAGGAATTCCTGCTGCAGCAAGCGGTAGCAATGCAGTGATCTAATATATTGCATGTCTAAGATCTATTACAAATCTCCGGAGGAGATCGAGTTAATCAGAGAGAGTTCTTTACTCGTATCTAAAACCTTAGCTGAAGTAGCTAAAGTAATTGGTCCGGGCATCACGACAAAAAAACTGAATGACCTGGCTGAAACGTTTATTAAAGACCACGGAGCAATCCCTGCTTTTTTAAACTATAACGGCTTCCCGTATTCACTGTGTATTTCGCCTAATGAGCAGGTTGTTCATGGCTTTCCCGGTGAGTATGTGATACAGGACGGAGATCTGATCTCTGTAGACTGTGGGGTCATTCTAAACAAGTTCTTCGGTGACTCTGCCTATACGTTCTCCATTGGAGAGATATCTGCGGAGAAACAGAAACTGGTTGACGTGACGAAAGAGTGCTTGAGGCTTGCGATTGAGAAGGCCGTTGTAGGTTCAAGGATCGGAGACGTAGGCTATGCTGTACAGGCGCATGCGGAGGCGAATGGATTTGGTGTGGTGAAAGAATTAGTGGGTCACGGAGTCGGAGTCCAGTTACATGAAAAACCTGAGGTGCCAAATTATGGTAAACGCGGGAGTGGAATCAAACTGGAGGAAGGAATGGTGATCGCTATTGAGCCAATGATCAATGCAGGTACAGCTGGTGTAAAGTTCTGGTCTGACGGCTGGACAGTAACCAGTAAGGACAATAGGCCATCTGCTCATTTTGAGCATACAGTGGCAGTTAAAAAGGGGAATGCAGACGTTTTATCGACCTTTTCAGTAATTGAAGAAGTTTTAAATAAAAAAAAGTAAATAATTAAATTTTTTTATTTAATTTTGCAACCCTGTTTAGTAACAGCTAATTAAGTAAAAATCAATATTATATGGCTAAACAAGCCTCAATTGAGCAAGACGGTGTAATAAGGGAAGCATTATCCAATGCCATGTTCCGGGTGGAACTAGAGAATGGTCATGAGATAATAGCTCACATTTCAGGAAAGATGAGGATGCACTACATCAAGATTCTTCCTGGAGACAAAGTCAAATTAGAGATGTCGCCTTACGATTTATCAAAGGGCAGGATTACTTATAGATATAAATAAAATGAAAGTTAGGTCATCAATTAAAAAACGTAGCGCTGATTGCAAGATTATTCGTCGTAAAGGTAAACTTTTCGTGATTAACAAGAAAAATCCAAAATACAAGCAACGTCAAGGTTAAGAAATTATTGAATTTGATGTAGATTGAATGTACAAGATACTCAATCTCGTTCATTCAGTTAATCAAACATTAGTACAAATATGGCAAGGATATCAGGTATTGATTTACCAAGAAACAAAAGAGGCGAAATTGGTCTTACTTACATCTTCGGAGTAGGAAGATCAACTGCTCAACGTATTTTAACGGAAGCAGGTATCGATTTTAACAAGAAAGTACAGGACTGGTCTGATGATGAGTTATCAGCGATCCGTACCATCATCAACGACGGCGTAAAAGTAGAAGGTGCTTTACGTTCAGAAGTTCAGTTGAACATTAAACGTTTAATGGATATCGGTTGTTACCGTGGATTACGTCACAGAAAAGGTTTGCCGGTACGTGGACAACGTACTAAAAACAACTCTCGTACACGTAAAGGCAAGAGAAAAACAGTTGCTAACAAGAAAAAAGCTACTAAATAAAATTAGTACTGAATAAGAATTATGGCTAAGAGTAAAAAAGTTACCAAAAAGCGTATTGTTGTTATCGAGCCTGTTGGTCAGGCGCACATCAATGCTACTTTTAACAATATCATTGTTACTTTAACAAATAACAACGGTCAAACTATTTCATGGTCTTCTGCAGGTAAAATGGGATTCAAGGGTTCTAAAAAGAACACTCCTTATGCAGCAGGTCAGGCTGCATCAGATTGCGGTAAAGTAGCATTTGATTTAGGTCTGCGTAAAGTAGAAGTTTTTGTTAAAGGTCCAGGTTCAGGTCGTGAGTCTGCAATTAGAACATTGCAAATCTCTGGTATCGAAGTAACCTCTATCAAAGATATCACCCCGCTTCCGCACAACGGATGTCGTCCTCCTAAGAAGAGAAGAGTTTAATAATTAACTTTTAAAGCTAAGAGTCTGCAGTTTAAGGCTGTACGATACTTTAAAACAAAAAGCAATGGCAAGATATACAGGACCAAAGTCCAAAATAGCCCGTAAATTCAGAGAGCCAATTTTCGGCCCTGATAAGGTTTTAGATAGAAAAAATTATCCTCCTGGACAGCACGGTGCTTCCAAAAGAAGAGGAAAACAATCCGAGTACGCAGTACAGTTAATGGAAAAACAGAAAGTTAAATATACTTATGGTGTATTAGAACGTCAGTTCCGTAATTTGTTCACAAAAGCATCTTCACGTGAAGGTATCACTGGTGACAACTTATTGCAATTATTAGAAGCTCGTTTAGATAACACAGTATACAGATTAGGTATCGCTACAACACGTTCAGCTGCCCGTCAGTTAGTTAGCCATAAACACGTAACAGTTAACGGTGAAGTAGTAAATATCCCTTCATATCAATTAAAAGCTGGTGATGTTGTTGCAGTTCGCGAAAAGTCTAAGACTTTAGAAGCGATTACAAATTCAGTAGCAGGCAGAGTAATCAATAAATTCAATTGGTTAGACTGGAATGCAAGTGAATTGACAGGTAAGTTCTTAACTTATCCTAACCGTGACGAGATCCCAGAAAATATCAAAGAGAACCTTATAGTAGAGTTATACTCTAAGTAATATATTTAGTGAATTGCCTTTTTGGGCAATTCACTTTATTTCATTACATAATTTTAATAACGATCTAAAAACATTATAAATGGCAATTTTAGCATTTCAGAAACCCGATAAGGTAATCATGCAGAAATCAACAGATTTCGATGGTATATTTGAATTTCGTCCTTTAGAGCCCGGTTTCGGTGTAACAATTGGTAACGCCCTAAGAAGAATTTTACTTTCTTCATTAGAAGGTTATGCCATTACAAGTATTCGTTTTTCTGGCGTATCTCACGAGTTTTCTACAATGAAAGGTGTTGTAGAAGATTTGACGGAAATCATCCTTAACTTAAAACAAGTACGTTTTAAAAAAGTTGGTGATTCTGGTGATTCTGAAAAAGTTTTCATTTTAGTAAACGGTCAAGATCAGTTTACTGCTGGAGATATTACAAAATTCTCTAACAACTTCGAGGTTCTTAACCCTGATTTCGTTATTTGTAACATGGAAAAAACAGTGACTTTAGAGGTAGAATTAACTATCAATAAAGGTCGCGGTTATGTTCCGGCTGAAGAAAATAAAATTAATGATGCTGTAGTTGGTGTGATCGCAATCGATTCGATCTTTACACCAATGAAAAATGTAAAATACTCGATTGAAAATTATCGTGTTGAACAAAAGACAGATTATGAAAAATTAATATTAGATATCTCTACTGATGGTTCAATCCATCCTGAAGAAGCACTAAAAGAAGCTGCGAAGATCTTAATCCAGCACTTTATGTTGTTCTCTGATGAGAATTTAGTATTGGAATCTCAAGCTAAAGAAGAAACTAAAGAAGTAGACGAGGAAATCTTGCATATGCGTAAGATCCTTAAAACTGAATTGGTTGATTTAGATCTTTCTGTACGTGCATTAAACTGCTTAAAAGCAGCTGATATCCGTACTTTAGCTGACTTGGTTTCTTATGATGTTGCTGACATGTTAAAATTCAGAAACTTCGGTAAAAAATCATTGACAGAGATCCAGGAATTGGTGAAATCTAAAAGCTTATCTTTCGGTATGAACTTATCGAAATTTAAATTAGACGAAGAGTAACCAACCAAACATTAAATAACAATATTGTTAATAGTGTATAATTCCCTCAGATAAACATCAAAGAGACGGTATACACTGAATAAAATCAAAAATGAGACACGGTAAAAAAGTAAACCACTTAGGAAGAACAGATTCACATCGTAAGGCGATGTTGGCTAACATGGCTTCATCGTTAATTAAACACAAAAGAATTTCAACTACTTTAGCTAAAGCAAAAGCTTTGCGTATGTATGTTGAGCCTCTTTTAACAAAATCTAAAACTGATACTACTCACTCTCGTCGTATCGTTTTCGGTTACTTACAAGATAAAGAAACTGTTACTGAATTGTTCCGCGACATCGCAGCTAAAATTGCTAACCGTCCGGGTGGTTACACAAGGATCATTAAATTAAACAACCGTCTTGGTGATAACGCGGAGATGGCTTTAATTGAATTGGTTGATTACAATGAAGTTTACGGTAAAGAAGCTGAATCTGCTGAGAAGAAAACTACACGTCGTGGTAGAACCAAAGCTAAAAAAGCTGATGCACCTAAAGCTGAGAAAGCTGAAGTTGTTGCAGAAGAGGCTCCGGCTACTGAAGAAGCAGCACCAGAAGCACCTGCAGCTGAAGCAAAATCTGAAGATAAAGGCGAATAATTTATTCCCTCATCAACATAAGGAAACCCTGTTCGATTCGGACAGGGTTTTTTGCGTATAGCCCGGTTTGCCTGTTCGGCTTATAAACTCATTTCCAACTGTGTGGTCTTCGGTTGGGCATAATATTCACTATGGATGTTCCAGCGTTTTCCATCATGCTTCAACAGTGTGAAATGATCCGCTAGGAATTCTTCCCTGAACCGTCTGTTTTGATACTGTTCCATGATTTGTGGATAGGCTTCTTTCGCATCTCTGTAAGCGATGGTGAGGTGCGGATGGAATGGATTTTTGGAGCCTTCGGCATAAGGTTTTAAGGCTGCTTTAAGGTTTTTATACAGTGTGGAAATTCCGGTGTTTTTTAAGACTTTGATAAAAACAGTATGTTCCGGAAAACCATCAAAGTCTTCCAGTTTCTGGGCAAAAGGATCAAAGTGACAAACCGATTTCAACTTTTGCACCAGTTGTTGTTCCATCGCTGGTTTCAATTTAAAAGGGGCCGCAAGGGTGATGTGTACCGGTGGTTTCAATGCACTGTAAACCCCATGTTCCAGAGAAACTTCTTTTCTGATGTCATCGATCCTTTCCCTCAGTCCGCCTGGAGGAAGGATGCCTACCATATATAAATCTTCCATAATGCTAATTTACTAAAAATATTAGTATTTATACAGCCTCTTTATTTTTCTGTCTGAAGCAGAGGTTTAGATTTCCTTTTCAAAAGGTTACCTTTGTGGCGTAATCCAAATTCATGTCCAATCAACTCCATCTACAGCAATTTCAACAACAGATTGCTGAAAGTATTTCATCAAATACATTTCTGAAAGTTTCTCTTGGTAATTATCAGGGAAATGAAAAAGAACTGAAAAATGTCTATGCCCGAAAAGTAAAGATCAAAAGAGCAGATATGCTTTCTTTTACTTACCGTTATCAAACCAGGGACATCATCAAGAATTTCCCTATTCCCGAAGGAATTAATTTGATCGGAAATTTCATCAGCAATGATTTCAAAGTCTGTACTTTATTTACGACCGGAAAAGAAGTGATTCTGGAGCATGGTAAAAAACAACTGATCTCTGTAAGGGAAAAAGAAGTGACGGCAGTGCTGACGCCGACACTGACACATAACAAAGAAAAGAAGCGATTGATTCAGCCTAGCGGAAAGACCTATTTACAGGAGCTGAAGATCAGCGACGCGGAAGGGAATGTATTCAAAAATGCGCAGGATAAATACCGTCAGATTAATCAATATGTAGAGATCCTGAGTTCATTGATTAAAGAATTGCCGGCCGGTAAAATCAACAATGTAGTAGACATGGGCTCGGGTAAAGGATACCTCACCTTTGCACTGTATGATTACCTGCACAATGTTTTAAAACTGGATACTAGAGTTACAGGAGTGGAGTACCGGGAAGACCTCGTGACTTTGTGTAATGGGATTGCCGGAAGTTCCGGATTTGACAAGCTTAATTTTGTGCCGGGAACGATAGAGAACTATCCGGTCAAATCTATCGACCTGTTGATTGCGCTTCATGCCTGCGATACGGCTACGGATGATGCGATTTATAAGGGGATCATGGCAAATGCCGGATTGATTGTGGTGGCACCTTGCTGCCATAAGCAGATCAGGAGGGAAATGGAAAAAAACAAAGCAAAAAATGAGCTTGCCTTTTTAACCAAATACGGAATTTTCATGGAACGTCAGGCGGAAATGGTGACAGATGGCATCAGGGCTTTGATCCTGGAATACTGTGGCTATAAAACCAAGGTCTTTGAATTCATTTCTGATGCCCATACCCCAAAAAATGTGCTGGTTGTAGGGATCAAAACCTCTGGTCCGGGACAGGCCAGCAAAGCACAGGAAGAAAAAAGAGCGGAGATCAAACAGAAGATCGCCGAATCAAAAGCTTATTTCGGAATTGGCTACCATCATTTGGAACGAATTCTGGGCCTGGATAAACAAGTTTAAGTAAAATTCTGTCATCCTGTCACATTTTTGTAACAGGTTTCGGACATAAAATTCTTTAATGATTAGATATCCGGAAGATTTTCTGCCAAAACTCAATTGGCACATTGCTTGTTAAACAGATGTAAATAAAAAGATTTCATAACATAAACAGAGATAAATAGCATGTCAAAAATTATTGGTATAGACTTAGGAACAACAAACTCTTGCGTAGCCGTAATGGAAGGTAACGAACCTGTAGTTATAGCCAACAGTGAGGGTAAACGTACTACGCCATCCATTGTTGCTTTTGCAGAAAATGGAGAACGTAAAGTAGGTGAGCCGGCAAAACGCCAGGCGATTACTAACCCAACAAAAACAATTTCTTCGATCAAACGCTTTATGGGCAGCAGCTTTGCTGAGGTATCTAAAGAAGCTGGTCGTGTACCTTATAAAGTAGTTAAAGGCGACAACAATACACCACGTGTAGAAATTGACGACCGTAAATATACGCCACAAGAGCTTTCTGCAATGATCTTGCAGAAAATGAAAAAAACAGCTGAAGACTTTTTGGGTCATGAGGTAACTGAAGCAGTTATTACTGTTCCTGCTTACTTTAACGATGCACAACGTCAGGCAACTAAAGAAGCTGGTGAAATCGCTGGTTTAACAGTGAAACGTATCATCAACGAGCCAACTGCAGCTGCTTTAGCTTACGGTTTGGATAAAGCACATAAAGACATGAAAATTGTTGTGTTTGACTGTGGTGGTGGTACTCATGACGTTTCCGTATTAGAATTAGGTGACGGTGTATTTGAAGTAAAATCTACTGATGGTGATACACACCTTGGTGGTGATGACTTTGACCATATCATTATCGAATGGTTAGCAGATGAATTCAAAAACGAATATGGCATGGACCTTAACAAAGATCCAATGGCATTACAACGTTTGAAAGAAGCTGCTGAGAAAGCTAAAATTGAGCTTTCAAGCACTACTTCTACAGAGATCAACCTTCCTTACATCACTGCTGATGCAACAGGACCTAAACACTTGGTTAGAACTTTAAGCCGTGCTAAATTTGAGCAATTGGCTGCTGATCTGATCAAACGTACAATTGATCCTTGTAAATCAGCATTGAAAAATGCAGGTTTAAAAACCAGCGATATCGATGAAATTATCTTAGTTGGTGGTTCAACACGTATCCCTGCAATCCAGGATGCTGTTAAAGCTTTCTTCGGTAAAGAGCCTTCTAAAGGTGTTAACCCTGATGAGGTTGTAGCTATCGGTGCTGCAATTCAAGGTGGTGTATTAACAGGTGAAGTTAAAGATGTATTGTTATTAGATGTTACTCCTCTTTCTTTAGGTATCGAGACTATGGGTGGTGTAATGACAAAACTAATTGAATCAAACACTACTATCCCTTCTAAAAAAGCAGAAACTTTCTCTACAGCAGCTGACAACCAGCCTTCAGTAGAAATCCACATCTTACAGGGAGAGCGTCCTATGGCAGCTCAAAACCGTACGATCGGTCGTTTCATCTTAGATGGTATTCCACCAGCTCCACGTGGAGTTCCTCAGGTAGAAGTAGCATTTGATATTGATGCAAACGGTATCTTACATGTAAGTGCTAAAGATAAAGCTACTGGTAAAGAGCAAAAAATCCGTATTGAGGCTTCTTCAGGCTTAACTGACGAAGAGATCAAAAGGATGAAAGAAGAAGCAGAGCAAAATGCTGACGCGGATAAAGCAGCTAAAGAAGAAGCTGAAAAAATCAACGGCGCTGATGCTTTAATCTTCTCTACTGAGAAACAATTGAAAGAATTTGGCGAGAAAATCTCAGCAGATAAAAAAGCACCTATCGAAGAAGGTTTGAAAAAACTGAAAGATGCACATGCTGCTAGAAACTTTGCTGATATCGATGCTGCTCAGGAAGAATTACAGAATGCATGGAATGCAGCTTCTGAAGAGATGTACAAAGCAGGACAAGACGGTGCACAACCGGAAGGCGCTGCTGGTGCTCAACAAGATGCTCAGCCTGCAGGTGGTGACGACGTTACCGATGTAGATTTTGAAGAAGTAAAAGACGATAAAAAATAGTCGTTCATACGATAAAATAAAAAGGGGTTCATCATCGATGAGCCCCTTTTTTATGTTTGCTGTAAAACAAAAACGGGGATTCACATTTGCGAATCCCCGTTTTTGTTAAACTGGTGTTGAGGTTAGTTCCAAAGGTTATCTGGGTAAGCACCGTCTTTGATCAGCTGATCAATACTTGCTTTAACAATTGGTTTATCTTCTTTATAAGTTACGCCGAACCACTGACTGTCAGTAGGTACTACTTTGAAATCTGCTTTTCTTGATTTTACCAGGTATTCTGCTACCAATGGAATGAAAAACTCTGCTTTAGGGTTTTCTTTGTTCTGTACAGCGAAATCTCTGAACAACTCTTCCGTGATTTGGAAAACAGCAGGTGTAAAGCCCCAGAAATTCATCGATACACGCGTATCTACTGCTAATGGGTATTGTTTGTCGTCCTCTTCGAAAACAATCGCGTCACCGTCTCTTAAAACCTTTGTACGCTCATTGATATCTTCCAGTATACCATTCTCGTTTACTTTGCAAACACCTCTTGATACCGAACCATAGTCTGACAAGGTTTTGCCAATCTCATATCCGATCATCGAATAATTGCTGTCGCTCACTTCAGTAGTCAGGAATTTTACCATTTTCTGGTAAGCATCCAATCCGTAGAAATCATCTGCATTGATCACGCAGAAAGGCTCATTGATGGCCGTTCTTCCAGAAAGGATGGCATGAGCAGTACCCCATGGTTTTGCTCTTTCAATATCGATATCCACACCGAATTGTTTGATGTCGAAGTTTTGGAACACATAATCAGTTTCGATTTTTCCGTTTAGTTTCGCTTCGAAAATCTCTTTGAAATCTTTTAAAAACTCTTCTTTAATAATAAAGACAACCTTACCGAAGCCGGCTTTAATCGCATCATATATAGAGTAATCAATAATGGTCTCGTTGTTCGGGCCGAATCCGTCAATTTGTTTCATGCTGCCGTAGCGACTTGCCATCCCAGCTGCTAGTATTAATAAGGTTGGTTTCATGGGACTAAAATAATTATTAAGTTTAAATTCAAGGTAATAAATACGGGTTTATTTATAATTTAACCACTAATAGGGAGAGATTCGCTGATTTAAAAACCAAAGATTCCTTTTCCTCCGCTACTGCGCGTTTTTTTGCCGGTTAACATTCCGAACAGCCCACGTACAATTTCCTTGCCAATCTGCCTGGTAATGGTGGCTCCCATGACCTGCTCTATGATGCTTTTACCTTCCTTTTTAGGGGCAATTTCTTCTTCCGGGCTTTCTACGGCCAGTTTGTCGTTAATGCGATTGGTCAGGATTTCATAAGCACTTTCCGGATCGATGCTTTCCTGATACTTTTGGTTCATGGGGCTGGATTGGACTAATTTTCCATAGTCTGAGGCATTCATGGGGCCCATTACTGATTTGGGAGGAGTGAGCATCGTTGCGGTCACCTCCGTTGGAATGCCTTTGTCGTTCAAAACGGTGATGAGGGCCTGCCCGGTTCCCAGTGAAGTAAGTACCTTATCAATTTTATAAAAAGTAGAGGTGGGGTAAGTGTTCACCGTTTTTTTCAACGCATCCGCATCATTGGGGGTAAATACCCTCAATGCATGTTGAATCCGGTTGCCCAATTGGGAGAGTACGCTCTCCGGAACATCTGTGGGCGACTGCGTGCAAAAGAAGACGCCTATGCCCTTAGATCTGATGAGCCGGATGATCGTTTCAATCTGTTCCATAAAAGCCTTGGAAGAGTCTTTAAACAGCAGGTGTGCCTCATCAAAGAAGAAGACCAGTTTGGGTTTGTCAAGATCTCCGACCTCAGGTAAATTATAATACAATTCTGCCAGTAAACTCAACAAATAAGTGGAATATAATTTCGGTTGATTTTGGACATCTGAGATATTTAACAGAGAAATAGTGCCCTTGCCATCTGTTCTTTGAAAAAGGTCTTCAATGTCAAAAGAGCGTTCCCCGAACATCGCACCCAGGCCTTGTTGTTCAATCGTAATGATTTTTCTGAGGATGGTTCCTGAGGTAGCGGGGGAAATCGAACCATAATCACTTTTTATTTCTTCTTTTCCAGGTCCGTCTGAAAGATAGGAAACCAGTTTTTTAAGGTCATTCAGGTCTATTAATGGAAGCTTGCTGTCGTCCGCATATTTAAAGATCACAGACAACACCCCGGTCTGTGTATCATTAAGGTCCAGAATTTTAGCGAGTAGGGTTGGTCCGAATTCCAGAATAGTTGCCCTCATTTGTGCTCCTAATTTCCCGGAAAGGGAATAGGGTTCTATCGGATATCCTGAAGGAGTAAAGGGATTATTCAGTTGCTTTGCCCTCTCCTCAATTTTGGGATTGCTTTCGCCTGCCTGATATAAACCGGAAAGGTCTCCTTTTACATCAAGCATAAACACAGGAACGCCTGCATCGGAGAGTTGTTCGGCAAGTAGTTGCAGGGTTCTGGTTTTCCCTGTACCGGTCGCACCGGCAACAAGCCCATGACGGTTCATCATGTGTAAATAGAGGTTCACTTCTGCTTCTGCCAGAACTTCGCCTTCCAAAATTCCGGCACCCAGATAGATATAGGAACCTTTAGGTTCATACGCTGCCTTAACTTTTTCTATAAATTGTTGGGTTTGATCACTCATAAGGGGGTATAATTTTTCATTGGAAGTATGTTCATTGCTGTTTATAACCGGCATACTAATGATGGTTTCATCAGTAACGCTACTTTTCTAAAAATAGGGAATTAAAAATAAAAGCGTGAATGGCTTTCGCCAGACACGCTTTTATCAATACCTGATCACCGGTTTTTATTTAGAATATTTGAAATCGTGGTCTTTTTTGATGTTCAATAAAGAGTGATAAATTAAGCTGATCACGTTGTCTACATCTTCTTTATGGATCATTTCTACCGTAGTGTGCATATAGCGCAATGGCAGGGAGATCAATGCAGAAGGAACACCACCGTTAGAATAGGCAAAAGCGTCAGTATCTGTACCTGTAGACCTTGACGAAGCCTGACGCTGGAAAGGAATGTCATTCTTCTCTGCCGTTTCAATCAATAATTTATTCAGGTTGGTTTGTACGGCAGGGGCATAAGAAACCACCGGGCCTTTACCACATGCCAGATCACCCTGTGTGATCTTGTTGATCATTGGGGTACTCGTATCGTGAGTCACATCGGTCACAATCGCTACATGAGGTTTAATCCTGTCGGCGATCATTTCTGCACCACGTAAACCGATCTCTTCCTGTACCGAGTTTACAATGTATAATGCGAAAGGAAGTTTTTGTTTGTTTTCTTTAAGTAAACGGGCTACTTCAGCAATCATGAAACCACCGGCTCTGTTGTCTAGTGCACGTCCAACATAATAACGGTCGTTCAGTACCATGAACTCATCTTCATAAGTAATGACACAGCCTACGTGGATACCTAGTTTTTCCACTTCTTCTTTGCTCGTACATCCACAGTCAAGGAAAATGTTTTTTAAGGCAGGCGCTTCTTCTTTTTCACCGCTTCTGGTGTGAATGGCAGGCCATCCGAAAACGGCTTTCACCATCCCTTTATCGGTATGGATATTTACACGTTTTGAAGGGGCGATCTGGTGATCTGAACCACCATTACGGATCACATAAATTAAACCATCAGCAGTAATGTAATTCACAAACCAGGAGATCTCATCGGCATGTGCCTCAATCACGACCCTGTATTCTGCTTTTGGGTTGATGACACCCACTGCGGTACCATAATTATCGATAAAGCTTTCATCGATATAAGGTTTTAAATAGTCCAGCCATAACTTCTGACCAGGGTATTCAAAGCCGGTAGGAGATGGGTTGTTGATATATTCTTCAAAAAATTGGAGTGATTTCTTCGTAACTACAGAAACATGTTTCTGTTTATCGTCTTTCTTTTTTGCCATTATGATGTTTTCTTTAAAACGTGTTTTTAAGCGGATTTATGCTTAAGCTGAACAAATATATAAACTAGGGCTTAACCAACAAGTTAATTGTTGAGTTGTAACTGCATGATGACAAATTCCAATCCAAGTTTACTGAAGCGCTGATCGGTTTCTGAAAATCCGAATTTCAGGTAAAAAGCGGAGGCCGATGTTCTGGCATTACACCAGAGTTTAGTTGCCCCGATATTACTTACATAGGTAATGATGTGTTGGAGCATCAGGCTCCCATATCCTTTTCCCTGTGCAGCAGGAAGGGTTGCAAACTTGCGGAACTGGTAAACGGTACCTTCCTCAAAGACAGAGATGACTGTAACGAGCTGATCCTCGGCGAACAGTCCGAAGTGAATCCCATTGGGATCGTCTTCCAGTTTTATGGTGTCATATGGCTCATCCGGATACATCGCTTCATGTCTGATGCGCCAGGTAAGGTCAGGTCTGATTTGTTCAATCTGTATTTTTTCCATTCGCCAGAGAGATTAGGTTTTCAGTTTTCCGCTATAAAATTTATAGATACAAATATTGAGCAATATTACTGCTGTGGTTCCTATGCAAAATAAGGGCCATTGACCTTTATCCCATAACCATAAACCTAAAGCGGAACCAAAGGACGCGCCGACGAAACTCACCGACATAAATACGGTATTGAGGCGGTTGCGTGCCTCAGGAAGCAAGGCGTAAATCCGTGTTTGGTTGGTCACGTGAATGGCTTGCTGACCGATATCGATCAGAATGATTCCTGCAATAAACAGGTACAGATGGGTTCCGGTAAAGTAAAATGCAGCGATACTCAGCAGCTGTAAGATCAGGCCTGTCAGCAGGTTTCTGCGGGGATTTTTACCACTGCTTAGTTTTCCTACCAATGGCGCAGCCAGGGCTCCGGCAGCTCCGGCGATCCCAAATAAACCGATTTGCAAGGTTTGAAAACTAAAAGGAGGATTGGCCAGGAATAAAACCATGGTGGTCCAGAAGGCACTCAGGATAGAGAAAGCCAGGAAATTGATGATCGAAGCTTCCCGTAATACTGGTTGCGTTTTCACATAATGCCACATTGACGACATCAATTCCTGATAAGTGCCTTTAAAAGAAGGCATACTTAAGGGGAAACGTTTGGCCATCAGGATCAATAACAAAGAACAGATTCCGGCGGCGATAAAATACATCGTTCTCCAGCCCCAGAGAAAGCCGATGCTGCCACTAATCGCCCTTGAGGCAAGAATGCCTACCAGCAGACCGCTCATGATGATGCCAATGGTTTCTCCTCTTTTTTCGTCGGAACTCAGGTTGGCTGCCATAGGCAAAATGAGCTGTGGTACTATAGAACTGGCCCCGATCAATACGCTGGCAATTTGCAGCAGCAGGAAAGAGTGGGAGAGTGCGGCGAGCAATAAAGCCGCTACGGCCACACCGGTAATCATTAAGATCTGCTTACGGCGTTCAAACATATCGCCCAGCGGAACAATTAAAAACAAACCCAGGGCGTAACCGGCCTGGGTAAGGTAGGTGATTTTGCCGGCATGACTTTCGCTGAGCCCGAACTCCTGGGCAACAAGGATCACCAGGGGCTGGCAGTAATAGATATTCGCTACGATAAGGCCTGTGCAAAAGGCCATCAGCAAAACGTCAGTACGACTAAGCTTCATTTATTTTCTATAGTGGGATGTTCCCGTGTTTTCTGCGTGGACGGTTCACAACTTTATTTTCCAGCATCTTAAATGCCTTGATTAATTTAATTCTTGTTTGGCTGGGCTCAATCACTTCATCCACAAAGCCGCGTTCTGCTGCGCGATACGGATTGGCGAAGGTATCAGAGTATAATTTCTCTTTTTCCAGCCATTTTTCTTCCGGGTTTTCGGCAGTGCTGATCTCTTTTTTGAAGATGATTTCGGCAGCCCCCTTAGCACCCATTACTGCAATTTCGGCAGTTGGCCAGGCATAGTTCATATCTGCACCGATGTGTTTAGAGTTCATTACATCGTAAGCACCGCCATATGCTTTGCGGGTGATGACCGTAATGCGTGGCACTGTTGCTTCACTGAAAGCATACAATAGTTTTGCACCATTGTTGATAATGCCATTCCATTCCTGATCCGTCCCTGGAAGGAATCCCGGAACATCCTCAAATACCAATAGTGGAATGTTGAAACAATCGCAGAAGCGAACAAAACGTGCGGCTTTCGTCGAGGCATGGTTGTCCAGTACTCCGGCAAGATAAGCCGGCTGATTGGCCACGATGCCGATGCTTCTGCCCGCCAGTCGTGCAAAGCCGACTACAATATTTTCCGCATATTCACGATGGACTTCCAGAAAGCTATCTGCGTCCATCACCTCAGAAACAATAGTTCTGATGTCGTAAGGCTGATTGTTATTGGCAGGCATCAGGGTATTTAATCCCGGGCGACTTTCCTCTGTGGCAGTGTAAGGTAAAGCTGCTGGCGTTTCCTCACAATTCTGAGGCATGTAACTCAGCAATCTTTTCACATGATTGATGGCATCCAGTTCATTGGCACAGGCAAAATGGGTAACACCAGACTTGGTGGCATGTGTTGATGCGCCACCGAGTTCCTCAGAGGTTACCTCTTCATGGGTTACTGTTTTCACCACGTTCGGTCCTGTTACAAACATATACGAGGTATTTTCCACCATCAATATAAAATCGGTAATCGCAGGAGAGTATACGGCACCACCGGCACAAGGGCCCATAATGGCCGACAACTGAGGAATAACGCCTGAAGCCTGTACATTCCTGTAAAAGATATCCGCGTAACCGCCAAGAGAAACTACACCTTCCTGAATCCTGGCACCGCCACTGTCATTTAATCCAATAACCGGGGCACCATTTTTCATGGCCATATCCATGATTTTACAGATCTTCTCGGCATGGGTTTCTGATAAAGATCCTCCGAAAACAGTAAAGTCCTGTGAAAACACATAGACCAGCCGGCCGTTGATATTCCCATATCCGGTAACCACCCCATCGCCTAAATATTTCTCCCTTTCCATTCCGAAATCGGTACTTCTGTGGGTCACCATCATTCCAATCTCTTCAAAAGTATTTTCATCCATCAGGAAATGAATCCTTTCCCTTGCGGTGAGTTTTCCTTTTTTATGCTGACTTTCAATCCTGACTGCCCCACCACCGGTTTGAGCTTGTTTAACTTTATCCTGAAGTAAATCTATTTTGGTTTTCATTAGAAGTTTTTTTAACGGTTACGAACCGATCATCAGCATTTTTATTGCAGTTTTTAAGCGGTATGCTGATGATGGTTTCATTCGAATATATCTGGTTCAATGTTGATCTGAACATCCGGTTTTTGCAAATTGTGGATCAGACCGGATGATTTTGTAAAATAGCAATTGTTAATGAAACGATGGCGTTACCAGCGGTATTGTAGCCTGGCCGTGAATACATCATCCTTAATGTCGTCCAGGTATTGTGGCAATTGTGTTTTGTCGTTTACCACATGCTCATTGTAAAGGGTTAGCTTTAAACGTCCGTTGATCAGATAGGTCATTCCATAGCCAAGTGTACTGAATTTGATATCTCCGGAAGTGGTATTGCTGTTTGCCGCTCCGATTTGACTTTCCTTGACCTGGTCGTTGGGATCGTATACATCATAAGCAGCCAATGCGGTAAGTTTAGTTTTTGCGATTCGGTGGCTGAACCATAGATAATAGCCGGAAAACTCGCGCAGGTACAGATTGGTTTCCGGTTGTGCAGAGAAACTCTGACTGGCCAATGGACCGGCCAATTTCGAAGAACCGGCAACTCCAGGCTGTTTACCTCCGATATACTCTGCCTTAAACGATGTGCTTCCCAAGGGATTGTCATATTGCAATTGTAGGTTGGCGCCAAAATAATCACGTTTGGCGTACGAATCGGTATAGCTGGTACTGGCGTCTTTAACGAAGACATTTCCATTGCTCCTCAATAGCGTATCTGTATTACTGCGCACATATCCCTTATAAATGGAGCCTCCAAAACCAAGGTGTAATTTCCCATTCGCAAGACTATCAAACTTAAAACCCAGGTTTCCTACAATGTCTTTCTTCGAGTCATAATCCCTGGCACTGTGTCCGCTGCCGTTAATCACGGCGACTTCGGCTGTCAGGAAATGAAATGCCTTGTTGTCAGGTCTGAAGGTGATCATGGCGCCAAGATCACGTTCTCTGGGCATTAAGGTTTGAAATACCCTGGCACGCTCAGGAAAGTCCCGGTATCCTGAAGAATAAACAATGGAGTAGCCAAAAGGACGGTTGAAAAGTCCGGCAGTAAACAAGAATTGTTTGGAGTCCGGTTGATGAAGCTGAATAAAAGCATCCATGAGCTGAACACCATTTTGTGTGGCATCTATCTGAAAAACAATGCTGGAATACTTATCTGCCCTATCTATTTTTAACCTTCCTCTTCGGATCATGAAGCGGTCTTTAGAGTTTTTTGCAAAATCTCCTCCGGAGAAAGAACTGATTCCTCCCGATTGTGCACGTTGATATTGAGTCTGAAGATACCCGGTGATGGCAATTTCATGCGGGTCATAAGAAGAGGGAGCGTTATTGCTTTGTGCCAATAGCGAAAAAGGGCTTAAAATGGCAATGAATAGTAATAATTTTCTCATGAATGGTTAGCAGTATTTTGAGCTGCCTAAATTACACTTAATGCTTCGTTTTTCGATGGGGAGCAGGGGGATTTTAAAAAATCAGCGGTTGTTTTTTAGGACTGTCATCACTAAATTACATTTTTATTACATGACAATTTGGTAAAAAGACTGTTTTGGAGCTATTTTTGAAGGGTTGAAGAAAAAATTATAGATCAGCATGTTCCTAAGGAAGTACCGTCTTTTAATCATCATTACCTTTTTGGGCATCTTTTGCGTAAAGATGGTGATTTCCGGTGCTCCAGTGTTTTTTAGCAATTTCCATAAAGATAGCATCAACTCTGTGATCATGCAGATCGAAGTAGAGCACAGTGCTGATGGTGACAGTGGTAAAGTAAAAGTGAACCTATGTGATTCTAAAATGATCGACGTTCATTATGCCGTAAGTTTTATGGCCATCCTTAGCCACTTTGGGATCAGCAATAGCTATATTGATCACTTTAAGCGGCATGTCGATCCCTTCCATCCCTCCGTACCCACTCCTCCTCCTAACTGGTGCTAATTTATCCGTATGACTAACCCTTGATGGGATAGCTATGCATTTTTTTGAATTAGTTTATTAGAATTAAAACGTAGTTTTATGCAGAATGGTAACTCAATCTTCTCAAGGTTGGAAGTGAAAAAGTATATATTAAAAAAGAATTTAAAACACGATTTGCCCTCGAGTATTGTCGTGTTCCTCGTGGCCCTGCCTTTATGTTTAGGGATTGCCCTGGCCTCAGGTGCACCGTTATTTGCTGGTCTTGTGACCGGTATTGTGGGAGGGATCGTAGTATCCACACTTAGTGGATCTCAATTAAGTGTTAGTGGTCCGGCTGCCGGTTTAACAGCCATCGTTTTAGGAGCAATTGCTCAGTTGGGTGGATATGAAACCTTTTTACTGGCCGTTGTGCTTGCCGGAGCAATGCAGCTGGTCCTTGGTTTATTAAAAGGAGGTACAATAGGTAATTACTTCCCTTCAAGTGTAATTGAAGGAATGCTTGCCGCTATTGGTTTAACGCTGATCCTTAAACAACTTCCTCATGCTTTAGGCATAGATTCAGATTTTTTTGGCGATGAAAGCTTCTTCCAGAAAGACAATGAAAATACCTTCTCTGCAATTGGAAATGCTTTTAGTCATTTTAGCTTAGCGGCAATTGTGATCAGTGGATTGTCTATTGCAGTCCTGATCTTCTGGCCTAAGTTCAAGAAACTGGCCGTTGTTCCTGCACCATTACTTGTGGTGGTATTGGGAATTGTCCTGACTTTTGTATTCCAGAATACAGGATTTGCATTGCAGGCCAAACAGATGGTAGAAATTCCGGTAGTTAGCGGATGGTCAGAATTTACGGCCTTATTTGCCATTCCGAATTTCTCGGCGATCACAGATTCCAAAGTATGGGTCGTTGCAGCAACAATTGCTGTAGTAGCCAGTCTGGAGACTTTGCTAAGTATTGAAGCTGTTGATAAAATTGACCCGATTAAAAGGGTTTCTCCAACCAACAGAGAGTTGATGGCGCAAGGTGCGGGAAATATGGTGAGTGGTATGTTGGGCGGTTTGCCAATGACTTCAGTGATTGTTAGAAGTTCTGCCAACGTAAACGCTGGTGGAAGAACTAAAATGTCTGCGATATTTCACGGAGTATGGTTACTTTTATCCTTATTATTTATTCCCGGCATCATCAATATGATTCCTCTGGCCTGTCTGGCAGCGATTCTATTGGTAACTGGTTATAAATTAACACGTATCGCATTGTTCAAACATATGTATCATAAAGGTTGGGACCAGTTCATACCGTTTGTCATCACGATCATTGCCGTGTTGTTAACCGACTTGTTAAAAGGTGTGGCGATAGGGATGTTGTTCTCGATCTTCTACCTGCTGCGTACCAATATGCGGAATCCATTCTTTTACAAAATTCAGGAAGAAGGCAACAAGAAAAATCTACGGATAAAACTTGCAGAAGAGGTATCATTTTTAAATAAGGCTGCCATTCAGGTAGTGCTGACTAAAATCCCTAAAGAAACAAACGTGATCATTGACGGAACAAATTCCAGATATATAGACCCGGATGTTTTAGAGACCATCTTTAATTATAAGCATAACGCTTATACCAAAGGGATTATAGTGACTTTAGAGAATATTAAAACACAATATATTGTTCCAAAACTGGACAGTAAAATCATAGAAGAAATTAATAATTAGAATTATTATGTGCGCAAAATTAGATACACCAGAAACAAAACAAATTACATACGAAGGATTACTACAAGGAAACAAAGACTGGGTGGCTGCCACCTTAGCGGAAGATCCTAAATATTTTGAGCGCTTATCTGCCGGACAAAAACCACCAATCTTATGGATAGGTTGTTCCGACAGCCGTGTTCCGGCAAACCAGATCACCAATACTGCGCCCGGTGATATTTTTGTTCACCGTAACATTGCCAATGTGGTGGTGCATACAGATATGAACATGTTAAGTGTGCTGGATTATGCAGTAAATGTATTAGAAGTAGAGCATGTGATTGTATGTGGTCATTATGGTTGCGGTGGGGTAGAAGCTGCGATGGGCAACAAACAGGTTGGCATCATCGACAACTGGTTGAGAAACATTAAAGATACTTACAGATTACACTACCATGAGCTGGATATGATCTCTGATCATAAAAAGAGAGCAGCGAGATTGGTGGAATTAAATGTAATAGAAGGCGTTTTCAACCTGTCTAAAACATCTATCGTTCAGAACAGATGGTCCAATGGTAAAAAGTTAAGCCTGCACGGATGGGCTTACAGCCTGGCCAATGGTTTGATCACTGACCTTGGTGTTACCTGTGATAACAACAGCCATATGAAATCTGTATTCCGTATGGATGGTATAGAGAAAGAAAAATAACATCAAAAATGCTGAGCATTCAGCATTCCATAAAAAAAGGAGGACTCTGTAAAGAATCCTCCTTTTTTATGCTTAATAATTCTAGTCGTTAGACAAGAACGGGTAACGGTAATCTTTTGGTGGATCGAAAGTTTCTTTGATCGTACGTGGAGAAACCCAACGTAAAAGATTGATCATTGATCCTGCTTTATCGTTCGTACCTGAACCTCTGGCACCGCCAAATGGCTGCTGACCAACAACGGCACCTGTACATTTATCATTGATGTAGAAGTTACCTGCTGCATTTCTCAAACGATTTGTTGCTTTTTCAATCGCATAACGATCCTGAGCAATCACCGCACCTGTTAAGGCATAGATAGAAGTGCTGTCTACGATATCTAAGATCTGATCGAATTCATCATCATCATAAACATATAACGTCAATACCGGTCCGAACAACTCTTCGCACATGGTTACATATTTAGGGTCCTGAACCACCAATACAGTCGGCTCAATAAAGTATCCTTTAGATTTATCGTAGTTACCACCTGCAATGATCTCTACAGATGTATCGTTTTTAGCCTCATCGATATATTTTGTCAGTTTATCGAAAGAGTTCCCGTCGATTACTGCATTGATGAAATTGCCAAAATCTTCTGTTCCGCCCATTTTGAAGGTCGCTAAGTCGCGTAACATAAATTCTTTGACCTTAGGCCAGATGCTTTTTGCTACATAAACACGTGAAGCAGCAGAACATTTTTGTCCCTGGTATTCAAATGAACCGCGGATGATCGCTGTGCTGGATGATTCTGCTTCTGCTGAACCATGAACAAGGATAAAATCTTTACCACCTGTTTCACCAACGATACGTGGGTAAGTTTTAAATTTATGAATGTTATTTCCAATTGTTTTCCAGATGTCCTGGAATACGCCTGTAGATCCTGTAAAGTGGATACCAGCAAAGTCAGGGTGATTGAAGATCACTTCACCTGCTTCCGGTCCTGAAACATATACCAGGTTGATTACGCCATCAGGCAATCCTGCTTCTCTGAAGATCTGCATCAATACATTTGCAGAATAGATCTGTGTATTTGCTGGTTTCCAGACTACCACATTTCCCATCATTGCTGCAGATGTTGGCAGGTTTCCTGCGATTGCTGTAAAGTTGAACGGGGTTAAGGCGAATACGAATCCTTCTAGCGGACGTTGTTCTACCCTGTTCCATGATCCTTTAGGAGAAACCGGAGGTTGTTGTTTATAGATTTCCGACATATAACTTACGTTAAAGCGAAGGAAATCGATCAGTTCACATGCCGAATCAATCTCTGCCTGATAGGCATTTTTTGATTGCCCTAACATGGTTGCTGCATTCAGTTTATAACGGTATGGTCCTGCAATAAGATCAGCTGCTTTCAGGAAGATCGCTGCACGATGTTCCCATGCCAGATTTTCCCAGTTTGCTTTTGCGGCCAAAGCGGCATCAATAGCTTGTTTTACATGGTCTTTATTCCCCTTACTGTATTCCGCAAGAATGTGCTGATGATCGTGTGGAGGAGTTGCTTTCCCTTTATTTTCGGTATGCACTTCCTTCCCGTTGATATACATCGGGATATCGATTTTTTTAGAGCGGGCATCGGCTATTGCAGCCTTCAAAAGTTCACGTTCTTTACTTCCGGGAGCATAGCCTAAAATCGGCTCATTGGTCGGAGTGGGTACGTTAAAAAATCCTTTAAGCATGATATAAAATATTGTTTGCACAAAGATAGCCTTTTATTTTGTTGGCTGGTAGCCCTGAATATCGATTAACTTCATACAATGCGCGCTATAATTCTTATTTTTGAAGCTCAGCATGATTAAATACCTACGGTTACTGTTATTTCCTTTTTCCATCCTTTATGGGATCGTGGTTTTTCTGAGGAACAAGCTATATGATGCCCGGATTTTTTCGTCCGAAGGATTTGATATTCCGGTCATTTGTGTGGGGAATCTTGTGGTTGGTGGTTCCGGTAAAAGTCCTGTGACAGAATATCTTGTCCGCCTTTTTCCTGGTTATCGCATTGCGATTCTGAGCAGGGGCTATGGCCGGAAAACGAAAGGCTTTATCCTGGCGGATGATACGGCCACTGCCGATAGGATTGGCGATGAGCCCATGCAGTTTTACCGGAAGTTTCCGGAAGTAACCGTGGCTGTTTGCGAAGACCGTGTAAAAGGAGTCCGGCTTTTGGAGGCTCAGCACGACCTGATCATTCTGGATGATGCTTACCAGCACCGCGCCATTCGTCCCGGGTTTAGCATCCTGTTGTTTGAGTTTGAAAAGTTATTGCACCCGCAATTCCTGCTGCCTGCCGGGAACCTGAGAGAAACCTTTTCCGGATATAAAAGGGCGAGTTCCATCCTGATCACCAAGAGCCCGGAAGCGATAAGTCCGGCACAGGAAAGCAAATGCCTGACTAAGTTCGATGGCGAATGGAAAGACCAGGCCGTATTTTCTTCCCTCGTTTATCAGGATCTTGTTCCTTTGATTGCCGGAAAACAACGCAGCTGTTCTTCTCTTTCGGAGAAAACAACCGTCTTTCTGTTAACGGGTATCGCGAACCCAAAGCCACTTTTATCACATTTAAAGCAATATACCGCAGACATTCGTCACCATGATTATCCGGATCATTACCACTTCAAAGAAAAGGATATTCTGGAGCTGATCCATGCTTTTGAGAAAGATCCTTCGGCAGAAAAAATCATCATCACAACAGAAAAGGATGCGCAACGTTTATTAGGTGATACTTTAAAAGAATTACTGTTAAATTTACCCCTCTTTTATTTACCTATTCAGATAGGGATAAGAGCAAAAGATAAAACTACATTTGATCAAAAGATTTTAGATTATGTTTCAAATCATACACGAAACCGTTGAATATTTAAAGCGTAAAACAGAAGATTTCCAACCGGAGATCGGCATTGTTTTAGGAACAGGCCTTGGCGGATTGGTTAGCGAGATCGAGGTTAAGCATCAGCTGATGTATTCCAATATCCCTAATTTTCCGATTTCTACGCTGGAGTTTCATTCCGGTAAACTGATCTTCGGAATCCTGAATGGAAAACGTGTAGTGGCCATGCAGGGCCGGTTACATTATTATGAAGGATACAGCATGCAACAGATCACTTTTCCGATCCGTGTGATGAAAGCTTTGGGAATCGCCCATCTCTTTGTATCCAATGCTGCGGGTTCCCTGAATAAAGATTTTAAAAAAGGCGACCTGATGGTGATCAATGACCACATCAATCTTCAGCCGGAGAGTCCTTTACGTGGTAGGAATGATTCAGATATGGGACCTCGTTTTCCGGATATGAGCCAGCCTTATCAGCGTTCTTTAGTGAAACAGGCTTTAGAAATTGCCAAAGAAAATGAAATTACCTGTCACCAGGGGGTGTACATTGCCGTGACCGGACCTAACCTGGAAACAAAAGCAGAGTACAATTATTTGAGGATCATAGGTGGCGATGCTGTTGGCATGAGCACCGTTCCGGAAGTCATTGTGGCCAATCATATGGGGATACCTGTGTTTGCCATTTCTGTCTTGACTGATGAAGGATTTACGGAAGTATTACAACCGGTAAGCCTGGAAGAAATTATTGAAACCGCAAGAATCGCGGAACCTAAAATGACAAAAATACTGAGCCAATTAATCTCTACTTTATAATGTATAAAAGCATTGCCTTATTTGTTTTTTGCTTTCTCTTTTTAGGGGCAGGGACTTTATTTGCCCAGGATCTGAAGACGAAAGTGAACGATAACAAACTATTGGACTCTTTGAGAAAGAAAGAAGAAAATGGATTAGAC
Source organism: Pedobacter steynii (assembly GCF_900103665.1). Lineage (GTDB taxonomy): Bacteria > Bacteroidota > Bacteroidia > Sphingobacteriales > Sphingobacteriaceae > Pedobacter > Pedobacter steynii. Next base: position 150,656 of record NZ_FNGY01000012.1, read on the forward strand.
TCTGTTATTTTTACTTCCCGTTTTATCCGGTATACGACGCTGAAGCTAACCAAAGACAGCATTCAAACTTTAGCACTGGATACCAGTTTAAATGGTTTTCAGAATTTCAGCGTCATCGCGCAGCCAAGAAGGCCTACGATCGGAACGGGTAACCTCGGACTGGCAGCGATGCCCATGCTTTTTGAACCTTTAAAGACCATTGGATTTGATGCCGGATTTCATTCCCTGGATTTCTATGCCATCGGGCATGACGACATTAAATACTACCAGGCAAGGACACCTTATACCAATCTTTACTTCGCTTCGGCAGGAGAAACAGAGGCCGTGTTTAAGGTGACCCATTCCCAGAATATTAAACCAAACTGGAATATTGGCGCCAATTTTAACAGGATCGGGGCGAATGGATATTATACGCGGCAGCGTGGAGATCACTTAAATGCAGATCTTTTTACCTGGTATCAAAGTCCTAATAAACGGTATAACCTATGGGTTAATGCTATTTTTAATACCCTCAAAGCACGTGAAAATGGTTCTGTGTTTAATGATGATGTTTACAATAGTAACTCGCAGACTTTAGGCTTAGACCACATGTCTGAGAGCGTCCGGCTGGGGGATGCGGGACACATCTACAGGTCAAAAACTTTCATGATCAAGCAAACTTATTTTGTGGGGCGTATTGATAGTCTGGCACAGGAAATCAGTCAGAAGATCCTGCCTACGAATAAAATTGCCTATACCTTTAAATACAGTACAAACTCCTATACTTTCCATAAAGGAACTGCTGATGACGGTAGCGCAATTCCTGCCGGTATTTCAAATCTGTCTTTTACGTACGACAGTACCCGTTATATGAACGTACAGAACGAGTTTATGTATAGTTTTTTTCTGCGGGCAAAGGGGAATTCCATCATTAAAAATGAGCTGAAGCTGGATGCCGGGATCAGACACGATTTTTACAAGTATGGCCAGGGGGTGTATTATCCTGATAGGAAGAATGCTTATTACGACTATAGGTCCAGTTTCCAGAATGTTACCCTGTTGGGTTCTGCAGGTTATCGGTTTAGCAGCCGCATTGACCTGAACGTAGATGTACAACAGATATTTCAGGGAAGAAATAGCGGCGATTTTCTCTACGAGGCAAAGAGTAATGTGTTGCTGAGTAAGTCGGTGGGCAGGATTGTGTTGGGTGGGTATTTTCAAAACAAATCTCCTGAAGAAGTTTATACCCGGTATTTTGGAAATCATTACGATTGGGAGGCCGCCTTTAACAGAACAAAGACGATTAATCTGTCTTTTAAATACTACCATGATAAGCTGAAGTTTGAAGCTGCCGCTGAATATTATCTGATCAACGATTATCTGTATTTTACCATGCCTGCAATACCGGTTAAGGATGGTGTACCGACAATGTCGGAAGCTGATTTTTATAAAAAGAATGCAAATAATATTGTCCCTGCACAATTGGGAAGTGTGAACCTGTTAAAAATCACCCTGGGTAAAAAGCTTAATTTCGGCAAGTTTAATTTGGACAGTTACCTGGTTTATCAGAAAACAGACAATCCCAATATCCTGAGAACTCCTGAGGTGTATGCTTTTGCAAGTCTTTATCTGGATCATACTTTCTTTAAAGCCTTAAAAACGAATGTAGGATTTGATATCCGGTACAATACCCCTTATAAAAACTATTCCTATTCAGCTCCGGCAGGACAGTTTTATGTAGGAGAGGGCAGGACTTTTGATTCTTATCCAATCGTAGATGTCTGGGTGAAAGCAAGTCTGAGAAAGGCGAACTTGTTTGTGAAAACAGATTATGCCAACCAGGGGTTGTTATCCAAAGGCTACTATTCGGTAAACCGTTATCCAATGATGGACCGTGTGCTGTTTAAGTTCGGTGTAAGCTGGAGTTTCTACGATTAAGTTTTCTGCGGTTTCTTTTTAGCCGCAGGAAATAACACATTATTTAAGATCAGTCTATAGCCGGGAGAGTTGGGATGCAGGTTCAGGTCCGTTGGGGGATCGCCAACAGCATGTTGATAATCTTCCGGATCATGGCCGCCATAAAAGGTAAACTGTCCTTTTCCGATTTCTCCGTTCAGGTAGCGCACTTCTTCTGCCCCTTTATTTTCTCCCAATACGGTAATGTTTGGTTTGACCAGCGACTTCTTAAAAGCAGTGGTCTGCCCCATAAAACCTTTAATCACTTTATCATGGTTTTGAGTCAGCATGGTGGGTACCAAATCCCATTTTGCAGAGAAATCAAATAAAGTAAAGTAGTCATTGGCCTGTGTTAATGACCTCGTCTGAGTGACATCAATATCAGAAAATTCGTAATTATTGGGATTTACATCAAGCCTGAAATCTTTAAATGCAAAAGTTTTATTGAAATTCAGCTTTGCCTGCGCCTGTGGATCGGCGCTATCCCCATCGAACATGCTTTCGCAAATGTCTACACCATCAGCACTCAGGGCGATGTCAAAACTATCTGTTCCGGAACACATGGCGAATAAGAAGCCTCCGCCGGCACAAAATTCTTTAATTCTTTTTGCTACGGCAAGCTTCATCTCAGAAACTTTATTAAACCCGTTTCTTTTTGCTGTAGCTTCCTGATTTTTGACATCTTCACGATACCAGGTCGCATTTCTGAAAGCGCTCCAGAAACGGCCGTATTGGCCGGTAAAATCCTCATGGTGCAGGTGCAGCCAGTCGTAGCCGGAAAGTTTGTCTTTCAGGACCTCATCGTCATAAACCACATCGTAAGGAATCTCCGCATAGGTCAGCACCATGGTCACCGCATCATCCCATGGGAGTTTACTTTTGGGAGAGTAAACTGCAATTTTAGGCGATTTTTCCAGTTTTACCACCTCCATATTCACTTCCGGATCACTGATTTCATTTAATATGGCCGTCACCTTTCCATCCGCCAGGACCTGATAAGAAACGCCCCTGGTTTTACATTCTTCTTCTATCCCTTTATGGTACTGAATTAAAAAACTGCCACCCCTATAGTTTAAAAGCCAGCTGACATCGGCCTTTTGCTTGATGCTCCAATAAGCGATCCCGTATGCTTTCAGGTGGTTTTTCTGGTCTTCATCCATAAAAATCAGGATAGAAGAAGCCTTCAGGCCAAGGCTAAAAATCAACAGCAAAAACAGGAGGTAAGTTTTTTTCAGGGCCATAATTAATCGGGTATATGCGAATGTAATTTTTTATAAACCTATAATAAAATTATTGTGTTTAATAAACGTTTATACACGATAATCAGTATCTATGCTTTTTTACTATTAATTTACTATTCAGTAATCATTTCATTTTACTAAATTTGGCGTTTACAAAAAATTATCATGAGCAAAGCAATAATAAAAACAGATAAAGGCAATATGACCGTTCAGTTCTATGATCAGGATGCGCCAAATACAGTTGCTAACTTTAAGAAATTAGCTTCAGAAGGATTTTATGATGGCATTACTTTCCACAGGGTAATTGCTGACTTCGTTATTCAGGGCGGATGTCCGAACTCTAAAGACCCGTCTAAAGCACATTTAGCAGGTACTGGTGGTCCGGGATACAAAATTGATTGCGAATTGACCGGTGAGAACCAATTCCATGATCGTGGTGTATTGTCTATGGCACATGCTGGTAGAAATACTGGTGGTTCACAATTCTTTGTATGCCACAGCAGGACTAATACTGCTCATTTAGACAGGAATCATACTTGTTTCGGAAAAGTAATAGAAAATGTTGATATTGTTGACGATATCAAACAAGGAGATAAGATTATAGGGATAGAAGTAATAGAAGACTAGTTTCTGTACTTCTCAAAAAAAGACAATTTATATGAATTTAAGAGGAATCGTTGCAGTATCTGGAAGACCAGGTCTATTTAAGCTTGTAGGGCAAAACAAAGGCGGATACGTTTTAGAAAGTCTGGATGCTCAAAAGGTTAAAATTGTAGCTAATATTACTACAACTAAACTTGCGTCATTAGAAGATATTACCGTATATGGCGAGGACGACGATTTGAAGCTATTGGATGTTTTAGCTAATATCGTTGCGGCTAAAGGAAACGTTCCTGATGCAAAAGCTGATGTAAAAGAATTGAAGGCGTTTTTCTTAGAAGTTGCTCCGGGTCATGACCAGGAGAAAGTATATACTTCGGACATGAAGAAAATCGTATCATGGTACCATTTGTTAAAGGATATGCCACTTTTCAGTGAAGAGGCACCTAAAGAAGCGGTAGATCATGACGGTGTGAAAACAGAAGATAAGGTAGAGAAGAAGCCTAAAGCAACTCCAAAACCAGCTAATGCAAAAGCACCAAGTAAAACTGCTCAGCCGGCTAAGAAAGCCAATATGACCAGCAAAAAAGGAGTTTAGAATAAACTCCATCAGTTATATAAAGGCCGGGTCTCTTGAGATCCGGCTTTTTATTTAGAGAAAAAACCAGATCAGAACAAAGGCAATGATGGACACTATTATGGCAATAATATAGCTCAGGCGGTCCCGTTTCTTGTCGCTTTTAAATCTGTAGTCTCTTTTAAAATCACTTGGCAAATGCATAATAACTCCTTTTTTTATATATGATGATGTTTGTATTGGTTTTCCACAATACCCAATTAGATTTTATTCGTGGTGGTAAGGCTCGCCTTTTAAAATGCTGAATGCCCGGTAAAGCTGCTCTACAAAGAACAAGCGCACCATTTGGTGGGAAAAGGTCATGTCAGACAAAGACATGCTCCCGTTGGCCCTTTGGTATACCGTTTCATCAAAGCCATAAGGGCCACCAATGATAAATACGAGGTGTTGTACACTGCCGATCATCTGTTTATTCAGGTAATTGGAGAATAAGATGGAGGTGTATTTCTTTCCTTTTTCATCCATGAGGATCACTGTATCCAGGTTGCTGACCTGCTTTAAAATCAGCTCCGCTTCCTTTGTTTTCTGCTGGGCCTCCGTCAGGTTTTTAGTGTTTTTCACATCCGGAATTACCAGCAGGTTAAACCCGATATAATGCTTCAGCCGCTTCAAATATTTATCAATCCCCTCAATCAGGTATTTATCTTCGGTTTTTCCAACAACCAGTAATGTAATTTTCATTAAGTGTATATTGTTTTTAAGCGATATGCTTATGATGGTTTCCTTAAGTATGTATTCTAATTTCTATATTTAGCCATTTAGAGCACATCCAAAGATAATGGTAAAAACAAAAGATAGTATTTTAAACGACTACCAAAATAACATTAAAACACAGGAAAGCCGCATTACAGCGCTAAAAAAGAAGTTGAATAAAATCGCTTTTTCCCGTTTAGGCTTGTTCATTACGGAAATACTGATCATCGCCCTGATCATCAATATCGGCTTTAATCCAATCCTTACAGGTTTGCTGGTTGTTCCTCTTTTACTGTTTATGCTGCTGGTAAAAAAGCAAAGTGCGGTCCAGGACGAGTTAACCTATGCCGGACAGCTGTTGTGGGTTTATCAGAATGAAGCGGATCAGATGCTTTTTGGTAAAAATGGCTATCACAACGGAGAGGCCTATCAGGATGAACAACATCCTTATGCTTCAGACCTGGATATCTTTGGGGCAGGTTCTCTATATGCCTTTACCAACCGTTGTAATACACAAAAAGGAATGAATTTACTGGCGGAGAATTTTAGTCGGCCGAACGATAAAAAGACCATTCTGGACAGACAGGAAGCCATCAAAGAACTCCATACTCATATCGATCAAACTTTTCATTTCCGTGCAGAGCTGCAAAGCCATAAACCGGAACAACTGAATGTCATTCAGAACAAACTGAAATACCAGTTGCCCGAGCAGTTGCTGTTTACCAATAGCCCCCTTTTAAAATTCTATATAAAGGCAGTTCCTTTTGTGATGCTGGCGCTGCTGGCACTGGGAATCTTTCTTGGTGGTGTAGCCTGGCAGGTTTTTGGCCTTGGGGCGGTGTTCAATATGGCGCTTATTTTTTTTAACCTTAAAAAAATCAATAAGGTATACTACGGCTTTACGGGGAGCTCCAATCTTTTAAATGCTTTCTCCGGAACCATCAAATGGACGGAAGAGGTGAAATGGAACAGCACTTATATTAAAGATTTATTTCCGGGACAACAGCAGACGCTCCCGGTAAGCAGGCAGATCAGGCAGCTTTCCAAGATCATTCAGGCTTTTGATGCGCGGTTGAATGTTATTCTGGCTGCTTTTCTAAACCTTTTTTTATTGTGGGACCTTAAATGTTCCGTAAACCTTGCCGATTGGCATAGCAAATATGCAAATGAAGTGCTGGAGGGTTTAGGCCGGATCTGTAAGTTTGAAGAGCTGATTTCTTTTGCCACTCTGACCTATAACCAGCCGGATTGGAATATGCCTTCCATTGAAGATACTTTCCATCTCCGGACATCTGATGTCGGCCATCCGCTGATTCCTCAGGGAACGCGTGTGCTGAACGATTTTACATTAAACCCACATCCTACAGCAGATATTGTAACAGGCTCTAATATGGCTGGAAAAAGCACTTTTCTGCGAACAATAGGGATCAATATGGTTCTGGCTTTTGCAGGTGCACCGGTTTGTGCGAAAGAAATGTCTGTTTCGATCTTCAAAGTACTTTCTTATATGCGGATCAAGGATTCTTTGAACGACCAGACTTCAACCTTTAAAGCAGAATTGAACCGGTTGAAAATGATTCTTGACGCGATTAAGACCTCTTCAAATTCCCTTGTTCTTATTGACGAGATGCTGAGGGGAACCAATAGCCGCGACAAATACCTGGGCTCAAAAGTCTTTATCGAGAAACTGATCGATCAGCAGACGCCTGTTTTATTTGCGACTCACGATTTGCAGCTGTCAGAAATGATCAGCGATTATCCGGAACAGGTAAGAAACTATCATTTCGACATTCAGATCAATGAAGGAGAAATGAACTTCGATTATAAATTGAAACATGGCCCCTGCACTACCTTCAACGCCGCTTTACTTTTAAAGGAGATTGGCTTAACGTTAAATTAACACCTTATTCCCATCTTGGTTGTTATATTCAACAGATATGATTAAAGCATCAGATTTTGGGAGTGATTTTTCCTGGGGAGTGGCCACTGCTGCCGCCCAGATCGAAGGGGCAGCAGATCTTTATGGAAAAGGTCCTTCCATTTGGGATACCTATGCCAACAGGTCGGGAAAGATAAAAAAAGGACACCATCCTACCATCGCCTGTGATTTTTATCATAAGTATAAAGAAGATATTGCTTTAGTCAGACTGCTTGGTTTTTCTGTGTTTCGTTTTTCTATTTCCTGGCCAAGGATCATGCCTTACGGAGAGGGAATGGTAAACGAAGAGGGGATCCGCTTTTACCATCAGGTGATTGATGAATGCCTGGAGAATGGATTGATCCCCTATATTACCTTATATCATTGGGACCTGCCCGAAGCTTTGGAGCAGGAGGGTGGCTGGACGGCCTTTGGCATCAATACCGCTTTTAATGCTTTTGTTTCCATCTGTGCCAAAACCTATGGTGATAAAGTGAAAAACTGGATCGTCCTGAATGAACCTTTTGGCTTTACCTCCCTGGGCTATATGCTGGGCATCCATGCACCTGGAAATACGGGTTTAACGAACTTTTTCTCAGCAGTGCATCATGCGGCGATTGCACAGGCAGATGGTGGCCGTATTTTGAGGGCAGAGGTGAGCAACGCAAATATTGGAACGAGCTTTTCCTGCTCAGAAATTATTCCTTATACACAGAGTGAATCCGACCTGCTGGCGGCGCAACGTGTAGATTGCCTGATGAACAGGTTGTTCATAGAACCCACCTTAGGAATGGGCTATCCGGGGACGGATTGGGAAGTAATGGAGAAATTTTCTATTCAGCACTCTACCTGGCGCCATACCGAACGCCTAACCTTTGATTTCGACTTTATAGGAATTCAGAACTATTTCCCGCTAACCATTAAATACAATGCCTTTATTCCGGTGATTCAGGCCTGGGAAGTGAAGGCTAAAAACCGGAAAGCTCCACATACCAGTATGGGCTGGGAAATCAATGGAAACAGCTTTTACAATGTGATCAAACAGTTTGCGGCTTATCCGAAGATCAGAAGTTTAATGATTACAGAGAACGGTGCGGCTTACCACGATAAACTGACCGAAGGGAAGGTGCATGATGCCGAAAGAATCGCTTACTTTCAGGAATATCTGGCGGCGGTATTAAAGGCGAAAAATGAAGGATTGAACATCACCGGATACATGGCCTGGACCTTGATGGATAACTTTGAATGGGCGGAAGGATTTAATGCGCGCTTCGGCCTGGTACATAATGATTTTAAAACGCAGAAACGAACAATCAAAGATTCCGGCTACTGGTGGCAACAGTTCCTGAGTTGTTAAATGGAACTATTTTTGCTATATTATAGGTATGGATAAGATCGTAGTACTGGAGACTTTTTATAACCCGATAGAAGCAAATATTGTAAAAGCAAGATTGCTGGATAGTGACGTGCAGTGTTTTCTGTCTGATGAAAATTCAGTAACCATTAATCCACTATACACACAGGCACTTGGTGGGGTTAAACTGCATGTGTTTGAGCGGGATGTACTCCTGGCAAAAAGTATTCTTCAGGAAGAAGGACTTGAAAATTCTTTTGAGGAAGAAAAAGAAGGACTGCTGGTTGAGGAGGAAGGGGAATCCCCTGTAGCTGAACAGGCAGCCTCAGGCTTTATTTGCCCAGACTGTGGCTCCAGCCATGTTGGCTATGTCCAGGCTACGAAAAACCGGTTCAACATCTTTACAACGGTCGTTTCATTGCTGTTAATGGTTTATCCTTTTAAAGCCAGACAGACACACCATTGTTTCGACTGCGGGCATGAGTTTGATATGTAATTTTGCAGCGCATAGCACCTGGCACATAAAAAAAGCTGCTCCGGAAAGGAACAGCTTTTAGTCATTATCTTTTAGCCTGAACTATGCGTTTTTCAATGCTGCTTCTCTGCGGATGATGTTTAGTGCACCACCTGCTTTGAACCATTCAATCTGCTGCGCGTTGTAGCTATGGTTAACAGAAATCTCTTCTTTAGTACCGTCGATATGGTTCAATACCAATGTCAATGGAACATCAGGAGTAAAGGTAGTTAAACCAATGATGTCGATCGTATCGTCTTCCTGGATTTTCTCATAGTCATCTTTGTTGACAAATGTTAAACCAAGCATTCCTTGTTTCTTCAGGTTGGTTTCGTGGATACGGGCAAAAGATTTTACCAATACCGCGCGAACACCTAAGTGACGGGGTTCCATCGCAGCATGCTCACGACTTGATCCTTCACCATAGTTTTCATCACCAACGACAATAGAACCGATTCCTTCTGCTTTATAAGCACGTTGAGTTGCAGGAACAGGACCATATTCGCCTGTTAATTCATTCTTAACGGTATCCGTTTTATCATTGAAATAGTTTACTGCACCAATCAACATATTGTTAGAGATGTTGTCCAGGTGACCACGGAATTTCAACCATGGACCAGCCATAGAGATGTGATCCGTAGTACATTTTCCTTTTGCTTTGATCAGTAATTTTAAACCTTTAAGGTCTGTACCTTCCCAAGGCGTAAACGGATCAAGCAATTGTAACCTGTGTGAAGTTGGAGATACCAATACCTGTACACCACTACCATCGGCAGCTGGTTGCTGATATCCTGCATCATCCACATCAAAACCTCTTGGAGGCAATTCAAATCCTGATGGTGCATCCAGTTTTACCTGTTCGCCATTTGCATTTGTTAAAGTATCTGTAAGCGGGTTAAAGCTGAGGTCACCAGCGATTGCCAATGCCGTTACCAGTTCCGGAGAACCTACAAAAGCAAAAGTGTTCGGGTTTCCATCTGCACGTTTCGCGAAGTTTCTGTTGAAAGAGTGAACGATGGTGTTTTTCTCTTGTTTTTCAGAACCAACCCTGTCCCACATACCAATACATGGTCCGCAGGCATTGGTGAATACTTTAGCACCGATTTTCTCGAATACATCTAAGAAACCGTCACGTTGAATCGTGAAACGGATCTGCTCAGATCCCGGGTTGATACAGTATTCAGATTTTGCCGTTAAGCCTTTTTCCGAAACCTGTTTTGCGATACTTACCGCACGGGAAATGTCTTCGTAAGAAGAGTTGGTACATGAACCGATCAAACCAACATCAATTTTCATTGGCCATCCGTTTGCTGCGGCAACTTCTTTCATTTTAGAGATTGGCGTAGCCAAATCCGGAGTGAAAGGACCGTTCAAATAAGGCTCAAGCTCTGAAAGATTGATTTCAATGATCTGATCAAAATATTTTTCCGGTTCTGCATATACTTCTGCATCACCTGTTAAGTGTTCTTTAATTGCGTTTGCTGCATCAGCTACATCAGCTCTGTTGGTTGCACGTAAATAACGTTCCATGCTCTCATCATAACCGAAGGTTGATGTTGTTGCACCGATTTCAGCACCCATATTACAAATGGTTCCTTTACCAGTACAGCTCATGTTGTTGGCACCCTCGCCGAAATATTCTACGATCGCACCAGTACCACCTTTTACGGTTAAGATACCTGCAACTTTAAGGATTACATCTTTAGCAGAAGTCCATCCGTTTAATTTTCCGGTTAATTTAATACCGATCAGTTTAGGGAATTTAAGTTCCCATGGTAAACCTGCCATTACATCACAGGCATCAGCACCACCAACTCCGATAGCAACCATACCTAAACCACCTGCGTTTACAGTGTGCGAATCGGTTCCGATCATCATACCACCCGGGAAAGCATAGTTTTCCAATACTACCTGGTGAATGATACCTGCACCTGGTTTCCAGAAACCGATACCATATTTGTTTGAAACTGAAGCAAGGAAATCAAAAACTTCTTTACTCTCGGTGTTTGCTGCCGGTAAATCAATCTCAGCACCATATTTTGCAGTGATCAGGTGATCACAATGAACCGTTGAAGGAACAGCTGCCTGAGGTCTTCCAGCCTGCATAAATTGCAATAAAGCCATTTGTGCAGTTGCATCTTGCATGGCCACACGGTCAGGAGCAAAATCTACGTAATCAGTACCTCTTACGTAAGAAGTATTTGTATTTCCATCCCAAAGGTGGGTGTAAAGAATTTTTTCTGAAAGTGTTAAAGGTCTGCCTACTAATTTACGGGCCGCCTCTACACGGGGGCCAAAGTTTGCATACACCTTTTTGATCATTTCTATATCAAAAGCCATTGATAATATGTGTTAAAAGGGTAAGTTATTCTTAATTATTTGTAGCGAATTTACGAAAAAAAACAGGCGCAGGACATCATCTGTAGATCATTATATTATTTATAAATATTCTAAATAATATAAACAGAAGATCTGGAAACTGAATGAAAAGAATAACACTGGTCGTTTGCGAACATTGCTGTTCGTTTATGAACAGTTTTAAAAGATTGTTCAGCTATAAGGTGTTGATATATAGTTTTTTGCGGTGTTTTTCTATTCTTGGCCTGAGCTTCGCTTAAATCAGCTCTGAACATTAAAGGGTCTCGAACCGAAAGCCCTGTTCACTGAAATATTGTAAAGCCCTCGGTAAAGCATATTTTAGCCTGTCGAAAGCTTTAAGGCTGTCGTGAAAGACGATGATCGAACCGTTTTCGGCATGTTTAATTACCTGTTCATAACACTTTTGTGGGGCGAGTTTGAGGTCGAAATCGCCACTAAGCACATCCCACATCACAATTTGAAGCTCAGGAAATTCAGTGCGCAGACTCGAAATCTGTGATTTTTTAATTCTGCCGTAAGGTGGACGAAATAAATTAGTGTTGGTCAGTTCCTGGCATTGCCGGAAATTTTGAAGGTAAACCTGGTCTTCCGTTTTCCAGCCTTTTAAGTGATTAAAAGTATGGTTTCCGATCCGGTGTCCTTCAGACTTAAGTCTGCCGAATATATCGGGATGCTTTCGTATATTATCGCCAATGCAAAAAAAGGTGGCTTTCGCATTAAAGCTTTTTAAAGTTTTTAGTACGAAGTCTGTAACATCCGGTATAGGTCCGTCGTCAAAGGTTAAATAAATGACTCTTTGAGCTCGGGTTTTGTTCCAGATGAGAGATGGGTAATACCATTTCAGTAAAAGCGGAGATTTAACCAGGTACATGTCCAAAAGTAATAAAATACTTTGTTGTACCTGAAAATTTACAAAATCAGTTAGTTGTTTATATTATTATTGTGAAATTAAAATTATGAGAAAGTTTACCAGTTTTAATGCGTTACCCAAGCTCAGCTTAGTTTTGTCATTAGCATTGATTACAGGTTTTGTGCAGAACTCCGCGGCACAGGAAGTGATCACCATTCAGGATGCGATAGATAAGACTTTAAATAATAACCTTACCATCAAACAATCACAGTTCAGTGAAAGTTTATCAGATGAGAACCTAAAGCAGTCGAAACTTGCATTGGTGCCTACTTTGAGTGGCTCTATCAGTAGTGGGATCAGTTTTGGCCGTAGTCAGGATCAGAATACCTATAAGATTATCACCCAGAAATTGTTAACCTCTTCCGGATCGTTGTCATCAGGAGTTACCATTTTTGAAGGATGGTCTAAGGTTAACCAGATCAAACAGAATAAATTATTGTTGGATGCGGGAAAGGCAAATACCGATAAGGTTAAAAACGACCTGATTTTACAGGTAGTGACGTCCTATCTGCAGATTCTCTATAATATTGACCTTTTAAAGGCAGCGAATGTTCAGCTGGGGGTTGCTAAACAGCAATTGAACAGAGAACAGCAGTTGCTGGATGTCGGTAACAAAACATTGGCAGATTTATCACAGGCAAAATCACAGTTGGCTACAGCAGAGTTAAATGTAACCAATGCCGATAATGCACTGACGATTTCTTACCTGACACTTGCTCAGCTTATGGATGTCCCTTCTTCTACGAAATATGAAGTTCAGGCCCCTCTGCTGGAAAGTTTTAGTGCCCCAAAAACAAGATATAATGCCGATGAGGTTTATACAGATGCGATCGGTCTTTATCCGGACATCAAACTGGCAGCCCTCCGCACGGAAGCTGCACGAAAAGGAGTGGATGTGGCTAAAGGAGCTTTGTATCCGAGATTAGGCTTCAGTGCTGGATTGGGTTCTTCTTATTCCTACATTTTCGGATATAATGATGCGAATATTCCTCAGCGTACTTTTTCAGAGCAATTGAATGACCGTTTTGGTCAGAACATTGGTTTGAGTCTGAGCATTCCGATCTTTAACGGGCTTCAGGCCAGAAGTGGGGTTAGAAAAGCGAAAATCAGTCTGTTGCAAACACAAACTGACGAGCAACTGGCAAAAAACAACCTGAATAAAGTGATCTATCAGGCCGTCGCGGATCTTAAAGCTGCAGAAAGCCGTTACAGGTCTACAACAAATACTTTCCAGGCGCAAAAAGACGCATTCAACGTGATTGAACAACGTTACGCGGTAGGGCTTGTCAACTCTTTAGATTACAGTACTTCCCAATCCAATATGAATAAAGCTGAAGTCGATATGATTCAGGCCAAATATGATTTACTCTTCAGGGCAAAAGTTATTGACTATTACCTGGGCAAGCAAATCATCTTTTAAAGCATTATAAGGCTCGATTTGATATAAAATAAATAAACAACAACAAATGAAACTAAAACCCATATTAATTACATTAGGCGTAGTCATTGCTTTACTGATTGTAGCAAAGCTTACGGGCCTTATTGGTGGTGAAAAAATTGAAAAAGTGACCATTGATAAAGCTGCAGACAGAAAAGTAATAGAAACGGTTACTGCCAGTGGAAAGGTACAACCAGAAACAGAAGTGAAATTAAGCTCTGAGGTTTCCGGAGAGGTGACTGAACTTTTGGTAAAAGAGGGCGACGTGGTTAAAAAAGGCCAGTTGCTGATCAAAGTTCGTCCTGATGTATTAAAGTCGGGTTACGACAGGGCGGTAGCTTCCTATAGCTCTCAGAAAGCAGGTGTAGCTTCTGCTTTGCAAATGATGAAACAAAGCGAAGGAAACTTCGTGAACGCAGAAGCAACTTATAAACGTAATGTAGAGTTGTTCGGTAAAAAGGTAATCTCTGCATCAGAGTTTGATGCTGCAAAAGCTGCCTTTTTAACCTCGAAAACCAATGTCGCTAAATCTAAAGAAGACTATATTTCTGCGAAGTTCCAGTTAGAGCAATCGGGTGCGAATGTTCAGGAGGCAAATGCGAATCTTGCTAAAGCAACGATCTATGCGCCGGTAGATGGGGTCATTTCTAAATTGTCTGTTGAATTGGGTGACCGTATCCTGGGTACTGCACAGATGGCAGGAACAGAGATCATGAGGATTTCCAACCTGAAGACAATGGAAGTAAACGTAGATGTAAACGAGAACGACATCAACAGGGTAAATGTTGGTGATAGTGCGAAAATCGAAGTGGATGCTTTTGCTGATAAAAAATTCAAAGGTGTGGTCACTGAAATTGCGAGTTCATCAAAAGACATCGGTTCAGTAACGACTTCAGTAGATCAGGTCACAAACTTCGTGGTTAAAGTAAGGATCATTGCTGATTCTTATCAGGGGGTTAAAGGTGGTGCAAAAGACCTTCCTTCTCCTTTCAGACCAGGTTTGTCGGCAACAGTGGATATCGAAAGCGAATCAGTAAAAGGTTTGGCCATTCCAATTCAGTCGGTATTTACCAGCGAAAAAAATAAAGATGTTAAAACTGCAGGGAACGACGAGAATGCGGATAAACAGAAAACAAAGCTGGCTGATAAAACAGTAAAGCAATATGTGTATGTTTTCAATGCAGGGACAGTTAAACAGGTAGAAGTAACTACAGGAATTCAGAATGATCAGTTTATCATCATTAAAAGCGGACTTAAAGCCGGACAGGAAGTGGTATCCGGACCTTACTCTGCCATTCAGAACAAACTGAAAGACGGAATGAAAGTAGAGAAAACAACTAAGGATCAATTGTTTGCCAATCCTGATAAAAAGTAAACTTTATCAATCATTTTTAAATGAGTAAATTGCCCCGGTTAAAACAATAACCGGGGTTTTTTATTTAATACTGTATGATACCTAAAGTTGCAATGATTGGTGGGGGTAGTTGGGCTACTGCTATTGTAAAAATGCTTTCAGACAATACGACTGCAAAAGAAATTTATTGGTGGATGCGTAATGCGGAAGCGATTACTCACCTGCAAAAATATAAGCACAATCCAAATTACCTGAGCTCTGTGGAGATCAGGATTCCTGAAACACATATTTCCAGCGATATCGTTACCATTATTGAGCAGGCTGAATACGTGATTTTAAATGTCCCTGCGGCCTTTTTAAAGGAAACCCTAAAGGATGTTACCCCGGAAATGTTAAAGGGCAAGAAAATGATCTCTGCGATTAAAGGGATTGTGCCTGATGAAAATCAGATCATAGGAGAGTTTCTGAACCAGAAATTCGGCGTTCCTTTGGAGGATATTGTCGTGATCAGTGGTCCTTGTCATGCGGAAGAAGTGGCTTTAGAAAAGCTGTCTTACCTGACGATCGCCTCCCTGGATTTAGACCTTGCGGGTATCTTTGCGAATTTATTGAGCACAAGGTATATCAAAACAAATGTTTCAGATGATATTTTCGGTACGGAATACGCTGCGGTGTTGAAAAACATTTACGCCGTGGCCAGCGGAATTTGTCATGGGGTAGGGTATGGAGATAACTTTCAGGCTGTTTTAATCTCCAACGCGATTCGCGAAATCAAGCGTTTCGTAGATGCAGTACATCCAATTTCCAGAGACATTAAAGAGTCTGCTTATCTTGGAGATTTACTTGTTACCGCTTACTCTCAATTTAGCCGGAACCGGACTTTCGGAAACATGATCGGTAAAGGATATACGGTGAAATCAGCGCAGCTGGAAATGAATATGGTAGCTGAGGGTTATTATGCGGTGAAATGTATGCACCATATCAATAAGAAATATAAAGTAGATATGCCGATCAGCAGGGCGGTATATGCTATTCTTTACGAACAACATTCGCCACATATTGAAATGCGTCTGCTGACGGAACAGCTGAACTAAGCGGTCAAACAAATTTTATGGTATTTTGTTATTAGTGAAAAAACAGCTTACCATGAAAAGAAAATATCTATTTGGGGGCTTAGCCCTTGCATTCCTTAGCACATTGGCCTTAACGGCTAACGCTCAGGAGAAAAAAGAAAGTGTTGGTCAGGTGATTAGCAAAACGGCTACAAAGGTGGGCAACAAAACTGCAGAAGTGGCAGTGAAGGGAACGGCTAAAGTTGCGGATCAGACTTATAAAGGTAAAATGGCTCCTGATGGTTCCGATGTGTACATCAACGGTAAGAACAAGAAATACTATATCAATAAAAAAGGAGGGAAGGTTTATCTGAAAGAATCTCAGATCAAGAACCGTCCTGTTAAGAAAGAGAAATAGCCTATTCGGATCATAGATCCGCTGTTAAAGTAAAAAGGTCGGCTTCCATAACGGAGCCAACCTTTTTTATGATTGGGTAATGATTAAGATCTGCGTCTTCTGTCGCCACTTCCGGCTCCACCTTCACGTCTTCCGCTTCCGCCAGTGTTTCCACCACGATCTTCACGACTTCTTCCAGAGAAATCTCTGAAACCACCGCCGCTGCTGCTGCCGCCTTCGCGTCTGCCGCCACCACCGCTGCTTCTTCTGTCACCGCCACCGCTTCTTCCGCCGCCGCCATAGCTTCCGCCTTCGCGTCTGCCACCACCGCCACCGAATCCACCACGACTACGACCACCGCCGCCATCACCATCAGCAGTTTTCTCGATTCTAACGCCACGGTTGTTGAATTCAACACCTTTGAAATTATTGAATAGAGAATCTACAGTTGCATCTTCTACTTCAAAGAATGAATAAACACCTTTTAAGTCGATTTTGCCAATGCTTTTTCCACTGATTTTACCGTTGTTACAAACAAAAGATAATAAGTCACCTCTTGTAAAGTCATCTACCGAACCTAAGTTGATAAACAAACGGGTGTAACCGTCACTACCTCTAGGGCCTCTTTCACCGCGCTCACCACGTTCTCCTCTTTCACCGCGATCATCAGCCGAAGAATTAAGATCAGGAGCGTTTTTGTAATACTCTAAAAAGCGGTTAAACTCTAAAGATGCAAAACGTTTGATCACTTCTTCTTTGCTCAATTCAGCAAACTCATCCATAATACGAGGGATGTATTGCTCAATTTGTGCTTCGTTAACTTCTACATTGTGAACCTTGTGAACCAAAGCAAACAATTGTTTTTCACAAACGTCAAAACCTGTAGGTAAAGAAGCTTTAGTAAATGGTTTACCAATGATTCTTTCAATCTGACGGATTTTTCCAAGTTCTTTAGAGTTAACGATACAGATAGAAATACCTGTTTTACCCGCACGGCCGGTACGACCACTACGGTGGGTATAACTTTCAATTTCGTCAGGTAATGAATAATTCACAACGTGAGTTACGTTTTGAACATCAATACCACGTGCTGCAACATCTGTAGCAATTAATAATTGCATGTTACGGTCACGGAAACGCTGCATTACCTTATCACGTTGTTGTTGAGATAAATCTCCGTGTAAAGCATCCGCATTATAACCATCTTTAATCAAGTGCTCAGCAACATCCTGTGTATCCATTTTGGTTTTACAGAATACTACCGCAAAGATTTCAGGGTTAAAATCTACGATACGTTTTAAAGCAGCGTATTTATCTCTTGCACGTACGATATAGTACTCATGCTCGATATTTACGTTACCTGTGTTTTTGGTACCCATGGTTAACTCTACCGGAGAGTCCATGTAGTTTTTAGCTATCCTTCTAACCTCTGGAGGCATAGTAGCGGAGAATAACCATGTTTTTTTGTCGTCAGGAGTAGTCGACAAGATGTCGTTAATGTCTTCCTGGAAACCCATGTTTAACATTTCATCGGCTTCATCCAAGACTACATATTTCACGTTCGTGAAATCAATAGCTTTTCTGCCAATAATGTCTAACATACGGCCCGGTGTAGCCACAACAATTTGTACACCGTTTCTAATTTCACGCAACTGCTGCATAATGTTTGCGCCACCGTAAACGGCAACGACACTAGCACCAGAGATGTTTTTTGAGAAATTCTTGATGTCGCTCGTAATCTGTAAGCAAAGCTCTCTTGTAGGGCATAAAATTAATGCCTGAGGCTTGTTGCTTTTAAAGTCGATCAATTCTAACAGAGGTAAACCGAATGCGGCTGTCTTTCCTGTTCCTGTTTGGGCCAAACCAACAAAATCGTTATTGCCCTCTAACAGCACAGGAATACTTTGCTCCTGAATAGGTGTTGGATTTTCGAAACCTAAATCCTTTACGGCATTAACAACGTCATCACTTATCCCCAATTTACTAAATGGGTTTATCATGTATTTATATTAATTAAGCCGCAAAGGTACGCTTAATATTTGGTATTTCACAGATACGTAACTAAATAAAAATGAGGCAATTAATTATCTCAGCCTGTCGGCCGATCTCAATAATTGCTCGTCTTTACGGATTCCGCGGAAAGCCAGGGCACAAAACAGGATGCCTGCAGCCGGTAAAAAAGCACCGATACCCGGCTTAACAGCAGCGATTCCGCCCGGAAGGCCCTGGGCATAATTGAAGATCCAGAAACACAATGAAAGCATCGCGATGATGGCTACAATGATAAGACGTTTCTGTCCGGTTCTGTTTTTAAAGGTAAATATTGTGGCCAGACATAGTAAGGCTACGCATACTGTATTTAGAAATAAGGGCTTAAAATAATCCGTTTTTGCAATTATGCCGTTTGTTTTTTGGTATAAACCGGTGGCCACGATCCAATATTCTGAGCCATTAGACTGGCTGCTTACAATCGGGATAAACATTAAAAGTAATATGGCCAGGCCTGCTAACAGAAGCCAGATGGATTGCACTCGTTGTATCATATCAGTTCAATAATTTCAACAAATATATTAAAAGGGCCCTACTAACCAATCAATATCTTGATCCAAAAGATTAAATTTGTCCTATTGAAACCGAACATACAGCGATATTTTATTGAATTGTCTTATAATGGCACAGATTATCATGGCTGGCAAATACAGCCAAATGCCATGACCGTGCAGGAATGTCTGGATAAGGCATTGTCTGTTTATTTTCGTCAGCCTGTGGTTACTTTAGGCTGCGGGCGGACAGATGCCGGCGTTCATGCCACCGAGTTCTTTGCCCATTTCGATCTGGAGATTTCTGAGGAAAAACCAGTCAATGCGGAACGGTCCATTTCCGGGATCAACTCTTTGTTGCCTTACCAGATTGCGGTTAAACGTGTTTTTCCGGTTGCAGCAGCAGCACATGCCCGCTTCGATGCCACGGAACGGGCTTACCATTACCACCTTCATTTCCATAAAGATCCGTTTAAATTAGAGCGGTCCTGGTTATTTAAAGGCGAGCTGGATGTGGAAGCCATGAATGAAGCAGCTAAAATTATTTTGGAATACACTGATTTTTCCTGTTTCAGTAAATCCAATACCCAGACATTTACCAACAACTGTAAAGTAACCGAGGCTTATTTTGAACTAAATGACGGTGGCTTGCAATTTACCATTCGCGCAGACCGTTTTCTGAGAAATATGGTGCGGGCCATTGTAGGTACCTTGGTTCGGATTGGAAAAAAAGAAATTAACTTAGTACAGCTCAGAGAAATTATTGAAAGTAAAAACCGCAGTAACGCAGGGCAGTCCGTTCCGGCATGCGGTTTATACTTAGTGAATGTTGTTTATCCCTATGTAAACTAATGATATGTCTAAAATAAGTGGTGATGCGTTGAATGTTGGCCTGTTGAGAAGAGTTTTTCAATATGTAAAACCTTACCGCAGGATCTTTATCTGGGCAATCGTATTGACCATATTATTGGCTTTAATTGCGCCGGTAAGGCCTTTCTTAATCCAGTATACCCTGGATAATTACATCATGAAAGACCAGCATGGGGGTTTGTTAAAGATGACGATCGTGATGCTGATCCTGCTGGTGCTTCAGGCGGGAATTCAGTTTAGCCATACCCTGCTGACAAATACCCTTGGGCAATCGGCCATCCGGGACCTGAGGATCAACGTTTTTAACCACATTACCAAGCTTAGACTAAAATATTTTGACAATACGCCAATCGGGCAACTGATTACCCGGACGGTTTCCGATCTGGAAACGATTGCCGAGATCTTTTCTGAGGGCCTGATCGTCATCATTGGTGATATTCTGATGGTGATTGTGATCATCGGAGTGATGATCTACCGGGATTGGGCACTGACCTTGGTGGTATTATTACCTATGCCTTTACTCATGCTGGCGACCTCCGTTTTTCAGAAGGCCATTAAATCGGCGTTCCAGGAGATCAGAACAGAGGTTTCTAACCTGAATACCTATTTACAGGAACACATTTCCGGAGTTTCCATTATTCAATATTTTGCAAGGGAGCAACAGGAATACAAAAAGTTTGTAAAGATCAATGCAAGATATAGAGATGCAAATATCCGTTCCAACTGGTATTATTCTATCTTTTTTCCGGTAGTGGAGATCATTTCGGCGATGTCATTGGGCTTGCTGGTATGGTATGGCTCGAGAAGTATTCTTGCTAAACCACTCGATGTAACTCCGGGTACAATCGCAGAGTTCATTCTATATATCGGAATGCTTTTCCGTCCGATCCGGGAACTTGCGGATAAGTTCAATACCCTTCAGATGGGGATGGTAGGAGCAGAACGGGTTTTTAAAGTTTTAGATACCGACGAGGTGACAGAAGATAAGGGAACATTTGCCCCTGAAAAGATGGCGGGTTCGATTTCATTTGATCAGGTTTGGTTTGCTTATAATGACGAGAACTATGTGCTGAAAGATATTTCTTTTGAAGTGCAGGCCGGAAAGACGATTGCTTTGGTCGGTGCGACTGGTGCGGGTAAGTCTTCTACGATTAACATCCTGAACAGGTTCTATGAGATTCAGAAAGGGGAGATCAAGGTGGATGGTGTTAAAATCCAGGATTATCAACTCAACTACCTAAGGCGCAATATTGCCACTGTTCTACAGGATGTCTTCCTGTTTTCAGATACAATCTTTAACAATGTGACTTTAAATAATCCGGAAATTACCATGGAAGAAGTGGTAGATGCTGCGAAAAAAGTTGGTGCACATGATTTTATAGAAAGATTGCCGGGAGGTTATCAATACAATGTAATGGAGCGCGGCGCAACGCTTTCTGCCGGACAAGCACAATTGATTTCTTTTATCCGGGCATTGGTGTATAATCCATCAATTTTGGTACTCGATGAGGCCACCTCTTCGGTAGATACGGAAACAGAAATGTTGATCCAACGGGCCATAGAAAACCTGATGAAAGGCAGAACTTCCATTGTTATTGCACACCGCCTGTCAACCATCCAGAAAGCAGATAAAATCCTCGTACTGGATAAAGGAGAGATCAAAGAAATGGGAACCCACCAGGAATTGTTAAAACTGGATGGATATTATAAAAGACTATACGATCTCCAATTCAATTCCGGTGGAATTGTCTCTGCCTGATGATGGATATTGGCCATCGGTTCAGGATGGAGCAGTATAAATGTTTGTTGTTTGCCTATTCAGCTGTGCAAACAATTTTCGATGAATAGCATTTTTTGTTTTTGATCTTTTTGAAAGCGGCTGTTGTTTTTTGTGATTCTGGCTCGAATTATTCTTTGAAGGTGTTTTATCGCTGATCTTTGCGCCTTCTTTCAGGACTATTCCGGTTGAAATCTGATGATTTTTATTCAAAGAACCTGCATGTACACTGTCTGATACGCGTTTCCCATCATCTTTCATAAAAGAAATATAAGCTTCCATGCGTTCATTCACATGTTCATGACTGATCACAAGCACATCTTTTCCCTCCACTCTTTTTGACCCGATTAAACTGCAGCAGGTTTCTTTTATATCAGGGAAATAAATCACCAGCATCGCCCGGTCGGTATGATACTCACTCGCCGGACTGGCTGATATTTCCCAGTTAAATGTAATTTCCCGACCGTTTTGGCTGATCGAGGGATTCAGCGCTACCGGAAGACTGCCCATGCTCATTAGTACTTTTGTATAGTTCAGACTGATGTTTGGATATGTTCCCTGAAGGGCATTCTTTTTATTGTAGGAAACGGCCTCATTGTACTCGTTTTTGTCCGTTCCCACAACTGCCAAACGGAAGCCTGTCCTGATGGCCTGAATGGAAGGCTTAAGGATCTCATTGACCACCTTCATTTTTTCACAATTTGCTTTTCTTGCCGCAGTAAGCGGTTTATTACTTTTGCCAATCATTCTGATGACATGTTTACCTTTTAAGGTATAACCTACCAGGTTGCCGACCCTACCATGGAATCCGCCAAATAACTCATTTATTAATCTTCCCATTTTGCTGTTTTTAATTAGTTGAATTGATTATGAGTAATTTACGGATTTTTTTCAGATGTTTTTCAGATGCTGCGCATATGCGTTTACTTAAAGTTGGTCGCCATCTGGTTTTGAAAACATCGTTTAAAGGTCTGCAGGTCCAATTATTGACCTATCAACTACCTTATAAAAATCAAAAGACAATCAATTGAAATAAATGGCATGTGCAACAGATTTTAATCGCATTTTTCCAGGAATGTAATCGCTGATATGTTAAACTATGTTATAAAGGGGAATTTCTCTTATTTTCTTTTTACTTTCATTTTTTATTAATTGGAGTTAAATGAAACGATTAAGTAAGATATTTCTTTATTTTCTTTGCGCAATGCCTTTCCTGCAATGTGTAAAATTACATGCTCAGGAGCTTAAATTGCTTCCGTTTGAATTGCAGGGGACGATCAATGCAGATACAGGAACAGTAAAGCTGAGATTTGTTGCCGATACGGCTTTCTATGCAATAAAAGAAACCGCTTTAATTAGCGCCAGGATCGTTAAAGGGAAATTCTCTATAAAAGGAGGGATCCCATATCCGCAAGGAATGAGCATTGAATATAATGGCAACGGGGGATACTCTTCCAGCGTTTTTATCATTGAACCTGGTGTCCAGGCAATCGAAGTTAATGTCAATACACATAATAACACTCCTAAAGTAGGTAATGCAGCGATGTTGGAATATGCCAATGGGTATCTTGATTTTACAAAACAGATCGTTCAGATGGATAAAAATCATATGAAAAAATATGATAGCTTAAATCTGAAGTACAATCGTAAAATACCAGTAGCTATAGCTGCTGAACTACAAAGGGAGATGCAACAGATTTATGATAGGAGTGACGAAAACTTATTGGAATATGTCAAGGTCAATCCTAATTCTTATTATGCCTTCTGGAGGTTGTTGCGTCTGAGCAGTTTTGGTTATGAGTCTGTTTTTGATGCGATATTCTTTAACTTTTCTGAGGCTTTGAAAAATACTTACTCCGGTAAATCCTTCTCAAAAAGGTTAGAAACAGCAGCTGTACTTTCCAAAGGAAAGAAATTCCCGGGCAGGGATTTCAAAAATATTCAAGGGAAGCAACTTGATGTTAGCTCCTTCCTGAAAGAGAAATACACATTGGTGGACTTTTGGTATAGCGCCTGTCATCCTTGCATCAGTCAGTTTCCTCATCTGAATAAGCTGTATGCAAAGTATCGCACTAAAGGTTTTGAGATAATAGGGATTTCTACGGACAAAGAACGCGATAAAGAAGATTGGATAAAAGGCATTAAAAAACACAAGATCTTATGGCCTCAATATTGGGATAAGAATGGGATAGAATCCGCGAAATTGTCGATTTTAGCCTTTCCAACTAATTATTTGCTAGATCATGAAGGACGTATAGTGATGAAGAACATAAAACCTGATGAACTGGAGGTATTTTTACAAGTGAATATCAAATAAATGAATAAGGTGATTGCTCTGGCTGACATCAGATAATTCCATTATTTTTGTCGTTCTTGTTATAAACGTTTGATTCATGAAAGATATACTTATTCGCAAAGCAACCTTTAATGATATGGAGACACTTCTTCTTTTTGAACAAGGAGTGGTAGCTGCTGAAAGGCCTTTTGATCCTACCCTAAAGCCGGCTGGGGTCAAATACTATGATATTGATCAAATGATCAATTCAACAGAGGTAGAACTTCTTGTTGCAGCATCAGGCGATGAAGTTATTGGTTCTGGTTATGCCAGGATAGAAAGCGTGAAGCCTTATCTTTTGCATGAACAACATGCTTATTTAGGATTTATGTATGTTGATCCCCGATATCGTGGTTTAGGGGTAAATCAGAAAATTATTGAGGCCCTGAGCAGCTGGTCTGCTTCCAGAGGAATTACGGAACTCCGGCTCGATGTTTACCAAACAAATGAACCTGCCATTAAGGCTTATGAAAAAGCGGGCTTTACCCGACATATTATACAGATGAGAAAGGAAATATAAGTACTTTAAGGAGCGAATTGAACACATGGAAAGTGTGCTCTTTTTTGGTGTGTTGCTGCTGGGAAGTTGGGGAATGGCGGCTATTTCCCGTAAAACAAACTCAATCCTCGCTGTTTCGGCATTTCATGCTGCTTATGATATTTATGCTGCAGTGGAAAAGCCATCAGTTTATTTTATGGTTCTTCTGGCTGTTATATTTCTGACCTGGCTTTTAGCTGTTATCTTTTATGATCAGCTCAATAAAAAATTGGCTGGCGATTAATCGGAGCGCCCTGCTTTACCGGTTCTGATCAACTTAAATAAAAATCCGGAATAAGAATGTTGATGGAAGATGCGTTATTTAATAAATTGAATAAAAAATGTCAATTCGCTGATGGGTTGAAACCGGAAGAATTGTGTTTCTTTATGGCATTTGAAAATAAAATGAAAAGACGAGTCAGCACCATCCTGGTTTTAATATTGTTGATTATTGCTGGAACCTATGCGAGGAATGAGATTTTTGGGCCTCCGCATCAAATGAATAAGGCCGGTAAAAAAAGTAAGGATAGTAAAGCAGAGATAAAAAATGGGGATATTATTTTCCAGACCTCGGTATCCGGACAAAGCAAAGCGATTCAGCTGGCTACACATTCTAAGTACAGCCATTGTGGAATTGTGTATAAGAATGGGGAGAACTATTTTGTTTATGAAGCGGTAGAACCGGTCTGTTTAACACCATTGAACGAATGGATTGCCCGCGGATCAGGAGGGCATTTTGTGATCAAAAGATTGAAAAATGCCGATGAAGTATTAACACCCGAGGTATTGAGCAAAATGAAAACAGTTGGAGACCGGTTTAAAGGGAAGCATTATGACCTTTATTTTGAATGGACGGACGACAGAATATATTGCTCAGAACTCATCTGGAAAGTCTATAAGGAAGCTACAGGTTTGGAACTGGGAAAACTTGAGAAGTTAAAAAGCTTTGATTTGACCAGTCTGGCCGTAAAGGAAAAAATGAAAGCCCGGTATGGCAACAAAATCCCAATGAATGAAACGGTGATTTCGCCGGAAAGCATTTATAACAGCGAGTTCTTAATAACGATAAAATCAAATTAACAACCAGATAAAAAATCTATTGTTTATAATGTGAACCAATATTCCTAAACCTGAGGATATACGATTCAAATATGATAACTGAAAAAGAAAATAAAAGAATTAGCAAGTTTCTAAGTTTTGTCTTAAGACACCATCCTGAATTAATTGGTGTTGAACTGGATGGAAATGGCTGGACTGATGTGTCTTTGCTGATTCAGAAATCCCGAAAAACAGAGCCGGCATTAGATTTCGAAATGCTGAAGTATATCGTGGATAGCAATGCCAAAAAGAGATTTAGCTTTAATGAAGAACTGGATAAGATCAGGGCCAATCAAGGACATTCAGTTGAAGTAGATTTGGGATACAGTCCGCAAGAACCGCCTGAGGTATTGTACCATGGAACAGGGGTTAAATTTGTGGATTTGATCAAAAGCTCCGGACTGGAGAAGCAAAGCAGGCATCATGTTCATTTGAGTCAGCATAAAGAAACCGCTATTAATGTTGGACAGCGACATGGAAAGCCATTTGTCTTTGAGGTATTGTCCGGACAAATGTACCGGGACAATTACGAATTCTTTTTATCAGACAATGAGGTTTGGCTCACCGACCATGTACCCGCTAAATATTTAAAAGATTATGTACTTCGGCCCAGAGTCAATCATCGCTGATTTCTGCAAAACCAGACCCGAGTATTTTTAACAACTGCCTGCGGTTTTTAACGTTTTTTGTTATTATCTTCAATGCTATTACCATAGTAAATGTTAATGCGATGAAGAATATTCCAACTTTATACGAATGGGCAGGAGATATGCAAACCTTCGAATTATTATTCGGCAGGTTTTATGATAAAGTTTTAAAAGATGATTTACTTGCTGAAGTCTTTGAAAATATGTCCCCGGAACATGTAAGCCATGTCGCTCATTTTGTGGCAGAAGTTTTCGGCGGCCCTAAATTATATTCTTCTGAAGATGGAGGAAGTCATGCTCAAATGGTAGGACACCATATTGGCAAAATGCTGACAGAAGAGAAACGCCAGCGATGGGTGTATCTTTTATTACAGACTGCCGATGAGATCGGGTTAAAAAGTGACCCTGAATTTCGTTCTGCCTTTGTAGGCTATCTGGAATGGGGAACCAGAATCGCTGTTATCAATTCTGTCATCACCGAAAATCCAATGAACGCCGGGGAGCCTATGCCGAAATGGGGCTGGGGCGAAACCGGTGGCCCTTACATCCCATCAGAACAATAGATATGAAAAAAATAAGCTATATAATTTTGATTTTCTCCATGATCGTGGTTTCCTGCAAGCCAAAAGAAGAAAACAATAACTTGCAAACCCCGGACGCACTTCAGAACGAGTATTCCAGTTTAAAAAGAATGAAAGGGGATTTAACAGAAGACCTTTACCAGGGACTTGTAGATAAGGATTCTCTTTTGAGAAACCTAGAAGAAGAAATTATAGCCTTCAGATCCGGATCAATTGAAGTGACTAAGGTATTTCATAATTATCTGGATAAATCTGATCGTTATTATGGCTCTGTGAATGACAAGGTGAAGGGGATTAAAGACAGTCTGTTGATGAAAAAAATGCAGATGTTAATCACAATGCATAAAAAAGCACAAGAGGTCAGAACGACTGAAATCAATGCCTTATTGAAAACAATTCCAGCTAATGATACGATTTTAAATGACCATCATGCTGCATTGAAAATTGTGAAAACACTTACTGTTATGGAGAAATACCAAAAGGAGCATTTACCGAATAAAAGCGAGCTGAAAAAACTCATCCGGCAGCAGGAAAAAATAATACAGCAAATGAATGACTTAATGCGATAAGAAGTACGATAAACTCCCATTAAAACATAAATATATCTTGATCAATTTTCCGGAAGAAACAAAATTTAAATACAGTTTAAAGAACTTAAAAAGAGGCTTTGCATGCAATTTGTACAAACTGCTGAAAGCCTCTTTTTAACTAAGGGCTGATTATTTTCCTAATAATTCTTCCAGTTTCTTTTCCAGCGCCGCTCCTCTAAGGTCTTTTCCCACAATTTTTCCTTGCGGGTCAATCAGGAAGTTTGCCGGAATTCCCCTCACGCCATACAAAGTAGAGGCTGCATTTTTCCAGCCCTGTAAATCAGAAAGCTGGGTCCAGGTCAGACCGTCTTTTTCTATGGCCTGTAACCAATCCTGTTTTTTACCTGGTTGATCCAATGAAACGCCAAGTACCGTGAAATTTTTGTCTTTATAAGTTTGGTAGGCTTTGACTACATTAGGGTTTTCTTTTCTGCAGGGACCGCACCATGATGCCCAGAAATCCAGCAATACATATTTTCCTCTAAAATTTGATAATTTCACAGGTTTGTCGTTCACATCATTCTGACTAAAGTCCATTGCCATGGCGCCAATGGAGGTTGCCCGTGCTTTGTCCATTGATTTTGCAAATTCTTTGCCTGCAGCACTGTTTTTTAAACCTGCAGACAGCTTATTGAAAACAGGTTCCAGGATATTGACATCCATATTGCTGTCGCCGATTTCTTTCAGTGCCACTAAACTGAAAAAGGAATCCGGATGTGCTTTAATATACTTATTTAGCAGAACATCCCTTTCTGCTTCTGCTTTAGCATACCTGGCTTCAAGACCCTTTTGAAATTCAGGGTCTTTTTGTTGTTCTTTGGATGTCTTTTCATATTTCGAATTTAAAGTCGTCATCACCTTCCCAAGGTAATTTTCATTGGCTTTATACCCTAGGTATTCCATGTTGATCTTTGGACCAGAAACCGTTGCTTTTTTAATGGAATCTGTGGCATTGATCTGGATTTCCCCCTTTTCCAGGTAGACCGCCAGGACGTCCTGCTTCTTCTTGTTTTTGATACCGGTTCCTGTATGGTCTAATATTAAGGAAGCCCTGAGGGGATCGGTTATTGTTCCTTTGAATTGAAAAGTGCCATTATTGAGGGCGACGGAATCCAGAACGTTGCTGCCATTTAAACGGTAGCTGAGGTAGACTTTTGCGGGTGCATTCAGTTGGCCGACTTTGCCATCCAGCAGATATTCATTGCTTTGGGAATAACCTAGAAAAGGTATGGCAAGCAATGTGATCAGTATTATTTTCGTGTTTTTCATTAACATATATTTATTTTAAACATTTAATCTATTAGAGTTGATTTTTGACTTGATCATCATCAGATGGCATCAAATCAGCTCATTTCGTTGATTTAAGTTGCTGTTTAACAATCTCGTCCAGCAGCTCTGCATTTTTTGAAGTATTGCCAACAAAACGTTTGATGATGATCCCATTCCGGTCAATCAATACTTTTGTCGGAAATGCATTAACCGCATAGTCGCTCAGTATTCCTTTGTTTTTATCACTTCTGTTATTGGTATTCAAGACATTTATCCAATCCATTTTATCTTCATCGAGCGCTGTTGTCCATTTTTTATAATCAGTTTCCGGGTTTCCGGATTCATTGGAAACACCTAAGATTTCAAGCCCTTTGGATTTATATCCGCTGTATAATTCTTTCAGGTGTGGATGGGTTTGTCTGCAAGGCATACACCAGCTGCCCCAGAAATCAAGTAGCACGAGCTTTCCTTTAAGTGAGGAGAGGCTTTGGTCTTTCCCGTTTCTATCTTTGAGGATAAAGTCAGGAGCAAGCGCACCAATAGCTGTTTTTTTTGCTTTTTCAATCCTTGCAGCATAAGCTATACCCTCGGCCGAAGCCTTTAATGAGGATTGCAGTTTTTGAAACATTGGCTCAATTTCCGAAGGCTCAAGAGTGCTTCTGGTATATTCCTGCAACATGTCAAATGCAATTCCGGATTCAAGATGGGTCACCATGAAATCCCGTTCAACTGAATCAATCTGATCCTGAATGGCATAACTTTTCTTCGTGTATTTTGCAATTGCCTGAACATCCTTGCTTTCATATATTTTTCTTCCTTCACTTTCATACAGTGCAGCACTACGGGTATAAAATGGAGCTAGTTTTGCCATTAATTGCTGATGGTCTGTCTCTGCCAAAGCGCCTTTAATGATGGTTTGCTGAAGTTTTTCTGAAGAATTGGCCAATAGCGTTCCCTCATCAAGATAGAATTCATGGGCATAGTCTTTTAACAGGCGGGTGCTGCGGTAGTATTTTTCGACACTATCAGCAACTTTCAACTGGATTACTGCCTTAACAGGATACTGTAAGCTGCCTTTGAAATGGTAGTTGCCATTATTGAGTACAGCGCTGTCTGTAAATTGTTGTCCGTTTTGTTGATATTTCAGATAGATGGTGTTGTTAACGGCACGTTTAGTATCTGCGACTTTTCCTTCAATGGTAAAAGTCTTATTTTTTAATTGACACATGCCTATCGCAGGCACAAGTGACAAGGCTAGTAAGATCTTTTTCATGATTATCTTTTTTCTTTATAGAACATACTGGTGATGCGGCCGAATCCTCCGTAAATGTTGGTAGCTGTACCTATAGAGCCGGTTCCTGATACCTCAAACTCGTTTACTTTACCTTCAGTGCCGTTGTAAGTAGCGATATAGATTTTATCCAATGTTCGCAGCGGCATATAGAAATTTTCAAATTCAGAGATCCTGCTTACTGCAAATTTCATATCTGTAATTTCTTCTGTTGCAGCGAAGGAATAGATCAGTCTTGTCATATTGGATTTGTAGTCATAAGAATAGATCTTGTTCTGGGCTGCAAAATAGATATTCGGCAATTTGGTAGATCCGGCAAATATTTTTGCTGTTTTCATCTCAGGAGCGTCAGTAATGGCTTTATAATCTGCTCCTGCTTTTTGAGTAGATACAGGGTATATCTGATAGAAATACATTTCTCCGGCATCATCTTTCATGAGCCAGTTGTAATACAGGTAATCATTGGAATAGCCGGCATACACACACTTTTTCTTTACGTTGTTGGGATCAAATGCGCCAGGGGTAGACATGTCCTTGCTATAGGTATTGTATTCTCCGATTTTAAATCCTGAGTACCACAGAAAACGCCCGTTCTTTTGGTCATAACTGATCAGATCCGTTTTATTGGGCAGGTTAATTCTCCCTCCGGTAGTTGAAGTGATGATAAAAGGGGCAAGCTCATAATCCCCTAAAAGGGCGCCTTCAAAGATGGGTGTTGCTTCGTACGGAAAGCCGAATTGCATCTTGCCGTTTACAATTGCATAAATGGCATTGCTGTTTCCATTTTGCTGGGTAGTCTGCAGATTTATATTTCCCGAAGGGGCAATCGCCATAAATTCTGAAAAGGGTTTGCTCAGCTTGTAGTTTTCCGGATTCAATTCCATTGGATTTCTGCTTTCCGATGTTAAAAACAGATTGATGGGCTTCTGAACTGCTATTCCGCCTTTAAAGTAGAATCCATCCAGTTTTCCGACAGGCTTTGGAATAAACTGACCTCCATTTGCGTCACTAAATAAATTCCTGTAAACAGTGCCGTTGAATGCGATCTGACAGATATCTCCGCCTTGTACTTTTTCTTCCAATACGACCAGACCGCTGCTGAATTTAGAACTGACCATGAGATTAGCAGTTTTTGTTGTCCCGATACCGGTGCTCTCATCCGTAGCGGTAAATACGAGGGTATAACCACCGATTGGAACGGTAATGGCCTTCTTCAGGTTTTTTTCTGAAGATAATTCTACTGCCGGATCATAATTGTTGGAGTAGAGATACCAGCGGTATTTGTATTTGCCATTTTGTACATTTTCCTGCTTCATATCAGGGTTAATCCGAAGGGTATCGTTAATCAATATTTCATAATTTCCGCTTTGATTGAAATCTGCAATGGTAATTTCATGAATTGGCTGGAGGTCATAATTTCCTTTGTCTTTGGCACAGGACGCCATCAAAGCAGAAAGGATGATCAGGATAAAGAGAAAGTTGATGTTCTTTTTCATAGTGCTTATAGTTTAGGAAATGTAACCTGACTGCCGTTTTCGTCGAGCATAGGCCCGTTTTTCTTTTCGTACTCATACAATGCGGTAACCATCCTGGAATAGTAAATAGTCATCTGATCTGAGGTGGGTGCATTTTCTCCATATCGTGCATAGGGAGGCCAGACGCTCCGGCCGGTCACATCTATAACGAATTTGTACTTGACTGCGCTGTATGCGCCAAAGAAGTACTTAAACCAGCTCCCGGAAAGGTCCCAGGTATCAGGTTTCAGGATCTGATCACTTAATTTGATCAGGAAAACATTGGTATAAATGTTTAACGGATTTCCATTGGTTGTATTTGGCGTTTTTGTGTTGGAAATGAGCAGCGGAAATTCACTGTTAGGTTCCATCCTCAGGTAAATTCTTACCTGACGGTTTTTTAAGTCCGCAGTTCGCCTGACTACCACAGGTACTTTAGCTGTATACTCACCACCATTTACCGAAGTATTTACGATGGTATAGTGCTGTTCCGGTATTGCTGTAGAATTGCCTGGGTTGGCCGTAAGCGGAACCATTCTGTTCGCGGAAGCGGGAGTACCGGAGATCCTTACCGGGATAAAAATGGTGTCCAGCAGCCTGTTGTTCTCTTTTTCTGCAAAAGAGTAGGAGATGCTATCTCTGGATCCGGTCATCAGTTCCTTATTGATGTATATTGCCGGGAGATCCTGATATAAAAGATCTTTCTTCTTACAGGAAATCAGGGAAAGCAGCAGGCATAGGATCAGGATAGGATTGGGACTATATTTTATGGTTGGTGTTTTCATGATTTTTGATTTAACGGTTACCAAATTCGGTTTCATCATCGGGCAGAGGGAAAGTATAAGTCAGGTTCGTCATCGCAACTGTTGATCGTGGAATGCCGGGCCTTTCCAGACGTTTATAAAAGAAGAACAGCTGGCCCTCCCCATAAAATTCTTTAACGTATTCCTTCTCAATTTCGGCCATTCTCCGGTTTTCATCGAGTGTGATGTTCAGGTTTTCCAGGCCTCTCTGAGTCCTGATCTTATTGATCAGTTGTAAGGCCTGACCCAAATCAGGGCTGGCTTCTGCAGCGATATAATACATTTCCGAAAGACGGATCAGAGGAACTTGTTTTGCGATTTCTAAATTCGTCAATCCATCCTGCCAATACTTAGTGGTGTAAGACACATTGGTATAAGTTCTGATATTGTACAGGTAGCGGTAATCTGTAGTTCCTCCCTGTTGTGTCTCGTACAAACTGTTTACGGTGGCGGTACTTAAGTATAAAGTACTTGTCTGATAAGATGGAACCCCTTCAAGTCTAAACCTGCGGTCGACCATGTCTTTCAGTAGCGGGACTTGCAATGCGAAAATATGTTCCGTAGAAAAAGTACGGTCCTGATTGGCGCTCTGATTGAACGTGCTTCTGCTGACAAACGGAAATTTCTCCGAACTGATCAGCTCATTCGCATATTGGGCAGCCTTGATTTTATCACCTTTGTAGAGATATATCCTGGCTTTCAGCGCCTTTACCGCCCAGTAGTTAAAGTGGTTCCTGGTATAGCTGATAAAACGATCGTCATTTGCATAGAGCACCTCTTTGTTGACGGTTAACAGGCTTTCGGCCTCATCGAGGTCGGCGAGGCAGGCGCTGATTACGGCATTTGTGGTACTCAAAGGGGTGATGGTCTTTCCAAAAGTTTTGATATAAGGAATAGCTGCTGTATTTCCTCCGGTGGCAGGCATCGGACCGAACATTCTCAACAGATCAAAGTGAAGAAAGGCCCTTAATCCAAGTGCTTCGCCTTTTACGATGTTATAGTGATTTTTAAAAAGGACTGATTTTGACGTTTCTACATGATCCAGTATGTTGTTTACCCCCGCAATGGCAGTATACATTTTAGACCAGATCACTTTTATCGTGTCTTTTACTGCAGGGGCACTATAGTTATATTTGGCATGTTCTAAAAATGAGTTTCCGGTGAGGGAGGTCTGATAATTCTGACCCATTGCACTTAAGGTAGTCATGGTCAGGTTATCCGCATATAGCCCGCGTTCCATCTTTACATAACTTCCCATTAACGCCTGATTAAAGCCTGCCTCTGTGCTGTAAAACGCTTCCTGTTGTACCTGGGTTCCAGGACTCACATCCAGCCATTTTTTGCAGGAGGCCAGTCCTGTAATCAGGATCAGCGCCGAGAATAAATAGGTAATTCTTTTCATGATGCAATAGTTAAGGAGGTTAAAAAATACTTGTGGATAGGTTTAGTGTATAACTTTGGGCAAATGGATAATCCAGCCCCCGTTCTCTTTTGATAGAAGACAGACGGAATGGAGTGGCCATATAGAACTCAATTCTCGTATTGGAGAGATTTGCTTTTTTTAGCCATCGGCTTTTTTCAGGAAACTGATAGGTAAAAGACAACCGGGATGCTTCCAATGTATATTCTTTTTGTACAAATCTGGAGGTGGCCAGGGTAGTTTCAGCTACAGGGCTGTTTCCTGTGTTGCCAACAATGCCTTTAAAGAAAGTCCGGTCGCCTGGATTTCTCCACCTTTCGGTCGCAATCCTGCGGTCTACATTGTAGGTGATATTGGCATTCTCGATGCGGTCTACCAGGGTCTGATTATAGAGGTCTGCACCTAAACGATAAGTCATGTAAATATTGAAACCAAAGCCTTTATAGTCTACCCCGGTGCTGATGGTACCCGTAACTTTTGGATTGGTATCACCCACGGCGACCTTATCCAGGGAGTTCCATACATAGGTTGCATTTCCATTTCTGTCCAAAAAGAGCTCCTGACCATTTGCCGGATCAATTCCGAGACTTCTTACCGCAAAAATTCTGGTCAGCGATTCTCCTTCCTGATAATAGCTTTTAGGCTTGTTCCTGTTTGGATTATTCAGATCCTGATCATCTTTGTTTGATTTTTCATTAAGTTTCTTTAAAGCATTAGAAATCTTATCAATGGTATTTCTGTTTCCGTATGCAGACAAGCCTACTCTCCAGAACAACTGTTGTCTTGGTTTCTGTAAGATGGCATAATTTAAACTCGCCTGCCAGCCCACATTCTTTAAAGCACCCATATTTTCTTTGTAGCTGCCGAAGCCTAAAGAAGGTGGAGTACTGACATCAAGGATTAGCCCATCGGTGGTATTGTGATAAAAATCTGCAGAAAAAGCAAGCCTGTTGTTCAGAAATGTGGCATCCAGGCCAACGCTTTTCTTGAAACTTTTCTGCCAGCCCAACGCAGAATTTCCGTATCCCATAAGGAATGCACTTAACTGATCCAGGTAATATTCCTGGTTAAAATAATCATAAGTAGTTAAGGCCATATAAGGAGGGAAGTTCTGGTCCCCGGTTGTGCCTACAGATCCTCTGATTTTAAGAAAGTTGATCCATTTCAACTTACTGATGAATTCTTCACGGTGCAGGTTCCAGCCCATTCCTAAAGACCAGAAAGGTGCAAGTTGTTTGTCTTTCCCGAATTGTGAGGAAGCGTCTGCACTGGCGGAAAGATCTAAAAGATACTTGTTGTCGAAAGCATAATTGATATTCAGGCGGCTACTGATGAGCCGGGTGATTCCCTGAGTACCGATAGGCTTGTTTTTTGTGGGATCGAATTTGCTTCCAAATATTAAGTCTGAGACTTTTTCATTGGGAAACCCGATGACCGTTACTGAAGATTCGTCGAGCTTTCCCTCATTTACATTGACATTTCCAGTCACGTAAACCAAATTTTTATTCCAGTTTTTGCGAATGTCAAAGCCCAGGTTGGCATCGATCAGATCACTGGTTCCATTGCTCTTTTTGTAACTGCCCCGTTCGGTAATGAGTTTATCTTCAAATATCGTATTGTTGGCGGAGAGGTACTTATCCGCAGAGGTCGTGTTGTGGGTATAGCTGGCGCCACCTGTAATTCTGATCCAGGGCTGAAGTGACCATTCAAATTTAAAGTTGTTGGTAAAACCAAGCTGACGGTTAAAATCTTTGCTCGGTAAGGACGCATTGTATAATGGGTTGCTGTAATAATTGTATAAAGCACCTCCGCCAACATTTCTTCTTCCCTGACCCAGAAATTTCACCAGTTGTCCGTCCTCATCGTAGGGTGTCCAGTATTGATTTAATTTAGAGTAATCGGAGAAGCTTCCATATGCACTGTTTGTTGCTTTTACACTGTTGACTGAAAGGTCATTTCCAAACAAGAGTTTAGGCGTACGGTAAGTGAGGGTAACGCCGCCACTGACTTTTTCTCTACCGGATTCTTTCATCACAGCCTGGTCGTTCTGACTATTTAAATTGATGCCGTAGCGTACCACCGGATCACCTCCTTCGAGGTAGAGCGAGTGATTGTTTCCGTAGGCCGTTCTTAGCGGTTGTGACAGCCAGTAGGTATCCACACCCCTGGTTACGTCTTTTAGACGTTCGTTATATTCCTGATCCCTTAGTATTTGTAAAAAGGGAGAATTTCCGGGTTCATTATAAAAGCCGACTTCTTTCTCAAAATTCAGTTTATCCTTTGCATTGAGCAGGTCATAACTGGTCAGGTCAGGAGTCGTCATCGTTACGCCACCCCGGTACGAAACCCGTACACTTCCCTCTTTAGGTTGTCGTGTATCAATGATAATGACCCCGTTGCTGGCCCTGGAGCCATAGATTGAAGTCGCTGCGGCATCTTTTAAGATCGTAATGCGCTCCACTCTGTTCAGGTCCAAATCGTAAATACGTTGGAGCGGAACCTGAAATCCATCCAATATAAATAGCGGTGCATTCGGTTTATCACCATAAGCATTTTTTAAGGCAGTATTGGAGGTCGA
This sequence comes from Pedobacter steynii, assembly GCF_900103665.1. Classification (GTDB taxonomy): domain Bacteria; phylum Bacteroidota; class Bacteroidia; order Sphingobacteriales; family Sphingobacteriaceae; genus Pedobacter; species Pedobacter steynii. The sequence goes on from NZ_FNGY01000012.1 coordinate 186,929, forward strand.
CTGCGGGAAGTTGTTCTGTCCTCTGAGTTCTATATCAGGTAACTGGTTGGGATCGGAACCCAGATTGATGTTCTCCGGAAGCTGTACTGAGGGATCCAGGATGCTGATGGCGGCCAGTATGTTTTGGGAAGAAACACGTTTTAATTCTTCTGCAGTAATGGTCTTTGCCGAGCCGGTGAAATTTTCTACCGGTCTTTTATAAACTCCGGTTCTCACTACAAATTCCTTTAGAGAATTATTTTGAATGACCATTCTTACCGTAATCTTTCTTGTTTTATCCTCTATTTTAACATCTCTGGAATCATAGCCGACGTAGTTAATCCTTAACGTTTTAACGGTTTCCGGGATGGTGATGGAAAATTTTCCTTCCTTGTTGGTGAAGGTTTTTACAGAAGAACCAAGGGCCAGGACTGTGGCGTTGGCGAGTGGAATTTCCCCATCTTCAGAAACGACTGTTCCTTCAATCGTTCTGACTTGTTGCCGGGTTCCACTCAGCTCTTGAGCATAGCTGCTGAGTTGTTTAATAATAATGGTTTTTTCTTCTATAGAATAGCTAAGTTGCTGATCCAGCATGCATAACCTCAATACTTCATTAACAGGGGCATTTTTTACATTAATGCTGACTGGATTTGCGGCCCTGATCAATCTGGTATCTCCAAAAAAGTCGTATCCGGTTTGTGAACTTATTTTTTTCAGAACGGATTCAAGAGAGACATTCCTTTCGTTTAGGGTAACAGTTTGTGCGGTGGTCGACGCACTGATCTGCATGATCGCAAGGAAAATTATGAGTGTGGTGAGTTTCATAATAAGCAGCAATTGTCTAGGTATATAAAAGCCCGGTTTAGGCTTATACAGATGGTGAAAATTCATACATTTGTTCGGGTTTAGCTGACATACTCCTCCTGTTCGCAGAAGGAATCGGACGTCAGGGTTTCTTGATTAAAAAAGTTTAAGCACTTGTTCGACAGGTAAATCCAATGCTTATACCGGAAGTGTGTCGAGCACTTTCGGTATGTTTTCATCGGAACCGTCTGTCTGTTGCATCAATAATTAATGTAACATTATCTCATAACGGTGATCCTCCTTCCTTCTATTTTAAAATGAACTTCCCCGGATTTCTCCAGGATCTTTAACACCGAGGTGATATTCTTGGAACGGGAGATGTTCCCCAAAAAGGAGGTGTTACTGAAGGTATCCTGATAATGAATATCGACATCATACCATCTTGATATTTTTCGCATAATGCTTTCCAGGTTCTCATCATTGAAGCTGAAAAGACCCCTTTTCCAGGCAATTGCATCATTTTCATCTACATTCCGGATGTCAATATTTCCGGCTTTAAGCGTGGACTGCTGCCCGGGTTTTAAGATGATATTTCTATTTGCTTTGTCGGAAACACGAATGGAGCCTTCCAAAAGTGTGGTTTTGGTTTGCCCTTCATCCTGATAACTGTTGATGTTAAAATGGGTTCCGAGAACCTGTGTTTCCTGTTTTTCTGTAACCACAATGAATGGCTTGTTTGCATCTTTGGTAACTTCAAAGTAAGCCTCTCCAGACAATTCTACTCTTCTGTCCGGCAGATTCCTGAAACTCGCGGGAAAACGGACTGAGGATGCGGCATTCAACCATACCTGAGTGCCATCCGGCAAATTGATCTGATATTTGCCGCCACGTGGGGTACTGATGGTATTGTAGGTAATGGCCTGTCCGGTATTTTCGGATATTTCCTTTTGGCCGGCAGTTTCATAGATCAGTTCTCCGTTCGTTTTTTTGGTGATGGTTAGTCCTGCCTGGGTGGCGATTTCTCCATTCTTTGAATGACTAAGGTCTATCGTTTGTCCGTTGGCAAGCGTTAAAATCGCTCTATTGCCTCCCGTTATGATTTCCTGATTTGCAGGACCTGCTGTCGTTGGTGTAGCCTGTTGATATTTAAAGAAAAGAAATCCGATGGAAAGCAGTAGAATGATAGTTGCTGCAATCTTTAAGAGTATGCCCATGCGAATGGGAGATCGCTGAGGAATCTTCCTAAGGAGGCCGGGACGGTCAATATCAACTTCAATCTGAGTAAACAAAGAATTTAACCACAGCTCCTGTTGTGCTTTGTTCATGGCCAACCATTCGTTGTCTTCCTTGTTGTAGGTTTCAAGCCATGTTTCTACATTTTGTTTCTCGGCCTCCGAACAAGTCCCATTAAAATAACGGTCCAGAAGATCTTTTATCTCATTCATTTCAATACAGTTGAGGTTTGCTGCATTGTCGTATGAAAAGACCCGAGGTACTATAACATTTAAAAAAAAATGAAAATAAAATCAGAGCAGCAGTATAGAAAGCCGCTCGAGTGTCTCCCGAAGTGATTTCATTGCGGTGGTCAGTTGATTTTTTACAGTCTGATCGGATAAGTTGAGTTGCGTTGCAATCTCGGAGATGGTTTGATGCTCATCCCGGCTGAGCTTATAGATTTCTCTGGTACGGGGAGGGAGTTGTGCTATAGCCAGGTCTACGATCTTCTTCAATTCTTTTGCTTCCAGTTCTTTTTCAGGACTATGACCGGTGTGCATGGCTAAAGACTGAACGATAATGGCATACTCTTCCCGGGTTACATTTTTACGGATTTTATCAATGACCTTATACCTTACTGACGCAAACAGATAAGATTGCAGAGAAGTATTAACCGGTATTTTAATACGGTCTACCCATAAAGCTGCGAAGAGGTCCTGAATCAAATCTCTTGCATCGTTTAAAGAATATAGTTTTGAACTGGCAAAATCGGTAAGCCGACGCGCATGCCTGCGGTATATTTCGGCAAAGGCATCCCGGTCATCCTGCTTCAGCAAGTCGACAAGTTCCAAATCTGAATTGGCCTGGTAAGATCCCATGTCCCCTTTATCCCCCCCGGGTAGAATTATAATGTTATTCGAACCCAATGTTAAATAATTTTTTCTACAATATTATGATTATGTAGCGATTAGGGTCAAAAGGATCTTGAAGGTAAAAGAAGAAGGGCTGCCAAAAAAGTTCGCTAATGATACCATTACCTAATTTTTGACAGCCCTCTGAGCATGAAATTTAGCAGTATTTTTTATTTAATTAACTGACTCAGCTTTTTCGCCAGTTCTTCTCCACGAAGGTTACTGGCAATGATGACGCCATTAGGATCAATCAGGAAATTTTGCGGAATAGCCGTGATTGCATAGAATCCAGCCGCCTGATTTTTCCAGCCCATCAGGTCACTTACTTGTGTCCATGGCAAAGCATCATCTTTGACGGCTTTTAACCAGTTCTCTTTCTTGTCGTCTAAGGAGACTGCAAGGATGTCAAAGTTTTTATCTTTAAATTCGTTGTAAGCCTTTAAAACATTCGGGTTTTCTGCGCGACAAGGGCCGCACCAGCTTGCCCAGAAGTCTAGCAGCACATATTTTCCTTTATAGGAACTGAGGGAAACCATTTTGCCATTTACATCAGGCTGACTAAAATCCATCGCTTTAACCCCAACCGCTGTTTTCTTTACAATGTCGAGTTTTTTCGCCATGGCTTTGCCACTAACTGTATTTCTTAACCTGTCGCTAAGGCCATTGAATAAAGGTTCAAAAGTTTTGGGTCTGATGATGCTGCCTCTTTCCTTAACAAGGTCAAAGCTGACGTAAGAATCGGGATGAGATTTGATAAAAGCTTGTTCTTTTGCGTCTACCTTCTGACTTAAAGGGCCCATCAGTTGCTGGATTTCCTGTAGGCGTTTTATGGTATCCATTCCTTTTCCTTGAGTTCGGACCAATATGGGGATCATTTCTGCCCTCAAAGGTGCTGCCTGATCCGTTTCTGGTTTTAGTCTTGCCTGGAGTGTGAGGTATTCCGACTGTGTTTTTCCACCGCTGATTATTGCTGTCTTTGCGGTTGATATGCCTTTAACGGTAATTATCCCTTTCTCAAGAAAGAAATCCTGTTCATCTGTTCTCAACATTCTCTCGATAAAAGATATGGAAGGATCGGAATTGAGCGGTTTAAGGCTGAGAGATGCTTTGACTGGCTCCGTGCCAATTTGTCCTTTGAAACTGAATGCTCCATTTTTTGTGAGGGTAGAATCTTCCACTCTTTTATCGTTCAGTCTGTAGTTTAAAAAGACTTTCATTTCTTCCTTTAGTGTGCTGAACTTTCCGTTTAGGGAAAAGCTGTTTTGTGCCTCTGCAGTAAAAGCCAGCAGGCTCATGCCAGCTATCATATAGGTTATTCTTTTCATTATATATAGTTTATGGTTATTTCATTAATTCAGCCAGTTTTCCGTTTATCTCAGTCCCGTCTCCGGTATATCTGGCCAGGATTTTACCTTCTTTATCCAATAAGATTTTAGTAGGAAAAGCACTGATGCCATACAGTTTAACGATGTCTTGTTTGTCTGCACCCTCGTTATTTAACAGTTGTATCCATGGTAGGTCATCTTCTGCAACAGCTTGCAGCCAGCTCTTTTTTTGTTCCTGAAGCGAAGCCCCGTTTTCATAGGCGATTCCCAGTATTTCAAAGCCCTTATTTTTGTATTGCTGATAAAGCTGTTTTAAATGTGGATGACTGGCACGGCATGGACCACACCAGCTTCCCCAGAAATCAAGCAATACATATTTTCCCTTGTATTTCCCAAGGTCTATAGTATTGCCTTCTTTGTCGGTTTTGACAAAGCTGATGGCTTGCTGGCCTGTCTTAGTTGCCTTTAATCCATTGATCTTATCTGCGATTACTTTTCCGTATGCGGTTTGCCGTATGCTTTTATCGAGTTTCAGGTACATGGGCTCCAGCACTTCCAGTGGGGTAGAGACCAGGTAAGCCTGCATGATATAAGGTGTAATCCATGCTTTTGGATTTGCAGCAATGAATTGTTTTCTGATCTGGTCTTTTTGATCATCTGCCACTTTAATGCTATCGCTATACTTTTTCATTAGTAAAGTATCTTTCGCTTTTTTTGCCAGACGGTAGTGTTGATCTAAACGGGCTGAAATCAGGTCTGTTTTTTCAGATAACTGCTTGTACTTGTTAAAAGGAGCATTGTATAAGTCGTCACTTAGCTTTGCCTGATCCAGGTTTTTGGCATCTCCGGTAATGTGAAGCCGGGTAGGAGAGAGGATCAATTGCTGCATATTCATGTTTTTCCCCTGGACTTTTGTCAGAAAATAAGCCAGTGTAGGTTCTGCTATAGTTCCTTTCAGGGTAAACACACCATTTACAGCAGCAACAGAATCGAGGTGCATACCCTTTGCCTTGCTTTTATCGGCGTAGCCGAGTATTACCTTTGCATTGCCCTGGTTTTCTATTTTGCCTGTAATGATATATTCTTTGTCATTTTGCGCCCAGGCAGGAGCGGTAAGCAACAAGCCTAAGAGACCTGTAAGGATTATTTTCTTCATCTGTTAAGATTGGGTTTAGATTTATATACTTAAGACGAATGGGAAAAGTAAAAGACCCCCTTAAAAGCCGAGGAAAAAGAAAGAGCCCTCTCAGATCCTATGGAAGAAATAGGATCTGAGAGGGCCTCTTTTAAATATATAGGGTTGATTGGATTAAGGATTGTCAGGCATTCCCGGATTGGCATTAATGACTTTTGCCGGAAAACGGAATACAAAGCGTTCCGGCTTCAGCGGAAAATCACCGACTACTTCTCCTGTTTCTGAGAGGGCCTGATGTGAATAAGTTGTTCCGGCAAAAAGTGGGTCTACAGATAACCTGCGCATATCAAACCAACGATGCCCTTGTAAGGCAAATTCACGGATTCTCTCTTCTATAATGAATTTAATCATTGCCGTTTGATCTGTAATGTTCAGGACCGCATCAGCCGCCGGCATTCTGTTTTTAAGGAAAGCTTCCATGATTGCTTTTGCATTTGGTACGTCGGATGTACGGGCCTTTAGTTCTGCCCTGATCAGGTACATGTCGGGCATGTTCATTCCCAGTTGCACCAAAACAGGTCCAATCTTTCGTTTGACACCCGGAGCCTTAATCGGCGCACCGCCGTAATAGCTACTGCTCAGGAGTTTTAAGCGCTGGTCTCTTGCTCCATAAAGTGCAGCTGTCTTCGCGTTCAGGAGGAGGTCGTTTGCAAGAAAAGTATAATTGTTGGTCAGCTGTTTGGGGAAGAGCACTTCCAGGTTATCGCTTACGGAGGATGGACCTAACAAAAACATGGCCGGGCTCGTTGTTGGATTGTATCCCCATGGACCATTCACAGCCAGTGTGACATTATAATCGTAGAGTTCTACTTTGTAGGTTGTTGGAAGATGAGAAAATGCATTGTCCATTTGAACCAGTCCTTCAGGATATTTTCCCATAAATAAATAGATCTTTCCTAAAAGCGCCTCTGCCGCTGACTTCGATACCCGGGTTCTGTTTCCGGCAGAGATGGGTAGGGCAGGAATCGCGGTTTGAAGATCATCGATCATAAAATCATAAACTGCTTTTACCGATGCCCTTTCGAATTTGTTCAGCGTAACATCAGCCGCTGCAACAATAGGGAATCCCGGATCTGTTACTGCGGTTGCTTCCAGATATGGTTTTCCGTAATAGTTGATCAGCATAAAATAAACCCAGGCCCTATTTGTCAAAGCCTCTGCTTTTAAAGCCAGTTTCTGCTCTTCTGTTCCCCCTGCTGCATTCATGACTTCATTAATGATGATGTTGTAAGTGTAAAGCTGTTTCATCAGGACTTTAATTTCAGTTCCATCTTCATTAGGTTCATAAATTACATCTGCATATTGAAAGGCCCGTTTGGATTTTAGGGTGAGCATGTTCTTGAAATAGGGCTCGGTAGAAGTAATATCATCACCCAGAAACAATTGTCCGTCAACGTCGTTGGCATTAAAAAAAGGACTGTTTAATAACAGATTGTAATCATTGACGTTCTTTGCGACCAATTTTCCTTTTGGCTCCACCTCAAGAAAACTCTTCTTGCAGGAATATAGTCCCGCTGTCAGCAATAGAAGCAGGATGGTATATGTTTTTATCGTTGGCGTTTTCATTTGAAAAATTTTAAGAGAAATTAAAAACTGATATGTGCACCTAATGTAATGCTGTGTTGGTTGAAAGGGGCCGTTCTTAATCCTCCGGCAACCGATCCTCCCAGGGCGTTATGAAACTCCGGATCAATTCCGTATTTATTTGCTTTCCATAGCATCACGTTCGATAGCTGTGCCCTGAAGCTTATGCCTTCAACTTTTAGTTTGGCCATTAAATGTTTTGGTAAGCGGTAAGCCAGGGTTAAATCACGAAGTTTCAGGTAAGCCGCATCAAGGACATTGACATCGGCCATGGTATAATAGGAGACGTCTCTGGCGGCCAGACTTGCCGATCCGGCAGACATATATCCCGGGATATTGGTCATTGTTTCATCTCCGGGTTTTTTCCAGCGGTTAACAAATTCCGAGTTAATATTCCCGCCAAAGTTTGAATCAGAATAAAGACTTCTTCCTGCATATAGGGAATTGACATCTCTCCGCATCACGTGGCCGAGGTTAAATACGGTGTTTATGGTTAATGAAAAGGCTTTGTAACCAAGGGTATTACTTAATCCACCACTCCATTTAGGCTGAAAACTACCCATGTATTTCACATCTTCCGGTTTGGCAACATTCAATGCTTTAGTGATCGTTCCGTCATTCAGTTTAATTTGTGGATTTCCGGTATTGTCCAGTCCTGCATAATCGTACGCAAATACAGAAAAGGCAGAATAACCCTCCAGGTAAGGTTTGTTGATTTTATCGCTGCCAAGTACAATTGGACTTGCAAGGTTTAAACGGGTAATTTTATTTTTGTTGAAACTCAGGGTCAGTGAGGTATTCCATTTAAAATCACCCTTAACCAGATTTGCCGAAGAAAGGTTCAGGTCAAGCCCTGTATTGTTCATGTCGCCGGCATTACCGGTAATGCTTGGGAATCCGGTGAAGGGATTTAAGTCCATAAAGCCGATGAGGTTTTCTGTTTTCTTCTTATAAAAATCTATTGTTCCCTTTAAACGGTAATTGAGCAGGCTGAAGTCCAGTCCAAGGTTTAGGTTCTTTGTGGTTTCCCAGGTTAAGGTTCTGTTGGCAGGGGTGGAGAGGCTGAGTCCCACACCACCCGGATAGAATGGATTGTTAACTGAGGATAGGATGTCTTTTGAAGCTGCAGTTCCCGGATTGGGTGTGTTTCCGGTAATTCCATAACTGCTACGGATCACTAAAGCGTTTAGCCAGGAAAAATCGCTCATGAAATTCTCTTTTCCTATTTGCCAGGCCAGGCCTGTGCTCCATACGGGTTTATTCTGCGCTGATTTATCCTTACCAAAGAGGTTAGATTCATCTATTCTTGCTCCAGCGTTGATGGTGTATTTTCCGGCATAGGTATAACCGCCGTTGGCATAATAAGAATTGAACCGGGCATCCGATTCACTTTCGTTGTATAAATCGTTGGGCAGGACGCTGTTCCCTAAACCGCTCGGCATTACAGGATTTGACAATCCTTTTAAGGCAAGTGTAGCGTAGTCAATGAGGGTATAGGATAACAACTGATTGTTATAGCCTCTCACTGTTGTCCGGATCTGGCTGGAGAATTGTTTTTGTGCTTCTTGCCCAACCAGGAAAGTAACCTGGTGTATTTTTTCTTTCCAGGAGCGGTCATAAACCAACTGATTCCTCAAGGTCCATTCCTGATTTACGGAATTAGTGAGTGAATTTTTTCCACCTGATTCTGGTAGATAGTAGGTGGGTTTGCCACCGGCAGTAGCAGCAGCGACAGTAAAGGAGGTCAGCTCTGAGCGTACATTGTAATTATTCTGGTCCAGAAAAGTGACTGATTTACCTTGCGCCCTGCTGATTCCAAAGACGCCTTCGTACCTTAATCCATTTAGAATGCTGGCGGTAATACCGGAGGTTATTCTGCCTCTGAAAAGATTGTTTTTTGTACTGCCGGTATTGATTTCGTCCATTGGATTATACCTCAGACTGATCAGACTTTTGTTCTGATAACTTGTTCTCAGATCGTCAATGCGGTATAGCCAGGACATATCTGCATTACTACCATCTGGATTTTGAAACATGGCATATGGCAGAAAGCGGGCGTCTGGGCTAATTGTATTTTTAGAACTGCTTAGGTTGTTTCGCAGATCAGTAATCAGGTGCATTTTTATCCGGTCATTGAATTTGAAATCCTGACGCAGGTTGAGGCTGTAATCATCATTTTTTGCTCCCGGAGTATTGCTCTGTGTTTTGGTATAGGCACCTGAACCATAAAAGCTGTATTTACTGCCTCCCCCAGATAAGGAAAGAGAGTGGTTCATTAGTGCGGAATTGCGGTACCACAGGTCTTTGATTTGTGATAAATTGGATTGGGCTGCAAGTGCATTTAACTGTTCATCTGCCTGAGCTGAAGTAATTAATCCCCGGGATTGGTTGTAAAGAATCAATTCATGTGGGGATACAGGGGCTGTTCCATTACCTGTTGCAGGTTTGGTGACTGTTGTCCAGGGATTTAGAACAGGGTCGAAGATTTCTCTGGCGCTTTGAATAAAGTCTCTGCTGTTCATCGTGTTCAGGTAATCCAGATCGGGCTTCCCCTGGAAATTGATAAAGCCATCATAGTTTACCTTTAACTCCCCGTTGTTAGCTCCTTTTTTTGTAACGATGACAATGACGCCGTTGGCAGCTCTTGAGCCCCAGATTGATGCGGATGTCGCGTCTTTTAATATGGTAATGTCTTCTACGTCATTGGGATTTACGGAATTGATATCTGTTACCGGAACGCCGTTGACTACAAACAGAGGGTCACGGTTGGTGAAATCACTGATTGTAGTGAGTCCTCTGATCATTACTGATGAGCTTCTTTTTCCGTTGATAAGATTTCCGGTAGGGCTTGTGGAATTGTTAATAACTAATCCCGGAATGAGTCCGTCGAGACGTTGAATTACACTCATAGACCCGGAACGGTTCTTTAATACATCCATATCCGGCTTGGCAATGGCTCCGGCGCTTCTCTCCCTTGCGATAGACTGGTATCCGGTGTTCACCATTACCGATACTTCCTGTAGATTACCTGCATCAGGAATCATTTTAATTACACCAATTTCTTTTGCAACTTTCACTGGTTGAGTCTTGTACCCAAGAAATGAGACGAGTAGTACCGCTTTTTCATCTACATTTTTAAGGGAAAATTCTCCGTTTTTGCCGCTGATTGCCGCAGCATTCCTTCCCTTTAAAGTGAGCGAATAGTCGCCCGTTTTTTTGTCGTTGTCGCCCTCGCTGATCACAATACTTATGGTGGCACCAACAAGGGGCCTTCCCATTTCATCTGTGATTCTGCCTTTTACATCTATTGTGGAAAAGTATGTGGATAACCTGTCTATAAGTGTTTCCTCCTTTTTAGTCAGGACCACAGTGTTCTGAACAATTTTATAGGTGAAAGGCAGATCTTTAAAACAAGCGGTCAGGGTTTCTTCCAGTGTTGCATTCCTGACATTGATACTTAGGTTGCGGGCTTTAAGGTCATCTACATTGTAAAAAAACAAGTATCCACTCTGCCTTTTAATAGATTGGAGTACCTCTTTTAAAGGCGCATTTTTCTCCGATAGGTTTATTCGTTGTCCATAACCTGCAGCACTGGCCTGCATCAGGGTTATAAAGACCATAAAGGTAATCAGTTTCATCATCAGCAATATTTTGGATGATCCCCAATTTCGGGGCATAGCGGTAGTAATCGCATTAATTTTCATTAGTTTTGCGTTAGTTTGAGTTCATACTGAAATGGTTATAGCAATTGTTTTTGCGTTTTACTCAGGCTCTGCCGGAAAGTGCTTCGACCCATTTTCCGGCTTCGTGATTTATAAAACGCGATGGTGCTCAGGGCTTTCGTAATCGTCTTTTCATCTTTGGTTGGTTTGGTTTAGGTTCTGTTAATTAGTCGTGGTTATTTAGTCGATGCGATGATTCTGGATAAAGTTTTATTTTTGCTATTGCCTTCAATTCGGAATTTCACTTTAAAGCTGCTTAAGATCTCCAGAAATTCGGAAGCCTTAATGTTTTTAGAGATTTCACCGGTAAATCTCTGTTCAGGCATGGTTCCTTCGAAATAGACAGGAACGTCATACCATCTCGAGAACTCCATCATGATGGTTTTCAGATCTGCTTCATTGAAGCTGAACAGGTTTCTTTTCCATGCCATGACAGCCTCAGTGTTGACTTCTCCAAGGGTTATTTCTGCTCCTCTAAGCTGGGCCTGTTGTCCGGGTTCCAATATTTTTGACGTTAAAGGTCTGGCTAAGGCAGATACACTGACACGACCTTCCAATAAGGTCGTGCTGGTCTGACGGTAATCGGGATAGCTATTGATGTTAAAATGAGTGCCCAGAACTTTGACGGTCTGTTGGTCGGTATTCACTACAAAAGGCTGTGCCTTACGTTTGCTCACTTCGAAGTAAGCTTCACCGGTTAAAGTTACCCGTCGTTCCTGACTGGCAAACTGAACCGGATATTTTAAGGAAGAGGCGGCATTGAGCCATACTTTTGTTCCATCAGGCAAAATTACCTGATAGAGGCCTCCTTTAGGAGTGGTGATGGTGTTGTAATAAAGCAGCTTTTCTTTAACGGAAGTTACCTTGTTTTTTAATTTATAACTGATTTGTCCATCTTCCGATTTTTCTAATATCACACCTGCTTCTGAAGCAAACCTGCCTTTTTGTAAACCTTCCAATGCGATTTGTGAACCATTGGCTAAAGTAAGGATCGCCTGATGCTTTCCTGGTTGGAGATCGACGCCATTAACCAGGCTGACCTGGCTTTGCGTCGCTTTTGGTTGCGTGTAGAAGAAGACACATAAGGCCATCATTGCTATTGCTGCGGCGATGGAATACCAAAGCCTGATTCCTGATAAGGCCGGCTTTTTGTCCAATTTGTCAAGTCTCGACTCGAGGCCGTTGATAAACGAGGGAGATGGATATTCAAAATCTTTATCTTGATGCTCATACTGGAGATAAAGTGCCATGGCATCTTCTATTTCTTCTATAGCCGCAGTTTTTGTCCATGCAATAAATGCTTCGTGCTGAAGTGGGGTATGCTCATTGCTGGCATATTTTTTTAGAAAGATGGGTAACTGGATTTTGTCCATATGAAGTATGACGAATGAGAATTATAAAAGGCCCCCTGTTGTGATAATAATTTAAGATAAAGCTTCGAGTAGTATAATCAGGAAGCCGAGAGGGATGCCACCATGTTTGTGCATGTATTCCCTGACAAAAGTGATGGCGGCGTAAAGTTGCTTTTTTACTACAGATTTGGAGATGCCGAGCTTCAGGGCAATCTCGTCGAGAGAAAGCTCCTGTTGTGTACGCATTAAGAATATTTGCCTTCTTTTCTCAGTCAGGTGCAGGATCGCCTCCTGGGAGAGGGCGATGTAATCTTTGTGGTTGATCTGATTTGTAGTACTGTCTTCGAGGGGTTCTGTCTGCGGACTAGCTATCCTGATGACTTTGTTTTGGATTTGCAGTCTTCTCAGGTGATCGAGTAACAGGTTTTTTGTAACCCGGTACAGGTAGGGTTTAAGGTTGTGGACTTCAGTTAGTGAGGCTCTGTTTTCCCAGATTTTCACAAATGCGTCCTGAACAATTTCTTCTGTCGCTTCCTTTGATTTCAGGAATAAAAAGACGTGGCGATAAAGCGGCTTAAAGTAAAACGTATACAATACTGCATAAGCCGCTCTATCCCCACGCGAACAACGTTGTTTGATGTCTTCTTCATCTACCCCTTCTTGCATTTCTTCTATAAAAAATTCCCCTAAAAGGATCAATGATAGAAAAAAATACAGGACAATCCAATAAATTATTTTTTAGGTTTATGCGATCTTACTCACGGATTGAAGCTGGATCATGACCTCATTAATGGTTTCTTCGAAAATTTTATAGGAGAAGGGCTTATTTAACAATTGAAGGTAGTCAATCCCCAATGTGTTTACATATTTTTCGTTGTGGGCGGTAGTAATGATGATATTGCCATATTGATTGATCTCATGATCGATCTTGGTATAAATGGATAAGGGACTGTTGATGAGGTCGAGGAAAACGATATCAACTTTTTCATGGGTATCAGCTAGTACATCGGCGACAGAGGGCGTAGACCATTTAATTTCTATCAGCCCCATTCTCAGGATGTATTTTTCTAGTAGAGAATAGGCCAGAGCCTCATCTTCTATAATTCCGCAGGTATAATATTTTGTCCCTTCCATTAATGACTTCTGCTTTTATAAATGTCAATTCTTGTGTTTTTCTGAGGAGTTTAGAGAGATACCTGGGTACTCGTTTCCCAGCAAAGTCTGGACGTAGTTATAAATGAAGCTTCCTCATTTTTGATGACACGTGCAGTCAGGTTAGAGATAGTTGCTTTCTTTAAGTTTAAAATTTTGGTGGTTTTGTTCAGTTTTTTCATGGTCTTTTTATGATATGGTGAAACCAAATAAACAAAAGGATCCGGAAAAGGGCGATTTATTTCGACGAATTGACCTACTATTTCGACTAATCGACGGATGTTAAAGTGCTCCTCCGTCCAGCAGCTCTTTAATCACTTCTTTATATCGGGTTCCGATCGGCACTTCGCGGTTTGTAGTGAGCTCTATAGTGTTTCCTTTGATGGCCTTTACAGAGAGCTTTCTAACTATAAAAGAGCGGTTTACCCTCAGGAATTCAGTGCTGGGAAGGAGCTGCTCAATCCTGGTCATGGTCATATGGGTGATGAGCATTTTGGACGTGGTATGGATCTTTAAATAGTCTTTCATGCCTTCCACAAAGTGAATCTCATCAATAGATACATTCACATATTTCTTGTTTTCTTTGAAAAGGATCTGCCGGTTTTTAAGTTGCGCTTCAGCTGAGCTCGTTTTCTCCATGTCATTAACCTGGATTTCCGGGATCTGAGATTGGGTGCTGAAATTCCCATAGGCCATTTTTTCTCTAACCTTATTGATGGCTTTGACAAACCGGTCGAAAGTAATGGGTTTTAAAATAAAGTCCAGTACATCGAGGTCATATCCGTCAATTGCATATTCAGGATAGGCGGTCGTCAATACGATAATCGGTTTATAAGTGCTGAAGGTCTTAATGAACTCAATACCTGTCATTTCAGGCATGTTGACATCCAAAAAAATCAGGTTTGGGCGCAGGGTTGATACCCGCTCCAACGCTTCAATAGCATTCTCGCATTTTGCTAAAAGATTTAATGAAGGAATACGTTTCACGTATTTTTCGATTAATTCTTGGCCCAGGTGTTCATCGTCAATAATAATACACGAAATGCTGTTTTCCATTTTTACCAGATTTTTAAAAGGAGGTTGTAAGTTAGTTCGTCTTCCGTAATTTCCAGGAGGTGACGCTGAGGATATAGAATATTTAGTCTTCTTTTTGTATTGGAAAAGCCGATTCCCCCAATACTTTTTGCACTGCCATTTTTCGGTTTCAGGTTACTGATCCGGAAGCAGAATTCACTTTCATTGTCAATTGAAGCCTTGATCCTGATCCAGGAATCTTTAGCAATCTTATCTACTCCGTGTTTAAATGCATTTTCCACAAAATTGATCAACAGCAAAGGGGGGATTTTGAAGTCGTGCATATTGGTAAAGTCCATCTCTATAGATAACCTTTTGCTATGTCTTATGTTCTGAATGTCGATATAACTTTTAATGAAATTTAATTCTTTGTTGACTTCAACCTCTGATGTGTTGGAATCATAAAGGGCATAACGCATCATATTGGATAAAGAAAAAACAATCGAGGCGGCAACCTCATCTTTATCTTCTATGAGAGAATAGACACTATTTAGGGTGTTAAATAAAAAATGGGGATTGATTTGTGACCTTAAAAAGTTGAGCTCCAACTCCAGATTGTTCTTTTCAAGCTTTAGTTTCTCAATTTTTGACTGGAAAGCGGCCCTGAAGATTTTTACGGTTAGCGGTGGAAATAAGGCCAATCCTAACTGCTCAAAATGAAAATAAAGGACTTCATTTTCTTTGACAAAAGTCCACATTCCAAGATGAGAAATGTTTTTTACAAAAATCCTGTAGTAACCAGGCATGCTCTTGTCCTGATTAATGTAGTTGTACAACAGATATACGGTGGTTCCGTATAGAAATAGTGTCAATACCAAAATAAGGAGAACATAAATTCCAATTTTCAGGTTTGATTTCTTGAGGCCCAAAACATAGGAAGTGCAGTAAAAACAGGCAAGAATAATCAGATATTTATGGAGTCCGATGAGATATGCGGCCTCAGGATGTTGATCTCCGGTAACCCACTGCGCCTGAAAAAGGAACCATTGGAAAATGCATACCCAAAAAATGAGATGTGTAGCAATCGTGACAATCTTGTTTTTGTTTGTTCCAAGAAGAATGGCTGTGATTTGATTAACGATATTTGACATCTACAATGTTTTGGCGATCTGAGCATATAATTGCATTCTAAGGTAAATTTTTAGCCATTCAATTCCAAATTCAACAGTTTTTAATGGATTCTACAGCTCTTGTTTTTGTCTTGTTGAGCAGGAATATTGACGGTTTTTTCGACCAATATTCGCTCTGAATAGACGAATAGAGCGGGATGTGCCGGAATCATCCACGAAGTTGTTTAGTCGATGCCATTTGTACAAACGTCTAAAAAGTGGTGACATTCATCTAAATAATTTCCCTTTGATTTCTTTTTGCTGCTACTTTGTTTCGAAATGAAAATGAAAACATTGTTTAAAACATATACAAAAGACATCTACCATCCCTGAGCTGCAAGAGACAAGTGTGACGTACATTGGAACTTCAAAATCGAAATCATGCTTGTTAAATGCGGTTTTTTTAGAGGGAATTTTAACATAAATTAAATCGGGTATCGCGGTGTAAGTCCTGGATTGTTTGTATTTTAACAAAATAACGGGACCCAAAATAATTTTATTTGTATGAAGAGCATGCTTTCTTTAGCGCACGCGAAATATTACCTATTAAGACGCCCACTACTATCTGTCAATACGTTTTTTGAAATCAATGAACTGGTATATAGTAATAATGAAGTGTTTGAACAGACGCTTCTGAATAAATATAAAACTGATCCGGTGCTGATGGAAGCCATTTATACGGCTTCTCCTGAGCTGTATTACGAGTTTTGTAAAGTGATCAATGAGGAGGCGAAGCCAGGCTCAAGGCTCATCCTGACGCTTTATAAATATTTATCCAGAATGAGTACGCGTTGTACACCTTACGGTTTATTTGCAGGCTGCTCGACTGGTGTAGTTGCTGATCAAACCCATATTTCTTATGCGGATGCAGTCCACAGGAAGGAGTCGCGTCTGGATATGAATTATGTAAATGAGCTTGTTAATCATTTACAATTGATTCCTGAACTGAAGAGAAAGTTATCTTATAGTGTAAATACGAGTTTATATGCTGTAGCTGAATTTTACCGCTACGTAGAATATAAAGTAGAGAATAAAAGAAGGCATTATACACTGGCGTCCGTTAGAAAAAATGAATTCCTGGATTTACTGATTCAGGAAGCGGAAAAAGAGTTGAGCTATGAGGACCTTCTTGGTTTGCTTATGGCTGCGGCTAGCACGGTTGAAAAAGAGGAGGCAGAAACCTTTTTGGATGAACTGATCGAAAGTCAGATTCTGATTAGTGAGCTGGAGCCCACGATTACGGGCGAAATATATATGGATACCCTGGTGGATAAGCTTACTGGTAAGGTTGCTCCCGGTGTTATTGAAGACATTAAGAAAATCAACTCCCTGTTGAATGAAGGTGGGATAAGTGCATTTGAGCACGTTCATAAGATTATAAATGATTGTTTTGGTGCGTGCCAGTCAAAGGATCTGATCCAAACGGATCTGTTCTTTGAACATAAAAAAAATCAATTGAACGCTGAAACGGCAGCTCAAATCACTTCCCAACTTTCTGAATTGTATCGTTTATCTGCCAAGGCGAGTGGAAAGGACCTTGATGATTTTAAAAAGAATTTTTATGAAAGATATGGGGATCGCGAAATTCCTTTGCTTCAGGTGCTGGATGGAGAATCTGGTATTGGCTATGGAAGATTAGGGAAATCGGATCATTTACCCTTACTGGAGGGAATAATACCGAGTGAAAAGAAGATGCCAAGAGTAATCACCTGGTCGGCATCTACTGTCATGGTGAATAAAGTGTTTAAAAGAGCGCTGGACAATGGAACCAGGATCGGAGAACTTACCGCTGCCGATCTGGAAGAATTAGAGGAGAAAGAAGGTCTTGAGGAGCTGGTGCCTGCCAGTTTATTTGCTTTTGGTTCTATTGTCGCACCCTCTGCTGAAGAATTGGATGCCGGTAATTATCAGTTTTCTCTTGGCAGCTGTTCCGGGCCATCGACGGCAAATATATTATCCCGGTTTTGTCATGGGGATTCCTTATTGTATAAGAATATAGTGGAAACGCTCGCTGAGGATGAACAGGATGATGAAGATAAAATTTACGCAGAAATTGTCCATTTGCCGGAATCAAGGATTGGAAATGTCCTGGTCAGACCAGACCTTAGGAACTACGAAATTCCTTTCCTGGGCAGATCGTCCAAATCACTAAAAGATCAGATCAGAATTCAAGACATCGTGGTTTCAATACAACAAGGAAAAGTGGTGTTGAGATCGGTAAGGCTAAATAAAATTGTTATTCCAAGGTTATCAACAGCTCATAATTACACTGGTGGCTTGCCTGTTTATCGCTTCCTTTGCGACTTGCAGCATGAAGGGCTTTACCACAGCATCTACTGGAATTGGGATAACCTGAGTGATTCCCCGTTCCTTCCCCGAGTAGTCTATAAAAATATTATTCTTTCGAAAGCTTCCTGGACGATAAATAAGTTCGCTTTCAATGACCTTACGGGGAAAATAGAAGAAGACATTACCTCGGTAAGTGCTCATTTAGAGCGAATGAAGGTGCCAAGATATGTTTGTATTACAGAACATGATAATGAACTTTTAATTGATACCCATAATTATTTAGGCAGAACCCTTGTCTATCAGCAGTTGAATAAAAAAGGGATGGTTAAGCTGACCGAATTTCTTTCCCGGCCTGAGGATTGTTTTATAAAAGAAGGGAAAGCAGGAGTGGCACATGAAATTCTATTGCCTCTTTCTAATAAGAAAAACCTGGTAAGATATCCTAAACCGAATGTTTCCAGGGATTCAGAAATCCGGCGGACTTTTATTCCGGGAAGTGAATGGATTTATTTTAAGTTATATGGCGGAACCAGGACCACAGAAAAGGTATTGGTAGAAAGCATTCGGCCATATCTCCAATCGCTGATTGATCAGGAACTGATTGAAGAGTGGTTTTTTGTCAGGTATACCGATCCGAACCACCATATCCGTTTACGGCTAAGGATCAGTGCCGGGAAAATAACTGCAATCGGACAGGTGATTTCCGGATGCTATGGTTTGTTTAAAGCGGATCTTGAAGGGGATGGATTGTATAAAATACAGTTGGATACGTATGAGAGAGAATTGGAGCGGTATGGAGCTCAAAATATCGAAAATTCTGAGACTTTGTTTTATCATGACAGTGTGGCCATCACCGAGATTTTAAATATGATCGAGGGGGATGTTGGGGAGTCGTACAGGTGGCTCCTGGCGGCCAGAGGACTAGATGAGTTATTGAATGACTTTGGACTCGGACTGGAAGATAAAATCAATGTGTTTGAAAAAATATCTGATGCATTCTTTAAGGAGCATAATGGGGATAAAAAGTTGACAGTGGCGTTGAATGAACAGTTCCGGAGCCATAGTAAGTCCATCAGAAGTTTCCTCGACCCGGCACAGGATATAGAGAATGAGATCGACGAAGCGACTGCAGAATTTGCCAAAAGGACTGCGGCGACAAAGGATACGATTAAAGCGATACTTGCTTTATTTGATGGTAACCTTTTAGTCGGTGTAGATGGTTTTTATTTGCTTTCCAGTTATATTCATATGTATATGAACCGCTTTTTCCTTTCCCAACCAAGGCTGCATGAACTGACGCTTTATACATTGATGAAAAAGTATTACTTGTCTGAACAGGGAATTCATAAAAGGAAGCAGATGACCTTGAATTCTTAACCGCTTATTTTATCCGGAGCAAGAAGCTAAATAATGTATATTCGTTTAGGGAATGAATGCTGGTTCCTATTCAAAAGATACTTACAATGAATTTAAAAACGCTTGCCATCATCCTGTTTGCCTTATTTTTTTACAGCTGTAATGTCGGTACTACCAGAACCTGGAATACTGAGAATATTAATAAGGACACGAAGGGACAAATCAAGGCGCTTAACGACAGCTTGATGAAGTGTATTAAAAATAATGATCTGGCTGGGCTGCGGTCATTGTTGTCTGATGCATTGATGGAAAAAAGCGGCAACGATATGGAACAGTTTGTTAAGCAGGTTGGTCTTATGTTAAAAACTACCGGTTATAAGGTGCTTAATGAACAATATGCAAATAACTCTGCCGTAGGCCTCGATAACAATATCCCGGTAAATATTTCAAGCGATCAGGGCTACACGATTCATTATAAAGCTTTAAATAAAGAAATGTATGTTTCCCTGTTGCTGCCGGAAGGACTTACTAATGAGTTATTGATTACCGCAATTTATGGGAAATATGGTGAGGACTGGAAATTGAACATTATACAATTCGGATCCTATAGCGTGATGGGTAAAAAAGCGCCGGATTATTATAAAATGGCTAAAGAGAGTTACGGTAAAGCAAACCTCATTGATGCGGTTAATTATAGCTGGATTGCGACAAGACTTTTGCAACCCGCCAATGCTTTTATACAATATCAAAAACAGTCGGAAATTACCGCCTTTCAGCTGAAAGTGACAAAAGAAGCCAATGGAAAATATCAAATGCCATTGGTGCTGGATCAGATTCCCGGAAAGCCGGAAGTATTTAGGATCTATCCTGAGGTGCTTGGTGATGGTATCTATCCTATGGTATATTATCGTTCCCGAATTAAGCTGGCGGATACTGCTGCTTTAAGGGTTGAAAACGAGGCCGTTAAAAAGGAGGTGAACCGGATTTTTAAAGGGATTAATGAGGACAAACAGGCCGTTCTATACTGGGCCTTTAATGAGCTTCCGGACGGACAAAAACGGGTGGAGCACTTCGGATTTGCAGACAAAATAAAAGACTGACAGTCCTGCGAATTGTTATCTGATCTGAAATTGCGTGATGAAGTGCATCAACCCGGATGGATAAATGCCAAACCAGATGATCAGTAGCGTAAGAACAGATAAGACCACACTGCTGATCAGATAAAAGACAGGGTGTACCTTGTGCTCCTTCGGGAAGACTTTTTCGGGTCCGGAAAACATGGATGTAATGATCCGGAGATAATAATATAGTCCAACTACGCTACTCAGAACGAGGGTTAAAGCCAACAGCCAAAAGCCGGTTTGTAGTCCTGCGGCCAATATATAAAACTTCCCGACGAAGCCTGCCGTAAGCGGGATTCCAGCCAGCGAAAGTAACGATGTGCTAAAGATAGATGCCAGGATGGGGTGTTCCCAAAATAATGCTTTGTAATTATTGATATTTTCTGAATCCTTTTCTTTACCAGATAACATGGCGATTACGCCAAAAGCGGTCAGTGTGGTTAGAAAATAAGCGGTTAAATAAAAGCAGACCGCCTGGATACTCATCCTGCTTCCAGGGATAAAGGCGACTAATAAATAGCCGAGGTGTGCAATCGAAGAGTAAGCCAGGAGGCGTTTTACATTCTTTTGCTGCAGGGCAAGGAGATTTCCGACCATCATGGAAGCAATAGCGATGCTGATTAAAACAAGCATGAGAACTTTGAATCTGAAGCCATCTATTGTGATAAAAAAACGGATCAGAACGGCCAGTACACCACCTTTTGAGGCAGTCGCGATAAATGCAGTAACGGGTGTTGGTGCACCCTGATATACATCGGCCGTCCACATATGAAAGGGAACGACTGCCAGTTTAAATCCCAGGCCAACCAGCATCAACCCCATACCGGTAAGAAACAAGGGAGGCAATGATGGAAATGGATTCAGGTAGAGGGCAATTGCCGAAAACTCCATACTGCCGGTTTGAAAATAGATCAGGGCCATCCCAAAAAGAAGAAAAGCAGAGGAGAAAGCTGCCAGAACAAGGTATTTTATTCCTGCTTCAATATTATAATGACGGGCACGTAAATAAGCAATCAGTGCATATAGGCCAACGGTAAGGATTTCAAGGCCGAGGAATAAAGAAATAAAATGCTTGCTCACTGCCAGGACACATGCCCCAAGGGTGCAGAGAAAAAGCAATACATAATATTCCTTAGGACTTTCTTCCTTTTCTTCAAAATAGAGGTAAGAGCAGATGTTGACCACCAGGCCCGAAAAAATAATGAGGCCCATGATGAATACCGAGAAGTCGTCGATCTCCAACAGCGGTTCAATACGGTAGGGTACTAGTTTCTGAATATAAAAAAGAGATGAAAAGGAGAGGGCAAATAACAGCAGGCTACTCAGCTGGATGCTGCGGTGACTGAATTTTATGGCAATAAGGAGCATAACGAGCACAGACGAGCCGGCAAGTAATAGCAAGGGCATAAGGGCTATGAAATCGTTATGTGTCATCATCTGCGGTATGTTTTTGGACCTGATATTTATCTTTTATTGACGGTTTTGCCTGAAGGACAGGCGAATGTTTAGGGTTCCTGGCCGGGAAAACCTGTTCCAGTCTGTTGATCATAGGCCTGACGGTATTGATTACCGGTTGCGGATATACACCCAGCCATATGATGGAAAGTGTCAGGGTTGCCATGATGAGCATTTCCCTCCATGAGAAGTCAGGAACAGGCCCAACCTTTTCCGGGGGACCAAAAAACACTTTCTGTACGATCCTCAGGGAGTAAATGGCAGAAAAAATAAGCCCGGTTGCTGCCAGTACCGCAAGCCATACATTTGCTTTAAAGGCACCTAATAAAATGAGGAACTCGGCAATGAAATTTCCTAATCCGGGCAAACCTAAGGAAGCCATGACGAGCAGCAGGGCTATAGCGCCCATTCCTGGCATCTGGTGCCACAGTCCGCCCATCTGGTCAATTTCTCTGGTATGGAGGCGCTCTTTCAGCATCCCCGCCATGATAAACAGGGCGCCTGTGCTGATCGCATGTGTCACCAGTTGCATCACAACGCCCTGTAATGCCAGCTCATTAAATGCAAAAATTCCCAGGATGACAAAACCCATATGACTTACACTGGTATAGGCCACCAGACGTTTGAGATCTGTTTGTGCATAAGCGAGGATGGCTCCATAAATAATCCCAATCACTCCGAAGCCCATCGCCCAGGGTGCCAGGTTCAGGGAAGCTTCCGGAAATAGAGGAAGGACAAACCTCAATATACCGTAGGCCCCTGTTTTTAACAGCAATCCAGCCAGGATTAAACTTCCGGCAGTAGGCGCTTCACTATGTGCATCGGGCAGCCAGGAGTGGAAGGGAACGATGGGCAGTTTCACTACAAAAGCAATCATAAAACCCATCATCAGCCAGAAGGCGGTATCAGCCGATAGGACTGTTCCAAGTAACTCGAAATAGTTAAAGGTATAAACACCGGTACTCCGGCCGTGAATAAAGTATAGGCCCAGGATGGCGAGCAACATCAGCAGGCCGCTGGCCTGTGTAAAAATGAAAAATTTGTAGGCCGCATATTCCCGGTTTTTACTCCCCCAGATGCCGATCAGGAAATACATCGGAATCAACATCACCTCCCAGAAAAAATAAAAGAGAAATAGATCCATTGCCATAAATACCCCTGAAATTCCTGCCAATATCCAGAGTAGGTTGAAATGATAAAAGCCTACCCTTTCGGTTACCTCTTTCCAGGAGCAGAGGACCGCCAGAATTCCAAGAAAGGAAGTCAGTACGAGTAATAGCAGACTTAATCCATCAATTGCCAGATGGAAACTGATCCCAAAAGAAGGAATCCATTCGTGCTGGTAGTCGATGATCCAGGAGGAAGGAGGACTGATCCCTGCAGACTGGGAATGGTCAATCCAAAAAGACAATAATGCGATGAAAGCGATGGATAGGGTGTACAGCGCAATCCATCGGGGCAGGTTTTTGTTCCACCGTCCCAGCAGGAGCGCCAGTAAGCCTCCTCCCATTAATAAGCCGATTAGCCAAACGAGTATCATAACATGATTTGTATACCTAATATGATGATTGCACCTATAACCAGACCCATAATATACCACCTCAGCGATCCTGACTGCGTAAAGGACAAAATCCTGTAGAGATAAACAGTCATCAGGGTGATTCCCTGATAGATTTTATCCACCACATCATTTTTATTGATATTGGCTATAAAAATGACGGGCCTGACGAACGCCAGGTGATATAATTTATCAAAACCCCAGCCCGAAAGCCAGAAGCGATAAAGGCGCATCATGGTCTCAGACTGTTTTAATTTTTCAATTCTTTGTGGTTGTTTATACCAAAAAATATAAGCGATATATATCCCGGAAAAAGTGGCCAGGAATGCCAGAAGCTGGAATAGCAACTCCCCACTGATGCCCGATTTTAAGCTTGTTTCGGGTAATACCTGATGAAGCAGATCAGAAAAAGGACTGAAAGGGCCAAAATTATGAGGGAGCTCGAGGAAGCCGGCAAAAATAGAAAGGAAAGCAAGAATGACCAGTGGCACAGTCATTAGTTTGCCGGGTTGCTGCCCAGGTGCTGTTTTCATCTCGCCCCAGAAGGTGAGGATCATCATTCTGGTGGTATAGGCTGCGGTAATGAAGGCGCCCGTTAAGGCGGTTAGCCATAGCAATGGATTCCCATTTTGGCTGCTCCAGGCATACCATAAAATCTGATCTTTACTATAAAATCCGGCACTGACGAGGGGGAGGGCTGCCAACGAGGCAGAACCAATCAGGAAGGTCCAGAAAATAAGGGGCAGTTTATTTTTAAGTCCGCCCATTCTGAACATATTGTGTTCATGATGCAATGCTTCTATCACGGCACCGGCGGCGAGGAATAGGAGGGCTTTAAAGAAGGCATGGACCATGAAATGAAAAATCGCCGCTGTCCATGCACCCAGGCCCAATGCGAGAAACATATACCCGATCTGACTGATGGTGGAATAGGCAAGCACCCGCTTGATATCGTATTGCGTAAGTGCACTAAAGCCGGCAATGAGTAAGGTTGCTGCGCCAATGATGGCGATGGTCATTTGTGCTATTGGCGACAATTGGAAGATCACATGCATCCTGGCAATGAGGTAAACCCCTGCGGTCACCATAGTGGCTGCATGAATCAGGGCGCTTACCGGTGATGGCCCGGCCATTGCATCGGGAAGCCAGGTCTGCAGGGGCAATTGTGCCGATTTTCCTACTCCTCCGGCAAGTAATAATAAGGCGGTTATTGTAGCCATCGCCGTCCCGGATTTCCATACAATGGGCGCATTGGCTAAAATATCCGGAATCAGGAGGGTGCCAAACTGATAAAAAATTACAAAGAGTCCGATGGCCATTGCGGTATCCCCGATGCGGGTAATGATAAAAGCTTTACGGGCCGCATAGCCGTTGCCGGGATTTTCATACCAGAAGCCAATGAGGAGGTAGCTGCATAAGCCTACCCCTTCCCAGCCCAGGTACAACAGCAGTAAGTTATCTGCCAGAACGAGCAGGAGCATCGCAAAGACGAAGAGGTTCATGCAGGCAAAAAAGCGGGAATAGTCTTTATCATAGACCATAAAAGCAACCGAGTAGATGTGGATCAGCGCCCCGACAAAGGTGATCACAAAAACAAAGACCAGCGACAATGCATCCAGAAATAAGGTTACTTTAGGGTTGAAGCCCGCGACCTCCATCCAGGTCCATAAAGTTTGGGAATAATTCCCCGTTACCGGTGGTAGAAGGAGAAAACTGATGCCGGTTCCGATCGTCACGATGGCAGAAAGACTGACGCTGCCTGCACCAATTATGGCCACCCAGGATGGAGGCATACGTTTGCCTGTCAATGCCAGTATTAAAAAGCTGGCAAGGGGAAAAGCGGGTATGAGCCATAACAGGTTGTTCATGATTATCCTTTCATTTCTTTTAATTGGTCAATATCCAGCGACTTATGCTGGTGATAAATTTGGAGGATCAGTGCCAGGCCAACAGATACCTCCGCTGCAGCCATTGCTAAAATAAAGAGGAACATCACTTGTCCATCCGGTTGCCCCAGGTGTGCACCTGCAGCAACAAAGGCCAATCCGGCAGCATTCAGCATCACCTCCACGGAGAGCAACATAAAAATGATGTTCTTCCGGATGAGGACTCCTGCGATGCCGAGGACAAAAAGAAGAGCGGCCAGCAAGAGGATCATTTCTATAGATATGGATGATTTCATGTTTTTTCCTCCTCCTTTAAAAAGCGGTGAAATACTAATTTTTTATGTTGCCCTATATGTGCTGCGCCAACTACACCAGCCATTAACAGCATCGCTGCCAGCTCTACGCCGATAAGGTAGGGCCGGAATAGTGAAATTGCGACTACTTTGGAATCCACAGTTTGCAGAACAGGGGATGTCTGGTGAGGAATGCCGATCAGGTAAAATAATTCAGCAAAAAGTATGACCGACAAAACCGCCGGGCCAATCCATACTTTCGGCTTGAGCCATTCTTTTTCCTGGATCGCTGTTTCTTTGCCCAGATTTAAAAGCATGATCACAAAAATGAAAAGCACCATGATGGCCCCGGCGTAGATGATGATTTCCAGCAATGCCGCAAAGGGCGCACCCAGTAAAAAAAAGATCACAGATAAGGACAGCAGGGAAATGACCAGGTACAATAATGCATGTACCGGATTATGCCGGGTGATAACCATAATCGTAGAGATCAGGGTGATGGCAGCAGTGATATAGAAGATGAGTTCCATTGCTAAGGTAATAAACTGTGTATGTCAATCGGTGGTTCTTCGTTGTCGCCCTCCCCTTTTCCTTTTATGCCGGCATCAATTCCTGCCACTTTATAATAATTGTAACCCGGGTATTTTCCCTGGCTATTGATCAGCAGGTCTTCTTTTTCATAGACCAGGTCCTGCCGGTTGTATTCCCCCATTTCAAAGTCGGGGATGAGCTGGATCGCATAAGTAGGACAGGCTTCCTCACAATAGCCGCAAAAAATACATCGTGAGAAGTTGATGCGGAAGAACTCCGGATACCTTCTGCCGTTTTCATCCTCTGTAGCCTGCAGGGAGATACAATCTACCGGACAGGCGGCAGCACATAAATAGCAGCCCACACAGCGTTCGCCCATATCAGGGTCACGGGTCAATACAATCCGTCCACGCCAGCGTGGATGCAGGGATACCTTTTCTTCGGGATAGGGTATCGTTTCTCTCTTTCTGAACATGTGCAGAAAAGTGAGTCGTATCGTTCTTAGCAGACTGATCATTGTTTCCGTTTTTTAAGTGAGGATCACCCCAATATGAGGGATCATTTAGTCATCATCAATACAATTCCTCCTGTAATTAATAAGTTCAATAAAGCCACAGGCAATAATATTTTCCATCCGTATGACATTAACTGGTCATATCTGGGCCTCGGAAGTGAAGCCCTCAGTAAGATGAAAAACAGGATGAAAACAAAAGTTTTCAATATAAACCAGACCAGAGGGGGAAGGAATGCCGGTCCCAGCCAGCCGCCAAAAAAGAGGGTTACCAGCATGGCGGAAATCAGTGTGACTCCCAGGTATTCACCGATAAAGAACATGCCGAATTTCATTCCCGAATATTCTGAATGGAAACCGGCAACGAGTTCGCTTTCTGCCTCAGGAATATCAAATGGCAGCCGGTGTGTTTCCGCTATGCCTGCTATAAGGAAAACAACGAAGGCCACAGGCTGGGTAACAATAAACCAGCAATCTTTTTGCGCGAGTACAATATCTGAAAGGCGGAAAGAGCCGGAAAGCATCACCACGCCCATGAGCGACAGCCCCATAAATACTTCATAACTGATCATCTGTGAGGCACCCCTCAATGCACCTAAAAGGGAGTATTTGTTGTTAGAGGCCCATCCGCCCAAAACGATACTATATACCCCGAGAGAAGACATCGCGAGGAAGAAAAGTAAGCCGATATCGAGGTCTGCAATCAGGATCCCGGGAGCAAAAGGAATCACTACAAAACTCATCAGTACAGTGGCGGCAACAATGGCCGGGGCAATGACAAAAATGGTTTTATCTGCAAATGGGGGGATCCAGTCTTCCTTGAAAAACAACTTGATGGTGTCGGCAACGACAATAAATAAACCAAAGGGACCGGCACGGTTAGGGCCAGACCTGTTTTGCCATACGGCCAGCATTCTCCTTTCCAGCCAGATCAGCCAGGCAGCAATGGTTGTTAATACAAATAACACCATTACAATCATCAGGATATATTGGAGTGTCGTGTTCATCATTTAGGTTTTGTTAAAATTCCGTTTGCCGGCCAGGCGATTGCGGTCAGCTCCGGAATATGGTGTGGAATCCCTGCTAATCCATCCGGAAGCTCTTCTTTTATCAGGACAGGTAGCTGATAAATCTGGTCCTGCAGTTGCAACTGCAATATTTCTTCGTCCAGGACTTTCAGTCGCTTTGCATCATTTTTGCTGATGGCGAGGTAAGGCCGGGGGGCGCGTTCTGCAATACCGGGGGTATAAATGCTGAGTTCTTCGCTGCCAAAAATGTGTGACAATGGGAGCATCAGCCATTCTCCCGGCAATGGTGTAAAAGCTGGAGGGATATCATTTAGAAAAGTTTTTCCGGCAACCGGAATTTCCGGAAACAATTTTTTTCCTGGATTACCGCCCTGTAAGGCTCCTCCGACTTCTTCCTGATATTTGTTAACGGATTGTCCGGAGTTCCATCCGGGTGCCCAGAAAAATGGGGTTAAGGGGGCAGGAGGCATCCCTCTATAGCCCTCCATTGTAAACGATAAAGCAGAATTCTGATCTTCGGAAGGCTTAGGCTCGCTGACATTGATATTGGCCAACATTGCCGTGCGGCCGCTGTAACGGTGGGGTTCACGTGGGATCTTTTGTCCGTTAATGCGGAAACCAGCATCTGGTGCCGCGGTTTCTGCTCCCTTAAACTGAGGCATTAATGCGACAAGTGTTGTGATCAGATTGCCGGGAGCAGCCAGATCTTCAGGATTTACACCATTTTTAAACTGTTTGAATTCATCCAGCCACCTCCAGCTTTCCCTGAAGTTTTCATTTTTGGGATCAAATACCTGGAAGAAACGTTGCGCCCTTCCTTCATTATTTACCATCGTCCCCTCTGCCTCAGCAAAGGTGGCAACGGGGATCAGGACACTGGCTTTTCCGGTGGTTTCATTGTGGAGATGATCCAGTACAATCAGCTCTTTACAATAGCTGAAAAGATCATCTATATCCTTTTTTTGCGTACCGCGGTATAAGTCGTTTTCGAGTACGATGAGGGTGTCGGCCTCTCCTTTTTTCAATGCTTCGGCGGCCTGCATTAAAGATGGAGCTTCCATCATGGCGAGTCCCATTGAGTTGCATTCCGGTACGACAAAGGATAAACCGGCTTTTTTTTCTTTGGTGCCAAGGGCAACAGCAATATTTGTTGCCGCCTTAATCAGGGCTTCATGACAGAGGCTGGTACCGCAAATGATCAAGGGTCTTTCTGCCTGTTTGATGATTCCGGCAATGCGTTTGGCCAGTTTTAAATCATCCTGCCCAATGTCTTCAGGGCTAGGGGAAAGAGGATTTAGCATATTGGCAATGGCGTAGCCTATACGGGCAATGTCATCGGGAGCGCGATGCATGGTATTTGCTGCCAGCTCATCGAGTTTGGTTTTTGTAGGATATGCGATAAAAAGTGTTCCTTTTTTATCCTGGGTAAAGCCGAGAAGTGCGGCGTCATGCCAGGAAGGAATACCGATCTGCTGTGCAGCTTCAAAAGGCGCTTTGCGGATGGCTTGTCTAACCGCCAATGCCATCATGGGGGCCGAGTTGTGGAGGTCTTCCCCAAGAATCAAAATCGCATCGGCGGCCTCTATTTCTTTTAGTGACGGGGACTGAACCTGTCCGGAGCCTAACGTCTGAAGGATGCTGCGCATGAGTCGGGCCTCCGTTTCTGAAATCCCGTGGTAGAAATTTGTTGATCCTACCAATTGTCTTAACGCAAAATTGGCCTCTAATGACGCCCTTGGAGAGGCAATGCCCATTACTTTGTGCGTAGACAGGATTTTTTTCAGGTGCTGATATAAGTTTTGTTTATCGTTTGTATCCGGAACTTTAGTACGTATTAATGGTTGTTGTATCCGGTTTTTACTATTGACAAATTCATAGCCAAAGCGGCCACGGTCACAAATGAAATAACCGTTTACCTCTGCATTAAAGCGGCTGGTGATTTGCCGGAGTTCCCCATAACGTTCTCCAGCAATGATATTGCAGCCGAGACTGCAGTGCTGACAGATGGAAGGAGCCATCGTCATGTCCCATTTGCGGGTATAGTGGGCTTTGAGGGTTTTATCTGTGAAGACGCCTGTAGGGCAAACTTCCGCCAGGTTGCCACTAAATTCATTTTCCAGGATGCCGTCTTCTGCTCTTCCAAAGTAAACATGGTTATGAGCGGCAAATACATCCAGGTCTTTACCTCCGGCATAATCTTTATAAAAGCGTACACAGCGGTAACATTGGATACAACGGTTCATTTCATGATGGATGAACGGGCCGAGGTACTGGTTTTTATAACTGCGCTTCTGGTATTGGAAGCGGCGGTAAGTATGACCTGTCATCACCGTCATATCCTGCAGGTGACAGGCGCCCCCTTCATCGCAAACGGCACAATCATGAGGATGATTGGTCATGAGCCATTCTATGACCTGTGCGCGAAAGGCTTTGGCCGCGGGATCTTCCACAGAGAGGAACATCCCCTCCTTCACCATTTCCATGCAGGACATCACGATACGGCCCTTTGTGTCTTCTTCGTCTTTAAAAAGTTTAACGGCGCATTGGCGGCAGGCCCCTACGGATCCCATAGCGGGATGCCAGCAAAAATAGGGCAGGTTAAAACCTAGGGTAAGGCAGGTTTCCAGCACATTTTTGCCTGGTGTTACTTCGTAAGCTTTATGATCTATATATATGATGGCCATCTTGTTTCACCTCCAGGGACAATTTTTTTCATTTATATGTCTTTCAAAGTCTGCTCTGAAATATTTTAATCCGCTTTGCAGAGGTTCCATTGCTCCGGGTGCCAGCGCGCAAAAAGTATTTCCCGGTCCCATGTACCTGGTATGCATCGCCAACAAATCCAGGTCTTCCTGTCGTCCTTCCCCGTTTTCAATGGAAAGCAGTATTTTTTCTGTCCAGGGTAAACCTTCCCTGCAGGGGGTACACCATCCACAGGATTCCTGAGCAAAAAAATGTTCCAGGTTATGGATAAAACCAACCGGACAGGTCTGGTCGTCGAGAATGATCATGGTGCCGGTGCCCAAACGGCTGCCGGCTGCGGATACAGATTGATAATCCATTTTAACATCCAGGTGTTCTTCTACCAGAAAGTCAGTAGAAGCGCCACCGGGGAGGGCAGCCCTGAACCTGAAATCTTTTTTCATGCCACCGGCATGTGTCTCGATCAGCTCCCGCATGGTCGTGCCCATAGGTAATTCCCATAATCCTGGCCTGTTGACCCTTCCGCTGATGCCGTATAATTTGGTTCCAGCATCGGAGCCTGGACTTAGCCCTCTGAACCAGTCCGGGCCATTGTTCACAATATGTGGGATATTGCAGAGCGTCTCTACATTATTAACAATTGTGGGTTTACCAAATAAACCACTCACCTGGGGGAAAGGTGGTTTGGTTCGTGGGGTGGCCCGTTTCCCTTCCAGTGCGTTCAACAGGGCTGTTTCTTCTCCACATATATACCGGCCAACACCGGTATGCAAGTGCATTTCCAGGTTGAAGCCGGAGCCCAGAATGTTTTTACCCAGGTATCCGGCGGCATAGGCTTCGTGAATTGCCGTCTGGATGAGCCGGGCCGCTTTTTTATACGCCCAGCGCAAAAAGATATAGGAAATGTTAGCTTGTATGGCATAAGCCGATACGATCATTCCTTCAATTAACTGATGAGGATTGCCTTCCAGCAGGAGGCGGTCTTTGAACGTTCCAGGTTCCATCTCATCGGCATTGGCAATCAGGTATTTTGTTTGCCCGGTCGTGTTCATCGGTACAAAGCTCCACTTCATCCCGGTATTGAAGCCGGCCCCTCCACGGCCTTTAAGATCTGAATCCTGTACCATTTTTGTCACTTCCTGGGGAGTCAGGGATTGCAGGGCTTTGTGGACAGACTGATAACCACCCACACTGGTATAATCCTTAAGATGGAGTGCAGGACGATTGGAACTGATGTGTTGTGTGAGTGGCATTTCCATCTGGTTATCTATTTATATTCTTGTAAGATCTCTTCCAGTTTTTCTATGGTCAGACCCCGATAGGTATCTTCGTTGATCATCAATACCGGGGCATGGTCACAGCTGCCAAGGCAGGCATTGGGCAGAAGCGTAAATCTGGCATCGGGCGTTGTTTCTCCGAATCGGATGTTCAGCAGGACTTGCAGTTTTTCGTAAACTTCCCTGTAGCCCATTACATAGCAGCTGATGCTGTCGCACATTAGAATAATGTTCCTGCCAACAGGTTTACGGAAAATAAGGTTATAAAATGTAGCTACGCTGTCCAGTTCTTCGGCCGACATTTCCAGGTATGCCGCAATGGCCCGGAGACTATCGTCCGAAATCCAGCCGCGATGTTGCTGTACGATTTTTAAAGCCTCTATACAGGCCGCTTTCCGTACCGGAACAAGTGCGATCTCATGATTTATTTTCCTTATTTCATCCGGTGATAACATCTCTTTTCTTATTTATCTGTCAATATCTGCGAGCACATAATCCATACTTCCTAAAATGGATAATAAGTCGGCAATGGTATATCCTTTACTGATGTATGGGAGCATTTGCATGTGTGGGAACGAGGGGGTCCGGATCCGGACCCGGTAAGCGGAAGTATTGCCATCGCTGCTGAGGTAATAGCTATTGGCTCCTTTGGTGGCTTCAATGCAGCTCATGGCTTCCCCGGAGGGAATTACAGGTCCCCAGCTTACATTTAAAAAATGAGTAATCAGGGTCTCAATATCCTGCATGGTGTTTTTTTTGAGGGGAGGGGTGGTTAAAGGGTGGTCAGATTTATAATTTCCTTCAGGCATATTTTTCAGGCATTGATCAATAATGCGCAGGCTTTGCCACATCTCTTCTACCCGGACCAGCGCCCGGTCATAGCAATCGCCGTTTTGTGCGGTAGGGATGTCAAATTCAAAATTTTCGTAACCTGAATAGGGTTGTTTTTTTCTGAAATCCCAGTCCAGCCCACAGGCGCGTAAGCCTGGGCCGGTTACCCCCCATTCGAGTGCTTCTTCTAAGGTGTAAATGCCGATGCCCACGGTACGTGCCTTGAAAATACTGTTGCGCATCACCATCTGGTGGTATTCTTTCAGTTTTTTAGGGAAATAGGCCACAAAATTGCTCACTGGTTTTTCCCAGCCTATGGGCAGGTCCTGGGCTACTCCGCCAATTCTAAACCAATTGGGGTGCATTCTGGCGCCGCATATGGCTTCTACAATGTCAAAAATTTTCTCTCTGTCGGTGAACATGTAAAATACCGGTGAGAGCTGCCCAAGATCCTGTGCGAAGGTGCCGTACCATACCAAATGGCTGGCAATGCGAAAAAATTCGCACAACATGATGCGCATTACTTTTACGCGGTCAGGGACGATAATACCGGCCAGTTTTTCCACTGCAATCAGGTAGGCCAGGTTGTTCATCACACCACCCAGATAATCCACCCGGTCGGTATAAGGGATATAGGTATGCCACGACTGGCGTTCGCCCATCTTTTCTGCCCCGCGGTGATGAAAGCCAATCTCAGGGACAGCATCAACGATGTCTTCGCCATCCAGCTGGAGAATAATGCGTAAAACGCCATGCGTGCCGGGATGTTGCGGACCAAGATTGAGGAACATGAAATCCGCATCTTCGCTTTGTCTTTTCATTCCCCAGTCTTCCGGGCGGAATTGAAGGGCAGCCTGTTCATTGTCTTGCTTTTCATCCCAAAGTTTAAAAGGCCCCATTTCAGTTGCCCTGGCGGGATGTTCTTTTCTTAGCGGATGCCCTTCCCAGGTTAATGGCATCAGAATGCGTCGTAAGTTAGGATGGCCCTCAAAGTTTATCCCGAACATATCGAACACTTCCCGCTCATACCAATTTGCATTTTTCCATAAAGAGCTGATGGAGGGGAGGCTTGGGTAGCTGCCATGTAAGGCTACCTTTAACCGGATAAAGCAGTTTCGCTGAATGGAGAGCAGGTGATAGACAATGCTGAAATCGGACGCCGGAGATCCGTTATTTTTAGCGCGGCTTCGTTCATCGATAGCGCAGAGGTCGTAAAGTAACTGAAAAGGTTGTGGGATCTCCTGCTTGAGGTATTGAAGTACGGTGCTGATATTTTCTTTTGCAACCCATAGTGTGACCACCTCGTCAACGGTAAGTTGCGGAGTGAAAAAGGAGGCTCCGAATCTGGAGACCAATTCTTGGGCCAAGCCTGAATCATTGTTCATGCTTTCTTTGATTTAAATCTGATCGGGCGTACGAAAATTGATCATCTTTTTACGCGCTTCTCTTTTTTGTTCTTTCATGGATATTTGCTCAGGTTTAATTACACCCTGAGGACCGATGGCCCAACTTAAAGGCCTTTGTTCTTTGCCTACCGAGTCGGCCAACAGCATCAATCCCTGCATGAAGGCATCCGGCCTGGGCGGGCATCCCGGGACGTAAACATCTACCGGTAAAAACTTGTCTACCCCCTGCACAACGCTATAAATGTCGTACATACCACCTGAGTTTGCACAGGAACCCATAGAGATCACCCATTTTGGTTCCATCATCTGCTCATGCAGGCGTTTGATGATGGGTGCCATTTTTACAAAAACAGTTCCCGCAATCACCATCACGTCGGCTTCACGAGGGGTGCCCCGAATCACTTCAGCGCCAAACCGCGCCACATCATATTTGCTGGTGAGGCTCGTGGCCATCTCTACAAAGCAGCAGGAGAGTCCGAAATGAAAAGGCCACATGGAATTTTTTCTACCCCATGCGAGTAAGCCCTGAACGGTGGTCAGCATGACACTTTGCTGTACCGACTCTTCAAAAGAACCGGTTCCTTTAATTGCATTTGCCGGTTCCGCCGGATCGCTTAACCACCATTTCATAGGGGAGGGGTCTTTAAGATGAGTTTATGATATGCTTTCAGAATTTTCTTTCCATCAGGGCCAAAATTCAAGGCTCCCAGACTCCACTCATAAATTAACACGGCAAAGAGCAGTCCGATAAAAATACAGATACTGAGGTAACCAGGCCATCCCAGTTCTTTAAATGCCAGGGCCCACAACACAATAAAGACGACCTCGATATCAAAGATGACAAACATCATGGCCACGAGGTAAAACTGAGCTGAAAAGCGCAGCCTTGCTGATCCCGTTTCCAGGATCCCTGATTCATAGGGCTGGCCGGTGGCGCGGTCTTTATGCCGCTGACCTAAGAAAAAAGAAAGCGAAATAATAAGGACCATTAAGACCAACACAAAAACTCCATAAACAACAAAAGGCCAAAGCGGCGGGCTGGAAAGGCTTGACGAGTTCATAATTTTCCTTATTATAAAAGAACCTCAATAAATGCTGATGATGCTATACGCTGCCTGTAATGTAATGCTCCAGGTTTCCGATGATGAATTTTTGCTCTTCTATGATGTATTTCACAACATCACCAATGGAGATAATGCCCGTTAGTTTTCCGTCGTCTATGACTGGCAGATGCCGGATAAACTTATTGGTCATTAGCCACATACACTCTTCGATAGTCGTATCAGAACATACGGTAAGCGCATTTTCGGTCATGATTTCCTTAATCTTGATGTTTTTCGAAGATTTCCCTTTCAGAATAACTTTTCGGGCATAATCTCTCTCGGTAAAGATCCCGATGAACTGATTTTGTTCCATCACCAGAAGCGATCCGATGTTTTTTTCAAACATTAATTCCAGCGCTTCAAATACGGTGACATCTGGGCTTACAAAGATGGCGGAATTGGGTTTTCCCTGTAAGATATTTCTAACTTTTCCCATAACTGAACTCCTTTCTGTTTACACATTTGGATTGTAAAGCCACAATAGGATGGTCATATTAAAGTTAACTTTTTTTTAGTTAAAAAGAAAGTAATAAATTTTTAACTTATTGATATGGTTTTAGCGGTTTTTTTTGTTGTTTGTATTTGATTTTCAGTAACTTTAAGTGTTAAATTGCGTTTCCTTTTGAAGTGTTTTTATCTAGGAGTAACACTTCCCGCGGTTAATTGAAAATTAACCATCCCTTTGATTTTTCTATGAGGTTTAGTTTTAAAAAAACGTGTCATGTACCGCATCTTGTTCCTGTTTTTTCTTTTCTGGACTCCGGTATTACTGAGAGGGCAAACTGTGGTGGTGATCAGGGTCGATGGTACCATTAATCCGGTTTCGGCTGCTTTTATTCATCATGGGATTGAAAAGGCAAAAATGGAAAAAGCAGTATGTCTGATTATTCAGCTGAATACCCCCGGGGGCTTGTTGCAATCCACACGTACTATTGTGAGTGATATATTGGTGTCACCGGTTCCGGTGGTTGTTTATGTTTCTCCTTCCGGAGCACATGCCGGTTCTGCAGGGGTTTTTATTACCCTTGCAGCGCATATCGCCGCTATGGCACCCGGGACTAATATTGGTGCAGCACATCCCATCAACCTTATTGGAAAGGCCGATTCGGTGATGAACATCAAAGCGACGAATGATGCGGCGGCCTTTATCCGGAGTATCGCAGAAAAACGAAAACGCAATCTGGAATGGTCGGAAGAGGCGGTAAGAAATAGCTTGTCGATTACAGAGAATGAAGCCCTCAAAAAAGGGGTGATCGATGTGATCGCATTGGATGAAATGACACTGCTTAACCAGATCAATGGCAGAAAGGTAAGCCTGAATTCCAGCGAGGTTACGCTCCATACCAGGGGAGCGAAGATTCACTATGTGGAGATGAGCAGCTCCGACCGGCTTCTTGACTTCATCAGTAATCCCGATGTTGCCTATATTTTATTAATGCTTGGGTTATTTGGATTGTATTTTGAATTATTCAATCCCGGTGCAATTTTGCCGGGAGTGGTTGGAGTCATCGGTCTGGTATTGGCTTTTTATGCTATGAATACCCTGCCTGTGAATTATGCCGGATTGATATTAATTGTCTTTGCGCTCATCCTGTTCCTGCTGGAAGTTAAAGTGGTTAGCCACGGGGTGCTGGTGATAAGCGGGATTGTTTCCCTATTGCTCGGTTCCATCATGTTGTTCAAATCAAGTTCTTCCTTAGATATGGTTGAAATTTCAACAGGAATCC
Source organism: Pedobacter steynii (assembly GCF_900103665.1). GTDB lineage: Bacteria > Bacteroidota > Bacteroidia > Sphingobacteriales > Sphingobacteriaceae > Pedobacter > Pedobacter steynii. The sequence continues at coordinate 223,426 of NZ_FNGY01000012.1, forward strand.
TGCTTTCGGTTACGGCGATCAGCTCGATCTTCTTTCTATATGTGATTGGAATGGGATTGAGGGCGCAGCGGTTAAGCCCCGTTGTGGGTGTTAATGAATTATTGGGGTTAACGGGGGAGACTTTGAGTGTCTTGGATCCCCTTGGTCAGTTGCAAATCAATGGGGAAGTATGGACGGCAGAGTCGGTAAAAGGGGAAATTAATAAGGGAGAACTGGTAAAAGTAATTAAGGTGAAGGGGCTTACTTTGTTTGTAGAGCCGCTTGGACCTGCACTATAATTTTTTTAAAAAAAAAGGAGGTATTATGTTCTACAATGTATTTGCTATTGTGTTCGTGTTTTTTGTCATCATGATTCTTTCCAGCGCGATCCGGATACTTCGCGAATATGAACGCGGGGTTGTTTTCCGCTTAGGCCGTGTGCTGGAAAGAGGAGCAAAAGGGCCGGGCCTTATCCTGCTGATTCCTTTTATCGATAAAATGGTCAGGATATCGCTGCGGATTGTAGTCATGGATGTACCGCCTCAGGATGTCATCACCAGGGATAATGTGTCTATTAAGGTAAATGCTGTCATTTACTTTCGGGTCATAGACCCTCAAAAGGCAGTTGTAGAAGTCGAGAACTTCTTAACGGCTACTTCTCAGTTTTCCCAAACGACCCTGCGTAGTGTATTGGGGCAATCTGAACTTGATGACCTGCTTTCACAGCGGGATAAAATTAACCTCATCTTACAACAGATCATCGATTTAAAAACGGAACCCTGGGGGATCAAGGTGACTGCTGTTGAGGTGAAACAAATAGACCTTCCTCAGGAAATGCAACGGGCGATGGCGAAACAGGCAGAAGCAGAACGTGAACGTCGTTCGAAAGTGATTTCTGCTGAAGGGGAATACCAGGCTTCACAGCGTTTGTCTGACGCGGCAAAAATTTTAAGTGAACAACCGAGTGCGCTTACTTTACGTTATTTGCAAACCCTGCGTGAAATTGCGACAGAAAATAATTCAACCACGATTTTCCCCGTTCCAATTGACCTTTTAAAACCGTTTATGCAGCCTTCTGTAACGGTTCACCCCGCTGAGGAAAAACCCTTGAAGGAGGAATGACGCGTTTTTAGTCCTCGTCAACCACGACAGTTACTGTCTTATCTAATTTGATGGTATGGAGTACCCTGGTCTTTTCGCTATATACGACTACCCTGGTCTCATCCAGGTATTGGATCAGCCGGTAAGGAGAAGAGATCTGTACATATCTCCATTGGGTATAGAATTGTTCTGAAAGTATTTTTTCCTGTGGTAAGTAGGTGATGACAATCTCAATATCTGCGACCTTATCGATAAAGAAATATTCATTTGTTTTCAATACCTGTTGCGATGCAGGCTTGCTGTTGAGCTCTTTAATGGCAGTTTCCCTTAAAGCACTGGAAGACTGACTGGGATTTCTGTTGATCACATCTACAATCAGGTTATTCACTTCATTTTTAGTGGCCAGAAATTTTCCGTTCCCTGTTTTGATAATTTTAAAAAAGATTCTGAGTGGTTTCATTGCGGGAATTTGTTTTGTGCAAAGAAAGAAGTATTTGCATTTCCCGGCGAAAATATTTGAGTAAATGTCGGGGGCTAAGGCTGGAACCTGTATAGATTGCCCTTTTTGTAGAAAAAAAATCGATTGTAATAAAAATGGTAATGCATTTGACAATCCATTTCAATTAGCTTAGATTTGCACAAAAAAAAATAGATACATGAGTGTTTTAGTAAATAAGGATTCAAAAGTTATTGTTCAGGGTTTTACTGGAAATGAGGGTACTTATCATGCCTCTCAAATGATAGATTACGGAACTAACGTTGTTGGTGGTGTAACGCCAGGCAAAGGTGGCCAGACTCATTTAGACAGGCCCGTATTTAATACGGTAAAAGATGCGGTTGATAAAGCCGGTGCCAATGTATCTATCATTTTCGTTCCTCCGGCTTTTGCTGCAGATGCCATTATGGAAGCTGCTGAAGCAGGAATTAAAGTTATCGTTTGTATTACTGAAGGTATCCCTACAAAGGATATGATTCAGGTAAAAGAATATATTTCTGACAGGGATTGTCGTTTAATCGGTCCAAACTGCCCGGGTATCATCACTGCTGACGAAGCTAAAATTGGTATTATGCCAGGTTTTATCTTCAAAAAAGGTACAGTTGGTGTGGTATCTAAATCAGGTACTTTGACTTACGAAGCCGTTGATCAGGTAGTTAAAGCAGGTTTGGGAATTACTACAGCTATCGGTATCGGTGGTGACCCAATCATTGGTACAACTACTAAAGAAGCGGTTGAATTGTTGATGAATGATCCTGAAACTGAAGGTATTATCATGATCGGTGAAATCGGTGGTGGTATGGAAGCTGAAGCAGCGCTTTGGATCAAAGAACACGGTACTAAACCAGTTGTAGGATTCATCGCCGGACAAACTGCGCCTCCGGGACGTAGAATGGGCCATGCTGGTGCAATCGTTGGTGGTGCTGATGATACTGCTGCAGCAAAAATGAAAATTATGGCTGAATGTGGTATCCGTGTAGTAGAAAGTCCTGCTGAAATCGGTGATGCAATGGCTGAACTATTGGCTGAACCATTGAAGAAATAAGAAGATCTTCTTGTATAAATTCAAAAGCTCTGGTGAATTTCATCGGAGCTTTTTTTATTGGGATAAGTTTCTGGGATAAGGATGACCAAATTATGGCAGAGTACTAAAACTATGAAAAGACTTTAGCCGTATATTGTATAAAATAGAGGAGATGCATATGAAGACCCTGATCAACAAAACATTTATACTGGCAGGTTTGTTAGTTTTAACCAGCCTGATGGCTTGCGCCCAGCAGCAGAAAAAAGAAGATTCAAAAAAAACAACCAGGAATATGGAGTGGAATAAATTAACCAAAGAAGAAGAGGATGTGATTGTACGTAAGGGTACTGAATATCCGGGTACAGGGAAACTGTTGAATAACAAGGAAAAGGGCACCTATATCTGCAGACGTTGTAATGCGCCATTGTACCGTTCTGAGTCGAAATTTGAGTCGGAATGCGGGTGGCCAAGTTTCGACGATGAGATCAAAGGTGCGGTGGAAAGAATCGCTGATGCAGATGGCATGCGAACAGAGATTGTATGTGCAAATTGTAAGGCTCACCTGGGTCACGTATTTATTGGAGAAGGCTTCACCGCTAAAAATACACGTAACTGTGTGAACTCGGTCTCCATGAGTTTTGTGCCAGATAAGAAATAGTTTATTTTATAATGATATTGCTATGATGCCCGATGATAACTTGTCGGGCATTTCTTGTTTATCCGGGGGGAGTTTGCTTATGTTTGTCCTTTCACCAACAATTGTAAATATGAAGTATTGTTTATTTTTATGTTTTATGTTGTCTTTCGCGGGCATCTCTGCCCGGGAAAATTTCAGGAAGCAAGAGACAGAAGCAGACTCCACTGTTCGTACAAAAACAGGATATGCTACTTATTATGCCCGGAAATTTGAAGGACGCAAAACAACGAGTGGGGTGAGGTACCGTGCGAATAAAATGACTGCTGCACATTTGTCATTACCTTTCGGAACTGTAGTAAAAGTAACCAATTTATCTAACGGTAAATCTGTCGATGTAAAGGTAAACGACAGAGGTCCGCATAGTAAAAAATACATCATCGATCTTTCCGCAGGCGCAGCAAAAAAACTGGGCTTCTACAGGATGGGACATTCAAAGGTAGAGATCAGCTACCAGCTTCACAGAGAATAGCTTTTTTAACTTTAAAGCGGCTATAGTCAGTTTCCTAATATTTATTAACATTGCGGCCAAAGTTCCGGAATTGAAAAAAAGAAATAAATACCAATTTTCAAGGTAACTGGTATGTCAAATTCTGTTCAACGTGTTGATAAATATGACCGCTTGTTAACAACTTATGTACACGAATCAAGGTCCCAGACTTTATATTTGTTATTACAAAGTTCTTTAATAAATCACATCCAGATTTTTAGTTAAAGGTTTAATATTTAGTTGCTTAAGGTTGTTATAAGATTCGATTTCTTTTCATCTTTTTTAAACTAGGTATGGATTGCACGGCTGCTGGAATTTTTAAAGACTTTTCAATTATCCTATACATTTACCTATTAAAAAGATGCTTATGCAAGAAGAAGAAGTATTATTAAAAGAAAACAAAGATCGTTTTGTTCTTTTGCCGATTAAATATCCTGAAATCTGGGAAATGTATAAGAAGAGTGAAGCAAGTTTTTGGACGGCAGAGGAAATCGACCTTTCGGATGATCAGAAGCATTGGGACAATCTTAATGATGGTGAAAGACACTTTATTTCTCATATTTTAGCCTTCTTCTCTGCCAGCGACGGAATTGTAAATGAAAACCTTGCAGTGAACTTTATGAGTGAAGTTCAGCTTCCGGAAGCACGTTGCTTCTATGGGTTTCAAATCATGATGGAAAATATCCACTCTGAGACTTACGCCTTACTGATCGATACCTATATCAAAGATCCTGACGAAAAAGACAGGTTATTCCATGCCATAGAAACTGTTCCTTGTGTAAAGAGGAAAGCAGAATGGGCCTTGCGCTGGATTGACAACGGAAATTTTGCCGAACGTTTGGTTGCTTTTGCTGCGGTAGAAGGAATCTTCTTCAGTGGTAGCTTCTGCTCCATCTTCTGGTTGAAGAAACGTGGATTAATGCCGGGATTAACTTTCAGTAATGAGCTGATCTCAAGAGATGAAGGTTCACACTGTGAATTTGCCTGTCTGTTGTACGGTATGCTTAAAAATAAACTGAGCGAAGAGCAGGTTCATGGCATCATCCGCGATGCGGTTGAAATTGAAAAAGAATTTGTGACGGATGCACTTCCGGTAGCATTGATCGGAATGAACGCGAAGCTGATGTCTCAGTACATCGAGTTTGTGGCCGACAGATGGTTGCAGGAATTGGGATATACCAAAATATATAATGCGACAAATCCGTTTGATTTTATGGAGATGATCTCTCTTCAGGGAAAAACCAACTTCTTTGAGAAAAGAGTAGGGGATTACCAGAAGAGCGGCGTGCTGACTTCAACAGAAGATAAAGCAGCAGCATTCTCCTTAGACGACGACTTTTAAATAATTAGAAATTTGGTGCCGATGCTGACTTGCTCATCACAAGCCGATATGCACCTTTAAATACCTGAAAAATATGTTTGTAATAAAAAGAGATGGCCGTAAAGAAGCGGTAAGATTTGATAAGATCACCGCTCGTATCGAAAAATTATGTTATGGTTTTAACGTCGAACTGGTGGATCCGATCGATGTGGCTAAAAAGGTAATCGAAGGTTTATATGATGGAGTAACTACCTCAGAGCTGGATAACCTTGCCGCTGAAACTGCAGCTTCTTTAACCACAAAGCATCCTGATTACGCTTTACTGGCTTCCCGTATTGCTGTTTCCAATCTGCATAAAAACACGACAAAATCGTTCTCAAAAACGATGGAAATGTTGTATCTGTATGTAGATTCCAAAACAGATAAAAATGCGTCATTAATTGCTGATGATGTATGGGAAGTGATTAAAGAGCATGCAGATATTCTTGACAGTACCATCATTTACGACAGAGATTTTGGTTTTGATTACTTCGGTTTCAAAACATTAGAGAAATCATATCTGTTGAAAATTGAAGGTCAGATTGTAGAACGTCCTCAGCATTTATTCATGAGGGTTTCTGTAGGTATCCATAAAGGAGATATCGACAGCGTAATCAAAACTTACAACCTGATGAGTGAGCGTTGGTTTACACATGCGACACCAACCTTGTTTAATGCGGCTACACCAAAACCTCAAATGTCTTCTTGTTTCTTATTAACGATGCAGGATGATAGTATTGAAGGTATTTATGATACTTTAAAACAAACGGCTAAGATCTCACAAAGTGCAGGTGGTATCGGACTGAGCATTCACAATATCCGCGCAACAGGTTCTTATATTGGTGGTACCAATGGAACAAGCAACGGTATCGTTCCAATGTTAAAAGTGTTCAATGATACTGCACGTTACGTAGATCAGGGTGGAGGTAAACGTAAAGGTGCCTTTGCAATTTACTTAGAGCCTTGGCATGCAGATGTATTCAGTTTCCTTGACCTGCGTAAAAACCATGGTAAAGAAGAACTTCGTGCCCGTGATTTATTCTATGCACTTTGGGTTTGTGACTTGTTCATGAAACGTGTGGAAGAGAATGCAGACTGGAGTTTATTCTGTCCGCATGAAGCTCCGGGATTAGCGGATTGTTTCGGTAAAGAATTTGAAGATTTATACGAGCGTTACGAACAAGAAGGAAGAGCCCGTAAAACAATCAAAGCTCAGGAATTATGGTTCGCCATTCTGGATTCACAGATTGAAACCGGTACTCCTTATTTGTTGTATAAAGATGCTGCCAACAGTAAATCAAATCAGCAAAACCTGGGTACGATCAAAAGTTCCAACCTTTGTACTGAGATCATTGAGTATACCTCTAAAGATGAAGTTGCGGTATGTAACTTAGCTTCACTGGCTTTACCAAGATACGTGATCAATGGTGAGTTCGATCACCAGAGATTGTATGATGTAACTTATCAGGCGACTTTGAACCTGAATAAAATCATCGATTATAACTATTACCCTGTTGAAGAGGCTAAAAATTCCAACATGCGCCACAGACCAATTGGTTTAGGTGTGCAGGGATTGGCGGATGCCTTTATCTTAATGCGTTTACCTTTCGAAAGCGAAGGTGCACGTGAATTGAATAAAGAAATTTTCGAAACCATCTATTTCGCAGCAATGACTGCTTCACATGATCTTGCGGTAGTTAATGGCCCTTACCAGACTTTTAAAGGATCTCCTTTATCGAAAGGTAAATTCCAGTTTGACCTTTGGGATGTGAAACCAAGCAGCAACCGTTGGGATTGGGAAACATTACGCAAGAAAGTAGTAAAAGATGGGGTGTATAACTCACTGTTAGTAGCACCAATGCCTACTGCTTCTACTTCACAGATCCTAGGTAACAATGAGTGCTTTGAGCCTTATACTTCTAACATCTATACCAGAAGGGTATTGAGCGGAGAGTTCATCGTTGTGAACAAACACTTGTTGAAAGATCTTGTTGCTTTAGGTCTTTGGACCCCTGCAATGAAAGACAGGATCATTTTGGCGAACGGTTCTATCCAGGACATCGCTGAGATCCCTGATTATATCAAAGAATTGTACAAAACAGTTTGGGAGATTAAAATGCGTAGCATTATTGACATGGCTGCCGACAGAGGTGCTTATATCTGTCAGTCGCAATCCCTGAACTTGTTTATCAATGCACCGAATACTTCGAAACTGACTTCAATGCATTTCTACGCATGGAAGAAAGGATTGAAAACCGGTATGTATTACTTACGTACACAAGCGGCTTCTCAGGCAGTTAAATTTACTGTAGAGAACCAGGCTGGTAAAAATATGGAGCCGGTAATTCCGGAGCATATCGAGCAGGTAGTGGAAGAAATCACTGACGGACCGGTTTGTTCAATGGAAGAAGGCTGCATCAGCTGTTCAGGTTAATTCCTTCTAACAATTAATATATAAGGGGTAAGATTTCATCTTGCCCCTTTTTTGTATATGAGTTATCCACATTCAAGAAATGGGTTGTGAACAGCTTGTAAACATGTTATGTCTTGTTTTTTCACATTTAAAACATGATTATTCACGCTTATTAACGGTTTTGCATAGTTTGCTAACAGGTTCTTAACGCGTTCCCCACAGCATATTTACCGTTTCCCACATAGTTATCCACATGCTTTATGTCAGGTGCTTTTCACTTATTCACCTGTTTTCCACGTCACATTATTAGTTCCTCACAGCAATGAAAAGTTACTCACAGGTTCCCCACAGGTAGTGACTGGGTTACCCACAGTTTACAAACATACTATTCACAGGTTCCTCACAGCTTGTCAACAGGTTCCCCACAGGGTTATCAACATCGTTTCTTGTTCTATATAAGTGACTTATGTTTTTTACTAACTTTTTTATGGGTTTATTCAGGAATATATTTCTTCTTGAAACAGGGGGGACAAATGCTGGAAAAACAGTCAGTAAAGCAAATGTGGATTAAAAGAGCTGTGAACAACCTGCTGATTTTGCGATAAACAGGAGGATTGATTTGAGGCAAAAAACAAGGGTAATATTTTTGCATTATAGGTTTCCCACAGCTATTCTGACTTACCCACAGCTTATAAACAGGTTACAAACAGCTTCCTCACAGGTTGTAAACAGGTTCCCCACAGAGTTATCAACACCCTTTTTGATTGAAAATAAGCACTTTGTCATTTTTATTAACGCATCTACACCTTAAATCAGGATCTCGTATCTTTGTCAAATAATGGCCAAACACGAAATCATTCCCTGCGAGCGTTGCGGTACACCAATAGAGTGTAAGGCCAACTCCTACACCAAATGTCAGTGTAGTGTGGTTCAGCTCAATCTTAACGAAGTGCAATACATCAGCGAGCTTTACGATGGCTGTTTGTGTGCTAAATGCTTGTTTGAGCTTCAGGGAGAGTACAGGGAGATGGTGGCTTCCTGAAAAGAAATTATTTTCTGCTAACTTTGTCTCACAAAATTTCATAGAATGGCTAAAGTACAGGTTGGATTGGTGCAGATGAGTTGCACCGGTAATAAACAAGAGAATTTAGATAAGGCGATCGTTAAGATCAGAGAGATTGCCGCTATGGGCGCACAGGTGGTGTGCTTACAGGAACTATTTACTTCATTGTATTTCTGCGATGAAGAGAATTATGAAAACTTCAAACTGGCGGAATCTATTCCCGGCCCATCAACTGATGTGTTGTCGAAAGTAGCAGCTGAGCTGAATGTGGTCATCATTGCTTCTTTATTTGAGAAAAGAGCGGAAGGCTTATACCATAATACAACTGCTGTATTGGATGCTGATGGTGCTTACCTGGGTAAATATCGCAAGATGCATATCCCTGATGATCCTGGTTTTTATGAGAAGTTCTATTTCACTCCTGGTGATTTAGGTTATAAAGTATTCAAAACCAAATATGCTAAAATAGGCGTCCTGATCTGTTGGGACCAGTGGTATCCTGAAGCAGCACGTTTAACTGCTTTAATGGGGGCCGACTTCCTGGTTTATCCAACAGCAATTGGTTGGGCAACTACTCAGGATGAAGCGACTAATGTAGAACAATATAATGCATGGCAGACCATTCAGCGTTCTCATTCTATTGCAAATGGTGTTCCGGTAGTGAGCATCAACAGGGTAGGTGAAGAAGCAGGAGTGGCTTTCTGGGGAGGATCATTTGTATCTAATCCATTCGGAACGATATTGTATCAGGCAGACCATAGCAAAGAAGAATTAAAAGTAGTAGAATTAGACCTGTCAAAATCTGACAGTTACAGGACGCACTGGCCGTTTTTACGCGACAGACGTATCGATAGTTATTCACAAATCACCAAAAGATATATAGATGACGAATCTATTTAATGATAGCCCCAAAAAAGCAGGATACCGTTTTCCTGCAGAATGGGTAAAACACGAAGCAACCTGGTTAAGCTGGCCGCATAAGGAAGAATCCTGGCCGGGAAAACTGGAAACGATATATACTCCTTATTGCCAGTTTATCAAAATTGTAGCAGAAGGAGAGAAAGTAAGAATCAATGTTAATGATGAAGAGACCAAAGCTTTTGCCATTTCTGAACTGGAAAAGGTAGGCGCAGATCTGAATCAGGTTGAGTTTTATCTGAATCCAACCAATGATGCCTGGTGCAGGGATCACGGGCCTGCATTTTTATTAAATGAGGCAAAAGATCAGAAAGCAGTAGTAGACTGGGGGTACAATGCCTGGGGTGGTAAATATCCACCCTTTGACCTGGACGATGTGATTCCCACTAAAATCGCCAAACATTTTAACCATCCGCTTTATCTTCCTGAAATTGTGATGGAAGGTGGATCTGTTGAATTTAACGGTGCCGGAACTATTCTGACCACTACGGCTTGTTTATTAAACAAGAACAGAAATCCACACCTGACAAAGGAAGTGATTGAACAATACTTACTGGAATTTTATGGTGCTGAACAAGTACTTTGGCTCGGTGATGGGATTGTTGGAGACGATACGGACGGACATATCGATGATATCACCCGTTTTGTGAACGAAGATACCGTTTTAACGGTCGTGGAGAGTAATCCTCTGGATGAGAATTATATCCTGTTACAGGAGAACTTAGCGGCCCTGAAAGAGATGCGTTTGTTAAATGGTAAGCCATTGAACATTATTAAACTTCCTATGCCTTCACCGGTGATCCATGAGGATACCCGTTTACCAGCTTCTTATGCGAACTTCTATATTGCCAATACTTCGGTGATTGTGCCTACATTCAGAGATGTGAATGATGAGAAAGCGCTGAAGATCATTCAGGATGTTTTCCCGGATAGAAAGGTCGTGGGTATTGATTCTACGGATATCATCTGGGGATTGGGTAGTTTTCACTGTCTGAGTCAGCAGGAGCCGGCTATTTAAGCATTACAAACAACGAAACAGAAACAAAATATTTTCATAACCAAACATATTTACGATGAAATTACTAGAAGGAAAAACAGCATTAATCACCGGTGCTTCTAAAGGAATAGGCCGCAAGATTGCGGAGAAATTTGCGGAGCAGGGTGCAAACGTTGCTTTTACTTACCTGTCCTCAGTAGAAAAAGGTCAGGCATTGGAGCAGGAGCTGCAAAGCTTCGGTACTCAGGTTAAAGGATACCGTTCGGATGCTTCTAAATTTGATGAAGCGGAAAAACTTATCAATGATATCGTTGCTGATTTTGGCGCGTTGGATATCGTAGTGAACAATGCAGGGATCACTAAGGATGGTTTGTTGATGCGCATGAGTGAAGAGAACTGGGATGAGGTGATCAATGTGAACCTTAAATCTGTATTTAACGTTTCTAAAGCTGCTTCTAAAGTAATGATGAAAGCGCGTAAAGGGTCGATCATCAATATGAGTTCTGTAGTTGGTGTTCAGGGTAATGCTGGTCAGGCGAACTATGCGGCATCGAAAGCCGGAATCATCGGTTTCTCTAAATCTTTAGCGAAAGAATTGGGTTCCCGTAACATCCGCACCAATGTGGTTGCTCCGGGATTTATCCGTACTGAAATGACAGATGTACTGGATCCTAAAGTGGTTAAAGGATGGGAAGAAGGCATTCCATTGAAAAGAGCAGGAGAGCCTGAAGATGTAGCCAATGTTTGCGTGTTCTTAGCTTCAGATATGAGTGCTTACGTAACCGGACAGGTATTGTCTGTTTGCGGAGGGATGTTGTAATACTTTTTGCCTTTCAGGCGATACTTTATACTAAGAGGCCTTTTCATACTTTGATATGAAAAGGCCTTTTTTTGTTCTTTGTAGGCAACGTTTGTCCTCTTTAGGGAAATCATTAATATTTATGGCTTGCCGTTTGCATAATTGTAGTGTAATCTTAATTGAATTGCTGGTGGGGATGAATTATTGTGATAATGGTGTGTTGTATTGGGGAAATATAGCAGCAACATTGGGAAAAGTGTCAATGAACTTAAGCTATTGCAAGAAAAATGGAATAAAATATTAAAAATTGAAACACTATAAATCACAAAACATGAAAAAACAAATTTTAACACTCTTATGCGTTGCATTATTCCCATTCTTGTCTTCTGCACAAGACAAAGCTTCTGAATTTACTTTAACTTCAAATGGATTTATTAACTCCGCTGATTCTACAAAAAACTATGTGGTAGTGGATATGCAAGGTAAAAGCCAGCAGGATCTTTATAAGAAATCATTAATTTATTTATCCGGACTTTATGTTTCTCCAAAAGAAGTGTTAAGTACAATTGAGAATGAGAGTATTACCGTAAATTCGACGGCTAAGAATGCTATTAAGATGAAGGTCCTATTCCTGAACCCAAGCTGGGATGTGAACTATACCATCACTTTTCAATTTAAAGATGGAAAGTTGAGAATCGCAGATCCGACTGTCAACAGAATGTATACAACGACGGGAGATGTATCAAGAACTGCAACCATCAATCCAAGTGACGGTCAGAATAATAAAGAAATCTTCAATAGAAAAGGAGTCCTTAAAGAAAAGGACGGAAAAGAAAACCTTGAAAAGCTAATCAATAAATTTGTTGCCAATTACATTGCAGGAATAAATTCAGCAAAACAAGATAACTGGTAAGGACTTGTTTAATTTCTTGAAACACCCCTTTTCATCTGCTTTTAAAGTAGAGAAAGGGGGTGTTTTTTATTTAAAAGTATATTTTCCTCCTCTTTCTGAGGACTGAGGAAGTGTTTTGTTTTGTTCAAAATGCTGATAGGCTGGTTGAAGTCCGGTCCAGAATGTTTTTTGCCCGGGAAATTGAACCGCGAATTTATCCAGGTTTGCTTTGTTCATTTTAAAGGGAAAGATATGAACCGGAATTTTCGTTTGTCCGCTATTTTGTGCTTCCACGGCCAGGACATAGACTTCCCTGATCTTCTCATCTGTAAGTGGGATACAACCCACGGTTACACAATTCCCGTGGATGTAGATGTCTCCACCTGGACGTTTAGTGCCACTTCTTGTTTTATCCACTCCATTAGGGTAGTTTACACCTAAGGAAAGGTGGAAATTGCTCATAGGATTGAATACGTTAATGTAGTAAATGCCCTCTGGTGTTTGGTAGTCTCCTTCCTGCACTTTTGGTCCAAGTGTTCCGGAATGTGCACAAAACTTATAGGTCTTAAACAAACGGTATTCTTTATCCTTTATCTTTTTTGCCCAGACTTCCAGTATGCCTTCTGTTTTATAGGCGGCGAGGTACAATTGAAAAGGCCCGTCAAATTTTGCTGTTTTCAATTGATTTTGCAGTCTGATCCAGCTATCGTCATAAGCTGCCCTCACCCTGGGGAAAGTAAGTTGTTGTTGTTTAAATGTCAATTGTGCGTTTACCGAGCTGGTCATCATGGAAAAAAGTATCACCTGAAATAAGGTTTTCGTATAGTTTGATCGGGAGCGTATCATCGTTTCTTAATTGGTCTGGTTTTTATGAAAACAAATTAATCTTATTTTTTTAAAATTTAGCATCTTTACCCAAATACATATGGGCGATTCTTTCAATTTATATACAATGATGGCTTTAATAGGATGTCTTCTGCTGGGACTCCTGTTCGCATATGTGTCCTACGGGAAAACGGCTCATCTGGAACGCAAACTCCGGATTGGACTCGCCGCATTAAGGGCAGCCCTGGTCGCCCTGATCTGTGGTCTGTTATTTTTTCCTTTGGTAAAGCGGGTTAGTTATAACCTCGAAAAACCGCTGATCATTATTGGTCAGGATAACTCCCTATCGGTAGGGCATATTCAGCCTGCGGGCTTCAATAAACAGCAATATGAAAAAGATCTTCAGGCACTGGCGGATCAGCTGTCTGCAAAATATGAACTAAAGATTTATCATTTCAGCGATAGCATCAAGGCCGGCTTTGATTTCTCCAATAAAGGTAAACTCAGTAATGCGACAGCATTGTTTAACCGGCTGAATGACGAATATTTGAACCGTAATATTGGTGCTGTTATTTTGGCTTCCGATGGAATATTTAACCGTGGTGGCAGTCCGTTGTATGACCTGAATAAGCTTAAAGCACCGGTGTATACTATTGCGCTTGGGGATACCATTCCCAAAAGGGATTTAATGGTGGCAAATGTAAACCATAACAGCCTGGTATACCTGGATAATGAATTTACGATTGAAGTGCAGGTCGAGGCATTTGAAAGTAAAGGGGAAGAAACAAAACTGACGGTTTCTGAAAACGGAAAAACAGTACAGGAGAGCAAGGTTCAGATTGGAAGCAATGCTTTTGCAAAGACAGTCCCTGTAAAGCTGAAGGCCGCAAAGATAGGTCTGCAGAAATATACGGTACAGCTTAGTCGCTTAAGCAACGAAGTTTCGGAAAAGAACAATGCGCAAAATGTTTTTATAGAAGTCATCGATGCGAGGCAGAAGGTGTTGATTGCTGCAGGAGCAGCTCATCCTGATATCGCTACGATAAAACAAGCCATCACCGGAAATAAAAACTACGATTTAAAAGTCGCATTGGGTGAAGAGTTGAATGCCGTAAATGTAAACGATTATGGTCTGGTGATTTTATATCAGTTGCCGGATGTTCAGAACCATGGTGCTTCGTTCCTGCCCCGATTACAGCAAGCCAATATTCCGGTATGGTATATTCTTGGTGCACAAAGTGATGTAAGCAAGTTTAACCAGGTACAAAAATCCGTTAATTTTAACGGTAGCAACAGTACCATTCAGGAGGCTTTTCCCTATTTCAATTCCGACTTTACCACCTTTGATATTGACGCTGCATCGGCAAAACATATTGATGATTTTGATCCATTACTTGCTCCTTTCGGAAAAATTACCATTAACGGAAATGGTCTTGTCGCCCTGAACCAGCGGATTGGAAAAATTAAAACCCCATCACCACAGCTGCTTTTCCTGAATGAAAACGGTAAGAAGACAGGGTACCTGATTGGGGAAGGCTTATGGAGATGGAAGTTATCTGAAAGTAAGGATGGGCTGACAAGTTCTGTGGTAAATGGCTTGATTTCAAAAACGGTTCAATACCTTTCGGTAAAAGATGATAAACGGAAATTCAAGGCTTATCCTGCGAAAAATACCTTTGATGAGAATGAGAATGTGCTGATCAATGCCGTATTGTATAACGACAGCTATGTTGCGATCAATACGCCGGATGTCAATATTCAGATCAAAAATCAGGAAGGCAAGCTGTATAATTTTCTTTTCTCCAGAACAGAATCCGCTTATCAGCTGGACGCGGGGATGCTTCCTGCCGGAAACTATACATTTATTGCCAGCACCAATCTCGGGGGTAAAAAGCAGACTGCACAAGGAGCTTTTTATGTAAACGCGATGATTGCCGAGTATCAGCAAACCATAGCCAACCACCAGCTGTTGAACAATATGTCTGTACAGACCAATGGCAAAATGTATATGCCTCAAAACCTGCTGAACATACTGGGCGATATCTCAAAAAATGAAAACATCAAGACCCTGAGTTATGAAGACCGCAGATATGAGGAATTGATAAACTTCAAGTGGTTGTTTGTCGTGATCATCTTATTGCTTAGCTTGGAGTGGTTTTTCAGAAAGAGAAACGGCGAAATTTAATCTGTACAGGATATGGAAATCAGTACCATGCAAACCATTGAAACATTAGGGACGGTTGCCTTCTCGATCTCGGGCTCATTTGCTGCTATGCAGAGAAGACTGGATCCTTTTGGGGTATTGATCATTGCATTTGTGACTTCCATCGGTGGCGGTACGGTAAGGGATTTACTGATCGGAGATACGCCTGTAGCCTGGATGCGCGATGTCAACTACTGTTTACTGATCCTGCTTACCTCTCTGGCCACGATATTCTTTAAAACCCATATTAAAAAGTTTAAAGTGACGCTATTCCTGTTTGACTCCGCAGGATTGGGCTTGTTTACCATGCTGGGGATTCAGAAAGGGATTATGTTCGGACTCAGTCCGGGCATCTGTGTGGCACTTGGTACAATAACAGGCTGCTTTGGTGGGGTAATCAGAGATACGTTCTTAAACACGATCCCATTGATCTTTAGAAAGGAGATCTATGCGACTGCCTGTATCCTGGGAGGAGTGCTCTATTTCACACTTAAGTATTTCAACCTGAAAGAAGATGTGGCCAATATTTCGGTCATTGCTTTCATTTTTGTTTTCCGAATAGTGGTGGTAAAGTATAAGCTGACACTGCCTAAGTTCGGGTATTAGTCTTTAGGTGCTTCTTTAATGATGACAAATACGTCCTCATTGTCTTTTTTCATGAAATACTTTTCACGGGCAAATTTCTCTGCTGTATTCAAATTGGTATTCAGCTCGTTTAAGTCTTTTTTCACCGTAGCCGTTTCCCTTTCATAAAAATCCTTTTCCTCCTGAAGTTTATTCACTTCAGAGCGGAATTCGTATTGAGAGAGCATATCATTCTTGTCGAAAAACAGCATCCATACGATGAAAGCTGCCACAGACAGAAAGTATTTATTGCGTATCAGTTCCAGCAAACGTTCCATAATACAAAGATATAAATAAACCCTGATAAGCTAATCTAAGAAATAGCCCTGATAATCAAGGGATAAAATTATGATATAAAAAAAAACATCCGAGGGTTCTAAATCTCCGGATGTTTTCCAATGCAGTATTTTCCACATATTAACAAAAAAAGAAAAGGTGTTTTGAGGACATGCAAATCTTTCCTTCAAAAGATTTGAGGACGAAAAGCTCCTTTCCTTTTTTAAGCAATATTATTTTTTCTTCAAAAATTTGAAATCTTTACCGATGAAACGTGCTGCAGAACCTAATTCTTCTTCAATACGTAACAACTGGTTGTATTTCGCTATCCTGTCAGAACGTGAAGCAGAACCTGTTTTGATCTGACCACAGTTTAAAGCTACTGCTAAATCTGCAATCGTTGTATCTTCAGTTTCTCCACTTCTATGACTCATTACAGAAGTATAACCGTTAGTTTGTGCTAAACTTACTGCGTTAATGGTCTCAGTTAATGAACCGATCTGGTTTACTTTTACTAAGATAGAGTTTGCAGTATCAGTATCAATACCTCTTTGCAGACGTTTTACGTTAGTTACGAATAAATCATCACCAACCAACTGAACACGGTCGCCGATTTTCTCAGTTAACAATTTCCATCCAGCCCAGTCATCTTCTCCCATACCATCTTCAATAGAGATGATTGGATATTTTGCTGCCAGTTGAGCAAGATATTCTGCTTGTTCTTCGCTGGTACGGATTGCACCTTTATCGCCTTCAAATTTAGTATAATCGTATTTACCATCTTTGTAGAACTCAGAAGCAGCACAGTCAAATGCAAGGTAGATTTGCTCACCTGCTTTGTAACCTGCTTTTTCAATCGCCTGAATAATGGTTTCCACTGCATCTTCTGTACCTTCAAAAGTTGGTGCAAAACCACCTTCATCACCTACAGCAGTAGAAAGACCTCTATCATGTAAGATTGCTTTTAAGTTATGGAATACTTCTGTTCCCCATCTTAATGCTTCAGAGAAAGAAGAAGCACCAACCGGCATGATCATGAATTCCTGGAAAGCGATAGGGGCATCAGAGTGAGAACCACCATTTACGATGTTCATCATCGGAATAGGAAGGATGTTGGCATTAACACCTCCGATATAACGGTACAAAGGCTGACGGCTTTCCTGAGCTGCAGCTTTGGCAACAGCTAAAGAAACACCTAAAATAGCATTGGCACCAAGGTTTCCTTTATTTTCTGTTCCGTCCAGCTTGATCAATAAGCTATCGATTGCATTTTGTTCAAATACATCAATACCTCTTAATTCATCTGCAATTTTATCATTTACATTGGCAACGGCCTTTAAAACACCTTTACCCATGTATACAGATTTATCATTATCACGAAGCTCTACAGCTTCATGGATACCTGTTGAAGCGCCGGAAGGCACTGCAGCACGACCAAGAACGCCATTTTCTGTCATTACATCTACTTCAATAGTAGGATTTCCTCTTGAATCAAGGATTTGTCTGGCGTGAACATCAATTATTAAACTCATTTTTATCGGATTTTATTTGTTAATCAGCCTTAGTGTAAATATTACAATTACTACTGCGATATCCAAAGTTAAAAATTAAACACAAAAAAGTCGTAATTAATTTAATTACGACTTTTTTGTAGGTATGAGCCTATGTTTTAGTGATTTAAAATCTATGTTGTTTCTGGTTTAGCGGCAAAAACTGCTTTATATACCAATCCGGCTAAAATCGCACCTGCGATAGGGGCAACCCAGAACAACCATAACTGGCCTACTGCTTCGCCACCAACAAATAAAGCCTGACTTGTGCTTCTTGCCGGGTTCACAGAAGTATTGGTTACCGGAATGCTGATCAGGTGGATTAAGGTTAATCCCAATCCGATCGCCAAACCTGCAAAACCTTTTGGTGCTCTTTCATCTGTAGCACCTAAAATGATCAACAGAAAGATAAAGGTCATGACCACTTCGGTTACCAAAGCTGCGGTCATGCTGTATTTACCGGGAGAGAGGTCGCCGTAGCCATTCGTAGCAAATCCGCCTATGGAACTTCCGTTACCGGTTGCGATGACATACAGTACACCTGCAGCAGCAATTCCACCCAGAACCTGTGATATAATATAAGGAATCAGTTCTTTCCCGTCGAAACGTCCGCCAATCCATAAGCCGATTGAAACGGCAGGGTTAAGGTGTGCACCTGAGATGTGTCCCAATGCATAAGCGATGGTGACTACTGTTAATCCAAACGCAAGGGCTACTCCGGCAAAGCCGATTCCTGCTCCGGGATAATTACAGGCCAGAACAGCGCTTCCGCAACCGCCAAGAACCAACCAAAATGTTCCGATAAATTCTGCTACAAGTTTTTTCATTTTTCTACATTGTTTATGATGAGTGTTCAATAGATGTTTATAAATGGAATTTAACAACAAATATTCAATATTCCTAATGAGAATATAGGGTATTATGGTTTTCGTGGCGCAGCTATCGGCAGGGTTACAGTTTAATCCTGACGTAAATAGAATATTTCACTAAAATAGCTTACGCCGGTGTCAATAGATGTGATTTTCAATCTTCCTTCACTCTTGAAATTCGTAGATTCATTCGTCCATTTAAGAGCAACCAGTGTTTGTTTTAATAAGCCTGTATTTGGAGTACTTGGGACGACTTCTCGTATTAACGATTGCTGATCAGATGAATAAAATTCTATTTTCACATTATTTCCCTGGAAGCTGGTCGTATTCCATTTGACATCGGTAATATAGTCGTACCAATTGATGTCCATAGAGCCTGAAAGTGGTTTTATATGTCCAAAATCGGCGCAGGTTCCATGTAGGTTAGCTTGATTCTGGCCATTTAAAAGAATATCATTCTCTGCCTTTTGGTTAGCATCTGCCTGAGATATTGTGGAGGAATAGGTCAATGCAAGTACTGTGTAGGTGTATCCTGTGGAAGGTTCGCTCCCTGGCGGACAGTTATTCTTTGTGAAATACCTTGATTTGGCATCATTAGTGTAATAAGTTACCGGGTATTCAAAATCATAATTTACAGATAAATAGGCTGTTTTGCTCCAATTGCTGGAAGGTACACCTGGAGGATGAGGTTCATACACAAGCACAATCTTTTGACCGCTTATTAATTTTGAATTGTCAATTTTTGCCGTAAATTCTTTGGTCAATGATGACTCATAGGCTTTGAAATCTGCATTTGTAATAGTGGCGGAGCCTTCAAACCAGACATAACCTTTATCATACATGCCTAATCCCATTCCAATATTAACTGGATACCAATTGAAATCGGTTGGATTTGGAGCTTGGTTATTTGGATCAATGGAGCGGACAATTGTTACCTTATACTTCACATTAGTAATGCCTGTAGTACTGAGTTTAATTTTACCTGAGGGAGTTAGGGATGTTGCATCAACACTTAAATTTGAAATACTTCCATATACGCCCTGAGCCTGGGATGGATGGTAAATAAGAAAAGAAAGGGCGAGTAAGAATACATGCTTTAGGTATTTCATAGCGCTTGGTTTTTTGAGTTTTCCTGCATTCTGAGTTCCTGTTCTTTTATTGAGTTTTCGTGCATTTTCATTAACTCATCTTTTTTTACCTGATCTACTCCCCAAAGCGAAAACTGTTCGGTTTCCTTGTTGTATTGAATATCAGAAGGCTGCACGTTAATTAACTTTGCAAAAAAAATAGTTAATGTCTCAACTTCAGTCTCTTTTTCCGGGGCGGAAAGAACCTCTTTCTCGGGTTCAATTTTTTCCTTTTTGCAGCCAATCGCCACTGCCATTAGGGAGGTCGCCAATAGGGTAACCTGGACCATTTCTTTTAGTGTTTTTTTCATAAAGTTTTTTGCTTTTTATATTACCTAAGGTAAGATGAGCGTAGTAACTTAAATGTTAATGTTCTATTAAGTTCTTGACTTTATGGAAAATTAATTCTAAAATAGAATTCTAAAATTAATCAAGCATCTTTGTGGTGACTCTCTATTAACATAAAAAGTATCCTTTCCATGAGAAAAGGATACTTTTAGTATTAGAAGCTGGTATTATCGGTAAGTTTCTTAAGAAATGCTATGATTTCTTTCTTTTCTTTTTGAGTTAAATTTAATTTATCAAATGGGAGTGTTTGATTTGGGATATCCATTCCCAATCCTACACCGCCTCCTTCATTGTAAAAGTCTATCACCTCTTCCAATGTTTTGAATACTCCATTGTGCATGTAAGGTGCGGTCATGGCGATGTTTCTGACGGTCGGTGTTTTAAAGGCATTTTTATATAAATCCAGTTTTCTTAAATCATATTTCCCTAAGTCCGGATCTATCTTTTTGGAATCAGGCGTAGAAGGAACTCCGATAATCTCTGTTTCAATAGTTTTGAAATCAGGTGGAACTGTGCCATTGAATAGTGGCGTAAAATGACAGGTTCCGCATTTTCCTTTTCCCATATATAGATTAAACCCCTTTACTTCTTCAGGGTTCAATTGTGATTTATCTCCTCTGACATATTTATCGAATGGAGAATTTAGACTGCTTAATGTTCTGATATAACTTCCTAATGCATTCCGGATATGGTAATCATTGATAGGATCTGCATCATTGGGAAAGGCTTTTTTGAACAATAGTACATAGTCCTTATTCTTTTTTAATTTTTGCCCTGCTATAGGCAATGAACCATGCATTTCGTCTTTATTGTTGATTACCTCTGTCGCCTGATCTTCGAGATAACTCACACGATTATCATAGAATAATGCGGGCTGAAAACCAGCATTCAGTAATGTAGGTGCGTTTCTGCGAACTTGTGATCCGTCTAGCGCATCACTTTTCATTTTCCCATCAGTAAATGCCATTTCCGGCCTATGACAAGAGCCACAAGAACGATTTCCTGCACCGGACAGAATTGCGTCGTAAAAGAGTTCTTTACCCAATTCAGATTTTTCCTTGCTTGAATGCGCGTCATAACTTGCTGTGTAATAATTGGCATCGAAAGCATCTTTATCAAATAATGTTTTCGCGTTGGCTCTCAATGCTCTTAGATCTTTAAATTTTTCATTTCCAAGTGCCATTGACGCATCTAAAATAGAGGAAGAAATTGGATTCCCATAAGTCGTGATAAAATGCATTCTGTCAAAAGAATTGAAATCTTTGCTGGCAGTTAAATAAGTTATAGCTTTTTTTAGTGAGGATTGAGCCTGTACTAAGATTGCTCTTTTATCTCCAATAAATTCAGGTTCATATAATTTGAGTACTTTTTCTATAGAATTAAGGGCTGAAGCGCCTTCTGCCATTGAGTTTTGTGCTATTGGAGCATCAAATCCAGAAATGCCTAAAGTAATGATCCTGAATACTTCTAGTCTCAGCGCATCAAATATCTGCTCATTAGCGAGCTCCTGATGAGTTGCCATTGATTTTAACCTAACCAGATTTGCCTTCAATATGCCAACTTGTTCAATTAATTCCTGTTTCTGACTGTGATTGTATTCTGGAAATAAATAAGGTTCTATCATTTGAAAACCTTCCGGTTGATCGATCTTATGTTGATCATTGTCATCCATGGAAGGAATTGGGGCGCCGTTGATGGCTTTTGCGGTTAGCGGATTATAATATTCTGCTAAAAATTCAACTTTCTTATAGGCTATTCTTGCTGATTTAAATAAAACCTGCAGTTCATTGGAAGTACCATTGTTCTGAATTTTCGTGTCTAATTGTTTAATCAGGGTGTCTGTGGCGTCAATTTGATCAAGGTAATAGGCGCGAACCTGTTGTGGTGTCGTCTCTTTCTGTTTTGACATACAAGCCATCCAGCCGATCAAAATTATTAGAAAGCCATATACATAAATTTTCTTCATTTGAATAAATAATAAGATCCCCCAATTATAAATCAGGGGATCTATGGTTTCAATAGATCTTAAAAATAGAAGTATTAAATGCTTATTTAGGAAGGCCTTTGATCAAGACGATCTGACTTCCCTGATCTTCCTGAGCACGTTTTGCTCCTCCGTCTTTACCTTTGAAAGCAGCATCTCTCCATGAATGAGGCTGGATGGCAAGACTGAAGGTATTAGGAATTCCGATAACATCTGAAATGTCTACCAGAGAGCCATATTCCCAGTTTCCTTTATCCGAATTGGCTTTGAAACGGGAATTTGGTTCATCCCTGCGATGATCTATTTCAACTACCTTTTTTAGTTCCTTTGTTGCAATATTATATTGATAAATATAGGCATCATGCGTTTCACCACCATAGGTGTTTGAATCTTCCTGGATGTAAACGTAATTTGTTGTTACACAAATGTTATCTGGGTTTTGAAAGTCTTTTGCTGGGCCGTTATCATCATCGCCATCAAGGATACATTCCAGCTTCCCTTTGGTAGGATCTGTTGCGTTTAATGACAATTTATAGGTACGTCCGTATGTTGTTCTTGATTTATCTGCATTTACGCCTGTAGCTGCTTGTCCGGTTACATTGAAGTAAAGTTCACGGGAGTTTTCAGCACTGCCTTTGCGGTAATCTAAATCTTCAACCCTACCAAATTTAATTGCTTTCAGAGGATCTACCAAAGCCTGAATCTGTGCTCCGGTAATCGTTTTGTGGTTCTCGATTTTAACAAACTCAACATCGTAAGAACTTCCAACTTTCATATCGGTTTCTTTTTGATTGCCGTCGGTACGTTTTAACATGTATTGAGTACCATTGTCTAAATCCCCAACAGTATTAGCGACATAAAGAACAACTTGTCCTCCCGATACGTCATCAGCATCCTCACCAAGGATAATAACAGTTTTGCCCTGATAAGCATTTTTATTCAGTGGAACTGCATTTTCGCCACTCCAGTGACCAAGCCCACCTGTCGCGGTATTGGTTTGTTTTCCAGTAGCCAGTGGATTGATTCGGTGAGTTTGTGCTTCGACCGCACTTTCACCTACACTTAAGTAGAGTGGGCCAAATCCATTTTCTTCCTGTGTTGCCATTGTTCCAGAGCATAAGCGCCATTGACCACCATCAGAATCCAAAGTGTATTCTCCTTTAACCGGTTTGAAGTTTTTATCCAATGAGATTCTGGACACAGAATAGTTATCTTCATTATTAACCATCATGATAAAGCCTCCCTGAGGATTCTTTATCGTTCCGGATCCATCTGCCGAGCCACCAAATACAAAATTCGGCGATTCTGGAAATTTATCCTCGCTGCTAAATAGGGAGAATAATTCCAGGTTTTCAAATCCTGCTAATTTTTTCAAAAGTACAGGGGTCTGTGAATAATTTTGAAGTTTGACTTCAGTTTCCTGGGATACAGGGTTTTTATTGTCTTTAGAACAAGCTGCAATTAACGTCGAAACAGCAACGAAACCTGCGATAGCAACTGCGGTGGTTTTTCTTAAACAACTAATGTTTGTAATCATGGTAAATTTGGTTTTTTAGTTGATCGAAATTAAAAGAAGGGTATTAATTGCAACTTAATTACATATTAACAAATGGTATCTGTTACCTCTTTTTTTAAAATGTTGGTTGTCGAAAACATGACTCAAATTTTATTAATAACA
Organism: Pedobacter steynii; assembly: GCF_900103665.1. Taxonomy (GTDB): domain Bacteria; phylum Bacteroidota; class Bacteroidia; order Sphingobacteriales; family Sphingobacteriaceae; genus Pedobacter; species Pedobacter steynii. Next base: position 247,136 of record NZ_FNGY01000012.1, read on the forward strand.
AAAGGGTCCTTCCAATATTGGAAGGACCCTTTTGTTTAAGCTGATCAGTATATTTCCTTTAAAAGAATGTTATTCCCATTTAAAAACCTTCACCGCAACCGCATATATTCCGATACCCCAGATCACCATAATCAAAATCTGATGTTTCACATCCCATAATCCTGCACCTTCAAACGCCACCTTTCTCATCGCATCATTCAAATAAGTCAGCGGTAATGCCCTGCTGATCGGCTGAAGCCAGGTCGGGAAAGCATCTATAGAGAAAAATGTGCCCGACAGCAGGAACTGAGGCAGGGTAATGATATTTGCGATAGGAGGAATGGTGCTTTCACTTTTAGCGATTCCGGAAACCACAAAACCGAAGCCCATAAAGACGATCAGTCCGATAATGGCAAGCAACAGCATGTTTAATACCGTGACTGCGCCATTGATCAGTGTAAAATGGAAACAGAAATGACCAAGCAGGATAATGAATACTGCACCCAGTAAAGCAAAACCTATCCTTGCGATTCCTTCTCCAAAGACAATACTTGATTTCCTTACTGGTGTAGCAAAGAACCGTTTGATCACCAGGGTCTGGCGTAAACTAAAAAAGACGAAAGCTGTACCAAAAACACCGGTGCTTAACAGCGAGAAGCCTAATTGTCCGGGCAAAATGAAATCTATCGTCCGGTAAATCCTTCCCTGTACCGTACTTTCATTCAGCTGTGCTACGGTAGGCATGACATCTTTGGTGTTTAAGGTATACATCAGGTTGTGAATCACAGACTTCAGGATATTCCCTTTATCTAAAGAAGCAGAGGTGTATTTAATATCAGCCAGGTAAGCGGGTTTTACGGCTGGATTCTTTTGTACATCAATTACGGCGTCAATATGACCTTTCTCCAGCTCTGTTTTAATGTATACTGCATCTTTGTCCTTGATGATATGGACCATTGAAATATCTTCCAATGATTTGATGATTGGATTTTGAAGGTCAGAACCCGGAGCGATGGCCAGGTCTACTTTCACTCCTCCGCCACCCAGAAATCCGAAGACCAGGATAAAGACCAGGGGAAAAGCAAGGGTAAATACCACTGCCGAGGGGCTACGCATAATCGAACGGAAACTTGCTTTCGCAAGGGCCAGAGTGGCTTTAGTATTATTGTAAGGTTTACTCATGTATCTTTTTTAATTGTCTTCTCTCCACTCTTTTCCGGTCAGGTTGATGAAAACATCTTCCAGATTGGCTTTTTTAACTTCTTTCTTACGCTCGAAACCGCTATTGATCAGCTTGTCTATTAAATTATCCGGAGTATCCAGGGCGATGATCTCTCCACGTTCCACAAAGGCCACGCGGTCACATAGCTGCTCGGCCTCATCCATATAATGGGTTGTGAGGACTACTGTTGTTCCGTTGTTTCTGATGTCAATGATCAGGTCCCATAAGTTCCGGCGTGCCTGCGGATCAAGTCCGGTAGTCGGTTCATCAAGGAAAATGATCTTTGGAGAGTTGATGAGGGTGGTGGCGATGGAGAAGCGTTGTTTTTGTCCGCCGGAAAGCGCTTTGTATTTTGCTTTAGCCTTGTCCTGAAGGTTTACTTTTTCCAGCATTTCCATCGGCTTGATGTCTACACCGTAAAGGCCGGAGAACAATTCCATGAGCTCTACCAGGTTAAGGTTTGGGTAATAGCCTGCTGCCTGAAGCTGTACACCAATGATTCTTTTAATTTTACTGGCATCTTTATCTACGGAATATCCATCCACTACAATCTCTCCGGAGGTTTTCTCACGAAGGGTTTCTATGATTTCTAAAGTGGTGGTTTTTCCTGCTCCGTTCGGGCCAAGGAGGCCGAAGATTTCGTTTTGATATACATCAAAGCTGATGCCTTGTACTGCGGTAAAGTCGTCGTATTTCTTAACGAGCTTCTTTACACTGATAATGGCATTGGGTTTGTCCATGTTATAAATGTAAGAAGGTTTAGAAGAATAGAAAACCTAATCCTTGCTAAACCTTCGAATATGTCGGTAAAATGATGTTTAACTCCTAATTACCAGGCGAGTTCGCCTTTGATCATCTCAATGAAATCATCAAACAGGTAACGTGAATCATGTGGGCCTGGAGAAGATTCCGGGTGATATTGTACAGAGAATGCTTTTTTACCTTTTACCCTGATGCCCTCAATACTCTGGTCGTTCAGGTTGATGTGGGTGATCTCTACTTTGTCAGAACTTCTTACTTCTTCAGGAACAACGCCAAAACCATGGTTTTGAGAAGTTACTTCGCAGTGATTTTTGATGATGTTTTTTACCGGATGGTTTAAACCTCTGTGTCCGTTAAACATTTTCATCGTTCCGATTCCGTTCGCCTCTGCCAGTAACTGGTGACCTAAGCAAATTCCGAACAATGGTTTATCTGCAGCCAGGATCTGTTTAACCGTCTCAATTGCATAAGGCATTGCCGATGGATCACCGGGGCCATTAGAGATAAAGTAACCGTCAGCACCCCATTTGTCCATTTCTTCAAAGCTTGTTTTAGCCGGGAATACCTGTACATAGATGTCTCTGTCGTCGAAGTTGCGAAGGATGTTCTTTTTAATTCCAAGGTCTAAAGCTGCAATTTTATAAGTTGCATCAGGAGAACCGTAGAAATAAGCTGCTTTTGTAGATACCTGAGAAGACAATTCCAGTCCGTCCATAGATGGAACTTCTGCTAATTTAGCTTTCAGCTCTTCAAGGTCAGTGATTTCGGAAGAGATAATGGCATTCATTGCACCTTTATGTCTGATATGACGCACCAAAGCACGGGTGTCGATATCAGAGATTCCTACAATGTTTTCATTTTGAAAATAGTCCTGAATAGATTCAGAAGCTTCTTTACGGCTAAATCCGATGTTGTAGTTCTTACAAACCAGACCTGCAATTTTGATGCTGTCAGATTCTATTTCTTCTCTATGGATTCCATAATTCCCAATATGCGCATTGGTGGTGACCATGATCTGTCCGAAGTAAGAAGGATCAGTGAAAATTTCCTGATATCCTGTCATTCCGGTGTTGAAACAGATCTCTCCGGTAGTTGTGCCGATTTTTCCCGCAGCTTTTCCGTAGTAAACGGTGCCATCAGCCAATAACAAGATTGCAGGTAACTTGGTGTAGTTAGTCATTGTGTGTATAAAAATGAGAAATTATGGTGAAAAAAGAGAAAAATGATGGTTTCTGTGTGATTTTGATATCACTTCTGTAGTTAACAAATGTGCTGTTAAGTAACCCCTTCATTTCGGGATACAAAGATACGTTTTTGATGATTTAAATCAAGACTTTTTTTTACATTCTGTGAGAGACAAGGGAATACATTCCCGAATAGGGAGAAGAAGCCGCACCGGATTCTGTCACAAAAAGAATAAAACTCGCTTTATTTCGGATGTAAAAACTAATTTTGCCCAAACTAAAATATAAAAACATGTCTGTAAATAAAGAAGTAAAACGGATAACTACCCATATTTTGCAAGCAATGAAGCAACGTGGTGAAAAGATCGCGATGCTAACTGCTTATGACTATTCTATGGCCACCATCCTTGATGATGCCGGCTTAGATGTATTATTGGTTGGAGATTCCGCTTCCAATGTTATGGCGGGACATGAAACTACCTTGCCGATCACGCTGGATCAAATGATCTATCATGCGCAATCTGTGGTAAGGGGAGCTTCCCGTGCTTTAGTCGTAGTTGATCTTCCTTTCGGATCGTACCAGGGAAATTCTAAAGAGGCATTGAATTCTGCAATCCGCATTATGAAAGAATCCGGTGCACATGCCGTGAAGATGGAAGGTGGAACAGAAATCGTGGAGTCTGTACAAAGAATCATCACTGCCGGAATTCCTGTGATGGGACACCTGGGCCTGACGCCTCAGTCTATTTATAAATTCGGAACCTATACGGTAAGGGCAAAAGATGAGGCTGAAGCTGATAAACTGAAAATTGATGCAAAAGCATTACAGGAAGCAGGATGTTTTGCAGTAGTATTGGAAAAGATTCCTGCAGCACTTGGTAAAGAAGTTTCCGAATTCCTGGATATTCCTACTATAGGAATTGGTGCCGGGCCGGACTGCGACGGACAAGTATTGGTTGTAAATGACATGATCGGTTTAACAAAAGGATTCAAACCACGGTTTTTACGTCAGTATGTAAATCTGTATGATGGTATTTTAAATGCAGCACAGTCTTATATTAAAGATGTGAAATCAAATGATTTCCCTAACGAAAAAGAGCAATATTAATCAGAGCTTGAAATTGCTCCAACTACAAAGATGCCAATAACAGCAAAAGATATACTTTATGAAGACAATCACCTGATCGCGGTATGTAAGCGGGCAGGTGATATTGTCCAGGTAGATGAGACAGGGGATGAGCCGCTGGACGAAATGGTTAAAAAATACCTGGCCAAAACCTATAACAAACCAAACAGTGCTTTCCTGGGCGTAGTTCACCGCCTGGACAGACCCGTAAGTGGTGTGATTCTGTTTGCCAAAACGAGTAAAGCACTGGAAAGGATGAATGCCGTTTTCAAAAACAGAGAGGTAAAGAAAACCTATTGGGCGGTGGTGAGAAATAAACCTGCAAAAACTTCCGGTACTTTGGTGCACTGGCTGGTTAAAAACCCGCAGAAAAATGTCGTTACTCCACATAATGTGGAAGTAGAGGGAAGTCAGCGTTCAGAATTGAGCTATCGGTTAATCGGAGAGCTGAATGGCTATTACCTGATTGAAGTTGATCCGCTTACGGGAAGGTCACATCAAATCCGGGTGCAGCTTTCTACTTTAGGTTGTCCGATTGTAGGGGACAACAAATATGGTTATCCAAGGGGAAGCAGAAAGGGAAGTATTTGTTTACATGCCCGCCGACTGCAATTTATCCACCCGGTAAAGAAAGAACCTGTAAATATTTTCGCCAAACTTCCGGTGGATGGTTTTTGGGAAAAGTTCGAGAACATGTAAGAACCGTAATTCAGGATAAATACTTTTTGAAGAGTATCTATCCTGAATGGGATTACGATCTAAAAGCGTTTATAATTTAATTGGTTAATTAAGTTTGGTGATTAGTACAATGCGGCAACAGCTGCTTTGTCTTTTGCAGACAATACAGAAGCACCTGATCCACATTGACCGCCGTTCATTAATGAAAGGGCATCAGTTCCACCTACTCCCGGTACATTGATGGCACCACTTTCTCCGATAGCTGCCCAGTTGGTATGTCTGAAAGAGATGTTATGTCCTAATTCATGACAAATGGTTCTTGCACGCTGAGCAAAACTGTTGGCTAAAATATAAGCTTTGTTAATTCTGATCAGGTTCCCGGCAAGTCCTCCTGAAGGAAAAGTACCGGAACCACAAACACCATTTCCAAGATTCACATTCGTAATGCGGATATCATAAGGGGCAGCGGTTACTATTTTAAACTTTAACGCTGAACCGGCTACAGCGTTCCACTGAGCAACAGCAGAAGCAACTTCTGCGTTCATACTGGTCATGGTAGCATCTACAAATACTTTAATTGCAATTGCATTTGCCGGGCTTACTAAAGTACCGGTATAATACTGCTCTAGTTTCGGACTGCCGTCCGTAGTCGGAACTTCCATGTCTTTAGGGAAACTGATGTCTCCTTCTACCATGTATTCCGCTCCAAGGTCAACAATACTGCTGGAAGGGAATCCCAGACTGGTAATGTAATTGAAGACTTTGTCTTTTTTTACTACTGCTTCTTCCTGAGCAGCGGGTGCATCTTTGGTTTTAGAGCACGATGAGATCGCTAGTGCAACAAGTGCAATGCAAGCGACGTTTTTTAGATTTTTGATCATAATAGGGATGAGGTTAGTTAGATCGTAATAATCTAATATAAGAATATCTCTTTAATAAAAAATGTTGTTAAAAAAATATTTTATTAAATAATACTGAAAATGTATATGTTAATGTTACACTAAGCTGTACCTATTTTCTCTGTGTGAAATGCAATGTGTTTCCGGTTTTTCTTGTACAGCTTTATTGAAATCAAGATTTTGACTTTTTTTAAGAGCGGGCAGAAACTGGAAAATATCAGCATATTTTACCTTGAAATTTTTTATTTTTTAATTCGACAATCTGGTTGATTACTAAGGGTATATGGCTGAATTAATCTTGTTTGTGATTGTTTAATTTTAGTTAATTAACCTATTGTAAACCAAATTATTAAACGATTATGAAATTAATGCCATTATTCAGCGCTGCAGTGCTTTTGTCTTTTTTACAGTTGTCCTGCAAAAAGAATGAAAATCCGGTAACCCCGCAGGAGCAGGTTGCTGCAAAGGTACAGATGTCTGGCCAGGAGGCCGGGATCAGTTCCCTGACTACCGGATGGACGCTAACACCTTATACCTATACTATCCAAACTCCACATGATCTGCCACAGTCCGACCGCTATACCTATTCCGGCGGACAGCATACGTTCTGGATCTACCCTGACGACAGCCCGCATACCCCAACCAGCAATACCGGACCAAGGTCTGAGTTCAGAATGAAAAATGATTATTTGTTGGGTAAACACCAGTTTGAAGGAGATGTATACATTGTTCCCGGTTCAACAGGAACAGATGTAATGCAGGTTTTTGGGGGAGTAAGCAATTCGACATCTTTTATGATGAAAGTGTTCTCTGCAAATAACGGGACCCTGAAGCGTTATGGCAGTCAGACGCTGATGACCAATGTCTACAACAGATGGATCCATGTGAATGTGCAGCACGATGCAGACAATGGTAAAATCTATGTGTATCTCGATAATGCACATGTTGGTACCTTCGACGACCGTGGGCAGGCTACCCATTACTTCAAATGTGGCACTTATAACATTGAAGGTAACCGCTCAGAAACCCGATGGAAAAACATCAAATACTGGAAGAACGGCCCGATCGGCGTTCTTTAAAAAAAAGCGGGCAGTCTAATGAAGTGAACCCCAAAAGTTGGACAAAAACTTTTGGGGTTTATCATTTATGGCAAAACACACATTTGAGGAGAAGCTCGATATAGTTTCTCAAGT
>NZ_FNGY01000039.1 GCF_900103665.1 Pedobacter steynii
GGATCAATGCCAAATGTTGTGGAGCAGTAATATGTTTTTCCGATTTTAAGCATATAGTTGAGTAAGTCTGAAAAGGAAGAATTCAATGTTTTTGACACCTCTGAATTGCGATCTGAATGCCTTTATTTTTGCATTGAAAGATTCAGCAGAAGCATTGGTCGATCTATGGTCAAAGTAGTTCAATATTGTTTGATAATGACTTTGTATAGATCTGGCGATAGTATTGAATGCCTTGAAACCTGTTTGTCTTACCTTTTCATGCCATTTGGCCAGATTGGCTAGTCCAAATACTTTATCCTTAGTATTTTCAAATAGCTGACTGAGCCCTATACTAAGCCCGTAAGCTGTTTTAAGGTCAGGGAATCTTCCAAATAAGAGTTCTGCACGATCCTTTTGACTATCTGTCCAATCCGACGATTTTTTATATAACACATATCTGCTACGAGCGAGTAATTGTTTGACCGTATCTCCATTGTGAAGTACTTCTGATTGAAATGGATTACCTGTTCTTTTTGATTGTTCTATGGCCTCATTTTCTGCATCCATAGCTTCCCACCTGTATTTGATTCGCATTTCCTGTAGTGCCTCAGTGGCCAGTTTCTGTACATGAAAACGATCGGTCACTCTGACTGCCTGAGGAAAACAACGTTTACAAATCAGCTCCATGTTACCTGCCATATCCAGGGTGATTTCAGTTACTTTTTTCCTGGCTCTTTCGGGGATTCTGTGTAAAACTGAAATGACTGTTTCGGCTTTGGTTCCTGCGACAATGGCGACAACAGCTCCTTTTTTACCTTTGGCGGCTTTGTTGGTAATGATGGTATAGAGTTCGCCATGAGACAGACTGGTTTCATCAATAGACAGCTGTTCACCCAGGTTTTCCGGATATAAAAGCCATTTTTTTGCATGTGATTTCTGATCCCAACTCTTAAAGTCACTTAGGTAATCACGGTACTGGCGAAGCAGATTTTTAGCCTTTACACCATAGAATGAGCTAATCGCATCAACACTACTCGGGGCTGTATCGATTGATTTCTTTTAAAAAAGCCGCGAAATCTCCTGTCATTCGCGTTCCCTTTTCTACTAAACTCCAATTTCGGTAAATCACCTTGGAGGTCTCTGTATTAAGCCATCTACGCCTTCTGATATGATAAAACACCTTATGTCCACGGATAGGGAAATCCTGAATCACAATCTGAGGAAAAAAGCCTTTTGATAACACTTTAATGTTATCCCATTCCGAAGGAGGGCTATTCAGTTCTTCGAGTTCGATGTGAAAAGTCTCACTATCTTCAATAACTCCTTTGAATTCAAAATTCTCTAGTATAAAATCTGGCAGAAATAATCTGAGCAAGGACGCGGCAGCTGATGGCATAAATTGAAACTATATAAAAATACAAAGCTATATTTTTAATACTTGCTCCACAACTTTTGGCATTGATCC
>NZ_FNGY01000013.1 GCF_900103665.1 Pedobacter steynii
AAACAGGTTAAATGGAAAGAGCCCGGTGGAATACCGAGCTCTCGTACAAAAAACTTAATTTTGAATCTGTCCAACTTTTTGGGGTCACACCAATTAGGACGCTTTTGCTTTTTAGAAATTCTTACCAATCTTCTCCAGCATTTCTGAAGGGATATTCTGCATATCCACTACCAGGAATCCATCGAGGCAATCAGAAAATTTAGGATCAATATTGAAACAAATGATCTTCGCATTCAGGTTCATGTACTGTCTTAACAATACCGGAATTTTAATATGCGAATTTTCAATATCTGAAATCAGACTGTCCAGATCTTTCAGAGACTCACTGCTTTCAATCAAAAGGTTTTTATCTATGGCAGACAGGTCTGCTTTAAATTTGTTCTTAGGCTTCACATAAGCCGCCAGTTCGTAATCAAAGTGGTTCTTGGTGATGTAATCCACAATGAGTGATTTGGAGAACTTAGAGAAGTTATTACTGATACTTACCGGGCCAAACATGTAGCGGTACTGAGGGTTGTCCAGTAAATACTTTAAAATACCTTTCCACAGTAAAAATAAAGGAAGCGGTTTCAACTGGTATTCCTTGCGGATCCATGACCTGCCTAATTCTATTCCTTTTCGCAGTAAAGGGTAAAAAGGTTCTTTAATTTTGAAGAGCTCCGAAAGATAGAAACCTCTTCTGCCCATCGTATTTAGGATCTCATCTCCTTTACCAATGCGGTAGGCACCTACAATGTTTTGCTGGTCCTTATCCCAGATGAATAAGTGATGGTAATAGATGTCGTAATTGTCCAGATCGATTTTCTTATTCGTTCCTTCGCCAACTTCTCTGAAGGTAATTTCACGCAAACGGCCAATTTCTCTTAAGATATTTGGAATGATGGACGTTGGAGTGATGTACACCTCATAATTCTTCTCCTGCCATACCCTGAAGCTTTCCAGGTCTTCAATTTCTGCTACGATTAGCGAACGTTCGGTTTCCTCAATAACGGGTTCCGGCTTTTTCTTGATCTTGAAAAGGTTGATGGGATTGAATAATTTCTTTTCCTCATCAAGGCCTGTTCCTAAAGCATAGGTCCGGGCACGTAAGAAATCAAGTAATTTATTGGTATTGTTTCTGTACGAGATGTCTTCAATATGAATAGGTTTGCCTATTCTGACCTTAATTTTAAGACCTTGCTTATTCAGGAATTCTGAGGGAAGCTTAGCGGTTCTTAAAGTAGGATGGATGAAACTAAGGATGTTAAACAGCACGCCGTTGTTGCCATGGAAATAAATAGGAACAACCGGTAGTTTTGCTCTTGCAATCAGTTTACCTACTACAGGGTGCCATAACCTATCGGTGATTTCCTGTTTGTCCAGGCTGAAGGTCGAAACCTCACCCGCAGGGAATATCCCGATAGGAGTGCCGCTTTGAAGAAGGTCAAAAGTCGCTTTGAGTCCGCTGATGCTGGAAGTATGTTGTACATTTTCGAAGGGATTTACCGCAACGAAGAATTCACTTAGATTGGGGATCTTTTTAAGGATAAAGTTCACCATTACCTTGGATTCCGGTCTTACTGTACACAACAGTTTTACCAGGGCCAGGCCTTCTATTCCACCATAAGGGTGATTGGCTATTGCGATGAATCCTCCTGTCTTTGGAATACTTTTTAAATCGTCCTCATCAAAATCTATACTTACACCAATAGTTTCCAGGATTTTATCAACAAACTCTAAACCGTTAAAATGTTCATTTTGGGAAAAAACCTTGTTGATATCATTCAATTTCATCATCTCCATAAGTAAGGCGGCCAGGCCAGGCACACCTAACTTATCTATCTTAGTGGCCTTTGCAAACTCTTTGGTGGTTATGATCTTCATTTAATTTTGTTTGTGAATAATAAAGCAATTTCAAAAATAAGATTTATATTTTTAAATAACAGTAAGTAGATTAGACAGGTGATGAGAAAATGGCTAAATAACTACTTTGAATTTTCCAGAAGGGAATTTAATGGCCTGATGGTTTTGTTAATTCTACTGGCCGGAGTTTCTGTATTTCCTATGGTTTACCGAGCCTTAAGGCCCCAGGAGCTTCCCACAGCGGAAGAGCAGTTGGCCGTGCTGAAATTTGCCATGGCCAGTCAGCCGGAAGCGTACAAAAAGATGGAGCCCCGAATTTTTTCTGCAAAAGGCCATCTCGAGAAAAGAAAATCCGTATTATTTTATTTTGATCCCAATGTAATTGACATCGATGATTGGCAAAAACTAGGTTTATCTGAAAAACAGGCTCAGGCGATTTTAAATTACCGGTCGAAGGGAGGAGTATTCCGTAAGAAAACGGATTTGCAAAAGATGTACACCATTAGCGCTCAGTTGTATAACCTACTTGAGCCCTATGTACAAATTGCCGGAACTGAGCTTTCTACACCACAGAAGGTTCAGGCCATCGCCACTACACCGGTTCCCATTTCTAAAGAATTGAAGCTTATAGAGCTGAATGGCGCGGATACCCTGGAGTTGGATCAGATAAAAGGAATAGGTATGGTCTTCGCCAGAAGGATTGTTGCCTATAGGGAAAGGATAGGCGGATTCCATAAAAAGGAACAGCTGATGGAGGTATTTGGCATAGATTCCCTTAAATATAACGAGGTTAAAAATCAGGTGAGTATCGATCCGGATAAGCTGAAAAAGATCAATATCAATACGGCAGAGCTTGCGGATTTTAAGAATCATCCCTATATCCGTTATAAACAAGTAAATGCACTGATACAATATAGAAAACAACACGGAAATTATAGTAATATTGCCGACTTAAATAAGGTCGCCATTTTAACGCCTGAAATTATAGGGAGGCTGGCCCCTTATCTTATTTTTTAAAGATGATTGAAGAAAAAATTAAGCAGACCGTCCGCGATGTGAACGATTTCCCGAAACCGGGAATTATTTTTAAAGACATTACACCAATCCTGAAAGACCCAAAGCTTTGTCTGGAGATCGCTGAGGCTTTAGCTGCACAATTGAAAGGCATAGAGATTGATGTGGTTGCAGGAATTGAAAGCAGGGGATTCTTATTTGGACCGGCATTGGCCCAGCTTTTAAATGTACCTTTTATTCCCATCCGTAAGGCAGGGAAACTGCCTTATAAAACCATACAGCAAAGCTATGATCTGGAATACGGCACTGCAACGATTGAAGTTCATGAGGATGCTTTGGTTGCCGGACAACGGGTCCTGATCCACGATGATCTGTTGGCTACAGGAGGGACCGTTGTGGCAGCCTCCAAACTCGTGATGCAACTAGGTGCAGAGGTAGCTGCCTACTCGTTTATCATTAGTCTGGATTTTTTAAATGGGAGAACGCGATTAAGTCCTTACACAGTTAAGGTTTGCTCGTTAGCTTCCTATTAATCTTTTTTAGAGATTTGTATGAATGCAATCCTAAACTGGTTAGGATTGCATGTTCATAAATATAGGGGGGGAGATATATTAGGAGCTAATTTTTGCAGCCTGGTAGAAGCAAAATATAAAAAGTGCTACTGCAATGACCTTTAGTATGAGAATCGAATACCGGGTCACATACGATTTGTTAACATTTTTGAGATACATTGTGATTATATTTAGAATGAATAATTTTATTTCTCCATTAATACTTTGGATAAAGTAGGTTAATTTCTAATTTGCCGTAAAATTACAGGACTACATGGGGAGTATCAACTGCGAAAACACGCAGTTTTGGTTATTCTTTTTGTTAAAGATCTAATGAAATCATCATATGTATCGCGCTTACAAAAAGTAGAGAACATGCATATGATCGCTTCATAACCGCTGAAAAACGAAAATATACTGATGAAAATGCAAGAGAGAGAGAATTTTGGTGATTATTCTAAGACTTTTATCACAGCTGTTCCTGCGGATCTGAAAAGTGAGGAGGCGCTGTTTTTTGATGAGCGCATTCCGAAGTTTGCGGATGAAGCAGTGTATATCTATTCCTTTAAACAAAACCGGATGATTTATGCCAGCGGTTGGGAAGATGTTTTAGGGTATAAAGATGATGAAATCAATATGCTGGCTATTGTCAACATGTCTGCACCGGAATTTGCCCACTTTTCTCATGAACTGAACGATAAAGCTTTAAAGTTCATTCATCATAAGACGAAGGATCTTGAAAAATATAGTTTTACCATTGAACTGAAAAAGATCCATAAGAACGGGACGCAGGTTCCCATTTCTGCAAGGGTAGGGGTTTTCAGTTCGGAAAATGGAAAGATCGAATCGATCATTGGGCGTTTTCAGGTGAACAGAAGTCTGATCTTTGGAAAAGTGATGCGTTATGCTGCTTATGGGCCGGAAAAAGAAAAGTTTGAAGAGGAGCTGAATAAAATTCTGTTTAGCTACCTGGCCATCTCTAACAAAGAGAAGGAAGCCTTGGAACTGGTGGCGAAAGGCTATTCTTTTAAAGAAATCGCCCATGCGCTTAAAGTTTCCCATTCTGCGATAGAGAAAAGGATCATTCCATTATATAAACGTTTCAATGTGAAAAGCCTGACCCACCTGGTCAGCTTTGCCTACGACAACTATATTTTGCCTTAGTTAAGCACCTCCCAGATTTACAGTAATGATGTCTGACTCCGGTACGCCTATCAGTCCGAGGAGGTGTTCCCAGGTATCTTCCACCTTTTCAGAAGGTTCCTCATTTCCCATTACCCAGATGATATTCATGGCTTTAATATGTTGAATGTTAAAAGGACCATAATGAGGGTTATTGAGCAATTCATAGAATAAAGTTGCCCTTAAAATATCCTTTTTAATGAGCCCGCCGGGATTGATGTCGTCAATTACCAGGAGGGAGGAGTCGTGCCACGTCCATGAACCTGGTGAAAGGTTACTGTTGTCACTCTGCTCAAAAAACATAGACAATAGCTTTGTAGCCGTTACGTAGCTGCAGCGGTTGTTTCTGATGGACATTTCTGTAGCAATTCCAACGGAAAGAGAGGTCTTTCCACTTCCTTTAGAGCCGAAGAGCAATAGGTGCTTCCCCTTTTCTTCACAGTTTAAAAAATCGCTGATCATCTTTTTGTGCTGCTCCTGCATATTGAAGTTCCATTGGCTTAGCCGAAGTTGGAAGGGATAACCGGCATTTTGCAGGTGCATCTTTGTCGAATACCAATAATAAGAAGGATAAAGGGAAAGCAGGCACAAAATGACAAATCCGATCATGATCGGTAGGGAATAGAGGCAAATCAGGCTGCAGGCGAGAGCGCCAATCCCAAAGAAGCAAAGATCGGTGAGGGTGTCGAAAGTGACATTCGCCCATTCGGGGTTAAAGATGTAGGTCTTTTTTCCGGAGGTCGTTTTTTTTATAGGAACGTTGAGGAGGAGCGGACCAAGAAAATTATACAGTTCAAACAAAATCCAGCATCCCCAGATGATCAGTGGAGACCAGATCTCTACCTGGCTTATTTCTGTTTTTGAGCTGAGTATCTTATATAAAATAAAGGTGGGGATAAAGCCCAGGGAAAAATGTCCGAACTGATTGGCCATCCAGGAATAGGTTAACGTTACTCCACGGTAAGCATCTTTTCCGATAAGGTCCCTTTTTATTTGTAAAAGGACATCTTTTCTGGTAATAAATTTCATGATTGCGCTTCTTTTCAGATATTTTTCAAAACTAAAATAAAAAAAATAAAAAAACTTTCTCGACTCATTTGTTTTCCTTAAAAATGAAGGGGTACGGTTAATGAACTAAATACCGTTTCGTTCTATCATCAGGCGAATTTTGAACTGCTGTTGCTCTGGTTTTAAATCATTATAATTGCCCAAATTCAAACAATAAGATATGTTAGAAATGATGGATAGTTCTGTAGGATACAACTTCAGTATCTCAGAAAATCAGGAGATGATCAGGAAGATGGTAAAAGATTTTGCTGAAAAGAATATTCGTGCCAATGTAATGGAATGGGATGAAGCTCAACATTTTCCGGTTGAGATTTTTAAGAAATTAGGTGAGCTGGGATTGATGGGCGTACTGGTCCCTGAAATTTATGGTGGTTCTGGTTTTGGATACCAGGAATATGTAGATGTGATTGTAGAAGTAGCTAAAGTTTGTGGTTCTATCGGTTTATCTCTGGCAGCACACAATTCTTTATGTACTGGTCATATTTTAGCTTTTGCGAATGAAGAACAAAAACATAGATGGTTGCCTAAATTGGCTACTGCGGAATGGATTGGTGCATGGGGGCTGACAGAAGCGAATACGGGTTCTGATGCTTTGCGCATGATGACAACCGCAACCCTTGATGGAGATGAGTATGTGATCAATGGTGCAAAAAACTGGATTACCCATGGTAAATCAGGTGACATTGCTGTCGTAATGGTTCGTACCGGAGAGAAAGGCAGTTCAAAAGGAATTTCTGCGATCGTAGTAGAGCGTGGTACTCCTGGTTTTTCTGCTGGTAAAAAAGAGAATAAACTAGGTATGCGTGCTTCTGAGACTACAGAAATGATTTTCGACAATTGCAGGGTGCCTAAAGAAAATCTGCTTGGAAATGTTGGCGAAGGATTTAAACAAGCCATGAAAGTATTGGATGGTGGAAGGATTTCTATTGCAGCTTTATCTTTAGGGATTGCTAAGGGTGCTTATGAAGCCGCAGTTCAATATGCAAAAGAACGTCATCAGTTTGGACAGCCGATTGCAAACTTCCAGGGGATCAGTTTTAAACTGGCAGATATGGCGACAGAGATTGAAGCCGCAGACTTGTTGATCCGTCAGGCAGCAGATTTAAAGAACCGTGGATTACCTATGACCAAGGAATCAGCGATGGCTAAATATTTTGCATCAGAGGTTTCTGTAAGGTGTGCCACAGAGGCTGTACAGATTTTCGGTGGATATGGATACACTAAAGATTTCCCGGTAGAGAAGTATTACAGGGACAGTAAATTGTGTACAATTGGAGAAGGAACATCAGAAATACAAAAAATTGTGATTGCAAGGGAAGTTTTAAAAGATTAATTCGTACCTTACTATTCTAAAAAGCATATTCTAACCAAATATAACCAAAAACGGAATCCGGTGACCAGAGATGATCATCGGATTTTTTATTCATTACTTAATGGAAATGATCTCATAGACCACAAAAGGACTGTATCCTCTCCATGGAAGTGCGCCGATATATTCTTTATAACGCAGTTCAAAAACCTTTCCGCTGTTGAGCATCATTTTCTCTGCTATGGCTTTATCTTCAACGGAGAACTCGAATTCATTGGATTGAATGTTGCCGGTTTGCTTGGAGCGGATTCCCGCCTGGATTAACTTTCCTTCATAGGTTTTAAAGATATATCCTTTCTTTACTACATAGTTGAGCTCTCCGGCTTTAACGCCTTCTCCCAGGACAAAGTTGTAGCGGAAGTAAAAGAATCCTGCAAGGATAAGGATCAGCACTCCAAGGATGATAAAAAGCGTTTTCTTTGATTTCATAGGTGATTTAAATAAGTCCTAAACATATACATTATATATAGGATGTTTGTTTTTAATAAATTTACACTTATTGTTTTGATTCTCAAAACAAAGCCCTATCTTTGCGGTCCTAAAAACAACGAAAGGGGGTATATTACGTTATGATTATCATTAATATTAAAGACGGCGAATCACTAGATAAAGCCTTAAAACGTTTCAAGAAGAAATTCGAGAAAACAGGTGTGTTAAGAGAATTACGTAGCCGCCAAGCTTATGAGAAAAAATCTGTAGCTCGTCGTACACTAGTTAAACATGCTATTTACAAGCAAAACATGCAACTTGAAGGAACTGTATAGTTTCTGAAAAGTTTAAATGATATTAAAGCGCTGTCGGTAAACCCGGTAGCGCTTTTTTATTTTTTATGTTAAAATAAAAACAATTAGCTGAGCTATGTTTTGTATATTCACTTCATCGTGTCATACAAATAGTTTTTATGATTATTGCTCAATTCCTGACATACCTCCAGCACGAGAAGCGTTATTCTCCACATACCATTCAGTCTTACAAAACGGACTTGTTGCAGTTTAGTGAATATATGCAGCAAACATTTGAATTGCCTTTAACTGAAGTAGGGTATGTTCATGTAAGAAATTTTATGGTGACCCTTCTGGAGGAGCATGTTTCTGAGAATTCTGTAGGAAGGAAGCTCTCTACGCTTCGCAGTTTCTATAAACACCTTTCCCGCGAGGGTTTGATTCCCGTAAATCCGATGACGCTTGTAAAGGCGCCTAAAGTACCTAAACGACTTCCTGTATTTGTGGACGATCAAAAGCTGGATGTCCTGCTCGATTCGGGAGAATTTTTTGATGATACTTTTCCTTCTGTACGTGATAAACTGGTGATCGAAACCTTATTCGGGACCGGTATGCGTTTGGCGGAACTGCTGTCGCTGAAAGAATCGGATATTGATTTTTATGGCGCTACGGTCCGGGTTTTGGGAAAAAGAAATAAAGAACGAATTATTCCGATAGGCAAAGTCCTTGGAGATCAGCTGAAAGCTTACATTGACTTGAAAACGTTACAGAATTTTAATAACAAAACGGGGGTCTTAATCGTTACAGATAAAGGAGCTCCTGCTTATACTAAGCTCATCTATAGAATAGTGACCAGTTATTTGACAAACGTATCCACACAGGATAAAAAAAGTCCGCATGTATTGCGTCATTCATACGCAACAAGCCTGTTGAACAGGGGTGCAGATTTAAATGCAATAAAAGAGTTATTGGGCCATGCCAGCCTGGCAGCAACCCAGGTATATACCCATAACTCCGTAGAAAGATTAAAATCAATATATAAACAAGCCCATCCAAAGGCATAAAAAAGGAGGAAACAATGAAAATTACAGTTCAATCGATCCATTTCAATGCAGACCAGAAGTTGTTAGAGTTTATTCAGAAGAAAGTTGACAAGTTAGATCAGTTCTTCGACCAGATCATTAGTGGGGAGGTCTATTTGAAATTAGAGAATGTAGATGATGAGGCAAACAAAATAAGTGAGATCAAACTGATCGTTCCGGGTGTTACGATGTTCGCAAAGGAGCAATGTAAAACTTTTGAAGAGGCGACGGATTTAGCAATTGAGTCCCTGAGAAAACAAATTACTAAACATAAAGACAAGACAAGAGAAAAATTAAGTGAACATAAAGCAATTTTAAATGCTAACGAAGTATCTGATTATTAGGAGGATATTTTAAGCGTTTTTGATAAAAAGGTTGGCGGGACTAAAACCCGCCAATTTTTTTTGAAAATAATTTTGGATCGTATTAAAATTCGTGTACATTTGCAATCCCAATCAGAGAGGGCGTTTCTCTTAAAAGATTCGGAAAGTTCTGTGAAAGATTAAACATTATAAAAATCATTGCTCAACCATCAGCAATGAATGATATAAGCCTCCTTAGCTCAGCTGGTAGAGCAACTGACTTGTAATCAGTAGGTCATTGGTTCGATCCCGATAGGAGGCTCTTTTAACTTCGGTGCTGTAAAGTATTGGCAAGATAAAAGCGGGGGGATACCAGAGTGGCCAAATGGGACAGACTGTAACTCTGTTGTCGCAAGACTTCGAAGGTTCGAATCCTTCTCCCCCCACAATAAAAAAGCGAAAGTAGCTCAGTTGGTAGAGCGATAGCCTTCCAAGCTATAGGTCGCGAGTTCGAACCTCGTCTTTCGCTCAAATTGGAAAAGCTGGGAAATCGGCATAGAATTAAGTAGTTTAATTAGGATATCAATTAAGCTACTTAATTAACTTAGATTACAAGCTGAGATTAAAAAGCCGAAGTAGCTCAGCGGTAGAGCACTTCCTTGGTAAGGAAGAGGTCGTGGGTTCAAGTCCCATCTTTGGCTCAAGATAAAAACAAGCTTTGTTGAATCTGTAATTATGGCAGTTGAACAAGGTTTTTTGTGTTGAATTTGTATCAAAACAATTAATTAATAAAAAGTTATAAACTACTAATAAGTATAAAAACATGGCAAAAGAAAAGTTTGACCGCAGCAAGCCGCACTTAAACATCGGCACAATCGGTCACGTTGACCACGGTAAAACAACCTTAACAGCAGCTATCACTAAAGTGTTATCTGATGCTGGTTTATCTGAGGCGCGTTCATTTGATTCTATTGACTCTGCTCCAGAGGAAAAAGAAAGAGGTATCACTATCAATACAGCACACGTTGAGTATTCAACAGCTAACCGTCACTATGCACACGTTGACTGTCCAGGTCACGCGGATTATGTAAAGAACATGGTTACTGGTGCTGCACAAATGGATGGAGCTATCATCGTTGTAGCTGCTACAGATGGTCCGATGCCACAAACTCGTGAGCACATTCTATTGGCTCGTCAGGTTGGTGTTCCTTCATTGGTAGTATTCATGAATAAAGTGGATATGGTTGACGATCCTGAATTACTAGAATTAGTAGAGATGGAAGTTCGTGAATTGTTATCTTTCTATGAATTCCCTGGTGATGATATCCCTGTGATTCAAGGTTCAGCTCTTGGTGGCTTGAACGGCGATCCGAAATGGGTTGGAAAAATCATGGAGCTTATGGATGCTGTAGATAGCTACATTCCAATTCCTCCACGTTTAACTGAACTTCCATTCTTAATGCCTGTTGAAGATGTATTCTCGATCACTGGTCGTGGTACTGTTGCAACTGGTCGTATTGAGCGTGGTGTAATCAACTCTGGAGATCCAGTTGAAATCTTGGGTATGGGTGCTGAAAATCTTAAATCAACTGTAACAGGTGTTGAGATGTTCCGTAAGATCCTTGATTATGGTGAAGCAGGTGATAACGTAGGTCTATTGTTACGTGGTATTGAGAAAACTGATATCCGTCGTGGTATGGTTATCTGTAAACCAGGTTCAGTAACTCCTCACACAGATTTCAAAGCTGAGATCTATGTATTATCAAAAGCAGAAGGTGGACGTCACACTCCATTCTTTAACAAATACCGTCCACAATTCTATTTCCGTACCACAGACGTTACTGGTGAGATCTCACTAGCTGAAGGAACTGAAATGGTTATGCCAGGTGATAACGTTACGATCACAGTTAAATTGATCAACGCAATCGCAATGGAAAAAGGTCTACGTTTCGCAATCCGTGAGGGTGGTAGAACAGTAGGTGCTGGTCAGGTAACTGAAATTTTAAAATAGTATTTTATCCTTAGGGATAAGAAACAACAATAAAGCAAAGTACTTAGGCTTTTAAACCGCCTGAGTACTTTGTTTCTAAAGAAGCTGCTAAATTCTGGAAAGGAAATAGCTTATACACGGGAATAGTTCAACGGTAGAATAGAGGTCTCCAAAACCTTTGATCAGGGTTCGAATCCTTGTTCCCGTGCAAAAAATTAATTATGGCTAAAGTAGTTCAATTTATTAAAGAATCGTATGAAGAAATGACCCAGAAGGTTACTTGGCCTACATGGGGAGAATTGCAAAATTCTGCAGTGCTGGTTCTGGTAGCTTCGTTTATCATTGCATTAGTTGTTTTTGCAATGGATAAGGGATCTACTTTTGTTTTAGATACTTTTTATAAATCACTTTCTAATTAATATAGCTAAATGGACGATCAGTTAAAATGGTATGTAGTTAGGGCTGTTAGCGGAAAAGAGAAGAAGGTAAAACAGTATATCGATTCTGAAATTAGCCGTTTAGGTTTTTCTCATCTTGTGCCTCAGGTATTAATCCCAATGGAGAAATACTACCAGATGAAAGAGGGAAAAAAAATTGCAAAAGAGCGTAACTTCTATCCCGGATATGTTTTAATTGAAGCGAATTTGGACGGAGAACTTGAACACATTATTAAGAACGTTAATAGTGTGATTGGTTTTTTAGGGGATAAAGGTGGAAACCCGGTTCCTATGCGTCAGGCAGAGGTTAACCGTATTTTAGGTAAAGTTGATGAGATGAGCCAGCAAGGCGAAACCATGAACGTAGCTTACTATGTCGGAGAGAACATCAAAGTAATGGATGGACCATTTAATGGTTTCACTGGTGTGATCGAAGAGGTAAACGAAGAGAAGAAAAAACTAAAAGTTATGGTTAAGATTTTCGGAAGAAAAACTCCATTGGAGCTTAACTATATGCAAGTAGAAAAAGAATAGAATTCAATTCATATAAGATCTTAAATGTTACTTGCTTCCAACATTATAACATTGAGTATTAAAATTAACAAAACAGAAAATGGCAAAAGAAGTCAGTGCACTTGTTAAGTTACAGATCAAGGGTGGAGCTGCAAATCCATCACCACCGGTAGGACCTGCGTTAGGTGCTAAAGGGGTGAACATCATGGAGTTTTGCAAACAATTCAATGCTCGTACCCAAGATAAGCCCGGTAAAGTATTACCAGTTGTAATTACTGTTTATGCTGACAAGTCTTTCGAATTTATCATCAAAACCCCTCCGGTTGCTATCCAGTTAAAGGATGCTACTAAATTAACGAGTGGTTCTGCTGAGCCCAACCGTAAGAAAGTTGGTTCGGTGACTTGGGATCAGGTTAAGTCAATTGCTGAAGATAAAATGACTGATTTAAATGCTTTCACTATCGAATCTGCAATGAGTATGGTTGCAGGTACAGCACGCAGTATGGGAATCACCGTTAGCGGTGATGCACCTTGGACAAATTAATTAACAAAAAACAGTTTACAACAGTGGCTAAATTAACAAAAAATCAAAAAAAGGCACATGCTAAACTAGAATCTGGTAAAACGTATTCTTTACAGGATGCGGCTGCTTTGGTAAAAGAGATTACTACAACTAAATTTGATGCATCGGTAGATATCGATGTAGCTTTAGGTGTAGATCCACGTAAGGCCAATCAAATGGTACGTGGTATTGCTACTTTACCACACGGTACAGGTAAAACTGTACGTGTATTAGTTCTTTGTACTCCTGATAAGGAAGAAGAGGCTAAAGCGGCAGGTGCAGATTTTGTAGGTTTAGACGAATATGTAGCCAAGATTGAAGGTGGATGGACTGATGTTGACATTATTATCACTACTCCTGCTTGTATGGCAAAAGTAGGTAAACTGGGCCGCGTTTTAGGTCCACGTAACCTTATGCCAAACCCTAAGTCAGGAACTGTAACCAACGAAGTTGGTAAAGCAGTTACTGATGTAAAAGGCGGAAAGATTGATTTTAAAGTTGACAAAAGTGGTATCATTCACGCTTCAGTAGGAAAAGTATCATTCCCAGCAGAAAAAATATATGAAAACGCATTAGAAGTACTTCAGGTAATTTCTAAGCTAAAACCATCTGCTGCAAAAGGAACTTATTTTAAGAGCATTCATGTTTCTTCTACTATGAGTCCTGGAATTGCAATCGAAACTAAATCAGTAGCGGGTATCTAATTATGAACAGAGAAGAAAAACACGAAGTCGTTTCGGCTCTTCAAGCGAAGATGCAGGAATTCGGTAATTTTTATATTGCCGATACATCAAGTCTATCTGTTGAGAAAGTAAACAATATCCGTCGCAAATGTTTCGAAAGCGGGATCGAAATGCAGGTAGCTAAAAATACTTTAATCAGAAAAGCGATTGAAGGATTAGAAGGCGATGCATCAGAGATCTTTGTTGCCCTTAAAGGTCAATCAGCATTATTATTCTCTACAACAGGTAATGGTCCAGCTAAGCTGATCAAAGCCTTGAGAAAAGGATCTGATAAACCTCAACTTAAAGCAGCATATATCGATTCAACGGTATTTATCGGTGACAACCAATTAGATACTTTAGTAAGCTTGAAATCAAGAGAAGAGCTTATCGGAGACATCATTGGTCTATTACAATCACCAGCTAAAAACGTTATTTCGGCTTTACAGTCAGGTGGCAATACAATTGCAGGAATTGTTAAAACTCTTCAAGAGAGAGAAGGTTAAGGAACACCTTATAAGTTCATATTATAATAAATTATTTTACGTAAATTTTTAAAATCTATAAAAATGGCAGATTTAAAAGCGTTTGCTGAGCAATTGGTAAACTTAACAGTTAAAGAAGTTAACGAATTAGCTCAAATCTTAAAAGACGAGTATGGTATCGAACCAGCTGCTGCTGCAGTTGCGATTGCAGGTCCTGCTGGTGATGCTGCTCCTGCAGCTGAAGAAAAAACTACTTTTGATGTAATATTGAAAGAAGCTGGTGGTTCTAAATTAGCAGTTGTGAAACTGGTAAAAGACTTAACTGGTTTAGGTTTGAAAGAAGCTAAAGATCTAGTTGATGGTGCACCAAAAGAATTAAAAGCTGGTGTTTCTAAAGACGAAGCTACTGCTTTGAAAACTCAATTAGAAGAAGCTGGAGCTGTAGTTGAAATTAAGTAATAACTTAATTTTAATATAACTTTAACCATAGACTCCGACTGTATAGTCGGAGTCTATACCTGTTTATAAACATTTCATCTTGTTTGGTTGGTGAATACGTTTAACGGCAAACCAAACAAATAGTTTATTCTTAAACTAAATTAACTTTAGTCCATTGGCAAATAAAGTCGACCAAAGAGTAAATTTTGCACGTAGTAAGCACATCATAGATTACCCGGATTTTCTAGATGTACAGTTGCAATCATTCAGAGAATTTTTTCAGATCGAAACAACTTCAGATAACCGTCACACAGAGGGTTTATTTAAGGTGTTTGCTGAAAACTTCCCAATCACAGATTCTAGAAACATCTTTGTTCTTGAATTCCTAGATTATTTTATTGATCCACCTCGTTATGATATACCTGAGTGTATTGACCGTGGGTTAACGTATAGTGTTCCATTAAAAGCGAAGCTGAAACTTTCTTGTAATGATGCAGAACACGAAGATTTTGAAACCATCATTCAAGATGTGTACCTGGGAACCATACCATATATGACACCTAAAGGTACCTTCGTGATCAACGGTGCAGAGCGCGTAATTGTTTCTCAATTACACAGGTCGCCAGGTGTGTTCTTCGGCCAAAGCCGTCACACAAATGGAACTAAGCTTTATTCTGCACGTGTGATTCCTTTCAAAGGTTCATGGATCGAGTTTGCAACTGACGTAAATAACGTCATGTATGCGTATATCGACCGTAAGAAGAAATTCCCGGTAACCACTTTATTGCGTGCGATCGGTTATGATTCTGATAAAGACATCCTTGAATTGTTTGATCTTGCTGATGAAGTAAAAGTTAGCAAATCAGGTTTAAAGAAATTCATCGGACGTAAACTTGCTGCAAGGGTATTAAGAAAATGGGTTGAAGATTTTGTGGATGAAGATACCGGTGAGGTAGTTTCCATAGATCGTAACGAAGTGATCTTAGACAGGGATACTGTTTTAGAAGATGACCATATTGATATGATCATTGACGCAGGCGTTAAAACGATCATCTTATCTAAAGATGATGGTGCCAGTCAGGCTGATTATACCATTATCTATAATACTTTACAAAAAGATACTTCAAACTCTGAAAAAGAGGCTGTTGAAAACATCTATCGTGCTTTGCGTAACGCAGAACCACCTGATGAGGAAACTGCAAGAGGTATCATTGAGCGTTTGTTCTTCTCGGATAAACGTTATGACTTGGGAGATGTAGGTAGATACCGCATCAACCGTAAGTTGAAAATGGATACTCCTGATCACGTAAAAGTATTGACAAAAGCAGATATCATTGCGATTGTTAAATATTTGATCAAACTGATCAACTCTAAAGAAGAAGTGGATGATATTGATCACTTGTCGAACCGTCGTGTTCGTACAGTAGGTGAGCAATTGTACGCTCAATTTGGTGTTGGTTTGGCGCGTATGGCCCGTACCATTCGTGAGCGTATGAACATTCGTGATAATGAGGTGTTTACACCAACGGATTTAATTAATGCCCGTACTTTATCGTCGGTTATTAATTCCTTCTTTGGAACAAACCAGTTGTCGCAGTTCATGGACCAGACGAATCCTCTGGCAGAGATTACGCACAAACGTCGTCTTTCAGCCTTAGGCCCGGGTGGTCTTTCACGTGAACGTGCCGGTTTCGAGGTGCGTGACGTTCACTATACTCACTACGGTCGTCTTTGTACGATTGAAACTCCTGAGGGACCAAACATTGGTTTGATCTCGTCTCTTTGCGTTCACGCGAAGATCAATAACTTAGGTTTCATTGAAACCCCTTACAAAAAAGTTAAAGACGGTATCGTTCAGGTTGATGAGGATGTGATTTACCTGTCTGCAGAAGATGAAGACGGTAAAACTATTGCACAAGCGAATGCTGCTTATGACGATCAAGGTAATTTCACCACTACACGTGTTAAAGCACGTTACGAGGGTGACTTCCCGGTTATTGAGCCTGAGAAATTAGACTTAATGGACGTGGCACCTAATCAGATTACTTCGATTGCTGCGTCGTTGATTCCTTTCCTTGAGCATGATGATGCGAACAGGGCCCTGATGGGATCCAACATGCAACGTCAGGCCGTACCATTGTTACGTCCTGAGGCACCAATCGTTGGTACAGGTTTAGAAGGTCGCGTAGCCCGCGATTCAAGAACACTGATCAATGCTGAAGGTGACGGTGTAGTAGAATATGTAGATGCAAATGAGATCACCATTAAATATGTACGTAACGATTCAGATCGTTTGGTTTCATTTGAAGGTGATAGCAAAACTTATAAATTAATCAAATTCAAGAAAACCAACCAGAATACTTGTATCAACCTGAAACCAATCGTTAAGAGAGGTCAGAAAGTTGTTAAAGGACAAGTACTATGTGAAGGTTATGCAACTGAAAATGGTGAACTGGCATTAGGAAGAAACTTAAAAGTTGCTTTCATGCCTTGGCAAGGGTATAACTTTGAGGATGCGATCGTAATCAACGAGCGTATTGTTCGTGAAGATATCTTTACTTCATTACACATTGAAGAGTTTGAGTTAGAAGTACGTGATACAAAACGTGGAGAAGAGGAATTAACACCAGATATCCCTAACGTTTCTGAAGAAGCGACTAAAGATTTAGATGAAAACGGTATCATCCGTGTAGGTGCTGAAGTTAAAGAAGGAGACATCCTTATCGGTAAGATCACTCCTAAAGGAGAATCTGATCCTTCGCCGGAAGAGAAATTACTACGTGCGATCTTTGGAGATAAAGCAGGTGATGTGAAAGATGCATCATTGAAAACGCCTCCATCTATCAAAGGTGTGGTAATTGATACCAAGTTATTCTCAAGAGCTAAGAAAACTACTAAAGCTGAAGAAAAAGCAGCGATAGAGAAATTAGACAAGAGATATGACCTTGCTACAACGAATCTGAAAAATGAACTGGTAGATAAATTGTTCCAGATTGTGAATGGTAAAACATCTCAGGGTGTATTCAACGTTTACAAGGAGCTTTTATTCCCTAAAGGAGCTAAGTTCACGCAGAAAAGTTTAGCTGATCTGGAATATGCACACATCAATCCATACAAATGGACTACTGATGATGACAAAAATGACCAGATTAAATTGCTGTTGCACAACTATGGTATTCGTGTGAACGAAGAATTAGGTGCATACAAACGTGATAAATTCGCCATCAGTGTTGGTGATGAATTGCCTTCAGGTATTGTACAGATGGCAAAGGTTTATGTAGCTAAAAAACGTAAATTAAAAGTAGGTGATAAGATGGCTGGTCGTCACGGTAATAAGGGTATTGTAGCCCGTATCGTTCGTGATGAAGATATGCCATTCTTAGAAGATGGAACACCTGTTGATATCGTGTTGAACCCACTGGGTGTACCTTCACGTATGAACTTGGGTCAGATCTACGAAACTGTATTGGCATGGGCCGGTAAAGAACTGGGTGTGAAATTCGCAACTCCGATCTTTGATGGTGCTAAACATGACGAGGTAGAAGAGTGGATTGCTAAAGCCGGTGTACCAGCTTCTGGTAGAACTTACTTACATAATGGTTTAACGGGTGAGAAATTTGACCAGCCAACAACTGTAGGTATTATCTACATGTTGAAATTAGGACACATGGTTGATGATAAGATGCACGCCCGTTCAATCGGACCATACTCATTAATTACACAACAACCATTGGGTGGTAAAGCTCAATTCGGGGGTCAGCGTTTTGGTGAGATGGAGGTTTGGGCATTAGAGGCATTTGGTGCTGCTAATATCCTGCAGGAGATCTTAACTGTTAAGTCAGATGATGTGATCGGTAGGGCCAAAACTTATGAGGCGATTGTAAAAGGCGAAAACCTTCCTACGCCGGGTGTACCAGAATCGTTTAACGTATTGGTACATGAGTTACGTGGATTAGGTCTAGATATTACGTTAGACTAATGTTGAAAGTTATTTTGCCGGGATGCCGCTAAGGCCTCGCCTGAAAAGCATCCCGGCTTTTTAAATTTTTCAACTTTCAAACAAAAGAGCTATGTCTTACAAAAAGGATAATAAATTAAAAAGCAATTTCACCTCGATCACCATTAGTTTGGCATCGCCGGAGGCTATTTTAGAGCGCTCTAGTGGTGAGGTGTTAAAACCTGAGACTATCAATTACCGTACTTACAAGCCTGAGCGTGATGGTTTGTTTTGCGAGCGTATTTTTGGTCCGGTAAAAGATTACGAATGTCATTGCGGTAAATATAAACGTATCCGTTATAAGGGGATCGTTTGTGACCGTTGTGGTGTTGAGGTAACGGAAAAGAAAGTACGTAGAGAGCGTATGGGACACATCAATTTGGTGGTTCCTGTTGCGCATATCTGGTATTTCCGCTCCCTGCCAAATAAAATTGGATACCTGTTAGGATTGCCTACAAAGAGATTAGACCTGATCATTTACTACGAGCGTTATGTAGTAATTCAGCCTGGTTTCATGGCAGAAGAAGGTATTCAGTACATGGATTTCTTAACTGAAGAGGAATATCTTGATATTCTTGATAAGTTGCCTAAAGAAAACCAATATTTAGACGATAAGGATCCTAATAAATTCATCGCCAAAATGGGTGCTGAAGCGTTAGAAGATTTATTGAAACGTATTGATTTAGATACTTTATCATATAACCTGCGTCACCAGGCTGCAAACGAAACTTCTCAGCAACGTAAAAACGAAGCTTTGAAACGTTTACAGGTAGTGGAAGCTTTCCGTGGTGCAAGAACCCGTATTGAGAATAACCCAGAGTGGATGATCATCAAGATTGTTCCTGTTATTCCACCGGAATTGCGTCCGTTGGTTCCATTGGAAGGTGGTCGTTTTGCGACTTCAGATTTAAATGATTTGTATCGTCGTGTGATTATCCGTAACAACCGTTTGAAACGTTTGATCGAGATCAAAGCGCCGGAAGTAATCTTACGTAACGAAAAACGTATGTTACAGGAAGCGGTAGATTCGTTGTTCGATAACTCACGTAAAGTAAATGCGGTTAAAACTGAAGGTAACCGTGCTTTGAAATCTCTTTCAGACATCCTGAAAGGTAAACAAGGTCGTTTCCGTCAGAATTTATTAGGTAAACGTGTGGATTATTCTGCCCGTTCGGTAATTGTTGTAGGTCCAAACCTTAAATTACACGAGTGCGGTTTACCAAAAGATATGGCTGCTGAGCTATTCAAACCGTTTATCATTCGCAAGATGATTGAAAGGGGTATCGTTAAAACAGTAAAATCTGCAAAGAAAATTGTAGACAGAAAAGACCCGTTAGTTTGGGATATTCTGGAGAATGTTTTAAAAGGACACCCGGTATTACTGAATCGTGCGCCTACGTTGCACAGATTGGGTATCCAGTCGTTCCAGCCGAAATTGGTAGAAGGTAAAGCAAT
This sequence comes from Pedobacter steynii, assembly GCF_900103665.1. Classification (GTDB taxonomy): domain Bacteria; phylum Bacteroidota; class Bacteroidia; order Sphingobacteriales; family Sphingobacteriaceae; genus Pedobacter; species Pedobacter steynii. The sequence continues at coordinate 19,732 of NZ_FNGY01000013.1, forward strand.
CCAGTTACACCCCTTAGTATGTACCGCATTCAACGCGGATTTTGACGGTGACCAGATGGCAGTACATTTACCATTAGGGCACGCCGCAATCTTAGAAGCACAGGTATTAATGCTTGCTGCGCACAACATTCTAAATCCGGCAAACGGAACTCCGATCACTGTACCTTCACAGGATATGGTTTTGGGTCTTTATTACATTACTAAAGGCCGTAGAACTGACGAAGGACGCGTAGTTAAGGGACAAGATTTCTCTTTCTACTCTCCTGAAGAGGTGATCATTGCTTACAATGAAAAACAAATCGATCTTCATGCATTTATCAAGGTTAAGGTAAATGTGAAATTAGAAGACGGAACAATCGTTAATAAATTGTTGGAAACTACTGTTGGTCGTGTACTGTTTAATCAAATGGTTCCGGTAGAAGTAGGATATATCAATGAATTGCTGACTAAAAAATCTCTTAGAGATATCATTGGTACAGTAGTGAAAATTACTGGTATGGCTCGTGCAGCGAGGTTCCTTGATGATATCAAAGAGCTTGGTTTCCAAATGGCATTCAGAGGAGGTTTATCATTTAATTTACAAGATGTAAACATTCCTGTGGAGAAACATGCTTTATTAGAGCAGGCTTCTGCTGAGGTTGATGAAGTAAGGAATAACTATAACATGGGATTCATTACCAACAACGAGCGTTACAACCAAATTATCGATATCTGGACTCGTATCAATAACCGTTTAACATCATTCGTGATGACTCAGTTATCAAGCGATAACCAAGGTTTCAACTCTGTTTATATGATGTTGGACTCTGGAGCCCGTGGTTCGAAAGAGCAGATTCGTCAGTTATGCGGTATGCGTGGTTTGATGGCTAAGCCTCAGAAATCAGGTTCAGGTGGTGAGATTATCGAAAACCCGATTCTTTCGAACTTTAAAGAAGGACTGTCGGTATTAGAGTACTTTATCTCTACCCACGGTGCGCGTAAAGGTTTGGCGGATACGGCGTTAAAAACAGCTGATGCGGGTTACTTAACACGTCGTTTACATGATGTGGCCCAGGATATGATCGTTAATGCAGAAGATTGTGGTACTTTAAGAGGTATGTACACGACTGCATTGAAAGATAATGAAGACATCGTTGAGCCGTTATATGACAGGTTATTAGGCCGTATCTCTCTACATGATGTATTTAATCCTTTGGATGGTGCATTATTGGTAGCTGCTGGTCAGGATATTGATGAGGATATTGCTAAAGCAATTGAAGAGTCTCCATTAGAAGGCGTTGAAATTCGTTCGGTATTAACCTGCGAAAACAAACGTGGTGTTTGTGCATTATGCTACGGACGTAACTTAGCTACTGGTAAACGTGTTCAAAAAGGGGAAGCTGTCGGTGTAATTGCTGCACAGTCAATCGGTGAGCCGGGTACACAGTTAACACTACGTACGTTCCACGTTGGGGGTACTGCATCGAACATCGCTGCAGAATCTCAGATCAATGCTAAATTTGATGGTATCATTGAATTTGAAAATGTTCGTACTGTAGAGAATGATACTGAAGAAGGTGTAAAACAAATTGTTTTAGGTCGTTCAGGAGAGTTCAAAATTGTTGAGCCTGGTACAAATAAAGTGATCATGACCAATAACATTCCTTATGGTGCATTCTTGTACGTTGAGGATGGTGCTAAAATCACTAAAGGTGACAGGATTTGTTCATGGGATCCATATAATGCGGTAATTATCTCAGAGTTTGCCGGTAAAATCGAATTTGACGCTATCGTTGAGGGTGTAACCTTCCGCGAAGAGTCTGATGAGCAAACCGGTCACCGTGAGAAAGTAATTATCGATACACGTGATAAAACTAAAAACCCTTCTGTACGGGTTGTGGATAAAAAAGGTGAATTGATCAGAGGATATAACATCCCTGTAGGTGCCCACATCGCAATTGATGAAGGTGATGCAGTTAAAACTGGTCAGATCCTTGTTAAGATTCCTCGTGCAACTGGTAAAACAAGAGATATCACGGGTGGTTTACCACGTGTAACGGAGCTTTTTGAAGCACGTAACCCTTCAAATCCTGCTGTAGTAACAGAGATTGATGGTGTGGTAACTTTAGGTGGTGTTAAACGTGGTAACCGTGAGATGACTATCGAATCTAAAGACGGAGAAGTTAAAAAATACCTTGTTCCATTGTCTAAACACATCCTTGTTCAGGATAATGACTTTGTGAAAGCTGGTATGCCGTTATCTGATGGTTCTATCTCTCCTGCGGATATCTTAGCGATTAAAGGCCCTGCGGCTGTACAAGAATACCTAGTGAATGGTATCCAGGAGGTTTATCGTTTACAAGGTGTGAAAATCAATGATAAACACTTTGAGGTAATTGTACACCAGATGATGCAGAAAGTTCACATTGAAGATCCGGGAGATACCACTTTCTTAGAGAACAACTCTGCAGATCGTTGGGACTTCATGATCGAGAACGACGAGATCTATGACAAAAAAGTTGTTGTTGATGCCGGTGATTCTAACGCTGTGAAACCTGGACAGATTCTTTCTCTACGTAAATTAAGAGATGAAAATTCTCAATTGAAACGTAAAGATTTGAAACAAATTGAAGTTCGTGATGCAAGACCTGCAACTGCGAGTTCAATGTTACAAGGTATCACACGTGCTTCATTAGGAACGAAATCGTTCATCTCTGCAGCATCATTCCAGGAAACTACAAAAGTGTTAAACGAAGCAGCAATTGCTGGTAAACGTGACAACATGCTTGGATTAAAAGAAAACGTAATTGTTGGACACTTAATTCCTTCAGGTACAGGTGTACGTGGATATGAGCGTATCATTGTAGGTTCTCAGGAAGAATACGATAAATTATTAGCTTCGAAACAAGAAGAAGTAGATGCTTAATATTTAAATATCTTTTGAAAGATCCCCCTTCTGTTAAAGTTGGGGGATTTTTTTTTGGATGTAATGATTTTAAAGCGGTAGTTTTGTGTTATGGAAGAACAGCACAACGATAACCAGCTAAACATTGAACTTTCTGAAGAAGTTGCAGAAGGGATCTTTTCAAACCTTGCTATTATTACACATTCTAATACAGAATTTGTTCTGGATTTCATCAGGGTAATGCCTGGAGTACCTAAAGCAAGAGTGAAGTCGAGGATCATCCTGACCCCTGAACATGCCAAAAGACTAATGGTGGCAATGCAGGACAATCTGGAAAAATACGAAGCTGCACACGGAAGAATTAAAACACAGGAAGAGCCTCCGGGATTTCCGATGAACTTTGGCGGACCAACAGCTCAGGCCTAAGAATTTAAGATTTTATCAATATGAAGGATGACCGCTTTGCTTTCAGTCGGTGTAAACCAGGTAGTGCTGTCATCCCTTCTAAACCAGGTGAGCTGACGTTTGGCAAAACGTCTTGTATTTTGTTTGATCTTATCTACTGCTGTTTCCAGCGTGATGTTACCATCCAGGTAATCGAATAATTCGGAATAGCCAACCGTATTAAGGGCATTGTATTTCCGGTAATCCTGAAGCCCCTTTACTTCCTCCAGAAGACCTGCTTCCATCATTTTATCTACCCTGAGGTTAATCTGCTGATACAGGGCCGTACGGTCCATATTTAAGCCTATCCTGATGATGTTGAATGGTCGTTGTTTCTTACTGTTGGTTTGGTAAGAAGAGAGTTTTTCGCCGGTAGAAAGGAAGAATTCCAGGCCTCTGACCATTCGTTGCGGATTGGCCTGATCTACCTTTTCATAATACTCCGGATCGTAGGTTTTCAATTGTGCTTTGATGGATGCTATGCCCTCTTTTTCCAACTGTTCTTTGAGTTGTTCGCGGATGTTCAGGTCGGTGTCCGGGAGGTTATCCAGGCCATTACAAACGGCATCGATGTATAAACCGGATCCGCCGACCATAATCAGCAGATCCTGTTTTTTAAAAAGTTCCTCCATGAGCTGGAGCGCCTGTATTTCAAAGTCGCCGGTACTGAAAAGTGTTTCAATACTATGGGAATCGATAAAATGATGGGGAGCCGCTGCCAACTCTTCCTGAGAAGGTTTTGCCGTTCCTATTTCCATCTCCTTAAAGAACTGACGGGAATCTGCCGAAATGATCTCTGTAGAAAAGTGTCCGGCCAATGCGATGGCCAGTGCAGTCTTTCCTATTCCGGTAGGGCCGACAATTACAATTAAGGTTTTATCTAATGCCATATCCGGGCACTAATAGTCTTCTTTGCTGTCGTACTCTTCGTCTTCGTAGCTATCGTCACTTCCGAAGTCATCTGAATCGTCTCCATCTTCTTCGGCATCATCATCAATCGTCTTTTCTTCCGTATTGATTCCTCTTCCGCCCATGGCTTCAATTTCTTCTGTATCTTCAGGAACAAAGTCCATCTCATTCAGAAAATCAAATTCCGTTGATTCCGCGTTTGAAGATACAGCTACCGCGCCAAAATTGTCTTTGTCGATGATTTTAGGCGCTTCTCCGGTACTTTTAACCAGTACGGGGTATTCGAGCTTGGGGTCGGTTTCCAGAATGATCTTGATCAGTTCTACGTGAAAATCGAAGGGACGGTCAAAGTTGTAGATATAATAAAACTTCTGATGCGGATCTTCAATAAAACTACTCAACTTTGCTTTCTCCATTAAGGTAACCCCTCTATCCGTTTTACGTTGGGTAGGCAGGTAAGCAATTTCATCTCCTTTGATCCAGTGATCAGTACTCACATAAAAGGAAGAAGATTTTTCAGCAGAGTATCCTGTTGAGCGATGTACCGCGCGATGTAAATCTTCAAATGTCTGGTTTGATTTTATATCGATTTCCCTAACCACTTCATCGAAATCTTCAAAACTTATTCTAAATCTATAAATTGCCATCTGAGCTTTTTTTCTAGCTATAAAATTAAAAAATATTATCTATAATTTGTGTTCCTGCCTTAGGGCTGTATTACTGCTTTACAGGTAGAAGGCCAAATTCCTTTGCTTTTTCCAGCATGAACTGTAATGCTTCTTCGTAGGTGTTTTTGATTTCACCTTCTAGAATTGCTTCCCGGATGGCGTTTTTAATCAGACCTACTTCTTTACCTGCCCCAAGACCGAATACTTCCATGATGTCATTGCCGGTAATTGGAGGTTGCCAGTTTCTGATTTTATCACGTTCCTCTACGTCTTTGAGTTTCTGTTTTACCAGTTCAAAGTTATTGCGGTATTTTTTTACTTTGTACTCGTTTTTGGTTGTTACATCTGCATTGCAGAGCATCATGAGACTTTCAATGTCTTCTCCTGCATCAAACAAAAGCCTTCTTACTGCAGAATCGGTAACCACTTCCTGCGCCAGCACAATCGGGCGAAGGTGAAGTTGTACCAGCTTTTGCACCAATTTCATTTTCTCGTTCAGGGGAAGTTTTAACTGGTTAAAGATCTGGGGCACCATGCGCGCTCCTTTGTCTTCATGCCCATGAAAGGTCCAGCCATGTCCTTCTTCAAAACGTTTTGTCGCCGGTTTGGCAATGTCATGAAGAATGGCCGCCCAGCGAAGCCAAAGATCGTCGGTAGCGAGACAAATATTGTCCAGTACTTGTAAAGTATGATAGAAATTGTCTTTATGCCCTTTTCCATTTATAAAATCCACCCCATAAAGGTTAGACATTTGTGGAAAGATGAGGTGTAAAAGACCGGTATCAAACAAATATTTAAAACCAATAGAAGGGGTTTTTGAAAGAATGATCTTATTGAGCTCATCGGTAACGCGCTCTTTGGAAACAATTGAAATTCTTTCTTTCTGCTTCTTAATGGCATTGATGGCACTTTCGTCGATGCTGAAATCCAGCTGGGTGGCAAAACGAATGGCCCTCATCATCCTCAAAGGATCGTCTGAAAAGGTAATTTCAGGATCGAGCGGTGTTTTGATGAGTTTATTTTCCAGGTCAGTGGTGCCGCCAAAAGGGTCTACCAGTTGACCATAATTTTCTTTATTCAGGGAGATGGCCAGGGCATTGATGGTGAAATCCCTTCTCAGCTGGTCATCCTTTATGGTGCCGTTTTCTACAATCGGTTTCCGGGAATCTGAGCGGTAAGATTCTTTTCTTGCGCCCACAAACTCGATCTCCAGATCTTTGGTTTTTAACATGGCAGTGCCAAAGTTTTTGAACACTGCAACCTTGGTTTTTAGTACTTTACCCGCTAACTCGGCGAATTCGATACCATTCCCCAATACCACAATATCAATGTCTTTGGAAGGTCTTTCTAAGAAAATATCGCGCACATACCCACCTATCACGTATGCTTCAATCTGATGTGTTTGAGCTATATCGGCAAGGACTTTAAATACTGACTGTTGTAAATGTTTTTCCATTAATGAGTTACAAAAGTAATAAAACTTACTTTCTAATAAAGGAAAATTGCCCTCCCGGCGCTAATTTCATTATGGTAGATGGTTTTTTAGGGTTTTGAAGCTCTTGTTCCCAATCGACTACGTAATCTACAGCAGATTTAATTTCTTCATCAATCTCATCGAATATAAGAGGAGAAGGTGATCCTGATTTATTGGCGGAGGTAGAGGTAATGGGCTTTCTGAACCTTTGAATGAGCTGCTGACAGAAATCATGCTTTACAATTCTGATGCCTACACTACCATCCTCATTGATGACATTTTTAGCCAGATTTTTTGCTCCTGAAAATATGATCGTCAGTGGATTTTCTGCATATTCGATCAGATCGTAAGCCACATCCGGGATTTCTGTTACATAACTTTGCAGCTTGGAATCATTGTCCAGAAGAATAATAAAACTCTTGTCCGCGCTACGTTCTTTAATCGCGTTTATTTTGGCTGCTGCAGCCTCATTGGTCGCATCGCAACCTAATCCCCAAACGGTATCAGTAGGATAGAGGATAACCCCTCCATTTTTTAAAACGTTAAGGGCCTTTTCAATTTCTGTTCTAAGCATAAAAAGTTATTTCTGGTGACTGGAAAGCACCTGGGTGTAAACTTTCATCAGGTCTCCGGCGATGACCCGGGTATTAAATTTCTGAACATATTCCAGTCCCCTTATTTTCATATCCCCGGCTAGGGTAGGATCGTTCAGTATTTTGTTGATGGCAGCTGATAAGGCGGCATGGTCATAAGGGGAGACGTACAAGCTGTTTTCTCCACCTGCTTCTTCCAGGCAGGAACCCGTTGCTGCGACCACCGGAATACCAGAATAAAGCGCTTCTATAATTGGGATTCCAAAACCTTCATAAAGGGATGGATATACAAACGCATCCGCCATCTGGTAGATGGAAGGGAGTTCATCAAAGGGAACATTCTGAAGAAAATGAACCCTGTCTTTTAAACCCAGGCTTGCGATCTGCTGATGAACGAGATCCGCATAAGCGGTCCTTTTTCCTACCACTACGAGTTTATAACCGGCATGGATCTGTGGTAATGCTTTGATGAGCGTTAGGAGGTTTTTCCTGGTCTCTATAGTTCCTACATTCAGGATGTATTTGGGAGGTAAATCATGTTTAATCCTTACTTCCTGTTTGGTCTGTGCTGATGAAGGAGATTTGAAACTATCGTCACAGCTCTGGTAAATGACCTCGATCTTATCAGGATCCGTATGGAAAAATTCGATGATGTCTTTTTTTGTACATTCACTGATGGCGACGATCTTGTCGGCATTCCTGCAGGCGTAGCGGGCTTTCATTTTATAGATCAACCGGTCGATCCGCCCGAAATACTGTGGGAACTTTAAAAAGATCAGGTCATGAATGGTGACAATACTATGGATACCGGAATTTTGGATCTGGAGCGGAATTTCATGACTCAAACCATGAAACAGGTCGATGTTGTCTTTTAGCAGTTGTTTTTTTATTCCGGAAGTCCTCCAGAATAATCCTGGTTGATCAGGAAGCCTGGACTCAATGCCTTTGGCCGTTAAGAAATGCCTGATCTGCGCATGTTCTTTTATTTTTGGGCTGTATACAAAGTATTGGTTTTGAGGGAAAAATTCAGCGAGCTGAGCAATTAACGATCTGCTGTAATTTCCCAGTCCTGTTAAGTTGTTTGTTGCTCTTTTTCCGTCAAAACCAATCTTCATTATATTATACCGCTACATTGTTTTCTCTTAATGCATTATTAAGGGAAGTCTTTTTATCTGTAGATTCTTTACGTTGACCGATGATCAATGCACATGGAACCTGGAATTCTCCGGCAGGGAATTTTTTCGCATAGCTACCTGGAATTACCACAGAACGTGCAGGAACGATTCCTTTATATTCAATTGGCGTACTTCCGGTTACGTCAATGATTTTTGTAGAAGCAGTTAATACCACATTTGCACCAAGAACTGCTTCTCTTTCTACGCGTACACCTTCTACAACAATTGCTCTTGAACCAAGGAAACAGTTGTCTTCAATGATTACCGGCGCTGCCTGAATTGGTTCCAAAACACCACCAATACCTACACCACCACTTAAGTGAACGTGTTTTCCGATTTGTGCACATGAACCTACAGTGGCCCAGGTATCTACCATTGTACCTTCGTCTATGTAGGCACCGATGTTTACATAAGAAGGCATCATGATTACACCTTTGGCTAAATAAGCGCCATAACGTGCGATACCATGAGGAACAACCCTTACACCTAATTCTTTATAATTGGTTTTCAATTTCATTTTATCATGAAATACAAAAGGACCAACTTCAATTTCTTTCATCTCTCTGATTGGAAAATAAAGGATTACTGCCTTTTTTATCCACTCGTTCACTCCCCACGAGTTAAGTACAGGCTCAGCAACGCGCATTTCACCTTTATCTAACTGCATAATCACCGTTTCTATTGCTTCGCAATATTCACTATATTCTAATAAAGTTCTGTCTTCCCAAGCGGCTTCTACTAACTTTTTTAATTGTGCTATCATGTTGTAAGTTATTTTTTGACAAAATAAATCAATTTTATGTATAGACCATTGTTTTCTATAATGTATTTTTGATTTTTTATGGCAGAGCAGGAAAAATTACGGATAGATAAGTACTTATGGGCGATTAGATTATTTAAGACCAGGAGCTTGGCGACAGAGGCTTGTAAGGCCGGTCGGATTAAGTTTAATGGTCAGAATCTTAAAGCTTCAGCAGTAGTAAAGCCTGGGGATGTGTACCAGGTATCCAAGGGAATTGAGAAGAAAGTGATCGAAGTGGTTGAGCTTTTATACAATAGGGTAGAAGCGAAAATTGCAGTGACGAAGTATAAGGACATTACTCCTGAAGAAGAAACCTACGGCTTTAAAAGCATGTTTCATGCCCCTGCACTGAAAAGGGACCGTGGAACCGGAAGGCCAACAAAGAAAGACCGCCGGGAGACCGATGCGCTTACTGACGATCTTTTTAAAGAAGAGGAATAAATCAGACTTGATCGATGAGCCTCATTCGATAAGCCTGCATTGCAGTTTTGCCTAGTTTTTTTATCAGTTGATAATTGGCAACAGCACCTACAGCAGCTCCGACAACGGGAAGGAGCTGTGCCATTTTGGCGAGGTCTATGTAATCTCTGTATTCCTGCTGAAAGGTCTTCCAGTCGAAATTTTCGGAATTTTCAGGAAGGATATGGAGTTTCTGATCCCAGTTTTCCATATGCATAAAGATTTTCGTACGTCCATGCTGACTGGAAAATGCAAGCTGGAAGATATAGAGAATGTATAAACGTTCCTTATAGTCTTTAACATCGAAGCCGTAAAGTGCTGCGATTTCAAAGAGCATTTTCATCTTTATGCCAATTAATACCGGAAAATCAGCCATGCTCATGAGGAATCCACCGGCACCGGTAATTCCTCCTTCTGCAGCACCGGTTTTACAATAGTTGTCGATTTTTTGTTTCACCAGGGCTTCCCTATGCAGGAGGCTTATTTCTATTGCAGGGACCGTTGAAGTGGTGTAGGTGGAGCCATACAGCACGGCCTGAACCATTTTCTTAATGGTCACTGTAATTGCGGTGTGGACTTTCTCAGGAATGTAACTGTTGATTTTCTTCTGAATATTGTTTGTCATTTTGTTCAGAAAGGAAGGTTTCTCCATCATTTCCCGTTTCCAGAACTCCAGTTCTATCCGGATATTTTCCTGATACTTATCCATTTTTAATAGTCTATTTTCATTGAGGATTTTTCCCAGAGCTGGAAAGCCTGTTGCGCTTCCGTCCTCATCATCTGGTGAATGGGTAAGGTACGTTTTGCCATTGGCTTTTCAATTTCATCGTAGATGAACTTATCGTCGAAGCCAATGTTTGCTGCATCGACCTTGGTGTTGGCATAGTAGATGGTCTCGATTCTTGCCCAATAGATGGCACTTAAGCACATCGGGCAGGGCTCACAGCTGGTATAGACGGTGCACCCACTAAGGTCAAATGTCTCTAGTTTTTTACAGGCCAGGCGAATCGCAGAAACTTCTGCATGGGCAGTCGGATCATTTGTTGTGGTTACTTTATTGCCACTTTTGGCTATAATTTTGCCGTCTTTTACGACTACAGCTCCAAAAGGACCGCCAAGACCTTCGGTTACATTCTTTTCAGAAAGACTGATGGCAAGTTGCATGAATTTTTCGTGTGGATTGTTTTCTTTAACTCGCATAATTGTGTTTTTGTTCATTATTACTATACTACAGTAGCATAGCTTTGATTTCATAGCGCAAAAAAAATGCCCCGAATGATCAGGGCATTTAAATTCTTAGCAGGAAGAACTATTTTTTGTCTGCTTTGTAAGCTTCGTTTAATCCTACGATTACTTCGCTTGTTACGTCTAAAGACTCATCAGCAAAAAGGATTGCACTGTTACCTTTAGAGTAAGTTAACACCATTTTGAAACCTTTTCCTTTGGCATAAGTTTTCAGGTATTGTGCAACTTTATCATATAATTTTTCATTCTCTGTAGCTTGCTCATTTTGAAGGGCAGCCCCTGCATTTTGAGAATAAGCTTGTAATTCCTGTTGTTTACGGGCAAGTCTTTCTTCTGTAGAAGCACGTTGATCAGCAGGTAAGGTGTTTTGTTGTTGCTGATATTGTGCTACTTCACGTTGGAATGCCTGTTGTTTAGAAGCAAGATCTGTTTGTGCAGTTTTTGACTTCGCATCAAGTTTCGTTTTTAAGTCTTTGAAATACTGATATTTTGTTAACAGGGAATCAGAATTCACATAGACGATTTTCTCTGCGCTAGTCACCGTAGCCGACTCAGATTTTGTAGCAGGTGCACTGGTGTTTTCTTTGTTTTGGCAAGAAGCCATTACGGAAACTAATGCAACTGCAGTAGCAATGCTGCTAAGTTTTAATGTTGATCTTTTCATCTAATGATTATAATTGATATTTTATTTTAATTTTTGGTTCCCATCATCCTTCCAGTCGGTTTAAGACCTGTTTTTACGGATGCCCCTTCCATTTTTGGCGGATAAATTTCAACAAATATAAAATTTCAAAATTAGTATCCTAAAGAACTGTGATTTTTAGCGTGTTTTTTGGGCCTTTTATGGGTAGATAGTTATCCACATTTGCGGTTAATTGCCCTAAAATGGTTATCTTTGAGTCTAATTGTTTTATTAAAAATATGAGCGAAGAAAAGGATCCAAAGTCAAATTATTCGGCAGATAATATACAGGTATTAGAAGGTTTAGAAGCGGTGCGTAAGCGCCCTTCGATGTATATAGGAGACACCGGAGTAAAAGGATTACATCATTTAGTTTACGAAGTAGTAGATAACTCTATAGATGAGGCGTTGGCAGGTCATGCTGACACGATATATGTAAATATTCTTAAAGACAACTCGATCAGGGTTGAAGATAACGGACGTGGTATTCCTACGGGAATTATGCAGAAGGAGCAAAAGTCTGCTCTGGAAATTGTAATGACGGTATTACACGCTGGTGGTAAATTTGATAAAGACACTTATAAGGTTTCCGGTGGTCTGCATGGTGTGGGGGTAAGTTGCGTGAACGCATTATCAACGCATTTGAGAGCAGAAGTTCACCTTGATGGAAAAGTATGGGAGCAGGAATACGAAAAAGGGAAACCTCAGTATGATGTGAGAGTGATCGGAGAGACGGAGAAAAGAGGAACAATTATTATGTTTACTCCGGATCCGGAAATTTTTACCCAAACGACAGAGTACCGTTATGATACTTTGGCCGGCAGGTTGAGAGAATTGTCTTTCCTGAATAAAGGAATTAAACTAACCCTTACTGACGAGCGTGAGCTCGATGATCAGGGAAATCCGATTTCAGAGCTTTTCCTTTCTGAAGGTGGATTAAAGGAATTTGTTCAGTTTTTAGATGGAGGTCGTCCTTCGTTGATTGCAGAGCCGATTTATGTAGAAGGAATTAAAAACGGAATTCCTGTAGAGCTTGCTTTGCAATACAATGATAGCTATGCGGAAAATGTACACTCTTATGTGAATAACATTAATACCCATGAGGGAGGTACACATATTGCAGGTTTCAGAAGAGGTTTAACCAGAACATTGAAAGCGTATGCTGATAAATCAGGATTGCTTAAAAATGTGAAATTTGAGATTACCGGTGATGACTTTAGAGAAGGTTTAACTGCGGTTATTTCTGTAAAAGTACAGGAGCCACAGTTTGAAGGCCAGACGAAAACAAAGTTGGGTAATTCTGAGGTAATGGGTGCAGTTGATGTGGCCGTTGGTGAAGCGTTGAGTAACTATCTGGAAGAATATCCAAGAGAAGCGAAGCTGATCGTAAATAAAGTGATTCTTGCTGCTACAGCACGTGCTGCAGCCCGTAAGGCTCGTGAGATGGTTCAACGTAAGAGTGTAATGGGTGGTTCAGGCCTTCCAGGTAAGCTTGCCGATTGTTCTGACAGTGATCCGGAGAAATGTGAGATATACCTGGTGGAGGGAGACTCCGCGGGTGGAACTGCTAAACAAGGCAGGGACCGTAATTTCCAGGCGATTCTTCCTTTAAAAGGTAAGATTCTGAATGTGGAAAAAGCAATGGAGCATAAGATCTACGAGAACGACGAGATCAAGAATATGTTTACTGCGCTTGGTGTAAGTATCGGAACACCGGAGGATGATAAGGCTTTAAATCTGACAAAGCTGCGTTACCATAAAGTAGTGATCATGACGGATGCGGATATCGATGGATCCCACATCACGACCTTGATTCTTACTTTCTTCTTCAGGTATATGAAGTCCTTGATCGAAGCGGGTTATGTATACATTGCTGCGCCGCCTTTGTATCAGGTAAAAAAAGGGAAAGATTTCGAATATTGCTGGAATGACCAACAACGTGATGCAGCAGTGCAACGTTTAAAAGGTGCTGGTAAAGAAGAAAGTGTACATATCCAACGCTATAAAGGTCTTGGAGAGATGAACGCGGAACAGTTATGGGATACTACCCTTAATCCTTCTACCCGTACGTTATTACAGGCAACGATTGAAAATGCAGCGGAATGTGACCATACTTTCTCCATGTTAATGGGTGATGAGGTTGGTCCAAGAAGGGATTTCATCGAAAGAAATGCAAAATATGCTAAGATTGACGCTTAATTAAAGGGGGGTAACTTGCAAAAAGGAGCGATTTTTCAATCGCTCCTTTTTTTTGTGTTTAATTTTTTGATTGTGTATATTGTAGTACACACAAATAGTTGATTATGAAAAGATTAATTTTATTCCTGCTGGTTTTTCCGGTCTGTTATGGATTGAAGGCACGGCAAAAAACGAATGCCTGTCCGCCGGGCTTCCTCAGCCCGTTAAACCGGGAAGTAACAATTGTCAGTAAGCTGGAGGTAGGAAACATCACTACACTTGTGGATGCGACAGGCAAGCATAGTACACTCATCAAAAATGGGAATAGTGTTTTGTTTGTCAGTCCGGAAGGGTTACATTCAACGATGATGAAAACCGGCAATATCAGCGTTATTGTGAATGCCGACGGGACTCATTCTACCTTTATTGACAATGGCGCTACCGGTTTGATAGTGAACCCTAACGGTACACATTCTACTGTCATCAATAACGGAGCAACCTCTATTATTGTAAACCCTGATGGGACGCATACCGTAGTTGTTAACTAGAAGGCATATAAAGGACCTTATCCGGTAAGTATAATCTTTTGTAAAGGTCCTTTTAAGGAATTAATCTGCGTAAAGAAATAACCTTAATTTTCTATAGTTTATATTCGCATAGTACCTCAGCAGGATGTCACTTCCGATGATCCCGATTACTTTAGGGTGGCCCATTTGCTCGTATGCCTGGTTAACCGTATCTAAATCAAGCGCAACCGTATCATAATCATGAATCAGCAATCTGCCGATTTTTAATTTAGGGATAGTGGCCTGAAGAGTGGTTGATGTGGCAAAAAGGGTAGTAGCATGTGTTTCTTCACTGTGTTCCAGTTCAGAGATATTTGCTTTGATCAATGCCATGTCAAATACAGATCTGGAAGCACCTGTATCCAATACTGCAAAGGATTTCTTTCCAAAAATGACAATTTCCACCAACAGGTGGAAACCATCATCTTGTAAATTTATTAAGGTTAAAGGAACAGAAATGGTTCTCATTAAATCTAAACTAGTTTCATCTCCTGCAATACACTGTTCATGGCGCGTACCGCATCTGCACTTTTATTAAATGCAGCTTGTTCTTCTTCATTTAATTTGTAATCGATTATTTTTTCCCATCCGTTACGTCCAACGATTACGGGAACACCCAGACAGATGTCTTTCTGACCATATTCTCCGTCAAGAGATACACAGCAGGTGAATAATTTTTTCTCATCGCGGACAATGCTTTCTACCAGGGCAGCTCCTGCAGCACCCGGCGCATACCACGCAGAGGTTCCTAAGAGACCTGTTAACGTAGCTCCACCAACCATGGTATCTGCTGCCACTTTATCCAGGGTTGCTTTATCCAACAGATTGGACACTGGTAAGCTCTGGTAAGTCGCATAGCGCGTTAAAGGGATCATCGTAGTGTCACCATGGCCGCCGATTACAAAGCCTTGCAAATCATTGGAATTGCAGTTTAAAGCAACACTTAAATAATATTTGAAACGGGCACTGTCTAATGTTCCACCCATTCCTATGATTCTGTTTTTAGGTAATCCAAGGGATTTTAATGCCAGGTAAGTCATCGTGTCCATTGGGTTACTGATCACGATAATGATGGCATCAGGAGAATATTTTAAAATATTTTCTGCTACACCTTTTACAATTCCGGCGTTAATTCCGATCAGTTCTTCGCGTGTCATCCCCGGTTTACGTGGAAGTCCGGAAGTAATTACGGCTACTGCAGAACCTGCTGTTTTGCTATAATCGTTGGTTACGCCGGTAATTTTTGTATCAAAGCCTAATAAAGTGGCGGTTTGCATCATGTCAATTGCTTTGCCTTCTGCAAAACCTTCTTTGATGTCTAATAAAACGAGCTCTTCTGCTAATTCTTTTCTGGCAATATTATCTGCACAAGTGGCGCCTACTGCGCCGGCACCTACAACCGTTATTTTCATAATGAATCTAATTTTATTTTAAAGGTTTTCCTCCTGGTTTAAATCTATTGTTTTAAATACTGATCTATGACTATAAATTTAGGATAAAATTAATATATGACGCAAACCATGTTGGGGAATGTCTCAAGCCGAAGTTAGAAATTTAGGTCAGTTTAAAAAACGCTTTTTAAAACTTTCTTCAACCTTGCTGGTTTTATGATAAAGAATTTACATTTGCTTAATAGTCGCAAAATGATGGACCCTGTTATGGATAATGTACCGGTAGAAAAAGTTGATATCATGTCGTATGCCGGAAAGTGGTATTCTTTGTATTCCATACCGACTTTTATGGACAAGCACTGGCGCCAAACGGTGGAGACCTATGTGATTCACCCTGATGGTTATTACGCTGTTTTTACGGGATATAAAGTACTGGGGCAAGACAAGCAGAAATATTTTCGCTCCAAGCTTTTTGTGATTCGTGGAAGTAGGAATACGCGGTTCAAAGCTCAATTTATCTGGCCAATAAAGTCAGATTACTGGGTGATAGAACTTGCCGAAGATTACTCTTATGTGGTGGTTGGCCATCCGAAATTTAAATACCTTTTTATTATGGCCAGAAAGCCGAATTTACCTAAAGAATTACTGGCAGAAATCATAGAACGCTGTCAGAAAAAGGGTTATGATACTTCCAAATTAGTTTCACAGGAACATAAATCCTCCCTGCCGATTCCAGAGGTTCATTCTGTGTAAAATTATCTGTTGCGATTAGAGGGAGAACTGAAAAAATCCGTATTTTTGATCAATCATATTGATTTCTAAAAAGACGATTTTCTAATTACCTAGCTATGTATTTGATTTTTGATACCGAAACGACGGGATTGCCACGCAATTGGAATGCGCCTATTACCGACACGGATAATTGGCCGAGATGTATCCAGATTGCATGGCAGTTACATGATGAGTTTGGAACGCTGATCGAACATCAGGATTATTTAGTCAGACCTGATGGTTTCAATATTCCCTATGATGCGGAGCGGATTCACGGGATCTCTACAGAGCTTGCAGAAGAACAGGGAATTCCTTTGTCGGAGGTGCTGGAGAAATTTAACCTGGCCCTGGCAAAATCTAAATTTGTTGTTGGTCAGAATGTCGGTTTCGATGTGAACATTATGGGCTGTGAGTTTCATCGTTTGGGTGTCGAAAGCCCGATGAGCCAGATGCCGGTTTTGGATACCTGTACTGAAACCACCGCAGAGCTTTTGCGTTTGCCGGGTGGACGTGGAGGTAAATTTAAGTTACCTACCTTAACGGAATTGCACCAGTATCTCTTTGGGGAGCCCTTTGCGGAAGCACACAATGCAACTGCCGATGTGGAAGCAACGACACGTTGCTTTCTTCAATTGATCAAACTGGAAGTATTTACACTTGATCAGCTACAAACTAATGTAGCCTACATACAGTCCTATAAAGAACGGAATCCCGGGGTAATCCAGCGTGTTGGGTTAAATCACCTGAATTTAAAAGCCGCTTCTGATGAGATCAGAAAGCGATTGTTAAAAGCAGAAGGGCCTAAAGTTTCTAAAAAAACGCTGGAAGAGAACAAGCTGGAGCTGGCTTCGGCGACCTATGTTCACTTGCACAACCATACGCAGTTTTCGGTACTGCAATCTACCATTAACATTCCTTCGCTGATCAAAGCAACGGCAGCCTATAAAATGCCTGCGGTAGCGATGACTGACCATGCCAATATGATGGGGGCGTTTCATTTTGTGGCTCAGATCCTGAACCATAATAAAGGAGTGGAAGCCAGAAATCAGGCAGCAATTGAAAAAGGGGAAACACCGGATGAAGTGATCATTAAGCCTATTGTAGGGTGTGAATTCTTTGTTTGTGAGAACCATGAAGATAAGAAAAGAAAGGACGACGGGTATCAGGTCGTGTTATTGGCCAAGAATAAGGCAGGTTACCATAACCTGGCAAAGATGTCGTCAATTGCCTATACAAAAGGTTTCTATTATATTCCAAGGATAGATAAGGCGGTTATAGAACAGTATAAAGATGACATCATCGTACTTTCTGGTAACTTATATGGAGAGATCTCCAGTAAATTGTTAAACCTTGGTGAGAAACAAGCTGAGGAAGCTTTGTTGTGGTGGAAATCACAATTTGGTGAAGACTTTTACATGGAGTTAATGCGCCATAGCCAGGAAGATGAAGATATTGTCAATATTTCCCTGATTGCCCTGGCAAAAAAGCACGATGTGAAGTTGATTGCCACCAATAATACCTATTACATCAACAAAAAAGATGCGAATGCGCATGATATTTTGTTGTGCGTAAAGGAGGGGGAGAAACAAGCTACGCCGATAGGACGGGGCAGGGGATACCGTTTCGGTTTACCGAATCAGGAGTATTATTTCAAAACTCCTGAGGAGATGAAAAACCTGTTTGCGGATGTACCGGAAGCGATTCTCAACATTCAATCCGTAATCGATAAGATCGAGATTTACAAACTTGCCCGTGAGGTACTTTTACCTAAGTTCGATATTTCTGAAGAATTCCTGGTAAAGGAGGATGAAGAAGACGGTGGTAAGAGAGGAGAAAATAAATTTTTACGTCACCTAACCTATGTAGGGGCGAAAAAGCGTTACGGTGAAATTACCGAATCGATTACAGAACGTTTAGATTTTGAATTACAGACCATTGAGAAGACCGGATATCCCGGATACTTTTTGATTGTTCAGGATTTTATTGCGAAAGCAAGGGAACTGGATGTTTCTGTGGGGCCGGGCAGGGGATCTGCTGCGGGGTCTGCAGTAGCCTATTGTCTTGGAATTACCAATATCGATCCTATCAAATACGATTTGCTATTTGAGCGTTTCCTGAATCCGGATAGGGTTTCCATGCCCGATATCGATATCGATTTTGATGACGAGGGCCGTGGAAGGGTAATGGACTACGTAATTAATAAATACGGGGCCAATCAGGTGGCGCAGATCATCACCTATGGTACAATGGCAGCAAAGTCGTCGGTAAAAGATACAGCAAGGGTACTTGACCTTCCTTTATATGAGGCAGAAAAAATTGCCAAGCTGATCCCAAACATGAAGCTGGCCAAAATCTTTACCCTGGATGAGAAGAGCCTGAAAGCGGCGCTTCGGGCGGATGAATATGAAAAAGTACTGGAGCTGAAGGGACTGGCAAACGCCAATGACCTCGGTGCCAAGACGCTTGAGCAGGCTCAGATTCTGGAAGGTTCCCTAAGAAATACGGGGATCCATGCCTGTGGGGTAATCATTACGCCTAGTGACATTACGAATTTCGTACCAGTCGCTACGGCAAAGGATTCTGATCTTTACGTTACGCAGTTTGACAACTCCGTGGTAGAGAGTGCCGGTTTATTGAAAATGGACTTTTTAGGGTTAAAAACATTAACCCTGATAAAGGATACTGTGAAGCTCGTGAAGTTCCGGCATAATATTGACCTTGACCCGGATAATTTCCCAATTGACGATGCAAAGACCTATGAACTCTTTCAGCGCGGGGAAACGATCGGTATTTTCCAATACGAGTCTAACGGGATGCAGAAATATATGAAGGAATTGAAACCTACCGTATTCGGGGATTTAATTGCCATGAACGCTTTGTACCGTCCGGGACCATTGGAGTATATTCCCAGCTTTGTTCGCAGAAAGAATGGAGAAGAGGAAATCAAGTATGACCTTGATGCCTGTGAAGAATATTTAAAAGAAACCTACGGAATTACCGTATACCAGGAGCAGGTGATGCTCTTGTCCCAGAAACTTGCCGGATTTACCAAAGGTGAGGCCGACGTTCTGCGTAAGGCGATGGGTAAGAAACAAAAGGATGTTTTGGATAAGATGAAACCGAAATTTGTAGCTCAGGCTGCGGAGAAAGGACATGATCCTACTGTTCTGGAGAAAATCTGGAAAGATTGGGAAGCATTTGCATCTTATGCCTTCAACAAATCCCACTCTACCTGTTATGCCTGGATTGCCTATCAGACGGCTTATTTAAAAGCACATTATCCTGCTGAATATATGGCGGCGGTACTTTCCAACAATATGAGTGACATTAAACAGGTGGCATTCTTTATGGAAGAATGTAAGCAGATGGGTGTTTCTGTACTTGGTCCGGATGTAAATGAGTCGGGAACGAAGTTCTCTGTAAACATTAGCGGACAGGTCCGTTTTGGTTTATCAGGAATCAAAGGTGTGGGAGAAAAAGCAGTAGAAAGCATCATTATGGAACGCAATGAAAGCGGTCAGTATAGGAGTGTGTATGATTTCGCGAAGCGTTCAAATACGCGTACTGTAAATAAGAAAGCTTACGAGAGCTTTGTCTATAGCGGTGCTTTTGATGGATTTGGATACCACAGGGCACAATATTTCTTTGTCGGCATCAATGATAAGATGAATGGCATCGAGAAGATGATCAAGTTTGCAAATGACTTCCAAAACAACGAATCTTCTGCTCAGTCGTCCTTATTTGGAGGCTCTGTTGCAGACATGATTTACGAGCCGAGTTTGCCAGTCGCTCCGGAATGGAGTTTGATCGACAGGTTGAAATATGAGAAAGATGCAATTGGGATTTTTTTGAGTGGTCACCCGTTGGATAATTATAAACTGGAGCTGAAAGAATTCTGTCAGCATAAAGTGAAACACTTGTCGCTGGTAAATAAGATCAGAACCGGAGATTCTAATGAAGAGGTGCTTGCTGAGTTTGAGGGCATCAAGAACCGGGAGCTGGTGGTTGGCGGATTGGTGGTCATTGCTGCGCAAAGGATGACTAAAACCGGAAAACCTTTCGGAACAATTGTCTTTGAAGATTACGACGATACCTGTGAGCTTGCATTGTTTGGTGATGATTTCATCAAGTTCAAACAATTCCTTACGGATGGATATTTCCTTCAGATTCGTGGAAGGGTTGGTGAGCGTTTCAGAAAAGAGGGCGATTGGGAGTTCAAGATCACATCGATCAGCCTGTTATCGGAATTGCGCGATAAACTGGCCAAGAGCGTAACCATTCAGGTACCCATAGAAAAGATTACAGATGACTTTATGAGTAAGATCCATGCGATTCTGGAAGAGAACAAGGCGAACACGGATCACCAGAATTGTCAGTTATTATTTGACGTTTATGACCGGGAACAAAATGTAAATGTTAAATTGCCCTCGAAATCATTGAAGATTAATCCCAACAATAATTTTTTAGAGCAGTTAACTGCCTTAAACGTCAATCCTAAGTTGAACTAATGTCATTTTGGCATTGTCAGGCTGATGGCATTACAATTGATTATATCTTTGTACCCTGGTTTGGGTACGAAGGCAACGGCTAAGTATTCAGGCAAGTAGAAGATAAAAAAACTAATAAAATAAAAATAAGAATTATGGCTTTGGAAATTACAGATGCAAACTTCGAGGAAGTTGTATTAAAATCAGATAAACCCGTTTTGGTTGATTTTTGGGCAGAATGGTGTGGTCCATGTCGCATGGTGGGACCGATCGTAGACGAGATCTCAAAAGAATACGATGGAAAAGCAATCGTAGGTAAAGTGAATGTGGATAACAACCCTCAAATTTCGACTCAATTCGGTATCCGCAACATTCCGGCTTTATTGTTCTTCAAAAATGGAGAAGTAGTAGATAAACAAGTTGGTGCAGTTCCAAAATCAGTATTGGCACAAAAATTAGATAAGCAGTTATAATAAACTCGACATATACTAGTTTAAAAAGCGTTCATAGTTTATGAACGCTTTTTTTATATTTACGCTATGCAGTCAGCAATTGATGAACAAACACTCCATTTCAATGGTAACCTGGAATTATTAGCCAGGCAAGTTGTTGAAGGTTTTATTACCGGTCTCCATAAAAGTCCCTTTCATGGATTTTCTGTGGAGTTTGCTGAGCACCGTTTATACAATGTAGGAGACAGTGTAAAGAATATTGACTGGAAGCTTTTTGCCAGAACCGATAAGCTGTTTAGCAAGCGATATGAGGAAGAGACCAATTTGAGGTGTCAGTTTATTGTTGATGTATCCTCTTCTATGTATTTCCCTGCTAAGGAATATAATAAACTCAATTTTTCTGTACAGGCTGTTGCTTCGCTGGTGTATCTGCTTAAAAGACAAAGGGACGCTTTCGGGTTAAGCTTGTTTACCGATCATTTGTTGCTAAATACCCCTGCAAAATCAACGACTACGCATCAGAAATACCTGTTTAATCATTTGGAACAACTCCTCGTTTCGGAGCAGATGAATGTGAAAACCGATGTGGCCCAGGCTTTACATCAGATTGCGGAGCTGATCCACAAGCGTTCATTGGTGGTGATCTTTAGCGATATGCTGAATACGCTTCATGGAGAGGATCATATTGAAGCCTTATTCTCTGCGCTTCAACACCTGAAATTCAATAAACATGAGGTGATTATTTTTAATGTAACTGACAAGTCTAAAGAGGTAGATTTTCAATTTGAAAACCGTCCTTATGAATTTGTCGATATGGAAACAGGGGCAGTCATCAAGGCACATGCTTCAAATGTAAAAGAGGATTACCTTTCCCGGATGAGTAGTTACAGAAAGGCGATCGATCTGAAGTGTAGTCAATATAAGATCGATATGATTGATGCCGACATTGCTGCCGGCTTTCATCCTATTTTGCAAGCTTATCTGATCAAGCGGCAGAAAATGAGTTAAGGGATTTAGTTGCCTGCTATTGCCACTACATTTCTCAGAATAACCTCGCAAGCATAATGAATTTCTTCTGTTGTGATGATCAATGGGGGAGCCACACGCATGGAATTACTGCAATGCAAAAACCAGTCGCTGATCACACCATCTGCAATGCAGGCATCAATGATCTTTTTATTGATCTCGAAGTTCTCAAATTCTATTGCCATCATCAGGCCTTTTCCGCGAACTTCTTTAATGGCAGGGTGAACCAATAGTTTTTTAAACAATTCTCCTTTTTCGGCTACTTCGGCAATGATATTTTCGTTAAGTATCGTTTGAAGCGTTGCAAGACCTGCAGCACAGCTTACCGGATGACCACCAAAAGTAGTCAGGTGGCCTAAGATGGGGTTTGTGGCCAGAGCCCTCATGATTTCCGTAGAACTGATAAATGCACCAATTGGCATGCCGCCACCAATTCCTTTGGCCAACAAGAGGATGTCAGGGTTAAAGCCGTAATGCTCAAAGCCGAAAAGCTTCCCTGTACGTCCGAAACCGCATTGAATCTCATCGAGGACCAATAAGGTACCCGTAACTGTACATTTGTTTCTAAGGGCTTCAAAATAGGCTTTATCTGCAGTTCTGATCCCTGCTTCACCCTGTACCGTTTCTATAAAAACTGCAGCAGTCCGGTTTGTGATTAGGTCCAGATCCGGTAAACTTGCGTAGTTGATGAAAGTGATGTCAGGAAGGAGGGGTCTGTAGGCCTGTTTGAACTCTTCGTTACCCATTAAGCTGAGTGCGCCTTGTGTACTTCCATGGTAAGAATGATAACAGGAAATGATTTCTGATCTTCCGGTATACCTTTTTGCCAGTTTCATCGCACCTTCTACTGCTTCAGTTCCGGAGTTGACAAAATAAGTACAGTTCAGATTTTCCGGAAGCACGTCGGCCAGTGCTTTAGCGAAATTCACTTGTGGACTTTGAACAAATTCACCATATACCATAATGTGCATATAGCTTTCTACCTGTTCTTTCACTGCGTTGACTACGGCCGGGTGACAGTGGCCAACATTGCTTACACCAATCCCGGCAATCAGATCAAGGTGCTTTTTTCCTGTTGTATCATAAAGATACATACCGCTGGCTTTGGTGAATTCTAAAAGAAGGGGCTCTAGTGTGGTTTGGGCGTTATGTTGAAGAAATAATTGACGTTGTGTAAGCATACACAAAAATACAAATTAATTTCGCTCAGGTCCCCCTTTTTTGTATCTGGAAAGCAGTTCTCTTTTGAACGTTTCCTGTGCACGATAGTATTTGCCGATTACTTTGATGGGTAGATTGGATTTCAGCTTGTAATAGTATTTCTTTTCAATAGCTAGGTTTCTCTGTTTAAAATTCAGCTCATTCACGATTAGGGTTTGTACTTCTGTATCGGAAAGGTTGTCAATCTCCGGGATCTTCCTGAAACTGATCATGTTCTGATTTCTTTCTTTATTTAAAGCCGTCTGTTCTTTCTGAAATTCGTTAAATATTGGCCAAAAGACCTTAGCCTCGTCCTCAGAAAGGTCCATCTTTTGTGTTAAATAACTAATTCTGAATGCTTCTATTTCCGGAGATCTTTCTCCTCTTTGTGCGGAGACAAAGAACGGTAACATCAAAAGAAAGGCGGCAATGACTCTGTTTTTCATTTTGGTAATAATTATAAATCTGAAGCAATATCATTCTGGCTATAATTGCTGAGAATGTAGTTTTCTAAATCGGCGTCTGCTACAGCCGGGCTTTCCGCTTTCAGACTATTGGATTGAATGTGTTCTATAATGGTATTTTCATCGATATCGTAAAGCATTTGTTCATTTGCCAGTTCAGCAGAGGCTGCCTGTCGGCTGGAATTTCCTGGATAGAAATAAATTCCAGTGGCACTGACCAATACGAAACAAGCTGCAGAAGCATACTTTAATAACTTAGAATGCCACAGGCGAACGATTTTAGTTTCCTTACGCTTTGTTTTTTCGGCGATTTTAGTCTGCAGCTGACTAAAATAATCTCCGGGAACGGCAAAACCATTATTCGGCACCATTTCTTTTAACCGCCCGGCGGCAAGCTTAGTTTCGATTTCTGTGTTAAGCTCATCGAAATAATTTTCCGGAACTTTAAAGCCATCTTCCGGAAGTTCTGCCTTGAGATTTTCCAGATATATAGCCTGATGAATACGCTCAGGAAGTTGCCCGAAATAGCCTTCAGGAACAGAAAAAGGAGATTTCATACCAAGCCCGGCCAGGTAGGGGGCTTCGTTTTTCCAATCGCTATTTTCTAAATCATTTTCCATTACTACTATATTGATACAATCCGGGGCAAAAGGTTTAAAAGGTAATGTCTTCATTTAGCATAAAAACCTCAACTTTCTTTACAGCGATGTGAAAAGAGGCTTTAAGAGCCCCTACGCTCGTTCCTGTGACCTCAGATATTTCTTCATATTTGAGATCGTCAAAGTATTTCATGTTAAAGATCAGGCGTTGTTTTTCGGGTAAAGTCAGCAAGGCTTGCTGTAATTTCATTTGAATTTTATCTCCGTTAAAATAGGAGGATGCGACGAGGGTTTCTGCGAGTTCATCGGAAACTTCATCCAATGGAGTATTGTTCCGTTGTTTTTTTTTATTCAGAAAGGTAATTGATTCATTGGTGGCGATACGGTAAACCCAGGTATACAATTTGGAATCGCTACGGAACTTATCCAGGTTTTTCCAGACTTTAACGAAGGTTTCCTGAACCAGATCGTCGGCATCGTCGTGATCGATAACTAAACGGCGGATGTGCCAGTAGATCTTTTGCTGATATTTACCAAGAAGCAGGTTAAAGCCTTCATGCCGAGTTTTTTCGCTGGAAAATTTCTCTAAGATTTCTGAATCTTCAACCTGCTTCATTTATTGTCTTTTATCTGTGAGTTTTATACAGATACCAGAACCATTACAGTTCTTATTTGTTTGCTCTTTTCATTACTTTCTGAACCGCTTCGATGATGTTGATGGTATCTAAACCATATTTAGTCATCAATTGATCAGGCGTTCCACTTTCTCCGAAACTGTCATTTACTGCAACAAATTCCTGAGGTGATGGAAGCTCTGTAGAAAGTAATCTTGCCACACTTTCACCAAGACCACCAAATTTATTGTGTTCTTCAGCAGTAACCACACAACCTGTTTTCTTGATAGATTTCAGGATGGCTTCTTCGTCCAGAGGTTTAATGGTATGGATATTAATGATCTCTGCATCAATGCCCATTTCTGCCAATTTCTCTCCGGCTTCAATTGCTTTCCATACCATGTGCCCGGTAGCAACGATGGTTACATCCGTACCTTCATTTACCATCCATGCTTTGCCGATTTCAAATTTTTGATCAGGATCAGTAAATACAGGAATTACCGGGCGTCCGAAACGTAAGTAAACAGGACCTTCAAATTCTGCAATCGCGATGGTTGCTGCTTTGGTTTGGTTATAATCACAAGTATTGATCACGGTCATACCAGGAAGCATTTTCATCAAACCTATATCTTCCAGGATCTGGTGAGTTGCCCCATCTTCGCCCAAAGTTAATCCGGCGTGTGAAGCACAGATCTTTACATTTTTATTGGAATAAGCAACGGATTGTCTGATCTGGTCATAAACCCTTCCTGTAGAGAAGTTGGCAAAAGTTCCTGTGAAAGGAATTTTTCCGCCGATGGTCAGACCTGCAGCGATGCCGATCATATTTGCTTCGGCGATGCCGATTTGGAAAAAGCGCTCTGGAAATTCTTTAATAAAGGCATCCATTTTCAAAGATCCCACTAAGTCGGCACAAAGTGCAACCACTTCGGGATTCTTTTTTCCGGCTTCAAGTAATCCTGCTCCGAAACCGGAACGGGTATCTTTCTTTTCAGTATATGTGTACTTTTTCATGGTCTTAGTAGTCTTTTAGGGTCGTGTTTAATTGTGCTAAGGCTGTTGCAAGCTGCTCGTCATTTGGAGCAACACCATGCCATTTGTGAGATCCCATCATGAAATCTACACCATTACCCATGATTGTACTCATTAAGTTTAAAATTGGTTTGCCTTTACCGGTTAAAGATTTAGCATAGTGCAATGCTTTAACGATATCGTCCATATCATTACCATTCGAGGTAATTACATGCCATCCGAAAGCTTCAAATTTGGCTTGCAGACTCTCCAATGAAAGTACTTTTTCTGTAGGACCATCAATCTGCTGACCATTATAATCAATGGTGGAAATCAGGTTGTCTACTTTATTAAAAGGTGCATACATGATGGCTTCCCAATTCTGACCTTCCTGTAATTCACCATCTCCATGTAAGGAATATATGATGGACTTATCTTTATTTAATTTTTTAGCTTGTGCAGCCCCAATTGCTACAGACATGCCCTGACCTAAAGATCCGGAAGCAATTCTGATTCCCGGAAGGTGCTCATGAGTGGTCGGGTGTCCCTGTAATCTTGAATTCAATTTTCTGAAGGTTGCAAGTTCGCTCACCTCAAAGTAACCTGCTCTTGCCAATACACTATAGAAAACCGGTGAAATGTGTCCGTTAGAAAGGAAAAATAAATCTTCTCCTATTCCGTCCATTTTAAAATCAGTAGAGTAGTTCATGACATCAAAATACAATGCAGTCATGAAGTCTGCGCATCCTAATGATCCTCCCGGGTGGCCTGACTGGCAACCGTGCACCATTCTAACAATATCTCTTCTTACTTGAGAAGCGATATCTTCTAATTCATTGATTGTATGTTTCATTAATTGGGGTTATTGATTAATATGACAAATGTAATTAAAAATACTTTGGACCTAACATCTTAAGGTAAAGTTTGGTATCAGGCCAAAAGGTAGGGGATATTTGTTTATTTTGCTACGCTTTTTGCAAAATAAGCGTGATATTCCGTAGAATTCTATATTTTTAGGAACTGATATCTTCGATTTTCATAAAAAAACTAACCAAACACCGCAAAATTGAAAACTAAAAATACTTAAACCAAATCATGACAAACCAAACACAAAAATCAGTAATTTCTCCCATTGTAACCATTGGGGCTTTGTTCTTCATTTTTGGCTTTGTAACCTGGGCCAATAGTACCTTAATCCCCTTTCTTAAATTAGCTTGCGGTCTTAAGACCGATTTTGAGGCTTTTCTGGTAACATTTGCTTCTTATATTGCCTACTTCTTTCTGGCACTTCCTTCTTCCTGGATTTTAAGGAAGCTTGGTTTTAAAAACGGAATTATTATCGGTTTGCTTATTTTGGCATTCGGCTCGCTGATCTTTATTCCGGCAGCGAATACCAGAAGCTTTGGTTTATTTCTGACTGGCATTTTCATTCAGGGTGCGGCCTTATCCTTATTGCAAACCGCTTCTAATCCATACATCAGTATCATTGGCCCAATAGAAAGTGCAGCGAAGCGGATCAGTATCATGGGGCTGTGTAATAAATTTGCAGGTCTGATTGTACCGATTATCATGGGAACTATTTTCCTTAAGAATGCTTCTGCTATTGAAACAAAAATCGCTGATGCGGCGACTACGGTGCTGGAGCGTGAAGCTTTACTACAAGAGGTATTAGGGCGTGTTCATACCCCATATATAGTATTGGCAATCGTTTTCTCTGCTTTTGCTTTGTTTATCAAGTATTCTAACCTTCCCGAAGTGGATGTAGATAAGGAAGAAGTTCTGGCAGACAATGAGGTTCGCGTAACTAAAACTTCCATTTTCCAGTTTCCACATTTGTTCCTTGGTGCCTTCTGTATCTTTGTTTATGTTGCTGCGGAAGTAATGGCAGGTGATATTATCGGAGTTTATGGTAAATCCCTTGGAATTAGTGCCGATATCAGTAAATACTTTACTACGCTGACGCTGGCTAGTATGTTGGTTGGTTATGTGATTGGAATTATTGTGATCCCTAAATACATTACCCAGCAAGCCGCCTTAAAAATCTGCGCTATTTTGGGTGTGATTTTTATCACTGCAGCCTACCTGACCACGGGGTATACTTCGGTTGTATTTGTTGGCTTATTGGGATTGGCAAATTCACTGATGTGGCCGGCGATCTTTCCTCTGGGAATTAAAGACCTGGGTAAATTCACAAAAACCGGATCTGCAATTATGATTATGGGTATTGCCGGTGGAGCGATCTGGCCGTTGATCTATGGTTATTTAAAAGATTACGCGCATATGCATTTCCAATTGGCATTTTTTGTCAGCGTATTGCCTTGTTATTTATACATCTGGTTTTTTGCCGCTCGTGGGCATAAGATCAGAACTAAATCTTAATATGAAAAAGGGGAGGCCGAAAGCTTCCCCTTTTTATTTTCTGTCTTTTTTGTTTGGAGTTGAGCTATCTGTTTAATACTGAACAAAATGAACGGGCATTATAAAAACAAAGTCAGGGGTAAAATGGTATTTTTATACATCATCCGATAGGGGGGCGCTTACGCTTTAACGTTTTTATATGCTCATTTCCACCTTAAAAAAGAGGTTGAATAACATTTCTGTATCAGGAAGGTTATATCTTTTGATATCGCTTATCACCCTCGCTACGCTCATCGGTTACGGGACATTACTGTTTTCCGATAAAAGTCTGTTTTTGATTGCTTTGTCCTCATTTACCGGGGCGATGGTACTCGTTTTGTGTTTTGTTTTAGTAAAACGTATCAAATGTATTTTTGACGCTCCTGAGAAGATTATTGAAGGGCAGTCTTCGTCATCCCAGGAAATGGTGGAGACCCTTAGGATTCAGGATCTTTCCCTTCAAATGGCAGAGCAGAAGATTATCAGAGAACGGAGAAAGAGAGAAGCTTCGGAGAAAGCCAAACAAATTTTTTTGGTAAATATCAGTCACGAGATCCGGACACCGATGAATGGTGTGCTGGGATTCGCAAAACTACTGGAAGAGTCTCTGGTGAATGAAGATGAAAGGGAATCCCTTCAAATGATCATTAAATCGGCCGATCAGCTCATGGCAATATTGAATGATATTCTCGACTTTTCCAGGCTAGAATCGGGTGATATCAACTTCGTTAATCAGCCATTTGTGCTTAAAGATACGGTGCGCTCTATATACAGGTTGATGGAACCTGCAGCAGCGATTAAAGAATTGAAATTTTCTTATTTGATTCCCGAAGACATGCCGGTAGTCCTTAGTGGTGATGCGGTACGTTTAGGACAAATTCTTTTAAATCTTACTTCCAATGCCATAAAGTTCACTGAACAGGGAGAGGTAAGGATCTCCCTCCATGTCGTCGAAAAGCTGGCGGACACGGTAACGGTTGAATTTCAGGTAAAGGATACCGGAATAGGGATTCCTGTCGATAAACATCAAAAAGTATTTGATTTCTTCGAACAGGTGACCAATGATACCTCCAGAAGATATGCAGGGACAGGGCTTGGCTTAAGTATTGTAAAGCGATTGGTAGAATTACAGGGTGGAGAGGTATTTCTGGATAGCATTGTGGGCACTGGTTCTGACTTTTATTTCAGGCTGACTTTCGGCAGAGTAACTGAACAGGTTTGCCGGAAAACGCTGCAGTTGCTATCCGTGTTACCTGATATCCCGGTAGAAACGGGAAAAGGAGTCCGGATTCTGGTCGTAGAAGATAATCCGATTAATCAGCTTTTGGTACTCAAATTACTAGAGAAGCGAGGCTATGAAACTACTGTTGCCGAAAACGGAAAAATTGCTATTGATGAATATAGAAAGGGCGATTTTGATATTATATTAATGGACTTGCAAATGCCCGAACTGGATGGTTATGAGGCCACCCGTATCATCCGGATGATGGAAGGGCATAAGGGTGAAATTCCCATTGTGGCAATGACAGCGCATACCATAAAAGGAGAATTGGAAAAATGTGCCGATATCGGCATGAACGATTATATTTCCAAGCCTTTCGATGCTACCGAACTCTATCAAAAGATAGAAATGTTGGTAGGCAGCACAGCCGGGGGGCTATAGAGAACCATGACGGCGGCTTTTATTCATTCTCGCCGCCATGTTCTTGTCTTTATTTTAACAGTTCCAGTACTTGCGCTGTTGAGTTTTTGGTATCTACCTTAGTAATGATATGCGAGATGTTTCCTTCCTCGTCAATCAGGAACGTTTTTCTGTTTGTTCCCATGTATTTTTTGCCATACATGTTCTTTTCTCCCCAAACGCCATAAGCTTCCACGATTTTTTTGTCTGTATCTGCAATTAGGGTAAAAGGAAGGCTGTGCTTCGTCGCAAATTTCTGATGAGATTTCTCGTCGTCCACACTTACGCCCAATACCACAATTCCCTTTGCAATTAGGCCCTGGTAATTGTCTCTGAAGTCGCATGCTTCAGCCGTACATCCTGGGGTATCATCTTTTGGATAGAAATAAAGGACTACTTTCTTGCCTTTAAACTGATTTAAAGAAACTGTATTTCCATCCTGATCTGCTGCGGTAAAGTCAGGAGCTGCCTGACCTTCTTGTAATTCACTCATAATGTTATTTATAAAACGTGATTGAATAGTTCCTGTTGTTGTCTTTCATATCAGTAACAATTACTTCCAGGGTATGTTTTCCCGGACTTGTTCTGTCGTCAAAGGTATGCCATAAACTGGCCGACTTTGTATCAAATTCCATTAAGATCCATTTGCCATCGATAAAACCATTAAAGCTTTTGATGCCGGATAAGTTATCCCTTAACTTGAAGGACATTTTGCTGATCCCAGCCATATTTTTCCCATCGCTAATGTTGATCGGTGTGAGTGTTGGAGGGAGGGTGTCTATGGTGATGAAAAAAGCACCAAAGTTCCGGGGCTTTGCTTTTACATACCCATTCTCAAAGTAGCCACCCTGAGAAGACCTGCCTGTATTTACGATCAGCGCCTTTTCTTTATATTTACTCAAGCTGCTATCTGCTTTAATCCAGATTTCAAAACCGGTATGAAGCGGGGTCAGGCTATTCTGGATCTGATGAACAGCAGAATAGGCATTTCCAGCAGGCTTTGGCAAAGTTTTGTAATGGAAATTCAAGTCATTATATAGCGTTCCTTTAGGGAAAATCACTTTTACTTCTCCATTGTTGAATTCATTTTGATTGGCATAGGAATAAAGTGTTCCAGGATTCTGCTCCGGGGTACTGATGGTCGATTTGCTGTCTGCCTGCGCATTAAATGGAAGGATACTCTTATTCCCTTTCGAGTCTGTAATGATGTATTTTAACTCGTGAAGCTTTCCATCTGAGAAATCTATCCTTCCGTTATTGACCAGATTACTGTAAATAGTTAATGGATTTCCAGGGTCCACAAAGCTTTTTTGAATGCTTTTCCGCGTATTGATAAATGTAGGATAATCAATATGAGAATTTATGGCTTTACTATTTTCAAATTTAAATTTCTCTAAGGAGGAAGTGAATACCGTCTTGCCATCCAGTTCCAATTCTATGGAATAAACACCATTGGTACCCGAAGCACCATTGTGCTTATCGGTTGCGATAATTCCAAAACCGACTTCTCCGCTGAGGTTGATGGTATTTACCTTGTTTAGTTTGTAATTACCTGCCCCACCAATCACCTGGAAATATTGTTTGGGTGTAAATTCATTAAAGCTTTTTTTATTCAGTCGGTATACATACATCGAATAGATCACGGGATGAATATTGTCTGGAATCTCGAAGCCAAACAATTGAGGATTGATGGTAGCTTCAGTTTTGGTATCCCTCACTTCAAAGTGTAAATGTGGACCTCCTGAACTCCCTGTATTTCCCGTATAGGCGATCACTTCTCCTTTACGTACCGGAATTTGTATTGAATTTGGGAATTCATCTATTTCATAAGACTTCTTCTGATATTGTATGGTCTTTACCTGTGTTGCGATTTTCGGGTTAAAGCGTTGTAAATGACCATATACTGAGGTGTATCCATTCGGATGGTTGATGTATAATGCAAGTCCAAAGCCGCTGTTTTGTACCCTGAGGCGGGAGATATAGCCATCTGCGATCGCATATACAGGATATCCTTCCCGTTGATTGGTACGGTAGTCCATTCCTGAATGGAAATGGTTGGGCCTGAGTTCTCCGAATGAACCTGCCAGTGCCGGAGGAATGATGTCCAGGGGCGATCTGAAATCCACCAGTGGGTATTTGTTATTGCTGAAAATTTGTTGAGCCTGTGCAGAGCCGGTCAGGAATACCAGCGAAAGAAGTAGGAGTTTTGCTTTAATCATTGAAGCTATTTTATATCGAAATTAAGTAATTGCTGTCCGGCCATCCAGGCCTCCAGTTTGTCGCCCTGATGAACCTGGCCCACACCTTCGGGGGTTCCTGTAAAGATAAGGTCTCCTTTTTTTAAGGTGATGTATTTCGAGACAAAGGAAATGATGTGCTCATAAGAGAAGATCATGTTTTTCGTATTTCCATTTTGTTTGGATGTTCCATTGATTTTAAGTTCAAAGGGAAGGTTGTATATATCTTCAATTTCTGTTTTTGGGATAAAGTTGCTGAAGGCTGCGCTATGGTCAAACGCTTTAGCGAGTTCCCATGGCAATCCTTTTTCTTTATGGATGGCCTGAATGTCTCTTGCCGTAAAATCAATGCCGAGTCCCAGTTCCTCATAATAGTTCGGTGCAAACTTTTCTGAAATGTGTTTTCCTTCTTTACAGATTTTAAGGACAACTTCCAGTTCGTAATGAATATCTGATGAAAAGTCAGGGATATAAAAAGGTTTGTTGTCTTTCAGTGCTGCAGTATCCGGTTTAAGAAATATAACCGGTGTTCCCGGAATGGGGTTGTTTAATTCTTTGGCATGCGCAACATAGTTACGGCCAATGGCAATTATCTTCATCTTCAGATTTGTGTTTAATGATTATGTAGCTAACAAGATAAAATCCCGAAAGTTTCCTCAAGGCCAAAAATACTAAAGAATAGGGGGAATTATAGAACCGATATGCGTTTTACCACAGTTTCAGATCCGGAAACGATCTTTAGGAAATAGATACCGCTGTTTAAGCGGTTGGGAATCGTATAACTTTTTGTTTGCTCACCGGAGGGTATACGTTCATTGGAGAGGGTCACTACTTCATTACCCAGAAGATCCATTATTTTTACCGAGAGATTCGATTCACGGTCTAACCTTAGGATCAGATTAATCTGATCACTTACCGGATTTGGATACACTTTTAGTACAGTAAGGATTTTGTCCTGCTTGATATTGGAAGCGGTCTTTGTATTGGCAACATCGTTGTAAGGAATATAGCCAAAAGTAGAGCGGGGCTTATAGGTAGGAATGTTAGCTTTGATCTGAGGCGTTTTATAAATCTTTTTTGCCCTTACATTGGAGATGGTGCTATCTGAACGCTGAGCGAAAACATTAAGGCTACAGAAGACACTCATGCATAAAATGCAAGAAATGTTTAAGAGCAGCGCTATTCGTAGTTTTCTATTCATGTTTGGATAATGCCAAAAATATAAATAATAAAACAAAAAAATCAATGATTTTGTTTACTTATTAAATATTTAACAATATTTAACAACTTACGTCGTTCCTTACATTTGGCATTTTATAGAAAAAGGAGAGCCTCCTGCATTTTATGGGATTGTAAATTTGTTTATTTACTGTAATTTTACCGCATAATTAGAAGAAAGTGTCAAATCAAAAAAATTTAAATGCGCTCAGTGCCGGAGGGTTACTCATTAGTCTTGGGATTGTTTATGGGGATATTGGTACTTCACCACTCTATACATTAAAGGCAATTTTCACAGCGGTAAAGGGTGCCGGACAGACGGTCACCCCGGAATTAGTGCTCGGTGCAATTTCCTGTATCATCTGGACGCTTACCTTACAGACGACGATTAAATACGTTGTCATTACGCTTAAAGCAGACAATAAAGGGGAGGGAGGAATTTTTTCTCTATACTCCCTGGTCCGAAAGAATGCCAAGTGGCTCGTCATTCCTGCCGTTATAGGAGGATGTGCAATGCTGGCAGACGGGATTATTACCCCCAGTATCACGGTAACCACGGCTATAGAAGGCCTACAGTTAAAATTTCCTGATGTTCCTGTTATTCCTATCGTCATCATTATCATTTCCATTTTGTTTATCATTCAGCAGTTTGGAACGAACCTGGTTGGGAAGCTTTTCGGCCCAGTAATGTTTTTATGGTTCAGTGCATTAGGATTATTAGGAATTTTGTTTGTTGTTCAGGATTTCAGCATTTTGAAAGCGTTGAACCCTTATTATGCTATTGTATTATTAGTCAATAACCCTGCAGCATTGCTCATTTTGGGTGGTGTTTTTTTATGTACTACCGGGGCAGAGGCCTTGTATTCAGATATGGGGCACTGTGGAAAGAACAACATCAGGGTGAGTTGGGTGTTTGTAAAAGCGATGTTAATTCTGAATTATCTTGGTCAGGGAGTATGGGTATTACACAGACCTCATTATGAAGTAGAGCTAAACCCTTTCTTTGAAATTGTTCCTCCTGCTTATTTACTATTTATGGTTGCCCTAGCTACATTAGCTGCGGTTATTGCCAGTCAGGCGATGATTACAGGATCATTTACACTGATCTCTGAGGCAGTAAGATTAAACTTATGGCCGAAGGTAAGGATCAATTATCCAAGTAATCAGAAGGGTCAGATTTATGTACCTTCAATCAACTGGTTACTTTGGATCGGTTGTGTGGCGATCGTATTGATTTTCAAAAAATCAGGGGCAATGGAGGGGGCTTATGGATTGGCTATCAACCTGAC
Organism: Pedobacter steynii; assembly: GCF_900103665.1. Lineage (GTDB taxonomy): Bacteria > Bacteroidota > Bacteroidia > Sphingobacteriales > Sphingobacteriaceae > Pedobacter > Pedobacter steynii. The sequence continues at coordinate 54,647 of NZ_FNGY01000013.1, forward strand.
CTTCTTGTCTACTACGATATTGGTAGCGGCTTATATGAAACGTAAAAAGGTACCGTTATATGTGATTTTGATATTTTTAGCCATTTATGGCGTCATCGAATCTACCTTCCTTATCGGTAACCTTGCGAAATTCTTCCACGGCGGCTGGATGACCGTATTGATCGGCTCAGCACTGTTTACCGTAATGTGGAGCTGGTATGTTGCCAGAAAAATTAAAAACAGATTTGTTAAATATGTAGAGATCGAAGACTACTATCAGATCATTTCTGAACTGAGTGTGGATGAATCCGTGCCTAAATATTCTTCTCAATTGGTTTATCTGACCAGCGCAAATTTTAAAACAGAGATTGAATCAAAAATTATTTACTCTATTATTCAAAAGGAACCCAAACGGGCAGATATATACTGGTTGGTTCATGTTGATGTAGTGGATGAACCTTATACAAGGGAATATAAAGTGGAATTCCTGATTCCAGGTAAGCTGATCCGGATCGACTTTAAATTGGGATTCCGGGTAGAGCAGAGCGTAAATCTACTGTATAGAAAGGTAATTGAAGACCTGGTGAAAAATGGAGAAGTCGATATTACCAGTCAGTATACCTCACTGAATAAGCATAAAATTGCGGGAGATTTCAGGTTTGTACTCTTAGAAAAGCATTTGTCTAAGTTCTCGAAGCTGAGCTTTTATGAGCGTAGTGTAATGGATTATTACTTTATTCTGAAACGTTTCAGTCTTTCTGAAGAAAGAAGTTTTGGTCTTGATTCCAGCTATGTGGATGTAGAAAAAGTTCCGTTGATCTTTGTTACGCCAGATGATATTGAATTGACGAGGCTTCCGGTATAGGGCCTATTAAAACGACTAAAATTGAATGTAAAGGGCTCCAGGCAGGAGCCCTTTTATATTTTATAGAGTTTTTTTGTGGATTTACTTTTGGAGAAATAGTCTGATTTAAACCTGTGTTGAGTTGCATAGGAAATTTGAGACGATGATCTGCGAAAATCTCTGTCTTTTGATAAAAAAATAAGGTATGTCCTTTAGCAAGGAGTTGAATTTACCTCTTAACATTTGTTAACATTCTTTAGTGTTGTTTAACATACTTTAAATTAATTTAACATATGATAAAGCTAGTTTGCGGTCCATTTTAAGCCCGCAAATGAAAAATACATATCAACTTCTATTGCTGTTATTGATTGGTTTACCAACAATGGCACAGATCCGTCCACAGTCCAATCCTGCAACTCCTACATTAAAAGTTAATGGTCTGGATCTGAATTATTTTAACCCAAAGGAGTATATCATTGCAGATGTGACACTTACAGGAGCGAAATTTTTAGATAAAGATGTGATCATTACCCTTTCAAAACTGACTAGGCGCGCGCGTATTGTGCTTCCTGGTGAGGCTACTGCCAATGCCATTAAAATCCTTTGGGAACAAGGTTTATTTGATGATGTGCAGTTGGATGTTGTTAAAATTGAGGGTGATTCTGTTTTCTTCGATATCGAAGTAGTGGAACGTCCGCGTTTGAGTACTTTTGATATTCAGGGGCTTAGCAAGTCTCAGAAAACAGACATTCTGGAAAAGCTAAATGCGAAAGCGACCAAGACGATCATCAATGATAACCTTTACAATACCACTACAAATACGATCAAAAAGTATTTATTGGAAAAAGGGTATTTCTTTACTGCGGTAACGTATAAAACCAAGGTTGATCCGAATCAGGAAAACCATGTCATCCTGGAAGTTAGTGTAGACAAAGGCCGTAAGGTAAAAGTCCATGAAATTAACTTTACCGGAAATCAGGCGTTTTCCGATGCGAAGCTTCGCAAGTTTTTGAAGAAGACAAAGCAGCAGGCGTTCTATAAAATCTTTGGTTCGGGTAAATTCAATAAAGAGAAATACGAAGAAGATAAGAAAGCACTGGTTGCCAAAATGCAGGATAAAGGTTACCGTGATGCGGTGATTCTTAAAGACAGCGTATATCAGTATAGCGATAAAGCAGTAGGCATTAAGCTGGATATGTTTGAAGGACCTAAATATCACTTCGGAAATATCACCTGGGCTGGTAATGCAAAATATACCGGAAAACAGTTGGAGCAAATTCTTGGCCTTGAAAAAGGAGCGGTATTTAGCGAGGGGAAACTGGAAAAGAAATTAAGAGGTAGCCCTAACGGTGATGATGTATCGAGTTTATACCTGAATGATGGTTATTTAACTTTTAACGTAGATCCGGTTCAGACTAAAATCTATGGTGATACCGTTGATGTGGAAGTGCGTATCTATGAAGGTCCTCAGTATACGAATAACAGAATTACGGTTAAAGGAAACACCATCACCAATGATAGAGTGGTATTGCGTGATGTCCGTACTAAACCTGGAGATAAATTCTCTAAAGATTTATTGATGCGTAGCATTCGTGAAATCGGGCAGATGGGGAACTTCGATGAGTCGAAAACAGTACCTACACCTAAACCAAATCCGGCAGATGGAACCGTAGATATTGAATATGCAGTAGAGGAAAAACCTTCAGATCAGGTAGAGCTATCAGGTGGTTTTGGCGGTGGTAACATCATCGGTACTCTAGGTCTTACTTTCAATAACTTCTCCTTAAAGAACCTGCTTAACGGCGACTGGCGTGGCGCAACGCCAAGAGGTGACGGCCAGAAGCTGAGCTTACGCGGACAAACTAATGGTAAATACTATCAGTCGTACAGTTTCTCTTTCTCTGAGCCATGGTTAGGTGGTAAAAAACCAATCAGTTTTGGACTCAGCGGCTTTACTTCCATGCAGTCGGTTTACAGCTCTGTAGCCAATACTGCACCAGGTAGAATCCGTTTAAATGGGGTAACGGTAAGTTTGGGTAGAAAGTTAAACTTTCCGGATAACTATTTCCAGTTGAGCCACGCTTTAAGTTTCCAGCAATATATCCTGAACAATTATTCCGGATATAAGTTTAATATAGGGACAGCATATAATATCAGTTTATCACAGGAACTGAGCAGAGATTCCCGCGACCACCCGGTCTTCCCTACAGGAGGTTCTTTTTTTAAATTTACGATTCAGGCAACACCTCCTTATTCCTTGTTGAATAAATTGAATTATGCTACGGCATCAGATAAGCAGTTTTATAAATTTACAGAATACCACAAATGGAAATTTGAGTCTCAATGGTTTTATAAAGTAGCGGGTAAGTTGGTCCTAAAGGCACAGGCGCAGTTTGGTTTCCTCGGATCATATAATAAAGCTGTGGGAGATCCTGCCTTTGAGCGCTTCAAATTGGGTGGTGATGGGATGCAGGGATTTGACTTTCTTCAAGGTTCAGAGCTGATCGCTATGCGTGGATATGAAAATAGTGCCGTTGTTCCCAGCGGCTCAAATGTAGATAATGCACAAAAATCGGGAAGTCCCATTTTTACGAAGTACATGCTGGAGCTAAGATATCCTGTGATTGCAAGTCCCTCTGCTACCGCTTTCCTGGTGGCATTTGCAGAGGGTGGAAATACCTGGAATAAGTTCTCTGAATATAACCCTTTCAATGTTAGGCGTTCTGTGGGCATTGGGGCAAAAATATTTCTTCCAATACTTGGATTGCTGGGCGTCGATTATGCTTTTCCCCTTGACAAGATACCGGGGCTTCCAAATAACGGACAAAAAACCTTTTCGTTCAGTATTGCCCAGCAACTTGGCGGGTTTAATTAGATTTGTATACCAGGTTAATGAATTCTTAAATATGATTTAAGAATTCATTAACCTGGTCTTTATAGCTTCTTCCTATTGGCAGTTGCTTGTTCCGGATTTCGATTTCAGTACCTGTATAGGCATCAATTCTTTCCTTTGCTACCATAAAAGAGCGGTGGATTCTTAAAAAATCGGCTTTGGGGAGATGTTCTTCTATCTGTCCCAGTTGAAATTTGGCGACGATCTCCTGATCCGTTGTATAGATCCGTACATATTCTTTCAAGCTTTCGATATAAAGGATGTCCTTGAAATAAATTTTTATGCGCTTTTTGTTGGCATTGATAAACATATAATCTTTACCCAATGGTGTAGCTACTGCTGCAGCTATTGACCTGGCAGGGTTCAGTTGGTTTAGCTTATTCACTGCTTTTAGAAATCTGCTGAATTCAATTGGTTTTAAGAGATAATCAACAATGTTGAGTTCATATCCCTGCAAAGCATATTCATGATAGGCAGTGGTGATGATGATATGGGGAGGATGTTTTAAGGTTTGTATAAAATCCAGTCCTTTAAGTTTTGGCAGGTTAATATCCAGGAAAATAACCTCAATATCATTAGCGCTGAGATCGTCCAAAGCACTGATTGCATCTGCATAGGTGTTTTTTAATTTTAAAAATGGCACATCTGCAATATAGTCCTGCAGGATTTCGGCGGCTAAAGGTTCATCTTCAATGATGATACATTTATAAGGTTCCATGACTGTTCAGGTTGATTTTTAGAGATACATTGAAAGTTTTCGGAAGGTTATCCAACTGAAGAGAAAAGTCTTTGTACATCAGCTCCAGCTGCCGACGGATATTACTCAGCCCAATCTTTTCAGTGACGTTATTTTCACCACTATAATCCTGTGTGTTGCTCGCCTGAAAAAAGAGGCTTCCATTTTGTAGCTTAATCCTGATCTGAATACTGTTGTCGCCGGTAGTCTCATTTAATCCGTGTTTAAATGCATTTTCTATGAACGGAAGCAGAATAAGTGGGGTAATCATTTGAGTACTGTCGTCGATTTCCTTTTCAAAAGATATTTTCAAACGATGATCGTATCGGATTTTCTCCAGCTCCAGGTAGTCTTCCAGGATACGAATCTCTTCGGCAATTGTAATAGATTCCCTGTGGGATTCATAAAGCATAAAACGAAGTAGTTTAGATAACCGGAGAACTACCTCCGGAGCCTGATCAGATTTTTTTCTTGCCAGGCCGTAAATGTTATTCAGGGTATTAAACAGGAAATGTGGGTTGATCTGATTTTTTAAGAATTTCAATTCCGTCTCTAATTTATCTTTAATCAGAAATTTTTCTGTTTTAAGCTTTGAAGCCTGCATTCTGAAAAGTTTTAAAGCCACTGCAATGCCACAGATGTAACCAATATCCAATAGGGCGATAAACAGACCGGAAGGATTAAAAACATCTGTCATACCTATTGTTTTTTCAGGTTTGAGTAAAGGGCTAATCACATAAACGTTTGCAATCCGATAAAAAAAGATTGCGATAACCAAGGCTAATAATATTTGAATGATGATTTTGAAAATAGCTGTTTTTTGGACCAGAAGATGATTAATTGGAAACTGCATCACATAATAAGAAAAGGGCATTTTCACGGAGACGAGCAGGAGATTAAACAGAATGGCGAGTGTGACGACGTAAGCTTCCCGTTCCGGTGGGAATAAATCATGTATCCAGGCGTATTCTAATAACGTTCCCTGGATACTGTAAGTAAACCAGAATAAGAGATGTCGGTAAATTTTGTGCTTCACTATCGGAAGTTCGGAATTTTTAAGCCAAATAATTGAAAATAATATCAACGACATCCTGATGGGTATAAATAGCTGCTTTTGGCATATTATCGTATTAAATCACATTCAGCGTTCAGTTATGGTGATCGGTAGTTCAGAAGATGCTGTATGTTGATGAGGTTTGTATTTATGCCTGAGAATTTAGAAAATTACTAAACATTAGAAACTAACCAAACGTAATCATGGAAACCTATACTACACAGCACAATTATTCAAAAGAGAAGCCTTCAGAGGGCTTTCTTAAAATCTTCTTTCTGGGCTTGATCGCAGGAACACTGGATGGTCTTGCGGCCATTTTTTTATCTGCAAACGGTAATGCAACGATTGTATTTAAATATATTTCGAGTGCAGTTCTTGGGCCGGAAGCTTTTCGTGGTGGAATGGGTACAGTCGTTTTGGGAATAGGATTTCATTATTTTAATGCCTTTGCATTTACCATATTCTATTTTTTTATCTATCCTCATTTACCTTTGCTTCGCAAAAATATTGTCCTTAGCAGCTTGCTGTATGGTTCTTTTGTCTGGGCGGTGATGAATCTTTGCGTAGTGCCACTAACGAGGATCAGCGCTCAACATTATACGCTCAATGGAATTGTAAAGAGCTGGGCTATTCTTGTGTTTTTCGTAGCTTTGCCAATAGCAATAGGAGTGAAGGAAATTTATCGCGCTAAAAAAACGTCATAAACATACTCATATGAAACATTTATTGTTACTCACGTCTCTGATCACCTGGGCTGTGGTCAATGGAGGCCCGGAAAAGGCGACACAAAAAAGTACGACTAACGATACTGGTTTTGCGGTTGTCGAATTGTTTACTTCCGAAGGATGTTCCAGTTGTCCGGCTGCGGAAAAGCTTTTAAAAGAGATTGACCAGGAATATCAGGGTAGACCGGTTTATGTGTTGGCTTTTCATGTAGATTACTGGAATAAACTAGGTTGGACAGATAAATTTAGCCGGCCTGAGTTTACCGAAAGGCAATATAAATATAGTGCATTTTTCCTGGGGCAGGTTTACACGCCTCAGGCAATTGTCAATGGCAAAGAAGCCTTCATTGGATCGGATACCGAAAAAATGCATGGCGCGATCAATAATGCCCTTAAAAAGAAGGTCAAATTACAGCAACCACAATATAAAGTGAATATAAAAGATGGGCAAGTACTATTGGATTATACCTTGGATCAAAAATTGAAAGGGAATCTGATATCGGTTGCCTTGTTGCAAAGACAGGAATCCGTTCAGGTTAATGCGGGGGAAAATAAAGGTAAATTGTTGGAGCACCTGAATGTGGTTCGCAGCTTTTATTCTGCGACTGCACTGGAACATTCGGGGAGCATAAGTTTGGGTGTTCCAGAAGGCCTGGATCCAAAAGGACTTCATGTTCTTGTTTATTTGCAAAATCAAAAAAACTTTAACGTCATTTCTGCCGTTGAGCTTTCTCTTTAATAAAGCCAAAGGCTTTTCTCTTTTTTTGTTGGATTTTGATCAAATAAAAAAGGCTCCGGGGAGGAGCCTTTATTGCTGGTCGTCTAACCAAACAATTATAGGGATAATTATAGGAGGGCAATTTAGGGATGTCCAGTCTCTTTATTGTTGATTTTGTGAGACATCGTTTTAATCTTATTATTTCTAATAAATCTAATGTATAAATATATTTTCTAAAAAAATAATATATTGAGAAATATTCTCGAATTTACATTCTGAAATTTTTATTTCTGCGTACTAAATCGGTATATTGAAATTTGGCGGTGTCGGTATTAGGAGAATTGGTACTGACTCCCTTCGATCCATGTTCGGTTGTCGTTCGGTCACAATAGTTAATTGGAACGTCCTTTGAACGTAGCATGGATGCTCAGGAACGTCTATCTGTACCCAAAAAAGTTTCTCATATATCTGCTCAATGTCTTTTGAACATTCGAATTATCTGCTTGTATTCAAGCGATACCGAATCAATTGGGTTTAAAATAAACGCTGGAATGGGTGATTTGTAAAAAAGCCCCTGAATTTATATTCAGAGGCTTGAAAATGAAGTAGGTTTAAAAGTTATACCGCGGGACTATTTTGTTTCCCCAGCTTGCTATGTCTGTAGCCATATAGGAAGTACACGACAAGACCTATAATCAGCCAGATGCCAAAGCCAATCCAGTTGGAAATACCAAGCTCACACATCATGTATAAACAGCTGATTAAACCAAGGACCGGAATCAGGGACAGATTTTTGGTGATACAATAATAAATAATCACCAGACAGATGATCAGGAAGATCCACATGGGAATCTTATGCTTAAACAAGCCCCACCCTGATTCGTATTTTTTCTCCACGTTCACCGTAGATTGGTCCATAAAGTTTTGGTACTGATCTTCGGATAAGCCGTTAAGGTAAGCCGTAGCATCCTGGTTTTCTGCAGTATTTATTTTTACCGATGAGTTTTTGATTTCCCCTTTAACTAGTTCGAGTTCTGACGGATTAAGTGAAGTAATAAAATGTACAGGCTCGTATACTCTTGGCGTATTGAAAATAAACGCATTTGTTTCCTTTTTATAATTGGTAAACCCAAGGATCAGCACTGCTATAAAAACAACAGGAACAATGTATTTCGAATTGACATAAGGGGTTTTGAATTTTCCTCTTTGAATATTTGGTTTGTTTTGCAATACCAGAACTCCTGCGCATACCAATACGAAGGCGAATAATGTTCCTATGGAACAAAGATCGGTTACGATAGTGAGGTTCATAAATAAAGAAGGGATGGCTACGACAAAACCAACCACTATGGTTGCAAAAGATGGGGTTTGGTATTTAGGGTGGATCTTAGAAAATGATTTCGGTAATAAGCCATCACGGCTCATGCTCATCCAGATTCTGGGTTGTCCCATTTGGAAAACCAATAATACGCTTGCCATTGCAAATACGGCACTCACTGCAATGATTCCACTCATCAGCTTAAGATTGATGTGGTCAAATACAAATGCCAGGGGATCTCCCACAGCCAAAAGACTGTAATTTACGATACCGGTAAGGACCAGCGCTATGGCTACATATAAGATTGTACAGATAATAATTGCCCACATCATTCCCTTTGGAAGATCGCGCTGCGGATTCTTACACTCTTCTGCAGTAGTGGAAATGGCATCAAATCCGATGTAAGCAAAGAATACTGCTGAAACGCCTTTTAGAACTCCTGAAACACCATTAGGTGCAAAAGGATTCCAGTTAGCAGTATCTACATAGAAAATACCCACTGCAAGTACCAACAGGATCACGGCAAGCTTCACAACGACCATCGCATTACTCGCATTTCTCGATTCTTTCATTCCTCTGTAGATCAGCCAGGTAATGAAGATGATAATTCCTAATGCCGGTAAGTCGGCTACAATATGAAAACCTCCGATTTTTGGTGCGGTAATCCAGGCATTATTGGCAATTCTGGTAGCATCATCAAGATTGGCAAAGCTTTTTCCTGCATTCACTAACGCTTCAGCATGTTTGTGCCCATTGTAAGCGGAAAGGTAATCCATAGTTGCCCAATCAGGTACGTGAATGCCTTTAATACCTAAGGCGGGAATCTTTATGGAAGAGAGGAGCCCTGTAAAATAATCTGACCAGGAAATGGCCACCGTTATATTTCCAATGGAATATTCCATAATGAGTGACCATCCAATAATCCAGGCCACCAATTCGCCGAATGCTACATAAGAATAGGTGTAAGCACTCCCCGATACCGGGACCATTGATGCGAATTCTGCGTAGGCAAAGGCAGCAAAGCTACAGGCAACGGCGGTAAAAATGAATAGAAATATTACAGCAGGTCCTCCATCGGCACTCGCTTTTCCAATCGTACTAAAAATTCCTGCACCAATGATTGCTGCAATCCCAAAGGCGGTAAGATCTCTTACCCCCAGTGTTTTATGTAAAGAAGTTCCATGTTCTCCATAGCCTTTTTCTGCATCTTCTAATATTTTGGTAATAGATTTCTTTCTGAAGAGTTTTTCAAACATAGAATATTGGTTAGTTTAGTTTGTATTATTCAAACTTATAAATTTACTTCTAAACTATTAACCTAATTTCTGTAATTCGTCTTTTACAAAGGAGGCCAGCTCTTGAATATAGCTTAAACTGAAGTCAAATTTGATCCCTGCAGTTTCATAAATTTCATTGATCGGTTTCGTATACCCCAAAGAAAGTGCCTCCAGGTATTGTTCCATGGCCTTTTGTGGATGCTCCTTGTAGTTTTTCCAAATGGCAATAGCACCCAATTGTGCGATTGCATATTCTATATAATAAAAAGGAACTTCAAAAAGATGAAGTTGTTTTTGCCAAAGATTGCCAAATTCGGCTTCCTGTCCTTCCCAGTTGGAGAATCCGGCACCGAAACGGGTGTATATTTGCTTGAAAGTCTCTTCTCTATCGGCCGCATTGTGACTTGGGTTGGTATAGATCCAATGTTGAAACTGGTCAATTACCGCTACCCATGGAAGGGTTTTCAATACATCCTGTAATTGTTCTCTTTTTGCACGAAGAAGGTCTTCTTCATTGTCAAAATAGATGTTCCAGTTGTCCATAGAGATGAGCTCCATGCTCATTGAAGCGAGTTCCGCGACCTCAGAAGGACAATGTTTGAAATCGTTCAGTTCCAGATGAGCTGTAAGGAAGGTATGGATCGCATGACCACCTTCATGAACCATCGTCGTTAAATCTCTCAGGGAATTTGCGGAGTTCATGAAAATAAAAGGCGCTCCGGTTTCTGCAAGTGGGTAGTTGTATCCACCAGGTGCTTTACCTTTCCTGCTTTCCACATCAAACAGGTTATTTAATTTCATTGTAGCCAGCATTTGTCCCAGTTTCGGATCTATAGCATTAAAACATTCAATGCTCTTATCGATCAGTTCTGCCCCATTTTTGAAGGGTTTTAAAGCCGCTTTTCCAGTCGTACTCACCTCCATATCCCAGGGTTTCAGGACTTCAATCCCTAAAGCATCTGCACGTTTTTGTGCCTGTTCTTTTAAGATCGGAACCACTTGTTTTTCAATTGCTTCGTGGAAATGATAACAATCCTGTGGAGTGTAGTCAAATCTGCCCAGTGCCTGGAACATATAATCTCTGTAATTCTCAAAGCCCGCATTTAACGCAACCTGGTGACGCATGGCTACGAGTTCATCAAACAGTATGTTTAAATCATCTTTGTCTACCAGACGACGTTGCTGAATCGTTTCCCATGCTTGTTGTCTGATGCTTCTATCGGTATCTTTAATGAAATTTGCCGCTTGTTCCAATGTATATTCCTGTCCACCTATCTCTACACTCATTGCTCCTGTAACGCCCTGATATTTCTGCTGGGTAACCTGTAATTTGGTCAATAGCTCCACGTTTTCTTCCCTATAGATTTCAATCGCTTTTCTGATGGCCCTGATGTAAACGAAATATTTCTCCTGATCCAGTTCATCGATAAAAGGGCTGTCGTTGAACTTTTGGTTCAGCTGATTGGCGATAGGGGAGATCTTTGGTTCGATCTCTGTTGCAAAATATTGAAAAGATTGCAGCAGTTCTTCATTTGCCGTATCGCAACTCATTTTGATATACCTCCATGCAAAATCTTCCTCAAGTGCAGCTTCGAGCTCACTCTTGTCTTTCAGCCATTGCTCCAGACCGGAAACATCTGCTATGGGACGTGCGAGTAAATCATTAAGAATAGGCTCCAGGTTGTCCCATTTCATTTCCAGGTTTTGAGGGATATAGGCTCTTTGTTTTGCAGGTATATTGAGATTAATCATAGGTTTTTAAAAATTAAGATAAGGCAAATATAAGGAACGGAGAGGTCCTCGGCAATTGGAAAAGACAATTGAATTCTAATGCGCAGAAAAGCGGTAGTTTTCCTTTGGAAATATAAAGGGACCATTTCCAGCTTAACGTTGAAAATGGTCCCCCTGGTCGAATAATATTTTAGTGTAATATCGTTCTGAAAAGCACATCTGCCAGAAAGCAGACCGCAAAGACTACAGAAGCAAAACCATTAGTGGTTGCAAAAGCTTTGTTTACTTTACTGATATCGTTTGGTTTTACCAGTAAATGCTGATAAATCAACATAAAGCAGAAAAATGCAACGCCTACATAGTAAAACCAGCTGAAGTTATGTGGCGTAAAGAAAATCGGCAGAATCACACATAGTGCAGAGAAAACATGTAATACCACGGAAAGTCTCAGCGCATTTTTAATTCCTAAAGCTGCGGGGATAGAATGCAGTTTTTCTTCCCTGTCAAAATCTTCATCCTGCAGGGCATAGATGATGTCGAAACCACTCACCCAAAACAATACGGCAAAAGAATACAATACCGGAACGATACTAAATGCTCCGGTTACGGCGATGTATGCACCAATGGGAGCCAGAGACAGACCAAGGCCGAGTACCAGGTGGCATAATGCTGTAAACCTTTTGGTATAGCTATAGAATAAAACCACAAATAAGGCAACAGGCGATAGATAAAGACAAAGCGTGTTGATGAATGCAGTGGTTGCAACAAATAAAATGCAGTTAATGATGACAAAGATGAGGGCTTCATTTGCGGAAACTTTTCCTGCCGGAATGTCGCGCATCTGAGTGCGTGGATTCTTTGCATCAATATTTCTGTCCAGATACCTGTTAAATGCCATTGCGGCATTGCGGGCAAAGACCATACATAGCAGGACCGCCACCAGTAATAACCAGTTGAAAGGATGATCTGTTGTCGTTACTCCCAGGAAAAATCCAATCATTGCAAAAGGAAGCGCAAAGATGGAATGGGCAAACAGGACCAGAGAAAAATACTTCTTCATGAAAGACAATTTAAAAATCTGTATCCGGTGTTAAAATAGGCATGGCAAAATCAAGGTTTGTCTGATCTATAAACTCTAGGATCTCCTCTCTTCCTACGCTTTTTTCTGAAGAAGTCACGAAGCATGGAGGAATCTCTTCAAACCACCCACCCAATGCTTTTTTGAAGGCAGCAACGTTTTGATTTGTTTTTGCCGTCGACTGCTTATCTGCTTTTGTGAAAGCCAATACGAAAGGAATCTGAATTTCTCCCATCCAGCAGCAAAACTCAAGATCTATTTTTTGAGGTTCTAAACGGCTATCTATCAATACGAAGACGCATTGTAAACTTTCTCTTTTCGTGATGTAGTTGCGAATAAATTTCTCCCAGTTTTCTCTGCTGTTTTTTGAAACTTTCGCATATCCATATCCGGGTAAATCTACAATATACCATTTTTCGTTGATGAGAAAATGGTTGATCAACTGGGTTTTTCCGGGTCTTTGAGATGTTTTTGCTAAACCATGCTGGTTCACCAGCATATTAATTAATGAGGATTTTCCAACGTTGGAACGTCCGATGAATGCATATTCGGGCATATTGGCTACAGGTAGAGCCGAAACCTTTGTATTACTACAAATAAATGTTGCTGATTTTATAATCATTTGACAAAGGTAGAAAATTAGTTTTCAACAATACTTATCTTTGCGCCTTACTATGAACGAAAAGATCTCCACCTCCCACTCTGCAACGGCTCCCAAAAAGGAACAAGTAGCCTCAATGTTTGATAAGATATCAGGAACTTATGATTTTTTAAACCACTTTATGTCGCTCGGAATTGATATTCTATGGCGTAAAAGGGCAATTGCTGAGCTCAAGTCGATCAAGCCGCGCTTGATGCTTGATGTCGCAACAGGAACCGGAGATTTTGCTTTTGAGGCGATTAAAATTCTGAATCCTGAGAAGGTAATCGGGGTAGATATTTCTGAAGGAATGCTGGAAGTGGCCCGTAAAAAGATCAATGAGCGGAATTTACACCCTGTTTTCTCTGTTCAAATGGGAGATTCAGAAGGTTTACATTTCGACGACAATCATTTTGATGCCGTAACCGTGGCCTTTGGTGTCAGGAATTATGAAAACCTGGAGAAAGGGATAAAAGATATGTACCGCGTGCTTAAACCAGGTGGGAAAATAGTCATTCTTGAGTTTTCAAAACCAAGGAAGTTCCCCGTTAAACAGGGCTATAATTTTTACTTTAATTATGTAACTCCGTTCTTTGGGAGAGCATTTTCTAAAGATGCCAGTGCCTATACTTATTTACCAGAGTCAGTTGCGGCATTTCCTGATGGAGATACATTTAATGCAATGTTGACAAAGGTTGGTTTTAAAAACGCAAAAGATATCAGGTTGACGTTTGGCATTTGCGCGATTTATACGGGAACAAAATAAAATTTAAAATAACGGGCCACATAGCTCAGTCATCTATATGAAAATGAAACTGCTCCTTTCTTTGATGTGCCTGCTTTCTGTTGCGACAGTAAAGGCTCAGAACTGGGGTGGCGGGATCGATGACAATAACCTTCATTTTGGATTTACCTTTCAGTATGTCTCTTCGGAATATAAGATTCTAAAGAAAGTAGATTGGAAGGATGTTGACGTGCAGCGTTGGGAGCTGAGAAGTGATGTGCCTGGCGGATTCAGTTCTATCTCTTCAAAACCTTCTGCCGGATTCGGAATTGGCTTTGTGGTGAACCAAAAGATCCATGATAACGTAGACGTTCGGTTAACTCCGATATTGGTTTTTAACGACAGGATTTTAAATTATCGTTTTGAAGAACCACCAGGAACTGGTTCCGGGCAGGCGCCTATAGATGTGCAAAAAAAACTGGAGACCACTTTCGTGGACTTTCCCCTGAGTTTGAAAATCAAGTCTAACAGAAGGAACAATTTCCGGGCTTATATGATGGGAGGGGTTAAGTATACTGCAGATATATCTTCCAAGAAAAAGTCTGATAACAATAACGTTACCGATCCCCTGGAGAAGTTTGTGAATAACCGTCGTAACTTCCTTTCCTATGAAGCCGGGCTAGGGATGGACCTGTACTTTGAATATTTCAAAATGTCACCGGAGATCAAATTGTCTTATTCTTTTGATAGTGTGAAGAAAAACGAAGCTCCGCATGTGTTTTCCACTCCGATTGATAAGCTCATGTTACGACATGTGACATTCAGTTTATTTTTTGAATGATGTGGCTGGAAAAAAAGTTTAATTTTGTTAAGACAATATCCTTCAAAAAAGAATAATCAGAGTACTAATGAAACCAGAAATAAACAATGGTTTCATAACCGATAAAATATTAAATATATACAGATGAAAACTGCATTAATTACAGGAGCAACTTCAGGAATCGGAGAAGCCTGCGCAGACTTATTTGCTGCACAGGGCTATCGCTTAATTTTGGTGGCAAGAAGAGAGAATTTATTAAAAGAGGTGGCCAAACGCCTGGAAGATAAATATGCCATTGAAACAAAAACTCTTGTTGCCGATGTGAGAATTCACGACGATTTATCTTATGCGCTGGAAACGTTACCTGCCCAATGGAAACAGGTGGATGTGCTGATCAATAATGCCGGACTAAGTCAGGGGTTAGATCCTATTGATAAAGGAAATATTTCTGATTGGGATACTATGATTGATACCAATGTTAAAGGATTGCTTTATGTAACCAAGATTGTTTCCAACTGGATGATCAGCCAAAAGTCAGGCCATATCATTAACATAGGTTCTATTGCCGGACAAGAAGTATATCCTAACGGAAATGTTTACTGTGCTACAAAACATGCAGTCGATGCGCTGAATAAAGGTATGCGCATAGACTTATTACCTCATGGAATAAAAGTAACAGCCATCAATCCGGGAATGGTAGAAACAGAGTTTTCGAAAGTCCGTTTTAAAGGAGATGAAGGAAGGGCAAAGAAGGTATATGATGGATTGGAACCACTGGTTGCCAATGATATTGCAGAGGCAATTTGGTTTGCAGTAAGCAGACCCGCACACGTAAATATCAACGATATGCTCATTATGCCTGCTGCTCAGGCGACGGGTGCCATTATTAAAAGAAATTAAAATATTAATCGAAACAGATATGATATCAAGTACAATAGATCAGGAGATTAAAAAAGCGATGCTGGCTAAAGATCAGGCACAGTTACGAGGTTTGAGAGCAATTAAAGCGGCTTTATTGCTGGCTAAAACAGAAAAAGGGTCAAGCGAAGAGATTACAGAAGAAGTGGAATCAAAGATCTTACAAAAGCTGGTAAAACAACGTCGCGAATCTGCTGATATCTATAAGCAACAGGGACGTGAAGACCTGAGCGTTATTGAAGAAGAAGAAATCGAAGTAATCAGCCGCTTTATGCCTAAGCAATTGGAGCAGGCAGAAATTGAAAGCATCATCGCTCAGATCATCAAAGATTCCGGTGCGGCTTCAGTAAAAGAAATGGGTAAAGTAATTGGCCTTGCAAACAAGGAACTTGCAGGTAAAGCAGACGGAAAACTGATCGCTGAGATTGTGAAAGCGCAATTGGCATAAAATATGCTTGAAAATTTATGTGTTTAAACCTTTTTTCAAAAAATTAATCTTTTAAATTACATTAAATTTAATTTACTCTACTAACTTAGTAGCATTACCTTACTTAACACAAAATATGAAATACGAAGTAATAGACGAAGACGGGTTTAAATATATAGAGGCTGGAAAAGGAGAACCCCTGGTATTACTTCATGGTTTAATGGGAGAGTTGAGCAACTGGGAAGGGGTAATTGATCATTTTAAGGCCAATTATCATGTTATGGTACCTATTTTACCAATTTATGAGCTCCCGATACTTACTTTAGGTGTAAAGAGCTTGTCAAAATATGTAAACAGATTTTTAAAATATAAGAAACTTAGTCAGGTCGTTTTAATTGGGAATTCATTGGGCGGACATGTAGGTCTTGTATTTACGACTTCCCATCAGGAAAATGTAAAAGCGCTGGTATTAACAGGAAGCTCTGGCTTATATGAAAATGCTTTTGGCGGATCATTTCCAAGAAGAGAAAGTTATGATTATATTAGGGAAAAGGTAGAGTTTACTTTCTATGACCCTGCAGTTGCTACCAAGGAGTTGGTAGATGATGTATATAAAAGTGTGAATGACCGTTCCAGGGTAATCCGGATTCTGGCTTTAGCTAAATCGGCTATCCGCCATAACATGTCGAAAGACCTGTCCAGGATTACGATTCCTGTTTCTTTAATCTGGGGAAAGCAGGATAAGGTAACTCCTCCTGAGGTTGCGGAAGAATTTCACGAACTATTGCCTAACTCAGAATTGAATTGGGTGGATAAATGCGGACATGCACCGATGATGGAGCGCCCGGAAGCGTTTAATGAATATCTGGAGAAATTTTTAAATAGAATATTACTTAAATAATGTTTGCATCTGAACTCATATCAAATTCAATTCCCCCGCTAAAGACTTCTGACTCGGTTCAGAAAGCTTTGGAGCGGATGACTGAGTTCAAGCTATACCATTTACCCATTGTAAATGAAACCCAGTTTCTGGGGTTGCTGGCAGAAGAAGAGTTGATTGAAGTTAGGGACACAGAACAGGCAATCGGCAGTTTGCCTTTGTCTATTTTAAACCCTTTTGTTTATGAGGATGCGCACATCTATGATATCATCAGACTTTTTCATCAATTGCACTTATCGGTAGTTCCTGTTCTGGATTATAAAAAAAACTATTTGGGACTAATCTCTATAAATAATCTGTTAGATTATACAGCCGATATTTATGCGGTAAAAGAACCGGGGGGGATTATTGTACTGGAAATTAGTAACCGCAATAACTCCCTTTCTCACATGGCACAGATTGTGGAAGCCGATAATGCGCAGATTCTTTCTTCTTATGTGCAGTCTTTTCCCGATTCTACAAAACTGGAAGTCACTCTAAAAATCAATAAAACTGAATTGTCGGGAATTATCGCCTCCTTTGAGCGATATAATTACCAGGTCAAGGCTGTGTTTAACAGCACCATTTCAGATAATGGTACCGAAGACAGATATAATTCATTCATGAATTATTTAAACGTATAAAACCCATAAATGAGAACTGCAATTTACGGTAGAGAGTTCAATAATAGCGTTTTACCATATGTACAGGAAGTATTCAATGTTCTGGGCGAATCAAAAGCGCCCATTCTTGTTTCCAAAGATTACCTTGACTTTATAAAAGATAAAATCAAGCTGCCTGAGGGCATTGTTGTTTTTAGTAACCATACCGAATTGGTTGGTCAGGCAGACGTCCTGATTAGCCTGGGTGGGGACGGAACATTACTGGATACGCTATCGCTGATCCGCGATTCGGGAATCCCGGTGATCGGAATTAACTTCGGCCGACTGGGATTTTTAGCGAGCATCAATAAAGATGAAATCAGAATCGCGATCAAAGCACTCCACAATAAAGAATATTCTCTGGATAAAAGGACTTTACTGAGTCTGGAGTCAAAATTTGACCTGTTTGGTGAGGAAAACTTCGCCTTAAATGACATCACGATTCATAGAAGGGATAAATCAGCGATGATGATTATTCATGCTTATATGAATAATGAATTCGTGAATTCTTATTGGGCGGATGGTTTGATCATTGCCACACCTACAGGCTCAACGGCTTATTCTTTAAGCTGCGGTGGCCCGATCATTTACCCAAGTTCACAAAATTTTGTGATCACCCCAATTGCGCCACATAACCTGAATGTAAGACCTGTCATCATTCCTGATGATGTTTCACTTACATTTGAAGTAGAAGCCAGAAGTGCAAAGTTCCTGGTTTCCTGCGATTCAAGAACGGAAACGGTAGACCGCTCTGTAAAGCTGACCTTAAATAAAGCCGCCTTTCATGTAAATCTGATCAGGCTGAACAATGAAAGTTACCTGACCACGTTAAGAAATAAACTACTTTGGGGTATTGATACCCGTAACTATTAAGATGCGATACGGAACAAGGCTTTTCTGTTTTTTTGTGATCTCTTTCATTGGATTTAATGCTGCTGCTCAAACAATGGAGCTCGGTGTGGTCGGTGGGGGTGCAGGATACATGGGGGACCTGAATCAGACAAAACCTTTGAAAATTAGCGGGATATCTGCCGGAGCTTATGTAAAGATGAATTTTGATCCTTACTGGGGCCTTGGTATCCATTATAATTTCGGTAAAATCAAGGCAAACGACCTGAGTTCTGACAATGCTCAGTTTAGAGATAGAGGCCTTAATTTTAAGACTTCTTTGAATGAAATCAGTCTGCAGGTTGATTTTAACTTCCTGGATTATTTTGCCGGGGGAGGAACGAAAGGATTTACGCCTTATATATTCACAGGAATAGGAGGGGTCTTCTTTAGCCCAAAAGGATATTATCCGCATGTGGCCGAGTTGGGAGATCAGGAATATAACCTGAGATTTTACAGAACAGAAGGACAAAAAGAACCTTATAAAAATTACGCACTTACTGTTCCTTATGGAGTAGGTTTTAAAGTTAGATTGAAGGAAAACTGGGGCTTGTTTTCTCAGATTGGATATAGGACCGCGTTTACAGATTATCTGGATGACGTAAGTGGGAAATACCCAGATGCCAATAATCCACCTGCCGATGGAGATAGGGGCTTAATGCTTTCAGATCCTAACAGAGGTCCCTTAGTATCAGGCATTCCCCGAAGAACTCTTTCCGGGACCCAAAGAGGCGATTTTAGAAAAAGAGATACCTATATGTTTGTAGGTATTGGCATATCTTATACCTTTGTGTCCCAAAAATGTTATACATTTTAAGCATATTTGCAATTATAAATGGGATTTAAAGAACAAATTGACGTTACACGCCTGCCTGAGCACATCGCAATCATCATGGATGGAAATGGGAGATGGGCAAAAAATCAAGGCAAATTCAGGCACTTTGGCCATGAAAGTGGGGTGTTATCTGTAAAAGATATCGTAGAAGGTTGCGCAGATATAGGTATTAAATACCTGACTGTATATGCTTTTTCTACCGAAAACTGGAATAGGCCCATAGAAGAAGTAAATGCTTTAATGGAGCTGCTGATCTCAACCATTAATCAGGAAACCGCAACGCTTAATAAGAATAACATCAGACTTAACGCCATCGGGGACATCTCTTCCCTTCCACAAAAATGTATTGACGATCTGAAAAGTGCGATGGATAATACCGCGAAAAATACGCGTTGTACCCTGACACTTGCTTTGAGCTATAGCGCGAAATGGGAAATCATTGAGGCGGCAAAGAAACTGGCCCAAAAAGTTAAAGATCAGGAGATTAATGTTGATGAAATCGATGAAAATACTTTTTCAGCCCAGCTGACAACCACGAATATTCCCGATCCTGAACTCATGATCAGGACGAGCGGCGAACATAGGATCAGCAATTTTCTGTTGTGGCAGATGGCTTATACCGAACTGTATTTTACCGATACTTTGTGGCCTGACTTTAGAAGGGAAGACCTTTTTGAAGCAATTGTAGACTACCAAAAGCGCGAACGCCGCTTCGGTAAAATTAGTGAACAGTTGAACTAATTTTACTTTTAACACTTTTTAACATGTGTTTAAATTAACTTAGCATCGATTTTTAGATTTAAATGAAAAGAATATATCAACTCATATTGTTGTTATTGATTGGTTTACCAACAATGGCACAGATCCGTCCCCAGTCCAATCCTGCAACTCCTACATTAAAAGTTAATGGCCTGGATCTGGATTATTTTAATCCCAAAGAGTATACCATCGCAGATGTGACGCTTACAGGAGCGAAATTTTTAGACAAAGATGTGATCATTACCCTTTCAAAACTGATCAAAGGAGAACGTATCGTGCTTCCTGGTGAGGCTACTGCCAATGCCATTAAAATCCTTTGGGAACAAGGTTTATTTGATGACGTTCAGTTGGATATTGTTAAAATCGAAGGCGATTCCGTTTTCTTCGATATTGAAGTAGTGGAACGTCCGCGTTTGAGCTCTTTTGATATTCAGGGGGTCAGTAAATCTCAGAAAACAGACATTCTGGAAAAGCTGAATGCGAAAGCGACCAAGACGATCATCAACGATAACCTTTACAATACCACCACAAGTACGATCAAAAAGTACCTGTTGGAAAAAGGGTATTTCTTTACTGCGGTAACGTATAAAACCAAGGTTGATCCCAATCAGGAAAACCATGTCATCCTCGAAGTTAGTGTAGACAAAGGCCGTAAGGTAAAAGTCCATGAAATTAACTTTACCGGAAATCAGGCCTTTTCTGATGCGAAGCTGCGTAAGTTTTTGAAAAAGACAAAGCAACAGGCATTCTATAAAATCTTTGGTTCGGGTAAATTCAATAAAGAGAAATACGAAGAAGATAAGAAAACATTGATCGCCAAAATGCAGGATAAAGGTTACCGTGATGCGGTGATTCTTAAAGACAGTGTATATCAGTTTAGTGAGAAAGCAGTAGGCATTAAGCTGGACCTGTTTGAAGGACCTAAATATTACATGGGAAATATTACCTGGGCAGGTAATGCTAAATATGCAGGAAAAGATCTGGGAAGAATCCTTGGCATTGAAAAAGGAGAGGTGTTTAGTGAGGAGAAACTTGAAAAGAAATTAAGAGGTAGCCCTAACAGTGATGACGTATCGAGTTTATACCTGAATGATGGTTATTTAACTTTTAACGTAGATCCGGTTCAGACTAAAATCTATGGCGATACTGTTGATGTGGAAATTCGCATCTATGAAGGCCCTCAGTACACGAATAACAGAATTACGGTTAAAGGAAATACCATCACGAATGATAGAGTGGTATTGCGTGATGTCCGTACTAAACCTGGAGATAAATTCTCTAAAGATCTATTGATCCGTACCGTTCGTGAGATCGGACAGATGGGTAACTTCGATGAGTCGAAAACAGTACCTACACCTAAACCAAATCCGGCAGATGGAACCGTAGATATTGAATATGCAGTAGAAGAAAAACCTTCGGATCAGATCGAATTGTCAGGCGGTTTTGGTGGTGGTAACATCATCGGTACTTTAGGTCTTACCTTCAATAACTTCTCTTTGAAAAATCTGTTTAACGGAAGTGCTTATAAACCATTGCCAAAAGGTGACGGCCAGAAGCTGAGCTTACGTGGACAGACCAACGGTAAATACTATCAGTCGTATAGTTTCTCTTTCTCTGAGCCATGGTTAGGTGGTAAAAAGCCGGTCAGTTTTGGAGTGAGTGCATTTACCTCATTACAGTCTAACGGACTAAAAGAAAATGATAGCCGTGGACAACAACAAAGAATTCGTTTAAATGGGGTAACGGTAAGTTTGGGTAGAAAGTTAAACTTCCCGGATAACTATTTCCAGTTGAGCCATGCTTTAAGTTTCCAGCAATATGTTCTGAACAATTATTCCGGATATAAGTTTAGCACGGGTACTTCTTACAACATCAGTTTAGCGCAGGAGTTGAGCAGGGATTCAAGAGATTCCCCAATCTTCCCTACAGGAGGTTCCTTCTTTAAGTTTACGATTCAGGCAACACCTCCTTATTCCTTGTTGAATAAGTTGAACTATGCTACTGCATCAGATAAAGAATTCTATAAATTCACGGAATACCATAAATGGAAATTTGAATCTCAATGGTTCCACAGGTTAGCTGGTAAGTTTGTCGTGAAAGCACAGGCACAATTTGGTTTCCTTGGCTCATATAACAAAGCAGTTGGAGATCCGGCATTTGAGCGTTTCAAACTAGGTGGTGATGGAATGCAAGGATTTGATTTCCTTCAGGGATCAGAGTTAATTGCGATGCGTGGTTACTCTAATAGTGCGGTGATTCCTAATGGTTCGAATGTAAGGATTGCACAACAATCAGGAAGTCCGATTTTCACCAAGTATATGTTGGAATTAAGATACCCGGTTATTGCCAGTCAGTCGGCTACTGCCTTCCTTGTGGCTTTTGCCGAAGGTGGTAATACCTGGAACAAGTTCTCTGAATATAATCCTTTTAACGTTAGACGGTCTGCAGGTTTTGGTGCAAAGATATTTTTACCGATATTTGGATTATTGGGAATTGATTACGCGATTCCTTTTGATAAGATTCCTGGAGTTGAGAATGGTGGAAAGCAGAACTTTACTTTCAGTATTGCACAACAGTTAGGTGGATTTAACTAATAAAAACAGACGAATGAAAAAATATCTTTTAATATGCTTCCTGAGTTTTACATGTATGGGAGCCTTTGCTCAGAAATTTGCATATGTGGATACTGAATATATCTTGAAACACCTTCCGGAATACAAATCAGCCTTAACTCAGCTGACTGCCTTATCTAATCAATGGCAGGGACAGGTAGATCAAAACTTTGTAGAGATCGACAAGATGTACAAAGCGTATCAGGCCGATCAGGTTTTGTTAACAGCAGACATGCGTAAAAGAAGAGAAAACGATATCATCGAAAAAGAGAAAGCAGCAAAAGATTTTCAACGTAATATCTTTGGTCCTGATGGTGAGCTTTTCAAATCGCGCACTAAACTATTGAGCCCGATTCAGGAAAAAGTAACGAAGACGATTGGCGAAGTAGCAAAAGCTAAACTTTTTGATTTCATCTTTGATAAAAGCAGTGAGTCAACCATGATGATTTATGCCAGCAGCAACTATGATGTAAGCAACGATGTCATCAGGCTACTTGGATTTAAACCAGGCTCAACTTTAAAATAATACACACAAATAAGTAAAAACAATTATTAAGATAAATAGAAATGAGAAAGTCAATTAACGCATTTTTTGTAGCAGCGGGGTTATTGTTTACTGCTAACATTGCAAATGCACAACAAAAATTCGCACATTTAAATTCAGCAGTGATCATCGAAGCAATGCCGGAAGTTAAAGCAGCAAGAACAACATTGGAAGCTTTTGGAAAAACCAAACAAGCTGATGTTGAGAAAATGATCTCTGAGTACCAGGTTAAACTGAAAGCAGCAGAAGATAAACAAAAGTCGCTGAGCGAAGCAAACAAAGAAACAGTAGGTAAAGAGTTACAAGCTATGGGTGCTGACTTGCAGGATCTTCAAAAACGTATCGAAGATGCAAGAGCGAAAGCTCAACAGGAAATGGAAGCTAAAAATGCTGAATTGTTTAATCCTATCCAGGTAAAAGCTGATGCAGCAATTAAAGCAGTTTCTAAAGAAAAAGGTTTTGCTTATGTATTTGATACTGCAAACCAGGCTTTAGTATATTGGGATGGTGGTGATGACATCACTGCTGCTGTTAAAACTAAATTGGGTATCTCTGCAACTGCAGCTCCTAAGAAATAATTAGAATTAAAATATTTAAATTGCGGGATTGAGTGATAAAACTCAATCCCGCTTTTTTTTATAATGAATATTGGACAGTCTATTGGCGTTTTTGATTCTGGTTATGGTGGTTTAACAGTGTTTAAATCTATTGCTGAAAAGTTACCTCAATACAATTATATCTACCTCGGCGATAACGCCCGATCTCCCTATGGAGATCATTCTTACGAAACTATTTATCAGTATACGCTGGACTGTGTGGAATGGCTCTTTGCACAGGGTTGTCCATTGGTGATCCTTGCCTGTAATACGGCTTCTGCAAAAGCTTTACGCAGCATCCAGCAGAAGGTGCTTCCGGTAAAGTACCCGAACCATCGGGTGCTGGGTGTAATCAGGCCTACGGCAGAAGTAGTAGGGGATTTTAGCAGCAGCAAAACCATTGGTGTAATGGGGACAAGGGGGACGGTAAATTCCTTGTCGTACCCCATGGAGATCGCTAAGTTTTTCCCTGAATTAAAGGTCTTGCAGCAAAGCTGCCCGATGTGGGTGCCGCTGATTGAGAATAATGAACACCTGAATCCAGGCGCAGATTATTTCGTGGACAAGTACCTGAAAGAACTGTTGGAAAAGGATGCTGAGATTGATTGCATTCTGTTAGCCTGTACCCATTATCCATTGCTGATTCCAAAGATTAAAGCAATACTGCCCGAAGGTATTCAGTTATTGGGACAGGCAGAGATTGTTGCCGATAGCCTGGATGCCTATCTGAAAAAACATCCGGAGATGGCCATAAAGATTGCGCAGGAAGGCGAAAAAAACTTCTATACTTCCGGCGACCGGGAAGTGTTTGATCAGCATGCTTCCATCTTCTTTGGGGAGGAAATCGAATCTGAACAAATGCATCTTCAAGTTTAATACTTCCAGCTCCTGTCAGGAGCTTTTTTTTTTCTCTATTATTTTTTGTCTGTTGGTCGAATAGCAATGGCAGTTGGTCGACTGTTACTGCGGCATGGTCTAATGCGCCAAAAAACGCTGAAACGTTTCCTGTAGGATGGCGTCTTATCTACAAAACAACAATTAAATAATTAAAAACTTAAAATATAAAAGATATGAAAACTGCCATCAAAACCCTATTCGCTTCAGCTTTAACTGCTATCGTTTTAACTTCTTCGGCCTTCACTACTTTCGCTAAAGACACTACGCCTGTAAGCGCATCTGCGAATGTAAAGTTCAATAAAGTAGTCGTAACCGGAAATGCTAAAGTGGTATTGGTACAGGCACATTCAGAAAGCATCACTACAAATGATGAACTAACTGCAAATACTACCGTTCAACAAAAAGGATATACTTTATACATCAACTCTACTGAGCAAAGCCCTGCAACGATCTATATCTCTGTAAAAGACCTGCAAAGAATTGATGCTTCAAATGCAGCTGAGGTAAAAACCCGTGGTAACTTTGACCTTGCCGTTCTTCAGATCTTTTTAAAAGATGGTGCTAAAGCAAACGTAAATGCAAAAGTAGGTAGCCTTTATACCGACATGAAAGACCAGTCAGATTTGAAATTAAGCGGTTCATCAGCAGAACATAACCTGGTTAGAAATGATGTTTCTAAATTAAACATAACCGATTTCGTGATTGCCAAACTATAAAAGACACTAAGTCATCCATAGGGAAGGGACAAAAATCCTTTCTGCAGGAAACCGCTCATCCAGATGTGCGGTTTTTTTTGTCTTTAATTGTCGGTTTTTATACTGCTAAACGGTTTAAATGATGTTTGAACATTTGAATATAATCTTTATGAAAGATTCCATTTCTTTCTAGGTTCTAATTATTATTAACGGTAAATTTGCGGCTCAAATCACACACCAATGAGCGACTCGATCAAGCATGAATGCGGAATAGCCTTTATCCGTCTTTTAAAACCTCTCTCATACTACCAGGAAAAATACGGTACAGCACTCTGGGGACTGAATAAGCTTTATCTTTTGATGGAAAAGCAACACAACCGCGGACAAGATGGAGCGGGTATTGCCACCATTAAACTTGATGTTAAACCAGGACACCGCTACATCAGCAGGTACCGGTCTATGGCACAAAATGCAGTTGCAGATATTTTTGGATATGTACAAAGTAAATTTGTAGACATCCAGAATGAAACACCTGAATTAATGCAGGATGCCGAATGGTTAAAGAACAATGTTAGTTTTATCGGGGAAGTTTTACTAGGTCACCTTAGATATGGTACCCATGGTCAGAACAGCATTGAAAACTGCCATCCATTTTTGCGCCAGAACAACTGGATGACCCGTAACCTTGTGATCGCAGGTAACTTCAACATGACGAATGTAGAAGAGCTATTGGAGCAATTATATGAGCTTGGACAACATCCAAAAGAAAAAGCGGATACTGTTACTGTCCTGGAAAAGATTGGTCATTTCCTTGACGATGAAAATCAGGAGCTTTTTGATGCTTACAAGAAAGAAGGACTGGATAATGTAGAAATTACCCATAAAATCTCTGAAGGTTTAGACATCGCTAAAATTTTGCGTCGCTCTGCTAAAAACTGGGATGGCGGATATGCGATCTCCGGAATCGTTGGTAATGGTGATGCTTTTGTACTTCGTGATCCTTCAGGAATACGTCCTGCATTTTACTATGCTGATGATGAAATCGTAGTTGCTGCTTCAGAAAGACCAGCGATTCAGACTGCTTTCAACATTCCATTCAAAGATGTGAAAGAAATCGAACCAGGGCATGCTTTAATCGTTAAGAAAAGCGGTAAAGTTACTCAGGAAGTATTCAGAGATCCTCAGGAAAAAAGAGCTTGCTCATTTGAACGCATTTACTTCTCCAGAGGAAGTGATGCTGATATTTATAAAGAAAGAAAACAATTAGGTGCCTTGTTGTGCGATCAGATCCTGAAAGCAGTAAGCGCAGACCTTAAAAATACGGTATTCTCTTTTATCCCGAATACAGCTGAAGTATCTTTCTACGGAATGGTAGAAGGATTGCACAGTTATATCAGAGGGGTGCAAAAAGATACCTTACTGAACCGTAAAGAACAACTGAACGATCAGGAGCTGGATGAATTGCTTTCTATGAACCCAAGGGTTGAAAAACTGGCGATTAAAGATGTGAAATTAAGAACATTCATTACCCAGGATGCCGACAGGCAGGATATGGTAGCGCATGTTTATGACACTACTTACGGCATCATCAAGAACAATACAGATACCTTGGTGGCAATAGATGATTCTATTGTAAGGGGAACAACTTTAAAGCAAAGTATCATTAAGATCATTGACAGGTTACACCCTAAAAAGATCATTATTGTTTCTTCTGCTCCTCAGATTCGTTACCCGGATTGCTATGGTATTGATATGTCTAAAATGGGACAGTTTGTTGCTTTCGAAGCGGCCATCCAATTGTTAAAGGAACGTGGAATGGAACACATCATTGAAGAAGTTTACCAGAAATGTAAAGCTTCCCTGTTGTTACCTAAAGAAGAGATTGTAAATCACGTGAAGGACATTTACAGACCTTTTACTCAGGAAGAAATCTCTGCTCAGATTACCAAAATTATTACTCCTGCAAACATTAACGCAGAAGTAGAGGTGATCTACCAGACATTAGATAACTTACATGTGGCTTGTCCGGATCATACCGGCGATTGGTATTTCTCAGGAAACTACCCAACTCCAGGAGGAAACAAAGTTGTGATCAAAGCTTTTGTAAACTGGAAAGAAGGAAGCAACCAGAGGGCTTACTAGAATAAGCAGCTCATAAAATATAATCCCCGCTATAGTTTAACTGTAGCGGGGATTTTTTTGTTTAGATGTTTTTATGATTATTTGTAATGCTTCAGGATGACTTCTACAAATAACCGGATCGCAAAGATGATGATCACCGCACCGGCGATCCTGTTCAGGTTCTGAATGGTCTTCTCTTTGATCCTATACCTTAACTTGGCCGCATAATAAGTCTTGATCCCATCTACGGAAAGCTGAGTGGCCATGGCAATGATGAAAAAGACAATCTTTTCTGCCATCGTATAATGAAGCTGCACCGATATAATGCCTCCAACCATGATCCAAAACATCAGCGTGGTAGGGGATAAGAGACACATTAGAAAACCCTTTAAAATATAGCCGCGCTTCCTGACTTTGGCGATCTCGGAGATGTCATAGCTCACTTTTACCTTATTGAACAGGTAATACAAGCCTATCCCAAATAAAAAGAGGCCTCCAACGATACCTATATATTGAAAATACTCCGATTTATAATCTACAAACTGAGCACTGAAGATGGTGAGCGTAATAAATATGATGTCACTAAAAATCACCCCCACAGCTAGCGAAAATCCCGCTTTAAAACCTTTCTCAATGCTGGTTTTTATCATGGAAAAGAAAACAGGTCCCGTTAAAAAGGAGAATAAAATACCTGCACCTATTCCTTGTAATATTGCTTCAAACATTCACCTAAACATATAAAATTACGCTAATATGCGATTTTATGAATAAAATCGACCCTATTATAATTAGTTTATTTTACAGGTTACTTCAATTACAAGGCCAGCTTTAATTTTGTTTATCGCTGATTCTCAAATTTGTGTCTGTGATGACCATACCAATTTGAAAATGACGGAACATCATTGTGTAAATTATACACTTTACAAAACAGTTTTTTTTATTTATGTTTAACCCCAGTATAAACCAATTATAAATATGACTGCAGAAAATTCTCAAACCAAGTGGGGACAGTTCATTCCTTTAGTTACCGTGTTCTTTTTTTGGGGCTTTGTGGCGGCGAGTAATGATATCCTGATTCCTGTATTTCAAAAAGCTTTTCATTTAACACAAAGTCAAAGTCAATGGGTATCCTTAGCTTTTTATATCGCTTATACCGTGGGTTCATTGATCTATATGGGGGTCTCTATTTTAATCAAAAAAGACCTTGTCAATAAAATCGGATACAAAAACGGCCTTGCATTGGGCTTATGTATTTCTGCAGTTGGAACCTTATTGTTTTATCCCGCAGCAAATTATGGTTCCTTTCCATTAATGTTGTCTGGTTTATTTATTGTTGCATTGGGATTTTCCTTACAGCAAACGGTCGCAAATCCCCTGGCCATCGCATTAGGTCCTATTAAAACCGGCTCTCAGCGTTTAACGCTTGCTGGCGGGATCAATAACTTTGGAACGACCATCGGACCGCTAATTGTAAGTTTTGCAATTTTTGGATCTGCAGGTAGCAGTGACATCAGTATTGAAAGTGTTAAAATACCTTATCTGATCCTGGGTGTAGCTTTCCTTGCAGTGGCGATCTTCTTAAAATTATCCCCACTTCCAGACAGACCTGCCCTGGTAGAGGAATCTGCAGATGATGCCGGAGCTTCCAGAAGTTCTGCACTTAAATACCCTCAGTTGGTGTTGGGTATGATTGCCATCTTCGTTTACGTGGGTGTTGAGGTGTCTACTGCAAGTAACTTACCTGCTTATATGGAAAAAGAATTGGGTTTTGCGTTGAAAGATGTAGCCCCATACATTTCTCTATATTGGGCAAGTATGATGATTGGTCGCTGGACAGGTGCAGTAGAAGCTTTTACTGATAATGTACAGGTTCAGAAAATTCTGAGATTTGTTGCCCCTTATTTGGCTTTTGGTATTTTCTTAGGCGTAAATGCGATTGCAAAACATGATTTAGCTCCTTTTTATGTATATGGCTGGATTATTCTTGTATTAATCGTTGCGGATATGCTGAGTAAAGGAAATCCTGCACGTATGTTGTTGATCTTTGCCACTATTGGTATCGTTGCTTTATTGATCGGTATGTTTACCACAGGTATGGTCAGCGTTTATGCCATCACCAGTGTTGGTTTATTCTGCAGTACATTATGGCCTTGTATCTTTACCCTGGCCGTGAGCGGACTGGGTAAGAATACCAGTCAGGGTAGCAGCTTCTTAATCATGATGATTATGGGTGGCGGTATCATGAGCTGGGTTCAGGGATATGTGTCAGAATTTATTGGCATTCAAAACAGTTATATCATCGGAATTCTTTGTTTTGCCTACCTGGTATTTTATGCCTGGAAAGTGAGTGGAATTCTTAGGGCACAGGGCATCTCTTTTGATAAGAAGATTTCAGGAGGCCATTAATCCTATTAGAAAATAAAAAAGGCTTCTCATTTATTTAATGAGAAGCCTTTTAATTTATATCGATAATGAGTAAGAAAAGTTTTGATCATATTTACATGCACCTGGCCGCTGATCTGGCCGCACGTTCGCATTGCGTAAGGGCACAGGTAGGGGCGGTGCTGACAAAAGATACCAGGATTATTTCCATCGGTTATAACGGACCGCCACCGGGAACACACAATTGTGATGAAGAATGGCCGGAGACAGGTTGCGAAAGAGATTCCAGAGGAAGCTGCTCCCTTGCTTTACATGCAGAAGAAAATGCCATATTATATGCCTCAAAAAACGGATCTAAGATTGAAGGCTCGACTTTATACACCACGCTTTCCCCTTGTATTGCCTGTGCAAGGCTGATCTTGTCGTCCGGAATAAAGAAAGTGTTGTACATGGATTCTTATGCGGAATACAAAGGATTACCGAGTGATGAAGGTGTTGATTTTCTGCGCAGGTTCGGTGTAGAAGTGAATAAGTATCAAATCGAGGTTAATTGATAATCTGTCTTGTAGCAGCAGCTAAGTTTTCTTAACTTTGGCCATGCTAGAAAAAATCATTATTCTCGATTTTGGTTCCCAATACACACAGCTAATTGCCCGCAGGGTACGCGAATTAAATGTGTATTGCGAAATTCATCCATTCAACAACATTCCTGAGATCTCACCTGATGTTAAAGGTATCATCTTTTCAGGAAGTCCATATTCAGTTCGTCAGGAAGATGCTCCTCAGATAGACTTAACCAAATTCCACCTTAAATTTCCGGTTTTGGGAGTTTGTTATGGTGCGCAATATATGGCTCAACAATTAGGAGGTGAAGTTCAGGCCTCTTCGACACGTGAATACGGCAGGGCTAACCTGAATTTCGTTGCTAGCGGAAATAAATTATTTAAAAATATCAACCTGGATTCTCAGGTATGGATGTCTCATGGAGATACTATCACTAAAATCCCTGAAAATTTTGAACTGATTGCAAGTACAGACAGCGTAAAAGTTGCGGCTTATCAGATCAAAGATACCGAAACTTATGCCATTCAGTTCCACCCTGAGGTGACCCATAGTACCGATGGAAAGCAGCTTTTAGAAAACTTCCTCGTAGACATCTGCGGATGTAGCCAGGAATGGACTTCAGAGGCTTTTGTAGAGACTACAATTGCAGATTTACAAGCAAAATTAGGTAATGATAAAGTTGTTCTGGCGCTTTCAGGAGGAGTAGACTCCAGTGTTGCTGCCATCCTTTTACATAAAGCAATCGGCAAGAACCTTCATTGTATTTTTGTTGACAACGGTTTGCTTCGTAAAGATGAATATGAAGGCGTATTAGAACAATATAAACACCTTGGTTTAAACATCAAGGGAGTGGATGCTAAAGAACGTTTCCTGAGCCAGCTTGCCGGTGTTACGGATCCTGAATTGAAACGTAAGGCGATCGGTCGTGTATTTATCGAAGTTTTTGACGATGAAGCACACCAGGTACAAGATGTAAAATGGCTTGCACAAGGAACAATTTATCCTGATGTAATTGAGTCTATCTCTGTAAACGGTCCATCAGCAACCATCAAATCTCATCATAACGTAGGTGGCTTACCCGACTTCATGAAGCTGCAGGTAGTAGAACCACTGAATACTTTGTTTAAAGACGAAGTGAGAAGGGTAGGTACTTCATTAGGATTAGAGCATTTCATTATCGGTCGTCACCCTTTCCCGGGACCAGGTTTAGCAATCAGGATCCTTGGCGAAGTGACTCCGGAGAAAGTAGCGATCTTACAGGAAGCGGATGCCATTTATATTAACAATTTAAAAGAAGCAGGTTTATACGATAAAGTATGGCAGGCAGGCGCCATCTTCCTTCCGGTACAATCCGTAGGAGTAATGGGTGATGAGCGTACTTACGAGAATGCCATTTGCCTTCGTGCAGTAGAATCTGTAGATGGAATGACCGCAGATTGGTGTCATTTACCGTACAATGTACTCGCCAAAATTTCTAATGAAATTATTAACAAAGTAAAAGGAATAAACCGCGTTGTATATGATATCAGCTCAAAACCCCCAGCTACAATTGAGTGGGAATAAATATTGGCTGATCCTTTGTATTGGCTTGTTGTTTTCGGCATGTTCGCCGAAAACACGGCCCAATACAGATAAAAAACCTGATACTCCCACCAAAGAAAAAGAAGTAGAAAAACCGGTAGAACGCTTTAGCGAAGCCAATATTTCCCTGCTTATCCCTTTTCGTTTAAACGAAATTAAGTTAAAGACAGCGACCAAAGCCGAAGTAGAGAAATCTGCTATGGCCATCGATTTTTATCAGGGCTTTAAGCTCGGGATAGACTCTGCAGCATCTTTAGGTCTGAACTTTAAAGTAAACGTTTACGATACCCGTGATAACAACACTCAATTGGAAGGGTTGATCAATAATGGTGGTTTGCTATCCAGTAACCTAATTATTGGCCCGGTATTTCCACAAGGAGTAAAGTATATCACCGCATATTCTATTGCTAAAAATATTCCTGTGGTATCTCCTTTGGCTGCCTCACATCCTGAAGAGTTTTCCAATCCTAATCTGATCTCTATCGTCAATAATATTGATTTGCATGCAGAGAAGATTGGAAATTATATCACTAAAAATTATAATCCGGACAATACAGTGATTGTGCTCATCAATCCAAAGACGGCCAGCGATGAAATTATGGCTGCGCCCTTGCGTCAGTATTTCCATTATAATAAAAAGGTCTATCTGATGCAGGAATATCCTTCAGTATTCAGTTTCGAAACTAAAATGGCGAAGAATAAACAATACGTGGTGATTGTGACTTCTTCCGACCGTAAGTTCGTGGTGCCTACGCTGGATAGGCTGGTAAAGGTCAAAAACAAAGGATTTAATGTAAACCTGTTTGGTCATCCGGACTGGGTAAAACAAAATTATAATATCGACAGGCTTCAGGCTTTAAATACCAGCATTACTTCTTCTTACAAAGTCGATTACCAAAATGGGGAAACGATCACCTTTATTAAGAAATACCGGACTAAATTCAATTTTGAACCCGGTGAATATTCTTTTAAAGGCTTTGATATTGGTTTCTATTTTGGTAAATTGTTTGCAGAACATGGAGCTAATTACCTGAAATATCTGACGAAAGAAAGATATAAGGGGTTGCATAATTCCTTCACGTTCTATCATAATGAGAAACTGGGCTATATCAATACCAGTTTAATGCTTTTACGATATAAGAATTTTGCGCTAAACGTTATAGAATGAGAATAGAACACCAAATCAGGGCATTTGAACAGATCTTTAAAAACTATGATGGCTTATTGCCTTTGCATCGTTTTTTGTTTATCTATTTCAAGCAGAATAAAAAAATGGGCTCTTCAGACAGAAGGTGGTCCAGTCGCTATATCTATAGCTTTTTTAGGCTGGGAAAAGCCCTGATTAAGGAGCAGCAGGTTGTTCGCCTTGCGGTAGCCGATTTCTTATGTAATACGACGCCTAGCCTTGTGGTAGAAACCCATTTGCCTGCTTTAGCAGCACAGATGGAACAGCCGGTAAAAACGAAACTGGAATTGGTACAACAGGCATTTGCTGATTTTAAATTGGCGGATGTCTTTTCTTTTCATCAAAACCTTTCAGCAGCAGTAGAGAAGGAAGATTTCTTTGTATCCTTCTTTACACAACCAGACTTGTTTTTAAGAATTACTACTGGTCATTTAAAACCACTTCTGGAAGCCTTGAAAGAACATGAAGTGCCCGTTCAGGAGCTGAGTGAAACTACACTGGTCCTGCCGAATGGCACAAAGCTGGAAAATGTATTCCCCAACCAGAAGTTCTATCAGGTGCAGGACCTTTCTTCTCAAAAGACAGGAATGTTCTTTGAACCCAAAACCTGGGATTACTGGTGGGATTGCTGTGCTGCCTCAGGCGGTAAATCCCTGCTTCTACACGATCTTGAGCCTAGCGTTCAGTTATTGGTGAGCGATGTCAGAGAAAACAGCTTAAACAACCTCGATGATCGTTTTCACGAAGCGGGAATTAAAAAGTATCAAAAGAAAGTACTGGACCTGTTGCAAAACAACGATCCGGATTTACATCATTATGAATTTGATGGGATTATTCTGGATGCGCCTTGCTCTGGTTCAGGAACCTGGGGACGTACACCAGAAATGTTGTATTTCTTCGATGAACATAAAATCAGCCATTATACCAGGTTGCAAAAGGCCATTGCAACGAATGTTGTGAAATACCTGAAGCCGGGTAAACCGCTCATCTACATCACCTGTTCTGTTTTTAAGCAGGAGAATGAGGAGGTAGTCGGCTATCTGGAAGAAAACCTTTCGCTGAAACTGGAAAAAATGGAAGTAATCAAAGGCTATCAAGACAAAGCAGATACTATGTTTGTAGCCCGTTTGATAAAGGTTTAGTGCTTTTGCGTACTAAACCAATGCCTGATCTTTTCCTTTGCATGCCTTAGGGCTTCAAAAAAAATGGCTAAAGCGCCAATGATGAAGGTAAATTGCTCGAAGTTGTTCATCTTCTTATATTGGTTTCTTCCTATAAGACGCTCCTGAACAAGATATGTTACAGCCCGGTATTGTTACGGAAGAGTTTGATGGCAATCGCAAGTAGGATGATTCCAAACGCCTTTCTTAATACGTTCAGTCCGGACTTTCCGAATAGTCTTTCCAGTCTGTTTGTATTCTTCAATACAAAGTACACAAAGCTCATATTGATCAGGATGCCCACAATAATATTTTGTGTGGCATATTCTGTTTTTAACGATAACAGGGTGGTCATTGTTCCTGCACCTGCAATTAAAGGAAAGGCGAGTGGTACAATGGATACGGTTTCGGGAACCTCTTCTTTAAAAATGGTTAAACCAAGTATCATCTCCATTGCAATAAAGAAAATCACAAAAGAACCTGCAATGGCGAAAGATTCAACATCAAGGCCAATGACTTTTAACAGGGTTTCTCCCGCAAAAAGGAAGATAATCATCAGTACTGTTGCTACTATGGTTGCTTTCTCAGACTGAATATGACCGGCTTTTTTTCTGAGTTCTATCACCACAGGGATGGAGCCCAGGATATCGATGATGGCAAAAATAACCATCGAACACGACAAGATTTGACTGAAATTGAATTCCATAGCAGTTAATTTATGCAGCAAAGGTAATTTAAATTGTAATAAAAATGAGACAGTTTTGCTGTTGAATGCAGAATATAGAGAAACAACAAGGCCTGATGTTAGGATTAACATCAGGCCTTGTAACGTCATAAGGAATCGAAATCCTTTTAAACGGTGCTTAGTTTATCTTGGCTTTCACGTTTTTAGACGTAGAAAGACGATAGGCGTATAATAGTAAATGTACCGCAGCATAAACCAGAGAGAAATAATACAAACCTGTATCTGTTCCATCCGTGATGCTATGGTGAATAAAGGCAACAGCAACCAATAATGCAGCTAAAGCAAGTCCGATTAAGGAAACTACTTTATTACTTCTTGCCAGTGTAACCGGGTTATTGTCAGATAACAGACTGTTTTTGATACCATAGAACAGGTAAACATCCATACCAAGGATCATCCATACCAATAAACGAACCCAGGTATCTAAAGGAAGGAATACCATCATTCCTAAACATACCACTACACCTAAGATCGGGATTAGTGGTACCAATGGCACTTTAAATGCTCTTGGTAGATCTGGCATGCGTTTTCTAAGGATCACAATTCCGATACATACCAGGATAAATGCAAGTAGGGTACCGATACTGGTCATCTCACCAACTACTCCTGCCGGAACAAATGCTGCAAATAAACTCACGAACACCATGAAAAGTAAATTGCTTTTCACAGGAGTGCTGAATTTAGGATGAACGCTGGAGAACACTTTAGGTAGTAAACCATCTTTACTCATCGAGAAGAATACCCTTGATTGTCCCAGTAACATCACCAGAATTACAGAAGCATAACCACCCAAAATCGCAAGGATAATCAATTTGTTTAACCATGGGAATGCAGGCGTCACTACACCGGCCGCATCTTTAGCACCCATATTATCGATCGCAACAGCAACCGGTGCAATACCATCCTGACCTTTAAACAAGTCGTAGTTGGCAACACCCGTCATCACGTGTGCAAATAAGATATAAAGAACGGTACATACAAACAGGGAAACGAGAATCCCGATAGGCATATCTTTCTTTGGATTCTTGGCTTCCTGAGCTGCAGTAGAAACCGCATCAAAACCAATATAAGCAAAGAACACAATACCGGCGGCTCGAATGACACCTCCCCATCCGTTGGTAAAGAAGCTCTCATGACCTGGCTTATCTGCAGGAATAAAATATGGAGAATAGTTGTCTGCATTGATGTATTTCCAACCTAAGAAGATAAATATGAATACGATAACTACCTTAATCGCCACAATCAAACCATTGATGAAAGCAGACTCCTGAGTACCTCTCATCAATACCAATGACATCAGGCAGATGATAAACACCGCTGGAAGGTTGAACATTCCATGAACGGTTGTTCCATCAAGCAATTGTGCTGTTTCAAAAGGCGACATGGTCACTTCCGCAGGGAGGTGGACGTCATAATAAGCGAGAAACTTAACAAGATACCGGCTCCAGCTAATAGAAACCGTGGCCGCACCAAGTGCATATTCCAAAACTAAATCCCAACCAATAATCCAGGCAACTAATTCGCCCATGGTGGCATAAGAATAGGTGTAAGCACTTCCTGCAACAGGTATCATGGAAGCAAACTCTGCATAGCATAAACCTGCAAATCCGCAACCAATTGCTGCAATGATAAAGGAAATGGTGATGGCCGGGCCGGCATTATTGGCTGCTGCAGAACCGGTGATGGAAAATAGTCCAGCACCAATAATGGCTCCAATACCCAAAGCTACCAGGTTAACGGGGCCAAGGGTCCGCTTCAGGGTACCCTCTCCGCTCTCAGCAGCTTCTTTTGTAAGTAAGTCGATTGACTTTCTAAAATTCATAGTTCAAGGTTTAGTATTAGTTTTCTATAGTCTTTTGGTTTGTAATCTGATTGTCAAACCTAAATAAAATATGTTTAAAAATAAAAGGGATTCTTATTCAAAATCCCTTTTAGCAGTAACAATTATAATATTATCGCTTGACGGTCAAGGTGTCAATGGTATTTTTTACCGTATCCATTGTTTCTTTTCCCAGAGAATCGACCCTTTTGATGACCCTGATCTCTTTTTTTATCTCCTGTTTTGTTTCCGTCATCACTCCAACAGCAATGTAGGGAGCGATCACCAGGGAAACGATAGACATCAGTTTGATCAGGATATTCATCGATGGACCTGAAGTATCTTTGAAGGGATCACCTACGGTATCACCAGTCACTGAGGCTTTATGTGGTTCCGATTTTTTATAGAACATTTCTCCATTGATCTCTACACCTTTTTCAAATGATTTTTTTGCATTGTCCCAGGCACCACCGGCATTACTCTGGAAAATCCCCATCAATACACCTGATACGGTAACGCCGGCAAGGAGACCACCTAAGATCTCCGCTGAACTTACATGAGGAAATACGCCTTTAAGGCCAAATCCAACAATGATCGGAACCAGTAAAGCAATTGCACCTGGTAACATCATTTCGCGGATAGAGGCTTCTGTAGAGATGGCCACACATTTCTCGTATTCTGGTTTCGCTTTGTATTCCATAATTCCAGGAATCTCGCGGAACTGACGACGAACCTCCTGAACCATATCCATCGCAGCCTTACCAACAGCAGCAATACATAAAGCAGAGAAAATAAAAGGAATCATTGCCCCTACAAATAAGCCCGCCAAAACAGGGGCCTTATAAATATCGATCGCATCAATTCCCGCAACGCCAACAAAGGCCGCAAATAAAGCCAGTGAGGTTAGGGCTGCAGAAGCAATGGCAAAACCCTTGCCCGTCGCTGCTGTAGTGTTTCCTACCGCATCTAAATTGTCTGTACGTTCACGAACTTCTGGTGGAAGCTGACTCATTTCGGCAATTCCGCCTGCATTATCTGCAATAGGACCGAAAGCGTCAATGGCCAGTTGCATCGCTGTCGTGGCCATCATTCCTGCTGCGGCAATGGCTACACCATATAAACCTGCAAAGGAATAAGAAAAGATAATTCCGGCTGCCAGTACCAGAATTGGTGCAACTGTAGATTTCATCCCTACAGATAAACCACCAATGATATTTGTCGCATGACCGGTTCCTGATTGCTGAATGATCGAATTCACAGGGCCTTTGCCCATAGCAGTATAATATTCTGTAATGATACTCATCAAAGTACCAACGATTAAACCGATGATGATGGCAAAAAATACATCCAGGCTGGTAAAGCTAACCCCACGTAAATGCAAATGAGGAGGAAGCATGAACATAACAATAAAGTAAGAAGCTACAGCAGTAAGCACGATAGAACTCCAGTTTCCTAAGTTCAGGGCAGTTTGTACATTGGAATCTTCTCCTTTAATGCGGACAAACCAGGTTCCTACGATGGAGAACAAAATTCCCAGGCCGCAAATTACCATCGGTAGCAATACCGGTGAGAAACCATTCAGGTTATCTACCGCTATGCCATTTAATTTATCTACCACGATCTCTTGTCCCAGTACCATAGTCGCGAGTATCGTTGCTACATAAGAACCGAATAAATCGGCGCCCATTCCAGCCACATCACCCACATTATCACCTACGTTATCGGCAATTGTTGCCGGATTTCTTACGTCATCTTCCGGAATTCCGGCTTCTACTTTACCTACCAGATCGGCACCCACATCGGCTGCTTTAGTATAAATACCTCCACCAACACGGGCAAATAAGGCGATAGATTCTGCACCCAGGGAGAAACCTGTCAGTACCTCTATCGCAGTTTTCATTTCCGTACTGTTGGCTTCTACGACATTAAATACCTGCATGAAGACAATAAACAAACCTCCTAATCCCAAGATCGCCAGTCCCGCTACACCCAGTCCCATTACCGTTCCTCCCGTGAAGGAAACTTTTAAGGCTTTGGATAAACTCGTTCTTGCAGCCTGAGTGGTACGTACGTTGGCTTTTGTAGCAGCTTTCATCCCGATATATCCTGCAGTAGCAGAAAATACAGCACCAATCACAAAGGCTATGGCAATGATCCAGCTGGAATGTAATTCCACTCCGTTGACTTCATGGACGGTTCCGGAATAGGCAAGTAAAGCGGCGGTAAAAACCACAAAAATGCTCAATACTTTCCACTCTGCTTTTAAAAAGGCCATCGCCCCATCGGCAATATAGCCGGCCAACTCTTGCATTTTTGCATCACCGGGATCCTGCTTGTTTACCCAGGCACTTTTAATAGCCATCACGATAATGCCAATTAATCCCAGGACGGGAATAAAATAGATTAGATTGTTTTGTAAAAACTCCATACTTAATTTCTGTTTATTTGGTTCTTTATTTGGTTTTCGCGGTTTAGGGCGGCCCCTTCATAATCATGAGTGGTTAGAGCGCTGATTATTAAAGGTAGAGCAACGTAAAAATAAGGGTGTTCTTTTAAAAAGCAAATTTTTAATGGATTGATTGTTAAGCTTTTTTCGAGAAATATTAATTTAATATTCCGAATGCCGATCGGGGCAATCTGATTTTAATTATTTTAAATATATTAGCACAAACTAACCAAACAAAATGAAACCATCAAATTGAACGGCAATTAATTGTACGGATCAGTGCTGACAGGATAGTTTCATTTTGAAAAACCAAAACCGGGTCTATGAATGTTTCAGGCATTGCAGGAACCACAAATGCAACAATTGAAATATTCAGGGCTGAAAACTAAAACAAACTAAATGGAAAAAGAAAATCAAGATGGCTCTTTCAAAAGAGAACTTGGGTTATTAGATGGTACAATGCTGGTCGTAGGTTCTATGATCGGTTCCGGAATCTTTATTGTCAGCGCCGATATTACCCGGCAGGTAGGATCGGCAGGTTGGTTGACTTTAATCTGGGTCATCACCGGACTGGTTACGGTAATCGCTGCGGTGAGTTATGGGGAGCTGAGTGCCATGTTTCCTAAAGCAGGTGGTCAATATGTATACCTGAAAGAATCTTATAATAAGCTCATCGCTTTTCTATATGGATGGAGCTTTTTTGCGGTCATTCAAACCGGAACCATCGCCGCGGTAGGTGTGGCGTTCTCTAAATTTGCCGCTTATCTTTATGAACCTCTGAGTGAAACGAACATCCTTTGGCAGCTGAAGATCGGTACGGATGCCGCCGGAGCACCGGAGTTTTTCTCTTTAAGTGCAGCACAAATTGTGTCTATCCTGACCATTATCCTGCTCAGCTATATCAATAGTCGTGGTGTGAAAGACAGCAAGACCTTACAGACTTTTCTAACCATTATCAAAATATTATCCCTTTTTGGCTTGATCATATTTGGCTTTACCCTGGGTGCCAAATCAGAAATATGGAATGCCAACTGGGCAGATGCATGGAGTACCAGATCTTTTAATGTCGAAAGCGGCTCCTGGATGACTGTCGGAGGTTCTGTACTTTTCGCAGCGGTTTCCGCTTCCCTTGTGGGCTCTTTATTTTCCAGTGATGCCTGGAATGGCGTCACATTCATTGCCGGGGAAATCAAGAAACCGGAACGTAACGTAGGGCTTAGCCTGTTCCTTGGAACTTTCATCGTAAGTGTAATCTATATCCTTGCCAACTTAATGTACATCGCGGTGATCCCCTTAAATGATATTGCTACAGCAAAGTCCGACCGGGTTGCGGTAGTTGCTGCCCAGCATATTTTCGGAAATGCGGGAACGATTATTATCGCAGTCATGATCATGATCTCTACTTTCGCCTGTAATAACGGATTGATCATGGCAGGGGCAAGGGTATATTACACCATGGCAAAGGATGGCCTTTTCTTTAAGAAAGCGGCTAATCTAAACAAAGCAAGTGTTCCGGCCTGGGCCTTATGGATTCAGTGTTTCTGGGCATCGGCCTTATGCCTTACCGGTAAATATGGTGCTTTACTGGATTTTGTGATGATCATTGTAATGATATTCTACATCCTGACCATTGTCGGAATTTTTATCCTGAGAAAGAAAATGCCGAATGCCGTACGTCCGTACAAAGCTTTCGGATACCCAATATTGCCATTGTTATACATCATCTTTGCAACCATATTCTGTGTGTCTTTGTTGATCACCAGAATCAGCACCTGCGGCTGGGGTGTCGTGATCATGCTGGCCGGAATCCCTGTTTACTATCTGACAAAACAAAAGGAACCGGATACTGCTAACACAAATTAGTTTAAATAGAATGGTGATGCGGCTGTAAATTGATTATTTTTGGACAAGAAAAAAAACTATGGAAGAGGATGTAATCCTGAAGATCAGTTACCGGATAAAAGAAATAAGAAAAGAAAGAGGCATCACCATTCAGGAATTGGCGGATCGGGCTGGTGTAAGTAAAGGCTTGATTTCACAAATTGAAAACAACCGTACCGTGCCTTCGCTGATGGTTTTGATAGACATCATTAAGTCGTTGGATGTCGACTTGAACCAGTTTTTTAAAGACATCTCTGCGAGTTCCAACAAAGCCCCTGTGGTGGTGAAAAGAAAGGCAGAATACGAATCCTTTGAAAAGGAGCAGGCATTGGGATTTTTATACCAGCGGATTCTGACCAAGTCGATAAAGAATTCTACAGTAGATATTGTCTTGCTGGAGCTGGAACCTGATGCAACCAGACCAATGGTAACGACCGAAGCTTTTGAGTATAAATATATCCTGGCCGGAAATATCAAATACATCTTTGACGACCAGGAGATCGAGTTATCAGCAGGAGATTCCCTTCTTTTTGATGGACGCCTGTCTCATACGCCAAGGAATATAGGAAAAGATAAAGCAATGATGCTGATCATTTATTTCTTTGAAGAAACCAGAGCGTAATTATTTCTTATTGACCCAACGGATGGCTACCGCTGACATTTTTTCCAGCTCAAGTCTGGTTTCAGGAAGGATAATGAATTCATTTTTAAGGTAAAAACCTAACGGGGACCGGTAGTATTCTCCGTTTTCTTTCAGGTCTTTGTTATGATCGATCACCCAGCCATTCAGTTCGGCTGTGTGTTTCTTCATCTCGTCCAACAGACGACGGCCATGGCCTTGTCCATGTAAATTGCTGTCTATTACAACGGCAAACCAGGGTTGGTTATTCCTGGTAAACCTTAAAGCCCAGCCCACCACTTCTTCGGAGGGGCTTGTGAGCAGATGGTATTCCACATCAGCAAGGCCACTCAGGTAATCATCCAGGTCGTTTAGCTCCCCATGTTTCAATTTCGCCGGATATTCTTGATTCCACAGGTCGTGGATCGCTTTCTTTTGAACCGGATTAATTGTGCTGGACTGAATGATTTTCATTTCCTGTTTATTGAAGGTACATCGCCGTATAAATAACAAGCGCTGTAATGACCACTAAGATCAGAATGTTCAGCCTATGGGCGAAATTTAGGGTATAACCCATTGATCTTTCGCGTTTAGGTACGATTAGTCTCGAATCACCGGGATTCCAATAAATGATGCCTACTTTATAATTGACAATATTGTCTACAGGGTCTATATCCATCGTTAAAAAAATTACTCCTCACCAGAACTCTTATAAAAATATAATTATTAGTCAATTTAAGAAAGATTGTGAAAGAAACAATACGAAATGTAAGAATTCCTAATTCGAAACCGGACTTAGGTAATTAAATGGATCGATATTTCGATCTGCTTAATTCTAACTCGATTTAGTAGCAGTTTTTTCTGATGAGTATTTTGACAATGACTGAAGACTATTTCGCACTTTTCTTTTTATTGGTGACTACTTTCTTCGCATCTTTTGCAGAAGTTGCATTTTCCGGTTCAGCGCCCTTTGCCTTCTTTGTGCCTTCACTGATCTCTTTTTGTTCGGTTCTGTTTCTTTGACTTTTCATAACGATAGTATTTAATTGATCTGAAGTGTAAACAACCCAGGAACAAATAAGTTTAACGCGGGTACCCCTACCACCGCTGAAAACAAAATATCCGCTGGTTTGTAGTATAGAAAAGTTCAATACCAAAAAAACGACACTCATGGAAAAAATGATTCAGGCCTTATTCAATTCTGAAGTTGAGGCATTCAAAGGACTACAGGCATTACAGGAACTTCACCGTACAAAAGATGTTTCTGTAGGAGAAACTTATGTTTTGACCCGGGATGGAGATGGAAAAGTAAATATCCGTTCGGCCAAAAATGAATCAGAAGGGACGGCAGTAATTGGTGGAGGATTGATCGGCGGACTGGTTGGCCTTTTAGCCGGACCATTGGGCTTTATAGTCGGACTGGCAGGAGGGATGATTGCCGGCTCCGCAGGAGAAACACTAAAGGCTGAAGGGGTGTCGGATTATCTGGATCAGGTTTCTGCAAATATACCTAACGGGAAGTCGGTTCTGATTGCCCATGTCTGGGAGAATTGGGAAACCCCTGTAGATACGGTATTGTTACCTCTTAGCACAGATCTGAAGCGGTTTAGTCTGGAAGAAAAGGTTTTTGTGCCTGCAAAGACAGAGCTCGACAAGCTAAATGCTGACATTAAAATGGCGGAAATCAGTGTCGCATCTGCATCTGCTCCGGAAAAACAAGATTGGGTAATTACGCTTGCCGATCTGAATGCCAAAAGGGAAGTCCTTGAAAATAAACTGAAAATCCATACGGATCACCAGGAACAACAATATCAGATCTGGGTGGATGAACACCCTTCTGCCGATGAAACGCATGATGCAGAAAGACGTCGATACCTGGAAAACAGAATTAATGAGCAAAAGGCCCGTTTGGATCAGTTAAAGAAAAACAGATAAGCTATACCGCTATTTCTGCCTGCTTTGGTTTCTCGATGTTCATGAGCACCACTGCAGCCAGAATTAGCGTAATTCCCAGCCATTGGAACACGTTAACAGGTTCCTTTAAGAGGAGGTGCGCCATCATTACAGATACCGGAATTTCTACTGCGGCAATAATGGTCCCTAATCCCACTCCGGTAAGCGGCATTCCCATTGTAAATAGAAGTGGGGGTAATATGGTGCCAAATAAAGAAAGTACAATCGCCCATCGCCAAAAGATACTAAAGCCGAAATCTGCATTTAAAGAAGAATGGAAAATACATAAAATGATGATCAATCCGCCCAGAACAAGGTACAGACTTCTCTTGATTGAAGGTAAATGCAGGGCGATTCCATTGGAGGCATACACTGCTACCGTATAGGCCATTGCGGCCAGCATACCCCAGCCAATTCCACGCCAGTCTATGCTAATTTCTGCGCCCCAAAGATTGGTCGCCAGCACAGTTCCCGCCAGAATGATCAGCACGGCAATAATCTTTCGTGCTCCGGGAAGTTTCTTATGCATGATCATTTCCATAATGACGCCCATCCATACCGTTTGCATTAACAAAACAATAC
Organism: Pedobacter steynii; assembly: GCF_900103665.1. GTDB lineage: Bacteria > Bacteroidota > Bacteroidia > Sphingobacteriales > Sphingobacteriaceae > Pedobacter > Pedobacter steynii. Next base: position 98,975 of record NZ_FNGY01000013.1, read on the forward strand.
CCACGCTTACGGGAATATACTGTACAGACAGGTAATAACAAACACTGGTTAGCCCCATCGAGGTTCCGGCCACCATTAGTTTGGTAATGCTTTTCCATTTGGGAGCTGTATCTATAGCCTGGGGCTTGTTTCCAGAAAACAGGCTCAAAAGTAACAAGCCGATTACGCCTAAAGTGAATTGAGAAATGGTGACTTCAGCGGTGGTGTAATGTTCTTTATAGGCCATCTTTACAAACGTGGCCAGCATGCCATAACTGGAAGATCCCAGGGCAACCAGAATACTGCCTTTGATAATATTGTTTTTCATTCGTCTGCAAAGAAAGGTCATATTTATGAGCTTCCCCTTTACATATGTTGATATAATTTATAACTCTGCCCTGATCCGACTCAATTGTGTGGGGGTAACCCCCAGATAGGAAGCCATATGGTGTTGCTTTAACCGGGCAAACAACGCGGCATTATTTTCCTTGAAATCCAGATACCGTTGCTTGGCGGTTTGGTATTTAAGGCTGATCTCACCGATTTCCTTCTCTATGATCCAATGCCGTTCCATATAATGGATGTAAAACCGGGCAATATCTGGGTACTCCAGCGTTAACTCCCGGAATCCGTCAAAACCATAACTGATGATTTCCGTTTCTTCCAGTGCCTGTATGGTAAATAAGCTGGGCTGCTGCAATAACATTGCACTGGTAGAGGCCACCAATGTTCGTTCAGGAAAAAATTTTTTGATCACCGTGGCACCATCTTCGTCGGTATAGTAATAAGAGAAAAGTCCTTTGCTGACAAAAGCCACCTTTTTAGGGATACTCCCTTCCATCAGGAAATATTCTCCTTTTTTGATGGTTTTTTCCAGCAATAGCTGTTGCCAGGCATTTTGTGCAGCCTCAGAAATCGAAGTGTAGCTTTTGATGTATTGCCAGAACGCTTCCATTTATTATTCCTCGTTCATGAGTTGTTGAAAGCAGTCGATAAATTGCCCTACATGGAGCCCATCCATTAAAGCATGGTGTACGTGGATCGATACCGGCATACTTTTCTTTCCGTCCAGCTCTGTTATTTTTCCAAATGATATTTTCGGACTGCTGTCGGGAAATGAAAAACTTCTTGCATGCGACACGGAGCTGAAATTGATCCACGGAAGTGCAGAATAATGAATCACACATTCTCCCAATTTTGCCGGAAAAAGTTCGCTGCTGTTTCGAACTTCTGCTATTTCTTGATCTGCCCCTGTTTTAAATGCCTGAAAGTCTTCCTCGAACTCGATATAGGAAAAACCAAACGTCCCATCCGGACGGTCTACCGTCGGGGAAGCATTTACCTGGTCGTAAACCCAAACCTGATCTTCCACAATCCGGTAACGAAAAGCAGGGATCTGGTTTGCTGCGCTCAGTGATTTGTGCAGATAGTATAGGAAAAAAGGGTTGCCTTTTGCCTTTGCAGCTGCATAAGCAAGGGTACAATCTATATTCACGGTGACGCCAAAAAAAGGTTCATCAAATTGTTTAAAGAAATGAAAATGCGCTGTTCTTGCCCAGCCGTTTAAATCTAAAATTTGTTTCATTATAGTAATTGTGGTAAGATCTCGGCTAATGCTTTGACCTGATAAAAATTGTCATGTTCCAGGGTATGGTCAATCTGCTCATGTGCCCAGGTGGTATGGTAGGGAATATGCACGGCATGTCCTCCGATTTCAAGAACAGGCATCACATCTGATTTTAAGGAATTACCCAGCATCAGGAAGTGTTCCGGTTTACAGTCCAGGTGTTTCAACAATTTCTCATAATCCTTCTCTTTCTTGTCGCTCATGATTTCAATATGATGGAAATAAGTAGCTAATCCCGACTTCGACAACTTCCGTTCCTGATCCAAAAGATCGCCTTTGGTAGCTACCACCAGCCGGTATTTTCCTTTTAAAGCTTCCAAAACTTCCTTTACATCGTCCAGCAGTTCAATCGGCTTATTCAGTAATTCCTGTCCATATTGAATCGTTTTATGTAAGATTTCGGGGTTTGCGGTGTTGTTTGTTACTCTTAACACGGTTTCTATCATACAGAGCATAAAACTTTTTACCCCATATCCGTACAAAGAAAGGTTTTGCATTTCCGTTTTAAAGAGCTCCTGAGACACACTGTGGTGTGGGAGATAATCTTCGAGTAAAGCGCAGAACTTCTGCTCTGCTTCTAAAAAATAAGGTTCATTTACCCAAAGTGTGTCGTCTGCATCAAAGGCGATTACTTTTATATTCTTCATGATCAAATGTTAGCAGCACAAAGATCGTTTTTTTTCTACCATTCGATTTGTCATATTAGATTGACCTTTCAGTTTGTTTATTGTAAAATTATTTTCTGACTGCGTTAAATCAGAAAGGCAGAGGAAACTATTGGTTAAATTTACGGATAACCAATACAGAATTCTTATGGTAACTATAATTGTCGCAACAGATTTTTCCGAAGTGGCTGAAAATGCAGTAGAATATGCTGCAGCAGCTGCAAAACATGGTAATGCAAGACTGGTTTTATTCAACTCTTACGTCCTTCCCGTTCATGCCGCCAACACGATTTTACCAGCTTCCAGTATTCAGAAGCTGATGGATGAAAACGAAAACCGATTACAGGAAAGAGCACTTTATCTTTCTAAAACCTATCACATCAAAGTCGGTTTCGAAGCCCGTTTTTCATTCGTAGAAGATGAATTGAGCGACCTGATCGACAGGCATAAAGCGGATTTGCTGGTTTTGGGAATGAAAGCGAGGACACTGGAGCAGGACCTGATGGGAAATACCACTACTGCGGCGATTAAAAAGCTAAAATTCCCTGTTCTTGCGGTGCCAATCGGAGCCAAGTTTGGAGAGATTAAAAAGATCTTGTTTGCATGCGATGTATTGAGAGGTGTTCCTAAAAAGATTCTGAAGCGAATTAAAGAATTGGCTACAAGTCTGAATGCTGAAGTAGAAGTCTTTCATGTAAATAATGCGATCGAAGAACTGAAAGCGGATGATCCTGCACTATCTTCAAAAGACGGAATTGGTAGTGGGCTATCCGGCGTGAGCTATTATTATAAAAATGTAAAGTCTAATCAGGTAATCAAAGAGATCGAAAAAGAGATCAAAGAGTTTAAAGCAGATCTGTTGATCATGATCCCTAATAAATATGGTTTCTGGGCTTCACTGGTGCACCGCAGTAAAACAAGGGTCATGGCCTCCGGATTGGACATTCCTTTATTCTCTATTCCTATTTAATTGAATATTTGCTGTTTCAAAATAGTAAGATATGCCTGAATACACAACTGCAGGAGCTGTTCATTCAGGCATTTTTATGAAACAATATTTTATCGGAAGGACATTGTTCGGATAGTGTTGTGATACTGGTCTACTCTTCTCTATGTTTCACTAGACTCTTCTTCGAGTCCGGGTCGAAGAAGAATCGAAAAGAATTGCAGGATATTTGACCGGAATATATAGAACGGTACAACACTACTATAACACTATCCGTACAGTGTCTCTGAGATGTATCTCTTCAAATGCACTTCGTTGCAAATATTTTGCAAACTATTTATGCAATTTTTACGCATATTAGCTTAACAGTTATATATTTGATAAATTAGCCTACCAAACCAAATATCACAGGTTATTGCCTATGAATTCTACTCCTAATATCACCTGTTTCGGTGAACTGTTGTTGCGTTTTAATACCCAGTTGGGCTTGCGCTTTGTGCAGTCCAACGCATTTAATGTTCATGTTGCAGGTGCAGAAGCAAATGTGGCGGTACTATTGGCGAGGCTAGGTCTGGCCAGTAAAATAGTAACCAGGGTGCCCGACAATGATCTGGCAGATATGGCCATTGCGGAGCTCAGGAAATATGGAGTAGATACGACTGGAATTCTTAAAGGAGGAGAGCGGTTAGGAACATATTACGTGGAAAACGGAAACCATATCCGGCCTACACAAGTCATCTATGACCGCTCGGGTTCATCTTTTTCACAACTTCAGCCGGGAATGGCCGACTGGCAGCAGCTACTGAAATCATCTTCTTTATTCCATTGGTCTGGCGTTGCTGCCGCACTTTCAGAGAGTGCTGCAGAAGTATGCAAAGAGGCGATAGAAATTGCTCACCAGAAAGGAATCGTTATCTCTGCAGATTTTAACTACCGTAAAAAACTATGGAAGTATGGAAAAGAAGCGCAGGAAATCATGCCTGGTTTATTGAGGTATTGTCAGGTAGCGGTCGCCGATCTGGATAGTGCTGCCATTTATTTCGGTATAAAGACCAAAGAAGGAATGTCTTTAAGAGATCGGTTTGAATACTGTTTCTCTTTCCTGAAAACAAAAATGCCCCTTCTTAAAACCTTTGCTATGAGCTTCAGGAGGGTAGAAGGCCTCAATCATGAATATTTTGCCGGACTGGCGCATGAAGGCAATTTTTATTACTCCACCGTACATACCCTTCCGATGGTTACAGACCAGATCGGAACAGGAGATGCCTTTACTGCTGGACTATTATATGGAATATCTTCCGGTTTTGATCCTCAAAAGATGGTCAACTGGGCGGCAGCATGCGGTGTACTGAAGCAAAGTATTCATGGCGACTGGGCCTTAACGAGTAAAGACGAGATCGAAGCTTTTATGCAAAGCGGCATCTCGAGTAAAATAAACAGATAACAAGGGGAAACTTCATAATCACGTCCTAATTATAATATAGTATGGAAAACTGGCCGGAAATCACAAACCTGAATGCGTATGATACCCCCTTATTTGTGGTCTATGAAGCGCGTATTAAATCTAATATAGAAATCGCGCTGGACATGCTTTCCGGGAATGTGAATCGGTTCAGGCCCCATATTAAAACCCATAAAATCGGCGAAATCATCCAACTTTTTTCAGGATATGGCATCAGTAAGATTAAGTGTGCTACCATTGCAGAAGCTGAACTCGCTGCTGCAAATGGAATGGCTGATGTATTGATTGCTTATCAGCCTGTAGGTTTTAAAATCAACAGATTGATGGAATTGATCGCTGCTTTTCCGCAATGCTCGTTCTCCTGTTTAGTAGATAACCTGAATACTGCCTGTCAAATTGCGGCGCTGGCGCTGGCGCATCAGTTGGAAATAGCGGTATATGCAGATTTGAATACCGGGATGAACAGAACAGGCTTTCCGGTAGCCGGAGAGGTGGTTGCATTCTGTCTGGAATTAAGCCGGATCAAAGGACTGAAATTGCAAGGCCTGCATGCTTATGATGGTCATCTTCATGATTTAGATCCTGATGTCCGTGCGGAAAAAGCAAAACCGGCATTGGAAAAGGTGTTCTCAGATGCGGATGAACTGGCTAAACTTGGCCTTACTGATTTGAAGATTGTTGCAGGCGGGTCCAATACCTTTGCTTATTACGCTGGTCAGGACCGTGTGGAATGTAGTCCAGGAACTTTTGTTTTCTGGGATGATAATTATACGAGGCATTTGCCTGAATTGCAGTTTCAGCCCGCAGCGTTGTTGATTTGTACCGTGATTTCTCTGCCTGCCGATGACCTGATCTGTGTAGACCTCGGCTATAAGTCTGTGTCTTCGGAAAATCCTTTGGAGAAACGGGTGCTCTTTCCATGGAATGCGGATTTAATCCCTTACGGTCATTCTGAAGAACATCTGACCTTAAAGCATAATGAATCTATAAAATACCAGGTTGGCGACCGCATTTATGGAATGCCCTATCATGTTTGTCCAACCTGCGCCCTTTATGAAGAAGCCCAGGTCGTGAGGGAGAAACAGATTGAAACCAGCTGGAAGATTAAAGCCAGAGACAAAAAGATTTCTATCTAAAGGAAAGTCAGATTTGGATTGGCTTTTTTATAAGGGCTTAGTAATTCTGCATCTGGCGAAAGCTCGGTGACGATATAATCTACTTCAGATAAGTTGGCAATTTTGATTTTCATCGTGGAGTTTAATTTCTCAGAGATGGAAACAATAGCTACCTTCTCAGAAGAGGCCAGCATTGCCTTCTTTACCTGAACCGTATCCCAGTCGGAATCAGAAAAACCTCCTTCAATATCCAGTGCATTGGTACCTAGAATGCATAGGTCAGTTTTAAGGTGCGAGAGTTGGTTAAATACATCGCCGCTAAAGCTCATCTGGCTATAAGTAGAAATCTGCCCGCCAAGCATGATCGTTCTGATATTGGGCTTATCCAATAATTCTACTGCCGATAAAACGCTGGCAGTCACAATGGTGATTCTCAGGTTTCCCGGAATCAGCTTGATAAACTCTCTGATCGTCGTCCCTCCGCCCAGCAGCAATAGCATGTCCTTCCTCAATAGGGGAAGCAATTTCTGCGCGATGGTAATCTTATCATCCTGTGAATAAGCTTTTTGTTCGGAGGTATGATGGTAAGCGCTTGCCATCGCACCTCCTTTTACCTTGATCACCAGGTTTTCTTTTTCCAGTTCATTGATGTCCCTTCTGATGGTGTCTTCAGAAACGTTGACAATCAATGCCAAATGCTCAAATGTAGCACGGGTATGGATGTTAATCTCTTTAACAATCAGCTGCTTGCGTTGCGCTTTTGTTAGGGTGGCTGGTAGTTGATCGGTAGTCATTAATTAGTATATAATTACAATAATACGGCTTAATTATAAAACTCCATACAATTTTGTATTTATGGTAACTCCTTAGGAGTCACGTTCCATTCCACTTCGTTTACAATGGATGTGGACCTTCCTCCGCGTCCCTGACTATCGAATGTACGGAATCTAATGAGTCCCTTGGTGGTAATCGGTTTGGTATATACCGGGCTCTTTGCTGTTGGTACAGTCTGATCAGTAGTGTAGCGGACTGTTATCCCTGGGAACTGATTGTTCAAATGGACCTGTCCGTCTTTTACAATCGCGCCGGCAGGGGGGAGCCTGTAATTCAGTTCTCCAAATGCAGCATCTATCCTCGGCAGTTCTTTTTTTCCAAGCCTGTTGGCAAACCTGGCCCAGGCTTTATCATACATTTCTTTTCTTTTGATGGAATCCGGCTCATTGGCCCATTCCGGATCCGTCGCCCATGCCCTTTCTGCAAGGCCCAGAAGTTTAGGCATGATCATGTATTCCAGATCTTTTCCTCCTTTAATCGTTTCGCTCCATAACAATCCCTGCAGACCCACAATATTTGCTTTTCCTTTTGCAGTTAAGCGTTCTTTGCTGTCATAGAAGCCGGGTTTTAAGGCATTGCCAAATTTATCCACGTTGGAATTGAGAAAGGAATTGAAAGGAATGAAATTAAATGCCTTATCGATATCTGCGTATTCACCCCAGTAATAGCCGGGCTCATCAAATGATTTCTGATAAGCCATATCGAAGTACAGGTTACTTACGCCGCCAAGAATGACTTTGTAACCGGTGTTGGCCAGTCGATAAGCCAGATCTTCTGCACCCCAGCCTATGATGTTGTTCCATACATTGAGGCGGATATTTTTATCACCCAATGCAGGATTGATCACATAAGATTTCTTTCCATCTGCAACAACCGGCTGCATGCCCACCTCTTCCCATCCAGAAAGGTATAAGTTTCTGCTTTTTAAAATGCGGTCTATATTGCCGTAAAAGTAAGCCCAAAGGCCATTTACATCTTTTAGTTCCGGATGTTCTTTTACGAATTTCAGGCTGTTGGGGGAACCTTCCCAGGCACCATCGGGAACTTCGTCTCCTCCAAAATGTATGGTTTGTAAAGGTGCACTTGCGGTTTTATACATGGCGATGATCTCGTCGCTGATTTTTTCTATAAAGTTATAGGTAGAAGGAATAGACACATCCATCACATTGTCGTTCCAGTTTTGTACAGAACGGTAAATGGAACGGTCATTAAGGTCATGGAGGAGGTAGCGTTTTGCTTCTTCCGGCTTGCCTTCTTTCATCAGCCTGTTATAGCGTGCATGCATCGAGCGGACTGCTGCTCTGGCATGTCCCGGTGCTTCTATCTCCGGAATCACCCGGATGTGGCGTGCATTGGCATATTTTAAGATTTCAATGAAATCAGCTTTGCTGTAATGACCTGTTCCATGATGCTCGTTTAAGAAAGGACCCGATCCAAAAGAAGGAGGGAGGTGGCTAAGCGTAGTATCAGAAAAATGTCCCCTTCTGGAACCCACTGCCGTTAACTCCGGCAAATCCTGAATTTCCAACCTCCAGCCTTCATCGTCATTTAAATGAAAATGCAGTACGTTTAATTTATACATGCTCATCAGGTCGAGTACTTTCAGGATTTCTTCTTTTGTTTGAAAGTTTCTTGCTACATCTATCATCAGTCCTCTAAATGGAAAGCGCGGCTGATCAGTTACCGAAGCGTTTTGCAATTTTATAGCGGCAACTTTATGCCCCTTTTTTTGTAAGGGAAAGGTACTGAGCAAGGATTGAATGCCATAAAAAACACCGGCCTTCGCTGATGCGGTGATCCGGATTTGTTTACTGTTAATTTCCAGCTGATAAGCTTCGGCCCCTAAGGATTTATCCAGGTTCAGCTGAATGGTCTTTCCGCTTTGAGTTCCTTTTCCCGGGCTCAGGACACGATTTAATTTTTCCTGAAGGAAGGTGCCTTCTGCTTTAAAAGCCGGATCAGCACTGAATTTTACACCCTGGTCCAGGATAAATTCTCCTGCTTTTTCCGTGTATTGTGCAGGGCTGGGAAAGACCTTTTGCAAATCTTTTTCAGGAATATCTATGCTATTTTTATTCTGCTCATAAATGAGTTGAGGAGTGATTGCAGGAACACGGTCCTGCTTGTTCCTGGCAAATTGTGTTGCACGTGTAGAAGGGATAGCCTTCACATTTTTGATGGGAATGGCTTGTTTTGGTGCATCATCATAGATCAGGTAAAATCCTTCCGGTGCATCCGTCGCATTTACTGCCCAATCTTTGGATGCAAATTCAGTCGTAGCGGATGTTCCATTGTGAATAGGCTTGAATTTTTCTGTCGGACGGATATAATATAAGTCTCCGTTAACATGTACAATTTCTACATTTCCTGTCGTTGTTCCCGGAACAATCCTTCTTGCAAAGTTAAAATACAGCTTCCAGTTTTTGTTGGACAATGCCAAAGGGTCATTGTTTTGAACATTCAGGCTGGATAGAAATTGTCCGCCACCTGCATGACTATTTTCTATTATTTGCCAATTAATTGCAATTTTTTTTGCATTTACGGCGTCTTTTTTTACTTGTGCAGTAGAAATTAATCCCAATAAGAGCATTGGCAATTGAAAGAGTAATCGTCTCATGTTTACATATTAAAGTAGCCCAAGGTAGGTTTATTATAATTAATTTGCAATAGGAAATAACTTGTTGTTAATAATTTTAGTCATGCAATGAAAATTAATATTTTAATCCTTATGTTTGAAATATGCAATTTATTGCAAAAAATATGCAAACTAAACCAAGCTGTATGATCTTCCGGAATGCCCTGAATAAAACCCTCCGATTGTTTTTACGGATCACTTTACTGTTTATAAGCCCCGCTTTGTATGCTCAGCAGACTTCGTTCTCTGTAATCCCGGAACCGGTTTATATCAAAAAAGGGAATGGGGGAGTCAATATATCTCCAGCTACGACGATCAATTATCCTGATGAACTGAAGGCCAGCGGAGAACTGCTGAATGAAGCCATCCGTTCTTATACCGGAACTTTGCTTGCTGTAAATACCAGGCCCCAGGCAAATCAGCTCCTGTTAAAACTGGATTCAGTAGTCGTAAAAGAAAAGGAAGGTTATCATTTGTTGATCGAAGATGATCAGATTCTGATCATGGGGCATGACCAGGCAGGTATATTTTATGGTATACAATCGCTAATGCAGCTGTGGTCGCTGCATACGAAAAACTCATTGCGTGTAGAAAAAGGGGAAATCAGGGATTATCCACGTTTTAATTATCGGGGCATGCACCTGGATGTAGGCAGGCATATGTATTCTGTCGCTTTTCTTAAAAAGTTTATCGATTTGCTTGCGGTTTATAAGTTCAACGTTTTTCACTGGCACCTTACGGAAGACCAGGGCTGGCGGATAGAAATAAAAAAATACCCAAAGCTTCAGTCGGTGTCTGCCTGGAGGGATGGCACGATCATCGGTCATAAAAAAGAAGCGCCTCATACTTTTGACAGTGTAAAATATGGAGGTTATTATACCCAGGATCAGATCCGGGAAGTAGTGCGTTATGCCGCTTCGAAATATGTCAATATACTTCCTGAGATTGAAATGCCCGGACATGCTTTAGCGGCACTTGCGGCCTATCCTCAATTGGGTTGTACTGGTGGCCCTTACAAAACCGCTCAGTTCTGGGGCGTCTTTGATGATGTCTTTTGTGCGGGTAATGAGGAAGTTTATCAGTTTATGGAAGATGTACTGGACGAAGTAATTGGTTTGTTTCCTTATGCTTATGTCCATATTGGCGGAGATGAATGTCCTAAGCTGAAATGGAAACATTGTGTCAAATGCCAGCAAAAGATCAAAGAAAACGGGCTTAAAGATGAGCAGGAACTTCAGGGGTATTTTATGAAAAGGATAGAGAAATACCTGAACAGTAAAAATAGAAAGGCCGTAGGCTGGGATGAAGTACTGGAAGGTGGGGTTTCCCGGAATACCACGATTATGAATTGGAGGGGAGAGCAGAGTGGAATTGCTGCGGCAAAGGAAAAGTACGAAGTCATCATGACGCCGGAGAACATGCTTTATTTCGACTATTACCAGTCGCTGGATAAAAATGAGCCTGTTGCCGCAGGAAATTACACGCCTTTATCAAAAGTTTATGGCTATGAACCAGTGCCGGATTCTTTAAGTCCTGAGCAGGCCGCCTACATTAAAGGAGTTCAGGGCGGCATCTGGACGGAGTATATGAAGGACGAAAAACATTTGGAATACATGGTATTTCCACGCGCTTTGGCTTTATCAGAAATTGCATGGTCGGACAAAAAAGGGAAGAATTACCCATGGTTTCTGGAGAAACTGAGGCACCATAGGGATTTCATGAACCGGATGAAGGTGAACTATTATCCTTATTTTGATGAGATTACCTCGGAAATAAAACCCGGAGCTAATGGGACTCCTGTTTTGACCTTAAAAACAACATTTCCCAAAGGACAGATCAGGTATACCCTGGACGGCTCAGTTCCTGGCCTAAAAAGCAAGCTGTATCAGGGGCCTGTTTTATTGAACCGTTCCATGGTCTTGAACGCCGGGCTCTTTGTTGGAAATAAACGTTCAGGGAAGGTTTTTAATCAGGCGTTCTTGTATCACTCCGCAATCCAGAAAAAGATCAGTCTGGCGCATGCTCCTGCAGGCAAATACAATTTCCCAGCTGGCTTATTGCTCAATGGAATTGAAGGGCACCATCGTTTTAACGATTCGCAATGGCTGGGCTTTAGCGGGGAGAATTTGGAAGCCCTGATCGATTTAGGTGCCTTAACACCTGTCTCTCACATCGGCATCAATGTGCTCCATTATCCCTGGCAAAGAATGTGGGCGCCGAAGAAACTGAGCTTTCTGGTGTCTGTTGATGGAAAGGAATTTAAAGAAGTGTATTCCGGAGGAAATTTCGATCTTAATGGGATCAATAAAGTGCGGGCAAAGTTCCCTTTGCTAAATGTTCGATACCTTAAAATAATTGGAGAAAATATCGGCAGAGTACCTGTCGGAGGATATGGAGAAGGAGAAAAGGCCTGGCTGATGGCAGATGAAATCATTATAAACTAAAAATCCATGACTGTACTTATCGTTGTCGGTTGCATCCTGTTGCTTGTTTTGCTCACCACCTGGGGCAAGATCAATGCCTTTATTGCTTTTCTTTTTGTGTCTATCCTTGCAGGTTTATTATTGGGTGTTCCTTTAACAGGCATTACTAAATCTGTGCAAAAAGGAGTAGGGGACATCCTGGGCTCTTTGATTATTGTGATCGTATTTGGGGCTATGCTCGGCAAGCTCGTTGCTGCCAGCGGTGCGGCGCAGAAAATCGCTTCCGTAATGATGAAGATCTTTGGGCGTAAATACATTCAATGGGGATTAATGACCACTGGTTTTATCATTGGGATTCCCTTGTTCTATAATGTCGGTTTTGTACTCATGGTACCGCTTATTTTTTCTGTGGTCTACAAATACAAATTGCCTGCGGTATACCTGGGACTTCCAATGCTGGCTGCTTTATCGGTTACGCATGGTTTCCTGCCGCCACATCCTTCGCCTGCTGCTTTAGTGTTACAGTTCCATGCAAATATGGGTTTAACCATGTTTTACGGCATCATGCTTGCTATTCCAGCGATCATTATCGCAGGGCCTGTTTATTCAAAAACGCTAAAGAATATTGTTGCCGTGCCACTTAAAACTTTTCAGTCGGACGATTTACCCGGGGAAAAATTACCAGGTACCTGGAATAGTTTCATCTCTGCACTGTTGCCGGTAATCGTCATGGCCCTGACCACCATCTGCGTATTGCTGTTTAAGGACAATCCTTCTGTAACGGGATTTGCCGGTTTCCTGGCAGAGCCTTCGATTGTGATGTTTCTTACTTTATGTCTGACCACGTTCACCCTTGGAATAAAAATGGGAAAGAGCATGAAGGAAGTGATGTCCATCTATGGAGATGCCGTAAAGGACATTGCCATGATCCTGCTTATTATTGGCGGATCAGGTGCTTTAAAACAGGTGCTTTCAGATAGTGGAGTGAGTAAAGAAATCGGGGATGTTTTGGCAGGCTTGTCTATTGAGCCTTTATTTCTGGGCTGGTTGATTGCTGCGGTAATCCGCGTTTGTCTGGGGTCTGCAACTGTTGCAGGCTTAACTGCTGCTGGTATTATTGCACCACTGATGGTCAATTCCAACGTAAATCCAGAGCTGATGGTACTTTCCATAGGAGCAGGTAGTTTGATGTTTTCCCATGTCAATGACCCCGGATTCTGGATGTTCAAAGAGTACTTTAACCTCGGGATTAAAGACACGATCCGGTCCTGGTCTATCATGGAAACACTGGTAGCGGTGATCGGCTTAATAGGAGTGTTGATCTTAGATCAGATTGTGTAAAGAATGTATTGATCTTTCCGGAGTTTTCCGGGTTATGTTTAACTTGCTCCTCAACAGAATTATTTTAAAAAAAAACATGAAAAATACGATCTTCCAAACTATGTTCCTGACCCTGTTAATGGTCTGCATATTGACCTTTTCACGGGCACAGGTGCTTCCTTCTACCGGAGCTACTTTACAGAAAAACACCTGGACAACCAGTCAGCTGATGAAGCCTGAGACTCTGGTTAAAATGATCCGCACTGGTCAGAAAGTGAAAATCTACAATATCGGAGTAGTGCAAAACATTAAAGGAGCAGTCAATATGGGGGCTGCGGGTGAAAAAGAAAATCTGAAGAAATTCGCGCAAGTATTAAAAGGAGTTCCTGCGAATACGACATTGGTCGTTTATTGTGGCTGTTGCCCGATGGATAAATGTCCGAATATCAGGCCCGCATTCCAGCTGCTCAATGACCTGAAGTTTAAGAATGCCAGGCTATTGGAATTGCCTGTAAATGTTAAGACGGATTGGATTGATAAGGGCTATCCTTTAGCTGAAAATACAAAGTAAGGACCTTGCATAACCACCAGATAAAGACGAGTACATAAGCGCTTACTAAAAAAGCAATCAGGTGGAAGGGCCAGATGAAATCGGCTGGAATAATAAAAAAGAAGATTTCCAGCAGGAATACCTGAATAAGGTATCGTAAATATTGAAGGGTGTTAGTTGTTTTATGAGCCTCCTTGTTGCTGAGGAAAAAGCCGAGCACATTACATAGCGTATAGCCCAGTGCATTGGCATACCAGTATTTAAGCTGAAGTGTTTCCAGGGCTGCAAACATCTGGGAGAGACAGAACAGGGCAAGAAATTGTGGGATATAGTGCCAGTAAAGCGGCCGCTTCGCTTTTTTTGTCTGCTCTTGAGCAACCCATTCCTGGGCAACCATGAGGATGGTTAATATCAGAAACAGCAAACGGAAGAAAGAAGAACTGGTTAGGAAATTGGTTAAGATATGACCGGAACCAATCATATCCAGTTCGGCAGGAGTTTTAAGCGCCAGTTGGAAAAAGCTTAAACCGATCACAGTACCGTACATCGCCTGTATAAATACAGGCATTTTCTCTTTCCTACTCCTCATGTATGTGTTGTTTTTTATTTCCCCTTTAGCAGGTCGCAAAATTACATTAATTGCAAAGCACTTCCAAATCAATAAGTTGCAAGGTTTTTATGAGTTAGAAGTATCGGCATGGCAATAAAGAACGTTATCGTTTAGGCAGGGAACGCATCCTTCAATCCAATATTTTACCGGTAGTAGTTCTTGTAAAACAACAGGTAGGATAAAATAAGGTTTATGGGAATAAGGAACCAGATCCATTGAAACATAATGATCCAGAAGAACAGAATAAAAAGCCCAAATACCCAGGGCAGGTAACTGTTCATATGGAGTCCCAGCCAATACAATAAGCTCCGGAACAATAGGGTAATGCTCAGCATCAGAAGAAATAAACCCGATGCTGTTACCGCATCAAAACGAATGAACAACCAAATTCCTTCGGGTAATAAAAGCAAAACATATAACTGCAGGAGTTGCACATAAAGTTTGTTTCTGGAATAGGGGAAGTTTTTGGAAAAACTCAGATATTGAAGCTCAAAACGTTGGCCCTGATAGATCAGAAATGTATGGGCAACCGCAACACCCAATATTGCCATTCCCGCAATTCTGAGGTCGTTTCTTAAATCAGCAAAAAGCAAAAATACACCCGATAGAATTGCCCAGCAAAGTATTTTGGTGATTAAAAAAGCTAGTTTTTTCCGGTGAATAATATCATAAAGAAACAAAATCGAGAACGGCTTTTTCCAGCTGTTTATGAGTTTGTTTAGTGTGGTTGATTCTTCGTTCCGCATGATGCGGTTGATCAGTTGAAGATAAAGAAAGGCACTGATGCTATTTAAAAACAACAGGTAAATGACGATTAGAACTGGGATGAGGTAATGTCCGTAAATGGCACCCGCAATTACACTGAACAATCCATAAACGATTAGTGGTACCGAAATAAATAACTGAGCGAAAAACCAGCTTTTAAACTGTTTGGTTTTACTCAGTGACGTACTGCTGTAATAGAGGAACTGGTATTGATCCATTTTTAGTTGTGCAGCTACATATTGCCAGCTTTTGACGGTATAGACCAGCCAGACGATGAAAACGAGGATCATCATAATCGGGGCACTTGCAAAACTGAGCATGAAAATAATATTGAATACCAGTGCTTTGTCCGGCGTGATCGTGCCTGCCGTCAGGATAAAGAAACAATAGCTGAAAACCGCTGCGAATAAAAACAGCAGCATTCCCGAATGTACTCGAAAGAACCCTCTTGAGAAAGTTTTTATCAGCAATTGCGTTAAAGAGCCGGTCATCAGACGATTGCTTTTAAAGTCCGGTTTTCTACCCAAAACACCTGTGCTTTGGAAAGGATTTTATGCTCCAGTGCCTGATGAGAGGCCAGTAAGAAACTTGTTCCATCGTTTTGATACTTTTCTACGATCCAGGAGTAAAGGACCTGTAGGGAATCACTGTCAATGGTGATTAAGGGCTCATCCAATAAGATCAGTTTGGGCTGGCCAATGAAGGCAAGAAGGAGGGATAGTTTCTTTAGCATTCCGCTGGAGTAGGTGCTGATTGGCAGGCCTATATAATGCTGCATCTGCATGCTTTCGAGGTAGTATTGTTCTTGACCAGGGCTGGCTTCTTTGGCCGTTACAAACATCCGGATCATTTCCTGTCCGGTCAGGAATTCAGGGAAGATCGGCTCTGCCTCTGCAAAGTTGACCACCTTACGGTAAGCCACACTTTGCTTTTTCAAGTCGATTCCAGGATTGAGGCTGATCTGTCCTTCAAAAGAGAGGAGACCAGCTATGGCTTTTAACAGCGTGCTTTTTCCTGATCCGTTTGTACCTTTCAGCCAATAAATTCCGGGGTCAATGGTCATTTTATCTATTTCAAGAGCAAGGTGCCCGGCGTATGATTTTTTGAATTGCTGGAATTGTAACATGAAGGCTTTGGTTGCTGATGAGGTAAAGCATTTATTGAATTTAAGATAGAAATTCCGGAGTCTTGTTACAGTAAATGATTTACGCTTCCATGAGATCTTTGTAGAAAATAATATTTAAATTTGAAGTATGAGCGTATTAGTAAACACACAGAATGAACAGGAAGAAAAAGTTTTATTGGCTTTTCTGGACAGCTTGCGTTATAAATACCAATCTGATGTGGGTGATAAAGCCGAGCAAATTAATAAGGCTTTCCTTGATCAATACAATAAGGAGATCGACCAGGCCGATGCAGAAATTGAAGCTGGGAATTATGTTAACCATAGTGACGTAGAAGAGTTGTTTAAAAAACGGAGAAAAGCTCTTTAATGGAAATTAAATGGAATAAGTTAGCTGTAAAACAGTTGCTGGATGCCATTCAATATCTTGAGGATAATGAGCTTTTTGCTTACGCGGAAAAAATAGAGAAGGAAATCTTATCTAAGATTAAATCTCTTCCTAAAACATCACAGATTTATCAGCTTGATCGACTAAAAAAGAAAAATAACGGTGATTTTCATGCATTTGAAGTCGATAGGTATAGAATATCATATCGAAAAATGCCTAAGGAGATACGCATCTTAAGGATTCGACATTCAAGCAGACGACCGTTTACCAGATAATCCTTATTTACTCCACAACAGGCTGCTCATTGAGTTGTTGCGCCTTCCTTTTCTTCAGGATATACTTCAGTACCACCAAAGCAACGATCACAAAAATGATCAGGTTAAGATATCCCCAGAAAACCGTTAAAGCAAGAATGCCCAGCGCATAAGGCATCCATAAATAAACATTCTTAATCACCTCTCCAAAATGATAAATGCTGATCAGCAGGAAACACGCAATCATGACCATTAGTATCGAACGGGAATTAAAATAATCCGTTAATATGTCAAACCAGGCTGGCTGAATCACCTTTCCTCCTGCTTTGATTCCAAAAAAGCCACCTGTAGATTTTTTTATTAATACAGACACCTGTTTTCCTGATTTCAAATCTGCCGCTTTAGGATGTGGCGCATACCACCATAGGGGATAGTTTTGATGTAACACCAGGTTTCCAGTGCCCAGTTTCAGTTCTACTGTATGGTTATTCTGATAATAACCAATTCCAATAATAGCGGTATCAATTTTTCCGCTTGCCTTTTCATAAAAAGCCTCTGGGAATGTGGCCTTTAGAAAGCCAAAAATGAAAGTAAAGGAAAATATTACGACTAATATTAACCCGGGCCAGCTTGTTTTATAAAATGAGATTGCCTTTTTATACATTGATTCAAACCCCGTTAATGTACAAATAACACTATAGCTTAACACTACTAACAGTTTTAAGCTCAGAAAGTTCTGAACTTAAGTAAATATACAAAGATTTGGATGGTATTGTTAAATTCATACATTTGAATTAATCTAACCTAAACCTCCTATGTCCAAGCATTCACCCGACTTAAATAGCCTGATCAGTCACATTGCTTTATATGACAGTCAGAGTTCCTATGAACAACTTTTTAAGGGATTGTTCCCTTCTTTGTACAGGTTCAGCTATTGCATATTAAAGTCGAGGGAGCTATCTGAGGAAGTGGCAAGTGATGTCATGATTACGCTTTGGAAGAACAGACAGAAATTGCTGGAAGTGGAAAATGTCAGGGTTTATGCTTTTGTGATTGCCAGAAACCTTTCCCTGAATGTCCTGAATAAACACGCCAGACAAGAACTGGTTTCTATAGATGACATTGAGGTTGAAGTGACCTTAGATGCTTTAAATCCTGAGCAATTGCTGATTAACGGAGAACTAAAGAAAAAGCTGGAACTCGCTACACAGTCTTTACCGGGCAAATGCCAATTGGTATTCAAGCTGATCAAAGAAGATGGGTTGAGTTACAAAGAAGCCGCGGCCATTTTAAATATCTCTGTAAAGACGGTAGATGCACATCTCGTTGCCGCCGTAAAGAAATTAACGGCCATTCTGAAGATGGAATTTAACCTCATGTAATTTATTTTCATTTTTTTTCTTGTCAGACTAGGGAGTTTCCTGAAAAATATTGTCCTATACAAACAACCAATATAAACTTCAGAACGAACCGTCCAAATGGATAGCAATAGAATAATAGAACTATTGGCCCGAAAAATGGCCAATGAAGCGACACGGCCTGAGCTGGAAGAGCTGGATGAACTCATGGCTATCTATCCTGATTCCCTGCATTATGAGGAGGTATTGAAAGAAATATGGAGCGATTCCGGAGAAGAAAAACCTTTGCATAACCTGCACCTCAACCGACTATTTGAACAACATAAACTGAAATTTTCTGAGGAATTTGAACCTGATGTACAGGAAGAAGCGCTACCTGCCGGCTGGTTTAAAAAATACGCTGGTGTTTTTGCCATCGCCTGCAGCCTGTTTCTGATCTGTCTTGCCGCTTTATTTCAGCTGAATAAAAAGGCCGTAGACTTCGACACAGAGATTGTGAGTGGCAAAGGAATGCGTAAAAAGATCACCCTTCCGGATGGCACACTCGTTTGGCTCAATGCAGACAGCAAACTCTCTTATGATAGTGACCTCGATGAAAAAGAAAGACGATTGGTACACCTTGTCGGAGAAGCTTTCTTTGATGTGGCCCATCGGAAAAACCGTCCTTTCATCGTGCAGACCAACAAGATTTCAATAAAGGTTTTAGGTACGGCGTTCAATGTGAAAGCTTACGACCTGGATCAGGTATCTGAGGCCACCCTGCTTCGTGGATCGATAGAATTGTCGGTCAACAACAGATCTCAGCAAAAAATCCTTTTAAAACCTTCCGAAAAATTCGCACTTACAGAAAACAGGAAGACATCAAAAGACAAACAAGCCAGGCTTCGGGATTCGGATGATCTGACCTTAAAAATAGAAAATATAGCTCCGGTACGAATTGCAGGACAGGATTATATTGAAGAAACTTCCTGGAAGGACGATGTCCTCGTCTTTAAAAACGAGTCATTTGAAGAATTAAAACCTAAACTGGAACGCTGGTTTAATGTTCAGATCGAGATCGGTGGGAACGTACCTAAATCTTACCGCTTCACCGGGATCTTTAAAAATGAAGACATTAAAGAAGCCTTAACGGCGATGCAATTAATCAAACCTTTTCACTTTAACCTTAAAGCAGATGACGTAATTATTTACTAGACCAAAAAAAAAGGGAGTAAATGCGCCAACATTTTCCCCCTTTTCCAAACCTTCATGGGTAGCTAAAGCTACCATTATCAGATTTTTAACTTTGAAATTCACAAATCTATGAAAAAAAAAGGACTGTGCAATAAAGTTCTATGTGCCGGGTTTTCCCGAAAAAAAATATTACTAATGTTAAACTGGAGCTTTGTTTTTTCGTTCCTCCTGTGCATACAGGTATCGGCAGCGACCTATTCACAAAATACCAAGGTGGATCTGGACCTCAGAAAAGTGAAATTGAAAGAGGCCCTGACCATCCTCGGACAAAAGGGTAATTTCAGATTGCTTTACAGCGAGGAAGATCTTCCTGCGGGGAAAAGTATTACCCTCATCGAAAAGGATATTCTGGTGTCTGATGCACTGGCTATTTTCTTAAAAGGCACTGGATTAAAATTCCAGTCGCTGGAAGATAACCTGGTGGTCATCCGCTCAAAAAATGCAGATGTCGCAGACATATTGGTAAAAGGAACGGTTACCGATGCAAAAGGTGTCGCTGTTCCAGGAGCAAGTATTAAGCTGAAAGGCAGTAGTATCGCGACTACAACTGATGCTACCGGAAGGTACAGCATCAAGGTTCCGGATAATGGTGTCCTGATGTTTTCGTATATCGGATTCGTGAGTCAGGAGATAGACGTAAACAACCAGAGCACCATCAATGTGAAATTGCTGGAAAATAGCCAGGACTTATCGGAGATCGTTGTTGTAGGTTATGGTACACAAAAAAAGGCAGTAGTTTCCGGAGCAGTGACCTCTGTAAAGGGGACTGATCTGGCCAAAACTCCCACAGCAAACCTATCCAATTCCCTTGCGGGAAGGATGCCGGGGGTAACCGCGATGCAATCGAGTGGAGAACCGGGGTATGATGGTTCTTCGATCCGTATCCGTGGTGTCAACTCCCTTGGAAACAGTGATGCCTTAATCGTGATCGATGGGGTGCCTAACAGGGCGGGTGGTTTGGAGCGTCTGAACCCGAATGATGTAGAAAGTGTATCTGTACTGAAAGATGCTTCGGCGGCAATTTACGGATCCAGAGCAGCAAACGGTGTAATCTTAGTGACCACCAAGCAAGGTAAAACGGGTAAACCTCAGTTTTCTTACGATTATGCCTACGGATTACAACAGCCTACCAGAACACCTAAGATGTCGAACTCGGTTCAGTATGCAGAAATATTGAATGAGTTGAAAATCTTTAGCTCAGATCTGCCAGACAACCAATGGGGCGCAGCATCGCAAGGCTTTAAAAATACAGGATCTTACCAGAGACCTGATAATGGGAATACGATTACTGCTGCTTTCCGTCCGGATGAAATGGAGAAATTCAGAAACGGTTCTGATCCACTCCGATACCCAAATACCGACTGGTTCAAGACCACCCTTAAAAACTGGTCGCCGCAGCAAAGACATAACCTGCAGATCAACGGAGGTGCAGAAAATATCAAATACCTGATTTCTATGGGCTACCTCGATCAGGATGGCTATTACAAAAAGTCGGCAACGGGGTATAAGCAATATGACATGAGGATTAACCTCGAAGCGACACTAAATAAATACATCACCACCACTCTGGGCGTGACTGCTAGAGAAGAGCTGAGGAATTTTCCTACCGTCGGCGCAGGAGATATCTTTAGGATGCTAATGCGTGGAAGACCTAACGAAATGGAGGTCTGGCCAAATGGTTTGCCAGGACCTGCCATTGAATACGGTTACAATCCTTATGTGACGACCACAGATCTCACGGGGTATAATAAAGATAAAAGAGACTATTTCCAGACCACCGGTAAAGTAGAAATCAAGATTCCGGGTGTAGAAGGGCTAAAATTAACCGGTACAGCTTCCATCGATAAGTTTGCAGGCCGACAAAAAAGATGGCAAACACCATGGACTTTGTACAGCTGGGATAAACAGACTTTCGAAGCAGATGGGGTAACACCCAAACTGGTTGGAGCGGTGAGCTCTGAACGTAAAGATGCAAGTCTGTCGGAAACTGCCGGAGATCAGTTGGCGATCAACCTGATGACAATGGCTAACTATGATAAGAAAATCGGAGAACATGCTTTTAGCCTGATGGCTGGTATGACGAGTGAAAAGGTAAATAATGATGGCTTCAATGCTTCACGCCGCTATTTCCTTTCTACCGCTTTACAGGAGCTGGTGGCAGGAAGTGATAAGGAGCAAACGGTAGGCAATCCTGCTGATGGGCCAAATAACTTGTTTAACCGTGCACGTCTGAGCTATTTCGGAAGAGTGGGGTACAACTATAAAGAAAAATATCTTGCCGAATTTCTTTGGAGGGTAGATGGTTCTTACATCTTCCCGGAGGATAAACGTTATGGCTTCTTCCCGGGCGTATCGCTGGGCTGGCGCTTGTCTGAAGAGCCTTTCTTTAAAGACAACGTGAAATTTGTAAACAACCTGAAATTAAGAGGATCCTGGGGACAGATGGGAGCAGAGGCCTATTTTGGAGATGCATTGGCTGAATATCAATACCTGAGCACCGCAGGTTTTGGAAATTATGTTGTGAATGATCAGCTGAGCCAGACTTTGTCTGAAAACCGTGTTCCCAATCCGGACTTCAGCTGGGAAGTAGCGAACAATACCAATATTGGTTTAGATGCTTCCTTCCTGGACAACAGGCTAACCCTGGAGTTCGACTATTTCTATAATAAAAGAACAAAAATCCTGATCGGAAGAGGAAATTCCATTCCTGAAAGTTCAGGGATTATAGATAAGCTGCCTCCGGTAAACCTGGGGAAAGTGAACAACAGTGGATACGAATTTAAGCTGAGCTATAATGACCGGGCCGGCGAGTTTGGCTATGGCATCAGCGTAAACGGAGGCTATGCGAAAAATAAGATTGTTTTCTGGGATGAAACTCCGGGTGCACCGGAATGGCAACGTTCTACAGGCATGCCTACCAAAACGGAATTGGCATATCAGTTTGCAGGAGTATTCAAAGATCGGGCGGAAATTGATGCCAATAAGATTAATTACAGCGCGATTACGCCGAAGTTATTGCCTGGAGATATGAAATTTCAGGACACGAACGGAGATGGAAAAATCAATGCTGACGACCAGATCAGGTTGGATAAAACAAGCACGCCAACCTTCACCGGCGGACTAAACCTGAACCTTCAGTATAAAAACTTCGACCTGTCTGTTTTGATTCAGGGCGCTACTGGTGGGGTACAGATTATCGGCTTAACAGAATCCGGCGATATCGGGAATTTCCTGGAGTGGTCTTATAAAAACCGATGGACGATAGAAAATCCAAGCTCCGAAAATCCACGCCTCTCTAACCGCGGGAAAACGTATTATACCGATTTGAATAATGCAGCCAGAAATACCTACTGGATGCGCAGCAACAACTATATCAGATTAAAGAACGTGGAATTGGGTTATTCTTTATCAGGTACTTTGAGTAAAAAGATGGGACTGACTGCTTTGAGGGTTTATGTAAGCGGACTGAATCTGTTTACACTGGATAAGATCAAAATCTGGGATCCGGAATCTACCAATTCCAGTGCGCAGTATTATCCGCAGGCCCGGGTGATCAATACCGGAATCAAAGCTACTTTTTAAGTCAAACCAGGACCACTGAAACTAAAAAATATAGAGATGAAATTAACAATCAAGAATACATATATATGGGCAATTGCTGTGATGGCTTTGCTGGCGGCGAGTTGCAAAAAAGACTTTCTTTCTGAAAAACCACCAACCACTATTCCTACAGAGCTGATCTGGCAGGATGGGGGCTTAGCTGATGCTTTTGTACTGGAGATTTACAACGGCCTGAGTGTAGGCGGTTTCTCAGAACAGATGTTGTCGTCAGTATCGGATGAATCACTTTTTACCCATCCAAACAGGGGAATAGATCTGGTGAATTCCAGTACGATTAACCCTTCTACATTGGGCTGGGTGGATGATACCTGGGGTTATGCGAAAATGTATAACCGCATCCGGAGCTGTAACATCACGATAGAGAAGTTATCAGGAACAGAGAATGGCCTTACGGATCAGGCCTTGAAAGACAGGCTCCTTGGAGAAGCTCATTTCCTTCGTGCCTATTTTTACCATCAGCTGTTAAGGTACTATGGCGGTGTTCCGCTGATTACCAAAGTTTACGTTTTGAATGATGATTACAATGCAAAACGTGGAACTTATAAAGAATGTGTCGACTTTATCCTCAAAGATTGCGAAGACGCAAACAGATTGCTAACGGGTAAAAGTATCGGAAAAGGAAGGGCTCCGGCATTGGCTGCACTGGCTTTAAAATCCAGGGTTTTACTATACGCTGCCAGCGATTTACATGACCAGACTAAAGCCAAGGCGAAATCTACTTTGCTTGCAGGTTTAAATGCAGAAGCACTCGCACCATTGGTCTACACGGATGGCGATCAGCAGCAACGTTGGGCAGCTGCACAGCTTGCCGCTAAAGTGGTAATGGATGCAGGAACCGGATATAAACTAACGCTTTCCGATAAGGTTTCTCCGGAGGAAGGACGTAATAATTATAAAAGTCTTGCAATGGGTGGCGGAAGTAAAGCACCAGGAATTGATGGAGCCGCAGGTGCTGAATTAATCCTGGCCAGGTATTTTATCGACCGTAGTGACATGCGTTATGGACGTGCAAATGGTCCTAACGGATACCGGAACTGGGCAGGTAATACGCCTGTAGGTTTATTGGTTGACGATTATGAAATGGCAGACGGAACAAAGTTCAGCTGGTCTGACCCTGTAAAAAAAGCAGCGCCTTACCAAAATAGAGATCCACGGTTTTATGCCACTGTACTTTATGATGGCGCGGGATGGAAACCAAGAGACAAGGTGTCTGGAGATGTAGATCCGGTAAGCCAGATTCAAACCGGTGAATATGACCTGATGGTAGAAGGAAAACTGATCACTGCCAAAGGTTTAGATACCCGTTCGGGACCTATTGAAAGCTGGAATGGAAGCTGGACAGGTTATTATACCCATAAGTTTATTGATCCGGATCCGGGTATTGTAGATGCTTCTATGCCTCAGTTTGTGCCCTGGCCATTCTTCAGGTATACAGAAGCAGTGATGAACTATATCGAAGCGAGCATTGAGGTTGGTCAGGTAAATGAGGCCCTGCTTTGGTTAAACCGGATTCGCTTCCGTTCAGGAATGCCGGCGATAACAGAGACCGGACAAAATGAACTCAGAGAGATCTACCGACATGAACGCCGCATAGAAATGGTGTACGAGGAACAGCGTTATCATGATGCCCGCCGATGGATGATCGCCAAAGAAACACTTGGCCGAAAAACGACTTATATCAAGGTAACAGGTAAGTTTAAGCCTGGAAAGACCCTGTCAGGGAAGTACAAATATGATCCTTCTATTTACGATTATACGTATACACCTACCACAGAGACCGCTCAGGAAGACCGTTCCTGGGATGACAAGATCTATTTCAGGCCTTTTAGTCGTGATGAGATCAATAAAAATAAAGAATTGAAACAAAACCCAGGATATTAATATCAATCCCCCCGCTTTTTTAATATCTATCGACCGTACCAGCTCACACACTGGTACGGTCTTTTTTATGGATATTATCTCCTTTGAGTAAAGAATATCTTACTGGTTTTTCTAGCTTTGTTTGAAACAACAAAGAGATAGTAATGGAAGTCAAAAATTTAGAACCTCAGGAACTTTGGAATAATTTTGCAAACCTGAACGCAGTGCCGAGAGCTTCAAAAAAAGAAGAAAAGGTGATTGAGTTTATGGTTAACTATGGTAACAGCCTTGGTCTGGAAACCATTCAGGATAAAACAGGCAATGTCGTGATCAGGAAAGCAGCAACTGCCGGTATGGAAAACAGACAGGCAGTGATCATGCAATCACACCTGGATATGGTTCATCAGAAAAATGGCGACAGCAATTTCGACTTTGCAACACAAGGAATTGAAATGTTTGTAGATGGCGACTGGGTACGTGCAAAGGGAACTACGCTGGGAGCGGATAACGGAATCGGGGTCGCAACCATTATGGCCATCCTTGCTTCTTCTACTATTGCTCATCCTGCCATTGAAGCTTTATTTACCATCGATGAGGAAACCGGAATGACGGGTGCTAAAGAACTTGATCCGGCTAATCTATCGGGAACTATTCTGTTAAACCTGGATACGGAAGAAGATGATGAACTGACCATTGGCTGTGCCGGTGGGATAGATACGAACAGCATTTATCACTATAAACAAATACCAGCAGCTAAAGATCACCAGGCGTATCAGATTACAATCAAAGGGCTTGTTGGCGGACATTCCGGAATGGACATCCACAAAGGAAGAGCAAATGCCAATAAGCTGATGAACCGCTTGTTTTATGCGGGTCTTAAAGCAGTAGACTTACAATTGAGTACCGTAGATGGTGGAAGTTTAAGAAATGCAATTCCACGTGAATCTAAAGCCGTAGTTAACGTTCCGGCAAATCAAAAAGATACCTTTCTTGCTTTTATAGCTGATTTTTCGGCGATTCTAAAAGAAGAATACCAAAGCATCGAAGCCGGGTTAAGCATCAGTGCTGAAGAAACTACCCTTCCTGAACATGGAATGGATAAAGCTGATTTCCAAAAAATTGTGAATGCAATTTATGCAATCCCTAATGGTGTATTTAGAATGAGCCCTGATATTGCTGACCTGGTTGAAGCTTCTTCAAACCTGGCAAGGGTGATCATCAAAGGTGGTGAGTTTGTAACGCAATCCCTGCAACGAAGCAGTGTGGAAAGCACAAAAGACGATGTGGCTAATGCAGTAGGTGCAGCATTGGCAAATATGGGCTGTGATGTTTCCCGAAGCGGAGATTATCCGGGCTGGAAACCAAATGCAGATTCTGATATCTTAAGATTGATGACCGCGTTGTATAAAACAACCTTCCATTCAGAACCAAATGTAAATGCTTGTCATGCCGGTTTAGAGTGTGGTATTTTAGGTGCTCACCTTCCGGGAATGGACATGATCTCTTTTGGTCCTACGATTCATGGGGCACATTCCCCTGATGAATGCGTGAAAATCTCTTCGGTACAGAAATATTGGAGCTATTTATTGAAAGTTTTACAGGAAATCCCTGTTAAGAAATAGCCGGCAGGCTTAATGAATCAGGTATATAGCATAGCGATATACCTGATTTGTTCTTTTATAAACCCGCAGAAAACTATTTTTTCTGAACCTCATAAATCATATACGCTTAACCTGAATTTTACAATGCAACCTTAGTTTTGCGCCATAAATATTTGGTTAGTATTTATAAGTTTAGGTTTAGTTGATACAGGAGCCCCGATGGATGTCGTGGCTTTTGTCTTTTATGACTAATCCGGATCTGTAACTTTAATACATTGGAATGCTCTAATGTATAGAACCCTTACCATACACGACCTTAGCCATTTCCGAATATGAATAAAAAAGCACTTCCTATTGGTCTGTTTATCATGCTGTTGTTTCTGAGTTTTAAAAGTTCTGCTCAACTACAAACCCTCAAAGGCAGTAAACTGAGTGTGGAACAATTAGACAAATTTATTAAAAAACAAATGGATTCTCTGGGCCTCCCAGGTTTATCATTTGCGCTGATCAATAAGGGTAAGGTGGTTTATCACCGCTCCCTTGGGGTTTCAGATATCGTGACTAAGAAAAAGGTGGATGCGAATTCCCTTTTTGAAGCGGCCTCTTTGTCAAAGCCCCTGTTCAGTTATTTTGTATTGAAGCTGGTTGATCAGAAAGTGCTGAACCTGGATACTCCTTTGTACAGGTATTTACCTTATCCGGATATTGCCAAAGATGAATGTTATAAACTGATCACGGCACGAATGGTCTTGTCTCATACTACTGGCTTCCCAAACTGGCGTTACTTCGATAAGCGTGATGAAAACCGTTATAAATACGGTGAATTATATATCAGGTTTACTCCGGGAACGCAATTTGCCTACTCAGGTGAAGGGTATTCTTATCTTGCCAGAGTGATTGCGCATTTAAATCACCTGACTTTACAGACGCTGGATCCGTATTTTCAATCAGAGGCAGCTAAGCCGCTTCAGCTCAAAAATTCCTGGTTTAGTGGAAATGATTACATCACCAAACATAGGGTGAAAGGGCATGCTGATGGAAAGCTGACCGGCAAGCGATGGCCAACTGCCTTTCCGGAGCAGGATTCAACCTGGTTTGAACCTGCAGGAGGATTACATACGGAGGCAGTAGATTATTCGACCTTTCTGATTGCGCTGATGACGGGTAAAGGACTGTCAAAAAAGAGTAGCAATGAGCTGTTCAAAGAACAGGTGCAGCTCGATAAAAGTACGCCACATTTTCTGGTCAATGGAGATGCGGCATGGGGGCTGGGAATTGCAATCCGGCCCGTAAGTTATGGGGTAATATATGAGCATGGCGGAAATAACGGAGACGCTCAATCCGGGTTCAAGATCAATAAAGCGAACAAAAACGGCTACGTGTTTTTTACCAATTGTGACAAGGGGGTCGTTTTTAACAAAAATATAGGCACTTTACTCGGCAATTAGAACCGTAATTAAATCTGAGTTTAAAGCAGGATTTATGAATCTGGCATTTGAAGAATGCTGTACTCCTAAATCCTGCTGAGTTTATTTCTGTTTCGGCAAGCGCTTAATCCATTCTCGGATCAATTCCACACCTTCTTTATGAACAATGGTCCGTGCCAGTTCCGGCATCGCTGTTCCAGGTTCTGTACTGTTCATTCTATACAGGAGTATGGATTGCTCAGGTACTCCAGGGACGATGTCGTAGTCTAAACCTCCGGCACCTCCACCGGCCGAAACCGGTGCTTTTCTCATGCCCAAATGATCAGCATTGGTTTCCTG
The DNA here is from genome assembly GCF_900103665.1 of Pedobacter steynii. Classification (GTDB taxonomy): domain Bacteria; phylum Bacteroidota; class Bacteroidia; order Sphingobacteriales; family Sphingobacteriaceae; genus Pedobacter; species Pedobacter steynii. Next base: position 127,110 of record NZ_FNGY01000013.1, read on the forward strand.
ATAATCTAAAAACAATCCGGTATTGTAAGCATCGCCACCTTTAGTATGACAATGTGCGCAATTTACATCCATATATGCCCTGGCCCTTTGCTCCAGACTATAGCGCTTTTTGTCCGTCCAGACTGGCAGCTGATGCACTTTGCTCAGCTCGGGCAATCCGGTAAGTCTGGCTTTGGCTACCCATTGGCTTAGTTGGTTTACCGTCTGTCCGCTAAGGGTAAAGTTGAGGTTTCTTGCCTTAGGGCCAATTGGGGTTAACGTTCCATCTTTGATGTGACACCTTTTACAGTCGTTGGTATTTGGAACCTGATAATTGGTGAAATACTTTTTCCCCTCTTCATCAAGTAACGTAATCGGAACCCGGGCTCCGGTAATGTGTTTCACTGCCTCTGTTTGTTCCTTGTTCCAGAGGTAGTTCATCACTTTCCATTTTTTATCCTTTGGATCTTTTACCAATAAACGGGTTTCAATCATCACTTTTTGATGCGCTACATTGGTATACGCGAAATTTTTAATGATGATGCTGGAATCAGGAAAGTCTAAAGCACCACTTTCGGTATATTTTATGGCCTTGCCGGCCGGTAAAACGATGAACCGGTCTTTAATGGCATAGTCGGTAAACAAGGGAGTGCTCAATTCATAACTAAAAATCCCGGCTGCGGGATTCAGGTCTTTGAGTTGTCCTTTGAAAAAACCGTAATCGGAAAGCTTCTCTTTAAATTGGAAATCCCCTTGATTTACAGGCTTGGTTTTATTTTTGCAACCCTGCTCCATCAGCACGGAAAATGTAGTGCTAAAGAGGAGCAAGGTGCCAAAAAGATAAGTTTTACGCATCTTTATTTGCATTGGTATGGGCTAATGTTGGTGTTGGGTTTCCAGTTTTCAGGTTTCGCGATGTTGAGGAAATCGGCATTCACGAAGACATTGTCGCCGGGCTGTTTGATACAAATAGAATCCGGATTTGCTGCGGTTCCTTTAGTCAGGATATTGCTGGTAATCCCATCGTACATAATCCAGGGAATGCGTTTGTTTTTACGGGCAGGATCCAACCTGTTCAGCTGAGCTTCTGTAGCCACAAGCAATTGTCCGATCCGGTGTTCATAAGCAGGCTTAGGAAAAGCAGGTCCCATTTCTATAGTATTGTCGTGGATCCTGATGTTTTTCGGAATAGGGGAGTAATTGGCATTGATCTTTTCGCCGGCTTTCTCATCTACGGCAAAGCCCGAAGCAATGGTGATGGAAGAGGTGTTATTATTAATAATTTTATTGTTGTAGATTTCAATGTCTGAAGCCGCGAGGATGATGATTCCGCTTCCCGGCGAGGCATTTCCAACGCCCCAGGTGGTGCCGAAACTACCTGCTTTAGCGAAATTTCTAAAGTTGTTGTCATGGATATTATTGTTGTAAACTTTCACATGGCCCCCTCTTTTTGAAAGGTCAGGAAGGTCAAAAATTAAGAAACCTGCGGTATTGTTATAGAACTCATTGTCGTAGACTTCTGCATTGGAGGTATTCTCAATTTCACAACCAGCCACATTTTTAGCTGCCTTACATTTTCTGACGATGGCACTGTCGGTCTGGCCAACATAAATTCCGGCGTCCGAAGAACCTTCTGTATAGCAGTTTTCGATCAGCACATTTGTACACAATACCGGATAGATGGCATAGCCGCCGCTGGTAGAATCGGCTTTGCTCCATACCGCATGGAGATTGGTTACCGTCACATTGCTGCTCTTGTTGATTTTTAGCAAATCGCCTTTGGAGTCCCTGATGGTCATGGCATCAATGGTAAAGCCTTTCACGTCGGTTACCCGGATGCCTTCGCCACCCTGCGTCTGTCCGGAGAAATCAAGAAAAGTCTTGTCATGGCCTTCCCCCTGAATCAGGATATGGTTGACCTGGGCAATACTCAGGTTGTCAAATTTATAGTTTCCTGCTTTGAGGAGGATACTTGTGCTGTCTTTTAAAGATAAAAAAGCTTCCGCAATTTTAGCCTCTTCACCGGGTTTGAAACTGAGGACAGTGGTGTAAGTGTCTGTCTGGTTTGTTTTGCGGATACAGGAGCCCAAAATACCGGTCATCAGTAATAAGAGGAGTGATGTAGTGAGGGAGTGTTTCATATTTGGTTCGTTTTTGTGGGTTTGATTAAAAGATATTGTAAGCATAGGTCACATAGTATACCGCTCCGATATTTGGATTGGCAACCCCTGTGGTATAGTATTGATTGGTAATATTGGTGGCACCCAGCCTGATTCCAGAACGTGCCTTGATGAGCTTGTAACTGATCTGTGCATCAATCACCGCCGAACTCGGTACCTGACCAGCTGCAAGACCTCCGGAAACGACATAGAAATATCCTGGTTTATAACGCAGGCTGGTGCTGAATGACCATTCTTGTTTTTTACCGAAACCACTGTTTCCAAATTCCATATTGATGTGGTAGCTCGGAGTGTTGAAGTTGTTGATCTGAGAATTGTTCTTATTCTTAATATGGTCTGAAAAGTAATTGACCTTGGTCAGGAAATTATGGCCGAGGTCTACACTGACACTGGCGGCATAGCCATAGGTATTTACCATTTGCCCGCCGTTAAAGGCAATGTTGTATTGAATATAGGTGCTATGGTCTTTAAATGCAGTCACATCATTTGTACCTGGTGTATTGGCAACATTTGCATAGCCAATAAAGTTTTTCCAGGTAGCGTAATAACCCAGCACATCGAAGATCACCCGCTTTCCGATCAAGGCTGCATAGCCGAGTTCAAATGCGTTGACCGACTGTGGTTTGATATCATTGTACTGGAATTTCTGAAGTACACCTGCATCGCCTGTTTGCTGGTATTTGGTGACACTTTCCAGGGTATAAGGTGGGAATTTGTTAAACTGATAGTTGTCATTTAACAGGAGAGAAGAGCCACCGGAAGAAAAGCTGTTGTAGCCACTCAGCGTATTTTGCAATGCCTGAATGTTGGAAGGAAAACTATAGGCATTCTGATAAGAGAACCTGATGAAATTTTCTTTTACTGCTTCAAAAACTAAGGAAGCCCTTGAAGTGACTTTTGGCGAGGAAAACAACGTGTTTTTATCATAGCGGAAGGAGCTGCTGATGTTGAGTTTATCATCGGCAATTTTCTTGGCCAGCTGAATATAAGCACTGTATTCTTTCACATTGATGGGCTTGCTCTTATCCGGAAAAAGCGTGTTTTTACTGTTTAAGCTATATAAACGCCAGTTTGCGCCTGCGATGACACTCATGAACTTTACGAGATCACTAAAGTTGTACTGTGCTTCCGCATTGTATAATTTACTGCGGTCGAGGAAGAGCGTGCCTCCGTCGGAAATAGGGGTATTGGTAATGCTGTCTTTCAGCCGGTTAAAGAGTGGGCTTCCCAACTCTGCCCGTCCCTGATCTGCAAATGCGCGTGCAGCTAAATGTGCTTCATTTAGCCCTGATCCTCCGGCCAATGCATTGATCAGACCGTAAGTATATTCCGGATACCATCCTCCGGTATTGCCGTCATAACTTGTTTTCCAGGATTCATTGATGTATTGTGCGGTAGGTCCGGCAACGATGGTCCGCCCGGAATTCTCCTGAGTGGTATACGTACGGACAAACCATTTGTCACTTTTAAGTTCCATTTTGTATTGACCAACTTTAAAACCTTTCAGCTGATAGCGGGTATCATTGGTGTATACAATATTTCCCGTTCCGTAAGTTCCGGAGATGAGTGCCTCGAGTTTTGGATTGATCTTATAGCGCAGTTCTGCATTTACTTTAAAAAGCCTTGCTTTATTGTCCAGGTAGCCGTATTCCGGGTAGCCGGTTCTTGCTACATAATTCGACTTGGTGAGTAAGGGATCGATAATTGGGGCCAGCGCAGGATCTCCTGCCAGTGCGGCCTGCAAAAAAGGAGAAATGTCAACAGAGGTCGCCCCTCCATAATAGTTTGCACCATTGTAATTGGGGTCGTTAAGGGCCGTTCCCGGTCCGTTTTTATTGCTGGCATCATTTGCCACCCAGTCTTTTGCCTGCGTATATTGAGAATTAATTTTAAAGGCGAATTTCTCATTGATCTGTTTCGCATAGCGAATGGTCCAGTCGTAATAAGCGGAGGGGGCTACCGGATCATTGTTATTTTTGTTGTTCAGGTGATTGGCCCCCTGAGTGACGAGCACGCTTAAACCCTGATATTTAAAAGGGTCTTTGCCAGACATGATCATCGTTCCGTTCAAACCTCTGGAACCATAAAGTGCAGATGAGGCTCCGGAAAGCATTTCTATATTGTCTACATCGAGTTGTGTTAAGCTGATGGCCGAGCCAAGGGGGAAGTTAAGTCCGGGTGCCTGATTGTCCATCCCGTCCACAATCTGCGTGAAATTGGTATTCCCACTTGTATTAAATCCCCTGGTGGAGATACTGGTAAAACCGATGCTGGAAACCGTTACATCCACTCCTTTTAAGCCCTGGATCATGTCCATATAGTTTAACTGAGGCGAATTGCTGATCTCTTTGCTGCTGATTTGTTCGATCGTGACGGGGGAGGCCAGCTTTTTTTGCACCGTTCTGCTGGCAGAAACGACCACTTCCTGTCCGAGTACGGACGCAGGCTCCAATCCGATTTCCAGGATGACGGAGAAACTTTGAACAGCGACTTCTTTAGGTTCGTAGCCGATGGAGGAAATGATCAGGGTAAGCGGGAGTTTCTTTGATGTTTTCAATTGAAACCTGCCACGGTCATCAGAATAAGTGCCTTCTGTGCCATTTTTTACCTTTACAGATACCGCATAAGCAGCTTCCTGCGTGGCGTTGTTCTTAATATTTCCTTTGATTAGATTTTGCGCCCTGAGGGAATCGGGCATAAAGAAATAAAGAATCAGGCTAAGTAACATGACTTTGTTCATATTTGGTTTGGTTTAGGTTGGCAACAAAATTTTAAATAATAAAATAGCTTAAACCCCTTTTACCGTCATGAAACTACGTGAGTACCGCTATTTTCTTATTCCTGTAAAGATCAGTGATACCAAAAATTTGATATCCTGAAGACTTTGTGTGTAGTCAATTTCAGTTTCCCCTTTCAGGATCGCCTGCTGTTCTACACTATGTTTTAAAGCATCTGTAAGGTTGATGAGTACGGAGGCCGTATTTTCCGGATCAGTCATCATCAGGTTTTCCTCTTTTGCAGCTTTTTCCAGCAGCTGTGTTAAGAAGATCTTCTCCCTTTTCATCAATGCATTGTACAATTCAAAAAAACGTGGTAAGATCTTATTTAGGGTATCCACGGATACCCGGTTCATATTGAGCACGTTTTTATAATAATTAAACCTCGACTCCAGATAAAATGCAGTCCTGTTTTCTACTCCCTCTTTAAGCAAGGTGGTTTCCTGAAGAGAATTGATGAAATCTTCACCTTCCTTAAGTGCCACCTCAATAAATATATCTTCCTTATTCTTATAGTAATAGTACAACGATGCTTTATTCAGGCCAACCGCCTGAGCAATATCATCAAGGGTAGTCTTATCGAGGCCAAACTTTGCGAAACATTGCATGGCTGATCTTCCTATCTTTTCCTTTACCAGTTCTTTTTTACTCATATCCCTTCCTTAAAACTATAAACATATTTTCAATTTTCCAAATGTTTTAACAAAACGTTTGAAAATTGAAAAACTATTGTTACTTCTTGTAAACTTAACAATTCAGTGGTCCAGTTGCTATACTTTGATCTCATCCTTAATAAAAAAGCAGGCATTTCAATCTTAAGATCGAAATGCCTGCTCCTAAATTTCCAGCCATCACAGGGTGTATCGTAGCTGTTGGATGATGTTTGAATGTTATTTTAACAAAGTAATTTCAACCCTTCTGTTTTTTAATCTGCCTTCTTTGGTTTTATTATCATCGATCGGTTTGCTGTCGCCAAGACCTGCAGTTGTAATTCGTTCTGCGTTAACCCCAAGGCTAACCAGATAGGTTTTGACTGAAACGGCACGCTTCTCAGAAAGCCATTGATTGTATTTTGCCTCTCCGGTTTTATCAGAATGACCTTCAATAAGAATGGTTCTTGATTTGTCTTTCTCTCCGATTACTTTAGCAACATCAGCAATTCTTTTTTTGGATTCCTGATTTAATATGGAGGAGTTGGTAGGGAACAGGATCTCCGAACTAAAGGTGAACTTAATACCAGCCTCTGTTCTTTCTACCTGATCCTTAGGTAAGTCTTTCTTGATTTTATCCAGCTCTGTATCAGTTGTTTTCTCCACAGGTGATGGGGTGGTAACCACCGCCTTTTTCGTTTTGCAGGAAAGGGTAACGGTAAGCAATAGTGCTAAAACTAGTTTCGTTGTGTGTGTCATTAGAAATTATTTTAAGCGTAAATATAACAATGTCAAAATGAAATGCCTGATCGTCACGAATCTCTTACCATTTCTGCGATTTTTAAAAAAACCGGAAGTTAAGAAGGCAGGATATCGCATTACTGATATTTTCTTTGTTAAATAAGCTTAAGTTTTAATCGAAGATTGGAATTGAATGGAGGAAAATAACGTCATAAACAATTGTTATTATTTAGATTAATTCTTGTTAATGTTTTTACATTTGCAAAAAAAGCATTTAATGATGAAATATTTACTCTTTCCATTTTTATTACTCTCCTTTTTCTGTGCTTTTGCACAGAATATAAAGTTGCAAGGCAGGATTGCTGACCAACAGGCAAATGTTCCATTTGCGACCATTACCCTGGACGGTGAAACCAGGACCTCCAGTGACCGCAACGGCAATTACGCTCTTTTTGTGAAGCAAGGTGAGCCGCTTACTTTGAAGGTTTATGCGATAGGCTACAGGGCATTGAACCTGAAACTTGGCGCTTTAAGGCAGGATACCACGATAAATTTATTTTTAGAAGCAGAAACGAATACCCTCGATAATGTAGTGATCTCGGCCACACGTTCTCCTGAAAACATCCGAAATATCGCTTCTTCAGTTAGCGTAGTTTCCAAAAAGAAACTGGAAACGGAAATGGCGATCAACCCTGACCTGAGTTCAATTCTGGCAAACCAGGTTCCTGGATTTGCGCCTACTGCTCAAACAGGAAATAATGTCGGACAAAACCTTCGGGGAAGACCAATGCTCGTGATGATTGATGGGGTAAGTCAGTCTTCACCATTGAGGAACGCAGAAGTAGATCTTCGATCCGTAGATCCTTCAGTTTTACAACAAATTGAGGTGTTAAAAGGTGCTACCGCGATTTATGGTAACGGTGCAGCTGGCGGTCTTGTGAACTATGTTACTTTAGTGCCGGATACGGCGGCGAAGTTTGCCGGGAAAACTCAGGTTGGCCTGAATGGATCTTTGGTGAACATGAAAAATTCTGCCGGGGGCCGCATCAACCAGATGGTGTATGGAAAAGTTGGAAAGTTTGATTACGTGGCCAGCGGAACCTATGAACAAACCGGAGAATATAAGGATTCAAAAGGAGATGTTGTGGGACCTAATTATAGTTTAGGTGAGACAGACAGTTATAATGCATTTGCGAAAATTGGGTATGTACCTGCAAAAAATCAGCGTCTTCAACTCGTATATAATACTTTTAGTAGTCTGCAGAATAGCAACTTTACCCTGGTCAACGGAAATCTTGCTACTGGTCAGAAGGCGACCGGAGTTTTAGGAAAACCTCTGGGAAAGCCAACCGGTGTAAAGTACAACCACAACTTCCATTTATCTTATCAGATCGACAGTGTGTTTAAAAACACGAATCTGAATGTAGACGCATTTTATCAGAAGCGTCAGGATGTATTTTATGTTTCTTTAGGCAGGTTTGATGGGGGAGATGGACAGTCGTTGGCTACCAACGACAAAAAAGGCGCACGTTTATTCCTGCAGAGCGGACTGGTTAAGGAGCCAAAAATCAGCTTGAGCCTGGCTTATGGATTGGATTTTATGAAGGATAAAACAGCTCAGCCATTGGAAGACGGTAGAATTTGGGTGCCGACAATGGATATGCTCAATCTGGCTCCTTTTGCACAGGCAAACCTAAACCTATTTAAAGATTTGATCTTCAAAACAGGAATACGTTATGAACGGGTGAACATTAAAGTCGATGATTACCGCACGTTGCGGACTACCAATGCTGCCGGTGCAACCCTTACCCCGTCATTTGATGTTACCGGTGGAAATCTAAAATATGGAACTTATCTTTTTAATGCCGCTTTAAAATATAACAAGTATGCGGTATTCAGTCCTTTTGTAAGTTTCTCCCAGGGATTTTCTGTCATGGACATTGGTCTTGCATTAAGGGATGCTAAGGTGAAAAGCATTGATAAAATCAGTACGGATGCGGTGAAAGTAAACAACTATGAGGCTGGTTTTGAAACCATTTATGAGGGATTGTCCTTTTCTGCTGCGGCCTATACCAGTACTTCAAAGTTAGGAATAGAAGTGGTCTATGACCCTGCCACAGATCAGTTTAATACGAGCAGGAGCCCGGAAAGAATTTATGGATTTGAAATTGCCGCTAATTATGCTTTGCTGCCTTCATTGGAATTGGGAGGAAGTTACAGCTATACGGAAGGCAAACGGGACCTGAACAAGAATGGCAAATACGATGATGCCGAAGATATGTATTTGAATGGCCGACGTATTTCTGCACCAAAATATACAGGAACAATCACGTATAGACCTGTTGCCTTGTTAGAACTAACCCTTAATTACACGGGTATTGGTTCGCGCAATCGCTTTCAGAAAAATGCCAATGGCGTTTATAATGGGAATGAAGGCGCAGTTAAAGCGTATCATCTATTCAGCTTTGCAGGAAATTATAAGATTAATAAAAGTACCAGGTTAAGCCTTGGAGTCGAAAACCTGTTTAACCAGGATTACTTCCCGGCGAGGGCCCAATGGTTTATGCAGCCCGGATTCTATTCCAAAGGACGCGGTACAGCAGTCAACCTCGGATTGTCGGTTAATTATTAATAAATTATTCAAATGAATCGGAGCTGCATCATGTCTATTGATGCAGCTTTTTGCATTCTATTGGATCCGCAAACAAGAGATTTGTATATTGCGGCCAAAAATTTTAAGCCATTATATGAATTGGGAAAAGTTACTATCGGCGAAACGCTGGGGGAATGAGGATAGGTTTGCAGGGAATCAGAAAGAAGCGAGATCAGAGTTTCAAAGGGACTACGACAGGATCATTTTCTCTTCACCGTTTCGGAGACTGCAAAATAAAACGCAGGTATTTCCTTTGCCGGGAAGTGTATTTGTTCATAACCGGCTAACCCATAGTTTAGAAGTGGCGAGTGTTGGCCGTTCATTGGGAACGATTTTTTACAATAAGATCAAAGAAAATGATGCAAATATCGATGAGACCTGTCCTTTACTTTGTGAGATAGGAAATATCATTGCCTCTGCCTGTCTGGCACATGATCTTGGAAACCCTGCTTTCGGACATTCCGGGGAATCGGCGATCTCTCATTACTTTACTGATGGTGATGGTCAGCAATACGAATCACAGGTGACTCCCGGACAATGGGAAGACCTGATTCATTTTGAAGGAAATGCAAATGCCCTGAGAATCCTGACCCATCAATTTGCCGGAAAGGGGACAGGAGGTTTCGCTTTGACTTATGCTACACTGGCTTCTATCGCCAAATATCCTTGTGCTTCATTGGCAGGGCATAATAAAAAGAACATTTATACCAAGAAATATGGATTCTTCCAGTCGGAGGAAAGTGGTTTTGAGAAGATTGCAATAGAAATGGACCTGATTAAAGTTCAGGACGAACCCCTGGTCTATAAACGTCATCCATTGGTTTATCTGGTGGAAGCTGCGGATGATATTTGCTATAATATCATTGACCTGGAAGATGCACATCGCCTGAAAATCCTTTCTTACGAAGAGGTGCAAACCTTGTTATTGCCCTTGTGTAATGATCCTAAATTGCCTGCAAGGTTAGCGGAAATGGAAGACAATGATGCCAAGATTACCCTGATGAGGGCAAAGTCGATCAGTACCCTGATCTGGCAATGTTCTACGGTGTTTTTTAAAGAACAGGAAGCGATCCTGAATGGTGATTTCAACATCAGCCTGATGGACGCAATTGACGAACCTTTCCTTTCCGTAATGAAAGAGATTGAAAGAATTTCTTATAAAAAGATCTATAACTATTCTTCTGTCGTACAGATAGAAGTGGCTGGTTATCAGGTGATGGGTGGATTGCTGGAAGAGTTTATTCCTGCATACCTGCTGAATGAATCGAAGTACCATAAAAAACTGGTAGAACTGATTCCCAGGCAATTTCTGACCAAAGAAACCGATGCTTATTCTAAAATTCAAAGCGTACTGGACTTCATATCAGGAATGACAGATATCTATGCAGTAGAGCTTTTCAGGAAGATTAAGGGGATTTCTTTCCCATCTATGAGTTAGACGCTGTTAAACAAATGCGGTCTCGTCAGTTGAGTGGTTACCGTAGTGGGCTCCGTCGTTTTATGAACAGGTGTTTTTTTAGATTCATCATCATTTAGTGCAAGGGGCGACAACTCTTTGCACGCTTTTACTGAATTGGTATGGTCTTTTTCTTGCTCAGGAAGAGGGTTTTCTATGATTTGCTGAGGGGCATCAGCTTCCTTTTCGAGCACTTTATCATGATCCGGAATGTTGATCCGGCCTAAATACTGGCTGTCTGACTGTTTTGACCTGTCTTTAGCCACTACAGCGATATAGATGTCCAGATCCTTACCTTTTAAGTCGTCTGATAGCTTTAAAACATCTGTTCCCGAGCCTCTAAAATTGCCCAGACATTCGTAGGAGGCCTTTTTTCCTTCCAGATCAATGGCCAATAACATTACCTGATCTTTTGGAGAAGCTCCATATACAAGCTCGGGATTCCAGTTAAATCTTAATAAGTCATCGCGTTCCAGTTCGACCGCTACATTATTTAAGCCTGGAAGTACGCCACCGCTAAACCTGAAGCGTTCAGGGGCGATCGAGCAATCGTCTTCGTTTAGCTGAACAGCCTTGGTTTTGTTATAAGAAACCGCACCTCTGGTGCCTCCTGTCTTGGTCCAGTAGTTTCTGAACCCAATTTTTATCAGTTCTTTAATGCAGTTTAAGGTGTCCTGCACCAGCTTAAACTGTTTTCTGTTTCTGAGTTCTGCTGCTGTAGCAGGAGCGGTACGGTCAGATATAGATCTCATTCTGTCTACGCCATAGGTGCTATAGCCAACAACATTACCTATTTTTCCAGTAAAACCGCCCAATATTCCATTTTTAATTGAGGCCATTGTAATTGTTTTAAAATTAATCAGACAGCAATATAGTGATAAATAGTAGATTATTTTTGAAATTATTTGATGTTTATTAGAAATTAATACGTTGGTTACACGATAATAAAACGCTTCTGACCGAGTGTGCACCGAGTGAGTAGCGTGTAGCAAGCCTGTTGATAGCTTGTGCCGCTGCAAGCGGTCCGGTCTTTATCTGGTAAATAAATTCAACCCATGAAAAAAGACATGTCACAGATAACATGGTGATGACGCAATTAAGAGATCTGGAAGAAAAGGGGGTGATGCCCTGTTGTGCCTCTAAAAGTGGAGTATAGCATTACGGAAAAAGGATTAAAAGCGATTCCAATTATTGAACCCATTATGAAATATGGTTATGAGTTGATTCAGTAGGCAGGAATTGAGTTTCTTCCAAAACAGCGTTAATTTAGTCGGCGTATACGGTGAGATTACCTGTCTGTTCCTTAATTCAAAAAATAGTTTTTTGTAATGCTTTTGGCGAGCTATCAAAATATATAGCTCGCCAAAAGTCTATCATGTAAAGTAGTTTTGGCGAGCTATATATTTTGATAGCTCGCCAAAACTACCTATATTTGATGGGATATCTTGATTTTAAATGGGTGAAATGGAGAAGCTAATCGGTAGAGAACAGGAAAAAAATATATTGATAGATGCGCTAATATCCAATGAAGCAGAGCTGGTTGCTGTTTATGGTAGAAGGAGGGTTGGTAAAACTTTCCTGATCAGACAAGCTTACAGTCAGCATTTGATTTGTGAATTTTCGGGTGTACATCATGCATCAGTGCAGGAGCAACTTGAGAATTTTAGAAATGCTATAGCCTTGGTCTTAAAATCTCCGATACCTCCGGCGGTGCCAAAAAGTTGGACTGAAGCATTCCTATTGCTGATCAATTTTGCTGAACCATTATTGAAGAGAAAAAAGGTCGTGATTTTCTTTGATGAATTTCCTTGGTTGGGCGCTCCTAAATCAGGCTTTTTATCGGCTTTTGAATATTTCTGGAATTCATGGGGATCAAAAAAATCTAATTTAATCGTTGCTATTTGTGGTTCAGCTGCCTCATGGATGATCCAAAAAATTATAAATAATAAAGGTGGACTGCATAACAGAATTACAAAAAGGATACGCTTGCTGCCTTTTTCACTTTATGAGACCTCAACTTATCTGAAAAGTAGGCTCGTGAATCTGGATCAGTATCAGATTTTGCAGCTTTATATGGTTTTGGGAGGTATACCGCATTATTTGAAGGAAATTAGGAAAGGAGAAAGTGCTACTCAAATTATTGACAGGTTATGTTTCACGAAGGATGGATTACTTGTTGATGAATTTTATAACCTTTATCATTCGCTGTTTGAGATGGCAGACAGACATATTGCTGTTGTCAAAGCTTTGGCTGGAAAACCTTCAGGGTTAACGAGAAAAGAAATCATTGAAGAATGTGATTTGATCAGCGGTGGGGGAACTACAAAATTAATAGAGGAGTTAATGGAATCCGGATTTGTGCAGTTTTACCTTCCTTTTCAGAAGAATGTTAAAGAAGCCATATATAAATTGGCAGATGAATACAGCTTGTTTTACCTTAAATTTATTGAGCAATCCAGGGCTACAGGACATGGAACATGGATGAAGAAATCAGTTTCGCAATCCTGGAGAAGTTGGAGTGGAGCGGCATTTGAAAGTATCTGTTTTAAGCATATCAATCAGATTAAAAATGCGATCGGTATCTCAGGGATTTATACTGAAGAATCAGCCTGGAGATTTGTGCCTGGTAAGATAGGGAACGGAACACAAATAGATTTGCTGGTGGATAGACAGGACGTTTGTATCAATATTTGTGAAATAAAATTTTCCAATTCAGAATTTATTATTGATAAACCCTATGCAGTCGCCCTACAGGATAAGATGAATATATTTAAGGAGCAGACAAAAACAAAAAAAACATTGTTTTTGACCATGGTGACTACTTATGGGACTAAGGATAATATCTATAAAACCGGCCTTGTTCAAAATGAAGTGCTGATGGAAGATTTGTTTAAATTGTAAACATAAATCACTTATTCTGTGATTTTCAGTAATCCATTGCTTCTGAAATCTAATAAGTTACCTTTCCTTGTTTTCGGTTTTCCTTCTATCTCGGTCTCTTTATTTGTCTTAAGATTCGTAATTGTCACTCCTGTTTCCGGAGTCTTATCGTAAACCGTATACTTATAGCCTTTATTATTGAAATGAACATAATTCAGGTCCATGCCTTCATTCCTTGCACCTCCACCCCGGAAGTAAAAAGAATAAGTAAATTTTGACCAGCTCTCTTTTGTTTTTTCAGGAAATTCAAATTCAATCTTCTGAGCAGTTCCAAAGCGGTAGATCATATAGGCATTGGCTTTGTCTTTTGCCAATACTACACGTTTGTTATTTTTTGTAGTAAATGATAAAATAACCTCCTCATTTGGGAGGATATATTTTTGCGCATAAGAAGAAATAGAGACGGATAATAGAATTATAATTGTAAATGCGTATTTTCCCATAGTGTAAAAGTAAAAAAATATTTATGACCCGAGTAATCAATACTCAGTGCCCTCATGTTCATCTTGCTCTGTTTGTAACTGCCTGTTAAAATAAGGAGCGTCAGCAAGGTATTGTAATATAGACTCAGGATCTTTATCCTTGACCTGGTTTGCAGTGAATTCCTGTAGGTAACCCAGCCCTAATAGGGATCCGCAACCAGCATCTTTGAATAATTTGCTCAGTTTCTCATTCTGGTCAATGTGGTAAGAGTTGAATGCAGGAAGCGTGTCAATCGCCAGATACTCCTTATCAATTTTGTTGATATTTAGCAATCGGCTAAGCTTTTCTCCTTCGAATGTATCGTTATTAGTTAAGAATAGGAAAGTACGAACCACAAGCTTGTCGCCATGCAACTTCACTGCAAAATATCCTACTTTTTGATCCGCTATACAGAAATCTACCTGACTTTCATTGCCAGACCAGCGGTGCGGTATCTTATCTTGTAAAAAGGTCATCAGCAGGATTTCATGCATGATTCCCGGTGTGATATTGATTCTTTCTCTAAGCCTGTCCAATGCGTGAATCGTGATGTATAAGGGTAACGGAATATCCAGGCCAACTGTTTTAAATCCCAACAAAGAAGGCTTTACATTAAAGTATTCCATCTCCAGATCTGGAGAAGCCCAGCCCAGGCGTATTGCACTGCGGAAACCGTCTTTTAGCATGATTTGGTGCCTTTCTTGTTTGAAAGGATGAATGATGATGTCATTCTGTGGGTTAAAACGGGCAAAATATGGCGTCATGGAAAGATCGGCACTATAAATTTGATCGTTGTAATCTGCTAAAAGCCGACAGGTATGGGTAACGAGATTAACCAATCCGTCCTGAAGCTCCCTATGTGTTTTGCTGTCGTGTAAATAGGGGAGGAAATGTGTTTTGAGGTCTGCTAAATCAGGATCGGCAATTATATCAATCTCACCCACACAATCTATCAATGTTAATCCTTCAGAAAGGTACCAGGTTAAAGGAATGGTGTTCCCATTATCGAGTTCGATGTCTATACCTTCCATGAGTTGATACATCAGTTTGTTGAATTGAATAATACGTGTTTTGGACATTTCTGATCCTGGTGCAGCTTTTGCCTTCAATACCGGATATCGGACTTCATATAAGTGATGCATAAAGATCGGAGGAAATTTAGCCAGCAATTCCGAACCGCCAATCAGTACGATGATTTTCCTGATGCGGTCCATAAACCGCTCTTTTAAAGCTTTACGTGCCTGTTCTACATTCGCTGCAGATTTAATCGCTGCCTGTTTCTTCTTCTTCCTGTCCATATGGAGCAAATTTGATATTTGGTGAAATTAAATAAATTTTTAGTAAAACGGTGATTGTGCTTTGTGTGTAATTAATTATTCTACTTAAATAATTGATTTGGCTAAAAAGCTTGTTTTTGAAATATGACCGCTTATATCGATGAAAAAAGCCTGCTCTGCGGTAAATACAGTTATGACTGAAGCTTATTCGCTTATTGGAAAATTGTGAGTTTTGGCGTGATATAGTTTCTTATATCGCGCCAAAACTATTGTTTTTGGTAGGGTTTTGGCGTAATATAGATTTCTATATCACGCCAAAACTCGTTTATTTGACGCTGTGGATTAAAACAGAAAGCGATATGATCTATCGATATTTTATATTTACATTTGATTAGAACCTCAATTAATGACGCCTCAGGATAAAACAGAAGATATAGGTCAAGCCTTCCTCTATAATGACGAAATAGAACCTCAGTACCTTATTAAAGAATCTAAATTCCTATTGTTGAGTTTTTTAACCTTTGGATTGTATCCGGTTTGGTGGATTTATAAGGCCTGGGTCTTTTTTATTCAGAAGGAAGGATCTAATGCCAATCCTGCAATTAGAGTAGTTTTTAATCTCTTTTTTATGCTAGCCTTGTTAAATAGAATTCGGCGGTTTGCCAGACAAGAGGGGTATCAGGGGAGCAACTTCCCGGCAATTAGTTATGTTTTAATCATTGGAGTGAGTTTCTGTTCTCTTTTTCCCCCTCCTTTTTTTCTAATCAGTCTTTCTGGTTGTTTGTTCTTTCTGCCCAGTGTGAGCGCTTTAAATTATGGTTTACAAGAATCTTCTGAGGTATGCTCCTATGAAGATGACGGATTAAGTGCCAGACAAATCATATTGGTTGTCATAGGCCTTGTACTTTGGGGACTTATTGTAGTCGGATTATTGTCTTCCTAGATCAATGAACAAGCATGGCTTCTCATTGATCTATGAACTGCAGGATAACGTTGCACTGCCCGGTTGTTCGTTTGCCCATTCCGGCCTCAATTTAAAAAACTCATCATGATCTTTAGAATAAGGATCTTGTAACGCAGCCTGTAATCTTTTGAAAACTCCGTCTTCTCCTTTTTCCAGTTCCTGTATGGCCTCATAAAGCAGGAAATTCCTCAGAATAAACCTTGGGTTATTGGTGCTCATCTGAGATTTTGCCACTTCCTTAGACGTTTTATTTAATGCCATTCTGGCCTGGTAGTTTTTGATGTTCTTGCTGAGAAGCTCGCGTTCGCTACTGTTCAGCTGATCATATAATGCAGGGGTAAAATAAGCTGCAATTGCCTGTTCATCCTGCAGATCTTCCGGTAATTCAATCAGTAACTGATAAAAAATGGTCATATCCGGTTGGAGTGTCGCCAACAGGTTTTCGAACTGATCAATCAATTCAATATCATTTCCTTTTACCTCATCTAATCCCATTTTTCCAGCCTTCATTGCATAATATTTTTCGTAGAAAACGGGAGCGAAGTTCTCCAGGCTTTTGACGAGTTTAGCAGTATCTTCAAATAGAGGAGCGATGGCATTGGCCAGGCAGCCCAGGTTCCAGTAAGCAATGGAATGTTGTTTGCCAAAAGCATAACGGAGCCCCGGATGGTCAGTGGTATTCGGACTAAAGTTCGGATCGTAAGCATCCAGGAACGAAAAAGGTCCGTAATCTATGGTCAATCCGAGGATCGACATGTTGTCTGTATTCATTACGCCGTGCACAAAACCTACACGGAGCCATTCTACCACCATCGTTGCCGTCTTTTCCAGGACTTCTTTGAACCAGGTTAACGTTTTGTCTTCTCCGGTTATATGAGGGTAAAAGTTTTCAATCGTCCAGTCGGCCAGTTGTCTTAAATGATCATATTCTTTTCTTGCTGCCAGCATTTCGAAGTTTCCAAAACGCAAAAAGCTGGGCGCTGCGCGCATCACTATCGCTCCTGGCTCATTTGCTGGTCTTCCATCATAAAACATATCACGCCTCACCGGATCGCCTGTAGCAACCAAACTTAAAGCTCTGGTGGTTGGAACGCCCAGGTGATACATCGCTTCGCTCATCAGATACTCTCTGACAGAAGAACGGAGTACCGCTCTTCCGTCTGCCCTGCGGGAATAAGGAGTCATTCCGGCACCTTTCAATTGAAGTTCCCATGAATGACCTGAACGTAAAGGCCATTCCCCCAGGGTGATTGCCCTGCCATCGCCCAATTGTCCGGCCCAGTTGCCAAACTGATGCCCGGCATAACAGGCGGCATAGGGTTGCATGGTAGGGTTAACAAAGTTTCCTCCCAGCAATTCTATATCTTTTTCATTCGGGGCATTGATTTCCAGTTCTGCAGCAAGGTCTTCCGTCCAGGCCAGTAGCTGAGGTTTACTGACCGGGCTTGGCATTACTTTGCTGTAAAAAACTCCGGGAGTTTGTCTCGGCTGCAGACTGCCGCTTTGATCTCCTTCGAAGCTTTCAGTAAAGTTATTGACGAATGTATTGGAACTTAGGTTTTGCATAGGGTAAACGGGTTTTCATCGAAAAGACAAATATCGGGTTAATCCGGAGAACCTAAGCAGGGATCCTACAGAAATAGAAAGATATGACTTTACAGAAATTATAGAGAAGAAAGTTATCCGAGTAGTTTTTTCCAAAAACCTTTCTTTTCTTTTTCTTCGATTTCTTCTGTATTCATTACCACACGTTCGGCGTTGTTCGCTATTTCTCCGGGCTGAAGGTTGTGCTGTTCTTCCATCGCTTTCATTTGTGCCATTGCCGCCTGTTTGAAAAGATAGGCGCCTTCCTGATCACAATTAAACAAATTGGAATAACAGGCGGAATCATTCAGATTTAAAGGATTTGGTTCTACTACTTCTGTCGCTTCGAGCAAACCAAGCGCTTGTTGCTTCGCGTCTTCCAATGCCCTTAGGAAAACCCCGATTCTGCCATCCGAGAAAAAACCGTCAAGATCTGTCCTTACTGCCTGATCGTTTTCATAATCTTCCAATAACCGGGCGACCTGTGTTGCCGGAATAAATACACCTGAACTGTAATTCTGAGCAATTCTGTTGCTGATTGGGTTGCTAATGCTGTCCGGTACTATCGTTTTAAAATCTCTGGTATATCTTTCAAAGTATGGTCTTTCTTCCAGTAGAAATGAGAATGCAGAACCTCTGGTATAGTAATACTTGCGGAGAAAACCTTGTATAACTGCGATGTAATAACCATGGGAGCGTTCAAAAGAATCATCTGGGTTTGTTCCTAAACCAATATTAATTACCTGTTGATACTTCTCTTTATAGAAATCTTCTACCTGATACTGACCAGCAATACCAGTGATTAATTCCGGATCGTTAAGTACGTCAAAATACCATTCTTTGATCTCTGTTTCATTTATTGGATGATAGCTGATGTCGTATCCCATAGTTCTGATGTTTTTAATGTTTTGTAAAGTACGTAAAAAAGCAATATTCCGTCAATAATTAGTCTTATCTAACTTTTTGTGTTGGTTGTGTGTTTATTTTATTTAGATTTGTCTAAATAAGGTTAAGGAAACTCATCTGTAACGCAGGTAAAAGCCATAGGTTTCCTTTTAAGCGCCTGCATTTGCGGGCGCTTATTTAATTAAATCATCAATCATGGAAATTGCAATAAAAGTACTTCAAACAGAAATATCGAACAGAAAAGTATTGATCAGCAGAGAGAACCTAATGTTTAAGGATAGGAAAAAGGCGACAGAGCTGCTTAAAGAAATCTCGAAACTGAAGCAGGCATTAAAAGTTGTAAAAGACCATCATCAAAGAAAAGGGGCATATGATTTCGACTAAACTTTGCTGTTGTCTGCTCCTGGGCCTATTGCCTTTTATGGGTTTTGCTCAAAAGAACGAGGTGGCCATTTCTTTCGGAGCCTTGCCAGACAGCTTGGCTAAACATCCAAAACCCATCCTCATCAATGTGTATACAGATTGGTGTACCTATTGTAGTATGCAGGAAAATGGGGTAAAGAAGTCTGGAGAACTTTCTTCTTTGTTAGGCAAGGATGTGTATTACCTCAGGCTGAATGCAGGACATAAGGAAACCATATCTTTTAATCATGAACAGTATCATTTTCAGCCCAATGGACCGTCTACCGGGATTCACGAACTGGTATTGGCGTTGGGAAAGGGCAATAAAGAGATGGCTTATCCCATGTGGTTCATTCTCGATGCGAACTATAAAGTGCAATATAGTTTCTCCGGTTACCTCAGACCAAAGGATTTAAATGCTTTGTTGCTGGCTTATCTGAAAGAAGAGAAGACCCGATCGTCTGATCAGGTCTCTGAGGGCATCAACTGATTTCTCTATTGTCTGGCTGAATTTTCGTTTGTTACTCAAAAATGGAAAAGAGGCAATTTCAAAACAATACCTATAAAGGAGTATTTTAAAGCCTTTCTATTCATTTCGAAATTGTATTGTTTACTTTTATGAGATGCTTTGGAAACTGCTGATCTATATTTTGTTGCTTTTTACGGCTCCAGCTGCATGGGCACAATTGGAAATCACCAGTAATGGCCGCCAGATTGAGTATCCCGGTGCCCGTATTCAGTATGCATTCAGTTCCGGCAATGATTTTAGTGATTCGGCCTTTTTAAAAATGAAGCATTGGAAGGTGCTCAGTACCGGTAAAATACCCATTAGTAATTCTCCGCATTGTGTATGGCTTAAAATTCCGATCCGGACCTTGCTGAGGTATGGGGATTTTAATTTTATAGACATCAACAATCCTCATATCAATTTTTTAAGATGCTGGATCATAAAAAAAGACAGTATTGTAAAGGCATTTGAGCGTAGTGGGGATAATGTCGTATTTTCTGCCCGGCCCTTGCCTACGGCTTCCTTCATTTATCCTATTAACGGCCAGGAGTATAAAGACTGTGATTTTGTAATTGCCACAGATAAAAGATATACCAAACTCGATCTTCCGGTTAACTTTTATACAGAAACGTATTATCTCTATGCCAGTCAGTCTAAGAACCTGCTCTTTGGTTTATTTCTTGGAATCACCGTGTTTCTATTTGTTTTTAATTTTTATCTGTTTGTCAGCATGAGACAGAGTATGTATCTGTGGTATAGCATTTACATTTTGATGATTGCGCTCTACCTGGGAACAAGCATGGGGCATCTTTTTATGTATTTCTACCCTGAATATCCCTTTTTGAATGACATCATCAGACCTGCAGCTTTTGCACTTAGCTTTATACCCCAGGTTAATTTTTTCAATACCCTGATGAACCTTCCGGAGAAAATGCCCCGGATGTATCTTTTCAATAAGCGTCTGCTGGTCGCATTTGGGGTTTTGTTTGTATTGGCTGTTGCGACTTCCGCTTCAGGAAATTATAAGATTCAGGGATATTGGGTACACACCAACAGAGTGGTTTATCCCCTGGTATTGATGGTAATCCTTGTGGAAGGTGTTTATTGCCTTAAAAAAGGCGTCCGCTATGCGGGGTATTCTGTAATTTCCCTGCTGATTGTTTTTGTGTCCTCAATAATTTACGTCCTTCAGCAAAATGAAATTCTGCCAAGGAACGATTTTACTTCTTCCGCCGTCTATTGGGGCTTATTTTTCGAAGGTATGGTGATGGCCTTTGCCCTGGCCCTGCGTTTCAAATCCTATAAAGATGACTCAGAAAGACTGTTGAAGGAAACTCAGCTTCAGCAGGAAAATATTTTTAACGAAACAGCCATTTATCAGCAAAAAGAAATGCAACGCATGTCGTCACTTTTACACGATACCGTAGGGGCGAACCTTGGTTTTCTAAGATTGGAAACGGATAATATGCCGCTAACAGAAGAGGGGCGGAATAAAATCGCCGGGGCCATCACTAAATTGGGGCAGGAGGTGAGGACGATGAGCCATGAGTTCTCCCCCCTGGTTTTGCAGGATAAAGGATTGTATCTGTCCATTGCCGAAATGGTGAAGTTAATTATCAATAACGGGAAGATTGATTTACAGTTTGAATGGCTGGGGCATAAAGACAGGATTTCCGTACAATACGAGATTATTATCTATAGAATGGTACAGGAAATACTTCAAAATCTGTTAAAACACTCCAAAGCAAGTTCGGGATTTTTACAGGTGATGGTGGAGCAGGACCTGGTCTCTATCTACGCCGAGGACAATGGTGTAGGTCTGGATCAGCATAAAATGAGCGACGGCCTGGGGTTAAAAAGTTTGGAAGACCTCGTCAAACTGCTCAAAGGTAACTTTAGTATCGACAGCGCTGAAGATAAAGGTTTCAGCATTTCTATTGAATTTAATCAGCACAACAATGAAAACATATAATATAGGCATCACCGACGATCACGTGCTGTTTGCAGAAGGCCTGAGTAATATCATTTCTGGCAATTCTGATCTGCGACTGTCCTTTGTAGCCGCTTCTGTTCCGGAAATGTTTAGTTTACTGAGACAGCATCCTATTGATTTTTTATTGCTTGACATCAACCTGCCACCCTATAATGGATTGGAGTTGCTGACGAAAATAAAGGAAGAATACAGGGGGCTTAAAATCATGATTCTTTCGATGTATCAGCCTTCGGATATCGGTTTAAATCCGGCGAATTTTAAAGGAGATGCCTATGTGCTGAAAATATCAGGAAAAAACATTCTGGAAGACGCACTTGAGGGAATGAAAAAAGGAGAATTGTACCTTGATCCGAACATCATTGTGGCCCATACTTTTGAAGATTCTTTTACGCAGCAGCTGAGGTTAACAAAACGGGAAAAAGAGATCATCTCGCTCATCGCGATTGGCAAAACAAGTAAGGAAATTGCGGAAGCGCTGTTTGTAGCTGAGCTGACGATAAAAACACACCGGAAGAACATAGGTAAAAAGCTGGGTACTAAAAATGTAGCCGATTTGATTTTGAAAATGAACGGTAATGTTATTGATCCTCAGTCTGATATCTGATGAGAAGAAAGAAATTGCAAAGATTAAAGGAAGAGCAATTCTGGGCGAATTTCTGTTATTTCAATCTTCCTGATGGCGTTAATGAAATTCCCACTTCTTTTAAACGGGTAAATTTTAGAATCTATAATGTAGATGACGAAGGGCTGTTAAGAATGGTCGGTTATGTGAAGTCTATTGAGCAGTTGGACCTGGACGGCACGGATATAACCAATGAAGGAATTGGTTATTTAACCCAATTAGAAGTCCTGAAAGAACTGAGGCTTAAAGAGTGCAGCGCGATAGACAATGGCTGTATCGATTTCCTGTGTGAAATACAAAGTTTAGAATTACTTCATTTGGGGGGAACGGGAATCAGCCCTGATGGATTAGAGAAGATCGGATGTTTAAGGAATTTAAAATTACTTCTGGTTTCCGCTTCGGAAGGAGATGAAGAATTCTTGTCAAAAATCGAAGCTGCTTTGCCGCCGGAATGTGAATTTTTGGTGAACCATAAAGCGTACGAAAGAAAAAGACCTGATCATTTTAGCGGATTCCGGGACGTTTAATTAAATTCTTTGTGGGTTACTTTTTATGAAATTTCGCCCAGGTTCAGGTTTTCCGGGTGTGTAAAATACCGTTCAAATATTTCTTTGTCCAACCTATCTTTTTTCTTGGTTAATGCTGGGTTTTTAGCCCTTTTTCGCAGGGTAATTGGCTCGTTTTCAGCGCATCTTATGCGCTTTTTTTATGTTAAGAGATTGTTATCGTTTGTTTACTATTTGTATACAATAGTAATTAATGCTAAACATCAACTTAGGTTTGCATGATCGATTAACAACGAAAAAAAAGCCTGATGAAACTAAAATTTCTACTCTCTTCTACGCTGATATTGCTGAGCAGTATCGCATTTGCTCAAAAAGGAGCATTGACTGGTAAAGTTACCGACAACGCAGGGCCCCTTCCCGGTGCTTCCATCTTCCTGAAAGGGAATGGTTCAGGAAGCAGTTCTGATGTGAAAGGAGAATTCCGGATGTCGAATGTGGCCGCTGGAAATTATACATTATTGGTGAAATTTATTGGCTATAAGCCATTGGAAAAAGAGGTGACCCTAAAAGCAGGAGAAATTACCAATCTCGGTGCATTGTTACTCAGCTCTAATGAAAATAACCTGACTGAGGTTACGGTAAACGGATCTTCTTCCCGAAGGGGCAGCGAAGCCAGGGCATTAAATATGCAAAAAGAAAGCCCGAGAATCGTGAATGTAATTGCGGCAGATGGAATTGGGAAATTACCGGACCGTAATGCCGGTGAAGCAGTTCAAAGGGTTTCTGGTGTAGTTCTGGAGAGAGATCAGGGCGAAGGAAGGTTCATCTCTCTAAGGGGATTACCAGCAGAATGGAGCTCTTCCAGCATTAATGGCGACAGGATTCCGACGGCTGAGGAGCAGACGAATTCACGTTCTACGGCCTTCGATTTTTTTCCAACAGAACTGATTCAGTTTGTGGAAATCTCCAAAGCCCTCACTCCGGATATGGAAGGTGATGCGCTGGGAGGAAATGTCAATTTTATTACGCGGACTTCTCCTGATAAGGAAACTTTCGACATTTCACTGGGCGGTGGTTATAACGCAAAAGCTAATGGTGGTGCTTTTAGCGGAAATGTACTTTATGGCAATCGCAGCAAAGATGATAAGTTTGGATTCCTGGTCAATGGATCTGTCTGGAACAGACAATGGGCGACAGACAATTATGAACCACGTTTTGCTGGTCAGAATATAGCACGTATGGAATTGCGTGATTATTATGGCCGTCGTCGTACCATGGGTTTTAACGGAGCGGCGGACTATAAAGTGGGTAAAAACTCTAAAATCTATGTGAGGGGAATGTATGGTTCCCTTAATGACAATGAGAAGCATTATAAACTGCGTTTGCGCTATGAAAAGGACCGCGCTGAAGCTCAGAATATTCATAATATCTTAAAAACAAGGTTATTTGGTGGTGATGTAGGTGGTGATTTTAGCTTGGGGACAAACTCAACTTTAGATTTTAAAATCTCCCATTATAACAATGATTTTAATTATGGGGATATTCCAAACAAAGATTTTCCTTCGTATTATATCGTTCAATATGATCAGAATAAAGTAGGATATACCAATTTGATTGGCGGAAAGTATGCGGCTTATCAGGTGGACGGTGGTGATATTGATCCCAACTCTCCACAAACGCACCTTCCAGGTCAGAATGCGGTTAATGATGCCGGTAAATATACTTTTAGCTCGGTACAGATGGAGCTTCATCACATTAATGAAACAGATCGTGTAGTGGCCCAGGTAAACTTTAAAAATAAAATCAACTCAGATTTTGAATTCAAGGCAGGATTGAAGTACAGGGATAAATTGCGTACCGAAAGGTATGAACTGCCAACCTGGACATGGGACAATAAAGGAGGGACTACGCCGCCGCCGGCTTATACCGATTTTAACCTTGTAAATAAGCCTTACGCCAATGATTATGCAAAGGAATTTGGTCATCAGTTTAATGGAATCTTCCCTAAGTTTATGTCGGTCTCAGAGACGGATAACTTCTTTAACAAATACAGGGCTAACCTGAAAGTCGATTCAACAGGCTCTGCTTTGCTGGCAAACGGAGTACAAACCGGATCTAACTTTGATGTGTATGAAAAGCAAAGTGCAGGATATGCAATGGGTACATGGAAAGCTTCAGAAGTGTTGACCCTGATCGGGGGAGTAAGGGTTGAAAATACAGACCTTAGGGTGGATGGCTGGTTGTATGAAGCAGTAGCTGGACAACCGAATTACAGAGGGAAATTAACGCCTCAAACAAAGCGGAATAGCTATACAACGCTATTGCCTATGCTCCATATAAAATACTCGCCAAATGATCATGTAAATGTCCGGATTGCGGCAACGAAGACTTTTGCCAGACCGGACTTTGGTTCATTGGTTGCCGGTGGTACTTATACTACGCAGGACAATAAATTCATTTATGGGAATCCGCTGATTAAGCCGGTTAAGTCTTATAACCTGGACCTGATGACGGAGTATTATTTCGGCAATGTAGGTGCAATCACCGCGGGTGCTTTTTATAAAAGTGTCAAAGATCCGATCTTCTCTGATTCTAAATTTTATGCTGAATTTAATGGTAAACAAGATGCAAGAGTGGTTCAGGATCAGAATGGTGCAGACGCAAGAGTTGCCGGATTTGAATTGGGCCTGAGTAAAAAGCTGGATTTCCTTCCGGGACTGCTTGGGGGCCTTGGAATCAATGCCAATTACACTTTTATCCGTTCCAAAATGTCTATTCCTGATAGGACAGAGAAAGTGCGCATCCCTGGACAGGCGAATAACCTGTTTAACCTGGCCTTATTTTATGAAAACAAAGCGTTGCAGGCAAGAGTTGCTTTAAATCATAAGGGAAGTAATATTGTAACGCATGGCAGCAGCGCAAATGCTGATGAATACTTTGGTAAAAATACCTCAATGGATGCGAACCTTTCTTATCGGATCAGTCCGAAGTTAATGTTGTTTGCTGAAGCGAATAATTTACTAAACACAGAATACCGGTATTATTTCGGAGTACCGGAACGTCCTTCTCAAGTAGAGCGGTATGGAGTTCGCGGACAAGTAGGCGTAAAACTGAGTCTGTAGTTTTTATAATTAATAATCCTCGCAACCCTGGTTATCTTGCTGTGCTAAGAAAGATAATCAGGGTTGTTTTTGTTCGGGTCTAAATGAACTATTGTTTAGTATTTGTGTTTTATTCTGGAGCTCTATAATTGTGTTTTTTGTTTTAACGAGCCTGCGTTAAAAACATGTAATCGCGACTATTTTTAGCTTAAATGATTCTTTTTGTTGATTTTAGTCGTTTTTATGGTGTAAAATATTCGTTGTCTTTCATTTTTTTTGATAAAAACTACTACATTTAAATAAAACTTTTGTTTAGTATTTGTAATCAGTTCTGCCGCCGATGTTTAGTTGGTCTTTTTTCAGAATATTGCAAATGACTAATTGAAAGATAACCAATATAACCATTCGTCTAATGTGGTAATCCGTCTCCATAGCTGAGCACGCTTGCCTGATGTCAATTATGAAAAGAAGAGATCTAATTAAAAAGTTAGGGCTTGCCGGCGGAACGCTTGCGCTAAGTGGTATGACCAGTACTCCTGTCCTTGCCTCAGCGCTAAAAACGCTAAAAAAGAAAAGAGTTTTAAAAATCGCACACCTCACCGATGTGCACATCAGACCAGAGTATAATGCCGTGAACCGGTTTAAGAATTGCCTGGAAAAAATAAAAAAGGATAAGGTAGACCTGATTCTGAACGGTGGTGATACCATCTACGCCGCAGACTATGATCACATCAAAAAAGAAAGGGTACTGGAGCTATGGGCCTGTTGGAAAGATAGCGTTAAAGTGGTGGCGGGTACTCCAATGCACCATGTTTTGGGAAACCATGACATGTGGTGGCAGGGAAAAGGCGACGAAATGTATGGCAAGCCAGGGGTGTTGAAAATGCTGGACATGCCACACAATTACTACAGCTTTGACCGGAATGGCTGGCATTTTATTATGCTGGACAGCAATCATCCTACCAGTCCGGGAATGCTGGACGAAATACAATGGAACTGGTTTGTAAATGATGTGGAAAAGAATAGCCAGGGCAAACCTATTCTCATCATGTCCCATTATCCGCTACTCAGTTGTACCGGAATTACGGACAGTAAGCCGGATGCCACGGGGCCTTTTAAAATAAGCGGAAGTTATAATCACCTTGATATTATGAAATTTATTGAGGTCTTTAACAAGAATAAAAATGTGAAGCTTTGTTTAAGCGGACACATTCATTTACTGGATAAAGTCTGGTACAATGACGTGACCTATTTGTGTAACGGGGCAACAAGTGGCTTTTGGTGGGAACCAGGGGATGATGGGAAAAGTGCTTATAAACAGACCGTACCTGGATATACCCTGCTCAATCTTTACAATGATGGGAGTTTTGATCATGAATACATCAAATATGAAGCTTAAAAATTAAGGTTAAACACATACACAAATGAACAGAAAAGAATTTCTCACAAAAACAGGGCTTGCAGGAGGTACATTCCTGCTGGCGCGCTATCCTGAACTTCAGCCTGCGGATAAAAAGATTCGCTTTGGGGTGATCGCAGATTTGCATCATGACATTATGCATGATGGAATAGAACGATTGTCGGCATTTATCAGCGATATGAATCAAAAAACTCCGGATTTTATCATCCAGATGGGAGATTTCTGCATGCCAAAGAAAACGAATGCTCCGCTGATGGAGGTCTGGAATCAGTTTAAAGGGCCTAAATACCATGTCATAGGTAATCATGATACGGATGGAGGTTTTAAACCTGATGAAGTGGTTGATTTTTGGAAAGCGGAAGGAAAGTACTACTCTTTTGACCGCAATGGTTTTCATTTTGTAGTGCTCAATGGAAATGAACATAATGAAAGCAAGTCCAGGCCCGGAGGTTATGCAAGGTTCATTTCGGCCACACAACTGGACTGGTTAAGGAAGGATTTGGAAGCGAGTACATTGCCTTCGGTTATTTGTTGCCATCAAGGGCTTGACAATGATTCCGGTGGGCTAGAAAATGGCACTTTACTTCGTTACACGCTGGAGCAGGCCAATCAAAAGGCTGGCTGGAAAAAAGTGATACTGGTATTGAGTGGGCACCACCATCAGGATTATTATAACCGCATCAATGACATTCACTATGTGCAGATTAATAGTGCTTCATATCAATGGTTAGGGGATGATTTTAAGGAAATACGTTATTCTGAAGCGGTAGATAAAGCACGCCCGAATATCAAATATACCGTTCCATACCAGGACCCACTCTGGGCAATGATCGAAATTGATCATAAAGGGAGGATTACCATTCAGGGTAGGAAAACTGTTTTTGTAGGATCTTCACCGGAAAAATTGGGTGTAAAGGCCGACGATTACATTTATCCGATCGTTCCGCATATCTCCAGCAGGAATCTGACTAAATAAGCGGGATTTTTCCACTAAACAAAAAAGATTTGAGGGTTGATGCCGGCCGCGGCTTTATTGATTAGGAATAAGGGAGTAATTCGTTGAGATAATTTTAAATTACAAAGGAAGACATTTTATAAACTATAAAGTGTCTTTTTTGATTTTATAAATAGTCAATATTCAGGTAGATATGTCTTAAAAAAATGGTATTTTTAGCGGTTTTTGTACGGTTAAAGCACGTAAGTTTGAAGTATAAATGCTGAACCAACATTAGCGCTTACTTACATAAATACGATATGGCATTAATTAAGAATTTGCAAACGGAAGAAATAGTAGTTCTTTTTTCTGTTCATAATTTTGGAAGAGGAAAACACAATCGGACTATTATTCCGGGAAACGACATTTCAAAATCACATGCGGTTGTTAGTTTTGTCAACAATGCCTGGTTTCTTGCAGATCAAAGCAGTAATGGGACGCTGATTAAGGGAAGAAGGATCAATCATTTAAGTATGAAACTAGCCGCCGGTAATCAAATCCAATTCGGACAGGAGCAAGATACCATTTGGCTGGTGTTGAATGTCAATCCCCCAATCTGCTTTCTGGAATCATTAGCTGAAAATAAAGAAATTATAGAGCTTTCATCGTATAGCGCTTACCCAAATGAGGAATCTCCTGAGGTCTCTTTTTACAGGACTGCAGATACAAAGTGGCATGTGGATAATGGCCTGCAAACTATTGCGCTGACGCATGGTCAAAACCTTTTTTTTGCAGATAGAGAGTGGTGCTTTTATGAAAACGAGGTGCTCGATCAAACCTTGTGTATTCCTGAAATTTCAATAGAAACTCACTTTTTATTCTCTTTGAGTGTAGATGAAGAAGAGGTCGCGATAAAGATTCAGATTAACAATCTTGAACTGGACCTGGGGCAACATACCTATAATCAGGTTTTACTTGCGTTGGCCAGAAAGAGGCAGGCAGATTTAGAAGAGGGTTGTCAGGAAACAGAACTGGGCTGGATTTCAATGGAGAAATTAACTTCGCTTCTGGGGAAGGAGCTGTTGAAAGAAATCGATAACTACTATGTGAACTTACAAATTCATCGGTTGAGAAAGCGCTTAATGGAGTTGAACCCTTTCGGTCATCTTCTTTCAAATGTTATCGAAAGACGAAATGGAGAGCTGCGGTTTGAGCATAATAACTTTCGGATAAATAAAGAAAATGCCATTGGTAGTTTCAATTAAATAAAGTTCGTTCCGGAAAATCATCTTATACAAAAAAAAGACTTCATGTCATATACAATGGACAATAAAGAAAAGGATTTACTGCTTCACGACAACTATACCCTCGATGAAAAGATCGGAGAAGGAGGTTATGGGTTAGTTTACAAAGCGAAGCAAATCAGTACCGGACAAACGGTTGCCATAAAAATGCTGAAACTCCAGAAGGAAAAAGGAGAGCAGTATCTGAAACGTCAGATTTTGCGTTTTGAGCGGGAAACCCA
Source organism: Pedobacter steynii (assembly GCF_900103665.1). Lineage (GTDB taxonomy): Bacteria > Bacteroidota > Bacteroidia > Sphingobacteriales > Sphingobacteriaceae > Pedobacter > Pedobacter steynii. The sequence continues at coordinate 156,690 of NZ_FNGY01000013.1, forward strand.
GCTTTGTGCTGAAATGAACCATCCTAATATTGTCAAATTGCTGGACAGGGGATATGGTGCTGCCGGAGAGCCCTTTGCTGTCTTTGAATACATCTCAGGAGTCTCTTTGAAAGAACTGATCCATACCAATCGCGGCTTGTCGGCCGTAGCTACAAAAGAGCTGATGGGGCAGGTTTTAGATGCACTGGCTTGTGCCCATTCTCTGGGGATTGTACACCGGGATCTAAAACCGGCCAATATTATGGTCACACAAACCGGATCAAAGCCTCATGCTAAGATTCTGGACTTTGGAATTGGTGCTTTTACCAAAAATAATCAAACCAACGATACGAGGGATCTGACCCTGATTACGGAGGCTTTGGGAACGCCAACCTACAGCGCTCCCGAACAATTGCGTGGAGAGTTTCCAACGCTGAAATCGGATTTGTATGCCTGGGGTTTGATCCTGATTGAATGTTTGAAAGGACGGCCTGCTATTGAAGGCGGATCCGTTGCTGAAATATTTCATAATCAGCTCAATGCTTTGAACGTTCCGCTGCCATCTTTTATCGCAGGACACCCATTGGCAGATTTGCTGAGACGTGTTTTAGATAAAAGTCAGCATAAGCGAATGGGAGATGCAAAGGCGGTGTTTGAAGAATATGCACGGATCAACTTTAATACGATTGTAGGTGACCTCAGTGGCCGGGACTCAGAAGACCTGGATGATCAGGATGATGCACTAACCGTCGCTAATTTCATTTTGAAAAAGAATGCGTTCACAGAGAAAAAGCAAATGACCGTATTGTGCCTGAAACTGAATTTAGAAATTACAGAAAAGACAAAATCAGATTTAGAAATCAGGGAAGCCCTGCAAAAGGATCAGCTTAACCTGTGCCGAAATACCGCCATACAATTTGGAGGTACGATTGCAGGAAGCATCACCAATCATATCGTTGTTTATTTTGGTTTTCCCGAAGTGAACGACACTGATGCCCGGAGGGCAGGTAGAACTGCACTGGAATTGCTGAGCGAAGTGAGGCGAAGAAGTACTGCACTTTATAAGCAGCATGGTGTGAAGCTGGAAATCCAAATGGGAATAAATACCGGGAATGTTACGGTATTCGACCATCAGCTTCCCGAAGGTCTGGTTGCCAATACGGCTTTTGATCTGATGTATCAGGCCAAACCAGGGCAAATTCTGGCGAGCGAAAGTTCCCGTAAATTGCTGCAGCCTTTTCTTGAATTTGACTCCCTTCCTGCAGCTCCTTCTACCCCTGAAATTGCTGCGGCCTTTTTATTGAAAGGGGAATGTGAGGCAGAAGCACTTTCCTTTTTAAGACCCTGGAGTACCGGGCGTAAAATGATCGGAAGAGCAACTGAGCTGGATCAGGTTCTAAACGAATGGGAATCCCCGGAAAATAAGGTGGTCCTGCTGACTGGTCAGGCTGGTATCGGCAAATCCAAGTTGAGCTACGAGGTGGTAAAAGACATTCGTAAAAGAGCAGGGCTGGTAAAAGTAGCCCAATGTCTTCCTGAACATCAGAATAATGCGCTCTATCCTTTCCTGACTATGTTTTATAGTCAGTGGGGAATCAATAGTTCAACAGAAAACAAAGAAAAAGCAGAAAGGTTGAAGCGTGCTTTAACCGAAGCTGGATGTGATCTGGAGCGAAGTTTTCCTATCCTTTGTTCCTGGCTGGCAATTCCTGTACCTGATGACCTGAGCATCAGTCAGGTCTCTCCTGAAGAGCAAAAGAAAATTCTATTTGATACGTTGGTCAGGTGCTTTTTTGCCATTGATAAAGGCAGTTCTTTTCTGCTCCTGGTGGAGGATTTGCATTGGTCTGATCCAACCAGCGAGGAGTTTATTGAATTTATAAGTCAATCCGGACAGGGAAAGGTGATGATCCTGTTAACTGCCCGTCTGGAGCATGCGCATCACTGGCAGCAAATACAGCCAATAGAAATTACATTGCAACCCTTTGCTGTAAATTCAACCCGGGCATTGATCGAAGGTGTTTTGGCCGGGAAATTTATTTCAGATGGGGCGCTTGAATATATGACCCAAAAAACAGATGGTGTTCCATTGTTTATAGAGGAGTTTACGTTGATGCTGGTTGATCAGGGGCATTTGATTTTAGAGGACGAGACTTATCAGCTGAGGGAAAATATTTTAACGGAAAGCATTCCAACTACACTTCAGGACCTGCTTAACGCGCGACTGGATAAGTTGAAATTTTCAAAAGAAACGGCACAGTTAGCGGCTGTTATCGGAAGGGAATTCAGTTATGATCTTTTGGTTAAATCTTCCTTATTGGAGGAGGCAGTGGTCCAGGCTGATATTGAAGAACTGCTGAAGAAAGACCTGATCTACCTGCAACGAAACGTACAGGGAGAAAGCTATATTTTTCGTCATGCCCTGATACGGGATGCGGCTTATGATGGAATGCTTAACTCACAGCGAAGAGAGACGCATGGAAGGATTGCAGAAGTGTTAGAAAGTGATTTTCACGCCATCGTTAAGGAAAATCCCTTTGAAATCGCCAGACATCTCGCGGAAGCGGCTATACATCCGAAAGCAGTACATTATGGAATCCGGGCAGCCAAACAATCTTTGGACAGGTCCTTAAATAGTGAGGCATTGGCTTATGCAAAACAGGTCATTGATTGGCTGGGTTGTCAGGAGGAAGAGGTAAAGAGTAAAGATGATGAGCTGACCATTTATTGCATTCAAACGAATGCACTGATGGCAAAGTACGGCTGGTCTGCAAAAGAGGTGAAGGACAGTGTGCAAACTGCCTTTAAGCTGGTACAAAATCCTGGAGAAAGTAAGGTTTCGCTGATGAATTCAGTATCGTCTTACTGGGCGCTGATTACTTATTACCATGTGGCGAGTGAGCGGGAGAAAGTAAAAGAGATCACCGCACATTTGATACAGCTCGCAAAGGACTTGAACGACCCTACTTTGGAGACATCTGCGGGAATTTTAAAGGGAATTCACCTCTATGTTGATGGCGAATTTGATGCCTCTATTCTCATTCTGGAGACGATCATGAATGCTTTAAATCATGATGTTAACCTGCCAAATGAGTTGACTATCGGGATTGATAATCTTTGTTATGCTTCTTCTATGTTGGGACAGGTGATGTGGTTAAATGGTAAAAAGGAAGAAGGAAAAGAAAGAGCAGATTGGGCGATCGAACGGTCCAGAAAGATCAGTCATATCCCTTCTCTTTGTCTTACTTTGATGTATCGCAGTGCAATACACCAGTTTGAAGGTGAAAAAGAAAAGACAGCAGCGCTGACCATCGAGATTTTAACCCTGGCTAAAGAATATGGCCTCGTTGCCTTCTCTGCTTATGCAGCGGCACTAAACTGCTGGGCAATTGATGATGTACATTCGATAGATCAGATCATCGCACAGCTGGATGGGATGGGTTGTAAATTAGGGCTGACTTATTACCAGGCATTACCTGCAGTTTGGGAGTATGAAAACGGGTTTGAAGAGCAGGCATTGGAACGGGTAGATCAATGCCTTGCACTTTGTGAAGAAAATAAAGAGTATTTCTATAAAGCGGAATTGTTAAAAACAAAATCAATATTTATAAAAACAAAACAACTTGACTAAGAGCGCTCCTCATGTCGTTTCCAATAAAATAGCGCTGTTGGAATCGATGTCTTATTCTATGATGTATACGTTGGAAGCAAGGGCTTTGGCGACCTTGTATTATCCGGAATTTCAGTTTTCTGATCCCTACGCAGTAGCGATAAAAAATGAAGTTAAGGCAGCCATTCCGATCGATAAAACAGATAAAGATTTCATCTTTTCCATCACAGAACGGGCAAAGATATTTGATCGGGTCACCAGCACATTTTTATTGCAAAACCGGGGGGCAACGGTACTGAGTTTAGGTTGTGGTCTTTGTTCCCGCGCGAACAGGTTACAACAGGTTACAAAAGGAAGTGGTAATAAATGGATTAACATTGATCTGAAGCATGTTGTTGAGGTTAGAAATGTACTTTATGAGGAACAATCAAATATCAGTAACAAAGCTTGTGATGACATAGAAAATGCAAATTGGCTGGATGAACTGTGGAGTGCTGATCCACAACCGATATTGCTGATCATGGAGGGGGTATCTCCTTATTTAACGCAGGAAAAACTGGAGAAATTACTTTATAATATAGGTCAGAAAGTAAGATCACAGGAGGGGAAATTGAGCATCTTATTTGATTACTGCCATCCGGATTATTCCTATGACGGGACGATTATCAATAACAGAAGTGCTAAAAAAGTCCATTTCCAGGCAGGGTTTAAGCAGATCAGTGGAATCACTTCTATTGTTTCAGGAAGTGAAATTATAGGCCGTTACAATACTTTAGCGGGAAGTTCTCCCGCCTATGCCAATGCTGAAGCGGATTTTAAAAGTAAAAATAACGGGGAAGCACCTTACGAAATCATATTGCTGGCTTTTGAAGGGAAAGCTAAAGATAAATTTGAAGGGAAGGCTGAAGACAAAATAGAGAATCTTGAGTATTTTGGTAAACCTTTATTTTGGAATAAAAGGTACACCCGGGAGTCAGCTGCTAATGGCAATTTTCTTTTTTTAGCCGAAACAGATCATTTTATATGTACACAGCAGGAGTATGAGACGGCAGTTTCTTTCCTGTTAAACGGAAATAGATTTTATAACAATTTGCAGGAGGAAGTTTTTGCGATATATTGTGTGAATTTATTCCAGGATGCGGGATTATTGCTGGATAAAGAACCGGAAGAACTGGTTCTGGTACCTGATTATGCCTCAGACCCAAAAGAAATTTCTGTTGGGGAGCACAGGATGTTATTGCTGACTGATATTCCCGAAACAATGGGGTTGGCAGACTTCGTTAAAGAAATTTCGGTAAACATTCCTACACTTTTTGTCTTTACAGATGATCTTCTTGATCCACGTTTAGGTAGGATACAGGAGGAGTTTTTAAAGGATATGGCGCAATGGGTGATCATTAAGCTGAGCGGAGCACAACTGATGCTCGGGCCTTTATTTACAATCTCATCTTCGCCAAATGCCTGTTATGACTGTCTTTCCCTGCAGCTCTGGAGAAATCAGCCTGTCCGTAAATGGGGTACTGAGAACAAGTCCGGGGCAATGACAATTCCTGTTGTTTTTTCTGTTGATCATTTCTTTAATCATAGGAAATTGCTTGTGGATACATTAAATGGGGTAATGGCAGATGACCTTTCTGTATTGACTGTCATCAATGCATTGAGCGCTGAAATAACAGTGCACCCGGTTAGTCCGCAATATAGTTGCAGGCAGTGTAATGAACCACAGGGAAATAAGCAGTCGGCCCTGGTATTAAGCCCAAGACTTAAAATAAAGACAAATGACGGGGGCTATCGTACGGTTGCTCCTTCGCAATCCATCAAAAATCTGGAATCAGTTATTAGCTCCCTGACAGGAGTTGTAGGTCCGGTTAACTGCCTGACTGGCGATGATGAAGCGTTAAGTATTTATGCTACTGTTTTTTCTAAAGTTCCCCGGAAAAATGGCTTGCTGAAAAGCGATGATTTTATTCAATACTCTTTAGGGAAGGGGATTTCTAAGGAACAATCAAAAATAAGTGCCTTATCGGAGGCGATAGAAAGATACAATGCCATGTATGATGGCACGGAAGAATGTACCTATGCGAAGGGAGATCAGCTGGATGCGGTAGCGTTTTTTCCTGAAATGTTAAAGCGTTATAGTCAGGATCAGCTGGAGCGCTTTGCTCAGAATCTGAATGAACGGCAGGCGGTGAAGGAAATGCCGAGGGATACGGTATTACACTGGACACCGGCATATTCCTTATTGAATCAGGAAAAGGCCTGGTTTCCGTTTACGTTTTGTTATAGCAATACGCCTTATGCAGATGAAGTGTATATGCGTTTTGACTCTAATGGTTGTGCGGCTGGAAATACAATCGAAGAAGCCGTCTTGCAAGGGTTTTTGGAGCTGATAGAAAGAGATGCAGTAGCGGTATGGTGGTACAACCGGATTCCCAGACCAGAAGTCTGTATAGCGGGCATGAATGTAGATGCGCTGAGTAAAATCAAAAATGCCCTCGGCGAAGATTGGGACTACTGGGTGCTGGATCTAAGTCATGATTTTGAAATTCCTGTGGTCGTTGCTGTTGGAAAGCATAAGGTAAGTAATGAATTCCGGCTGGGCTTTGGAGCACATCCTGAGATCGCAATTGCCTGTACCAGGGCATTAACGGAGCTCTATCAGATTGTTGTGATCGCTGGTCAGCATAAAACAGCTTTTAAGTTTAATCAAATCACAGATCAGCCATTTTTATATCCGGCGGCAAATATGAAGCAGAAGGTGTTTGAAGATTATGCAATTGCAGTCTGCCCCGACATTAAAGGAGATGTGGAATACTGTTTGGCGCAAACGGCGAGATTGGGCTTTGACATTTTTGTGGTCAACACCACCAGAGCTGCAGGCGTTTTACATACCGTTAAGGTCATTATTCCCGGCTTAATTTTTATCTGGCCGGAACTGGGAAACAGCCGTTTGTTCGACCTTCCGGTACAGCTTGGCTGGCAGGAACAGAAATTAACAGAATTGGAATTAAATAAGCAAGAATTATTTCTTTAACATAAAAAAACCAACAATGAATTTAACCTCTGAATTAATGGCTTTCCGTACAGCCTATTTACAAAGCATCGCCCGTGGCTGGAAAGATGATGAATTTTTGAAAGAATTTATCAGTGTACCCAATGTTAAATGGACAAACATCCTTGACAATGAAGTGTTTAAAGGCTTTCTTCCAAGAGAGCAAAAGCTGAATTGGAGAGCAAATGTATTTATCATTAAAAATGTAGAGAAGCATAAAGACCTACCTCCAACACCGGTATCTGTTTATTCTCCTTATGATCCCAATTCTAATAATGGCTGGTTGGGAGGGGCTGATCTTTTTGTGATCAAAATTCCGGCTGCTCCTGCTCCGGCCGAGAGACCAGCGGCACTGGCTGCTTATTATTCACTTTTCACCTCTTTGTTCGGCAATGGATACGAAGTGACCGATACCGGAGGTGCTGTTCCTTGTTCCCATGCAAATGTGGAAGAAATCATGGCAACAAATTACAAAACTTTTAGCCTGAATAAGGCAGATTATACTGCTGCGATGGTGAATAATATTGAGGATGATCTCGGTGCCGGTGGTGATGAATCCTTTCTTGGATTTGGTGCTATCGTGATGGGCATCATTTCTTTCTGCTGGATTAATCCTGGGTATCTGGACTTCCTTACGGAAAAGAACAGGACAATTTCTCCTGTAGGAACAGAAAACTCCATCCTTAAGGATGAATTTGTTTCTTTCAAAAATCCATGGGCATTTAATATCCGTTTTGACGCTGCAGTAGAAGGAAATTCCGTTTGGAATGCGGAGCTCGGCGCCTGGGAAAAACTTGAAGTTAACGATATCTTCCTTCAGTTTCCAACCAAGCCGGATCCGGAGAATTATTCAGATGCACGTGCATTATCAAGGTATAATGGTACAGGGCCAGCTTATCCTTTAACCTGCCCATAATTTACTGACTTTTATATTGTCAATACTGAAACCCCGGAAATTACATTTTTCGGGGTTTTGTTTTATGATTTCTTTGTTTTTGAATTTCCTCCAGTTCTCTGTTTAGGAATCTCCTCCGCGCTTTCATTCATTCGTTGAAATAGGCTGAAATATTTATCCAGCGAATCTTCTGTTATATTTGTTCTATCAAATCAGCGGATGCAATGATTTAGTTTAGATACATATTAACATTACCATAAAAAGAAATTAGAGTCAATCTATATATCCCCCCAGACGATTCTGATAACAAAATCGATCCCTAATGCTCTCTCAATATTAAAACCTCGGAAACCACAGTTTCGGGGTTTTTTTATGTAAGAACGCTGATGTATAGATATATTGATCTCTATACATCAGCGTTCTTGATGGTCAGATTTACAGGTCGTAAGCTTTGTCTACTACAGAAAGAATCAATTCCTTTACCGTAACCCCCCTTTGTGCCGCGAGTATTTTTAAAGCTTTTAATGAGCTCTTTTTAAGTCTCAGGGGGTAAGTCACAGTTTCCTCTTCAGCAACTGCTTCCGGTTTGCCGGCTTTGGTAAGGATCTCTTTTGAAGGAGAATTGAATAGGGCAGATACGCCACCTAAATTCTTGTTGTTATCCTCTATATCACCTAAGTTCTTTTTTGCCATAATCTTTATATTTTTTCTACAATTTCATCAGTCAGATTTGCATAATCGACTGCTGCATTTGATATAGGCGCGTATTCAAATACATCCACGCCTTTCAACTGCGCTTCTACCAGTGCTACGTTGACTCTGATTGAAGTCTGGAATAGTTTATCACTGAAGTATTTTTTGATACTTTCTGTGATTTGTTCTGTAATGACACGTCTTGGATTGATTTTAGTAATAAATACCCCGCCAATGGTCAGGTTTTCATTGTAATGTGTCCTGACGTCAGAGATGATGGAAATCAAACGGTCAATCCCCCGGTAAGCAAAATATTCAGCTTCTAAAGGAATCATTACGGTGTCGGCTGCTACTAATGCGTTAACGGTTAGCATTCCTAAAGCAGGTGCGCAATCAATTAATACATAGTCATACTTTCCTTCCACGCTTTTTAGCAATCTTTTAAGGATGGTTTCTCTTCCAAGCCTGGAAACCAATTCAATTTCTGCCCCTAATAAATCAAGAGAAGAGGGGATGATGTCCAGGTATTCCGAAACGGATGCTATTGGAAGTGCTACGTCGTCTTTTATGCTGTCATAAATCGAAACTTTCACATCCCTGAATCCTAAGCCCTCCGTTAGGTTTGACTGAGGGTCAATATCAACCAGTAAGGTTTTCTTCTTTATACGCGCTAATCCAGCGCCAATATTTAGGGTGGAGGTTGTTTTCCCTGTACCACCTTTATGGTTTATTATAGCAATAATCTTCATATCAATATATCTTTATACAAGAACACAATGATACTAAGATATATTGATATGGATGTTTCTTTGACTCAGTATATCTGGATATATTCTATATGTAATTAATATATAGCGATTTAAAATTGCTATATCTATGCGTTAAGGCGGTATTCCGCGGTGCTATAGGATGTCTGTGTGTCAATATATAAATATGTTTATGTATCTTAAGTATGTTTATATATTGATGTCTCTATATCTTTATGTTTGATTTTTTTAGATTCATTTATGTATAGATATCTGGATGTAGATATATCAATGTATTTTGGTGTCATGTGGTCTTTTTAAAAAAGCTATTTCGCCCCTGGATTTGTATATGCCTGTCTGTTTTGATTTGTGTTTTTATTGTTTATCGCTCATTTTTAGTGAGTTATGGCTGTTTTTTTTCTGTCTTGACTCTGTTCCTTTAGGGAAAACAATTTCATTTATTTGTTTGCAGTTGAGGATGATGAACATTACACCAGTTTTTTCCCGTCAAAATAGTCTAACGAGCCCGGATAAGATGTCTGTTAGCGATGATTTAATGAGGTAAAATGTCTTTATTTTTCTAATAGGTGATGTTTTTGTATCTATTTGTTTTATTATGGTAATTTTAACTAAATTGTGTGTTAATAATTATTAATCAACCCTTAAATATTAAAAACAATGAAAAAGACAGTAATTTTATCCTTATCGCTATTTCTTTTGATTGGTTCATTAAGTGTTAATGCGAATAATGATACTGGTTCAAAAAGAAAAACTACATCCAAAAACTTAGTTAAAAAAAGCAAGGTATTGCTTAACATGACCGGACCCCGTAATGTTAGTCTGACTGGTGGTCCTTATGAGTATACTGCAAACGTAATGTTTGGTAATGCAACAGAACTCAGGTGGGTGGTAATGGGGAACCCGCGATTGGAATTTTATGCTTCGGCACCTGTCAACGGCAAAACTTCTATTACACTTAGCGGAGCCGACTTTGGAGCAACCGGTCAGCAGTTTATTTACCTTGTTGGAGAAACTGATTTTGGTCCCACCATTTTTGCCAACATGGGCGTTAATGTAACAAATTAGACTTTATCTGAATATTTTTTTTTTCTCCATATGGTCTTGCTTTCTTATTTAGCAGACCAACCGGATGGCTCCTGTTGAAAAAAGGGGCCGTCCGGTTTTTGTCAACAAGAACCAGACGGTTAATTAATTTCCTTCTTTCAATCCAATTGTAATAACGGAAGTTTTAAAGGAGGATTCTTCTTTTCACTATTTTTCAGTTTATTCTCCTATTGTTGTTACGAGCACTTCTTTATAAGTTAATGTTTCCTTAATATACCCACGGATTTCAGCTCCTATTTTTGCCTCAAAGAGTTTCTTTGATACAAGCATGTCAAAATCAATTACATCATTAGGGGATAAAATTTTATTAGAAAAATATAGTCAGGGGAATACTTCCGCCTATAATGTTCTTTTTAAGCGTTATTATGACCCACTTTATGGCTATGCCTTAAAAAATGTAAAAGAAGCGGGTATAGCCGAAGAACTCACCATGGATGTCATGCTCGGACTCTGGAAAACAAAGGGAGAAGTAAAGGTTGAAGATAACCTCAAAGCCTACCTTTATCGTTCCGTAAAGAATGCCATCTATAACCACTACCGCAAAAAGATATTAAATACAGTGTCCCTGGAATTGATCTCCGAAGATTTAAATCATACTTCAAGATCTGCTGATCATGAACTGGACAGTAAAGAACTGGAACAAGTTTACCGTCAGCAGTTAAATCTATTGAGTCCTCAACGGAGAAAAGTTTATGAAATGAGCAGAGAAGAGAATATGACCTATTCGGAAATTGCCAGAAATATGGACTTGTCTGTTAATACTGTAGAAAATTATATGGTTGCTTCTTTGAGCTTTTTTCGCAAGCAGCTGAAAGAACATGCAGACTTTACGCTGGTGTTATTGATTAGCTTACTATTGGGTTAATTTATCTTTTTTCTTTCGCTCCATTTTTTGAACCCATAATTGAAAAGGCGGAGGAATATACCGAAGTGGCATCTGTATTTGTCTTAAATTCTGAAAAAAAGCGTGGTGATTACGAATGCTATCCGAAACAATACAGTAGGAATGATGCTGATTTTCACAGGCTTTGTTCAATGCTATTTTCAAAATAAGAATAAATGTTATTTTTTTCATTTCCCATAGGTGGTGTTCTTCAATAATTGTGTTTTGCAATATGAAGGACAATAAGAATGGAGCCAGAGCATAAAGATAAAACCCTGATTAGAAAATACCTCAATCAAAATTGCAGCCCTGAAGAGATGAAGGAAGTAAAGAGATTGATGTTGGTTCCAGGTACACAACAAATTTTTGATGAGCTGCTGTCAGAAAACTGGACAGGGCTGGAGGCAGAGGAAAATACAGATCAGCCACACCTGCAGGAAAAGCTGCAACAGTTTTATCGAAACCTGGAAGGGGAAGAGGCGCGGCGTTCTCATCAAAAGGGAGAAGAAGAAAGTACAGTGCGCGTTATAAAACAGAGGACCTATTTGCGCTATGCTGCTGTAATGGCGGTCATCTTCCTTGGCCTGGGTACTTATGGAATTCTACAATATAAAAAAACTCCGGTAGCGGAGCAGATCGCCATGCGTGAGGTTCTAAATCCCCGCGGCCAACGCTCAAGGATTGTATTGCCAGACAGCTCTGCCGTTTATCTGGGAGCGGGAAGCAGAATCACTTTTCCTGAACAGTTTGAAGCAAACTCCCGTGAGATCGCACTGGAAGGTGAAGCTTTTTTTGAAGTGACAAAAGATCCAAAGAAACCTTTTATTGTCCATACCGGAAAAGTGCAGACCAGAGTACTCGGAACTTCCTTTAAAATTGATGCTTTCAAAAACCGTCCGCTAACCATAGCAGTGGCCACGGGAAAAGTAAGAGTGGATGAATATCTAAACGAGACGAGTAAATCATTGGCCATTCTGACTCCCGGACAAAAAGTAACCTACGATCAGGGGATGATTAAAACTGCAAATACAGAAATCGATGAAATCAATGGATGGAAAGCTGCCCGTCTGGTGTTTCACAATGAATCCCTCAAAGAGATCGCAACAGAACTGGAACGCTGGTACAATGTGGAAATCAGTTTTGATAACAAAGGAAAAGCAAAGGAAAAAATTTCAGTTGTATTGCAGGCCGATGTTCCGCTCAATAAAATCATGAAGATACTGGCAGCAACAGGCCATTTTAAATATCACATCACCTCTCGGAATGTCTCCATTAATTAATACTACAAATCAGGAAAGGAAAGCTATGTAAGGTTGTCTACAAACAAACATTCCCCGCCTGGAAGGGCAGGGAACGAATTTAATGCCCATAAACCGTATGATTTCGACGTCCTAACGGTTTAAAGCAACCCGTAACTGTAAACAGCTACGGAATTTTAACAGATCATCGCCTCGCAGCGAATAAACCAGTAATGTTCAAAAATATGCAAAAAGGATTAAAACTATATCCTTCAATTCGATTTATTATGAAATGCTCTTTTATCCTCATTGCGGCCCAGCTTACTTTTATAAGTGTCCTGATGGCCAGTAATGTAAAGAGTCAGGATCTTGATCATAAAATAAGCCTGCGGTTAGAAAATGTGACCATCGCACAGGGATTGTCTGCAATCGGGAAGGTAGGAAACATCCGGTTTTCTCTGAGAGAGCAATCTATGCAAAGGGAAAAGAAGAATGTTACGCTTGTTGCTGCACAGATCAGCGTCAGAGAAGCCATCAATAAGCTACTTGCCAATACCGGTTTACAATATAAACTGGTGGAAGGTTATGTCGTAATTGATAGCAAACCTGTTCCTATCGTCATTACCGGAACGGTCAGCGATGTGAAAACCAAAGAAACCCTCATTGGCGTAAGCGTAAAACTGAAAGGGACGAATACTGCTGCATCTACAGATGTGAACGGTAAATTCAAAATCTCGGTTCCCGAAGGCGGCGGAATTTTGGTGGTTTCTTATATGGGATACCAAAGCAGGGAAATTAAAGTGGATGCGGCGACAAAAGAGTTGAACATCAATCTTATTGCTTCCTCTACTCAGCTTAGTGAGGTGACCGTTCAGGCCAGACGTAAAACAAATACTGAAGTTGCCGTACTGGACGAACGTAAAAAGTCGGCCGTTGTACAGGATGCGATTTCAGCAGTTCAGATTGAGCGTACCGGAAGTATTACCACCACTCAGGCCTTACAAAGAGTTTCAGGGGTGACCATCACGGATGATAAATACGTGGCCATCCGTGGTTTAGGAGATAGAAGTGTGATCGGACAATTGAATGGTGTCCGTCTGGCTTCCTCTGATCCGGACCGCAGTTCTATTCCTTTAGACCTGGTTCCGGCTTCGCTTTTAGACAACATCACGATTTATAAAACCGTAACCCCGGATAAGCCTGCAGATGCGGCTGCCGGAATTGTAGAACTAAAAACGAAATCTGTACCAGACAGTATGGTCTTTGATGTAATCATTCAATCGGGTTTCAATTCCAATATCGGAATCGGCGGACAACACAATAGCTTTTTCAATAGCGATATGGGGTTCCTGGGTGATAAAATCAATAAGAAAAACTTATCCGCTGATTTCTTAAACCTTGCCACACAATACAAAGGCGGACTTCCGCAAATCCAGAGCATGATCGCCAACAGCGGATACAGTCCGGAGATGAAGCAGGAGGTCAAAAGAATCAATGGAATCATGCAGGGTTTTGATCCGGTAATGACTACGCGTTACAAACAAAGTCCCCTGAACCAGTTGTATTCGGCCACTTTCGGAAACAGCTATACCTTGTTTAAAAAACATAAACTGGGTGTCATTGCCGGAGGAAACTACTACCGCCGTACTACAGATATTTCAGGTGGAGATATCCAGCAATATAGCATTTATCAGGGGGTGGTAACGGGTAACCCACAAGTGAGCAGCCCAAGGAATATTCCCAACTATATTACCCCAAACAGCTTATTTATGGGTAAATATCAGACCTATAAAGAGAATACAGGAACAGAAACCCTGAATTATGGAACCTTATTGGGTTTAACTTACCGCTTTAGCCCGCAGCATGAAATCAGCATGCAATACCTGGGCAGCTGGGGTGGTGAAACGCAGGCAACCAATATGTATGGTGGCTATGAATATAGCGGATTGCCTGGTGATGTCCACAGTACGATCTATTCACTGAAGCAATCTTACCGTAAGCTCAATACGTTTAACCTTCAGGGAGAACATAAGTTCCTGGCCGGAGAATATTCGCCAAGGTTAAGTTATAATGTCGCTTCTTCAAGAGCAGGTCAGAATGACCCGGATTACCGTTTCATTACCCTTGCAGACTATATGCCAAAAGGGGATGCTTATTACAGCAGGCCAACAACAGGTCTTAATAACGGAAGCATTGACCCGGTAAACTCAGCTCATTTATATGCGTTGTCATCTGGTTATGTAAATGGATTTGGTGCGTATGGCATTATCCAGGCGGAACCCAACGGCAGACGTTACAGAAACCTGGATGAGAAGAATTACAATTATAAAGCAGACATCAACATCCCTTTTAAACTCTTTGGAGAAAAACAGGAATTTAAAACCGGGGTCAATTATCTGAACCGCGACCGTGATTTTACTGAAAATGTGTTGTTTCTTCCGGGCTCTAACTTCTCTTCCCTTGGCGCATTGCCATTATACAGAGTAGAAGGAAATCTGGACCGTCTGGTAAGTCCGGAGATTATCGGAATCCGTCCGATGGCCCCGGGGGCAGGAGAAGGAGCAGCTCCGGTAGGTGGGTTTTTATACAATAGTCAGAAGTCACCGAACAATTATACCGGTTTCTTTGAAACCAAGGCTGCTTATGCTATGGTCGATCTGAAAGTGACAAAAGAGCTGAGGTTAACCGGGGGTGTCCGTTTTGAATCTACCAATATCCAGTCGGCAGTAGATACGGCGGGAGTGTTTTTAGATCCTGCATTAACTGCTCCTGGAGCAGGAGGAACAAGGATCCCATTGTCTTTAACGAGCCCTAACTCTGTTTATAAAACAGGATATAAGCCTTACTATTCCTTAAACGCGACTTACAACTTTAAAGATAAGATGAATTTCAGGGCGGGATACAATACGACATTGGCGAGACCTGAACTTAGAGAGATCACTAACGTATTTGAGTTTGATGCCTTCCAGATGGGCTTGGTGGTAGGAAATCCAAACCTGATCAACCAATACACCCAAAACCTGGATTTCCGTTGGGAATATTTTCCGAACAACGGGGAGGTGGTTGCAGTATCTCTATTCGGAAAACGGATTCAAAACCAATTGTATAAAGTATTCAGTTTGCAAACAAGTGGCCTGGCAGCAACCTATCCGGAATATCCAACCATCAGGTTTGAAAACGATCCTAACATTGGTAAAGTATGGGGATTAGAGCTGGAAATTGTAAAAGACCTGGGCAGAATCTGGGACCCGCTACAGAATTTCTTTATCGGTACTAACCTGCTGCTTGCCCAAAGTCAGATTAAAAAATCACCGGAGCGCCTGGAAGCAAACCGTTCTTTGGACAGACATACACCAAGCAACAGTCCGCTGTTTGAACAGTCTCCTTATTCCCTTAACGGATGGCTGAACTATAACAACAAACGCGCTGGAACAAGTCTTACCGGAACATTCAATATGGTAGGGGAGCGTCTGGTACAAATCAACCTGACTGGTGAGCCTGACTTGTATACCCGTCCGGTTCCGGTCCTTGATTTTGTATTCAGTCAGCGCATTTTTAAGAACGTGATTTTTAAAGGTTACATGAAAAACCTGCTGAACCCATCTGTCAAAACAGTATATGCCAATCCTGGAACTGGCGGTACCTGGTATGGAAACGAATACCTGAACCGTGGTTATAAGCGTGGCAGCGAATTTATGATGGGATTCACTTATAATTTGTTTTAATGATGAAAGAACTAAAAAAATATATGCTGTTTTTCCTGATGCTGGCTATTGTAGCCTGTAAAAAGGACAAGACAGATTTTCAATCTGACAATCGTAAAGTAACGGATGCCCGCAAAAATTCAACGGTAAGACTGGTAAACCTAGGAGGTTATAATCAGCTGCAGCTGAATGGGGATAGCCTGACTAATTATGTGGTCAGGGCACCAAATGATCCCAAGGGAGGGCTGTATCCGGGGACACTTTATTTTCCTGATAATGGGAGATTAGGAACAACCTGGTATGTCCCCCAAAATCTTCTGGATAAGGGTGCTGCAAAGGTGTTGGTAGAAACCAAAATTTATAATCCTTTAAAAAATCCGCTGGAACTGGAAATCAGTGAAGATGCCGGGCAGGCCATGGATTATTACCTCTTGCCTACGCCGCTATTTGGGGTAACCGGACAACCTCCCTTTGTCAAAGTCCCAAGATCGGTAGCTTCCCCTGCAAACCCTGCCAATTTTAAGGTCAGGATTTTAAACCTGTCTGCTAAGGTTCTTCCTGATCAGGGAATGGAAGACCTGTTAGGCCCAATGAGTCTGACCTGGGCCGATGGAACAGCAGTAAGCGATAAAACCAATAATATCCTGCCCGGACAATATTCAGAATACGTTGAGCTTCCTTATGGTACTGCTCAATTGAAGGTACTGACGCAAAATGGCATTCAGATTCCTGGTGGCGGACCAGATGTATTGGATGCAACAACCTCAACAATCTTTGGTACCACACTAACCTATGCCCCGGTAAAAACTTATGCACCAGGAGGAGTTTATACCATTGTGGTGGCAGCAAGGGAATTTGATATCCCCTACAGAAGTGGCAATCCCGGAGAAACAGTAAAAGGCTATCAGAACTCGTTCCGTATCATGAATGACATTTCCGAACCTTTGAACCTGACTTATGGAAGAGTTCAGGCGGTAAATGCAGTTCCCGGTGCTTCAGGAATGAAGGTCCTGATCAACGGTAAAATGCTGGATGGCCCTATGAATTATACGGCGCATACCAATTATCAAAGTCTGATTGTTGGTGGCTATACTATCGAAGCGACAGATGCTTCAGGTACTGTTCTGGCAGCCAAAACCTTTCAGCTGGATGCGAATACCAATTTCTCTTTCTGGGTTCATCCCGATGCGAACGGCAAAACAACGATCAGCGCAATTGCCAATGATTTGAGCGGAACATTTGTTGGAGAAGCAGGAGATGATGCCTCATCTTCACGGTTTACACAGGAATTTCCCTTCGGTATCCGTTTCCTGAACCTTTGTCCGGATGTTCCTTACCTCACGCTGACTACAGATAATGCACTGGCATTTTCCAGCGTATACGGGTTTAATACCATTGCAGTAAATAACCTAAGGCCGGGTATTGCACCAACGACCTCACCTTATATCAGACCTTATCAGGATGCAAGAGCGTACCAGATTATGGCTTTCCGTTCCTCACCTTCAGTGGTTCCGGGAACATGGGCAAGTGATATTCCGGTGTTGACGGGCAGGAGCCTGATTGCAAAACCTGAACTGTATGTGAGGGGAGAATTGCCGAATCATGAGCCTGGTTTTTATACGATTGCCTTGGTAGGCAGTACCAAAGCTGCAGCCAGCGAGAAAGCTAAAATGATCATTGTGAAACACAGTAAATAGAAGCGTTATGCCACAATTAAGATTACAAAATATACTGTTCTGCGCTGCGGTTCTGCTGCTTTTTGCCAGCGGATGCAGTAAAGTCGATTATGCGAAAATAGATGACCCTGCTTATTTAAGGGTCTTCAATAACCTGAATTATGTTGTCGGACTGGAGAATAAAGATGAAGAAGTCCCTTTCCTGACGATGTTGATTGATCCGGAAATGGATAAAGATGGAATGCCGGTTAAAGCGGGGATTAAAGGAGATTTTCTGGATCAGCGGGAGCCATATGCACCTCCATTTCCTTCCCATGTAGGCAGCAGCGTTTCTTATAAAAATCCGGAATATCCGGGAAAGGCAAATGTGCTGGTAGGTCCTGTGCTGAATGGTTTTGACCTGAGTAGCTGGGCGCAAATCCCTTCCGGAACACACCGTATTGTATTCATGTTCCGGCCGGTAAATAATGTGCCTTTTTTTAATCTGGAATCCCGGTTGAAGCAAAAGGTGCTCATTGATACCACAATTACGCTGGATTCAAAAGAGGTGTATACCCTGCATGTCCTGCAGAAAAACTTTCTGACCAAGAAGAACGGAGTCTACCTGAGAAAAGAAAATTTTCATAAGCTCTCTTTATCGGATTCACTGGTTTACGTGAATTTCTATAACATGAGTGCTAAAGGCTTTCAGGAATCTGATGACGACGCAAAAGAAGCGAACAGGAAATCAGGTTCATTGAGGTATGGGATCAAGGAGAATATGAATATTTTTCAGTCGCTCTTTACAAGCGAGAAAACGATGTTGAGCCCGGTATATTCCAATACCTATAAGTTCATGGGACAACTGAAGAGAAATTCTGAAGTGCTGGAAGTGAGTAAATACTATAGCTTTCCTTTGTTTGCAGACCCCAAATCAAATGGGATATATACCAATATCTGGCAACGTTTTGACCTCATGGCGATCGGTATGGATCCTGCAAATAATCCTTATGAATCTTACAATATGAAAACCGAAGGGAACTGGGCTCCGATCAACTGTATGTTGGATGGTAAATCACAACTCCAGGGAAACGATAATGGGGCACAGTTGCCAAATATGATTGTAAACATCCATTCAGGGCAATATAACCCGCGGTCCTTTGCTACAGTGAACACGATAGAGATTGTAAACGGTAATGTTTACCTGACTACAGTTCAGCGAAAATATGCTCCACCCATCTATTAACAGTGCAGACCAGATTCTAAAAATATGCTAATGAACACTAGAAAATCAATAACTCAGGCATTGCTCCTGATTCCCGTATTTCTGCTGCTGGTTCTTCCCTCCTGCAAGCACAATGATCTGGAAATTGAAAAAGAAAATGAAAACTTCAGACTGGCGACAGACTTTATAAAAAACAATTACGACATGACTCTTTTTTACGCCGCCATAGAAAAGGTCGGGCTGGCGGATAAACTGAGAGAAAATGGACCCTTTACTTTATTGGTACCCAATGATGCTGCATTCAGGGAACTGGGCATTAACCGCCCCTCAGATTTTAGCAAAATGAACCAGGATAGTCTTAAGGCTCTTGTGCAAAGACACATCCTGACCAGACGTCTTTTGTTTAGTGATATGCCTCACAACGGCGTGGATGTGCGCTATAAAACGATGGCGGGGACAGAAGTATACGCTTCTATGGCAGGTTATGCTCCCGGTAATGAAGCTTTTGCCGCTAATGAGCTTTATTTCAATGGCTCTCCCGTAACGCGTAAAGATGTGACACTGGCAAACGGAACCCTGCATATGCTCAATAAAGTGATGAAGTACACGCCTCAAATGACCATCCAGACCTGGTTGTTGGCCCGTCCTAAATACAGCATTTTTATCGCCGGTTTGAAGAGATTCGGATTATGGGATCAGCTGGCCGCTACAGGATCGTTCACGGTATTCGCACCGGATAACGAAGGTTTGAAGGCAGCAGGTATTACGGAAGCTTCAATCGCTGAAATGGATGCACAGAAATACATGGGAACACGCTTATTTGGAAGTTATATCCTGCCCAGAACCCATTTCTTTCTTTCGGATTTCGAAGTATTCAGAACCAATAATGGTCAGGAATTTCTGGCGAAAAAGATTGATAACGATACCTGGTATTCATTTGTATTTACCACGAAAAACTTTTTCACAAAGGTCATTACAGGCGGTATAAACCTGAGAACGGCACCTGCTTATCCTAATGAAGTTTATGGATCTGCAGGCGCAGAGGTACCGGCGCTATCGGATCACCTGTTCGATAATGGCGTGCTGCATGAAGTGAAAGGGGTGTTGTTGTTACCTGAACAGGCCTTAAAAAAATAATAAAACTAAAGACAAAACAGATGAAACCAATTCATATACTTACTTTTTGCCTGCTGTTTTTTACACTGGCATCCTGTAGAAAACAAGAGTTTATGCCCGAAGTGGAGGGGCAGCCTGTTCCACATCCGGAAATCACCGTTAGCCTGAAAGAGGTCCTGAATGCTTCTCCTTATACCCTGTTTAAGGCCGCCTGGGAGCGTAGTAATATGGACGAAATCATGATGGAAAGAGGCGACAAAGGGTATTATACAATGCTGGTGCCGACAAATGAGGCCTTCATTGCAGATGGACTAACGCTGGAAAAAATAAACAGTACGGAACCGGCTTTATTGGATAGCATCCTGCTTTACCATACGCTTGCAGGAGCTTTCAATCCTGAAGATGTGAAAGATCGGACCGATAATTACCAGGGGAAAAGCCTGTTGGGAAACCCAAATCTAAAGGTGAAACCAGCCGTTACAGGCTCTGCCTTGTTTGAGCCTTATTTTTACCTTCAATACTTGAAATTAACCAACAACGAGCTTTATATAAATGGTAAAAAAGCAGGATCAATTGCCGCCATTCCGGCAAAAAATGGAGTGCTTTGGCCTGTTAACCGTGTTTTACACAAGCCTACTAAGACAATTTTGCAGGTCCTGGAGGAAGATGGCCGTTTCGGAATGTATCTGGAGCTAAACGCCCGTACAGATGCTTTATTCGCAGAACTGACCTATGGTTCTTTTCTTCATGATTTTACATACGGATTGAAGGTGATGGATTTAGGTTATATCAATGTTACTTTTCATTCCGTTTTTGCCATCACTGATGATGCTTTTCGCAAGGCGGGCTACAATAGCGTAGATGAAATGATGGAACTGAATAACCGGAATCCCCTGCCTTATGTGGATTGGGATACCTATTCCGTAAAGGGAGGATTGGTAACAGATACTTTGGTCGGGTATAACAGATGGGGAGCCTACTTTTCTCATGATGAACCCAATGTTGGCCGGGGCACGACCAATGCCACTAATTTTTATTCCAATGATTTAAATAATACGGTGTTATCGGATTATACGGTGGTGACTGCAGGGTATCCAACGCCATTTCCTGAATACAAAATGCCATTGGATTTTAATACCGAAGGTGGTGTGGTCAAGGTTAAGGTAAAAGGATCGGACTATCCGGCAGCGAGTGTCATCGAAGCGGACATCAATACGATCATGGGGCCGGTTCATGTCGTAGACCGGTTGCTTTTGCCAAAGGGCTTCAAATTGTAATTCCCGGATATCCACGAATGATTTAACATGAACGCAATGAATAACTTTAAATATATCCTGATGCCTGTGCTCGCTTTAACTGTAAGCCTGTTCAGTTGCAAAAAGGAGGAAAAAAAATCGTCCGGAAAAGACAGTAATAAAATCAGCGCTGTAGTTGCGGATAATTTTAACCTGTCTGTATTCAATACCGGACTTAACCGGAGTGGTCTAAAAATAAAAATGCAGGAGCAAGGGCCTTTTACGGTCATCGCTCCTTCGGATGATGCTTTTCTGAAAGCCGGATTCGCCAACTCTGTAGCAATTCTCAGTGCTGAACCTTCCAGGATCTCGGCAATTATGAATTACCACGTTCTCAATGGAACTTATGAACTGAACAAGCTGCCCTTTCTTTTTAACCAGGAAATCCGTTCTGCAAATGGAGGAAAACTGTTTGTCACGCGTTGGGTAAAGGAGCAGGATACGGTGCTAACGATTAATGGTTCAAAGGTTTTATCACAAAATATCGGTGCTTCCAATGGACTCATCCAGGTGGTGGATCAAATGCTGGAACCTTATACGCATGAACTGGTAACAGAAGCCATTGCATCGGATAGGAACCTGAGCTTGTTTTATCAGGCCATTCAAAGAGCGGGATTGATCGAAACGCTCAATAGTAAAGGCCCTTTTACGGTGTTCGCGCCTGAAAATGCAGCGATGACGGTTTATGGATTGTCGAGTCTGGAGGCAATTAATACTGCTAATCCGGCAACACTTGCGGCTTTGATGCGCTACCACATCATTACCGACCGTCGCTTTGTACATGATTATATCCTCAGCACAGGAACAACCGCAAAGAGTGATCAGACGATGATAGATGGAAATTCTATTCAGATTCAGCTCATTCCAAACCCGAATGTTCCGGGGGCTTTTACAGGAATTCGATTGAAAGGAACGGGAAATACTGCATTTACCACCTTAGGAAAACAAGACGTACTGACAGGAAATGGCGTGCTTCATACCATTAAAGGGATGTTGAAAATCACCCAGTAATTAAAAAATTAAGATTTCAGAGATGATTTTAAATAAAATACTCAAAAAAATAAGTGTCCTTCTGATGCTGTTGCTGCCCTTTGCTGCATCAGCACAGGAAACCAGCGGTACCCTGAACGGGACGGTCTACGATGCTGGCGGACAACCTTTGCCTGGTGCTTCGGTCATTGCGATTCATCAGCCGTCTGGTACCAAATATGCAACCTCAGCCGATGGTAAAGGACGATATTATTTACCCAACCTTCGCATTGGTGGCCCTTATTCCATAGAAGCCGCGATGATCAGTATGAAAGCGGATAAAAAAGAAGGCATTACCATTCGTCTTGGTGCTGCAATTTTGCTCAACTTTGCCCTGACAGACCAGACCCAACAATTGGGAGAAGTGGTCATCAAGGCGACTAAAAGAGGAGCGCAGGCCAGTACTTATGGGACAGGGAGAAACATTAGCGCTGAGCAGGTTCGCAATATGCCTACGGTTTCCAGGAGTATTACCGACATTACGCGTCAGGTGCCACAGGCGAGTAAGGACAATAGTTTTGGCGGTACAAACTTCCGTTACAACAACGTCACGATTGATGGTGCCATCAATAACGATGCAATTGGCTTTAGTCCTTCTTTAGGCGGGCAGTCGGGAACCTCAGGCATGGCCGGAAGCTCTACCCGTACCAACCCGGTTTCTCTTGACGCAATTGAAGACATGCAGGTCTACCTTGCTCCCTACGATGTGAAAATCGGAAACTTTACCGGGGGATCAGTCAATGCCGTAACCAGAAGCGGAACAAATACCCTTAGCGGATCTGCCTATGGTTTTGGCCGGAATGCGAATTTAACAGGCAAGGATAAAGTAGGAACGCTTGGTCAGATGAATAGCGATTTCTATGATTATCAGGCAGGTTTTCGTTTGGGTTTTCCCATCATCAAAAACAAACTGTTCTTCTTTACCAATGAAGAATTCACCCGTAGAAGAGATCCTTTGCAGCTGCTGGCAGGAAGGGCAGAAACGAGTCATATCTTAAGTGCGGATGATGCAAAGGCGATCAGTGCCGCTAATTTCTTAAATGCAGGGGCTGCGGGTGAATTTAATACCTATTCAAAATCACGTAAGTTCTTCAATCGCCTGGATTGGAACATCAACGATAAACACCAGCTGGCGATCAGGAACAATACCATCGTTTCTGAAGCCACACATATGGACCGTGATCAGCAGGATTTCAGGTTCAGCAGCATGGCCTTTTTACAGAAAAATAACCAAAGTTCTACGGTGGCCGAGTTAAAAAGCAGGTTCAGTAACAACCTCTCCGGAAATTTACTGGCAGGTTATACAATGGTAAATGATTCCAGGGATCCAATGAGTGACCCAAGTTTACCGCAGGTACAGATTGCCGGACGTACACCTGGTACCACTATTTATTTAGGAACAGACCGCGAGGCCAGCATCTTTGATATGAAACAAAGAACACTGGAACTAACCGCCAATCTGAACTGGAACCTGGGAAAACATACGTTAACTTTAGGTACCCATAATGAGTTTTATAACATTACCTATGGCTTTGTGAATGCCTGGAATGGAAGGGTAGACTATCTGAGTATTGATGATTACCTGAGCAACAATCCATACCGTGTACGTGGGGCTTATAATTATCAGAATAACAGCAGAAATGATATCCTCAATAACCCGGGTGCAAAATTTAATGTAAACCTGTATAGTCTTTATTTTCAGGATGAAATCCGTGTTTCCGATAAGCTGAAAGTGATCCCGGGACTTAGGACAGACATGGCGCATTTACCGGAAATGCCACACCTGAGCGATAAAACACGTACAGCTAAGGAAGATCCTTTCTTTGGAGGTACCTATACCTATACGCCCTTAAAAAGAATTACCAATAATTTTCTGAACAAAGTACAGGTTTCACCAAGAGTAGGGTTTCGGTACGACTGGATGGGCGATCAGAGCCTGATCCTTAGAGGTGGTGCAGGTCTGTTTACCGGACGTATTCCAATGGCCTGGCTGGCTTATGCTTTTTACAATACCGGAGACAGCTATGGTGGTTTCGATCAGAAAGCCGATCAGAAGCCTTTCGTTCCGGGTAGTAACCCTTTACAAGGTGGGCCAAATGGAATCGCAGATTTCATTCAGCAGAATGGCGCAGTTGTCAATAACCCAAATAGCGGAAAAACACAGATCGACCTTGTCGACAATGGATTTGTAATGCCTCAGGTACTCAGAACAAGCCTAGGTATAGATTTTACCACGCCTTCTGAATGGAAATTTGGTCTGGAAGCGATCTATACCAAAAACATTAAAGATGTGCTTTTCCAACAACTGAATGTGCAGGATAATCCTACGTATTATGGATATGATAAAGCGCGTCAGCAACCGGTTTATAGCGGAACAGTAGATCAGCGCTTTTCTAATACTTATCTGTTAAGTAATACCAGTAAAGGATATCGCTATAGCCTTACCAGTAGCATCAGCAAAAATATCGATGGGGTGTTGCAGGCTTCAGTTGCTTATACCTACGGGCAGTCTAAAGACCTGTCGAATGGTGTGCGTAACTCTATGGAATCGAACTGGCAATTGAATCAGGCGCTGGTGCCTAACAATCCGGTATTGGCTAATAGCAATTTCGACATCAGACACCGTATTGTAAGTACGATCAGTTACAATAAAATATGGAATAAAGCAGGAAAAACGAATGTCTCTTTATTCTTCAGTGCGCAATCTGGCAGTCCGTTTACCTATGGCATTGTAAACAACAGCATTCAGGGGTTGCCACAACAGGTGAGTCTGGCTTATATTCCCAATAGAGAAGAGAGTATCCGCTATTTTCAGGATAGAAATGCTAACGGACAGTTGATTACTGCTCAGCAGCAAGCTGATGCTTTCAATACTTACATAGATGGTGATGAGTATCTGAGCAGCAGAAGAGGGCAGATCACAGAAAGAAACAAAGGTAGAACACCATGGAACCTGCAGGCCGACCTGCACCTTTCTCATGATTTGTTTGTAACAAAAGATAGTAAACAATTCATCACCCTCACGGCGGATGTAATGAACCTGACCAACCTCATCAGCAAAAACTGGGGCATACAATATTTCTCACCCAATACCTTCAACTCTACTTCCAGTGTTGGATTAACGCAGGAATTATTTCCACCGCAACAAAATGCAGGCGGCTATCCTTTGTACCAGTTTAATGCGCCGGGTAAGCCCTATAGTGTGGATTATTACGGTTCAAGAAGTCAGGTGCAATTTGGTTTAAGATATACTTTTTAAGCAATGAAGATGAAGCTACATGTAAAGAATATAATGAAAAAAGGAGTGTTCGGTTTCGGCCTGGTCTTGCTGGTGCTGGGCGCCTGTAAAAAGGACAAAACCGAAATTGTCAAAGAACCGCTGAAAGTGACGGATTACTATCCGAACAGCGGAAATGAGGGCACATTGGTAACCGTTGAGGGAACTGGTTTTAGCAGCAATCCTTCAGCTGTTTCCGCTACATTTTCAGGTACTCCTGCGGATGTCGTGAGTGCAACTCCCAATGCAGTGGTATTAAGAGCGCCTCAAAAAGGAAGCACAGGAGAAATTGTGATGAAAGTAAACGGAGAAACGCTGAATATTGGCCGTTATACTTATCAGGAATTAAGTGTGCGGCGGATTAGCCCTGCAAATGGTGCTGCAGGTGCGCACATCCGGATTTCCGGAGCAGGCTTCAGTAGTTTGAAAGGCCCTGCAGAAGTACTGATTAATGGAAAAGCGAGTGTGGTGGTGAGTGCCTCGGATACCCTTTTAGTCGTAGAAGTTCCGGTAGCAGTAGGAACCGGACCGGTAAAAGTGAAGGTGGATGGGAAGGAAGCTGCGGGGCAGATCTTTAAATATCAGGCAATTGCAAGTATCAGTCCGCTAACCGGGGGTAAAGGTACCCAGGTGAGGGTTATAGGTGAAGGTTTTGAAGAACTGGCCGAGGGTAATTATGTAGATTTTAATGGGAAGCAGGCATTGGTGAAAGAAGCGAGCGGAACATCATTATTGGTGGTTGCCCCTGCGGAAGTAGGGACAGGGCCATTATCTATAACGATTAATAAACAGAAAGTAACCGGACCCGTATTTACAGTGGTTCCCCCACCTGTAATCGAGACCGTTTCTCCCCTGAGCGGTCCCGGTGGTTCGGTGATGACGATTGTCGGAACAACTTTCAGTTTGATTCCCGAAGAAAATAAGGTAAGCATTAACGGACATATTATTCCGGTAACTACTGCTTCGGCAACAAAGCTGACTTTGATGCTTCCCGGAAATACCGGAAACGGAAAAGTAATTGTAACTGTAAATGATCAGGTGGTACAGGGACCTGAATTTAAGGACCAGTCGCTGGGAATTAATAGCCTGAGTCCTGAAAATGGCCTTGCCGGAACTCATGTTACCATTACGGGTACAGGCTTTAATGCAAATGCGGCTCAGAATACCGTGACCTTTAATGGATTGCCTGCATCGGTGATTAGTGCAACAGAAACCACAATCGTAGTAAAGGCACCTATAGGTTTAAGCACGGGACTTATCAAAGTAGTGAATAATGGTGCGGAAGCCATCTCCCCGGTTGTCTTTAGCAGAGCTGGAGTGCTGACCATAGCAGGAGGGCCTGGAAACAAAGACCTCGATATCTCTTCTTTCCGGACAGGTAGTATGGCAATAGACCGTCAGGGAAATATTTTTGTATTGGAAGTTGAAAAGAGCAGGATCAAGAAAATCAATCCTCAGGGAGTGGTTACTTTATTTGCCGGAAGTCCTACCGGAGAGCGGGGAAACAAGAATGGAAGAGGAACTGAAGCCTTATTTAATTTCGGTGCAAATCCGGGAATGGATATCGATGCAAATGATAATCTCTTCATTAGTGATGGTAACCTGAGTGTAAGAAAAGTCAGTCCGCAGGGAGAGGTCAGCAATTTTGCCATAGGCTTTGGAAATATCAATAAACTGGCATTTGACGATCGTGGCATATTGTATGTTCTTGGATCTTTTAACGGAGCATGGAGAATCAATTCTGAAGGATTGAGAACTGCGATTAACGTCAATTCTATGGCTGATGGATGTCGCCCTGTAATCGTTGGCAATATGATCTATAAGTTAAACAATGAGAACTTTTATATTGATACCTATAATTTAACGACGACTCAGAATCTGATTTCGGTTATTGGTGGAAGTTATGGCCACGTAGATGGCGTTGGCAGAACAGTTGCTTTTGCGAGTATCAGTGGTATGGCTGCTGATAATGACGGAAACCTCCTCGTTGCGGATGGCGGTAACCTCGCTATCCGAAAGGTGAATTTGAAAACGAAGGAAGTAACAACACTTGCCAAATTCACAAAAGGAGGGACGGTAGATGGTAGCTTAACTGAGGCTAAAGTGGGTAATATTGGCGATGTGATCGTAGATAAAGCGGGGGATATCTATTTCATCGATACGAATAACAATGCAATAAGAAAGATCTTTCTTAAATAAGTAATGCTTTAAATTTTCCTTGTACCGGGTCTGGCGAAAGCCAGCCCGGTTTTTTTGTGAATGGTGTTAACCTTTGAAAATTGAATCCAGTTTGTTAAACATTTTGATCCAGCTCTGGTACGCGCCGGTTTGTTTTGCTATCGCTTCCCCGACAGTTTGATGTAAAGAAACGGATGTTTGATTTCCGACAGGTTTAAAAGTAACCGTGGTGAGGATTTCTTCCGGCCAGTCTTCCGGTTTTCCTGCCTCCACAGACCGGAGTGAATCACCTGCTTCATTTGTAAGCACCATGGAGAAAACTAATTTTTCAGGAACAACAACTTCCTGATAGGTTCCCATAATCCAGCAGTCTCCATGAATGGGGTCATGAATACAGGAGTGAAAACTGCCTCCTTCTTTTACAGTAATAGATTTAAATTCAATGGTACATCCATCCGGGGCGTACCAATGTTTCAATTGCTCAGGATCTGTCCATGCTTTGAATACCAATTCTGGAGAAGCATTGAAAAGATGGTTGATGAGCAGTTCTTTTTCTTTCTTATTTTGTTCCATGGTCTTTGGTTTTTATTTCATTTAAATAGTTATCTAGTTTTTCAAACTTGTTGATCCATTGTTTTTTCGATTGTTCCAGCCAGTCGGATACTTCATTTAGCTTTCCAAGCTGGGCTTCACAATAACGTTCCCTTCCTTTTTGAGTGATGACCACCAGGCCACATTCTGTAAGGATCTGGATGTGTTTGGAAATCGCCTGCCGACTGCTGTTGAAGGTCTCTGCTATGGTGTTCAGGTTCATCGCTTCCTGAGCAATTCTTTCGATAATTTGCCGGCGGGTTGGATCTGCTATGGCCTGGAATACATCTCTTCTTATTTTCATTATGCAACTATATGGTTGCAAATATAAGCGCAATCATTTGATTGCGCAATAGTGATTGAAAAATAATTTAAAATAAGGTTCTGGTCCTGGCTAACAGGATGAAAAATTAATGCTGATTTGTCTTAACATTCCTGTTGAAATGAGTCTCATATCCTGATGATATCATTAGGTGCTCAAATGGTTGTCAGAAGACCTTCAATAGGTCCTGTAGATCAATCAGGGATCAATCAACCTCCTATTGAAGGTGAATTGAGGGTCAATGGAACAGAAGCGCAATTGCAGTTTATCTAATCAGCATACGACAAAAGCTTCTTTTTGATTTTTTTTGCGCTTTTCTACAGGATTGATCAGGGTTGCCTGATGTCCTGAAGTGGCAAAAAAAACACATACAAATATATTTCTTTCAGGAGTGTCAGGTATTCCGTTATTGAGCAGCGGTAAATTATTTGTTATTAATTGTAAGTTTAGAATTGACCGCTTATATTTACGTTTGCATAGTAATTATTAATAAACTTTCAATATAGTTGAGGGTATGATGTAACGAATGCATTTAACAGACTAATGAATGTTCTTTATCAGGCAAGGATATTAATGAAAAGATGGTGTATAAAAACGAATACAAAAATTTACGATGTCCAGCAATTGGTGGATGGGGTAGATTTATTTAAGGTTGAAGTGAGCGGTTGCTTCTATGAAGTCTATAAATCCAGTTCAGGAGAATGGAGGTTGTTGTACCATTTGCCGAATTGCCGGGAATTACCTTTGGAGTCGCTGGGGAATATGATCGATAACGAAATGTTGTCGCTTCATAAGGGCGGAAGCCGGGAGCTTTAAGTGTGGTATTCGAATTCATTGCAAGCAAGTTGCAATACTGTTTCCTACCTTTGCAAAAAAAAGGATGAAAAGTACAGGGATATTTTTAGCGTTGGTTTTCATTGGTTTTTCCGTTTTCGCGCAGGAAGTGGCAGATTGTGAAAAGATCCTTGATCAGGAACCTTATTTTGTAAAGCATAAATCAGGAGAACAGGATTTGGCTTTAAAGCGGGATATCGAGATCTTAAAACGCTGTGGGAATTTTGATCCCGTAGATAGCGCTTTTCTGAAAGGACCGATGTTGGGTGTATTGATGTTACAGGAAGTGAGGGCTGGAAAACCAGCTACCTACCGGACTATTGTCAACTTCTTTCGTGATTTCAGGAAAACCGCAGAGTATAAGGACTTTTCCTATGGATTGTCTATGTATCGGAAACTCGGCGGGAAGAAAGTGAGCCTTAAAGATTGGGAGCAGGACAAAGAATTGTTTGTAAGAATGGGCTTTACTGTCAATGATCTGGAGGATTTTAAGACTTTTATCAGTCGGCCGGAACATTTGTCGCTCAGTTATCTGCAAGCTTTCTCTCAGTATATGAGTGAGATAGAAGCAATGCGCGTCGATAAATAAAGAAATGTAAAATTTCTTTTCTTCTTACTAAGAATACTATTAATATTGCGCTGTTATGGATGTGCAGGAATTTGTAGAAATTGATCAGCCGCATTTTAATAAAAATATGGCGAATTGGGTACGGGCAAATCGCCACATTATGCGTGCGATGTCGGATTATAGTCGGCTTATTGTCATGAATGGTCCCACCTTACGGGTTAATCTGAATTATTTTAACCCCCAATATCAGTATAAATTTATTGATCATAATTTTGAGCATTACTGCGAAAAATTTATAGACAGGCTCGATGAGCCCATTTCTATTTACCTGCGAACGAACGGATTTGCAGGTTATGAGGTGACTTTCATTTTCCTGTTAAACGGGAAAAGCTATGAGAAGTTCATTACCTATAAAGTGTAACAAAAATAAAAGCCGTACTTTTGTGAAAAATTAGAAGCAATTGGGAACTCTACTGGATTTAGGTATAAAAGGATATAATAATTACGGAACGCACTTGAAAGAGAAGTATAAGGGGCAGCGTGTATTCAAAGTAATCGTTGATGGTGGCTTCACTTGTCCTAACCGTGATGGCAGCAAAGGCTATGGCGGATGTACTTATTGTAACGTAGATTCATTTACACCTGAGCTTTCCCGGAAGTTACCCACCATTCGTGAACAATTGGAGCAAGGGATGGAGAGAGGAAAAGGTTTTTATAAAGCAGATAAATTTATCGTTTATTTTCAACCCAATACCAATACCTATGCGCCGGTACATTATTTAAAGATGATGTATGACGAAGCGCTTTCTATCAATACAGAAGATGTGGTAGGTTTTTCAGTAGGTACCCGTCCGGATTGTATTGATGCAGAAAAAGTGGCCTTGCTGGAAAGTTATACGGATCGTTTTGATGTCGATCTGGAGATGGGGATGGAATCCATCTACGACGATACGTTGAATCAGATCAACCGTGGCTGTAGTCATGGTGAATTTGTGGAGGCTGTAAAATTGCTGGACAACTCTAAACTGGATTTGTGTGTGCATACTATTTTTGGTTTTCCATGGGAAACCGAAGAGATGATGCTGGGCTATATCCATGAGATCAATAGATTTCCCAAGATTAAATTTGTAAAATTCCACCACCTTCACATTGTGGAAGGATCGATCATGGGTGTGAAATATAAAAAAGAACCTTTTAAATTGTTCTCTCTTGAAGAATACACCGATTTACTTTGCAAGTTAATTCCTTTGTTGAGGCCTGATATTGTGATTCAGCGTTTATTCGGGATTTCAGATTGGGACTTATTGATTGCGCCGAACTGGGGATTGAATAAATCCGCCATTCAGACCTATATCGATAAGGAAATTGAGAAAAGAGGTGTGGTTCAGGGATCTGCTTATGTTCCTGTTGCCGGATAATCGCCAAATAATTCTATTACTTTCTTTCTTCTGTAGTTAAATATATGTTGGAGCTTGTTTGCTACATATATATGATTGGCAATTTTTCCAAAAATTCCCATGGGCAGGCCGTAGGTTAAAATGTCGTTCATTTCCACGCCTCCTTCAATGGTTTTAAAATGGTGTTGGTGATGCCAGAACTGATATGGACCGAAGCGCTGCTCATCTATAAAATATTCCTGTGGTTTTACCTGGGTGATTTCGGTCATCCAGTTGAGCTTGATTCCCGCGATAGGTGATACCTTGTAGGTAATGATCATCCCTGGATACATCTTTTCCAGTTGTTTCGGGTCTGAGGTGACTTCAAAAGCCATGTCCCCGGGAGTAATCTTAGCCAGATTTAATGGTGATGAGAAGAAATCCCATGCTTCTGTTAAGGGAATAGGTAGCTGCTGACTAAAATTTAAATGATAAGGCTTCATGACGTTTATAAAGATACAGTATTTGCTGCTTTTTGATTTTATCTTCCCATTTTTTTGAATTTCAGGTGATTTTTGTCTCTTTTTTAGTTTTAAGCCCTGTTTATTTTTAATATTTCATTATGAATGTCTGTTTTGTCTTGTGTTTTGTGATTTTTTCATAAAATGCATGTGTTTTGTTTTGTGTTTTTCATTTATAATGTTGTTTTATTGGTATTAATATAATGATTTTGTGATTTTGTTGTGTTTTTATTTGATGAAAATAGATTTATTTGCTAATTTTATATAAATAATCAACGAGAATCAATTATAAACTAGTGAAATCTAATAATTATGGCCAAAATTTTATTAAAACAGGTGGGTCCTTTTGTAGTTTTATCAATAATTGCAATTTTAGCCCTATTTACACCCCTTCTTCCGAACTTTGATGAAGGGAAATACAATGCATCTGACATTGCATTTATCCTTGTCGCCACTGCATTTGTATTTTTGATGACTCCAGGGCTTGCTTTTTTCTACGGAGGCATGGTTCATCGCAAAAATGTGATCTCCACCATGATTAAAAGCGTGGTAGCTGCCGGAGTGATCAGCGTTTTATGGGTAACAGTGAGTTTTAGTCTTGCTTTCGGTGAAAGCATTCACGGACTTATTGGAAATCCATTAACTTTCTTGTTCTTTCATGGGGTAAACTCAGGTCCTGCATGGAGTCTGGCGCCAACCATTCCATTAACCTTATTTGCGTTATTTCAATTGATGTTTGCCATCATTACGCCGGGTTTGGTTGTTGGTGCTGTTGCGGAACGTATCCGTTTTACTTCCTATATCTTATTTATTGTGTTGTTTGCTTTGCTGGTGTATTCGCCGTTGGCGCACTGGACCTGGCATCCGGAGGGCATTCTGTTTAAAATGGGAGTGCTTGATTTTGCCGGAGGTACGGTTGTACACATTTCTGCTGGTATGGCTGCCTTAGCTGGTGCATTGGTGTTGAAAAGAAGAAGAAGTCATCAGGACCATCAGGAAATTCCTCCTGCCAACATTCCTTACGTATTAATCGGTACAGGTTTATTGTGGTTCGGATGGTTTGGGTTTAATGCAGGTTCTGCATTGGGGGCTAACAGTTTGGCGGTATCCGCTTTTGCAACGACTAATATTGCTGCTGGTGCTGCGGGTTTATCCTGGATGTTTTTTGATGTTGCCCGTGGTAAGAAACCTTCAGTACTTGGTTTTTGTATCGGTGCAGTAGTAGGTCTTGTAGCAATAACGCCAGGTGCTGGTTTCGTGAGCATTCCTTCCAGTATATTCATTGGAGCGGCTGCAGCAGTGATTTCTAATCTTGCGGTAGTTTGGAAATCTAAAACCAGTTTAGATGATACTTTAGATGTGTTCCCTTGTCATGGTGTAGGCGGTATTGTAGGGATGTTGCTTACCGGAGTATTTGCAACTAAAACAGTGAATGCTGCAGGTGTGGATGGTCTGTTCTATGGCAATCCGGCATTCTTCTTTACGCAGCTAAAAGGGGTATTGATCGTAGTTGCTTTCAGCTTCGTGGTTTCGTTTCTAATCTTCAAGTTTATCAATGTGATCCAGCCGATTCGTGTAACTTCTGAAGAAGAAGAGGAAGGTCTTGATGCCAGTCAGCATAATGAAAAATATTTCCAGGGTACTTTGATCGTTGCTGCTACCGGAATGGAAATAGAGCACGAGCCGACCACTTAAAATGCTGAGAATACCTATGATCACATTTATTTGAATCCAGTCACAACCTAAACCAACCAAACTAACAAGATTATGAAATTAAAATCAATATTTACCGCTGCCTCCTTATCTGTTGCCTCTTTCTCTTATGCTCAGGAAGCCGCTCCTTTGCAGATCTCCGGTTCTGTAGATACATATTATAAATATGACTTTGCCAAAGTGCCTAATATCGGAACCAGTTTTGCGAACGACCAGAATTCCATCTCCCTTGGGATGATTGATCTGGCTTTAAAGAAAACAACTGGTAAGGCTTCATTTGTGGGAGAACTGTCTTTTGGACCACGGGGACAATATGGATCATTATTAAATGGAGACGGTACCGACGGTAATTCTTTTCATATTCAAAATCTGTATGCTTCCTATGCTTTTACAGATAAGTTTACCATGACTGCAGGATATATGGGGACTTTTATCGGTTACGAAGTGATTGCCCCAACAGGAAATTTCAATTATTCTACTTCTTATCTGTTTACAAACGGGCCTTTTCAGAATGCCGGGATTAAAGGTGCTTATGCCTTTTCCAATAAGGTGAGCCTGATGGTAGGTTTGTTTAATGATTGGAATGTGTACAAAGATTTGAATGGTGTGTCCCATATCGGTGCGCAGCTTACGGTAAGCCCTGTAGAAGGCTGGACTGCTTATCTGAATGTATTGTCCGGAAAATCTGCCGGAGCGGTTGGGACTGGAACGGTACTCGACCTGACAACTTCCTATCAGGTAACCGAAAAGGTGAAACTGGGCTTAAATGCTGCGGATTACTCCGTTACTAATGATGGTGGCGGTTATAGTGGAGCGGCGCTTTATGTTCAGAACGCCTTTACTTCTGCTTTCTCATTGGGACTGAGAGGTGAGTATTTTAATTGGAAAGGTGTGGCAGAAGAATCTGATGAACATGTAGCTGCGGTAACCCTTTCCGGAAATGTGAAAGCCGGTGGCCTGACTTTCATTCCGGAGGTGAGGTTTGACAATGGTTCTTCCTCGGATATGTTTAAGAAAAAGAACCTTAACCCTTCAAAAAATGCATCTCAGTTTGCATTGGCTGTTGTATATGCTTTTTAGTCTCTGTTAATTCATAAAGAAGGAGCTGTCTGAAGGTGTATTTTGATACCCCGTCAGGCAGCTTTCCTTCATTAAAGATGTTGTTATGAAAAGAGGATTGTTTGTCGCTTTATTGTTGTGTGCTGTTGCCGGATTTGCACAGGATGCGGAATTGCCTTTTGATGAAAGAGGAAAGTTTATTTATTATGAAGTGGTAGCACAGAAAGATGTTCCTGCTGCAATGCTGATGGAGCGTGCTACAAAATTTTTCAGTAGCTCAAAGGAATTGAAGTTGAAAACAGTTCCTCAGGATACGCTTTGGATGGCCAGAGGGAAGGTGGTGATCAATAAAACAGCCTTTGTGCTTAGTCGCCCTTCAGGAGAAGTAGGCTACCATTTGTATCTGGATTTTAAAGAGGGTAAGTATCGCTTTTGGCTGACTGATTTTAGCTTTATTTCGTATCAAAGAGATCGTTATGGTAATTTTGTCCCGGAAACAACCGTGGGGATTCCCCTGGAAAATAAGCCGGGGAAATTAAATGCCGGGGAATGGACTGCCTATTCAAAAGCGACAGCCAGGGAGGCAAGGCTTTTTGCAGCACGTTTTAAGAAAGGGATGTCGGAGCAGGCAATAAATCCCCCTACAGCTAAAGCTGTTCCTTCTGTCGATACAAAAAATCAAAAATGGTAGTTAATGTACCATTTTATCTGCGCAGGTAGAACTGGCAAAAGCTTCAGGTTTTGCTTTAAAGATAAAGCCCATGCTTAAGATATAACCCATTGCCTCGTTTAAAGCTTTGTTAGATTTAAACATCGGATTGGTGTTAATGTCGGCATGTACTTCCAGGTCTACATCGTACAGATCCAGCAAATCGCAAACAGAATAGGCGGTCTCAATGGATTTCTGTACTTCTACCAGCATTCTTTCCTTAATGCTCATCTTCTGAAGGGTTTTTTCCTGATGAATGTACATGAAGCCGCCGTGGTGCTCTCTTAATAAAACGATAACGGTGGCAAAATCAGTTACAGGACCTTTTACCTGTGAGTCTGTACCGATACAGACCTTGAGGTGGAACCCTTTTTCAGTTTCCCTGATGATGGCTTGTTCTACTTCTTCTAAAATTGACGAGTGGATCACCTCGCCGCTAAATTTCTTCCAGTTCATACGTTATTGGTGTTATGGTGAACAACCCGTATTCAGGTTTCCTAAAAATAAGTTGATTAAATTAAAAAGCGGTTAATTATTTATTGTTTAATTGCTAACAAATCCTTAATTTTCAACAGATTGCGTGTCTGTAGTCCTGAGTTTACACAAAAAGACCTTTTTTGAGTGCTAAACCTTTTTCTGATTTTGTTTGTTATACTAATTCTTTTCGGATTTCCGTTCAATAATATAAGGATCAGTTTGTTAACCTAAATATAAGCATTATGAAGAGCGAATTATTAAACGAGTTTTATTTATTGCAACAAAGCAGGGCTCCTTACGATTACCGGGAGGTGCTGGATGAGCAGGTTTATATGCCTATAAAGAAGGTGAACCATAAAATGAGCAGCTGGATTTCTAAGCGTGGAAGCATGCTGATGAGCCTGGATGTGAAATTAAATAGCTCGATGAAACACTTGAGGAAGAAGTATTTGAAATTTTAAGCCTTATCTTTGTGCCATTATGGTAGAAAAGATACTGGAGAAATTAAAAATTACTTCTTTGAACGAGATGCAGCAGGCATCGCTTGTAGCGACCGGAAAGGGGAGTGATGTCGTATTATTGGCACCTACAGGATCCGGAAAAACTTTAGGTTTTTTATTTCCGCTGTTGAAGAACCTCAATGCAGATGTTAAGGGTGTTCAGGCCCTGATCCTTGTTCCTTCGCGTGAGCTTGCCTTGCAGATTGAACAGGTATTCAAACAGATGGGAACTGGTTTTAAGGTGAACTGCTGTTATGGAGGCCACCCTGTGAGAACAGAACGAAATAACTTTGAGCAACCGCCGGCCGTGCTGATCGGTACACCCGGAAGAATAGCTTATCATTTGCGTCATGAGAATTTTGATGAATCACCAATCCATACTTTAGTACTGGATGAGTTTGATAAAGCACTGGAATTTGGTTTCCAGGAAGATATGTCCTATATCATTTCTAAATTACTTTCTTTAAAACAGAGAATCCTGACTTCGGCTACAGCTATGGAAGAGATTCCTGCATTTACCGGGGTAAAAAAAGCAGTGGAGATCGACTTTTTGAAGGATGTGAAGGTCGCACCGGATCTGAAACTTAAAAAAGTATTCACCACAGCGGAAGATAAACTGGATACCCTGTTTCAATTGATCTGTAAGATTGGCAATAAAACAACCCTGATTTTCTGTAATCACCGGGAAACGGTAGACAGAATCAGTGACCTGTTGATCGATAAAGACCTGGCACACGATATTTTTCATGGTGGTATGGAGCAGGACGAACGGGAACGTGCATTGCTGAAGTTCAGGAATGGGAGTATCAGGATACTGATTACTACGGATCTTGCTTCACGTGGTTTGGATATCCCTGAAGTGGAATACATCATTCATTACCAATTACCTTATACTGAGGATGCTTTTCTGCACCGTAACGGACGTACTGCCCGTATGAATGCAAAAGGAACTGCTTATCTGGTCATTGCTGATGAAGAGAAATATCCTTTCCTTAAAGGAGATATTGAAATAGAAAATCTAAAGGGAAATTTCGCTTTACCTAAGGATAGCCAATGGCAGACTTTGTACATTGCAGCAGGTAAAAAGGATAAAGTCAATAAGATTGATATCGTCGGTTTGTTGTTGAAAAAGGGAGGCTTGCAAAAAGAAGATGTAGGTTTGATTGAGGTGAAAGACCAGGCTTCTTATGTCGCAATAAAGCGGAACATGGTAGGTCGCGTGCTTGGTGCTTTAAGCAATGAAAAGATCAAAAATAAAAAGGTTAAAATTGAAATCGCGATGTAAATCGCTGAAATTAAATACTGATCTGAATTTAATACATAAAGTTCAAAAAAATGAGCAATAACGATATTTTTAAGAAATTGCGCGTAGCGCTGGAATTGACTAATGATGACATTATAAAAATTATGGAACTGGTGAACTTTAAGATCACTAAAAGTGAGCTTGGTTCCTTTTTCAGGAGCGATGACCATCCGAATTTTAAACCTTGCGGCGACCAGATCCTGAGAAATTTTTTAAACGGATTGGTGATCTATAAAAGAGGGCCAAGGGAACCTAAGCCTGCCGCTGAACCGGGAGTATAAGACTTTTTTATTTCCTAAAAACAGGCAAGAAAATAATTTATTTTCTTGCCTGTTTTTTTATGGTGAAAATTTAAAATACGGCATATCGATGTTAAATTGACCTATGTGGCTATAATTTGCTGATAATTAACTTAATGTATTTACGATAAAAAATTATTGAAAACTTTTTCTAATTTGATTACGTAAGTAATAATGGGAAATAAAATGCCCATAAATTTGTATATTGACAATACGATGAGGATACTTTTGCCTTAAACTGGCGGGTGGGTGTTCCGAAAAGGTGGAACGTGGATTGTAAAGGCAATGAAGGAGTTATCGCGGATAACGCTGAATACCTTTATTTATTATATACCATATCTACCTAATATGAGTACATCTATTCCTCTCTCAGCACATTCTGCTGCCAGAACATTTCTATCTTCTTTTTTTGAGAACATTTTCCCGGTTTGCCCTCTGGTCAATACCCGATCCATGGCCCTTTCTCAGTTCCTCAACCTCTAATTGTATCCTATGAAAAAAAACTTCTACTCAAAGCAATTCCTGAATTCAGTTATTTCTTTATATGATGCAATAAGCTCATTTGCTAAAAAGCAAATGCAGGTGTTTTCTGTCCTGTTTGCCCTGTTCTTTATGTTTTCATTTTCCAGTACAGTTTCTGCTCAGGTTCAGGCCACAGGAGGAACTGGATTGTATAAAAACAACATCTATTGGTTGAATTTTACAGGATTAGATCTTGCCGCAGGACAAAGTAAAACCTTTACGTTTACTGTAAACGGTACAGTCATTACGGCTATTGTTGATAACGTTGCTTTTTCTTCTGGCGGAGCAGGGGCAAGGTTGAGGCCTTATCGTTCCGGAGGATGGCAGGGTGACCGCCTTGACCGTTTGTATAATATCGGAGGTACAGGTACCAGTAATACGTTGGTAAATTCGATCACAACAGTACCGGACGGCGCAGATGCAACTTTTCGCATCCGTGCTTATGCTACTACGGGGACAAGTCCGGCAGATATTGGTTTGGTTTTTGGAAATGGCGAGGATGATTCGCCTACTGAGTTTACGCAAGGTACTACCGACGGGACCAATTGGAAATTGCTGGAAAGAATTATTACCAGTACCACTTTGTCCAGATCGATGACGTTTAGTAATTCGGATAAAACCGTTCGGTTAAACTGTAACCAAAATGCCGCTCTTTTGTATACGGATAAGGCTTCGACGAGTCTTTTGAGCCCTTTAACCATTAATTGCTCTGTTCAGGCTGACGGACTTACCGGGATGGCCCTGGGATTGATGACCTATACGGAGGCATCGGATGCGCCATTGAGCTATGGTTCTCCAATTCATACACTTACACCTACGATTACTGGTGGAGGAAATCCTACACCCGGTATTAATAATACGGTATCTCTTTCAACTCCGGAGCAAATTACCCCTGGAACAGTAACCAAACCGGCAACCCCAAGGTTAGGCGCCATATCAGGAGATTTCGACCCGGCGGTTTTTACAGCTTTGGGAACAAATGCAGATGCTGACAACCTTAACGGAGAAAATGATGAGGATGGAATCGCAAGTTTTCCAAGGCTAAGGGTAAATGCAACAACTTATAGTGTAACTGCTGCGGTAGGAAACACGACGGGCCTTCCGGTTAACCTGGTGGGCTGGATAGATTTTAACCGAAACGGAACTTTTGAAGCTTCTGAAGGACAACAGGTCAGTGTGGCAAATGGCGCCACAACAGCTACGCTAACCTGGACAGGTTTATCAGGACTGGTCGCAGGGCAAACTTACGCCCGTTTCAGAATTTCGAATACCATCGCGGCGGTGCTAACCACCGGAACCCCAGGATCTGTGATCAGTAACGGGGAGGTCGAGGATTATACTTTACAAATTTTACCGCTTGATTTTGGCGATGCGCCAAATAGTTATGGAACGAGACTGGTTAACGACGGACCCAGGCATGCACTGGATAGCAGACTCCGGATTGGGGCGACTACAGATGGAGAATTGGATGGGCAGCCAGTGGCTGCCGGAGCAAATGCGAACGGCACAAACGGCGATGGTCTGGATGAAGATGCTTTTACGACATTACCAGCGCTCAGAGAAGGTGCAACCAGTTACAGTATGACTGTTCCGGTTAGCAATACCACTGGGGTAGCTGCAAGAATGGTAGGCTGGGTAGATTTTAATAAAAATGGTACTTTCGAGGCTTCAGAGGGAGTTTTGGTCAGCGTTCCTAATAATGCCACTTCAGTTGTCCTGAACTGGACGGGGGTATCCAACCTTATTGCTGGCCTAACTTATGCCCGTTTGAGGCTAACTACAGATGCGATATCTACCGCGACAACGGGAGGGGCGATGACTGATGGAGAAGTGGAAGATTATAGTGTAATGATCGAGCGGACCTATGATTTAGGACTCCTCAAAACTTCAAATCCAACTACAGTTAATGCGGGGCAGGCGCTCACTTATACCATTACATTGACCAACAACGGACCAAGCGCCATGCTCGCTGCAGATGTGATTAAAGTGATAGATAACTTGCCTGCTGGATTTACTGCTACAACCTTTACGCCTGCGCAGGGTACTTATACCAGCAGTACAGGCGATTGGACCGGGCTGACACTGACTACCGGACAAAGTACTACTTTAACCATAGCCGGTACAGTAGCCGGAAACGTAACCAGTGCTTTGACAAATACGGTAACGGTAACCAATCCTCCGGGAATCACTGATCTTGTTCCGGGAAACAATACCGCAACGGTAGTTACCAATGTGAATCGGGTGATTGATTTTGAAGTCACAAAGATTTCAACACCAAATCCAGTAGCGGCGGGCACTACTTTGACTTATACCGTTACCCTTAAAAATAACGGGCCAAGTAGTTTATTGATTGCCGATATTGTGAAGGTGGTGGATGTCCTTCCTGCTGGTTTTACAGCTACAAGTTTCACCGCAGCCAATGGCAGCTATACCAGTGCCAGCGGGAATTGGACAGGGCTTACCCTTGCCAGTGGACAAAGTACAACTTTAACCATTGTTGGTACCGTAGGTGCTGCTGTAACCAGCTCATTGACGAATACCGTCACTGTAACTGCACCAGCAGGAATTACAGACCCTGTACCGGGAAATAATACTGCTACAGATATCAATGTTGTTCAGGCTAAACCTGTGCTGGCGATCACCAAACTTGGTGCTGCTAATGTCACCGCGGGTAATACGGCTACTTATACCTTAACGGTTACCAACACCGGAACAAGTAATGCGGTGAATGCCGACATTAGTGATGCGGTACCGGCCACCTTAACAAATGTAAGCTGGACCAGTTCCGTTGCCGGAACTGCAGCCGTAACTACGGGAGCAACAGGTAATGGAAATACGGTAAACCTAAAAGCGAATATCCCTGCGGGAACAGGAAATACGGTAACGGTGACCATCACCGGAACGGTAAATCCTGCAGCAACAGGAACAATTAGCAATACAGGAACGGCAACACCTGCCGAGCCAAATGGAACAGGAAGCAGTTCTACTGTAAGTTCAAATGTGACCAGCACCTCTGGGGTGGTCATTGTGAAAACAGGGCCTTCAACGGCTATTGCAGGAAATGTAATCAGCTACCAGATTGAAGTAAGCAATAACGGGCCAAGTAATGCAACCGGAATTGTCGTTACAGATCCGGTTCCTGCGAATTTAACCAATGTGAGCTGGACAACCCAGATCGCAGGTACAGCAACCATTACTGCAGGAAGTACAGGTAGCAGTTCCAGTGTCAGTGTAACGGCCAATATCGCTGCAGGAGCTGCCAACAAAGTCACCATTACAGTGACCGGAACGATTAACCCTGCTTTTGCCGGAAACATCACCAATGTGGCCACGGCAACGCCTAAAGAAAGCGGTAGTACACCTGTGAGTTCGCAAGTGACTACTGCGGTGACCAAACAACCGGTATTTACCGTGACCAAAACCGGTCCCGCTACGGCGAATGCCGGAGATCCGATAGCCTATGTCATCACGGTTAAAAACACAGGGCCTTCAAACAGTTTGAATACGGTGATTACGGATGCCATTCCTGCCAGCATCAGCAATGTCAGCTGGACCTCTGCTGTGACAGGAGGTACCGCTGTAATCAATTCAGGTGCAAGCGGAAGCGGGAATACCCTTAGTCTGAATGCCAACTTTAACGTAAACAGTACCATACAGATCTCAGTTTCCGGTACGATAAATTCAAACGCCACCGGTACAATTACAAATAGTGCTACAACAACACCTGCAGAAGCGGGTGTGACCCCAACAACTTCAACACCGGTAAATACCGTGCTTAGTGCGAAGTCGGGCCTGACGATTCTGAAAACTGCGCCTGCAACTGCAGATGCCGGTACGGCAATTTCCTATACGATAACTGTGGGGAATACCGGGCCAAGTAATGCCATTGCTGCAAATATTAAAGATGTGATTCCGGCAGAAATTCAGGGCATAACCTGGACCTCTTCTGTTACCGGGAATGCAACCATCACTTCCGGAGGTGCCGGAAGCGGTAATAATCTGCAAACAGTAGCAAATATTCCGGCTGGTACGGGTAATAAGGTGGTGTTGACTATAAACGGAACCATCAGTCCGGCTTTCAGTGGAAACAGTGCGAATACGGCCTCAGTAACGGCAACAGAGCCAGGTAGTCTTTCACCTACCTCCACAGCGACGACTACGGTGAGCAGGTTACCGGAGTTATCGGCAACGAAAAACGGTCCTTCCAATGTAATTGCCGGAGATGTAATTGTTTATAAAATTGTCGTTAGCAATACTGGGACCGGTGATGCGATCGGTGCCACGATTAGAGATGCTGTTCCAGCTAAGATCGGTAATGTGACCTGGGTGGTTAGCAAAACAGGTACAGCGAGCTTCGTGGGTAATGCATCGAATACGGGTAACAATATCAACTTTACAGGAAGTATCCCTGCAGGTGCAGGAAATACCATTGTCATCGATGTTACAGGAACGGTATTGCCTTCTGCAACAGGGAACTTTAGTAATATGGCAATAGCCATCCCGACAGAACCGGTACCTTCGGTGAACTCGAATACCGTGGTAACTACGATT
The DNA here is from genome assembly GCF_900103665.1 of Pedobacter steynii. GTDB lineage: Bacteria > Bacteroidota > Bacteroidia > Sphingobacteriales > Sphingobacteriaceae > Pedobacter > Pedobacter steynii. Next base: position 199,735 of record NZ_FNGY01000013.1, read on the forward strand.
TCCAATCAATCGGGATTGGTGATGTTGAAAAACGGACCTTCCACCGCACAAGCCGGAACTGCCATTTCTTATACTTTAAAAATTACCAATAACGGATTGAGCGATGCGATGAATGCATCCATTACTGATATTGTTCCTGCAGAAATTACAGGTGTGACCTGGAGTTCAACGGTTCAGGGAACGGCAACACTTATCGGTACCGGTACCGGAACAGGAAATTCAGTGAGTCTGAACGGTAATATTCCGACAGGTGCTGCAAATGCAATTCTGGTAACGATCAACGGAACTGTTAATCCTTCCTTTAGTGGTAGTATCAGCAATACTGGTACTGCAGATCCATCGGAAGTGGGGAGCCCTTCTTCAAGTTCTACCGTAACCACACAGGTGAGCCGGACTCCGGTATTGACCATTACCAAAACAGGACCAGCAACATTAAATGCCGGACAAAATATCAGCTATACGATCGAAGTAACCAATACCAGTGTTGCCGATGCGAAAGCATTGGTGATTTCCGATGCGGTTCCCGCAGAAATTGGAAATGTAAGCTGGACGGCAAGTACTGCAGGTTCGGCAGGATTGATCGGTACAGGAACCGGAACAGAAAATGCAATCAGCATTACCGGAAACCTTCCTGCAGGAGCAGCGAATAAAATCACGGTTACGGTAACAGGAACACTTGCCGCATCATTTAACGGGTCATTGTCAAATACAGCCACAGCGACACCGGCAGAACCAGGCACAACGCCTAAATCGGCTACGAGTACAACTCAGATCAGCAGAAAACCAATATTAACTATTGTAAAAGCAGGCCCGGTAACGATTACTGCTGGTCAGCAGATTACTTATACAGTGACGGTTTCCAATACAGGAACTTCGAATGCTGTTGCTGTTGCGATAACAGATGTGATTCCTGCCAGTATTAAAGGAGTAAGCTGGGCTTCAGCAGTATCCGGTTCGGCATTGGTCAATACGGGGGCAACAGGCTCCGGTAATAATCTTGCTGTTTCCGCCGATATTCCGGCCGGTGCAGCAAATAAGGTGACTTTAACGATTAGAGGAACGGTTGATCCGGCCTTTAGCGGAAGCATCGCCAATACGGCTACGGCTACTCCATCGGAGGCTGGAACTACCCCGGTAACCTCTACAACGACCGCCACTGCGAGCCGTATTCCAGAAGTAAGTATTACTAAAACCGGTCCTGCAACACGAATTTCAGGTCAAAATATCAGCTATACCATCACTGTGAATAACTTCAGCAGTTCAGATGCCAAAGCATTGGTAATTGCCGATCAGGTGCCTGCCTCAATTACAGGAGTAACCTGGTCAGCAGTCGTTAGCGGAACAGCAGTGGTTAACGGAACACCAAATGGAACAGGCAATGCGATCAGCATTACCGGAGACTTGCCTGCGGGAAGTGGCAATACAATTACCATCACCGTAAATGGAACGGTATCCCCTGGATTTAACGGAAACATTACCAATACGGTAACTGCAACACCTGCAGAACCTGGAACGGTTGCTAAAACAGCAACAAGCACGGCCACTGTCAGCAAAATACCTACATTAAGCATTCAGAAAACAGGACCTGCAACGATTTCTGCAGGCCAGCAAATCAACTATACGTTAACGGTTAACAATACAGGAACAGCGAATGCGGACAATGCCGTGATTACTGATGTGGTTCCGGCCGGAATTTCAAATGTAACCTGGACTGCAACTCCTGAAGCCGGAGCAGCCATTGTAGGTACGGCCACGGGTACTGGAAACAACATTACCGTAAATGCCAATATTCCGGCAGGTACAGCTAATGTGGTTAAGGTCAATATTCAGGGAACGGTTAGCGCATCAGCCACAGGAACGCTAAGCAATACCGGTACGGTAACCCCGGCTGAAGCAGGTACTACGCCTGCCAGTTCTACTGTGACTACAACCTTGCAATCCACTCCTGGTATCACCTTAACTAAATCTGGTCCTTCTCAAATTTCGGCGGGACAAACCGTTACTTATACCGTAATTGCCGGCAATAGTGGTCCATCTGATGCGACCAATTTAAGCATCAGTGATATCGCTCCTGCTCCGCTAACCAATGTCAGCTGGACTGCAGTGGCTGAGGGAACAGCAAGTGTAACGGCAGGTGCCGGCGGAACGAATAACAATAATGTTCTGGTGAAAGGAAATATTGCTGCGGGAGCAGGGAACCGGATCCTGATTACGATCAGCGGACAGGTGCCTTCTGCCACTACAGCGACGTCATTCGCGAATACTGCCACAGCTACACCTTCAGAACCTGGTATAGCTCCTGTGAATTCAAATACGATTACTACGACAATCAATAAAAAGGTCAATATCTCGGCAGTAAAATCTGCAACGGCTGCACTTTCTGCCGGAGAGAACATTACCTATACTTTAGAAGTGAAAAACAGCGGGCCAAGTGATGCCTTAAATCTGGCAATCACAGATCAGTTGCCTGCAGGTATTCTGAATATCAGCTGGACTACCAGTGCAACAGGAACAGCTTCAGTAATTTCCGGAGGAACCGGAAGCGGGGCTGCGTTAAGCTTAAATGCCAACATTCCTGCAGGTACGGGTAATGTGATCCTGGTTACGGTAACTGGTAAAGTAGATCCTTCATTTACAGGTACTGAACTGGTGAATGTCTTCCAGGTAACGCCTTCAGAGCCAGGTAATCCAGCGGTGACTTCTAATACCACCACCACATTAATCAGCAGAAAAGCAGACCTGCAGATTCAAAAAACCGGCCCGGCAACAATAATTGCAGGTCGTGCAATCAATTATACCATTACAGTAACCAACGCGGGGCCATCAAGAGCAACCAATGTAAGTATTGCGGATGCAGTGCCGGCAGGAATTACTGGCGTAACCTGGACGGCATCTGTACAAAACGGAGCTGATATCAATGGTGCGGCTTCAGGATCAGGGAATGCGATTGCTATTCCGGCAACGCTTGCTACAGGATCCACAGTGACGATCAGTATCTCCGGAACTGTTGCGGCCAGCTTTACGGGAACCTCATTGGTGAATACAGCAACTGCAACACCGGGGCCAGGGATTACCGATCCTACACCGGCAACAAGCACGGTAACGACTACCGTTAGCCGTGTGGCCAATGTAAGGATCATCAAAACCGGTCCGGCAAACGTTGTTGCGGGTGATGCGATTGTTTATACCCTCAGAATTCTTAATGATGGTCCAAGTAATGCACCAGGCGTGGTCGTTTTAGATGCCCTTAATGCCCTGGTAAAGGATGCGACCTGGACAGCTACCGGCCTTAACGGAGCCGCTGTAAGTACGATGAACGGAGCAGGAAACGTAAACTTTACAGCAGATATTCCCGCGGGAACAGGAGAAGTAAATGTGGTGATTACAGGGACATTGGATCCTGCAGCTCCTCAGACTACGTTTAACAATACTGCAACTGCGAATTTCCCTCCCGGAAGCCCGGTTACCGATCCGGATCTTTCTTCCAATACAAGTACGGTTCCTACGAAAGTAGTACAGCAAACGGATTTATTGGTTTCTAAAAGCGGCCCTTCTACCATTAATATTGGCGATAGAATAGATTATACCATCCAGATTAAAAACGGAGGACTCAGTAACATTACCAACGCATCTATCACGGATATCGTTCCGAATTCTGTTGATGTAACGAATTGGACGGTTACACCTTCGAATGGTGCTACCGTTGCGGGTTCTGCCAATATGTTATCCGGAACAGGGAATTCGATTGTCACCACAGGAGATATTCCGGCTACTGTTTCCGGTACGATACCTGCCCTGATCCTGATCAGAATCACAGGTACCGTAAAAACAACTGCTGATGCCATGTTTACCAACGAGGTTGTGGTGGTTGCAAACGGAGAAGAAAGAAGTGCGGTGGTTACGGCGGTAAATCAGTCTACCGATATCTATGTAGAGAAAAGCGGGCCTCAATCTGTGATTGCAGGATCGGCGATTACTTATCAGCTGAAGATCGGAAATGACGGACCGGTTAACATTACCGGGCTTGCAATTGCCGACAATATTCCTGCAGATATTAAGAATGTGAGCTGGACAAGTACCATTTTTGGCAATGCTTCACTTACCGGTGCAACGCAGGGAACAACTGGCAATATCGCCACTACGGCAAATATAGAAGCGGGAACTGGTAACTACATCCTGATCGATGTTAAAGGAACAGTAGATGCCGCAACAGCCGGTAAAAATATCACCAATACCGTGACGGCCACTTTACCTGCGGGTAAGTCGGATTTTAACATGGCAAACAACAGCAGTTCAGTAATCACTGAGATCATTTCAAAATCAGGATTGTCTGTTCGCAAGATGGGGCCTTCCGATGCGGTATCAGGTGCTGAAATTACATATACCGTGATTGTTGCCAATGCAGGGCCTAGTAATGTAGTTCAGACTGCGATTACAGATGTGGTGCCTGCAAACGTTAAAAATGTAAGCTGGACTTCTGCTAAAACCGGAACCGCAAACATTACAGCTGGGGCAACGGGAACGAACAATAACAATGTCAGCCTTATGGTTGATATCCCTGCAGGTGCAGGAAATGAGGTGACCATCACTATAAAAGGAACCATTGATCCGGGATTTGCCGGACAACTGATCAATAATGCGGTAGCTACACCTGCAGAAGCTGGTAATACACCGGTAACATCAGAAAATGTAACCACCAATGTACTGAACAAATCAAGCTTAACGATTGTAAAATCCGGACCTTCAATCGTTGACGCGGGAGGAACGGTACAATACAGTATTGATGTGAACAATGCGGGACCTAGTAACGCGGTTGCTTCGGTCATCACTGACCAGGTTCCTGCGGGCTTAACCAATGTTCGCTGGACAACAGCGACAACTCCAGGGGTTACAGTTACTGCCGGAGCAACGGGAACGAATAATAACTCAGTTTCGGTAACGGCTAATCTCCTTGCCGGTACTGGCAAATTAACGATTACCATCATCGGCGATGTTCCGGCAAACAGTGCAGTGGGTAACCTGTTGAATTCAGCAGTAGTGACCCCGGCAGAACCGGGTAATCCACCGGTGACTTCCAATCAGGTGACTACAGCGATTGTTAAAAATGTAAACCTGAGTTTAACCAAGTCCGGCCCTGCAACTTTAAACGCAGGAGAGGCGATTACCTATACGCTGGCGATTAAGAATACAGGTCCTTCGAATGCAACGGCAGCAAGGCTTACAGATGTGGTTCCTGCGGATATCAAGGTGGTATCCTGGACGAGCACAGTGGCCGGGGGTACAGTGATCAGCAGCGGTAGTACCGGAACAGGAAATAACCTTGATTTAATTGCAGATATTCCTGCAAACGGAACGCTTCTGGTTAACGTAAAAGGTACAGTAGATCCATTGTTTGCAGGTACACTAACCAATACTGCGACATTAACACCGACTGAAGCCGGAGAGACACCAATTAATGCGGTGGCTACCACAACAGTTAAAAAATTAACGAAATTACAGATTACTAAAACCGGGGCAGCAAATGCCGTAGCCGGTCAGCTGATGACTTATCAGATCAAGGTTTCTAATGCAGGTCCAAGTACTGCAATTGCAGCCCTGATTACAGATGCGATTCCGGTTCAACTGGAAGAAGTTAGCTGGACAACGGAAGTAACCGGCGGATCGATGATCACGGAAGGTGCAGTCGGAACAGGTAATGCTTTAAGTGTAAAAGCAAATATTCCGGCAGGGCAACAACATGAAATCACGATTAATGTGAGCGCTAAAGTTGCTGCGTCTTATGCAGGAACAATCAGCAATATTGCGACGGTGACACCTGCTGATCCGGACAATCCGCCAGTGGTTACCCCACCAGTAGAAACGGTGGTTGTTCAGCGTCCTGTGATTGTACTGAGTAAAACCGGTCCCGCTACAGCCACTGCTGGTGGAGCGATCAGCTACACCATTGAAGCCAATAATACCGGACTGAGTGATGCCACTAACCTGGTAATTACTGATGCAGTGCCTGCAAACATTAAAAATGTAAGCTGGACTGCTGCTATTTCTGGTAACAGTTCAATTAACGGACTGAATCAGGGTTCAGGTAATGCCATCAGTCTGAATGGCAATATCCCTGCAGGAGCGAATAATAAGATTGCAATTACGGTGAATGGAACGGTAGATCCTGCTTTTGCCGGAACATTAAGCAATACGGCTACAGCTACACCTGCCGAGCCAGGTAATCCGCCAGTGATTACACCTCCTGTGACCACGACAGTGACACAGTCGCCGGTAATTGTGGTCAATAAAACCGGCCCTGCTACAGCAGTCGCCGGTGGAACGATCAGCTATGTGATCGAAGTAAGTAATACCGGCCTGAGTGATGCTAAAAATCTTGCCATCTCAGATGTACTTGATCCGGCAATTTTCGGAGCCAGCTGGACAGCCAGCACTTCGGGAAGTAGTACGATCAATGGCGCAGCCACAGGATCAGGAAATGTCCTGCTGAATGGTAACATCCCTGCAGGTGCCGGTAATAAGATCAGCATCACAGTTAACGGAAAAATAAGTCCTGATTTTGCAGGTAAGATCATCAATACTGTTACCGGAACACCATCAGAACCTGGTAATCCTCCAGTGGTTAGTCCTCCGGTGGAGACTAATGTAAATAAGGAACCGGTAATTGTGGTAACCAAAACCGGACAGTCGACTGCCATAGCGGGAGGAGAGGTGATCTATACGATCGTCGTTGTGAACAATGGTTTGAGTAATGCATCAGGTACTGCTATTGTAGATGACGTTCCTGCAGAACTGATCAATGTGAGCTGGACTGCAGTCAGGTCTAATGATGCAACAGTAATTACAGGAGCATCAGGTTCAGGAAATCAGGTTCGTGTAACCGGAGATTTACCTGCCGGAAATTCAAATAATAAAATTACGATTACGGTAAAAGGAACGGTTAATCCAGGATTTTCAGGGAAGATCAATAACGTGGCCACTGCCTCAGTCCCTGGGATCAATATTCCGAATGTGGTGACTCCTCCTGTGGAAACAGAGGTAGGATCTAAACCAGGAATTATCCTTCGTAAAGACGGGCCTTCCACTGCGGTTGCAGGATCGGAAATTACCTATACGATTACAGCGGGAAATACAGGATTAAGTAATGCACAGAACCTTTTAATTTCAGATGGTATTCCTACTCAGCTAAGTAATGTCAGCTGGACGTCGAACATCACGGGAGCAGCCGTTGTAAACAGCGGGGCAAGCGGAACAGGAAATGTCATTCAGTTAAACGGTAACATTCCTGCCGGTATAGCCAATACGATTGTGATTACGGTTAAAGGAACTATTGATCCTTCATTTAATGGAAACTTAACCAACAAAGCAATCGCGAGTCCATCAGAACCTGGTATTGTTCCGGTGGAAGCAACCAGTACGGCAGTGGTAAGTAAAACACCTGTTTTAGCGATTGCTAAAAACGGACCTGCCACGATTTCTGCCGGTCAGGACATTACGTATACCATTAATGTCAGCAATACCGGAACAGCAAATGCAGATAACGCTTCGGTGATTGATCAGATCCCTGTAAACATCACCGGCGTCAGTTGGATTGCGACTGTAAACGGAGCGGTAAGTGTGCTGAGTGGTGCGGCAGGAAATGGCAATAACCTTTCTGTCAATGTGAATGTTCCTGCGGGTGCAGCGAATACGATTCTGATCACAGTGAAAGGAAAGGTAAGTCCATCTGCAACGGCAGATCTGGTGAATAAAGCAACTGTAACGCCTGCAGAGCCAGGTACAGTGCCGGTGAGTTCTTCGGTAACAACGACTTTAAAACAGGAACCTTCAGTGAGCCTGGTAAAAAGCGGGCCGTCACAGATCTCCGCAGGTCAGACGGTAACTTATACGTTAATCGCAGGAAATAACGGACCATCGGATGCACGGAATTTATCGGTCACCGACCCTGTTCCAGCTGGATTAACCGATGTAAACTGGGCTGCAACTGTTGAGGGATCGGCAACGATCATCAGTGGTGCTACGGGCTCAGGCAATGCCGTTTCTGTAAAAGGAGACATTAATGCCGGCCCGGGTAACCGTATCCTGATCACCATTACAGGAAAGGTTCCGGGATCAGCACCTGCGGGAGTGCTGACGAATACGGCCACTGCAACACCTTCAGAACCAGGTATCCCTGTGGTACCTTCAAATACCATAACCACTACAATAGATCATAAATTAAACATCAGGGCAGTGAAGTCTGCGCCGACAGCTATTGCTGCCGGAGAAGGCATCAGTTATACCTTAGAAGTATTTAATGATGGCCCTGCCGATGCGGCGAATCTGGCCATCAACGATGCGATCCCTGCGGGAATCCTCAATGTGAGCTGGACAACCGGCATGTCGGGTACTGCCAGCATTGTGGCAAATGGAACCGGTAGCGGTACCACCATAAATCCGAGGGTGAATATCCCTGCGGGTGCCGGGAATTCCGTGACGGTATTCATCAAAGGAACAGTAGACCCTGGTTATACTGGTACAACATTGAAAAACAGTTTTACAGCGACTCCGTCTGAACCTGGTAATCCTCCGGTAACCTCCGATGAGGTGGTCACCAATGTGGTTAAAACTGCAGACCTGCAGATTCAGAAAACAGGACCTTCGACATTGGTTGCAGGTTCGGCCATCAGTTATACCATTAATGTGAAAAATGCAGGCCCAAGTAATGCAGGGACTGTAAATATTGCAGATGTTATTCCTGTGGGAGTAAGCAATGTAAACTGGACAGCTACTGCGTTGAACGGTGCCGTTATTGCAGGAGCAAGTACCGGTACAGGTAATATCAATGTAAATGCATCGATTCCTGCAGGGAATGCTGAGGTACAGATCCTGCTAACCGGAACTGTTGATGCAGCATACACAGGCACAAGTCTGGTGAATACGGCTACCGCAACACCTGGAGCCGGAATTACAGACCCTACACCTGCAACAAGCACCGTAACCACTGCAATTACAAGGGTAGCGAATGTGAGGATCACGAAATCAGGGCCTGCCGATATTGCAGTAGGCGAAATGATGACCTATAACCTTCGCATTGTAAACGATGGGCCAAGTGATGCAACAGGTGTAATGATTAAAGATGCGATCCCTGGTAACCTCGAAGCGGGAGCAACCTGGACAGCAACGCTGACCGGTGGTGCAACGCTGAGTGCAGCCAACGGAACGGGTGATCTGGACATCACAGGTAGTATCCCTGCCGGAACAGGTGTCATCAATATCAGTATCAGCGCAAAAGTAAAAGCAAGCAATCCGGATAAAGCGACGTTTACAAATACAGCAACGGCTTTCTTCCCTGTGGGAAGTCTGGTTACAGATCCTGATCTGAGCTCTAATACCAGTACCGTACCGACCATAATTAACAACGATCCGGTACTTCGGGTATCAAAAGGCGGACCTTCAACGGTCAATATCGGCGATCCAATCAATTATACGATTGTGGTAAGAAATGGTGGAGCTGGTAACATTACCAATGCTGATATTTCTGATCCGGTACCAAATGACGTAGCGGTAAGCAGCTGGACAGTGACCCAAACGGGTGGTGCAACGATTACCGGAGCGCTTTCCGGTACGGGTAATAATATCCTGACCAAAGCTGATATCCCGGCAGATGGCAATCCAAATACAGCGATCACGATTAATGTGACAGGAACGGTAAAAACAAGCGCTAGCGCTACGTTTACAAACACCGTGACCGTTACAGCGAATGGGGTGAGAACCAGTTCAGTGGTGACTGCCGTAAATCAGTCTACCGATCTTAAAATAGAAAAAACAGGACCTCAGGCGGTGAATTCAGGAGCTGGTATTGCTTACACGATCAAGGTGAGTAACCTGGGTCCGATAGCTGTTGCAGGACTGACCATTGCTGACAATGTGCCTGTGGAAATCGGACAGACCAACTGGACAGCTCAGGCCTTTGGAGCAGCAACACTGACCGGTACGACAACCGGCTCGTCAAATGCGATATTGACACAGGCGAATGTTCCGGTAGGTGCGGCCAACTATATTCTGATCAATGTGAATGGCGTGGTCAATGCCAATACACCTTCGGGCAATATCAGCAATGTGGCCAGTGTAACCCCGCCAAATGGTGTTGCCGATTTTAACATGACCAACAATACCAGTCAGGTAAATACGCAGATCAGTTCTGTATCCGGATTGAGCATCAGCAAATCAGGACCTCCAAGCGGAGTTTCGGGCTCTGCGATTACGTATACGATAAAAGTGAAAAACAGCGGGCCAAGTAATGCCAACCAGGCACAGATTAAAGATGTGGTACCGGCAGGGGTGACTGCTGTTAGCTGGACTGCGACTGCAGCAGGTACTGCGACGATCAATTCAGGAGCTGCCGGAAATGGAAATACAGTTGCTGTTTCTGCAAATATTCCTGCAGGTGCAGCCAACGAAATCAACATCACAGTTAACGGAACAATAGATCCAGGATTTAGTGGCCAGCTGTTAAATAACGCAACAGTTAGCCCGTCAGAACCAGGTAATCCTCCGGTAACCTCAGCAGATGTGACGACCACAGTAAGCAATAAATCAAGTGTGCGCATTGTGAAATCGGGACCAACAAGTATTGAAGCGGGTAAAACCGTCAATTATACCCTTGCCATCAGCAATGCAGGTCCTGGGAATGCAATGAATGTGGATATCGCCGATGCGGTTCCTGCACTGTTAACCGGCGTTAGCTGGACGGCAACGGTCAATTCTGGCGCGGTGATCAGGTCGGGTGCAACAGGTACCGGAAATGCAGTTGCCCTTAAAGTTGACCTTCCTGCCGGAACTGGTGCAGTAACGGTAAATATTACAGGATTGATTCCTGCGAACGCTGCAAACGGAAGCATCAGCAATACCGCTACAGCAACTCCGGTTGAACCAGGAAATCCTGCAGTCCCTTCCAACACGGTGACTACAGCTATTGTCAACAATGCGAGTTTAAGCCTGGTTAAAAGTGGCCCTGCTACGCTAAAATCAGGAGAGACAATCAGCTATACGCTGAGTGTTAGCAATACCGGACCATCAGACGCCATGGGTGTCAAAGTTAAAGATGTTGTTCCGGCCCAGGTAACTGGTGTTACCTGGACCAGCACAGTTGCCAATGGCGCAACCATTAGCTCCGGTGCAAATGGTGCAGTGAATAACGTAGACCTGACTGTAGATCTGCCAGCGAACGGTAGTATCCTCGTGACGATCACCGGTAAGGTAAATCCAACTTTTGCAGGAGTCATCCTCAATAAAGCGGCACTTACCCCGGCAGATCCTGCTAAACCAGTGATCAATTCGGAAGTGAGTACTACAGTGACCAATATCTCTGGTTTAAAAATCAGTAAAACCGGTCCGGCAACAATTGCGGCAGGCCAGGTGATGAAATACCAGATTAAAGTCAACAATATCGGGCCTGGTACGGCACAGAATGCGGTCATCACCGATGCCATCCCTGTTAAATTAACAGGAGTAACCTGGACGGCTGTAGCTGCTGGAAATGCGACCATCTCCAGCGGACAAACCGGATCAGGAAATAACCTGAGTGTAACGGCAACCGTCCCATCGGGATCGAATGATGTCATTACGATAGACATTACCGGAACGGTTGATGCCTCTTTTGCAGGTAAATTAAGTAATACGGCAACGGTTACGCCAATAGAACCAGGAAATCCACCAGTGGTGACGCCACCGGTAGAAACTGAGACTACGCTGAAACCAGGAATTACCATTGTTAAAACAGGTCCTGACAAGATCAGTGCAGGTGCGCCGATTACTTATGTAATCACGGCAGGGAACACCGGATTTAGCAATGCAAAAGACCTGGTGATCACCGATAATGTGCCTTCACAAATCAAAAATGTGAGCTGGACAACCGCAGTTTCAGGAACAGCTGCGGTAACCTCGGGTGCTACAGGATCAGGAAATGCAGTGGTTGTAAAAGGAGACATTGCCGCTGGTGCAGCAAATAAAGTGGTCATCACGATTACAGGTACGGTTGATCCTGGCTATACCGGTCAGCTGAGTAATATAGCAACAGGTACACCTGCTGAACCAGGCATTCCTCCAGTGGTTACCCCTCCGGTGACGACGGAAGTCAGCAAAACACCGGCGTTTGCCATCACTAAAACCGGCCCTGCGCAGTTGAAATCAGGTGAGTTAATTACTTATGTGGTTGAGGTGAGCAATACTTCTTTCAGCAACGCAGATAATATGGTGATCGCCGATTTGATCAGCAGTGATATCCAGAATGTAAAATGGACAACTGCGATTACCGGAACCGCGAAAATCATATCCGGAGGAACCGGAAGCAGCAGTAATGTAAGCGTCACAGCTGACCTTCCAGCAGGTGCGGGAAATAAAGTGATCCTGACGATTACCGGTAACATTTCCAAATCATTTACCGGAAGGATAGACAATACGGCCAGGGCATTCTCGGGAGCAGGTACGGTGGAAGTTAGCAGTAATACCGTTTCTACAACAGTAGACAATGCAGACTTTATTATTCCTAATATCATCACTCCAAATGGGGATGGCAGCAATGATACCTTCAAAATCAAGGGACTGGAAAACTACCCTGGAACTCAGGTGACGATCTTCAACAGATGGGGTAATGAAGTTTACCGTTCTGCCAATTACCAGAACGATTGGGATGGTAGCCAGCTGAATGAAGGGACTTATTATTACCTGATCCTCAGGAAAGAGAAATCGGGAAGTACAACGGCGTTTAAAGGATGGATGTTTATAAAAAGGTAATACAAATTAAGACAGAAGACACATGAAAGATTTAAAGAAATATAGTTTATTGTCCCTGCTCATCTTCAGTTTGAGCAGTGGATACGCGCAGCAGACGATCCAGTTCAGTCAGTATGTTTTTAATGGTCTTGCCGTTAATCCAGCCTATGCCGGTTATAAAGAAGACTGGACCGCCAACTTCAGTTTCCGCTCTCAATGGGTGGGAATTGAAGGGGCTCCACGTACCGCAACAGCTTCTTTTGATGGGGTAGTCGATCCACAGGCAAAGAAAATGGGATTAGGCTTTATTGCCACAACTGATCGCTTAGGCCCTCAGAATACCTCTGCCTTTTATGCCAATTATGCATACCGTTTGCAATTGGATGCAGAAGATACCAAGCGGTTGAGTTTTGGTATTGGTGCCGGCGTTACGCAGTACAACCTGGATGGATCGAAGTTTATCGCTACCGATCCGGGAGATGGGGCGATTCCGATAGGAAATGAAAGTAAGCTGAGGCCGGATGTTCGTTTTGGGGTTTATTTTTATACGCCTAAGTTTTACATTGGTGCATCGGTGATGGACCTGCTGTCGGGCATGAGAAAAGATGACATTCAGACAGAAGGGGATTACAAAGTGCTGCGTCAGGTTCGCCATATTTATTTAACTGGTGGCGTGATGATCCCTTTGTCGGAATCACTGGACCTGAAGCCTACTTTTATGTTGAAAGAAGATTTCAAAGGACCAACGAACTTAGACCTGAATGCCTATTTGCTGATCAGTAAGGTGGTTTGGCTGGGCGCTTCGTACCGTACCGGGGTGACCTTATGGGATAAGAAGAACCTCCAAAAAGGCTTGAATCAGAGTGATGCGGTTGCAGGGATCATAGAGCTTCAGATGAGCAATCGTTTTCGCCTGGGCTATTCTTTTGATTACACCACCAGCAAGCTTTCCAGCTATCAGAGCGGGTCGCATGAGCTTTCTTTGAGCATCAGCTTTCCTGGAAAAAGAGCAAGAGTATTGAGTCCACGTTATTTTTAAGCTGAACAGAATTATATGAACAGAACAGCATACAAAAGTCCAAACCTACTGATGAACAGCATGATGATCATCAGCATGATGGCATTATTCTTTGGCAATTTCGCAATGGCCCAGGAACAATTGAGCCGTAAACAACAGGCGGATGTGCTCTTTAACCGCTTTGAATATTACAGTGCCGCCCGTTTATACCTTCCGCTGGCAGAACGGAAAAATCCCGATGTGAAGCTGCTGGAAAAACTGGCAGATTGCTACCGCATGATGAACGACTATGAGCAGGCAGAAAAGTGGTATGGGAAGGCAGTGGAAAACAAGAAAGCGCAGTCCATGAGCCATTACTATTATGCCGAAGCTTTGCAACGAAACAAAAAGTTTGATCTCGCAAAGGAGCAATATCGCGCTTATGGCAGTTTGCTTAAACCGGAAGACATGAGCATCAAACCTTCGGGTGGAGACCGCTATCTGCCAAATGAAAGTAAACCTGTTAGTCAGGATGCGGTAAACCTAAGGATTGCTTCCTGTGATAGCGCTGCCCTATGGACCAATAATCCTAAAAATATAGGGATAAAGAATGTAGCAGCTTTGAATACCAAATCCGCAGACTGGGGATTGAATTATTATGGGAAAGATGGTTTTGTGTTTACCTCAGAACGCAATACCGAAGCGAATGAAAAAAGTAATGACATTTATAAATGGACAGGAAATCCCTGGCTGAAATTATTTTTAGCGAGTCAGGATGCACAGTTGAAAGAGGAATTGCCTGTGGTAACCAGGCAAAATTCGCCTGCAAAAACAGAATATCATGTCGGGCCGATGGAGCTGAATGGGGCAGGAGATGTTGCTTATGTAACGGTGGCCACCAGGGCTTCTGCATCTGACCTTCCGCTGGATAAAAGCAGTGGTAAGCTCAAAGAACGGTTGTATACCCGCCGACTGGAACTGATGATTGCCTTAAAAAAAGAGGGCAAATGGGGAGAACTAAAACCTTTCGCTTATAACAATGTGAAGGAATATTCTTTAGGGCATGCCGCACTTTCTAAAAATGGACAGCTCTTATACTTTGCTTCAGATATGCCAGGCGGACTTGGGAAAACAGACATCTGGTATAGCGAATTACAAACCGATGGGACCTGGGGGAAACCCGTCAACTGCGGTTCAGAGATCAATACCAAAGAAGAAGAAGCTTTTCCAACTACCGGTCCTTATGGCGAGTTGTATTATTCCTCTAAAGGGAAGATAGGGATGGGCGGATATGATATTTACAGCAGCAGGGGAGAGAAGGCACAATGGAGCAGGCCCCAGGATCTGAAATATCCGGTAAATTCTACCAGTGATGATTTTTATTTCATCAGTAATGATGGGAAGACAGGTTATTTCTCTTCTAACAGGGAAGGTGGAGCTGGTGATGATGACATTTATAATTTTAACGATCAGACGCCTGCTGTGATGATTCTTGCTTTAGATGGTACAGTTTATGACTTGAAGAGTAAAGCGAGCTTAGATTCAGTATTAGTGACCTTAACAGACGGAAATGGACTGGCTGTTAATCGTAAGGTGACGGAGCAGAATGGGAAGTTCTTTTTCGGCTTAACGAAAGATCAGGATTATAAGGTGGAGATCAGTAAGCTCGGTTATACTTCGGTATTGAAAACGGTAAGCACGAAGGGAATCAGTAAATCTGATACTTTAACGATGGAAGCCTTCCTGAATAAGGATAAGTTTGAACCTGGTAAAACCTATGTGCTGAGAAATATCTATTATGATTTTGACAAAGCGAATATCAGGCCGGATGCTGCCAGGGAATTGGATAAGTTATTGGCCATCCTGAAAGAAAATCCAACGATCTGGATCGAATTAGGTTCACATACAGATAGCAGAGGTGCGGATCAGTATAACCAATGGTTGTCACAACGCAGGGCCAATTCTGCGGTACAATACCTGATCGACGGAGGAATTGAGAGGGAACGCATCAAGGCCAGAGGTTATGGAGAAACGATGTTGCTGAATAAATGTGCAAACGGAGTAAAATGTAGTCATGCGGAACATCAGCTCAACAGAAGAACAGAATTTAAGGTCATCAAACAATAGTGTTTAAATGACACAATGTAAAGCGGGATTCTTAAAAAGATCCCGCTTTTTTTATGTTAGCCGGGCGCTTTTGGCTTTGGCCAAAAGCAGCTTTGTTTTATTCGGGAGCAAAATTAAATAAGCTTGTTAAAAATATTGCTAAAACTATTTAACAACTATTAGAATATACAAAAGTTATTAATTAATTTGCTGAGATTTTAAATATAGATAACGGCTAAAATGAATTCAACATCTTCTAAACTTCCCTATATAGGAGTAGATATAGGTGGCTCTCACATCACTGCTGCTCATGTAGATGCAACCACATATAAAGTAATTGACAGTACCATGAAACGCGAAAGAGTCGCGTCAATGGACTCCGCGGAAGTAATTATCGAATCCTGGTTAAAAGTACTTTCTTCCCTCATCATCAGAACCAATGGTGAAAATTCCAAAATAGGGATTGCGATGCCAGGGCCATTTGATTACGAGCATGGCATCTCTTTGATGAAGGGCATGCAAAAATACGATGCGCTATACAACATCAATGTGAAGGAAATCCTCGCTAAACGCCTGGAAATTCCTGAGGAGGATATTGTGTTCATCAATGATGCAGAAGCTTTTCTGCGTGGCGAACTGGCTTCAGGTGCAGCGGCAGATAAGGAAAGAGCAATAGGGGTGACCCTCGGAACCGGATTGGGTTCTACCAGTAATGCCAGTGGGATTACTGTAGATATGAACTGGGCATTTCGTCCTTTTAAAGAAAGTATTGCGGAAGAGTACATCTCTACCCGGTGGTTTATGAAACGGTATAAAGAAATTACCGGTGCCGAGGTTAAAAACGTAGAAGAAATGCTGGCTACAGCAACGGCTTCTGTGAAAGATGAAATTTTTGAAGAATTTTCAGACAATCTGAGTATCTTTCTGAACGATTTAATCGCTCAGGAGCAGCCACAAGTAGTCGTGATTGGTGGCAATATCGCCAAAACATGGAAACACTTTATTGATGCCCTGACGCATAAGATCAGCGATAAATCTGTAGCCATCAGACAAAGCGAAATGTGGGAAGATGCAGCTCTGGTAGGTGCAGCGAGCGCATGGGCTTAAAACCAGGATAAATGAAGAAATACTTTTTTGTTGCAGGACTATTGTTCCTGCTGAATCATTCAAACGCCCTTGCGGCAAAAGTAGATACAGTGCAGACCTATAGTGCTGCAATGAAAAAGAAAATAAAAGCGGTAGTTGTGGTTCCTGACAACTATCAGCAGGTTAAAAGCTTTCCGACAGTTTACCTGCTGCATGGTTATGGGGACAGCTATGATGGCTGGATCAATAAGGTTACCGTGCTGAAAAAGTATGCTGATGATTTTCAGTTGATCCTGGTTTGTCCGGACGGGAATATCTCCAGCTGGTACATGGATAGCCCGGTAGATCCGGAATGGAAGTATGAGACCTATATCGCTACCGAGCTGGTGAGCCAGATCGATCAGCAATACAAAACAATCAAAGACAGAAAAGGAAGGGCGATTACCGGCCTGAGCATGGGCGGACATGGTGCGTTATACCTTTCTTTTAAACACCAGGATGTTTATGGTGCTGCGGGAAGCATGAGTGGTGGGGTGGACATGACACCTTTTCCTCTTAATTGGGAGATCGCAAAAAGATTAGGTAGTTATGAACAGCAACCGGAGCGTTGGAAGGCAAATAGTGTGGTGAATATGACGCATTTGCTCGTTCCCAATAAACTGGCCCTGATTATTGATTGCGGGAAGGATGATTTCTTCTATAATGTGAACAATAAGCTTCATGAGGAATTATTGTACCACAATATCCCTCATGATTTTACCATCAGACCGGGAGCCCACAATTGGGAGTACTGGAAAAATGCAGTCGGCTTTCAGCTGATGTTTTTTAGTCATTTTTTCAATAAAGCTCAATAAAAAATACAAAAACCTTTTGTGTGTATTTCAACCCGATATATTGCAGATATTGATCTTCGTTAAATTCGATGAGTTAGATCCTGCGACTAAGAAATGGTAATTTCTTCTTTTTCTTCTGAGTTTTCTTTTTCCTGTATAACAGCTGTTCCAGAAAACCGGTCATGCCAGCCATTCGCACTAAAAAGAAAGGAAAACGCGTCAAATGGAATCCATCTGCAAAGGGTCCGTGCAATAGCTGTCGGAAAGTCTATCGGCTTACCATTGATAGTCAGCACTCTTGTTTCCGTTAAAAACTTAGCCGGAGAAGCCTGAACAATAACCTCAAAAAAGATATAGTAGACCGGGGTAACAAAAGACAACAGGATGGTGGCAAAAGCATCTGGTCCTAAGGTGGCTACTAAACTGGTGAATAACTCGCCAAAAATGCTGCTTTGTAATAACGTGGACATCGGACCGGAGAATATAAGTACCATCATTATGGTGTCTATTACTAAATGGAGCATGCGTGTGCCCTTAGATGACGCTACATATGAAGCTGGAACTGCGGCACTAAGTTCTTCAGTGGATATTACTTCCAATTCCCGGGTTCCGTTCATGTATTTAAGCACACGGAAGGAAAGATAAATCCAGGCTGCATCTGCAACACGATAGTATAGGAAAAATAAAAGGCCAGTTACCAGATTTTCATTTGCCGCATCTATCGGTATATAGACAAAAGAAGTAAGGAGATTTAGTGTTTTAGAAAGTAGGATAACGGAAAATACAAATCTGAGGATGCGCATTTTTTTACCTTTATTCAAGTAAAGTAAGCCTCCGAGTAGAAATAATAGTTCAAACGCAATACCGGTCCATAGAAAACGGCCGAAATCAAACTTAAGACCAAAAAGATCGAGATTGGTCACTGAAAGGGTGGAATTGAGTATATTTAAGGCAAGCGGCATTCCTCCATAACTGTCAAGGGAAAGTAAGAACAAGTTGCAAATAATGACTATCGTAGACGAGAAAATGGCAAACAGGGAAATTTTTCTGTATAGTTTCATAGAAATCGAGTGGTGCTTTAGCGTTAATGAAAATTTAGTCACAAGTATACATTATATAGTTCAAATTAAAAAGCAGCGGTATTTTACTGCTTTGTTTGGTAGTTTTCAGTTCGTCTTAGGCGCAATTTCCATCCTGGCGCTGCTTATTGAAAGGTGATTTAAATCCAATTGATCTTTTCGGTAATTATTTTTATTAAAGAATAGTTTTTTAGATGGATCTGCGTTATATATAGTCAGAATTTGACTATTTTAACTACCTATGAAACATTATATTTTTGCTGGCCTCTTCACTATGATTGGTTTCAGCTCACTTGGGCAAGACAAAGAACCATGGATTGCATTCCATAACAAGGATACTACCCTAATCGGTTTTAAGGACAGTAAGAATACCGTAAAGATTGAACCCAAATTTACCGGGTTTATCATTGCCAATAAGTTTGATGGAATTATTGGAGTAAGCGAGCCGGTAAATGAAAAAAAGTGGTTAAACTATTACCTCACCAAATCAGGAAGAATTGTTGGCAGAGATAGCCTGCTTATATATGATAACAGCGTAGATTGCGAAAGTGAAGGTTTTATCCGTTTCCGCGATAAAAAGACCGACAAAATAGGCATGTTTAACAGCGATGGGGATATCGTAATCCCAGCTGATTATAACGCCTTAACGAGCGTTAGAAATGGAATGGTTATCGGATTACAGGGAGCGAAAAAGAGCGAATCGGGAAAGGAGTCCGGAGATTATCATTTCAGCTGGATTGGTGGGAAAGAAGTGTTAATTGATACCCGGAACCGTGTGCTTGTTGACGACTTTAAGGACGAAGGCAAATTAAATTTCTTCTCCCTACTGGTTTCCGACAAGCCCAACGGGGATCCGGTAAGACAGAATTTTAAAACTACCCAGGGTAAATACTATTCGTTTATAGATTTTGGAAGAGAATTCGATACCTGGCTAAAAACGTCATTACTTGGAAATTTCACAAAGGAGCGTTTATTGGAAGCTACCTATAAAGAGCTGACTTTCTGGAAAGAACCGCCTTTGTGGAAGGAGGAGGATGGCTGGAAAACGGAGGATAAGCATAGTTTTATAAACAGGAATTTCGAGCTCATAAAAGCGAAATTGCTGAAGCTAAACCATCCAGATTGCAAATATCAGGTCTTTGACGATGGGCTGAACAATTATATCTTTGAATCAGAGGAATATCGGCGCTTTTTCGATAACTGTGGGGCAGCAAAGGAATGGATCTATCCGCTAAAAAATATTGTCATTTCCTATAAGAAAGGAAAGGATCTTGTTCAGGATCATTTTTCTTTTTTGAGAACAGAAGATGGATATAAACTCATCAGCATCAGTTTAGGAGCAGGAGCCTTAAAATAACAATCAATAAAAAAATCCCCTTCCAGCTATACTGAAAGGGGATTTTAGCCTTATTCCGGAATTGTTATTCTACACTTCCTTCTTCTTTTTTCTTTTTCTTGCCCGGGCTTTTGTTTTCTACCACAATTTGATCGTTCTCTTTGTCGTAATCAATTTCCAGCGTATCGCCATCATTGATCTCGCCTTTTAAGATTTCTTCAGCAATTGGATCTTCCAGGTATTTCTGAATGGCACGTTTAAGTGGTCTTGCCCCAAAGTTGATGTCGAAACCTTTCTCTGCGATGAAATCTTTAGCTCTTTCAGTCAGTTTTACTTCATAACCTAAGTTATGTACACGACCGAATAAAGATTTCAACTCAATGTCAATGATTTTGAAGATCTCTTCTTTACCTAAAGTATTGAAGACGACTACATCATCTACACGATTCAGGAATTCCGGAGCGAAAGCACGTTTTAACGCGTTTTCAATCACACCTCTTGAATGTGCATCCACCTGATTTGTCTTAGCTGTGGTAGAGAAACCAACGCCTTGTCCGAAATCTTTCAACTGACGTGCGCCAATGTTTGAAGTCATGATGATGATGGTATTTCTAAAATCTACTTTACGGCCTAAGCTATCAGTCAGCTGTCCTTCATCCAAAACCTGTAACAGGATATTGAATACATCAGGGTGTGCTTTTTCGATCTCATCCAAAAGAATTACAGCATAAGGCTTGCGACGAACTTTTTCTGTCAGCTGTCCACCTTCTTCATAACCTACGTATCCCGGAGGCGCTCCCACTAAACGGGAAACTGCAAATTTCTCCATGTACTCACTCATGTCGATCTGGATCAATGAATCATCACTGTCAAACATGAAGCGGGCCAATTCTTTTGCCAACTCTGTTTTGCCAACACCTGTAGGGCCTAAGAAGATAAAGGAACCAATTGGTTTCTTAGGATCTTTTAATCCGGCTCTGGTACGTTGAATTGCTTTTGTTAACTTTTTAATGGCATCATCCTGTCCGATAATTTTCGTTGCCACGGTATCGTACATGTTCAATAGTTTCGCACTATCGGTTTGTCCAACACGTTGCAATGGAATACCAGTCATCATGGAAACCACTTCTGCCACGTTATCTTCCGTTACGGTATAACGTTTGGTTTTAGTTTCTGCTTCCCATGCCGCCTTTGCACGATCCAGCTCCTCTAAAAGATTCTTTTCAGTATCCCTCAATTTCGCAGCCTCTTCGTATTTCTGGCTTTTTACCACTTTATTCTTTTCAAGCTTGATCTCTTCAATCTTGTTTTCAATCTCAATGATGTTCTCAGGAACGTGGATGTTTGTTAAATGCACCCTTGAACCCGCCTCATCTAAAGCATCGATCGCTTTATCCGGTAAGAACCTGTCGGTAATATACCTCGAAGTCAAAGCCACACAGGCATTGATTGCTTCGTCGGTATACGTTACCCCATGGTGATCTTCGTATTTTTCTTTGATACGGTTTAAGATCTCAATGGTTTCATCCGGTGTAGCAGGCTCGATCATTACCTTTTGGAAACGACGGTCTAATGCACCGTCTTTCTCAATGTACTGACGGTACTCATCTAAAGTAGTCGCACCGATACATTGAATTTCACCCCTTGCCAAAGCCGGTTTGAACATATTTGATGCATCCAGTGAACCTGAAGCACCACCGGCACCTACAATGGTATGAATCTCATCAATAAACAAGATCACATCTGTAGATTTTTCCAGCTCATTCATCACCGCTTTCATACGTTCTTCAAACTGACCGCGGTATTTAGTACCCGCCACTAAAGAGGCAAGATCTAAGGTCACTACGCGTTTGTTGAACAATACTCTGGAAACCTTGCGCTGAACAATACGTAATGCCAGTCCTTCTGCAATCGCAGATTTACCTACACCCGGTTCACCGATCAGAATCGGATTGTTCTTTTTACGACGTGATAAGATCTGAGACACACGCTCAATTTCTTTCTCACGACCTACAATAGGATCCAGGCGGTTTTCCTCTGCGGCTTTCGTTAAGTCTCTTCCAAAATTATCCAAAACCGGAGTTTTTGATTTGATGTCCGATACTTTTTTAGGGCTGCTGAAGCTTTCCTCCTCACGATAATCATCGTCACCGCCAGTTGATGCGCTATTTTGAGTCTCATCTCTGAAACCGTTTTTATTCACTTCAACTTCCTGTTTGAAAATCTCGTAATTGATACTGTACTGCAGTAAGATTTGAGAAGCAATGTTATCATCATCGCGTAAGATCGACAGCAACAGGTGTTCTGTTCCAATCAAATCGCTTTTGAAGATCTTGGCCTCCAGATACGTGATCTTTAAAACCTTTTCGGCTTGCTTGGTCAACGGGATATTCCCCAGATTAACCGTAACACTAGACGTACCTCTAACAGAGTCCTCTATCGAACGACGAAGTTTTGAAGTATCAACACCCAGTGATTTTAATATCTTGATGGCCATACCGTCGCCTTCGCGAATTAGGCCCAACAAAAGATGTTCTGCGCCTATATAATCGTGACCTAATCTCAGGGCTTCTTCCCTGCTAAAAGATATCACGTCTTTTACTTGTGGAGAAAATTTAGCTTCCATATATACCTTTCTAAATCGGGAATGCTCTAAACTATAAAAATTGTTTTATAAAAAGGCACCCCTGATTTTATTATTTTATCAACAATTACGCCATAGCGGCGGAAACGGATGTCGGGACTGCCGATATTTCAGAAATCTTACTAAGTTCTGACTTTATTGGTGATATTTACAAGTCAGCAGGCAAATATGTCATACAACAGTACCTATTTTGTAGCAGAATGCTAAGTCCTTACTGGTCAGAATTTTCATCATTTTAAACAACCATACCCTATTTTAGCCCATGGCGAAGTTTTTATGTAAATGCGGACATGTGATTTATGACCAAACGGATCAAATTCCATACAAAGGCTATTATATTCCGGATACGGCGATAGAACGGTTGAGCGATGTGCTTTGTAAGTCTGTTGATACACTGATAGATGCGGTTGGGTTGGGGAAGAAAGAGGAATGGATTGAACAAAATTACTCAAAGGAAGCCTGGGCATTGCAATTGCGCAATTCCGACCTGATTCATGACCTGCTAACCCGCGAGCTATTAACCTGTACTTCTGATGTCTTTAATTGTGAGAATTGCGGAAGGATATTGCTGCAGCAGGGACCCGAAAACCGGTTCAAAACTTATATTGAAGAACCAGACCATTAATATTATTGTGATATCTGCTAAACAATTTTTTAATGGGGATTACATCCTTATCTTTGTGCCCCTAACCTTATTTCATTAATTTTAATTCTATAAAGCCTGCTAAAGGCATAAAATATAATAAGCAGATATGTCAGACGAAAAAATAATCTTTTCAATGGCGGGGGTAAATAAGATTTATCCACCCCAAAAGCAAGTTTTAAAAAACATCTACCTTTCCTTTTTCTATGGTGCCAAAATTGGTGTCATCGGTTTAAACGGATCTGGTAAATCATCCCTTTTAAAAATCATCGCAGGTTTAGATAAATCCTTCCAGGGTGAAGTGGTTTTCTCTCCCGGATATACCGTTGGTTACCTGGCACAGGAGCCTGAACTGGATGAAAATAAAACAGTTAGAGAGGTCGTGGAAGAAGGTGTAGCTGAAATTACCGCTATCCTTAAAGAATACGAATCCATCAATGAGCAGTTTGGCTTACCTGAAGTTTATGAAGATGCAGATGCAATGGATAAACTGATGGCCAAACAAGGCGAATTACAAGATAAAATTGATGCCTCAAATGCATGGGAGCTGGACAATAAGCTGGAACGCGCCATGGATGCGCTTCGTTGCCCGGATCCGGATACTAAAATCGGCGTTTTATCGGGTGGTGAGCGTCGCCGCGTAGCGATGTGCCGTTTGTTGTTACAGGAACCGGATGTGTTGTTGCTGGATGAGCCTACGAATCACCTGGATGCAGAAAGTATCGACTGGTTAGAGCAATTCCTGAAAGACTATAAAGGAACTGTAATTGCAGTAACCCACGATAGGTATTTCCTTGACAATGTAGCGGGCTGGATCCTGGAATTAGACAGAGGTGAAGGTATTCCATGGAAAGGAAATTATTCTTCCTGGTTAGATCAGAAAGCAAAACGCCTGGCACAGGAAGAAAAAACAGAAAGCAAACGTCAGAAAACACTGGAACGTGAGTTGGAATGGGTACGTATGGCACCAAAAGCCAGACACGCCAAATCTAAAGCACGTTTATCAAACTATGATAAGCTGGCTTCAGAAGATTCAAAAGAAAGAGAAGACAAACTGGAGCTGTTTATCCCTGCAGGACCGAGATTAGGAAATGTGGTGATTGAAGCAAATAACATTACTAAAGCTTATGGCGATAAGCTCTTGTTTGAAAACCTGAGTTTCTCTTTACCTCCGGCAGGTATCGTAGGGATCATCGGTCCAAACGGTGCGGGTAAAACGACTTTATTCCGTTTGATCACAGAGCAGGAAACACCTGATACCGGAACATTCCGTGTAGGGGAAACTGTTGCTTTAGGTTATGTGGATCAAATGCACAATGACCTTGATCCTAATAAAACTGTTTATGAAAACATTACGGATGGTTTAGATAACATTCAGCTGGGTAATAAAGCAGTAAGCGGAAGGGCATATGTATCTAAGTTTAACTTTAACGGAGGCGACCAGCAGAAAAAGGTAGGTGTACTTTCCGGTGGAGAGCGCAATAGGGTCCATCTGGCCATCACCTTGAAAAAAGGTGCTAACGTATTGTTACTGGATGAGCCAACCAATGATATTGACGTAAACACGTTAAGGGCATTGGAAGAAGCACTGGAAAACTTTGGTGGATGTGCAGTAGTCATCAGTCACGATCGTTGGTTCTTAGACCGTATCTGTACGCATATTCTTGCTTTTGAAGGTGATTCACAGGTTTACTTCTTCGAAGGAAACTACAGCGATTACGAGGAAAACCGTAAAAAACGTCTTGGAGATGTAACGCCACACCGTTTGAAATATAAAAAACTGGTTTAAATTACCTTAAACAGAAAACGGCTGCTCCGAAATGGAAGCAGCCGTTTTTGTATATATAGACTTACTAAAACTTATTTCTCACGCGTTCCAGTAATTCCTTTGTTTTTCTGATGCCTTCTTCTTCGGATAAAATTGATCCTTCGTATTCTATTCCAACAATTCCAGTCCATTTCGCGGCTTTAATGATCTCAAACATACGGGTATAATCGATGTCCGTTTCCTCTCCGTCTTCTTTAAAATTATGGGTTTTGGCACTCACACCTT
Source organism: Pedobacter steynii (assembly GCF_900103665.1). Classification (GTDB taxonomy): domain Bacteria; phylum Bacteroidota; class Bacteroidia; order Sphingobacteriales; family Sphingobacteriaceae; genus Pedobacter; species Pedobacter steynii. The sequence continues at coordinate 225,265 of NZ_FNGY01000013.1, forward strand.
TTGCGTAGGGCATCAGGTCTTTCACGCCCTGATATTTGTCATATTCCTGCTCTGCACTGATCCTGAAGTTTCCGAAATCAGGTAGCGTGCCGCAATAGGAACTATTTACGCCCTTGATCACCGAAGATAACCAGTTCCCATCTGAAGAATATCCGCCATGGTTTTCTACAATGATATTGATCTTGTTTTTCTTACCATATTCCGTAAGTTTTCCTAATCCGTCAATCGCGGAAGCCTTAATTTCTTCGGCTGTTCCTTTTCCCGCAGCATTTACGCGAATGGTTTTACAACCCAGAAATTTAGCGGCATCCACCCATTTGTAATGGTTTTCCACTGCAATCAATCTTGCTTTATCGTCTAAATCACCCAAATTACCTTCCCCATCGATCATGATCAGGTGGTTTTGGATGCCTTCGCTATCTGTTCTGTCTTTAAGCTCCTTTAAATAAGCTTTATCTGTTTCTTTCTTTTTGAAGAAAGGGCTCACATATTCTACGATATGAATGTCAAAATCATTTTTTGCTTTTAACGGGAAATCCAGGTTCGTCATCTTTCCGGCGAAGAGTGCTTTGTGAAATGACCACTGGGCAAGAGAGATCTGAAAAAAGTCTTTTTTATCTGCGGCAAAACCTTCCAGTGGAAGGAGAGAAGAAAGTCCTGCGGCGGCAGATAAAATGCCCAGGTCCCTGATGAAGTTTCTACGGTCTGTTGTTTTCATTTGTGGTTCGTTTTAGCGATGAATTATACAAGGTATTAATTTATGTCTGGAAAAAAAATACTTTCAAAAAAAGGCTTCTGCCGGACTGCTAATGTGAATATTGGTAACAACTTAGTGTGTTTTTAACACATTTTGTTAATTAATGCGTCTGTAGATTTTGGATTTCGGCTAAATGCTTCTATTTTAGAGTTTAAATAGGTCAGGTAAAAATATCAGTTGAATCAAAATCTTATCAATGAAAGTTAAAGTATTATTAACAATCCCACTCTTTATCTCTGCTTTTTGCGCCTCCGCTCAGGAAAAAAACAGCGCTTACAAACAACAAATTGATGGCACAAAATTAAGCTTTGAAATGAAGGCCATTCCCGGTGGAGAATTCCAGATGGGGAGTAAAAAAGGAAAAGCAGATGAGCAGCCTGTCCATAAAGTAACCATCGATCCTTTCTGGATGAGTACCTATGAAGTGATCTGGGACATCTACGAACCTTTCCTGTATAAAGATTACGAAACCACACACAGTACCGGACCGGTTCCTGCCAATGTAGATGCCGTGACCAGGCCCACAAAACCCTATCTCGACATGACTTTCGGTATGGGAAAAGAAAACCATCCCGCATTGGCAATGACTCATTACAATGCCATCCAGTATTGTAAATGGTTATATGCCCGGACAGGTGTTTTTTACCGTTTACCTACAGAAGCAGAATGGGAATATGCGAGCAGAGCCGGAAGCACGGAAGAATATGCTTTTGGCAAGGACGCCGCTAAACTTGGAGAATATGCCTGGTTTAAAGAAAACAGCGAAGGAAAAACCCATGTGGTAGGACAGAAAAAGCCAAATCAATGGGGATTATATGACATGTATGGTAATGTAGGCGAATGGACCTATGACCAATATGTTCCTGATTTTTATAAAGGGCTGACAGGAGAAAAAGCGAAGAATCCCGTTTCGGTTCCTGATAAATTGTATTCCCATGTGATCCGTGGTGGCTCCTATGATGATGTGCCCAAAGATTTACGTTCTGCAACGAGGTTGGCCTCAGATCCGGTATGGAAACAGCTCGATCCACAGATTCCAAAAAGCAACTGGTGGTTTCCTGAAGCCCCTTTCATTGGAATGCGACTCGTAAGACCAGTTACACCTCCATCAAAAGAAGCGATAGATGCCTATTACGATAAACCGGTCATCAAAGATTACTAAAAAAGAACCCACAAAACAACCTAATATAAACCAACCCACAAAACTATGAACAAGGAAGAATTGCGTGATAAGCGCCGTGAATTTTTAAAGACATCTGCATTAGTGGCAGGTGGCGTAATGTTAAATCAATTTGCCTTTGCCGGTGGTCATTCCTCCACAGATGATACCATTAAAATTGCACTGATCGGATGCGGTGACCGCGGAACCGGGGCTGCTTTTCAGGCATTGAGCACCAAGCAGAATATTAAATTAGTCGCTATGGCTGATGCTTTCCAGGACAGACTGGACAATAGCTATAAAGTACTTTCAGATAAATTTAAAGATAAAGTAGATGTTCCTCAGGACCGCAGATTTGTAGGTTTTGATGGTTATCAAAAAGCAATCGCCCTGGCGGATGTGGTTTTGTTGGTAACGCCTCCGGGATTCAGACCAACGCACTTCGAAGAAGCCATTAAGCAGGGAAAACATGTATTTATGGAAAAACCGGTTGCAGTAGATGCGCCTGGAGTCCGTAAAGTACTTGCTGCGGCAGAATTGGCGAAACAAAAGAAACTAAATGTAGTGGTTGGTCTGCAACGCAGATACCAGGCCAACTATAGAGAAACCTTAAAACGCATTCAGGACGGTGCAATCGGTGATGTAGTGAGCGGACAGGTGTACTGGAACAGTGGTGGGGTATGGGTAAAAAAACGTCAGCCGGGACAAACGGAGATGGAGTATCAAATGAGAAACTGGTATTACTTCAACTGGTTATGCGGAGATCATATCGTAGAGCAGCATGTTCACAATATCGACATTGCCAACTGGGTTAAAAATGCATATCCGGTTTCTATCCAGGGAACGGGAAGCCGTGCCTGGAGAACGGGTAAAGACTATGGAGAGATTTACGACAACCATGCGGTAGAATTAACTTATGCAGATGGGTCGGTAATTTATAGCCAGTGTCGCCATTTTGAAGGGATTGCCAACCGTGTAGATGAAACTTTCCAGGGTACAAAAGGCCGCGTATATCTTTCTGCGGGTAACAATGGTGTACTTTGGGACCATAAAGGAAAAGAAATGTTTAGTCACCCGACTAAGGGAAATGCGAATCCATACCAGACAGAGCATGATGAGCTCTTTGCGGCAATCGCTAAAGGTGAATATAAATTTGCTGATGCAGAGCGTGGTGCAAAAAGTTGCTTCACCGCAATTGTGGGTAGGTATGCCACTTATTCCGGACAAACGATTAAATGGGATGAGGCCTTAAAAGCAGACAACAGTCTGATGCCAGAGCAATTGAGCTGGACGGCAAATCCGAAACTAATGCCTGATGAAAATGGCTTATATCCAATCCCTACTCCGGGAAAATCAAAAATAATTTAAACAGGGATTCTGCTTGTGGCCATTGTTCCTAAGTCGGCAATCCTGCTGTTACCGCTGCTGATCTCTCTTTTTGTACAAAAGAAAGATCAGCAGCAGTATAGTATTTATGGCTATGCCCAGGGAACAGATTATTCCATTAAATATTTTGCGGAAGACAGCATTGTAACCAAAGGGGCGGTAGACAGCATCTTGTTAAAGATCGATTCTTCTATGTCCCTTTATAAGCCCTATTCGCTGATCAGTCAGTTCAACAGAGCAGAGAAAGGAATATTGCTGGATGCTCATTTTGCGAGGGTAATGAGAAAGTCTTTTGAGATCTATAAAGATACTCAGGGGAAATTTGATGTGACTGTCGCTCCCCTGGTTCAGGCCTGGGGCTTTGGGCCGAAGCTGGTGGAAAGCTTTCCTGATAGTGCAACGGTGAAACAATTGCTGCAAAATGTAGGGATGAATTACCTGGAACTCGATGGGGATTACCTCAAAAAGAGTAAGCCAGGTGTAAAGATCGACCTGAATGGTATTGCCCAGGGTTATAGCGTAGATGTGGTTGCAGATTACCTGCTAAAGAAAGGCATTCGCTCTTTTGTGGTAGAGATCGGAGGAGAATTGCGGGTTGCAGGGCCAAAACCAGATGGCTCGGTGATGAGGATCGGAATTGAAGGGCCGGCTTTATCTGCACAATCGGAGCCGGAAATGAGGCACATCTTAAGCTTCAGCAACGGTGCCGTGACCACTTCCGGAAATTATCGGAAATACCTGCAAAGAGGTAAAGGGAAGATTGCCCACCTGATTAATCCAAAAACAGGCTATCCTTTAGACAATCAGCTGATCAGTGCAACGATCTACGCCAAAGATGCCATCACGGCAGATGGTTATGACAATGCAGTCATGGGTATGGGGGTAGAAGAAGCACTTGCCTTTGTGGGCGCTAAAAAAGGTATGGAAGCTTACCTGATTTACCGCCGTAAAGATGGAAGCGTGGCCGATACCCTGACGAGTGGTTTCAGAAAAATGATTTTAAAATAAACAATTGATTTACAACCAGACCAACCAAAGCATAATTTATGAAAAGAATAGAATTTTTAAGAAATAGCTTTATTGCCACAGGTGCGGCATTGGCCGGATCTTCTCTGAATGCAACGGCGGCACCTGCTTCAGGCAGCGCAACAGCAGCAACAGGACTTGCAGGCAAGACCTTTAACCTGGATTACGCACCACATGAGGGCATGTTTGCCAATCATGCAGGAAAGAGTTTCCTGGATCAGATTCAGTATATGTATGATCAGGGCTTCCGCTCTATTGAAGACAATGGCTATCTCGGCAGGCCTATAGAAGAACAAAAGAAAATTGGTGATTTGCTGGCCAAACTGGGCATGAGGATGGGCGTTTTTGTGGTCGATGGTGGCGACAACTGGAAAACGTCTCTCACTACAGGGAAAAAAGAATTTAAAGATAAGTTTGTGGAGACCTGCAAGCGTTCTGTAGAAGCAGCAAAAAGATGTAATGCCAAATGGCTGACCGTTGTTCCGGGATTTTATGAACGTAAACTTCCTTATGGAAACCAAATGGCAAATGTAGTGGATGCGATGAGGGCAGGAGCAGAGATCTTTGAACCGCATGGCCTGATTATGGTGTTGGAAACATTGAGCGATACACCAGAGCTTTTCCTGCAGCAGACGCATGAAACCTTTAATGTATGTAAAGCCGTAAACAGCCCTTCCTGCAAGATTCTGTACGATATTTACCACATGCAGAAGACCGAAGGGCAGCTGATCGTAAATATGGACCGTTGCTGGGACGAGATTGCCTATATCCAGATCGGCGACAATCCGGGAAGGAAAGAACCAACTACCGGAGAGATCAATTATAAGAATTTATTCAAGCACTTATATAACAAAGGATATAAAGGCGTGATGGGAATGGAACACGGGAATTCTAAAGGGGGTAAGGAGGGAGAACTACGTGTAATTCAGGCTTATCGCGAGTCGGATGATTTTCTTTCTTAAAAACGCTTAAAATAAGCTAAACTGGGCTTGTGGAACTTTAAATAATCCAGAGTCCAGTTTTATTACCTTTTCATTTAAATGGTTCAGCCGGCAATGCAGTTTAAAGCTGTCTCTGATCAGCTTTGCGATGTTGCCATTTCCCCTCATTCTTTCCCCAAACCTGCTGTCATTTACATTTCCTTCATGACAGGACTGAATCGCATGCCATACCTTTTCAAAGCGGTCCGGATAATTCTTGCGCAGCCAGTCCTCAAAGATGCCGGCAATTGCGCCGTTCAGCCTCACAATCGTATAACCCGCTGCCTGAGCACCTGCACTGGCTACCGTTTTTAAAATGGCCGGAATTTCATGATCACTTAGTCCGGGAACGAGGGGAGCAACCATAACGCCCATGGGAATACCTGCTTTACTGAGCTCTTCCACTACTTTTAACCGCTGTTTGGCAGTCGTGGTCCGGGGTTCCATCTTTTGTCTGAGCTTTTCATTCAGGCTGTTGATAGAGACATATACCATACACAGGTTTAGCTTTGCGAGTTCCGTTAGCAGGTCCAGGTCCCGGAGGATCAATGCGTTTTTGGTAATCAGACCTATCGGTTGACGGTATTCCAGAGCAATTTCCAACAAAGACCGGGTGATCCTGAATTGCCTTTCTGCGGGTTGATAACAATCGGTATTGCCGGAAAGGGAAATGACAGCTGCATCCCAGCCCTTGCGCTCCAGAAACTTTTTGAACAATTGTGGGGCATCTTTCTTGACGATGATCTTCCTTTCAAAATCAAGGCCGGCACTAAATCCCCAATATTCGTGGGCATTCCGGGCATAACAATAGGTACAGCCATGTTCGCATCCCTGATAGGGATTTAAGGAATAATCCATTCCTACATCAGGACTGGCCACTTTATTGACGATAGATTTGCTCTGGCCCATGATGAAACTCGTCTTATGGTCTTCCTCCTCCCAGTCGTCTATTCCTTCCTCATGTTCTTTTACATAATCGTTCTTCGCAAACCTGTTGTGCGGGTTGAACTGTGCCCCCCTGCCTTTAAAGTAATTGTCCTTAGGTTCTTCGTCTAATATCATTAGTTAAAATTACTAATAATATTAGCAAAATACAAATGCTTATTCTTCTTTTACATTAGGGATATAATCCATAGGAACCATGTCGGCGATCTTCTCATAAGCCCAAAAACCACCAAGAAGGACTGATTTTGGATTAAAAACACCTCCGTTAGGGTAAAAATGAATGGGACCTTTCAGGATGTGAAGGGTGGAAATCTGGTAATTGGGGATATCCAGTGGCCTGGCAACGGAATGACCGGAAAAGGCGGTGTAATCTTCAGTTTCGTTTTCTCTGGTATTGACAATGTACAGGTCTCCATCGAAATTCATCGTTTTCACCTCTTTATACAATTGGGTAGCCAGGGTGTCTGTTAAGATTTCTGACCTGTCCAGGACGTTTAATGATTTTGATACCGCCCTTTGCTTGAGCCAGTAACTGATGGAGTCGTTTAACGGAGAGGTAAAACCGGGGCCAATGCGGACAATCGTATTTCCAGGTTTGTATAAGCGTTTAATGCTGGCATTAATGAGGCTGTCCGGAAGCCTGTTTCGGTTGGCGACGCTCCTCATCTTATGGATGATAAAACCTTCTGTCTTCGTTGTGTTCTGATATAGAGAACGGAAAAAGTGGGTAGAAGAACCAAAATAAGCGATTTCTCTTTTCTTCAGCCAGCTTTTTCTTTTTGAGGAGGAGGCAGGCAATTCTTCAAAGGAAGGGTGGCCGGCATAGAAAACGACATTGGCAGAGAAATCCCTTTCAAAATACTCCAACAGGTATTTAATACGGTAGCCCAATGATTTATTTTCGATGAGGAGGAATTCATTGGCGGTGACCCTCAATATTTTTCTTTCTTTGTCGTATTCCGTCTGAATCACCTGAGGGTTGAGGATTTTACATTTCTCAGAATTAGGCGTTTTTCCGATGAAATGTTCCTTGAACATTTCCAGGTAACGTGCCCGGTTTGGGTCCGCTTTGATGACCACCTCTTTCAGCTGAATGGTGTTCTCTTTTAGAATGACCTCTATTTTCACTGATTTATCTGAAACCAACACGTTTTTACTGAGGGGGAGATAGCCCATCATCTGGATCAGGACCTCGTAATTGCCCACCGCTACATTGCTCAATATAAACTGCCCATTGCCATCAGATACTGTGGCTGCTTTATATCCGCTTAAATAGATGCCTGCTCCGGGAAGCGGCTTTCCTTCCCCATCCTTAACCGTTCCCGAAATACTGAATAAATTTTGCCCGAAGCTGTTAAAAGAGAAAAATAAAAGCAAAACACAGCAGGAGTACCATTTCATCATCTGGCTAATGTAGCCAATCATTTATAGATTTAAAAGCATAAAAAAAGCCCTTTTCAGGGCTTTCATTACTTGTCTATGGTTGATCAGGATTCTGATTCGATTCCGAGTCTTTTCATCACATCATCACTTACTCCTGTAGAAGAGTAACCTCCATCATGGAACAGGTTCTGCATTGTTACCATCCTGGTAAGGTCGGAGAAGAGGGTAATGCAATAATCTGCACAGGATTCTGCATCTGCATTGCCCAGTGGGGCAACAGAATTTGCAAAATCAAAGAAGTCGCCGAAGCCTTTAACTCCTGAACCTGCAGTAGTTTTTGTCGGAGATTGTGAAACCGTATTGATACGGACCTTTTTCTCCAGGCCGTAATGATAGCCAAAGCTTCTGGCAATGGATTCCAGCATGGCTTTAATATCTGCCATATCGGTATAAAAAGGATAAGTTCTCTGTGCCGCCATGTACGTCAGGGCCACGACACTCCCACCTTCACTAATGGCATCTAATTTTTTAGCTACTGCTAACATTTTATGAAAAGAAAGCGCAGAAACATCAATTCCCTTCATGAAATAATCGTAATTGGATTCCATATAAGGGATTTTTTTGCGGATGTTGACGCTCATTCCGATCGAGTGGAGTACAAAGTCTATTTTTCCACCTAATATTTCTTGTGATTGGGTATATAGGTTAGTCAGGTCTTCTACGCTGGTTGCATCAGCAGGAATGATCTTTGAGCCTGTTTTTTCGGCTAAAGCATTGATTTCTCCCATTCTCATGGCGATTGGGGCATTGGTTAACACAAATTCTGCACCTTCTTCATGCGCTTTTTCAGCTACTTTCCATGCGATGGAATTCTGATCCAGTGCGCCGGTGATGATGCCACGTTTACCTTTTAATAAGTTGTACATAATTTCTTGTTTTGTTATATATTACTTCGTGTCGAAAGTAATAAAAATTAACAAATACAAGCCGGTTTATACGCCTTTTTAATAACCCAGAAGTTCTTTTGCATTTGCGATGGCTGGATTACCCGGATCTTTGCCACTGAGCATTTCTGCGATGACCTGAATCCGCTCTGCGGGAATTAACCTGCGGATACCGGTAGTAGGGCGCACTCCTTTTTCGTTTTTATACACGAAATAATGGGCTTCTCCTTTGGCTGCAATCTGAGGAAGGTGGGTAATGCAGATCACCTGCATATTTTTCTCCAGATCCCCGATCACATCACCTACACGTAATGCGGTTTCGCCGGAAATACCAGTATCAATTTCATCGAAGATCAGGGTAGGCAAAGCAGTATGTTTGGCCATGATGGATTTGATGGCCAGCATCAGTCTGGAAAGCTCTCCTCCGGAAGCGACCTTCCCTACCGGAGCAGGTGGCTGGCCGCTATTGGCAGAGAACAACAGTACAATATTGTCTTTTCCGTCTTTATTCAGCTCTTCAAGAACGGTCTTTTCTATTTTGATCCTGGCCTTGGGCATTCCTACCTGTTGGAGGACTGCGGCAACCTGGTTTTCGGTACTAATGATAGATTTGCTGCGGTCGGCAGACAGGGTCTCCGCCATTTCCAGCAAAGCGGCTTTTAAGACCGTTATTTCTTTGTTCAGGCGGTCAATCTCTTCATCGCCGCTAAGTAAGGTGTTCAGGTTGTCTGACAATTGCTGGCGAATGCCAATCAATTCGGCTACACTGTTGACTTTATGTTTTTGCTGAAGCGTATAGATTACATCTAATCTGCCATTGATTTCTTCGATCCGGACCGGATTGAAGACAATGCTTTCTTCCAGGTTCATGGTTTCTGCAGCAATGTCTTTTAGTTCGATCAATGCCGAGCGCAGCCGCTCATTTAAGGTGGCATAATCTGCATTAAAACGTTCTATACTCTGGAGCTGAACGATGACTTCTTTAAGAATAGGGAGTGCAGAGGCTTCTTCTTCAGACAAGAGGTTATAAGCATTGACCAGACTTCTCTTGATGCTCTCTGCATTGTTCAGGGTTTGGAGCTCTGTTTCTAAAAGCGTCTGTTCGTCCGTTTTCAGATCTGCCGCTTCCAGTTCATTGAATAGGAACTGTTCATAATCCTGTCTGCTTTTCGCTTCATCTGCTGCGGTTTGCAGGGCAGATAAATGCTGCAGATATTTTTTATATTGTTTGTAACCCTGGCGGTATTCAGATAGCAACGACTGATGGTCTGCCAGTGTATCTACGACAGAAAGCTGGAATCCGGGATCGTTAATTTCTAAAGTAGCATGCTGGGAGTGAATGTCAATCAGTTTTTCGCCTACCTGTTTCATCACCACAAGGGTAACAGGGGTATCATTGATAAAAGCTCTCGACTTCCCATCGGTAGAAATCTCTCTCCTTAAGATCGTTTCCTCATGAAAATCAATGTCATTGTCTTCAAATAAATGCTGCAGGTTATGGTCTGTCAGCAGAAATTGTCCTTCAATAATGCACTTCTTTTCCTGATTAAAGAAATATCTGGTTTCTGCACGCTGGCCTAAAATCAGCGAGAGGGCGCCCAGCATGATGGATTTACCGGCACCTGTTTCTCCAGTGATGATGTTTAAACCCTTGTCCAGGTTTAGTTCAACACTGTCTATTAAAGCGTAGTTACGAATAGAAAGTTTCTGTAGCATATTACGCTGCTAAAATATGAAAACTTAATCAATGGGTGTTCATACTTTTCCACAAAAAAGGCAGAAGAAAAATCCCCTGCCTCCATCTTAGTTTATTTGTGGTTTTAATGCCTTAATTATTCGTTTTTGCCGCAGCTTCAGCTTCTTTTTTCTTTTTCAGCGCTTCTACTTCTTTATCGAATTTTTGCTTGAGTGCTTTATACTCAGCGGAGTTACGGACCTCTTTGTTTTCATGAGCCATTTTTTTAAGCTCAGACAAATCATAAACGATCCCGCCCTCAGCACCGTTTTTGTGCATCTCGTCTACTTGTTTTTTCCATTCCGGAGAGTTGAAGTATTTACCGGTTGCTTCTGCTCCTTTTTGGATCTCGGCCAGTTGTTTTTTCCATTCCGGAGAGCTAAAGTATTTACCGGTTTCGGCTGCTCCCTTCTGGATTTCAGCCATGTTTTTCTTCCATTCCGGAGAATCAAAATGCCTGGTCATTTCTTCCGCACTTTTCTTAATCCCTTCTTCCTGTTTTTTCCATTCCGGAGAGTCGTAATATTTACTCATCTCCTCTGCTTTTTTCTGAATGGATTCCTGTTGCTTTTTCCATTCCGGAGAATTGAAGTGTTTGCTCATTTTTTCTCCGTTTTTTTGAATTTCAGCGATGTTTTTCTTCCATTCCGGAGAGTTGAAATGTTTGCTGATGACTTCACCCTGTTTGTGGATGTTCTCCATGTTCTTTTTCCACTCCGGAGATTTCAAAAAGGCAAGGCTTGCCGAGGTAATGCTGTCTACAAAAACGTTGAACTCACCTGATTTTGGAAAGCTGACGAAAGTCTTATCAAAAACTTCGCTTCTCAAACTATCAGGAACCTCTTTAATCGAATTGTATTCATGTTTGGTTCCATTTGCATCTACGGTGATGATTTTAAACTTGCGTTTCTTTTTAGTGGTATCTGAAGGCTGATATGACGTATTGTGTATTAATTTCAGTGCTTTTAAGTCCTGAACTTTGAATTTTAAGCCAACGCCGGCAATCTCCATGTCTTCGGTAAGAGGGGCAGTATGAACGGTTGCTTTCTCTGCTTTGGAAGGTTTAACCCATGCTAAGGAAATTACCGTAGCAATCGTGAGTGTGATTGCAAAAATCTGCTGTTTTGCATTCATATAATTCGTTTTCATGTCTGTGATTCTTTTAATACGGTGATACAAATGTTGATTTTTCCCTGTCGCCGCCATAGAAAGGGCAGGGGCGGATTTATCTTTCAGGATTTCCAGCTTTAGCAAGGCATGGGCATAAGTTACCGGCGTCCCGGTGAGTTCTACCACAAGGTCATCGCAGGCATGTTCACGTTCTATGTTGATGAACCTGCCGCTTAGCCAGATGAAAGGATTAAAGAACAAAATGGTTTCTATCCCCGTTTTGATGAGGTTTAGGAGGTAGTCATTTCTACGGATGTGTGAAAGTTCGTGGATCAGAATGGCTTCCACCTGTTTGAGGTCAAGCTGTGTGGCCAGGGCAATCGGAAATAAGACTACCGGTTTAAAATAACCGATGACCAGTGGAATATTCACTTTTTCCGACAGGTAAAACCCAATTTGTTGTTTGAGGTTTAATTTGGAAACCATTGCTTCAAATACAGCGGTCCATTCTGCCGGCACGGCCAATTGTGTCGCATTTTTAAGCTGGTTCATTTTTCGGTATCCTGCGATCAGGATAAAGAGCTGAAAGACGATTCCAATCCCGTAAACACTCACAATATAGGGGAACAAGGTTTCGGTTTTACTACTGATTTCCTGGGGCAGGCTGCTCAGGTACTCATAATAAACAGCACTGATGTGTAATTCTGCTCCGGCAATGCTTCCATTGTCTACAGGGAGTTTAAAGATGGAGAAAAAGGTAATACAAAAGGAAACAAAGATCAGGCACATGGCTCCATAAGCGAGGTTGTGCTTCAATTGAGACCTCAACTTTGGAAGTGCAATTACAGTTAAGAACAAAATGGCATAAATGATGGCGCCTTGCCATAAGGAGTGAAAGATACTCCAGCCTGTGGCTTTGATCAGGTTGTTTACAATTGCTTCCATGGTTTATTTGTTGCTAAGGTTATCCAGGTATTTTTTGATAGAATCAATTTCGTCGGGACTGGCACTATGGTTTCCCAATGCCTGCATGACCAATCTTGCCGCAGAACCGTTAAACACATTGTCGATCATTTTACTGACCAGGTGTTGTTCTGTTTTCTGCTGGTTAACGACAGCTTTATAGATATGGGTTTTGGAAGAAGTATCACGAACTACCAATCCTTTTTCCGACATGATCTGCATCAGTTTCAAGGTGGTGGTATAACCTGCATCTTTATTCTTTTCTAAAATCTCGTGGACTTCTCTTACCGTACAATTTCCTTTTTCCCACAATATCTGTAAGATCTCTAATTCACTTTCGGTAGGTTTAAGGGGGGCCGCTGCTGTCATATCCATTATATACGAATTGTTTCGTAATCAAATGTACGAATCTATTCGTATAAACAAAATATTTTATAAGAAAAACAGGTATTTTTTTTATAACCTACTGTTAAAGACCTTGTTTGGCAGGTTTTAGGCTTTCGTATTTGTTGATGTTCGCCGGGTCAATGTCTGCCAGGAGGTTGTATGCTTTTAAGCGTTCCTGAGGATTTCCGATAGAAAGCAGGTTAACGATTTCATCAGCTTTGGTAGCGAAATATACGTTAGGGAAGATCGAACCCAGTTTTTGACGGTCCATTTTTGTGAGCCCGGAAAGCAGGGAGATGATCTTTTTGGAGCCTTTATCCTTGTCTTCCTGCAGACGGTCCATGCCGTTGTAATGGTAACTATAGATAAATTCTCTTAAATCCTCGAAGCTTTTATTGAGCAGATTTTCATTCAGCCAATACCTGTTTCTCAAACCATCGGATGCTTTCCAGCCTTTATTGCCGGATTGTTGTGCGAGGTTGAGGATGTTTTGCGCTTTATTGTAAAACGGGGTTCCGCCAAGATTACTAAAGCTGTCTTTATCCAGTCCGATAATGGTATTTGCATAAAATCCGAGCAGAGAACTCAGGTTGGAAATGAAGTTCTGATCGGAATAATCTAAAGATTGCCCTTCATTATAGTTGAAATCGAAGTCTTTGTCGCTGATGTTTAAAATCGTGCTGTTATAGGCAGTTCCATAGACCGGTCTGCTGGATTGGATCTGCGCTTCTGCTTTATAACCGGAGCTGCCATCCCAGGCCGTCACAGTGATCACGAAATTAGTTTCTATACGTTCCTGAGGAGTATAGGTTTCATTGGTCCACTTGTTGTTATTTAAAAACTCCCTGATGGTGGTTTGTAACACCTCTATGTTTCTCTTATTGATATTAGGCACAGTTGGCGCCATTACCGTAACCCTTGCATTTAATTCCTGGGCATGAATATAAGTATGGCAAAGAAAGAAAGAGAGGACAAAGAGAAAGAGGCGTTGTTTCATTTGGAGCGTTTTTTATAGTCAGGAAGCTGATAAAGCTAATTTTAATATTTCATTGCAAATGTCTTTTGCAACTTCATTCTTTGATTTTGTTTCAAAAACCACTTTTTCAGCAGCTTTATTAAATATAGTGATTTTATTGGTATCTCCCTTAAAGCCGGCGCCTTTGTCGTTGAGTGAGTTGAGCACAATCAGGTCAAGGTTTTTCTTGCTCAGCTTTGCTTTTGCATACGCTTCTTCGTTTTCTGTTTCCAGGGCGAAGCCGACAAGGATTTGTTGTGCTGTTTTTGTTTGTCCGAGGGTAGCCAGAATATCTTCTGTCTTTTTCAGTTCCAGGCTAAATTCCGGATTTGTCTTTTTAATTTTCTGGCTGGCTGCGGTAACCGGGGTATAGTCTGCTACGGCGGCACTCATGACCATGATGTCTGATTGTTGGAATTCTGCTTTGCAGGCTTCCAACATATCCGCTGCGCTGACTACATCGATCCTTTTGATTGCTGTGGTCGCCTTTTCCGCGGTTGGTCCGGTAATCAGGGTTACTTCTGCGCCTAAATCAGCAAAGACTGCTGCAATGGCAAAACCCATTTTTCCGGAAGAGTGATTCCCGATAAAACGGACAGGATCTATTGCTTCATAGGTAGGTCCGGCAGTAACGAGTACTTTCTTCCCTAACAATGGAAGTCCTTTTTTTGCCGCTTCATTCAGAAAAGAAAGAATTTCTTCCGGTTCAGCCATTCGGCCTTCTCCGTATAAACCACTGGCAAGCTCTCCTTTTCCGGGAGGGATCACCTCGTTTTCGTAGGATAAAAGCTTTTCGATGTTTTGTTGTGTACTTTCATGTTTCCACATGTCCAGATCCATTGCCGGGGCAACAAAAACAGGGCATTTGGCCGATAAGTAGACTGCTGTTAAAAGATTATCGCAAATGCCTGTGGCCATTTTAGCCAATGTATTGGCGCTTGCCGGAGCAATGACCATAAAATCAGCCCAAAGGCCCAATTCCACATGGTTACTCCAGACACCGGTTTCGGCGTCGAAATATTGGGTGTAAACAGGATTTTTTGATAGGGTAGCCAGGGTGAGCGGAGTAATGAAATTCGCCGCATCGGCCGTAAGAATGACTTTAACGTTTGCGCCAGCCTTTACCAGTAACCTGACCAGTATCGCTGATTTATATGCTGCAATGCTGCCGCAAACGCCAAGAATAATGTTTTTATTTTCTAGCATGGTTTCTTAATGCAAGAATGCAATTTAATACCTATGCCTGATCTTATTGTTGCTCTTTAGCAGGGTTTCTGTGATAAATTTTATCATTCAGGAACTCATCAATAGCAATTAACGAAGGCTTAGGCATACGCTCATAGTGCTTACTGATTTCGATTTGTTCTCTGTTTTCAAAGATCTCTTCCAGGTTGTCATTTGAAGAAGCAAACTCGGCTAATTTACCGTGTAATTCTTCTTTAATGTTGTTTGAAATCTGATTAGCCCTTTTAGAAATAATTACTAAAGACTCATAGATATTCTCAGTTTTTTGATCTAAATCATTAACATTTCTAGTAACCGTAGTATTCGGTACAGCAGGTTTGTTCGTGTTCATTATTTGATTGGGGTTTTAATTTTGGTATTGGTACTATCTGCTTTAGCTTCTTTTTCAAGCATTGCTTTATATTTTTCCTGGTCCTTCTGGAACTCGGCAATTACACGTTTTGCATGTTCTATACCGGCTTCACTATCTTTCTTTAAAGCTTTAGCCTGATCAACCAATTTACTCTGAGGATGAGATTCTACAAATTCATCAGCATAAGTGATGGCTTCGTTATATCTGTCTTCCTGACGTAATTCAATACTGTTTTTAGCATATGAATATTGAGATTTAACGATCAAAAGATCCATCTCTTCTGCATATTTAATATCCGGGAAATCAATCTGCGCATTTTTCAAAGCAATAACTGCCGATTTATAATTGCTGATATCCCATGCGCCTAAATCGTAATATAACTTTGCATTTTCAAATGCCTTAGTTTCCAGTTTTGCACGTAGATCGGCAATATATTTACTGGCATCAGCTACACGCTCACTCTTAGGATAGAAGTTGATGAACAACTGTAAAGCATCAATTGCTTTATAAGTATTCTCCTGATCTAAAGAAGATTTTGGTGATTCCAGGTAATAGCAATAAGCACCCAGATATCTGCATTCTTCTGCATACTTACTGGTTGGATAAGTATCAGCAAATGATTTGAACTGATATCTTGCAGTGGTGTAATCCCTTAATTTATATAAGGTTAGGGCATAGTAATAATTTAAGTCTTCGGCTTCTGCTCTTCCCCTGTATTTCTGAGAAAGGTCTTCAAACAGAATGATCGCTTTACTGTAATTCTTCTTGTTGTAAAGCTTCATGGCCTCCTGATATTTCTTGGCTACATCGTTGCTCAATCTGATTTTTTCAAACTGGCTTTTGCAACCCGCGATAGTCAGGGCTATGATGGTGAAACTTAATAGTAATACGTGTTTAATTTTAAACATTCTGCAAAGATAAGTTAATAATACGATAACGTCAATTAAAAATAATAGGACGCTAAGCTATGTAAAGCGTTTCATCCCGTCAAACCCTTAACATAATTTAACAAATTAGGGTTTATGGAGCGGATTTTCCTGTTCAAAAAAAATGGAATAAGGGTACTGGAGAAGACCGCTAAATGGGAAGTGGATATCTGGTTGTATAATGACTGGAAAAAGCCTCGGATTATGCCCGGTACTTACCCGCCTTTAACACGCTTTCAAGCGCGGTTGCACCGAGTATAGACCGAGTATAGAGCCTGGTTAGAGCGCGTATAGGTAAAACCTGTTTTAAGGCAGTTCTGAACCTGGTATTTTTGCTTATTCCGGGCAGGGCTTTACCTAAAACAGTTGTTCGATTTCGGTGGTATTCCGAATAGGACTTTACACGCGGCCTGTACAGCCTGGATAGCATGGGGCCTGGACAGGTCTCCGTTAGGTGATGGCTTATACAAATTCTGTCGGCCTCCTTCGGAACAAAATGATGATCCTGGTCGGATAAAAAGAGCGAAGTTTCCGGAGATTAAGGAAAAGACAGGGATAGAAATGCTAAAATCACTGAGGGAAATGCCATTCCGGAACAATTAATTTGCCTTATTTTAGTGGAATTTAGAAAACCGGATGTTGCAATTGCCCATCATGACGAAACCATGATAAGCATACCGCTTACAAAAAGCAATGAACATGCCTATGATAGCTTCATGACCGATAAAAATCAAATGATATATTAATGAAAAAGACGCTGATGCTTTGTGCTGCCCTCTTCTTTTTGGAGAGCGCTTCATTTGCCCAACATAAAAATATCTACCAAAAAAATTGGATTGACTTTAATAAAAGCGGAAAGAAAGATGTTTTCGAAGATCCATCACAGGAAATAGAAAAAAGAATAACCGATCTGCTTTCTCAAATGACAGTGGAAGAGAAAACCTGTCAGATGGCTACCCTATATGGTTATGGAAGGGTATTGAAAGATGAGATGCCCACCGCAGAATGGAAGACGAAGGTCTGGAAGGATGGGATCGCCAATATTGATGAGGCTTTAAACAGCCTTGCCTATAATAAAAAAGCACAAACCGCTTATTCTTACCCCTTCAGTAAACATGCAGATGCCATCAATACACTTCAGAAATGGTTTATTGAAGAAACGAGAATGGGGATTCCCGTTGATTTTACCAACGAAGGCATTCATGGGCTCTGTCATGACCGCGCAACACCTTTACCTGCACCTATAAATATTGGAAGTACCTGGAATAAAGCCATGGTGAGACAGGCCGGGGATATTGTTGGCCGCGAAGCGAAGGCATTGGGTTATACCAATGTTTATGCCCCTATTTTAGATCCTGCGAGAGATCAGCGCTGGGGAAGGGTGGTAGAATGTTATGGAGAAAATCCTTTTCATATTGCCGAACTAGGCAAGCAAATGGTACTTGGAATTCAGGAAAACGGAGTTGCAGCAACCTTAAAACACTTTGCGGTATATAGTGTACCTAAAGGCGGGAGAGATGGGGATGCACGTACTGATCCACATGTTGCTTTGAGAGAGTTGCATCAGATTCACCTTTATCCATTTAGAAGAGTGGTTCAGGAAGCTTCGCCAATGGGGGTGATGAGTAGTTACAACGATTACGACGGGGTTCCTGTTACCGGAAGCCATTATTTTCTGACAGAATTGCTGAGAGAAAAATATGGGTTTAAGGGATACATTGTTTCTGATAGCGAAGCTGTCGAGTATCTCTATTCAAAGCACCATGTAGTGGATGATTATAAAGGTGCAATCAAACAGGTCGTGGAAGCCGGGCTGGACGTGCGGACCAATTTTACGATGCCGGAGCAATACATCATGCCTTTGAGGGAACTGATT
The DNA here is from genome assembly GCF_900103665.1 of Pedobacter steynii. Taxonomy (GTDB): domain Bacteria; phylum Bacteroidota; class Bacteroidia; order Sphingobacteriales; family Sphingobacteriaceae; genus Pedobacter; species Pedobacter steynii. Next base: position 243,454 of record NZ_FNGY01000013.1, read on the forward strand.
AAGGAAGGAAAGGTTTCCATGAAAACGATTGATGAAAGGGTTGCCCATGTATTGCGGGTTAAATTCAGGTTGGGTCTTTTCGACCGGCCTTATGTTCCAAATACGAAAAATTCAGACCAGGTGGTCCATACCGCGAAAAGTGAAGCATTTTCGGCTGAGCTGAGCCGCGAGTCACTGGTACTCCTGAAAAATGAGCAAAATCTGCTGCCCTTAGCGGCTAAGAAATTGAAAAATATTCTCGTTACCGGGCCCTTGGCTGCAGAGGTAAACTATACAACAAGCAGGTACGGGCCGTCAAATAACCCGGTGACCTCGGTGGTTGATGGCATCAAAAAATATATTGGTGGCAATGCTCAGGTGAATTATGTGAAAGGTTGCGACATCATCGATCCCAACTGGCCGGAAAGTGAAATTATTCCCAGCCCTCTTTCTGCAGCCGAGCAGGCTGGAATTGACGAAGCCGTTGCACAGGCAAGGCAGGCCGACGTGATCATTGCAGTGGTTGGGGAAGATGAGAAAAGGGTTGGAGAAAGTCTTACCCGCACGGGATTAAACCTGCCGGGACGACAATTGCAATTGTTAATGGCACTTCATGCCACAGGAAAACCAGTGGTCATGGTGATGATCAATGGACAGCCATTAACCATCAACTGGGAAAACCGTTATTTACCGGCAATCCTGGAAGCCTGGTTCCCTGGCCCGCAAAGTGGAAACATCATTGCGGAGACTTTATTCGGTGATTATAATCCCGGAGGGAAACTTCCAATCACCTTCCCAAAATCTGTTGGCCAGCTGGAATACAACTTTCCTTTTAAGCCGGCTTCACAGGCAGGGCAACCGAGTAGTGGAAATAACGGCTATGGTAAAACGAGTGTAAACGGGGCATTGTTCCCTTTTGGTTATGGATTGAGTTACACGACTTTTGAGTATACTGACCTGCAGGTAAAACAGCCGACGCAAAAAGCGGGTTCTGATATCGAAGTTAGCGTAGTGGTAAAAAACACCGGGAAACGCAAAGGAGATGATGTGGTGCAGCTGTACCTTAAAGATCTGGTGAGCAGCGTGACCACTTATGATTCTGACCTACGGGGATTTGAGCGGATTACATTGCTCCCGGGAGAAGAGAAGACGGTTAGGTTTATGCTGCATCCGGACGACCTCTCGATCTTGGACAAAGACATGAACTGGAGGGTGGAACCAGGTAAATTCAGGGTCATGATCGGCCAGTCTTCCGAAGCTATTAAGCTGAAACAGGAATTTGAAATCCTGCCTTAAGGACAGGGTTTTATTTTCCGTTTTCGTAGGCCATCCGGAGGTAGCCGACTACTTCTTCGTTTAAGTCTTCGGGCAGGTAAATTCGCAGATGGTGGTTATAGTCGTCACTGCCTGGGACGGCCTTAATCTTTCGAAAGCATAAGTTGTCTTCGTAGGGCTGCTTAAAAGGAAGCACGATGTCTATAAAATCTTTTCCCATCTGTATGACATAGGCGAAATTTATTCTGGCGGAAAAAGCAATCATGGTTTTTGCCGCATGGAATTCGACAGCTCCGATTTCTTTGAAAGTAGCGACAAGTTTGTCGAGAAGCGCAATACTGGCCGCCGATTTATTTTGCAGGAAATCTGCTATGGCTTGATCTGAATGTTCCATGATTAGTTCGTTTTCATTTTGCCTGGTGAAATTCCGAATTTTTTCCGAAAAGCCCTGCTTAAATGTTGAACTGAGGAATAGCCGGGGTTATCTGAAATTACTTTGATGGTTTTTCCTGAACGCAATTGTTCTTTTGCTTCGGGTAATCTGATGTCGCTCAAACATCTGAAGACGGTAGTGTCAAGTTTATATCATCACCTATGGGGAATTCAGCAACAATTAAATGGCTGGAAAATAAAAAAAGCTTAAAATATTTGGAGAAGTAATTCTATTGTATACATTTGTAGTGTACTAGTTAAGTGGTACACTAAATTTGTAACGCTATGATAGAAATTTCCAACCTAACTTTTGGATACAGCAAAAAGAACCTGTTGTTCAAAAACCTGAACCTGAAGCTTCAGATGGGCCATATCTATGGTCTTCTGGGCAAGAATGGAGCGGGTAAATCTACCCTCCTTAAAAATCTTGCAGGCCTGGTCTTTCCTCAGGAAGGGCTTTGCTCTCTGAAGGGATATCATGCTGCAGACCGTTTACCAGGTTTTTTGCAGGAGCTATTCTTTATCCCTGAGGAAATGCATTTGCCATCGATTACTGCCAGTCAGTTTGCAGGCAGTACAGGGCATTTCTATCCTAAGTTTAATGAAGCGCAGTATTTTAAGATGCTGGCGGAGTTTGATGTTCCGGTTTCGGATGTACTGGGTAAACTGTCTTTTGGTCAGCAGAAAAAAGTAATGATTGCTTTTGGCTTGGCTACAAATACCGCTTTGCTGATTATGGATGAACCGACCAATGGTCTGGATATCCCTTCTAAAGTTAAATTCAGAAAAATCATCGCAGGAGCACTGACGGATGAACGTTGTATCGTTATTTCTACGCATCAGGTTCGCGACCTGGATAGCCTCATCGATAACGTGCTGGTTTTACATGAGCAAGAGATTGTGCTGAACCGTAGTCTGGATGAAATTGCCGAACGCCTTCAGTTTACCACGGCTGTGCAGGCTAATAAAGCTGCGATCCTGTACGAGGAGTCAAATGCGATAGGCATCAATACGATTAGCGAAAACCATAATGAAACTTTTAGTAAGGTAGATATGGAAATGCTTTTCAATGCCATCATTAGTGATCATAAATCAGTAACTGACATTTTAAAATAACGCCCCATGAACAATACATTTAGCTTTCGAAGATTTTCGCTTCTTTTTAGTAAACATACTACCGAATATTATAAAACCTATTTGCTGTCTGTAGCCGTATTGTTGGGCCTGCTGACTGCCATACTTGGGTTTTCTTCCTATGTAAGCGGTGGTCCCATTCATGAAAAAGCCCAACTTGCGATCTTCTGGGTTTTCCTGCTGGGCGCAGGATCAATTTTTACAAGTATGATCTTTTCAGATTTTGGAGATAAAAGGAAATCAATTTCCATGCTTACCCTGCCGGTTTCTCATTTTGAGAAGTATTTAGTGGCCTGGCTTTATTCCTTTGTGATTTTTCAATTGGTCTTTGTATTGAGTTTCTATGCAGTAGACTTCATTGTTCTTCTGATTGGCAATTCAGGTAAAAGTCAGGGATTGAAGATCTTGAATGTGTTCTCAGCAGAAGAGAATTACAGGCTGGTCTTTTTGTTCTATGCAATTCTTCATAGCCTGGCATTTCTGGGCGCCATCTTTTTCGAAAAAATCCATTTTATAAAAACCGCCTTTGTGGTATTGTTACTCTGCCTTTTGGCGGTCTTGATCAATCAACCCATCGCGGATGCGCTCTTCGATGCAAAACTGGCGAAGGTTGTGCCTTTTGTTAGTCTTGGTGTAGAAGAGGGGGGGCGGTATTATCTGATTCGTCCCTTACCTTCTATTGAGCCGGTTATGTTTGGCCTCTCCCTGAGTTGTATTGCGCTGTTGTGGATCGGGGCTTATTTTAAATTGAAAGAAAAAGAGGTCTAATATGGAATTTAGAGAAAACGAAGCCATATATCTGCAGATCGCTGCTTATGTTGGAGAAAATATAATGCTGGGTAAATGGCCGGTTAATGAGAAAATTCCTTCGGTTAGAGAACTGGCTGTGGATTTACAGGTAAATCCAAATACGGTAGTTCGGGCGTATGAGTTTTTACAGAATAAAGAAGTCATTCTGAATAAGCGGGGAATAGGTTTTTTTATCGCGGCTGATGCGGGGGAAAAAATAAAGGGCTACAGTAAGGAACGTTTTCTAGGAAATGAGCTCCCTGAGTTTTTCAGGAATATATTTCTCCTGAACATCAGTATGAAGGAAATCGAAGAACGCTTTGAAAAGTTTAAATCAGAAACTTATCAGAAGTAATCGTTAAACATAAAATTAAAGAAGATGAAATTGAGTACTATATTTATTATTGCAACAGCTGTTGTCTCCTTGGGGATGCTGACTGCCTATAACTTTTCTTTAAAAGCATCTTATCAAAAAGGTGGTTATAAAGATCGTTTCAATGAGATGGAGTTTAGTTCGGTTAAGGGGCTGACAGCAGTCCAGATTAACGCGGCAAATAAATTTGCCATCAACATAGAAAAGGGAGGAAAGGAAGGTCTATGGATCAGGGATCGGCTCAAAGGTTTTGTTAAGATCAGTCAGACAGGAGCAACACTGACGATTGACCTGACTGATGAAGGTAAAAAACGAAACTTTAACACAAATGATGATGATATCATTCTTTTTTCAAATACCCTTAGTACCATAAGTACGGTTCCTTATTTTACTAAAGAAGAAGATGAGGGTGGCTGGCGCCATGGTGGCGGAGACATTAAGATTAAAGGCCTGAAGGTGGATGCGCTGAATCTTCTGATTGGGAAGTTTACCTCCATTTATATGAACCATGTAAAGACAGGTATGCTAAAAGCTACGGTAGGAGAGGCTGGTACCGGAGAGGCGGGTCTGACCGTTGATTCTTCTAATGAAATTGCTTTTGCAGAATTGAGTGTTCCAGGTAAGAGTCAAATATCGCTTTTGAATCCAAAAATTGTTAAAACCCATTATAATTTGTCGGACAGTGCAACGGTAACCTTGAATGGAACAGCACTGGAAGGAATGAAAAAATAGGATTTCTGATATAATCCGGATTAAGAAGGATTGGGCCTGCAAGTTTTGCAGGCCTTTTTTGTGGAACAGGGATATAGTATATATAGTATACCTATTCCGGTTTTTCATTTGATTGGATCGCTTCTCTATATAGTATATATAGGTTGGTTGGGGCTGACTCTTGTTTTATAGGTCGTATAATCGGTTGATTTGTATCCTAATCCTCGTTTTATTGACTGTTTGTGGTTGATTGTTGCTTGGTGTACATCTTACGTTAAGTTTGTTTGATGTTTTTCTTCTTGTAAATCATGCAGTTAGGGAGGTGATACAATTATAATGGTTGAATTGTTTTGAGAACGGTTAAATTTTCCTACTTTTGCATCCCGCTTCGGAGGAAGAGAAAGATTGATACAGAGAGAAGGATTTGAAAGATTGCAATAGAGATAAAGTCAGCGTTGTTTTGACTGGTTTAATTACCAAATAAAACAAAGCAAAAAAGTTTGAGAAAAAGCTTGACAATAACAAAAAGATTTCTACCTTTGCAGTCCCAACAAAAACGGGGGTTACCAAACGGAGTTTAGTAACAGAAACAAAAAGACTGAAACGATCGGAATACCGAAACTGAAACCAGGAACATTAAGACCAGGAAGAAACAGAGGAAAGCAGATTGCAACATAAAAGAAGAGCCGTGAGGTGATTCGAAAAGTTCATTAAAGAGATGTCATTTATAGCGTAGCGAGGTAAGATAGTACCGTTTCAAAGTACATGAAAACCAAAGCTATTTTTTCAAGTCAGAA
>NZ_FNGY01000014.1 GCF_900103665.1 Pedobacter steynii
TTCCTGACCTGCGCTTCAAATAAATCGATCACCGTTTTATCTTCCGCATAGCGAACCTCCGTCGCATTAAAGTCTGCTAATATTATTTTCTGCTCCGCAGCGCTCAGGTAATCCAGCTGACTGATTGAAACATCCGGAGCAGCAATCATTGCCTCCAGCAATTGTGTAAAATGAGCGGACAACTGCAGCACCTCATTTCGGTTGAACACATCACTATTGTATTCAATTCCCAGGTTAATCTCAGCCCCCGACTCACTGAAAGTAAAGGTCAGGTCAAACTTGCTCACCTCATGATCAATTTCCAGGTAATTTTTGACCGTCAATCCGTCCATTGAAGGTGCCGCTCCCAGTTCCGCTGCCGTTGCTGCATTTTGCAAAACAATCAGTACGTCAAACAAGGGGTTCCGGCTCATGTCCCGCTTTAAGTCCAGTACATCAACAAGTTCATCAAAAGGGTAAACCTGGTGTTCATAGGCAGCCAGCGTCACCTGTCTGGTCTGGGCCAGCAATTCACGATAACTATCCTTACCGCTAAAACGGCTTCTTAAAGCCAGCGTATTCACATAGAAACCAATCTGATCCTCCAGATCGGCATGTTCACGACCGGCAATCGGACTGCCGACAATGATGTCCTCCTGCCCCGTATAACGGTACAACAAGGCATTTAAAGCAGTCAGAAGCCCCATAAACAAAGTCGCCCCATGTTCCAGGGTTAAGGAACGAAGGCCATTACTCAACTCCACCGGCAACGCTGCACGGATATTTCCGCCACGATAGCTTTTTACAGCAGGGCGGGTCTTTTCTCCGGCAAGCTCCAGTACAGGAAGCACACCGGAAAATTGTTCCATCCAGTAATTCTGATGTAACAACAAGGTATCCCCCCGCAGCTGTTCCTGCTGCCAGGCCGCATAATCTTTATATTGAATGTTCAAAGGAAGCAGGGAATCGGGCGCTGAGTTGACATAGGCATTGTAAAACAAGAACAATTCTTTGATCAATATCCCCATCGACCAGCCATCACTGATGATGTGGTGCATTACATAGGTGAAAATCCAGCGGTTATCTGCCAGCTGGTACAAACCGGCACGCAGTAAAGGACCTTTTTCCAAATCAAAAGGACGTTCAAAATCCCCACGTACCAGATCAGCAACTTTGAGGTCCTGATCTTGCAGCCCTCTCAGATCCTGACATACCAGCTGAAACCCAAGCTCCTCCGTAGCAAGCACATACTGAAGAAGATCTCCCTCCCCATGCTCAGAAAAAACGGTGCGCAAAATCTCGTGTCTTTCAATCAGACTTAGAAAGGAAGATTCCAAACCTACCACATCCAGTTCTCCCTCAAAAACATGAATACCCGGAGTATTATACGCATTATTCCCTCCTTCAAACTGGCTTAAAATCCATAAGCGCCGTTGTGAAGAAGACAAGGAATAGCCATCTGCAGGCAACAGTTTAGGAATCGGGCGATAAGGACTTTTCCCAAGATTTTGTATTAAACGCGCTTGTTCTTCAAGTAAGGTATGTACAAATAATTCCCTTAAGCTGATCTTTACATCGAATTTCTTTAAAATCTGGCCCGCCAGGCGGGTTGCCCTTAAGCTATGTCCACCTAAAGCAAAAAAATCATCTTTTGGCCCTATAGCAATGTCTCCCAGAACAAATTTCCAGACTTCAACTAATTCTTTTTCAATGTCGTTCCTGGGCTTAATTCGCTCAGGGTCTATGACCTGAGGAACATGCTCCAATTCAATCAGCCCTTTACGATCAATTTTTCCATGAGCTGTCAAAGGCATCTTATCCAGCAGGGTAATCACCGATGGCAACATATGATCTGGTAACTTGTTCTTCAGATAAAGCTTTAATGCCCCTGCTGAAATAGTTTCCCTGACCTGAACTTCCTCCTTCTCAAACAACTTTTTATAAAATGGATTTCCCCTGAATTCAGTTCCATTGTTAAATGATTTAAAATCAAAGCTAACCGGAACGTCATGTTGTCTGAATAATGTCCCTGAGATCGTAAAATCTGGATTCAAACCATTTGCCGCCAGGGTTCTCGTTATTTTTGCCTTGATGTAATCATCCGCTTCAACTAAAGTATTATCATAAAAAACAGGCAGATATATTGGAAGCCAGTTATATTTTTCATTCAAAGTATCGATGATGTGTTCTTCATCTACGTATAAGTTTAGCCAAACCACAAAACCATTTACCACACCCCTTTTATGGAATTTTAAGTGTATCTCATGTGTTTCTTCCAATGCGATAGGATTTGTAAAATCCAGATCTTCAAATGGGCCGTCGTCGCTGAGCACATTTTCCAAAGGAAAATTCTCCACGCACATCCTCATGTCAAACTGATATCCGACATAATCGAAAACCCGTTTCACATAATGTTTGCCAATCTCATCGAAAACATAGTTATGAAGGGAATCCGGGAAATTTACGGCAGCGATTTTTGTCAGACTTCTTTTAGGAATCATATTGGAAGGTGTTTTCAGCAACCTCCTTGTTTCGTTAATCAGTTTCGAAGCCCCCTCAGAGCCGCCAATTGATCCGACAATTTCAGAAACGCAATAATCTACTTCTTCCGGAAGCTGAATATTTGAAATGTCTCCGTGGATCAGGATAATTTTATCCTGTAAACCTAAATCTTCAATGACCTTTTTGGCCTTGTTAAACGTTTCTAAAAGAATTTCAACTGAATAAACTTTTTTTGCCCCTGCTTCAATACAGAATTGCGACAGGATCGCATCTCCTCCGGCGCCCAGATCCAAAACCACTTTATCCTTCAGCAACTGCTTAAATACCTCCTTATAATGAAAGTTTCTTTTGTCATTGCTGGTTAAAGCATAATACAGTAAATCGTCATAAACAAAATACTCAGAAGTCGAAGGCGTCAGAAAAACACGCTTCTTTTTTTCAATAAAAGCAGCTAAAAAACTATTGCCGTCCTGATCTTTCTTAGGCAATACCACGACATCGTTCACCTCCTCATGATTCCGGAGTACATGTTCAATCTCTCCCAGTTCAATCCGGTAACCGCGGATTTTAACCTGATTATCTTTCCTGCCCATAAATTCAATCTCACCATCAACCAGCCAACGGCCCAGATCACCGGTTTTATACATTTGCTGACCCGGCTCAAACAAACAGTCTACGAATTGTGCAGAGGTTAGCTGTGGACGGTTTAAATAACCCTGCGACAAACCCTTTCCGCCAATACAGATTTCTCCGATAACGCCCACAGGGCACAACAATCCCTGCTGATCTGTAAGGTAGATTTTCGCTCCATCTATCGGTTTACCAATAATTGAACCTTTAATCCCCCGGTTGATCTCCCCGGGATTATAAATCAGGTGTGTACAGAAGATTGTCCCTTCCGTCGGACCATAAGTTACGGTCAGCTTAGCATGACTGAATATCTTTGACAACTGATGTAATAAAGCATCAGGGATGGAATCTCCGCCAATAAACAAATGACTGATATGCGCGAAATCTGCCGACAGGCCCTGATCGGTAAGGTAACTGACCAGCCCCTGGTAAACACCGGGAACAGTATCAATGGCATTCACACCTTTCAGTACCTCCACAAACTGTGCAGGGTCCTGAACCTGATCCTTGGTCAGAAGGACGCTTCTTCCGCCGCTAAGCAGGGAACAGAACAGCTGAAAAACCGATATGTCAAATGAGTTTGATGCCACAAAAGGCAGGGACAGCGGAGCGTCCGGAGCATAATTACGTTTTACATGACCCAAAAAATTGCTCAGGTTACCATGGCTTACCATCACCCCTTTGGGATAACCCGTTGATCCTGAAGTATAGATCAGATAAGCCAGATCTGAAGGTTTCGCCTCCACTAAAAACTCAGCGCCATCGGGCTGATCTATGGCCTGCTGAAACCGCTTCAGTTCTTCTTCATCGACCAGCACCTTACAGGCACTGTCGGCGATGATATAATCCAATCGCTCCTGCGGGTAATCCGGATCTATGGGCAGGTAAGCAGCCCCGGTTTTCAAAATACCCAGCATGCCAATTACCATCCACTCGGTACGTGGAAGTTTCAAGCCAATCAGGTCATTCGGTACAGGATGGTAAATCCTGCTTAAATAAGCAGCAAACTGACCGGAAATACAGCTCAGTTCAAGATAAGTCAAACTGGTATTTTCAAAGGTCAATGCAATGGCTTCAGGAGTTTTCTTCACCTGCGCCTCAAACAAGGCGAGCACAGTTTTCTCTTCGGAATGAACTCCGGCTCTGGCATTAAAATCGTGTAATAGCTTATGCTGTTCTGATACATCCAGATAAACCAGAGCATCAATGGAAGTATCAGGTGCCGCAAGCATGGCCGACAACAATTGGTCAAAATGACGGCACAACTGCTCCGCAGTTTCTTTGGTATAAATATCAATATTGTATTCTAAGCTCAATTCTAAAGCCGATCCAACTTCCGTAAAACCAAAGGTCAGGTCAAATTTGCTGATTCCATGATCTGCCTGATCGGAACGCTTCACCGTCAGCTGACCTACTGCCGCATAGGTTTCTTTATCCTGAACTGAAGCTGCATTTTGTAATACCAGCCCGACGTCGAACAAAGGATTTCGGCTCATGTCCCGCTTTAACTCCAGGGCTTCCACCAATTCATCAAAGGGATAAATCTGATGCTCATAGGCTTCAAGTGTAACCTGCTTTACCTGGTTCAGCAATTCCCTAAAACTATCCTTGCCACTAAAACGGCTTCTTAAAGCCAGCATATTTACATAAAAACCAATCTGACCTTCCAGATCAGCATGTTCACGACCAGCGATGGGGCTGCCGATCACCTGATCCTCCTGCCCGGTATAACGGTATAAAAGTCCATTCACTGCGGCCAGCAAGCCAATAAAGACCGTCGCACCCTGCTCCTGAGCCAGCAAACGAAGCGCATGACTTAATTCCACAGACAACAGTACCCTGACCGCGCCCCCATGGTATGTTTTTACAGCGGGACGAACTTTATCTCCCGTAAGTTCAAGAATAGGAAGAACGCCCGAAAACTGTTCCAGCCAATAGCTTTTATGTCCGGACAACGCACCTTCACTCAGTTGTGACTGTTGCCAGGAAGCATAATCTTTATACTGAATATTCAAAGGGGCAATGGAAAGCGGCACTGAATTGAGCTGCGCATTGTAAAACAACAGCAACTCTTTAATCAGTATACCCATAGACCATCCGTCGCTAATGATGTGGTGCATCACATAGGTGAAAATCCAGCGCTGATCTTCCAGTTGATACAAACAGGCCCGCAGTAAAGGCCCGGTCCGCAAATCAAAAGGATGTTGAAAAGCCTCCCGGATTAAATCAGCTACCAATAAATCCTGATTTTCCGCTGCTCTTAAATCTTTGCGAATCAGATGAAAACCCAGCTGCGCCGGGGAAAGAATATACTGGCGGATATCGCCTGATTCATCCTCCCGAAAAACAGTGCGTAAAATCTCATGACGCGCAATCAAACTAAAAAAAGCAGCCTCCAGTCCGACATCATCCAGCGCTCCTTCAAAAGCATATACCCCAGGCATGTTATAAGCTGTGTTTTCAGTATCAAACTGAGTCAAAAGCCACAAACGCCGCTGTGAAGAAGATAAGAGATAGCCATCACGCTCTGGTATAACCGGGATGTTCAACAATAATGATTTCGCAGAATTGCTCGCTTCCAGATAGCTTAAGATCTCTGCTTTATGGCTTCTGATCAGGCTGACAATCTCTGGTGTTACCTGACTAGGGTGCCCCTCTATCTTAAGCTGAGCATTTTCAATTCTAATTTTTATGTTAAGCCTGATCAGCTCATCTAATATTGCATTCAGCTTCATATGGTAACCGTTATATTTTCTTCTGCATTAAAATCTACATCCGTTTCAATCCATTTTTTTCTATTGATCTCTGCTGCGAGAAATTCAACTGTCGGATTCATAAAAACCTCCTGAATAGAAATATTAATCTCATACTCATTTCTGATTTTATGAAGCAGATTCAAAGCTTTCAGGCTATGCCCTCCCAATAGAAAAAAATTATCCCTGACACCGATGTCTTCTCTTTGTAAGACCTCCTGCCACAATAGCATTAGCTTACTTTCAATTTCATTCCTGGGCGCCAGATATTCGCTCTCCGCCTTCATCTCAAAATGATCTGCTATCGGTAAAGCTTCCAGGTCTACTTTCCCATTGATATTTAAAGGCATCTTTTCCAGGCAAACAAAATGAGCAGGGATCATATATAAGGGGAGGAAATCAGCCATATGCCTCCTCAGGTCCGGGATATTTAATGTTTCCGACCCCGTAAAATATCCGATCAGTTCTTTGGTCCTGGTGCCATATGATTTGGCAATTACAACTGCGGAGGTAATGTCGGGATACCCCTCAAGACATTTCTCAATTTCCCCCAACTCAATGCGATATCCCCTGATCTTCACCTGATCATCTGCTCTGCCTACAAAATCAATATTGCCATCCGGAAGCCATCTGCCCAGATCTCCGGTTTTATACATTTTCCCTTCCGGCTTAAAGAGGTGATCAATAAACTTTTCATCCGTCAACCCGGCATTATTCAGGTATCCTCTTGCCAGCCCCGGACCGGCGAGATATAGCTCTCCAACCGCGGCAATTGGAGACAGTGCTCCGTTACGGTCAATAATATAAACTTCAGTATTGCTGATCGGCTTACCTATTGGAATCTCCGTTGAACCGGATTCAACGGGATAAGTCAGCGAGAAAGTGGTGTTTTCAGTAGGACCATAACAATGTATGATCTCCAGCAAAGGATAGGTTTGCTGTAATTTGTGAACATGAACCGGAGAAACCCTTTCTCCTCCCGTTAGTATTGATTTTAACCCTTTAAAAATATTGATGTCCGTATCGATCAGCTGGTTAAATAAACCGGTCGTAAAAAAGATCACATTGACCTCCTTTTTTTCAATCTCTGCAGTCAGAAGATTTACGTTTAACAAGACGTCCTGTTTGCATAAAACCACTTTTCCTCCATTTAATAACGCTCCCCAATAATCAAATGTCACTGCATCAAAGGAAACCGACCCGGAGGACAAAATCACGGTGTCCTCATTTAATTTCACGTAATTAGCTGATTTCACCAGGCGAATCACACTTAAATTTTCGATCATCACCCCCTTCGGCTTTCCGGAAGAACCAGAAGTATACATCACATAAGCGAGGTCATGGGCATCCCTGATTAAATGAATGCTGGTGTTTTTTTTCGGAATAAATTCATTGAATTTTTGCAGCTCATCTTCATCTATTAAGACCTTGCAGCCGATTTCTGACAGGATAAAGTCAATCCGGTGTTGAGGATAGGCAATATCTATTGGCACATAAGCTCCACCAGTTTTTAGTATGGCAAGTATAGAGATGACCATGAGTTCGCTTACATTCAGCTTGATACCGATCAGGTCATTCCGCCCTATATGATAGGTATCCTTCAGGTAATTTGCCAGTTGACCAGACCTGATATCTAATTCCTCATAGGTTAAAATGGTGTCTTCAAAAGCCAGGGCAACTGCAGCCGGGCTCTTTTTAACCTGCTCCTCAAATAATGCTATGATGGAACTTGTTTCCGGATACACAACCGCAGTGTCATTAAATTCATAAATCAGCTGTTGTTTTTCTCCTTCAGATAGAAAATCCAAGCTCTTTGCCGGTTGACTTAAGTTCGCAGCAATGAATTTTAAAGTTGCAAGGAAGTGTCCCTGCAGCTGTTTGACGACTCTGGAATCATACAGATTTCCATTATAATTGAACTTTAGCGTTAAAGCATCGCCAGGAATGACGGTTACTGTAAAACCATAATTCGTTCTTTCCACAGTTTCAGACTTAAGAACAGTCAGGACCTCATCCTGATCAATGCCCTCCGCTCTGTTCTCCTGTATATTTTTGGAGGGATAATTTTCGAAAACAAGAATATGATCGAACAATATCGTGCCGGAACATCTGGTCTGTATTTCCGCCAGTTGAAGATAATGGTGATCTGCACCTTCAATAAAATCATGATGAATTGCTGTAATCAGCGATTCAAATGTGCCCTCTGCCGCTACTTTTATCCTTACAGGAATGGTATTGATAAATAAACCCACCATTTGCTCAATACCGTCAATTCCTGCCGGCCTTCCGGAAACGACGGAACCAAATACGATATCATCCGAATTGTTGTACTTGCCCAGTAAACATGCCCATGCACATCGAATAAGGGTCTGTTCTGTCACCCCAAGCTTCCTGCAGACCGTATTGATCTGTTCTCTTAAAGCTCCGGACAGCTGCACCGCACATTCTGCCTCCTGATAAGCAACGGCCTGTTCCATAGAGATTTTCCCCGGTATCGTAGTGGTATGCAGATAACCGGATAAATAATTTTTCCAATACGCAATGCTCTTGTCCCTATCAAGCGCTCCCAGCCAATTGATGTAATCGGAATAGCTGGAAACCCTGGCAAGAGCCGGCGCCTGCCCTTGCAGCAAACTATAATAAATATGAAAGAATTCTTTAGTCAATATGGACATACACCAACCGTCCATTAAGATATGATGGTGGCTCCAGATCAGTTCAAAAACATCATGATCTGACTTCATTACTGCCAATCTCATCTGTGCCCCCGAGTTCAGGTCGAATCCCTTCGCCCTATCCAGCAGCTTGTATTCCGCAATAGTTTCATGATCAGAAATGTCTCCTACATAAACAAACTCATGCTTTACCTCCTTTCTGACCAATTGTAAAAGTTTCCCTGCTGCATGCTCCATAAAACAAGTACGCAGGACAGCATGGCGCGAAACCAAGCGATGGTAACTTTCTTCTAAAACAGGAACATTGAGTTTCCCTTTCAGGCGATAAGTCATTTGTGAAAAATAGGCTGATGACGTCAGTCCGTTTGACCAATGGAAATACATTCCTTCCTGTAGTGGGCTTAATGCATACACATCTTCCAAATCACCGGTTTGATTTAACCGGTCGACCTCCTCTAAACTCAAACCACTATAGCTCAAATCAATGGGCGTGAGTCGTAATCTTTCTTCAGCAGAAAGCTCAGCGATTAATTCCAATAAATATTTTTGATAAAGAGACAGCAATTCATTTATCGAGGACTCCATAAATTGTTTATTGCTGTAACCAATGGACAATTTGAGCTGCCCGTCTGTGATGATCGCGGTAATGTTTAACAGAAATTCCGAGTATCTTTCCGCTGAAATTTCTCTTCCCCGCTCTTCCGCCGACAATTCAAAGACCCCGTTCCCCATATCGGGGGTAATTCCTGAAGTAATGTCTCCCAGATAATTAAAGGAAATTTCCGGATTCGGCAGCTCATTATTTCCAGAGAGCAGCTGTAAAATGCCGAAGCCTATCCCCTTGCCAGGGATTCTGTTTAAATGCTCTTTTACTTCAATTAATTGCCTGATGTTATCATTTGAATGTTTCAAATCTATCCATACAGGGTACAAACTTGTAAAACATCCTATGGTCCTCGTTACGTCTATATTCGTGTCTATCGCCTCTCTTCCATGTCCCTCCAACATAATGGCTATATTTTCCAACCGGAACTTTTCATGAATGGCTAAACTTAAAGCCGTGATTAAAATTTCATTTGTACCTGTACGATAAGGCTTATAACATTTTGTCGTCAATGCCCCGGTTGCTTCTTTAGTTAGTAAAAATGATAACGTAGCAGCGTCCTTCATCAAATTAGTGCCAGAGACCTGATCCGGGACCAGTTTCTGCCCCTGCCTTTCACTGTTCCAGTACACTTGCTCTTTCTTCAACAGTTCAGTTTTTGAATATTCCAGCATTTTAGCTTGCCAGTGAAGGAAAGAATGGGTTTTCAAGGGAAGAATTAAAGCCTTTCCCAACAGGTGTTGCTGGTACAGATTGGCCAGATCTTCTAAAAAAATCCGCCAGGAAACCCCATCCACCACCATATGGTGAATAACAATTAACAGTTTCGCTGTAGTTTTACCCTTAAATAAGCAAACCTTTAGCAACGGCCCCGTCGTCATATTAAAGCTTGACTGGATATCATTACAGCGTTGTTCAAATAATTCATCATCTGCATTTTCTATCACCTCGAAATCATACCCTTGTTCGATTCCCAGATTTCGCTGAATCCAATGGCCTTCCCTGAAAATAAAAATCATCCGCAGTGCATCATGGTGCTGAACTATTTTATTCAATACTTTTTTCAGACCATCTTCATCAACAGGGCTTGAAGTTCTTAATAGGACAGATTGATTAAAATGGTGTTTGTCCACATTGTCGTCCTCAAAAAAAGACTTCTGAGCTGGACTTAATGTGCTTTCTCCCTGTATGATTTCCTGAACTACAGAGAACCGATCGGTTTTCACCAGAATGGAAAGGTCTGCTATGACCGGATGCTTCAGGATTTCCTGAATGCTGAGTAAATATCCTTTCTTTTTCAGTCTGGAGATGACCTGTATGGCCTTAATTGAATCTCCACCCAGTTCAAAGAAGTTATCTTTAATGCCGATGATCTTAGGCCCAAGTACCTCCTGCCAAATCTCTGTAAGCTCCTTTTCAATCCTGTTTCCCGCTTCCTGATAATGGACCCCACCCAATATATCTACATTTTCGAGTAGCACTGCTGTCGCAATCTTCCCATTTTCAGTCAGCGGAATATGATCCACCTGGATATACTGTGAAGGAACCATGTACGCCGGCAGATGATTGCCCAGGTAAGACCTGATTTCAGCAACATTCAGCTCTTCTTTACCGGTCACATAGGCCACAAGGTCTTTAGTTCCCGATTGATTTAATTTAGCCAGTACCACTGCCGATGTTATTTTAGCATATTTTCTCAGACTGGCATCAATCTCCCCCAGTTCAATCCGGTAACCGCGGATTTTAACCTGATTATCTTTCCTGCCCATAAATTCAATCTCACCATCAGGCAGCCAGCGGCCCAGATCACCGGTTTTATACATTTGCTGACCCGGCTCAAACAAACAGTCTACGAATTGTGCAGAGGTTAGCTCCGGGCGGTTTAAGTAACCCTGCGACAAACCCTTTCCGCCAATACAGAGCTCTCCGATAACGCCCACAGGGCACAACAATCCCTGCTGATCTGTAAGATAAATTTTCGCTCCATCTATCGGTTTGCCAATAATTGAACCTTTACTCTCCCCGTTGATCTCCCCGGGATTATAAATCAGGTGTGTACAAAAAATCGTCCCTTCCGTTGGACCGTAAGTTACGGTCAGCTTAGCATGACTGAATATCTTTGACAACTGATGTAATAAAGCATTGGCAATGGAATCTCCGCCAATAAACAAATGACTGATATGCGCGAAATCTGCCGACAGGCCCTGATCGGTAAGGTAACTGACCAACCCCTGGTAAACGCCGGGAACAGTATCAATGGCATTCACACCTTTCAGGACTTCCACAAACTGTGCAGGATCCTGAACCTGATCCTTAGTCAGAAGGACGCTTCTTCCGCCGCTAAGCAGGGAACAGAACAGCTGAAAAACCGATATGTCAAATGAATTTGAAGCCACAAAAGGCAGGGATAGCGGAGCGTCCGGAGCATAATTACGTTTTACATGACCTAAAAAATTGCTCAGGTTGCCATGGCTCACCATCACCCCTTTGGGATGCCCTGTTGATCCTGAAGTATAAATCAGATAAGCCAGATCTGAAGGTTTCGCCTCCACTAAAAACTCAGTGTCATCGGGCTGATCTAAGGCCTGCTGAAACCGCCTCAGTTCTTCTTCATCGACCAGCACCTTACAGGAACTGTCGGCGATGATATAATCCAGCCGTTCCTGCGGGTAATCCGGATCTATGGGCAGGTAAGCAGCCCCGGTTTTCAAAATACCCAGCATGCCAATTACCATCCACTCGGTACGTGGAAGTTTCAGCGCAATCAGGTCATTCGGTACAGGATGGTAAGTCCTGCTTAAATAAGCGGCAAACTGACTGGAAAGATGGCTCAGTTCAAGATAAGTCAAACTGGTATTTTCAAAGGTCAATGCGATGGCTTCAGGAGTTTTCTTCACCTGCGCCTCAAACAGCGCGAGCACAGTTTTCTCTTCGGAATGAACTCCTGCTCCGGCATTAAAATCATGTAATACCTTATTCTGCTCCGACACATCCAGATAAACCAGGGCATCAATGGAAGTATCAGGTGCCGCAAGCATGGCCGACAACAATTGTTCAAAATGACGGCACAACTGCTCCGCAGTTTCTTTGGTATAAATATCAATATTGTATTCTAAGCTCAATTCTAAAGCCGATCCAACTTCCGTAAAACCAAAGCTCAGGTCAAATTTGCTAATTTCCTGACCTGCCTCAGCGGCACGCTTTACCGTCAGCTGACCTATTTCGGCATATCTTAATTTATCCTGAGCCAGGACACCATTTTGTAATACCAGCCCAACGTCGAACAAAGGGTTTCTGCTCATGTCCCGTTTTAACTCCAGGGCCTCCACCAATTCATCAAAGGGATAAACCTGATGCTCATAGGCTGCAAGTGTCACCTGCTTTACCTGGTTTAGCAGCTTTGTAAAACTGTCTTTGCCGCTAAAGCGGCTTCTTAAAGCCAGGGTATTTACATAAAAGCCAATCTGATCTTCCAGATCCGCGTGTTCACGACCAACGATAGGGCTGCCGATCACCTGATCCTCCTGCCCGGTATAACGAAATAACAACCCGTTTAACGCAGCCATAAGCCCCATAAAAAGTGTTGCACCCTGCTCCTGAACCAGCGCATGAAGTGCTTTGGTTAGCCCCTCTGCCAGCGGCTTAATCAGGATATCCCCATGGTATGTTTTTACTGCAGGACGAACTTTATCGCCCGCAAGTTCAAGTACAGGAAGGACGCCCGAAAACTGTTCCAGCCAATAGGTTTTATGGGCAGACAAGCTCCCGTCATTCAATTGCGTCTGTTGCCAGGACGCATAATCCTTATACTGAAGTTTCAAAGGAAGCAGCGCACTATGGTCTGATTTCAGGTGCGTATTATAAAAGAAAAACAGCTCCTCAATCAGTACCCCCATAGACCATCCGTCACTGATGATGTGGTGCATCTCATAGGTAAAAATCCAGCGATGATCCTCCAGCTGATATAAACAGGCGCGTAATAATGGACCATTCTCTAAATCAAAAGGATGCTGAAACGCTTCCCTGATTAAATTCTTAACCAGCAAATCCGGATTCCCGGCAGCCCTTAAATCTTTACGAAGCAAATGAAAGTCCAGTTCCTCTGAAGAAAGAATATACTGACGGATATCGCCATGTACATCCTCACGAAAAACAGTACGCAGAATCTCATGACGCGCGATCAACCTGAAAAAAGCAGAATCCAGTCCGGCATCGTTCAGTTCTCCTTCGAAAGTATATACCCCAGGCATGTTATAGGCTGTATTTCCGGCATCAAGCTGACTCAGAAGCCATAAACGTCGCTGTGAAGAAGATAAAACATAACTTTCTGCTGGTAAAGCTGCAGGGATTCTCACATAGGCATCATCACTGACCTTATTTAAATAATCAATCAGCAAAAATTTGTTTTCCTTAATTTTCGCCAATAAGTTTAAATCAAGGTCACCTTTAGGGTATTTAAGTGTTAATTCTCCGTCTTCAATTCTGATGTGTATATCGTTCTTTCTTAAAAGGGTAATAAAGTCTCTCATAATCAACACTTATATTTTAATTTTCTGATAACCGGCATGATCTTCATCCGTAACCGCCTTGAGCCAGCGGTCATTCATGATCACATTCGCCATTGCTTCTATCGTAGGTTCTGAAAAGAGATCCTTTAGCGGTATTTTTGTCCCCATGTTCTTGCTCACTCTCGAAAGGAGCTGTATGGCCTTTAAACTGTGTCCGCCGAGTGCAAAGAAATTATCCTTTATTCCGATTTTATCAATGCCCAATACCTCTTCCCAAATCCCGA
Organism: Pedobacter steynii; assembly: GCF_900103665.1. Classification (GTDB taxonomy): domain Bacteria; phylum Bacteroidota; class Bacteroidia; order Sphingobacteriales; family Sphingobacteriaceae; genus Pedobacter; species Pedobacter steynii. The sequence goes on from NZ_FNGY01000014.1 coordinate 13,936, forward strand.
CCAGCTGTGCTTCTATTTCAGTTCCTGGCGCCTCATAAGCCACTGCTCCCATCAGGCTTTGACGGCCTGTATTCATCGCAAGCAAGGCCCTTTTATCGACTTTACCATTCGGACTTAAAGGCAATTGATCTATCTGAATAAAATGGCCCGGAATCATATACACCGGCAGGTGTCTGGCTAAATACAGCTGAAGATCAGGCACACTTATTTCCTGTTCAGTATGCACATAGGCCACGAGTTCTTTTTCTCCGGAAACATTTTCTTTTACCAGGACCACGGCAGATGAAATGGCTGCATAGCGTTGCAGCACCTCCTCTATTTCCCCAGGTTCTATGCGATACCCTCTGATTTTAATCTGATCATCCTTCCGGCCGGTAAATTCTACATTGCCATCCGGCAGCCACCTGCCCAGGTCACCGCTTTTGTACATCCGCTCTCCGCTCACAAAAGGATCCGGCACAAATTTATCCCGGCTCAGTTCAGGCTGGTTCAGGTATCCTCTGGACAAACCCGCTCCGGCCAGACAAATCTCTCCCACAACACCGATGGGCAATAACTGATCCCGGGAATCCAGAATGTAAACCCTGCTGTTACTGATCGGTCTGCCTACCGGAATATTCAAGCCCGGATTTAATATCGGATAGGTTAAAGAAAAGGTCGTATTTTCTGTTGGACCATAGCCGTTCAGGATTTTTAAATCCGGATAACGAAGTCTTAAAGCTTTGATGTGGACCGGCGACAATGCATCCCCTCCGGCCAGCAGGGTTTTTAATCCCTCAAATATTTCAATATCTTCATCTGCCAGCTGGTTTAACCAGCCGGAAGTAAACCACATCATCGTAACCGATTGGGCTTGTATCTGGCTGGCAAGTACTTTGGGGTTGAGCAAAACTTCCTGACTACACAACACCAGCCGCCCGCCATTTAGCAACATCGCCCAGTATTCGAAAGTCGTCGCGTCAAAGGAAACTGCTCCCGTCGACAACAACACCTCTTCGTCGGTTAACGTCACATAATTCGCCGATTTAACCAGACGCACGACGTTACCATGTTCCACCATCACCCCTTTGGGTTTTCCACTGGAACCGGAGGTATACATCACATAGGCCAGATCTGCCGGGCCCATCGTTATACCGGAATTATCGCCGTTATAAGATGAAGCTTCCTGCCTAAACTTTTCCAGTTCCTGATCATCAATCAGCACCCTGCTCCCGCATTCCTCCAGCATATACTCCTTACGGGCCGCCGGAGACGATACCTCTAAAGGCACATAAGCCCCTCCGGACTTTAATATGCCAAGGATGGCAATCAATACCCATTCACTCCGCTCCAGCATGATGGCCACAAAATCACATCTTTTTACACCGTAATTCCTGACCAGATAATCGGAAAACTGATTGGCCTTTTCATTCAGATCGCGGTAACTCAGCTGCTCTTTTTCAAAAACCAGGGCAATATGATCAGGCGTATTCAATACCTGTTCTTCAAATAAATTCACCACTGTTTTATCTTTAGGATACCAGACAGCTGTGGCATTGAATCCATGTAAAAGCTGCTGATGTTCCTCCTCCGACAGGTAATGTAAATCAGCGATAGCAACCGAAGGTCCGGCAGTAACCGCCTCCATCAGCCGGATCAAATGATCCGATAACTGTACGATGCCTGCCCGGTCATAGATATCACTATTATAGGAGATGACCGTTTCGATCTCCTCCCCAATTTCTTCAAAGCTAAAGGTCAGGTCGAACTTGCTACCCTCAGTTTCAACGCCCTGATAAAGACTTGCTTTTATACCGCCCAATCCCCCGGCCTCGAGGAGTTGGTTATGCTCCAATACCACCATTACATCAAACAAAGCATTACGGCTCAGGTCGCGCGGGATGTCCAGCTCATCCACCAATTCATCAAATGGATAAGCCTGGTGTTCATAGCCGTCCAACGTCACCTGCCTGATGTGATTCAGCAGGTCAATAAAACTATCTTCTCCTCTAAACCGGCTTCTTAAGGCCAGCGTGTTGACATAAAAACCAATCTGTCCCTCCAGGTCAGCATATTCCCTGCCTGCAATCGGACTTCCTACAATCAGGTCCTGCTGGCCGGTATACCTGTACAATAAAGTATTCACCACTGCCAGTAAACCCATAAAAAGGGTACAACCCTGGCTTTGGCTCAAATCCCGAAGCTTTTTACCAGCTTCAGCACTGATTCTCAGCTCCACAGCTGCCCCGTTATAGGTTTTTATTGCCGGACGGATATGGTCTCCCCTCAGCTCCAGGACAGGCAATTCCCCCTCAAACTGCTTCAGCCAATAAGAGCGGGAGGCATTTAATGTACTGCCTTTCAATTCCTTTTGCTGCCAGCAGGCATAATCCTTATACTGGATTTGCAATGGTGCCAGCCTGTTTTCTTCTCCTTTAAGATGGGCATTATAAAACAACAAAAGCTCCCCTACCAGGACTCCCATAGACCAGCCGTCGCTGATGATGTGGTGCATGGTATAACTGAATAGCCAACGGTCTTCCCCCGTCTGATACAGACTGGCACGAAGTAAAGGGCCCAAAGATAAATCAAACGGTGTAGTGGCATCTGCCTTAACCAGCTCCCTGATAACGGTTTCCTGATCTTCAGAAAGGCTCAGGTCACGGTAATCGATTTCAAATCTGGTATCCTGAACATCATTGATGAATTGCCTGATTTCCCCCTCTTCATCTTCCCTGAATACGGTCCGCAGAATTTCATGACGCGCGATCAGCATCCTGAAAGCAGCGGTCAGCGATTCCTGGCTTAAACTACCCTGAAACACATATACTCTGGGAATATTGTAAGCAGCATTCCCATCTTCAAACTGGCTCAGAATCCATAGCCTGCGTTGTGACGAAGATAAAGGATAGCAAATCTGAGACGCTGCTACCGGGATCGCATGGTATGCTGACTGCGTGGCATGTGTGATCAGACCTGCCTGATCTTCCAGTACCGGATGTCCAAAAAGTTCTTTCGGGCCAATCCTGATTTCAAATTCTTTATTGATCCGGCCCATAAGCCGGCTTATTTTTAAACTATGTCCTCCGAGGTCAAAGAAATCATCGCGGATTCCTATGTTTTCTTTCCCCAGAATTTCCTCCCAGATCCGGATTAAATGTCTTTCAACTTCGGTATTTGGCGCCAGATAAACGGTGCTTTCTGTTAAATCAACGGTTCCGGGATCAGGTAAAGCGTTCTTATCTACTTTTCCGTTTGCTGAAACCGGAAATTTATCCATCTTAACAAAGTCAGCGGGAACCATAAAATCAGGTAAAAGTCCAGTTAGATGGTTCTTTACCTGCTTTACGTTTAAATCGCCGTCAACGATGACATAAGCAAGCAAACATTTACCGATATGTTCATTCTCAACAACAACGACAGCTGCTTCCCTGATATTTTTCATATTCATCAGGTGACTTTCAATTTCACCCAACTCTATCCGGTAGCCCCTTATTTTCACCTGGTTGTCTATTCTTCCGAGGAACTCCAGATTTCCATCGGGAAGCAGGCGACCCAAATCTCCTGTACAGTATAATTTTTCAGCCGCTATATATGGATGAGGAATGAATTTCTCCTTCGTCTTCTCCGGATCATTCAGATAGCCGTTTCCCAAGGCAATTCCGCCAATACAAATTTCACCTTTAGCCCCTGCCGGGATTAAAGATCTTTCCGGGTTAAGAATCAGGCTGGTTACGTTAGGTATCGGTTTACCTATGGGCAATACAAAATCAGTATAATCTGCCAGTTTAGGAACCAGATAATAATTGGTCACATCTGTACATTCTGTAGGTCCATAGGTATTCAGCAGTCTGGTATGACAACCTGCGCCATTGTACCACTCAGAAAGCAGGTTCATATTTATAGATTCTCCCCCTAAAACCACATACCTGAGCGAGTGTAAGTTGCGAAATCCATTTGGAGCATCCAGCTCCAGAATTGGGTAAAAGGTACTTGGCGTACAATTTATCCATGTTATTTTCCTTGCGCCAATGGCTTCTAAAATAGCGCCAGGATTATAAAATTCGTCGTCAATCAGGTGAAGTTCAGCACCGGTTAATGCCGCAGCAAAAAGATTTTTCTGCGTCAGATCAAAGCCTAATGAGGAAACAATCAGGGTTTTATCCAATGCCGTTAAAGACAGTTCTTCCACATACCAATCTAAGAGGTTATTAAAACCCATGTGATTACAAACAGCCCCTTTAGGAACTCCTGTAGAACCGGAAGTACAAATTAAATATAAGGGATCCTTCACCCTGATCAAGCTTTCTTCAGGGCTTTTGAGGGCTTGTTTCAGCTCCTCAATAAGCAATAATCTAAAGCCTCCTGTTCTGATAAATTCGTTTACGGTATCATGGTCGCTGATGACAAAATCACAGGAGGCAGAATTCAGGATACTCATCACCCGTCCTTCAGGATAAGCGGTATCAATAGGTACATAGACTGCTCCTGTTTTTATGATGCCAAATAACGCTTCGATGTATTTTGATTTATCCTTAAGATATAATCCGATTCGCTGACCATTTAACACATTAATGCCGACAACGAGATGAGCGGCAATCACATCAGAAGCTTCATTTATCTGCGCATTGGATAGCCTCCTTTGCGGGCTAAATAAAAAGTGCTTGTCGGCATTTAAACCCAGGGCATTTCTCAGCCTGGAACTTAAAGGGCTTTTAGCGCTAAAACGCGCGGCATCAAAAAAAGCGTCTAACTGGCTGGCACGTTCTTCACTATCGACGGCATTTAAGCTTTCAAGCAGGTCCAGCGGTCGGGCAATTAAATCTTGTAATATGGACTGCAGGCCCTTCGATAAGGATGCGATACTACTGTCAGAAAAAACGTTAGTATTGTAATCCAAATCAACAATCAGTTCCTCAGCACTATTTGAATATTCCCTGATATGTATCGAGAGATTGGCGTCCTCATAGTTATTAGATAAGGGAAAGACCGTTACATTTTCATCATTGAACGAATAGTTATAATCATGTTTTTCATAAGAAATCCTGAATCCTGTGAAATGCTTTCCGGAATTCAGCAATACATCTGAGTCCGCAAGAAGCTCCCCCAACTGATATTCCTGATGCCTCAGACAGGTCATTATTTCTTTCTTTATGCCATATAAAAAATCTAAAACCTGCTGACCGCCATCGTATTGCAAATAAATCGGCATCAGGTTCACAAATGGTCCAAGAATAGCCTTAAACTTACGATTCGATCTGTTTTGAACAGGAAGTATAACCGGAAACGCTTTAAAGGAATAAACCTTGTAAATATAAACGAGAAAGCTCCCTAAAAATAAGTGAAGGTAGGAAAGGCCATGTTCGGCGCAAAACTGTTTGTTTCTATTCAAAACATCCTTACCGACAACAAAAGAAAACAGTTTCGAAGAGGGCTGATCCAAATCGGTTTTACCTTCAAACGTGGCCGGCGGGATGGTCGTATACTTATTTTGCCAAAAGGATTTTGATGCATGATAAGCCTTTCCCTCAGTTTCTTTCATCTGATGATCAACAAACTCCTGATAATCATATTTACTCAAATGATGCTCCGCATGATCATAACTACCCAGCACATCTTTGAAAAAGATAGAAAGGCCGTAGCCATCATTTATAATATGATGAAATTTAACGTACCAGAAAGTGGAGCTTTTACACTTAATCAAAATAGTAAAGAACAGCCGGTTTTCCAAAAGATCAAATGGAACCTCCATGTCACTTTTCATCCAGTGTACAGCCTCCTCTTCGCAATTGATCCTGGATGAAAAGTCCAGCAATTGTATCGGCTGATTGTATTTTTCGCGAAAAATAGAAACAGCAGGAAACAATTCATCCCCGTTACTAAATTTCCAGTTTAAAATATCCTGACGCTCAACAGTGTCCTGAATCGATCCCGAGAAGTTCTCAACACCAATATTTCCTTTAAGTTTAGCAAAGCCTCCAATATTAAATTTTGGAGATAGCGTATTTTTCAACTGATCAATCCATATGTATTTCTGGATTTGTGATAAACTTTTGGAGCGCATCATATAGGAAGAAGGGTTTTAAAATATTTTTCAACAGTTTGGTAGTTAACATTCATTATAATAATCTCTATTAAGAGTTTATTACATCATTATCCAACTTCGCTAATCTTCTCGTAAAAACACTAATCATTCAACAATTCAGCTCATACATTGCCTAACGAGAACAATTATTCTCAGTATATCGTAATTCTATAAACACAAATTAAACCTAGCCATAATTATTTTAATAATCAATATCATAAGTAAAGATTATTTAAATTCGAAAACGATTATTTTAAAATACATTTAAATAATTACACCAAGAGGCATCAAAAACACTTTAAATAGCAAATCTCATCCCACCAGCACTGCCCATGACAGTTGATACGATTTAGATTGATATCATTGTAAACACATCCGAAACCAATATATAACCTTAATAATATCTATTTAAATCAGACGACCAGCATGCCATTATTATACGGTCGGATTTAATAAATAGTGATGAAATTATGATTTTATAAAATGGGTAGGACGAAACTATTTGACCACATAAAAATTGACGAACATTCGTCAACGCCTAAATATTTACAGCTTTCAGATGCCATTATAAATGCCATTGAAACGGGGATTTTAAAATTAGACAATGTCCTCCCCTCTATTAATGAAATCAGCTGCAGGCTTGACATGGCCAGAGATACGGTAGATAAAGGCTATAGATATCTAAAAAGTATCGGCGTGATCATTTCTGTACCTGGCAAAGGCTTTTACGTTGCGGAGATCAAGCCAAAGCGTAAATTTAAAGTGCTTTTGTTATTCAACAAATTAAGTACCCATAAAAAAATCATTTATGACGCCTTCATAGCTGCACTTGACACCGACATATACGTAGACTTCTATGTCTATAACAACAGTTTCATGTTGTTTAAAAGACTGATTACGGAAAAACAGCTGACACAATACTCACATTTTGTGATTATCCCGCACTTTATAAATGGTCATGAGTTTAATATGGAGATCATCAATACACTCCCTAAAGAAAAACTCATTTTAATGGACAAGCTTGTTCCTCAGGTAACCGGAAATTACGGAGCGGTTTATGAAGACTTTGAGCAGGACATTTTTAATGCACTGCAAAAAGCGCTCAATGACCTTTCCAGGTATAAAACATTAAAAATCGTCTTCCCTCAAAAAAGCTATTTCCCTAATGAAATTCTGGGAGGTTTCCTGAATTTCGCACAGGAGTATGCCTTTTCACATGGGATCGTTTCCGATATTATGGAGGAGTCCATCCATCCCGGTGATGTCTTTATTGTACTGATGGAGGACGATCTTGTGCTTTTGTTGGAACGGATCGTCAATATGAATTTGAAGATAGGTAAAGATGTGGGGGTCATCTCCTACAACGAAACGCCAATTAAGAAAATTTTGCTAAATGGTATTACTACCATCTCAACTGACTTTAATTTTATGGGAAGTACCGCTGCGAGAATGCTGCTCGAGGGACCAATGGAAAAAATAGCCATCCCATTTAAGTACACCAAAAGGAATTCATTATAATCAAAACCTAAAAGCGTCAACATTCCATTCGAAGTTGACGCTCTTAGCTTAAATATACCGCATTGAAATCACTGGTGGCTAATTGTACGGTATGTAAAGTGTGATCTCCCCCAGAACGGTATAAGATTGAGGGCCCGATACCCCTACAACTTTAAAATACTTTGCCACTGAGGGATCAGTCATCGTGAATATCTGCTGATCATTAATTTTACGGTTAAAATTAAACACCCCCTGATCTATCCAGTTTACATTATCGGCACTGGTAAAGAACTGAAGCTTATCCGGAGCCCTGTCGTCATCTTTCATTCTCCAGATTCCGACCTTCTTAATGGAACGCAATGCACCTATATCTATCGTACAGTGGTGGGGGTACCTGGAACTACCAGCATTGGTATGCCAGCGGGTTGCGGCATTGTCATCAATAAAGTTCGTCACTTTATTTTCATCTCCGGGATGCTGAGATGAAAAGTCAATAATCTTCCATTCCGATTTATCCAATAAGAGTTCATTCGTACTTAGGTATGGTGTATAAAAGAAATCTATACCCGTAGAGTCCGGCCGAAACACGGTCCTGTACCTGAACTGCGTGCCCACCTTATAATCATCTACGTTAAACTCACTGATGTTTACCCGAACCCTCTTGGTGCTGAGCTGCCCGCTATTGTTGGTGTATTCGACCTCTGTAGCATAGGCACCGCTGGCAATATCAGCCGCTTCCCAGGTAGTAAACAGCTGATTACTCGTCTTTAAAAGCGCGCCTTTTAAAGGCCTCGGCAATAATCTTTCCTGATAGCTATCGCCATAGATGGCACCTGGTACTTCTACCGGGACAGATGCGTTTCCGGCCAGGTCATAAGTCTTTATGATGAAGGTGTAAAAGTTCTCAGGCAAGTTACTGAACATATAACTGATCGTATCCTTCTCATTAGAGATGGGAATTTCTACCGAATCCGCATAATTGTTCCAATAAATCTTTGCCTTAACTGTTTTAGGATCCGCATTTCGAAGCCAGTACAGCCGGCCTCTTTTATTCCCGGCCTGAAACCTGGCCCCATTTGCTCTTCCCGGATAATATTTACCACCGGGAACAACAAATTGTTTGTAAGTGTTGTCCATCTTTTTACATGCAAAAGAAAAGGCATATGCAGTGATTAGGAGAAATAAATAATAAAATTTCGTTTTCATTTGAATCGTTTAAGTGTGGCCCATTTATAATTTCCCCCAGAAGCTCAGTTCTGCAATGGTGATTTGTGATCCACCACCATAGGTTTCCAGCGTTTTGAAACGCAGATACCGATAGGCCAGCGGAATTTCTTCGAGGTCAAAATCTTCACCCTGTGTATGACCATAATTATTGTCTTCAGCGGTAGCTCTGCCCAATGGCAATCCCGAAGGTTTGAAGGATTTAAATGTCCCTAAAAGCTTCCAGTTTGTAAATGAACCATCCAATCCCGGATCATTTGTGCCCCACAATTCAAACCGTTTAACATTAGCACCGGTATAGGTATAGTCCGGATGTCGCTGATGCATTTTCATTCTGCTGATCACCACAGCTCTGCCAAGATCGAAGGTAAACCATTGCGGCGTGCTGGTATTGTGACGTGAAGCAAATACGCCATTGTCGATCTTATCATCCCACATCCTATCCACCGGATATTGTGATTCTACAGGCTCGTATTCATCCGTTGGAAGTTTCAACCCTTTAAATGGTTTTGGCACTTTCTGCTCGAATAAAGGAGCAATAGTTTTGACCAGGCTTTCTGATTTGTTATTCCACCTGTCCCTCAGGTAAACCGAAAACTTCTTTGGTGTAGCAGTTAGGCCCCTCACTGAGAAGGTACCTGCGATGGTCTTGGTATAAAAAGTCTGGATGGGTAATAAGACATCATTCCCCACTGTATCTGCCATAATTACGATGGCCATGTTGGCAGCGAATTCATTCTTAAATTTAATTTTTATGCCGCCAAAGCCCGGCTCCATGGTCAGCTCTTTAAATGAGCTTTCTATTGGTGGTGTGAGCGGACTTACTTTAATCTCTACCGGTAAAGAAGCCTTTTCATTTTTGCCTATGCTATATACTTTAACGGTATACTCGTTTGTATCACCAAAGCCTTCCAGTTTAAGACTATCCGTATAAAAAGACGATTTACCCTCTCTAAATACGCCAGGCTGGATCTCATACACCGCCTTTACATAAGAAAGATTGGGGTCTGCCGGTAATTTATAAGTAAGTATTGCCCCTCCGGGTTTGCCCTCAGACTTGATGTTATAAACCTGCGCCGGCGCTGCTGCATTAGGATCGATATGATCCAGCCTGTCTTCTGTTTTACATTGCAGGAGAAACAAACACATCCCTCCTGCGATTAAATACATTAGTTTTTTCATTTTTCTGATTTTACGTTACCAACCAATATTCTGTACCAGATTTTTGTTAATTAACAGGTCATGATCCCGGATTGGCCAGAAATAATCCTTCACGCTAAAGCTTTGTACAAACAAGACTCTTCTGCGGTAATAATAATCCGGATTAGACTGTTCTATATCCCAACCTTGTACCGGCTTTCTATATTCGGCAACCGCTTCTTTCCACCTTCTGATGTCCCAGAAACGGGATCCCTCAAAAGCCATTTCGATGAGTTGTTCCTGATGAATAATCTGACGCATGCCCGCCTGGGAAGTATATTTTGAAGGGTTTGTGGAATAGTTATCCCATGAAAACTCCACGGTTGGAAGTTTAGCACGTTCTCTTACCGCATTGATGTATTTGAACATTTGGGATTTATCTCCATTGGCCTCATTTAATGCCTCAGCATAGAACAGGAACAACTGTGCAAGCCTGATGATTGGCCAGGGATATTCGGTCACCTTATAATCGTTTACGCTACTTCCCTGTACATTTTCCCAATGCACATACTTCTTTACATAATAGCCCGTTGGCGATCCATAGTCCGCCTCTACTTTTCCATTTGGCTGTCCTTTTCTTGAAGAGACAAAAAAGAGAGAATTTGGATCACCATCGTTCTCCGATCCTTGTCCATACCATACCCCGCCATCAAAACCAAGATTGGCATAAAAACGAGGTTCTCTATCGAAATTCAAGGCAGAGGTCACGTAATCTTTCCTGATGTACCGCTCCTCTTTGGCTGTTGCGGTACGCAAAAGTAAATTGCCCGTATTCCAGGTTTTGTCTTCATTTATCGGAACACCTTTGTCTGAGTAGAACATTTCCGCAATCTTAACAGGAGGCGCCAGCTCAGATATAATCCTTGGATTGTCCAGATACCGGTGGTCTACTTTTACCGCAGCCACTTTTTGTGTCAGGTTGGAGATGCTTTGTGTATTGGCCCAAATGATTTCCTCATTCCATCGTTCTGCAAATGCATTCCTGATGCTGAGCCCCGTCCTGGTGGAATCCGAAAGTTTAAATCTTGGAACTGGCGGATTAAATTTATACAGCTTATTCCCTGCCAATTCGCAGATGTCGATCGCTTCTTTACAGGCAGCTGCTGCTTCAGTCCACTTTTCCAAAGATACAGATGGGTTAAACAACGGTGTTCCGTCCAGGTTTTTTAAAGAAGTCATATCCGTGTTCCCATTAAAAAGCGGGCTTGCAGCCGTAACCATTACTTTTGCCTTTAACGCATAAGCTACCGGCTGGGTAATCCGTCCAAGCATTTTATTCCTGTTTCCAACTGCTTTGGGTAAGTCTACTTTTGCCTCATCTAAAAGGCTTACAATATATTTAAAGCAGCTGTCTGCCGGAGCTCTTGGCACTTTGGTGTTTTCAATGACTTCATCTATTTTAAAGTTTTCTTTTAACAATGGAATCGGGCCATACATTCTTACCAGGTAAAAATGATAGTATGCTTTCAGCGTTTTTACTTCCGCAATCCATTCCAATTTTTCCAATGCCGTCAGGTCGGGTACTTTTCCAACATTTTCCAGGAAAACATTACAATCTCTGATAGCGCGGTACATATCGCCCCAATAAAAACCTACGATTGGATCAACCGTAGCCTGTCCTCCCCTCGCCAGGCCATCAAAAATATAATGGTTAAATTCCGGTCGGCCGGACTGGTAAATTGCCCAAAGCTCATCTCCTCCAAGTATGGTAGGATCAGCACCCAGGTTCCCATCCTTCGGCATATAAGAATAGCAGGTATATAAATACTTTTCTGCTTCGGTACGCATAGCGAAGGCATGGTCTATGGTAGGGATGTTATCGGGGATTACATCCAGATACTTTTTACAGGAGCTCGTCACAAAAAGCACAGCAAGAACTGTTATTCTGAGTATCCAGCTTTCTTTTTTAATATTTCGCATGACTAAAAATTTAAATTAATTAAAGGTGATGTTTAAGCCAAGATTGAAAACCTTTTGGATCGGGTAGCCCAGTCCATTTCCAGACATCTCCGCATCCCACATTTTAAACTTGCTCAACACCAACAGATTGGTTCCACTGGCATACAATCTAAAATTGGAGACCCTGATTCTTTCCAGGAACTTTTTGGAAAATGTATAGCCCAATTCCACTTGTTTAAGTCGCAGGAAGGCTCCGTTTCTCATAAACCAGGTGCTTTGATTGTTGTTATTCGCATTTAGCGTTGGACTTAACCTTGGCCATATGGCATAAATATTTCTGTTGTCTTCAGACCAATGGCTCTCCGCATACGCTTTCAAAAGCTGAGTCTGATTGTTAAAAGGTGAGGTAGCGCCCTGATCTATCCAGAATGATTGATTAGAGGAGCCCTGTGCAAAAGCCGAGATGTCAAATTTCTTGTAGCTAAAAGAGAATCCGAATCCATAGATGATTTCCGGAACTGTCGGATTACCGATAGGCACCTTATCTGCTTCATTCACCTTTCCATCACCATTAACATCCAGGTATTTAATGTCTCCACCTCCGTATTTACCAGTGAATTCTTGTTTAGGGGAATTCAGCGCATCATTGTCGTCAATAAACAGTCTTTCTGCAATGTATCCGTATTCCTGTCTTATAGACTGCCCAATTCTTGACCTGTAAGATTCCGGATAATTCGGTTCCTCAAAAGCGACAAATTTGCTTTTCGCATAGGTCATGTTACCCCTTACAGAGAGCCACATGTCTTTGTTCCAGCTGTGCTGCATATCGAGAGAAAGGTCAATTCCATTTCCTTTAGCCTTTCCAAGATTCGCCTTGGGCGTGGTTGATAAACCAACATTACTTGGAATAGCAGAGCGATCCATTAAGATCTTATCTCTATTTTCGGTATAATATTCCAGGATCAAATTGGCCTTACCAAACAAACTCAACTCCATTGCAATATTTTGTTTTTTAGACACTTCCCAGGTAATCTCCTCATTGGCATATCTCCGGATCTGTACACCAGGCCTGAATTCGTCCAGGTCCTTTCCAAATCTTGCACCACGGTCATTGTTATTTAAATCTACATTAGACAGATAAAAAAAGCGGTCTCTTTCATCCCCTATCTGATCGTTCCCCACCAGACCATACGTGTAGCGAAAGCGCAGGTTAGTGATGACCTTTTTTAGGGGTTCAAAAAAGCGTTCATTGGAGAGGCTCCATGCTACCCCTGCAGAAGGGAAAAACCCATATCTTTTCGATTGAGAGAAGCGTTCCGATCCATTATACCCAAAATTAAATTCCGCAAAATAACGCCTGTCAAATGAATAGGTCGCACGTCCTGAGAGCCCAAGGTTTCTGAATGGCAGCGATTGCTGGAGATCTCCCGCATTGGCGTTCAGGCTTTCTCTGGTGATGAAAACCAACAGGCCGCTCACACTGTTCCTTGCTCCGAAAGCAGCATTATAATTCAACATAGATTGCGTGTCAAAAGTAGATCTAAGCTCTTTGCCACCCTGTTCAAAACCTAAGTACTCCGTACCATTTTCATTGATCTTAGAGATCTGATATTTATCCGTAATGCTATCATAACCAGCAAGCTGATAATAGAATGGATCGTATCCTCTCCTATATCCGAAAGAAGCGGTTCGGGTTAAGTTGACCATAGATCTCACCGATAGTCCCTTTAAAATCGCATCCAATCCCTGTTTAACTTCGAACTGCGCCAGCATTTGCGACCTGGATTCATCCTTATATCCCCGCACCAGATCTACATAAGGATTTAAGTAAGCATTGTCCTTCCCATAGTTTCCGAACATAATGTGTTTTATAAATCTGTTCTGATCATCCGCAGGATAGTAGGCAGGAAAAAGTACGGGATTGGACCTGACCACCCTTCTGTACATTTCTTCTCCTCCTTCAAGCGGGCCGTTATAATCGTCAAAATTGCCACTTAGCCGAACGATCAGTTCTGTAGATTTGGTCAGATCGATATTTACATTGGAACGCAACGTATAGCTTTTAAGGTCGATGTTGTTGTTGAAATTATTCTTGTTGTCGACTTTAAGTACACCGTTGTCTTTATTATAGGCACCGGAGACAAAATATCGGGCCACCGTTCCGCCTCCGCTCACGCTGAGGTTATAACGCTGGTTAATCGCATAGTCTTTAAACAAGAGCTTTCTCCAGTCGTTTGCCGGATAAACCAATGGATTTTTACCAGCCAGTGTATTGGCAATTTTCTCGTCCGTATACAATAGCGTTCCCAAAGGATCTCTGGTTGAAATCGCTTCATTTGCCAATTTCATATAAGTAACCGGATCTGCAAATTCTACATCACTGGTCGAGGTTGAAGCAGAACTTTCCGCACGAAATGAAATCTTTGCCTTCCCTGCGACCCCCTGTTTGGTCGTCACCAGTATGACTCCATTGGCTCCTCTGGCACCATACAGTGCCGTTGCAGTCGCATCTTTCATAATGGAAAATGTAGCGATATCATCCGGCTGTAACCTGGCCAGATCGGTCGTAGTTAATTCTATCGCATCAATTAAAATCAATGGTTTTGTATTGTTGCCAAAAGTGGTGATCCCCCGGATAAAGAAATCGGCATTGTCTCTGCCTGGTTCCCCGCTTCTCTGATAGGCAATCATTCCTGCGACCCTGCCAGCCAAAGATGCGGTAAGGTTGCTGGAAGGTATTTTAAGATCTCCCGGCTTTACTGTGGTAATGGATCCGATCACACTTTCTTTCTTTTGAACACCAAAGGCGACAACAGCTACTTCTTCGAGTTCACTTTTTGGATCAGGTAAGAGCTTTACATCTATGATCTTCTTTTCTCCTGCTGTGATTTTCTGGCTTAGGTAACCAATGAAAGAAAATACCAGTACCTCTGAGTTGCTGTTGCTTTGGATGGTATACTTTCCTTCGACATTGGTTACGGCACCTCTTTGGGTACCCTCGATCTTAACCGTAACACCAGGGAGGCCAAGTCCAGACTCATCGTAAACGGTACCGGTTATGATCCGCTGCGTGGTATTTCCAATACCGGGTATCCTTTTAGCTGAAACTTGAGTACTCAGCAAAAGGGACACCATGAGTATCAATATTATTCTCATATTTTATATTTTTTTAGCGTTAGTGGATTACAGAGCAGGTCAAATTATCGGGAAGAAAATTTGCGCTCTGTCAGATTTGGGAGGTTCAATAAGGGTAAGTACTGCTTATTTCATAAACACACTCCTTCCTTTGACAAGATTTACATTACCCATTCGGATACGTGTTTGGTTTATATTTAGTTGGTTATACAATGATATCCCAAAGCGCCAGGTTCGGCAACAGGTACAGTTCTGCTTCCAAATGACCACACAAAGCAACCATTCCGCTGAGGTAAGGGAGTAAGTACACATGGAATTTTATGGTTATTAATCAGTATTGGCGCGTCATGTACGACCGTCTACATTTGTGGAGTAAATATTTTATTAACTCAAAACAACAAATGAAAAAGATTATTTTAAGTGTGCTGATGTTCACGATAGCGCAGGCGGGTTTTGCCCAGCGCCTGGAAAAGATGCAGTGGTTTAACGAGCCCGAAAAGTGGGAAATTAAAGACAATACCTTAAATATGTTTGTCACCCCTCAAAGCGATTATTGGAGAATTTCACACTATGGCTTTACCGTGGATGATGCACCATTCTATTACAGCACCTATGGAGGTGAATTCGAAGCAAAGGTTAAGATCACCGGAAATTATAAAAACCGTTTCGACCAAATGGGATTAATGTTACGTACAGATCATGAGAATTATATCAAGGCAGGAATCGAATTTGTAGATGGAAAATACAATCTAAGCACGGTAGTCACACATAAAACGAGTGATTGGAGTGTAACTACACTGGACAAAGCACCTGAATTTATATGGATAAAAGCGGTAAGAAGACTGGATGCTGTTGAAATATTTTACTCTTATGATGACAAAACCTATACCATGATGCGAAATGCGTACCTGCAGGATAACAGACCGGTAATGGTTGGCATTATGGCGGCTAGTCCTGACGGAGTTGGGTTTAATGCCAAATTTGAAGGTTTTGCGGTAAAGCAACTGGCCGATCAGCGAAGGTTAGAGTGGCTAAAGAAAAATGCAAATCAATAAGGATTTCATCTATAGGACAAAAAGAGCTTTGCTTCTCAATTTTGAGGAGCAAAGCTAATGATGGCTGTCCGGATAAATCAGGGAAAGATCAATTCCTGATTTATCCGGACAGCAAATTCCAGCACTTATGATAATAACTATAATAAAGGTGACATTTATCAAAAACATGCTGGAGGCTGATCGCTAATCTTTAACCAGGGCCTCCGGGAAGGTGTGCTAATTTATCCTTCAGTGCAAGGTATTCCGTTTCCAGAGTTCGAAAAGCTTTGTTTTCGGTCTTCAAGCATAGTTCTATCTGGCTTTTCCGGGTTAAATAATCGGGCTCAATCTGATCAAACCTGGTTTTTAAGAGGGTATATTTTTCCTGAGCAGCTTGTTCTTTGGCACTTTTTACAGTCCCATTTATATTTCCCAGATAGATACTGTTTGAAATCTGCTTTCCATCAGCTGATTTGAAGCAGGCATAGGCCTCTATGGGCTCATGAATGTCGACTTCACTTAAGGGGAGAATCACCTCACCGGAATCCCTTCTTGATGCATTTAGGAAGGATCTTCCATATTTTCTTGAGGGATAACAGAGCTGAATCATAAGGATATCATCACCGTCATGTCCACCCGCATAGCTTTCCGGATTCCAGTTTAAGATCAGTCCCGTTTCCGTTTTACTCATGCTGAAATCCCTTGCTCCGGGAAGTTCACCATAACAGAGCACCACCTTGCTGTAATCTACGCTGATGTTAGGATATTCTCCCTGCAATGCCTGTTTTTTATTGTAAGAGACCGCAAGGTTGTGTGGATTTTTCACGGTTCCCCTCGCTTCCAGTTCAAAACTATTCCTGATGAACTCTTTCATCGGTTTTACGAGCCTCATTGTTACCTCCATCGCCTGATAATTGGCTTTTTGTTTAATACTGGGTTTACCTTGTTCACCGATCATCCGGCAGACTGCCTGTCCTTTAAGCATGTAGTACACCATGCCTCCGATTTTCCCATTGGGATGACCAAAAGCGCTATTTGATAAGATTGCCATAATTTATAAGTTAATTGTGTAATTAAATATAAGTTTAATTTTCAGTTACAACAACAACCCTACATCATTTATTTTAACAGAAAAGACAGAAACTGTGTATAGCCTTTATAAAGGCTATACCATTTTATGGAAATTAAAATAATTTTAAGCATTATGATGGCAGCCTTTGAAGGGACTACAGGCCGGTTGAGGCCCTAGCAACTCCCCTATAAAAACGCTATAAAATCCGCGTAATTCTAGAGCCTTTGTAAATTGTTTGGAAAATACAGCTATACAATAAGCACTGAAGACATGAACCCTATCAAATGCAATATCGAATGATCAATGAATCAAATAAAAAACTGAAGGTTATAAAACAAAGAAGCAGAAAGATAAATCTTCCGGGTTAACCAAGGGGGAAACGCTATATTAACAGCGGTAAACCTTTAGGATCCAAAAACAACAACCATCACCGGGAAGGCCCGATCAACAATGAAGAATGTATTATCCCATATAACAACCCTCTTATTAGTGGCTTTAGGCCTAAGCCTTTTTACCCTGGTATTTTTTAGCCATTTTATCGTTCCCATTTTCCCGGTTATCGCAGCTGTTTTTGCCATTTATGTGACCAGGACCCAGCGCAGGCTATTAAAAACAAAACAAACACCAATTTCCAGTCTTAAGACAGGACTGGTAAAAATACAGGGAACTGTGGAGGCTCCAAAAATCATGGAAACACCCTTCTTTAAAGTGCAATGTATAGGCTACAGCTATGACAAAGCAAACATTTCGTATAATGATGAGGGGAGCGACTATGTCACAAGCGCCACACAACATCAGGATTTTCAAGACTTTTATCTCGTTAACGAAACAGGTAGGATAAAAGTAATTGCAGACCATTTAAATCTTTCATTTTTACCAGCACAGGTCAAAACAATCCATAGTATTAAACAAAACGAAAGCGATATCAGACATACCGAAAGAACACTAAAAAATGGCGATCTGATCAACGTGCTGGGAAATGCCGTAAGAAATGAACAGCAGCAGTTCGAGCTAAGGGCTGAGCCTAAAACACCACTGGTGATCAGCACCTTGGCTATCGAAAGCCGTACTCAAAAAGGATTTATGGCCATTAAATATTTATTACCCTACCTCCTTCTGATGTACATTTCCGTAAATTATTTCTTATTTTTTGCTCCTGTAAAATCACACATTGAGAAAAATACGGCTTTCATACTGTTTAGCTTTTTTGGAATGCCAGTATTAGCTGTTATTCTAGGTGTGGCAGGCAACAGAATCGGCGGCTTTTTAAAGTCTTTTCTCTCCAATCTGGCAGGCATATGCTTTGGCGTTTCGATACTCACCTTCCCCTTGTTGTGCCTGTTGTTTGCTACAGAAACTGAATTTTACCGGATTAGCTGTATTTGGGTAAGCGTCTTTTTTTGCACTACATTAGCGTCTATCATGAATTACAAGAAGCTGGATGCAATTTTCATTAATTAAACTGTCCGCTATAAATAAAGTCTCTGACCGGTTTATCGCCAAGACGCTGTTCACCGGATTCAGTAAACCCAAACTTATACAGGTCAGCTTTCCTGATCACATATAAGAGTGAAGAATGGATCTTTCTTTTTCCGTCTCTTGACAGTGCATCAAATTCAAAATAGTATGTAGAACGCTTATCAAGTATTTTTATGACTTCCTTGCTTACCTTAGCCCCCGGCTGACTTGCAAGATATCCCTCCTTTAACTCCGTAAAGAATTTCTTGGTTTTAGCCGGATTACGGGAATCAAAATTGACAATATCAAGTCTTTTATTTACTTCAACAACGACAGTATCGCTAAGGTAACTCAGCCAGATATGGTTTGATCCATTCTTTAAATATTGAGGTTTAGACGGAAACCTCGCCGAAAGATTACCGTCTATTTTATAATAAGACCATTCCTGTCCGGAGAAGGAAGATAGTAGAAACACAAAGCAAACAAGCAATATTTGCAGAAAGTTAAATTTAGGCGTCATTTTCGGATGATCAGGAGTCAAATAAATATAGATAATACTTCAAGATAAACAAATCTCTAAATCTCCTTCAGTAACTCCCCATCTTTTCTGATTTTGCCTGTATGTACGTTCTGCTCCAGCACCAACAGCAATTCGTTCTTAATCTCTTCGGTAACCCTGCTGAAACCAAATAATCTCGCAATTAAAGGCGCTGCTACTTCTGGCTGAATGGCCACAGATTCCTGCACTACCTTCTGTACTGCCTGGCTCATTTCTTCCGGAGCAATGTACACCAGCTTTCTCGAAGTACTACTTAAGCCAGATCTGTTGCGGATGATGGCAGTTTCCATTTCAGGATGCCAAAGAAAGTCGTCCTTCTTATTGATCAAACCGGAACTTACCGCATAAGCAGTGGCCGCTTCTAAGGTATAGCGTGCCCTGGAACCGATCTTCGAAAGGCCTGCAGCCTCAGCAATTCTTCTGGCCATCTCTTCAAAATGCACCGGGCTTTCTTTTTCTACCACTTTTGCGATCCAATTGCCTATTTTATCAAAAGGCAAAAGGTGCAGCTCTTCCGTGTGCTTACCAAGAGACAGTTTGGCTTGCTCATAGACTGGAATACTAAGATCAATTTCTTCCGGCTCGGCTCTTAACAGTGTGGCAGGTTCTATATGGATCTCTTCTTCCTCCTGATCATCAAGCGATGTTTGCGCTTTTACCTTTTCTAAAAAATCCAGCAGGCGCTGAAATTCCCGTTCGGGATTGCGGTACCATTCTGTACTCCAGACCTGGTACATCTTCCAACCAATTCCCTGTAACACCTGTTTACGCAAGCGATCACGGTCGCGAGCCGATTTAGATTGGCCATAGGATTCGCCATCACAATCAATCCCCAGCAAATATCTTCCCGGATGTTCCGGATCAACTACCACCAGATCAAGATAAAAACCTTCAGATCCAACTTTATTCCGAACGGTATAACCCGCAGCTGTTAACCGGTCTGACACCATTTGTTCGAATGGCCTTTCGGTAAGGATGGGTACATCCTGATCTACCGCAAACTTACCATGTTGCGCAAAATACAGGAAGCTCTTTAAGACCCTGATGCCGAATTTGGTATTTGCAGTGGTAACAATATCATCGGAAGTAATATTCGCGAATACCTCACAACGGTATTTTGCTCTGGTGATCAATACATTCAACCGCCGCTCCCCACCTTCATTGTTCAGCGGACCGAAACTCATCGGCACCTTTCCATCCTCAATTCTGCCGTAACCAATACTGATAAAGATCACATCACGCTCATCCCCTTGTACATTCTCCAGGTTCTTCACAAAGAAAGGTTCTTCAGCATGACTCCTGAAAAAATGCTCTGCTTCAGGATTCTTTCTACGCTTCATCTCCAGCGCATTTTGTATGGCCTGCATTTGTGAAGTACTGAAAGCCACTACCCCAAGACTTTGCTTTGGATTGCGCATGGCATGCTGGATAACTGCTTCTGCTACAGTTTCCGCTTCTATGGGGTTGCTCCTCGTTTTACCACGGTCGTACACCGCATCCGGCAGGTGATGAAAAGCCAATCCCATCTGGTTTTTTGAACCCGGGCTAGGGAAAATCACCAGTTTATTTTCGTAAAACTCCTGATTAGACAGACTGATTAATGATTCATGACGGCTTCTGTAATGCCAGCGCAACATGCGTTGCGGTGCACCCTGACTATCCGCCATTCCAAGAATACTTTGCATATCAGCAGTTACATTATCCTCGTCTTCCGTTTCGGTATTTAGTTTATCAAAGAAACTCGTTGGTGGCAATTGTTTCGTATCCCCTACTACCACGAGCTGTTTTCCACGTAATACCGCACCCAATGCCTCAACCGGGCGTACCTGACTAGCCTCATCAAAAATCACCAGATCAAACTCAATATCTCCAGGAGGCAGAAAACTGGCAATTGACATTGGACTCATCATAAAGACCGGCTTAATGGCCTGAATGGCCAGGCCTGCTTCCTGCATTAGCTTACGGATTGGCATATGTCTCGCCTTCCGGTTAAACTCTGTGCGTAGCACACTCATTTGTCCGCCGCCCTCAGGTTTGGGTAAAGACTCATAATGTGCCAATGCCACACGTGCCCGGTTGTAAACTAAGTTCAGTACATCCAGTTTTTTAAATTTCTCTATCGTCTCTTCATGGCCAGAACGCTCAAAGCCACGTAAAGGAGGACGCTCAGTCATGACCCGGGTGATCAGGTGTTCATACCAGGTCTTTTGCAAGGAAACTTTTAAATAAGCCGCAGCTCCATCCCATTCTGCAGCAAGTGTAGTCAGGTAAACAAAACCTTCCTGCTCCGTTGTCTCTACCAGGTTATTCCACTGCACAGCGTGATGGAGTTCCACAAAACGATCAGACCAGCGTTGCAGCAAATCGACTTGAGCATTGAAATTGAGGTCAGTCAACCGCCTGTCTTCCGCAACAAGGTTATTGTCGAAATTCAGTTTTCCCAATAAAGCATCAAAACTTTCTTGCTGTCTGGATGAAGTTCCGCTTAATTTACCGCGCAACTCAGAGGTACGCAGAGAATTTTCATTTTTGCTCAGCACCTCCAGTATTGTAGCCGGATACACCATGTTGGAAATATCGCTATGCACTTTAGAAAGGAACTGCAGTATTTCATAGAGTTCCTTCCAACGGGTTTTCAGCTTCTGCCACCTGGAACCGAACACTTTTAGCGCCAAGGCCTCATGTTCAGCCAAGGTAGCACCCAATCTGTTGGCTTCCAATATATCATCAGTGTACTTGATTTTAGTGGCCAGATCATCAGGCAATGGTACCAGGGAAAAGGAAGCCAGCTCTTTTACACTTCTTTTATAGTCGCCAATAAGGAATTTATACCATTTCTTTCCATGGGTCAGCAGGTTTTGCCTGATCTGCAAAACGTTTTGACACCAGGCTTCCGGTAAGAGCACCTGCTCGTAAGAATGTTTTAATATCGTCAGGCGATCTCCGGTCTCCAGCAACTCCCTCAGGTCTTCATAATTAGCAGTCCAGGCAATATCTTTTACTGCGATCTCCCTTAAATCCGGACTTTCGGCAACCACGTTTGCCACAGCGAGCAAATCTTCAATTTCTGTAGCTGTTCCCGGTTCCGGCATCAGCAATGAAATGGCGACTTCCTTTCCCATATGCGCTAAGTCCTTTGTGCTTTGAAGTGCAGTGTTGATCAATGCCTGATAAGCTTCCTGCTCATGTGTAAGCAAGAGCTTAAGTTTACTGCCATAAAACAATAGACTGGCCGGGATTCCGATTTCTTTCAATCTGGCCTCAATCTCTTCTGCCCTTTTTTCCGCTTTGCTCATATGGAGCATATCCCAGCTTTCGATATCAGCAACCGGCACATTAGCCAGTTTTATATTTTTATATTGATCCGCTATGAGTTGCAGATAGCCAATTACTTTTTGTCCGGATAATCCGCTCTTACCAATCTCCTGATTGATCGAATTGCAATAGCCATTAAGTCTGCCACGATAAGCATCCAGTTCCACCAACTCATTTTCTAAATGTGTTAAAGTGGGCTTTCCCAAATCCAGGACGCGTTTTAATTCCGCGTGTAACTCTCTTTTATTGGCTTTATGACTATGCAGTTCCAAACAGGCTTCTCCCAGGTGAATGGAGTCCAGCCGGCGTTTCACGACCTCCAGAGCCGCCATCTTCTCTGCTACGAACAACACTTTTTTACCATGGCCAACTGCGTTGGCAATGAGGTTGGTAATCGTCTGGGATTTCCCTGTTCCCGGAGGGCCCTGAATCACCAGGTTCCGTCCTTCATGGACAGCCAGCATCGCTAGTACCTGCGAACTGTCTGCATCAACCACATGAAACAACTCATGAGACTTTGTCTCCTTATCCAAATTGTGTTCGGCATTGGCCGCTGGCTCTGGCTCTGTAAAACCCGCACCAAATAAGGAGCTAAGAATAGCATGATCATTGGGTTTGCTATCTTCCGGCCATTTGCCGCTATCCAGATCATGGTAGATCATAAACTTGCCGAAAGAGAAGAAACCAAGTTCAATTGCATCCTGGTCAATGCTCCAGGCCGCGTGGTGTTTTACTCTTGTAGCAATGTCTTCCATGTAAGACTTAACGTCAAAATCTTCCATCTCCCCTAAATCCGGGATGGTGATGTTGAAATCTGCCATCATTTTGGCCTGTAGAGAAAGGTTAGCCCCGATATCTCCACCTGTATACCTCAACCTGAAGCGCTCACTTGCACTGGATCTTTCGAGCGTTACCGGAAGCAAAACCAGGGGCGCCTGATGTGGCTCAGTCGTATTGCCCTGCTCATACCAGTTCAGCATGCCCAGCGACAGGTATAAAATATTAACACCTTGCTCCTCTATACTCGTACGGGCAAAATAGTAGGTATTGAGCATCTTAGTTTGAAGTTTCTGCTCGGTATCACCTGTTTGCAATCGCGTATCATTGTAGGCATCTTCCAGCTCCTCTTCGCTGAGCGCAGGCATCTCTCCTGTATCATTCTCTTCTTTATCAGGTGTGCTTAGAAAAGTCATCGCTTTGTTCTGACGAACGATAATATCAAAAATTGAGGTTGATTTTTCCTGCACCACGTGGATGCCTCTCGCCTTTTGTACCTTGTAATTAATTAGGGTATTGCGCATACCCAAATCCAGCAGCTCTTTTCTTGATGCTTCTAGTTTGGGAAGGATGGATTCCTGCATATATCGATTGTTATGGGTAGAAAATTCTAATATCTCCAAATATACTGGATATACCAATAAACGTGCCCATTCAACTTTTGAAGATCAGCACATTTTTTTTATAAGCACATAGGACTATTTCTGTCTCCCGTTGTCTTGATAGTGAAATAGGCAATAAACCAGTGAAGAACCAGGCTAAACATTGATCCTGAACTGAATTCTTATCCATTCTAAAAATTGGTATTGAATCTTTTGAAGATACGTACAGTAATGTACGACGTATTGGCCCCCTTGGCAATGGGCGATAGTAAAGCGCAGATTTGAGCGCGACAATGCGAATTGGGTAAAACCGTAAGAGTGCCAGGCCAGACCCTACTGCGCTAAGTAAGCGTGCGCAATTGCAAAGATTAGTGCAGAGGGTGCTATGAGCGTTAATTTAAAAACCGGTGAATCTGCGGATGCAGACCACCGGTTTTCCTATGACACCATCCACATAAACCATCCGTATGTAAGGTATAGCAAACTTTTATTCTTATTTTAGTTGTAAGCTATCGAATGATTATGAATAAGGATATACAGCACTACAATGACACCCAATCCGCTATAGACCGTGAAATCTGTAACCTGCTATCAGCCGGAATTAATCTTCAACTCAACGAAGAAGAAAGTAAGATCTGGCATGCACATCCGGTCTGGTTTATAGATGGCAATCCCATTGTTGGCTATAGTAAACTTAAGGCAGGCATCCGCCTGATGTTCTGGAGCGGTGCTGACTTTGAAGAAGCTGAGCTAAAGGCAGGCAGCGGTAAATTTAAGGATGCCTCTATTACCTACACGGAAATTGAACAGGTTAACCTGAAGAATCTGGCCCGCTGGATTGAAAAATCAAAGGTGATACAATGGGATTATAAAAATGTAGTGAAGAGAAAAGGAGTATTGCTGCGTTTAACTTAAGTGGGTATACTGATGGGATTTCTTCATATATTGCGTATACTATTCAAGTAGGAAATATAAAAACCGGGATTGAAATATTCAATCCCGGTTTACAATACCACCCAAATGATTCCCTGAGTATCTTATAATAAGTTAAAAAAAACAGGTGAATCAGAGCGAATTATTGAGGGTTCATTGATATCTGATGATATGTAAATATTCGGGATCAATTCCTGCAAAATAATAGATCTCTTTTCGTTTTTTATTAAAAAATCTGATCCGATAAGTTTTGCCATCAATATTAATGTGTTTATCATCTAATATCCTTGCAATCTTAGCGAGGTCTATTTCATAGGCGTCGTAAAAGACTTCTGTAACTTTGGAAAGTTCATTTTTTGTATGTTCTACATACCCCAAAGGATTCCAAATATCGACACCTATGAATTCACCGTTTTCAAGATATGCTTTAGTTTTCACCAAATATTTTCTCTTTTGAAATCTGATGATGCTATCATTTGGCATAAACGCATACGGTACAAATGTCTTAAGCGCTTTAAATTTGGCAACTATACTAACTTCTTTTTGCGCTTTGCAAAACAGACTGCAAAATATTAATATTATTATTATCGTATTTCTCATGGTCTAACAATTCTAAAGCCTGGAACAGATTCCCGCTTGTCTATTATAAAATCAATTCTTCCATTATCAGTTGTACTCTTGTTTGCCTGTTCTAAGATCGCAATGATCAGGTCTTTCGCCGTTGAATTTGAAGGAAGTGTTTTGGAATTACCTTCGTTAACGATGCCAAAACAAGCCAAAGAACCTCCTAATTGTAGTCCACTAACCGTATTATACCACCCTCCTATATGAAGCATAACTCCAGTCGCAGAATTAGCACTACGAGAAACGTTTAATTCCTTGGCAGCTGGTCTACTCGTCGATGCAAGCTCCACTCCAGAAGGCCCCGCCCCCAGTCGTCCCAAATAAAGAGCCCGGCTACCTTTTGGAAAACCTCCCTCTCTGATGTAGCCGCTGTATGTGTTTTTTGCTCCATCAAGTGGTTCAAAAGCGATATTCGACGCCAACCTTGGGCCGTCACCATTACCATTTTTCTGAGCCGCCGCCATATAACTAGAATTTGTAACAACGAAAGCATCTCTGGTCACGTTAAATTCCATTCGAAAACTTGCATCCTCAGTATCGGTTACTACCGCTTTATAAACGTCTATTGTTGTAATTGCAGGATTGGTTCTCTTAGGTCCGTTTGATACACCAAGAACACTCTGCTGAACTTTAAAACTTCTTTTTTCCTTTGTAATGGTGATAATTGGATAAGCCGCCATTCCATCAGGATCGATAAATCTGATAGGGTTATTAAACACATAATTGTATGGAGAATGCCTGCTCATTTTTTCTGCTAAAGGATCAATTGCATTCCATCTAGCAATCACCGGATCATAGAACCTAGCCCCGTAATCGTACTGCTCGCCCATTTCGTCCTGAATTTCCTTTCCATTATAAAGATACTTATTATTTAGAGAGACTGTATTTCCCGCAGATTTTCTTTTCCCAAAGGCATAATAATCATCACTCTGAAGTCGATCAACTGCTCCAGTTATTGGATGTTTGCGAAAACTGTATCTTACATTACCCAGCTGATCTGATAGGTTATATTCATAGCTAAATACACCACTATTATTTCTGGCTACTCCTTCATCTGTATGAATAATATCAATTGTATTCCCTACATACTCAATTCCATTCACGTAACTTCGAATTGTCCCATTGCTAGACTTTTTAAGTTTATTCCCCATCGAGTTGTAGGTATAAACCAGATTAAGTCCGATTTTAGTGACTGTATCAGGCAAATTCAAAAGGTTATAACCGACATTTAGTTTATTTCGTCCATCCACTGTCGCATTCCCATTTTCATCGTACTGATACAAGCCAGTTTGAAGTGGCCCTCTGCTGATTTGATTCAAACGATTACCTTTATAATCATACTCACTCAATCCTTCCCCGTCTCTATTCATAGTGGAGATATTTCCCATCACATCATATGTCAATACCTCTGTCATTCTTATTCCGGTACTGCTGGCATTCTTTAGCCTGTTCAACCCATCATAACCATAAGTAAAGTTGTTCAGGTAGTTGGTTCCTGTTCCCCATTTCTGATTTGCAATATTACCATTAAACTGAGGAAAAGTACCATCCTCATATTGTAACTCCAGACTAAACTGATCTGAGACTTTCTTTTTAAGCCATCCCCGTTCATTGTATCCAAATGTGGTATTTTGAAGATAAGAGTTTCCTTTGTCGGTACTATGAAGACTTTTCATTGATAACTGACCAATCTCATTATAGTCGAGTTTACTTAAAATAATCTCATCTCCATTATTGATCTTCTCCCCAGTCTTATGTTTTCGCCCGGTATGATCATATTCAAATTGGTTACCCACTACAGTTGTTATCCCGTTTACAGTATGATTTCTGACGATTTCCTTCAATTCTCCGGCAAAATTATACTTGTTGGAAATGACATCCGTCCCACCAAGATGATTTTGACTTTTGATCTGTAGAACCCTTCCCTCGTCATCGTAGTAATTTATGCTCAATAACATCGTTTCCGTACCTAAAACTGTAGTTTTAGTACCTGTCGGCAAACCTTGAGTGCGAATTCCATCCACCTGACCTTTTCCGGTATCCGGCACACCAAAATCATTACCCGGAAATTGATAATTATCATAGTAATTAATGCTGTGATAGGCGGTTATATTTGTTGGGAAAGCCTGGTTGCTATATCCCTGACCTGTCGTTATTTTTGTTTCGAAGAACTTGGTCTCTCCATTCATCAAAGTTTCCATCTGGTCCCTGGGCCTTCTATTTGCATCTGAATACAACCCGGTAATAATCACCCTTCCAAATACGTCATACTTATTAAACAACCATTTTCCACTTTTAGCCTGAACTGCATCCTGACTTAGCACCAATTGATCCCGATTGTTATAAACCATACTTTCCCATCCTTTACCCGGAACTTTCTTCTCCACCAGTCGTTTCCTTTCATCATATCTGTACTGATAACAGAAATCGTCTTGGACTTCCTGCGATGGTAATGTTATCGCATCTGGATTTGCACCCGGAGGCAAGACGAAGCTCAGGTTCCCCATGTCATCATACACATAGTAAGTAGAGAGGATTTCCATATTTCCTGTATCATTCTTATTAAAAAGACGTTTTAAAACAGTCCTGCCTTGTTTGTCAATATAAGATTCAACCGTTCCTGCTTTTCCAGAAGCTTCTGTCCAATTTTCATTTTTAGTAATGGTCAGACCTAACTCATTCGCCAAATAATATCCTGTTCCTGCAAGCCTTCTCACATGTTCATTACCTGGTCCCGGCAAATATGCAGCAGTATATAACCTTACGGCGAATCCCGTAGTCCCGGCAGCGATATCCATATTATTTATTCCGTAAACAAATCTTGTCGTGTGTCCTGAAGTCAGCTGCCAGGATGCGCCGGCTTCTCCCTGTTCCAACATTCTATTTAATGGTGAACGTTCAAATTTTATCTCAGAAAAAGCAGCTCCTGGAATGGCAACGATCCCTGATGCTCCCTGCAAAGTCGGATTATTATAAAAAGTCAACTGATCAGCCAGTGCTGTGGTTTTATATCGTCCGTCACTTGATGAAGTATCAGAAACATAGGGCAGGTATTTTTTCTGCTCCCTTCCATAAACATCATATTCTATAGGTTGCACAATATCCCTGAATGAGGGACTCCCCTGTATCGCGATGACCTGCGATGGTCTTCCAAGACCATCGAAATACTGCACTGATTGATTTTCATCAGACACTTTTCGCAGACTGTCTATATTTCCATTGTTAACATTAGCCATTTTAAATATCCTGGTTAACATATAGTTCTGGTTGCGGCTCGGCCTCGAAGCAACATTTGGAAAGTTTAGAACAGGTGGGATAGTAAAAATCCGCACTGTGCTTCCCGAGGGGATATGAAATCCATCTATCAGGGTTATACTTCCTGGCCCTTTAATTTCGGTTTCCCCACTATATTTCGATAGTACCAATGGTTTTTGAGCTGCTGAAGGGTTAAACACCCCAGCCATTAGAACCAATCCTAGTACAATTATTCTTTTAACATCTATCATTTTAAATTCAGTTAATCAATTAGGGTTAGTCTATTGCGCAATCATAAGCGTTATACTCATAAAGGAGTTCACTCTTTGAGCCATCAGACCATTGGTATTCATAGGTGCATTTATAACCATTTCCGGTCCTCTGAGAGGACAAATTGTATCTCCTGCCTGTTTCACAATGACCATTAACTATCTTTTGACCTTCACCGGTACAGGTATTAATACAATTTCCATACTCATTAGCATTAGCCTGCCCCTTGGTGTTGAGCTCATTTGTTGCCAACTGATTCGCAGCAGCCTGGCTTGCAGTAGCAGTATATTTTCCGGCAGGAACGGTGTAAGCAATACTAGTTCCTGTAAGGCCATCGGTACAAACTTTTGTGAACATCTTGCTCATCGCGACACTTTTATAAATTGTCGGAGCGACATAAGGACTCATTCCATAATTGAGTGTATAGTTTTTTACTATATTAGTATACTGATCTTTAATATTTTTTAGCCGTTGAAATCCATCATACTCATAATAGGAAGTTTGTCCTTTCTCATCTGTTATACTTGTCACTCCAACCAAAGGCTCGTAAGTATACGTGGTAACATGTGAAGCAGTAAGATTCAACCTTAATTTATTCAACTCATTTCGTAATTCCATGTCACTTGTCGGATTGTCGAGTATAGCCTGGTTTACATATTGTTTAGCCAGATTGTAATCACCGTTTAGGATTTTGGCTACGGGAAACTGAGAACTGTAACCCCAGAAGTAAGTTTCTTTAATGCCATTAATCTGTTGTTGTTCTAAAAGATTACCATGCTCATCATATTCATTAAAAGAGATCTTCGGCTTATAACGACTGTCTATTGCACTCGCTGCTGCGGTAATAGACGCGGGGCTGAAATTTGTGATGCCCTGACGACTCTCCATTTTATGGACAACATTAGGATAAGGTATTGTCGTTTTATAGGTAGTTAAAATAGAAGATACTGTTCTGAGGTTAGTCCCATTAGCATTAGATTTCTGAACATACTGCTCAACAACAGGATCGATAACGTTTTTATCTTTCAGGATTTGAATCCCTTTTGCAATATCATTGTTGGCATATTCGGTGCTGGCATAATCCATTGGATAGGTCATCTTAGAAGTTATCTTTTCACCTTCACTCGTTGTCTCCGTGTTCGTGGATATTTGTCCGAGGGAGTTAAACATCCACTCTTTTCTATTTACCAATACTCCTGAATCCGTATTAAAAGTAGAATCTATCTGTAAGGACAACTGCTTAGCACCACCTACGATGTCATACTCAGCATAATTGAAAAGTGAGTTATGCCCGTTTATAGCAAAATTAAACAGGCCCGGGTGGCGATTTTCTGCAGGAGAAGCTTTTGCAAAGCCACTCACTTTGAAACCGCTAAACTGACTCGTAGCGGTTGGGCTATATTCGTAACTTTCTTTTCTTGCGAGCTTCTCTCCGGTAGCTGTTGTCTCATAAAAGCGTTTCTCCTTTAAGCGAGGCGCAGTCCGGTAATCGTATGTTCTTACAAATGGGGCGGAATTCTGAACATCACGGGGATACCATCCTGCTTGGAAGTAATTTTGATCGTAGTTATAAACCGTTCTTCCCGTAACCGCAGCGTCTTTATTTATTTCAGTAACTTCATCATACCATCCATAATTTTGCATTACATAACTGTCAGCAATCTCCGGGTCCGGGACAGAAGAATAAACAAGTTTCCTTACAGCCTCCATATACGTTCCGCTTGAGATGGCGACAAGTTCAGCTCGTTCACTAATATTCATACCTATTTCTGAACCAGGCAACGTTTGCCCTTTTCCATAACCAGAATAGTTTTTCCCATATAAGTAACTCTTTGAAAGCAGTAGTTTTTCAGATTTATCATAAGACCGAATCTCTCGTATACGAATTCCCCCGCTTTGAATCTTTCCGTTCGCGTTAAACTGATTCGGCTCAAAAACATAATCTGTAAAACCGCCAGTTGGATAAGTGATTTTATTTAAACTATAAGCTATTGAAGCCTGACTTTTATTTGCGCCAAAATTATAAGCATGATTGCGGTTAAAATCGCAGGGGGTTTCTGGTGTTGTGCTTCCAGAATTGATCCAACTGAAATTCACCTTAAGCTCAGGAAGATAAGACGCCTCATATCCCAAATCAGAATTGCTATCTCTTGCATAGTAACCCCAAAAATCATAATTTCTATAATTGGTGCCTTTTGAATTGTAATCAAATTTATAAGTGAGCGAATTTTTTAAATCCGCATCATAAATTTTTAAAGAATCTAAAAACTGACGACTATTTCCACCGGAACTATAATAGAACAAGACTCTTTTCTTTAATTCTCCCGTTATTGTAGAAATATTCAAAGCATTGATTTTCTGATCCTGAGCTGCCCGCTCAAAAGTCACCTTTTCGTTAGGTGTTGTTATCTCCATTGTGTTATAAGTATCATAATATCCAGGAGAGCCTGTTACACTACTAGAGTACACCATTTGATCAGGATAACAATTGTCTTGAGACTCCCGTCTAGTGCCATAGGTAAGAGAAAGCGAAGTCACTCCCGCCCCTCTTTGCTCATAAAACTTCCTATACTTAAAAGATATCTGTTGATTAGACGGCAAGCTAATTTTAGTTAGTGGCCAGGCTGTAGTAACTAACCCGCCTCTAACACCGGTCGTTTCACAAAGATCTTCATTGCTATTCTCTGTTTTCCCGAACTCATAAAAAACACCTCTGGTATCTTTAAAATCCAATGCGTTGATACATGTACTATTCGAAGCAAATATTTTGGTGGTATAATTAATTTTAGACCCAAATTCCCCAGTCAACAAGGTGGTTGTTTTCTTAATCCTATCGTCGATCAGGAATCTGCCCGAAGTATTATCAAGACCATAAGTAAATATATCATACTGGCCATCCAGATCATCAAACGGACCGTCAAAAAATCTATGGGATTCACTACTTTTATTAAATTTCGACAGATACCTTTCCCTGGTAAGTCGGTCCAATTCGTAATACACTTTGTTATTTATTTCATGTTGACTAGGCATTACAGTTTGTTCGTCGGCAAAACTATAAGTCGTTCTCGATATCCTATACCCTGGGCTTAACGCCCAGCCTACACCAACATCACCATTTGCCTGTGCAAATTTGATTCCTGAGGCATGGTAGGAAAGTGCTATTGGGATTTTGATCAATCCCACCTGTATATCATAAATCGGTATATTTATTTCGGGGGTCCCGCTTTGTAGCGAGACGACATGGTTAACATATTTATCAAATTCACTACTGCTGGGTGAAGGTGGCAAGACCCTTTTTAAATCTTGGGCATAGCTAACAGCGCCAAGAATCCATAACAGATACACAGACAACATTTTTCTTATCATAAACAACATTTACTAATTTTAAATTAAAACAAACTCAATAACAGTGAAAAAAATAAAAAGGCATACCAATACCTAGTAATACGTTAATAAAACACACAGACATATTGACGAAAACAATTGAAAAATAAGTTCAAAAAAAACCTAAAAAGATCATAAAGAGCCGTTTAACAATAAGTTTTAAACCAAAAATTTAAAAAACCTCTAAATTACCTCAAAAGTAAAAAAATATTTCAATAAAGTAATATTATAACAAATTATTTAACAATAAGAATACACCACCTTAAACTTAGTGTGGAAATTGCTAAATTAGATTCATGAAATTGCAATGCTAGAATGGCATACATGGCGATTGAGGAGACTACCTTGAATGATTCTGGCCCGTTGGATTGAAAAATCAAGGGTGAAACAATGGGGTTATAAAAATGCAGTGAAGAGAAAAGTAGTATTAGTACGTTTAGTTTAAGCCAGGGTATACTTATGGGATTTCCTCATATGTAGTAGATAGCATTTCCTTAAATGCTATAAAAAAAACCGGGATTTAAATATTCAATCCCGGTTTACAATATTAAAGGCTCATTTAGATCTTCGCGAGTCATACTAAGACCAGACTGGCTATTATAGCCATTTAACAATTGGCTCTTTATTACTAATGACATCTAATATCTTGTTTGAAGAAAGAATATTATAATGAACCAAATGATGTTCATTAGGTATACCCCTGCTTTCCTCAATAAACCAGCTTATAAACTCGGAAGCATTTGTTTTATTAAATGGGCCAAGCGTATCATTTTCATATAATGTTTTGAGACGACCTGATTCTTCAGTCAATCTGTATCCTAGAAAATTAGAATAAAATATTTCAAGTCTTCTGTTCGACTGGCCAGATTCTCTTAGAATAATTTTAAGCCCGTCAAACCCATCATTTAATTCGTACAAATAAAACTCTAATAATGGAGACGCTATTAACTCCCATTCTTCATATAAATCCATTGTTTAATAATTTTATCTTGGATACCTAATTTTTTTTTACTCCAGTGTCCAGACTTGTAATCTCGAAAGTGGGGTCCACCGGGTATCCTTTACTGTGTTAGAAGTACTATATAGTCCGAAGCTTTAAGGGCGGTTCGGAAGCTTTTACTCTTAAATATTGGTCTGTTGTCAGTAGGTTAATTGGCGAATCAAATATCATCGTTGAAGGCTCATTTATATCTGATAATATGCAAATATTCGGGATCAATCCCTGCAAAAAAATAGATCTCTTTCCGTTTTTTATTAAAAAATCTGATCCGATAAGTTTTACTATCAATGTTAAAGTCTTTATCATCTATTATCTTAGCAGTCTTAGCGAGGTCTATTTCGTTGTTAGTGTAAAAAAGTTCAGAAAATCTAGAAAGTTCATTTTTTGTGTACTCCACATACCCTAAAGCATTCCAAATATCGACGCCTATAAATTCACCATTTTCAAGATATGCTTTAGTTTTCACCAAATATTTTCGCTTTTGAAATCTGATGACGCTATCATTTGGCAAAAACGGGTACGGTACAAATGTCTTAAGTGCTTTAAATTTTGCAACGATACTCACTTCTTTTTGCGCTTTGCAAAATAAACTGCAGAGTATTAATGATATTATAGTCGCATTTCTCATAAAATATTTTACTTCTTCCAGCCTCAATAATACCCAATGGGCCATCATAAGTGTAACACACAAAGAATATCGAGCCCATTTTATAAATATTTACTTAAAGTATTCAAATATACCAAGACAGCAAACAAATAAACATAGCAGAACAGCCCACATAGCATAACCAGCTTGCAATTAGCAATTTACGGAAATAAAAAAAATGATTTTTTAAAGAAACAGAGCACTATGGCTTCTTCCTCGGTGCTTTTAAGAAATCCCCCAGCTTATTCAATGTTTCCATTGATCTGGCAGCTTTTTGTTTCTCTAGTTCTATAGCATCAAGTCTGTCCTGCTCTTTTTTTCTCGCAACTTCAGCTTGTTGCCGTTCCTGCTGGGCCAGCTGCTGCGATCTGACTGCCCGGTCCATGAACCAAATCTCATCAAAATCAATAGGCTGTTCAACAACTTTGTTGTCGTTTTTTAACATGTAAACATATTTCGATCCGGAAGGACTGTTCTGATATTGTGAAAGGATGTCCTTCAGGTATTGCGTATCCTTGGAGTAAAGATACATGCTAAGGCTGTTGTTATCATTTAATGAAACCTTGTAGTTGAAGATACATACCGCAACTGGGGCGTTGGGAACTTTAAAATAAAATTTTAGCTTATCGACCTGTGGATCAGCAACCCACTTTTTTAAATCATTGTTATAATTCATTCCATTCACATAATTACTCGATATCGTCTTTATCACCTGTTCCGGCGATCCTGATTGATAAAGAGTGGCGAGGTCATCGAATCCCGGTGTCTTTGTATTCTCCAGCCTCGAAGACATATCTTCTTCTAATGGCTTAATATCAAGCCATATAAATTTTGCACTGGAATAAACATTGCAACGTATATTTTTGTACTCATAATAATCTGCAGCAAGTTCAGGGTCGTTACCAATTTTTGCCCATTGCTGAATGCCGAGGGCTTTTTTTAGCTTAGAAAAGGTGATGGGATCCTTGCAAGTCAGCTCTATCCGATTCATTTTCCGTAATGCCGAGGTTCCGATCGTCACAAAAACTGAATTGGAGAAATTATAATTTCGACTGTAGCCAGACAACTTCCCCTCCATTGCAAAGCTCTGCTCATAATCCTGATAAAGCAGGTTTACCCCTATTTTTTTCATGAATTCAACCAGCGCATAACCTACATCTTCGGCATTGTCATGCACAATGATATCCTGGGGATCGAACTGCCTGAGCTCTTTGGGTACATAGGCATAAGGACTGATCCGCTTCATACTAAGCGCAAATCCATTCTTACCCGTCTCCTCTCCATCTTCATTCAGTGTTTTATAGGAAAAAGTGGTCGCCACGAGATTCCCATTCCGAAAGGTAGTATCAGACTCATTCAGCGCGATCACCGGCCAACCAGTCAGGCTCAGCATTTTTTTTATGGACTTAAAATGTCTCCCATTGCCATTACCCAGTTCGAGAGAGATTTCAGTGATATAGTCATTCTTATCTGCAACAATAGACGCGTTGAGGCCTTTGTCGAAGATCAGTCTTCTCGAAGTAGCAGCAATACTATTGAGTTTCTTGCCCTTCGCATCATAATCGTAAGTAATGGTTTCCTGTATATCTTTGAGCACGATCTGGAGCTTTTTGAGTTCATCGTTGAAGATCTGTACCGCCCCATCAGGCGTCTGGCTAAAGAAATCCGTTTTGTTGAAAACAGGTTCTTTCGCAGCTTCCGGTTTTCCTTTAGGTTTCGCTACGGCTTTTTTGACCTGTGCATTTAAGTGGTTGAAAAACAAGGCGACCAATAGGACGCTAATGAGAACGCGCTTTTTCATCTCTTTAGTTTTTACATGATGACCGGCAAACATTTGGGTGTTTGTTTGCCCTATATAATTTAGCCATTATTTGATCAAATTCAAAATATTAGGAAACAATAGCTGAGGCTGCGATGCAAGCCACTAAAAAAAGCTACGATGGCTGGTACCGTATTTCCAGATCATGAAATCAGCGAATTACGTAATTGAAAAACCATTTGATTTAGCGAAAAAAGGAGACACCTTTGAGAAAAAAAACCATGATTACACATACAGATAGTTTCCAAAAACACCTAAACATTATCAGTCTGCTTCTCATGACAGTAGATAAGCAGCCAGCAACAACCTATATCACAAGCAGCTTATCTGACTACAAATTGTCAAAGAAAGATCTGAACGATTGGTATGCTGAAAATTTCGAGTCACTGCCTTTGTATACTTCAGACAAAAGTGATGAAGTGACTATACTGAGTTCGTTCATGCATTATTACCGTCAATATCATGGGAATGAAGACTTTATTGATACCCTGGGCGAGCGTATCAGAGAATTGGAGGATCTCGAACGAGACAGCATCTTGCTTGATATCGACGAATATATCAATGAATGGATCGACAATGTTTTTTACGGCTTTGCCCGGATCATTAAAAAGTTGCGTAAAGAACCTGTTTTCGCCTGCATTCCAAACGATCTTTTGGTGATTAAAAACCTGCTGAAATTTTATAAGGAAGTGAGGGAAGCTGAGGATATCCAGCTTAATTTTTTCCATCACATCTCGCTGCCAAAGCGCGTTGCCGATGTAATGACAGACATGCTGATCTTACTGCTGTCTGACAAAGTAGAATTGATCACCCTCGAACCGACACTGGATCAACCCTTACAAAATCCAGGATCAACGTTAACCGAGGCGAGCAATGACATATTTAAAATTAACTGGCTCGCCCCACAGCAGGAGTTTGCGGAACTGATCCATCAGCTGACTGAAAAGGGCTACCTCTCTTTACCTGATATGAGCATGGCATCTCAAGCCCGTCACCTTGCCAGAATATTTGATTTTAGTGCGACTCAAAGAAAACAAAATCCCGATGTGGCAAATAATCTATTGGCAGTACTCAAGCCGGTACAGGATAAAAATCTTAAGACAACTACGTATTCTTACCTAAAACCAACTTATAAAATGAAGTTTGACAGTATCCCCTATAGGCCCCATAAAAAGAAACCTAAAGCGCGATAGCTGATCACTGGCAAATTCTTTAATACACTTCATGTCTGCTTCATTGCTGATTTTGTCCATTTCAACTAATTGTTGATTATCCTAAAGCCAATATAGCCTTACGTTTGACTATGAAATCAAAGCGATTTCATATGAATAACAGAAAAGTTAAACAATTGAAATTAGAAACAATGGAAAAGTATAAAACCTTCTTATGGAGTACAATCACTATTTTTATTCTTGCATTATCGTTCGGTCCAGCTGAGGCAATAGCACAGCAGCCAGGAATAAAGCGCACCGCACTTCAAAGACAAGATCTTAGTGTCCCTGGACGCGAAGCCATTCAGGTACGGATAGATTTTGAAAAAGGGGCTTCATTCGGAAAACATTCCCATCCGGGCGAAGAGCTGATCTATGTCCTTGAAGGAGTTTTCGAATATGAGATCGAGGGTAAGCCTCCGGTAACACTTAAAGCCGGAGATGTGCTCTTTATCCCTGCAGGCAAAATTCATGCAGCGAGGAACGTTGGTAGTAATAAAGCAGTTGAACTTGCCACTTATATTGTGGAAAAAGGAAAACCGGTTCTCAAAATGGTAAGTAATGTGCCTTAGCTCTTTCTATCAGCTCAACAGAGATACGAAAAGCTTTAATCCTGCGAGATAGCAATGTGTGTTGGGCCGAATTTTCTTTTAATTTGAGCATTGCCTTCTCGCATTTACCGATAGTCGAAATGATGGCCCTATGCGCTTCTTCTAATTCCTCTTTTGTATAATTCGTCATCTTTTTTCCTTATATATGGAGATTAATAATTCTCGTAGAGATACTCGTATACTGCAATCAATTTGCCCTCAGTATTATAATTGTATATGATATGAGGGCAACCTTTGGCGTTATTCAGTGGAAAACACTATTTTATCAATATAGGTAACAGATCGTTTTGTAAGTCCGTTTTTGTCGTATAAGGTCTCGAGCCGGGTACTACTTTTTTTAGTCCGGGTACTATCTTCAAAAATCTCAATAACAACCTTTCCCTTCATACAATTTAAATCTCCTGATTTTTTTGGATAAAACGAGGTATTTGCGTTATGGATCAGCTGAAAAGCATCATCCTCATCTATATGCGACGCCTTTTCTAACCTTTGTCTTGATTGCTTTTGACGTGCTGTGATTTCAGCTTTTCGGATATCACGAAAGGAGACCTTAGGCTGTAGTTTTTTAGCACATGAAAATAGCAGGAACATGCAAAATACCAGGCAGATTAAACTGCGCTTCATTTTGAAAATATTACAAGTTTTTACGATGTAATTAATGGTCTTTATTTTATTCATTTAAGAAAAATCTGTCGTTAAATTCAGAATCCCTCCTCATCTCCTTATCCTGTCATCTTTATGATGTACTTTTGGCTCTGAAAAAAGAAGCGATCAAAGATGAATAATATCTTTCTAATAAAATTTAGTATTTGAAGCAATTTGGCCGTACAGCAACCCGCAATTTATATTAAAATAGTTTTTTTATTATCTTTGGTGCTCATAAATTAACGTACCATGCAATATGATTTCTCTCAGCAAAGATTACTTGATAAAAGACACTTCCGTTTTATGGAAGACGGGCTTTTGATCCACTCAAGTAGTGCAGGAAAGGTACATGAGTACGAAATAAAATATGAAAACATTGGAACCAAGATCATTTATTGGAAAAATGGCTTAAATGCATACTTGTTGGTTGCCGCCTTTTTCACAGTTGTATCCATTATCTTTTATTTCGACACAACCGAACCAAAAATTGAACCCAGTATGCAGTTGTTCCTCCTTGCATTGATTCCATCATCTATCTTACTATATTTTATCACCTATAAAAAAGCCCGTTATATTACAAACTCAGCTAATTTAAACCCAATTGAGTTATTTAGTGACAAGCCAAATATAGAAGCTGTTGACCACTTCATTGATGAAATTCTATCCAGACGCCGGATATTTCTCCTACAAAGGTTTGGACAAATGAATAAAAATCTCAGTTATGAACCTCAATACTATTCCCTGACCTGGTTGTTGGACAATGAAGTTATCAATAAAGAAGAATACGATCAAAAGTTGCAGGAATTGAATTCGTTGTATCCTTCCACTCCTACAATTAAGGGATTTGCAATTGAAAAATAGCTTCGGAATCAACTTGTATTATTGCATCATTTCCGAGACCAAAGGAAACCGTTTGATATAGATACCCTATTCAGAGGTTGATGAACGCATTCCTGCGACTTCCTTAAAAGCAAGCCAGAAATCATTTAAATCACAGGAAGTCTGCTTTGGAAGGACAATAGAACAAATATAATCGCCATGCCTGCAGGAGACTGCCCTATATTGCCCGCAATGTATAAATTCACTGGTATAGCAATGACCGGATTTTTCGAGCGACTGAATTTCCAGCACTTTAAAATCAATCATAAAACCGGTTTTTAAGACTTTGGACAGGGCTTCTTTTATGGTCCAGACTGTTACACAACCTATCAAGGGCTCGGGTTCAACCTTAGCGATCAACCGGAGCTCTTCAGCAGTCAGCTGACTTTCAAAGGCCTCCGCCTGAGCGGCGTCAATTTTTTCAATATCGACAGCCAAAGGATGATCTTCCGGAAATGCCAATGCAAGCCCCAGGTCATCACAATGCGTAATGCTAACCTGAACATTCGACAAGAGCTTACTTTTTACAACAGGAAACTGAAAAATACCGGAATCAATAAATACGGCATCCATCCCCACTCCTTCTTCCAGTCTTGAAATTGCATGTTTTGCAGCCACCCTGCCGAGTAAATAACTCGCCCTGCGGCGATCAAATCTCAAAGAATCCAGATAGGTCCGTTCATTGGGATGAAGAAGCGAAAAATACTGACTCAAGCCTGTTAAATTTTCTTTTATAATGGAAAATCCAGCTTTAAAAGTCCGGTCAGTTCTGTTTAAGAGGAGAAGGCCATCACTCATTTCGATTTGGGGATATTCGGCTAAATATATAAAACAAAACAAGCTAATCCGGGATTAAATTTAAAATCCGGGCGAGTTTCTCCAGCTGCTCTGCCTCACTTTTGTAGGGTCTCATGATGGAAATACGCTTCGATACGCATGAAAAGGGCAGACATCAACTTGCAGGGTATTAAATTCCCCTGCAAGTTGCTTTTAATGATTTGAGTCCCTAAGTGCTGCTTAAGGGGCGCTATAGGCTTAGCTTGCTTCAAATTGTTCACGTTCATTCAAGAACTGTTCTATAGGCATATCATATAGCCATGAGCTCCGCTCATTTCTTCGTTCCGTAAAGTGAACAAATGAAATGTCGTTCTCTACGATATGTATATTGTCGCTCGGTGTGACCACCAGAAGCTGAAGGTGCAGTTGTTTACACAAAGTGATCAGGTATCTTGCTTTATCCTCATCCTGAGCCTTAAATGCTTCATCGATCGCGATAAAGCGGAAAGAATTGGTTTGCAAGCCACCTTTGGTTAAGCCAAACTGATAAGCAATGGCCGATCCCAGGATGGTATAGGTTAATTGTGCCTTTTCACCTCCGGATAGCTGCCCCATATTTTCATAGGTCTTAAACTTCGTCCCTGTTTCCTTATAGAACTCTTCTGCTTTATACGAAAACCAGCCCCTCACATCCATCACCTTTTTACGCCACTCTTCTTTTTCAAGCCTGCGGATCAACGGTTCAATATGCTGGTCAAAATGAATACGTTTCCCATCAGCCACACTTTCAATGGTTTTAACATTGGGAATGGCCTTTTGCAGTAAGGTCCTGAACTCTTTAACATCCTCCGTCAGTTTTGTGGGAACCACCAGCTGTATATACGTATTGGGATTGGTCTTAAAGTCGATGCCACTCAAAGCTTCGTTTAACACGTTTATATTTTCCCTGATGGCATCAGACCAGTTTTCAAAAAACATTCTGAAATCCGCAATCTTATTGGTAATTGTTTCCTGTAAATACTCATCAAATTTTTTCTCATGTCGTGGGAGGTTGTCCTCTTGCAGGCGCCTTAAAAAGACGTTATATTCGGTAATGAACTCCAGATTTGAAGCATCAGGGAGCATGCTTACATCGGCACGCCAATCCTTAAATTTCTGTGTAAGCTCTTCTGAGGGTTGTTTAAAAGCATTGATTTTGAGGACAATCACATGCTCTTTACTGTTTCTTTCCTTTTCCAAACGACTGGTTTCATTTCGGATATGCTCTCTGAAAGCTGTGTTTGCGGTGGTAAAGTTTGCATATTCAATCTCTTTGAGCTGGGGATGGGCCGTTTCAAATGTGACCACATCAATTTGTTTATCGCGAAACATATCCAATGTTGTTCTATGCCCGTCCAGTTCAAGTTGCAAGTCTTCCAGCTTATCTTCCTGCTTATACTTTTGTTTGTTTTTAACTTCCAGGCCCTGCGCATTTGCAGCGAGTAATCCCTTCACCACGGTAAGCTGATCTTTTAAAACACGGTTTTTATCATTAGCCTTCTCCAGGCTTTGTTTCATCGCCGCTTTCTGTTGGATCTCTGTTGCAAATACTGCCCAGTTGATGTCGTCGAAACTCTGGTACAAAGACAAAAATGAAGACAATTTCTCTTTCTTTAAATCAATTTCCGAAAGCCCGTTGGCTAGTCTTTTGATGAGTTCCAGATTCTTTTGCTGCTGTACCTGAAGCAGCTCCAGCTCCTTTTTAAGTAATCCGATCTTTTCTTTATTGTCCCAGCCTAAAACAAAATTTTCCCGTTTGGATACATGAGCCCTGTCGTCTTTCTCATGCTTCCCTCTAACCCCTTTTATCAAACCTTCCCTGGTCAGCGCTTTTTCTGAAAAATGGTCAAACTCTTCCAGACTTTCCGCACAGGCATAATCAAATTGCCCGCTCACCATCTCTTCCAGCCATTCCGCGTAGTTACCTGAAGTTTTAAACTCCAGCTTATTTACCAGCAGGTTTTCCTCCTGCATGTGATGGCGCATACTGCCGATAGAGGTGTGACCTTGAAAACGCTGATAGGTAATGCGTCCCCGCAGGTTGGTGCTATTTACATAGGCATTCACTTGTTTATAATATTTTTCAGGCACCACAATTCGCAATGCAAAATTATGAAGCACCTTTTCGATCGCCAGCTCCCACTCACTGTCTTCATCACGTACCCTGATCAGCTCACCAATAAAAGGCAATTCATCAGCGGTAGCACCAATGTGTGCCAGTATATCTTCACGGATATCAGCTTCACGCCCCGAAATGTTATTCTTGCTTTTCTGAAGAGACTGGACCCTTGCCACCAGCCCTTCAACCTCGGTTTTAAGTTCATCTTCTTCATTGCGGGCAGTCCGCATCAAATCATCTTCTGCCAGTCGCTGAGTGTCACAATCTTTCTTCTTTTGTTCGGCCAGCAGCCTTGACTCCTCAAAAGTTGAACGTTCAGGATCTTTAGGTAATTCGAGACCCTGTACCAGGCCATTATAGCTATCTGAACGAAATTTACTGCGGTCACGATCGCGTTCCAACCTGGTAATCTCTTCAACAAGTTTTTCAAGTTGTATTTCTACTTCGTCATTTGCAATCGCAATGGCCAGGTCCCGTTCCTGAATCTTTAAGTCCTCCTCTTTCGCTTTCAGTACCGCAATCTCATCATTCAAGACTGCCATCCTAACTTTGAGTGTCTCTAATTCGATAGCAGTAAGCTCAGCTCCCTTTGCGGTAAACCAATACACCGCTATTTCCCGATCTGACTCCAGGACTTTTAGCCTTTTACCCGTTTCTTCCAGCTGGATGGCCAGTTCATGAATAGGAATCAGCTGAGCAATCTGCTCTTTGGCCTTTTCAATATTTACTTTGGCATCCATCAGCGTCATGAAGTTATCTTTCAGCTGTAGAAATTCGTATTCTGCATCCAGTTGCTCCAGCATATTGACCCGGATAAAATCGTCCAGATCGTCTAAAACCTTAACCCCTACGACCTGATTAAATAAGCTTGATGCTTTTACAGAGCGCATGCCCAGCAATTGCGCCATGCGTTCACCATACTTCACGGGTCCGTCCTGAAACTCTATCCTCTTTTTCTGAATCCCGGTATTGTATAATTTTTCAAGACGTTTTTTCCAGTTCCCTTTTCCATCAAAAGGCGTAAAGTTCTTTTCAATTTCAAGTGGTACCCGGGCAATTCCAAAAGAGCGTTTCAACTCGTTATTGCTAAACCATCGCAATTGGAATAAGGTAACCACCTGTCCATCGGTATTCTCAAAGCAAGCGAGTAAAACTGAATACGCGGTATGATCCCTCAGTTTCTGGGTGGTGGTACTGTGCTCCCCCTCTTTTTGTATATTGCCATAATGACCGTATACATAACTTTCCTCGTTACGGTCGCCTTTCTTTTCTGCACCCGACGACTGATTGTAAAACCTGTCATTTTTAACGGGAACCAGCAAAGTAAGCAACGCATCAATAAACGTACTTTTTCCGGATGCATTTGCTCCGGTCAGCAGGGAGTTATTTCCTTTTGGCGAAATCCGGAAAATCTGGTCGTCAAAAGTACCCCAGTTGTATATTTCCATATATTGAAGTCTGAAACCTGCTTTGTCAGAACTTGTGCTAAACAAACTATACATACTCCTCCAGCTTCAATTTAAAATCTTTTAATATATCTAAGGTCACTTTATCTTTAATTACACGTTGAATCTGGTACAAAGGATTGGCTTCTTGTTTTACGATCTTCAGGTATCCAAATTCTGTTAGCTTTTTAATACTGCTGTCCATTTCCTGCAGCAGCTTAACACGGTTGTATTTCTCTGGTAAAAACAGTTCCACCTCTTCCAGTATACCGCTATGGCTGATCAATTTTTCGTTCGCCTGGATCTGGGTTGGATTGTGATCAAACTCTTCCAGCAGCTGCCTCAAGACCACCAATACGATCGAGGTTTCAAAACCTATCTGCCTGCGACTCACCAGTCCCAGTGTATTTCCCTCTTCGTCTTCAAACTGGGTAACAAAGGCCAGTCCTTCATCTTTTCTCATGATCAGCTCCAGCCCTATTACATTTACATACTCCTGAATCTCTTCCTGGTAGTACAATAACTCTTCCCATACAGCGGCACTGCTGTATACTGTACCATGTTTCAGCAATTTAACTACTGCTTTCGAATATGGTTTCAAGTGATTGTTCAAATTACTCATTTCGTTAATATTACTTCTGGTATATGAATGGACTTTAGGCTTTTACGATCAAATACGATCCGCTCCATTTTGTCCTTGTTAATGGTATGTTTAAAATCTTTACTCACCGATAAATAACCAAACAATTGCGGTAAGCCATCATCAATTCCTCCGCTGAGCTCAATCACTTCAGCCAGGCTTGCCTGTGTTTTATCTGCCAATACATGCTTTATCCGGCTCCTGATGGCTTCCCGGTCTACCCGTTTTTTTCCAAACAGCCGAACCAG
This sequence comes from Pedobacter steynii, assembly GCF_900103665.1. GTDB lineage: Bacteria > Bacteroidota > Bacteroidia > Sphingobacteriales > Sphingobacteriaceae > Pedobacter > Pedobacter steynii. The sequence continues at coordinate 58,317 of NZ_FNGY01000014.1, forward strand.
GTTTTCAGCCTGAAGAAAATCTGTGTCCGCTCTTTTAGGTTTGTTTTTATACGTAATTTCTTCTGTTTGATCAAAGGTCAGTTTGCGTTCAAATGGCAGGTTGATCGTCGGTTCTGCCTCGAGCATAAAACCAACATCTGGTTTTTTCTTTTTCTTCCCGATTTCAATCAACAGTGTTTTGATCTCGTGAATCAGGTTTCGGGTAACATGAACTTTGGAGTGCTCACTTTCTCTGATGATCCGGCCCAGCTTTTCAGCCATTTTATCGTTGGCCTTATACACCTTCTGCCCCGAAGAATGTAAGAATTTCTTCATGTCTTTCAGAAAGAAATCCTTTACCGGGATCTCTTTATCCTCCATCCGGTTAAACAGTGATTTGCTCAGGTCCCCCCATTCCTCCTGTAGATCAGGGTTAAGCAAAAAAGACCAAAATGCATAAAAACTTTTACCCTGCTGACTCTCCTTCAGCTCATCGAGTGCATCGAATGTAAATTCAAGTATATGGTCTTTTGTCAGGTTTCCTTCTGAATGCTTTAAGTAAATATGACGGGTAATTTCCCTGAAATTGTCTTCTACCTCCTTAAAGTCTGAAAGCAGTTCCTTTGCAGATTGGGTCAACTGATTAAAGCGCGGTATAATTTCAAAATTTTCATATACTTTCAAACCATCGCCACTGTGCAGTGCATTGATCTGCTGATCAATCTCCAGTTTCTTTTGTTCGAGCAACTCCACCCGCTTTTGCAGGTCATCGTCAGTAAATTCAACCAAATCCCGTAGCTGACTAAAAAGATCCTTAAACCTCGATTCAGCCCCCACAAACTCTTTCTTTTCTAAACTCGTCAGCCAATCTATGGTTTTACTGGCATGGGCCGACATTTCGTAAAACACCTCTCCTTTGTCGTCCTGATAATTTGTAAGGAAACCACTATCAGTCCACTTTCTAATGTATTTCCTGGCCTTTACCTCATAGGTATCAAATGCCTCCAGCTCCATATCCTCATCCTGTTCGATTTGTTTAAAATCGAGGTAATCGGTCAATTGATTGTGAATTTGATCAGATGACACGACAGTTTGCCCTTTGATAAAGGTTTCAATTAAAAAGACAATGAGCATATCCCGGTTGCGTAACCTCAGCATATCCACACTGGGTGAAGTATTTAAAACTTCTAATATTTTGTCACTATTTATCATTAACCCCTTACATTCTTAAAAAAATAAATCCCTCTTTCCAGCCTTTCCCCAAAACCGGAAAAATGCAATACCATAGCGCTCCATGCAGAAATATCCTGAACAAGACAGGCATTCAAGGCATTAACTTTTAGTTTACATGCCCAATGTTAAATTACCACTAAAACAAACCCTAAGGAACGCAAACAGCATAAGCCGCTGTGACCTTTGATTTACAGCGGTTTAATCGTTTAATCCTCTATACTTTGTGGTAATCTTGTGCGTTTACTTTCTGATACAGAATAGTAAGACACCTGAAAATAGTCAGTTACAAGACCTGGAGGCCATATTTTGGCCAAAAGTAACTAAACTGGAATCAACTATCCACAACTAAATTGAAATATTTTTTTACGGAAAATATTGATCGGAAAATTTCTTATTTCCAGCTCTTTAACATTGCATAAAATTTGATCAGATTTCAACTAATAACAAGCGAATGCTTACCTTGCACTTAATATGAATTTTCTATCGCTAAAATTCTTTAAATATTCATTAGCTCTCGCACTTATTGATATTCTGGTCATCTGGCTTTGGGCTATAAATTCAGATCTTGGACCAGGATCAGCAATGGTCATTTATTTGGTAGTACCATTTGTCTTTATAATAAATGTTATCATTGGAGGCATACTATTCTTTACAAAACGAGCATACAGTGCTATGTTTCTTGTCAATTCTATAATTGCAGCGCTAATTACCAATTGGCTTTTTACTGTTGAATTGAGGAATCAATCCAGAAGCGCTTATGATTCATGGGCTTTTAGTTTGAATGACACAACCTTTATAATCGATAAGTCAAAGTAAATACAATGAATTTAACATATCGTCTAGGGACAGCCCCGGATCTTCTACTGGTTTTCTAGATGGTAAATGTGAACAAAAGAAAGACACACTCTTTTTGATCACTGATTCAATAAGAATGTATATTCATCACGACAAATTATATAATTTCAGAAAGTCGAAGAATCCAATTACATTAAAGATCTGTAATTAAACCATACGCACTACATGTATACACTTACACTCAACGAAAACGACTTTATTACGTTTCAACTATATGAAGCATCTACAAACCCCATAAAAATCAAATCACGCAAAAAATCTTTCCTTATCCTACTCGGTATGAGTCTTTTATTAGCCTGTTATGGCTATTTAAAAGAAGGAGTTTTCCTGATGTACTATGGCTTATTTTGTACTTTCCTTGTGCTCTGCTTTGGAAATATTTACTTGCGGTGGCGTCATAAAAGACATTATAAAAAACACGTAAAGAACAATTTCAATTGTCAATCTGAAGAAAGCGTACAAATTAAAATTATTGATGACCACATCAGAATGATTGACAGTGCCAGCGATAGTAACGTAAAGATTTCGGAAATCAAAGCAGTAAATGAAATTAAGGATTACTACTTTTTGAAATTGAGTACCGGACCTAATCTAATTATTCCTAAAACCCTTACTTCATTAAATAACGAAGTAAATGAAATGATCAGGAACCATAATATACCGCACTTTGTACAACTCGACTGGAAATGGCGATAAAACATGTGATCAAGGGAACAATAAACAGGTTTAGAAATAAACCAACTCTATTTTTACTGTTAATTCCATTGGTATTTATTTGGGCCATTCCTACATTGTATAATTACAGCAGGCTAACCGGAGGAAGTAGCTTAGGTGGAATACTGCCCTTAGGCGCCATGTTTATTGCCACAATTGCATTAGTGATTGATTGTAGTCTTGTAAATTTCAGCAAGATAAAATTGTTCTGGATTTCAGCAATTGAGGCCGGATTATTAGCATTGCTTTTTATTTCACATCTATATTTAGATCGAACAGTTGGCATTAACATACAGCACAGTAACCACCCCTACTTGATCATTATAGACAAGCCAACAGGAATAAAATCAGGGGATTTCAAGAGAACCGGATTGTTTGACAGAGAATATCATGTAATCAATAAAGATATAATTTATATGGATATAGCCTCACTTTCCGGATTCCCTATAAGGGTAACCCATAATAGCAATAATGGTTTATCAATTCAGTTTGGTTATAAACCTAAATATGCATTTGATTGGGCATTCTATGAGTGCCCGGCAGATGGATCCGAACATAGTATTACCTCCATTGACAGTCTCCTATCTCTGCGTTTAAAACCCGGCGAAAAGCTGTATGACAACGCGATAAATTAAACATACCCCAGCCAAGTTATTTTGCAACCACCTCCATCTAATGAATAAATTTATTCGTAGCTACACCATACTATCTGTTAAGGCAGAACAACCATTGACTAGAGTAGTCAACGGCTGTTCTATTGCATTATTTAGAGATTATTGGGGATTCAGTGCTATTAATTTTCCAAAATCTATATTGGGAAAACCAAATTGAGGGGATGCCTTTACACGGCTATTTTTCTTTTTTAGTCAGCAGGACTTTAACATTCAAATGACCTCTTGTTAAGGTGACAGAATTTACCTTTTCATTGCTAAAATCGAATTTTAGCAGGTTAGGATAATCTATAATTTTAAATAGTCCATTTTTCAGATACACCAACTCATTGTTATTTTTTCCTTTAAAATGTTCCAAAAAGGCAGATTCAATATAGAGACGGTTATTCTTTTCTACAATTTTAGTTTCCATTCCCTGCCCATAGAGGAAGTCGTTATAAGTCCCGATGAGTTGCTTTTTCATACTTAAGGGCATTTCCTGAATGTCGTCGTTAGCTCTTTTATTGTTCCAGCCCATCAAGGTCAGCAGCTTTATCCGAGCCTGGTTCATCACCGGAATACGATTTGGGCTTTCTCCATTCGCAAGAATTACAAAGCCGTTCCCATCTGTCATAGTCGCAAAAATATTACCGCCAACTCCAGTATTGGAACCACTACACATAAACCAGTCGTAGTTGTTATAATTAACAGATCTTTGCCATCCATAAGCCCAGCCCCCAACTGCATTTTTCAAAGTGGTAACTTCCGTTATTTTTTGTGCAATGCGATGAGAAATCACTTTGTTATTTTTATTGCGCAAAGCATTTTGTATCTCAATAGAAAGTTTAGCTAAATCTGTTGGTGTAGACCATACCCCTGATGCGCCAATTTGCGGTGTGATTGGCAAGCCTTTTTTAATCACTTTTCCATCTTTATCGTGAACAGAAGCAACATTGGTCGGAAATCCAGTTTCATTAGGCTGTATCATTGTTGTATTCTTCAAACCAAGAGGTGAAAAAATATATTCTTGTGCAAGTTCTCCAATAGATTTATTTAAAGTGTCTTCTAATGCCATTTGGATAATTACATAACCGCCACCGCTGTATTCAAAATTACTTCCTGGTGTGAACAGGAATTCAATTTCCTTATCATATCTTGGAATCTGTCCTAAAAGACTTTGTTTTATCGTAGGAATTGTATCTCCTTCATAATAGTCTGAAAATCCGCCTTGATTTGTACCAGAGGTATGGTTAAAAAATTGTTTCCAGTTTGGGCTATTGTTTTCAGTAAACTTACTTTTTGGCAAATGCCAACGTTTTAAGTACTTATCTATCGGATCATCTAAATTAATCAAGCCTTTCTCTTCAAGTATATGGCAAAGAAGTGCTGTTATTGGTTTTGTAATTGATGCGGTAGAAAAAGCAGTGTTTTCATCTATTTTTTCTTTAGAATTCGTTGACTTTAATCCTTCCTGACCCGAATATACAATCTTATAATTTTCAAAAACAACGACGCTAAATCCTGGGAGCTTGTATTTTTCTAATTGTTGTTCAATATGTAAGCTGTCCCCTAGAAAGCTATAGTCTCCTTTTTTCGGCAAAGCCTTATTGCGTATCTGACAGCTCGAAATTGTTAGTAGGAGAATTAGTAAATAAAGGGTGCTTCTCATCGTATTGTTTTTTATATCAAAAATCATTTCGATACAAACATGAGGAAGAAACCGATGCTATGCGACCGAGTAAGCGTAGTCGAACGCATTTGTTTAAAAAAATAAGTACGGGTAATTACAAAAACAAGTACAGGTAATTACAAATTACTGTTTTGCAGACCCTTGCGATAGGAAGTAGGCGTATTGCCTGTATGCTTTTTAAAAGCAGTATTAAAAGAAGATTTTGAATTGAAGCCTACTTCGTATAGAATTTCTAAAATAGTGACCTTACTTTTTGTAACGTCTTTTAAAATATCCATAGCCCGTTCTATGCGATAGCTATTAACGAAATCATAAAAATGCTGCTCCAATTTATGATTAATTAAAAGAGATAAATCCCGAACAGGAACTTTAAGATCCTTAGAGACATCCTGAATTGTTAAAGAAGGATTAAGAAATGGTTTTTCTTCAGCCATATACTGCTTTAATTTCAATAAGTCCTGATGGTATTCTTTTTCCGTTACCGCCAATTGCTCCCCATTTTTTTCCTCTAAAATAAGATCGGAAACAAGCTTTAGTTTTGAATCAATATTTCTAAATAAACCAGGATTATTTAATGCTTTATATAAATACCAGCAAATAATAAACAATTCAAATACCAGGATTCCAATTTTTATCCATTCAGAGATATGTGGATAATTAGAAAATTTAAACACATTTTTTAAAATGACGATCAAATAAAAACTAGTAAGTACGCTCGTAAACTGAAACAGCCACTTATAGGAATTAATACTGCTGCCTGCATAATTTTCAAGATATAGCTTTTTTGCTTTTCTTAACAGCATAAAAATGGCAGTAAAATAAACCACTACCTGAATATGAAAAAGCGTATGATTGAGCGGCAGCTCAATCATGCTTTTACGATTTATAATAAAATTAATTTTAGCAGCGGCATCTACCGTATAAAAACGAGGTAATAAAATTATATTCCCTATTAAAAATGGAAGCAGATGAAGTATGTATTTGGGTTTAAGCTTGAAATCAGCATAACAAACAGATAAAACATACAGATAAAGAACAGGAATTTGTAAGAAAGCAAATGTGGTTCTTAGCATTCCCAGATTTGAGGGGCCATTAGCTAGCAAATTAACTAGAGGCTCACTAATATCTATCGCGGTTATTAATAAAAAAAGCGCAAACAGCGCATTACTGATCTTGTGTTTTGTTTTAACTGTGAACAGAAAAAACACGAGAAATAGTGATATGAAGAGGGAGATTATCGTCACAACAACTAACAAGTTGATTTTATCCATTCATTATTCTTTTTTGTTCATCATTTAGTTTGGAAAAATTCCTTTTTAGCCCTTCTACCCGTTCCTCTTTTGCGACGAATTTAGATAAATTTTTCACAAAATAAAGCGCAAATTTAATAGCCCGTGGTAATCAAAATGAGTTCAACTCTATAATATCGTACTCCCATTTCGCAAACTAAGCCCTTACAGGCAAAGGTGTCAAATACATTTGCAATCAAAAAAACACTTATGTATAGATCGACTTCTAAATTTTATCTGGTGATGATGATGGGCATTTTATTCAGCTCATTGCTTACCCGTGCTTATGCGCAAAAAAAGATCTTGTTTGTCACCTCCAATCAAGCGTTTTATGGCAACAGTAAAATTCCTGCCGCGAATCACTTTGAGGAAATTGTCATTCCTTATCATCTGTTTGTAAAAGCAGGGTTTACAGTTGATTTCATCAGCCCCGAGGGTGGAGCAATTCCGATTGGTTATATCAATTCATCTGATAGCATTCAGAAAAAATATCTTTATGATGTATTTTTCATGGACAAATTGAAGCATACTTTAAAGCCATCAGACATCTGGACAGACGATTATAGTGCAGTTTTTTATACTGGTGGCGGAGCAGCTATGTTTGGTGTGGCAGAAAATCAAACGATTCAAAACATTACAAGGGAAATTTATAACGGGAACGGAGTAGTTGCCGCAATTTGTCATGGCACTGCAGGCTTAGCCTACCTAAAAGATGATGCTGGAAAATCACTGTATAGCGGCAAAAAGATAACAGGGTTTCCGAACAAGTTTGAAAGCAGGGAAAAAGAATATTATAAAACATTTCCTTTTGTAATTGACCAGGCCATAAAAAGCAATGGAGGTAACTTTGTGTATTCTGATAAAGGTTGGGACAGTTTTACCATTGTTGATGGCAGATTTGTAACCGGACAGGACCCTAGTTCTGCATCAAAAATGGCTCATGAAGTCATGACACTTATTGAGGCTAACACCCCGGACCTACAGAAAGAAACAACTAAGAACCTGGATAAGGTCTTTTCGGAGTGGGACAATGCTCCAAATACACCTGGCGTAGCAGCAGGGCTGTTAAAGAATGGTAAAATTGTCTACTTAAAAGCGTTTGGAAGTGCCGATGTTAACCGTCAATTACTCAACACCGCAGACACCAAATTTCAAATTGGTAATATGTCAAGGCAATTTACAGCCTTTGCAATTTTACTGCTTGAAGAACAGGGAAAACTGTCTCTCTCTGATGATGTTCATAAATATATTCCACAATTTCCTGATTTTGGATATCCCATAACCATTAAGCATTTGTTAAGCCAATCGAGTGGATTGGCCGACTTTTCAGCCTTAAAAGAAATTGCAGGCTGGAGAGACAAAGATCTTTTTACACAGCAAGATGCTTTGGATTTAATCCTTCAACAAAAGAAATTGGACCACATACCGGGTACAAAGTTTGCTCAGACTGCATCAGGACTCATTTTATTGACTGAAGTCGTAAAACAAGTTACCGGGCAAACCCTGGCAGCCTTTTCTCAGCAACATATTTTTCAACCCCTGGGTATGACCAATACCCTGTTTTATGATGAAAATGAACTGATCGTACCTGATATGGCTGTCTCCTACCAAGTTGGAAAAAACGGGTTAAAGAATAATTATATCAACTATTCTATTATTGGAACGACCAATCTTTATACTTCTGCGGCAGATCTAAGTCGCTGGTATGTCAATTTTGAGAACCCCAAAATAGGTAGTAAAAAATTAATTGAAAAACTGACTTCGCCTGTTACTTTAAATGATGGCATCACCACTTTTAACCCTACTGCAGGAAGATTGCTATACGGACAACAATATCAGCATGCGAAACGAGGTGTTCCAAAAATCTGGACTTTTGGTTTAGAGGGTGGTTATGCCAGTAATATTTTCATATTTCCAAATCAGAATGTCACTTCATTTGTTCTTGGCAACAACAACAGATACAATGGTGCCCTTGCCATGAATATGGCTACTGAAGTGCTTGGAGATATATTTCCTGCACCCGCAAATATTGATTTCGACAAGCTTAAAACCATAAAATTAACACGCCAACAATTAGAAACATATAGTGGCCATTATTGGGACAGTGAACATGTGGCGTCCCGCAGGATTTATGTGGAAAATGACACATTGCGCTACCAAGTTTTAGGCAGCAATGACGGAAGCCTCCTCGTACCAATATCAGAAAATATTTTTCAAATGGTGGTTAATGGCGATGATGTGATCATAGTGAAATTTCGCAAAGAAGGCGGTACTATGAAAATGGTTTACACTTCTGGTGAAAGCGATGAGTATGTATACGAAGCCTACAAGCCCATCAATCACGCTGCTACTGCTTTGACTGAGTTTACGGGTACCTTCTATAACAATGCACTAAAGACAACATACACCTTGTCTCAAAATGAAAAAGGCTTGTTTACAAGCAATAAAAACCAACCCCTAATTAGTTTCACCCCTACCCAGACAGACCTATTCTTAAGTAGCTCCAGGAATTTTGGTAGTATTTGGTTTACTCGTGACAAACGAGAAAACATTACCGGGTTTTATTTAAATTCTGATAAGATTAAAAACCTGTTTTTTGAAAAAATAAAACATTGATTGCTCCTATATACCCGGTATCTACCTCAATGCCATTAAGTTAAGGAATTTTAACACGGTCCTGAGGACGCCAGGGTTAGATTATGTCTTGTGTTGGCAAGGACGCCAACACAAGACATAATCTAACCTTTTTTTGATTTTTTTTCACAGTTAATTCGTTGATTTCAAGAACAATAAACATACTCCAGGCATTAAATATGGGCGTTTATCACCTTATACTAATTATAAATTCTTTATAAACATTAGTATACTTAATAATTTTTTTATAAAGAAAATAAAACTATTGATTTTAATTATTAAGTTTGTTATAAGACCAAACCAAACTTAGTATGACAATCGAAAAGGGCCAACTTCTGAGAGCGGGTGTCCTCAAGCAGCTCTATTTTAAAAATCCGCTGTCCCTTACAGAGATCAGTAAACTGACCTTCAAAAGTTTACCATTGGTAACCAAGGTAGTCAATAGCCTGATTGCAGAAGGTTATGTGATTGAGCAAGGCCTGGCCGCATCCACCGGCGGAAGAAGAGCCTCTTTATACCTGTTGAATCTTGATATGCAAAAGTACCTCATTTCGGTGGCCATGGATCAGTTCACGACCAGGATGGCCATTTATGATCTTGCTCAAAATATTATTTATCCTGCTCAAACCCTGGAACTCACGCTTCCCGGAGATGCTGAAGACGTAAATGAGCTGATTTCCTTTATCGGTCACCACATTAATGCATCAGGTATTGATCCTAAAAAGCTACTGGGTATAGGGATCGGCGTACCCGGCTTTATTGATTTTAAGCATGGTATAGATCATTCCCACTTGAAAACAAATGATGGCAAACACTTAGGACATTTTATTTCCAAAAAATTGGGTCTTCCTGTTTTTATGGATAACGATTCCAGTCTGATTGCACTCGCTGAACTGAATTTTGGCGCAGCGCAGGGAAAACGTGATGTGATGGTTGCCAATATCGGTTGGGGAACGGGTTTAGGGATGATTGTGAACGGACAGTTGTATCGCGGTAGTGGTGGTTATGCCGGTGAGTTCAGCCATATCCCGCTTTCAAAGACCAAAAATCTTTGTTCCTGCGGTAAGCGTGGTTGCCTTGAGGTGGAGACCTCTTTGCTCGTGATGACGCAAAGGGCAAAAGAAGAAATTAAAAATGGTGCTGCGACCAGCATGACGGAGCTGTTTAAAGATGAAAACAGGAATGTTGGGGAGCTATTTTTAGAAGCTGCACAAAATCGGGATCCGCTTGCCGTATCCATCCTTTCGGATGCCGCTTTTCTGATTGGGAAAGGACTGGCCACGCTGATTCACATCATGAATCCTGAATGTATTGTTTTGAGTGGCAGGGGCGCAATCGCAGGAAAAGTATTACTTCCACCCGTGCAGCAGGCAGTTAATGAATTTTGCATACCAAGAATTGCGGATCAAACGATTATAGTCCTCTCAGAACTTGCTGCCGATGCGGAGCTACTTGCCGCAGCGAGTCTGGTGATCGAAAATAGTCTGTTTGATTAAATATGACTAACCAAAATATGAAGCATACCAAAATCAATTATTAAAACAAACTAAACAAATCACTAACCTTTAAACCTTACAACATGAAACAGATGTACTTAAAGTGTACCGTGCTGTTGTTATTTAGCCTAATAACAATGGCCGCTAATGCACAAAAAACCGTCACAGGAACGGTTAGAGACGCCTCAGGCCCCATGCCAGGCGTTAGTGTTGCTGTAAAAGGCACGCAAAAAGTAACACAAACCAATGCCGAAGGAAGGTTTTCCATTGAAGCATCGGATACACAAATCATCGTTTTTACAGCTGTAGGCTATAAACGTTTCGAAGCGACTGTAGGCAGCAAAACGGTAATTAACGCCACGCTTACCGAAGAGGAAAATATGCTTACAGATGTGGTCGTAACCGCCCTTGGCGTAAAGCGCGAAGCTAAGTCCATTGGTTATTCTGTCCAGAAAGTCGTAGGCGGCGACCTCGTAAAGGGTAATGCACCAACGCTTTCAACAGGGTTAATGGGTAAGGTTTCAGGCTTAAACGTTAGTCAGTCGAACGGAATTGAGGGTGGTTCACAGCGTGTGGTCATCCGGGGAAATACCTCCATAGGAGGTAATAATCAGCCCTTATATGTGGTTGATGGAATGCCTTTGGACAATACCCAGGTAAACAGTAAGGACAATGATGTCAATAGTGTAAGTAGCTATAAAGACTGGGGAACTGTATTAAATTTTTTGAATCCTGAAGATATTGAAGATGTAAACGTATTGAAAGGGCCTACAGCTGCTGCATTGTATGGTGCCAGAGGTGGAAACGGTGTAATCCTGATCACCACCAAAAAAGGAAAAATGAAGGAAGGATTGGGAATTGATTATTCTTATAACTTCCGATCAAATGATCCCTACCGCTATCAGGAGATGCAGAATACCTACGGTTACGGAGGCGCGATCGGCTTATACAGTGCGGTTAAAACTTTGCCAAAGGGTGCTGACGGTGTGGAACGTTATCCTGGTGAAGCACCATGGAGTAATTCTGGTTTAACAGGCCCGGACGAAAAATACCTGAGTCATGGACCAATCCCCGGCGGACTTAATAGCTGGGGTGCTTTTAGCTGGTATGGTACCGGGGCTTCCTGGGGTGCAAAAATGGATGGTCAGATGATCCGCTGGTGGGATGGCACAATGAGAGCCTATTCGCCACAACCGGATAACTTATCTACCTATTACAGAACCGGAAATACCCAGTCGCACAACATCTCCCTATCCGGAGCAAATGACATTGGAAGTCTGAGGGTCTCTTATTCCAGACAGGACAATAAGGCAATTGTACACAACAGTGATTTTTCCAACAATACCCTGAATTTTGGTGGAAATATTAAAGTTTCTAAAAAATTCAATGCGGAAGTTACCGGTAGTTACATCAACTACAGCAGACTGAACTCTCCGACAATAGGTAATGCAGATGATTCATGGGGTAAGTTCAGTACTTACGGGATGTCGAGGGATTATCAGAATATAGAACAGTTTTTATATATCAATCCTGATGGAAGCAAACGAAAGCTGGACAATACGAACTATCCGATGAGCTATCCTTATGGCGGCTATGGAAGTGAGATGTATTGGAAGTTGAATCAGCAAAACACCTACATGAACCATGATCAGTTATTGGGAACCGCAAAGATCTCAGGGGATCTGACAGACTGGTTGTCAGTAATGGGAAGGGCTTCGGTCAATTTTGGCTCTGATGAGATGGAGAAGAAATTCAAGCCTATTGATCCTGCAGGTATAGATGGTAAATTTGGTCATGAATTGTATAAAACTACAGACCGAAACCTGGAGTTTCTGGCAACCGCGCATAAAGATAATTTTTTAGGCAGTAAATTTAATACCAGTTTCTCTGTGGGAGGAAGTTCATGGGCCACAAATTACAGGGCAGTCCAGGGATGGAATGACGGACCTTTTAACATTCCTTTTCAGTATTTTCTGCAAAATATCAATAAACCCCTTGTTAATGCCTCTGATATACAACCGGTGGAACAAAGATCCAGACAAAAGATCAATTCCCTGTTTGGTATAGCCAATGTATCGTATAATAACTTCCTGTTTTTAGAACTTACAGGACGTAACGATTGGTCTTCTACCCTGCCATCTGCTACAAACAGCTATTTTTATCCTGCAGCTTCTTTAAGTTATGTGTTTACAGAACACCTTAACCTGGGAAATATGAAAAACTGGCTGGACTACGGTAAATTCAGGGTTGCTTATGCAGGTAGTGCAAGCGGAACAGATCCGTATCAAACCACTTATGTATATGACTCGAGTACTTTCGGGGGCCTGCCTACAAGGGCTACTCCGGAAGATTTGCTGCCTTTAGATTTATTAAGACCTCAAAGGTCTAAATCTTATGAAGCAGGTTTAGACTTGTCATTTTTGAAAAACCGCCTGGGTCTGACTTTTACTTATTATAAAGTAAATTCTACCTCGCAAATTATTAAAATGGGCATCGCCCCTTCTTCGGGTGTCAAAACGGTAATATCCAATGTGGGTGAACTACAAAATCAAGGGTATGAGTTTACGCTGAGAGGTTCAGTGATCAGGAAAGATGACTTCAGCTGGGACCTGACCTTAAATGGCGCGCACAACCAGAATAAACTGCTGAGGTTAACGGATGGAATTGATGAATATACCCTAAACAGTCTGTTTGACAATAACGGAGTAAGGATGAAAGTTAAAGTAGGAGAAAACTATGGAACCATTTATGGAACCGATTATACCTACAAAGATGGACAACGTATCGTGGAAAAGGTTAAAGATGTAAATGGCAATACGATCGGTACACGTTATAAAGTTACCTCTGAGCAGGTTGCGATTGGTAATGCCGTTCCGAAATTGACTGGTGGTTTAGGTACAAACTTCCGTTATAAAAACTTCTCTTTATATGCATTGGCTGATTTCAAATGGGGTGGCGATATCTGGAGCGGCAGTTATTCTACAGCAATGGGCAATGGTCTAGCTCCCGAAACTTTGCTGGAACGTAATGGCGGTGGTCTTCCATATACTTACCCCGACGGAAGTAAGGCCAATCATGGTGTGATACTGGATGGCGTTTTTGCTGACGGAACTAAAAATACGGATGTAGTGAATTACATGTGGAAGTACGCTGGTGTTTATTCGGCCTGGACTGACATTAATATGCCACGCAGTGCGGCAGTTCTGGAGAATTCATGGATAAAACTAAGAGAATTACGTTTAACCTACCAGGTCCCTAAAAAGGTAATTCAGAAATCAAAATTTGTGCAGGATCTGAGCCTGTCGTTAATAGGTCGTGATCTGTTCTATATCTATACCTCTCTGCCGGATCGTTTGAATCCGGAAGCCGTTAACGGAATCGGGAATGCCCAGGGTATTGAATTTGGTGCATTGCCTGGGGTACGATCCTTTGGTTTTAGTGTTAATGTATCCTTTTAATTTAGCGAGTTAAGAACATGAAAAAGATATTTTATACCGCATTATCCGTAATGCTTATTTTAAGCTCTTGTAAAAAAGGGTTTGAAGAAACTAATCAGCCTTGGAATAAGGCGACAACCGCAGATTTGAATACGCTTTACAATGGAATCGTAAAAAGTCTGGTGCTCACCTGGAATGAGCAGTCTGTGGGCAATTCCTGGATCTACCCGATTACACAACAGGCCGCAATAGTTGGCACAACAGGCTACAGAATGACAGCGGCATCAGATGACATCTGGAAAGATTATTACCGGACTTTGACCAATTTCAGAAGAGCAGATAAGTTGATAGAAGAGTCAGCTGATAAATCGAAAATGGCCAATATACAGGCAATGTTAAAAATTCTTCGCGCTTACAAAACCTTTAAGATGACGGATATTTTTGGCGACATGCCCTATTTTGAAGGAGGGAAGGCCGTAGATGGAAGTATCTATTATAAAGTCAAATTTGACAGTCAGAAGGTAATTTACGAAACGCTGCTGGACGATTTGAAGTCTGCCTCAGCAGCCTTATCTGCCAATGCAGATCAGCTAAGCCTTGGGACTTCTGAAACCTTTCTGAACAATGATATCGCCAAATGGAAAAAATTCGCGAATTCACTGCGTTTACGTTATGCCATCAGGATGTATGAAGTGAACAAAACTATCGCTCAGGCACATATCAAAGAAGTAGTAGCTTTACCGCTGCTTACCCAGGGTGAGGATATGGGCATTTGGCCAGCCAAAGTTGGTTTCACCCTCGAAGGAAGAGAGTGGGCCCATAGTGGAGCGAAATATCGCATGGGCACTACGGCCTGGAACCTGCTTTCCGACAACAGCAATACAGATGGATCCGGAATATTCGACCAGAGAGCTAAGCTCTTTTTCGAAACCAATGTTTCCGGAACCTGGGTGCCAAGAGAACAGAATCCAACTGCGGCTAGCATCAGCGATGGTGGTGATCCTTACAACAAATCTAACAGGGATGCCAACTGGAATAACAAAGGCGCGACCAACGTCTATTCAAATGTGAATCATTATTTGGGCAGGGATATGAATAGTATTCCTGAACTGATCATTACTGCGGCAGAAGTTAACTTTTTAAAAGCGGAGGTATCCGCAAGAGGAATGGATGGGAATGCTGCAAATATGGCCAATGCTAAAACAGAATATGAGAGTGGAATCAGAAATTCGGTAAACTTCTGGACAAAAGTAGCAATGGACGCTCCGATTTGGGTGGTAAATAAACCAACGGCATTACCCACGATGGCTCAGCTAAGCTGGATCACTACAAATCCCAAAGTGCTCTTCCCCGTTGCTGCAAATGAAGCCCAGGCTACAAAGCTGATTTATGCACAGTTATGGCTGGATAATTTCAGACAACCTTATGAGGCTTGGGCTTTATTAAGAAGGACACAAGCTACGCCGATGGAAACAGTGAATGCAGCATATTATGAGGCTAACTTTGCCAGCTACAAGAGACTGGATTATCCTGATGACGAGAAAAACTTCAATGGCGACAACTTAAGGGTGGTAACAGGTGGACTCGCTGCTCAGGCATGGCAGAATACAAAAGTATGGTGGGCGAAATAGTGCGGGGATCTAGAAAAGTAATTAATAGAACCAATTATTAAACTTAAAACAACCTTGTATGAAAACAAAAATTACGGCCATTACACTTATGGCAGCATTAGCGGTGACGGCTTTTTCGAGCTTCACAAATGTTAAATCCTTAGCAGAAAAGGCTCCGGTAGTTTCTTTAAGCACTTTAGCCAAAAAGAAGGTACCTGCGCCTTATACATTTAGTGCATCTGTTCCCGGATCTTTTACCGGTGTTAGATTAGTAATCGTGAAGGGAGTAACCACGGGAAGTTCCTGGAGTTACAATTTTACAAGCTCAAGTGGAACGCAAACAGGTACAGTGGAGTACGACAGTTCTTATACGGTACAGGTGTATCAGTTTGGTGCCACTTATGCTTACACTACCCTAACCAATGGCGGAACGAGTACAAGTAAAGCTAATAGTTCTATGGGACCATGGGGATGTGAATTTACAGGTGTAGGCTTCCTCTCCAACCTGAGCATATCTTTTTACTAGACAACATACATCTTTCTAAATTGCAAGGAGGTGTCCAGACTTTTTGGACGCCTCCTTTTTTGTATCATATTTATCTCTTTTCGGGCCTTCTACGATAAATACAAACCTGTTTTTTACCAATGCTTTCCACTCTGCAAGGATTAACTACACCTGTATTTAATTCAAACCTATTTTCCGCCGTTACGTTGAAAGTATTAGTTGAAATATCATCGAAATATCCTTTTCTCAATTTGTGATTTAGAATTTATTATTCTAAAATACTCAACATTTTTCGTCTTTGAATCAAATCAATTAATTTTAGATTTCTATGGAAAATTTCATTCAAAAGATTCGTTTAAGGAGAAAAACTGTATTTATAGCTTTATCTACAGGAAGAGCTGTACTTGGGGAAGAAAGATATAGCTCCAGAATGAATGACTATAATTAAACTATGTTTTCCTGCATGGACTCGAACCACAATCTTCTGAACCAAAATCAGACGTGCTACCATTGCACCACAGAAAAATAGGTGGAAATAAAAGGACTCGAACCTTTAACCGGTACCGTATAAGGATACTGCTCTAACCATTGAGCTATATTTCCATTTATCATAAAAAACTATGTTTTCCTGTACGGATTCGAACCACAATTTTCTGAACCAAAATCAGACGTGCTGCCATTGCACCACAGGAAAATAGATCGGGTAATCATTATTATTTAAACAAAAAGCCCCCTTAGGTTATCTAAGAGGGCTCTTTGTTTTAAATATTTTTATTCAATACATAGCTATTCCCTCCGATAAATCGGTTGTGGTATAAAGCTTTGTATTGATGTCGTTTTCATGTTATTATTTATTTATGTTTTGTTATATTATATGGACTCAAACCACTTCATTTTAAAAATTCTCGTTTAAAACAAAAAATCCCCTCAGGTTTTCTAAGGGGATTCTTTGTTTTAAATATTTTTATTCAATACATAGCTATCCCCTCCGATAAATCGGTTGTGGTATAAAGCTTTGTATTGAGATCATGTTCATGCTGCAATGATACACAAATTTCCTGATAATCAAAATTATTCCCCCGAGAACTTAGAAAAAGGCTTAAACGGCAAAGAAGTGTCATTGTCAGATTGTAAGGTCAAAACGATTATTCTGGACTTTTGGGCTACCTGGTGCGGACCTGGTAAAAAATCTCTTCCAGTGATGCAGATCATAGTCAACAAATACAAGAATGCCCCGATTGTAAAGTTTCTGTTTATGCAGTGGATTTTATCTGTAGATTTACCATTAAAAGCCTCCAAATCATCTGGATTGTATGAATACCTATCGCTTCCATTTTAATAACAGCAAGAAAACCTCAACTATCCTGTTTTGGTTTTTCACCACGTTGGTGACTATTCCATTAACAGCCACCGGTTTCCTAACATCTTCGCACCCACTTTTCCCGGCCTGGCTATTGCTAATCCTCTTACCTTTAATGTTAGTGGCCATTTACAGACTGTTTAAAGCAGCCTCCGAAAGAAAGTCAACAGAAATAGTTTCATTAAGCAAAGAAGGATTTACCAGTTCCTGTTTCAGTTCTGTTTTGTTTTCGGAAATACGTTCCATGCGTATTCCTGTAAGGGAAATAGGGCTATTGGGGGGGACACAACGCGACTATTACAAAAAAACAGATGCTGATAGTCCTAACCTGGAATTTTCGATCACCACGCTGGATGGAAAAACATTAAATTATATATTGAATGAATGGGGTGGGCTTTATAACTCAGAAGAAGACTTTTCAATTTTCTTTAACTTTCTCACGGCGCTAACTGATCAGCTGTATCAACTTTATCACGCTAACGAACCCTATAACAGCTATTTAAAAATTCTTGACGAAAAAGGTTCCTGGGAAAAGACTCAGCCCGTTTAATTCGTTCCCCACAGCAGCAAGGCTTTCATATTTTAAGAATGACGAAGAAGATAGGGTAATTAATCACCTTTAAAAAGATTATACCGTTGATGGAATGGCGTAGGAGAATACAGCTCCATTTGGTGTCGCATTCTTAGCCCAGATTCTCCCGCCAAGCTTTTGAATAAAATCCCTACACATAGAAAGTGCGATTCCAGCTCCGTGTTGAGTCGCCTTTTTTTAGCAGCTGGTCGAATTCCAATTCTTTTACTGCAATCAGTACCCGGTGGTCTTTATAAATATTAGCAATCTCCCGGGTTTTGTTGATATAGTACGCAATACTATCATCTGAAAGATCCGGATTACTCATACAGTAATTGGCGTATACAAGACTCATAATACTATCTCTCCTACCTGTTCGCATCACCTGCCGGAAAAGTTCAAGTCCTTTTTTAGCGTCATCCAGACTCAGATATACGTTACCCATGTTCATCGTGACCTGACTCACATTTGGAGTATCCTTTTGCGCTTTGTAAGCAGATAAAGCATGTGTGTAGCGTTGAAGTGATTCCTGGTACATCCCCCTGATATAAAGTACCGAGGTGATTACATTATCTGCATCTGCTTTTCCTTTGGGATACTGTATCCTGCTGGCCAGATCTTTAGCCATCATGCCGTAATAAAGGCTGCTGTCGACATCCTTCATATGATAAAGCATTCCCAGGCGGTTTATCGAATTGATATAACCAATACTGTCTTTAACATAAGGCAATTTCTGCCGCTCTGCGTTTATCAGATTGGACTGTCCTTGTACCTCGCCATAACAAAATGGCAAAATCATTAAAAAATAACCTATCAGTTTTTTTGATCGGGACATGGCTTAAATGCAAATAGCTCAAACTAAGTTATTGTTTAATTAGAACAAACACTGTTAAAAGTAGTGTCTGAAATCTGTTCATTTCATTTATTTACACACAGTATTTTGCCGTTCTGTCCGTTCAAACCCTACCAGCCGGATCATTACAGGATTTGCATACGCTTATTTTACCAGCAGATGCCACACTTCCTGAATCTCAATAGGCCCATCAGTAAATTCATTATATACCTGACCTCCTGGAAGTTTTTCCTAAAGAATAAGAAATACATATATTTAATTGAATTTTCAATCAACGACAGATGAAACCATCATAATCTTACAGATCACACAACGAAATGAATACCAAGATCATGATCGTTTCATAACCGATAGAAATCAAATTATATTCCAATGAAAAAAACGCTTCAAATTATTCTTTTGCTAAACATCTCCTTTTTTACACTCTTTGCACAGAACACCAAACGAATATCAAAGAAAAAAAAAGCATACAAAACGAACACTCTTGCTGATTGGGAAAAGAATTACAAAAAAGAATTCAGCGATTGTGGTTTCACAAATAAATACACCGCGAAGCAGCGACTGGCTATGTATCCTTTTTCAAAAGCGGCCAAAGTATTGGCTGTTTCTTATAAATACGGTGGCATAGATACAGACGAGACCAATGATTTGAAGAACTTTCCAAGAAGAGGCTTACGCATCAATAATGGGATATTGGATACAACCACGCTGATTGAAACAAAAAAACTGAAACCTGAGCAAACCGATGAACTTACCAGGTTATTTTTCAATACCGACTACAAGAATAAATCGGAGCTTCATCTTATTGAGTTCGCAAAATGTTTTGAACCTAGAAATGCTTTAATTTTCCTCAATTCTGATGACAAAGTGATCGATTACCTGGAAATCTGCTTCGAATGCAAACAGAATTATTCAAAGTCTGAGCTATTTGATATTGGTATCTTATGTAACCAAAAATATGAACTGTTTAGTCATTACTTTAAAAGCATAGGTGTTAGTTACGGTACGACAGGAAGAGATTATCGCGAGGAAGATAGGAAAGATTGGGAGGAACTCAGAAAGTTAAGATAGATGATATCATGTCATCATGAGCTACCAGGATAATTAATTTGAGCCGTACAGATAAGTTCAATAATGATCGAACGCTGATCTTTGTATCATGACAACGATCAAAAAAATACAATTGGGCCAAAACGGCCCGCTCGTCTCCAAACTTGGTTTGGGCTGTATGCGCATGTCTTCCGTATGGGGAGGTCCAACGCCAGATGAAACCGAAAGCATAGCGACCATACAGTCTGCGCTTAACAGTGGCATCAATTTTTTAAATACCGGCGACTTTTATGGTGCAGGACACAATGAACTGTTAATCGGTAAAGCGATTAAAGGCCGTAGGGACGATGCTTTCATCAGCGTTAAATTTGGCGCTTTCTTTCACAATGGCCAGTGGCTGGGCCTGGATCTGCGCCCTGTGGCGATTAAGAATTTCATCAATTATTCGCTTACCCGTTTAGGCATTGACACCATAGACCTGTACCAGCCCTGCCGGATGGACGGCAGCGTACCTGTAGCAGATATTATTGGTACTGTAGCCGACCTGATCAAAGAAGGTAAAGTGCGCTACATTGGTGTTTCTGAGATCACTGCTGATCAACTGCGTGAAGCAAACCAGATTCATCCGATAAGTGCACTGGAAATTGGCTATTCACTCGCAGACCGACAAATAGAAAGCGAATTGTTGCCGGCAGCTAAAGAAATGGGTATCGCAGTAGCCGCCTTTGCCAACACTGCCGAAGGTCTGTTAACAGGTGATATGAAAGCGCCGCTTGCGGATAATGATCATCACCTGCATTTCTCGCGCTTTCAGGGCGAGAACCTCGTCAAAAACCTGGAAAAAGTGGAAGTATTGAAAGCCTTGGCGAAAGATAAACAGCTTACACCTACACAAATTGCCATCGCTTGGGTAAATGCGCAAGACGACCATATTATGCCATTGGTAAGCATGAGCCGCCGTTCAAGGTTGCCGGAAAACATCGCTGCCATGGGCATTGAACTTACGACCTCTGAAATGGAATTATTAAATACTACTTTTACACCGGGCGCCATCTTAGGCGGCACCTACTTACAGAGATAAATGACCAATCCAACTGAAATACTTCCCGGCGTGATCTTCTATTCCTACCTCTCCGCAGAACGGAAAGATAAAGTATGCTTCTGGAACCATCATACGCTGGTATTGATGGTTTCCGGGCAACTTCAT
Source organism: Pedobacter steynii (assembly GCF_900103665.1). Taxonomy (GTDB): domain Bacteria; phylum Bacteroidota; class Bacteroidia; order Sphingobacteriales; family Sphingobacteriaceae; genus Pedobacter; species Pedobacter steynii. The sequence continues at coordinate 79,450 of NZ_FNGY01000014.1, forward strand.
TTAGAAACGGCTGACGAGCGCCTGGAGCTCAAAGCAGGTGAAATGCTGTTGGTAGGTAAAAATCAGCTGGGTACACTAACCAAAACACCTCTTCCCGGCCAGGGTTATGAGAGCATCGTGATCTGCCTTCAGGAAGATCTGTTACGCAAAATAGCGCTGGAAGAACAGATCGACACCGGTCCTAAATACCTCGGTCCATCTAACGTACCCGTTCCATCCGATCCATTTCTTCTCGGCTATTTTCAATCCATTATTCCCTATGCACACGCCATAGCAGGGACGCTCACAGAAGATATGGGTATCCTCAAAGTCAAAGAAGGCGTTAAACTATTATTACATAGCCTGCCGCAATTGAGGTCATACTTATTCGATTTTGCAGCACCTCATAAAATTGATCTGGAGCGGTTTATGATGGCCAATTTCCATTTTAACGTCCCGGTTGAAAGATTTGCCCGGCTCACCGGACGCAGCCTGGCAGGCTTTAAACGCGATTTTGCAAAAACGTTTGGCCTGCCTCCCCGTCAATGGCTGTTAGATAAACGCCTTAAAGCGGCAAAGCATTTGATCGAGCAGAAACATCAAAAGCCATCGGCCATTTATTTAGATCTCGGCTTCGAAAGTCTGCCCCATTTTTCACGTTCGTTCAAACAAAAATTCGGTAAAGCACCGTCGCTGATTTGATCATGCTACCTCACTACTATATTAAATACATAAACCTATTACCGTCAAAGATGGAAAGTATACTTTTCAGGGCAAGTTACATTAAGCAGAGGGGATATTATACTTCTCCCTGTATGCAGTAGGTGTAAGGTCGGTGACTTTCTTAAATGCATCCCGGAAACTCTGAGTATCGGTATATCCTACTATCACCATGACCTCCGAAACAGACCTGCGTCCCGTTTCCAAAAGTTTTTTGGCTGCTTCTATTTTGATGCGCTGCATATATTCAGCAACGGTAAGATGGGTTGCCTTCAGAAACCTACGCTCAAAAGTTCTTCTTGTGATGTGATATTTTTCGGCCAGATCGGTAACGGTTATTTTGTCTGTAAAATTTTGTTCAATATAAGTCTGGATTTCTTTGATCAGCTCATCATCGTGTTTTTTAAATCCTTTAAATACCACAAACGGGGTTTGATTCACCTTATTGATGTCTACTACAAAATGCTTGGCAACCTGTATTGCTGTCGGCCTGTCCGTAAACTTTTCTATAAGGTATAACAGCAGGCTCCAGTAGGCATTGTTGCCTCCGCTTGAGTAAATCCCTTTATCAGCCGTAAAAATTTTATCCTCTACCAGCTGAACTGCCGGGTAATAACTTCTAAATTCGTTAGCATAATCCCAGTGTGTACTGCATTGTTTATTTTTAAGCAATCCGCTAAATGCCAATAAAAATGCACCTACACAAAAGCTGGCTATTTCTGTACCATTTTTATACTGGTCGGCTATCCAGCCCGCGTAATCCTTATTTAAATACGTAGCACTAATCATGTCGCCCGACATAGGTGGAATTACAATCAGATCATGTCGTTCCTCTTTATAAATCTGGCCATCCGGCCTGATGGTAAACAAACCGTTGTTCAATTGCACATCCTGTCCTTGTCCAACCAGTGAAATATTAAACAGTTCAGGCTTTCCCATTTGTTTGAGTAAAATGTTGGTGTAGGCAAACGCATCATAGGTGTCGGTAATAGCTGCTAAAACCGCACGTTTTATTGCAAGTATAGAAATGTGGATCATTCAGTAAAAGTAGAAATTATCATTGTCGCATTCACCTGCCATACTATGTCGCATTTACCCATTATCACCTTTGTGAAATGCATTTATCTTTGATAAACATTTAAATCAATTAATCTTTCTTTCATTATGATTGGCACGAACACCTACCTCCATTTTATGGGCAACGCCCAAGAGGCATTTAATTTTTACAAATCAGTTTTTGGTGGTGAATTCAAAAATATTCAGCATTATAAAAACCTGGACAGCGGAAAAAAAATGTCACCCGAAGACCGGGAAAAACTCATTCACATTACATTACAAATTTCAGACGATATCAGTATCATGGCTTCTGATATACTGGCCTCAATGGAAATGCCTTTTAACGCAGGAAACAATTTCCACATCTGTATGCATACAGAAAATGAACAGGAAGCCGATCGATTGTTCGGGGCACTTTCTGCAGAAGGCAGAATAGACATGCCGTTAAACAAAACATTCTGGGGGGCGTACTTTGGAATGTGTCTTGATAAATTTGGCATTCAATGGATGATCAATTTCGATAACCAGCAAGCAGGATAGCGTTTTAAGCAATTGAAACAAAAAAATATAAACACGAATGAAAATGATCATAAAAATAATAGTTGTCATAATTGCCATTGTTTCTGTATGCCTGGTTATTGCCATGTTTTCCAAAAGCAAGTATACATTAACGCGTGAAATTACCATCAACCGATCTGTAGACGATGTTTTTGATTATGTCAGGTACTTAAAGAACCAGCCTGAATACAACAAATGGCTGTTGCTTGACCCAAATACAAAAATTGGATATAAGGGTGAATCCGATGGATTACCGGGTGCTATATTAACTTTTGAAAGTAAAAACAGTAAAACAGGTAAAGGTGAATTTGAAATTAAAAAAGTAACAACTGGCGAAAGACTTGATTTTGAGATTCGTTTCCTCGCTTTTACAGCCAACGGATATATTGCCGCGAAGGCCCTCTCACCAAATTCAACAAAGCTGACCTGGATATACAACAGTGGCATGAACTGGCCGGTTAATTTCGTGCTTTTGTTTATGGATATGGATAAAATCATCGGTAATGACATTGCAGAGAGCCTGAGAAATATGAAACACAGGCTAGAATCATAACATCTCCTCCATATTCAAAGCATTCATATCGAGATCCACTACCAGCCATTTAGTTTTAATAGATAAGGTCAGATTATATCTTCTGCAATAGATGTAATCTGACCTTTTGGTATTCATAAACAAAAAAACCGAAAACAAACCATATCAGCTTATTTTCAGTTAATTATGTAAATTTCCCTATTGATGATTATTGATATTTCGTAGCTTTACTTTCAATACAAAATACGAAACCGGGCCTTTCTGTAACCATTTCTTTATCAATGTATATAAGAACATTACTTTGATTTCAAAAATCTGAAACTTTCGTCTATTTTTGAGTTACCTGCAAGCATATCGAAATCCCAATTCCAAAAAAATCTTGTGAAAATCAAATAGTTTTGCAACCGACGTTAAACTTTTTTGTCTTATTGAAATATGGGCAATGAAAGCAACCTATTTTCTGACAAACTATTAGTAGAAAAAATATTGAGTGGAAACACGCAGGATTTTGCTATGGTAGTGAAAAATACAGAAAGATTGGTCGCCCAAATTGTTCGGAAAATGGTTGCAAACCAAGAAGATCAGAAAGACCTTGTGCAGGATATTTATCTAAAAGCCTATCAAAGCCTGCCATCATTCAAATTTCAGTCTAAGTTATCAACCTGGATTGCTACTATTGCTTACAATACGACCATAAACTATCTTGAAAAAAAGAAAATTCCCCTGTGCGACATTGACAGCGTGCAGGAAAGCAAATTTGTACTGCAGGAAAACGTAGAAAAAGGAATTTTCAAAAAAGAAACCGCACAAATACTTAACAACGAAATCAATAAGCTCTCCCCTTTGTACAAAACGTTAATATCGCTTTACCATATAGAAGAATTGCCCAACAGGGAAATTGCTGAAATTACCAGTTTGCCGAAAGGTACCATAAAGAGTTATTTATACAGAGCAAGAAAAATACTGAAAGAAAACATTGAAAACAATTATAAAATGGATAGCTATGGACAATAATCATTTGACTGACGACATCATACAAGCCTATATTGAGCAGGAAGTAGCCGATAACAACATAGCTTTACATATTTCAGCATGTGCTGTCTGTAAAGCTAAACTGGAATCGTATCAGATTTTAATGCGTGCAATGGGTAACATCGAACCTGAAACTTTTTCTTTTGATGCGACAGCCCTTGTAATGCAAAAAATTGAGCAATCTGAAAACAAGAAAATAACAATCGGCAGTTATGCCTTAACTGCATTTTTGGCAATTTTAATTTTGGGTGTTTTTGTAATTTGCATTCCTCTTATAAGGCCTGTTTTTCAGCTCTTTCATGCGATGATTGCTAATGCATTAATAGTAGTGTCTGCTCTTAGTGTTTTTATTTTCTTATTGACAGCTGTTTTCAGGCAATACAAGCAAAAGGAAATGTTGCTTACAGCATAAATTTTGCAACCGAAATATTAGCTGCCGGTCTAATCAGATAGAATTCAAAATTTAAATAAAATGAAAAAATTAATTTTAAGTAGTATGGGCTTTTCATCATCTATTTTTGTTTTTGCACAAGAAAAAACGAATGGTGTTCCTGCTTCCTCACTACCGAATTTAAACCAAAATATAATGGAATCAGCAAATCAAAACCTTCATATCGAAACTATTGTTTCCCTTATTTTAATTGGATTATTGGTTTTTTTTACAATTTCTATACTACAATATATTTTAGAACATCGTCTGAAAAATAAAATTATTGACAGGGGAGTTTCTGAACAATTATCAGCCTCCATTCTTGAAAAAAACGGTAAAAACAAATACGATGAAGCCATGAAGTTAGCAATTTTGCTATGTAGCATTGGAGTTGGTTTAATCTTGACATACTGCACGATGCCTTTGCACATTCATTCCCTTGCTATCATGGCATTTAGTATTGGTGCTGGTTATTTAGGTTATTTTTTCTACTTGAAAAATCAAAATAGATAGTTTTCAACCCATAACATTTTTGTACAATATCAACAACTTCATCAGGTGGTGGAGAAGGAAAGGTATTGCCTTGTAAAAACGAAAAATCAATTTTAAAACATAAAACAATGAAGTATAAAATCACATTCGTATTCCTGTTTGCTGTTCAGATACTATTTGGGCAAAAAAATATTCAAAGCATAGACAGCTTGCTAAGTTCCTTATATGCAAAGAGCAGAATAAATGGCAATGTACTAATTGCAGACAAAGGCAATATCATTTACAATAAAAGTTTTGGCATGGCTAATGAAAGTACCAGGCAAGAATTAAATGAAAATTCCATTTTTGATTTAGCTTCAGTCTCCAAACAGTTTACGGCAATGGGTATTATGCTGTTGAAAGAAAAGGGGAAATTAAAATTGGATGAGCCGTTTTCAACATACATTCCCGAGTTATCTTTTTACAAAGGCGTTAGCATAAGACATTTACTCAACCATACCGGAGGTTTACCTGACTATATGGAAATATTTGAAAAGTCATTTGACAAAACCAAAATAGCTACCAATAAAGATATCATAGATTATTTTTCCAAAGAAAAACCAGAAGCATTGTTTGCTCCAAATTCCAAATGGGAATACAGTAATACCGGATATGCCCTATTGGCAAGTATTATTGAAAGAGTTTACGGATTAAAATACGGTGATTTTCTATCGAAGTATATTTTTAAACCTTTAGAAATGAAAAGTACATTTGTACAAAAAAATAAACATCCATCAAATGAAATTAAAAATCTGGCACATTCCTATGCATATTCGGATAGTTTGAAGTCATTAGTTCTTACTAATGAATTGGAAGAATATAATTACGTAAAAATGTTTAGCGGTATCGTAGGCGATGGTGGAGTTTTTTCTACTGTATTGGACTTATTAAAATGGGACAGATCCTTATATACGGATAGACTTATCTCCGCAGAAGGAAAAAAAGAAATGTTCAGACCGGCTGTATTGGCTGACGGTTCCAATTTTAATTATGGATATGGTTGGCAACTCGACAGTAACGAAGTGTTTGGTAAGGTAGTATCACATACCGGTGGTTGGGCTGGTTATCTTACTTTAAACGAGCTACATATTGATAATGACAAAACAATCATTATACTTTTTAATCACAAAGGGTCAGAAATTGTCAACAAAACCATTCGCTATGCATTATATGAGTTACCAGAGCCAAATCCGACAGGTAAAAAGGAAATAATTTTAACGCCAGAACAGCTCAACGAAATTGCAGGGGTTTACCAAATTCAAGAAGGAATGGAGTTTTTCATTACTTTGAATGGAGATAAGCCTTACGCATCTATGACAAATCAAACGCCGTTAAGAATTTACGCTGAAAGCGAAACTTCGTTTTTCTTAAAAGAATTTGATGCCACAATCCTATTCGAAAAAGATGAAAACGGAAATGTTTGCAAACTCACTTTTTCTCAGGGGAAGCATAAAATGAAGGCAAAAAAAATTAAATAGTGAAGCATACCAAAACAGAGAAGCAAATAAAATTTATCTGCTTCTCTGAAATTTTTGTTTGTAGTATCGATTGGAATTGAATCTTAAATACTGGTTTTCAGCTACTTGCCGATACAGAACTTACTAAATATGTTCTCCAGCAAGTCATCAGTAGTAACGGCCCCTGTGATCTCACCAAGGTAATAAAGCGCCTGTTTTATATCCATGGCCAGAAAATCCGAAGTCACCGGATTCAACAATCCATTCGCAACACTGCTCAGTGCCACCTGCGTTTTCTGCAAGGCTTCCACATGTCTGATGTTCGTTACCATGGTATGGTTTGCAGAAAGCTTATCTCCTACCGCAGTATTATAGATCAATTCTTTCAATTCCTCGATCCCCTGATTCTCTTTCGCAGAGATAGAAATAAAATTGATATCCGAAGGAAGATTTAATTCTTTAAGCCTATCACTATAAGAAAGGTCCATTTTATTCGCTACAGCAACAAAGGATACTCCCGGTTTGTGCAAACTCTTGATATCCTCCTTTATCTCCGAAGCAGAAAGGTTCAGCACATCAAACAAATACACCAACACTGCAGACTGACTAATCTTCTGCATCGTTTTCTCTACTCCTATCGCTTCAATCGTATCTGTAGCCTCTCTGATCCCTGCCGTATCGATCAACCGGAAATTAATTCCGTTGATATTTAAGACCTCTTCAATCGTATCTCTTGTTGTTCCCGCAATTTCACTTACAATTGCCCTGTCTTCATTTAACAACGCATTTAACAAAGTTGATTTACCGGCATTTGGTCGACCGGCAATTACGGTATTGATTCCTTCCTTAATCACGTTTCCTAATTCAAAAGAACGGATCAGTTTATTGATCACTAAAGTGATCTTGTTAATCAGATCCTGTAACTGGTCTCTGTTGGCAAACTCCACATCCTCTTCAGAGAAATCCAGCTCCAGTTCTATCATCGAAGCAAAATGAATCAATTGTTCCCTTAACAAATTAAGCTCGGTACTAAAACCTCCTCTTAACTGGTTCATGGCCACGCTATGCGCTGCCTGAGAATCCGAGGAAATCAAATCTGCAACTGCTTCTGCCTGAGAAAGGTCTAATCCTCCGTTTAAAAACGCCCTTAAAGTAAACTCTCCGGGTTTAGCCGCCGATGCTCCTCTTCTGATCAATAAAGAAATGATCTGTTGAATGATATAATTTGACCCATGACAGGAAATCTCTACCACATTCTCTTTTGTATAAGATTTCGGGGCGACAAACAAACTGACCACCACCTCATCAATCACCATATCTCCATCTTTGATCAACCCAAAATGCAGCGTATGAGAATCCTGCTTCAGCAGGTCTTTTCCACTAAAAACTGAATTTGTGATAGAGATTGCGTCCTTACCTGAAAGGCGGATTACACCTATCGCCCCGATTCCGGGCGGCGTAGATAAGGCAACTATGGTTTCGTTACTGATCATAAAAAGAAATATACTGTGTTTTGATTATTTACAAAACTAGCCAAACATTTCATACCTCATCGTCTTTACCTTTTGAAAAAACAAATAAACTACAATTCAAGCACTGCTTTCGCTCTTTATCTAACTTAAAAGCGGGCAACATCAAAAAATGCCATCTAAATTAAAATGAAAGAAGCAGGCTGATTAGCCTTTATCTTAACTTCGAACGCATTATTTTTAATAGAAATTTCCTCTCCTGTTTTTTCTCCCCTCAAATTGCAAGGTTGTACCGATTTATATTTATTGTCATCAGGCAGGGTAACCTTACACGGACTTGTTTTACCATTTTGCTCCCACAAACGGATTACATCGCCTTCCCCATCTCGGTTTTTCCCAAAGAAAGTAACTAAAACTCCTTTTTCAGATACAGAAACGCCTTTCGAAGTTGCCCCTTGTTTCCCTGCTGCTCCTTCGGTATAGCCAACCATCAATGGATTTCTGATTTCTTCCGAAGGGACTACGATAGCACTTCCGTCAGCATAATTATTAATGCCCCAGATGTAGAACTTTGCAGTCCAGGAACCTTCCACCCATTCTGTAAAATTGGTACTCCACTGATTGTTATACAAATTGAAGAACACGTTTGCTTTTTGCGGAACAAAATCTGTTGAATATTTCCAGCATCCGGGACGATCTAAGCTTAGGCCTGGCACATCTGGAGAAGTAAGCCCAAATCCCTGATTATTTTTATCCAAAACGCCAACTCCCGTATTAATAAAACCATAATCTAAATTAGATCCTTTTACAAAATCTTTAACTGGATCAACCACAGCTCCCAAACGCCCCAGCTTAAACTGTGGATGTTCAATATTGAAAGGAAAACTAATCCATCCCGCTTCTGGCCAGGCCTCAGCAGGTTTTCCATTGATACTCCAAATCACTTCTACTGTTGGTTTGTTTTCATACAGCGTAAAAACCATTGAATAATTGTGAACTAAATCAGCATCTCCTTTGAAAGTCATGATCGCAGTAACCGACAAAGCATCTTTAGAAAATGTGATTTCTGCATTTCTACCGGATGACTTTTTGTAGGGAGTATCGTCAAGATTGATTCGGCCCAATTCCTGATACGCCCAGTTCCAACCCGCTTTGATGTAATCTTTAGCGTATTTGTCGGTTTGCGTTTTAGCGAAACGTTCGTTTACATATTGTCCGAATTTGTAATCAGAATTGGCATTCACCATTTCTTTGTTCGATTTTTTATCAATCAACGATTGGATGGTCCCGTTTTTTTTGTCGAAAGTGATTTTAAAAAATTCATTCTCCATCATTGCTTTTTCAGCGTCGAAAGAAAGATTCGATTTTGAAGTAACCGCTTCCTCACCTGTTGACACGAAAGTTGAATATCCCATTGCCGGAATGTGGTTGGCCTGGAATTGAAGAATATTTTTATCTTTAACGATGGAAACAATTTCTCCCGTTGCCACATTTTTCAATGATTTTTTGAAAGCTGCAGCCGTTTGAACAGTTACCATATCATTGCGTTCCCATGGCAGTGGATTGTAAACCACAATACGATTGCCTTCTACATTTACAGCAGCAGCCAAACGTTTCAGCTCTCTGCTGACAACCGGAAGAATTAATTTTTCCGAACCAGTTACATAATTCCCTTTCTCCTTCCATGAATATTCAATAATATCATAGTATCCTTTGGCGCGCAATTTTTCAAATTCCTTACCATAAGCCCAATAGCCGGACTCGCCATGGCTCATTGCCAAACCCCAGGTATGCTCGTCAAATAGATTAATATTCTCCGACGATTGATCGACAAAAGCAGGAATTGGTTCTTCTGATTTTCTTCCCCAAATAGAAGAAAGCGTACTGAAAGCTTCCAGATTAAAAGTTGATTTACTCAAAACCCTACTCGATTTCATTTCGCGCGGCATCGACATATAACCATGAATCCAGGTATCAGGCATATCGCCTTTTACGGTGATCAGCTTTGGATTTTCTTTGATAATTGTACTGTAGAAATCGGCCATACTTCCCACACGAACTTTTGCACCGGGATTCAGTTTTTCAACATTTTTCACTGCTTCTCTGTATTCTTCGTAAGTAGGGGCCCCGCTGTTGTCATTAGTCTGAATGATAGCCAACCAGGTTTTGTGGGCCCAGTCTTTTGGCGGTGCAGGACTGGTTCCGTAATATTCTCCATAATAGAAAGTCATCAGCTTTGATTTGTCCGGACCTTCCCACCAAAACAACAACGGAACCTCTGGCGACCTTGATGCAGGATTACACCCGATGTGCAGGAATTTAACTCCGGCATTAGTCAGCATGGTAGGCAGGATCCAGGAATGACTCGGAACATCTGATTCCTTGGCATCTATCGGTAGTGGCAAGCCTGCTGCTCTGCTTATTTTTGAAGCATATCCCATCGACTGCACCAATGGCTCTAAATCGCTTGACTCCGTTTCCATGGAAAAAGGTAAGGCATGAACGAGAAAGTTTCCATCTTTAATGGCCTGCTCAACGCTTAACTTAACATCCGGTTTCGCTTTTGAAAGAATTTCTTTCATTGGCCAGCCTGAAATTGTCCATTTGAATTGTTGGTCTTTTGGCAAATCCTTTGATTTATCAACTGTACTCAAAGCGCTTATAATCATTGAATTGGCGTAATTGTATCGAACATTGTCCGACCAATCGGTGTAACCAATGTCAAAATGGGTTTTAAATACAACAATCACCTCCTTTACTTTACTGTCGTTTGTTTGGGCCAGCACGCAAGTACTTACCAGCAAAAACATGGCTAAACCACTGATGAAACGTTTCATTTTATTTTAATATTTGGTTTGAATAGTTGTATTTTTCTGCAAATCTTATCGCTGGAATTATTTTACATCAGTATCATATAGCTCCTGATGACCGACTTTAGGAATAGCTTTTCCCATTGCTTCCAATTCTTTATCACCATCAAATAAAAGCGGAAAAAAATTACTGTCGAGCACTTGGTCCTGAGGCATAGCAGGAAAGGTTTTTAAAGCCTCCAACCTTTGGTATCCTTCCGTGTTTCCCAAGGTATGGGCACTCATCACGTTAAGCACAGTTGCCCTTCTTGGACGAGCCGAAACATTGGCATAAGAACCATGCATCGTAAGCGGATGATGAAAACTGGCAAATCCTTTAGGCAATTCATTAGGCACTCTTTTCTCAAATGCGGCTAATTGTTCTTCATTTAATATTGTCCTTACTGAATCCATATCACCCGTTAATCCTGTAATAGGAAGCAATCCCCACTTATGGCTTCCCGGAACAAAATAAAGACAGCCATTCTCTTCATTGGCATCATCTAAACCAATCCAGCAAGTCAGGTGGTGCATAGGCTTAGTAAATGTCCAATAGGAAAAGTCCTGATGCCAGGCCACTACCCCACCGTGTTTAGCCGGTTTACAAAACAATTGGTCATGGAAAATTCTAAACGATTGCCCCAACAGTTGATAGGCTGCCATACGAAATGCCGGTGCCCATAGCAAGTCATGAAATCCGGGAGTTAAACGCCAGGCTCCAATGGCATGGAAGAGCACTTTGTCCGGATCTTCAGACTCGTTGCTTTCGTAGTGGTAAAATAGTTTTTTTTCCTCTTCATTCAAGGATTGTAGCTTTACAAGTTCCGCATTAAGCAGATCTACTTGTTCTTCTGACAGAATTTTAATCCCTTTTACAAATCCGACTTTTTTAAAAGAAGCAATTTGTTCCTCAGACAATAGGTAGGGTTCCCATTCTTTTGCAGATTTTGGTTGCACAAACATATCCCCTAGTGGATGACTATAGTCGGCTAAATCTTTAGAGAAATTTAAATTTTCCATATTTTTTTATCACAAACAATTTATTTACAATATCTCCCTTTCAGCAAATGCATCATGTGTACGTTGATATCCCATTGACTGGCGATCGGCATACCGGTAACAGGTAAATGAACCATATAAGGAGCCGGACCAAACTCGGTTGTAATTGTTAATACTTCTCTTTTATGATCCCGGTACTCCTTCACAATTGCATCCCACCATCTCAAGTGCGCTTCCAGTTCATTTTTAAATTCCGGCAAGCGTGGATCAATCACTTGAGCGCTTTGTGTATGCCCTACCCTTGAATGAACGTGTTCCACATTTTCACAGGCAAGAGCAAGAGCCTCTTCCTGGTCTTCGAGTAAACTTTCTGCGACATTACACCAATGGGAAAAATCGGCCGTGATCTTTAAATCTGGTAACTTTTTTAAAAAAATATGTGTGATATGAGCCGCAAATAAAGCCTTATTGCGATGCGTTTCATGACAAATGGTAACACCTGTTTCCTTCGTGATCGTATTGGCAATGGCAAACAATTCCGCATTCTGTTCAAAACTGAAATAATCTTTACCCGTTTGAGCATTAATTTTTACCGGTTGCACCGAAGCCAGTATATATAACTGCTTTACGTAACTGGATTTATGTACTTCAAAATCTTTTTCAAAAGATTGATAGTATTGGCCAACCAGCTGCAAATCGTTATTTTTCAGCGCATCCAAGATCACTTTTTGCTCCTCAGGGCCTTCCGGTACCGGCGCTTCCACCCCATCATATCCTGCTTGCTTTACTTTTTGACAAAAGTGATCCCAATCCATATTTTCTGAACCCCATCGCGGATAATAAAATTGCAATTTCATGAGCTATACTTTTTCTGCAATCAAATCTGAATTCCAGGCTTTCTCAATTTCTTCCAAACTCTTGCCTTTGGTTTCGAACAATTTCTTTTTTGCGTATACAAAAGAGAGGATACAAAAGAAGGAGAAGATAAAGAACGTATTGGCAATGCCCAACCCGTCTCTCATCATGGGGAATAACAGGTTTACAATCCAGTCGGAAACCCACATTGTCATAATACACATCGACAAAGCGGTTCCTCTGATGTGCGTGGGAAATATTTCTGTTGAAATCACAAATTTCAATGGACCAAGAGAAAAGGCGAAGAATAAAAGAAACAAAATGATGCTAAATAACATGAACCATCCTGTGATATTCATCAGGAAACAAAAGCCCGTCAGCGCCAATGCGAAAGCAGCACAGAGCGAACCAATCAGGTATAGCGGCTTGCGACCCCAGGTATCTACTTTTGAAATGGCGATAAATGTAAAAAGTACATTGGCTGATCCCAATATGACCTGGTAAAACAGGGCATCACTGGTGACAATACCCGCCGACTTTAAAATGGTGGGACCATAAAAAATCACCCCGTTGATCCCGCTGAATTGCGACAATGCAGTAAGCACCATTGCCAATGTCAATAATTTACTTAAGGGCAAACGCATCAACTCTTTATAGCCACCTGATTTTTGACTGGCCATTTCTTTAATGGAATCGAACTCCAGCCGTCCGGTTTCTTCTCCATTTATTTTACGAAGAATGGTTAACGCTTCCTCATTTCTTCCATATTGCACCAACCAGCGCGGGCTTTCAGGCACTATTAACAGCAATAAGCAAAATGCCACTGCCGGAATAACGCCCACAATAAACATTCCCCGCCAAACATTTTCAACAAGTAACCAATGCAACAAACCCTCGCCTCCCCCTACCTGGGCACTGGCATAACGTTGTAAAAATAAATTGCTGATATAAGCGGCCAGAATCCCTATGGTAATCGCAAGCTGATAAAAGACAACTAGCTGTCCACGCCTTTGCGAAGGCGCTACCTCTGAAATATAAAGCGGGGATAGATTCGAAGCCACACCTACCGCCATCCCGGTAAGAACGCGGAAGAAAATTAACATCAGATAAGCCTCGGAAAATGCAAAACCTACTGCGCTGATTAAAAACAATATGGCTGAAATAAACAAAACTTTTTTTCTGCCGATTTTATCACTGAGATAACCAGAAAAAGCCACGCCAGCAATACAACCTAATAATGCACAGGATACAAACCATCCTTCCTGTGCGGATGATAATCCGTATTGCAATTTTAAGGGTTCAATAATACCGCTCACTACAGCCATATCAAACCCAAATAAAAAACCTCCCAGTGCCGCAATTAGCGTGATGAGAAAAATAAAATAATTTGTTCCTTTCCTTTCCATAATAGTTTTTTTGTTCTTAAACGTGGTTCGTTTTTTTATAAGTCAATGTGAATTCCGGCTCTAGCAGTAATGCTCTTTTACATAAGCGACGACTAAGAAGGCTTTGGATGTCCCCTGATTGCGAACGGTGTATTGTGCAACCGCAGCAGGAATCACAAAGGTTTCGGCATACTGAAATACCGTCTTGTTACTTCCGACCCTTACCTCAACTGATGTTCCTTCGACCAACATACAGATATGACATTGTCCCTGGGTCTCAATAACAGTTTCTCCGGTAAACTCATATCGGTCAACGGTATAAAAATGTTCCTGATGGGTAGGCAGCTTCATCACTCTACCCTCCGGCCATTCTTTGATTATTTTAGGATGCGAAATCAACTCCTGCGGAACATAATCACCTTTTCGATCAAAATACAGATTATTAAAAGCATGTTCTATATTGATGGGACGAGGGCTGCCATTAAGATCAAGACGAAGCCAATCGTACATTTTAAACGTAAAAATATATGGGGTACTGCTAATTTCCAGCACCATATTATTTTTGCCCGAAGCATGAACGGTTCCGTTAGGGATAAGGAATAAATCGTGTTTATGCGCCTTGTATTTTTGCACATACTTTTCTACCGGCATTTCTATCCCCTTATCCTGCGCATCTTGTAATGCCTGTTTGAATTCATCCGGATTAATATCATCCTGAAAGCCTAAATAAACATTGGCATCTGGCTCACAATCTAAAATGTAGTAAGTTTCATCCTGGGTAAACGTTTCTCCGAAATGCTCCTGAATATATTTGGTTCTTGGATGACATTGAATAGAAAGATTGCCTCCATCATAGGTATCCAGAAAATCGAAACGGATTGGAAATTCGTTACCGAACCTATGAGCTGCTTTTCCCAGCATTTTATAATTATTTCGGAATAACAGGAAATCGAAAGAAATCTCCAGCAAATGGTTGTTACCTTCCAGCACTATTCCATTTTCAGGCGTAATTAATTCAAAAGACCAGGCATAATTTACTTCTTCCTGAGGCAGTTCTTTAAACTTTTTCTTCATCCAGTTTCCACCCCACACACCCGCTTCAAACCAGGGTCTGGCTCTAAAAGGTTGTTCAAACATGGCATCAAGTGTGTTCCTGAAATCCTCTCCCCTCATCCAGGTAATTTCATCTATCCTTTGCTCATCAACGATATAGTTAACACTGGAAAGCAATGCTTCCTTATGTTTGTTTAATACGGGCCAGTCTACAAAATAAAAGCGTTTGTACATCTGAGTGTTCTCAAATACGGCTGCAGATCCGAGGTTTGTAATACTTTTAGCCTGCATTCGATACTTGATTTCATTTTTTGGAACATCCAAATAAATAAGCGGGGCCTTCCAGTTACTTAACATGGCTCCTGTTCCGTAGACAATGCACAAATCAGTGTGGTCATCGGGCATTAACAACTCTAGTTTCTTTTCATCAAAGAAATCAATCAGGTTGCCGGAATATTTTTTTCCAAACACCGGATCGTCGCCATTTAAATTAGCAGCAATCATTTCGTTTACTTCTTCGGGAGATTTTAAGCAGGAGTCCACATCATACCAGAATACTTTTTTGCCATACCGATCGAAACACTCTTGTAAATTCATTCGGAATAACTCCCATAATACACCACCAAAGCCATCGATGACCACCCTCTTTTCAGCTATTAAACTTTGAGCCAATGAATCATAGCCAGCTTGCACTGCATATTGCGTATTAAAAGTTGGAACGATAGTATATGATTGATGAGAAGGAGAAGAATTGGTTAGCGGCAATAAGACTTGTGTTGTTTTTCGTGCTACTTGGATAGATTCCATTGATATTTCTTTGTAATTTTTTAAACTGATTTAATTTCCCTTCACTGTTCCTCTTTTCCACAATAAGTAAAGCGATCATTTTTATAACAGCACAGCATCATGATCCATTGCTCAAATCTTAACTGAACTTTGTTCATATGTATATACATATTACGAATATAAACAGTTTATTCTAAATTGCAATAACTAGCCAAACATTTCATATCTTATCGTGTTTACCTTTTGTAAAAAACAAATAAACTACAATTCAAGCCATCATGTCTCTCTTTATCTACCTTAACAGCCGATAAAGGCAGTAAAACAAGCACCGTTCCTATGAAAGAAATGCCCCTAACCGTAAAAAGATCCATTGAACTCCTCGGAATCGTCCTCGTTGGCGCCCTGTTAGTCATTGGAAAAGACATCATCATGCCTGTAATCATGGCATTTTTCATCAGCATCGTGCTCCTTCCCGTATTCCGGTTCTTAAGGAAATACAAGTTTCCGGAAATTGCCGCGATTATCCTGCCCATCCTCCTTGTCGTGATTTTTGTAGGTTCCATTGTCTGGTTCTTTTCCGCACAGATTGGTGTTTTGGCGGCAGACTTCCCTCAGATCAAAAGCAATGTAAATTCGCATTTGAAATCACTCAGCGAGTGGTTCAGCACCATCAGTCATGTTTCTACAAAAGAACAGATGAAATTCATCACCGAGAAGAGTGATGATTTACTGGGAATGGCGGGAAAAGCAGCCAGTGGTGCAGCAGTAACCTTAAGCTCCATTTTTGTATTTGTGGGACTGCTTCCCATTTACATCTACCTGATGCTTTTTTATAAAGACATTTTACTCCGTTTCATTTTCATGTGGTTTAAGCCCGATCACCATCCAAAGGTAAAAGAAGCCATTTACGAAACAGAGGCCATCATCAAAAACTACCTGGTGGGCCTGCTGATCCAGGTGACTTACATGACCATTCTCCTTGGCGGAATCCTGTTGTTGATAGGCATCAAACATGCCTTACTGATTGGTGTGATCTTCGCCATTTTAAACCTGATTCCCTATGTAGGTGCTTTAATTGGAAATATCATCGGTGTATTGCTTACCCTGACCTCCTCTACGGAATTGTGGCCGGTAATTACAGTACTAGGAGTAATTGCAGTCGTACAGTTCCTGGACAACAATATCCTGATGCCGAAAATTGTAGGCTCCAAAGTGAAGATCAATGCCCTTTTTGCCATTCTCGGGGTGATTATCGGCGGAAGTATCGCAGGCGTCGCCGGAATGTTTCTCTCCATGCCGATCATTGCGGTATTAAAAGTGATTTTCGACAGAACAGAGATGTTCAAGCAATGGGGGGTGTTACTGGGGGATGAAAGACCCGCCAAAAGTCCAATGACTTTTGCCGCTTTCAGGAAGAAGAAATCTGTACCTACAGACCCCGGGCTAAGCAAATAAATAAGCTAAATAACAATTATTTTACTATATTAACATCAATAAAAGGCCTTAACATCAATAATTAACAACTTCAAACCTATGGAAACAAACTTTAACTCATCAACAGACGATGGAAAGACAGTGGCAATTGTCAGCTACATCACCCTTATAGGATGGCTGGTAGCCTATTTTGCCATGCACAAAGACAAGAGAACAGAGCTGGGTAGTTTTCACCTCAGACAAACCTTGTTACTCTTTCTTATTGTACTTGCTTTAAATATTGGACTCAGCATTTTTGTGGCAATCATGCCTTTCGATGCAGGCCTGATCTATAAAATAGTATACCTGGGGATATTTATATTATGGGTAATCGGTTTTATCGGTGCTATCCAGGGAGAAAAGAAAGAAATGCCTTTGATTGGAAAAGCGGCGCAGACCATGTTCCCAAACCTCTAAATCATTAAATTTTTCAAAGAGCAGGACTTATTTCGATAGGTCCTGCTTTTTTTATTTTCAATTTCCAATCTGTAAACAAAAAAGGCGCATCTCTGCACCTTTTAAATATTCAAAATATTATAAACCGAACTTACATTCTTTCAGGCACCGTGATGCCTAAAATTCTCATTCCGGATTTAAGAATACCTGCAGTTACCGCACTGATGTTTAAACGGTGATGTTTTAATTCTTCATCTTCTTCCTTCACAATTGGCGGAACCTCATGATAGAACTTATTGAACAGCTTAGCTACCTCATATAGGTAATTGGCCAGACTTGCAGGGCTATACACTTTTGCAGCAGCAATCAGCTCTGCAGGATATTTTGCAAGCAACATGATCATTTCGCGTTCTGTACCAGTTAAAACAATGTTTTTCGCACCGCCTTTTACCGGGTCATAGCCTGCTTTACCTAGCAAAGATTTGATACGTGCATGGGTATACTGGATAAACGGCCCTGTATTCCCCTGGAAATCGATAGATTCTGCAGGGTCAAACAACAAGCGCTTTTTCGGCTCTACCTTTAACAGGAAGTACTTCAAAGCACCTAATCCTATATTCTGGTATAAGTTTTCTTTTTCTTCTTCAGAGAAGTCATTCACTTTTCCTAAGGCTTCGGTTTTCTGTTTGGCGGTTTCCACCATTTCTGCCATCAGATCATCGGCATCAACGACAGTACCTTCTCTTGATTTCATTTTTCCGCTTGGAAGATCCACCATGCCGTACGACAAATGGTGTAATCCTTTAGCCCAGGTTTTACCCAGCTTCTCCAGAATCAGGAACAATACTTTAAAGTGATAATCCTGCTCATTTCCTACCACGTACAACGAATCATCCATTTGGAAATCGTCGTGTTTCATTTGAGCAGTTCCCAGATCCTGAGTGATGTACACCGATGTACCATCCGCACGCAAAACCAGCTTCTGATCTAAACCATCTGCAGTTAAGTCGATCCAGACAGAGCCGTCCGGTTTCTTAAAGAACACGCCTTTCTCAAGACCTTCCTCTACCGTTCCCTTACCTAAAAGGTAAGTATTGCTCTCATAATAATATTTATCGAAGTCCACCCCCATGGTTTTGTAAGTCACGGCGAAGCCGTCATACACCCAACCATTCATGGTTTTCCATAAAGACATCACCGCTTCATCTCCATTCTCCCAATCCAGCAGCATTTTCTGCGCTTCTTTGATGAGTGGCGCATTCTTTTTCGCGTCCTCTTCCGTCTGTCCTTCTGCTTTTAAAGCTTCTATTTCTTTTTTGTATTCTTTATCAAAAATCACATAGTATTTCCCTACCAGGTGATCGCCTTTTAATAAGGAACTTTCAGGAGTTTCGCCATTACCCCATTTCTGCCATGCCAGCATGGATTTACAGATATGGATTCCCCTGTCGTTTACCAGGTTTACTTTATACACTTCATGACCGCTTGCTTTCAGCAATTCTGCCACAGAATAACCCAACAGGTTGTTCCTGACGTGTCCAAGGTGTAAGGGTTTATTGGTGTTTGGCGAAGAATATTCTACCATCACCTTTTTACCATTCGCCGGTACTGCACCGAAATCAGGGCTCAACAGCTTCTGGTTAAACAGGTTTAACCAATAACTATCGGCTACGGTTAAGTTTAGAAATCCTTTCACTACATTAAATGCAGTAATTTCTTCAATATGCGCTACCAGATATTCGCCAAGCTCAGTTGCCGTAACTTCCGGTGATTTCTTAGAAAAACGTACAACAGGGAACACGACAATCGTGATCTGTCCTTCAAATTCTGCTCTGGTATCTTGTAAACTAACCTGGTTTTCAGGAATCTCCTGATCGTATAAATGCTTTACTGCAGCTATTGTTGCAGTGGTAATATGTTGTTCGATATTCATAATTTACTCGTTTCTAAAAGCGTTCGTCGCTTTAATTAAAATCTCAAAGGCATGTTCTGCCATTTGATTCTCTCTGTCGAGAGTAGGGTTCACTTCTACAATTTCGAAGCAGCATACCTTTTGGTTGGTGATCAGCCCGGACATTAGCTTTCCTGCTTCTCTCTCCGTCAGTCCTTGTGCAACCGGTGTTCCCGTTCCGCGTGATGCGGTAGGGTCCATAGAATCTACATCAAATGAAACATAGATCAGGTCGCAATGGTCAAGGTAGACTAAAGTGTCGATTACTGTCCGCTCTACTCCTCTTTTCCGGAGATCGGCCGTAGTATAGATCTTTACTTTGTTTTTCTTCAGTAAAAATTCTTCCGGTTTCTCCATATCCCTTGCAGAAATCAGCACAAGATCGCGATAATTAATCTTAGGTGCTATATTTCCAACGTTTTTTAGCTGATACCAGTAGTTGATCGTCTCCTGATCCAGCTTGTTTACTTTTGACTCTAAATTATCTTCGTCAAGCGCCATCGCAAGCGGCATTCCGTGCATATTTCCGGAAGGTGTTGTGTAAGGGGAATGTAAATCTGAGTGTGCATCGATCCAGATTACCCCTAATTTCGACTTGGGATAGGCTGCTTTTATGCCTGCAATTGTCCCGGCAGCAGTACTGTGATCACCTGCCAGAACCACTGGAAACTGTTTCTCATCAAGCGTAGTTTGCACCATTTCACTCACCCGCTCTACCATGGTTAAAATTCCGGAAATCCGCTTCGCATAGGGGCTACCGGTACCTTCAAGCAACAAATGGTTCTCATTTGGCACCTCAACAGATTTGTGTTTTTTAAAAAATCTGCTCCCAAAATCCAGTGCCGCAATCTTAATTGCATCTACTCCTAAACTGGCTCCGCGTGTACCGGCGCCGATCTCGGATTTTACCTCAATAATTTTTAAAGTCTTAGTCATAAAAAAAAATACAAGTGTATTTTATAAAGTGTTTATCTTTGGAACCGAAATTAACTCATTTTAATTTGCTACTCCTTTAAATAATTGTTCAAAAATATAAAAAATGCAGAGTTACTCCGAATTTCTTGATCTAAGTGTTGGTTTTCCTCAGGAAGGTTACAGCGTTATAGACGACGAATTATATTTTCAAGATCTCAATCTGATGGAGATGATTGAAACCTATGGTACGCCATTACGTTTCACTTACCTCCCAATGATAAGTAAGAAAATCCAACAAGCCAAATTATTATTTCAAACGGCGATCATTAAGAACAATTACCGTGGGGATTATAAGTATTGTTATTGTACT
Organism: Pedobacter steynii; assembly: GCF_900103665.1. Taxonomy (GTDB): domain Bacteria; phylum Bacteroidota; class Bacteroidia; order Sphingobacteriales; family Sphingobacteriaceae; genus Pedobacter; species Pedobacter steynii. The sequence goes on from NZ_FNGY01000014.1 coordinate 100,246, forward strand.
AAAAGTTCGCACTTCAGGCACATTGTTGAAGAAGCCCTGAAAAATGGCATCCATTTGGAAACCTCATCTGCGTTCGATATGCCCATGATTGAGGCATTGGAGAAAAAAGGTTCCCTTACCAAAGACATTACCGTAATCTGTAATGGCTTTAAAACGTACCAATACAAACAGTATATCATCGATATGCTGCATGATGGCTATAAGAACATCATTCCTGTATTGGACAACAAAGAAGAGTTTAACCTTTTCGATGATGAAGTAGAACTGGATACCCCTTGTAACCTTGGAATCCGTATCGCGGCAGAAGAGCAGCCGGATTCACAATTCTATACTTCCAGACTGGGAGTCCGTATGGAAGATGTGATCGATTTCTACAACAATAAGATCTCGGCCAATCCTAACTTCAGGGTGAAATTACTTCACTTCTTTATCAACTCCGGAATTACAGACTCTCCATACTACTGGAATGAGCTGGAAAAATACGTGACCTTGTATTGCAAGTTTAAAAAGATCAACCCTGAGCTGGATACTTTAGATATCGGTGGTGGTATGCCATTTAAAGATTCCCTTGTGTTTGATTTCGATTACGAATACATGGTGAATGAAATCGTAAAAAGGATTAAAGAAATCTGTGCAGAGCACGATGTGGTAGAACCGGATATCATTACTGAATTTGGTAAATATACCGTTGCAGAAGCATCTGGCATCTTATACAAAGTATTGGGTCGTAAACAACAGAACGACAGGGAGAAATGGCTGATGTTGGATGGTTCATTCATCACCAACCTACCTGATGTATGGGCGTTAAACCAAAAATACATCTTACTTCCGATCAACAACTGGGATGCAGAATATGAGCGGGTGAACTTAGGTGGTATCACTTGTGATGGCCAGGATTACTACAATCAGGAAGCGCATATGAACAGTGTGTTCATGCCTAAAACACGTAAAGTACAATACCTGGGTTTCTTCAATACCGGAGCTTATCAGGAAGTACTGAGCGGATATGGAGGAATTCACCATTGCTTATTGCCAAGTCCAAAACATGTCATCATTCGCAGAAACAGAGATGAAACTTTCAACTTTGAAGTATTCGGGGAAGAGCAAAACAGTAAACAGGTGTTAAAAATTCTGGGTTACGCTTAAACAACCCGGGAAAACAAAATTCAATAGGCTGTCCCTTTTATGGGGACAGCCTATTTTTTTAACTAATGAATGGTACCATTACCACCATTTCAAAGGGAATTCAAGCTGGTCTACAGAGCCGACAATCAAATCCGGCTTAAAAGCATAATCACTTAAACTTTCTTTTTTCGCGATTCCGGATAAAACCAATATCGTCTTGTAACCCATTTGCACTCCACCCTGTATATCTGTTTCCATCGTATCCCCAATTACAGTGGTTTCTGCGGTTTCCAGTCCTAAATACTTTCTGGCTGAACGCATCATTACCGGGCTGGGCTTTCCGATTACAAAGGCTTTCCTGCCCGTTGCCTCTTCTATCATTGCGGTAGTTGCCGCGATGCCCAGGTTGTTCCATCCCGGTTTTTTAGGAGATGGATCCTGATTGGTCGTGATGAATTTAGCGCCCGCCAGAATCATATCTACAGCACGTTGCACCATTTCCAAAGTAAAATTCCTGCCCTCACCCAATACCACAAACTCCGGATCAGTATTCACGAGGTTAATGCCATTTTCATGTAAACTGGTAATCAGTCCACCCTCCCCCAATACATAGGCAGTTCCGTTTTCACCCTGGTCGCCCAGGAATTTACCAGTTGCCATTGCACTGGTGTAAACGTGCTTTTCAGTCACTTCAATGCCCAAAAGTTTTAGCTTACGGACCACATCAAGCCGGGTACGCTGGCTATTGTTTGTCATAAAGGTAAAGGGGATATCGTTTTTAAGCAGATTGGCAATAAACTTATCAGCACCCTCGATTAAAGTTTCGCCGCTGTAAATGACACCATCCATGTCAATTAGAAGTCCGTGTTTCATATTTTTTGTTCGTAATTTCGTAGTAAAGATCTAGTCTATTTGTGCCGCTTAATTTACAATAAAGATGCACATATTACTTAATGAATTAAAAACAAGACTGAACACTTTGCGAATTGATATTGCTGCCTTAATAATAAGGTCTGTTCTTTCTAAAAACCCTTGTTTTTATTTTAACAAGGGCAACAGGTTTTTATTAAAATCAGCGACCGTATTCCCGCCAAAAAAATTCGTCCCCGGACAACTTTTAGTCAGCCCGGTCCCTTCCACTTTGATTCTTTTTCCTATGTTGAGGTCATACCAATGGTGATAAACAACGCTTTGGTCGGTTGGAATCAGCTTAAAATGACTAAGTAAAGCCCTGGTCACTGATAAAATCACAGCGCGATGAGCTGCAGTCATCTGGTCTTTCCCTTTGTCGAAGTTTCCAACGTTCTCAATACATATGCCGTTTACATTTGCCCCTTTGATACCGGCTGGTATCTTGTTCATACTTCTGCACACCATAATCCTCCCATCAGGAAAAGTGCTGAAGTTCTGCGCTATTTCTGCAAAACCACGTTCCAGATGTGCGCGTTCCATCGCCTCACAGAGCGCAAAATGGTTATCGCCATTAAAATGACGATAAGCAGGAATATAAGTGTGGTGTAATTGAACCAGCCTGATGTCTCTTGCTGGTGTCTTTTGCATCTTCAGCCAGGAATCAAATTCTTCCGGCGATAGCAAGATAAATTTTCCGATTGCTTTCATTAAAATAGGGATTTATAGGATAACAAAAATCTTAACATTCTGTTCTGATGTCAAAAAAAATAAGGACATATCTCCCGATATGCCCTTACAACCTTAAACCAAACCAATTATGAAACCATCATGATCTTACAAATCACACAACGATTGAATACCAAGATCATGATCGCTTCATCACCATTGAAAAACAATTAGATTCCAATGAAAACCTTTTATTAAGAAACCTTAATCTCTTTAGTAGCAGATTTAGATTCATCTTTTTTACCAATCGTGATGTTTAAAATTCCGTTGGTATATTCAGCAGCGATTTTTTCTGCATCTACACTTTCCGGCAACACGAATGATCTTGCGAAAGAGAAATAATCAAATTCTTTACGGGTATAATCTTTTTTCTCCTCAGTTTCGCTTACTTTTTTCTCTGCCCATACCGACAAAGTATCTTTCTTTAAGTTGATCTGAAAATCTTCTTTTGTCAAACCAGGTGCAGCCAATTCAATTTTATAATCTGCTTCAGTTTCCAGAATGTTTACACCCGGAACTTTGTTTACAGTTAAATTTTTATTTAATGCCTCACTAAACAAAGAGTCAAATACGTTGTTAAAGTAAGGTGCAGTGTTTCTGGTTCTGTTGTTAAATTTTACTAGTGTCATTGCTTATTTCTCCTTTTATTTAAGTTTTAATTTTATACTAAACAGCTAATCAACACTCATACCAACCCCATTTTCTATGAATTTCAAGACATTTTGGCGCAAAAAATCAAAAAAACAAGACAAAAAGGCAGACATCATCAACCATTTAGACAGTTTTAAGTATAAAACCGAGATTGAAACCCGCTTTGCTGATTTTGATATGTTTGGCCATGTGAACAATGCCGTGTACTTTACGTACCTTGAAGTTGCCAGATCAAAGTACTGGAATGTGGCCATTAAGTGGGATTGGAAAAAGACCGGGGTAGTGATTGCTCAGGCCAGCCTGGATTACCTTGTTCCGGTATTGATCGACGATAAAATCAGCATGTATGTGAGAACGTCAAGAATAGGAAACAGCAGTTTTGATCTGGAATATCTGCTGGTAAAACATGAACATGGAAAAGAAGTGGTTTGCAGCAAAGGGAAAACCATTTGCGTCGCCTTCGATTATCAGACAAAAGGCGCCTCCCCTATTCCGGAAAACGAAAGGGCAAGAATGATCTCATTTGAGCAATTGGAAAATAAATAGATTTGAAGACCATAGACAAAGCGGCTCAGGGGCCGAAAAATGGAGAAACCGGTAAAAGTTTTCTTTTACCGGCCTCCGTTTTATTCCGTATCTGATCTCAGTTAAAAAATCTTCCCCGGATTCAGAATCCCTGCAGGATCAAATACCTTTTTAATGCTGCGCATCAGGTTCAGGTGAATTTCACTGTATTTAATAGGCATAAAGTCCTTTTGTACCAGGCCAATTCCATGCTCTCCGGAAATCGTTCCGCCCAATGCACTGGTCAGCTCAAACACTTCCACAATGCCGTCTTTAAGTTTGCTTTTCCAATCTTCATCACTCATCCCTGCTTTGATGATGTTTACATGAAGATTTCCATCACCAGCATGTCCATAGCACACACTTTCAAAACCATATCTGCCGCCAATCTCTTTAATTCCCTTAATCAATTTCGGCAAAGCAGCCCTTGGCACTACAGTATCTTCTTCTTTATAAATAGAATTTGATTTCACCGACTCTGGCATCGTACGCCTGATCTTCCATAGTTCGTCCTTTTGCATCGCGGTATCCGCAAAAAGTACATCTGTACAACCAAACTCTTCCAGGACTACATTCACCCGCTCACAGTCCTTAAAAATAGCGTCCATATCATCACCATCAAATTCGATCAAGAGAAAAGCATTCACCCCATCTTTCAGGTCAAATTTGATATCGTCATATTCTATTACCCATTCCACTCCTCTCCGTTCCATAAATTCCAGTGCAGAAGGAATCACCCCTGCCCGGAAGATCGCCGATACCGCGCCGCAAGCCTGCTCATTTTCAGAGAAAGAAGCCATCATGAGCACACTGTGCTGAACTTTTGGAATCAGTTTAGCCACAATCTTCGTGACTACCCCTAATGTACCTTCAGAACCGATCATCAACTGCGTCAGGTTATAGCCCGAGGCGTATTTCAAGGTATTTGCACCGGTCCAGATCACCTCCCCCGTAGGCAGGACCACTTCCAGATTCAGGATATACTCCCTGATCGTTCCATACTTCACCACCCTTGGCCCGCCGGAACCATGCGCTACATTCCCACCAATAAAGCAGGAACCTTTACTCGAAGGATCAATAGGATAAAGCAATCCTTTTTCTGCAACAGCATCCATAAACTCCTGCGTGATCACGCCGGGCTCCACTACTGCCTGCAGGTTCTCCGTATCGATGTCAATAATCTTTTTAAATTTCTCCATAGACAGCAATACACCACCGAAGACCGGCAGTGCACCCCCGCTCAAACCTGTGCCACCACCACGGGGCGTTACAGGAACATGGTGTGCGTTACACAATTTTAATAAAGCAGCCACTGAAGCAGTATCTTTAGGTTTAACCACTACTTCAGGGTAATATTTCAAATCTTCAGTTTCATCATGACAATAAGTATCTAAAGCATCCTGATCTGTAAAAACACTTTCCGCACCAACAGCTGTTTTGATCAGCTCCAGCAATTCTGAAGTTATTTTAGTGTATTCCATTATATATTTGGTTTTTTAATCTTTAAAGGAGGGTAATTTAAGCACGGCATTTATTGATAAGCAAAGTATTCATTTTAACAACAGTGTTGATTTAAGCTTTCTTTTCAGGAGCGGTATAGCTCAGCTGAACGAAAGAATGCCCAACTTCGCCTGGCATTGGCGGGTTCATTTTGCGAATCCCTGCCTGGGCAGTCAACACGAAAGGATAATGGGCAATCACACGGTCCAGAATCCGCTTCACTACCGTTTCCAGCATCTTCTGGGTGTTTTGCATTTCCTCCAGAATGATGATATTGATCACTTCATAATTCACCGTATGGTTCAGGTTTTCGGTATCTCCGGTATGGACAAAGGTGGCCACCACATCTACCAAAAAGTAGATCCCGGTTAAATGCTCTTCCGGGTACCAGCCATGAAGGGCGAAACACTTTACATCTCTTAATGCAACGGTCTGTATATAGCTATTTGCTGAACTCATTTGGCAAAATTAATTTTTTGGACGGTTTTTACCAGCCATTCCCCGAAATTATTACCTTTGAAGCAAAGGGCTTTGAAAAAATCCCGGTTCAAACAAAAGCAACAGCTGATCACTTAACCAAATATAGTGTAAACAATGAATAAATCTGCCAAAAAAGACCTTTACGAAGCTCCTGATTATTATTTACTCGACGAATTACTTACGGAAGAACACAAGCTGATCCGCTCTGCGGCAAGAGACTGGGTGAAGAAAGAAGTTAGCCCGATCATTGAAGACTATGCACAGAAAGCAGAATTCCCTAAACACCTGATTAAAGGGCTGGGAGAAATTGGCGCTTTTGGACCAACCATCCCTGTAGAATATGGCGGTGCCGGACTCGATTACATTGCCTACGGAATCCTGATGCAGGAAATCGAACGTGGTGATTCCGGAATCAGGTCTACCGCTTCCGTTCAGGGATCATTGGTCATGTATCCGATCTTTGCTTATGGTACAGAAGAACAACGCAAAAAATACCTTCCAAAATTAGCTACAGGTGAACTTATGGGCTGTTTCGGACTCACCGAACCGGATCATGGATCTAACCCTGGTGGAATGGTAACCAATATAAAAGACAAAGGCGACCATTACCTGTTGAATGGCGCAAAGATGTGGATCTCTAACGCCCCTTTCGCAGATATCGCTGTGGTATGGGCAAAAGATGAATCCGGCAAAATCAGAGGATTAGTTGTAGAAAGAGGAATGGAAGGCTTCAGCACTCCGGAAACACATAACAAATGGAGCTTAAGGGCTTCCGCTACCGGCGAACTGGTATTTGACAATGTGAAAGTTCCCAAAGAAAACCTTTTCCCGGAAATCAGTGGATTAAAAGGACCATTGGGTTGCTTAAACCAGGCACGCTACGGCATTGCATGGGGTGCATTGGGTGCTGCAATGGACTGTTATGATACGGCATTGCGTTATTCCAAAGAACGTGTACAATTCGGTAAACCTATCGGCGGATTCCAGTTACAGCAAAAGAAATTAGCCGAAATGGTGACTGAAATTACAAAAGCACAATTGCTGGTATGGCGCTTAGGTGTATTGAAAAGTGAAAACAGAGCCACTGCAGAACAAATCTCTATGGCCAAAAGAAACAGTGTAGAAATTGCATTGGATATCGCCCGTAATGCCCGACAAATGTTAGGTGGAATGGGAATCACCGGAGAGTATTCAATTATGAGACATATGATGAACTTAGAATCTGTGGTGACTTACGAGGGAACGCATGACATCCACTTATTGATTACCGGAATGGATGTGACCGGAATAAACGCGTTCAAATAAAACTTACTATTGATTTCGAATAAATGCGCTCCATTTCATTTTACAAAAACATAAAAATGCCACTAGTGGCATTTTTATGTTTTATAGCCATCAACACCGCATACGGACAAGGTAAAAATTTCTCGATAGACCGTAAAGACCCTTCATGGATTGTTAAAACAAACAGCAAAGGAGCTACCCCTCCGGCCAAAGATATTTCCGATGGCTACTTCCTTTCCCTGTACGAAAACCAGAATCATGTAGAACTACAGGAAGAATACAGTCACCTGATCCGGGAAATTGTGTCGGAAGCCGGGGTCCAGAACGGATCACAAATCTCGGTAACCTACGAGCCCGGATTTCAAAAATTGATTTTCCACAAAATCCTGCTATGGAGGAATAATCAATCCAAAGATCTGCTTCAATCCCATAAATTTAAAGTTCTTCAAATAGAAAAGGACCTTTCTAAATTTATCTATAGCGGAACTTATGAGGCTTTCTTATTGTTGGACGACATCAGAAAAGGGGATCGCATAGAGTACGCTTACACGATTAAAGGCAACAATCCCATTTTCGGTCAAAAGTATGCTTCTACCTTTTATTTTGAAGGCCCAAGCAGCGTTGGATACCTGTATTCAAACCTTATTTTCAACAAAAAGAGGGTATTCAATATTAAAAATTTCAATTTCAATACCGATCCTAAACTTAAAGAGAAAGATGGACTCAATATGTACGAATGGGAAGGCAATCTTACCAAAACCCATAGAGTCACGGATTTCGAACCTTCATGGTACAATCCGCTGAGGCGAACCCAGCTCTCAGACTACCAAAATTGGAATGAAGTGGTGAACTGGGGATTAAAAGTGAACGATTACCCGAATCTGAAATCCGCCTTACTCGATAAAAAAGTACAGGAATTAAAGGCCAGATCCGGCAACAATACCAAGAAATACATTGAACTGGCGACCAGATTTGTACAGGATGAAATCCGCTATATGGGCATTGAAATCGGTCAATACTCTCATAAGCCCAACTCCCCTAATAAAGTACTCAGACAGCGCTATGGAGATTGTAAAGACAAGTCCCTGTTGCTGGTCCATTTGCTGGCACCAATGAATGTCAAGGCGGATATGGCTTATGTAAACACCTACGCTACCGTTAAAACCGGAGAGAACTTACCGAGTCCCTTTGCCTTTAACCATGTGGTGGTGGTCGTAAATTATAACAACAACAAAACCTGGATTGATCCCACCATCTCCTATCAAAGAGGAACATTTGACAGCATTTATTTTCCGGATTATGGAGAAGCGCTGGTCATCAAACCAGGAGTTAACGCGCTCGAAAAAGTGATCAGTATCCCAACCGGGAAGCTCTCTTCTGTCTTAGAATTTAACGTTCCCGACACCCTTGCCGGGAAGAAAGCCAGCCTGCTGATCAAAACCACCTATACCGACAATTACGCGGACAATATGAGGGCCGAAATCGCGGAATCAGGTACCGAAGCCCTGGAGAAATCTTACCTGGAATATTATGGTAAAATATATGCCGATATCGAAACAACAGCTGAATTAAAGGTCACCGATCAGGAGGAAAGCAATATCCTGGAGGTAACTGAGCGCTACGAAATCAGCAATATATGGGAAGTAGATTCCGCAAAAAATCAATCTTACGTACAATTTTATGCTGACCTGATCAGAGAAGAAATGCGCGACATTATGGCGAAGAACCGAAACACGCCTCTTTCCCTGAAAAACCCCGTAAATATAGAACAGACGATTATTGTGCATACCCCTGAAACATGGAACCTGCAAGTGGAGCCTTTTAAATTGGAGACCGACGACTATTATTTTGAAACATCCGGATTTCAACACGAAAAGACGCTCACACTAAACTATGTTTTCCGGAACATGAAATCTTTCATTGATGGCTCAAAAACAAAGGCTTATGTGAAAGACAGGGCTAAAATCCTGGATAACCTAACTTATTATATTAGTTGGGGAACTCCTGCCGCTGCCACTGACGACATCAACCCCTACCTCATTTACCTCTGCATCCTGGCCCTGATCGTTTCCCTGGTCTTTTGCCTTAAGATCTATCAGATCAGATCTCCTTTTGAGCTGGAGGAACTGACTGAAGCAAGGCCAATCCGGGGATGGTTGATCTTTCTTGGCCTTCAGGTTCTTTGTTTCCCGTTGGCATTAATGGGAAAAACGATGCTGATGGGCGTATGGTCTGCCAATACCTGGAAAAACTTCAGTGAGCAGGGTGCTTTATCGGAATACAGCATTAAGTTTTTGATCATTATCCATGTCGTTCTCTTTTCTTTACTCCTTTGTTACTCGGTTTTAGGCGCTATTTTATTCTTTAAGAGACGTAAAAACTTCCCTAAACTCTATATTCCCTTCTTATTTGGATATATTTGCTTTTTAATCCTCAATGCCGTAATCTATATCATTTCAGCAAAGGTAAGCGAACAAGAGGTCATATGGAACAACTCAACACTCAGGGTTTCGGATACCATCTTTTGCATTTTATGGATCTCATACTTAAAAAGATCCGAACGTGTAAAAGAAACTTTTGTTTTTACTTACCCTGAAATAGAGTGGAGAACAGCGATGATTAAACAGTATAATGAGCAGCATTTTGCCCCTCAAAAAGAAAACATTGACAATGAAAACATTTAAAAAATACTATTCCCTCCCTGCGCCTCCTGAAGAGGTGTATTGGGCGATGACAAAAGCGCAAAGCATCCAGCTGTGGACAGGTGCAGAAGCGGAATTTACAGAAGAAGTAAACACAGAATTCTCTTTTTGGGACGGCGATATCGTGGGTAAAAACCTGGAATTGGAATACGGCAAAAAGATTGTTCAGCAATGGTATTTCGGAGAAGAAAATGAACCTTCTATCGTCACCATTAAACTGCATGAAGATAAAAAAGGAACTTCACTGGAATTCGTACAAACGAATATCCCGGACGAGGATTACGAAGAATTCACTTCAGGATTAACGGAATACTATTTCGGTGGTCTGATCGACTTTTTCGAAGAATAAAAGAAGAGGTTGAAATTTAGTCATAAAAAAAGAGGAATCTCTTTTCGTCCCCGAATCTTTGCTGAAGAGCAAATATTCGAACGTCCTCAAAGAAATACCTCTTTTTTTTTAAAATCCTGCACAGGTATATTGCCTTCTTAGTGGCGTACCTATGCAGGATTTCTATTTTAACGATGATTCATTGTGTCTGATTTTTATCCTTAATTTCAAAAAAAGAAGGTATTCCAGGAAAAGGCATAGGAATTTTGCCCCCTTCAGGGCAAAGGTTCCAGCCTTTGAGTAGTAATACCTTCTTTTTTAACCAGAATTATTTTATTCAGTAATATTAAAGCAAAAACTGCCCAAACCAACCCTTATCCTTCCGTATCGTATACAGAAACGATGTTCTCTCTTAAATTATAGTGTGATGCCATCACCTCTCCATAAGCACCTGTACTGCGTAAAGCAATCAGGTCCCCACGCAATGTTTCCGGCAATTCCACCTCTTTACCAAAGCAATCTGTGCTTTCGCAAATTGGCCCAACCACATCATATTTAACCGAATCTGCCAAAGCAAGCTTAGAAATGTTTTCAATTTTATGGTAAGCCTGATATAAAGCTGGTCTCATCAATTCCGTCATTCCGGCATCCAGAATGATAAAGTTCTTTTTCTTTCCGTTTTTCACGTAAAGCACCTTACTGATCAATGAAGAACATTGCCCAACTAAAGCCCTGCCCAGTTCAAAATGAACCTCCTGGTTAGACCTTACTTCCAGAAACTCCTGGAACACTTTAAAATAAGCGGCAAAATCCGGCACCTGTTGTTCCGGGTTATGGTAATCAATACCTAAACCACCGCCAACATTTAATACTTTTACGATGAACCCACGTTCTTCAAACCATCCGGCAAACTCATTCACACGGACACATAAATTTTTATAGACATCCAGGTTTGTGATCTGTGATCCGATGTGGAAGTGAACCCCTATAAATTCCAGATTAGGGCTCTTCTTTAAAGTTTCCGCACAGGCGGTTAAATCCCAGGAATTGACCCCAAATTTATTCTCATCCAATCCGGTGGTGATATTATGATGCGTATGTGCATCCACATTTGGATTAATACGGATCGCTACTCTCGCCAGCTTTCCTTTCTTTTCCGCAAGCTCATTGATCACTTCCAGCTCCTGAACAGATTCTACGTTAAAGCAGAAAATATCATGATCCAGCGCAGCATTGATCTCGCGGTCGGACTTACCCACACCCGCAAAAACAACCTGTTTTTTATCAAAGCCAATCTCGATGGCTTTGTTCACTTCGCCCCCGCTTACACAGTCGGCACCAAAACCTACGGCCTTGATCTTTTGTAAAACAGCAGGATTGAAATTAGCTTTCATGGCATAGTGCACATGAAAATTATATACCTTAGCGGCCGCTGCGCAATCACTTAACGTTTTTTGCAGTAAAGTAAGGTCATAATAATAAAATGGTGTTTCTAAATTTGCGAAACGTGCTATATCTTTATCGGAAAACATAATGTTCAAGTATCTGATTATATTTTTTATCGTTGTTTTGAGTTTAATCTATTTCGGCAACTATCTCGATTACAAGAACAATAAGATGAACCGTGCGGAGTACAACAGAAGAGTCAGGCTCTTCTTCTTCCTGGTCGTCCTGATCTTTGCCATTGTTGTCTGGTTAAGGAAGCGGTAAAACCGCTTGCTTATTCAAACAAACGGTTATGTAAACTCTTTAAAGCTTCTGTTTTATCTTTCGTATTGATCAGCAGGGAGATGTTGTAATTACTTCCGCCATAAGAGATCATACGAATAGGAATGTGCTTGATTGCATCCAGTACACGGGCTGCATAACCATGCTTATCCGCACTGAAATCTCCAACTACACAAACAATGCTCTGATCGCTATCAATCTCCACCGAACCGAAAGCATGAAGCTCTTCTACGATTTTATCCAGATTATCCGTAAAATCTATCGTTAACGAAACCGCAACTTCTGAAGTCGTGATCATATCGATTGGTGTTTTATACCTTTCAAAGATCTCGAATACCCTTCTCAGGAAACCGTAAGCCAATAGCATTCTGCTGGATTGGATCTTGATGGCGGTAATGCCATCTTTTGCTGCGATAGATTTGATCTTTCCTTTTTCACTATCCGTAGAGATCAATGTTCCCGCTGCTTCAGGCTCCATCGTATTTAGTAACCGCACCGGAATCTTATACTTCTGCGCCGGGAATACCGACTGTGGGTGTAAAATTTTCGCCCCGAAATAAGCAAGCTCCGCGGCCTCATCAAAAGAAAGATGAGAAATCGGCTTCGTTCCTTTTACAATCCGGGGGTCATTGTTGTGCATGCCATCAATATCTGTCCAGATCTGAACCTCTTCGGCTAAGATCGCAGCGCCGATTAATGAAGCGGTATAATCACTTCCGCCACGTCTCAGATTATCTACTTCTCCGAAGCTGTTTCTGCAGATAAATCCCTGGGTGATGAATAACTTATTTCCTTTATGCTGATCCAGCAAAGGCTGTAAATGTTTGGTACTGTAGGGAACATCAGGCTCGTTGTCTTCATCAATTTTCATGAAATCCAATGCCGGAAGCAATACAGAAGGCACCCCGATAGACTTCAGGTAAATATGATAAAGGGTAGTCGACAGCAATTCACCTTGTGCCAATACCACTTTCTCTTCGATTGGCGTGAAAATATCGTTTACTAATGAACTTAAAAAGTTGAAATGATAATCTACCACTTCCTGCCCTTGTTCAAGAAACCCGTTCTCCGGCAATAGCTCAATCACAAATTCATTATATTTTTGGTGCAATGCGTTAATTAAGCTTAACGCCACCTGTTTATCCTCCTTTAAAAGTTTGCCTGAAATTTCCACTAAACTATTGGTTGTACCAGACACGGCTGATAGGACCACAATTTGCTCTTCGGCCGGATTAATAATGTCCAGCAACTTTTTCATGCGCTCAGGGCTTCCTACGGAAGTTCCTCCAAACTTTAATATCTTCATTTAATTGAGGTAAGAATTTTATTTTTTGATAAATTGGCTATATACTTGTAATTGGGCGTGAAATTAAATAAATCGCCGATATTTAGCACTAAATACACAAAATAAAATTTGGAATAATGCATTTTTTTTGTCCTCCCGCAAAACATGGTGTAGGCAATTTTGTTTATCCCATAACCAATCAAAAGTTATAACATTATCATATGCAATTAGAAGCCGCAACCTTAAGCACCATAAACCAATGGCTTAATGGTAATTACGACACGAAAACAAAAGAAGAAATCCAACAGCTTTTAAACAAAGAAGCCTTTACTGAGCTCACAGACTCTTTTTACAGAAGTCTGGAATTTGGAACAGGAGGATTACGCGGCATCATGGGTGCAGGTTCCAACAGAATCAATAAATACACGATTGGTACTGCAACTCAGGGATTGTGCAATTACCTGCTGAAAAAATATCCTGGAGAAAAGGTAAAAGTAGCCATTGCGCACGACAGCCGTAACAATTCCGATTACTTTGCCGGCATTACTGCGGATGTATTTTCTGCCAATGGAATCCATGTCTATTTCTTCAAAGCGCTAAGACCAACACCGGAGCTTTCCTTTGCAGTAAGAGAACTGGGCTGCAAAAGTGGGGTGATGTTGACTGCTTCACATAACCCTAAAGAATACAATGGCTATAAAGCCTATGGTGAAGACGGCGGACAATTCACCTCCCCTGACGATACCATGGTGATGGATGAAGTGGCAAAAATCAGCAGCATCGACGAAGTGAAATTCGACCGGATTGATGCCAATGTGGAATTAATCGGAGAAGAAATTGATCAGTTGTATCTGGATAAGATCACGGAGCTGTCCGTATCTCCGGAAGCCATCGCCCGCCAGAAAGACCTTAAAATCGTCTACTCTCCTATTCATGGTACAGGAATCACGCTTGTCCCTCGGGCATTGGCGCAGTTTGGTTTTACCAACCTGACCATTGTTGAAGAACAAAGCAAACCAGATGGAAACTTCCCTACGGTAGTTTATCCAAATCCGGAAGAAAAAGAAGCATTGACCCTGGCGCTAAAAAAAGCAGAAGAAATTGATGCAGACCTGGTATTGGCAACAGACCCGGATGCAGACAGAGTAGGTATCGCTGTAAAAAATAACGACGGTCAGTTCGTATTGTTGAATGGAAACCAAACCGGAAGCTTACTGATTAATTACCTGTTGAGCGCATGGGAAGAAAAAGGAAAACTTACCGGCGATCAATACATTGTTAAAACGATTGTAACCAGTAACCTGATCGAGCAAATCGCGATAAAGAAAAAAGTAATCTTTTACAATACTTTAACCGGATTCAAATGGATCGGTCAGCTGATGACCAAACTTCAGGGCAAGCAAACCTTTATTGGTGGTGGTGAGGAAAGTTATGGTTACCTGATCGGTGAACTGGTAAGGGATAAGGATGCGGTAGTATCCTGTGCTTTCATTTCTGAAATGACGGCTTTCTATAAAGATAAAGGCAGTAGCTTGTACAATGCCATGTTAGACATGTACGTAGAATACGGCCTGTATAAAGAAGAGCTGGTTTCCATTACCAAAAAAGGTAAAACCGGAGCGGAAGAGATCAAAGCCATGATGGAAAAATTCAGAAACAATCCACCTGAGACCCTTGGAGGTGCCAAAGTGATGACGCTGAAGGACTATGAGCTGGGTACAGAAACCGACTTGCTAAGCGGAGAGAAAACTGAGCTGACACTTCCAAAATCGGATGTATTGCAATTCATTACGGTTGATGGCAGCATTGTTTCCGCAAGACCATCGGGAACAGAACCTAAAATCAAGTTCTATTGCAGCGTGAATGCACCATTAAAAGACAAAGAAAGCTTTAAAGAAACTGACGCCAGATTGGGCGATAAAGTTAAAGCGATTATGAAAGATTTAGAGGCTTAAGCCTCTAAATCATCTTTCAATAAATCTGGTAGGTAAACTTACCTTACTTCTTTCAGACTGGGGTAATGATCGATCCGCAGAAAGTTCCTGAAGAATGATATCAATGATCTTTTCGGCGATCTGTTCTATGGGTTGATCAACCACACTGATTGGAGGCGTATGAATCCGGAATACATCCTGATCATCATAGGCCACAATCATAAAGCCGTCATTAATCGGTTTCTGAATACTTTTCAAAAAGAACAATCCACGCACTGCGAGGTAATTCGTAGAGAAAAATACCGCGTCAATCTGAGGATTCTCCTCAAATAAAACCTTTAGCCTGTTGTTCGTATCTTCTTCGGTAGCATCGAAAGGAATTTTTACCAGTGTATGCGCATTGGCCGTCATTCCATGATCTCTCAATGCCTTCTGATAACCGAGAAAACGGTTGTTGATCTGGTCAACTTCTACGTCTACCGTTACAAAGGCAATATTCTTTCTTCCCTTTTTGATGAGGAATTCTGTCGCAGAATATCCTCCTTCAAGGTTGTCGACTACGACATAGTTGACATCCAGGTCGGGCAGGTTCCTGTCAAATATGACAACCGGAATCCGTTCTGCCAGCAACTGTCTGATGTCTTCTTCAATTCCCGGAACAGGTGCGATGATATAAGCATCTACTTTCCGCGACTTAAACATCTCGATCAGCTCTCTCGCTTTAACCGGGTCATTTTCTGTACTGGAATAACTGATCTTATATCCTTTTTTATACGCTTTATCTTCAATAAGTCTGGCAATGGCGGAAAAAAACGGATTTGAAATGTCTTCTACGATCAGACCAATGGTCTTTGTATTTCCGGTCCTCAGGCTTCGTGCCACCTGGTTTGGCTTAAAGCCAAGCTCCTGAATGATCTCTTCTACGCGCTTGATGACCTCCTTACTGATGCGCATCTTTTCCGCTTTACCATTTAAGATAAAGGAAACGGTAGTGATGGATACTTCTGCTCTTTTTGCAATATCCTTAATAGATGGAGGTTTCATTTGTAAATTAATTTACCGCCAATCTATAGATTTAATTGCTAATCTCCTCAAAATATTTACCTGCAATTTTAACAAATGCATCCTCATTGAGTGGCTTATGCATGTAATTAACGATTTCCTGATTCGCAGAGGCCATTAATTCATCATCTGGATTCAAAGAAGTAGTGAGCATAACTACCACCGTTCTTGCCTTATGTGCGGCATCAATTTTACGATATTCCTCCATAAAATCCCAGCCACTCATTCCCGGCATATTGATATCCAGGAAGATAATGCCCGGTCTTTGGGTATCTTCATCGTTTGCATATTTCCCCGAAAATGTCAAATAATCCAATGCCTCCCTTGCCGAAGTAATCGACTTTACATCCACCTCAATATTGGTATTCTGAACTATTTTACGGTGGATATAATTGGTTGGGATGTCATCATCTACCAGCAACACACAGTTAAGGTTCTTAAATTTTTTCATTGTTTCATTGGTATATATTGCTTTTCAGGCTAAAACAAAAAGTACTGCCTTGATTTACGACAGATTTCACAAAAATATCCCCTCCATGAAGCTCCACTATTTTTTTACAATGAGAAAGCCCGATCCCATGACCTTCATAATCCTCATGACTATGCAGGCGCTGAAAGATAGAAAATATTTTCTCTTTATACTGTGCTTCAATACCAATCCCATTATCACTGAAATCAAAATTCCAGTATTGATCATCTTCAGTCGCCCTAATCTGGACCTCCGGAAGTATATCCTTTTTCCTGAACTTCAGAGAATTGCTGATCAGGTGATGAAAAAGCTGTTTTAATTCTGCCGCATATCCATAAACTACAGGCAGGTTATCGTATTGAATCGTCATTCCGGTAGCAGCAATCTGGTCGGAAAGCTCCTGTTTCACCGATTCCACTAAAAAATTACAATTCACAGGCTCCTTAGCTGCCGGAGTCCCGAGTCTTGCATAATCCAGTAAACCTTTGATTAAATATTTCATCTTCTCTGTAGATTCAGAGATGTATTTCAGGTATAAGGCTCCGTTTTCATCAAACTGATCTCCATACTCCTTTTTTAGCAATCCCACAAAGTTGTTCACCGTTAATAAAGGTTCCTGTAAATCATGAGAAGCAATATAGACAAACTGTTCCAGTTCTTTATTTCTGAATTCCAGTAAGCGTGCATATTCTCTTAACGCCTTTTCCGCGTTTAGCTTGTCGGTCAGATCACGCGTAAATTTACAAAACCCGATCACTTCATTCTGTTCGTCGTAAATCGTGGTAATCGTCACATGGGCCCAGAAAGTCTTGCCATCTTTTTTAACCCGCCAGCCCCGGTGCTGAGCCTTTCCTTTAAGCAGGGCTTTTTCCAGCAGCAATTCAGGCACCTTATTTTTAAGGGCCTCTTCCGTATAAAATATTCTGAAATTATGACCAATAATTTCGTCTGAAGAATAACCTTTAATCTTTTCAGCTCCCTTATTCAAGCTGGCCACATTTCCAAGCTTGTCAAGAAGCAGAATTGCATAATCCTCTATTCCACCCAGCATTTTTAAGAGCAGGGGTTGAGGATTGCTTAAACTATTTTGCATTTATCAGGGATGGTTTTTCCTAATGATATTCAAAATTCAAGCCATAGCCAAATAAATAGGTAAGAATACCTATATTCAGGTATTCAGCTATAATTATGAGGAAAATATTGTCCTTCTTTTTTCCCCAAGTGGGGAAATAAGGAACTACCGGCTAACTTCTGATTTGCCCATCCCCTCTAACGATCCACTTCTCTGTCACCAGTTTTTCCAGGGCAAAAGGACCTCGTGCATGGAGCTTTTGGGTGGAAATTCCAATCTCTGCTCCCAGTCCAAATACCTGTCCGTCAGTAAACCTGGTGGATGCGTTTAAATAAACTACTGCAGCATCTACCTCTTCCAGAAAACGTTCTGCCTGCGCCGCATCTTCGGTAACAATGGCCTCCGAATGCTTCGATGAAAATTCCGAAATATGTGCCAATGCTTCGGCTGTATTTTTGACGATCTTAACCGAGCATTTATAGTCCAGAAACTCCCTTCCGAAATCTTCCGGAGCAGCGAAAACAAGCTGAGGATAATTGTTTTTTTCCAATATGCGGAAAGCGGTTTCATCGGCAAAAATCTCCACGTTCCCCGCTGCAAGTAAAGGCGATAATATCCCCAGAAAATCATCCGCCACTTCTTCATCTACCAATACCGTATCCAAAGCATTGCAAACCGATGGACGTGAAACCTTTGCATTGAAAACGATCTCCGCTCCTTCGCTCAGTTTCCCGGTTTTTTCGATATAGGTATGGCATACCCCCGCACCGGTTTCTATCACCGGAACAAGCGCATTTTTACGCACAAAATCAATCAGTTCGTTTGAGCCCCGGGGAATGATCACATCGATATATTTCTCTGCTTTCAGAATATCCAGGATATATTTTCGCTCTGCCGGTAATTGCTGTACCACATTTTTATCCAGTCCGCCGCTGCTCAGTACTTCCTGTATAATGGAAACCAGGAAAAGATTGGTATGGTAAGCATCCTGTCCTCCTCTCAACAGGCAAACATTTCCTGATCGGATGCATAAGGAAGCCACATCAATGGTCACATTGGGTCTCGATTCATAGATCACGCCTACCACCCCTAAAGCCACCGTTTTCTTTTGTATAAAAAGGCCGTTCGCCATCGTCTGTGAAGAAATGATCTTATTGGTTGGGTCTGGCAAAGCCGCCACATCTTTCAGGCTTTCTGCCAGCGCAAGAATGCGGGTTTCATTTAAGAGCAGGCGGTCCTTTTTAGGATCCGTATCCGGCATCTTTTGCAGGTCTTTTAAATTTTCTGCGATAATCTCTGCCGATTGGGCAAGGATGGCTGCTGCCAGGCGGATCAGGATTTCCTGTCGGCCGTTATCACTTAAAGAAGCAATGGAATACCTGGCTTTTTTCGCATTGATCAATTGATTTTCTATAGTTTCCATTTGCTGCTTATAAAATAACGATGTCACTGGCATTGGCAATTTCCAGGTTATGCTGTTTTGAATCTTTCAGGATGGCGGCCGAAGATGCCTTTGCCCGGGCTACTGCCACGATGTTCTTTTCCGCATCAATGACCTCAAAAATCTCTCCGTTACCGAACTGCTCGACAACATCGATTACACCTACCGCCAGCAGGCTCTTACGCTTCCTGATCGCATCACAGGCCCCTTCATCCACCATCAGTCTGCCCGTTACCAGGCTTCCACTGGCCAGCCATTTATTTCTCGCAGAAATGGATGCGTTTTTAGGTGTACATGACGTTCCTGTTTTCTCCTTAACGGCATCAAGAATTCCATTGACGGTCCGGATTCCAAAGATCACCACCTTAATGCCCATCGTCGAAGCGAGGTGCGCAAAGGTCAGCTTGGAAACCATCCCACCCAATCCAAGGTCCGAAGTTTTCTTATTGGCAAGTGAAAAGACATCACTATTGATGGAATCAATCTTGTCAATAACTTTTCCTTCTTTATCCAATACTCCGGGAACAGAAGTACCCAGTAAAATCATCGAAGCACCGAAACCGACCCCTAGTAAGGTCGCCAGTTCATCGTTATCTGAAAATTTAATCTCCAGGTCACTCACCACATCATTCTCATTGGCAATAGGAATCACCCCGTTTTTCCACAATTCTTCATAAGTGTTTTTCAATTGAAGAAATTGGGTCCTGTTGGAAAAATGCCGGCGCTCACAAAGACTCTGCGCCATCTGAATGCCGTAGGGGTAAAAATATTTTGAATAGGTGTTTAACAGAATGGGGTTTCCGATTGCCGCAGCGGCCTTTCTTTCGGAGATTTTACCTTTGTAATTTTTGATGTATTGCTTTCCTGCAGCAACAGCGCCCGAAGAAACCAGAATTAACCGGTAATCTTTGGCCAGCTTCGCAACCTGTGCAGCAACATCGGCAATTACCCCCTCATCAAGCTCTCCTTTTGGAGTTGTAATGGAGGCTGTACCTAATTTCAAAACAAGTATCGGCTTATTCATTTGTTTGTGGTTGAGATTTTTATGGTTGAAAACCCGAAAATAGAAAATTTACCTTGATTTTTCAGGAATTCAGCAGGATCATTTGACACAATTATCTAGCACTGACAAAAAAATGAGAATATAATACGTGAAAAAGAAGCATTACTAATCAAAGGCTGGAATCTTTGCCCTGAAGGGGGCAAATCTTCCTAGGCCTTTTCTTAGAACGCATCTTTTTCCTGGAAGGCCCCTCATAGTTTTCATAGAGATTGTTTAACTTTTTTGGAGGTTAAAGGTTTAAGCACCAAATACTGCATGGAATCATTCTCCAATATTTGGTCAATAATTTAAAATAAAAAATATCCCTGCTCAGAAAAGACATAGGAAGATTTGCCCCCTTCAGGGCAAAGATTCCAGTCTTTGAAGAGTCAGGGATATTTTTTAAACAAAAATTTTAATTCCTTTTGTTTAAACTAAAGCCGCATCCAGGGTAATTTCCATATTGTACGCTTTACTTACCGGACAGTTTGCTTTTGCACCTGCGGTAATTTCCTGAAACTGATCTTCAGTGATGCCGGGAATGCTGGCTTTTAACACCAGGTGTGAGCTCGTGATCACGCCGTTATCCAACGATATCGTTGCCTTGGTTTCTAAAGTTCCAGGCGTAAAACCAGCTTCAGTCAGGTCCAGGCTTAACTTCATGGTAAAACAACCGGCATGTGCAGCGGCCATTAATTCTTCCGGATTGGTTCCTATTCCATCTGCAAAACGGCTGTTAAAAGAGTATTGCGTCTGGTCTAAGACTTTACTATCCGTACTCAGGTGACCTGCACCTTCTTTAATTGTGCCATTCCAAACGGCTGTTGCATTACGTTTCATAATTGTTCTTTTTTAGGGTTGGTCTTTCTACTCAAATTTATCATTTTACAGGAATTTCCAGGCACAAACGCGCTGGAATATCTCTGAAGGAATAAAAAACTGTACTCATAAAATCAATCAGATTTGTACCTGTCCTGCTCCAGATAAATTTACGATTTTTGTCATTAATTCAATTTAAGCAACATGTTAAAAAATATGCAGGTCGTTCCCTCTACTTTAAACGATATAGAAAAGATTTTCGACTTATACGATGATGCCATTGCTTACCAAAAGACCGTCTTCAACAAACACTGGCAGGGCTTCGAGCGCAGCCTGGTTGAAAGAGAATTAAATGAGCAACGGCAATGGAAAATCCTCATCGACGGACAGGTGGCCTGTATTTTTGCGATAGATTTTAACGATCCGCTGATCTGGAAAGAGAAAGACGCAGACCCTTCCATTTACCTCCACCGCATTGTGACCAATCCAAAATTCAGAGGGGCAAACTTCGTTAATGAGATCGTTTCCTGGGCGCATATTTTTGCGGCAGAGAAAGGAAAAGAATACATTCGGATGGATACCTGGGGAGACAATCCCAGACTGATCGCCTATTATGAGAAATGTGGATTCAAGTACCTCGGAAATATCATTCCTGAAGTTTCAAACATACTTCCCAAGCATTATGAGAACATTGAACTGGCACTTTTTGAGATTCCTGTAAACAAAAAATAAACAAATCTTTTTTACTTGATTTTGGATTTCAGGAATGCAATTTCTTTCTCATTCTTTGTATTCTGAAGCTCATTCGATTTTTGCATTTCAATCATATGAAGTGTTAATTCTTCTATTTTCCTTAGCAATAACGCATTCATTTCTCCGAGATCAATTCCATTCGCTTTTACCTCTGAAGCAGAAGGGATTCCTTCTAAATGCCCATTTTCTTTAATGAACTTTTCTGTCTCCGCTAAACCTGGCAGCTGATAAGACCTGGCAAAGACATAATCCGGCCAGTTCCCATTTTCTACCTTAATTTCACGTGCACGAATGTTACCGTTAACAGCTAATTTAGAATCGGGTGTTATCGTTCCTATTCCAATATTCCCATTAGCAATTATTGTCATTAAATGGTTTGCAGGCTGACTGGTATCTTCTGCAGTCGTCGTAAAGAAAAACAATCCTCCGGGATTAGTGGCACCAATCCCAAAATTACCTCCATCAGACGTAAACTGAATGGCATTGCCTGTATTCAATTTAATAGCTTTCCCCCAATGATGAGAAGTCCAGTATGGCGCACCTTTAATTTCCAATTTGGCGCCTGGCTGATCAGTACCTATTCCAACATTTCCACTTGAAGGAAAGGTATTGGTTTGAGAAAAGGCAGTTGTAAAGGAGAGCGAAAATAAAACGGCAAGAAAAGATCTGTTCATAGAAGATAGCGTTTGGATTATTAATTGCGCTAAGATAAGCCAAACACATTACAAAAAGATAATTATGATTAAAAAAGAAGGGCGATTTTTCAATCCCCCTTCTCCCCTATAAATCTAAGCGATAGTCGCCGTCAGTGTTCCATTGTTAACAGCGGTACTGTATATTTTTAAAGTTCTCGTACTGCCTGTCGTATTTTGTGGCCCCTGAAGTACGGCACCATTTGTTCCGTATTCTGAAAAATGCAACTGACACTGAATCTTATTTAAAGCCTGTTTCCAGACCAGTGCCCCCTGCTGATGCGGACAAACCGCCTCGGTAGCTACAAATGAGCTGCTGGCATTACCCGTTGCAATTCTAAAAAACAACACGCCATTTGCGGTCGCCTGATCTCCAACTGCCAGCAGTTGAGAGCCCAGATTAACAGAAGCAGTACTGCCTCCTCCTCCCGGAGGGTTTGGATTGGGGTCCGGCGTACCTGTATTGCCTTTTCCACCACATGCCTGAAAGCAGGATCCTGTGCATACCAATGCCAGGCCAAATCCTAATGATTTGATAAATTCGTCACGTTCCATAATTTTTCGTTTTAGTTTAGTAGATATCTGACCGTTTTTCGGGGTCTTTATTTTTTGATTTAAACAGTGTAAAATTCCTGGAGATCGTAAAGCCGAATCTGACCCCACCCTTGGTCCATGATTTCTTAGTATTGGTAATAAAATTATTCTCCAGTATATATTCGGAATTCATAAAGTTGAGGGAAAATATGTGTCCGCCGGTTTCAATTTCCAGCCCCAGACCTAAAGGATTGTAGTAAGCCTGACTTAAATCTGTAGGTCTCGATAATCCATTAACCAGTGTATAATCAGCCACAAATGAGAACCTTTTAGTGAGTTTCATTCTTCCTGCAAAGCCTACCGAAACCAATGCTTCAGGATCACGGGTATCAGACACATTCTTTCTTACCGTCAGTCCCGGCATCACCTGCAAAGAAAGCCTGGAAGAGATTTTACGGGAAATGATCGATTGAAAAAACCAGGAAAAACGGTTGGTATATTTAGAAAATTCGCTATTGCTAAAAGGCTCACGGGCAATCCAGCCCATCTGTGCAAACAAGGTCAGGTTTATTGGCATGTGCTCGTTTACCTTTTGTTGCAGGAGTTTATATTTTCCGGAGAAGTTGTACATTTCATCCTGCTTGCTTCTTCCCACACCTACCGTAAAGCGGTCAGACACCCCATAATCCAGGCCGATAAAAAGGTCTGAGGCCACATCAAGGCCATATAAGGTATGGGCACTTCCAAACTGTCCGCCAATATCCCCAAAATGATGGCGGATTCTCAGATCCAGGTCATGTTTCTTTTCCGTTTCAGAGGAATGAGACAGCACCACATGGGTAGATTTAAAGGTCGCAGCTACAGTTTCCCTTTTGTCTGCGGTATCCAAAGTCTTTAACAATGAATCCGCATTTTGAGCATGGGCTGCGCCAGCCATGAGTAAAATGGCGACCGGTAATAGTCTGAATTTATTCATGATTTCTCTTATTTTAACTGATTAAATTTCCCCGAGACTTTAATATTGATCTGCTCTGCAATTTTCGTAAACACCAGCTTTGGAATCTTAATCCCATGATCTACACAAGCTACCTTAAACTCCGTGCTGACGGCTACCTGTCCATTGCTGATGCTGATCTTTCCGGGAACCGTCCGCTTTTTATCTATCCCATGAACCGTCAACATTCCCGTTACTGTAACATTATATATTCCATCTTTATTCCAATCGATCTGCTGATCCAGAACCCCCTTAAATTTTGCATAAGGGTATCGGTCACTTTCCATGTAATTCTCATTAAAGTGCTCCTGCATTAGTTTACGATCGAACTCAAAACTCTTTACAGCGACCTGAAAAGCGATCTCCCTGCTGTCCTTAATGATCACACCGGTACATTTATCCGTTGCCGCCCGGATGTCTTCCAGCGGGGTCGAAGAATATAGCGCCAGCTTGATGTTTTTGCTGGTATAAGTCTGCGCCATCGCATTCAGCTGAATGGCGAAAAAGATTCCGGAAAGGAGTAATCTTTTGATGTTATTTATCCAGGTCATAACGTATTTTTAAAGAAATCCCACTTGATTTCAGGTTTACTCTACCTTCACCAACCCCGGTTAAGGGTATTTTAACAAAGGGTTCAACCCCTATTTTAAATTTCTCGGTTTTAAGCTTTATAAAGTAAGTCGCGGAAAGATCAACTACACTCAGCAGGTGCTGATTGGCATTCGTTTTCTCTATCAGACGGTTTGAAATCCCCGATGCCGGTGTATACTTGAAGGTATAATCCTCCTTCAACATCAGGTAACTGGACAGTCCGACATTCAGGTCTATGCTTCTTTTTCTATCCTCCATGACCGTATATGAGGCGATCACAGGGATTTCAAGTACCACGCAGGAAGCATCAATCCCGGAAATCAATCCCTGAATTTTGGGGTTCCTGATGCGGTAAGCATAGCTGTCGGTGGCATAATCTTTAGCACTATACTTCAATCCCGTCTGAAGTTTAAAATTCTTTGCAATGCCCAGACTAAAGGTTAATCCGGCACTAAAGCCCCCTTTCCCTCCAATCAGTGCCCCAGCAGAATTGAATTCAGGTCCCGCACTCAACGCCAGGCTCATGGGAACACGCTTTTTGAAAGTCACTTTCTTTTTAGGCGATACCGCCGTATTCTTTTGAACTACTGAAGTTCCTGCCTCACTTGAATTCAGTTGCAGAGAAAGGGACGCCCCCCCCGGCTCCCCAATCCCCTTTGCAAGACTAAAATCTCTTTGTTGTAAATCCGCCAGATTTCTATTTAGGGCCATGCTATTGTTCCCATTATTGTTCCCGGCAACCAATACTTCATTTCCGGCAAGCTGTTCTTTAGCGTATTCAACTCCTTTTTTGATGGGTGCAATGCGACGAATTACGCCTGTTTTACTCGCTACGGCGTGCTCGTCCTTATAATTTCCGGCACCTACACCCCGTTCCTCTGCCCCCAGACCATTCTTTTGATCCTTAACCATCAGATCTTTTTTCCTACCCGCAGTAGTATCGACCTGCAACGAACCATTACCTGGCTCTTCCACATGCTTTCCTGCTGTTGCCAGTTCAGACTTCGCTTTCTTTTCCGTTTTTTTATCAAATGAATAGTAACCGATCAATCCTATTAAAAGTAACAACGACAACACCACAGTCCCCTTCCTGAAAAGCACAATCCGTTCCCTCCTTTTGAGCTTGCCCTCCATTTTGTCCCATGCCGCTTCCTCAAACTGAGGATCAGCATCAAACACCCTTTTTCTAAAGGCGGCATCAAACTCGTTATCGTTTAATTCCATAATGGTGTTTTAAAACGTTTATATTATATTTTATTCTCAAAATCTGATCAGGTTGTTTTAAGCATCTTTTTCAATTGTTCTCTTGCCTTAAAGAGGTTCGACTTCGACGTTCCCACAGAAATAGAAAGCATGGAAGAGATCTCTTCATGAGAGTAACCGTCAATGGCAAACAGGTTAAAGACAGTCCTGTAAGCAACAGAAAGCTTTTGCACCAGCCTGATCAGTTCTTCATAATGTATGTGACTAAGGATACTTTCCTGATCCTCCAGCTCATGTTTTGCATTTAACTCTTCCATTTCCATTCGCCTTATTTGCTTTCTATAATGATCTATCGAGGTGTTGATCATGATCGTACTTAGCCAGGGTTTAAACGGTTTTGTTTTATCGTATCGGTGAATATTGATGAACACCCTCAAAAAGCCATCATTCACGAGTTCAATAGCTTCATCCTTATCTTTCGCGTAGCGAATACACATCCTCATGGCATAGCTGTAATATCCCTGGTAAAGTCCTTTCTGACTTTTCCGGTCTTTTCGCTTACAGCCATCGATTAATTCCTGAATGATTGGTTCGTCCACGTAAAAAATTTAAATCATCTATACCAACAAGTACGCAGGCAACCTGATATAGGTTGCCTGCGTATTGAAATTTAATGAAATATTTTTTTGGAATTGGGAGAAAGATGCAGAAAGCCTTGTTATTTCCCCTTATTGCGGTTACGGTTGAGCTTGATTTTAATCTTTCCGTCTTCGCCATCGGTCGCCAGTAAATGAAGTACGATTCCATTCATTCTGCGCGACTGGATTTCTCTTTTATCCGTCAGATCGTCATCCTTTTTAGGGTTTCTAAGTGGCACATCCAATGCGATGTTCGTTCCCTTAGACATGGAGTATACCCCGGCAACATCCATATTCAGAATGCTGGAATTGATCTGCATCGGATTAATGGTGATTCTTGGGCCACGGATATCAAAGTTACCGTTCAGGTTTTCAAAAGTAACATTGTCAAGATCCCGGAAAGGGAAAGCGAATTTCCCGACGTTCTTAATCGGATCAAACCTCAGCAAAGCTCCTTTTTTAACATCAAACACGACCTTTCCATTCAGGGAATTCGTGACCAGTTTCCCCTGATCGGTAATGGTTCCGGCAATCTTTGTTTTAGAATAGAGAAATCCTTTCAGGTTCTTTGAAGTCAGGCTGGTCATTCCAAAGTTATCAAAAGAGTAAAAGAAATTCTTAATATCTACGTTGCTCAGCGTTGTATTGATAGAAAAATGATTTAAGTTGCCTTTCTGAGAAACATTTCCATCTACTTTCAGTGAACCTCCCCCATGTTTAACACTCACGTTCTTCAATCCGATTCCCGCCTCAGAGAGGAACAGGTCTGCGGTAGCATCAGTAGCCACAAATTTATTATAATATACTTTTGCTACCCTTAAATGCATGTCCACCTTACTTTTCTCGAAGAGCTCGTTCATATCTTCAGAAAAATTACTGTGTTTGGCATGTCGTTTTGCTTTCTTTGCGGGCTTACGGCTCCCCAGAAAACCAAGAAATTCGCCAAGATGCAATTCCGGGCTTTTAATCTGCCAGTTCAGCAAAATCTTTTCCGGTGCCGTATAGTAAAGGTTTAGAAAATTACGGATTGTTCCATCCATTAGGATCACACTCTTACCACTTTGCAAACGGATATTTTTGATAAAAAGATCGGAACTCGTGAAGTTCAGTGAGATTGCTGTATTCGTAAAATTGAGTTTCCTTGGCACATAGCTCACATCCGCATTGCTAATGTCGACCAGGCCTGTCACGATCGGTTTTGACAATTTAAAATCTACAATATCTGCCTTATAAGCCAACCTCACATTTGCCGTTCCTTTGGTAAAATGCAAAGTTTCCTCTCCTATCGCCTTATTCAACTTCGAGATCTCAAATTTCGATTTGAAGACACCTGTAGCGATGGGTTTATCCAGATTGTGAATAAACATCGTATCAATAGAAAAAGGCATCTCCGAATAGCTCCCTTTAAACTGGTAAAGTTTGATTGCCGAATTCGCATCGGTAAAACCTTGCCCGTTCAGGTAATTATTGGTAAAGACCCCTTTGAAATTACAGCTGTCAATGACCGCACCAGGGGTGGTCAGCACGTTGTCTTTTACCAGTGCCGTGACATTGATGGCAGGATCACCACCAGGCCCCATATTTCCGGCCAGCGTACAAGTCACATCTATTGGTGTTTTCAGGTCGAACATATTCAGTTTTGCGCTGATATTGGGTGCAAGTAAGGCCGCAGCATCCCTCCATAAAATCCCCGGAGCCTTGATGTTGATGGAAAAATCAGTATTCTCTTTGGAAGTATCAAATTTAGCGCCGATCAGGAAAGGATCTTTTCCGATGTTCAATTGATTTTCTGCCACATCAATGATTCCGGTATTCTCATTGTAATTGATCTTAAAAGGCCCTTCCAGCATCTTATCCTTGATAAAACTACCTCTTCTCGTATTAAAAGCCAGACTTCTGGCCATGGTCTTCAGCTTCAGCCTTGCTTCCCATCCCGAAAAGGAATAATCCATCTCTCCATTCAGCATCGCTACATCAAACTGAAAAAGCTTGTGTCCTTTTTTATTGTCGACCACAAAACTTACCTCTTTTAAGCTAAACTTTTTAAGCCTCGCATCTGAGCTTTCCTCTTCTGTTTCCGGTTTTTTCTTTTTGTCTTTCTTTCTGAAGATCGCCGTATTGCTATAGCCATTACTATCCGTAAACACGTAAATCTTAGCATTGCTGATCTCTATCTTTTTGATCTCAATCGTCCCGGTGAGCAGCGCCATAGTATTTACGGCAACATCAAAATCTTTTGCGTCGAGCAAAGTATGCTGGTGCGTTTTCCAAAGGCTGTCTTTCATGACTACATTTTTGAGACTAATGGAAACTCCTGGAAAACCTTTAAAGAAAGTAGGCTCCATATTTCCGATGGTCAATGTCCCGTTAAGGTTTTTATTCAGCTGTTTGGTAATCGTCTCCAACAGGGTTTTCTTATTGGCATTGACATACAGGCCAATAGCAACAAAAACAATTAAGACCAGGGCCACAAGGCCTCCGAATATTTTGAGCGTAATTTTAGACCAGCGAGGCAGTTTTTCCATGTAAGTAGCTAACGTTTTAGAGCAGTAAATTGTTTTTAAGCAGGATAAACGCAGAATAGTATCAATAATACAAAAAATATGCCTCAATTAACCGGCAATCTGTAACCTTGTCGCCTTTCCGGGTGTCCTACCTATATAAATACGAAATCCATGATCTTAGAGATTAAAAACCTAACCAAAAAATACAACAAACAAAAAACAGGATTATCCAATTTTTCTATGACTATGGAAAAGGGCGTATTGGGACTGCTCGGACCAAACGGCGCGGGAAAATCAACCCTGATGAAAATTATTTCCACCATCAGTAAACCAACGCATGGAACGATATTTCTAAATGGCGAAGACATTGTCAAAAACCCGGATACCATCCGAAAAATACTAGGCTATTTGCCTCAGGACTTTGGTGTTTACCCCAACCTGAATGCCTACGAGTTTCTGGAATATATTGCAGCTATGAAAGGCGTTGGAGGATCTGGTCTGCGCAAACGGATCGACATGCTCCTCGATGGGGTGAACCTTACCGCAGCTGCAAAACAACCTATAGGCAGTTATTCAGGAGGAATGAAACAGCGAATCGGCATTGCCCAGACCCTGCTCAACGATCCAAAAATACTGATATTCGATGAACCTACCGTAGGTCTTGATCCGGAAGAAAGGGTCCGCTTTCGTCAATTGATCTCGGAGATGGCCAGTGATGCCATTATCATCCTTTCCTCTCATATTGTTTCCGATATTGAAAGCATTGCCGATGAAGTCGCCATTATGAAAACCGGGACACTCATCGGCAAAGCCATTCCTTCAGAAATCATCAAAAGAATTGAAAACAAAGTCTTTGAAACCGTCATTTCAAACGCTGATCTTCCGGCTTTTAAAGCAAAACATCTCGTGATCGATACCAGCAGACAAGGTGATAAAACACAACTGCGTTACATTTCCGGCTTCCAGGAAATCGAAGCAGGAGCCAGAAATGTACCTGCAGGTTTAGAAGATGCCTATTTATTTTTAACTCAAAATTAGCATTAAGGCCTTGAATTATCTATATCCCATCATTAAAGCAGACTACCTGCAACGCAGCCGCAGTTATGCCTTTCTCATTACCATTGCGGTGACCATTTATGCCGCCTGGTCTTTTGTTCCCCCTCCTGAAGCCAATTATACGACCCTGACGATGTTCGGCTATAAAGGCGTTTACAACTCCGCCTGGGTAGGCAATGTGACCGCCCTGATGAGTACGCTCGTCCTTTCCCTGTGTGGTTTTTTCCTTGTGATTGGCGGGATAAAAAAAGACGTTGACACGGAGGTTGGATTGATCATCGCGACTACTCCCATTTCAAATTTCGGCTATCTCTTCAGTAAACTTTTCAGTAACTTTTTGATCCTGCTGACGATTTCAGGCCTCGCCTTTTTGGTAGGAATATTGATGTTTTTTGTCAGAAGTTCGGGTTATCCTTTTCATATCGGCGACTTTCTCTTCCCCTACTTATTCATGGTTCTTCCGGCAATGTTTCTGGTCTCCGGACTGGCGATAGTGGCAGAGGTATTTCTGGGCCGGAAAAGTATCCTTCAATACCTCATCTTTTTCGTTCTTTTCGGTGTTTTAATGAGCAATGTCAATAGCAACACCAAAAATTCTATGGTGACGGTTACCGATGCCCTTGGCATAAGAACAGTCTTTAACAGTGTTAAAGACAAGGTCAACACCGAGTTTAATGAAAACATTAACAATGTATCTCTCGGTTATGTCATTCACAAAAACCGGACGTTTAAAACTTTTGTATGGGAAGGTGTCTCCTGGGACTGGTTATTCCTGCTCAGCAGGGCCTTATGGATCAGCCTGACGGTCGCGCTGGTTTATTTATCGTCTTTCTTCTTCCACCGTTTTGACTTTAAACAGGCGGTAAAAAAAGAAAAGAAAAAAGCTCAGGAAGACTTTTTCAATGCAGCAGTTCCATACTCGGGATTTCAGAAATCGGCACTCCCAGCCATCATACCGGCTTATGGCATCTTTCCATTCATCAAAACGGAATTGATGCTGATGGTCAGAAAAGACTCAAAATGGCTTTGGGCCCTTAATATCGGTCTTTGGGTAGCAACGTTGTTTGTTCCCTTAACCTTTGCCTATTCCTTTTTACTACCGGCTCTCCTCTTTCTACAAGTCAGCAGAATATCAGAGTTGACCACAAAGGAGAAAACAAACCGGGTTCATTATTTCACTTATGCTTCGTATAAACCATTACAAAGGATGCTTCCGGCACAAATCATTGCGGCTTTCTGCCTGCTCGTGGTATTGGCCTTGCCGGTCATAGCTCGCTTGTTAATGGCCTCAAATCTCATGGGCATGCTCCAGGTCTTGAATGGATCCATGCTAATTGTATTGCTTAGCGTCTGTCTGGGGATCCTTACCGGCAGCAAGAAGTTATTCGAAATTCTATTTTTTGCATTGACTTATATCGTTTTTCAGGGAATACCTGAGGCACATTACCTTGGCGCGTTGGCTTTTGAAAACTATGCAGGAATGATGGTGATCATCCTTATGATAAATGCGTTGCTGTTGATTTTCAGCTTTGCGGTAAGAAATTATCAGACCAGAAATCTATAAAATAAACACGTAAGGCGGATGAAAAGCCCATCCGCCTTACGTGTTTATTCCTAATCTATGGAAGCCATATCAATCACGAAACGATAATGAACGTCTCCTTTTAAAGTTCTTTCATAAGCCTCATTAATCTGGTCCATACGGATCATTTCTACATCAGAAGTGATGTTATGTTCTGCACAGTAGTCCAGCATTTCCTGAGTTTCTTTGATTCCTCCTACCAGTGATCCCACCAGGCTCCTACGTCCAAAAATCAAATGAAATGCCTGCACATCCGATGGTGTTGGCGGAACGCCAAGCAAAATCATCACACCATTCGTACCCAGCAGGGCCAGGTATTCATTATAATCATGTTCGGCAGAAACCGTATCTATGATAAAATCGAAGCTATTCGCCAACTCCTTCATTTTTTCTTTATCTGTAGTCAGGGCAAAATGATGTGCCCCTAGTTCCTCTGCATCCTTTGCTTTTCCCGGAGAACGGCTCAACATCGTTACCTCAGCACCCATAGAAGAAGCAATTTTAACAGCCATGTGTCCTAAGCCACCCAATCCTACAACCGCCAGTTTATCACCCTTTTTCACGCCCCAATATTTCAATGGAGAATAAGTTGTAATTCCTGCGCACAACAAAGGCGCAACTTTTTCTAAAGGAAGCTTATCCGAAATATTCAGCACAAAACCTTGTGTCACCACAATATGGGTAGAATAACCACCGTAAGTAATTGTTTTTTTATCCTGTTCAAAGGAATTATAGGTCTGGGTATGCCCGTTTTCACAGTATTGTTCCTGATGGTCTTTACAATTGTTGCAATGACCGCAGGAATCTACAAAACAGCCTACACCTACCGTATCACCCACTTTAAAACGCGTCACATTGCCGCCAACACGACTTACTTTTCCAACGATTTCATGTCCGGGAACCGTTGGATACATTGTACCTCCCCACTCATTCCTTGCAGTATGAATATCCGAATGGCATACGCCACAGTATAAAATTTTGATCTCCACATCGTCGGCACCTGGCTCACGACGGGTTAACTGATAAGGTTCAAGTGGTTTATCTGCTTTCTGAGCGGCATATGCTTTTACTAGGGTCATATGATGTTTTGATTAGTTAGGATAATATAATACCTAAAATAGGAAAAATGTTTGCGGTATTTTCATTCATTGTTAACAGCTCAGACATATGCTCTGCACTAAAAAATCCAGTCGGGCAACAGGCTAATGCAAATTGCTCAACTGGATTCCTGTTACTGCTCTTTCTATTTAGCAGCTAAAGCCTCATTAATTTTATTCTGAGTGATGTCCTGACTCGGTCTCGGCGCATCATTGTCAAAGATCTTTCCATCTTTACCGATGATCACGTAACGCGGAATGCCACTGATATTAAAAGCCTTCCCTACTGCACTATCCACGCCTGACTTCGCCTGAGAAAGCAGGTGAACACCTTCTATTTTATCATCTTTAATCGCTTTTTTCCAGGCATCAACCTTACTGTCCAGGCTCACATAAAGAAAAACAACATCCTTATTGTCTTTAAATTTCGCATGTAATTTAGGACTACCATTCTTCATCTCATAACGACATGGAGAGCACCAGCTTGCCCAGAAATCCATGTACACCACTTTACCTGCAAAATCTTTTAAGGTTACATCCTTACCGTTCAGGTCCTTTAGCGTAAAGGGAGGAGGGGTTTTTCCTGCGGATAAATTGTCCAGTTTGCGGTAAGTCTCCTGCAAGTCTTTTGCTTCAGCTTCAGTCGCATATTTAGCACTATACTCGTCGACTAAAGGCTTAACCTCAGTCAATTTTTTTGAACTATTTAGTGCAGATTTGATGATTCCCATAATGACGACATGTTTAACTTTGGCAGTGTACATCTTTTCCACCAGATTCAATTTAAGCCTGGTCTCAGCCTCAGCCGAGATCACACTGTCTAGTGTTCCCCGCTTAAACCTTTCCTGAAAGCTCAAAAAAACAGGAAAAACACTTGTCATAAATCCAGAGTAGTCAGAATTTGAAAGAAGTTCATCATCTATTTTTACCTCTTTTTCTAAATTCCAATAGCTGGCAGGAATACATTCAGAAAGTTTTTTCCCTGACATGGCGTAGAATTTTGGAAGTATCACCGGCATGTTTAGTTTTTGATATAAAAAGGAAACAGATTTATCCCGATAAAATGCCGGGCTGACTTTTTGCTTATTGGCTTCCAGTGTATTTATCGAAATCTGCCCAAGCCCGTAATAAGTGTCAATAGCGTCTGCCGGGCTCAATATTTTCTTACCAATTTCCTGCTCTTTCTTATTATAAGCAGAAACATAAGCTCTTGTACATTCCTCTAATACACTGGCATTTTCAGCTCCCTTACCCAAAAACGATGTATTCTGATCAAAATCAGTTGCCACACTTAACTGATCTCCCTCCTCCAGGAACAAGCTGAGGCTCCATTTTTTTGGATGATCAATTCCAAATTTTATCGTGCGTGGGAAATCGGAGGCAAATGACAATAGGAATTCTCCTTCTTTATTTGGTTTCACAAAAAACACTTTCCCCTTTGCTGGATCTGATACCCAGATGGAATCTGCCTTTGCAGCAGTAGCTTTAACTGTTACAATTACCTCACTTTTTTGTCTAAATGCCACACTTGCGCCCAGGCAAAGTGTCAACATGAATAATATCTTTCTGATCATATTTTTTTTGATTTTTTAAATTATTAGAAACTGGTTAATAACCCGCGTTTTGATCCAGGGCAGGATTTACTCTGATCTGACCTGAAGGAATTGGAAACAACACGTCTGTAGATTGCCAAAAAGCCCCCTTTAGTGGCATCAGTACTTCATCCGCCCTGCTTTTAGAAGCGTCAGCAAAACCAGCGCTGCGTTTCAGGTCAAACCAACGGTGCGGATATTCGCCGAATAGTTCCAGCTTACGCTCCTGTTCTACCGCAGCCAGCATAGCAGCCTTGTTCAGGCCTGTCTTATCTTCCAGCCCGGCCCGTGCTCTGATCACATTCAGGTCTGTCTCTGCACTGCCTGATCGATTAAGCTTATTCTGCTGTGCGCGGGCCTCGGCACGGATCAGATACAGTTCTCCAAGCCTGAGGAAAATACTATATTCATCTCCACTTCCCGTCAGGATCTTATACTTGTTGACGTAATAGACGCCTGCATTATTTTTACCTGTCCAATTGCTCTTGCGCAAATCATCCACTCCAGCAGTGTTTTTTTCAAAAGCCAGATCAAAACCTGCTCTTAGGAAGTATCTTGGCGTTATGCCTGCATTACCTGGAACGTAATAAGTGGCAAGCGGACTTCTGCCGGTCTGAGCATACAGCTGCAGGATCGTTTCATTACTTCCTTTCTTAAAAGTTCCTGTTGGATTACCTAACGTGTACAAGCCCGAACCAATCACTTCAGAAGCTTCAGCTTCTGCTTTTGCCCATTCTTTATGATAGAGATATGCCCTGGCCAATAAGGCTGATGCGGCATATTTATTTACCCTTGCCCGTTCTGCAGAAGGATATTCTGCTTTCAACAAAGCTTTTGCCGACTGCAGATCGGTTAAGATTTTCGACCAGGCTTCTTCTGTTCCGGCACGCGGCAACTTCGCATTTTCCAGCTCATCGATTGATAACGGTAAAGGTATTTTCCCATACAAATTCAATAAGTTAAACAACAATGCTGCCCTCATAAACTTCATCTCTCCCGACAGCTGATTCTTTATTCCTGTAGTTAAATTCGTGGAACGATTCAGTCCTTCTATAGCCAGGTTACATTTACGGATGTTCGAAAAAGCGGTAGCCCATAAGTCAGAAGAATTGTTAGTATTTGTAATGGTAATGCTGTTATTTAAGAATTCAGCAGATGCAGTGGTAGTAGAGACCAATTCATCAGCGGAAAGCCCACATAAATAACTGAGAAAGGGCAAAACATCTTTATCATAAGCTGGGTAAAGTTCCACTACGGCAGCGGTCGCAGACCCCTCGTTGTTAAAAGTAGTCTCCCAATCCAACATGCCATCCGGAGGGGAAACGTCTACAAATTTCTTGCAGGAAACCAACACACTGAATAAAACCAGAATACTGATATACAAGGGGTAAGCACCTATATTTTTATTGACTAATTTCATTTCTATAAGATTAAAGTGTACAATTGATACCCAACATCCATGTACGCAGGCCTGGGTAGACATTTGGTCCAAATTCAGGGTCCAGCACATACTTGTTCTTAGTAATGCTAAACAGGTTCAACCCTTGCAGGCTCAATTTTACCTGCTGAAACTTGGCCTTTTCCAGCCAGCGCTTAGGCAGGTTATAGCTCAGGTTTACTGATTTCAGCTTGATGTAACTCGTATTTCCCCAGGTAAAATCAGAAGAAGGCAGGAGTCCATATGCAGCGCTTGCAGCACCGGCGCCAGTTACAGCCAGGGGCCACTGTGTCCCCGTATCTCCATCTTTCTTCCACCTGTCCAATACGGATTGATTCTGATTCATCAGCCCCCCCGGCGCAATGCCATAAGGTAATATATTGATGACCCCTCTACTGTTTTCAAATTTAAAAAACACATCAAGGTTGAGCCCTTTATAAGTAAAACTGTTGTTCAACCCTCCATAAAATGGATGTCCTAAGCCAGCAACATACTGGTCGCCTACCCCCATTCCAGGTTGTCCATCCAGATCGGCATAGGTTGGCGCACCTGTTACCGGGTCAATGCCATTAAACTTAAATTTAGACCTGTAAAGAAAAGCATCCACAGCTTCGCCAACTACATAATAAGCGCCCAAAGTTGCCTTATCCTTGTCCTTGAAGCTCAGCAATACATTACGTTCAAAAGAGACATTAAAGCTGCTGTTCCAACCAAAATCACCCCCGGTAATATTCCGGGTATTCAGTTCCAGTTCCAATCCTTTATTTTGCACAACGGCATCCAGATTGGTGATCAATCCACCACCACCCGACTGTGAAGCCAATGCCGTTAAATTGAGCATATTCGAAGAACGGTTGCGATAAAGATTTCCATTAAAAAGGATCCTGTCTTTGAAAAAACCAAGACTCAGACTCAGCTCTGCTTTTTTGGTGCTTTCCCATTTGAGGTTCGGATTTGCGGCAGAACTTGGTTTAAGCGTACTTATACTTTGATAGGGATTAAGCCCCGGACTATAGGTACGCAGATAGCGGTAATTGTCGATCCGGTCGTTACCTGTAGTACCATAGCTCATCTTTAGCTTACCAAAACTCAAAAAAGAAATGTTTTCTTTAATCCACTTTTCCTCAGAAAAAAGCCACGCAGCGCCTACCGCGGCAAAATTCGCCAATCTGTTATTGGTACCAAACCTGGAAGAAGCATCATTGCGATAGGTAAGATTGAGCAGGTATTTATTCTGGATGTCGTAATTTAAACGTGCAAATAACGAAGCATAATGGTACTTCTGCTCATCAAACTCTGTAGTCACCAGACCTGCACCTTCAATATTAGTCAGCTGGCTATCATAGGTATAGTTTTCGCCCTTCATTTTAGTGTATTCTGAAATGGCTTCGCTAAAGGTTCCTCCCAGCAGGGCGGTCAGTTTTCCGGGGCCGGTCATGGCCGTATATTCAATCTGTGGTTCAATGGTATAATTACTATTTGGAGAATCAGCAAACCAGGCCCAGCTTGCTTTCGGAGCTACCGGATTATTGCTCACTGCCGGAATCCGGAATGAATTTTCCAACCGGTTTAACGTATATCCTGCAGTCGCCCTTAAGGTCAATCCGGTAACTACTTTATAACTAAGATTTGTATTTGCAGATAAGAAAGCATTATTGGCAGTATAAACACTCAATAATGAAGCCATTGGATTGTCAAAGTTATTATCCCAGTTTAAAGTGCCATCCGCTTTATAAAGCGAAAAATTTGGCGGTAAAGCGATCATCTCGACATAAAACGGATCTGAGGTCATGTTACTTTTTTCTACCGCATAATTGGTTGAAATCTGCGCATTGAACCTGCGGTTTGCTGAGGTAAAACCGATATTGATGAGTCCGCCAACCCTGTTCACATTTTGATTTTTAGCAATCACCGTTCCTTCCTTACGATAATTTAACCCGATATAGTAATTTACAAGATCAGAGCCACCTGAAGCACTTAAATTAGCTGTTTGCATGGCAGCAGTACCGCCCAGCAACCTGCGTTGAAAATCAGTATCAGCATTTTGGTCCCAGCTCGTTAAATCAGGTGCGTTTTCTGCTGTAGGGGTGATTCCTTCATTTTTAAAAGCCTCTCTTCTAAGTTCCAGGTATTGCTGCGTGTTCATCATCGGGATATAATGCCCAACTTTCCCTGCACCTGCATTCAGATCTACATTTATTTTCACCCTGCCTGCCTTTCCTTTTTTAGTCGTGATCAGCACCACTCCGTTTGCGCCTCTGGCCCCATAAATCGCAGTTGCATCCGCATCTTTAAGCACATCGATCTGCTCCACATCTTCCATATTCAAAATGCTAAACATATTGGTAGCACCAGTCAAGCCTTTGATATTGGAATTGCTGTTTTGTGAGTCAGAACGTGTTCCGGATGCCTGTGGAATTCCATCGATCACATATAAAGGGTCTCCCGAACTCGAGCCGAAGATTCCGAAGGAATTATCTCCCCTTACTTTTACCGAGATCCCGGCACCGGCAACTCCTCCCGCATTACTAGTTACACGCACTCCTGACAAACGGCCATTCAATGCACTCAATACATTATTAACCGGCTGTTGCGCCAATGTTTCTGCCGTCACCGTACCTACAGTTGCCGTATTTAAACGTTTTGAAACCGCGCCATAGGCGATGATCTGTACCTGATCCAGGTTACCAATATCTTGTATCAATTGAATAATAAGCGTTTTGGCCTGCACAGAAATCTCCTGTTTTTTATACCCAATGCAGGTAATTTCCAATGTACTGCCGATATCCGCCCGAATGTTAAAAACTCCGGAAGCATTTGTCCGTACAATGGTCGTGCTTCCTTTAATGCTCACATTGACCCCGGGCAAGGGCTTACCTGTCTCATCGACAATCGTTCCTTTAATGTCAATCTCCTTATCTTCTACATAGCTGACAATCCGATCCAGCAAGCTGAGTTTCTTTTTCTTGATAACTACCGTACGGTCTGCGATATCAAATACCAGAGGCTGATCTTTGAAACAAATCTTCAAAGCTGTTTCCAGGTCTGCGTTTTTTAAGTTCAGACTTACAGGCTTCAGATCTTTAAGATCCGGTACCGAATAGACAAAATCGTACCCACTCTGCCGGCTGATGGATTCCAGTACATTTTGTAAGGAGATCCGATCTGCTTTCAGGTAAATTTGTGCGCGGCTGGCAGCGCTGAGCTGCAGCAGACAAGTGATGATTATGAGTGTGGTTAGCTTCATAATTCTTAAAACCTGACGGGAATAACTGCGCATGCAGTACCCTGCCAAATAATGGTTAATTTTCATTAGTTTTGGTTGTTTGGTAATAGTTGATTGATTTCTCCCAAAAGATTTTAATACAGCAGACCAGGCGTCAAAACGGGAGTAGGTCGAAGCACTCCCGTTTTTTTGTTCCCGGCTGCCCTCAGCTGGTAAAACTACGGCATGACGGTCACCCTCCTTCCTTCAATTTTAAAATGAACGGCTTCGGTATAGGAAATTTTAGTCAGGATTGCTGCAAGGCCCATTTTCCGGCTCATGCTACCAGTGAAGATCCGGTTACTGACATCACCCTGATACTTAATTTCTACATCATACCAACGAGACAATTCTTGCATAATATCTTCTATACTTTCATTATCAAAAACGAATTTTCCATTCTTCCATGCGATTGCTTTATTGAGGTTAATCTCCCTCACTGCAATACGATCTTTATCTTTCAGTACAGATTGCTGTCCAGGCACCAGCATTACTCCTTTGTCTTTAGCAAATTGGGGAGCGATATGAACCGAACCTTCCAGCAAAGTAGTTCTCGTATCAGGCTGATCCGCATAAGCGTTGACATTAAAATGGGTGCCCAGCACTTCCACGGTTTGTGAGGTCGTCTGCACACTAAAAGGCAATGCCAGTCGGGAATGAGGTAATTTAGCTTTGGCAATTTCAAAATAAGCTTCTCCGGTTAACTGAACTACCCTTTCCTTTTCAGAAAATTTAGAAGGATATTTTAAAGTTGAACCGGCGTTGAGCCAGACTTTTGATTGATCAGGAAGTACCACCATATAAGTCTCTCCATTTTGAGTGGAAAGTGTATTTATTTGGTTTCCGGTCTGCTTCTCTTGATTTTGTATGTGATACACTAGCTGTCCGTCTGCCGTTTTACTGATGATCACTCCCCCCTCCTTGGCCAGCTCTCCCTTTGACACTTCAGATAACCTTATTTTCTTCCCGTTGGCCAGTATAAGTGTCGCCCCATTTTGGGCAGGACTAACGTCATTTGCATAAGTAGAAGTATCCTGAATTCCTGGTGCCGAATTGGCGAGATAGAACAGCAATCCAGCAGTCGTCACCAACAATATTGCCGCCGCTGCAGCAATACGGGGAAATGAAAACAATTTGCGTTTTTTGGGAAGGGCATTGATCCGACTTTTGACTGCATTATAAGAATGATCTAAAGCAGCTAATACCTCCGGCATGACCGTCACTTCTTCCGCAACAGGACTATCCAGACATTCTTCTATTAAACTTAATAGTTCTTCCTGATCCTTTCCGGATTTCAAATGCTCCAGAAACAACCGCGCTTCCTCTATATCCGCCTGGTGGTTAACGTATTTGAAAAATGATGCTCTAAGTTGATCTAAGTTATCCAAAGTCTGAGGTTTTAATGATAATACACTTGAAAAGCAGCTGTCCTCTGCTCCAAATTTAAATTACCAGCAACTAAATCACAAGACACTGAAATACAGATAATTAAAATTAGATATCCAGAAAGAGAATTGAAACTACTGCCAATAGCATGGTATTGTCAAGCGATGAATGTCTGTTTTTAATAAACTTTGTGGCTTTCACAATATGATCACTGATGGTGGAGCTGGAAATACCCAGAATCTTCCCTGCTTCTTCATAACTCTTTCCTTCTATTTTACAAAGTTTATATACCTGTTTCCTTTGTGGAGGCAATTGTTCGATCAGGTCCTTAATAAATTCATCACTTTGCTTATAGGCAATTGATTCATCAATATGGGTATAGAGTTCGGTACTTTCCCGACTGAGATAGTCTTTAAGCTTTTTATCGAGGTTCTTTTTCCTGATAAAATTGTAAACTGTGAATTTTGAAATCTGAAACAGATAAGATTTAAAAGATTGTTCGGGATCAATTAATTCTCTTTTTTCCCATACCTTGAAAAAGACATCCTGTAATAATTCATTGGCATCCTCTTCTGATTTTACCATTTTTAATATATTCCAGTAGATCTTAAGACTGTACACTTTATAGATCTTTTCAAACGCGTTTTGATCCCCTGATTTCATCAGGTTCAACAACTCTGTTTCCGAAAATTCAGCATACTGTTCCACAACCAATATTTATTAAATACTTAGCGCAATGCGTAGTTTATAAAAAGTAGCAAACAATAAAATAGATTTACAAAATGCCCCCGATTCAAGTATAGGCAAATATTTTGGGATATAACTATTCAGTGGGGATGATTTATGCAATCCACCTGCCCATCAAAAAGTCCTGAAAAAATTGAAGCTGAATTGCGAAATTCAATAGATAGAAAAAAGCTACACATAAAACCATCTTAGATTTCGATCTCAACAAAACAAAGCTGGTAAAAAATAATATATAGTAGGTAACCATTCCAACATACTGATAAACTCCGGTGAAATAGATCCCGCTGATAATTACACCAATAATCACCATCTTATCAATTTTACCTGGCTCAAATTCTTTAAATAACCACGTTACAAAAACCAAAAAAAATGGGGTACACAATAAATGCCTGTTAATACTCCAAATACTGGTATAACCATTCCGGTCAAACGTAAAAAAAGTATCTAACACAGTCACGGCCGCCAGGTATAACACAGAAAAAAAAACATATCTGCTGATTGTACTTACCGCAAATGTTCTTTGTTCTCTACTTTTTTTTAAGGATTCGTAGCTCCATTTAAAACAAAAATAGATAGACAATAGCCCAATGACAAATGCGATGCCATCTATCGCCAAAATCCTACTTGGCGAATAGGTTGTCAAAGGAAATTTAGGTACAAGCCAATGCCTTTTCCAATATTTTTGAATTTCTATAAAATAAAACCACATCCCTGTGTGACTGGCTTGTAATATTGCTGACAACATTAAGCCACAAAACGAGGGAACAATACAAATGAGTGCATTTGACACTTTTTTAGATAGGGTTTTCCCGGAATCACAGCTAAAAATCTCAGTGATGATAATTGCCGGAATGGCGATCATTGCGGCAGATCTTATGAGTGAGGTTCCTAAAAAACCAATGATCAGAAAAGCTTTGGAATTCGTTCTATAGCCTATAATTAGAATGGCAGCAAATAAAAAGAATAAGGATTCAGAATAAGGTAATCCAAAAAAAATGAAGGAAGGGATGGAGATTAAAACCAGACTATATCTATAATTTAATCCTAGTCTGCTTACTAAAAAAGCGTAACTGAAAGCAAAGATTAAAGCATTAACAATAGATATCCCTGTAGATGAGAGACTCAGGAGTTCCCAAAAAAGGGGAAACAAAGGAAAAAATGCCATATTACAGGTATGCCCGGGAATATAACTATATCCGTTCTCCATGATGGAATAATACCATTGTGCATCCCAATTGTTTAAATTTGTATCTGAAGGAGCTATTTTAATCCATCCATATTTAAAAAGTATACAATAACAAATACTCAATAAAAGCAGATGGCATAGTGGAATAACAATGGGCTTTTTTAATATTAAACAGATCTTCTGCAATTTCATATTCAAACTATAATTTGTATATATAAAGACACGCTCGATAACGATTGAAGTAGTTCATTCCTGGATACATGAACTATTCATTTTTTCGGTACAAAATGATGATTTAAAGGGTTCATCAATCTACATTAGAAAATGGCTGTCGACCTGATGCTCTATGGCAGTCCTCACTTCAGTAAAAGGGGTTCTTTCGGAAAAGCTATCTTCACTAATCAGATAATTCGGTCGTCCTTTAGCTTCCATAAGTCCTTTCCCCAAATATTCACCGATAATACCCATCATAATAAATTGCAAACCGGTTATGAAAAGAAAACTCATGATCATTGAGGTCCAGCCAGGTATGGTATGTTGTGTATACAAATGAAGATATAGTGCATAAAACCCATAAACAAATGATAAGCCTGAAAAGCAAAATCCGATAACCGAAGCGACTCTCAATGGGCTAATGCTAAAAGATGTTACTCCCGAAAGCGATAAAGAAAGCATTTTTCTGAACGGATACTTACTTTTACCATGTAACCTTTGTTCAACCTTATATTCAAGTCCAAACTGCTTAAAGCCCACCCAGGCAATTAGTCCCCGAAAAAATATATTCTGTTCATTAAAAGATTTCACAGCTTTTAACACCTTTCTGTCAATCAATCTAAAATCTGCCGCATTCGCTTTCAGTTCAATTTTAGAAATATAATTCAGAAACTTATAGAAGAGCAACGCAGTTATCTTTTTTAATGGAGAAACATCATTTCCATCAATTCTAATGGTATAAACAACTTCATACCCCTCCTGCCATTTTTGTATCAGTTGATCTATAACTGAGGGAGGCTGCTGAAGATCGGCATCAATACAAATCACACAATCAGCATCCGCGTAATCGTACCCGGCCTTAAGTGCATTCTGATGGCCAAAATTTCTTGAAAAACTTAAAAAATGGATACAGGAATCCATTTTAGCTAATCCTTTGATTCGCTCCAATGTTTTATCCGTACTGCCATCATTTACGAATAGGATTTGATGATTATATTTTTCAACCGTTGATTTCAACACGTCATAAAAAGGAGTAATATTATCTTCTTCATTAAAACAGGGTACTATAATGCAGATCTTCATGGTATATGATTGATTACTTAATGCACAGATTTATGGTATGTTTTCCAGAGGTTTCTCTGCGTCGTTTTAAGGCTCTATCAAGAGCGTTTCTTTCAATTTTACCATCGTTCATTAGTGATAAATCCAATTCCTTCACACAGATTAACTTTATTACCACCAATTGAACCAAATCCTTAATTAAAACTATTTATTAAATGAAATATCTCTTTGTATAAAATAATTAAAAAACTGAACAACAAACACACCAAACATATAAATCAGCGTTACATTCCATTGAACTTTAGTGACCAGAAAATCTATCAGAAAAGCAAATAGGCCGGCATTAATAATCGTTGAACTTATATATCTAAAAAATTGAATGTTCTTTTCAAGCATGGAATCCTTAAAAACAAAATTCCGATTCAAATAAAAGCCAATTGGCAATGTAATACATAGCGAAGTCAAGACGGATTGATTATGAGGCTTTAAAAAGAGGACCCTATAATTCCCATGTGCACAAACTAAATAATATGAAAAGTGAAAGACGCAGAAGTTGATCAAAAAACAAACCCCTCCTACCGCTAAATACCGATAAACACGATGCGATATAAATGACTTAAACAATGGATAAAACAAATCAAGCATTCTTTGCAAAATCAATTTA
Organism: Pedobacter steynii; assembly: GCF_900103665.1. Classification (GTDB taxonomy): domain Bacteria; phylum Bacteroidota; class Bacteroidia; order Sphingobacteriales; family Sphingobacteriaceae; genus Pedobacter; species Pedobacter steynii. Next base: position 144,567 of record NZ_FNGY01000014.1, read on the forward strand.
TATTCCGGATGTGGTTCACTCATCATCATTCTATAATTAGTTTAACAACAGCCTTTTTTCAGCTGCACTCTCCTGATCAGACAGAGATAAGCTCAACCAAAAGCCCTTATCCTCCCCATTGATTAAAAATGGGATCAGACTCAAAATAGTAGAAACTGTGTCACCAAAATGAGCATGGCCTTAGCCCTGATAACAATACCACACAACATGAACAGGGACGTATATCCTCCTGGCTCAAACTGTATATTAAAAAAGTGAAAAATCAGGAACACAGCTATAAAAGAAAACGGTCTTAATAATATCCTTGTAAAAGGTTGTTTAAGTGATTCCAACAGGATTGCACAATTCATATCATCAATTTATCATGAGTAAGATTGAAATTTCCTTCGTAAATGACGTTACGACCAGGTTTCAGACCGGACTTAATCACATATATCGAACTATTTTCGTAAGCAATTTCTACGTAATTCCAGAAAGCTTTGTTACCATTGACCATAAAAACTACTTTTCTCACCTGTCTGTCCAAAACCACATTTTTGGGAATGGTCAATTGCTTTGATAATAGCTGTTGAGCAACGACGTTTACGCTCATTCTGCCTAATAGTTGTCCGTCAATATTTCGGACGCTCGCATTTACGCCAATCATACGACTACATTGTAAAATTCCCTCTAAACTTTTAGTATACTTAGCATCTAAACAGATATTATTCATGCAACCTATTAATAACAATAATACTTTAATTTTAAATCACACACATGAAGCCACATAAGAAACTCAGGTAGATTACCCCAAATATATATCCTTTATAAAGAGAATAGATATGACAATAACCCATTTTAAGAATTACCGCCGTATGGTTAAGAATAGTATCGAAATGAGTCGGAATTTTACGTCATCCTAAGAAAGTTGGCCGCTCTAAAACGAAAAAACCGGATAACTTGGCTTGTTAAAACATTTGATATTCGCATCCGCCCTACAACTAGATATCTGATTAACGGATTATATTCTTAAAGTTTTGAGGATAGTGGTCTTTTATTCTATTGCATCCTTATGGTTACCCGCGAACTGGATTTTTTTTCTGCCCAAATACGCTGATCGAATTGCATTTTTGACCAGATTATTTATAAATAAAGAGCAGGTAAGGCTCATAATATTTGAATATGTGAAACATAGTACAATCGTAAAAGACTACATTCAGCATTGGCATACATGTCCCCAGAAGAATTATCGATGAAACTTAAGTAAACAAAATATTGCAGCTTAACTGAATGTCCATTTTATTGTTACAACTCCACTTCTACCGAAACGGATATCTGAATTCCTAGTGATAACTAATAAATTCTAAATGATAACGGGCAATTCCTTAAATGTCCAGTATCCTGCTGAAAAATATTTCGCGTAATATATAACTTAGACCCATAGAAAAGTTTAAGTAAACAAATACTCTCTCAATATTTACTACATACAACTACTTTAATTACTTCTATAAAATCATCATTAATAGACATGATAATAAATTAAATGTTAAAAACGAGATGCTCTCTATTGTTTTATAATTATAAAACAACTGTTTTTATTGTAGTTACATTACTTATTTGTAATAGTGGAAATTCTTTATTTGGACAAACAGCTTCAGTTGACACAAGCCATATAAAAATATTACGTATTGACCCCGAAAATGCAAATGGTACCACCGTATCAAAATTATTTGAGAAAGTAAATTTCATCCCATTGGAAACCAGTAAGGATAGCTTTTTTAGTGATATTGACCGACTGGAAACAACCTCAAAGTACTTTGTAATTCTTGATATCTCAACCGGATCTATTTTAATATTTAATAAAACAGGAAAGTTCTATAAAAAAGTCAGCGGATCAAAAATCAGAACTGATGCCGGGCTCAATGCTTCTTACCGGGTTGGTAAAATGGAACTAACTGATGATAAGGAATCTCCTTTAATACAAGTATCTGTAGGAGATTATTCCCTTTTTTACAATTTGGAATGTCAATTGGTTAGAAAAGAATCCAGCAAGCTACCTCCTCGTTCAAGAATGCATCGCTTTTCTGAAGGGACTCTTTTTCAAACCAATTATCCGACGAAAGATAGTACTTGCTACGGTTTGGTATCCTTTAAAGCCAACAAAATTTTAAACAGCTATTTCCCATATCAGAAAAATCAATATAAAAATTCCGAATTTATAGCCGATATCGACGCAAGGCTCAACAACTCCTACATTGACAATGAGCTTTTCTTCACAAGGCGTTTTGATTACCAGATCTATAAGGCTACGCCCCAAAGCCTGACTGTAGAGTATAGAGTTGTATTTCCGGCAATGTATCATTTGCCAGTTGATTTTGAGCAGACCGCTTTAACTATAAAAGAGATGCCCCAGGAATACTTTCGGAATGATCAAAAACTTGCAGGTGTCTCTGATGTCCTTAAAATTGACTCCAAACTATTCTTTCGGCTTGCAGAATATGGAAAGTCAAGTTATCATGACGCTTTTATCTATGACCTCAAAGCTGAGAACCTGATTTCGATAAGCCATATAGAACCTGATAGTTTATCGTCGTTTTTACCTGTTACCGACCTGAATGAGAGAAATGGGTTTTCCAATTCCAATTTTGATTTTTTCGATGGAAATTATTTATATACTCATTTCAGTGCTTACGCCTTTTTCAAAATGAAAGAACTTAATGACAACAAAAATATAACATACAATCCAGAATTGATTCGTTTTTTTGATAAGGAGAGTAGGAAAAGTAATCCGATAATCGTGGAATTAAAGCCTATTAAAAATTAACTAAAATGTGGCTACGTCCCCTCATCATTATCATCATTGCCTTTTTTTTCCATGCTCATCCGGTATACGCACAACAGAAAATCCCCGTGAACATCGGATCGGCAAAAGGAATCCTCAGGGATACTGTTCGTAACTATCTACTTCGCTCCGCCACTTTATCTGTTTATAAAGTGGCAGATTCCAGCCTGTTGAGTTATCAGGTAAGTAACAACAATGGAGAATTTAATTTCAAAAATCTGCCTCTGAATACACCTTTAAGAATTGAAGCCAGTCACATTGGTTACCAGACAATTAACAAAATTTTCAGCATCCCTGAAAACACCAAATTTATTGATTTAAAAACCCTGAAGGTCAGTCCCGGAACGGTTACGCTAAAGGAAGTCAGCATTTCGGTACCACCCATCACCATGAATGGTGACACATTAGAATTTAATGCAGCCGCATTTAAACTGGATTCCAATGCTGTGGTTGAAGATTTAATGCGTAAAATACCCAATATCACACTTTGGGGAGACGGAAAAATTACGGTGAACGGACGTGAGGTGAAAAGTGTATTGGTCAATGGCAAACCCTTTTTTGGTGGTAATCCTAAGATTGCGACACAAAATTTGCCAAAAAATACGCTCGAAAAAATACAGGTATACAATACAGCCCCTAAAGACAATCCTCAGGATTCAACTCTTGAGATGAATTTAAAACTCAAAAAAGGCAAAAACATAGGGTATTTTGGGAAGATCGGAATTGGGCTTGGAACGGATAAAAGATATGAAACTGATGCCAGTTTGAATTTATTCTCGCCGAAAATGCAACTAACTATCGCAGGAGCCAGTAATAATGTCAATAAAGTTGCTTCCAATATCAGTACTTTACTCGAAAACAGTACGTTTAAAGGCGTTTATGCAGGTATTGACTATATGCCAGACTTTAGACTTTCGGGAATAAAGCGTCCTACTGAAGGTGGATTTACTTTCAATTATGATTTCGCAGACAATAAAGGTCCCAATCAGCAGCGTACATTAGCCAGCAATTATTTTCTTCAAAATTCCAACCAAAAAGCATCGTCTAATACACAAACGATTACCGCCTTAGCGAATGCCAATACTGTAATTGAAAATGCCAGCAGCAATGACAATAAAGAAAGAACACACCAAATATTTAACTCCAGCTATAAATGGGCTAACGAATATAGCAACGTAAATTTTTCGCATTCAATTGGTATCAATCATAACATCGGCACCGGGGAAACTTCCAGGAGTTCACAAAATGAAAAGCATCAATTGATAAGTACGAACAATAGTAAAGATAACTCGAGTGGAGATGGGACAAATTTAACATTTAGTATAAACTATAATTTAAGTCCGGCTTATTCCAGGAAGAAACAACTCTTAGGTCCAAATAAATCGCTTGGTTTTAATTTAAATTACAAAATCTCAACCGAGCAAAATCACAATTCAAAAAACAACATTACCGAATTTATTTCTTTTATTGATCATCAACAGAACAAAAGATTTGACCGTTTGTATGATCTAAAATCAACCAATACAAACCAGGAAGTTAAACTGTCGTTCTCTGATTTAAAAACGGTCCTGTTTGGAGATAAAAGGCTCCCCCGGGTATCTCTAAATTTAGTTAATTATCTGACATTGCTCAATAAAGAAGAGCAGAGCAATATAAAAGATATAAATCCATCTTTAAATGATTACGTAGTTAACCCTCATTTAACTAATGTCAGTTCTTATAGGTCAATCAGGGAATCGCCGGCTTTTACAATTCAGAAGCTTTATGCAAAGGGAATGGCAAACCGATATATTAAACGCCTGGCAATTTCAGTACAGGCAAAAGTGGATTTCTTGTCCCAAACCAATCGTTCCGAAAAGTCTTTTCAAAATTTAGATCTTTTATACAAAAGATTCTTACCATTTGCCTCAGCAATTTTTACAGATAACCAATTTGGCCACTCTTATAAAGAGTATTCCCTTAGCTATTCCACTAAAATGAATATTCCAAATATAGAGCAGCTGGCACCGCTGGTCGACAGTACTAATTTATATTATATCCAGAAAGGGAATTTGAATCTGAAATCCTCTTACACCCAGTCATTGTCATTCAGTTTTGAGAATAGGATTTTAAGAACGAAAAACAAGCTGGATTATCGTTTGGCTATTGAGGCAGCAATGATCAAAAACAATTTAACAGACAGTATGCTTATTGATGCACAAAATATAAGGACAAATTATGTAGTCAATTCAGATGGCAGCAAATATATCAGCTATGGGGGGAGCATAAATAAAGCCTATAAACTGAAGACAAGCGAAATTCAGCTCAGTCTTTCCAGCTCTTTCAGCCATAGCAGAAATCCGGGGTATATCAATGGCGTTTTAAATTATTCGAATTTTTTTGGCACAACCAGTCGTATTAAGATCTTTTATACGCTAAAAGATTTACTGGCTCTCGAATTAAGTGAGGAATATCGCACTTACAGCTCAAAACAGGCCGGACTTAACCATGTCCAATTTGACAATGTAAATAGCTTGACTACCATAAGTGCCAGTTATAAATTAACCAAAAAGTTTTCCATCAATAACAACATTAGTTTTAATCGCAATACCTCCTCCGGATTAAAACCCATTAATTACACCATTTGGAATACAAGTGCATCCTATCGTTTCTTAAAAGGTAACAATATGGAGTTTAAGTTTTCTGCATTGGATCTGCTGCGTCAGAATACGAGCATTATTAGCAGAATTACTGCAAACAATCAGGTTTTGGGAACACAAAATGTGTTACGCCAATACTTTATGACCTCATTAGTATATTATCCGAGGCAGTTTGGAAAAAAAATCAATCAAAAAAAAACAGAATAATTCATATGCGCGATCTCAAATTAGCCTCGTACCTTAAAGTCGTTTCAAAACAGAAGGAATCTATCTGCCTAATATTTATTGTCTTAATTTTATTCTCACCAGCTTTAACGAAAGATTTTTCCAAAACAGATGATCCATGGATGTTATACAACAACTATCAGATCTATAATCTCTCGGCTGAAAATATTATCAAATACTTCAGTACATTTCATTCCGGACAATACTCTCCTGTAAATACTTTAATGTATGGGGTAATTTACTTTTTTTTTGGATTAAAGCCCTTTTGGTATCACCTGACCTCCATTTTTTTACATATTACAAATGTCTTATTGGTATTTTGTTTTATTAAAAAGATCCTTAATCTCTCATTATTAAATCACCAAAACAAGAAAATTCCTGAAACCAGAGTGGTTGAAATCGCTTTTTTTACAGCTCTTCTTTTCGGCATTCACCCAATGCAGGTCGAATCCGTCGCCTGGATAGCAGCATCCAAGATTTTGTTGTACTCATTTTTATTCTTACTTGGTCTTATCTCCTATTTGAAATTCATTGAAGAAAAAAAAATTAGTAATTATTACTTAGCTATGATCCTGTTTATTTTGTCGTTTGGAGCAAAAGAACAAACCGTGGTATTTCCTTGTTGTTTGGTAGCGGTAGACTATCTTTTAAATCGTAATCTTCTGAGCAAAAATGTCATTAAAGAAAAGATTCCATTTTTCCTATTGGCAATTACTTTTGGTTTTATTGAGATATGGGCACAAAATACCGGCTTTCATCACACTTTAGCGCATAAATATTATCCTTTCTGGCAGCGTTTAATTTTAAGCAATTTTAGTTTCAGTGAATATCTGTTTAAACTATTTCTTCCAATAAATCTTGCTAAATTCTACAAATTTCCAATGCAAATTGGAAAACCCTTCCCGGAAAAATATTGGTTCTATCCATTTCTCTCCTTCATATTTTTTGCTGCTTTATACGAGTGTTTTAAGAAAAATAAACGGCATATAATTTTTGGATCTTTTTTTTTCCTAATCAATCTTGTACTCGCTTTACATATCATTCCAATGGCTAGAAAAGCATTTATTGCAGACAGATATATTTATTTGAGCTCTGTAGGATTCTTTTTTATACTGGCATTCATCACAATAAATTTCAAAGACAGTCTTCCACCAGTCAGAAAAGTTCTTCTTAATCTGATAACTGCAATATACCTAATTGGCCTTATGACCTATACTTTAATATACACATACAATTGGATGTAGTGCACACCATCATATATAACAGATTTTTAAACAAAAAAATGAAAAAAATGAAAAACAAATTTTTAAAAATTGCTTCTGTAATTGCGTTTGCAATTGCGATGATCATTAACGTAAATTCCAATTTCGCCAGAGAATTACGGTTAAAGACAACATCTTCCCATCAACAGAAGGCAGCTATGGAAGATGAGCCGGAAATTGAACTACAAGGTGCCGAAACCGATACAGATACGGAGGAAGACACAGGCACAGATACAAGCACAGGTACAGATCTTAATGGTAACAAAACCTATAAAAAGGTATTCAGAAATTGTACCGTCAAAGTTACCGCGAAAGCAAATACTAGTGTAAAAATATTTGGTCTCTTTACAGTTTCCATAGGTAGCACGGGGAGTGCTTTATTTGAAATCCCGGAAGCAGCATATAACTGCGAAAGAGGAGGCGAACTCTCTTCATGTACAGGCTATTCTTGCGGAGATTACATAAAATCTTTTCAGCCACACTAATTAAATCATTTCTTTTTCAAAGTAGGATTGGCTATTCCAATTCTACTTTGAAACCCTTCTACTTGCTAAACTTTTCTTAATGGAAAATATAAAAAAAATGATTATTTTTTTCTGCTTATCTATGATTGGTATTGGATGTAATCATAAAAAAAAACGCCCTGATATAGATTCAACTAAAATTCAGGCAATATCAATTCCCGATCCAGGCAAAGGCATTGAAATTAATCTATCAAATTTTGCAAATAACGTTAGAATTATTTCACTCGAATACTCGAAAGAAAGTACCATTGGTAAAATAAAAAAAATAATGTCTTTCAAGAACAGATATTACATCTTGGATGAACAAAACAATTCAGGAATACTTGTGTATAATTTGAATGGAAAATACGTGGGTAAGATTGGAAAAGTTGGCAAGGGACCTTCAGAGCATATCAATTTAACAGATTTTGATATAGATGAATATTCGGGTAAGTTGTATATGTATGATAACGACCAAAATAAAATTATTCAATATAATTCCGATGGTGTATATATTGAGTCACTTGTGACAAACCACTGGGGAGATAATTTTGCTATAAATAACGACATATTTTATATCTATCGGAATAATAGTTCTTTTGGCATAGGTGATCTTTTTGTAAATGGGATGAAGAACTCAAATAAAGAATACTATTTCAAGCCAATTCCATCCTACTCATCTTTATTCAGTGAAAGAATGTTTAGTCATTTTAATAACGGAATAGATGTTACCAAACCCTATTGCGACACCGTTTTTTTTCACAAAGAGGAAAAAATGTCCAGTAAATATTATATAGATTTTGGAAGATATAAGGTAAAACAGGATGATATTGGAATACTTTTTGGTGATGACAAGAATAAGAGATTAAACACGCTAATTAAAAACAAATATGCATATAATGTAACCGATTTCTACGAATTTCAAGACTTAGCATACTTTTCTTTTACTTCTAATTTCGTTAAGCATTACTGCTTTTATGATAAAAAAAACAATATTCCAATTTATGGAAGTACTATTGTTAATGACTTAAACTACATGTTTTTTTCTACTGTCGTTGGTAAATCTCAACATGAATTATTTGGGGTATATCGTCCTGATGATATTTCATCTAATATTGATTATATAAATACGCTATTAAAAACCAAGGATCAAAAAATCAAAGAAAAATTAATGAGCAGTTTAACTTTTCTAAACAGTCAAAAAAGACAAGGCATAGAAAATTTGAATCCTGCTATCATGGTATACTCTTTAAAATAAATCAAAATATAGAATACTTATTATTAGGAACTACTAAAATTATGCGAAATATATACTTATATCTTTTTGTGATTTTACTTATTTGTAATGGAATTTTACTATACAATAAATCAAATAGCAGAGACAAAATAGCTCAGTATCAAATCAAAATGAACGGCTTAATTGCTAATCAGAAATCTGAATTAACTGAAGCAAAGAATTCTTTATCATCTGTACTTAAATATTTAGATATCATACAATTACCCATAAGAGACATTCAAGTGAAACAGATACAGTATAGTCTTCTTGATCCAAAAAAAACAAAAAGTCAGTATGTTAAATTGAGTAATATATTAAACAGCAAAAAGGTTTTATTTAGGTTTTTCAGGACTGCATGTTCATCTTGCATAAAGGATCAAATAAATTCACTTAATCTATTGGGACGGAAAATTGGAAGAGACAGAATTATTCTCCTAACAGATCACTTAGATGATGAAATCAAAATTTTCTTGCTTCGGTCAGGTATAGAATTAAATATTTATGAAACTGCTGAGGAATCTTTACTGCCTGATTTTGATAAAAAACAAATTCCATATTTGTTTACCTCTGATAGAGATTTACTTATTAATACTCCTTTTATAATCTCTATTGAATCTAAATATCTATCAGAGACTTTTTATAAACGTATAGAAAGCAAATTTTAATCTCAATATTACGCATGAATTGGAGTTAGGTGGTATGTATCCGTCCTACCAAGTGGTCTGGCTGAGAAACTTAAATTGAAGTCAATAACATAATGTAAAGTAGATAAATGACATTCTGGTCTTAAAACAATCACCAATAACAATTTTGTCATCTACTTACGTACATCGTAAAAAAGGATTATAACCAAGGTTTACAGATGAAGACAGTATCCAAAAAAATGTGTAAATGGGATTTGAGGTAAAAACTTAGATCCCATTTTTATGTAAATTAGAGAAAGGAATTTAAAAGATGTAAGCAGAAGCTATTGTTTTCAAAGTAAGAGAAAGTAATAAGGTCATCAATAAAACTATCTATTTGGCTGTTGAACTTACTATGGAAAACCGTAATGAAGCATTGGGGTTATGGCTGGGAAAGAATGAAATTTAATTGAAAATTTGAATGGAAAGATCTGGATTTCTGCGTACTGCCTTTATTTATTAAAAGATTGGTTCACCAGATTATTCCTCACTTTTGCTGGTCGTGTCGGCACCATCATTTTTATAATGCAAACACATGTCCAGAGCAAGAAGAAGCTATTTAGAATTCTTAATCAGCTCCTCAATAATTTTAGTAAAGTAATTGTCCTTGTCATCAATGGCCATATCTGTTGTCCCTGTAATCGCTGGATAATTACCCTGTATGTACCTCAATACCCCATTCTTGTCAATAAAAAGGTTTCTGGGTAAGGCCGCAATTTTCAACTCATCTTTATAAGCCTGACCACCATCCAGTACTTGAAAATTGAAATCTTTATTCTTCAAAAAGTCAGACAGGTGATCGTCCGCTGTACTATTCTCCGTAATAGATACAAAGTTCACTTTGTCCTTATACCGCTCTTTAAGCCTGCTTAACTGAGGCATTTCTGCTATACAAGGACCACAATAGATGGCCCAGAAGTTAATGAACGTTGGTTTACCCAAAAGCTGGGTAGAGGAAATTTCTTTCCCATTCATATCCCTCAATTTGAATGCAGGAAGCATCTGGTTTAGCAATAGAAATGTAGAATCTTGTTTATATTCAAATTTAAACACTGCAGATTCCTTATTTGATGTTTTCTTTGAAACTGAAAAACTTATATAATTGATAACAGTATCCTTCTTCATCAATTTATGATAAATGACTGTTGTCATCTCATGGGTAGATGGCAGTGTTTTCTTTGCTGCATCAAAGTATAACTTTATTTTGTCTTCCTCTACAAAACTGCCATTGTTAAAAGTATATAGATTGCGTTGGGAGTAACTTTTGAGCGCTAAAAGCAGCAGAATGACAAGGGATATTGATCTCATTTTGTTATTTAGATGAACAACTAATATAGCATATTTAACAAGAGGAGATGCATAATGGCTGCCACAGATTGACAGCCAGGAAATTTGCGCGCTTACCTACTTAGATTAGATGTAACGATTTTGGCCTGTATTCCGGAAAGTAATTCGCTATATCAATATCATTAAGGAGTACTTTACAAGAAATTTTTGCCTGCATATTCTCATCATCTGGGATTAAAACAGGATTTGCAAGAAATACACTTTTGTTTAGGAGTAGTATTTTTAATTTATCCATAGTATATTCAACTTCAAATTCTTCTGTTCTGGTTGCAGTATAACCCAATATTTTTACCGTTTGTCCGGAAATTTCAACACCATCCTCTATCACTTTCCAATCAGGGGACAACTTAATCACATCAATATCGACAATCTCAATTACTTTAAATCTAGTCATTTCATTACAAGGTTAAATTATTCAAAATCTATATTACTAACATTTCTCTTTTATTTCCTATCTCACCAAAGTTCTTAACTTCTATAATTTTGCAAAAAATTTGCCACAATACCCCAATTGCATAAAACAATAAACAGAAGCTTAAGAATAATGAAAGATGATCAATCCTAATAAAGACAAGGGCCTTTAAGTGTTCTTCATTGATGTAATAATAAACTATTAATAGAATCGTAGACAGCAACAATGGCATAAAAATCCGCTTTACTTGTCGTTTTGGGCTTAATAAATTATTATCTCTTTCCATTTCCTTTTTTATCAGATCCAAGTTTTTAATTCTATCCCTAATAAAACTGATTTTATTCTCATTACTGGTACCAGGAAGGCTACTGGTATTTGTTAACAGGTCTTCTGATTGTCTTAAAAAATCTTCGTTCTTTTTTCTATATATCGTTATTCCTGTTCCAAAAAGCCCCATTAACAAGGTCATTGAAGGAGCAATAAAGCTAAAAACAGCAATCAAAAGTTTCCCATAAATATCTACAGCAGATTCCAATAAAACACAGCTTAAAGTTTCCTATCAAAAAAAACAATCAACCAATTATAGCGATTCACTTTCCACTTAAACAAATTTATTATTAAATAATAAGATAAATAATTACACTAAAATTAAATACCAAACATAATCAATCACAGTCAAAATCATAAAAAAAGTACATACTAAAAAGGGCCTTTGGTTTTAACACCAAAAGCCCTTTCTATATTTTTCGATCAGTCGACCCTTAACCTGTAGCCTGCAAGTTTAAAGTTTCCGTCGTATTTGACCTGATCTCTTTCGTCATTTCTACATTATTGCTCAGCAACTGTCCATAAGAAGGGATCATTTGTTTCAGCTTTGTCTGCCATTCCGGGCTTTTCACTTTGTCGCCAAAGCAACGCTCCATTAGCGTAATCATAATGGATACTGCAGTAGATGCACCTGGAGAAGCGCCCAGCAATGCAGCAATAGAACCATCCGCAGCCGTAACCACTTCTGTTCCAAACTCAAGAATTCCACCGTGCTCTTCATCTTTCTTGATTACCTGAACACGCTGACCAGCAGTTTCCAGTTCCCAATCTTCCATTTTAGCAGTTGGCAAATATTCTCTTAATGCCTCCATCCTATCTTCCGGAGATTGACGTACCTGATTGATCAGGTATTTTGTCAGCGGCAGGTTATCCAGTCCGGCAGAAATCATCGGGCGGATATTGTTTACTTTAATTGATAACGGAAGGTCCATCAAAGAACCATGTTTCAAAAATCTGGTAGAGAAACCAGCATAAGGACCAAAAAGCAAAGCTCTTTTTCCGTCGATCATTCGGGTATCCAAATGCGGAACAGACATTGGTGGCGCACCTACTGAAGCTTTACCGTATACCTTTGCATCATGTTCTGCGATCACATCCGGATTGATACATTTCAGCCATTGCCCGCTTACCGGGAAACCACCAAAACCTTTTCCTTCAGGAATGTCAGACTTCTCCAATAATGGAAGAGATCCGCCACCCGCTCCGATAAATACAAATTTTGCTTTTACAACTCTTTTATCTCCGGTTGTTTCGTCCTTTACTTTTACTTCCCAAAGTCCGTTTTTCTGTTTCAGTTTTTTAACCTCATGGTGAAAATGCATGTTTACATTTTCCTTTTTCTGAAGGTGATTAAACATCATTCTCGTTAAAGCGCCAAAATTCACATCCGTTCCCAGCGTCATTCTTGTTGCGGCTACCTTTTCGGCAGGATCACGCTGATCCATCACCAATGGCATCCATTCTTTTAACTGTTTAGGATCTTCAGAATAGCTCATCCCTTGAAAAAGCAGGCTTTCCTGAAGCTTTGCATAACGCTCCTTCAAAAATTCCACGTTCTTTTCTCCCCATACAAAACTGATATGAGGAATGCTCTTAATAAATGTTTCCGGCGATCCTACAAGGTTATTTTCAATCAGGAAGGACCAAAACTGTTTGGATACTTCGAAAGATTCTGCAATGGCTACTGCCTTTGCGGTTTCCACTGAACCATCAGCCAATTGTGGGGTATAATTTAATTCACAAAAAGCAGAATGTCCTGTTCCTGCATTATTCCAGGCATCAGAACTCTCTGCCGCAGCAACGTCCAGTCTTTCAAAAATTTCTATGGTGATATCCGGCTGCAATTCTTTGAGTAACATCCCTAGTGTTGCGCTCATTATCCCTGCTCCAATCAATACAACATCCGCAGTTTTTTCCGAATTACTATTCTTACGAGTCATTTATTTGAATTTTTGTGCAAAAATACAATACATAATCAAATAATACTTCAAAAAATCAGATATTTCCCTAATTATTTCTCTCTTTTTTGAACAGGCCCAAAAAGGAGAGATCGATTTGAGGTAAAATTTCATTGCATCTAATTTTATTGCGTATATTGACACCCTTCTTTCCTGCTATCTCGTAATATTCACAAAAACAATAGAAAGGCATAACATCCAGCTCCTTACTCATTTTTTTGTCATTTTTGAACCGACGGGACATACCGTTCATTTTCAGTATCAGAAGGACTGAACTTAATCAAGTTAGGGCATTATCTAAACTTCCAAAAGCCGTATTAAACTCCACGATTTCGGCCTCATTTTGACTCAATTCAGACAAGACCATAATTGCGTACTGAAATCCGCATTTCAAGCTCATTTTACACACGTTGCTTACCCGCCTTTAATACGCTTCTGACCGAGTTAGCACCGAGTATAGACCGAGGTTAGAGCCTGGTCAGACCTAGCTTAGGTAAAAGCAGGTATTTCGATGTTCCGAAGCTGAATTTTATCAGTTTCCAAGGTCAGATTTACGAGCTTATTCCTGATGTAACTATACAGTTATAGTATTCCTACTAAAGGTTTACACCAGTAAAAAAACGGCGTTGCAGAAGATATTATTTCAAGGAATCAGCTGTCTGAAATTAGAAAATAACTATCTTTCAAAATAATTATAGTTACCATTTTTTCGATTTTAAACATTATATCCTACGCGTCATGCCCAACGAAAGTTTCCCTCAGGCAACTACCCTAAAAAAACTAAGGTTTGCCGTATTAAAAACGGTAGAACAATTAACCACGGAACAATTAAATAAGGTCCCCGATGGTTTCAACAACAACATCATCTGGAACATCGCACATTTAATTGCCAGTCAGCAGAATCTTTGTTATGTCAAAGCAGGACAAGACCCCCTGGTACCCCAAGGATTCATTCAGGCCTATAAGCCCGGTACAAAACCGGAACAACAGGTCTCAGCGAGAGACATTGAATTCATTAAATCCCTGTTGGTCAACACAGCAGAACAATTGGAAGCCGACCTGGAAGACCATAAGTTCGATAACTATACCCCATGGGTAAATGGTATGGGACTGGAATTGAACAACATTAACGACATCATCAGTTACTTACCACTACACGAAGGCATTCATTTGGGATACATCCTCGCATTGAAGCGTCTTATTTAATCAAAGCATATGAAATTATTATTGTTCCCGATGTTACTTTTATGGTTGGCTCCAGACCTACCTATGACCATTGAACGCGATAAAGACCGATGGAAACCTTATTACACAGCTACTGCGCCGGTAGCGGTAGCCAGTACCTGGTATCTTCCTTTTGACGTCGCCAACCGCAAAGACCCTAAACAAATTAAAGTGGTCAGTATTTTCGGAGACCATCGCGACAGCTACCTTAAAGGGCATGTGCATACCGCAATAGACATCAATCCTTTAAAACCCAAAAGCAAACTGGTGAGCGTTTATCCAATGGCAAAAGGCATTGTTTGTTCGGTACACCTGGGCGAAAACCAGAGAACGGTAGTCCTGAAACATAAATTACCCAATGGTAAATTCATATTTACTTCCTACAAACACTTAAAAGAAGTCTATGTGAGCAATGGACAGCAGGTAGATGAAAATGTAAAAATCGCCCGCTTGTTTACCCCGGCAGAATCCAGGAAATATGGAGGTGATTACCATCATTTACACCTCGAAATCCGGAAAAGCTTTGATGATTATGGATGTGCCAGCTGGTTAACCATGAATAAACAACAACTGGACCTGCGTTTTTTCAATCCACTCGTTTTTATTAAAGAAAACCTGAAGCCATAATCAGTGTTATCTTATGACCAATAACATTTAAAATGAGTATCATTTCCATCAATCCGGCCAACGGAAAATTAATCAAATCCTACAAAGAAGATTCCGAAAAACAAGTTTCCGGAAAAATCGAAAAAGCACATACAGCATGGTTGAAATGGAGGAACACCTCTTTTTCAACACGCGCTGAGCTGTTAAAAAATGCTGCTGCCCTACTGTTGACAAGGAAACTGGAACTGGCCACATTGATGGCCAAAGAAATGGGGAAACCCCTTCCTGCCGGGATTGCGGAGATCGAGAAATGCGCAGCGGTATGTGATTATTACGCCGCTAACGGCGCAGAATTTTTGAAAGACGAAGCCATAAAAACGAAAGCCTCCAAAAGCTATGTCAGCTTCCAGCCATTGGGTGTCGTTCTGGCCGTAATGCCATGGAACTTCCCCTTCTGGCAGCTTTTCCGCTTTCTGGCTCCGGCATTAATGGCCGGCAATGGCGGATTGTTAAAACATGCCTCCAATGTAACGGGATGTGCAGTCGCGATTGAAAAACTGATCACTGCAGCAGGTTTCCCAAAAGACATCTTCAAGGTACTCGTCATCAGCAGTAAATTTGTAAAACAGGTGATTGCCCACCCTTTGGTAAAAGCGGTTACCCTAACCGGAAGTACGGAAGCGGGTAAACAGGTGGCCCAACAGGCAGGATATTATTTAAAAAAGACAGTTCTGGAATTGGGTGGCAGCGACCCATACCTTGTATTAGCAGATGCAGATCTGGAGCAGGCGGCTGAAATCTGTATGCAAAGCAGACTCATCAATAACGGCCAGAGCTGTATTGCGGCAAAAAGATTTATTCTGGTAAAGGAAATTGAAAAAGAGTTTACCCGCATCTTTCTGAAAAAAATGCAGTCGAAGGTAACAGGTGATCCTTTTGATGCACATACCGACCTTGGCCCAATGGCGAGAACAGACCTGAGAGACGAGCTCCACCAGCAGGTGAAGAACAATATCGAAGCCGGAGCAAAATGTCTTCTTGGTGGCAAAATCCCGGATTTCAAGGGCAAGCATGCTTATTATACGCCTACGGTATTGTCGGGGATCAGGAAAGGGATGCCTGGATATGAAGAAGAAATATTTGGTCCTGTAGCCTTGATTTTATCCGCAAAAAATGAAGAAGAAGCCATCAGAATTGCCAACGATAGCCCATTTGGTCTGGGTGCCGCAATATTCACCGCTAATGTTAAACATGGAGAAGAACTGGCAGCTAAAAGCTTAAATGCAGGCTCATGTTTTGTAAACTCATTGGTGAAGTCGGACCCAAGATTACCATTTGGAGGAATCAACCAAAGCGGCTACGGAAGAGAGCTCAGCGCATTTGGCATCAGGGAATTTGTAAACATCAAAACGGTTTATGTAAAATAAACAACCTTTTTCAGGCTTCGTTCCAACGTGGCAGATGTCCATAAATCCCCCTGTAGATCTGAAGGATCTTTGATTTAATCGTTGCAGGTAAATCGTTGTTCTTCTCATCAGAAGTAACATACCAATGAACATGCAGTGCTTCTATATCTTCAATCATCAATTGAACCGGCCAGGAGTTTTTACGTTCAATTTCGCCAAACTGGTAACCATTCAACAGGTTTTCCCTGAGGTCATCGGCAATGTCCCTGGGGTCTTTTACTGCACCTTTTTTTTCCGGTGGACCTGATTTGTTAATGTAAACCAACTCCACCCTTCCCTTGCTTAGTGCGTATACCAGATATAAACCGTACTTATTTTTGGGAACGTTACATACCTCTGCCAAACTGTCCGTCGACTGGAAAAAGAAGCTTCCCTGCTTATATTTACTTAGTTCATCAAACATAAATTCAAAAATTTAGAAG
The DNA here is from genome assembly GCF_900103665.1 of Pedobacter steynii. Lineage (GTDB taxonomy): Bacteria > Bacteroidota > Bacteroidia > Sphingobacteriales > Sphingobacteriaceae > Pedobacter > Pedobacter steynii. The sequence goes on from NZ_FNGY01000014.1 coordinate 161,738, forward strand.
CGGATCAGTTTATAGTGCAATCCTAATATAAAAAATTTGAACTCATATTACAAATTAAGATCAATGCAAAAAAAAGATAAATTAACCAAAAGATCAACTGCCCGTTAACGCATAAAGCAGGTGTCCTCTTTTATTGAATTTGGTCCGTATTTTTCCTTCTTCAACCAATGCAGACAAGGTATCTTTTACGATTATCCGGTCCAGCTTCAATTCTGATGCAATTCCTGAACCAGAGCGGTAAAGATACTTTCTGTTCGTAAATGAACTTAACACTTTATCTTCATCCGTAAGGTCTTTAGCCTTAAAAACAGCAGAAAGAGCTGCCACCCCATCATGCTCTTCTTCGCTCAGTGATTCTTCCACGGCTTCCAGTTTTTCAATGGCCTCCGTTGCTTTATCCATTGCCCGGTTGGCATTGGCCTCTGCCTTCATCACTTTCTCATATAAACCCTCAATAAAACGTTTTGACATTATTGCCGTCAATAGACAAAAGCCCGCCAGAACGAGGTAATTCTTATCAAATGTCCCATCTTCGGGCCTGGCCAGAATATCACTGGAAATCGTGGTTAAAAATAAAGGCACCATAAATGAAGCGGTAATCCCCAGGATCAACGATTTTCTCATCAAAAACCCCTTTCCAGACGTTACCGATGCTCCTTCTTCAGCAGAAAGAATAAAGTAATTGGAGAGCCCTCCAAGTAATCCTGACCCCAACATGATCAGCATTAAAATAACATAATGATTGTAGTGCATAATTTAAAGTTTTCGGTATGATAACAATGATATTTTTACAAAAAACAAATACCACACTAAGCTAAATAGCAATAACGAGTTAAACAAATTTCCTTTAAACAAATATTTATCTATAAAATCAAATTATTGCCTAAACAAATACACCTATAACAATTCAATAAAATATTTTCAACCTCTGTTATTCTAACATCAGTATCCGGTTCGCTCATTGCGGTTTATCATAAATGCTCAGGTTTATTCAATAAAAAGCAAAACGACAAATTTTCTGACAGAAAAACTGGCAAAACAGGTTGGTACTTTCCCCGTTCACCATCTTTCTTCTGTAAATCGTTCCTGTAAAACACTGTAAATCGCCTGCACAGCTGCCCCGGAATTCTGTAAAATACCCTGCCCAGATTTAACAGTTTACCTGCAACATTATCACATCACATTCTTCTGATTTATAAATACATAACTTTAATTCACCTTATAGAAATGACATTATTTATTAAAGAATAACCGCCGTATCATCATGAAAAAACTACAACGCTCACTGGTCCTATTCGCATTGGCATTATGCGCATGCACACCACAAAGAAACCTGGTTTATTTCAGCAATCTGTCTGAACTTTCCAAAAGTCAGATCCGGATGTATGAATCAGAAATCAAGATTCAGAAGAATGATTTGTTGAGCATATCTGTGAATAGTTTAAACACAGAATCCAATATTTTATTTGCCAGCAGTACCGGAGCGGCAGATGCAGATGGCAGCAACAAAAGACCTGGTTTCAAAGTGAATAATAGTGGCATGGTGACCCTCCCTGTAGTAGGAAGTCTGAAAGTTGAAGGACTCCGCATTGAGGATGCCCAGAAGCTGATCACCCAGGAACTGAATAAGTTCGTCAAATCTCCGGTTGTAGATGTACAACTCCTTAATTTCAAGATCACTGTGATCGGGGAAGTCAACAAACCTGCTTCCTTCACCGTTCCCGGCGAACAGATCAATTTACTCGAAGCGTTGGGAATGGCCGGAGATATGACGGTTTATGGTAAGCGCGAAAACGTCCTCGTGATCCGTGAGATCAATGGGGAGCGCAACATGGTCCGGCTAAACCTGAACAAACAGGAAGTATTTCAGTCGCCATATTTTCATTTACAACAGAATGATGTCATTTATGTGGAACCGGACAAATCGAAAGAGAAAGAATTCAGTCCGAATAACCGTGCACTGCCCATTGTCACGGCCTGTATCTCTGCAGTCGCCGTCCTGGTTACCGCCTTAATCAGGTAAACCCATCTCCAAAAACGTAAAAATAATCACCATGACTACCAACCATAGAATGACGGGCCTGTCGGAAGACATGAAGGAATCGGTAATGAAATACCTCAAGTATTGGTATGCCTTTCTGATCGCTATTGTAATCAGTATGGCCACAGCCTTCTTTTACCTGAGCACCGTTGCCCCCAAATACAAAGTCAGCAGTACCTTATTAATGCAGGACGACAAAAAAGGCGATGGTGAACTCAAAGGAACCGCCTTTAGCGACCTGAACATGTTCCATACCGATAAAAAAGTAGACAATGAAATGGAGGTACTGCGTTCCAGAGAACTGATTTATAAGGTACTCAAAAGCCTTTCTTTGGAAACCTCCTACTTTCGGAAAGAAGGGTTAAAAGACAAAGAGCTCTATGGAAACTCCTTACCCTTAAAAATAACCGTCATTGCACTTAGTCCACTGGCCTATACCAAGTCATTAACCATACAACCGGTAAACGAAAGCAGCTTTATGCTCGGCGACAAAGATGAACATCAGGTCTATGAATACGGAAAAGAAATCAGGAGGACAGGATATGCATTTCGTGTTCAGAAAGGACCTGCAAAGTGGAAGAACAACAGTCCGGTGAGGATTAAGTTCAATAACATGTACACCATGACCGAAGCTTACAGTCAGACCAGGCTCAGCGTACTTCCCATCATAAAAGACGCCAACACCGTCGTGGTGAGTCTTGAGGATGCCGTTCCTCAGCGTGGGATCGACATTCTGACCACGCTCATTAAGACTTATAACGATGAGAATGTGACTAAGAAAAACATCATTGCCGTCAACACCATCAACTTTATAGACAAACGACTCGCCTACCTGAGCCGGGATTTATCGAATGTAGAACAGGATGTAGAAAGCTACAAACAGGACAACATGGTGACCGATGTGAGTGCCGATGCACAGATCAATATGGTTAAATCCGGAGAATACCGTCAAATGTTGTCTGCTGCCGAAGTGCAGCTCCGCGTGATCGAATCTTTGGAAAGATACCTCGGGCAGAACAACAATCAGTTTAAAATGGTGCCCAGTTCCCTCAGCATTAACAACATTACGTTAAACGAACTGACCAGCAAATTCAACACCCTGCAACAGGAACGGAACAGAATGTTGCGCACCTCGAATGCCAACAACCCTTTGGTGCTGAACCTGACCGATCAGCTCATCACCCTGAAATCCAATATTGAGGAAAACCTGCACAACATCAAACAGGGAATTCTGATTGAAAGGAACAACCTGAGCGCTATGGCCTCCCAATTCAGCAGCAAAATCCATTCTGCACCAGCAGTAGAAAGGGGTTTACTCGAAAGGAGTCGTGAGCAGGCGGTAAAGATGAGCCTGTACCGATACCTGCTTCAAAAAAGAGAAGAAACCACACTTTCTCTTTCCGGAACCGTGCCCACCTCGCAGGTCATAGACAAACCGGCCTACCATTCTATCCCGGTATCGCCAAAAAAACAACTGATCTACCTCTCCGCCGTTCTTTTTGGATGTCTTGTTCCTGCGGCAACCATTTATGGGAAACAACTCCTCAACAATAAGGTGAAAGACCCTAAAGACATTGAACTGTTAACTGGCGTCAGGCTGCTCGGTGTGCTCAGCCATCTTGATAAAAATGAGACGAAAGTGATGGAGAGCAACAGCCGTTCTACCATGTCTGAATTGTTCAGATACATCCGGAGCAACCTTCATTTTATGAACTCAGGAATGCCCAATCAGGTTTTACTCGTCACCTCCTGCATGAAATCAGAAGGAAAAACCTTTTTCAGTCTGAACCTGGGCATGACCCTCGCATCGGTCAACAAGCGGGTGGTGATTCTGGAATTTGACTTGCGGAAGCCCGACCTCCTTGAAAAAATGAAAATGAAAAAAGGCATTGGGATCACCGGGTACCTGGAGCAGAAAGATATGGAAATAGAGGAGATCATTCAGCAGTCGGAGCTCTCCCCTAACCTTTCGGTGATCGATTGCGGTGAAATACCAGAAAATCCGGCGGAGACTATGATGCACCCGAGGATAGGTCAAATGATTGAGGCCCTGAAGACAAAATTTGATTACGTCATCATCGATACTGCACCCGTCGGGTTGGTGGCAGATGCCTTCAGCCTCGCCTCCTATACCGATGCCAGTATTTACCTGGTCAGGTACAATTATACAGACAAACTCCATCTGAATATCCTTAGGGATATCTATGACCATAAAAAGTTAAACAACCCTATGGTCGTGTTTAACGATACAAAAAACGAGAATAAACGCAATTATGGCTACGCCGGATACGGTTATGGCTACGGATTACAACTGAACAACTAATACCCAAAACGTTAACCTTTCCAGCCCAACAAACCCACTCATGTGACTGAGGTAGCGAAGCTGTATCCTTTTCTCAACAAAACGCCTTCATTATGAAACAACAATGGTTAGTGATTTATACCCGTCCGAGATGGGAGAAAAAAGTAGACCGCCTTTTGCAAATGCAGGGAATTGAATCCTACTGTCCGGTTAGAAAAGTGATCAGTCAATGGACAGACCGGAAAAAGGCCGTTGAGCTTCCGCTTTTCAGCTCCTATGTATTTGTCTGCATCAATGAACGCGAAGAATATAAAGTCCGTCAGACTTTGGGGGTGCTCAACTTCGTCTATTATATGGCGAAGCCTGCGGTGATTCGTGACCAGGTGATTGAAAAGATCAAACATTACATCCAATACTGCTCCGATGCAGAAGTAGTCAGCTTACGTGAAATCAGTACCGGCGACAGGATTCGGGTAAAAAACGGGCTTTTTTACAACCAGGAAGGTACCGTTATCAAAGTACAGGGGAAAAACGTCATCATGGTCTTTGACCACCTGCATTGTGCATTGCTGAGCAATATCCCGGTTTCTGATGTCATGTTAAGCAGCAGTAACCCTGCTCCTCTTGCTGCAAAGACTCCTCCTACTGCAAAGGCCTCTCTGGTTGCAAACACTTTCATCCGCCACTAACCTGAAGCCACATGAAACACCTTAGGTTAAGAATCACAGAATTAGACGGATTGAGAGGCATTGCCGCACTTGCTGTAGTACTCTATCACTATACCACCCGTTTTGGGCAGAAGTTCGACACCAACCTGACCCGAACGGTCTGGGAATTTGAATATGGCCGCTATGGCGTAGACCTGTTCTTCATCATCAGTGGTTTTGTCATCTTCATGACGATAGAAAAAGTAAAACATCCGGGAGAATTCATCTATAAACGTTTTATCCGGCTCTATCCAACCTTCTGGTTCTGCATGGCCCTTACATTTTTCCTTATGAAATACTTTGGCCCGGCGCTTTTGAAGCGGACAACAGAAGAGCTGCTCGTCAACATCAGTATGGTTCCTTCCTTATTCGGAACCAGGGCAATTGATGGCGTCTACTGGTCTTTGCTCATTGAATTGTGTTTTTATGGCTTTATGCTGCTGTTGCTCCTGCTCCAATTGGTTCCGAAAATGAAATATGTTGGCCTTGCTTTCCTGCTCTTTTACTTTGCCGTTTGCTTCTGGCATAAATACCATCCGGAATTGTATTACGGCAGTTTATTCCTGATGGGGATCAGTTTTTATAAGATCTGGAAGGGCGACAAAAGCTGGCTTTGGCATTTACAAATTCTGGTTGCGCTCCTGCTGAGCTTATTTTCGCCACATCGCATCGACTTTATCGTTACTGCGTTGTTCTGTGCCCTCTTTTACCTCTTTGTGTACAGACAGGCCGGTTTCCTCCGGTTCCGCCCATTGGTCTTTATCGGCGAGATCTCTTATGCGCTTTACCTGATCCATCAGCATATCGGTCATACCATACAATTGTGGCTCATCCGGGAAGGAATCACGAATTATTACCTTTTGTTGCTCTGGCCTATTTTTATCATGGTCCTGACCGCCTACCTGATCACCACCTGGTTTGAAAAACCCGTGATTGACTACCTCAGCAACGCTGGAAAAAAGACGGCTTTATGGAATTAAAGAGAAAGACCATTGCCGGAGTATTCTGGTCGCTGGGCCAACAGTTCAGTATTAAGATTGTGGGCTTTATCATCACTATCCTGCTGGCCAGAATCCTCGCACCGGCAGAATTCGGATTGATTGCCATGCTATCTGTCTTTATATCCGTAGGCCATGTGTTGATGGACAGCGGCTTAACTTCGTCCCTCATCCGGACCAGGGAGGCAGACCAGAAAGACTACTCGACTGTATTTTTCGTGAACCTGTGCGGAAGCATCTTCATCTATTTCCTCCTGTTCTTCATTGCCCCCCTCGTGGCGCAATTTTACCGGCAGGAAGTACTCAGCGCAGTACTGAGGGTCTATGGCCTGATCATTATATTAAACGCTTTTTTTGCCGTTCAGAACACCATCCTGACCAAGGAAATGAACTTCCGGAAGCAAACCAATATCCAGATTCCCTCCGCCATCGCCGGAGGTATCCTTGGCGTGATCCTGGCCAGAATGGGATATGGCGTATGGAGCCTCGTCTGGATGAATCTTTTTGCTGCCATTTGCGCTACTGTGATGCATTGGATGGCTTCTCCCTGGCGGCCCTCATGGATTATCGACCAGCAGCAGTTAAAGTATCACTTTGGTTTCGGTTATAAGGTTGCCCTTTCCAGCATTATTGACAGCATCCATCAGAACATTTATGTGCTGATTATCGGAAAGTTTTATTCCGTTACCGCATTGGGTTATTACTCCAGAGCGGAAGCCATCAGCCAGCTGCCGGTCTCCAACCTTTCTTACGCCATCAATAAGGTGACTTATCCCATGTTTTCCGAGATCGCAGAAAATAACGGCCAGTTGAAGACCGTCTATCGGAAAATCATGCAGCAGGTGATTTTCTGGAATGCCCCGGCCTTGATCTTCCTGAGCATTATTGCCGAGCCGCTGTTTCGCTTTATGCTCACCGAAAAATGGCTCCCTGCAGTTCCTTATTTTCAGATTCTTTGTATCGCCGGGATCATGTACCCCCTGCATGCCTACAACCTGAACATCCTGAAAGTAAAAGGAAGAAGTGACCTCCTGCTGAAACTGGAAGTCGTCAAGAAAACCGTTAGCCTGATCGGGATCCTCAGCGTCATCCGTTTTGGAATTTATGGCTTATTATACTTCCAGCTGCTGTTTAACTTTTTAGGGTATTATATCAACTCCAGTTACAGCGGCAAACTCATCAATTACCCGACTATGGAACAGGTAGCAGACCTGTTGCCCATCCTCGGCATGGCCGCCATCACTGGACTGTGCTGCTATTTCCTGGATGCCTACCTCGCCGGATCCTTACAGCTGAAGGATTGGTCAAGGATGCTGATCAGCGGTTTATTTTACGCCCTGATCTACCTCTTGATGAGCAACCTTTTCCGGCTTACTGCAATAACAGATTTCAAACAACTAATCGCTAAAAAATGATTCCGGTAACTAAACCATTTCTTCCAAAAGCAGAAGACTTTAAACGCTATGTAGATACCATTTGGGAACGCCAATGGCTGACCAACAATGGTCCCCTCCTGAATGAACTGGAGCTGAAACTTCAGGAATATCTGGGCATCAAACACCTGTTATATGTATCCAATGGCACCATTGCCATTCAACTCGCCATCAAAGCACTCGGGATTCAGGGAGAGGTCATCACCACACCCTTCTCCTATGTAGCCACCACCAGCAGTATTGTGTGGGAAGGTTGTACCCCCGTATATGTAGACATTGATCCCGAAACTTTCAATATCGATCCTGCTAAAATTGAAGCCGCTATTACGCCCGAAACCACAGCTATCCTTGCCACGCATGTTTATGGAAACCCATGTGATATTGATGCCATACAAGCCATTGCCGACAAGCATCAGCTGAAAGTGATCTATGATGCGGCCCATTGTTTCGGGACGACCTATAAAAACAAATCCGTATTTGCTTACGGCGACATCAGTACGGCCAGCTTTCATGCCACCAAGCTCTTCCATACCATTGAGGGCGGCGCTGTATTTACCAAAAGTCCTAAACTGCTGAAAATCATGGCCGGCATGCGAAACTTCGGCCACAATGGCCCTGAATCCTTTTCCGGGCCAGGCATCAATGCTAAAAATTGTGAATTCCGTGCCGCAATGGGGCTTTGTAACCTGAAGCACATTGAAGAGATTCTGGAAACCCGGAGGAAGCTATCCTACCATTACTTCAAAAGGTTAAAAAATATCAAAGGAAAATTCCCTAAGCTCAATGCAGACATGGACTATAACTTTGCTTATTTCCCCGTTCTTTTTGACTCTGAGGTCCTCATGCAGCAATGCATGAAAAAGCTGGAAGGTGCAAAAATATACTGCCGGAGGTATTTCTATCCTTCCCTCTCCAGTTTGCATTATGTGAACCAAACTGCAATGCCAATCTGCGATGATGTCGTGAAGCGGATTCTTTGTCTGCCACTCTACCATACATTGACGACCGCAGATCTTGACCTCATCTGCAGGTTGATCATGAGGGTTCAGAACTACCAGGAACCCGTCCTGCTGAAGAGAAAAGAGATCAAAACCAATCCCGCCGACAATAACCTTCAAAGAATCAATGGTCATACTTTTTAATCCGAACCTGATATGGAACCTCAGACAGACATCATGGTCAGCATTTGCTGTATCACCTATAACCATGAAAAATACATCGCCCAGACCATAGAAAGCTTTTTAATGCAGGACTGCAATTTCAAGTTTGAAATCATCATTGGCGAAGATCATTCTACCGACAACACCAAAAACATCCTGGAATATTACCAGCGGAAGCATCCCGGCCTCATCCATATGGTAACGTCCGACGGAAATGTAGGCTCTATAAAAAACCAGTTGCGAACGATGAATGTGGCCAGTGGAAAATACATTGCGATGTGTGATGGGGATGATTTCTGGACCGATGCCTTCAAACTGCAAAAGCAGGTCGATTTTCTGGAAAGCCATCCGGAATACATCATCTGCTGTCATTATACCCGGGTGATCAATGATTACGATCAGACGGTTTACCTGCACCCTACTCCGGTGAGCATGGAATTCAGCTACGAAGACCTCTTGCTGGGCCGGAGAGATGAAACGAGGATCTGTTCTCTGATGGTTAGAAACAGCCGGGAAGTACGGGAAATCGGCTTAAAGAAATGGTATTACCAGACTTACGGTTCTGATACCCTGTTCAAACTACACGCCATCAGTACCGGGAAGAAGATTTATGTCATCCCTCAGGTCATGGCTTGTTACCGCCTCCATACCGGCGGAATCTGGAGCATGATCGACCCTAAAATCAGGAAATCAAGGATGGTCAGTGATTTCAACCTGATGATCCGGAATTTCAAATGCTCTTCCCTTCAAAAGAGAGCGCTGCTGAAAATCTACCTGCGCCAGTATCTTCTTTTTGACCTCCGCTATTTCAAGTTTAACAAAGCCATTAAAACCATTACCGCATTATGGTAACCGAATCTCCTGAAAAACTACTTTTTGCCATTAGCTCCCTTCATGGCGGTGGTGCGGAACGGGTCATTTCCAACCTCGCCAATTACTACGATGCGGCAGGATTTCAGGTGAGCATCGTTTGCCTGAATGCCTCCAAACCGGCCTATTTTTTGTCGGAGGGCATCCAGGTCATTTCCCTGGTCAGCAGCACAAGAAGAACAGGTCTTTTCTTTCGGATCTGGTATGCCGGGCTCAGTTTTTCCCGGCTACGGCGCTTTTTAAAAAAGGAAAGACCGGCATGTGCCATCTCTTTTATGACTTCTGCCAACATCTGGACCGGGCTGACCTGCCTCTCCTTAAACATACCTTACCTTGTTTCTGAACGCATTACTCCGGACTATACCCTGAACCGGTTTAACCCTTTATTAAAACGGCTTTCTTTCGCGGTTTACAAACGGGCAAAGGCAGTGGTGCTCCCCTCAAAAGGGATGATTGAGGGATTCCGGAAGACCAGTCCCTTTAAAAAGCTTTGCAATTTCGAGGTGATCAACAACCCTATCAGCGAATTTCCCATCCCGACCAAGGAGCCTGTCTATCCGGGCAGGTTTATCCTTGCCGCCGGCAGGTTGAGTCCACAAAAAGGATTTGACCTGCTCATCGCGGCTTTCCGGAGGGTGGAAGAAAAAAACGTACACCTTTTGATTTCCGGGGAAGGAGAACAACGGGCCCTGCTGGAAGAGCAAATCAGCGCACTCGGTTTAAGTGAGCGTGTAAAACTCATTGGCTTCCGGGAAAACATGCAGGACTATTACCGTCAGGCGGAACTGTTTGTCCTCTCTTCCAGGAATGAAGGCTATCCCAATGCCCTTCTGGAGGCCATGAGCATGGGCACCGCCTGTATCGCCACGGATTGTGAATATGGCCCTTCAGACATTCTCGAAAGCGGAAAAAACGGACTTCTGATCAAAACAGGGAATATCTACCAGATGGCTACTGCCATAAAAATGGTCCTGGACGACCCGATCCTTAAAGCAAAGCTTGCCCTCAATGCCAAACGAATCAACGAAACCAACTCTCTCGCTAACACTTCAGCCAAATGGCTGGAACTGATCCGCAGGAGTACTAAAATCTAAACCTATAAAGCTATGAACATCTCATTCTCACCTCCGTTTATTGATCAAAATGTAATTGATGAAGTGGTTGACACCCTGGAATCAAGATGGATTACCTCAGGTCCCAAAGTGAAAGCTCTTGAAGCAGAAATGATGGAACTGACCGGGTCTAAAGCCTCAGTATGCGTAAACTCCTGGACTTCAGGTGCCATTATGATGCTGAAATGGTTTGGCATTAAAGCCGGAGATGAGGTCATTATACCCGCCTATTCGTATTGCGCCACTGCCTTATGCGTATTACATTGTGGTGCAAAACCAGTGATGGTCGACATTTCCGACGACCTGACCATCGATCCGGCCGAGATCAGGAAAGCCATCAATCACCAAACAAAAGCCATCATTACTGTAGATATTGCAGGATTGCCCTGCGACTATCAGGCCATCAATACCCTCCTCAAACAGCCAGAGATTCAGGAACAATTTATCCCCGCCTCAGAAAAACAACGTGCTTTAGGAAGGATTTTACTCCTCGCAGATGCCGCCCACTCTATCGGTGCCCGCTATGGCGGTAAATCTGCCGCATTGGCCAGCGACATTACCATCTATTCCTTCCATGCCGTGAAGAACATCACCACTGCTGAGGGTGGTTGTATTTGTCTGAACCTGCCGGAACAGTTTAACCACGAAGCGGAATACGGCTTTTTAAAAGTCTTTGCCCTGAATGGACAAAATAAAGATGCCTACGCGAAATCCAGGGGGGCCAACTGGAAATACGACATCCTTTACCAGGGTTTAAAAATCAATATGCCAGACATTTGTGCCGCTATAGGCCTGGCACAGATCAGGCAATACAAAGACCTGCTTTTGCCTTCAAGAAAGCACATTGCGTTAAAGTATTGTCACCATTTCAATGCCTACAGCTGGTTTACCGCCCCTGCCTTAAAAGACAATTCCAGGGAATCTTCCTACCATATTTTCCCTTTGAGAATAAAAGGCATTTCCGAAGAACAGAGAGATCAGATTATTGACCAGCTCGTTGGGCTCGGAATTGTGGTCAATGTACATTTCATCCCTATGCCTATGCTCAGTTATTTTAAAGAGACCGGATATCGGATGGAAGACTATCCCAACAGCTATAAACAATACGCCTGTGAGATCTCCCTGCCCATCTATCCGCAACTGAGCATTGAGGAGGTCGATTACATCATCGAATCTGTGATCAGTACGGTACAGCTTCATCTCGGCATTTCTCCTTTGAAAACAACCGCTTAAACCGATGGCATATGGACCCTAAACGAATTTTCGACCTGTTGCTTTCACTATGCGCGCTGATCCTCCTGACCCCTCTGTTTATCCTCATCTCCGTTTGTGTAAAACTCGATTCTAAAGGCCCTGTTTTTTACCGTCAGACCCGTGTGGGCAGGAAAAAGGTCTGCTTTCAGCTCATCAAGTTCCGAACGATGTGTGGTGGTGCAGACCGGCAAGGTTTACTCACTGTTGGTGATCATGACCGCCGCATTACCAGGGCCGGATACTGGCTGAGGAAGTATAAGATAGACGAGCTTCCGCAGCTGCTGAACATCCTCAGGGGCGAGATGAGCTTTGTCGGCCCCAGACCGGAAGTCAGCAAGTACGTTGCCCTATACAACCCTGCACAACAGCGCGTACTCAGCGTAAGGCCGGGAATTACAGACTGGGCCTCCATTGAATACATTGATGAAAGTGAGCTGCTGGCCAGGGCCAGTGATCCTGAACATTTTTACCGGACTGATATTATACCAAAGAAACTACAGCAAGGACTGAAATACATCGACCATAAGAGCCTCTGGACTGACCTCCACATCATGCTCATGACCTTGAAATGCATTGTCCTGAAACACCATTAAATCTCCCATCCCCCTCCATCATGAAAACACTAAAAATCCTGGACTGGCCTTCCCAAAGGTTTTTTTCAGAAACACATCCTTTCCATAAATGGCGACGGGAGCTGAGAGAAAGCGGGATACAACTTGAATTTTATACCGATCATACCAGCAGTAAGCTCAGGAATGCAGATTTCCTGCTCATCCATTCCAGGTACTTTATCAATGGCTGGCAGGACATCTATAAGCGGAGTCCTGAAAATGAATACGAATTGCTCTTATTTCTATCAGGATTAAAGAAAACGGTGGGCAAGCTCATCTGGTTTGATGCTGCCGATTCCAGCGGTTCCAGCGACTTCCCCATCATCGACTTTGTAGATATTTTCCTGAAGAAACAAATGCTGAAAGACAAGCGCTATTACACCGAAAAGGACACAGAGAACGACCTCCGCATCTGGCTAAACAACAGAAAGTTAAAAACTGAAATCACCGAATTTAAGCCCTGTCCGAAAGACCAGCTGCACAAAGTAAAACTCGGCTGGAATATCGGCCTGAACGACTACCGTTATTTCGGTTACAAAATGGGAAGGCTGAGCAATTACCTCAGTTATTACCTCTATCCGACCAGGTTTAGCAAAGTAGAAAAGGAACGGCCTTTTGACCTGACCTTCAGGGGAAGTATCCATCGTGGCAAGGACCTTAAAAATACAGTTTCCTATCAGCGGAACACCATTCTTCACCTCTTTGACAACCTGAATATGAACATCGCCAGTGGCCCCAATGTCTCTAAATTCCGCTACTGGCGGGAAATGAGAAAGACAAAGCTCAGCATCAGTCCTTTCGGCTGGGGAGAGATTTGTTACCGGGATTTTGAGACCTTTATTGCAGGTGCGATCCTGATTAAACCTTCGATGGAACACCTGGACACCTATCCCCAGCTATTTATCCCGCAGGAAACCTATATCCCCCTTCGCTGGGATATGGAAGACCTGGAAGAAACGCTGGATTTCGTGACCGCTCAGTACCCGTATTACAAACAAATCGCAGAAAACGGACAGGAACGTTACCGGAGCGCGATCAACGATGGCGACAGCTTTATCCAGTCTATCCTGCAAATACTCAATTAAGGAAACATGAAATATCTGATCTTTTTATTTGTTGCACTTTACCTCTATTCTGTTTCCTACGGCATTTTCTTAACGGAAATGATCAGGATCCCTGCGCCGCTATTGTTTTGTTTGCCGCTGATCACCTTGTTTAAAGAAGACCGGATCAGCTTCCTCTATGGCCCGGAACTCCTGGTCATCTGGACTGGCAGTTTCTTATACGATGTGGTTGGCTTATCAGATCACAAAGTATTCCTTTCCAATGCCATTAACATCAGCATGTGCGCGCTTTATTTCAACTATTTTTCGGGTACAAACAGAAAACGTTTTAAGGTATCCATCTATGTATTTTATGGCCTGTTGCTCTTTTCAGCATTGGTACTCGTGCTCAACCCTTTCTATCCTGAAAAGATCAATTCGCTCCGCTCTTTGCTCATGGGCGAACAGGTGATACAGAGTCCTTCCGGCATTGCGGTTTACCAGTTTAACTTCGGTTATCAGCTCGCAGCGCTTGTTCCTTTTCTTTTCATTTACAGTTACGTCTATAAAAAGCATTTTGTGGTCAAGGCCGCTATTTTGCTCAGCTGTCTTATTTTTATTTACCTCGGTATGCAGCGTTCGGTATTTATCGGCTTTTTATGCGCTTCATTTCTATTTTTATGGGCTTATTACAGGTATAAGGCCGTACTTATTGTCGTCCTAGCCGTTGCTGCCGGCGCGATCCTCTACACCTTTGTCCTCAAAGAAAATTTCGACAGCTACAACAACATTCTCAGCAAAAACGAACAGAGTTCTTCGGAGTACGACCGAACCACCCTTACTGCCGAAAACCTAAGGATCTGTGCAGAATACCCCTATGGATTAATCTTTTACGGAAAAACCTGGGGAGATGTCATTTACCGGAACCAGGTGTTTTCTTCCGGAATTACTTCCCATAATGCCTACCTCATGTTCCTCACTTACCTCGGCCCGATACTCGGCATTGCACTCCTCATCGCCCTGTATTACAAGGTCCTCCGCATCGCGATCAGGGCATTGCGGGAGGTCCGGAAAAAAGAAAATGCAATGATGGTTTGTCTCTGCGGGGCTTTCCTTGCCGTTTCCATCAATTCATTGTCCCACAACTCCTGGCTGCTCAGTGCAAACGGGCCTACCTTTTTCCTCTACTTCGCGATTCTCCACCTTCATTTTCTAAACGGCAGAGCAGCTCCCGTATTGGAAGAAGAATTTGCAGCAGCGCAACAAACAGCATACACAGGTCGCTACATCGCGCTCCAACACCTATAAAAAATGGCATCAAAAATTAAAGTAATGCACCTGATTGGTTCTTTAACCAAGGGTGGCGCGGAGCGCTTTGTAGTTGACCTCTGTAACGAACTCGCGAAGGACGAGCGGTATGAAGTATCGCTCCTCTCTCTTCGCGGCAATGACCTGGAAAGGGGTTTCAGAAAAGAAATCCAGGACAAGGTCAGGTATATTTCCTTTGGGAAAGGCCCCGGCATCAATTTCCTCGTGATGTTCCGGCTTACCGCCTGGCTGGAAACAGAAAATCCGGATTTCGTGCATAGCCATTTAAACGGGTTTGAATACCTGGCTTTGTATTTTTTACGCAGTTCCCGGACCCGTTTCTTTCATACCCTGCACAACATTGCCACAAAAGAATGTCCCAGTTACTTTGCCAGGATTTTCCGGAAGACCTGTTACAAAAAGAACAAAGTACAGGCCATTACCATATCTGAAGATGTAAAACAGACCTTTCAGGAATGTTATGGCCTTGGTAACGACATTTTAATTCCCAACGGTCGTCCGGATTTGGTTCAAACACCCGCCTATAAGGAAGTATTTAAAGAACACCGTTTAGGCTCCGACACTTTCCTGCTCGTCCACGTTGCCAGGATTACCGCACAGAAGAATCAGGAATTACTGATCGAAGCAGTTCAGCAATTCAATAGCACTGAAACGAAGAAATGCAGTCTTCTGCTCATTGGGGAGGCCAAAAATGAGTCTTTGCACCAGAAGCTACAGCGGATGGCATCCGGAGATCCGCACATCCGCTTTCTGGGCGGCAAATACAATGTGGTCGACTATCTATCCCTGGCAGATGCTTTTTGTCTGTCCAGCTTTTACGAAGGAATGCCAATTTCCATTATTGAGGCATTTTCTGTCGGCTGTATTCCCATATGTACCCCCGTTAGCGGCATCAAGAACATGATCAGGCATGGTCATAACGGTTTTCTGAGTAAGGATAAAAGCGTAAACAGCTATTGCGATGCGATTAAAGAAGCCTTATACCATCCCCATAAAGAAATGATCCGCTATAAAGGTAAACAGAGCTTCCTCTCGAACTACCACATTTCTATTACTGCCAGAAACTACAACAGGGCCTACCAGCAGCAAACCCCTGAACTACAAGCCTTCCATCATTTACCTACCCCTTCTTTTTAAAGCATTTATATGAACACAGAGAACAGTCCTAAGAAGCGAGTGCTCTTCATCAGTCCTTCTTTGAGTAAAGGAGGTGCAGAGACACAATTGCTAAAAATAGCTCAATTCCTGAATGCCCATGATTTTGAAGTGATGATCATTTCATTAAAGCCGATTAATGAGTTCGAGACGGACTTTTCTAAAATGGGCATCAGGATCGCCTATTTAAAAAGCTGGTTTGGCCGGCCGGCACACAACTGGATGCAGTTAAAAAAGCTCATCAGGGATTTCCGGCCCGAGCATGTCGTCGCCTTTATGTTCATCGCCATTTTATTTGCGAGGATGCTAAAGATGAGTTTGGACTTCAAGTTAATTTCTTCGATCAGGACCTCTGTGATCCACAGGAAATGGTACCTCCCCTATAAGTTATCCATAGGCATGGACGATGCCCTCGTTTTTAACTCAAAGGCTTCGAAAGACAACTTTGAGCGCTTAAAGCTCGCCAAAAAAGGTGGTTTGGTGATCCATAATGCCATTTCTATTCCTGATTTAAGTCGTATTAATTGTCGGCCAAGAGCGGTCTTTACCTGGGTCTGTCTGGCACATTTCAGGTGGAACAAAGACTACGTCACGCTTTTTGAAGCGATTGCCCTGCTTAAACCCGGAGCATTCCGGCTGGAGATTATCGGTGAATTAAACGAAGAAACCTGGCCACACCGCATGATCCTTGACCTGGGCATTCAGAACTACGTACGGATTCTGGGTTTCAGGCAAAACACCTCTGAATACTTAAAGGCGGCCGATGCTTTTGTGCTTTCCTCTCATTATGAGGGCATGCCGAACGCCATTCTCGAAGCGATGGCACATGGGAAACCGGTTGTCGTGACTGCGATCGACTGCAATAAAGAATTCATTGAAGCCGCAAACTGCGGGATGCTTTCTGAGCCCTTAAATGCCCAGAGCCTTGCCGGTCAAATGAAAAAGATGATGGACATGAGCCCAACAGGGCGATATGTGCTCGGGCAAAACGGGAAAAAATATATTGAAACACATTTCAGTGAGCAACAGATCTTAAATCAATGGATGGAACTGATTGTCAATACATAGCATAAAAAACAAAAAGAAATTATGTGCGGAATATTTGGAACAATAAATTATGAAATTCCGGTAGATCAGCAAAAGATCTTCCAGGGCTTATGGCACCGCGGCCCCGATGAGCAGGACCGGCAAAGCATCGACAACCTCCACCTGTACCATACCCGTCTGGCCATTCAGGACCTCAGCCCTATGGGGAAACAGCCTATGGAATACAACGGCTTAATGATTGCGTTCAATGGGGAGATTTACAACCACCTCGAACTGCGGGAAAAATACGGACTCGAATCGGCATCCAATTCAGACACCAGAACCATTTTGATGATGTATGAACTCATGGGCATGAAAATGCTGGAAGAGTTTGACGGCATGTTTGCCTTTGCCCTGTACGACCTTAAAAACAGGATGCTTTACCTCGCCAGAGACCGGGCCGGCAAAAAGCCCCTGTTTATCTACCGAAAAGGAAATACCTGGATGTTTTCTTCGGAGCTCAATATCCTGTCGCAGATTGCCCAACCGGAGATCGACTATGCTGCCCTCTCCGATTACCTCTATCTTGGATATCATTACCGGAAATCGACCCCCTATCTCCATGTTTCTGAACTCGAAAACGGCCACTATTTAAAGCTTGATCCACAAAACATGAAAGAACAGGAAGTGACTTGGTTTAACATGGAAGAAGGCTATAGACAGGAAAGCAAGCTCAACCATGAAGACTCGATTGCGCAGCTCGACCATTTGCTGCAATTTGCCGTCCACCGCAGGATGGACAGTTCCGACCTCGATGTAGGCTCCTTTTTAAGTGGCGGAATAGACAGTGGCCTCGTCACTGCCATCGCCGCAAAACATGCCAGCCGCCTCAACACCTTTACCGTCCGCCTTCCCGGGAGTTATGATGAATCCGGGCTCGCCGCGAAAGTAGCCAAAAGATACGGCACCAACCATACTGTGGTAGACATAGACTTTTCCAGTCTGCAGGACGACATTGAAACCATTTTAAGCGGTCATGGGGAGCCGAATTGCGACAACTCTGCCATCCCCAGTTATTATGTAGCCAAGGCCGCAAAACAGCACACCACCGTGGTCCTGAATGGCGATGGGGCCGATGAACTGTTTGGCGGTTACCGCCGTTATGTTCCTTTCCGGCATTTAGACTTCTTTCAGCCCAATAACCTGACCAAAATCAGCGCAAAGATCCTCGCAGGAATCCTGCCCATAGCGAACGAAAAGCAGAGTTATTACACCTATCTGTACCGTTTATTGAAATTCGCAAGTTATACCGATGTCGTAAAGATCTACTGTTCTGCATCTTCTGATTTATTTGTTGGTTTTGAAGATCAGTTTTTAAGGAGGCCCTTGATGAAAGACATTTCTGCAGACCTGCTCGCCATCAACAAACTGCCCCTCAGCGCATTGAACAAGATCCTGCTGATGGACTTCCAGTCCATGTTATTTAGTCGGCTTTTACCCAAGATGGACATTGCGACCATGGCCCATTCCCTCGAAGGAAGGAGTCCGTTTTTATCAAAAGAACTCCTGGAATTTGCGCCTGGCTTACCCGATCATTTCAAGATTCACAATGTGACCACTAAATCCATTCTCCGGGACCTGGCCGTAAATTATTTACCCGAAGAGCTCATCAATCAGCCCAAAAGGGGATTTGAGATCCCCCTCCGCAAATGGGTAGATGAGGAGCTCAAAACCGTGATTAACGACTATCTGCTCGCGAAGGACACGCTTTATTCCAGGATCATCAAAAAAAGTTTCATTGAAGATCTCATTGCAAAAAAGATCAGGGTTTCGGACGAAAGAAGGGCAAAAATGCTTTTCTGTGTTTTCGGCCTTGAGGTATGGTATAAGAAACTCATTCAAAAAGGCAACGCATTATGAGAGTATTGGTAACCGGAACAGCCGGATTTATAGGCTTCCACATGGCAAAAGCTTTATTGGAGCGTGGCGATGAAGTAATCGGAATAGACAACATCAATGACTATTATGAGGTCAGTCTGAAATATGCACGCTTAGCAAAAATGGGGATTGAGGCTACTGAAATTAATTATGCAAAACCTATAGACAGCGACAAATATGGTCAGTATACCTTTATCAAACTGGACATCTGTGATACACTTGGCATGCAGACGCTCTTTGAGACCTATGAATTTGAAGCCGTCTGTCACCTTGCTGCGCAGGCTGGTGTACGCTATAGTTTAACCAATCCTGACGCCTATATTGATTCCAACATCAAAGGTTTTTTAAATGTGCTCGAATGTTGCCGTTACAACCGGATCAGGCAGCTCCTTTATGCCAGTTCTTCCAGTGTATATGGTTTAAACAAAGAAATGCCATTTTCTACAGCACAGCAGACCGACCGTCCTGCCTCCCTGTACGCTGCTTCTAAAAAAAGTAATGAGCTCATGGCACATGCTTACAGTCACCTGTTCCGGATTCCCGCTACTGCCCTTCGGTTTTTTACCGTTTACGGCCCCTGGGGCAGGCCAGACATGGCTTTATTTCTTTTTACCAGGGCCATTACGGACGGAAAGGCCATTCAGGTCTTTAACAACGGCGCGATGAAAAGAGACTTTACTTATATCGATGACATCATTTCCAGGATGTTGTTCATTCTGGACCGGCCTCAACCAGCGGATACCCCTGTCCCACACCGTGTTTTTAACATCGGCAGAGGCGCACCGTTAAGCCTGACTGATTTCATTCAGGAGATTGAGAAAAACCTCGGCACCCCGGCAAAGCGGGAATACTTACCCCTGCAGGACGGTGACGTCCTGGAGACCTGGGCTGACATTGGGGAACTGGAATCCTTATGCCCTCATCAACCCTGGGTTTCGATAGAAGAAGGCGTTAAAAACTTTGTGACCTGGTACCAGGAATTTTATCAGAAAGACACAGACCGGATTGCGGTATCGGTACCTTCTAAAAATTAAATCATCATGTATTTTCTCTTTTTACTCCTGTATGTATTCTTTCCAGGTTTCTTTCCCGGTTTCGGCCTTGGTTTCGGCCCTGGTTTCTTTCCTGAACCCAGGGTGCAGCAGCCGGAAATCATTGGTTTTGCGATGGTCAACGGCCGCACCACCGGCGGCAAAAACGGCCCTGTTGTCCGGGTTTCGACACTTGCCACATTCCGTGCAGCAGCCAGTTCTACCTTTCCGATGACCATCCGCTACTCCGGAAACATCAAAGGAAAAGGGTTCATCAATATTAAATCTGATAAGACGATTATCGGAGAAGGCGGATCATCGATAGAAGGTATCGGCCTGCTGATTTACGGGCATCACAATGTGATCATCAGGAATATGACCATCAGAAATGTAGTTTCTTATTCCAACATTGTGATTAAAGAAAGCGCCCATCATGTCTGGGTAGACCATTGCAGCCTATCTTCCGATCGTGATCATGGCTGGGATTATTATGACGGCCTGCTGGATGTTGGCAACAAGGCCGACTATGTGACCTTATCCTGGAACAAGCTGCACGATAACCATAAGGCGATGCTCATTGGTTTTGGCGATGAAAATACGAATGATGCCGGGCATCTGCGGGTGACTGTTTATAAGAATTATTTCTACAACAATTCGGAAAGGCAGCCCGGCGTTCGGTTCGGACAAGTGCATGTGATCAACAACTACATCAAAGACAGCAGCGGGTATGGGATTGGCTCTACAATGGATGCTACCGTCCGTACCGACAACAATTACTTTGAAAACGCGGTCCAGCCCATCAAGACAGACTTCAATGCGAAGCCAGGTTATGTCAGCGGTGGAAACAGCAACGTTTACCGGCGCTCAGGAAAGAATACCATCAGCACCGGCGTTTGTTTGTGGAAACCAGACTATCCTTATGCTTCCCGCTTGCTTCCTGTACAGGAAGTTCCTGAGGCGGTACGCAATGGTGCGGGCGCAAAACCTAATTTATTATGGAACGAAAAATAAAGAAAATACTAGTAGTTTGTGATTCTTCAGATTCCCTGCTGGATTTCCGCGGCAAATTAATTGAAGCATTGCTGATCAGAAATGAGGTCATCGTATTCAGTCCTAAAATCGGCAGGCAGGAGATCAGAGCGCAGTTGCTCTATATGGGCGTACAGCTTAGGGAGAACAATTTAAAACCGAGTCATGTCGCTGTATTTTCAGATATACGATACCTCTGTGCTTTATACCGGGTGATTAAAGAGGTTCAACCGGATGTCTTTTTTCCTTACGCTTTTAAGCCTGTGATTTACGGGACCCTGGTGGCCAAATTTTGTCGCGTAAGGCGGATCACCCCTATGTTAACCGGCCTGGGTTATAATTTCAGCGATGTAAACCAGAGGAAAGGACTGGTCAGCATGATCACCAGAATGCTTTTAAAATTTAGTTTGAGGGCAGATCCCGGACTGAGGATCATTTTTCAGAACAAGGACGACCGGAAAAAACTGATCACCAGGGGCATTATTGGCCCCAGACACCAATCGTACGTCGTCAATGGTTCGGGTGTAGACCTCAGTCATTATCACTATACTCCTCCCCGGACCACGCCCTTAAGTTTCCTCATGATCTCCAGGCTGATCAATGCCAAGGGGATCCGAGAATTTTATGAAGCCGCAAAGCTGATGCGGCAGCGCTATCCGGAAATCAGGTTTAAGCTGATTGGTCCTTTTGACCCTAACATTGATGCGATTGGTCCGGAGTTATACGAAAAAATCAGTTCAGGTGAAGTGATCGAATACTATGGCTCAGTGTCTGATGTACGTCCTTTTTTGGCCAATGCTTCTATTGTAGTCCTTCCTTCCTATTACGGAGAGGGCGTCCCGAGGAGTTTGCTCGAGGCGATGGCCATGGGAAGGGGAATTATTACCAGTAATTCCGTAGGCTGTAAAGAGACGGTTAACCCGGTTGCCGTCAACGGATTATTAGTTCCTGTTAAAGATGTTTCTGCCCTGGTTTCCAGCATGGAATATTTCTGCAAACACACCACTGATGTTGTCCAGTTTGGCCTGAACGGCAGAAAGTTCGCTAAAGAAAAATTTGAAATCAGCCTTATTAATGAACGCATGCTTCATATTCTGCAGGAGGCTTGATTACTGCTTCTGATAAAAAAACAACTATGACTTATCAGCTCATCACCATCCGACAACGACTGGAATGGACCGCTTATGTACAACGTTCCATCCACCATGATTTCCACCATACCTGGTCTTATCACTCCCTGGGAGAAGATACCGATCCTTTTCTCTTTGTTTTCGAGGAGCAGGATATTTTCATCGCTTTGCCCCTGCTCAAAAGAGCGATAGAAGGCACGGACTGGTCTGACCTCACTTCAGTTTACGGCTATACCGGCCCAATTTCCAACCGGGATTTCGAGACGCTTGACGAGGCGCTGATCGATCAGTTCAGACTGTCTTTCCTGGACTTCATGAAGCATGGCAAACATGTTTGTGTCTTTTCCCGGCTCCAGCCCTTCCTCGATCAGCCCCGCTTACTGGAAAAGATCGGCGGACTGCGGGACAACGGGCAAACGGTATACATCGACCTCCGCATTCCTATTGAAATGCAAAGGTTGAAATATGAGAAACGGCTTGCCCGAAAAATCAGGCAATTGAGAAACAAGGATTTCCAGATCAGGGAAGCAGACAGCCTTGCAGACATCAAGGCTTTCACTGCCATGTACCTGGACAATATGGAAAGAAATGGCGCCTCTTCCAGATACCTGTACGATGAAGCCTATTTTAAGCGGTTGTTAAATACAACCGAGCCTGATTGCCGGCTCATTATGGTTTACGATGGCACTACGCCGATCTGCGGGAACATCATCATGTACACCAAACATGTCATCAGGAACCATTTATCGGCCACTGCCGCTGCCTATACCCAGCTTTCCCCAAGCAAGCTCATCATCGATGAAATCAGCATTATTGCACGCCAGCTCGGGATCAGCTATTACCACCTTGGCGGAGGTTTGAATGGCAAACCGGATTCCTTATTTCAATTCAAATCGGCTTTCTCGGATCTGATTCTGGACGACAAAACCTGGTGCTTCATCGCTGATCAGGAGCGGTATCAGCAGCTCGTTGATGCAAGAATGGCTGCTGCAGAAAGCACCTTTTTCCCACAATACAGAGCGCTCATTTCCTAAAATTTAAACCTATTGACTTAAACCCAAGACTTAAACCTACCGAACCTTGAAAAACCTATTCAACTACCCTCCGGAAAAGGAGAAAGATTTTGAAACCGCCATGGATAAATATGGCTGGTTAATTTACGAAAATGCGTTAAGTCCCGAATTTGTAGAAGAGATCAACCAATCGCTCGATGATGCCTACCTCGTCCGCCGACAAATTCAGCGGGAGAATGGCATTGACCTCGACATGGCCGGAACGCTTCACCATTTGCTCGAACCCGGAAATTTCGGATTAAAATTTGTCAGTGAGCTGTATTGCGACCAGCAGATCAGGCAGTTCCTGAAGGGGAATTATATCCTGAACGGGATCAATGGTGTGATCAATTTAAAAGACGCAAGGCCTTATGTCCAGAACATCCACCGCGACATCCGGAGCTTTACCGGCGAGCTGAAGCTGATGGTTCAGATGATGGTCCTGCTCGATGATTTCACGGCACAAAACGGGGCTACCTTTTTCCTTTCCGGTTCTCATAAAACGGACGTGAAGCCTAATGAGGTTAGGTTTTTCGGAAAATCAGACCGTGCCATCGCCAAAAAGGGCAGCATCATTTTATTTGACTCCCTGTTATGGCATGCCGCCGGGAAAAACTATACCGAGCTCCCCAGACGGGCCCTGACGCTGAGCTATACCGTTCCCTACTTTAAACAGCAACTGGATTACCCCCGGTTTCTGGGTTATGATTTCGGGGAAAGCCTGTCGGAAGAACTCCGGCAGGTGATTGGATACAATGCAAGGGTCCCTGCAAACCTATATGAATATTATCAACCCCCACATCGAAGAATGTATAAACAAGGACAAGGATGAGGAAAGAACATAAAACAATTGGTGGATATATCGAACTCCAGCTTCCGGAGGGACAAGAGCATTATCCATCTTTCATTAAGCTAAATACCGGCAGGAATGCATTGGAATACCTGCTGAGGATAAAAAAATACACTTTGGTTTACTTGCCCTATTTCACCTGCGAAGTATTGCTGGAACCTTTACGACGGTTAAGTATCCCCTACCGTTTTTACCGGATCGACCGGCACCTCGATCCGGTGATTGATTTTGAACTTGAAGAAAATGCGGTTTTGCTCTATACCAATTATTTCGGGATCAAACAGGACACCGTACATGAACTTTCCAGAACGGTTAAAAACCTGATCATTGACAATGCCCAGGCTTTTTTTCATCCGCCGGTAACGGGTGTAGACACCTTCTACTCCTGCAGGAAATTCTTTGGCGTACCCGATGGCGCCTATCTTTATACCGAGAGCAATACCCGTTTATCTCTGGAAAGTGACATTTCTGTATACCGCTTTTCTCATTTGATCAAGAGCATTGACCTGAGTATAGAAACAGGATATCACGATTACCTGAAGAACAATATTATTCTCGGAAATAACCCCATCAAAAAGATGTCCGTGCTGAGCCAGAGGATCTTGTCGGGCATTAACTATGAGGATTGCTGCTCCATCAGAAATGCTAATTTCCAACATTTACACCAAGCTTTAGGCCCTATCAATCAGCTCCCCATCAACCTTGTTCCTATTGATGGCCCAATGGTTTACCCCCTGGTTATTGATCAATCCGATGCCAGAAAAGAATTAATTGCCAAAAAGATATTTGTGGCTACTTACTGGCCCAATGTATTGGAATGGGCGAGCGGGGACCTCTTTGAGCATTACCTGACCAGACACCTTCTTCCCTTGCCTGTTGACCATCGCTACGGCACCCGGGACATGGACCATATGATTAAAACCGTCAGATCACTGTTATGAATTACCAGGTTTACCTCAGGCCCCTGGCCCCCACAGATGCAGAAATTGCCTGGAAATGGAGAAACAATCCAAAAATATGGGTTTATACCAAACATCGCGCAGCGCAGCCTGTTAGTCAGGAGACAGAGCGGGAATGGATTGCAAAGGTAATCGCCAGACCGAACGAAAGGCGTTTTGCCATTTGCCTGCAACGCTCAGATCAATACATCGGCAATATCCAGCTGGTGGACATCAGGGATAACAACGCACATTACCACATATTTATCGGAGCGGAAAAGTTCTGGGGAAAAGGAATTGCATTTCTGGCTACACAACAGATGCTTAAATATGCTTTTGGCGAGTTAAACCTGCAGACTGTCATGCTGGATGTACATCATAAAAATCAGGCAGCGCTTGCATTATACAGAAAAACAGGCTTTAAGCAAATCAATTACGGCAACCGGTTTATTGACATGATACTGACCCGGCAAGAGTACCAGCGGTTAAATCCATTGTAACTAACAGCAATTATTATCTGATGAAAAAAACAATCACGATCCTGGAAAAAGAAGAATGGAAGAACTATGTTAGAAATTCTTTACAACATGATTTTTACCATACCTGGTATTACCATTCCCTTGACACTACCGGCTTGCCCTTGCTCTTTGTATACGAGGAAGGAGAAAACTACATTGCCTTTCCCCTGATCAAAAGGCCTATTTCAGATACCCCATATTCCGACCTGACTTCAGTTTACGGATATACGGGTCCTATTTCCAACCTTAAATTTGAACAGCTTGGCGCTGTTTTTCTTCGGCAGTTCAGGGCATCCTTCCTCGCTTTCCTCAGGGAAGGGCAGTTTGTATCTGTATTCTCGAGGTTGCATCCTTTTTTTGATCAGCATTTATCCATTGCCCCTATGGGTGGAATTCACCCCAATGGAAAAACCATTGCGATAGACCTGCGGATCCCTTTGGAAGAACAGCGACAAAAATACCATAAGCGGCTTCGGGAGAAGATCCGGCAATTGAAGCGCAAAGGTTATTCGGTAAGGGAATGTTCTTCCCTCGGGGACATCAGCACTTTCGCTGCCATTTATACCGAAAACATGAAAAGGATTGGTGCTTCAGATTACTACCTCTTTACTCCATCCTATTTTAGCGACCTCCACCATTCCGATGAATTTAACAGCAAACTGCTCCTGGTAGAGATTGAGGGAAAGGCAGTATGCGGCGCTTTTATCGTCTGTACCAACGACATCATTCAGGCCCATCTTCTGGGCACCATGACGGCCTATCTCCCGGATTCTCCGGCAAAGCTACTCACGGATGAAATCACTATTATTGGTCGGAGGATGGGGGCAAAATATTTCCACCTCGGCGGAGGTTTGAACTTCAGACAAGATTCGCTCTTTGAATGGAAAGCCTGTTTCTCTGACCTCATTCTGGATTTCAGCAGCTGGCGGTACATTGCTGATCCGGTCGTTTACGATTCCCTTCTGGAAGAGTTGCCGCTGGACAAATCCGCAGATATAGACTTCTTTCCCTTATACAGGTATCAGGTTCCCGCTCATTAAAAACTGACCATATGCAGTATACCCTTATTACCATCCAACAGAAAAAAGAATGGGTAGACTATATTAAAAGGTCTGCGGAATACGACTTTTACCATACCTGGCATTACCATGCACTTGACGAAAGTGGAAGCCCCATTCTTTTCGTCTATCAGGAGGCAACAGACTTTATAGCTTTCCCTTTAATCCGGCGCAAGATTGAAGATTCTACACTCTCCGATCTCAGCTCTGTATACGGTTATACCGGACCTGTTTCCAACCTTAAATTTGAACAGCTCAGCGAAGGTTTCATGGATCGTTTTAAACTGATCTTTCTCTCTTTTTTGAAGCAGGAAGAACATGTTTCTGTTTTCTCCAGGCTTCATCCTTTGTTTCAGCAATGCTTGCTTCTGGAAAGGTTTGGCGGACTTTACGACAATGGGAAGACCATTTGTATCGACCTAAGTGTCCCCATCGAGCAGCAGCGAAAGAAATACAAAAAGAACATTTATGAATCCATTAAGAAATCATGGAAAGCAGGGCTCCGGGTTGTGGAATCAAAAAAAATAGCCGATATCAGCACTTTCAGGGAGATCTATAAAGAGAATATGCTGAGGATCGGGGCATCGGATTACTATCATTTTAGTCTCCGTTATTTCCTGGATCTTTTAGGGACAGATGAATTCGATTGCCGTCTGATACTGGTCTACGATGGCGAGGAAGCCATTAGCGGATCCATCGTGACCTTTACCGGAAACATTGCGCAGTGTCACCTGATGGCTACACGGACCAAATACCTCAACAATTCGCCAGCTAAGTTTCTGATAGATGAAATCAGCCTCATCGGAAGAAAGTGCGGCATGCGTTATTATCACCTCGGCGGCGGTCTGGGCTTTAAAGAAGATTCCCTCTTTAAATGGAAATCAGGTTTCTCAGACCTCCTTTTAAACTATAAAAGCTGGAGGTTTGTCATCAATGTCCCTCAATATCAATCTCTGGTACAAAAAACAGGGATGACACTATGTAATGAGGTTGATTTCTTTCCTCTGTACCGTTATCCCATACAAAAACTCTAATCTTATGAAACGTATCTTCCAGGAGAAAGTCCATTCCAGATGGCTCATTTTATTTATTGACCAGTTTATCCTGAGCTGGGCCCTTTGTATGTCCTTGTTATTGATCCATAGAATCGACTTTATAGCTTTGCTGGACCTTAGCCACCTTGCCTATATCGTTTTGTTTCATTTCATCGCCATTCCCGTCTTTATTCTGATGGAGATTCATACCGGAATCATCCGGTACTCGAACACCAAGGATATGGTGAGGATTTTCCTGGCCGTCCTGCTGAGCAGCATGTTATTTACCGGCATCAGCAACCTCTTCATTGTCCCTTATCTTCAGCTGGAACTGGCCTGGCTGGACACCGTTCTGCTGCTCAATTTTTTCATTTCTTCCTCACTGCTCATTCTGTTAAGGATTGTGGTAAAAGGTTTATTTGCCTATTTCAAGGACCTGGAAAGTGGAGAACAAAAAGAAAAGATCCTGATCTATGGTTCTGATGCGACGGCCATTTTACTGAAGCAGGCCCTGGAAGCTTTGCAGGAAAACTGTTGTCAGGTGATGGGATTTATTG
This sequence comes from Pedobacter steynii, assembly GCF_900103665.1. Classification (GTDB taxonomy): domain Bacteria; phylum Bacteroidota; class Bacteroidia; order Sphingobacteriales; family Sphingobacteriaceae; genus Pedobacter; species Pedobacter steynii. Next base: position 189,914 of record NZ_FNGY01000014.1, read on the forward strand.
ACGATGATTCCGATAAGGTGAACAAATATATCGAACAAACAAAGGTTTACCACTCCTCCTCCATTGAAGCATTAACGCGTAAACATGGGATTGAAAAACTGGTTGTAGGCAGTGATCTGCTCCGTTTGGACAGTAAAAAGAGAACCATTGAAAAATCTGTAGAACTCGGCATAAAGGTCCTTACTGTTCCGCCTTCCAGTCAATGGCTTTATGGCAAGCTTCATTTTAGCCAGCTGAAAGACCTCCGGATCGAAGACCTTTTACAGCGGGAGCCCATCCTGCTCCAGCGCCAGAACATCTTCCGGGAGGTGCTTGGGAAACGTATTCTCGTGACCGGTGCTGCCGGTTCTATTGGTTCTGAGATTGTCCGCCAATTGCTGAATTACCAACCGGAATATGTCATTTTATGTGACCAGGCCGAAACACCCCTTCATCAATTGCAGCTGGAAGTGGAAGACCTTTCTCTCGACCATAAAGTAAAGATTTATATGGCCAGCATTCAGAATCCGGAGCGGATGCAATTGCTTTTTGAAACATACAAACCGCAGATTGTCTTTCATGCAGCGGCCTGTAAACATGTTCCTATGATGGAAGACAATCCCGCGGAAGCCATCCTGACCAATGTTGCCGGAACAAAAAACCTCGCCGACATTTCTATTGCCTTTGGCGTAGAGAAATTTGTGATGATCTCTACCGATAAAGCGGTTAAACCGACCAATATCATGGGCGCATCCAAGCGTCTGGCAGAAATCTACATACAATCCTTAAATGAAAAACAGTGTTCTCCAAGGTTTATCACGACCCGTTTTGGCAATGTGATGGGCTCCAATGGCTCGGTGATCCCCAGGTTTAAGACACAAATAGAACGTGGAGGGCCCGTAACCGTGACTCATCCGGACATCACCCGTTACTTTATGACCATTTCTGAGTCGGTACAACTCGTATTGGAGGCAGCGGCAATGGGCAATGGCGGGGAGATCTTTATTTTTGACATGGGAAAACCGATCAAAATTGCAGACCTCGCGCTAAAGATGATCAAACTCGCAGGCCTATCCCCCATCAGGGACATCAAAATTGTTTACAGCGGTTTGAGACCAGGAGAAAAGCTTCATGAAGAACTCTTGCATCAGAAAGAGCAAACCATCCCGACCCATCATCAAAAGATCAAAATCTCCAGAACCATCAGTTACAGTTCTCCCTATGTAAAAGCCGTCATCGATGAGGTATTAAAGCTCAATCAGCTCAACGACAATTATGCAACGGTGAAGAAGATGAAAGAGATCATTCCTGAGTTCAGGAGCAACAATTCCATTTATGAAGACCTGGACCATCTGCTATTTGAATAAATATTTACCTTATTCTTTTTGAAATTAAGAATTAATTTTCTTATCTTTCCTATGATTAGTTCCCACTGATCTTAATGTGTAGGTAATAGTGCTGGTTTCCATATAAACCTGTAATCTATTATTCTATGATTTTAAACAAAGACGGCTTAATTGAGCGCATCGTAAGGACCAAGATTGGCATCAGTGAACTTTCCCGCTTATTGAATGTAAGCAGAACTTCCATTTACAACTGGTTTGAACAGGAATACCTCAGTATTGATGTGGTATGTAGAATCGGCCATGCTATAGGGCATGATTTTGCGAATGAATTTCCAGAGGATTTTGCCCGGGCAGGGAATAAAATTATGGCAGATCTGATGACTGGAAATGTTGATCAGCAGCAATATTACAATACCTCGGTACAATATTGGATGAACAAGTACATCACTTTACTCGAGAAACACAATGATTTATTAATCCAGCTCAACCGGCCTTCGGGTGCGGATGGCGGAATTCCCGGAAGCGTGGTATCCGGGATAAAAAATACAGGGCAGCATTTCTCGCCATTGACTCATTAGGCCTTTGCTTAAAATTAAAAGACCCTTGGGCAAATCATGGACCTTGGCACTTTTCCGAAGGCCAGGCCCATCGTCAGCTCATGGGAACCGTTTTGGTTGCTTCCTAATTTACTCGTTACATGATCATAGGAATAACCAATTCTAAACCTTTCATTGACGAAAAACTGGAAGATGCCCGAGATGGAATTCTGGTTACCGAGGGGCAGACTCGGCAGCTGTTTCTTCCAGAGGTTAAAGCCTGTCCGGTAAGAAGCGCCGATCCATATTTTATCATTAATGATGACCATTGCATTCAGGTCCGCGCTTGTCGGCCCTCTAAAATCCTCCTTAATCAGAATGCTTGGTCTGATCCTCAGGTCTTGAGAGAGATTGATCAATCCGCCCCCCATGAAGTAAGCATGGCGGCTACGGATGATATTTAAGGAAGAGGACTGGTTTCTGTTTCCGCCATCTTTGGGACCGGAAAAGATATCCAGCGCAGAGAGCCCCAAATACCAGTAGTCGGAATTGTAAAACACACCAAAGCGCAGATCAGGAACCAGATTGCTTTGGTTTCCTACCGGTACCGCCTGATCCTCTTTATCAATGGTGGTGAGCAATTGTCCTTTCAGGCTATATTGCGCCACGCCTACCCCCAGGCCAAAGCTTAAACGTTCTGTATCATCGCCATTAAGTTGTAAACGGTAAGCATAATTCACCGTTGCAGAGGTTGCAGACTGTACACCGATCTTATCGGTTGTGATCTGGAAACCCAGCCCCATCTTCCGGTCTCTGGGGTCCAGGATGCCATCGATGGAGGCAATCGCCGTTTGTGGCGCCCCCTCTACTCCTACCCATTGTGCCCTCAGGCCCAGTTGTACAAACCATTCCTCTTTATATCCTGCATAGCCTGGGTTTACACTTAGACTGTTAAATATATACTGAGAAAACTGAATATTTTGTTGTGCCATTGCGCTCCCGATTAGGTTGAAGCAGAGGTAAGCTAGTACCAGGGCATATCTGATCTTCTTCATGGTTTTAATTATCTTTTAATGAGCACCCAACTTCTGCGGGATTCTTCCTGACTTCCCTTTTTAAGCTTTAAAACATAGAAATATGTACCTTCATTTAAGCCGGCACCATCCCATTCATCCTTATAATTTTTACTTCTGTAGACCTCATCCCCCCAACGGTTAAAGATGGAGATCTCTATAGAATCGTAATTTTCTCTTCCTTTAACCTGGAAAGTATCATTCCTTCCATCTCCGTTTGGCGTGAAGGTATTCGGAATCTCCAGGTCAGGGGGAACGACATTAATCGTTACCACAGCGATATTGGAACGCAAGCCATTCTCATCATTGATCATGTAAGTAAACTTCTCTACTCCCGAGTAACCTTTATTAGGCTGATAAATGATCTTGCCATCTTTGTTCATCTGCAATACCCCGTGTAGCGGTTGCGTTTTTACGTCGATCGTGCTTACATCCAGTGGGAATAAGCTTGGGCGATCGTTATTTGCCACCGGTACCATCACCTCTACATCTGCTTTGGTTTTTGCAAAATCATCCACTGCGGCAGGATAACGGACCACATCAATCACTGTAGGATCATCATTGTTTTCATTCGTTCCAGAGATATCCGAAACCCGGTCGCCGGGCCGGTAAGCACCCGTTGCTGTTGCGGTATTTCTTACGATCCCTGCTTTCTTCTCTGCCTCTGTAATGGTGTAATTTGCCCTAACGGTTGTTGAAGCACCCGGTGCAAGGATGGCAGGCCCGGAAATCAGCAAACCAGGGATTTTAGGATCCGTCAGCTCCAGATCGCGAAGCGTAACGTTCCCTCTATTTGTGATCAGGAAGGTATAGTTGATCGTTTTGTAGTCGCTGTTTAGTACTCCTGTTTTAACCAGACGGATGACTGGTCTTTGGCGGATTGCAACATCTGCTACATCTGCTGAAGGTATTGGAACTTCTGCAGACTGAACCATTGCCACGTTTTGTACCTTTCTGATGTTTGCTGAAGGCGCTCCATTGTTGTCTAAATCAAATTGGGTAAGGGTGTAAGAAGTACGGTAAATCCAGGATTCATCTTTTTCCAGAATCCTGTTCCCGTTGTCGCCGGTAGGATTGCTCAGGACTCCTCCTGTTAAAGGGTCATTGACAACTACCTGATTGTGGTTGGCAGTCCCTGTGTTTTTAACGGTGATGGTGTAGTTAATTTTATCTCCAGCAGAGGAAACATAGTTCCTGTCGGCAGTCTTGGTAATTGAAATGCCGAGGCATACCGGAACACTGATCTTGATTTTAAATGGAACCCCATCACAACCTCCGGTTAATGCTCTTGGAGTAACTGTATACACGACCTCTTGTGGACTTGTACTGGTATTGATCAGGGTGGCATTGATGGTGTTTCCGGTACCGTTCACTGCTCCCAGTACCGGAGAATTTACAGTCCAGGTAAAGGAAGATGGGACTGCATTCCCTCCTTTTAACGTGTTGTTGATGTTGGTCTGCAGCTGATAACTGAACGAAAATTGTGTGCAGGTTAACGGGCTTAGGTTATCATCAAATCCTTTCGGAACAGGCGTTACGGTAACCGTTGTTGATCCAGAAACAGGACTGGTACATCCGGTAGTATTGGTGACTTTGACAGTGTATACGCCTATGGTGTTTACATCGTAAGTAGGATTGGTCGCATTTGGTATCAGGATGCCGTTTTTGTACCATTGATTTCCAAATGAGGAAGTTGAGGTTAAGGTAACAATGCCGCCTTCACAGAAGGTAGTGGTGTTTGATGGAGAAATACCAGGAGTTACCGGGTAAGGCACTTCGGTAACGGTGGTCGGTAAAGAGATTGGGCTGATACATCCGGCTCTGCTGGTTACGGTTAAGGTGTAGTTACCTGATTCTGTTGCAGTATAGGTTTTAGCGGTGGCACTAGGGATCAGAATTCCTTCTTTATACCACTGGTTTCCTGTTAAGGAAGAAGAGGTCAGGATGGTGCTTCCACCATCGCAGAAGGAAGTTGGGGTTCCGGCAGTGATGGTAGGGATAGTTGGGATAGGGTTTACGGTAACCACCTTCCCTGCAGAGGCAGGACTTGGGCAGCCGTTTTCGGTCACTACAACCGTATAGGTTCCGCTGGTATTCGCTGTGTAGCTTTGGGATGTTGCACCATCGATGATAATTCCGTTTTTATACCACTGGTTACCTGTAGTTTTATTGGATTTCAGAATCACCTGATCACCTGTACAGAACGTCAGGTTGCCTTCGGTAACCTCAACATCAGCTGCCAGAGGGATAAGATTAACCGTCACTACTTTCCCTGCCGAAGCCGGGCTTGGGCAACCGTTTTCTGTCACTACAACAGTATAGGTTCCGCTGGTATTGGCCGTATAACTTTGCGATGTGGCACCGTCGATGATAATGCCGTTTTTATACCACTGGTTACCTGCAGTTTTATTGGATTTAAGGACTACCTGATCTCCAGTACAGAACGTCAGGTTGCCTTCAGTAACCTCAACATCAGCTGCGCCGGGAATCAGGTTTACGGTAACCACCTTTCCTGCAGAGGCAGGACTTGGACAACCGTTTTCGGTTACCACCACCGTATAGGTTCCGCTCGTGTTGGCCGTATAACTTTGCAATGTGGCACCATCGATGATAATGCCGTTTTTATACCACTGGTTACCTGCAGTTTTATTGGATTTAAGGACTACCTGATCACCTGTACAGAACGTCAGGTTCCCTTCAGTAACCTCAACATCAGCTGCGCCGGGAATCAGGTTTACGGTAACCACCTTTCCTGCAGAAGCAGGACTTGGACAACCGTTTTCTGTCACTACAACCGTATAGGTTCCACTGGTATTGGCCGTATAGCTTTGCAATGTGGCACCATCGATGATAACGCCGTTTTTATACCACTGGTTACCTGTAGTTTTATTGGACTTCAGGATCACCTGATCTCCCGTACAGAACGTCAGGTTCCCTTCAGTAACCTCAACATCAGCTGCGCCGGGAATCAGGTTTA
>NZ_FNGY01000040.1 GCF_900103665.1 Pedobacter steynii
TGAAGTGAACCCCAAAAGTTGGACAAAAACTTTTGGGGTTTATCATTTATGGCAAAACACACATTTGAGGAGAAGCTCGATATAGTTTCTCAAGTGATAAAAGGGACACCGATTGTTTGGATATCCCGAGAACGGCGTATTGATGATGACATGATATTGGAATGGGTTCGGAAATATAACCTCCATGGAGAAAGTGGGCTACGCAAGCAAGCCAATATCAAGTCTACTTCTGATTTCAAAGAAGAAGTTGTAAGGCTCATTATAGAAAAAGGCGTACCTTTAAGACAGGTTGTTCTGGAACGTAAAGTAAGTAGAAGTGCCTTAGAGAGCTGGGTAAGATTAGTACGAGGTGAAGGTTACGGAGTACTATACAAACAAAAGCCCCGTGGACGACCACCTAAAGGCATGGGAAGATCAAAGAAACTTGGACCTGAAACAGAACTAGAGAAGCTCCAGGCGGAGAATGCCCGCTTGCGAGCAGAGAACGCGTTATTAAAAAAAGTCAAGGCCTTAGTACAGGAAAGAGAAGCCCGCGAACGTATGAGTGGGCAAAAGCCATCGAAGAACTAAGGCCGGAACATGATATTGCAATTCTATTGAATTGTAAACAGATGGCTCGTTCGGTATTTTATTATCATCATAAGCGGCTGAATGCTGATGATAAGTACAAGCATGAAAAAGAAGAGATCGCAAGTATATACCACCTGCATAAAGGCAGATATGGTTATCGGCGAGTCACCGCCGAAATGAAGAACCGGGGTTATAACATAAATCATAAGACTGTGCAAAAATTGATGGGAACATTAGGCTTAAAATGCACTATCAGGAAAGTAAGTTATCGATCATACAAAGGCGAGGTTGGCAAAATTGCCCCTAATGAACTTGAAAGGAATTTTGAAGCAAGTTTGCCTAATCAGAAATGGGCTACGGATGTCACCCAGATGAACATTAAAGGGGAGAAGATTTACCTGTCTCCCATAATTGACATGTTCAATGGGGAAATCATTTCCTATAGTATTTCAAAAAGTCCAAATATGCAGATGATAGAAGAAATGTTATACGAGGCTTTTGATCAAGTGAAAGATACAAAGGGACTTATTTTTCATTCTGACCAAGGCTGGCAATATCAACATTACGGATATAGAAAGGCTCTGGAAAAAAATGGAATTATTCAAAGCATGTCCAGAAAAGGAAATTGCTTAGATAACGCCTTGGCCGAAAGCTTTTTTGGTATTATGAAGACAGAATTGCTGTACAGGGAGAACTTTGAAACCACAGAAGAATTTATCACTTCTTTAAAAGAATACATTTATTACTACAACAATAAAAGAATAAAAAACAGGTTAAATGGAAAGAGCCCGGTGGAATACCGAGCTCTCGTACAAAAAACTTAATTTTGAATCTGTCCAACTTTTTGGGGTCACACCA
>NZ_FNGY01000015.1 GCF_900103665.1 Pedobacter steynii
TCAAAAACATTGAATTCTTCCTTTTCAGACTTACTCAACTATATGCTTAAAATCGGAAAAACATATTACTGCTCCACAACATTTGGCATTGATCCTTTTGATACCCCTGAAAAAACAAAAACCCTGCTAACATTGTGTTTGCAGGGTTTTATACGTTTTGATGATGAATCTGGTGATCCCGCTGGGATTCGAACCCAGGACCACTACATTAAAAGTGTAATGCTCTACCAGCTGAGCTACGGAATCATTTATTGTTCCCTTGTTTCGGGAGTGCAAAAGTATAATTTTTACTCAAATATTCTACCTCCTGATTGCTGTATATTGAAAATTAAATCAATTTCCTTTCTAATCTGTTGATATATAGGGTTAAAAATTTTCATTTTTTTTACTAAAAATGCAGTATGCGGTCTCTATACCTGGATTTTGATCACATAACATGCCTTTTTTTATAAATTCTTTCAGAATTGAATCTTATACTTCATGAAATATGTCTATAATCGTGGTAGTAAACACTGATTTTAAACCCATTAGAGAAAATAGTTGAGGAACAAAGATGACTTTTATTAGAATTGGCTTACTAACGCAGCCCATCATTGTGATCACTTTGGCTGATCTTGTAAACTATCGGGTAATTTGGTTCCGAAGTGTTTCCTTAATATGGTCAGGGATAATCTTTTCAGCTCCCGCTCCGGATGTAAGGGGTGATTGCCATCGGTAGTGAAACAATCCGGAATTTCTCCGATCTGTACACACCAGACCCTTCCAACGGAATAAGCCGTCATCGTGTCCGGTCTTGTTATTCTTTTAAAATGATTAAGCTTAAATGTGTCCAGTGCGATACTCTGGGCATCGAACGGCTTCTGATCACAATCTATAGCTTTATAGCGGTCTCCCGACCAGTACATGCACTGCTCTTTCTGCGGTATCTTCATTAACAAGAACACGATAATTCCGGTTAAAAGAAGTACAGCTGCACTTTCTCTCAGATGTTTTTTGATCCATTCTTTCCAGGCCGGTATTGGTTCAACTATAGTGGAACCACTTCTAAAAGGCCTGGGCTGGTAATTGATCAGCCAGGCTAAGAGCTCTATATTACGCGTATTGGGTTTCCTGCTCGTGTCATGCAGATATTGAGCCAGAGGTTTAAATAATGATACTTTGACGTTATAAATGATTGGATAGTAATCGTCATTTTCGCCCGGCTTTCCGAAAAAAGCCTCAAGCGTCTTAGCATCTCTCTCTTTATCGTACCTTGAAGTATAAACCAACAGGCATTCATCTCTAAGTTTTGCCGGGGTCGGATCGGACAGATTATTGGATAGTTCCCGGCTTGCAAGCTTTTCCCTATAACTTTTTACGACAAGATCTTTATAGTCCTTGAACATTTCTGATGCGTTGAAGGGTGCAATGTAGGAAAACAAGCAATGCGTACGCTACGGGAAACCGTATGGATTCATTTGTGAGATGGATTACTTTTGCCAACATTCCGGATACATTAATATCATAACCATGTTCAAAAAAGTACTCATAGTTGAAGACCAGGAAATGATCAGCATGTCACTGACCAGAACCGTGGAGCAGCTAGGCATAACTGAAATTGCCTATACCTATTACTGTGATGATGCGCTGATGTTCTTAAGGAAAGCCAAAGAGAGCGGTAATGCATTTGATCTGTTGATCACCGATCTTTCCTTTGAGCCGGATCACCGTGAGCAGCACCTGTCTGGAGGAGTTGAACTGATTCGCGCAGCTAAAGTATTTCAGCCTGCGCTAAAGGTTCTGGTGTTTTCTGTGGAGAACAGGATTGCCCCTGTAGAGCGGCTCTTTACGGAGCTGGGCATAAATGCGTACGTCTGTAAGGCCAGGCATGACGCCAAGAATCTAAAATTGGCTATTGAAGAAATTTCAAAGGGTAAACGTTATATGCCACCTGACCTCAGAGAAGTAATGAGGACGAAAAAAGCGCATCACTTTACACCGCTGGATATTGCCATTATCTCTCAGCTTTCCTCGGGAACCTTTCAGAAGGATATCCCTGCCTACCTGGAGGCCAACAAGATTACTCCTTCAAAGCTGAGCAGTATAGAAAAACGTTTGAGAATAATGAAGGATGAGCTCGGATTCTCCAAGAATGAACAGTTGGTGGCTCATTGCAAAGACAACGGACTTATCTAACCTAAAGACATTGAAACAACGACTACTAATCCTCTTTTTTCTTGTTGTCAATCTGAGTGCCATCGCTCAGGGCAGGCTGAGCATTGTTTCCTGGAATCTTAAAGACATGGGTAAGTCTAAAAGTGACGCGGTAATAGAAATAATCGCCAAAACCCTTTCAGCATATGATATCGTGGCCATCCAGGAGATCGTTGCCGGACCTGGAGGAGCACAGGCAGTTGCGAGATTGGCCGATGAACTGAATAGAAAGGGAACGAAATGGGAATATGAGGTTAGTGAGGTGACTTCCGGATATTCGGCGTATAAGGCGGAACGTTACGCTTTTTTGTGGAAAAGTGCCAGAGTCAGCAGAGTAGGTAAGGGTTGGCTGGAACGTCAGTATGGATCCGAGATTGAACGGGAGCCGTTTTACGGCAGGTTTCGGTTAGGTCGTCAAAATCTGACACTGGTCAACTATCATGCGATTACGAAATCTCAGCAACCTGAGCGTGAAGTCAAATATTTCAAGTTTCTACCTGCACTTTATCCTGACGATCAGCTGGTTTTCTGCGGGGATTTTAATCTGCCGCAGTCCCATAGCGTATTCAATCCTCTAAGATCAATGGGCTATATCCCGGTACTGATCAGACAGAAAACGACCTTACGCCAGCGTTGTTTGAATGAAGACTGCCTCGCTTCAGAATTTGATAACTTTTACTTTAGGCCAGCCGGGATCAGGCTAAAAGTTGCCGGAGTGATTCATTTTTACCGACTACTGCCAGATCTTGCACAGTCGCGCAAGGTCTCTGATCACATTCCAATTTTTGCCGTCTACGAGCTATAAATTATATCATTCATCATGAAAATACTTTTACACTTAGTGTTGTTAATGCACCTCAATATGGATCAAAGGCCGGATACCACGCGGGTGTATATCTGTACCAGCCCAACAGCAGTTGCCTATCACAAATCCAGGAACGGCTGCAAGGGGATACAAGCCTGCAGCCGAAAAGTTATCAAAGTCAGTAAATCAGATGCCATTCGCAAATACAAGTACCGTGCATGTAAAGTCTGTTATTAGCTATGTTGCCAGCAATATCCACCGCCTTTAACCACGCGCTGGCAGCTTCCTCCTTCTTTCGTCCTGGCACCACATACCTTGCTGCTTTCTTTACTGCCGGAATTGCTTTTTGGAGCCCCAAAACTTTTCGTATTGGTTCCATCGCTTAAAGTATTTGATTTATAGTCGTAACGAAATGTTGTGGCTCTATTTACAACTATTGAATAAACTTCCTGAGCAGTTAAATAAAATCGAAATATTGTGCTGCCTTTTGGAGTAATCGTAATCTTCGCATTACTAGGTCGCTTTAGATCTTTTTTTAGTGATGGGCTAACTACCTGACTAGATTGATCGCCATCATTGTCGTAGGTGACGGAGCAGGTGTTACATGATACTTCGAAGGCAGCATTTTCATACTCAATTTTGTCTTTTTTGCAAGCGGAAGCGCCAATTGCGATGGCTGCCAGGAATAGAATTTTTTTCATTTAAAATGTAGTGTTTTTAGTTAATTTGATATTGGCGCAAATATATTTTGCTCTAATCAGATATCCTTATGGGTTCCCGTAATGCCATGATGTTCATGAAGTATCAAAAAAACGTCATCCGAAAAATCAACAAACACTTGCTCAACTTAGTTAAATGCACTTTTTTAGTTTTTAGTAACCGGGTCTATTCTATATATTTGAGTCTTGTACGATAGCTTAGAAGCCTAAATAGATGAAGAAAATATTAACGTTAATTTTAATTGCAATAATTACAATTGGTTCAATTTATGCCCTGGTTATTTATATTAAAATGGATGGTTTTCCGTTCGCCTGGATTCTGAACTTCCTATTGATGCTATTTGTAGTTTTTTTTACTGATGCCTTAAAAAGTCCGCTTGCTTCTTCTTACTTCAATGAAAAGGGCTGGGAGCAGAAAGGGAAGGTATACGAACATCTTGGAATAAACTTTTTCAGAAAATTATTGGTTTGGGTTGGTTGGGAAAAAGTCATTAGAAAGTCCAGCCCAATAGAAAAAAACACCGAAGCTTTGATGAATTTATATTATCGGACAAAAAAATCCGAACTGGATCATGTAATTATACTGCTTATCGTCCTGGGCTTTAATGTTTTTGTGGCATTCAAATTTGGATTGATCAAATCATTGTCCTTACTTATATTAAATATCTTATTAAACCTTTATCCGATTTTCCTTCAACGGTACAATCGGCCGCGAATCCAAAGAGCGCTAAATTTAAGTAGACGGAGATAGCCTTGTAAAAACGCCAATCACGAATTGCCCGGTCTGCAATAAGCTGGAAAAGAACAGGTCTAAGTTGCTACGTCTGTCTTGGGTAACTACATTTTTTATTCCAATAAACAATAGCAAGAGCAGACAGGTTTTTTGTATCATTAAGCTGGTTTTTTAGGAATTCCCATAATGTGAAAGTTGCGGATTTCCGATCTGAAATCTTACCTTGTCCCTTCCAAATTTACAGAATGACAATGCAACCCAAATGGCTATAAATAACCATCAGAACAACCCACAGATACGTGAATTGCTGGATATAAAACTGTTCTCTCAACCTTTTTCCGATTTTTCCCAGCCTGTTCTGCAGCTCGACGATTGCAAATCGATCGCCAGGCTTTATGCAAAGCTGGAAAACACCATCAGTGTACTGAGTGACATGGAGGCCAGAAAAAGCTTTATCTATCCTGGTGGACTTGCCCAACAGCTGGGTTTTGAACCTGGCCAGACAGAAATTAATTCCATCTGGGAAGATGATTTGCTTAGCCGGGTGCATCCCGAAGACCTTCAAAAGAAGTACCGGCTTGAATTTAACTTTTTTAAGCTGATCAAGTCAGTTGAACCCAATGAACGTCTTAACTACAACCTGATTACGAAGTTGAGAATAAGGAACAGCGAAAATAAATACCAGTTGATCCGACATCGTTTGCTGTATCTGAGCAGTACCGAACAAGGAAACGTCTGGCTGGCCCTTTGTCTGTACAACATGGTGTATGATCATCCTGGATTTGAGGTTCCGGAAGGTGTGATCATCAACACCAGCACAGGGGAAATTATAGATAGTGAGGAAGGAAGGTTCGAAGATATACTATCCGCGCGGGAAGGTCAGATCCTTCAGCTGATCAACCTCGGACAGAGAAGTAAGGAGATAGCCGGTAAACTGTCCTTAAGTATCCATACCGTGAACAGGCACAGGCAGAATATTTTTCAGAAGCTTAATGTAAGCAACGCAATGGAAGCCTGCCGGGTTGCGAAGGCTACAGGCTTATTGCATCACCCATAATTTTAAAACACAAACTTTATGAAAGAAGCGTTACGCCAGCAGTTTGGTAATATCGACATCTATTTATTTGATCAGTTATTAAAGGGGACATACGACGACTGTCAGTTGGTCCTGGATGCAGGATGCGGGCAGGGGAGGAATGTTGCCTACTTTCTACAGTCGGGATACCAGGTTTACGGTGTTGACTCATCAGCAAACCATATTGCCAGTATCAAACAGCTGGCTGCACCGTTTTCTGATCATTCGCCACAGGACAATTTCAGGATTGGTGCTGTGGAAAATCTGCCATTCAAGGATGAAACGTTTGATCTGGTGATCAGTAGCGCGGTACTCCACTTTGCGAATGACGCCCTGCATTTCGAGGAAATGTTGAGCTCGATGTGGCGGGTGGTCCGTCCGGGAGGGTATCTGTTCTGCCGCCTGGCTTCGGATATTGGTATCGAGCATCTCGTCAGATCAATCGGAAACGGGAGGTATCTTCTGCCAGACGGATCTGAGCGTTTTCTGGTCAGTCAGGAAATGCTGCTCAGCTTTACCAAAGCGCTGGGCGCGACCCAACATGAGCCAATCAAGACCACCAATGTCCAGAATCTGCGGGCAATGACCACCTGGTGTCTGCAGAAATAGCACCTGCAATATATAATCTATGGAGTCATCGTTTCGGTCTTATATCATCAAAAAAATTATGGGTTTGATGCTTGTGAAAGGATAAGTAAGCTCAATTTTTTTCTTACAATTTCCGACAGCTGTAACTGTAAAAGAATACAGTGAAGAGTTGTTGAAACTAAAGAAGTCTATCGTAGAAGAGCGTTTTTATGATTTAGTGAATACCAATCGCATAGCGCATTTAAAAAACATACAGGCAGTATACCAACTTATTGTCGTAAAAACCTGTAAAACAGATTTTTGTAACTACTCGTACTTGTTCTTTTAAATACTCGTACTCATTTTTTCAAACAAATGAGTACGAATGTTTTTATTCGGTCGCACAGCGTTTTCATCTTCCACATATTTGTATCGAAATAATTATTAACATAAAAATTCGATACAATGAAAACCTCATTTAAATTTTTCGCAGCATTATTATTACTAAGCAACTTTTCTTTTGGACAAGACATCTCCAAAAAGATTGATTCAATAATAGCGGATCATCATCAAAAAAATCCTGACGTAGGTATTAGTGTTGGTTTTATCAAAAATAATGAAGAACACTATGCGACATATGGTAAGTTGAATGCAGAAAATCAAACTGTTATCGATAAAAACTCCTTATTCGAAATTGCATCGATTACTAAAATTCTGACAGCAAATTTAATCGCCCAGGCGGTTCTTGATCATAAAATAAAAATAGATGATTACATCGACAACTTCCTTCCGAAAGCGTATGTGTTACATGAAAACCTTAAAAACAAGGTAAAGATTTCAGATCTCGCATCTCATCAATCTGGTTTACCTGATCTGGATTTAGCAAAGTTGATCGCACTGGATCCGCAACAGCCTATGAGTAGTGTAAATCAAGAAACACTGACTGCGATCATCAACAATTGTACTGAGTTAAAAGATTATGGAAAATATCGTTATTCTACGATTGGATTTGCTTTGCTTGGACAGATAGTGGAAGAAGTGTATGGCAAGAGTTACGATGAAATTATCAGCGGCAAAATCATAACGCCATTACGTATGAAAAATACGCTGACAAAAGATTTTAATGTAAAAAACAGGACAACTGGCCACAGTCCAAATGGCAATGTTCAGGAATTCATGAAATGGAATGTTACAGCTCCCGCCGGATTGGTGAAATCTAATGCTGCTGACATGGTTAAGTATCTAAAAGCGGTTTTAAACAAGGACGTTGCAATAGGTAAAGCTGCGTTAATTACGGAAAAAATCTACTATAAATATGAAAATAGAGAATTGGGGTTAGGGATAAATATAATGACAGATGATCAGAAGACAAATTATATCAAATCTGGAGATACTCTGGGACAATCTTCGATGATAGCTTACAATAGAGCAAAAAATTGGGGTGTGATCATACTACTGGACCGTCAGAACTCCAAATTGAGAAATAGCATCCTGAAAGGAATCTCTGACGCTTTCTCGAAATAAATAAGTCAATAACTAATTATTCAAATAGCAGTTGTTCGGAAATTTCGAACAACTGCTTTAGCAATTCAGCTTTTCGTTTTTTATGGGACATATTTGTCAAGAAAATGGTTGTTTCCCTTTCCATATAGGGTTCAAGCGAGCTTTGCTGGTAAGGTAGCCCAAATGAATTAAAGTGTCTTAAGTATGATTCCAACTATAGCCGATGCTAGTATGAGATGCGGTTCTTTTATTTTTTTTAGATAGATCAAAGCGAGCATACTAAATATGCCGATTAAGGCAGTAGGAATATCTACAATTGCCCGCAGAGCGATAATAATTACAGCACCTACAAGCGCACCAATCACCACGGCTGTAATCCCATCTACAAATGCTTTGATACTGGCATTCTTTGCAATCTTTTTGAAGGAAGGTGCCAGTGCTACTGTGAAAATATAACAAGGTAAAAAAGTAGCTAATGCAGCTACACAGGCTCCGGGAAAGCCAGCCACGAGATAGCCGATAAATCCAACTGTAATGACTACAGGCCCGGGGGTGATCATCGCTACAGCTACGGAATCTAAAAACTCATGTTCCGTAAGCCAGCCAAATTCCTGAACCACGCCGCCATGTAAAAAGGGAACGATAGCCAGGCCGCTGCCAAATACGAATGCACCCGCCTTTAGAAAGAACCAGCCGATTTCCTGAAGGGTCTTTCCATCATACTGCCAAAATCCAATGCCAAATAATAGGATAGATGGGGCAGAGGCAGGTCGTTTGATCCATTTTGGTGGCGACTTAACAACCATGTAGATCAGGCCACAACCTGCAAAAAGCAAAATATCTTCTTTTTCAGTGATCACAGTGACCACAATTCCAACCAGATAAAAAATCCATAACAGCCACTTGGATCTGATGGCTGCAAAGTCAAGGCTACTCACTGATTTAATGGTCAGCTTATAAGCACTGATGGCAATGATCCCGATTACAGCAGCACTTACCCCATAAAACACGGCCTGCATCCCCGGTAATCCACTATATAACTTGTAGGCAATGCCTAAGAGGACTACCATAATAAAGGATGGCAGGACAAAGGCGAGCCCTGCTAAAGTAGCACCGATTAGCCTGTAATGTACGAAGCCAATGTAAATGCCCAGTTGTGCCGCCAATGGCCCCGGTGCCAGTTGTGCGAGGGCGAGGCCTTCTTTATATTCTTCTTCAGTAATCCATTTCCTGTGCTCCACCAAATCACGATGCATGTAACCTACAAGGGCTACAGGTCCGCCGAACCCCCAGGTGCCTAATTTTAAAAAATAGGTACTAAGTTCAGTTCTTGAATAATCGGGCTTTATGATCCGTTCTTTTTCCATGTCTAACCTGTTTAAAATGAAATCCCAAACTGGAAACCAATGCCAAAAGAGAAGGGAAGATCATTCCCAAAACGGGCGGGTAAGGGAACAGCGATGAAGTAGCTGCTGCCTTTGTTTTTCTTCACTACCTTATTAAAAACGGGAGTGAGGCCATACCTGCCTGATGTTTCAAATGCCGCGCGACCAGCAAAAGTAAAGCCGTTACCCATTGCAACAAGTACACCAGGATGGAACAATACATTGTTTACGCTGCTACCGCTATTTGTAGCTTTCACAAAGGGAACGATTTCGGTACTGAAACCGATTTTTGCACTCTTCCAGATGTTAATGCCTATAGGCATTCCAACAACATAGCTGTCTTTAAAATTGGTGTGGCTTCCTCCTGAGCTAAAGGTAACAATGGGGTGGACAATGCCAACATATCCAGTTACTTTAGGATATATTGGGGTAGCTGATTGCTGTGAATAACCAGTAATTGAAATCAGGAGGCTACCAACAAGGAGTATGGCAAAATAGGGTTTATCAGTTTGAGTTTGCATAGTACAATGCTACGCTGTATCTCAAGCTGAAAATAGAATAGATTTAACTCTTAGAACGTATTTTACCTTTTGTAGTGCTTTTTTTGTATTCGGATGGTGTTTTACCTGTTTCCAGTTTAAAAATCCGGGTAAAATGGCTTTGGTCAGAAAACCCTGTCAAATAGGAAATCTCAGATAGCGCGTAGTTATTGGTTTCGATAAATGCGATGGCCTTATCTATCCTGAGTTTACGGATATACTCCCCAAAGGATAGATTGTCAAAATATTTAGAGAACGCTCTGGAAACATAGGCCGGATTTACATTCAATTCCTGAGAAATCCCTGTTAAACTCAGGGCAAGGTTGGTATCAATCTGATCTTGTATGATGGTTTTTAGCTCAGTTGCCCAGGCAGGGATTTTGCCAGTCTTTCCTTTTTTAAGGAACTTCTGATAAACATCAACCAGTAATTGTTCAACAGGACTTTCGGTATGCTTTACATCTTGAAGATGTTTTGCCCATGTATATAGTGCATCATAGATGATTTTCCCAGCCTCCAACAATTCCTGGTCGTCTTTAATATTATGAGCCATGCCTGCAGCTATTGCCCATAAACCTGAACATTGGCTGGATAAGTGATGCTGGTCGGTATCAGCGCCTCTCACTATCGGAGCCATTATCTGAAGCGCAGGATCAGTTAATTTGTACTTCTTAATCAAAGCGTCAAAAGTGCATTGATCTTTTTGATGCGTGAGTTCAACTCCGGGAACATCAAAAGGAATGGCATCCAATTCGGAGGCGATATCAATTACCTGGTCAAATGGAACATAAAAGAAAACAGCATTTTTATCAATGAATCTTTTGATCAGCCAAGGGCAGGCGATGCGGTCTATTTTTGGTCTCTCACGTGTAATCCAATTCATTTTTAGCTCAACTATACCTCAAACTTAGCATTATTTTTCTATCTCTATGCCGTACAATTTACCAGATAAACTTGGTGTGATTTTCCTTTTTTCCATCCAGGCCTGCTTGCTAAACATTAAATGTACGAATGACTATTTTACCAATTTAACAGATCATTACAAAAGCAACATTCCAACCGCAATGACGGCCAAGACCATTAATATAAAAAGAACGATCCTCATCGCGCTTATGGGCCGCTGCCCGATTACCTCACCGGTACTGGCATTAACCGTGAACTGATAGATTTTGTTGTTGTAAGAATAAGCACTGGCCCAGACTGGCAGCATGATATATTTTATGGCCTTATTGGGGTAATCCGTTTCGATATCGCCAACTTGCTGGTCATCTCCGCCAATATCATTTCGTATTGCAGATCTGATTTGGTCCTTGGTCTGTTCAATGGCCATCAACAAACCTTCTTGAGGGTCAATCTGATAGGTTTCGGAGCGGAAGCCGCTCATGTAGCGTTCGTCAAACTTAACCAACCGATGGAAATTCCAGGGAGCAAGTTTGTTTAACGTTTTAGAGGGAAGAGACTTACTTGCAGGTACAATAAGATCAGAAAAGCTACAAGTAATCCTACCGGATACCGATGACCATCGGGTATGCTGAACTTCCCTTGTCCTGCTTTCTGTTTTGCCTTCAACCGTAACAGTATAGTTTTCAGTGGTGTAATAATAGTCGCCACGCTGTCCATTATAATCGGTAATGGTGTCCGTATCGTAGATCCAATGTGGCAAGTAAATTCCCTGAAGGCCGGAAGAACTGCTGTCTACATTTTTTGCCAAATCCGTTGGTGCCCACCAAAGCCCCTTGAGCCATTTTTGAAAGTAATCAATACCTTGCTGCCTGTTAATTTCGAATGGTAAAATGTAATGTGGCGGCAGATATTGCTGCCCATCCTGCGGACTCAAGATCAATGGTGCAGCGCAAAACGAGCATTTATCTGATGTGGTAAAAGAGCTTAATGTAGTCTGTGAACCGCAATTGCTGCAGTTGACCACTTTCAAATCATCACTCTTTTTGTTCTCCCTAAGATGGTTTATAAAATGGTCATAATCAATAGATTTGATTGATGTATCTGTTTCATCAGTTCCTATAGTATTGCTGTCGCCGCAATGATCACATTTGAGGTTCCTTGTACCAGGTGTAAAGTACAGCAATGCACCACAGCCATTACATTTCAGAGAAGGAGTGAGGGTGCCGGGACTAATCGTATTGTTCATGAAATTAAGCTAGTGGTGGTGGTTCGTGGTCAAACAGTTCAGTCACCGATCCTGCCGGAGCCCATGTCTCCATTCCTTTTTTCCAAACCTGGGTTTCTCTGTTAATCACATTAGAAGCAATCAGCGTTTTAATCGTATCAAGGCTGTGAGGGCCATCAGGTTTTCCGTCCTTTGCGAAATGATATTCCACCGTATTTAGCGATGGTGGTGTATCCGCACCTCTTGCATTGGGATCAAACTGGTTTTGCTGAAAGATATTACCCACTTGTCCCATCATAGCTGCACCAACACCGATTCCCATACCTGCTGCGCCAAGGTTGCCACCAATGGTGTTTTCCGCTGATTTTTCGATCGCATTCGCTGCCTGAAACTGAGCATAAGCACCCAGATTCCCTATGATCCCCATTTGACTGCGTTTGTCGAGTGCCTGCTCTACTTCAGGTGGTAAGGATACATTTTCAACAAGCAATTTGCTGAGGCTAAGCCCGAGTTCGGCAAAATCAGGTTGTATGTTTTGGGTAATCAACAGACCCATTTCATTGTAATTGGCAGCAAGATCAAGTACCGGTATTTTAGACTCCGCTACTGCGTCCATTGCCCGGGAAACTACAGTATTACGCAGCTGGTCATTAATCTCTTCTATACTAAAATTAGGATTCGTCGCGGAAATTTGGGTGAGAAATGCTTTGGCATCCAGCACTTTAAAGCTGAATGTACCAAAAGCACGCAAACGAACAGGGCCGAATTCGGCGTCACGCAGCATCACAGGGTTTTTAGTACCCCATTTTTGATTTACAAAAAGACGCATGCTGACAAAATAAACATCTGCCTGAAAGGGGCTGTTGAAGCCATATTTCCAACTCTTCAGGGTAGTCAGAATCGGAATGTTCTGAGTACTGAGTTCGTACATACCAGGACTGAAGACATCCGCAATCTGGCCTTCGTTCATGAAAATGGCAACCTGCGACTCACGCACAGTGAGTTTAGCGCCCATTTTTATGGCGTTGTCATTACGCGGGAATTTCCAAACTAAAGTATCCTGACTGTTGTCTACCCACTCAATAACATCTATAAACTCGTCTAATAATCTGCTAAATAGTCCCATAGGGTGATAATTGTAAGTTTTTTTTGATAAAATTAGTTTTATTCTTCAATCTATCAAGTATTAACTTAGAGGAACAGAAAGATTAATTGTTACAAAACACAGGGCTTTCTTACATTTAAAAAACCATTAGTTCTTTTGATAATACCTGTGCTTATTACTATAACCTCTTCTTCATATCAATAACTTTGTGTACTATTGCGCCGTAATTGGTTTTTAGCATAAAATTTCACAATGCTAGAATTAATAGGGAATCAGGTGAAAATCCTGAACAGACCCGCTACTGTAAGTTCTATAACAACAATTGACATCTAGTTGCCACTGTTTTTAGTGAATAAAAATGGGAAGGCCGTCAAATTGGGAATAAGTCAGGAGACCTGCCAATACATATAATTTTTTAAAGCCTTCGAGGATGAGGTTTTGAATCCAAACCGGACCGGAGTTATTTTACTTCGCAGGCCCCCCGTGGTCATCTCCGAGTTGTTTTCGCATGTCATCCGCTAAGCTATTTGAATCAATATTGATGTATATCTCAAACGCATTGCAAACGTTATTGACAACGTTTTTAACATTTATTGGCAATAATCTATATGGACAGCAGACCTTCTGCGATGCTATATTCCCGGATATGGGAGCTGCTCCTGTACCTAAAGAACTCATTCCTGAGCAAAACCTCGCAACCTACTTGCCTTGTTCCCCAAATAACAGATAAAGATTTTATTAAAATTCAGACAACCCAAACCCAAACATGAAAAACTTGAAAGATATTATTTTTCTAAAACTATTGGTCATCGTTATTCTCTTTGCCTCTGCCTGCAAAAAGGAATTACAGGTTAAGCCAAGCATTTCCGGGGTCGACACAGACGCAACAATCCTAAACATCGGCGATAAATTGACCTTAGCACCCAATATCACGAACACCAAAGGAAACAACTATATCTGGTTGGTGAATGGCAAGGAAACCGCCTCTGGTCAACTCAATTACACCTTTCAGGCCACTGCGCCAGGAATTTTTGAGGTAACATTCAAAGCAACCAATAAAGGCGGTACCGACCAGCAATCTTTCAAATTAATTGTAGAAAAGCCGATTGTGATCTCACTAACTGATCAGCTGGATGTCTCCATGTGTAACGTATTGGAGATTACACCGGCCATTACCGGTCCGGACCGTAAGGATTACGATTATGAATGGTCTATCGGAGAATCGGTTATCGGCAGGAAATTAAACCTGAGCTTTATTTCCCCTGAGGCGGGGACGTTTGAGCTTACACTTCGTGCCACAGCTGGAAAACAGACGGTAACGTCTACACGTAAGATAACCGTAAAGGCCGAACAGTATGTGAAAAACGCCTATACTGTACTCGAGTATGCTCCTGCACCGGGTAAAAACCACAACTGGTCTATTATCGGATCTGCGGACAATTGGAAATATGGAGACGAATATCCACTTGCTTACAATGATTTTCTGACTAAAGCAACCAGTATAAGAAAAGTAAATGCCAACGCTGCACTTTTTTTGGGTAGCTGGGGTGGATCTGCCACTTTTAAATTTGACCATACCGTTGCCAATGTTTCCGGTAAAACCGATCTGGAGTTGACCGCTTTTTACTCGAACCGTGACCTACCAGCAGTTTATGTGGCTTACGACCGTAATAAAAACGGTACTCCGGACGAAGACGAATGGTGTGAGCTGAAAAACGATGATTACGGACAGGAAGATATCCCGGAATACGAAATGATCTTTACCTATAATAAAACGGAAACGGACGCTAAAAGGATATACAGCTATTTTAATTGGAAAGATAACCAACCGAGCCTTGGAAAGGGGGAGATCGTGACCAACAAAACCTTTACCAGCTCCATGACCACTACTGGAGCGTTCTCTAGCAGGGGGTTCTTTCCAGGACTGGCCGTGACCGACATCGCGACAAAACAAACGGCCATGCTAGATGGTTGGAAAACTTCTTTCTCCCGCAAGGGAAAGCGCATTAGCAGGAACCTTACCGGTGCTGCTCCCTTTCTTCAGAAATTGAATATTGACATCGATCTGGCGGTGAACAAAAAAGGAGAGACCATTCAATTGCCAGGAATCGATTTTGTAAAAGTGCAGAAGATAGTCTATCCTTTTCAACAGGATCTGAGTACAGGTAACGTGATGACCGATTACAATATGGAAGAGGGGCGCATGTTACAGGTAGGATCTATATTGGATAAACACCTCAAAAATTAAAAAAAAGCCGGGCAAAACCGATTCATAACCTAAAAAACAAACACAATCCAATGAAACCATCATGATCTTACAAATCGCATAACGAAATGAATACTAAGATCATGATCGCTTCATAACCTTAAAAAAACAAATCACAATCTGATGAAAAAATCCCTTATTAACAAAACATTACTAATAGCAACCATTTCCCTTGGTGTACTGGCTTCATGTACGAAACAGAATGACCTGATACCAGAGATCCCTTCGCAGAAAAAAAGCCTGGCAGGACCACAAAAGAGCCTGTTGTCAAGCTATACCATCACTTTTGAAGGTATCGGAAGTAGCTACATGGCTAACAATACATCCTATGGAGATAATGCCTATTCTTCCTGGGCTGGTACCCAAATCGCACCCTACGTACATTCGCCAAGCAATTTGAAGTTTGCGATCAAAGGTGCCGGCGGAGGATCCCCGGTTGATTATTGGAACGGAGGTTTTGTGGTTTCCGACTGGAACAACAAATCAAATGCTCCAGGAAAAACAGGTGATTGGTGGTATTCTTACCTTAATCAGTGTAGTGTTTATTCCGGTACGGATGGTGCCAAAAATGGTGGCTATGCTGGCAGCAGCAATTTTGCGGTCATGTTTGGTTACGTAGATTCTTACAATTCTTCTTACGCTACACGTCCTAAGCTTGATTTTACATCCGGCAGCGGAGTGGTAGAGGGAATGTACGTATGTCTTTCCTCTTATACCTATGGAGTAATCCAGAATGGCAATACATTCGGTTCCGGAGTGGCAACACCACTAAAAGACATCGCCGGAGGAACGGGATATTTGAAATTACTGGCGTATGGATTTGATAGCAACGGAGCCACAAATAATGGTGACCCTGTTGAAATTGACCTTGCAAGATACAATAACCACTTGCCTGTTGCAGGCCCTTTAACCTCCTGGACTTACTTTGACCTTTCAGACCTGGGTAACGTTACACGTATTGAGTTCAATATTGAAGGTAACGATTCAGGCAGTTACGGACTAAATTCACCAGCCTATGTGTGCATAGACAACGTCAAGGTGACCTTGTAATCCTATAAATACGCCCGGCTTTTTAATAATACTGCTATCAGCTCACGATAGCGCAAATCATAATTGACAAAATGAATACATCTTACAAATTTCTAATATACCTGACTGCTGTTACCATATTATTAGTCGGTGGCTGCAAAAAAGAAAGGGAAATAGCAGCACCTGCACCTGGCATCTCCGGACTTGATGCGGAATATTACGTCGTGGTCAAAGAGGCCATGCTGCTTAAACCTGCGATCGAAAACAAGGTAGATTCTTTGGTATGGCATCTTAACGGTAAAAGGGTAGCCAATGCTATGGAGTACAATTTCCGGGCGCCTGCTGAACCTGGCACTTACAGCCTGGTCGTTATTGCCTACAATTCCGGTAACGTTTTCCAAAAAGTAGTAAAGATCACTACCGGCCGGTACCTAAACTTCCAGACCACAACCAATACAATCCTCGCGCTGGAAGCATCACAGAAGTTTGCAGGTCAGAATGATCTGAAATGGGAGGTATTGTCTCCTTCGTCTGAGCGCTACAGTCTTGCCGCCACAAATACGACCTCGGCGATGTTTGCAACCGTGGATAGGGGAGTTTATAAGCTAAAAATATCTTCGGGTAGTCTGGCCGATACCTTGCTCGTCACCGTGCGGCAACCAGAACGCCTTGCTTCAGCCTATATCGCTAAAGTATTCGATTACCTGCCGGCGCCCGGTCAGTTTGTAAACGAACTGCCAAAATACATCTCTGGTGATACTCATGAAACAATGGTTGGCAAAGCAGGAAAAGAGCTTGTGGGAGAAAATGCCAATACGATCAGCCTGGGAGGCTGGGGCGGATATGTAGTCTTGGGTTTTGACCATACCATCGTAAATGTAGCGGGAAGACGCGATTTTAGAATTCATGGAAATGCCTTCGGTGCTGCTGCGAACCCTCGTCCGAATGCACCTTTTGGCGGAAGTTCCGAGCCAGGAATTGTGATGGTCGCTTATGATAAAAACAAGAACGGCAAGCCCGATGAAGATGAATGGTATGAAATAAAGGGCAGTGGCAACTTATCTGCTGAAAAAGAGCTATGGTATGCGATCGCTGTCGGCAAGAATAACGATGTGCGTACCTTTCGCAGTTATGAAATGACCTATGACCGGCCGGCAACGGAAAGCCCCGTTGGTACGCCTCAAAACAATATCAGTATCGCCAACTATATCCGCTGGACAGATAACCAGGGGCAACAGGGTTATAAAGTGAAGAATACTTTTCATGCACAGAGTTATTACCCTGCCTGGGTGAAAGACGATAAGATCACTTATAAAGGTGTTCGCCTGGCGAGGAATGGTATTGAAGAAAGCGGACAAGGGAGTTACTATGTGCAATATGGGTTTAGCTACGGATATGTAGACAACTATCCTAATGTACATGACAATTCCGGTATTGATATCGAATGGGCTATTGATAAAAATGGAAACAAAGTAACGCTTCCGGGCATTGACTTCGTAAAGGTTTACACCGGAGTAGATCAGGAAAATGGATGGTTGGGAGAAGCATCAACCGAAATCGGGAGGGGAGAAGATTTACACTTGTTAGGAACAAAAATTGAAACCATAAAATAATCAAAGAGTAAGTATAAAAGCCTGCAGTTGTTTGCAGGCTTTTATATTAAAATCAGCCACGATAACCTGTTCCTTGTTTTCTGATTTCGTACTTGTCGCAACAAAATGTTTCCTGGACAATGTCGTAATCGTTTTCGCATTTTTCAAAATAATCGAACTTATAACTGTCTTTTGGAATTTCAACGCTCAGGTATTTCTCTTTTTGCCTTACAAAGCAATACAATCCGCCAAATCCTTTTTGTCCATATGGGCTATAGTCGCTGTATAAGCAACCATAGCAATTTTTCAATTTATACTGATCTCCAAACTGCTCTAGTATCTGATCAAAAGCATAACTGATATCATAGTCACTAAATCCCTCAAAAATTTGGCCGTCAATGATTACATTTAGCCTTAGCTTAAGGTCAAATCCTCTGGGTAATTTTGGCTTCCCCAGATCATATTCAAGGATCAGGTTAGTCGTAAAAGTTCTATTCTCTACATTGTCAATGATAACTTGCGGAATAAAAATAGTCATTTTGTAATTGCAGATTGCTGCAGCACTAAATGTAAATCTTTCCAGTTGTTGGTCTGAATAATCTTTTTTGTTTAAAATTTCAAAGTCACCAAATTCCAGCCCCTCGAATTTCACTCCGTCTATTTCAAAATATAGGTTCTCAAAATCATTTAAAATATCAATGTCATTCGTCCCAAAGTCGTCCGTGAAAGTTCCGCGATATTTTTGTTGTTTTATCATATATATCCATATGGTGAAATTGCAATAAGTCAATTTCGTGTTCTATCGAAATATTGTTTTCAGCATAAAGAGGAATAGAAGGCCCTGACTCTTTACATTAAAAAGTTTTGTGTTGTAATGCCTGAACCAGTCCCCAGGCAAATCCAACAACTACCTGGAATAGGGAATAGGAGAGGATTACTAAAATACTCCTGAAAAGCAATGCTTTTTTACTATAACCATAGACCGAATAAAATTGAAAGTAACACCAGATTCCGTAGGCATAGATCAGAGGCATGATTAGCGAAAAATAAACAAAAGTGAGTGTTTTAATGTTGCTGCAGAATATGGCGAAGACCGTAAAAAGAAGCGCGATAATCAATTCTGACGCAGCCTTATAGGAATTTAAAACCAAATTTTCAGAATAATTTAGCTTTGCCTTTCTAAACCAGATAAAACTAAACAATGAATTAATTGGTATCGTAACGACCACCAATACTTTTGGGTATTTGATGGCAAATTCCTCAAAAGAATTCATTGCAGCTTTGCTGTTATGAGGCATCAAATCAGACAATTTGAAATGTATGTAAGGGGTTAATAAACTGGATGCCGTTAAGATCAGAAGTATCAGCGTAACGAAGCTGAAATAGTTAATCCTTTTGCCCTGGATAAATTCACGGATACTGTTCCCGGGTCTTGTGAAAAGTTCCTTTATGGTAAACAGCATTCCTTTATCCACATGCCATACTCCATGGACAAAATCATGCTCAACAAAATGTTTAATTGAATATCGGTGTGTGCTCGACTTTTGTCCGCAATTTTGACAATAGTGATCGATGATCTGATACTTACAATTTAAGCAATTATGTTCCATTTATAGCGCCGGATTAGTTAAAATATTTGGATTAGATGTGGCTGCCACGAAAATAGCCATTCAGAAGTTGTTTCTTGCAAAATTAGACGTAAAAATATGTTCAAAATCTACACTTTAGTTTAGGCTTTGAGAATAAGCAGATTACGGTTTTCTTAAATAACAATGTCCCTGGGCTACCGATATAAAAAGACCTATCGGGAAGTATAGACAGTACATCAGGAAGTACAGGTATCTCTAACCGCATTCCAGCCATCTACCTTTGTCGTATCAAAATACAAAAACATCGACTATGATACACAGAAAATTAGTTTGGCTTTCCCTTGCAGCTTTACCATTAATCCTCTCCGCCTGCAAAAAGGATAAAAATGAAGGGACACCTACCGGTATGCCCTCAACGATTACCATTGAAAACGTGCTTGATTCCAGGCCACTCGTAGAATCTGGAACATTTAAAAATACAGGAGCTTCGCCCGTGATCATGCCAGGTGAAGCAATATCCTTCGAGTTCTCCGCGGCAAAAGGGCAAGCCCTTTCCTTTGCCACCATGTATGGCTGGTCTAATGACCTGTTTTTCGCGCCCCAAAATCTGGGTATTGCCTTGTACAAAGCGGATGGTACACCTATTTCAGGAGATGTCTCTGAACAAATCAGGCTTTGGGATAATGGCACACGCATCAATCAGGTTCCGGGAGCGGCAGTAAGCCATCCAGGGACGGCAGAAACCAGCCCGGGGAACATTACCCAGGTTATGGGAGCAGACCTGCAAGGCAACCGCTATGCGACAGCCTCCTCCCTGATGAAAGCAACCCTGCAATACAAAGGCAACTCTACCTTCTCATTGACCATCGAGAATACGTCTGGCCTGACAAGCAATCCAACACCGTTTAGCCCCGGCGTATGGGCCATTTCTTACATCGCCGGAGGGAATCTTTTAAATCCAAATCCTTTATTTGAATCTGGCAAACCATCTGCAAATGGACTGACCAGTATCGCAGAAATGGGTAACAATATGCCGCTGGCTGAATATATCAAGGGCCAGACCGGTATCTTTACACCACTATCTCCAATCCTGGTTGTAGTTTATAATGGCATCGATAATCCCATCTATAAAACAGGAGAGAACGATCGTGGTAAGGGGCTAAAAGAACTTGCCCAAAAAGGCGATGCAACCGGCATGGCTGGCTATCTGAAAACCCTTAGCGGTGTAAAAGCGGTATATGTATTGCCTGCTGCAAATTCAACAATTTTACTTCCTAAAATAGGCACTCAGGCAGGAAGCAGTGTATCACAGCAATTGAGCGTTGCTCAGGGGGATCGCCTGGCTATTGCAACGATGTATGGTTTCTCCAACGACTGGTTTTTCGCTTCTAAGGAAAACGGTGTAGATGCAACACAAAAAGGGGATATTTCCAGTTCTATCGCCTTGTACGATAATGGCACTGCCCTGAACCAATTCCCGGGAGCAGGGATCACGCAATTCAATCTTGCAGGAACACCGTTGGAAGAAAGTAAACCAATCCAGGCAGTACCGAATCCTAATACATTCACCACCTTGCCGGATCTCAATAAAATGATCAAAGTAACACTGCAGTAATTCAGCTCAGCAACCATCATATAAGAGGAGCAGAGGTTGTTCCTCTTATCTGCAAAAATTGAAAACGAAAAGACCATCTGCATACCAGCTAATTAATCAACAGATCAATGAAAATCAATAAAATAATAATGGGAATTGCAATATTACTGATGCCAGGAATTGCAAGCGCCCAGGGAATGAAAACGAATGGCAATAAAATGAAAACAGGCACAGCGGCGATGTCGTTGGAAAAAAACATGGAAGAACAGGAGTATCGTATTCCTGAAAATCCCGAGGACATTAGCCCTTTGCTAATTGGCGAATCAATCCCAATGGTCAGCTTAAAAGATGTGAATGGAAAAGGCTTCGATCTCAACCGGGCGATAGCCAGCAAACCAACCATCCTTATTTTTTACAGGGGTGGATGGTGCCCTTATTGTACCAGACAGCTCTCTGGTCTCCAGGAACTGCTTCCTGAGCTGGAAACGATGGGTTATCAATTGATCGCCGTTAGTACGGACAGTCCTGATGAATTGTCTAAATCCCTGGATAAAGCACATTTAGGCTATACTTTATTATCTGATGCTGACCTGAATGTTTCTAAAAAATTCGGTCTTGCTTTCAAGGCACCAAAAGGATATTCGGAAATGCTGGTCAAAACTACCGGGGGCCTGGATCAGGATCTGCTGCTGCCTGTTCCCTCCGTATTCATCCTGGACAAAATGGGGAAGATTCAGTATGAATACATCAACACGGATTTTAAACAAAGGCTCAATCCTGAGTTATTGAAAGTGGTCGCACAGACCATTTACAAAGTGCTCTAGCTTTTATGCCTTATTAAAAAGTTGATATCTTAGCGAACACGTAGGTTCTGGATGAAATAACCAAAAGTAAAATGATCAGCGAATATAAAGAAAAGGGAACACTGGGGCGTTTTGTCATGCACAACAACAACGAACTGTTGTCTGGCAGGGGCTTGCGGGATCTTGATCCTGAACCCATCAATACTTTCGTTTACAACAATGGAGTTAAGCAGCAGGTAAAAATTGACGAGGTGACCTATACCATGCCGGGACGTAGCATCCTGCCATTGGTTGCCAACCAGCACTTTCAGTTTGAACGTCCGGAAGCGTTGGTGGCCTGGCAATTTAACCGGGAATTTTACTGTATCCTTAACCACGATAAGGAGGTCGGATGTGTTGGGTTTCTCTTCTATGGAATCCACCATCCGATGTTTATCGAACTGGAACCCTCGGAAATGGCAGAAATAGAGCACTTGTCTAATGTGTTTTCCCGCGAGCTTCAGGTCAGGGACAACTTTCAGGGGGAAATGCTCAGGACATTGCTCAAAAGGGTGATCATCAAAACCACCCGGATTGCCAAGCAGCAAAGCGAAAGCTACAAGTTATTCCCGGACGAAAAAATGGACCTGATCCGGCAGTTTTCGCTGATCCTTGAAGGGAATTTCAAACAGCAGCATGAAGTTCGGTTTTACGCCGGAGCATTGAACAAATCGCCTAAAACACTCAGCAACTCCTTTGCGCTGTTAAAACAACCGGCACCCTCTGTTCTTATCCGAAAAAGGATCATTCTCGAAGCCAAACGGTACTTGCATTATACCGATAAATCGGTAAAAGAAATCGCCTATGAGCTGGGATTTGAAACGCCCGCTCATTTCAGCCATTTTTTCAAACAGTATTCCGGAAAAAATGCTTCCGAGTTCAGGGTTAAGGAGCGGTAGAGATTTAACTTCCTGAACTTAATCCGGGGCTGTCGAACTGTATCCTTTCTATATTTAGTGGAAATATTTTCTTAATTTGCTTTGATAATTAAAACTCTTAAAATTCAATTTTCATGCAAAAACCTCTCGACAACCACATTGGCGGTGTCACTTTCATTGTGGAAGGAATCACTGCTGCAGCTCCGGCTCACTATGAAACGGACCTGATCAACAGCTTCAACACCGCTTCAGACGCAACCATCTCCAATGCTGTAAACCAATTGCGCGGTGGCCCCGTAACACTTCCGCTACAGACTGCGCCTGATAAACCAATTTCTGATGCCGAGATGCGTTTATTAGACATAAAAATAGATTGTGCGATGCGGGAACTGGAGGCTGAATTTCCGCTCATGGCCGGCGAAGTATTAGCCGGTCTACCCGGTAAAGGTTTGCTTTCTGGAGAATGGGAACATCTTGCCGTCGGCACTCCGGTGGTCACGCGTACAACCAATTTCCGCACCATACATCTTGCTTCGCCCCGGCTGAAATTCGAAAACAATGCACTGGTAGATCAGAGAAAAACACAGGTACTTATAGCTGCTGCTAACCCATGTTGGGGTTGGGACCTCCCGATACAGGACGATGGCGCTACCCGGTTTATATTCGACATGATCGACAGGTTACTGTCTGCGTCCCAGATCGGTACGGTCTTTACGCCATTCCTCAGCCTGTTTGCCAGCCAGGCAATGGCAGGCATTTCCTGGAATGACGTGTTAAAAACCGCCAGGTGTGCGGCAGAGCAAATATCGAAAGAAAATGATGTAGCACTACTGAAAGGTTCGTTGTCAGCTTTGAACAATATGCTGAACACGACCTATTTACCGTATAAGAATAAGATCAAAGGCACTACAGGCGAGACACGTATCAGATATATGCAGGATACTTATGCATGGGGTTCAAGCATTGTAACCGGCATGACCGGTACGCTTGGCGCATTGAGTGCCAATAACCTGGGTGCTGCAGCACTGATTGCTTATGTATCAGGTGCAAGTGCGATCATTGGCCTTTATCAGGATCTTTCTACAGTAGATGTTGCGGTAAAAGATCCGAAAGACAGCCCGGCGATTACGGCTATGCGGAATTTTGCAGGACAAGCTGCCAGGTATGTGGAAAGCGAAGTGGCAGCTTTGATCAGAGATAGATCTGATTCCATACATGTGGTAGAAGAAAGGCAGGTGATTAACCGGTGCAGCGGCGGCCTGGCACCTACTTGTGTGCCGATAGGCGAGCGCGTTTCGGGCTATCATTGGCAAGATTCCATTAAGGGCAACGCTTCAAAAACATGGAAAGTAAACAATGATGGGGAGATAGACGGACAGCGCAGTATCTGCAGCGCAGATATGGACAAATATAAAAATCCGATCATCGACAAACTGCGAAATCAGTTAGCTCCGCTGCTTAAGGCTTCCAGAGCCTTTACCGGTGCGACAATACCACCTGCGATACCATAGCCTAATTAATAATTTCTCCATGATTACCGGCCAGCTTTTCACGCCATTTTTGGAGTTCTTCAGGTGCGATTCTCTCCCAATCGGTCACTTCGCCAACGATCTTCAATGGTGATTCTGACCGATAGGAGCGTGTCGGATTGCCCGGAAATTTCTTGTCTGTAACATTCGGATCATTTTCAAAACTCCCTGTCGGTTCAACGATATAAACACGCTCCGGCCCATCGCTTTTTGCCAATGCAGCAGCAAGCCCGGCACCATTAACGAGAGCGGTAAAATAAATGTGATTCATTTTGAGTTCAGCTTTGTAGTTAGAGTTGCCACCCGCTATCAAAGAATCTCCGACCTGCAAATCTGCTTTTGTCCCATGATAAAAAGGACCGTTATCAGATGGGTTGTCATTAAACGAAGTTGCCAGGTCATCATTCATTTTTGCCCTTTCAGCATCGCCTAAATCCTCATAGCATTTGGCAATGTTTGCATATAGAGAAGGGAGGGCACTCATCACCGTGTTGTTATTTATTTTTAAGGCAAACTGCAAAGCCGTTTCAAGCCATTGTAATTTGTCGGAGACATTTTTTTGATGCCTCGCTACATAATGAGCTGCAATAAATTTTTCCAAGTCGTCTGTCGCCTCCTCCCAGGCCTGAAGAAAAAGTTTACTCGCTTCTTCAGGTTTACCGCTTTCTTCCATACCCATACCTTGAAGGCAGAGTTTGACTACATTGTTGAATGGGTTGAATTCCATGTTCTGATGATTTATCTGTTCACTATTGTACCATCGATTTGTTTTAATTAATTACGGATACAGGAGGTACTTCGCCCGTATCGCCTTAAACTTCTGCAATCCGGGTTCCCAGCTTTTTCTGATATTCGCTTCCGATACGCCCGCTATGATCTGTTTTCTCAATTGATCGGTACCTATGCGCAGATCAAAAGCGGATACGTCCTGATTTGCTCTTCCAGGAGTAAAGAAATTAGCTTTGTCCAGATAGGCTTTGTATAATTCAATTAACCAGGACAAATCAATCTGGCGGCTCTTCCGAAGTTTGTTAACATCATAATTGCGCAGGTCAAGGCCATAACAAACAGCGTCTTTGTGACGTGGCTGTTCACTCATTCCGGGAATACTCACCGGTTTGTATGAAAATGAATACTTGCCTTTCAATGCCGGTGCTCCCAATATCGTAAATGGCATATAAGTTCCCCTGCCTTCATTGATCGCTGTCCCTTCAAACATACATAAGCTCGGGAAAAGCATCACCGCTTGCTGTGTGTTTAAATTAGGGGAGGGGGATATCGGCAATACATAAGGCATATCATGATCATAGTTGGCCACCTTTATAATATTTATTTTGCATTGTTTTTTCAGGTATCCTTCACCGTTAAGGTATTGCGCAAATTCCCCGATAGTCATGCCATGCGTCATGGGTGTATAATGGATCCCAATGGCAGATTTAAATTTATCATCAGTCATTACCGGCCCATCTACTACATAGGCGTTAGGATTTGGCCGGTCAAGAATGAGCAGTTCTTTGTTGTTTTCCGCACAGGCTTCCATCACATACTCAAGCGTGTTGATATTGGTATAGTAGCGGCAGCCCACATCCTGAATATCAAAGACCATCAGGTCGATATCCGCCAGCTGTGCTTTTGTTGGCTTCTCGTTTTTACCATATAAAGAAATGATTGAAATGCCGGTTTTAGCATCTTTCTCATCGCCCACCACAGCTCCGTTACTGGCATTGCCTCTAAAACCATGCTCAGGTCCAAATACTTTTACAATATTAATTCCGAGGCTCAGTAAGCTGTCTACGCTGCTTTTTCTGCCGATTATGGAACTCTGATTGGCAACCAGCCCAATTCGTTTTCCTTTTAGATAAGGCAAATATTTGTCAGTCTGGTCGGCACCGGTAATAATTCCCGATTTATTAGATGTACTTTGATTTGATGATGCAATTTGTGCGGCACATTCGATGTTGCTGATCGCCAGAAGCGTTAAAAAAAGTATAGAAATAAATCTCATCATTTTTAGCAGGTTATAATTTCTTTATGACCATTATTACTATGTTGGGTGTTTACAAGCCACAAGAGCTAAATTAGTAAATTTGGGCTAAAGTATGCAGCAATTCGCCGGTAAGCGTCAAACCTTTGGTTATTTCTACTGGTAAACAGGTATTGTTTTTATTTTAAAGTAGAAATAACTTTGTTTAAAATTTGCCTTATGAATATCCCTAAATCCTTAAGCTCCCTGTGGAGGGCGAAAATAAACAGGCTTGTGGTTGCCGGCCTGCTGTCAGCAACGACTACCGTTCATGCCCAATCTTTTACGGTCGCGCAAAAAGCCACATTCAGTAAAGAACAAACGATGAAACTGGTGACTGCCGGAAAATCTAGTATCAAGGGCCAGGCTTTTGCCAGAGATAACTCCAATGGTCTGAAAGGCATCGCCATTCTGAACATTAATAAAAAGCAGTTTGCGCCTCCGGGTACGGTTGTTATGCTGCTCCCTTTTACCGATTATTTCAAGGAATGGATGGAAGTGAGCAAAAAATACGGTAAACAGGGGAAGGTTGTAGAACTGCCTAAAGAGGCCCGTGAATGTATCCGCGTAACTCAGGTAACCGATAAAGAAGGACATTTTGAATTTAGCAACCTGATGCCAGGTCAGTTTCTCCTGTATTCCAGCTTTGGATATGAGCATACCCAGCATGCGACTGAAGTAGTTGGCCGCAGGGACCGTTATATCAACAATACTTACCAGGGCTCATCAGATATTGAAAGGCATTTTAGCTACGGTGTGAATGCAAGCGCATACGTCGACAAAATCGTGACCATCAAAACCGATGGGGATGTGGAACAGATCAAACTGAAGAAAACCCTGTAAGCGCTAACATGCGGTTGCCGCAAGCGGAACTATTTTGTAGCCCATATCCACGAACATTAGAAGATTATAATTTTCTAATGTTCGTGGATCTATCTTTCAAATTAAATAAAATGATATAAGAATACTACTTCTCCTGTATAGGCAGGTTTTGGCTGGTCTTTAATCACAAGAACAGCTTCAATAACCACTTTGGTTGTACCTCTCAAATCGGCTATAGAAATAAGTTTAGCCTTGAGTTGCACTTCACTATCTACCACAACTGCCTGGCCAAATTTAAAAGATTCAATCCCATAGTTTATTTCCATTTTAATATTGCGAACATCTGCAATCTGCTTCCATAAATACGGAATGAGTGATAAGGTTAAATACCCGTGTGCAATGGTAGCTTTAAATGGGCCTTCATTTTTTGCCTTTTCTTCATCTACATGGATCCATTGGTAGTCCAAAGTGGCCTCAGCAAATTTATTAATTTGTTGTTGGTCAATTTTATGCCAGTTCGAAACACCGAGTTCCTTACCTAAATGTGTTTTATACTCTTCGTAATTATTGATTATTAACATAGATGTCTGCTTTTCGATTAATAGTGTAATGTTGTTTTATATAGCGAAGTAAAATATAGAATATTATTTTGATTTAAAATCCATATTTGGAATTATTCACCTGACAATAACTTATCTAATTTTTTCCGGGACTCCGGAGTTTCTTTTATGGACAAAGACTTTTTGAAATATTCAATCGCTTTTGATTTATCGCCAATTGCCAGGAAGTAGTCGCCATAAGAATCGTAGACATTAAAACTCTCAGGATAATTGTCAACATTTAGTTTAAATAGCCCTCCGGCTTTGGCATATTGCTTTTGCTGCAAAAAGGTATACCCCAGGCTGTTTATCATATTTTCAGGTGGGGAAAGCTGATAACCAAACAGTTTTGAAACCTCCTGATAATGTTTTCCGAATTTATTGATTAAGTCTGCCGTAGGATCTGTAAAGTCTTTAGGGGAAAGTTTAAAACGATACTTGTTAAAAATGAAACGAAGCGCATCATATTCTGTGATTAAGGGTACAGATCCGTGGTCATCATTGCTATAATATTTACTTTCATACCTTAAGCCGTTTTGCTTTTGCGCTTTAATATATTGATCCAGATTAAGAATCGAACGGATATGCCTCGTACTTTTAGAGGTGTCGCCCCGGACTTTAGTGATATCCATGCCCTCATTCAAGGTATTTGCAATGCCTAAATACAAGGTGGTCCCTGAAAATTTCTTTTCTCTCAGAGACTTCTGAGTTGTATTTAACAAATTCATATTATCCCACCACATGCTTGGGTCTATAGAAATGTAGGAGTTGAACAATTTTGTATGGTTTAATGCAACGTTCATCACTGTTAGCCCTCCAAGTGAATGTCCGGTTAATATTTTGTAAGGTTGCGTTGGGTATAAGGAATCAATACGTGGCATCAGTTCCTTTTCAAGAAATGAAACAAAACGTTCGCCACCCCCGGATGTTTTTAAAGCGACACTGTCGGTAAAGGGATGTTCAGGATATACACGTGTTGGTGTCAGGTCTCTTATTCTGTCCGTGTTTGGAATACCAACTACAATCATTTCGGGGCAAATGGTATTGCCGTTTACCTGACTGAGGTGCTGAATCATACCTACTACGGAATAAAAATGGGCATCTCCATCCAATAAATATAATAC
The DNA here is from genome assembly GCF_900103665.1 of Pedobacter steynii. Lineage (GTDB taxonomy): Bacteria > Bacteroidota > Bacteroidia > Sphingobacteriales > Sphingobacteriaceae > Pedobacter > Pedobacter steynii. Next base: position 28,640 of record NZ_FNGY01000015.1, read on the forward strand.
AGGGTATCGCTGTTTGGAATCAGCGTTCCAGCTACCTGGTACATGTATCCAGATTTTTCTTTGTTCATTCAGAATTTTTGATTGGATGCTATCAATTGTTCCGATGGTCACTTTATTGTCCTTTTGAGCCAGGGCACATACGGAGAAAAAAGCGGTAAGAAGGGAGAGGATTAATTTTCTCATTGTAGATATATGGTTTACTGTTGTTTAAAAGCAGGCATTTTCAATATCGCGAAAATTTGTTGAACTGACGTTATTTATTCTCATTTTTATTAACCTTTTATGCAATCGGTTAATAACAACTACAAATAAAACAGATATGTTTAAGACTATCCACAGATGGCTAAGGGATGAATTATGCAGGTTAAGAAAACGAAAGAGGCCCTAGCCAGGGTTGGCAGGACCTCAATCTTAAATTAACGCTCTCGTAATTATATATACAAGAACCGGGCCACAAATAAGATCAGTGTTCATGTAAAATAAAATATTCTAAATATTCTTCCAAATTGAGGGCCTGGCAGGTGCTCTGCTAAGTTCTTTCTTAAAAGGATCTGAGTACCATATCTCCTGTATTTGAGTGATTTAGCTACCAGTAGTTTATTATGGCAGGCGCTGTAAAAATCCCCCGTGTTGAGAAAGTTTATCCCCATAATCTTCATGCGTTTGATCGATGATCTCTATTTTATTCCTGTCTAAAGCACAAAAGCTCCACATTTCTGTGAAGCTTTTGTGATCCCGGGGAGATTCATATCTGCTGGGCAAACCAGCGCCTGGCCTTTTTACAACAAGCCGTTAATCACCTTTTTCACTTCTTCATTTCCAGGAAAGGCTGTAATTTTTTTTACGAGCATACCTTCTTTGTTATATAACAGATACGAAGGAATATATTCGAACCCAAAATGGTCCATTATATAATCCCACTGAGCCGCTGTCAGGTAATAATGTTCACTTCCTATTCCTTTAATTTTTTCTTCCCATAGCTTTCGGGGAGAAGAGCCGTCTGTGATATACACGAATGCAACATCCTTATCCCGAAAATCATTTTTTGCAGTTCTGAACTCCTGCATTGCATTCAGGCAAGGAGTACACCATGTTGCCCAAAGATCAATAAAAACAACCTTCCCTTTATGTTTAGCGACAATTGTTTCTATAACTTTATCGGCTGGAACCGACGAGATGTCATTTACAACAACCGGCGATTTGAATTTATCCAATTCAGCAACCTGCTGGTTCTTTCGAAATAGTATCTTGGCAATTTCCCCATTTTTCCAATAATTTGCTATATTTTCTTTTTGCTTTGCGGTTAGGGGTTTTACTTCTTCATTTAACTGTCTGGCATAGGCATTGGCCGCTAAAATTTCATAATAAGGACCATTGTCAAATCCGACTAAATCCGATAAAATAGCTTTGACACTTGCTAACCAGGAAGGAATATCGCTGTCTCCGATCACAGGGAGATCTAATATTTCGTTTTGAAGAATTGCTTTTTGAACTTCCAGGAACGTAAAACAATTCAGATATTGCGGATCATTGAAGTTGAAGTCTTTCAGGAATCGATAATATGACCTGTCAATTTTCTGGATATCAGGCTTTTTACTTTTATCATCATTTGTATTGCGATAATTCCCGGTCATATATTCTTCGTAATCAAATACATGTGCTTTAAACAGGAATAAACGAAAATCTTTAGATAGGATTTCTTTTAGTTCCTTTGATATCAAGGTGTCATTTTTTACAATTTCTAATCTTTCGGTTACGATAGTTCTGGCATAATTCAGAAAATACTCCGTACTTTTATTATACAAAGGCTCCGGTTTCCTACCCGATCTGTATTCAATCATTTTACCCATGACCTCAAAGCCTCTGGTCATATCATTTTTATTCATATCAGGCCTAACGTCAATTTTTTCGATATCAAAATCCGAATTATAAGCAATATCAATATTGGTAACACCACCATTTGTCAATTTAACAAGAAGGGACTTCTCTGGATTTAAACTTGGGTAAATGCCAATCAGAGAAATATCTGTTTCAACATCAACATCAATAGAGAACTTTCCTGATCCATCAACAAGCGCTTTATATTTAGCATATTCTCCCGAAATTGGATGCGGAACAGTAATATTTATAAAGACGTTATTGTTAATGGTGCCATTCGGACTTATTATCCTTCCTGCTATTTTCGCCGTACCTGCTTTTATAACTGGTGTATCTATTGTCATACCAACAGACGGTTTAGATGATAACAAGAACAAAACGCTGAATATGCAAAAAAGACTTGTTTTTATTAAGTTAGTCATAGTTATCTTGATTTGATTCCAGCAGATCTTTTTTAAAGATCCACTGGAATTAATTGATTAGTTAAAGGAGCGTTGAACAATACAATACAGAGGCCATGTGTGTATCACATTTTCCATGGTATGTGGTTCCGTTATAGTCAAAAGAACAAGGATCATACCTTTTACTTTTTGCGCAAGCTTCTATCTTAGGGGAAGAGCCCCCTGCTTCGTCACTGCCGTCACTACAATCGCTGGTACCATCCAGAACTAGACTTGCATCAATACAAGTGCCATTAGCACATGCAAATTCATTCGGTTGACAGAGGTTTCCTCCTCCTACATTTTTCATTTCTGCTCTACTGAGCATCTTAACAATTTTCATGGTTCTAACAAGTTTTTAGATTTTAAACCTCTATTCCACGCAGGTTATTTACGCGGCATTAATTTTATAACTTTATGCTGGTTATCCGGACAGCATCGTTGCAACTCAACAATCCATTTTGTATACAAATTCTTTAGCTTAATCAATAGTGCTGTATTCTCTTTAGTCAATGCTGTGGATGCTTCTGCACCGGCTTGCCTTTACCTTAGATAGTTTGGTTGATGACACGGAATACCCGGGCATTTTAGTTTGTTCACAAAGGAGACAAGTATGGAAACAGCGTTTTCTTTATTGAATTTGGGGAGTAAATGCATTTGAATAAAAGTTTGGCTTTCTCAAATGTATAAAAAATATTTATCGGATAACAGATGTTTATTTCTTTTTATTAAACATGTATTTAAACATGAGATAATGAACAATTTTAAGCAGTCAGTAGGGCTACCTCTATAAATCCGCCGGTTATTGATCATCATACAAAAAACTACATTGAAGAGATACAGGCTTATACTAAAGGAAAAGGGGGTGGGTGTAATTATTGATGCGGTAGGGGACAGCACGCGCTGTGATGGTCCGCTTGCTGAGCGCCATCATATTACCAAATTAACAGAAATCGGACATGTAAAGCCAATTATAGATAGCATCTATCCAATTGAAGAGGTTAAAAATGCTCATCAAAGAATAGAGGATGCGAAATGAGACAGACCTTTATTTGATTAGCGGGGTTATTCTCTGTCCAATATGTAGTTCAGTTCAGTTACTCCGGAAGTAAATTGATGAGTAGTCAAGAGTTTGAGTTTTATTTTGTCTTTGATATCTACAAACAATGGAATGCCTTGTCCAAGAATTATTGGATTAACAAATAGCCAGTAGCCATCAATTAAGTTCAGTTGAATAAGTGAATGTGTTGCTCTTGGGCTACCAAAAAGCAAGACGTCTTCACCTGGCTGCTGTTTTATTTCATTTATGCTGTCCGAAAGGTTGTCGCTAATCACTTTTGTGTTGGCCAGGCCCTCGTCTTTCATTGTTGTTAATAAAACAACTTTGTGAACTTTGCCATACCACTTTGAATGTTCAATGTCGTGCCTGGTTGCTGTCGGGCTATCTCCTGCAGTAGGCCAGTAATTTTCCATCATCTGATAGGTTACCCGTCCATATAATGCAGTATCGCCTTCAGCTATTCGCTTGCCGACATAATCAAACATTTCTTCATCAACTTTGATCCAGTCCATTTCTCCGTTCGGTCCTGCCACAAAACCGTCGAGCGATATGTGCATAAATGAAATTATCTTTCTCATATAGTGTTTTTCTGACTTAGTTTATTCAAAGATACAGTAACACCACATACGTGTAAATAGGTAAATGGGACAAGTTAAGGGGGGAATTGCGACTTGTGTGATGATGATAAGGAAAAAGGCTGGCACTCGCCAGCCTTTTTCATATTACTGTTATCAATCGTTAAAAAATAATCACCTGATGTGTTGCTTTTATAGCCGGGTTTGACTTTAATGAGACGGTAATCAGGACAATCCCTCTATAGTCTGTCTCGCCTGCCGTAAAGGAAACCGTTGCAGTACCGCCGACATTACTTGCGGAGCCATTTGAAAATATGCCAATTTGATTTCCTGATACATCAACAGCCTTGTAGTCGAATAAAAAATCCGGATTCGGATTTCCAATTGAGCGTTTGAGATTAATGGTGAGTGCAAGTGTATTGTTAAGCCCATGGGAAAGACTTGAATTTCCAGTGAGCAACATAAGGTCCGGATTGGCTTTTGTAAAGTTTACAGTAAGGTTTCGGGTAATGCTACCACAGGTTACCGTTACATATACCGGTCCTGGTGTATTATGCTTAAGGTATCCCGTTAGTTTGCCTTCGCTGTCAGCATTGATTGTTACCGGATTTGAAACCTGGAAAGTACCTGCTGTTGAGGTAAAGGTTGCCTTTTTGTCTGCTGTAGCAAGGTTTTTATTGATACTCACAGGTATGGCAATCGTGCTAACACCATCAGAAGGTATATTGTCTGTAAAGCTATCAATCTTAAATACATCGTCGGGCATAGGTTGTGTGAAAATAACTGTTTTGTTCGCAGTCGCTGTTAATGAACCTGTGGCAACAATAGTAGCTGTGCCGATTATTGTTCCTTTCAGGTAGGTAAACGCATTTCCTGCAGCATCAATTGGCAGTATTACTGTTTTTTCGTTGTTTGAAAAAGTACCCAGATCAGTTTTAAGAGAGATGAAACGTTTGGCAGGATCTACATTTGGATCAATATGTGCTGAAATTTTCAATAAAGAAAAACCATCAGCTACCAAACTCTCTGTCGCCGCATTTTCGAAATTAACCGCTCCAGAGGAAGTAAGGGTAACCATTTTTGCAACGCTAAAACTAAGATTGACTGCTTTGATATTTGCCGTTCCCGTTGTATTGGCTTTTAAATAAGCCACGGCTTTGCCTTCTATGGCGACAACCGATATCGTATTGGTATTATTTGTAAAAGTCCCAATATCGGTTGTAAATACGACCTCCCTTTTATCGGTAGGCGTTAATGGATCTATTTGTGCAGTTATTTTCAATGTAGTATTATTATCTGCCGTTAAGCTTTCTATGGCTGCATTCTCAAAGCTTATCCCACTAGGATAGCTGAAACTTACCTGGGTTGTTGCGGAGAAAGTTAATACTGTTGCTTTTACAGTCGCGGTACCTGTTGAATTTGATTTTAGATAAACCTTTCCATTTCCATTTTGATCCACTGTAACGGTTATGGTAGCCAGCTTATTACTGAATGTTCCAACATCAGTTGTAACGGTGACCGTTCTTTTATCCCTATCTGAGTCCGTGCCAATATGCACTAACAATTCAAATTCATTTATGCCATTTGCAGGTTGGGGCGATGTTGATACAGACGTTATTGTGATTACATCCGATAATAATAATGGTTCATCTTTACATCCTGAAAATAGCAACAGAAAAAGAAATGAAACGACAATTAATGGGTTCCTGTTCATGATATCGAAATTTTACAGCTTTTAATATCTCCGTTCAGGCCCTCTTTTGCCGTTACTTTTATGGTAAAAAAAGTATAGGCTTTGGGCCCCTCGCTTACTATTCGAACATCTTCATTGAAAACTGCAACGGCAGACCCCATTGTACCCTCGTAGGAAAATTGTTTGGTTCGCGTGCCATCGGCCTTTTTGAAATACAGGTTGTTGGCTTTGGCTAAACTATAATTGATGATGTACTTTACCCCAACACTTGATGAAAGTGTAAAGTTTAATGAAACATCCTCCGGTGGGGTGATGCTACTTTTAGAGGGCTGGATTTTACTGAGTTGAAACGGCATATGAGAAAGCATTAAGGTTTAGTTGGTAGAGTGATTACATTAGCACCGAAAAGTTTATTGAAAACAGTATTTATCTGCAGGTCGATGGAAAGGGAAACAAAACCTAAACCCCGCACGGTGTTATTTGTATTTAGTGGATTGGGATTTAATCGGGTATGCCATATCACACCACCATTTACCTTTACAAAATCTGCAATTCTTATTCCCGCACCAGTAATCAGGTTAAATGTGCCCATGAGATCGTCTCTGTAGCCATCTTTTTTTAAAGTGATGTAGGTAAGTCCGAGCATGAGTGAAAAGCGACGGTCAAAATCCCTCAACTTAAATAGGTCTTTCATAAACAAAGGCCTGTCCTGGTTGATCGGCCTCAGATAAATATTTGTCCCCAGATAGGGAACCATTTTGGCGATTGAAGGCATAAGAGCGACCCCAATGTCAGCGGTGATGAATGAGTTCGAACGGGTAACAAAATTATGGTTTATAGTGCTCGAATTAACTATAATTTCGTCTTCAAATGAATTGACCACAGCAGTAATGAAGTTGTTTGTTTCTGTGTTTGTTATCGTGATTGTATTGTTTATACTTTCTATATATTCATTAAAATTTCTTGCCAAATCTTCCAAGTGACCAATGAAGGTATTTTTGATATTGTTAAAAGGAGAACCGTCTTGAAATTGCGCCTTCTCAAGCTCTGCTTTAACATATTCTATTTGGTTGAGGTAGTTTTTCGCATTTTCCGGGTTAATGGCATTTTCACCTTTGGGATAGGAAAAAATGGACTTTAATGAGTTCACAACATTGTTCATTGCACTTACGTTCCCGGCGTTTTTGTCTGCTGAAGTTTTGTATCCGGATAGAAATTTTGCCAGGGCTGTAGAATCGCCTTTAAGTGCATCAAAATTCATAGAGATGCTTTCCTGCTCATCAATCCTCTCCTCAAAGGCAAAAGCAACCTCTTCCATTGCCTTTAAAACAATTTTACGATTCATTTCACTTAAAGCTATTTCATCAATTTCCTGCCCGCTTCCCATCAGATCGACATTCAGCTGATTAATCGTAGCATACATGATTTCATCCATATCCTTTATGCTGAGTGAAACAACGCTGTTATCGGCCTTTTGATTTATTAGTTTTGGAATAATTTTGACTGCATGATTAACCAGCTTCGTTTTTTCATCGTCTGATAATTTACGTTTGAATTTGAAGAAGAATGAGAAATTCCTGTTTGGTGGAAGCTCTTTGATAGAGAGTCTCCATTTGGCATCACTGCCATTGTTCTCCCAGAATGCATACATGCGACCATCCTCCCAGTCCTGATATCTTTTCTGTTCACTCGGATCAGGAAATTTTTCATTGTTTTTTATATCCTTCCTTACCTTATAAAAACATTCAATGCTAATAATCTTGTCTAAGGTTATTTTGCTGTTGACGCCTTGGGTACCGGCCAATATAAAGGGTATATCAAAGGGAAGTATATCTGAAAATGACCTGCCTGAGATGTCGAGCGTAATTTCCGTCGCACCTATAAGTACGGCAGTTGAAGTTTTCGTAACCGTTTTCTGCTTGGTCACGACCTGGGCATCTACAGCAATGTGGCAAAAATAGAGTAGGAAAAAAACCTTGAAAAACAGGTTTCCCCCCGAAGGGACAAGATGTTTCATGAGCGTTAATTTTTAGTTCCCCGATCAGGTCAATTGATCAGGTTACATGCTGAAGATAAGTATATTAGTTCTTAATTAACAAATCAATCTCAAAAAAATTAACACTTAGACTTAGGATCTGAACATGATCAGGAAGTCATATACATAGAAAACGATTTACTTCAAAGATGAAGATGTACGTAACCGGTTTCTTATTCTACTTAACGATTCGGGCTTTACGCCGAGGTAGCTTGCAATATGATAGAGGGGAACGAATTGAAAAATCTCAGGTTTTGTTTTCATTAAATTCTCATAACGCTCGCCCGGGCTGGAGGAAAGGTAGTTATTTACTTCTGTTTTGTAATTTGAGTATTGCTTTTCGGTTTCTATCCTGCACATCGACTCTAATCGGGGAAATCTTCGAAACATCTCCTTTTCAACTTCGAAGGTAAAAATAGAAATGATACATTCAGATACGCACTCCCAGCTCACAGCACTTGGAACCTGGCTGGCATTGTTTTCATCATCAAAAAGACTATCACCCGGGGTATGAAAACCCACCGTCTTTTCTTCACCATCTTTGAGATAATATTCCCTGATGCATCCTTTAAACAAATGATATGAAGCTTTGAGGAACTGACCTTCTTTTAAAAGGAATTCGCCTTTCTTAACTTTTTTAACAATAATTTTGTCTGCAAAAAAGTCTTTTTCTTCTTGTGTATTGTAATCTGAGCTTATTAAAGACTTCCTGATCTCTAACACCTCTTGGTCAAGATCTGTTGTATTATCAAATTTCATCCCTTAAAATTAGGATAATTCTGATATAACTCCATAAAGTTTAATTAGTTAGTCGAAAGTAATAATAACATTTCCCTTTTTTTGCCCGCTTAGCACATAATAGTAGGCTTTTTCGATGTCCTCAAATCTATATCTTCGATCTATCAAAGGAACAAACTCTCCATTCAAAACAAGTTCATGAATAAACTTCATGCTTCGTTTTATGGAGTAGGGCAATGCAAATTTTACTTTTTTCCCTGCCATAAAAGGAGATAATAAAGCAAAGATTGGATTTTGCCAGTTTTCCCCTAGTTCAGACGATATATATATCCCTTTGGATTTCAGCAATGGCTTGCATTTTTTAAAGGTGCTTTTCCCAACTGCATCAAAAACATAGTCGAATTGCTCATTAATTGTAGTAAAATCTTCTTTTTGATAATCAATTACCCTTTCTGCCCCTTGTGATTTTAGTACCTCTACAAATTCAGTTTCACAGGTTACGGTTACGCGAACCTTAAAATGCTTTAAAAATTGTAGAGTCGCATTGCCAATAGCCCCGGTTCCCCCATTAATAAGAATTCGATCTCCGGCATTCAACTTTAGATCTTTTAAGAAATAAAAAGCATAGTGTGCTCCCTCCAAGCTGGCTGCTGCTTGTTCGAAGGTCACATTTTCGGGCTTTTTAAGTACTGCTTTTTTTGTCGACACCGCTACATATTCAGCATGTGAACTTAAGCCCTCATCAAAAAAGCCATAGGCATGGTCGCCAATTTCAAATTGGTCTACATTCTTACCCTTGTCTACAACTATTCCCGCAAAATCGGTTCCAGTTACCGGGCGAACAGGTTCAAACAAGCCAATAAAAAGCCGTATTGCCCAAGGCTTTCCTGTAAGTACACCACAGTCTGTCCGGTTTACCGTAGTAGCCTTTACTTTCACTAAGATTTCGTCGTCGCCGAGCCCTGGCAAAGGTGCCCTGGCAATTTCCAGCAGATCGGGAGTACAGTATTCATACCTTATTGCAGCTTTCATCATATCCATTAATCAATTAAAAATAAACCCTGTACATCAAATTAGGGAACACGGCCGACTGTTTCATGTAACCAACAGAGCCAGGTTCTCCAGGATCATAAAATTCTGTAAGTCGGCCTCTGTTATTTGTAACATTATCTATATTAAGAAAAATTTCGTGGGTTGCCCTTGGTTTGTTGATCTTATAACTAAACGACATCGTAATTTGGTATATATCCTGGATGTCATTTTTATACGCCTTACTATAATCATAAAATCTATTGTTGGCGGGGTCTACAGCCAAATTCCCATCTGCAGCCCTTAACAACGGAATTATTTTTTTACCTCCTCCAAAAAATGCTCTGCTATTGAAGCTGATTGTCTTATTTTGCGCCTTCCCAAGTTTTGGGAAATCTTTACCAAAAAGAACATTTACAAGGTAGTTTCCATTGAACCGTGTATTACGTTCGATCCCATCAAGAGCCTTGTAGGTCGAATTATATACTGAAGCATTCACGAGATAATAGAAATTTTTGCTAAAGAAGCGTTCAACAGTTAATTCTACTCCATAGTTTTTACCACTTCCTTTGTTTACCAAATCAAGGTATTGAAAATCGAGACCCTCATTAATAGTAGCGAATATATTCCCTTTAGAGTTTGCTACGGGCAGGTCATAAAGATCTTGATAATACGTTTCCAGCTTAACCATCATATTTTTACTAAAACGTTTCTCGTATCCCAGCACGAAATGATGCGCCTTTAATAAATCAAGGTCTTTATTAGGCTCTGTATTACTTCCGTCTGGTAATTTCACCTGGGTGTAATAATGGTGAATACTTTCCATTGTACTGTGTTTGCCATAGCCGGCACTTAGAACGCTGGTCTTACTTAGTTCCCAATTTAAAGAAAATCTTGGTTCGATGGTACTCTTGTTGTTCAGCAAAACATTCATGTTTTGCACACCAAATACAGTAGTCAACTTTTCATTAAATCTATACCTAAAACTAATGAAATTCCTAATTGTACTGATGTTTTTGTTAAAATTAACCAACGTAGACCTAACGTTCGTACTATCTCTGAACATACTTTGATTAAAATTGTAATCGAGCAACGCATATTTAGCGCCGACCTGTAGTTTAAGCTTCGAACCGAGTTTGTTGTTGTAAGTGATTTCGCCCCTGTATGTCGATCTTTTCAATCTGCCATTAAAATTTAGTTGATTACTTTCTGAAGCGCCGGTGTTGAAATTCTCGAAAACATCATCATCAATACCTTCGCTCGAGAAAGACAGTCCGGTATTAATATGGCTGTTTTTATTTATCGTCAAGGTATGGTTCATGCCCAAATTCGCAAGGTGCGAACCTTTTTTGTAGTCTTCACCTATTTTGTCAGGCACGAACCTGTTTCCGGGTGTTTGCCACATGGCAGGCGATACATCTTTAAACAAAAAATTACTGAGCCCTGCCAGGCCAAAAAAAGAAAATAGTCCAGCCTGCTTAGTGGGCAATACAACTTTAAAAGCGGCGTCCTGAAAATTTAATGAGCCGTTTAAACCGTCAACCAGTCCGAGATCGCTTAATAAGGAGATGGTAGAGTAGCGATAATTCACTAAAAAGGAACCTTTATAGCCCTTTTTAAATGGTCCTTCGAAGGTAAGCTCTGTGCCTAATACACCCAGACCGAATGTTGATTCAAATTTTTCGTTATTTCCTTGCCTTAGTTTAACATCATACACTCCAGACAATACATCTCCATATTCTGCTGAAAAAGCACCGGTATAAAAGTCTGAAGTTGCTAACAAGTTATTATTTAACGCACTAATAGAACCACCTACTGCACTTTGATCAGAAAAATGATTGGGATTTGTAATTTGCATCCCCTCTAACCGCCATTGAATATATTTAGGAGAGTTACCCCGCACAATAATATCATTGCTACCATCCTGAGAACTGGTAACCCCGGCAAAATTAGACAAGATCCTCGATGGATCATTGAAACCACCTGCATATCTATTCGTCTGTTCCGGAGAAATAGACCGGCCACTTACCAGGGTCATGTCATTTAAGGGTTGACCTTTGTTTTTATCGAAAGTTAAAACTATACCTTCCAGTTGAGCTACAGCTTCCTGCATGTTTATATTTAATACGGTCTCCTTGCCCGAATTAACAACAATATTAGGAAGTATAATTTTTTCGTACCCCACGTTTGACACGTGTAAGGTAATTCTTCCAATTGGCATATTGTTGAACCTAAAGCTCCCGTCTTTGTCGGTTAGTATAACTTTTAAAGGATGACTACCAGCGATGGTTATTGTGGCACCCTCTATAGGCTGCTTACTGTCTTGATCTGTTATTACTCCCCTCACAGTTTGATTGAAATTTTGGGAGAAAGCTGAGGTAAATAAGAAAAAGAAAATGATTGTACCTATTTGTTTCATGTATATATGTTTTAAAAGACTGAGTGCAAAACAACTCTAACTTTTAAACATATTTCTTGACTTCGGTTATTAAATGAAAATCGCTGTGCGTTAAATCAGTTTTTCTATTTTTGCAAAATGATCAAATTCAAAAATCTTAAGCCCATTTTCTTAACGTTAATGCTGGTCCCCCAGGTTATGTTCGCTCAGCAAAGCAAATCCATCTTACAATTACAGGAAAGGATAAAACACATTATCGATACTGCCGGAGGGAAAATTGGAGTAGGGGTAAAGGGAATGGATTTCAAAGGTGGTTTTGTCATCAACAATAACCATGGGTATCCAATGATGAGTGTTTTCAAATTCCCGCTTGCCTTTGCTATACTGGGCAAGGTAGATAAAGGGGAACTACAGCTTAGCCAGAAGTTCCATATGCCAAAGGAAACACTGGATACCAATACCTGGAGCCCGATGGTAAAAGATTTTCCCAATCAGGATCTTGACATGACCTTAGCCGATTTGCTAACTTATACAGTTTCAAAGAGTGATAACAATGCATGTGATTTTTTATATACCAAGGTAGCCGGCGGTCCTGCTGCAGTAAATCAATATCTCCATAATGCAGGTGTAAAAGAGATCTCTATTGTTTATACAGAAGGGGAGATGGAAAAGGATTGGGCATTACAATATAAAAACTGGTGTAAACCTGCTGCAGCACTTCAATTACTTCAACTGCTATACAACCAGAAATTACTTTCAAAATCGAGCAACGACTTTCTGATGCAGATAATGAGGGAATTACCTGATTGGGGCAAAAGGATTACCGTTCTTTTACCACCAGCAACTGAATTAATCCATAAAACTGGCGCATCAGGAGCAAACAAACAAGGGATAATGGCTGCTTTTAATGACATAGGTATCGTTACTCTGCCTGACGGCAAACATCTTGCTATTTCAGTCTTTGTTTCTGATTTTAAGACTCCGAAAGAAAGAGGTATCAACGTAATTGCCGCAATTTCTAAAGAGATCTGGGATTATTACACAACAAAGCGTTAACCGGACCCGGTAAATATTTGTTTCTTTCAAAATATATTCATCCGGCAAGAAAGAAAAAGGATTTTTGGAATCCTGGTAAGTCTTTCACTGAGGTAGTTAGTTAATTTTTAGTTCGTATTTTTTTATATAAAATATATCACATAAATGAGATTTATTTTATATTTGCTACTCATTTAAAAAAAAACGTATGAAAAAGTTATTAATGAGTATGGTAGCTGTGGCTTTAATGTCAACGGCTTCCTTCGCCAGCACTGGCGGAAAAAAATCAGTGAATGACAGGGCTGAAACAACAAATGTTTACGAAGCTGTTGTCGGCAAGTCCAATATGAAAATCGTTGGACAGGCTGAAGAAATCAAGCAGGGAAAAAAGATATTGTGCAGATTGACTGTAAAAGTATATAATGAGGGCGGTATACTTATGAGCACGAATGTGCACACTTATACCTGTTACGGAGCGGACGATATGTTTTTCTCTAATTGTGGTCAGTACTTTAGTCACATGGTTCAGAGTTATAATAACTACTTAAATTAAACCTCAACAATGAGCAAACAAAGCGAACCTCTTGGTTCGCTTTGTTTGTTTTTTAAGAAAATGAAATACTATTTACTATTTTGCTTACTGCTGTGTGCTTCGTGGAAGGTGCAGGCACAAAAATTACATGTGGTGTATGAATATATACCTTCCGCTATGGCTACCTTTCAGGAGCACGTCTATTTTGAAAATGGCATTAAGACCGCCATCCGTGACTCGATTCCGGTGAAAGCCAATACAGAAAAGGGGAAAGGTTCAGAGGAGGAAGTATCTTCCAGTTTTTCGCTGGTACTGGGTAGCGGTATTAACTACAGGCACATTGTTATTCAGAGAAGCGATAAAAATGAACTCCGGGAAACCGGAGCAGTCAAGGGAACTAATTATCTGGTGACGGATCAATTTCCCGGATTATTGTGGAATACGAACTATAGGGATACGGATACTATAGGCAAATTCGTTTGCCATAAGGCAACAGCCAATTATCGGGGCAGCAAGATCGTTGCGTATTACACCAATGATATTCCGGTGCCTGCCGGACCCTACAAATTCGGCGGATTGCCTGGGCTGATCGTGATGCTGTACAATGAAGGTGCCAACCCGAACTACTGGACGCTCCAGAAAGTTTCCTATCCATATGAGGGAAGTGTTCCTCTAAACAAGGGATATATCTATTCCCTGCCGAAATTATCCTTACAAGACTATATTAAAAAAAGTGATGCCCTGGTGGAGGAGCAGATGCGTATTATGGAAAGTAAAATGCCTGCGATAAAAGGGGTAACGACCGAAAGGACAAAAGTTCGGGGTACGGTGGAGCAAATCTATGAATGGGAACCAAAGGGCCCGCATGAAAAATAGCTTCTGGTGGGTTGGATTGGTTCTGTTCTTTTTTTTGTTGGATTTCATGCCTTCCCATGCACAGGTATCAATCAGAGGAAAAGTGACTTCGAATGGGCGGCCCATCGGTGGCGTCCGGGTAGACCTTCGCCGGGACAGTACCTCTCTTTTTCTTGCTTATACCTTTACAGACAGCGAGGGGCAATATCAGCTACGCACTGAACATACTGGTAAAATGGCCTTGCATTTGAAGGCCTTGGGCTATGAACCAACAGTCCGGGAAATTGAGTTGGGGCAGGCGGATATGAAGATAGATGTAGCGCTTGTTGCAGGCGGTGTTGAGCGATTGCAGGAAATTGTCATCCATGCGAAGCGTCCCTACAAGCTCAGCCGGGATACCATTGAGCTGAATGTACAATCCTATCTGCAAGGTGAAGAACGTACGGTAGAAGATCTGCTTAGAAAAATTCCGGGCCTCAATGTTGGTGAAGACGGTAGTATAAAAGTCGGTGACAAAGAAGTGGAGAAGGTGATGATAGAGGGCGATGACTTTTTTGAAAAGGGCTACCGGCTGCTTACGCAGAACATGTCTGTCAAACCATTGGATAAAGTACAGGTATTGCAACGTTACTCCAATAATAAGCATTTAAAAGGCATTGAAAACTCAGATAAGGTAGCCCTGAACCTGCAACTCAAGGAAGACAGCAAAAGCCAATGGCTGGGATCGGTTTCTGCTTCCGGCACGCTCACTAAACCGATGTTCTACCAAGGGAACGTCAGCCTGATGAACTTTGGAAAGAAAAACAAATATTATCTGCTTGGTTCAGCCAATAACAACGGTGTGGATGCGGTGAGCAGCATCAACAATCTGCTGTATTCCGGCCAGGCCGACGAACCGGGACAGATTGGCGCGGGGGTAAATACGCCTACGCTCATCGATTACACGCCTGATTTACCAGGTTTTGACTATAAAAGGACAAATTTCAATCGCGACAGGTTGTTGTCATTCAATACCATACTGAATCCGACCAAACAGCTAAAAGTGAAGTGGCTGGGCTTTGTTAATCCGACAAAAAAAACATTCTATCAAAACAGGGTGCAACAGTACAATATTGCAGATATCCAGTTTACCAATACAGAGGTTGATGAATTGAATAAACGCATTGACAATTACTTTTCTAAATGGGAGCTGCAGTATGATATAGGTAAGCGGTCCACGCTCAGCTACAATGGAAGCATTGGCTCACTGGAAAAACAGGATACCCATAACCTGTTGTTCAATGGAAGCAGCACTAAAGAGCTAACCCGCACTAAAGGCTATCTGACCAACCACAACCTCAGCTATACCTATAAACTTTCTGACAGAGAAGCCCTGGTAAGTTCGGCGCGCTGGATTAAACAGGGATCGCCACTGGATTATAGTATCGACAGGTACTATTACGAAGATTTGTTTCAGGTTGGAGGCATTTCGGAGGTATCGCAACACGTAGAAAATAACCTTCAATACCTGGGTTTCACTTCACATTACGTACGTAAACAAAAAGGCGGTGACTTTATGGAGGTCGCCTTTGTCAATGAATACAAGGATCAGGAACTGACGACCGATTTCGTACTGCAAGCCGATGATAAAACCGGGATTCATCCTTCCGGATTTTCAAACCAGGTGGGTCTTGTTACCAATAACACCAGTATCATTTCCAAATACACAATGAAACGAAGAAAATGGGAATGGACACCACAGTTCCATGCCGGGTTTGTGCACAGCGGTTTTCGTACTTATGGAGCTATCCGAAATCGTAACAACTGGTTGTTGAGCCCAAGGCTGTCGACAAAATGGGAGATACATAGCAAAGGAAAGCTTGAGGCCGAGTTTTCCTTAAAGCAAACCAATACTGAGCTGATGGATGTCATTCCGAATTACTATAGCACAGGTATTCGTCAATTCGTAAAGGGATTAGATGATATGGCAACATTGACCAGTTCCGGAGCGCTGTTAACCTACACCCATGGTAATATGCTGGACAGATTTTTTGCCAACCTGTCGGTGGGATATCAAACGATGTTTGACTATATCAGTAGCCAGAGCATGATCAACCCGAACTTCAACCTGGCAGCGCAGGTATTGCTGAAGAATAAAAAAAGAACGTTTTACAAGACCCAGCTCAATTATTATTTAAAACCGGTAAACGGAAATTTTAAATTGGATATAGGGGCTGATTTTTCCGATTACCAGGCCAATGTAGTCGGAGTGGGGGAGCGCAAGATACATACGGGTTCCCTTGATTATGGTTTATCGTTCAGGAGTGTCTGGAAATCCAGGTTCAATCTACACACAGGCTACCGTATGCAGATGACCACATTCAGTAGCGAGCGCAAAAACCGGTTGAAAAACACCTATGGCTTTCTCAATATGTTTGTCAATGTTACGAAGGGCATTCAGGCCAATTTGAATAACGAAGCTTATCGCTTTGGTGACTTTTTTGCCGAAACTTCAAAAACGTATTATTTTTCAGATTTTTCTCTGTCGTACGATGCAAAAAAGATCAAAACCAGATTTGAAATCAGCGCGAAGAACATTTTCAATACCCGCCAGTTTAAAAACGCGGTCATCACAGAGACCTATCAGGCAGTAACCGAATATCGCTTGTTACCGCGTTATGTTGCATTAGGTGTTGATTATAGTTTCTAAATAGATTTTTATTTAGGGAATTGTTCCATAGTTTTAAAAAGTGGTTCTTCCCGTTTTTGCCCGTCTTCGATTGCCCAGTTTGCCATGGCGTACAGCACTGGCCGCAAAGCCTGTCCGGCATCCGTCAGGCTATAGGTAACGTGCGGGGGTACTACAGGCAATGCTACCCTTGAGATTAGTCCATCTGCTTCAAGCTGCCTCAAATGTTGTGCAAGCATCTTTTCTGTAACATGGGGCATTGCCTTTTTCAGCTCCCCATACCGCTTCGATCCGGACATTAGGTGGAAAATGATGATGGGTTTCCAATAGCTGCCAATTTTTTCCATGACATAGGTTACCGGGCACAATTTAAAGACCGTTTCCTTATTTAATTGTATGGTCGATGACGCTTTAATTTTATTCATTTAACACTTACTTTTAGGTGCGTACTTGTACAAATGTTTGTTCAAATATACCTTTGTTTCAACTAAAATATCACAAATGAAAAAAATTCTTGTATTTGGTGGTTCTGGTGGAACTGGAAAGCATTTTATTGAACAGGCCCTAAGCGCTGGGTATGCCATAACGGCTGTTATTAGAAATCCCGATGCATTTACAGTAGCACATCAAAACCTAACGGTTATTAAAGGAGATGTTTTAATCCCCAAAACCTATGAAAAAGAGCTTGAAGAGTGTGAAACAGTAGTTTCTTGCCTGGGAATTCCTAAAATCCAGCAAACCACACTGTATTCGTCGGGCATCCGCAATATTGTCAGCATTATGGAGAAATCACGCCCGAAGCGTCTAATCTGCATTTCGTCAGGTGCGTTAGACATTCCAGCCCATAGCTCGTTCATCATGACTTTTCTGTTGAAGAATGTCTTACAAAAGCTCTATAAGCCCATATATGCTGATATGCGTATCATGGAAGGAATTATAAAAGCATCCGGATTGGATTGGACGATTGTTCGGGCGCCAAAACTAACTGATGGCAAAGCAACAGGAAAGTATAAAAATATAACTGGCTTGCCGCTAAGGGGTATCCCGAAAATCTCGCGCGCTGATTTAGCCGCTTTTATGTTAACCCACATCGCAGACAGCGGAACGTTTAAAAGTACAATTGATGTAGCGAATCCATGAATATTGATACCCAGGGATTTGAGGATAAGCATAATATAAGTTTAATCGTTTCCCCCAACGATATTTAGAAGCTCTTGTGCTGAACGGTGATCATTGTCTGCGTTTGCGATCTTTAAAAATGCAAGTGCCTTAACAATAGATTTTTCAACTATTTCTCCATCTAAATATATTCTTCCTAAAAAGTAGTTTGCCTCATCAATAGCATATTGATGATTTCCAGATTTTGATTTGTCTTCTGAAATCTTTAGTAATATTTCAAAAGATGTTGCCAGATTTTTTTCTGTTCCAATACCAAAATAGTAGCACAATGCTAAAGGTAATGAATCTGAATTGTCCAAATCTCGGGCAATTTTATAAAATTCAAATGCTTTTTTATAATCTTTCAGATCCCGGTAAACTGTTGCTAAATTATTTGCCGCTAAACCATTGCCCTTGTCTATTTCTTTTTGATAAAGTTCAATTGCTAATTCCAGATTTTGTTCACAATGAATTCCTTCGCTAAAAAAATCGGCTATGCGGGTAATAACGTCAATATTGCCATTTTGATAAGCTTTATAATACCATTTGAAAGCCTCTGATTGACTTTCTTCAACAATTTCAACACCCTTTATTACCAGTCCGGAGTCATAAATTACAGCAACTTCATATTGTGCCATATTATTATCAGATTCAGCAAGTTCTAATATGTGATTCCAATCTTCATTTGTGTTTATTTTTGTTGTCATTTAGAGTCGATGTATTATTTATATCCCAATTTCTAACACTTTTATATTTGAAGTTTAAAAATCACAGAATTGAACCAGAACTATATAGATTAATTTATAATTGTAATTTTATCCTCAAAGCATCTTATTAATTTTTCAAGTCCCTGTATCAGTTTCACAACATTGACTTTAAAGGGAGGCCTTTCCCAAGCTTCAAATCGATCTTTATCATTAAATCGTGGCCAAAAGACATAATTGTAATAGTAGTCCCAGGCTTTTCTTATTGACTTATTATCTACTAAGAGCTTTAAATTTTTATTGCTATGATCCTGATGAACATAGTCCCCAAATAAATTAATGAAATTCGTTAATCCTTCAAGAATTTCAATCTCAAAGTTTTGAACTTTAACAGCGTTATAAATTTTATTAATATCATAGATGATAAACTTACTGGAAACTTGACTGTCGAAATCATTTAGCCAAACATTAAGGTTTTCAAACTCCTTGATCACAGCATAATTTTGAACTATAATATTTTTTAAATCATTTAGGGAATTAGTGGCAAATATCTGACCTGTTTTGAACGTGAATAATTTATCTGTACTTTCCTTATCAGTATCTGTGTACCATAATAAAAAAACAGGTACAGGATCAAGTAGGGGATAGTATTTTAATATCCAAACATCAGTATTCTCTTTTAAAGCAGTAGCACCCTCTTGAACTTCCATTCATCTAATGATAGGTAATAAAGATACAAATTGCTAAGAAAAGTGGCTAAAGGATAATTTTATATTAAGACCTCATAGTACTCGAACACAAAATGAGTATTGAAATGGAATAGAAGACTATTTTCAAATATCACCCCGCTGGGATTGGCACCTAGTGTAAAAATCAGCGAATAGCTCACCACTTATTTTGTAGCTAAAAATATTTGTAAAACAAACTGCTTATCGGACTCGTTAATATTAACAATCCTAAATTATTCTTTTTCGCTTAAACAGGTAATAGCTAGCCAGTAGAAATAAAATCATCATTACAATATTACTGTAGTCAAGCCGCGCAAAAGAATTATTCTCACTCAGAATATTTTCAAAAGATTTGTAAGTTCCGGTATAGGGAATAAAATCCGAAAATTCCTTCCGCGCCACTACTATCGAAAATACTACCATGAACATGCTAAAGCCAATAGGGTAAATAAAACTATTAAGAGCAAGGCTTATAGATAGCTGAATCATTGAAATAGCAGACAGGGCGATAAATAGTTTAAAAAAGGTATAAAAAATAACTTCTCGATAATCATAATTTTGAAACCCAATTTCAGGATACATTACGCTTAAAAAATATCCGCTTAGCAAGAATGCTAAATAAGGTAGTATTACTGAAAACAAAATAACCAATGTAATAAAGAGTGCTTTAGAAAAGAATATTTCAGTTTTAGATATTGGGATGGTGAAAAGAATTTTATAGTTATTGTTTTTATATTCAATATCACAGCATGCATACACAAAAATAGCAACGAGAATGGGATACAGGAGATTATAGAACTGGAAAACATATCTCCCTAATAGTACTACCCATGGATTTGTAAGCGACTCCGCAAAAACTTCCGTGTTAGCCTTGTAAATAATGTACCCATCAACCATAAACACTAACAAGACAGGGAGCAGCAATACGCCAAAAATTTCTCTATTTTTAGAGAGTTTGTACTGTTCGGCTGAAAAAGTCTTAAAAAAAGTATTAGTCATTTGTTTGAGAAATTAAATTGATGAATATCTGTTCCAGATTAGCATTTTGCGCTTCAAGTTCGTAGATTTCAATCCCATTATGAACTAGACTTTTTAGAAGTGAGTTGAATTGCTGATCATCGTTTATCTTAACCGAAATTTTATTATTTACATTATTTTGAATTGAAAAACCTAAAGTTGATAATATAGTGATTGCAGTTTCCGCATCATTAACCTTTAAGCTAACATACCTTTCCACCTGCCCTAAAAGGTCGTTTTTAGTTCCCTGGAATATCATTTCTCCCTTTTCAATGATCCCTATGTGTGTTGCTACTTTCTCTAGTTCACTTAGAATATGGCTTGAAAGGAAGATAGTTTTCCCCTGTTCATTAAGATTTTGAAACAGCTTTCTCATTTCAAAAATGCCTTGTGGATCAAGTCCATTCAATGGTTCATCAAGAACGAGCAGTTGGGGATCGTGAAATATGGCCATAGCAATTCCTAATCTTTGCTTCATTCCCATAGACAATTTGCTAGCTTTCTTTTTTTTCTGTTCATGGAGATCAACGAGCTCCAGAACTTCCTCAATCCTCCTTGTTCCTTTTTTATGGATAATGTCCAGGTATTTTAAATTCTCAAATACAGTCAGTTTATTATAAAAACAAGGGGATTCAATAAGGTTTCCGGTAATCGCATGAATTTGTGTAATATTCTGTTTTAGACTTTTACCGTGGACAAAAACATGATCATTCTTGTCTTCCAAAAGCCCCAGAAGAAGTTTAATTGTAGTTGATTTTCCCGCTCCATTTCTTCCCAAATAGCCGTAAATACTGCCTTTTGGGACATTCAGGTTAATATTATTCAAAATGGTTTTAGAACCAATTTGAAAACATAGGTTTTTCGTCGTTATGCTCTCAGTCATTTTTTTTCTGGATAAGAGGGATTTTTATTTATATCAATATAGAAGATTCCGTCGGTGAATTTACTCCATTGTTTTTTTTGGTCCATTCCCTGATTAATAGTGGAGACGAAATGGTTTTTCAAAAACGAATTTGCAGGGATGTTTTTAAAGTCAATAAAAAAATAAGGAGATTTTGTATTGTGAAAATCATTCTCTATCGCTTGCTTTCCCGGCTTATTAACAACTTTGTTTTCAGCATAATGTCGCGCATAAGATGAAAAACTAAGCATATAAGATGCTACCCCATATTTCTTTTTGATATAGGCACCCAAGGGTAGAAAATCTTTACTAAATCTGCGTGAAAATGTATGGATATTGGCACACCATACAATTATTTTTTGATCTTTATAAACTGAATCAATCTGATAAATAAGATTTCTGGCCATTAGCGAATCCCTATAATTCATGCTCGGCCATGTACCCGGCTCATATTCCCATGATTTGTGGTAATTATTTCTTACATCATTAAGATATCTGGCATAGATGGTATTTTCTTTAGTCTGCTCGAGCTTTAATACTGCTTGCTCCAATCCACTGATCTCTTCAAGAAATTGTGTTTTCTGTTGGGCATTCAGTGTTTTGTTTACATAAGCGTTGTCCAACAAGAAATTAAGGTTGTCATTATATTTATTGAAGAGCGGATATTTTTCAATGCTAATTTTATTTTTTTCGAGAAAATGTTTTAGCTGACTTGTCCGCTTATCTTCCAAAAGGCTTCCTGAAAACTGGATGTCAAATCCACCTATTTCTATAGGTGACGATGATAATTTTGTTTTTAGATAGTATCTGAAAAGAGGCTGTGTTTCCTCATTTGCCCACCACCAATAAAACAGCCCAAGTCCACCAACTGAATCAGCAGCGATTTTTGACTTGTTATGTTTATTCATTTCCTCATTCATTATCCAAGTATCGAACTGCCCCGCTTCATATAAAACAATATTATAACCTTGATTTTCATGTAAATATTTAATAAGTCTACTTTTTGCTTTTAAGGTTTGACCATCATAATGAGTATTTTCTCCTAACATCAAAACTTTATTTCTCAAAAGGATGGTATCAAAAATTTTTAAATCATTATCATTAGTATCGCCTATGGACAGACTTCTAATATTCGATTTGTAGCGCTCAATTTCAGAAAGATGTTCTTTTCTAGTTAATTCGGGGACGTCTTGGTACATGACCATGTTGGTTATTACAATCAACACAACGCAAGCTATCAAAGACAGTAATATTTTTTTTATCATTAAAAGTTAACCACTCTTCTAAAGATATAAATATTCATATCAAAACAATCTATAGAATCAAAAATTATACTTGATGCGAAGTTACCCGTCAGTTTAATTGTATAAAGTCTTCCAGATTTTGAACTTTCTGAATAATAAATAGTTAAAAGTAGTTTGTGAGTAAAACAGACCTCCATTAGAATAATTACAGTTGGATGAACCTCTTTATATTCTGTGATATTTCATGGCTACGCAAGAAGCACTGGCGATGTGGATTTATAGCTAAGACCCGACAATGTAAATAAGTTGAAATTGTTGGATGTTCTAAAGCAAATGGACTTTGATGAAGAAGAAGGATAAGGCCGATGTAGAAGAATTACAAAAAATAGAAAAAAGGAGGGGGAACACGATATAGCTCCTTCGTTGTGCCTGCGGCAATACATCCAATCGAAAACACCGATTCCGGCATACCTTTTAATACAAAATGCCTCAATGCAAATTGATGCATTTCGTGATCCCGCTGGTACCGTCATCGAACACTTTTATAGAGGATTGTATAAAAGTGGAAAGGATCAAATTCAAATGATTTTTTAGCTATCCTTTGGACAAAGGCTCAACTACTTTTGTGAAATTTTTTGCCCGCTCAACATCAGGACTACGATATAAATCCTCAGATATAGATGACAGGGTAGAAACATGTATCTGTTCACCAAGACCATAAAATTGTTGAAAGCTCATTATAAGCGGTCTCCATTTATTCGGGTCAACCCGATTTGGATTTCTATCCATTAAAATTAATTCATCAAGATAAACACGTTGAATGCGTAGCTCAATAGTAACCAGGCGGCCACGCTGTTGCTCATCATCTTCTGCAATTCCATGAAAGTTCTCCATTACAGCTTCCATTTGCACCGGACATTCTGCCACTCTAGGTGGGTTAACTGTTTCGGATTGTACAGGTGTAAGTTGAGCAAGGTCAAATTTATCAGCCTCATAGACGTAGCCTTTCTGTATTTTGCCGAGCGGAACGGGAAAAGCACCTGTGGTTAGCGCTAAGCGATTGACGGCAGCAGCCTGATGAATAGAAGGGAGGTTTAGAACACATTCACCAGTACGACGAATATTTTCAGTAGTTTTTGAGAAATTCGAAATGCCTATGATAGCACGCCAACCAAGCCAGAAAATAGATGAAATAGGTGCGATGTTATATGTTCCATCAGGATTAGTGGTGGTGATTAGCACTACAGGAGTGCCGAAATAAAGAATTGAGGGTTCGCTTAACTGATGCATATGGATATTTATTTATAACCAAATCTACCATAATAGTATATTGCACAGAACCCGATTCTTGCGGTATTAAAGTTAACCTCTAAGGTGCCAATTTGGCATTGATCCTTGATCCCTCAATAGAGAGTGTGGGCCTTTGGCAAACGCCTGCAATGAAAAAACGCTCCTAAATTATCTTTAGGTCTGTTTACTGCTTTTTTATTAGCTATCAATTGATTGATATGTAAAAACGGAACTTTTACATTTTCAAAAGCTGCGATAGATGCTAGATCAAGGCACTCTAAAAAAGAAAGAGATTCCAATCCTTTCATTGAAGTCATAATATCCAATTCTATTGCATTATCTATGTAGATACTGGTCCATCCAGGTACAAATTCCATAGTTTCAAAAGATGGAAAATCGCCATAATCCAATTCGTTAAATGCAGCTCTAAAATTTTTTCTATGATCTAGTGTATCGTATAACCAAATATCCAAATCATCTGTACTTCGGTTAAAACCGAAGCAATATTTCATCTAAAACATCCATAAAATTATTTATGAATAATTACTGCCTTATTTAAAAGACTATTTGTACACAACATTTTGGTAAAGAGTTTAAGCTTGTCAATATCGGGTCGGAATATATCTTTTAGCAGACGCTCATTATCAGATAATTTGGTAACGTATGTTTTAGGAACTTCGTTAAGATTGTCTTTAGATTCTTTTTTCATATCGCGCCAAAATTATATTGCAATTTACACATACCATCTGAATTACACAATCTCAGTTAGAACTGAAGATGATATTCCAATTGAATTTAGCAGCATGCAAATCAATTTATGATCGTATCTTTCATCAGTAAAAAAACTCGATCTTGGAAAGTATCAATAATAACGTTCAGCATAATGAATAGCTTTAATATTCTAATATGGTATATAATTTCGGGTTTATCTGCTCAGATAAACGTAGATAAGAATGGATAACTATAAACATCTAACTTATGTTGATCAGAAACATGTTCAGACGATTTTTTAAGAGGGATATTCAAAATAGGATTTCAAAGATTGACTACTGGAAGCAGTGGGAGTTTTTTGAACTGTTTGATGACCTACATCTTGCAGAGCAGCTCCTAAACGAGAATAAATTAAACCCAAGCATCGGCTTTGAAGAATTCAAAGGCGAGTTTATCGAAGAGCTTTATGAAGTTGAGGGTGATAATGTTATCGATTTTACTAGAATTTGGGAGTGGTTTAATCCCAATAACAAATGGGACTTAATAATGGGTAACGTAGGCAAGGATCTAGGCCTAAGGATATTTTATAGAACAGACAGATGGAAAAGAAATCAAGAATTTTTGCCTGAAACAATTGTATCTCTCAATAATGAAATTGGCCTAGTTCTCAAAGGTAATGACGACACGGATGCTTTGGGGCTAATAAGGTGGGATACCCCTGAGGAAAAGGATGTTGAAGATTGGCGTGGATTATTTGGGAGCTTTTTGCAGACAGGAGGTAAGGTAATTGAGCAAGATTACAAATTGAAATTTATTAACCGAGATGGAACA
This sequence comes from Pedobacter steynii, assembly GCF_900103665.1. GTDB lineage: Bacteria > Bacteroidota > Bacteroidia > Sphingobacteriales > Sphingobacteriaceae > Pedobacter > Pedobacter steynii. Next base: position 54,160 of record NZ_FNGY01000015.1, read on the forward strand.
TTAAAGAATCATGTACATGATTCATAATTTAACTTCGAAGCAGCAACCACTTGCAGGTATAATGAGTGATATTTTCTGAAGAATGCTATTCTGCAGCGTGGATGATTGGCTGCATGGAGTATTTTGAAATATCTTTTTACATAAAAAGCCTCGATTTGCATTGAGGCTTTCGTGAACCTCACTGACATTCTGGTTTATCCAGATAAAGAACTAAAAACGATCTATTGTTTCCCAAAGCTTCATGCTTTGCAAATATTCACCTTGTGGATTTGAAACAAAAAGATAGATATCGTGTGTATGTTTACTATTAATTAGTTGTACGAGTCGGTATTCGGTATATTTCTTTCGGATGATTTCATTAATGATGTAATAAACTATGTTATCACTAAATTCTTTACCAATTAGGTTGCAATCTACCTCATGATATTCGCCATTACATCTAAAGGAAACCTTAAAAGTTAATTCACTTTCCAATGTAAAATCTTCTGGAATCCCATCGTGAATTTCAGTAAAGTTGAGAACACCATGCGAAATTTGATTTAGTGCCAATAGGAAAGCATCATATGGTTTCTGGCCAGAACTCACTGTTCGATTAACAGCAGCAACCATATTTGGAAAGATAGCGAGTAAATTTGCCACGTGATCATAAGTGCTTTTGTAAATGTTAGTTAGAATATCATCATATTGTTCATTATTTATGTGCGCTAATAACCCACACTTTTTAATGTGGTAAAGAGCATATTCTATTCGCAGATATGAAAGTGGAAATCTAATGAACACAGGAGAAGGACGATTAAACAAAAACCTTTTTTGCATAGCATAAAATTCTAGGATATTACGATTTTCCTGTTGAAAACGGCAAATGGCATATTGTGTTCTACTGTCTGGGAATAGCGCTTCACTTAAATAATTGGTAATTCCTGTTAATCTATAAGTGGCGTTAAAATCGGCTAATAGCTGATTTGCCAGTAGCAAAAGGTTTTCCAACAATGAATTTGATTTGTTTTCGCTTTGGTCTTTATTCTCGTTTTGCCAAAATGTATAAGTATAACGATGTTCTCTGGCACCAGTACTGACAACAATTGTAGTTTGTTTATTGTGATAGGAAGGCTCTCCTGCAAAATCCTCATCATAACTGGTAATTTCAACGATGGTAAATGCATTGTAGCATAATTGATTCAATATTTTAACTGCTTCTTTTAAAAGAATATGTTCTTTGCCCTGATAACCCACAACATTGACAAATCTGCATCCATGACAATACCTAAAAAAATCGAGATAGGTCTCAAGTTTTTCGGCCTTTATGTCCTGAATAAGTTTATTTTTCTTTTGACCGTCGAGCAAGGAATCAGAGCCATAAGGACTTTTCCCTTCAAGTAAGGAGGCAAATGCTAGTTGATTCTCAATAGTGAAGGATCTATAAAAGGACATTAATTCTATAGATAAATGGAGTATGCCAAAATAACCAGACTCATCTGCTGTAAGTGGAATGGTTTTTATTTTTTGGTATACCGTCTCTGGGACTATACCTTCCTTATATAGGATTTCAAGAAATTTTGAATGTTCTTTTTTATTGTGACAGTTCATATCGTCTTGCTTTTCTGCCGACCCCACCGACACGAAAACATTTCCAATTTCAGAGCTCCCAGTTACTTTTTGCATAAAAAAGTGGTATAGGATTTCTAAAACAGCTTTTGATTCTGAGCCACTTTTTCCGATTTTCTTATTCAATTCGATAGCTTCTTGCTGCTCAATAATTCCCGCATTGGATAGATTGTTAATTAGTGACATAGTTTATGGTGTTTTGTTTGAATTTCAAATTTGTTTTAAATATACAAACCGATTTAATTTATAAGCAGACCCTAAACTATTGAAATTGTATAATAATTCCCTTGAATTCTATTGAGAAATGTCGCAATCTATCCCTCATTTTGTCGTCTTTTAGCCATTCTATTTATGGCCTACAATAGAACTTTGTAGAAAAAAAAAGATGATTTCAAATACTTTTAAAGTAATAGTAGGCTTAATAGCCTGCTTTACCTGCATGGTTTATGTGCAGTCTTGCAAAAAGGATATTTTTTTGGTGACCATCCCCAATAATATGCAGTTTAAAGAAAAACTGTCTGACTATCAGATCTTTCAAGGGACACCATCTGATTTAATTCCAGAAGCGACCTTTAAAGTTTATGAACTTTCAACAGCCTTGTTTACAGATTACGCCGAAAAACAAAGGCTCATAAAATTACCTGGTGGAACAAAGCTAACCCCGACAGGCGATGGTTTGCCGAATTTCCCTGACGGTACAATCTTGGTTAAAACCTTTTACTATTATAAAGACAAACAAAACCATTTATTGGGAAAGAAAATCATAGAAACAAGGCTTTTAATTAAGGAACAAGATAAATGGAATGTAGCAACCTATAAATGGGATAACGAACAGAATGATGCTGTCCTGATCACAGCAGGCGCAACAGAAAATGTAAGCTGGGTAGATGAACATGGTATTAGTAAAACTGTTAATTACCACATCCCCAGTAATACCGAATGTAATACCTGTCATCAATCTGCTGAAATAAGTATGCCCATTGGCTTTAAACTTCACAACCTGAACAGAGAAGTAACAAGAAGTGGTACCCCGATAAATCAGCTAACCCACTTACAACGTGAAGGCATATTTGGTAATATCAATCCCACGTCGTTTAGTCGTTTACCCAACTGGGAAAATACAAGCCATACACTAGAAGAGAGAGCTCGGGCTTACTTGGATGTGAATTGCGCCCACTGCCATAATGATCAGGGTGTTTGTAAACGACTTGTGCTCAGACCTGCTTATGAAATACCTTTCAATAAAACATTCCTGGAAAACTATAAAAAGTCCATTGTAATTCAGCTAGAGAATAAGCGCATGCCAAAGCTCGGAACGACCATAAAACATAGCGAAGGTATCGCATTATTAAAAGCTTACCTCGCTACACTTTAAACTTAAAATCATGAATTATCGTATTTCTATAGCTTATCTAAGTATCCTCTCTGGTGTTTTATCCATCGCCTGTTTGTTGGTGGGAGCCATTGCGGTTAACTATAATTTTGAAGCATTTTCGGATCCTATACTCATTTTGGAGTACGCAAGTCAATTTAAAGCTGCTTATTGGTTTAATATATTGGATATGTTCGGTTACTATATATTGTTACTTCCACTTGTTTTTTATTTTGATCAACAATATAGATTTCGTACGCCATGGCTTTCGCTCATTACAAATTGTGGATTGTGTTATGTATTAATTGGAGCTATCGGAGCCATAACACTTGCGGTAGCCTGGCCACTACTGATGCAAGATTATTTGCACGCTTCTGCCATTGAAATCGAAAATATTGTGCTTATGACCTCTGTTTTAACCACCATCGTAACCAAAGGCTTATGGAATATATTAGAAGCGTTATTCGCTTCCGTGTGGTTTATCGGAGTAGGTAGACTTTTATTCAATAACCAAAAAATTACTGGAATAATTGCTGTTGTTACCGGAATAGCAACCCTAATAGATGCATTAGGAAATGTTTTTGAGTTAAAAATGCTAGCTGAGATTGGTTTAAATATTTACCTCATTGGCTCAATAGTATTTATGCTAACCTTCGGATCCGGGCTTATGAAGAAAACAAAAACTGAGCATATAGAATTGAGGTCTCACAACAAAGAAGTAAGCAACTAAAATATAGAACATGAACAACACAATCTTAGTATTAGGTGACACTGATAAAACAGGCCGAAAGTAAATGTGGAACCTATGCTGCAATTATTTCTTTTTTGCTGGCAATTTTTCATTGATAACTAATAGAAAATAAAACTTAAATAACAAAAAGCGATGCGTAAATTAAAATTACAAGTACAGATGACCATTGATGGTTTTGTATCTGGCACAAATGGAGAAATGGACTGGATGACATTTCCTTGGACACAAGACATAGTTGACTATGTAAAAAAAATAACAGCACCAGTAGACACTATTTTACTTGGCAGAAAATTAGCCGAAGGATTTATCCCACATTGGAAGAATGTGGCTTCAAATCCAGAAGACCCTGAATTTGAAGGTGGAGTTGTTTATACGAACACAACAAAAATTGTTTTTTCAAAAACATTGGACAAATCCGAGTGGGACAAAACAACTATTGCAAAAGGCGACCTCGTAGAAGAAGTGAATAAACTTAAAAATCAGGAAGGCAAAGACATAATTGTATATGGTGGTGCTACTTTTGTTTCTAATTTGATTAAGCATTCATTAATTGATGAATTGCATTTGTTTGTAAATCCTGCAATTATTGGCGATGGTTTGCCAATTTTTCAAGGTGTCACAGAAAAGAGAAATTTCAAATTAGAAAATTCTTTACATTGCGACTGCGGCATAATTATATTAACATATATACTGAAAAAGGACTAGCCTGTTAGTAGCTAGAAACTGTAAGCAAGTTTATAAAATTCGATACAGAAGACTTTGATTTGGGCGATGAAAATCTAAAAAATATGAAAGCACCTATTTATTTCTGGAGATAATGATGGGGTTGATTTGGTACATAAAGCAAAGTTATATCAACTATGCAGTGGTAATGTATTTGCCGATATGGCTGGTTTTCCGAAATCGAAATTGGCTATTCAGCCAAACACTGGGCATGTATGGTTAATTATGCAACCTGAAAAAATTGTAGAATTGGTTCAATCTTTTCTGAAATAAGTTTATATATGTATATTTTTAAATCTTGACCTATCCTTTACATGATTAAATTAGTTAATTACGATATTCAATACCTAGATGAGTTTGTTAAATTTAAGAACAATCCCAACATATTGAACAATAAATTGGATATACCCGATAACTCCTATACCAACGATGATGGAATTGAGCTGTTTCAAAAACAGCTAGATAAAATATCCGCAGAGCGGTTTCTTATTTTTTATAACGGGAATTTCTGTGGAGATATTGGTATTACTCCAAAAGAGAATGTTTATAGATCTAATGCTAGAATTGGCTACTGGATTGCCGAACCATTTTGGGGTAAGGGAATTACAACGGAAGCTATTAAATTGATGACCGAGTACGCTTTTGAAACTTTTGAAATCACCAGGATGGAAGCTGGCGTCTTCGAATTTAATAAGGCATCTATGAAGGTATTAGAGAAGAACGGATATACGCTAGAATGCATTCATGAAAAGTCTGTTATTAAAAATAATAACGTATATGACGAATATATTTGGGTTAAATTTAAAGCGTAATAATCTTGGTTCTATATTCTGCCGGTGTGCTACCACTCCATTGTTTAAAAGCTTTTCTAAATGTGTGTGGGTCTGTATAACCAAGTTTATAGGCGATTTCTGAAATAGACAGTTCATTATGTTTTAATAAAGCAGCAGCAAGCTCATACTTCACCAGATCACTGAGCACCCTGTAAGTTGTATTTTCTTCCTGTAACTTTCTTTGCAGGGTTCGTGGCGTAATATTTAAAAAAACAGCTACATTTTCTAATTGAGGGAAGTCAAATTGATAATTATTCAAAATGGCTTCCTTTACTTTGACGCTAAACCTTACACCTTCTGCTGCTTGTCGTAACCTTTCATGGAGCATATTTTCGATAACAATATTTAGTTTTGGATTGTATCCCAAAATGGGAATTTCTAAGTCTGCTCTGTTAAATACAATGCAATTACAAGGTTGATTAAAACTTGGTCTGCATTTAAAAATTCTTTCATGCTCGCTAGTATCAGAAACTTTGGGATACTTGTATTGCACCTTTATAGGGTATACTGTTTGACCGGAAAGTACTTTTACAAAATTAACTGTGGCCGCAAATGGAATATCTACGCCATGCCTTGCTGTTTCGGGTGCTATATCATTCCATAATTGAACCGGTTCATAATAAAGAAAGATTTTATTATCTTTTTCTTCAAAAATAAAATCGTATAAAGCCGTGAAAGTCCTGGTGAAATATACTGTTTTTCTAAAGGCAGAAAGAACATCACTATCGCTTTGTTGTAAATGCCCGGCTTGGCCAATAATGGGAGGGGTGGCTTTTTCACCTAAGTGGAGCCCCATGTCCTTGTCGTCCGAAAGTTGAAGTATAGTTTCCATAATGGCTATGTTCGATTCGAGGGACACCTTCATTTCGATATTGTTCATATCGGCTGGATTAATACCTCCTGCTACACAAATCGCATCTACTTCAACCTCATTTCTTGCCGCAAGTAAGATTAAATTCCGCATTACTGGCATTGCAACCCAGAAAGTGTTTATGGATGTACTATTCGATTTATTAAACCCTTCCATATTATTTAATCAAGTAGTAATAATACAAAATTTATAGAAATTAGTTATTAAACTGCATGGGAAATTAAAAGTGGTCCCGCTGGGATTCACACCTGGTGTAAAAATCAGTGTTTATTCATTATCTGGAAGGTTTTGGATTTGGTACTCACCGAATCACTCACCTTTATTTTATACGTTTTAGCTGCAGATGCTATATATCTGAAATACATAAATCTTTTAGGAAATACATATATTTACAATTGATTCTAATTAACACTATACGAGTACTACAACAGACATAGTAGAAAGAGTTGAGAAGCTTCATGCAGAAAAGAAGTATTTTATGAGCGTTTATTGAAAGCGCAGGAAAACAAAAAACATACTGATTCTAATATATATTACTAAATGATATTGTGATGAATAAGGCAAAAGACAGGATACGAATTTTCAACTCATTTGAAGAGGCTAAAGAAACTGAAATTCAGGATATTATCAAGCAATCACCTATTGATCGTTTGAGGCATACTGTTGAACTTATTTTACGTGTACATCAAGTTAGTAGAGAAGACTTGAAAAATAGAACTGCAACAGGTAAAATTAGAATAATTACAGCTGGATGAACCTGTTTATAGAAAAACATCAAGACTTATTAAAAGAGCTTCTATTAAAGAAAGTTGATTTTATTGTAATTGGTGGTTATTCTGTACTATGTTTTAGCTGCAAATGCTATACTTAAATATAGGAAAAATAAAGCATTTAACCTAATTTATATCATATAACCTGAGATAAATCTCTACAGTTTTCTACTAATAATTCTCAAATCTAAGGCTTAATAAATAAGACAGAAATATGGGCAGAGCCAGTCGACATATCTTTATTTTACTTTAAAATTAAAGACCACGATACCTATTTGGAGAGAAGGTAAAGAATTAGAAGGGGGCATCTTCGCTCCCATGATTGAAGCCTTACATTTTTGCCACAAGTCTCTATCATTTAACGTGGTGCCTTTTACCCCTGGGGTAGCGTCTATGACGTTACCATCATTATAAACTTTAATTCTTACTGCAATCTTTCCAGTTTTTAGTCCATCATCTTGCGGCATAACTAAGTTCTTGAACTTCCTTAATGGCATGGGCGTTTCCCCAAAGTTTGAATCTTGAATGTATGCTGCTTCAATGGAGCCTGTTTTAGCAGGCAGGCTTTCCAATTGCTCTCTTATCAAAGAATTTTCTTTGTCAAAAACCTGAACTACAAAAACTGATTTTGGTGCTATTGAGATTTTATATCCATATTTTTCTCCCCAATAAGTCTTAACAACGTGACCTTTTTCATTCACCCTGGAATCAACCAATTTGGGTGCTAATTGCAAAAGTTCCTTATTGAGATTGTCGTACTTTAGTTTATTACAAATTAGAGAGATTTCATTTTTATAGTCTTTTACTTTTCTGATTAGCAAGCTAGCATCTTTAAAATTGAAATGAAGCGTTACTACGCTATCTACGACTTCAGATTCAGTCAGTTCCCATCCGTTAATTGAAATCACTTCCTCTGTAAGATCGGCTACTGGAGTATTCACGTACCTGATTAACGTGCTTAAAGTAGGTGTTTGAGATTTTGCTATTACAACTATTAAGCAAAAGGTAAGCGTTAAGGTCAATTTTTTCATATACAAATATAGATACTGGCCTTTATTTATCATATTAAGAACAAAAGTGGATAAGAATCACCAAAATTTATAAAATCACAGCAAATTTGTACATTTGTATACACTTCTAGAAAAATTATATCTAACTGTAACAGATTAGATTATATAGCGTCATAATAGAAGAAATCTCCGAATGCTTGGATACCCAAACCTGATCATGAGCAAAAACAATTATCTTTACAAGATGATTTAGTGGCTATGGAACTACATAAAAAAATAGCAATAACCCGGAAAAGTATAGGTCTTACTCAGGAAAAATTAGCGGATTTAACAAATATTACTGTCCGTACTATTCAACGGATAGAAAGTGGTAAAAGTAGCCCCAGGACATTTACTATTAAGATTATAGCCGAGGCTTTAGGAACCACCTTTGAGCAGTTAACACATGAATCACAAAATCATGATTCGTTGAAAGAATCAACAATACCTGAAATTATCTCTGATCTGGAAAATGAAAAGCATTTTCTTAAAATCCTTTGCTTGTCCTGCTTTGGTTATCTTGTAATCCCACTAGTACATTTTTTAATTCCCATTTATCTTTTAAAAAAATCTGGCAGCTACAATACTCAGACAATTGCATTTGGACGTTCGGTAATTCGGCAGCAGATTTATTGGGGAATCACGCTTTCCTTTTCACTTTTACTTGCGTTGGCCTATAATTTTATTGTAGTTACCTATTTTAAAGAGTTTTATTTGTTACATTATTTATGGATATTCTTCATAATGTACATTTTAAATGCCTTGCTTATTACTGTCAGTTTTTTGCGCATAAAAACTATAAATTTTTAGTTCATCTTTACAATAGAAGCATTATTTACTACTAAATGTCGGGCTAATGACGTGTAAATTACGGTTGACCGGATAAATATTAAAGATAGTTTTGCATTAAAAAAACTAGCAAATGCAAATCAAACCGAACTTTTTTAAAAAATTTTTATCAGTAATACTAGGTAGTACAATCTTTTCCATTAAGTTGATCATGGCTCAATCTATGCCAACATTGCCAGTCAATCAACTGGTAATGTCCTCGGAAACCAAAACTATCTCATTTCGTTGGCATGGAGATTATATCAATTCAAAATGGGAGGCTAATACCGCTATTCTTATTCCAGTTAAGCTGAAGAACTGCCCACGTCTGTTTTATATGCAATTTGACCTGGGTTCTCCATATTCCCTGTTATATAAAAATAAAGTCGAGGCTATCCAAATGAAATATCCGAAATCAATTCCTTTGAGAGAAGTAGGAGATAAATTACAAAACTTCTCATTCAACGTTGCCGAGATATCTATTTTGGCAAAAGAAATTATTGTACAACAGTTTGACAGCACATCAATCGACTGGAAAGATAAAAATAGCACTGAAATAATTGGAACTATTGGAGCTGATCTAATTGATAATAAAGTCGTAATCATCGATTACGCGAATTGTAAACTTACCATCTCAAAAAGCATTCCCGAAAAATTATTGGGACATATCTCATTAACCAATTTTATATATTCGAATAGGAGCGTATTATTTCCGGCTAAATTAAAAGGTAAAGAAACTATTCTCTATTTTGATACAGGTTCAAGTATGTTTGAGCTGCTTACTAACAAAGAAATGTGTAGCCAACTGGCCAAAACCAACGCCGAACTTATTCAATATAAAGTAAAATCGTGGAGTAAACTTTTGACAGCCAATACACTCGCATCGAACGACAGTTTAGAATTTGCCGGCACAACAATACCCCTTCGTTCTTCCACTTATATTGAAGGAATAAGCAATACTCAGATTGAACAAATGTCAAAAATGGGAATCCATGGCATGATAGGAAATAAACTGTTTCTAAATTATATTCTAGTTATAGATACAAAAAATCAAAAATTCGGAATCGCTTCATCATTTTAATTTAAACAAAGAAAGGCTTATTTTTGAACTTGATTTTAATTGTATAGGCTCATTTTTAATTATAACTTACAAAAATTCAATACTTATATCAACATTGAATATATCTATAAAATAAATTAACATCTCAAAAAAATGAAAACATTGGTAGTAGGAGCGAGCGGGGCAACAGGAAAACTCCTGGTCGAGCAATTGTTAGGCGCAGGTCAAACAGTGAAGGTAATTGTTCGATCAACCAGCAATATTCCTGATGTGTGGGAAAGCAATGACAATATAACCGTTATCAAGGACGATAATATTACGAATATCAAGGTGAACGAGATGGCAGAGCACCTCAAAGATTGTGAATCAGTTGCATCCTGTCTCGGACATAACCTGAGCTTAAAGGGCATTTATGGAAAACCAAGACAACTTGTTACAGATACTGTTAAAGTACTATGTGAGGCAATCTTAAAAAATGCCTCAGAAATGCCAACTAAATTTGTCTTGATGAATACTGCAGGAAATAGTAACAGGGATTTGAACGAACCGGTTTCTTTTGGGCAGAAAATTGTAATAGGTCTGCTTCGGCTATTTTTACCGCCACATCCTGACAATGAAAAAGCAGCAGATTATTTAAGAGTGAAGATAGGGCAAGAAAATCCTTTTATTGAATGGGTTGCAGTGCGTCCTGACGGTTTAATTGATGTGGAAATGGTTACTGACTATTCAGTAAATGCATCACCCACGAGAAGTGCTCTATTTGATCCGGGAAAGACAAGCCGTATAAATGTAGCAAACTTTATGTCTCAATTAACGATACACGATACTATCTGGAATAGGTGGAAAGGAAAAATGCCAGTAGTTTACAATAAAATACTGGTATAAAGAACTGTCGCAAATTCACGTGTAGTTTGTCGTTTTCGCGCTACAGAGTCAAGGAATACAAACTATATTTTTATCTTATTAAAATCATCGTTAATGAGAAAATTAATATTAGAGATCCGGACTTCAATAGACGGATTTATTGCAGCGCCTGATGGACAAACAAATTGGATGCTTTGGAACTGGGCTGTCCATTGCACAGTTTCAAAAAGATACGCTATAGTTGCTAATGCGAAGGATGAATGCATTGGATTCAGAATTGCTGCATCAATTTAGGGTATCTGTTCTTCATCGCGGAATCTTAGTGTTTTCCTCCTCAAACACAAAACCCTGCAATCATTCGATTTGCAGGGTTTTATACGTTTTGATGATGAATCTGGTGATCCCGCTGGGATTCGAACCCAGGACCACTACATTAAAAGTGTAATGCTCTACCAGCTGAGCTACGGAATCATTTGTTTTCCCTTGTTTGGGGTTGCAAAAGTATAACTTTTACTCAAATATTGTACTTTCAGATTACTAAATAATGGAAATTAAATCAATTCCATTTCTAATCGGTTGATTATAAGGTTGAAAAATTCTGACTTTTATTGTTAAAAATGCCCCATAGGCCTAAATTTGCAAGTATTCATGCTTTATAGGGACATCATATCGCATCTTTGGTGGAATATTACTATACTAGGGATACCAATAAGACATATTAACAATAATCCAATGATGCCAAAAGAATTAATATCAAAAAAAGACAACATCATCATCTATTATGTATTTGGGTCACCAATGCTTGCATTGCTAGGATTTGTATTGTATACCATATTTTTTGGACCAGGCAGCGAAGAATTAATGATGAGGGATGAGCTGTCAGCAGATTTTAAGGGTCGTGTTGATTCAATGTATTTCGATCAAAGAAACCACAACGGGAAGTACGCAGTATTAAACAGTGGTCAATTATATCCGATTTATAGAAATTGGGAGCGTAATATTGAGGTAGGTGATTGACTGTATGCTCAATCCATAGCAATTCCCGCAAGAGAAGATTCGTTAGGTTCTCTGATATATCATGCCTTGTAAGTGAACACCTAAGTCCTTCGCTAAACGACTAGTTCAACAAGTCCCATTGCGATTTCAAAATCGCAAACTGATATTCATTCACCCATTTACCATTCAGAAAGCGATTCTCAATAAAACGACCTTCCTTTCTAAAACCCAGTTGCTTCAACAAGCTGATTGTTTCCTGATTATCAGTGCTGATATTAGCTACAACGCGGTTAACCTTTGCTTTTTTAAACAAAAGAGACAACGTTGATGATAAAGACGTTTTGATATCCATTTGTTTACCAGGGGAGGAGTTGAGTCTAAGTTCCGCAATACGGGTATCATGCTGGCTGAGTCTCAATTCACAGTTTCCTGCTATTTTTTGCATAAGTTTATCCTGTAGTTTGTAAATAAATCCAGGAATATCGTCAATTTCTGCATTGCCGTTATCTGGAATTTGCTTCTTGCGATCTAAGTTCAAAGAACCTGCGTATACGCTGTTAGAGACCCTTTGCCCGTCGTCATTGATAAAAGAGATATAAGCCTCCATACGTTCTCCAGCATAATCTGAATCGATATGAAGTACGTCTTTTCCTTCCACTCTTTTTGATCCGCTCAGATGATAGAAGGTTAGTTTCAATTCAGGAAAATAAACCATCAGCATTGCGCGGTCGTTATGACGTTGAATAGGCAAATCAGCTGCTATTTCCCAATTAAATTCAATTTCATCAGCTTTAGCGGTTTGGTTAATAACCGGATTCACTGCCACAGGAAGATCTCCCATACTTACCAATACCTTGGTATAATCCAGGCTGATATTGGGATATTCTCCCTGAATAGCGTTCATTTTATTATAAGAAACGGCTTCATTATACTCATTTTTGTCGGTTCCTATCACTGCAAGACGGAATCCTGCCCGGATAACAGCCAGGGAAGGGCTTAGTATTTCATTTACAACCGTCATCTTTTGACAGTTTGATTTCCTACCCGGTGTAAGCGGCTTAGTACTTCTTCCTATTTTTCTGACAATGTATTTACCTTTTAAGGTATAACCAACGAGGTTACCGATTCTGCCATGGAATCCGCCAAACACTCCGTTTATTAATTTTCCCATATCCGTGTGGTTTATTAACTTGTTAAGCTTCCTAATAACAAGTTACGAAATAATTTGCATATCAAAATATTATGCGAATAAATAAAATTAATACTTATTAAGTATTAAATACATAGTTAACAGGTCGTTTGGACAAATTATTGACCTATCAACTATCTATTAAGGACTATGTAACTACTAATAAATCTATAAAGGAAGCGCCAAACATTTCGACAGCATCCTAGCAGGATATCTTTTTTGATGAAAAATCAAGTGAACGATCTTAATTATTAATTAATAAGTTTGTTATTGTATTTTAAATTAAATATATTAGACATAACAATAAGTATTTAAAAGAGTCTTATCATCACCGCAATCTGACACCGTGGCCTAAGACAGTAGAATGCTTAATATCTAATATATAGATGTGCTATATTTGCGCGTCCAAAAAATAGATGTGAGGGCTACTGTAATTCCAGGTCGCATAAGGTGTCAGAAACTTTTAAGGTGGTGGTGGTTGGTAGTCCTCACATTTATTTGTGATCACTTCTACAAGGGCTCATTAAAAATTATGAGCCATGAAATCAAGAAACAACCCAATAGCAACCTTCTTATTCATCGATACCTCGATCTTACACAGGAAAATGCCTGGATTTAAATTTCCCGCACCAGTCTGATAGGCCAAACTATACAGCGATTATCCCTAAACCATCGTATTTACCAGTAAACACCATGACATGATCAAAGTAGAAAACCAAAAAATAATAATTGAAATAGATCACCTCGAAAATTACGAACATGATTTTATTGAGGATCTGCAGTTTGACCTGATTCAGCTGATGAACTGTGTCCACATCTTAAAAAATGAATTTGATCCGGACCTGTTTTTCGACAGTTCTTTTTTGAGCATCGCGCAGTTACAAAGAGCGTTGGTTCCTTCCGCGTCTCAAATCAAAAAAATATATCCAATTACTCATACTGAACCAGATCCAAATGAAAAAGAACTTATATAATGTATCGCAGATTGAATTGACATACAAGCCTAAATTGAAAGCATCCGAACGGCCAGTCATAAAATGTATGGAGGATGTATATGGCATTTTTATGCAATGTTGGGATAAGGGTAAAATTGACCTGATCGAAGAGTTCAAAATGATCTTGTTAGATAAGGGAAGTGCGGTATTGGGTGTAATCAATATTTCGAGTGGTGGCATGGACTCAGTTATAGCAGATCATAAAGTAATCGTTACGGCAGCTATACTAGGTAAAGCGAGCGGGGTTATTTTAGCTCACAATCATCCCAGCGCAAGATTGTTTCCCAGTGAGCGGGATATTGCATTAACAAAGACCATAAAAGTAGCAGCATCTTCCCTGGATATTGCAGTAGTGGACCATTTGATTGTGACCCAAAGTGGTTATTACAGTTTTGCAAATAAGGGTCTGTTATAAGGATGAGGGCACAACGATATATTCAACAATAATCCCCTTTCTAATTTTCAATTGAAAGCCCCAGTTCCGGGGCTTTTTTATTTAGGAATTGCCGTTAACAATGAACAAAGCTTAAGAATTACTGAGCTGTTCCGCCAAACCGATTAGAAGTCCGTCTTTCGCCCGGATATAGCAGAGTTTATACGAGTTCTCGTACCGAACCACTTCACCAACGAGCTGAGCACCATGCTTAATGAGTCTGGATACCAGCTCGTCAATGTCCTCCACGGTGAACATCACACGTAGATAACCAAGGGAATTCACAGGAGCATTCCTGTGATCTGAAATAATAGGAGGGCTTAGAAATTGTGAAAGCTCGAGCCGGCTGTGGCCATCTGGGGTAGCCATCATTGCAATGTCTACATGCTGAGAACCTAGTCCGGTAACGCGACCAGCCCATTCTCCCTCTATTGTCGCTCGTCCTTCGAGTTTGAGGCCAATCTCTGTGAAGAAAGAGATCGCATCATCAAGGGATTCGACAACGATGCTGACATTGTCCATTCGCAATAATTTATTTTTTTCCATAGTGTTGTCTATTAATTAAACATCGTAATTTCGGGTTTAAATCCTCTGCCAATAAAGTTTATGTCCAGGGGATTCTTGTACCTGAAGTTACATATAACCAGCAAATTAGGACTTACACATTTTGCATATTCTTCGGGCGTCTTTATCTCTTCTCAAACAGACAAACTAATTAGTATCGGCACGCACATCATTAACACATTGAGGAGGGACCAGTTTTTCCGGAACATTTAGAATAGAATAAAAGATCAAATGTCTTTGAATAGTATGTTAAAAAATGCAATTTGCTACGTTTAAATTGCAAAGCAGAATGATTAGAAAGACTACCAGTGGACCCATCAGAGATAAAGAACGAACTAAACTGAAACTCTTAAGTGCGGTAGGCAGCATCTTAAAGAAAGACGGCTTTACAGGTTTGAATGTCAGTAATGTGGCAAAAAAGGCAAATGTCCACCGCAAACTGATCTATGATTATTTTGGAGGAATGGAAAACCTGGTAAAGGAATATTTGAACAGCAAGGACTACTTTAAAGTCAGTCTGAGTCAGGTCGATGAAATTATAGAAGCAAGTAAGGAAGACTTCGGCAGACAGATGGCCTATACGCTTTTGGAGAATCAGTTTGATTCCCTGATGGAGAACGACGAGATGCGTAGGATAATTAACTGGGGACTCAGTGAAAATCTAAAACCATTAGTAGAGTTAAATCAGGAGCGGGAACGCTTGGGAGAAGAATTTTTTAGCAGAATCACCGATGATTATTTTAAAGATAAGGACAAAAATTTTAGGGCTATAGAAGGTATCCTGGTTGGAGCCATATATTATATTACGCTTCAGGCTAAGATGAGTGGGGAAACCATGTGTGGTATTGACGTGAATACGATGGAGGGCAAGTTAGAAATAAAGAAAGCCCTGAAGCAAATTGTAGAATGGGCTTACGCTTAAAGGGGCAAGGTGTAATTCTTTTATATGTTATTGAAAGAAAATCTTCGGAATAAATATCAAAAATGTTACTATTGAAATAATTTTATTAAATATTTTTTTATTTCTTATTAAATAAATATTTAGTTATATTTATACTATGATAATGCCTCGCATCCAAATTGGCACTTATACATCCTTATTATATGCTGTTTAATGTTAGGTTTGAACAGAATTTAAGAAGAGATTAAAATAAAAAGAGGGGAAAATAATTAACACACAAATTAACCTTTAAATTGAATCTCATGATGAAATACCTAAATCCGAAGTAGATCCAGAGCCGCTCGTCTCAAACTGTCTCCCGTAAAAATCATACTTATTCTTTAACTCCAGGCCATATTTTTTTATAGTCAGGGCAATGTCCCATGTCAAAAATCAGCCTGTTAAATCCCTATTGTTATGAAAATAATCTTGAGAAGAATAGAACAGATCTTGCAAAGATTTTTTGAATTCAAAGAAAAGCAGATGCTGCAGGAGCAAGCAGCATTGCAGCCTGACGAATGGTTGGATAGTCTCCAGGTAATGGAACTACTAAACATTAGTCCTCGTACTTTTTATAGGTTGGCAAAAGTGTCCAACTGGATAACGAAACAGATAGGCGCACGAAAGTATTACCTTAAGTCCTCTATTCTGGCAAGCCAGTGATTGCACTTTTGATGTGATCCAATTGATTTTTTTTATGCCTGTGCAGATTTAGCACAGGCAGTTTTTTTTGGTGTGCCCAGGACTATAAATCGGTACAAACCAGTGCCATTTACTGCCAATCACTGCCAGTTAGCGCCATTACCCATTGGAAATTAGGTTGTTAAAATATTGATCTATACGTTTGAATCGTAATGTTTAAGTGATTTCCGAGGCGCCCGGAATGAACGGCTTGCAAGCAACTTACGAATCAACAGATTAATTCATTTTTAATAATTAAAGTCATGGGAAAATTATTTGCAGGTCCATGGTCCGACGTCACAGGAACGGTCGGCAATAACGTTGGACGCTATGTGGATGGTGAGAACATATTTTCAGTTAAGCCACATAAATCATCAAAACCCTCATCACAAAGTCAGATTAACCACCGTACCGGTTTCGGTATGATGATGGAACAGGTTAGCTTGTTCAGTGGCGCAATCGCCATTGGATTTAAAGACAATATCGATAAGCTTGCTCCAGGAAACGCTGCGTTAAAATACAATTTTAAGCACGCGCTTAGTGGTACTGCACCAAATTATAGCATCAGTTATGCTGATTTTTTAATCAGCAGGGGAAAATTAAATCCCGTTTCTACGCCTGCTGTTGCTGCTGTAGCTGGTGAAACAGCTACGCTTGAATTCTCCTGGTTAGACGGAGGTTTTGGCTTGAGTGATTCTACAGATTTGATAAAGGTGTATATCCATACTCCGGGTATAGAAAATCTCGTTACCAACGGAACAGTTGTTAAACGAAATGCCTTAAAAATTCGGATGATAGTTCCATTTGAATTTATCGGTCTGCCGCTTCATTGTTACATCATGGTCGTCAGTGCTGATGGAAAAAGGTTTTCTAACTCCAGGTATTGTGGGAGTGTTACCTTAAGCTAATCAACCGGTCACCCGCCATTCTGCAAAGATGGCGGGTGATTATTTCTTTAATCTAAAAATTACTCACATGAAAAATATTGGTATTAAAGGGCCTCAACCTACAATGGCCCACAGGGTAGAAATTGGATTTTTATTCACCGTTCTGTTGCTAATGTGGCCGCTTAGCCAGCACTTGATATTGAGTACAGACATTACAGCAGGATATATTGATCCTGGCATCTGGCTCCTGGTATTGTTGAGCCTGATCTCCTTTCTGCTGATGGTTGGGTTGAGCTTTTGGTTACTACAAAGGCTTTGGCGCGGAATGGGTTTGCCGGCACTTGCAATAATGGTTGTACAATTTAAAATTATGGAGTCATGGAAACAATTAGGCTTTTACTGGGCATCATTTGTATCACTGTTGTTTGCAGCAGTAGGCTGCCTGATCGCAATTTGTTAAGCAATCTGTCAGCTGAAGAAAAGATCAGAACGGAGATCCTCTCCATTGCCCTGGCAGAAAATGGTGTCAGGGAACAGCATGGCAAAAATGACGGGAAAAGGGTAGAGCAGTATCTGAAACATATAGGTTTACCTAAAGGCCATGCCTGGTGTGGCGCCTATTTGAGCTGGGTCTATTCAAAAGCTGGGTTTTCCAAACCCCGAACAGGTTGGACACCGGCATTATTTCCTGTAAACCGGTTGGTTAAAAAGTCGATGCCTGCAGATCTGTTCGGAATTTATTTTCCCTCGTTAAAGAGAATTGCTCATGCAGGAATAGTCGTGGGACTAAAATCAGACTGGGTGTTGACCATCGAGGGGAATACGAACGTAGGCGGGAGCAGAGAAGGCGATGGTGTCTGTAGAAAACGCAGGCACCTGCGTAGCATCGCCAAATTTGCCAACTGGATAGGAAAGGAGCGTAGCCCATGAAAACCTATGGATTATTTGTAATCCTGGGATTGCTGATGCTGCAGGCTTGCGGATTACTTCGGAAAACATCCAGGAACAGTTCCATTGCTACGCTGCAGGATAAAGAAGAAATCAGGATGGATAGCCAGTCAAAAGCGATTGATCAGCAAGAGGGCAGATCTTTAATCCTCAGAAACGATTCTTTAGATTCCTATTCCCAAACAGAAATATGGCCCAAAGGAAGGTTTGATTTATCGCCAGAGAAGGGTTTCTCCGGGCAGGCAGAGAAAGTATTGATCCGTAGAAAAGGGAAGTTTGGCAGCAGGAGCTTAGAGAAGAAAGAGGAAGTAAAGCAGCAAATAGAAGAATCAAAGCAGGCACAATCCCAATTAAAAACAAAGGATTTTTCTCAGAAAGATATGGAAAAGAAGAGCTCCTCATTTTCGGGTTGGTACTTGCTTTTACTTTTGATCCTGCTGATCTTTATTTGGTACCGTTTTAAGCGGTAACCACTGTTAGATGTTGTTTGCCTTTCATAGAAGCTAAAACAGGGATACAGTTTTTTAACTGTATCCCTGTAATGTTATAAGAAATTGTACCTTAAATATATCAGGCAAATTGTACCAGAACGAACTAAAGCTTTATCAGTTAATCCATTTCACATCAGAACGGCCGGGTTTTAATCGTAATATTCAATTTGATGAATGTGTTTAACAAGCGGTTTATTTCCCGGTAAGTAGAACATAGACTCCAGCACATTGCCTTTTTGATCCAGTACGAATTCATTTACATAATACACTTTGTCGTTAATAAATTGCTGAACCTTGACCAATTGTTTCTTTTTATCATAACTGAACAGCGCTTTTAGTTTTTTAGAATTTTTGATATCATAGGTTCTTTCTATAAGCAGGTTATCCGCGTTGTATTTGAATGTTCTTTTCATCTGCGGTTCATTCCCCATGTTGTAAATACCAGACTCAATTACGTTGCCTTGTTGGTTGTACTGATAGCTGCTATAGCGGTTGTAGCGTTCGGTGTCGGTCTGATAAAGCTCTTTTATTTTCCTTCCCTTGTTGTCGTAAAGGTAACGGTCAGTGGAGCTTAGCTTTCCGGATCTATCATATTCCGCTTTTTCCAATAGCCTGGACTGGGCATCATATTTATAAGTTATTTTTCTTTCTGAGTTATATACCGTGGTGGTATCCTTCCAGCTGTAGTTCTTAATGATTAATTCCTTAAGCTTTTTGTTTTTATCGTAAACAAATACATTGCGCTCACGTACGTAAGGTTTATCTGAATAATAGGTATAAATAGTGGAGTCACTGATCAAGCCTCCAGTGTATTCACAGGTTATTTTTTTCCTATCCTTTTGTGGGGACCGGCTTTACTCTGTTCTACAAACTCGGTAAGCTGATTGTTGTTATTGAACTTCCTCCTGTAAATGAAATCATAATCATTTTGATAAACTATATTCCCTTTGCTATCATATTCAAAACTAAAGGGCATGCGGGTATCATATTGAAATGCAACTATCGTTAATTCTTCGTGCGAAGAAAATCTGGTGGTATCTCTTGGGGGAAGTAAATTCTGACCTTTAATGCTAACCGATTTAACCTTACCTTTTAACGGTCTGAATTCAAAAGGATTTTTTTGAGCATATACATGCAAACACAGGAATGTCAACAAAAGAGAGAAGAGCTTTTTCATGCGCAATTTTAACACAATTAAGTTAATTCTGCCAGAGAAAAGTAGATTATATGCGTATTTACTCAGTTGAACCAGCCAGACCTTTATAATAAATTTACAGCCTGAGTTTTTTTAGAACTGTCAGTCCAACAAATTGAAAAATTATCCTACAAAAATAAGTATCGCTGCGCTAGACAAAGAGGTTAAAATAAAGTCATTTGCTCAGTTTTCATCGGTTACCCGGAACGACGAATTGGTGGCTTTTGCTCAAAAAGCGAACTTTTCATGGCCAGTGATCATCATGGGTGCACTCTCCATCATATTCTATTTCGTTGATGGCAGCATGTTAGCGCTGTTTTCATTCAATATGTTTCTGCTTCTGTTGATCTTTATTTGGAACTATAAGTACAACTTTCTCAAAAAACCTTTGTTGCGCATCGGAAAAGCCGGAATTACCTATCGGAATTCTTGTTATGCCTGGGAAGACATACAAGGTTTGATTTGTGCAGAAGAGTTCGATGAAGACCGAAGGTTGTTCAATTCCATCTACATCAAGCTGAGCTACAACAATTCTTTAAAAAAAATAGACATCAGCGGACTGTCTAAACCTGCGGAAGAAGTGATTCATTACATCAGTTCATTCCAGGGAATGCTGGAACCGGAAAAAGTGCAGGAACTAAAGTTCTAAAGGTCACAATTAAGACCGGTCCCGGCTGTTGAAAAACAGGAGCAAGTAATACAATAGCGTCGCTATTGAGCTAATGGCCGCCACTACATAGGTCCTTGCCGCCCATTTTAGCGCATCAGCAGCCTTATCATGCTCGGATCGGGTAGTGATCTGGTTATCCTCCAGCCATTTTAAGGCGCGGTTACTGGCATCATATTCAACCGGAAGTGTGATGATGCTAAACAGGGTAGTCACTGCAAACAGGCAGATTCCAGCAAGCAGGATCGTAGGATTTGACTTGCCGAATAAAAATCCAAGGCCGGCCAATATCACCCATTGCGAAAGCTGGGTACTAATATTCACCAAAGGAACGATTTTACTACGAAAGCTCAGCATGGTATAAGCTGTTGCATGTTGAACCGCATGGCCACACTCATGAGCTGCAACAGCAGCAGCAGCGATACTTCTCCCGGCAAAAACATCCGGGCTAAGATTTACGGTTTTATCCTGAGGATTATAATGATCACTTAAATGGCCGGGCACAGAAATGACCTGTACGTCCCGAATGCCATGATCGGACAGCATTTGAAGGGCAATTTCCTGCCCGCTCATTCCATTGCTGAGGCCAATCTCGCTGTATTCCTTAAATTTACTTTTTAATCGTCCGCTAACAATAAGTCCTATCACAAACATCACACCTGCGATAAGGTAATAACCCATCAGTCCCATTTGTTTAATGCTTTTTTGTAAAACAATCCAGGAACGAATTGGTTCTTGATTTAAGAATTTCCTGAAGGAGGACGCATAAAATCAAGGAATTGAACTTCAAAATATCATCGCTCATATGATGCACTGAATAGGCGCACACCTTAATTAGATTAATTATAAATAATACTTCTATATTTGTCGCTGTATTTTTTACACGAACTCATATTTACAATATAGATGAAATCTTTACGCATTATTCTGGTCACCTTATTTACATTCACTTACCTCAGTTCTTTTGCCCAGTCTTCGGGAGGTATCTCTGGCAAAATCACACTTTTCGACGGACAAGCCTACGGCTCTGCTTCAGTTACTTTACTGGAGACAAAGAAAACAACCCTTACAGATGAACAGGGGAAATATGCTTTCAGTAATCTGAATCCGGGAAGCTATACTGTAAGAATCCAGATTCTTGGTGCAGCTCAAAAAGACATAAAAATCAACGTGCTTGCCGGACAAACAGCAATGGCGGATTATCAGCTCAGCAGGGAAAACGTACTCGCTTTGCAGGAAGTGACGATTGCAGGAACGGTAAACCGGTTTTCAAAAAAAGAAAGCGTTTACATCGCGAGGTTACCCTTGAAAAACCTGGAAAATCCGCAGGTGTATTCTTCCATTCCAAAAGAACTGATTCAGGAGCAAATGGCCACAGATCTTGGGAGCATCGCTAAAAATGTTCCGGGTGCAGGTGTGCCGATGATTGCCAACCAGGGCAGGGTTACTTTTCGTTCCAGAGGTTTTGATACCGAACCCAATGCACGCAATGGGGTAGCAGGGGCGGCGTTCTCTTCCATAGATCCGGCAAATATCGAGCGCGTGGAAGTGATCAAAGGACCTTCTACCACTTTGTTTGGAACGAACATCGCGAGCAGTTATGGCGGGTTGTACAACCGTGTAACGAAGAAACCTTACAATGGTTTCGGCGGCGAGGTGAGCTATTTTGGCGGAAGCTGGAACTTTAACCGCATCGCAGTAGACATCAATACACCGGTGAACGCGGATAAAACCGTATTGTTTCGTTTAAATGGGGCAACGAGCTTTGAAAAGAGTTTTCAGGACCAGGGTTTTACCAACAGTGTAAGTGTAGCGCCAAGCTTCTCTTATCAGGTAACAGACCGTTTATCTTTATTGTTTGATGTAGAATTTGGTCAGGCGAAGGGAACTTCAGTCGTTCGTTTTAACCCTTTTGTGAGTCCAACGGTAGCATCTGAAAAATCGATTGTAGATTTACAGTTTCCTTATAAAAAGACCTTTATAGGCAACGATTTACCTTATCAGACCCAAATGCTGAACATCTTTGCCCAGGCAAATTACAAGATGTCGGAAAGCTGGACTTCACAGACCATCATTTCCCGTGCCCGTTCTTCGATCAATGGTTATATCACTGCATTAAGAGGAACAACGGAAACGAAAATCAGTCCTCAGATCATTACCGGCCATACAGCATTTATCGCCACAAACCTACAGCAGAACTTTATCGGAGATTTCAAAGTTGCAAAACTGCGCAACCGCCTGGTGGTAGGATTGGATTACTACAACAATGCCAATGATTTTGACCGGGTAACTGTAAACTTTCCTGCGGTAGATTTTGTCAATACGCCTGCAACTTACAGGATAAGCCGCTTTAAAGTGGATTCACTAACGAGTAAAGGTGCACTTAGGAGAGAAAGCAATGGCGATAATGCCTATTCTGCTTATGCTTCTGACGTGATCAACATTACCGATCGCTTCCTGGCAATGTTGAGCCTTCGGGTAAATCATTTCCGGAATCAAGGAGTGTATGACATCAATAGTGGACAGACTTCAGGGGGATTGAGCGCCGCAGGACTGCAGACAGGGCCTTATAAACAAACCTCCTTGTCACAGAAATTCGGATTGGTTTATGAGCTTTCCAAAGACCATGTTTCCTTATTTGGTAACTACATGAGTGGCTTTTTCAATAAAAGCGGCATAACGGCCACCGGTGCTGCTGTTAAACCGGAACAAGCCAATCAGCTGGAACTTGGGCTTAAAGGTGATGTGTTCAACCATAAATTGGTGGGAACGATCAGTTACTATGACATCAAGGTTAAAGACGTTTTACGTAATGATCCTAACGATCCAACGAACGCTTATCAGATTCAGGATGGAACCCAGCTGAGCAGAGGGGTAGAGGTAGAATTAACCGCGAATCCTTTTGAAGGCGTCAACCTGGTAGCAGGATATGCCTATAACGATAGTAAGCTCACCAAATCAAATACCAGTACGAATGGCTTACGCCCGGGTTTATCTGGACCTGCACATTCCCTAAACTTCTGGGCAAGTTACCGAGTTCCTTATGGCCAGTTGCAAGGTCTGGGATTAGGATTTGGTGGTAATTATGGAAGTTCATCCTACCATACCAATACGGCGACCACAAAAATTACGATTCCTGCCTATACCATGCTGGATGCGAGCATTTTCTACGATCAGCCAAAATACCGTGTTGGCTTTAAAGTAGACAACCTGACTAGTGAAAAAGCATGGTCGGTAAGACTAACACCTCAGGCACCGGCCAGATTTATCGGCTCGGTTACCTTGAAATTCTAAGCTGAAACATCCATTAACGGATGAGGAGATCAAGGCAATCGTTGCGTTTACGGCAAGTGGAGCACCATATGGAGCGACCGAAATTGCCGGAATAAGGATTTTAGACAGAAATTAGCCATCTAATAATAACCAATATAAATCAATACCTGAATATATTCGTACATGAGTACGTTGAAAAGTGTTGGTATACCCGATGAGGTCGTGATGAGTAAAATCTATTTGATCCGCGATCAAAAAGTTATGCTGGATGAAGATCTGGCTGGGTTATACGGCGTGGAAACCCGCCGGTTGAACGAGCAGGTGAAACGTAATAGGGAGCGTTTTCCGGAAGACTTTATGTTTACTTTGACTGATGAGGAGTTTTCATACTTGATGTCGCAAAATGCGACATCAAGTTGGGGAGGAAGAAGAAAGCTTCCCAATGCTTTTACAGAACACGGAGTACTTATGTTATCCAGCGTACTGAATAGTCCGCAATCTATTGAGGTTAATATTCAGATCATGCGTATCTATATCCGGATACGTGAAATGTTACTGGCTCATAAAGATGTATTCCTGCGTGTTGAACAGGTTGAAAAGCACCTGATGAAACATGATCGGAAGATTGAGCTTCTTTTTACTTATCTCAGCAAGTTCATTGAAAAGGAAGAGGAGCCCAGAACAGAAATAGGCTTTAAACGCAAAGGAAAATGAAGTCCTACAAATTGAATAAATATGGAAACTTATATCTACTTCTGGTATTATTTACATAAATTTCCGGTCAGGTAATTAACCATAAGTAAATATGAAACAATTAATGGCCACTATTCTCTTTGTTCTTTCAATGTCAATAGGAAAAGCGGAATTGGTAAATAAAAAAGGAGCAGTTAAGATCGATACCACAGCAGTAGTTAAAATAGGTGGGATAAAACAATTTATAAAGCTCCAGGGTGTAGACGAAACAAAGCCGTTATTACTGTTTCTTCATGGTGGTCCGGGCACTTCACTCATTCCGGTTGCCGATAAATTTACGGATAAACTTAAAGAGAATTTTGTGGTGGTCCAATGGGACCAGAGAGAAGTTG
The DNA here is from genome assembly GCF_900103665.1 of Pedobacter steynii. Taxonomy (GTDB): domain Bacteria; phylum Bacteroidota; class Bacteroidia; order Sphingobacteriales; family Sphingobacteriaceae; genus Pedobacter; species Pedobacter steynii. The sequence goes on from NZ_FNGY01000015.1 coordinate 79,230, forward strand.
GTGAGACTTTAAAATTAAACCATTCCACAGAAGCGCTATCTCTAGGCTTATTACAGAAAGATACCTATGAAGTCGTAAAGTACCTGCTGCAAAGGTTTAAACATAAAAAGCTGTTCCTGGTTTCTCATTCTTTTGGCTCAATGCTAGGGTTCGATATCGCAGAAAAACATCCCGAACTATTGTATGCTTTTATCCCGATCAGCGCGATCGTAGATCAAAAGAAAAATGCCACATTAACGATGGAGATGCTCGTCAAATGGGCAGGAGAAACAAAGAACGAAACAGCTATAAAGGAACTGACCCAAGTAAATTTACCTTTTGAAAAAGAGGACGATCTATTCTATTCTCAAAAATGGCTGTTTATTCATAATGGTGTTGATTTTGCAAAAGAAGATGGCTTTAAAACAAAGTATCATGAATGGTTGGCGGTCTGGTTTCCAATGTGGAAGAACTCAGTAACCAGTAATCTTTTCAAAACCTTACCTGTATTAAAATGCCCTGTTTACTTTATTGAAGGAATCGGAGACCAGCAGAAGTCCCATTACATTGTGGAAGATTATTATAAGTTTCTGAAAGCACCAAAGAAAGAACTGTTTTGGTTTGAAAAATCGGGACATACCGTTTTCAATAGTGAACCAGAGAAGTTGCAACAGGTAATTATTGAGAAGATATTACCGGCGGCGTTGAAATAGCTATACACTGGAAAAATATTTCATAACAAACAAATAAAATTTAATAGATATGCTTAAGAAAATAACGCTACTTTTCCTGGTATTGTTCGCTTTAAAGAGTGACGCACAGAATTATAATAACATCTTAAATTATGCCATAAGCGGCTACCCTACTAATGGAGTGAAGATTAAAACCAATATGCCCTTTGCTCCGGGATTACACATGCCAACAATTAACATCAATGGCTATAGCTATGGGGCTAAAGGCTCAATCAATTTAACAATAGTATATTATATTTACAGTAATCCGGCCGACTTTAATAATCCTGCAAACTATTATTTTCACGAACCCTATGTGTCCAGTTCCGGCGGTTCAACCCCTGTGGTTAACCTATCCAATGAAGGTGGTAAGGTGGTAATCTATATCAATGATAAAAGTTATTACCAAAGATTCACAGTAAGTGCTTACTCGATGGGAATGAGTGACTCACCTACCTGGTTTCAGGGTTGGACAACTGCAGACGAACCTTTAACGGGGACAAAAACTGTTGAGGTACCTTATAAAAATAGTTTTAAAGGAGATGTTTATCTATCCGGAAATGGAATCTGGAACAAGGAGGGGAATGTCGGTATTGGGACTAATGTCCCTAAGGAGAGACTTTCTGTAAATGGAAACATCCGGGCACGTGAAGTTAAAGTAGAATCAGGTAATTGGCCTGACTATGTGTTTAAAAAGGATTATAACGTTCTGTCTCTAAATGAGATAGAAAATCACATTCAAGAAAAGGGGCATTTGCCTGGGATCCCTTCTGCAAAAGAAGTGAAAGAGAAAGGGCTTGATCTTGGAGAGATGAATGCTAAATTACTTGAAAAGATCGAAGAACTAACCCTATATCTGATTAAAGAAAATAAACTGAATATCGAAAATCAAAGAAAGCTAATGGAACAGGAAGAGAAAATCCAGGTTCTGATGAAAAAAATAGAAAAACCCTGAGCGATGGGGCAGAGGTACAGATCTCGGGGAAAGGAAGAAACCCCCAACACTACAAATTCTGCCGCAGTGATAAAGTGCTTATTAGACGGCATCATCTGATGCCGTCATTTATTCATTTCTTATTTCGTCGCTTTTTTAGGCGCTTTAGCTGCAGCAACTGGTGCTACTTCGTTTGTTGCAAGAACATTAGCTTTTTTTTGTGCTTCTTTCTTTTGTTTTCTAGGTACTCTCATAATTCTGATTTATTTAAAATATTCGTTTCTTGTCAAAGGTTGTCATTATATCATTGATATTTTTTTTTATTTCGGGTATTGGCCTGTTCTTAATGAGTTTTCTGTCGGCTAGACGCTGAAATTAATATACTGTGCCCTATGTCCCGATCCAAGATTGAGTTTAAATGCTGTCGTATAGCATAAAACCGATTGTTTTCCTAGATAAAATCATAATCAAAACAAAAGGCAAACCTATATTGTTTAATCTTATGTATTAAATACTAAACAAAATGACAACTAATCCTGATCAATTGTTGGAGTTGAGTTTCGAAGCACAGCTGCAGAACTATAAACGCAAAATTTCAAATATACTGGAGAGTTTCACGGATGCGTTTTTTGAATTAGATACCGAATGGGTGGTCACCTATTGGAATAAGGAAGCAGAACGTCTGCTGCAAAAACCTAGAAAAGAGATTATTGGCAAAAATATCTGGGAAGTTTATAAGGAAGCAATTCCACTGAAATTTTATACAGAATACCATCGTGCGGTATCAGAAAATATTGCTGTGCGTTTTCAGGAGTACTTTGAGCCCTTTCAAATGTGGATAGAAGTGGCTGCATTTCCCTCAGGCGAAGGCTTATCTGTTTATTTTAAAGACATCACGGCGCATAAACTGGCGGCAGAACAGCTGGAAAAGGAAAAACAAAGGTACATCGATCTGTTTAACCTGAGCCCGCTTCCGCAATGGGTATATGATTTGGAGACTTTAGCATTTTTAAATGTAAATGAAGCTGCGATAAAGCATTATGGGTACAGCAAAGCTGAGTTTCTGCAAATGACGATCAATGACATCAGACCTAAAGAAGATTTGGACAGACTCCGGGCTATTTTTGCAAACAACATCAATATAGGCTGCAGCAACCAGGCTGCTGTGCGGCATTGCAAAAAGAATGGCGAATTAATTTATGTAACTGTTGAGGGCAATTCCGTTTGGTTTGAAGACAAGCAAGCCCGTTTGGTATTAGTCATTGACCTTACGGAGCACATTAAAGCAGAACAGGCATTGGCGGCGAGTGAACAAAGATTTAAGGCTATGGTTCAGGATGGATCTGATTTAATCGCAGTCATTGATCAGGGCGGTACCTATAAATATGTTAGTCCTACTTCTTTCCGGATATTAGGGATTAGAGCCACTGACCTGATCGGGAAGAATGCCTTTGAATTTATTCATCCCGATGACAGGCAGGGGACGGTCAGCGATTTTCGGCATTTGAAATATCAGAAGCAAGTGGAACTCCTCCCATTCCGGTTTAAAAATGCAAAAGGCGAGTACCGGTGGATAGAAACCATCATTACCAATATGATCGACGATCCTGCAATTGAAGGAATTATCTGTAATTCCAGAGACATTACCGAACGTATTGAAAGCCGGATAAAAATGGAAGAAAGCATCAGCCGTTTAAAAGAGATCGCATGGATACAGTCGCATGAGATCCGGGCTCCGCTGGCGAGAATCATGGGATTGGTGGATTTATTAGAAGGATTTTCTGCAAAAAGTGATAAAAAAGACTGCATAAAACACCTGAAAACCTCTTCTCAGGAACTGGATATTGCCATCAGGGCCATCATGCAGAATATCGTTTAATGTGTTCACTTTATTCATTATCGGGAAAAACTTGTGATGCTCATACAGATAAATGCTGATGTATATATATTTGGTCATGAGAAGTTTTATGATGAAGAATCGCATACGGCTCTATCGAAAAGAAAAAGGGCTCACCCAAGCAGATTTTGCGAAGATACTTCAATTAACACCGTATAAATTCCGTAGCTTGGAAAGTGGCAGGGTATTGCCCTCTCAGGAATTGGCAATAAAAATTGCAAAAATACTGGAGGTTGCCATCGATATGGCCTTCTTTATAGAAGAAAATCCGGGCAGTAAAAGAATAAGCTAATTTTCAAAGTTATGAATGTCAGGCCTTTAATTGTTATTCTTGGACTGTGTTTGGGTGTAAATCCTGCAACAGTAGCGTTAAGGGCACAAGTGAATCCCCAGGTTCAGACCAATGGAGGGAACGCATCAAATGTGATTACAGCTGTTCCCTTTTTATTGATCGTTCCGGACGCAAGGACAGGAGGGATGGGGGATGCTGGTGTGGCCATTTTACCGGATGTGAACAGCGTAGCGGTTAATCCATCAAAATTAGCGTTCCTGGAACCTAAATATAGCGTTTCGGCCTCCTATAGTCCCTGGTTGAACAGTTTAAAGGCAGACATTAACCTGGCCTACCTTAGTGGACATTACAGAGTAAGCGACCAGAATACGTTGGCGGCTTCATTGCGGTATTTTTCGGTTGGCAAAGTGCAATTGTTTGATAATAACCAACAGGATCTGGGATTCTATAGTCCAAATGAATTTGCGTTCGACTTTTCATTCTCCAGAAAATTCGGTGAAACCTTCTCTCTCGGAACTGCGGTCAGGTATATCCGCTCGAACCTATCTTCCGGAAATTTCTCTTCCAGTCAGAATAGCAAGGCAGGAAATGCCCTGGCGGTGGATGCCTCGGCTTACCTTCGGAAACCAACCCAATTTTTGGGTAAAGATGCATTGCTGGCTTTTGGCTTGAATATTTCCAATATTGGTACAAAAATGAGCTATAATGATAATATAGATAAGCTTTTTCTGCCTACCAATCTGAAACTGGGATCGGCTGCTACCTTTTTTCTGGACGATAGAAACGAACTGACGTTTGCACTGGACCTCAATAAACTCCTGGTGCCCACGCAACCCACCTACGACAGTAACGGACAAATTATAAAAGGGAAAGATCCCAACATTTCTGTACCGGCCGGAATTTTCGGTTCTTTTGCCGATGCACCAGGCGGGTTTAATGAAGAATTAAGAGAGCTGAGTCTGGCTGGCGGCTTAGAATACACTTATAACAAACAACTGGCCTTGCGCTGTGGTTATTTTTATGAACATCCTGATAAAGGAGATCGCCGCTATTTTACACTTGGAGGTGGATTTACCTATCAGTCTGTTCAGATCAATCTGGCTTATATGATCGCAGAAACAAAAAATAGCCCGCTGTCAAATACCCTGAGGTTTAGCCTGATTTTTACTCCCGGTACGCTTTTAAAAGAGGAGCGTAAATAGCGAAAAGTTTAAGCATATATCATAAATATTAAACAAAATAGAAGCATAGCCGTATCCTAATCAGAAGTTTAAAAACATACAGAAATTTTGCTATAAGCATCTTACTGTGGATAATTATTTTCAATGAATGAAATTAGTCTATGAATGAATGAAATAAAAGTTTTAATATTTTATTTTAGAAAAAATAATTTGAAATGTTAAGAACATTATGTGTTAATATTAACGTATATTAGTATAAATAGGATATCAAATACCACAGAGTGCCGCTACTGTCCCCAATTTTGAAATGATTCTTTCTCCGCTCTGAACAATAAGAAATAAAAAATCAGCGAAAGCATATTTGCCTGCTGATGATGTTAATGTGTAACAGTTCACCAAATATAAAGTATCATGAAAAAGTTAATTATCTCTGCGGGCATCTGCTTTTCAGCCCTTTTTATCGTTTCTTCTGCATTCGCGCAAGCTTCAGCCACCGCAGACGCATCGGCAACCATCGTTACGCCAATCAGTATTTCTAAAACTGCAGACATGAATTTTGGGAATGTAGCCACCAATGGGGCAGTGGGCACCGTAATCCTGGCTCCGGCGGGTACAAGGACCTTTAGTGGAGGCGTTACCTTACCTGCAACCACTGGTACTGTTACGGCAGCCTCTTTTACCGTTTCCGGTTCAGGATCTTATACCTATGCGATTACTTTACCTACTTCAGTAACGATTACAAGTGGTACAGACAATATGACCGTGAATACATTTACCAGTACGCCAAGTACAACAGGTGCACTGACTGCTGGTTCGCAAGTGATTAAAGTAGGTGCAACATTGAATTTAGTAGCCTCACAGGCAGAAGGAGCCTATACTTCGGCAACCCCTTTTACGGTTACTGTAAATTATAACTAAGCTTAATTATACCTATGGTTAGGAAAGCCGGAACTCAATTCATAATAGCCGTTGTCATTTGTATTGCAGGACAGTTGTGTTTCCTGTCCGCAGTTAAAGCTCAGGGAGACCTGGTAATTATACCAAGAAGGGTGACATTTGAAGGTTCAAAAAGAACACAGGAACTCAATGTTGCAAATACGGGGAGGGATACTGCCAAATACCTGATTTCTGTGCTTCAGTACAGAATGTTGGAAAATGGTAATTTTGAGGCCATCGAGACCCCTGATTCAGGGCAGAATTTTGCGGATAAAAATTTTAGATTTTTCCCCAGAAGTGTGGTCCTTGGACCAAATGAATCTCAGACCGTAAAGGTACAGGTGATGAATACTTCCGAATTAAAAGCGGGAGAATACCGATCTCACCTGTATTTCAGAGCCGTGGCCAATCCAAAACCCGCGGAAGATAAGAAGGAAGTCAGATTTGCAAAGACCATGACGGTACACCTGGTTCCTACCTTTGGAATTGCCATTCCGGTGATCATCAGGGTAGGTGCGGCAAAGGCGGCAGTGGTACTCCAGAAACCCGAATTTGAGACCAGCCCCGAAGGGGTTCCGAGAGTCCGGCTGAGTTTTACCCGTTCCGGGAATGCTTCAATATATGGCGATTTGCAGGTCAACTATATTTCTGAACAGGGAAAATCGACACAGGTAGGATTGGCAAGAGGTTTTGCCATCTATACACCCAACCCAAGTCGTGTTTTTACACTTAATCTTAACCAAAGCACTGCTATAAATTATAACAAAGGAAAGCTACAGGTACTTTATACCACTTCTTCTGACAAAAAATCGGTAACGATCACAGAATCAACGATCAGTTTGCAGTAAACCGCCACTGAACCCCGATTCTCTGCATTTGCCTTAAACGCGCTCAGAAAATGAAAAAAAATATACTTTATAAAGGTGTAATCACCTGTTTGTTGCTTATTTTTCTCAGTTTTCAGTTAAGTGCTCAGTCTGTAACCAATTATACTTTTGCAGGTACAACCGGAACGTTTACGGCGCTAAGTACGCCAAACGCAACTACCTGGACAGGCTCTACAGATGATGGGGTTTCTGCACTGATTCCTATAGGATTTGATTTCTGGTATATGGGCACCCGGTATACCAACGTTTCCGCCAGTACCAACGGCTGGATTGCAATGGGGAGTGTTCCTACAGATTTCGTATACACGAACAGTCTTGCTACGGGAGGTTCGCCCAGACCGGTAATTGCACCTTTGTGGGATGACCTTGACATCGTTTCCACAGCCAATGTGACCTACAAAACCTCCGGAACAGCGGGCTCCAGGATTTTTACGGTGCAATACCTCAATGTGAAATGGAATTACCTTGCCTTAGGTGCGGTATGTTCCTTTCAGGTCAACTTTTATGAAAGCAGTGGTAAAATAGAATATGTTTACCGGTCGGACCTGACGATCGCGCTTTCTCCTTCTGCATCCATAGGTCTGACGGCCACGGCAACCGGTTCGGGCAACTACCTGTCGGTAAATAATGCCGGAACAAGTACCAGTTCTACTTCAGAAGCCAGTATCACAACAAAAAGAGTCAGCGGAAGGACCTATACCTTTACGCCACCAATTCCTGTGGCACCGGGCAGTCTTAGCTTTTCGGCGATAGGAAACCTGACCATGACCCTGAACTGGACTGACCTTTCCACAAACGAGCGGGGATTTGTCATTTATCGCTCTGTAGACGGAACCAATTATTCTTTTGTGACCCAGCTTGCCGCCGGGGCAACAAGTTCCGTCCAATCAGGATTAACTACAGGAACAACTTATTATTGGCGGGTCTATGCCATCACTGAAGGAGGTTTGAGTACCGCTCTCAGTGGTACTCAGGCAACGAGCTGCAATGGACCTGTCATTTCTCAAATGCCTTCAGGCCTGCTTTCCTATTATAAGTTTGAAGGAAATGCAAACGATGCTGCCGCAAATAATGCAGGTGCATTTCAGGGGGGAACCCCGACACAGACATCAGATCGCTACGGAATTACCAATAAAGCATATACCTTCAACGGAACAAGCAATTACATTTCCACAACCAATGCTTATGTGAGTCCGAATACTTTCAGTACCTCGGTCTGGTTTAAAACCAGTACCACTGTGGGAGGGGTGTTGACGGGCTTTTCTACGCTCCAGACGGGTACCGGGGGCAGCCGGGACCGGGTGGTTTATATGACGGCTACCGGAGTGCTTTATTTCGGAGTGGCACCGGGCTCGGTGAAAAAATATGTCAGTACTGTTGCCTCCTATAATGATGGCAACTGGCACATGGCAACGGCTACGCTGGGTGCAAGCGGAATGAAATTATATGTGGATGCCACACTCGTGGCCAGTGATGCCACGGTAATCTCCGGAGAAACGAGTACAGGGTATTGGAGAATTGGCCATAATGATATTGCCACCTGGCCATCAGATCCTGCCAGCGACTTTTTCCAGGGAACACTGGACGATGCGGTGATCTATCAAAGGGAACTAAGCGCCGCCGAAATAGGAGTGTTGTATAATTCGGCGGATGGTGCCGGCAGCAATGCTCCGGTATGTGCCGGATCTTCGTTAAACCTGACCGCAACTACGGTTTCCGGAGCCACTTATGCCTGGACGGGTCCTAATGGTTTCAGTTCTTCTTTACAAAATCCGAGCATTAGCTATACCGCGGCTTATGCCGGTACGTATACCTTACAGGTCACGATACCAGGTTGTGTTACACCTTCAGTAGCTTATGTAATTGTGACTTCTACAAGTACTTCCGGACAATGGACGGGAAATGTAAGTACCGATTGGGCAACCGCCGGAAACTGGTGTAATGGGGTGATCCCAACTTCAACTACCGATGTAATCATTACCTCAGGAGCCACAAGGATGCCAAATATCAGCACGAGTGTGAGCAGCCGGAGCCTGACGATTAACAGTGGTGCAACAGTAACGCTTGCCGGAGCCGGAACTTTAAATATTGCAGGAACACTGACCAATAACGGAACATTTACCAATACCGGAACAGTTAATTTTAACGGTACAAGCGGGCAGCAGACCTTCTCGGGATTAAGCTCATTTTATAATTTAACGCTAAACAACAGTGCAGGCCTGCTCTTGCCTGCAGCCATTACGATCAATAACAACCTGACCATCTCGGCGGGAACACTGAATGCCAATAATTTTAACCTGACCGTTACGGGCAACTGGATCAACAATGTGAGCAGTACCGCATTTACAGCAGGAACAGGAACGGTGACTTTTAACAGCAGCAGTGCCCAGAGCATTGGCGGAACAGCAAGCACTACGTTCAATGATTTAAATATCCTCAATACAGGAAATACGGTCAGCCTGGGCATCAACGAAATCATCTCCGGAAACCTCTCTGTAACGACGGGCACTTTAGACCTTGGCGCTTTTACGGCCAACCGCGCTACTGCAGGCGGAATTCTTACGGTGTCCAATAATGCCACCCTGAAGATCGGTGGGACGAATACTTATCCGACAAATTACAGCACGAACACACTGGTGCTGGCAAGTACGGTAGAATATTCAGGAACCAGTCAGACGATAGGGAATCAAAGCTATGGAAACTTAAAACTGAGCAGTTCCTCCGGAGCGGCGGTTAAAACATTTCCGGCAACAGCAATGACGATACTGGGAAATCTGAGTAGTATTCAGGGTGCCGGAACCTCAGTTAGTTTTACGGCAGCTGCAACGCTGACTGTAAATGGAAATGTTTCCATTGGTGCTGCCACAACCTTTAATGGTGGGAGTTTTACCCAGAATGTCGGGGGAAACTGGGCAAATGCAGGCATCTTTAACGGAAATACCGGAACGGTTGTTTTTACCGGGGCGGGAACTACCGTAAGTGGTGCAGGTACGCAAAACTTTAATAACCTCAGCATTGCGGCGGCGATGGTTGCCTTTTCTGCGGAAGGCTTGAGCTTAACGGGAAATTTAGCGACTACCGGAGCAGGATCTTTTACACAGGCTTCAGGGGGAACTTTAACCATGAGCGGAACCGGTACAACGATTAGCGGAACCGACATCTCACCAGACAACCTGAGCATTACAGGGACGGTAACTACCACTTCATCTATGATCATTACCGGAAACCTTACCGTGGCTGGCAGCTTGATTGCGAGTGCCGGAACGATCACCATGAGCGGGACAACCAAGACAATTTCGGGAGCGGGAACCAAAACTTTTTACCTGATGTCGGTAACCGGAACGGTCAGTACGGCGGTTAGTTTTAACATCTCCTCCGGACTTAGTGTGTATGGAAGCCTGACGGCATCGGCCGGAACAGCAACCTTTACCGGAACGTCCACACTGAGCGGAACCGCAAACTTATTCAATACTACGATTAATGGCACCTCATTACAGTTGTCGGCAAATGCTGTCCTCGGTGTAGCGGGAGCACTGACGTTAACTGCAGGAACCTTAAACGTAAGTTCTGCGCCCAATACGGTCAATTTTAACGGATCGGGTGCGCAGAGCATTAATGCGATTACTTATAGCAACCTGAGCTTTTCTACCGGGGGAAATAAAACCGCAGCTGGCGCAGTGACGGTGAATAACGACATCACGATTGGTACAGGAACAACTTTTATCTCGGGAACCTTTACCCATTCTGTGTATAACAACTGGGTCAATAATGGCAGCTTCACTGCCGGATCGGGCACGGTGCAGCTTGTGGGAACGCAGAATGCGACCATCAGCGGCGCAACGACATTTAATATACTGACCATCAACAATTCCGCGTCGACAGTAACCATTACCTTATTGAGTAATGTTTCTGTTGCCACGCTGAACATGACCCTGGGAACACTACTCACCGGCGCAAATACGGTTACCATTACGACCACCAGAACGGGGAATGGAATTATCATGGGTACGATTACCAGAAACCACTCTTTTGCTGCACTAACCGCTTATGCTTTTGAAGGACCCAACAACCTGGTTACTTTTACACTTCCACTTGGTGTAAACAGTGTCACAGTCGTGGTGGCTTCTGCTCCTGCAAGTGATTTCCCTTTTGGCAGCTCGATCAGCAGGTTATATACAGTCACCGTTCCCTCCGGCACTTATGTAGGGGCAACGATGCGCTTCCATTATGAAGATGCTGAGCTGAACGGGAACAGTGAATCTGCTATGACCATTTGGCATTATAATGGCAGCTCCTGGAGTTCCAGCGGAAAGAGTGGCAATAGCACAACGAATAATTATGTAGAACAGACGCTGATATTAGACATCACGAACAGATGGACACTCTCTGCGACTACAAATGTGGTGCAGTGGAATGGAAGTGTCAGTTCCGACTGGAATACGGTGGCCAACTGGACGGTTACCCAGGGCTCGGCATCAAGACCTCCGGCAGCAACGGATGTGGTTAATCTTGGGACGGTTACCTTTACAAATCAGCCTATAATCAATACTGCTGTTACGGTGAAAAACATCAACTTTGGCAGTGCCAAGGCGGTAACACTCTCTATGGCCTCAGGCGGATCGCTGAGTTCCGGCGACATCAGGGGCACCTGGTCTGCAAATGCAACGCATACCATTGACGCCGCAAGTCAGGCGATCACGGTAAACGGTGATTTAATCCTGAGTGATGGAACAACCGGGCATGCCATTAACCTGAGTATCGGATCAGGAAGTATCAGTGTCGGACATGATTTAACGGAAAGTGGGGGAGCCAACATTACCTTCAGCGCTGCAGGAAACCTGAGTGTTGGCGGGGATTTTAATTATTTGAGCGGTGTCTTTACGCCCGGAACAGGAACGGTTACTTATTCGGGTACAACAAACCAGGCTTTGGGTATTGTAAACTACAACCACCTCACGATCAATAATACGGGAGCAGCCATCATAGCCGGGAGTCCGCTTACGGTAAATGGAAATTTAACAGTAAGCAGTGGTGAATTTGACAACAATGCGGTCATGACCATTCTCGGAAATGTAAGTATCGCCGCTTCTGCAACACTTCAGAACAACAGCACCTTAATGATCGGTGGAAACTGGACCAATGCCGGGACGTATAATTCCGCGACCTCCGGAACAAGTGTTATTTTTAACGGGACGGGAACACAGTCGATTTCGGCAAGTACCTTCAATAATCTGGAGATCAATAAACCTGTAGGCTCATTAGCGGTGCTCACCGGAGATGTAACGCTGAAGGGAAATCTAACCGGAACCTCAGGCACATTGGATATTAAATCTTTCTTCTTTAACAGGGACGTAGTTGGAGGTACAGCCAACATTGCCGATGCAGGAACACTGATTATAGGAGCAGACAATGCGCCTAATAAATTTGCGAATTATATTCTGGGAACGAATAGTACCGTTGTATTTAACGGCCTGAGTACCCAGCACCTCTTACTGCCGGGACTGGTATACGGGAACATCACTTTTAGCAATGCAGGGCTTAAATCTTTGCTGACGCCGGTTTCGATAAAAGGAACATTAACGATAGACAACGGAGCGACATTCGACGGGGGGGCAAACACCATTACCTTAAATGGAAACTGGCTCAATAACGGAACATTTACGCCATCTACAAGCACGGTCATTTTTACCGGAACCACTAAAAACATTACCGGCAATACGACCTTCAACAAGGTCACCGTTCCGGGAAGTTACACGATTATTAACGATGTCATTTTCAATGGATTACTGAACATCACCAGTACAGGAAGTTTAAGTGGCGGATCAACGATCTATACGACCATGAACGGGGATCTGATCAATAGCGGGACCTTATATACCTTAGGCACGACCACCTTTACCGGAAATGTGGTTCAGACCGTGAACCTGATCAATGCAGTGACCACGGTGGCGATGACGGTGAACTTTAACGGAACGGTCTCACCGGTATTAAATTCTACTTCTGTACCTCAGTTCGGCTTTTTGAACATCAACAATACAGGAGGTGTATTCCCCAGCGTGGGATGGAATGTGCAGTTTACTTTTACAGTCGGAACAGGTGCTATTTTTGGCGGAGGAACACCTACACATAACTTCCTGGGCTCGGTAACGAACAATGGCACGATGTCAAGTGCCGGAACGCTTAATTTTATTCCTGCTACAGCAGCAACACTTAACCTGGGGACAACTTTTTCCAGCACAGGAACGGTGGCGTTTGGTGGAGCAGGAGCGGTAACTATGGCCGGAACTCCCGGAAGTATTAACAATGTATTGATTTCCAATACCAATGCGGCCGGGATTAGCCCTTCTTCCAACTGGACGCTAACCAATATGCTGACGGTCAATAGCGGCGCTATTTTGAACGCAGGTACAAGGTCTTATGGAATTGCCGGAAATATCGTCAACAATGGGACCATCAATGCGGGCTCCTCTACCTTTACCCTCAATGGAAGCAGTATTCAGGATGTTTATTCTCCTTCGGCATTTTATAAACTGACCTTAAATAATAGTGGGGGAACGGTAAGCATCTCTTCAAATGTGACGGTAAATGATGCCCTGACCTTTACCCTTGGAAAAATACAAACGGGTTCATTTATCGTTATCCAGCCTGCCTCAGGATCAGTTAGCGACGCCGCACAGGTAACGGGTTGGGTAAATGGAAACTATCGTAAAAACATAGCTATCGGCATAACAAATAAGGTTTTTGAAATTGGAAACGCCTCGAATTACCTTCCGGTTACCCTGGCCTTTACCAATGTGAGTACTGCCGGGGACCTGACTGTAGCCACCAATGCCGGAGACCATCCGAGCATTGGAAACTCCATGATCAATGCGACAAAAAGTGTAAACCGGTACTGGACCATGAACAACAGCGGAATTGCCTTTACCTCTGTAAATGTGACCTTTAATTACCTGGCAGCTGATGTGGATGGAGGAGCGAATACCAGCGCTTTTGTATTGGGAGGGTATAACAGTGGTTCCTGGGTATATCCCATGGTGGGCACGCTTACCGCAACAAGCCTGATGGCCTCTGGTTTAACCGCCTTTGGTGATTTCCAGATCGGAGAAATGACGATTTATATCAAAACATGGGATGGTGGGGCAGGAACCGCCAATTGGGGAGATGCCGCAAACTGGAATACCGATGGTGTACCTTCGGTTAACGATAATGTGGAGCTTACCGGGCCTTTCATCATTAACATCAATGTAGCAGCGGTTACAAAAGATTTATTGCTGAGTGCTCCGGGGCTGGTGCTGACCACCACTGCAGGAAATACATTGTCGGTTTCGGGCAATATGACACTCGTCGACGGGACATTTAATACAGCCGCAGCCTTTCCAACAGTGACCGGGGTAATCGACGTATCCAGAGGTACGGTTGGCTTTACAGGAACAGGTTCTCAAACGATTCCTGCCTATAATTATTACAACCTGAGCAGCAGCGGAACAGGAGCAAGGGTATTGGCAGGAACGGGAACTATTGGCATCGCCAATACCTTTAGCCCGGGAAGCAATGCCTATACCGTCACCGGAAGTACGGTCGATTACAATGGTCCTGCCGCGCAAACAGTGGCCGCCTCTGTTTACAACCACCTGAACCTGAGTAACGGAGGTTTAAAATCCTTCTCATCCGGCATTACCGGCATCGCCGGGGTGCTAACGGTTGCGCTACCCGCTACAGCGGATGCGGTTGCAAATTCGGGGACGATCAGCTATAACGGCACTGCGGCCCAGACGGTACGCTCCATGAATTATTACAATCTGGACGGGGCAAATTCGGCCGGTCTGACCTTACTGGATGCCAACCTGAGCAATAACCTGACGGTGAGTAGTGGAACAATGAGCATCGGCAACAGCAGTACAGTACAGAAAATTATTGTAAATGGAAACCTGAGCGTTTCCAGCGGGGCAACGTTAGCGGTTTCGACGGCCTCCGATGCCACACATTTACTAACACTGGGCGGAAATGTAGTCAATAGCGGAACCTTTAACCTGCGCCCGGATGCAAATAGCCTTTGTAATGTGATTTTTAATAAGGATGGTAATCAAACGATTTCCGGAGCTGGCGTAACGACCTCTTTCAATACCATCACAACAAATCTTGGATCAGTAAACACCAATTATGTGGCGGTAACGGCCTCCGGATTTTCTGCGCCTAATGGTTTTCTGACCCTAAACAATGGGTCATTTAACCTGAATAATGCCGCATTAACCATTACTCCATTCCTGGCAGACATCACGGATGGCAATTATTTGATTCCTGCTGCTGCCGGACTATGGGTAAATGCCGGAACCATCAATTCTGCGGATATGAACTGGACGATTGCAGGATTGATTAAGGTAACAGGCGGAACAATGAATATCGGAACACTGGCCAATAACCAGGCAATTCCTTTGGATGGGGCACATTTTACAGTGACTGCCGGGAACCTTAATTTTGCATCGTCGGTTGGTCATCCTGCCGCTGCATGGCAGTATGAAATGCAGGGAGGGCAGACTACGATAAATACAACAGGAAGTACCACAGCAGGGCTTTCGCCTTTCCATATGGATGCCGCAGGCGCGGCCTTTAGTATGTCGGCCGGAACTTTACTGATCCAGAATTCCGGAGGTAGTGGTGGTCAAAATCTGGCCTATAATAACCAGAGTACAACCGGAACAGGTTTTACCGGAGGAACCCTGCAGTTGGGAAATGGATCAACAGCTGCGGCAACAACGATGAACATCAGTGCCCTGAATCCCGTTTATAATTTAACGATAGGAAGCAGTAATGTAACTGTTCCCCTGCAATCTTCAACACTTACGGTGTCCAACAATGTGACCGTTACTGCAGGAACTTTAAACGTAAATACAGGGACTTTAAAAATAGGTGGAAATATCAGCAATAGCGGAAGTTTTATCGCGAGTAGCGGAATGATTGAAATGAATGGTTCAGCAGCCCAAAGTATTCCCGCTGCTGCTTTTACAGGAAACCTGATTAAGAACCTCAAGATCAATAATGCTGCAGGAGTGAACCTCGGTGGAGCACTAAGCCTGACAGATATTCTGCTCGTCAGTAACGGACAGTTTAGCTCGGGAGGAAACCTGACTTTAGTTTCTTCGGCAACTCAAACGGCCCTGATCGATGGGACTGGCCTGGGCTCCGTATCGGGAAATATCACAATGGAACGACACCTCATCAGCGGTTTCGGCTATAAATATTTTAGTCCGCCTGTACAGAATGCCACGGTAAACAGTTTCGCTTCCACCGTAGACCTGAACGCGACTTTCCCGAATTTCTACAACTATATAGAGGATAAAGTGAGCAGTGGTTTCACTTCCTATACCAATCCTGCAAATCCACTGTATCCTTTAGCGGGCTATGCGGCTGATTTTGGTGCGGCTATGGTTCAGAAAACGGTAAGTATGACTGGCCTGGCGAACAACGGATCTCTTTCTGCAACCCTGTACAACCACAACCAGCTGTACACCAAAGGTTTTAATCTCGTAGGAAATCCTTATCCTTCACCCATCAATTGGGACGCTTCTTCGGGATTAACGAGGACAAATATCGACAATGCAATCTATTTCTTCAATTCAGGTACGGTTAGCCAATACACTGGTGCTTACAGCACTTATATCAACGGAGTTTCCAGTGATGGGATTGCAGGGCCGGTGATTGCTTCGATGCAGGGCTTCTTCGTCCACGTGACAGATGGCAGCTATCCGGTTACCGGAACGCTGGCCATGAACAACAATGTAAGGGTAAATGACCTTTCGCCTGTATTCCATAAATCTATGGCCCTGCGGATGGATGCCTCTTTAGCTGTGCCCCGCATGTTGCTGAGGTTGAGTGCCGGTTTCTCAGACCATAGCAATGCTGCGGATCCGATGGTACTCTATTCAAATTCAGGCGCAAGAAAAACATTTGATAAAGAGCGGGATGCCATTAAGCTGATGAACATAGATGAGCAGTTGCCGAACCTGTATGCGATTGGAAACGATGCTTCAAAATTAGTGATCAAAGCATTGGAAGGGGTGGACAGCACAACGGTTATCCCACTGGGGATAGAAACGCAGCGGGATGGAAATGTGATTTTTGATCTCCGGAACCTGGAAAACTGGCCTGCCGGACTAAACCTTTACCTAAAAGATGCTTTAACCGGCACCAATCACGACCTGCAGCGAAATCCGGTATATACGGTAAATCTTAAAAAAGGAGTGGTCGAAAACCGCTTCTCACTGCGTGTGGTTGCATCGAATGAGGTGACTGGAACCAATGGTGATGTTTATGCCATATTCGGCTCCAATGGTGCATTGTTTTTAAGAATTAAACTGATGGATGAACTACCTGGTTATTTAATGATCAGTAACACTTTAGGTCAGGTCATCTCACGTAAAAAAATAGATGGAAACGGTGTCTATCAGCTGGATCAGCTGAACCCCAATATCGTTTACCTCGTTAGCTTTATAACTTCAAAAGGAACACATACGACGAAAGTGCAAATCACGGGAAAATGAGGAAGATGAAAAGAATTATATGCGGTATTGTTTTACCAGGCCTGTTATTGGCTGCCATGTCTTCAACTGCGCAGCGCAAGCTATTGGCATTGGGACCTGAAAATCCACCCAGGCCGGTAGTGATCTATGTAAATCCAGCCCAGGGCTTACAGTTTGGCGCATTTTACCAGGGAGCGATGGGCGGAACAGTGATCATTTATCCCAATGGAACAAGGTCCACTACAGGAAGTGTGATACAGACCAATCAGGGCGTATCTTTTTCCCCGGCAATCTTTGAGGTCGATGCAGAACCGGGTACATTGGTGACCATCGTTAACGGTCCGGATGTGACGCTGAATGGAAGTAACGGCGGCACGATCAGCTTGCATATTGGTACTGCTGATCCCGCAAGCCCGTTTATTGCCACACAGACTTCTCCGGGCAGGACACAGATCCGCATCGGTGGGACCTTAACGCTGACCAGTCCTTTGGCCAATCCGCCTGGAAATTATAGTGGAACCTTTTCTGTGACCTTTATACAGCCCTAAGTAGTATGTATGGAACCAGGATCAACCGATATGTCAACAGAATCAATCACTTGCTGAAAGCCAGTGTGCTTGCGGCTGGATTTTGCCTGTTTACTGCGGAACATTCTTCGGCTCAGGCCAATACTGATTATGAAGAAATATCGATATTTTTAAATGTACAACGTGTGGGTGCTGCAGAAATGCCGGCACTGATCAAAGACGAAAAAGTCTGGTTACCGGTGATTGATCTCTTTAATTTTTTAAAGGTCAAATATGAAGTCTCTCCGGATAGGGATGTGGTTTCCGGAACCTTCATCAGCCCTAACTCAAAGTACACGATCGATCAGAAGAATCACCAGATTACTTATGAAGAACAGCGTTATGAGCTCAAACCGGAAGACCTGGTCAAAACGGAAAGCGGCATCTATTTACAGTCGGACTTTTTCGCGAAGGTCTTCGGGTTAAACTGCGTGTTTAGCTTTCGCAATTTATCGGTTGTGCTGAGTACCGATCTCGAGCTTCCTGTCCTCAGGGAGATGAGACAGGAGCAGATGCGGAGCAACTTAAACAAATTAAGCGGTGTATTTAAAGCAGATACCACCATAGGGAGGAATTATCCCTTGTTTTATTTTGGTACAGCAGATTATGCCGCACTGACCTCGGCGGGAAATAAAGGGACACCCCATGATGCCAGGGTAAGCCTTGGTTTAGGAGGAATGGTGGCCGGAGGAGAAACAAATGTGGTGCTGAATTACCATAACAATGAAGGCCTTTCCGGACGGCAACAATATTACCTCTGGAGGTATGTGGACAACGACCTGCGTTATGTAAAACAAATTCTGGCGGGTAAGATTCAGACACAGTCGATCGCTTCGATCTATTCGCCGGTGATTGGGGTACAGGTGACCAATACACCAACTACGTACCGGCGTTCTTTCGGTACTTATACTTTAAGTAATCATACCGAACCCAACTGGATGGTAGAGCTATACGTAAATGGAGTGCTCATCAATTATGTTAAAGCCGATGCCTCAGGGTTCTATACTTTTAATGTGCCTTTGGTATATGGGAATACCATGATCAAGCTGCGGTTTTATGGTCCTTACGGAGAGGAACGCTCTACAGAACAGAGCATCAGTATTCCGTTTAATTTCTTACCTAAGAATGAATTTGAATATACGGCCAGCTCAGGAATCCTGGAGGATGGGCGACATGCTAAATTTGCCCGTCTGAGTACGAATTACGGACTCAGTCGGAATGTAACTGTAGGAGGAGGTATTGAGTACCTTTCTTCAATTAGCTCCGGTACAAAGATCCCCTTTGCGAATGTCTCGGTTCGTTTGTTGCCCAACCTTTTATTTTCCGGTGAATACGATCACGATGTGCGGTCAAAAGCATTGCTGAGTTATAACCTGCCTTCAGGATTACAAATTGAAGTCAACAATACCTGGTATAAAAAAGGCCAGACCGCGATCAACAATACTTTTGTAGAAAACCGGAAAGCATCTGTTTCCTTTCCGATACGCGGGCGGTATTTTTCGGCTTATACCAGGCTCACTGCCGAACAGATATTGCTGGAAAACACCCGGTATACACTTGCGAACTGGATGCTCTCGGCAGCTGTTGGCAAACTTAATGCGAGTGCGACGACCTATTCCGTATTCCTAAAAGGCAGTGATCCTTATATCTATACCAATTATTCACTTTCATTGAGGGCATTGAGCAGCTTGCTGATCACGCAACAAGTCCAATATGAATACACGGATAACAGGGTGATCGGTTTGAAAACAGAGTTGGAAAAACGGATTTTCAGGAGTGGTTATCTGAACCTGTCTTATGAGAAAAACTTTATCAGCGACATCAGTAATATAGAACTGGGCTTAAGGTATGATTTCTCTTTTGCCCAAACGCGGGTTTCTGTACGGAAAAGCAATGATGTGGTTCGTTCCTTACAAGGAATCAGCGGAAGCCTGATCCATGATGGGAAATCCGGATTCACGAGTTTTAACAACTATACCAGCGTAGGTAAAGGAGCCGTTTTATTGATTCCATACCTGGACCTGAACGGAAACAACAGGCGTGATAAAGATGAACCCAAAGCGCAGGGGCTAAAAGTGAGAATTAACGGAGGCAGGATTAAGCAGTCGGTTAAAGACACGACCATTCAGATTACAGACCTTGAAGCTTATACCAATTACAGCATTGAGCTGGATGGTTCGGGCTTTGACCGTTTGGCCTGGAAGTTTCCAAAAGCGAACTACAGTGTCGTGATTGACCCTAATTATGTAAAGAATGTGGAAGTTCCGGTCTCTGTATTTGGAGAGGCCTCAGGGAGGGTAATCCTGAAGGATGGGGCAGAAGAAACAGGGCAGGGGAATGTGATGCTAAATTTTTACGATGGGCGTTCTAAAAAAGTCGGACAGACGGTGTCTGAAGCCGATGGTTATTTCTCTTACCTCGGCTTGCTTCCGGGCAAGTATACCGTGCTGATGGATTCCGCGCAATTGCGTTTGATGGAGTTAAAAGGAGAAACGGCAGCACTACCCTTTGTCATTACCCGGAACGTCGAAGGCGACCTTGTGAACCATCTCGACATGGTCACCAGCCCGATGCCCGCAGTATCAG
This sequence comes from Pedobacter steynii, assembly GCF_900103665.1. Classification (GTDB taxonomy): domain Bacteria; phylum Bacteroidota; class Bacteroidia; order Sphingobacteriales; family Sphingobacteriaceae; genus Pedobacter; species Pedobacter steynii. Next base: position 99,736 of record NZ_FNGY01000015.1, read on the forward strand.
CGGCTCCGGTTCCTACTGCTGTTCCAGCTGTTGCTCCCGTTCCGCCTGTGGAGCAGGAAGAGGTTCCGGAACCTGGCAAGACCTTGACCGTTCAGGCGGCGCATTTTAAATTTCCAATGGCGAGGACTGCGCAGCGTATGCTGTTAAAATATTATAAAGATGTAGTCATCATTCCTACCAAATGGGTTTATTACGACATCCAGATCAGGGGTGTCAAAGATCTGGAAGAAGCGAATGAGATTATTAAAAAGATTAAGCCGATTGGATTCCCTGATGCTTACGTTTTGAAACCAGCTGGACGGCGGGTGTCAGCAGATCCGGTTATTCCTATAGCTCCGCCTAAGCAGGTCAAACCGGCGGTTAAACAAGTGGAACAAATTGAGCCGGTTGTACCTCCCGGACCTCCGGCACCAGGCACGATAACGGTTCAGGCGGCACATTTCAAACTTAAGATGGCGAAGGTTTGTCAGCAGATTTTATCAAAATATTATAAAAACGTAGTTATTGTTCCTACTAAATGGATCTATTATAACATTCAGATCAGGGATGTCAAAGACAAGCAGGAAGCGAAAGCGATCATCAAAAGAATCAGGCCCCAGGGATTTCCGAAGGCATATGTGTTAAAATCTGTTTCTCCGGAATAGGGTGAATTGTTATATTTGGTATTGCATATGAATATAGAAGAATTAAGGGAATATTGCCTGCAGAAGCAGGGGACATCTGAAGGGCTTCCTTTTGGAGAGGATACCCTGGTTTTTAAAGTTGGAGGGAAGATTTTTTTACTGACCAGTCTGGTTACCGGCAATCGTTTTAATGCCAAATGTGACCCTGAACGCGCCATCGAATTGCGGGAACAGCATGAGGAAATCATCCCCGGTTTTCACATGAACAAGAAGCATTGGAATACAGTTTTTATGGATGGCAGGCTGACCAGGAAGCAGTTGAATGAGCTGATTGATCATTCTTATGATCTGGTATTGGCCAGTTTACCGAAGAAATTACAAGAAGAAATCGGCAATTAGAAATGGCCGTAAAAGGCAGCTTTAACAGCAGCTTCTACGACCTTTCTTTCCCCCCACTTCGTTATTTATTTACCACCGAGGCTAAGCCTCAGATTCAGCTCGAAGCTGCCATTGGTATAGGCACTGAGTGCCGAAGTCTGTGTACTATATGATCCACTGATCATATATTTGTGTTTAAAGTCCATGCCTAAGCCGAAAGTAGCGCTCTCTGAGCTATGGTACATGGCCATTGCAAACACCTGTTGATTGGCGATTCCCACCTGAACACCGGCATCCCAGATGTTGTCAAATCCTTTTACCCCACGGTAAGCCACCTTAGGCTCTGCATCAATCCCTTCTGCGCCTTTACTGAGCTGAAACTTATAGCTGACAGCGGAGTAAAATGTACCCACATCAGCAAGCTTAATCGTTTCCTTTTTAAGGAAGCTTTTAAGGTTAGGGATGGAGGCCTGTACGGTAAGCCTGTTTGTGGTATAGGCGACGCCAAAATCTCCGTCTAAATACGTTTTACGATTGTTATACTGGCCTACCAATGGATCATTGGGATTGCCGTAGATATCCGTATCCTCCAGTCGCTGGCTTAAAATCCCCATCGAGAGTCCGAAGTGAAGTCCATCTCCGGCCTGGTTTAGTTTCAGGTGATAAGCATAGGAGGCCAGGACCCGGGTTGCCCTTTGCAGGCCCGCACTTTCATTGTTCACCGTTAAGCCAATCCCAACTCTGTTGAAGCCGTAATCTGCAGTCAGGTTTTGAGTGAGTGGCGCGCCAGGTACATTGTCCCAAAGCTTGCGGTAAGAACCATTTATTCTGATGCCCTCCGAAAAACCAGCGAAAGCAGGATTGATGGCATACTGGTTCGTATAGTACTGTGCCGACAATGGGTTTAACTGCGCTTGGGAGGAGTTTGCTGCCGCTGTGAAAGCAATCAGTAAACCTATTTTGTGTATGATTTTCATGTCTCTGCGTAATTTTAATGAAGCCTGCATTCCTTTTTCAAAAGGATGATGCAGGCTTCTTCATGTTAATTTTGTCTGATAACAGTGATAAATCCTCTGAATTTAAGTCTGTTCGTTCCGAAATCGATGATGTAATAATAGGTTCCTTCATCTAAAGGGCGACCATTTAGCATGGCATCCCAACTGTTGTCGTATCCTTTTTTGGTATATAGAATACGTCCGGCTTTGTCAAAAACTTTCACTTCATTATTTGGATAGAAATCAATGTTATCTATGATCCATTTGTCATTGAAACCATCACCGTTAGGAGACAAAATATTGGTACCCTTGATGAGTGCCAGGTCGTCCAGAACTCCCAGTGTGAAGGTTTGCGACTGTGAGCAACCGTTAATATTGGTTGCCGTTACCGTATAGGTAGTCGTTTCACGTGGCCTTACTGTAAGCACCGCAGTGTTTTGTCCGCTGATGATGCCGGCACTGTTAGACCATACATAAGTTGTTCCGCCGGTTACCGTAAGTGTTGCGACATCTCCTTTACTCACCTGCGTTCCTTTGTTGCTGCTGATGGCAACGACTGGTGCAGCATTTACAGTAATCAGGAAGGAGCGGGTATAGCTGTCTACACCACCATTCGCCACACCGCCATTGTCTTTCACCATAACTGTAACTGTAGCTGTACCTGAGGCACCGGATCTGAGTTGGTAGCTCAGGGTTCCTGTAGCACCAGTACCGGCTGCTGTTAAGGATTCAAACAGACTGGAATTGGTACTGCTCACACTTAAGATTGTGGTCTGACCGCTTTCCGGTCCGGCGCTGATGCCTGCCAATGCAACCGTCTGTGTAGCGGTCGTTGCGCAAAGCGTTTGATTGCCGATTGCAGAAAGGGTAGGGATCTCATTAACATCTGTTAAATTAATCGTCAGCTCTTTATCCAGTGAAGTGTTGTTTTGTGTGGTAGAACGAACCCTCACTTTATAAACGGCTTTCGTCTCGTAATCCAGACTTGCCGTGCTGAGCAATTGGTTTCCACTGATGCTAAACGAAGCATTATCTGTACTTCCTGTTCCTGCTACCAATGAATAAGTAAAGGTGGCGGCCGGATTGTCAGAAGTACTGCTCAGTGTTCCTGCTGAAGCTCCTGCGGCAGTGTTTTCATATAAAGGAACTCCGGCAAGGCTGATGTTTGTAACCGCATCAAGTTTAACCGTTAGTATTCCTTTTTGATAACTGATCGCATAATTCGCCGCCGCAGCACCACTCACATTGATGTCGTAAGGGCCTACCGGACTGCTTGCAGTTGCCGTAGTGGTAAATGTAGGTAAGGCAGTCAATACGGAGCTGGTTTCGCCATTGGCCAGGCCAAGGTAACTTGCAGTAAACACCGGCAATGCAGCACCCAGGAATTTCTCCTTGGCATCTGCGGTGATGATTAAGCCTTTCTTGTTCACCGTTAATTTACCATTGGTATAGACGATGCTATAATTGCTCAATCCGGTTCCTACCGCTGCAGTCGGAATGATGTCATAATCAGAACCTGCAACGCTTGCCGTTGCTGCTGCACCAGTACTGCTCAGACTCACTGAAGTAACCGTATTTCCATTGGTCAATCCTATTGCATTGAATTCTGTACCGGCAAAGACACTTGCGGTACCATAGAATTTACTAAGATTCGACGCTGCAATGGATAACGTTTTCTGTGTTACGGTCAACGTTCCATCCGGATTGCTCACGGAGTAATTGGACAGTTTGGCATTTGGATCAGCTAAAGTAGCAACGATAGGGTACGTGCCTGCACTGGCAGTTGCTGCGATACCGGCACTGTTCCTGGTCAGGGTAATGTTATCCCCGCTTTGGACTCCGGTAATGCTGCCGGTAAAGTCGCCACTGGTCAGGACATCACCATAAACTTTAGAACGGCTGTTGTTAACAATCGTCAGCGTTTTGGTATTTACCGTTAATGTTTGCGGTACGTTAGGTGCCGCATTAAAGAATGCATTTCCAGACTGACTTGCAGTGATCGTTGTCGTTCCTGCTTTTAAAATCGTGGCTACATTGCCAACGATAGCAACAATGGTCGGATCAGCGGCGGTATAGGTTGCCGGAAGTCCTGCTGATGAATTTGCACTGCCCAGCAGGAATGAAGGATCTCCATAGGTTTTAGCTGCAATCGCATTAAAGCTGATGCTTTGGCTTGCTTTTGGAATCGTAGAAACTTCAGCGCTAAGCCCGCTGATATTACCTGCCTGATCAACGGCCTGAATGCGGTAATAATAAGTCGTACCATTGATTAAGCCTACATTGGTATAGCTTGTTGTTCCTGCCGGAACGTTGGCTAAGAAGGTAGTTGGGTTAGGACTTGTTCCGGATAAGATGCGGTAATTCACCAGATCTGTTTCTGTATTGGCAGCCCAGTTCAGGATAATTTGCGTATCACCGGATGTTGCCGTAACGCCTGAAGGGGTGGCCGGAGCCGTCCGGTCGAAGGTTACCGAACCTGTACCTGTAGAAACCGGTGTTCCTGCATTTCCTGTCACATCGCTGAAAGCAATGTTATAGGCTACCAGACCTTCCGGATCTGTTGAAGTAAAGGTATAAGTTGCCGTCCAGTTGTTGCCTGCGGCAGTTGGAATCACTGTATGACCTGCAATCGTAACCACCGGTGTTTGCAAGGCTTCAGTCGCTGTAAAGGTTAAGGTAGCGATATTGCCGACTTTGGCAAGGGTAGGGATGCTATAGTCAGAAACAATATTTACTGCACTTAAAACTGGTACAGATTTATCGAAGGTTACCGAACCTGTTCCTGTAGAAACAGGAGTACCTGCATTGCCTGCCATATCACTGAAAGCGATATTGTAAGCGACTAAACCTTCCGGATCTGCTGAGGTAAAGGTATAAGTTGCAGTCCAGTTGTTGCCTGCAGCGGTTGGTATTACCGAATGACCTGCGATGGTTACATCCGGAGTCTGCAGCACTTCGCTGGCCGTAAAGGTAAGGGTAGCGATATTGCCCACTTTTGCCAGGGTAGGATTGGCATGGTTAGAGACAATATTTACGGCGCTTAGTGTAGGCACCGATTTGTCTAAAGTAACTGATCCTGAACCTGTAGAAACCGGAGTTCCTGCATTTCCTGCCTGGTCACTGAAGCTGATGTTATAAGCTACCAAACCACTCGGATCTGCCGGAGTAAAGGTATAAGTTGCAGTCCAGTTATTGCCCGAAGCCGTTGGAATCACGGTATGACCTGCAATGGTCACCACCGGAGTTTGCAACGCTTCACTCGAAGTAAAGGTTAAAGTGGCGGTATTGCCAACAATTGCAAGGAATGGCAAGGCGTTGTTCGAGCTGATTTCTACCGCACTTAATGTCGGTATAGACTGGTCGAAGGTAACAGATCCTGAACCTGTAGAAACCGGAGTTCCTGTATTTCCTGCAAGGTCACTGAAAGCAATGTTATAAGGCACCAAACCTGCTGCATCAGCCGGGCTGAGTGTATAACTGGCGGTCCAGTTGTTGCCAACTGCAGTTGGAATTACGGTATGACCTGCAATGGTCACCACCGGAGTTTGCAATGCTTCACTCGAAGTAAAAGTTAAGCTAACCAGGTCTCCGACTTTAGCAAAGAGCGGGTTAGTGTTGTTAGAGGCGATATTTACTGCAGACAAGGTCGGCGTGATCTTGTCGAAAGTAACCGTCCCTGTTCCTGTAGAAACCGGAACACCTGCATTGCCAATCAAATCACTGAAAGTAATGTTGAAAGGTACCAGGCCATCGGCATCTCCCGAAGTAAAGGTATAGGCTGCTGTCCAGTTATTACCTGCTGCGGTTGGAACTACAGCGTGACCACCAATGGTCACTACCGGAGTTTGTAACGTTTCGCTGGCAGTAAAGGTTAAGGTAGCCGTATTGCCTACTTTGGCAAAGACAGGATTGCTGTTATTAGAAACGTAGTTTACCGCGCTTAGCGTTGGAGCGGTGTGGTCAAAGGTGTAAAGATCACCCGTAAAACCAGTTGCGATCGCGTTTCCGGCGAGATCCATAATTCCTGTTCCTGCGTTGTTCAGGTTCAGTCCGATGGTTCCGCTACCGGTGATGGCATTGACTGTTATACTGTAAACGGTGTTATCCGCTGTGGCAACGCCTGCGATTGTTCCGGCGGTACCGCCAGTGGTCGACAGATTAAAGTCTGTCACCTGTACACTGGATACGCTTTCCGAGAAAGTAACGGTATAAATTACGCTCGTGGCCAGCGTAGGATTCGGATCTGCCAGGGCGATACTGTTGATCACCGGAATTGTGGTGTCGATAGTTACTGCAAGACCTGTTGAAACCGGACTCACATTACCTGCTGCATCTGTTGTTTTAGCAGTAACCGTATGTACGCCTGGCGCTAAGGTAGAAGCGGTGATCGACCAGTTTCCGCCAGTGGCGATACCTGTTCCGATCACTGTTGTACCGTCTGTATCGTATAAAGTTACCGTTGAACCTGCTTCTGCTGTTCCTGTAAATACCGGAGTAGTTACATTGGTGATGTGATCCGTATTGGATACCCCACTATCACTGGCTGAAGCCAGAACTGGTGCAGATGGAGCAGCAGGATTTGAAGTATCAAAGGTCAGTGCCGGAGTGGTACCTGCGCCGCCATTGTTACCTGCAATATCCGTATAAGTGGCTGCTGCCACCGTGATACTTGCTGTACCAGCATTAGTCGAAGCCGTAGGAGTGTAGGTCGCAGTGCGGGTCAGGCCTGTGCCCGATATCGCAGCAAGTGTACCACCGGTAACGACTACGTCACCTGTAGTTCCATCCCAGGCAAATGTGGCACCCGGATCTTCAGAGAAGGTAAACGTAAGGGTTGCCGTTTCTCCCGATTTCAATTGAGGAACGTTGCTGGTGATGGCCAATGTTGGTGAAGTGGTATCGATTGTTACATTAAGTCCTGAAGAAGCGACACCTGTATTACCGGCAACATCTGTTGCTTTTGCGGTAACGGTATGTACACCTGGAGTCAGGGTTGACGCAGTGATGGACCAGTTTCCGCCAGTGGCGATACCTGTTCCGATTGAAGTAATGCCATCCGTATCATATAAAGTTACGGTTGAACCTGCTTCTGCGGTACCTGTAAATACCGGAGTAGTTACGTTAGTGATGTTATCCGAATTGGATATGCCGCTATCGCTGGCCGAAGCCAAAACAGGAGTAGAAGGAGCAACCGGGTTTGAAGTATCAAAAGTAAGTGCAGGACTTGTGCCTGCGCCACCGTTGTTACCTGCAACATCGGTATAAGTAGCTGCTGCTACGGTAATGCTTACTGTTCCGCCATTGGTTCCTGCGGTTGGCGTAAAGATCGCGGTGCGTGTTAAACCTGCGCCTGAAATTGCAGCAAGTGTACCACCCGTAACCACTACATCGCCGGTACTTCCGTCCCAGGCAAAGGTTGTGCCCGGATCTTCAGAGAAGGTAAAGGTGATCGTTGCCGTTTCTCCCGCTTTCAATTGAGGAACATCACTGGTGATGGCCAGCGTTGGTGAAGTGGTGTCTATCGTTACGCTAAGTCCTGAAGAAGCCGCACCTGTATTACCTGCTGCGTCTGTCGCTTTTGCGGTAATGGTATGTGCGCCTGGCGTCAGGGTTGACGCAGTGATGGACCAGTTTCCGCCAGTGGCGATACCTGTTCCGATTGAAGTAATGCCATCCGTATCATATAAAGTTACGGTTGAACCTGCTTCTGCGGTACCTGTAAATACCGGAGTAGTTACGTTAGTGATGTTATCCGAGTTGGACACACCGCTGTCGCTGGCTGAAGCCAGAACAGGCGCAGAAGGAGCAACCGGATCAGAAGTATCAAATGTCAGTGCAGGGGTTGTGCCTGCGCCACCATTGTTGCCTGCGATATCGGTATAAGTCGCAGCGGCTACCGTAATACTTGCTGTTCCGCCGTTGGTGGAAGCTGTTGGGGTAAATGTCGCAGTGCGGGTCAGACCTGAGCCCGAAATCGCGCCAAGCGTACCACCTGTAACAACTACATCGCCGATTGTTCCATTCCAGGCAAAGCTGGTACTTGGATCTTCAGAGAAAGTAAAGGTAATGGTTGCCGTTTCTCCTGATTTCAATTGAGGAACGTTGCTGGTGATGGCCAGTGTTGGTGAAGTGGTATCTATCGTTACATTAAGTCCTGAAGAAGCCACACCTGTATTACCTGCAATATCTGTTGCTTTTGCGGTAACGGTATGTACACCTGGAGTCAGGGTTGACGCGGTAATGGACCAGTTTCCGCCAGTGGCGACACCTGTTCCGATTGAAGTAACGCCATCCGTATCATATAAAGTTACGGTTGAACCTGCTTCTGCGGTACCTGTAAATACAGGAATCACTACGTTGGTGATGTTATCCGAATTGGATACGCCACTGTCGCTTGCGGAAGCCAAAACAGGCGTAGAAGGAGCAACCGGGTTAGAAGTATCAAAAGTAAGTGCAGGAGTCGTACCTGCGCCACCGTTGTTACCTGCAACATCGGTATAAGTAGCTGCTGCTACCGTAATGCTTACTGTTCCGCCATTGGTGGAAGCCGTTGGCGTGAAGGTTGCTGTGCGGGTCAGGCCCGTGCCTGATATCGCGCCAAGCGTACCACCGGTAACCACTACATCACCGGTTGTTCCATCCCAGGCAAATGTACTGCCCGGATCTTCCGAAAAGGTAAAAGTGATCGTGGCTGTTTCGCCGGATTTCAATTGTGGTACATTGCTGGTGATGGCCAGTGTTGGCGAAGTCGTATCAATAGTCACTGCGAGTCCTGCAGAAGCCGCACTCACATTTCCTGCCACATCTGTTGCTTTTGCAGTAATGGTATGCACACCTGGAGTCAGGGTAGATGCAGTGATCGACCAGTTTCCACCAGTGGCGACACCTGTTCCGATCGAAGTAATGCCATCCGTATCATATAAAGTTACGGTTGAACCAGCTTCAGCTGTTCCGGTAAATACAGGCGTAGTCACATTGGTGATGTTATCTGTATTTGAAAACCCGCTGTCGCTGGCAGTGGCCAGAACAGGTGCTGATGGTGCAGCAGGATCGGAAGTATCAAAGGTTAGTGCCGGAGTTGTTCCTGCGCCACCATTGTTACCTGCAATATCCGTATAAGTAGCAGCTGCTACCGTAATGCTTACTGTTCCGCCGTTGGTGGAAGCTGTTGGTGTGAAGGTTGCCGTGCGCGTTAAACCCGCTCCGGAAATCGCGCCAAGTGTACCACCGGTAACCACTACATCACCGGTTGTGCCATCCCATGCAAAAGTTGTGGATGGATCTTCCGAAAAAGTAAAGGTGATCGTGGCCGTTTCCCCCGTTTTCAATTGTGGCACATTGCTCGTAATGGCCAGTGTTGGTGAAGTCGTATCGATGGTTACCGCAAGTCCGGTTGAAGCCGGGCTCACATTACCTGCTCCATCTGTTGCTTTAGCAGTAACCGTATGTACGCCGTCTGTCGGAGCGGAAGCAGTGATCGACCAGTTTCCGCCAGTGGCGATGCCGGTTCCGATGGCTGTTACTCCGTCTGTACCGTATAAAGTTACCGTTGCGCCTGCTTCGGCTGTTCCGGTAAATACAGGTGCGGCTGCATTCGTGATGTTATCCGAGTTAGATAGCCCACTGTCGCTGGCAGCGGCCAGAACAGGCGCTGATGGTGCAACCGGATCGGAAGTATCAAAGGTTAGTGCCGGAGTTGTGCCTGCACCACCGTTGTTACCTGCAAGATCGGTATAGGTTGCGGCTGCCACAGTAATGCTTGCTGTACCCGCATTTGTACTTGCTGTTGGGGTAAAGGTTGCTGTACGTGTTAAACCTGATCCTGATATTGCGCCCAATGTACCACCGGTAACCACTACATCGCCTGTAGTTCCATCCCAGGTAAAGCTGGTAGAAGGGTCTTCAGAAAAGGTAAAGGTGATCGTCGCTGTTTCGCCGGTTTTCAATTGCGGCACATTGCTGGTGATCGCAAGGGTAGGGGCAGTAAGGTCAATGGTCACTACCAGTCCTGTGGAAGCCACACCCTGATTGCCCGCAAGGTCTGTTGTTTTTGCGGTAATGGTATGTGCGCCTTCAGTTAAGGCAGGTGAGACCGTGATGGACCAGTTTCCGCCAGTGGCGACACCCGTTCCGAGTACGGTTGTACCGTCAGTATCGTATAAGGTGACTGTTGCGCCTGCTTCTGCGGTACCCGTAAAAACAGGGAGGACCACACTAGTGATGTTATCTGAAGGAAATATCCCACTGTCGCTGGCCGTTGCCAGAACCGGTGTGGATGGTGCAACAGGTAAGGTGGTATCAATGATGATATCTTTATTCGCACCTAATGAACCTGCAGTACCCGGAACCGCTAAGGTCAGGGGCGCATTTGCACCAAGGCCATTCTGGATGGTACTTCCGCCGGCAAGGGTTAAGGAACCGATTGCGGCATAGTCCAGATCTGCAGCGTTTTCTCCGGCTGCGACTGTATAAGTGAAAGTGAGGGTATTGGTTCCTGAGCCGGAGGTGTAAAGTCCCTTTCCGCCACTATTGAGGGCGAGTTCAGGAACTCCCGTGACCAGGACTGGCTGATCAAATGTAACCGTGATCAGTACCACACCCGCTTCTTTGTAATAGGCATTGGCACTTGGAGAGCTGACATCCGTTACTGCAAAAGTCAGCAAGGTTTGATGTAGCCCTTGTGTGAACAGTGGGTTTGATCCGATGGTGGTGATAAAAGGTTCTCCAACGGTGAAACCCAGCGTGTTCCCTCCGGGCAGCGATGCGCTACCGCCCCCGGCGCTGGTTGTATGGCTATTCGCAGATTGAGCATTTGCCGTCAAGCAAGCCAAAATCGAAACCCACAACAATATAATTGTTTTGAGGTATCTCATAATAATATGTTTAGTGATCTGCTTAACTTATTTACTCAACGCTTAATCCTGCACCGGCATAACCAGCTACAGTATTGATCAGGGTTAGCCCGGACGCGGTGGCAGAAAACACCATTAAATAGCGTGTTTGCGCAGTTACAGGTATGCTAAGCCCTGTGGTAATGCCGTTGGATACCCCGCCTATACTGATGATGCCTGATAAGGATGGCGCCAAAGTAACAGAGGCCCCCGGAACAGCAGTAAACTGGTTATCGGGAGTGGTGCTTTGATAAAGTTGTGCAGTAACCGTTAAATTGGTACCGATCAGTGATAAAGCCAATGTTGTACTAAAATAAGCAGACATACTTTTTATGGTACCAGATCTTGGCATGGAGAATGCGAAATTGAGCAATGTACCTGCAGCACCTGTAAGGTCGATCGTTCCACCAAACACGGAAACTCCAGGAGTGCTGCTTCCAAAGCCTACAAGACTCGTTGTACCAACCAGACCGCCTGCAACGGTTGTCAAGGTTACAGGAAGACCGGAAGCATAAGGAATGATAGCACCGCCATTTGAACCACCTGATGCGTCATTCGCATCAGTAAGTCTTACCCATGCACCTGTTTTTGAGTAATAAAAACCTTTAGGTGCGCCGGTTTGGTAAACCAGTAAACCATCACTTGGTGAAGCGATTGCTGCTGCAGAGGCCACCCTTGGGATCAGGATACCTTTGGTGGTAGACCAGATATCCAGCACCGCGTCTGTTGCAGGGAATGTGCCGGTTCCGGCACCGATTCCAACGCCTCCTGTATTGTTATTCAAAATATCAGTACCCGAAAGAGACCAGCGGTTATCGAGGCTGGTTGCTGAGGCCTGTGAGTTTAAAGCATAAGGGACACTTACCAGCTCTACTGTACCGATCGTGACGTAAGCCGATCCGCCGGCGATATCCGCTTCAATTTTAAGATATTTATTTCCTGTAGACCAGGGAATGGCTGAAAAGGTGCCCGTTACCACTGTTCCCGTTCCGATTTGCAGGTTCACCAATCCAAAAGCATTGGTGGTTGGCACTTGTGTCTCCGTATATATCGGGGCACCTACCGGTCCGTTTTGTACTGTAAGCCGCATTCCTACTGCCTGACTGGGTACAGGCTGTCCGGTAGCGTTTCGAATTACCGCCTGGTAATTGATTTTTTGGGGAGTTTGTGCGAAACTGTTAAGCACAAATAAAAATAACACCAATAGAGTAAAAGTTGCTTTTTTCATAAAAATTGAATAAGAGGTAATTAATTTAAATATGTAATGATTTACTGTTGTATATGAGCGCGGGAGTATTTCATATCATTTAGAAATTACTCGTTTAATTCAATGAATTGAGCATGGTGTGTTAGCTATATAAAGTTATCAGGCTTATCATACTAAAAGCCTGATTTTAACGTTGTAGTTGTCTAACTATTCAACGGTTGTAAAAGAAATACAGGTTAGGAGACCTTTTTTTGGGAGAAATAGACGGTTGGCATGATGCCGGTTTCTTTTTTAAAGGCATTGTAAAAAGTGGCCACACTTTTAAAACCACATTCATGAGCAATCGACTCAATCGTCATTCTTTGTGCTTTAAGAGGGTATTGTTCCAGGAAAGAATTGATCCTGTACTCGTTGATCCAGTCGCGAAAGTTCTTTCCGATCAGGTTGTTGAGCACGAAGGAGCAATGGTGAACAGGGATGTTTAGCGCTCCGGCCAGGTCAACGATCTGAAAGCTTTCCAGAAGGTAGGGTTTCTTAGTTTCCATCACTTCTTTCATCGCATTGGAATAATTGATCAGCTGATCCGGTAAGAGGCTTACCTTTTTTATCGTGTTCGTAACGGTCGGAACTTCCCGTCTAATTTCTTTCCCGATGTCTGTCTGGCCCATGTCCAGGTTAACTGAAACAAAAAGATAGCCGTAGAATAATCTCGGATGATTAAGCACATAAGTAATAATCATTAAAAATGCGATGCTATTCAACAGGAGAAATGAGGCATGGCGATCAGGCAGGTTCATGTTCAGGTTCAGGTTCAGGTTCTGGAATACCAATGGAAGAAAGCCGGTCAGCTGAAAAAAAGTACCACCCTTAAGGAAAAGCAATAACCAGTTTCTACCGGGATGTTTGGCGTTTTTATCGAGAACTTTTGACTTTAACACGGCATACCAGGTCAATGCGAGGTAGATGATGACCAGGCCTGGCTTAACAAGAATGAAGAAAACCGCAGGAAACAGTCCTGTTCTTTCGGTGCTAAACAACTGTCCGTTCTCTGCGATCTGATTGGCAATTAACGTCCAGTTGATGGGAACGTCTGAAAATAAATGAGCGAAGGCAAAGACTACCGGAATGAAATGTAACCATTGCCCTTTAGACAGTTGCTGGTTTCCAGGGATAAAATTTGTGGTGTATAGATAAAAGCAGGCGGGTGCGATATAGGATAATGGGGTAAACAATTGGTATATGGCCGGATATATTGCTTTCTGATCTGAGTACATCAACAGGGCAATCAGGACCTGGCCGAATTTTGAAAAGAAGAGCAGGGCAAGCAAATAGTTCAGCAGTCTGATTCCCCGTTTCGCGCAAAACAGGTGCAGAGAAAAAAGGAGTAGAAAAAAGCAACTGATGCTTGCAAAAAAGAGAGACAGCGTCATAATAGAAAGAGAGTAGGTAACTAAATATAACTCTTTTTTTTTAGAAAGGACGAACAATAATATTTTAGGATAAAATGAACGAAATGAATATGCAGGCCATAGATAAAACTAGTGATTTAGTTCGTATAACTGAATTTATTCCCTAACTTACTTAACGCTTTAGCACGAAGTTAAAGCGTCTTATTAGCTAAGTTATGCGCGCAAATTTAACAAGGGAGGATTTCGAAGAATGGCTATTTGCAATGTCAGAGAAGCTGGAAGAATTTACCAATTTTTTTGAACAGGAAACGAGTAAAAAGCTCAGTTATAGTCCGCAGTCTATCGATGACGTAGAAGAATGGTTATTGGTCAAATTCAGCTCCACAGAAGAGATTCTAAAAGCAGAGCATCAATATACCCTGGATCTGGTGAGCCGTTATATTGGGGAAACCTTCCGGGAAAACCTGCGGGGGAAATGGGACATTGATCTTGAACACGAGAAAGACATCTATTATCACCTGCCGGTTGTGGTTGCAGATAAGGGTTCCCGACCAATTGCCCCTTATCCCTTAATTACCGCGAGTGTAAATAAGAGAGGGGGCAGCTATATTGGCGCGGTTCTTAACCATGCGTTAAGAGGAGGTAACTGAGCTTTAAAATTCTATGTCGTCCGCAACATTCCCGCCCTGGGCATTTGCGAACTGCTGACGATACTTTTCTTTATAAGCGTCTTGTGTACGCATATATTTTTGAGAATCAGCAGCAATATCCCGATGAATCTGCTCATTCCATAGGGAAGCAGCTATTTGAAAATCACCAAGAGATATTCCGTATTGATCTGCTATCCAGCTGGCGCCATCCAGTCCATAATCATAGGCTACCTGTCTGGCTACTTCCAGTTCCTGGTAAAAGTCTTTATCTGTTTTAATTTTCTCAATATAACCCGTTGCTTCCGGGGAAACCGCTGCTTGCAGGTTACTGAATTTAGGGTGCTGATCTGCGGTACCAAAATGCTGACCAAAAAGGGTAACGATCTGATAAGTAGCATCTTCCTTCATGCGTTCCTGCCAAAGTAAATTCGCTTCCTGCCATACCGGCATTTCTACCCCCAAAGCTGTTGCCACCTGGTCTTCGCTTAAGCCGCTTCCCATCTTTGCACATGCAGCGCTGTAATCTTCTAAAGTAATACCGTGAATAGGTTCTAATAATGGATTCTGAGACATATTTTTTTATATTTAGTAATGATTAATAGAATGATCTTTTAGTAAACGCTGATAAAAACGTTCGTTTTCGGTTAGCATATCGGGAGTTATTTTGTTCCACTCATCGAACATGGCCCTTAAATACTGCTGATATAGGGCAGGATTTTTAGGTTTGCTATTTTCATAATCCTGCAGCAGATGGGCCGTCCGTTGTTCTGCTAAGCTCCTGGCCTGATGGAACAACATTTGCATTTCTGTAGAAGGGGTATAGGTGTTTTGAGATTGACAAAATGGACATTGGATATAGGTCGCAATGAAAA
Source organism: Pedobacter steynii (assembly GCF_900103665.1). Taxonomy (GTDB): domain Bacteria; phylum Bacteroidota; class Bacteroidia; order Sphingobacteriales; family Sphingobacteriaceae; genus Pedobacter; species Pedobacter steynii. Next base: position 114,761 of record NZ_FNGY01000015.1, read on the forward strand.
ACATCTTTGGAAGGCTCATTTTGCCGCCACATTGTTTGCAGTTAAAGTTGTCTTTTATACGTTCAAATTCCGTTAACTGACGCTGGTAAGCCCCTTCCAGATCTGTATTTCCCTTCGCAGCTCTTAACGCGGCAATCCCTTCATTTACCTTGTCTTCAAATTGATGATGCCGGTCAAAGCAGGCCATTTGAAAACGGTAAAGACGGTCATGGTATTTACGGCCGGCACTGGACATTAAATCAGGCAGGAGGGAACCGGAGGGCTGCATAAAGGGAATGATGTGTGTTTCCTTTGCTTCGATGCCTTTCTGCTGCATCTGGCTAATCTGTCCGATTAATCCGGTAAGCATTCTGCTATGCGCACGTTTATAAGGATCAGTATCCTGATTAAATACGGCAATAAGTTCAGGTATGGCGGCAGCACACAGCTCCTCAAGGCGTGTTTCCAGCTTATCAAGAAAGACAAACCATTTTTCTTCAGTTTGTCTGATCTCTTCCAGCAAAGCCGGATTGTCATATTTATTTTTGAAAAAACCAAACATCAATTTTCTTTTTTGATATGAATGCCATCACTGAGCTTTACGGTCATGAATTTAAAACCACAATAGGCACAAACGGTAAGTCCATCTCCGGGCGCCCGTGGAGCAGCACATTCAGGACAATCGTACAACTGCATATTCGCCTGGTCATATTTGATTGCTCCGCCGTAGTTTTCCTGCGATAAGGCCTGTTGCTTTAGCCTTTCCAGATAGCTTTGCGTGTTCTTTTTTTCTGCGTTGCTCATGGCTTTTGTTATAGCAGCTTTAACAATTCTTCTTTTTTTGCCGTGTATTCCGTTTCTGTAATCAGCTCCATGCTGAAAAGATCCTTTAGGTTTTTAAGCCGTCCGGGAATGTCTTCTGTTTGCCCTGCTTTTTGCTGTGGCGTTGCAGAAGGGTTGATGTTCATGATCATTCCCATTGCCATTCCCTGACGGGTCACATCGGCCATTCCGTTGTTTTCGTTGCTGATCGCGGTGGCGATGCTAAACTGCGAGAATTTATCGATGTCTGTGACCATATTCATGCCCGTCACCTGATCATAATGCCGGAGTACCTCTTCAGGTAAAGTCACACTGCTAACGGTGAATTGTGTGATTTCAAGCCCAAAACCCGTAAAAAAGGACTGGATTGAGGGCTGTATTTTTTCATTTAATCCGGAGATGTTCCCCGCAACATCCATTACCGCTATTTTTGCTCCGGCCAGCACCTCGGCAAATTTAGGCGCAATGAAATCACGCAATTGCAACTCCAGTTCTGCAATGCTTAGGTTAGGATAGGTACCTGCATATTCTTTAAAAAACAGCCCGATATCCTTAATGCGAATATTGTAGTTTCCATAAGCTCTGATGCGTACCTGTCCAAAATTCAAGTCCCGCATGAGTACCGGGCTGGGCGTTCCCCATCTGAGGTTGACAAACTGATGGGTATTGAAAAAGTAAATGTCTGCTTTGTATGGACTTTCAAAACCATACTTCCAGCCCTTCAGCCGGGAAAGTATGGGGATGTTTTCTGTTTTTAAGGTATGTTTTCCGGCAGGGAAGACATCGGCCAGCTGGCCTTCGTTTAATAAAAGGGCCTGTTGACTTTCTCTGACGGTCAGCACTGCGCCGTTCTTTATTTCCTGATCTGCATCAGCGAACTTCCACATCAGCATGTTTGGATGCGGGCTTACAGATTCAATGATTTCTATAAATGGTAATGCCATATTTCCGTTTTAAAAATGCCACCACCAGGTAGGGGCCTGGCGGCAGCAAAGGGGGTATAACCTAAAGGTCTTATTGTTAAATGATTATTTGGCTATCGTACTATCCTACATTGCATCTACGAATTGGGGAACGGCCGACTACAATACGTCTACAGATTTTCAGGATGTTTACATTTTGCAGCAATTTTGATCAATTTGTATTAATTTCAGGATATGAAATCCTCCCTGTTCAAACTATTTATTTGCAGTTTCCTTTGCCTACCGATGTTTACCTCCGCACAGTTGGCCTTGTCCGATAGCCTAAAATCCGCCCTGAATGAACCTTCGATCGCTCCTCAGGACAAATCAAGATTACTGACCCGTTTATCAGAAGTATACCGGCTGAATAAAGACGATCAGGCCGGAACAAAAACCGGAAAAGAAAGTGTTCGCTTTGCATTGAAGACCGGTAATTATACCGAGGCGGTAAAAGCTTATGTGGTGCTCACGAATATATATGCCATTACCCAACAGTTTGCAGCGATGAAAACAGCGGGCGATTCCGCGATGGTGATTGCGCGTCAGCATCATACGCAGGAAGCGATGGCTTACGCCTGGTATGGACGGGTATTGTTATATAAAGCATTGTCTAACGCTGATGAAGTGGTAAAGCATTGCCAGCTGGGATTGAAAGCCCTGGAAAAAATTGATGATCCTTATCTTGCCGCTAAGCTTTACTATCAGCTTTACGCGGTAAACTCAGGATGGAATAATGTAGCCAAGGTAAACCTATATGCCCGAAAATCGACAGACAATGCCCTGAAAGCCAAAGATTACAACGCATTAAGTAATGCCTATACCGGCATGTCTGTTGCCTGTGAATACAATTATGCCGCTTCGAAAAAGATGGCCGATCTGGATAGTGTTCTGTATTACCTCAACAAATCAGAAGCGCTTTACCAGCAATATCCTGGCCGGGTGGCCGATCATACCTATGCCATTGCCTGTATTAATATGGCCAGCTATTACCTTAAATATTTCCCGGAAACCGATCAGGCGGCCAAAAGTAATGGAATCCGATACGCCAATAAGGCAAGAATGGTCATGAAGAATAGCCTGAGGAACCAGCCGATCATCGGCAATAGTCTGGGGATATTAAGTGAGTATGCGAAGCGGGAAGGAGATCTGGGACTGATGGAGCGTTACCTTCTTGAGGCCTATGAGGTGATGAAAACGGAACAGGATCCATCTTATTATACCCTGATCAATGTCATACAGGCACTCGCCGATAACTATGAGAAGAAAGGGGAATATGCAAAGGCACTCGGTTTTCAAAAACAGGTTGTAGAATACAACAATAAGAGTTTCGACAAAACGCAGGCAACCAATGCTCAGAAGTTGGAGATACAATACGATACGGAAAAAAAAAACAATGAAATGCTGGTCCTTAAGGAACGGGAAAGCAGTCGGCATTTACAATCGGTTTTATACGGTTGTATCGCTTTTGCTTCTCTGGTTGGTCTGGTCTTCCTGTTCCGTTCCTACCATTTTAAGCTGCGTTATTCCTTACAGCTGGAAAAACAATTACAGCTGGAAAAGCAGGAATCCGACATGCAGGTAAAACTGGAAAAGGAAGAACAGGCAAGACTAATCGCCGAACAGCGGTTAATGGAAGCGGAGCAGCAACAGTTGAAAAAAGAAGTAATGGCCAATGTGTTGCAGCTGGATCATAAAAACCAGATGTTACACCACATCAAAGCACAATTGAATGAAGGTGAATCGATCAATATGCAGAAAATACTCCGGTCGGAATCGATGCTGGACCTTGACTTTGAGCAGGCGAAATTACAGATCCAGCAGGTGCATCCCGGTTTCTTTCAATTGTTAACCGAGCGGTCCCAGCAAAAACTGACGCCGCTCGACCTGAGGTTCTGTGCCTGTTTACATCTCAATATGGATACCCGGCAAATTGCCCAGCTCATGCACGTGGAGGCCAAGAGTGTGCGGATGAGCCGCTACCGGATCAAGCAGAAACTGGGGCTTTCTAAAGCCGATGACCTGAATGTTTTTATCCAGCAACTCGGCAAACAGCCATCTTAACGACCTTTATTTCACAAAGATCCCTGTGATGTGACCAACGACGTTCGGGAGGGATACCGCCTTGCCATTTTTCCAGTAAGTTGCGTTTCCTTCCAGGTAACCTGCCAGATAAACATCCTGACCAGAAACGGCCATGGCATTTACTCCGGCACTTTCTTTCCCGTCTGTTAAGCGGGTTGGCTGTCCGTTTTTCCAGCTGACCATCACATTTATCGCTTCTGCATTTCTTTCAAATCCTGCGAAATAGACATCATTGCCAGATAGAGAAACGGCTTTTGCACTAGTACCGTTAGCGAGCAGGGTTTCTTTTCCATTTTTCCAGTATACCGCAATTTCTACTCCTGCTTTATCTTTGGCTTTACCCGCTACATAAACATCTGTTCCGGAAACTGCGATTCCATTGGCTTCTGCCCCCGGGTTAGCTGATGTCAGTTTTACGGTCTTTCCATTTTTCCAGTAAGTGGCTTCATAATCGCCGTTATCATCTACTTTATAACCCGAAATATAGACATCCTGACCAGCAACGAAGATATCTGTAAGGGTGATCTCTTCGCCCATCTTTGTGGCAATCCCGTTTTTCCAGTACATGGCAGCAGATCCGTTATTTCCGATCACATGCACATCTGAACCTGAGACTGCGATTGCCATTGCTTTTGCGTAAGTTTTACCATCCGTAAGTACAAAGCCTTTACCATTCTTCCAATAGGTGGCAACAGGTTCTCCCTCGCTGTTATTTACATATCCAGACACATATTCGTCATCGCCTAAGACCGCGATATCTAAAGCTTCGGCAAAAGTCTTTCCGTCCGATAATTTGACGACCTGTCCGTTTTTCCAATAGTTGACAAAATTTGGCCCTCCATCATTACCAAGATAGGTCAGGTATAAGCCAGGAGTAGATTGCGCTTTAAGCGCCGTCGTGCTTAGGGTGCTGAACAGCAATGCCAGGCAGCATAATTTCGAGATAGTTTTCATTATTTGTTATTTTTTTAATTTAGGGAATGATGAATTGTATACAAAGCTAGTTTAATTAGTAAAAAAATCAAGATCCTAAATAAAATTCCGAGAATAATATATAATTCTTTGGCTACTAATTATATTAGTATAATTTTGTATTTGCTAAAATTCGATTGAGTTTATAATATGGAATCTAATTCTCCTTTATTGAGGTTTTATCCTGGAGAAACACCCTGGCACCGCAACTGGAAGAAAGCATTTCCTCCGGCTTTCAGGGAGGTTAGTTTTGTGGATGCGACCTTCGGTGAGCATCATCGGGCTGATGTACATACGCCATGTGGGACGACGCTCGAGTTTCAGAATTCTCCGATTTCTATGGAGGAACTCAGGAGCAGGGAGGCCTTTTATCCAAATCTCGTCTGGGTCCTTAATGGGAAGAAGTTCAAAGGATTCCGGGTGCTTAAAAGCTTGCCTGATGTCGATGATCCAAGGCTTTCCGCTTATGAGTTTTGTCATAGTGACCACCTTTCCATGATCCGTAAATCGGATCTGATCCAGGATAAGCCGAAGATTTTAAACTTCTATCATCCGGAGATCAAAGGCATTCCACTCACTTCTTATTATTATTCATTTTGCTGGAAACACCCTCACCGGGTTTGGTTTGAAGCGAAATGCCCGATCATTGTAGATTTGGGCGGACACTTTTTATACCAGCTGAAACAGCGAAAACAGTTGTCCGGGGACTATGCTTACCTGCACATCATTCCAAGAAAATCTTTTATTGAACGATACGTAATGTAAGGGGAAGAATATACGGAAAAAGCCGCATGCTCTTCTTCTAACGGGGAATTAAAAAAGAGCATACGGCTTAAACAAAAATTGAAAAGATGCTTACCCGGGGAGAGGGATTTATGGTTTCTTTTTCAGGACCGTAACGGCTATTTTTCCATCTTCCAGACCTTCCAGATTTTTATCTGCAAAAGTATCTTTGGCACCTGATTTTTGTATGAGTTTTAAGAGTTCTTCAGAGCTGCCCGTATGCTGAACATCGATGGTAGAGCCTGCAGCACTAAATTTAATTTTGGTGCTTTCCACGCCTGTACATTTCTGAATATTTTCATTGACCGCTTTCAGGGTCATAAAGTCGACTCCATTCAGGGTGATCGTGGTGCCTCCGCTTACCGGGGCAGCCGGATCCGTCGTTTTCTTCTTTTTGGAGAAGAAGCCTAATATTTTATCGCCTGTACCTTTGGTCCGGTCTGCGGCATTTGATGCTTTATCTACCTTGCTTAATGCTTTATCAATTTTGTCAAATACACCTTGTGCTTTAAGCGATGTGCCACCAAATAGGATCAGTGCGAAACACATCATCGGAATAATTTTCATGTTGGTTTATTTTAGAGGTTTAATACTGGTTGTTACCTCAAAAATAACGGGTATTTACAGCCCTCACAATACCTGAAAACATGGCTTTATTTCTACCTGTTTTCAGGTACTAAATCTATTTTCGCTATACAAGTCCCTGATCCATAGCGGCCTTTATCAATGAGGCCACATTTTTTACCTGAAATTTCTGCAGGAGGTTTTTGCGGTGGGTTTCTACGGTGAGCGGACTGAGATGAAGGCTTTCGGCGATGACAGGAGTGGTTTGTCCCTGCGAGATCAGGCATAGGATCTCTTTTTCTCTTTTGGTCAGCTGAGCAGGGGTATCCAGTTCGTTCAGCGTGGGCTGCGCCATGATCTCCCTGACGGCATTGCTAAAGGCAATCCGGCCTTGAAGTGCCTCATTGATACAATGGATCAATTCTTCTGAAGAGATGTTTTTGAGCATGTAACCAGTGGCTCCATTTTGCAACATCTGAAGGATCATGCTGCGCTGGCTATGGTTACTCAAAGCAAGCACATGTGTTTTTGGGGAGATCTTTTTGATTTCCTTACACAACTCAATGCCATTGGCATCGGGGAGGGTGATGTCCAGTAAAACAACATCTACTTTGTTTTCCTTCAGAAAAGCGAGAAAAGTGGCACCGAGGGTAAAACAGCCCGAGATTTCAATCCCCTCCAGGTCTGTCAATAAGCGTTGAAGTCCTTCCAGGACAATCAGGTGATCATCTACGATTGCTAATGTTGCTTTGTTAGTCCACATGTAATTCTATATTAATAACGGTACCTTCATTAATTGTCGATTCTATCTCTATTTTTCCTTTTAGGAAGCCCACTCTGTTCCTGATGTTATTCAGCCCTATTCCGTTCTCTGTATGGTCTGAATTCAGCTCAAATCCTTTGCCGTTATCTTCCTGAGTGATAAAAAACATATTGCCGTTTCTGCTGCATTGCAATAAGATTTTGCTGGCATTCGCATGGCGGATGGCATTCGCCAGCATCTCCTGAACAATACGGTAAATGTTAATCTGAGTCTGTTCCGGAATGGGACCATCAATTTCCAATGCCAGAAATTCAATCTTTGTGCTGCTGGTTATCAGTGTTTCACAAAGGTCTTTCAAGGCCGTTTTTAATCCGAAATTGAGCAGGTTTTCCGGCATCATATTATGGGCGATCCTGCGCAGTTCTGTTACCGAGTTGTCCAGCTGTCCGATGATTTTTTGCAGGTTTTCTCTTTGGTTGTCGGAGCGGGGATTTTCCAGCTGCCCGGAGAGGTTGATCTTTGCTCCGGCCAGCATTCCACCCAGTCCATCGTGCAGGTCCCTTGCCAGCCTGCGGCGTTCCTGCTCTTCGCCCTCCAGCATGGCCTGACTGTATTGAAGCTGTTGTTGTTGTTCCAGCTCATTTAAATGTTGCCGGTAACTCAGCTCTTTCTGAGCCAGCAGCTTTCTGTTGTTCCGGTAGTACAGGAATGAAAACATGGCGACAATCAATAGAATCAGACTTATGGAACCCAATAGCCAGTTAATTAAGCGGTTGTTTTTGGCCGCTAGTGCCGATTGGATATTATTGGCCTTTAGTTCATTGATCTCTTTTTGTTTTTCCGTGTCTTTATACTTTAACTCCAGGGCATTGACCTCAGTTTTCAGCTTACCCTGGGCGACGCTGTCACTCAGTTTGCTGTAACGTTCGAGCCAGTCGTAGGCCAATGTCATTTTCCCCAGCCCTTTATAAGTGATGGCCATTCCATGGTAAAGCTGTAACCTGTTCACAGAGAGCTTCATCATCGGTGGCTTTGTCATCAGGTACTCCAATACCGATCTGGCTTGTTCAAAATCTTTGATATAATAGCTTGCGTAGAACTTCTGAAGCAACAGGCGTTGTTCCTTATATGGAATCTTTAGTTTTTCCGACAGGACGATTCCCTTTTCAATGTTTGTCAGGGCTTTTTTAAACTGATCACCTACCGTAAAATACAGACCTTCTGCGGCATAATAGTCCAACAGGTATTCTGATTCAGGGTAGGGCGCCAAAAGGCCGCGAATATCATCTAGTATAACCCTTGCCTTAGGGTTTTGACCGGATTGGGTATAATTTTCAGCCAGGGTATGGTAAGCGCTGATCAGCTCGCCGGAACTGGCTTTCTCCTTTTTTAAATAACCGATCGCTTTTAAGCAATAGCTTTCTGCTTTCCCAAACTGACCTGCATTCTTGAAAATATTGGCCAGGATTAAATAGCTCGTGCCAAGAAAAGCATTGCTTTCTGCTTTTTGGGCCAATGGGATACATTTGTTAAATACGATGTCAGTGAGCACATCATAATTGTCTTTTTTAAACTGTATGATTCCATACTCATACCATGCCTTTGCCCTGAACAAATTTGCCTCTTTTGCCGGATAAGCACGGAGCTGCATTTCTACATTTCTGTACATTTTCTCGCTCTTATTCTGCTGAGTCCGAACAATGAAATAGGCCTCGTAATACTGCGCAATGATTTTTAAATAAGGGGAGTGACCGGCCAGCTTTTTTCCCTGCGCTAAATACTTTTCAGATTTGAGGCTGTCTTTGTAAGCCCAGAATTGCGACAACTCCAGGTTTGCCCTGGCTTTAATGCTATCCGTTGCGGCCGTTTGGGTCTTCCGGGATAAACTATCCAGGTAAAGGCGCTCATTTAGAGGCACCTGTCCGCTACACCACATCATGGTTAGGAGAAGCAGGAGAAAGACAGGGATGTATTTAGGCATAGTATACAAGTATATGGAAGATTTCCAAAAATGCGGGTTTCCATATTAAAAATACCTGGAAGCAGGTAGTACAAAACCATTGTTATTGGGTATTGTAAACCTAATGATTAACTGTATTTTTGATTAGACCAAAACAGGATTAGATCAGTGCAGAAATAGGTGAATGAACCTTCTTTTTTAGAAAGTTCATGACGAAAGCCCATCACCGGGCTTTCGTCGTAAACAAGGACTTTTTTAATCCTTTTATAAAAACCTTTTGTTGAGCCAGGCCTCCATATCCACCAGGTTTACCTCCTCATTTTTCAGGTTTTGTCTGATAAAAGAGGCATTTTCAATTCCTGTAATGACCAGTATGCGTTTTCCAATGTTTTCTTTTAAGGCCTGAAGCACAACATCCGTAGTGTGCCGGTTCCATATTTTCCAACTTTCAGCTTGCCCTTTGCCTATAACTTCCCCTTCTAACCTTAATTTTGCAGCCAGTAACTGGTCCGTAGTTTTTCCATTGGCATCTGCGACATTCTTCCAGGAATGGGTCAATAACTGATACAGGGAAGTGTTATATTCTTCCAGCGACCGGGAGCAGGAGGGTTGGTTCTTTTTGAAATCTGCATGCGCCTTTGTTACTTCGTTTACAATCGTGCTGAACTTCGGTTCATCTGGTTCTGCCGGATATACACGATACTTATTGCTGTTGACCAAAGGGAAAATCACATTTGTGTATTCTATTTTTCCGGGATACACCTTTTGCAGGCGTAGTTCTTCAGGAGTTACATCAAGCACCAAAACCTGTGGATTTATGCTGAGGATTACTTTCTTTAAGGCCTCCAGGTGATATACATTTGTGTTTTCATGTCGCTTATACAATGTTCCCAGAACGTACACTTCATTTTTGTGCGTATTTTCCAGGTGGCGGATGAAGAAGTTGCTTCGCCATTTCTGAGCAGAGGTTTGATGCTGTGTTAAATGGACAAGAAAAAACACCGCAACGCATAAAGCACCATTAATTTTAAATAGATTTTTCATGTTTTTTATTTAAAACTGAGCGTAATCATTAGATAAATCGCGGGGCAATCAATCAATGGCTGATGTTTTTTAACCGATACGGCCTGATGCATCATAACTCAGTTATTGAAAAAAGGAGCTGGTTGGTTGAATTTATGAGGCTTTAATCTTCGTAAACCCTATTTTTACCTTGATCTATATATGGAATCAGCAAAAACACATCGACGAAATCTTCGGATGCTGCAACTCATCGGCTGGCTGGTATTTTTTACCATTAACTTTGTTTTTCGATTACCGAATTTGGGACTGGAAAGGGCAATTGTTCAATCCCTTTCTATTGTATTCTTCTATGCCGTTATCTTGTATGGAAATGGAATCTGGTTGATTCCGCGGGTGTATAGCAAAGGACAGTTCCTAAGGTATAGTTTGATGCTTTTCAGCTTTTTCTCCCTGGTGGTTGCTTTGGAAATGGGATCTAACTACTATATTTTTGGACGCTATTACGGGGAGAAAATGTATAATTTCTCTTTTGCCCAATGGGCATATACCTCTTTTTCTGCGGGCCTGGTGGTGATTACCAGCTTTCTCTTTTATGCGAGTCTACGGTATTTCCATTTGTTAAGGGCGCAGAACGAACTGAAAGCACAGCATTATCATTCGGAGTTAAGTCTTTTAAAAGCCCAGGTTCAGCCACATTTTCTCTTTAATACGCTAAACAACATTTACTATCAGGCGCATAAAGAATCACCGGCAACGGCGCTTCAAATCGAGCGGCTGGCAAGGATGATGCGTTTCTTTCTGGAAGAGAGTCCTATGGAAAAAATCCTGTTGTCGAAAGAGGTGGAATTTATAGAGAATTATATAGAACTGGAGCGTCTAAGGATGAGGTATCCTTTACAATTGACTTTTGAATACCAGATTCCGGAAACGTTCTATATTCCGCCAATGATCCTGATTCCTTTTGTAGAGAATGTATTTAAACATGGGATTAATAAAAGAAAAACTGAAAATATAGTTTCAATGAAACTGGAGATAACAGATAAAAGATTAACTTTTGAAGTGCAAAATTTGCATAATGCTTCCATTCCGGCAAACCGTACCGGCTTCGGCTTGTTAAATTTAAGGAAACGTTTAAATTTACTATATGGGGATGATTTTGTATTGACCTCTGAAATCAGGGGCCTTCATTTTTATGCCTCAGTTAACATTCCTGAATCATGAATTTTCGCTGTCTGATTATAGATGATGAACCCAATGCGGTGGCCTTACTGCGGTCGCACCTGGATCATGTTGATTTTCTCGACCATGTCATGTCCTGCTATGACGCGTTTGAAGCCATCAATTACCTGCGAAAGGAAACTGTAGACATCATATTCCTGGATATTGAGATGCCGGAAATGAACGGGATGGAGCTTGCCGCACTGATTCCTAAAAATGTTGCGCTGATCTTTACCACTGCTTACTCGGAATATGCCGTTGAAAGTTATCAGAAACATGCGACAGATTATTTACTGAAGCCGATTACGTTTTCACGTTTTATGGATGCGATATTAAAAGCATGTGACCAGCTAAGTCCGGTGCTTCCGATAGCCAGCCCGATTGTCCTTCCTCAGGCGTCTCCACAGCTATTCATTAAATCAGGAAAAGAGATTATACGGATGGAATGTGCCGATATTATCTATTTGGAAGGGGATAAAGAGTACGTGAATTTTCATACCAGAAAGGGCGTCATTCTGGTGAATAAGCGGATGAAAAATCTTGCTGAGCAGATGGATAGGAACTTTCAGCGGATTCACCATTCTTACATCGTCAATATAGACCATGTGATTAAAATTGAAGACAATCACGTCTGGATCGGGAATAAGAAATTACCGGTTAGTGATACTTACAGGAAAGCGTTTATGTCTTTCATCAACAAAAAATTATACTGATCAATATTCAATTTTAAGAAATCCTGCAGCATGCAATGCTGGGCGCATTCTGCAGGACTGTTTATTTATTGGTTAATGCGAAAAGCTTCCCAGCCGGAAATCGTGGTTCGGTTACAGGTCATGGCCTGAGTCCCATTTTCACAGGAGATATACCTGCCATTGTTTCCTCTGAAAGAAACACTGCCATCGGCATTGGCCACCCAGTCAAATTTCTCCCAGTCGCCCATCACTGTACGGCTACAGGTGATCGCAGCAGTTCCATTTTCCGATGAAACAAATTTGCCTTTGCTTCTCAGCGCTATTTTGCCGGCACCGGCATCAATTACGGTAAAGGTTTCTGTAGGAGAGGCCGTGGTACGGTTACAGGTCATGGCCTGAAGGCCATTTTCTCCGCTCACATATTTTACATTAAAACCTTTCAAGGTTACTGTTGATCCGATAGGGATATTTCCTCCAGGATTTCCTGTTCTGGAAAGCACCACCTGGTTGATGGCAGTCAGCAGTGAATTTCCTGCGGTAGCATCCTGCGACAATTCCCAGATCATGATGCCTCCACCTTGATCAAAGGCCAGATTGGTCTTGTTTTTAATGGTGGGGATTCCGTTATAACCTATTCCGGCAAAGGAATCTGAATTGGCACTTCCGCCTCTTGACAGGATCGTTTTATAGTCTACATATTCATTTGCCGATCTTCCATAAAACGGTACGCCCAGATTGGCTTTTCCTGCCGGAAGGCCTCTGCCTTTCCAGTAGTTTAAAGATTGCACTGCAAGGTCATAGGTAGAGTGGTTGGGCCCGCTTTCATCGTAAGCCATAATATTTAGAAAATCCACATATCCAAACACGTTGTTTTGGATGCTTGCACCATTATAGGAGACCACTGCGGCAGTAAGCAGTTTCCCCATATTGTGCATTGCCGTGCTGAGTTGCTGCATTAACAGGGAATAATTGTTTGCCGAGTTTCCGTTGTCCGGATACTCCCAATCGATGTCTATCCCGTCTAATCCATATTGGTTGACAAGGCTAACCACATTATTGGTAAAATTGGTACGCCCGCCTGCGCTGGCCGCAAAGGCCTCAAATGCACTGTCGTTTCCATTATTCCAGCCGCCTACAGATACCAGCACTTTTACATTGCTGGCATGCGCCGCTGAGACTAATGCCTGAAGCTTGGACGGGTTTTCCAGGGCCTGAAAACCACCTGAATTGGTTGGGAGAATAAAAGCGTAATTAATGTGGGTGAGTTTACTGAACTGGATCTGGCTTACTTCTCCTGCCCAGGAAGGCACATAACCGATGACCTTAAAATCGGCAGCAGCGATGGCGGGAATGTCAGATTGTTTTGAATTTCTGGTCTGATCTTCCGGTGAAGCAAAGTCCGCTTGTTTGGTTTTACAGGAGGCCAGGCACAACAGCAATAATGCAGGTAGCAAAATGGACCTTAATTGATTTTTTGTTTTCATGATATTTGAATTTACGTTAGGGATTTAACATTAAATTAACACAATAAAGCTCATAAAACAAGAATAAATTTAGGTTAGATTAATTAAGAAGTAAAATAAAGATAAACAGCGATACGCTTGAAATACAATCAATTGTTGCCTGTTTACGGGTTTAAGCAGGAGAAAGTGTATGCTGTTTAAAATTCATAATGCACCATAAAATCATTTAAATAAATTTCCACCGGATAAGTACATTTATTAGCCGGAAGCGATAATACCTTTGGTAAAAACGGAATACAATGTTTAGTTTTATGGAATGAAATCAACGCTCATCACTGTCATTTTAATATTCCTGCTTTCAGGTACCATGAAGGCACAAAGCTCATCAATCGCTTTCAAATGGACCCCTGAAAATGAGAAAATAGTATCCAGGGAGTTTAGACAGCATTTTAAATCTTCCTCCCTTTCGGCAGAGGAAAAAAGGAAACTGGAAGATTGTTTAATCAGTAAACTTAAAGCAAGGTATCCAAATGGGGTTAAAACAACCAACGCTGCGTTTTTAGACCTCTGTGAAAAGATAGGTATTGAATGTAAAAAGATGGTAAAGCCAAATGTCTTATATCCCTGGAGTGCTGATAATGAAAAAACTTTAAAAAAAGAGACCCTGAGCATGATGCCCGAAGGCTTTAGTCCTTCCGAAAAAAAGGCAGTATCAGATTGCATAGTGGATAAGCTTAAAGCCCAACACCCTAAAGGAGTATATGCGGGCTTTTTCCGATCCAAAGCATATAGCAGGGAAATCATTAAAATCGCAGACGGCTGTGTAATTAAACACCTGGACAATAAAAAAGCCAATTAAATAGCTTCATCTGTTAAAAAACAGATTTCGTTACAATCCGTTTTTCTTCCAGCCAGTGGAATGCCATTGCCGTTCATCAACTCTCCATTCGTTCTCTTTTTTAAGGACAAGGTAACGGTATTGAAAATCATTGTGGTTTTTGGTGTAGAAGATGATTTTATTTTTAGAGGGCTGTTCGACATCAGTAAATTGCTCTTCACCATAAGTGTATTTGGGTCCACCGGCAAAAAATAAACCAGTAGGCCGGTATCCGTTTCTGGGTTTATCGGTGCAGTACTGATGGAATATCGCTTCGCATTTTGGTTGAAGGTCCGGAGCAAATTGTTGTGAGGATGCAAAAGATGCTTCCGCATATTTCTCCCAATCGGTCATGGCCTGAAAAAAGGAGAGGAGGATAGCCCTTGCCTCTTCAACGGCTTCCGGATTCGTATTTTTCTTTGATTTAGCCTGATTTCGTTGTTCCTGTTCAAATTGTTCCATTTGCTCCCGACTGAACATGTCGTCCGCAACAACGCATATTCTTTGATTGTCTGCAACCGAAAGGAGTCCTTCAAAGGTGACTGCGGTATCCAATATTCTAATCGTACCTAATTTGGGGATGTTTGCCAGTAACCGAAGACCATCATCATTTAGTTTGGTGCTGCATGCCCAGATACAATCAATTTTCCGGTGGTTTTCAAATGATTTAAACCCGGAGCCATTTAGATTTGCGCCGGTTATGAACAAATAATTCAGGGCCAGGAGATTTGCTAAATGTTCCAGCGAACGGTCTGTAATATTGGTATGCTCTAACGACAAATTTACCAATTTCGGCAAGTGGCAGAGTTGTGCAATGTCCTCATCGGTAATCGGGCAATTCTCAAAGGAAAGTCCCAGAAGTTTGGTCTGAGCGGCAATGTCCCGGATCTCTTCTGTTGTAAACGTTCTGTCCTTAAATTGAAGGCTACTCATATTTATTGTTCTTTCAGGTCACTTTTATTTAACCAGCCTTTTGTCACCTGACCATCGTTGTCTTTATGGCTCACATAAATAAAGCCATTTTGTTCATCTACGACTGTAAATTTAGTATTTACCCATAAGCCCAAAACCCCATGTCTCGGGGCATCTGTGCTTGGGGAATCGTAAAAATAAAGCGCTGATTTTGGCAGCTTGTATTTCTTGCCTTCACTTACGATGATGGGTTCTACATTCGCTTCCTTTTTGGATGCAGCAGCAGCTTTGGCCGCTATTCCCATTTGCCGTTCGTATTCTTTCTGTAGGGAATCGACATTGGTTTGCTGCTCTGTAGTGTCCAGGATGATCGGCTTCACCGCATTTGTGGTATCAGGTTCCGGTTCAGTCACTACCTCTGCCTGCACAGGTTGTGGTGTATTGATGCTGTCTTTATGCAGTGCTGCATTTGTTTTGTCTTTATCGACCTGATCTTTAAACAGTAAAGCGTATCCGGTAAATGCACTCAGGCCTACCAATGCAAGGATCATCAGGGTAAACAATGGTTTAGATACTTTTACCGCGTTAGAAGGACTTTCGGCTATTGCCGGTGCAGCTACCGGAGCAACGGGAACAACTGGTGCAGCCGTTGGTATCGCCATGTTTTCTATATTGTTACGGGCAATTGCCTCATGTAAAGCTTCGCCATTGGCAAACCTTTTTTCAGGTGCTTTCTCCAGGCATCTTTTGATCAGATCCAGTAACCATACCGGTACTTTCATTTCATAATCACGTACTGCCGGGGACCAGCTTTCGGGCAATTGATTTCGGCGAAGGCTTAACAAATCAGGCACTGGTTTTTCCATATGGGAAAGCATCACTGAATTGCGCGAGTTCTCCGCTTTATTGATCAATGGGAAAGGAACCGTACCCGCCAGAAGTTCATAAAGGATCACTCCGAAACTGTAGACATCCGTCTGGAAAAACATTTCGCCGTCATGCTGTTCCGGTGCCATAAATTCTACAGCGCCCGCATGTCTTACACTGCTTCTCCGTTGCTCATCAGACATGATCGCCAAACCGAAGTCAAGCAGGATATAATTGCCCGTATAAACATTGAATTTTACATTGTTACTTTTGATGTCTCCATGTTTAACACCCACCTTATGGCAATGTGCCAGGGCATTGGACAGCTGTTCTGCCAGCTTAATCGTTTCCCGGATGGTGAAGACCGGACTATGTGGTGGTTTTAGCAGATCCTCCAGGTCGGGCCCTTCGATGTATTCCATTTCTATGAAAGGAAATGAACCGCTTTCTGTTAATCCGGAATTCAGGATCTTCACCACATTAGGATTGGGAATCTGATTTACTTTCTCCAGCTTTTCCACTTCGTTTTTAAAGTTCCTGTAGTTTTTATCTTCTGTGTCTTCAGAATGGATAGGAGTAGGTATGATTTTCACCGCGGTAATGATGGTGCCCATTCTTTTACCCTTATAAACAGAACCCTGTCCGCCGGTGCGTAAAGCACCCATATTCTCTAATCCCTCTGCTATGGTAAATATTTTGCTCATGGTATGATTGTCGTTTTATGAAGGGTTTGAAACATAACTAAATTCTAACACCGCCGATTCGCCCAAAATAATCTGGTCACCTTCCTGTAGCGGGTGTCCAAGTTCGGTAAAGGTAAGTTTAACAGGGTTATGATCTGCCTTAGATCTGATTTTTACTTTATTTCTTGGCGGCACACCACCTTCATCAGCAAACAAAAGAAAGACTCCTGCTTCTTTATTCCATTCGATATGTGCATGTTGTCTGCTGATGTATTTATTGCCTTCATTGCTGCTGGAATCTGGAAAAGCGATCTTATTTTCTCTGATAAAACCATCAGCATCCTGAACTTTTCTTTCTCTTCCGATATTGATTTTTCCATCTGTGGACGTAATCAGGTATTCCTGTTGTTCCGCTTCTCCATTTAAAACTTTGATACAAGCCCTTTCTGAATGCTGTATGATGGCATGCTCGGGCGTTTTAATATACAGTCCGATTTCCAGGTTGCCTGCTTTGATCACATCCTGAGGAAGCTCCTCTACAAACAGGCTTTCCATTGTCCAGTGCTCCGGCAGATCAATTGCAAAATCATCAGCCAGCCTTTGAACTTCTTTTTTGAAGCGGCCCTCTTCCTCCATGAAAACCGCAGATTCATACAAGTATTTTTCTACAGGCTGACAGGCGATGAACAGCTGAAATCCTTTTATATGTTTTCCTTCGCCACCTTCCATTTTTTGCAACTCCTGCTTAATGAAAACAAGAAGTGCCTCTCTCACCGCTTTTACGTCCTGAGGTTTTTCTGATGGTTCTTTTCCAAATAGGTTAAACATGCTCATGTATCTTTTCTTAAATCTTATTAACTATTGTTCTATTTCAGGCACTTCCGGGGGAGCGATGCTATCTATTTCTACGGCCTTCGTGCTTTTGGCTTTAACCACCTTTGGTTTTGCTTCTTCTAAATCACTCACATAACCCAGTTTCAGCAGGGCAGGGACCACATGCTTACCCGCCAGCAATACCGCTCTGCTTGAGCCTCGTGTAGACTCTATCCGGATACAAACCACGATATGTCCTTTGCCTGATTTCTTCTGTGCAAAAAATACATACCAACCGTCATTGATCCTGGCTGCTTTCCAAACCCTTTCCGGTGTTCCGCTTTTCCCCGCTACTTTAAGGCCTAAAGTATAGGACTTGTTGATGCTTTGTTTCACCATATAGTCTGTGAGCAGGGCCGCATACTTAGGGTCGTTGGTCAGTTTAATTCCAGGTTGCACTGTGGTTAGGGAATCACTGATTTTCAACACAAAGCGATTGGGAACCATGACACCCTTGTTGGCTACCCCTGAAGCCAGTCTGGCCACAGCAGCAGGTGTTGCAATCAGTTCACCCTGTCCCCAGGCCATGCCGGAGATTCCTTTGGCACGCGTCTTTCTGATATTGGCCGGATCATATTTCGGTTTGGTATTAAACTCTGTCTTCTTCCAATAATTCAGCCATTTATTTTCCTGCTTTTCATTGTTGGCTCCTTTATTATAATAATAACCGCCAACACCCCTTAAAAACATCCCGGTTTTTAAATACAAGGCTGCCATATCTTCCTGTAACTGTTCCTGATTGGCCAGCTTAATAAAATAGACGTTGTTTGACTTGATCAAAGCGCGTTCCATATTGATCGTCCCCGTTTCATCAGGCTCGATGCCCTTAGTCCGGATTCTTTCTGCACTGCTGACCGTATATGTTTTAGTGGCCGCTCCTGGTCCGAGTTTGTTAAATGCCGCCATGGCGGTCAGTACCTTTGCTGTAGAGCCCGGCTGAGTCGCATAGGTAAAGCCAAGATCGGTATTGGTATACCATCCCGATAACCTGTTCTGCTCAGCAGTCGTCATGGTGAGTAAATCCCAGTCTTTAACCGTTGGTAAAGGATAAACTGCAGAAGTCAATACATCGCCCGTTTCATCCTCCATAATGACCACAGATACCCGGCTCTTCTTTAAAGAATCATCAGTGGCAATGGAATGCTGGATGGCCGTTTGCAGCCTCGCATCAACCGCAAGTTTAACATCTCTGTTTCTCTTTTTAAAGGCCGCAACCTCGGCGCTGTTTACCCCGGCCAGAAGGAGCGGGGCCAATGCCTTATAATCTCTTTTGCTCACCGTCATCTCTTTCACACCTCTTGGAAGAAAACGATCTTCATGGTAACGGTTGGCGACGGTATTAAACGATGTTGTCGGCGTATGGAAACCTCTCAATTCGGCAGCATGTTCATACTCCGCAAAATAGCCGTTTGTGCTTCCATTGAACACGCCGGTATTGGCATCACCAACCCAGAAAAAGGCTTGTTCTTCGAAAGGATAATAACGGTCTACTCTTTTATGAACTGCGGAATCCAGGTTATAGTTCAGTCCGGATTCATGCAGCATATCCTCTTGCTTTCTAATCAGGTCCGGATTACTCGTAGCCAGGACCTGTCCGTTTCTGTCGTACAGCTGACCTGCTTCCAGCTTGTTCATGAGGATGGCAATACGGGGATTGTAGCTGAACATGCGTAAGCCACTCCGGTCTGCCACCAGGGCAGGTTGTACCACCCATTTTTTGTTGTTGGCAATGTATCTGGACACCGTTACCGTAAGCAGCAGCACTGCAACACTTGCAGATAACAATGCAGGAACAAGATTTTTATCCTGTTGTTTGGTGATGAACTCCATTTGAACGGCTGTGCCACGGATGGAAGAGACCGACAATAACAATCCTGCGGCCAGCATATTTGCGACCAGCGAAGAACCGCCATAGCTGATAAAGGGGAGGGCTACTCCCGATAGCGGCAAAGCACCGGTTGAACCACCTGCGATCAGTAAAAACTGAGCAAACATACTGATGCCAATTCCGGAACATAAATAAAACAGAAAAGGCGTTCCCGTTTGCCGGCCGATATTGATGGCACGGTTTAAAAAGACCAGAAAGAGGATAAACACCGCTACGATGCCCGCCCATCCAAAATCTTCGCCTATTGCAGGAAGGATCATGTCGGTATGCGCTTCAGGAATGCTTTTTGCAAAACCTTCACCTGCACCCTGACCTGTGATGCCGCCTCCGGACATCGCCCAGATTCCGTTTGCCACCTGATCACCTCCGTATACTTCATTGTTCCAGGGGTCCTGCCAGATCGACTTACGTTCTGTAAGACGGTTTACCGGTCCGGGAATGAGCTGATCCAGGTAGGGGATCTGATCGATCAGCAGGAAGCCTGCAATGACCATGATGATCATCATTGCCGATTCGCTCGTTCTTTTCTTATTTAGCAGCATCGCCAGGGCTACCAATAATACGGTGATTAAGCTGGCCAGCCAGATGTTTAAAAACCATACCGTTAGCGTATAAGTGATGATGGCGATGATCATCATCATAAAATCTCCACGGGAGAAAGAAAACAGAATGATAAAGGTAAAACAGATCACCATTGCCGGTCCAAGATCTCCAAGGACCAGGTACAGCAAAATCGCAATTGCCATTGCTGCCAGGGCAAAAGAGAAGAAATACCAGCGTTTTCTCCAGGTACGGTATTCTGTAATGAATTTCTCATTGCTGGCAAAGAATCCGGCCAGAAAGAGAATGATTGCATATTTGACGATTTCACTCGGCTGCACGCCAAACAGGTTCACTTTTACGCCACTGCCTTCCGGGCCTGTTCCAAATACGATGGTCAATGCCAGGAGCGCCAGTGCCATACCTGCCCATTGCCATCCATTCGCTTTACCGCTGTTTTTAGGGAGGACCAGCATTCTGTAAATGCGGGAATCAACGGTAAACTTGCGGAACTTAATAAAAAGCAGGATGCACATGCCAAGGATGCCCATTCCAAAAAACGCAAGGGTATCTTTAGCCAGAAAACGATCTCTAAGCGGATCCTGTAAACTGAGCAAGGTAATGAACGACAAACCGGTCATGAGCATCACTACGGGCAGGATCAATTGATCTGCCTGCGGAAATTTAATGCTCATCAGCAGGTGCAGCAGAAAGAACCCTAAGAAAAAGCATCCCGTAATGATCCAGTACCATTGGTTATAGTCCATCGTACTTCGTACAATCAGGGACTTTTCCTTTTTCAGGATTTTAAAATCACGTGCAGAAAAAAGACGGATACTATGGGATGTTTGTTTAAAGACAAAACTGGCATCCTTCTGCAATTCCTGTACGCCCTGTGATTTCCCGAACTGATATCCCGGTTGCATAGGGAGGATGGAAAATGCCTGATCATCCGGTAATTTTTGGAAAGCAAAATAACCCTCCGCATTCGTTCTGGCATAGGTCCTTAAGGCGGGTTTTGCCAGCTCCAGATCATTATCAGTGCTGTCCTGCGGCAAAATCATCTGCAGTTTGATCAAGACCCCGTATACCGGCTTCCCGGCAGTATCGATTACTTTTCCGGAAATATCATATTGTCCCTGGTTCACTGCTATTTCCGCTTTTAGCACAGTTGGGTTGACACTTTCTTTTTTAAAGAGCACAGAGTCCTCTCCGGTATAGCCTAACAATGCCCGGGAATCAAGGACCCTCTTTTTAAAGTTCTGGCCACCTTTATTGAAAGCTTCATCCGCATCAATAAAAAACCTGCGCTTATTCAATTCCCCTACATTATCGATCGGTTCTTTAAAGGATTTGCTTCCTCTGCCAACTACAGCTGAAATGAGTGCAATGTCCTTTTTATCCTCAAAATAATAACCTTTTTCTAAAAGTGTTTTAATGAGCTGGCCAGGGTTTTTATCATTGATATTGACCATAGTTCCATTTTTCAGCCTGGAATCTACGTCGACAAATCCTTTCTGCAGCGTCCCGAAAAGCGTAATGAAAAGCGCTCCTAATATGATTGCTGATAACAGGAGGAGCTTGCGCTCTGTTTTTCTGCTTCCGGTGGTAGGTGTGATTTCTCCCATATTTTTTATTTGGAAGTATTGGGAATAGAATCAGCCTTAAAGGAACTGCGTGATATTTTTCCGTTGATATATCCCTTTGCCGGCAGCTCATAAATGGTCTGTATGGCATTAGGTGAGTTTTTGAATTGTATGTTTTTTAAGACCAATGCATTATTTTGCGAGGAGATGGCCGTATTGAAATCTTCAAACGTGAGGTTCTCCAGGTAAACATAGGAGCTTGCCGATTGGATGATCATGGCATTTCCCCGAAAAGCAGAATCACTTTTTATGACGATCTGATTTTTAGCAATCAGGAACAGGGAGTCTTTCGTAAAATGTAAAGATTCTGTGAGTATGATTGGTGATTTGAATACCGAATCGGTTAAAGTCAGCGTATTTCCTTTGAGGTTATTCAAGGCATCCTGAAGTTTGAGTTCCTGAGCATTCCTGCTGTGCACCGTCTTAACTGGTAAGGAAGGATTTGACAATTGATGTTTCTGCCAAAATAGATAAACGCAGGCAGCCAATAGAATCAGGCAAAGTCCGCTGAGCAGGGCAACTGTATTCTTATTGCGCTTTTGAAGCGGCTGCGCTTGTGGAGGGCTTGCATGATCAACAACGACAGGGGCAGGGACGCTCTTTTTTGATTTCGCCGCAGGCTTAGTCGCCTCATGTACTAACGATTGCTTGTCATTTTTTACCAGTACGACCGTAATGTTGTCCAGGCCTCCGTTTTGATTCGCGGCATTGATCAGCTGAGCACCTTTCTCTTTTATCGAATTGTCCATTGTTAAGATGCGAATCATCTCCTGGCTATTGACCATGTCTGATAGTCCGTCACTGCAAAGCAGCAAGAGATCTCCCGGAAGAAAAGGAGATTCGCCCGTTTCCAGGTAATCTTCCTGACCGGCCATTCCCATACCAAAGCCCAGGGCTTTGTTGATCTCATTACGCTTAGGATGTTGCATCGCCTGTTCTTCGGTAAGGCGTCCGGAATCTTCCATGAAGCCTACAAAAGACTGGTCTTTAGAGATCTTTATCAATGAATTGTCGCGCAGGAGGTATAACCTCGTATCTCCAACATGAATATAATAAAGCTTGTTTTTATGAAGGTCAACTACCGCCAGTGTGAATACACAGGCCATATTTTCGTGCCCTTTTACCCGTTGCTTTTCCAAGATAATCTGTGCATCAGCAGCAAGGATGGCCTCTTTCATCACTCCCGGTAAATCCGCTTTAGGATGCGCCAGGTGATGAAGGATCGATTTTCTGGTAATGTCTGCTGCGATTTCACCTCCTGAATATCCGCCAACACCATCTATAACGCAGGCAATTACAAAGTCATTGTCTGATGTGCGTTCTGCAATAAAGGTATCTTCATTATTGTCACGAACTTTTCCAGTGTCAGTTATTCCAAAATAATTATTGTCCATTCTATTTGGGCGAATTTTTAATGTCGTTGAAATGTGCGATCAGTAAGACCACACACAGTACTAATAACGCTATTGATAAAGCATGCGACATAAATCAGGGTTTAAAAATGTTGATGCCGATAATTCCGTTGAGTATCATCCTTGAATTGAGGGGAAGTTCGATCCATTTAGGACCATAAATGTCACTTCGCTCTACCAGGTTTTCATTTACTATTGTTTTTTCTCCAAAAGAGGCCAGGTAGAATTTATCTTCGGCATTGTTGTAATGGATTTTCAGGTGCGGACTGTTTACCCATTCTGAGGGGATTTTGAAAATATGAGCACCTTCACTTGTTTCTTCGTTTCCGGAGATGACAATATCTTCTGCCCTCATCAGGTATTCTAACTTCTGACCCGCATAGGCTTTATTGGGTAGCGTAGTTTCAAAACGGGCCAGAACGTTTGTCTTTTTGTTTTCAACAGGCGCCTTATCAGGCATTTTCAGATCCGCCATGTAAGGGATCTCATAATAACCCTCGCTGTAAAAGATGAAATCTTTCAGCAGGTCATTGTCCATGTCAAAAGTCTGGGCCAGACCTGTTTGTCTTGGGATAAAGGTCACCCTCAGGTTCTCGTCCTTCAGGTTGCTGTCTGGTAATAGTTTCCCGATAAAGCTGATGTCCCCGCGACGGTAATCCGGATGGGACACGAAGCGGAAAACCCATTTATTGCTGGAGGGTTCTACTTTCTTTCCTGTAGCAGCCTGTTTGTTCAGGATCACATAGAAGTTATCTACAGATTCCTGTGCCACAAGTCCTAATATCCCTTTTTTATTGTCTACAAATTCCCGGTAATCATCCGCGTTAAGGCAAATGATAAATTCATGAAAAAAGACAATGCGTTCCGCGAAGGAGAGTTCGGCAATAGATTCCTGAAATTGCTGAATGATATATTTATAAACGATGTTGGGCGTAAGTGGTTTTAACTTGGCAGATGATTTGGTTCCGTTGTCATTTAAGAACCAATCCTGAATGCCTATGCGTTGCCAAAAAGTAGGTTTAGTCGTCATTTTTAATCTTAAGTATCAAATAAGAATTGAATATAGTGATATTGGGTAATAATATATATCAACAAATATCCACAATTGCTGTTTTAATGGAATTCACCGGCGGTCTGTTTTGAGCTAATTTAGCTATATTGGCATAGTTTACTTTCTTTAACAGCCAGTTGTCATAATTATTGCAAAGATGAAAAAAAACACTTCAGTATTCGGTTTATTCCTGCTCATTTCCTTACAATGTTCAACTATTTATGCACAATATGATAGCCAGACGAAAGCGCAGATTAAAAAAGTAGAAAGCGGGTTGAGGACGGCCAATCGTTTTGCCGGGGATTCTGTATGGACGATTGAAGGGAGAATGAAGCATTATGGTGTTCCGGGACTGAGTATTGCCGTGATTAAAAATTCAAAGGTAGTCTGGGCAAAGAGTTATGGCGTAATGGATCGCGGGAGTAAACAGCCGGTTACGAACCAGACCTTGTTTCAGGCGGCTTCGATCAGCAAACCGGTTAGTGCCTACGCGGTATTGAAAGAGGTTGAACTTGGAAAGATCAATGCGGAGGAAGATGTGAACCGTTACCTTAAATCCTGGAAGCTTCCGGATAATGAGTTTACCAAAGAGAAGAAGGTGAACATCAAGCATTTGCTGAGCCATAGCGGAGGGCTTAGTGTAGGTGGCTTTGCAGGCTATCAGGTGACGGATAAAGTACCGACACTGGTACAGGTTTTAGATGGATTGAAGCCGGCAAATTCTCCGGCGATCCGCGTTGATAAAGCACCTGGTGGGACGTTCAGATATTCCGGAGGGGGCTATTGCATATTGCAGCAAATGCTGATCGACCTGGAAGGAAAACCTTTTCCGCAGCTCATGAATGAATTGGTATTGGGCCCATTGGGGATGAAAAATAGCAGTTACAATCAGCCGCTACCGGCAGACAGGTTGAAATTTGCAGCTACAGGATATCTTCCTGATCGCAGCGAAACGGGAGGAAAAAGACATACTTATCCAGAAATGGCTCCTGCAGGTTTATGGACCACTGCAGAGGACCTGGCAAAGTTTGCCATAGATTTACAGTTAACCCTAAAAGGGCAAAGTAAAAAGGTGCTGTCGCAGGAGATGGCCGTTAAAATGGTCAGTCCTTTTATCGAAGAATTCGAGGGGCTGGGCATCTTCCTGGAAAAGAAAGGGAATGATCGTTATTTTGGCCATGGTGGCTGGAATGAAGGTTTTTCGAGTCGGCTTACCGCGGCTAAGGATAGCGGCGATGGGGTGGTGGTACTGACCAATGGCAACCAGCCTCCTTTGATTGACGAGCTGACCCGAGCTGTAGCTGAGACCTATAACTGGCCTGGCTATGTGCCGCCGGTGTATCAAAAACTGGAAATTAGCAAAGAAAACCTTGAATATCTGTCAGGACGCTACCGGACGGATCGATATGACCTGATGAAGGTTTATGGGGATGGAGGAAAGCTCTTTTTGAGCAAGAATTCTGAAGAACCTGAGCAGTTGTTTAAAATCGCAGAAAATACGTTTGTGACTTTGAGCAGTTCCGATTATAAAGTTAAAGTGGTGATTAATCCTGCTGACCAAACTAAACATCTGGCTCTGGTATGGGGAACAGATTCCGTTAAATATATCAACCCCTTACTGAAAGCAAATGAAAGAGTGCCTTATGAATTTATTTTGGAGGGGCAGTTTGATCAGGCACTTGCGGCTTATCAGCAAATGAAAAAAGAGCATCCGGACTACCATACCGTCGAACAGCGATACATCAATGATATGGGCTACCGTTTGCTACGGATTAAGGAGTTAAAGAAAGCGATCGACCTGTTTAAAGTCAACACTTTCCTTTATCCGGACAATCATGATGTCTATGACAGTTTAGGCGAGGCCTACCTCGCCAATGGCGATAAAAAACTGGGCAAGGAAAACTACCTTAAAGCGTTGAAGTTGAATCCGAACAATGAAAATGCGGCAAAAATTCTAAAAACGTTAGATTAAACAATGTATAAGTTTACCCTTGAACTGTTGTTCCATATTATAGGAATAGGTTCTGCATCCGGTTTATTTTTAAAAGACAACTCGCTTCATGTTATTGGGGATAATAGTGCTTATTTCTATGAATATGAGCTCAAATCCTCTGCTTTGAAGCGTTACCCGCTAAGTGAAAACCCTGCAGAGAACATCACAAAGAAGCTCAAACCAGATTTTGAAGCGCTTGCTTTTTATGACCATTCATTTTATCTTTTTGGATCTGGTTCTACGGAAAACAGGAACAAAATGGTGCAGCTAAATGCAAATACCAAAGAAGTCATCGCGGTTAAGGATTTATCCGCCTTGTACAAATCTATGCAGGTTTTGTCGGGGTTGACTGCAGAAAATTTCAACCTTGAAGGTGTGGTTCATGCCGGAGATTGCTGGTATTTCTTTAACCGTGGAAATGGAAACTCCGGACAAAACATTGTTTTTACCGTATCAGATAAGCAGTTATCTGGTGATGCTAAAATCACATTTAAAACCTTACAGCTTCCTGAGATTAAAGGTATCCGGACTGGTTTTACAGATGCCATCGAAGTCGGGGATAAACTTTATTTTCTGGCAGCCGCTGAAAACACCAATTCTACTTATAATGACGGAGAAGTTTTAGGGAGTGTTATCGGCTGTATAGACGTCAAGACAATGAATATCGATTTCACTAAGCAGATCTCTGACCGCCATAAATTTGAAGGATTGACTTTACAGTATAAAGAAAAGGGGGAGATTTCCTTTCTATTGTGTGAGGATAATGACAGCGATCAGCTACAGGCGGATATCTATCTGCTAAAACTCAAACACTAAATCAGGTTTTAATTCTGATCGATATTCGTATTTTCGCGGAGAAAATAAGTTGAAATATGCAGGAAATAAAATGGGGTATGATCGGTTGTGGAGATGTTACAGAAGTTAAAAGCGGACCTGCTTTTAATAAAGTACCTAAGTCCTCTTTAGTTGCCGTGATGCGCAGAGATGCAGAAAAGGCAAAAGATTATGCGTTCAGACATGGGGTGCCAAAATGGTATGCTGATGGGGAAGCGCTGATCAATGATCCCGAGGTCAATGCGATTTATATTGCGACACCACCTGCCCAACACGAAGCCTATTGCCAACTTGCCCTTGCTGCCGGAAAGCCAGTTTACGTAGAAAAACCCATGACTTTGAATGCGGAATCGGGATTGAGGATGGAAGAGGCATCGATCCGCTACGATACCAAACTTACGGTTGCCCATTATCGTCGTGCCCAGCCCATGTTCTTAAAGATCAAATCGCTTCTTGAAAATGGTATTATTGGGGATGTCCGTTTCGCCGGCTTGCAGATGCTGCAACCTCAGCAATCCGATCTGATTGCAAATGTGGAAAGCAACTGGAGGTTAGATCCAGCCATTTCTGGTGGAGGTTTGTTCCATGATCTCGCTCCTCATCAGCTGGACCTGATGGTTTATTTCTTTGGAGAATTTGATCAGTCTACAGGCTTCTCATTGAACCAGTCGGGCAGCGCAAAGGTAGATGATCTGGTAACCGGACAGATTCTGTTTAAGAATGGTGTGGTCTTTACCGGAACCTGGTGTTTCTCTGTTTCTGAGCAGGATAAAACCGATGTCTGCGAAATTATCGGTTCCAATGGAAGGATCAGCTTTCCTGTATTTGGGAATAAGGTGACACTGATCAAAGAAGGAAGAACAGAGGTCTTTGATTTTGAAGCCCTGGAACATGTACAGCAGCCAATGATTGAAAAAGTAACCGCTTATTTTCTGGACCAGGCAGAAAATCCTTGTTCAGCCGAACAGGCGATATTGTCCATGAAACTGATGGACAGCTTTACCAAATAATTTAGGCCGTTGCCAGGATTGATATGCCTGTGAGGATGAAATGCCAGCTTGCCATTCACCTGTTTGGTGATGAGGTTCCATACCGCATGCAATATTGCCGCAGTGATCACCAAAATTAAGGCAGAGCTACTCATTTGATACCTGGTTTTTCTCTCAAAAATAAGAAAAATCGGGAATAGCTTTCTTTCTTAAAGTATTGCTTTTGGCAAGCCTGTACCAGCTTGCGGGAGTACTCATTTTAAGCCCGTTTTACACAAGCTGCTTAACCGCCTTTAACACGCTTCCAAGCGGGTCACCACCGAGTATAGACCGAGTATAGAGCGTGGTTAGAGCCTGTATAGCTAAAACAGGAATTGGACAGGTCCCGGCCGGCAACCATGCAATTATTCAGCCCCGTCTTTCCCGTCTTTAAACTCTTTGATTCCTTTCCCAAGGCCACCCAAAAGTTCAGGAATTTTCTTTCCTCCAAAAAGCAGGAGTACAACCAGTAGGATAACGACAATTTCTTGTGTGCCGAGTGCGGCAAGTAGTGGTGTATGTAGCATAATTAACTTAGGTTTTAGGAACAACCGTTTCTTTTGTTTCCTTATTGGCGGGTTCATCATCCGCGTTGATCACATTTATGTTCCGGTGAATTTCTCTTTTTACGCCTTCCGAAGCATCTTTAAAATCCCTGATTCCTTTGCCTAGTCCCCGGGCAAGTTCAGGGAGTTTTTTACCACCAAACAATAGCAAGACAACAGCCAGGATCAATATAATTTCCCCACTGCCCATATTTAAGAATTCAAGTAACACCATATTCATTTCATTTAGGTTTGAGCAAAGCTAATTGCGGGAGATTAAAGCCGGATTAAAACGGGATTAAAATTGAATAGGGGGGATGGAGTATTTGTCCTTAGGTTTAAAGATTAAAATAAAATTGCTAATTTTCAGGATGAATAAATTAGGTGTCCTTTGTGCAGCCTTTGTCTTTAGTTTGGCCAGCTGTAAAAACAAATCCTCAGAAACAGTGAAAGATTCAAAAGAAATTGCTGTCCTATTCGATTCCTATTGGGAAAAGAATTCCAAATTGTTCCCGTTGGATGCGACTGCACAAGGGGATAACCGTTATAATGATCAATTGCCGAATGATGGAACTCAGGCATTTCGGGATACCTTGAAAAGCTTTTATCAGGATTATCTGAAACAGGTGGAGCAGTTTGACCGCGAGGCACTGAACGACAATGACAAACTCAGTTATGATGTTTTCAAGTACGATCTTCAAATGAAACTGAAAGGTCTGGAATTGAATACCTGGATGATTCCTGTACAACAGTTCTTTTCGTTGCCATTAACCATGGGACAGCTGGGTTCAGGCACAGGAAATCAACCTTTCAAAAATTTAAAAGACTATGAGAATTGGTTGGGACGTGTAAAGGGGTTTAGCGTATGGACGGACACCGCCATTGCCAACTTCAAACATGGAATAGCTGCAGGGATGGTCTTGCCAAAACCTTTGGTAGAGAAGATAATTCCACAAATGGATGCGATGATTGTTACAGATGCGCAGAAAAGCTTGTTCTACGATCCGGTTAAAAATATGCCTAAAGAAATTTCGGCAGCAGATAAAGCAAAAATCACCGCTTTGTACGAGCAGGCGATCTTAAAAGAACTGGTTCCTGCTTATCAGAAACTCAGCACTTTCCTTAAAAATGAATACCTGCCTAAGGCCAGGTCTACCTCAGGTATTTCTTCGGTTCCGGGTGGAAAAGAAATTTATAATTACAGTGTGAAATACTGGACTACGACCGATAAAACCCCGGAAGAGATCTACCAGACCGGATTGTCGGAAGTAAAAAGGATCCGTACAGAAATGGATAGCGTTAAAAATAAGGTTGGCTTTAAGGGCGATTTAAATGCGTTTTTTACCTACCTGAAAACAGATCCGAAATTTACGCCCTATAAAACGCCCAAAGAGATCATCACGGCCTTTAATGCCATTCATGATAAGATGAAGCTTCAGCTTCAGAAATTGTTCAATAAGGTACCTACGACTCCTTTTGAAGTCAGACAGACCGAAGCATTCCGGGCAGCTTCTGGCAGTGCGGAATACAATCCCGGATCTCCGGATGGATCAAGGCCAGGGATTTTTTACATTCCTATTCTGGATGCTACTAAATTTAACATCACTTCAGGAATGGAATCTTTGTTCCTTCATGAGGCCATCCCGGGTCATCATTATCAGATCTCTTTGCAGCAGGAAAGTAAAGACATGCCGAAATTCAGACGTTTTGCATGGTATGGTGCGATGGGTGAGGGTTATGCCTTATATTCAGAGTCTTTAGGTAAAGAACTGGGCTTATATACTGATCCGTATCAATATATGGGTGCGTTGGGTGATGAAATGCACCGCGCAGTACGTTTGGTGGTGGATGTAGCCATTCATACCAGGAACATGAGCCGCGAAGAGGCGATCAAGTATATGATGAGCAATCAAGCCATCAGCGAAGAAGGGGCTACTGCAGAAGTAGAACGCTATATGGCGTTGCCTGGACAGGCTTTGTCTTACAAAATAGGTGCTTTGAAGATCCGCGAGCTGCGTGCAAAATATGAAAAACAATTGGGCGCGAAGTTTAAGATTGTCGACTTTCATGATGAGATTTTAAAGGATGGTGTAATGCCTCTGGATGTTTTAGAACAAAAAATGGATGCATGGGCCAAGCGTGTAAATGAAGGAAAATAATTTAATAGCCCTGCTATATGCGGGGCTATTGTCTTTTATCCTGTTTCTATACCTGCACATTAAATGCGGGTTCCCAAAAAGCTCCTGATTTTTATTGACTAACCATAAAATGTAAAATAATACTTCGTTTTTTTAGGGATATTTCTTATCATTGAAAAAAAATATCTTTTTGATGTATCTGATTTTAACCGGGCAAACCACACAGCCTGAAATTGCGTAACAACAGCCTGCTCTTTACAGGCAATGACTTAATCTCTGATTAAGCAGTTATTCTATTGTTTTAAAATCAAGAAATTCCAATGTTTTTTATAGAATCTACACGGTTAAAATTAATCCCCTTAACTCACCAGTTATTACGTTTATGTCAGGTTAGCAGGCCTGCAATGGAACAATCGCTGGGAATAAATATATCCGAAATGCAAGTCGATCCTTCCTATAAGGTAGAACTTGATGATGCCCTTGTCAACTTCTGGCTCCCAAAAACGAAAACACATCCGAAGCGATATCAATGGTATACCAACTGGGAGATTGTCGATAAAGCCGCCAACATCACCATTGGTGGAATTGGCTTTATAGGCCATGCGGATGAAAACGGAATCGTAGAAATGGGCTATATGATCGACCAGCAACAACAAAGAAAAGGCTATGCTACAGAGGCCATCCGCGCCATGGTCGACTGGGCTTTTCAGGATGAAGTAGTGGAAGCGGTAATTGCAAAGACTGCTCCGGGAAACTTTCCTTCACAAAAAGTGTTACTTAAAAATGGGTTTGTACAAATCGCAGGAACAGAAAAATTACTTGCGTTTAAAAAGAAACGGAGATAATCAAACCATATTTTTACTACTTTAGAAAATGCTTGAAGCCATATTCAGTTGGGTGTTTGAAACCTGGTATAATGCCTTTATAGCATTATTGCTCTTTTTTAATGTGCTGTACTGGTCTGTAACCGGTACCGGGATTTTGGTATTCCGGTACCTCGTTCGTAAAAGAGGCTTAACAAAAGTAGCGAACCATCATCTTTATGCCGGACAACGGAGAAAGGAAATAGGGCAAAGTATGCGGTCCATTCTCGTATTCAGTCTGCAGGGGATACTTATTCAGCAGGGAATCAAGCAAGGCTGGTTTCAGATCAGCTATGAGCTCAACTGGTGGCTGTTGCCCCAGATCATTGCTTTATTCTTTTGGAACGAAATCCATTTTTACTTTTCCCATGCCTTACTTCACACCCGGTTTATGATGCGGCATATTCATAAAGTACACCACCATTCTAAAGAACCGACTGTCTTTTCCACTTTCAGTTTTCATTGGATAGAAGCCTTTTTACTGGGCACAGTGATCGTATTTCCTTTACTCATTTTTCCCTTTCAGGCATTGGCTATTTTATCTTTACCGGTGATGAGCCTGATCATCAACTTGCTGGGCCATTGCAACTATGATTTTTTTAGTCAGCATTCCCCCGAACATCTATTGAAATTTTCCTATCGCCATAGCATGCACCATAAAAAAGGAAAAGGTAACCTGGGTTTCTTGTTGCCCTGGCTGGACAAGATTTTTAACACTACTGTAAAAAATATTTCATGAACAAAGTATACATCACCTCCACGGGAAGCTTCCTGCCGAATGAACCGGTAGGCAATGAAGAGATGGAGGATTACCTCGGGAAGATCAATAATGTACATTCCCGTACGAAGGATATCTTTCTACGGAAAAATGGCATTAAAAACCGTCATTATGCTTTGGATACAGATCAGAAGACAACGCATCAAGCTTATGAAATGGCTGGATTGGCGGTAAAGAATTGTATGGAACGGAGCCATCTCGATGCGGCAAAAGTAGAGATGTTGAGTGCCGCAACGACGCAGAGCGACCTGCCCGTACCTGGTTTTGCAAGCATGGTACATGCGGAAAGCGGGATTGGCAGATGCGGTCTGGCCTCACATCAGAGTGTCTGCGCCGCGGGAATGATGGCCATCCAGAATGCCTATCTTCAGGTGAAATCGGAAACGGTCCGGAATGCAGTTTGTTGTGCGGCGGAGTTACCCAGCAGAATGTTCAAATCCAAGCGGTTTGAAGGTCAGCAGGCTTTTGCAGTGGAAGGGGCTACGCTTCCTCTGGAAACAGATTTCCTCCGCTGGATGCTGAGTGATGGAGCAGGAGCAATGCTGCTGCAGGACGAGCCTGGTGATGCGCTCGCACTGGAAATAGAATGGATAGACCTGAAATCTTATGCGCATGCCTATGAAGTCTGTATGTATACCGGAACGAATAAAGAAAGCGATGGCAGCGTATTAAAAACCTGGCTCGATTACGACACGATTAGCGAAGCCAATTTTGCAGGGGCACTGAATCTGAAACAGGACATGCAGCAGGTCGACAATATTGTTAAACTGGGAATACAACGCTTCTTTGAACTCATCGACGAAGGCAGGTTTCAGCCTGAAGATATTGACCGCTTGGTCTGTCATTATTCTTCTCATCATTTTAAACCACAAATTGTAGAACTCCTGAAAAACGGAGGTATAGAGATTCCGGCAGAGAAATGGTTTAGCAATTTATATACGGTAGGAAATATCGGTTCTGCTTCCATCTTCGTGATGTTGGATGAACTGATGAAAAGTGGCGCACTCAAAGCAGGACAAAAGATCTTATGTATGGTGCCTGAAAGCGGGCGGTTTATTACAGGATATATGATGCTGACCGTTCGGGAAGGAACTGTGGCCGGGGCTTCCGGCTATACAGAAGAGATCGCAGAGATCAAAGCTCCCGAAATCAGGGTCCAGGAGAAACCTGTACAGGAATGGCTGGTGCGTCAGCTGACCGGAGTCTGGTTTGATTTTGAAAGGGGATTACAGCAGGTTCCGGTCGTTAAAAAGATCTTTAAAGGAACTTTAACCTTAGAAGAGTACAAGCGACTGCTGGTGAACCTGCGTCAGCAGGTGATAGACGGTTCTCAATGGATTGCCCGTGCGGCTTCCAATGTAAGTATGGAATATTTCCCTGTCAGGTCTGCCTTTATCAGGCATTCTTCTGATGAACACCGGGATTACCAGATTCTGGAGAAAAACTATATCAATTGCGGTGGGCGGGAAGAGGAAATCCTGACCGGCATTAAGAACATCGGAAGTGAAGCGCTCAGTGCCTTTATGTTCCACAGGGCGAGTCAACCGAATCCGTTTGACCTGTTGGGTGGTATGTTTATCATTGAAGGGCTGGGGAACAGGGTTTCGGGGAAATGGGGCAGGGCCATTCAGCAACAGCTTCAGCTGGATAAGGATCAGGTTTCCTTTTTCATTTACCATGAATCAAGTGACAGCAATGACAACCATTTCGAACGTTTTGAGCAGGCGATTCAATCCGAGTTGCTAACGCAACAAATGGCAGAGAAAATTGTTAAAACAGCAAAAGTGGTCGCCAGGTTATACACCATGCAACTGGAAGAACTAGATAATTTTTAAAGAAACACAACGCTATGCTACATAAAAGAGAACATTACGAAAAGATGGTGAATGAGCCCCGGAATCCGAGCCATTGGCATGCCTTATATCTGGATAAAAGCGTTCCTTTTAATCCGGATGCAAAAGCAGCTTTCCTCTATGATTCTTCCTCGAAGAGCCGTCAGTTTCTATATCCCGTGGCAAAGGTTTTTGCACGACTCTCCATCATATTAATGCAGCTTTTTAAGATTGTCGTTCCCAACTTAATTAATGCTCCGAAATTGCTCCATAAATGCCTGTATCTTGGAATGAAGTATTTCATCACACCGGAGGCAAACTTTGTTATTCTTCGTCATTTTTACCTGGGCTCAGAAGTGCTGCGTTTCATTAAAGATAATGTAGAAGGTGCACAGGATATCCCAATGAATCCTCTAAAGCCTTTATCTGTCAATGATGTGAAAGATAACTTGTTTCTGGAGCATGACCTTAACCTATATAATTTTATCATTAACCTGAACACAGCGATTGCCGAGAAGGGCTTGAAGATTGTAAAAAAGGAGCACCCGGATTTTAGCGCCATTTCTACAGGAGAGCTTCCTTTTGAAGATTTCAGAGATGGCTGGACGAATTTTATAGACCTGGGTACAGCGATAGAACTATTTACTCCGGTCTATCAGTTCTACCTGACGGATAATGACTTCTGGAGGGCCACCAATTCCTTACAGCTGGATGAGGTGATTGGCATCTATGCCAGCACGATTATGGATTGCCCGGAAAAATTAACGGCATTGAATAATAAACATCCAATGATCCCGCTTCCTACTACCGATGCGGCCTTCAGGTTATTGCTTCATGGTTTTTCTACCGAAGTATTGCATGCGATGCTGGTTCAGGGAAAGGTGGACCTTCAGCGATGAAAATCACTTTTGCCAAAATCTGCTGGGGCCTGCTTTTAGTGCTGGTCCTTTTTTTAATCAGACCAGTAGGTTTCATCTTATATGCTTATTTAAAAGATAAAGATGCCCAAACAACGGTTAAAACAGGGCTTGCTCAGGATGCCAGCCGCTTAAATGAAACCAGGGTCGACACCGTTGTTAAAGTACTGCCGGGAATCGCTGCAGCAACCAGGCAAATTTCTCAGTTAATTAAACAGGCAAAAGCCGAAGGCAAGAAGATTTCTATAGCAGGGGCACAACATTCGATGGGTGGACATACTATTTATCCCGATGGGATTATTCTGGATATGAAAACCTTTCATGGCATGGAGCTGGACAGCAGTAAACGAATATTGAAGGTAGGCGCAGGGGCATTGTGGTCTGAGGTAATCCCATATCTTGATCGATATGGAAAATCAGTTTCAGTCATGCAGTCGAATAACTCCTTTTCTGTCGGTGGATCAATCAGCGTGAATTGCCATGGATGGCAATGCGATGCTCCTCCGATTTCTTCCACGGTTGTTTCTTTTCATTTGATGAATGCCGAAGGAGAAGTATTGAATTGCAGCAGAACGGAAAATGAAGCCTTATTTTCATTGGTTTTAGGCGGTTATGGACTGTTTGGAGTGATACTGGATGTAAATTTGAAAGTCGTAGACAATAAAAACTATGTGGTTCAACATTATGAAATCCGCAGTGAAGATTATCTGAGGGAATTTCAAAAGCTGGTAAAGCATCAAGGAAATGTGGGGATGGCTTATGGAAGGATCAATGTGAATCCGGATCATTTTATGGAGGAAGCGATTCTTTCTACTTATACGGTCGACTCGGAGCAACCTGAAAAGCTGGTAAATAGTACTAATTATTCCTTTTTGAGAAGGGCAGTCTTTCGTGGTTCCGCAAATAGTGCTTATGGGAAGAACCTGCGCTGGAAGATGGAAAAGATGAGCGGTTCGCTGATCGACGGTAAAAAGTTTTCACGTAACAGGTTGCAAAATGAAGGAGTGGAGGTATTCCAGAATACTGATCCTGACTATACCGATATTCTACATGAATACTTTATTCCCGGGGAGTCTGTCGCTATGTTTATCAAAGCACTCAAAGGGATTATACCCAATTCCAAGGTCGATTTGTTAAATGTAACCCTCCGGAATGTAAGGAAGGATGAGGATACCTATTTGCCTTATGCCAATGGGGAAGTTTTTGGTTTTGTGATGCTTTTCAACCAAAAGAAAGGTGCTCAGGCGGAGAAAGAAATGAAGGAACTCACGGGTAAACTGATAGACATCGCCATTTCGCTGAAAGGGACTTACTATTTACCTTATCGCTTACATGCCTCAAAGGAACAGTTGGATCAGGCCTATCCAGCCGCTAAATCTTTCTTTTTATTAAAGAAAAAGTACGATCCGGATCTGCTGTTCAGGAACCAGTTTTATGAGGTTTATGGAAGATGACATTTAATTGATGGTCTTTATTAAATAGCTTTCCAGCTGATCAAGTTCCGTATCCATTTCATCGGAATTGTAAACAATTGTCCCGGCTTTATTAACCAATAAGCAGGTAGGGACCGCATACACGCCAAAGGACTTTTGAATTTTACTTACCGCCGGCTTTAAACATTCAGATACATTGATCCAGTCGAGCTTATTGGACTGGACATGTTTCTTCCAGCGTACCACGTCATCATCATTGTTAAAATAGATGACTTTCAATCCCTTATTTTTGTATTTGTTATACATTTTCTTTAGCATAGGCAATTGCAGCTGGCATGGTCCACACCAGGTGGCGGAGAAAACAATCAGATAGTTTTGTCCTTTAAGTTCCCGGTTACTAAACATTTGATTGCTGACCGTCCTGACTTTAAATTCCGAGGCCTGGTTTCCAATTTTTGCAGATTTTACATTATTGATCAGCTGTGTTTTTTCATTATATAATTTTTTAGCTAAGGCTGAATTTCTCATGGGTTCACTAAAGGTGGAAAGCGTTTCCAAAATGCTTTTTGCAAACTCAGCACTCAGGTCCGTTCGGCCTAAACGATACAAATATAATACGCTGCCAAAGTCGTTGGGATATTCTCCCAGTTTGATTCTTTGTTCATTTAAAATCACGGTAAGTAATGCTCTGGATGGATTATAATAGCCGTTTACTGGTGTACACTCTGCTTTTAATTTGCGAAGAGGTATCGCGTTCACTTCATCGAAAATGAGATTGCCCTTTACATCCGATTTTAAGGTTAGAATTTTAGAGGTTTCATTCAGTAATTCCAGATTGATGTTATTCTCACCGGAATCAATTACGAAAGAGGTGGATATAAACTTTCCTTTATCCTTTAGGTAAAAGACGGCGCC
This sequence comes from Pedobacter steynii, assembly GCF_900103665.1. Lineage (GTDB taxonomy): Bacteria > Bacteroidota > Bacteroidia > Sphingobacteriales > Sphingobacteriaceae > Pedobacter > Pedobacter steynii. Next base: position 152,069 of record NZ_FNGY01000015.1, read on the forward strand.
ACTACTGAAGTCGTTGAGCTGTCCATCTATTTTGAGTTGTCCGTTTTCAAAGGTTACGGAATCATGTCTCAGCGGAATAAAGTTATGGTTGTTAAAGATCTCGAAGTAGATTTTTTTGCCGGATAGGGTACTGCTGTTGGCTTTAATCGTAAAGTTATGCTGACTAAAACCAGAAATACAAAAACAAAGAAGGGTTGTCGTTAGAAATAATTTCATCGTCATATTGTTTTCCTGATTATAGTTTCAACTTCATTAGTCAATATATTAACTATTTGCGACAAAACATCTTGCTAAACAGAAATAAAAAATACTTGTTAAGTTTTCGGTTGTATAGCCGAATGGCTTGCTGTTACTTTGTATTAAAACAACGGATATGAATAACTACGAAAAATTTAAGCAACTCCACCATCAGGAGCAGGCATTGTTACTTGGAAATGCCTGGGACGTAAATACTGCACGGTTATTTGAAAAAAAAGGATTTCAGGCAATAGGGACATCCAGTTCAGCAATTGCGCAGTCGTTGGGATATGAAGATGGGGAGAACATGTCATTCGGAGAATTACTTTATATGGTGGGAAGAATTGCGAAGTGCATCAGTATTCCCTTATCTGTAGATCTGGAAACAGGTTATGAAGCCAATCCTGTAGGCATTGTGCAAAATATAAAATACCTGTATGAACACGGTGTTGCAGGAATAAACCTGGAGGATTCTGACCTCAAAGATCAAGGGAAACTGAGTCCTATCGAACAGTTTTCAGAGAAAATCGCGTTTATCAAAAGACAGTTGCGTGCAGAAAACATCGATATTTTCCTCAACATCAGAACTGATGCTTTTCTTTTAAATCAGGAAGATGCATTGCAGGAAACATTAAAGAGGATTAAGGCTTACCAGGACTCGGGAGCAGACGGCATCTTTATTCCGGGTATACAAAAGGAGGAAGACATCAGAACTGTGGTTGCTGCGAGCGCTGTCCCGATAAATGTGATGTGTTTACCTGAGCTACCGACATTTGAGACACTAAATGCATTAGGTGTAAAAAGGTTAAGTATGGGTGGTTTTATGTTCCGGTACGTCAATAATCAATTCTCCAATATCCTGGATCAGGTGTCCAGGGAAAGCTCTTTTTACCCTTTATTTAGAAACTAACATATGGAACTGAATCTTGAGGAAACTTATTATAAGGCCATTCTTGCAAAAGACAGCGCTTATGAAGGGACATTTATTACCGCTGTAAAGACTACCGGCATCTTTTGCCGTCCTACCTGCCGGGCGCGAAAACCCAAAAGAGAAAACGTCACATTTTTCAAAAACACGAAAGAAGCCATTCTAAGCGGATACAGGCCTTGTAAGGTCTGTAATCCTTTGGAACAGCTGGATGAGACACCAGAATTCATCAAAACCCTTTTAAATGAGCTTGCTGCAGATCCGTCTATAAAATTTAAGGATTGGGATTTGCTTCAAAGAGGGATTCAGCCCAGTCAGATTCGACGCTGGTTTCTTAAAAACCATGGAATGACTTTCCAGGCATACCAACGCGCATTCCGGATCAATTCTGCTTTCAAGAAAATACAGCAGGGGGAATCGGTAACCAGTGTTGCTTTTGATTCTGGCTTTGAGTCGCTCAGCGGTTTTGGAGATTCCTTTAAAGCCATTTTCGGGACTTCCCCGAAGAAGAGCAGGCATTCCGCAATTATAGACCTGACGCGCCTGGAAACGCCATTAGGAACCATGTTTGCCTGTGCAACGGAACAGGGGATTTGTCTGTTGGAGTTTTCGGATCGGAAGATGTTGGAGACGGAATTAAAGGCCATTGCAAAATACCTCAATGCGACGATCGTACAAGGAGAAAACAGACATTTTGATACCTTAAGATCGCAGTTGACGGAATACTTTGAAGGGAAGAGAACGGAATTTTTATTGCCCATACACGGCCTTGGAACAGATTTTCAGCAGGCTGTTTGGGCTGCTTTGCAGGAGATTCCCTATGGAGAAACTTCTACTTATCTGAGACAAGCCCGTACATTAAAACGTCCTGAAGCCGTAAGGGCGGTTGGAAATGCAAACGGAATGAACAGAATCTCCATTCTGGTCCCTTGTCACAGGGTGGTAGGTACCGATGGTAGTTTAACCGGCTACGGTGGGGGATTATGGAGAAAGAAATGGTTGCTGGAGCATGAACAAAAACACCTTACGACAAAATAATGATACCTTGCATCATCAAATTGATGTTTGTTTTATTTGGAAGGCCAGAAACAATAGCTGTTATAAAATGTACCGAATACCCTCAGATCTTTTTAAAAATGAACTGCCAGAGATGGGAGTCTCCGTTTTCGATTACCATATGGAAGAATCTTCCGTCAGAAATAAGATCATTTTAAATAAAAATCTATTCAGTTTTTTAATTGAGGGAGGTAAAGAGGTTTATTATGGAAAACAGCACGATAAGCTGACTGGAAATCAATTCCTGATTCTTTCTGAAGGAAATTGTTTGATGACAGAAACTACGACAGTACAGAATAGATACCGCAGTTTATTGTTGTTCTTTGATGTTCAAGTGCTTGAAAAGTTCGTTAAACTCAACCGTCTTGTGATTACAAAATCAAGTCCGGAGCCCTATCTTGTTTTAGAATATGACGAGTATCTTCGGTTTTTCGTAAAGTCTCTTTCCGATCATAAAATTGCCTCGTCATTTCTGCCAAATTTTCTGGAATCAAAGCTATTTGAATTGCTTTATTATCTGATCAGTAAGCTGGGCACTTCATTCCTCTATTCCTTTATGCTTCGCCCTGGAGGAACTCAAAACCAGTTTAGAGAGATTGTGGAAAACAACAGCCTGAAAAAGCTCTCTGTTGAAGAACTTGCTTTTTTGAGTAACATGAGCCTGTCGACTTTTAAACGACAGTTCAAAGAGATTTACCATACTTCTCCGGCTAAATGGTTCCTGAAGCAACGCCTGCAGTTCGCGGCTGTTTTGCTCGCTCAGGAAAACAAACGCCCCATAGAAATTTATGAAGAACTGGGCTTTGAGAGCTTATCGAGTTTTATTCATTCCTTTAAAACCGAATATGGAACTACACCACGTCAGTTTCAACCCTAATCTGAACTTTTAGCAACACTTTTTGAACTTTCGTCAATCCCTGCCTAAAGGTACTGCAGGCTATTTTTGTACAAATTTTAATTGTATGAAAAGAATATCACTAATTATTGGAGCGCTGTTCCTGTTATTTGGGAGCGCGGAGGCTCAAACTTTTACTTTAAAAAGTAATGACCTGGGAGGCCAGGGTACAAAAAAGCAGGAATTTAATGGGTTTGGATGCGATGGCCACAATCTCTCCCCGCAGCTGTCATGGAGTAATGCACCATCCGGGACCAAAAGTTTTGCCTTAACTGTTTATGATCCTGATGCCCCTACGGGTAGCGGATTTTGGCATTGGCTTGTTTTCAATATTCCGGCTAATGAGCAGCAACTGGTAACAGGCGCTGGTAGCCTTGACGGTAAGTTATTGCCTGCAGGGGCAATTCAGAGCATCACAGACTATGGCATCAAGGGATTTGGTGGGCCTTGTCCGCCGCTAAATCACGGTCCGCACAGATACATATTTACTGTTTATGCTTTAAAGACAGATCAGCCAGGCGTAAATGCAGATACCAACCCTGCAATAGCAGGCTTTAATTTGTGGGCCAACACGATTGAAAAGGCGTCGATTGTTATGTATTACGAAAGAAAAAAGTAACGGCTTGTAAACCCTGAGATTCAATAATCCTGGAGAAAACCTGTAGCAGGCACTCCAGGATTATTGAATTCTTTTCATTGCTGGTTCAACGCCTTCAGAAAATAAATAAAACAAAAAATATTCAATGTTAGTAAAACGGTTTACAAATACGATGAGCTGTACTTCTTTAGACATGCGTTTTCTATAATCAACTTAAAACAAGTAGGTTAACTTAATTTATTGGTTACTTTTGATAAAATTCTTTATTTTTGGATATTAATTAAAAATTTTAAATAAAAACTTTTATTAATTATCGCGCTCTTATGAATACTATTTTGGAACAGCAAACCATATTTAAGGCCTTGGAAATGGCAGATTTGTCTGTCGGGGACAAGCTTGTCAATTTAGGGGAAATACTTGAAATAGAAGAATCAGACTATAACTATTCTCTCGTGATTGCAAGAATGGGGCAACGACAGGTCTGGACCTTCCATAAGGAATCAACACTTTTCGTGGAGTAATTACAAAAATCAAAGAATTTACAGATGCTAATTGTGATTCTTAAAAGATGCTAATTGTGATTCTTAAAAACGGAAGGGCTAAGTCCTGTGTTCTTTTTGAAGTAGTTGTTAAAGTGTGCCGGGTAATCGAATCCAAGACAATAGCCAATCTCGGCTACGTCCCAATCCGTATGCTTCAATAAGCTTTTGGCCTCTGCAATAATCCTGCTGCTGATCATTTGTGTAGTGGTCTTTCCGGTATGAGATTTTATCAGTATTGTCGCGTATGGCCCCTGATATTGTCGTGTTTACACAGCTATAGTTTTCCTGGCTGCGTTTAGCTTTGTAAGCTAAACCCGAAACACCAAGTTATGAGCACAAATATGTTTGTTAATCTGCCGGTCAGAAATCTGGGAAAAGCCATTGCCTTTTTTACAAAACTGGGTTTCAAATTTAATGATGAGTTTACGGACGAGAAGGCAACCTGCATGATCGTCGCAGAGAACATCTTCGTGATGTTGCTGGTAAAGGAGTTCTTCCAGACTTTTATCAGCAAAGAGATTGCTGACGCGAAATACAGTACCGAGGTCATCATTACCTTGTCTGCCTCGAGCAGGGAAAGCGTTGATGAAATGGTAAGAAGGGCGGTGCAGGCGGGCGCAACGACGCCAAATGGCAAGCAGGATGATGGCTGGATGTATGGTCATGGCTTCCAGGATCTCGATGGACACCTCTGGGCATTCATGTGTATCGATGAAAGTGTCTTACGCCAAACGGACTAAATTGTTACAATTTTCCAAATCGATTCCTCCTGTTTTATATTAACTTAACCGCATATTTTCTAATCAACCGGTTAACATAATTCCAGGAACGATGAATCGTAAATGCATATGGTCTGCTGCAGTTTTTCTAACGATAGCATATTTGTCCCCAGTCAGCGGGCAAGTGATCCCAAGTCCGAAATCACATTTTGGCTTTAACATTGGCGATGATTATCAACTCGCCAACTATTCCCAAACCGAAGCTTACTTTAAAAAGCTGGCTGCAATATCAGACCGGGTGCTGTTAAAGGAAATTGGCCTGACCGAAGAAAACCGGAAGCAATATGTGCTCGTGATTTCCTCACCTGCGAACCTGAAGAAAATCGAACGTTATAAAGAAATCTCTCAAAAGCTGGCCAGGGCAGAGGGGCTTAGCGATGCAGCGGCGGCAAAACTGGCATTGGAAGGAAAACCTGTGATCTGGATTGACGGAGGATTACATTCTACGGAAATGGTCGCTACCCAGCAACTGATTGAACTTTACTATAAGTTGTTGAGTGCGAATGATCCGGAAACGATGCGGATTCTGGATAAGGTGGTGATTCTGTTATCCCAGGTAAATCCGGACGGACAGGAATTGTTGGCCGATTGGTACATGCAGGAAAAAGAACCAGGCAAAAGGAATATGAATGTTCCCCGCTTATATCAGAAATATATTGGGCACGACAACAACAGGGACTTTTATATGATGAACATGAAGGAAAGTGCCAATATTGCAAGGCAGCAATATATAGAATGGATGCCCCAGATCATCTACAATCACCATCAGACTGCGCCTTCGGGAGCTGTCGTTGCAGGACCTCCTTATCGTGATCCCTTCAACTATGTTTATGATCCTTTACTCATTACCGGAATTGATGGCGTAGCCGCCTCGATGATCAATCGGTTAAATGCCGAAAATAAGCCGGGATATACCCGTCTTAGCGGATCTGTTTATTCTACCTGGTGGAACGGCGGGCTCAGGACGACTCCATATTTTCACAATATGATCGGAATTCTAACCGAAATCACCGGGAATCCAACGCCTTCAACCATCCCCCTGGTTCCGGACAGGCTGATCCCAAACAATGCGACACCTAATCCGGTGAAGCCTCAGAAATGGAATTTCAGACAGTCTATAGATTATTCTCTATCCTTAAATTATGGAATCCTGGATTATGCCAGCCGATTTGGAGATCAGTTGTTGTACAACATTTATGTAATGGGTAGAAATGCCATTCAAAAAGGAAATCAGGACAACTGGACCTTATCACCAAGGCATACGGCTGCCATCAATGCCGCTTATGAAAAAGACAAGAAAGACGGTTTACTGAAGAAAGACAGTACCGGGAAAACCGCTGCTGAGATTCCAATGAAATACTATGATGCGGTTTATAAAAATCCGGCATTAAGAGATGCGCGGGGGTATATCGTTCCATCAGATCAGTCCGATTTTCCAACCGCAGTAAAATTCATCAATGCACTGATCAAGTCCGGCGTACAGGTTCAGCGCGCAAAATCGGCCTTTAAAATAGCGGATAAATCCTATCCTGCAGGCTCTTATATTGTAAAGGCCAATCAGGCTTTCCGCCCGCATGTGGCAGATATGTTTGAAGCTCAGGATCACCCGAATGATTTCCAATATCCGGGAGGGCCTCCTGTTCGTCCCTACGATGCTGCCGGCTGGACACTGGCTTTTCAAATGGGGGTTAAATTTGACCGTATTTTAACTGCTGTTGATGGTCCCTTTGAGAAGATTGAATATGGGGTATTGCAATCTCCGCCGGTTTATAAATTGACAGCCTCCAAAGGATACCTGTTAAGTGCAGCACAAAATAATTCCTTTATTGCAGTAAATGATCTGTTAAAGGCAGGAATAGAAGTCTCCCGCTTAACAAAGCCGGAAGGCAATATGCCTGCAGGTTCTTTCTATGTTCCAGAAAAGGGAATGGAAATACTGATCAAATCAGGAATTTCTTTTGGAACAACGGCCTTACAGACGAAACATAAACCTAAAGGCATGCTTAAAATTACTCCGGGGCGCATAGCTTTATTCGACCAGTACGGAGGTTCTATGCCTTCGGGCTGGGTAAGGTGGATTTTAGAACAATTCCATTTCTCTTTCCAGCTGATTTATCCGCAGGACATCGACAACGGAATGCTCCATTCAAAATACGATAAGATTCTTTTTATTAGTGGCGGAATACCAGCGCCGACGAACAAAGCCGTTCCGGCAAAAGGAAAAGCAGCTAAAAGAGATGAGGTACCGGAGGCTTTCCGGCCATGGCAGGGAAGTATTACTCCCGATAAATCCATTCCTCAACTCAAAGATTTTCTGGAGCAAGGAGGGGATATTGTGACAGTGGGAAGTAGTACTAACCTTGCTTATCAGCTGGGTTTACCTGTGCAGAATGCCCTTACGGAAACCAAAGCGGATGGTAAAGAAGCACCGTTACCAGGGGATAAATTTTATATTCCCGGAAGTATATTGAAGGCGGGTATAGCCGGCAACCAGAATTCAAACTGGGGGATGCCGGAAGAAGTGGATATGGTATTTAACAATAGTCCGGTATTTAAGCTTGGAAAGGAAGCCGAAGAACAAGGGATAAAACCTTTAGCCTGGTTCGGTAAAGACGATGCGCTGAGAAGCGGATGGGCCTGGGGACAAGCTTACCTGAAAGATGGGGTGATCGCTTTTGTAGCACCTGTAGGTAAAGGGAAACTCTATGCCTTTGGTACGGAAATCACTTTCCGCGCCCAGGCACACAGCACTTTTAAAATGCTTTTTAATGAGTTGTACCTGTACAAGTAACGTTTCCGCTATATATCGCCCTGCATTCTTTTAGATTCTCCATTTTTGTGGGATCAGATGAATCCGGAATGAAGAAATATCCTGCCGGAGCATAAAACAAAATTATACGAATGATATTGACCAACAATTACAACCCAATGAAAAGAACCTTGTTAAGTTTATTCCTGATGGGAGGAATGAGCATTTATGGTTATGCCCAGGAAAATTTGAGCTATCAGTTGCCACCAAAAAGTATTGTGGACCTGATTGATGCCCCCGGCAGCCCGACGGTTCAATTCAATAAAGATGGGAGCCTGATGTTATTGCTTCAGGCACTAGGCTATGCATCGATAGAACAGGTTGCCCAGCCGGTGATCGGACTTGCCGGAATCAGGATCAATCCTGCCAATAATTCTACTGAAGGTGAACTTTCCGGCGTTTATAATGGCCTGACGATAAAAGACCTGAAAACAGGTAAAGAAAATAAATTGACTGGTCTGCCGGAGAAAATGAGAATGACAAACATCAGCTGGAATGCCGATGGAAGTCTTTTTGCTTTTACAAACAATACCCTGACTGGTGTGGAGTTGTGGCTCGCGGATGTAAAGAACCTGAAGGCTACAAAGCTTTCGGAAAGCTATCTGAATGATGTTTATGGCACAACCCTGCAATGGCATCCCGATGGGCAGCATATCCTCGCCCAGTTCATTCTTCCGGAACGTGGAAATAAACCGCAGGAAAATATCGTGCCTTCCGGACCGGTTGTACAGGAAAACCTGGGGGTAGTTACACCTTCCAGAACTTATCAGAATCTGTTGAAAAACACTTATGATCAGAGTCTGATGGCGTACTACCTGACTTCACAGCTACAATCAGTAGACCTTAACGGAAATGCGACGAAAGTCGGCGCTCCTGCAATTTACCGCAAAGCGGCTTATTCTCCCGACGGCAAATACCTGATGGTACAGACGATAGAGAAACCTTATTCTTACCTCGTTCCGATCTATTACTTTCCTTTTCAGACGACCGTCTTAGATGCAACGGGCCAATTGGTTAAACAATTGTACAATGCGCCTTTGGCAGAGAAGCTACCTACAGGATTTGATGCCGTGGCCATGGGACCAAGGGAATACGAATGGAGAGGTGATGCCCCTGCGTCTTTAGTGTGGGCAGAAGCACAGGACAAAGGTGATCCTAATTTGAAATCAGACCTTAGAGATGTACTTTATACGTTAAAAGCACCATTCAATGGCGCACCAGTAAAACTATTCTCTATGGCTTTAAGGTACAGTGATGTGGTTTGGGGAAATCAGAACTATGCATTGGTAAAGGAACAATGGAGAAAAGACCGCAAAGAAAAACTAACTTTAATCAACCCGGAGACAGGTAAAGTGATTAAGGAAATTGCCAGCAGATCTGCTGAAGACACCTATACTGATCCGGGCAGTTTCATGTTTGGTAAAGGCCCTTACGCTGCAAAGGTGCTGTTGTTTGACAAGGGAGCACCGGGTGTCGTTTTTACCAAAGGAGCAGGAGCGTCCCCACAGGGAGACCGTCCTTTTATTTTGAAATGGAACCTGCTTTCCAATAAACAGGATACTTTGTTCAAATCAAAAGCCCCTTATTATGAGGAACCTGTTTTCTTTAACAATACCGGGAAAGTTTACATTTCCAGAGAATCAACAGAAGAAACACCAAATATATTCTCGGTCAACCTTAAAAGTAAGGCAGAACAGGCATTGACCAGTTTTGCAGACCCTTACCCAAGCTTAAAAGGGGTTCAGAAAACCTTACTTTCTTATCCACGTAAAGATGGAATTAAGTTATCCGCCACTTTATACCTGCCAAAGGATTATAAAAAAGAAAGTGGTCCATTACCGGCATTGATCTGGGCTTATCCAAGAGAATTTAAAAGTCTGGCGGCGGCTGGTCAGGTCAAAGGATCTCCTTACCGCTTTACGAAACTGGCATTCCGTTCTCCTGTATTCTGGGTAACCAGAGGATATGCGGTTTTAGATCAGGCAGATATGCCGATTGTGGGTGAAGGTAAAGAAGAACCTAATGATACTTTCCTGAAACAGATTGAAGACAATGCAACGGCACTGATTAACTATGTAGTAGATATGGGTGTTGCCGACAGAGGCCGTATTGCAGTCGGAGGGCATTCTTATGGCGCATTTATGACCGCCAATTTATTGGCACATACCAAACTTTTCGCTGCAGGAATTGCGAGAAGCGGTGCTTACAACCGGACCTTAACACCATTCGGTTTCCAGGGAGAAGCACGTACTTACTGGCAGGCAATGGATGTGTACAATAAAATGTCACCTTTCAATTATGCCGATAAAATTAAAACACCATTGCTGATGACGCATGGCATCGATGATGAAAATTCAGGAACTTTCCCGATTCAGAGTGAACGCTTGTATAGTGCGATCAAAGGGCATGGTGGTACGGTAAGACTGGTATTATTGCCTAAAGAATTCCATGGTTACCGGAGCAGAGAGTCTATTCTTCATACTTTCTGGGAGCAGGATCAATGGTTAGAGAAATACGTAAAGAATAAAAAGTAATCGATTTTTATTTTAAAAAGAGGCGATCAGATATCATTCTGATCGCCTCTTTTTTTATCCACTGAATGTTATCCATTGAATGCCGGTTGGTTTTGGCTGATCCGTTTTTTTCCTAAAGCATATTTCAACAACAGAATGGCGACTATTGCTGTTCCAAACCTCAGCAGGTTTCCAATCCATCCCATTGCAGCAGCATCAGAAACGGTGAATACCAGCCAGGCGGCATTTAATGAAGCATGGAGTACAAATCCACTCCATATCGTATACCCATCCAGCATATTTATGATGGCAAATGCGATACTACCAAAAAAGGTAATGAAGAAAATCTGAAGCGGGAGGCCGCTGCCACCGCCATTACCCCACCAATGAACAAAACCGAATGCAATTGCCTGCCATATTATTGCCGGAGCTAAAGACCAGCCCAAAGCTTTTCGTGTAAAAATGAAACCGAAACTACGAAATACAAACTCTTCGGCAAGCGGGAACAATAATGTAAGTAAAACAATGCTTTTGAGATCCAGGTCTTTAGCAGGAGTCCCCAGCATGGATAAAGCGATCCAACAAGGGATCGTTGCCATCAATACCAGTACGGGGCCCTTTAATCCGTTCCAGTTGAGACCTAAAGCCTTCGCAGTTTTCTGCTCAGATCTGCGAAGAAGGATCAGGGCCACCATCAGCACCAGTAAAACAGACAATAAATTATCTAAAATACTTCCACCATATGGAATTGGAAATCCGGGCAGCTTAAAACCCATCCATTTGATCATATCACGGAGCTGCAGGGCACAAAAAAGTGTAATTACGACAATTATGGAGGAAAGGTAAAGGTGTTTGTTTTCGGTTCTTTTCATCTCTGATGCTTTTCAACAGTTACTTTTATATAAGATGAAGGAATCCTGTAAAAGGTTGCATCAGAGATGAATTACGGGTATTTTATTTCGTCAAGGTATCAGAACAGATTTATTTAAATCAGACTTGCTCGCAGACAGCTGAAGGGATCTTGATGTCTTTGATTTTTCCTTTCCTTGCCCTGAATTTCTCGGGTAATGTGATAAAACTAAGGCCCAGTGTCACGGTAAGCAACAGTATACTCATCCACACAATTTGATGAATTCCATACTTTGCGATCACAAAACCACCCAGCAAAGCGCCCAGAGAAATTCCAATATTGTAACAAGAGGTCAGCAAACTGTTTACAAATTCCAGGGCATTGTGCGGCACCGCCTGGGTAGTCCGTATATTGGGCACTAAAAACCCGCCGGTGTGGATCAGCCCCCAAAAGGAAATGATGATTACCATAGGTATAAAAATGCCTCCGAAGTAATAAGCCAATGCCTGAGTTGAAATTAAGAGGATAAAAAAGAGCCTCGTAGCCATGGTTACATTTTTACTTAAGGCAATACCTGCCAGCCAGTTGCCAATGATTCCCATCACGCCGAACAACAACAGCATCATGCTGATCTGAACGCCATTCATGTGGGAGATTTTTTCAAGATAACCAGCAAGGTAACTATAGCTCGAAAACATAGCGGCGAGCGTAAGAATAGTGGAAAGCAGATGAAGCCACAATTGTGGATTTTTTAAAACATACAGCTGACTTCCTTCTCCCTTGTCTTTATTGGCCGGCATAGAAGGAACTAAAAACGACAATCCCAAAAAGGCGATCAGACTGATGAAACTGGCCAGGAAAAAGGATGCCTGCCAGTTGTTGAAAAACTCAACGGCATAAGTCGTTAAAGGAACGCCCAATACTGTGGCCAGACTCAGGCCGGTCATTACGATAGAAACCGCTTTGGCACCACCTTGTTTAAAGGCTACTGCCAGAGAGATGTTCCAGAATAAGGGGTGTAAAAAGGCCGGTAAAATCCGGGCAATCATCAATACCGTAAAGTTGGGTGCAAAAGCGGAAAGCAGGTTTGACAATATGAACACCGCCAATACCATGCACAACAAAAACTTGCGGTTAATTTTGGCGGTGAGGGCGGTGATAAAAGGAGAGGAGATGGCGACGGTAAGTGCAAAAGCGCTGAGCAGCCAGCCGGCAGTATCAATAGATACCTGAAATTCTCTACTGATCGTAGGCAGAATGCCGATGACGCCAAATTCGGTAGTGATGATACCGAAAGCACCAAGTGCCAAAATGTAAATCGATTTGTTCATGTTTATTTCTAATTATTCTATATCACAAAAATGAACAGAATAATTCTATTATGTCAGTACATTTCAATGATAAAACAGTAGATTTGCCATATGATAAAAGAAAATATTCACCGCCTTGTAGATGTATCCTATCGTAAAACCGAAGATTGTCCGGTAAAGGATTTGCAGTTTTCTTTTTTTCAGATGGTTTATGTGATTTCCGGATCCGGTTTTTTAAACATCAACAACAATAGGATTGTCTACCATGCTGGCAATCTGATGTTGCTGACACCCAACGACCTTCATGATTTTGAGATTTCAAATACCACGGAGTTTTTATTCGTGAAATTTAGCGAACGTTATGTGAGGGAATACAACTGGAAAAGTATCAATTGTATTGAATGTTTGTTATACCATTCCTCTCATTTGTCGGGCTGCATTTTAAGAAACAAGCCCGATGAGTTTCTGGTAAAATCAATTGTTGATTCCCTGTTGCATACCATGAATCATGTCGATGCTTATAACGAAGATTTAACCCTGCACTATGTAAATGCCTTAATCGTCATTGCAGCAAGAAATCTATCCAAGATGAGGCCTGAACAAGCCAATGTAAATACTGATAAACGCGTATTGGCCATCATAGACTATATTCAATCCAACATTTACGATCCGCAACAGCTCAAAGCATCCGTCATCAGTGCAGAATTTGGGCTGTCTGAAACCTACCTGGGTAGCTATTTTAAAAAGCAGTGCGGGGAATCCATTCAGTATTTCATTTCAAATTATAAAATGAGATTAATAGAACACAGGTTGAGGTTCAGTGACAGCCGGATCAATGAGATCGTAGAGGAGTTTGGATTTGCGGATGAAAGCCATTTGAACAAATTTTTCAAAAAGCGCCACAAGATCAGTTTAACAGAGTTCAGGAAATCAGGGCCTCTCTGTGCCGTTATATAACAGTTTCCCTCGGATTCGGCGTGCCCTTTCCCATAGTGATCAGGCTCATTAAGCTTTTTTTGATATAACCGTTCCAGCTGTCAAAACAAATATCATAACATTCATAAGCAGGAACCAATCCTTTGTGTACAAAGTAAACCTGTGTTTTGTTTTGCTTTTGAGAGATGTTAAACTCGATTTTTGTACCAGTCCACTCTGTCTTATCTTTAGTGAAATTGAAAAAGTTGTCCAGAACGAGCCAAACCACTTTTTCATCCGGTATCACCTCAATTAATTTCATGGTACACTTATGAATATCCTGGAACCGGTAAGTAAACTCATCGTTGAGCTGTGCCGTACCGCCATCAATATTTTCAGACCACCAACCGCGCACATTATTGATGGCATTAAATACCGCATTCGGAGTTTCATCTACCGAAAACGTAGTGTTAAAATCTGCTGTAGTCATTTTGTTGATTTCTTTAGTTAGGTAATTTGTTATTTAATAAAGTCTCTAATTTTTTGAGCTTAACCGTCCAGAATTCGTCGAAGTAGGAGAGCCAGGCCTGCAGTTCTTCGAAGCCATCCTTCTTCAGGCTACAATAGCGTTCCCGTCCGATGTCTTCGATCGAAATAAATCCTGCATTATGCAATATTTTCACATGTTTTGAAACAGCGGGCCGGCTCATTTCAAAATGCTCCGCCAGACTATTGATGGTCAGGTTTTCGGCAGAGAGCAGCATCAACATCTTCCTCCTGCTGGGATCTCCAATAACCTGGAAAGCATCAAATGCTGATTGTTCCATGCGCTGTAGTATTTAATAGCTGCTCTATTTTTTGCAATTTTTCCAGCCAACCATGATTTAAACCATTGTAAAAATTCAGGTTCTCTTTTTTTGCGAAGCCGCTGTGTTCCAGAAAAACTTCCGTGCCTTTATCCGCTGGCTGCAATGTCCATACCACCACAGAATCAAGCGTGATTTCCCCATCGCCGGGGCCGCTCTTCCAGGAGTAGGAAAGCTTGCTAAAAGGAACAACCTCCAATACCTTGCAGTAAAAGATGCCATCAAAATCCAAACCTGGTATCGGGTTCGTCCTGAATTGAAAGTCAAGCCCAATGATGGGCTTAAAATCGTTTTTCATAAGCCATTGCTCCATGAGCTCTGGTTTCGTAAGGTATTCCCAAACCCGCTCTTGCGGATGAGGAAAGAAAAACCGGTGTTTTATGATTTTTGCCATAATATAATAAGTAACTTGTAGGTTACTCAAATATATAAGTAACTTCTGGGTTACGCAAATATTTTTTCAAATAATTTTAACAGCAAGTGAGCAGGCAAAAAAAAGCGGCATCATTTGAAAATGTGGTGTGACCCCAAAAAGTTGGACAGATTCAAAATTAAGTTTTTTGTACGAGAGCTCGGTATTCCACCGGGCTCTTTCCATTTAACCTGTTTTTT
>NZ_FNGY01000018.1 GCF_900103665.1 Pedobacter steynii
AAAAAACAGGTTAAATGGAAAGAGCCCGGTGGAATACCGAGCTCTCGTACAAAAAACTTAATTTTGAATCTGTCCAACTTTTTGGGGTCACACCATTTTTGTAAAACAAAACACTTCGCCAGCCGTTAGAAATAAGGTGGAAATAAACACAAACTCATTACCGATGAAAAAACAAATCTTAACTCTCGCTACAGTATCGATATTATTATGGAGCTGTACTAATGAAACAAAAAAGACGTCTGATGCAGACAGCACTGTAAAGACAGAAAATGCAGCCATCAACGATGGCCATAATGCTCAGAATTCTCTGGACTGGAATGGCACTTATAAAGGAGTCCTTCCCTGTGCAGATTGTGAAGGCATCCAAACAGAACTTACCCTTAACCAGGACATGACTTTTGTATTAAAAACAAATTACATGGGTAAAGACACAAAGTTCCCTGAGGATAAAGGAACATTTAAATGGGATAGCACAGGTTCAAAAGTAGAACTCATCGGGTTAAAGGATCAGCCAAATACTTATTTTGTTGGAGAAAATAAACTGATACAACTGGATATGGAAGGAAAAGAAATCACCGGGGCATTGGCAGGCAAGTATGTCTTAAAGAAATAGGATCAATATGATAAAAGCCCTGTAAAACGTCAATGTCCTGCAGGGCCTTTATGATTTGTGGTTCTGATTAATCCCCTTTTCTAATGGTTTAAGATTTAGCAGCGTATTTTACTTCTTCATAAGGCTGTACCAATACCCATCCTTCGCCCATAAATTCAAGCTGGAAGGATTCCCCACTACCACGGCCGATAAATGAACCAAATGTCAGGTTGGTTTTGATTTTTGGGGTCAGGTTTTCGGACCAGGCCACAGTGGCATTCGGATCCGTAAATACAGGCTGACCAGGAGTCACTTTTAATAAAATAGGTTCTCCATGGGTCGTGATCGCAATGTAACCTGAACCGGATAGTTTTACCTGAAACAAACCTCCTGACATCATACCAGCTACACTTTTAAGCATTTTAATTTCGTTCTGAATGCTTTCTTCCAAGGCTAAAACATCATTACCATTCACAAAGATGGCTTCATTTTTCAGCTTAATGATCTTCACCTTTTTACCCTCATCTGCCAGGTATAATTTACCCGTTCCGGTAGCATACATTAACGAAGTACCCTCTCCCGAAATGGCTTTCTTAAGTAAGCCTCCCAGTCCCTTGCTCATCATACCCTCTCTTTTGAAATCAATATTACCTATATAAGCAACCATAGATCCGGCTTTGGCCATGATCTTTTGATTCTTAAGGTTTACCTCAAGCAATGCGGGTTTTTCAAGTTCAAAGAAATCATTTTCATTTGGATCTTCTGCAGCTTCCAGAATAAATTCATTCAGCGTGTATTCTCTTTTATTCATGTAAATTTTATTTATCTAAAAAAATAAGTTACATGAATATAAAAACTTAAAAGTTCATGTTATTAAAAACTGCGTAAAAACGTAGGTTAAATTCACGTCAGCAGACAACTATTATCCTGAACAGCAAAGCGCCTGTCTTAAATATTTAAATAAAGCTATATCCCCAAAACTTTTACTCCATCACTTTCTATTAAATTTACTTTCCATTGAGCCGCTACTTCCTCTACATAATCAATAAAAGTCTCCACACCTTGAATAGTATGAAATGTGTACTCAGGCTGCTTTTCCATAAAATCGACATTCGTAAATCTGTGGTCATGTGAAAATATCATCACTTTTTTAGTGAAGGTATCGTACATGGTCATTCCTCCGTTTGCTTCTTCAACAAATGTTAAAAACCGAGTGTAATCAATTTGCTCATAGTTCCCTTCTTCACAAAGCATACTATAGTATTCCTCCCATCCTCCTATTCCGCGGAAACATTCTGAACCCAGGAACATAAAATTCTGATTATTACCGAGCCAGACCTCAGGTTGGTTGAAAGACTCTACGACCCCACCGATATTCCTCAGCATCAATTCATGCTCAGCGATGGGTTCACAAGAAAAGCTTTCTGAGTTTTCTATTTTATTTAACCATCCGCAAATTTGATCATCCTTATTATTCCATGCAAACAACAAATGCTCCTCTCCGTCAATTTCAAGGAAGGTGATTCTGGATTTCTCGACTATCGAAGTTAGTTCAGGAAACGTTTCCTTAAATTCCTCGCTTAACCTCAGGTCAATTTTCTCTTTAAACAGAACACTTGAATCCGGTTTAAAAAACCAGCTTTTTGTTTCCTTAAATACTTTAAAATCGTTGTTTCCCTGCATAATGATTCAGATTGTAGCTATTGGGCTAATTAAAATATCCATAATTGAAGAGTACTTCAGCGTATTTACACCAATGAAATGGTAGAAAATACTTTCCCTGATTTCATTCCAGGCAGGATCAGAGGAAGCAATTATTTGGCCTTACGCAATTTTATTTCCGAATTGACCTGAGCCAGACCAATTATACCCGGAATAAGTGAAATTAAACCAGCAGGAATAATGGTAATGAGCGCAAAATTCCGGCTTTTAAAAACGAGATAAAGAAGAATCGAAAATGCAATTAACATCACTATACCTAAACCAATTGTAGCTCCCTTCAGCGTGTTTTTCTTTTTGTGTAGTTCGTCTAAGGTTAATTCAGATAGTTGATTCTTTTTCATAATGATTGGTTTATTCAAGTTCTTTTAATTAGTATTTCTGTTAACGACTTTCGCTCACTCACTGATTAGTTCAAATGCTGCTTCAAGCCTTTTATCTTTTTCATCCTGATATTTTATGGATCACTATCTGAATTCTGGCGATGTCGATTTACCATCAATAATCATTAACGATAAAATTACTAAAAAAAACCGATTACACTATCCTTTAAAACACAACGCGTTCGCTATTCTACAATCTACATACGACAACGGGCCAAGTCCGATATATGAGAGCACTCAGACCAAGTACAAGCGGCAAAAGAGTAACAGCCGAATTAAAAGAGGAAGCAAAGATATTAGGATATTAAAGTTTTTTGGGTCCACACGCCCAATAAACCTACAAGAAAGCGGTAAGATAAATCTGCTTTAATATGCGCTGACTTATCTTACCGCTTTAAAGATCTATAGTTACACTACGGGAACTTCACCCCTCTGTATTTCGTTACATCTACAATTGGAATAGAAGAACCATATTTTGCATTAATAGATTTGATAAACTCATTGGCTACGATTGAATACCCCATTGGAGTCAGGTGAATCCCATCTAATGAGAAGATATTACCTGTAATGAAGGCTGCACTTACCCTTACTCCGTTTACATCTTTACCTGCACCATAGTCTTTCAACAAAGCATAAGCATCTACCAGGGCAAGGCCTTTAGCTGCCGCTACAGATTTGATGGTATTGTTATAAGCAGTAGTATAATCTGCAACAATGGCCGCCTCATCTTTATCCAATACCCATCTACTTTCAATTGGATTTAGCGGATGTAAGCCATAAGGAATTCCTCCGGTAGGCACTCCGATCACCCCTGCAGAAAGCAAAGGAAGCACGAAATAATCCTGAGCTGTTGCGGCTCTGCTTACTCCTGCACCTGTCCTGATGTAAATTGCGGTCACCGTAGGTGCAGTTGCCTGTACGGTTGCCAGTATTGAAGCTAAAGTAACCGTATTAAAATAAGGCGTACCCAATACATCAGGGATAGTTGCGACCACACCTTTTGCCTGATTAGCCGTCATCTTATCAGCAGCCATGTTGTATAAAGCTGTAAAAGTTGCTTTAGGGGTTGGCTGATCCGCAGGGTTTGCACCTCCGGAACTTGCATAGCCCAGGATGTCGTTATTTCCCAGCCACATGCTAAAGAAAGTATAAGGCTTTGCCGTTACGAAGTCCAGATATGGAGTCGTATTTCCAGGAGCATTCCCTGGCAACAACCTTTCATAGAATCCGTTCAGGTTACCATATTGAGGAACAGTAATGTGCAATAACTTAATCCCCGGAACGCCATAGTTGTTAAGATCTCCGGTATACTTCGTGAAAAGCGTTACCGCACCAGACTCCGGCCTTACTGCCAAATGGTCTGCCTGCGCTGCGATTTGTGGTAAGCCTTTCGCATCGAATCCTTTCAGCACCAAATGACCTGAACCATCGGCTTCAGTATCTTTGAAAAAAGGAGTAGAAAAAGATCCGCCGCCTACCGCTTTCATCTGTTCGGCGATCATTCCGGGATAGGAATTTTTCTGTCCTTCCAGGAACAATCCATTATCCGCATAACCGGAAGTCAGGGAATTTCCTACCGCAATGTATCTTGAAAAATCAGCCGACCCTTTGGTAAGCGTAATGTCTTTGAGCTCTGGTTTGCAGGAAGCCATTCCAAGAATAGCAACCGCAAAAATACTTTTATATATAAAATTTGATTTCATTATGTTTTTTTCTGAAAAGGTTAACTACCATTTATAAGAGAAAGAGATACCCGGGATATACGCTGCAGTTTTAAACTCACCGCTCAATCCTGTTTCAATATTAGTTTCATTTCTGGCTTTCACATTTTCATATAGGAAAGACAAATCGATAAGGAACCTTTCAGACGCTTTGAATCCAAGACCCGCGCTTAACAGCAGGCGGTCTGCATCCGGAACTTCCGGTGTTACATAACCTTTTCCTACCGGAGTCATGGCATAAGCAATACCTGCACGAAGTGCTAATCTGTTTGTGGTTTGGTTTTGAATCCCCACGCGGAAGGCTGCAGCATCATGATAATTCCTTGGTGATTTAGTATCAGGAATTCTGGCATTATTGTCATAATCAAAGGCCAGTTCTTTATATTTATTCCAGTGTACCCAGTTCACATCAACCGCAATAGTAGTTTTATCTGAAGGATAGAAACCCAAACCAATCGAAGTCGTTGCCGGTAAAGGAAGTTCTGCATTAAATTTCGTTGGCATAGTCGCCTTCAAAGCATCCGGAACATCAAAGATGGCATCGCCATTTTTAACTTTTGCAGTGATCTGTGAACGGTGAGTAACCCCGATGGAAACACCGGACACCGTTTGAACATAGATACCTGCATTCCAGCCAAAATCTTTTGCATCGCCTTTTAGTTTTGCGGTCGAGGCCTCTCCATTTGGTTTAGTGATTGGAACTGCTCTTCTCAGATCAACTTTCCCTAAGGAATACACCAAACCTCCACCGATACCAATATTGTCTGTAATTTTCAAACTCAGGGTTGGCTGGATATAAATGGCTTGTAAATCAAGAGAGGTTACCGTATATTTCCCTGTCCAGTCTTCTTTCCAGTGCATTGCACCGCCAAATGGAGTGTAAATACCGATACCAAATCGAAGACGGTTGGCAGGTGAACCGAATACAGCATAGCCCATCACAGGCGTTGCTATCTTATCTTTATTATATTCTGTGATGTTAGAGCCATTTTCGCGGAATGCGGTTTTAAGGTATAACGGACTGATACCGGCCTGAACACCATTTTTTTTCAGGAAGGAAACGGCTCCCGGATTAAAAAATACAGCAGCTTCGTCCAAGGCAACGCCTGTTCCGGCACCTCCCATGGCGGTTTGCTTTTGGCCTTGAAGGTTTACCTGAAAGGATTGGGAGTAGCCCAGAATAGGCACAGCCAGTAAAAAGCTTAGTAGGATCTTTTTCATATTTGGATAGGGTTAAATTGATATTCGGTTCATCTCAAAGAAACATTTAATGTCGATCTTACTCTAGATTAACAATTTCGATTTGATTGAGTTTGCAGCAAAACAATTATGCTTGCATAACAATAAACGATTTTACGGAATAAAAAAAACTAATCCAAATGTTATCGCATACTTTTTGTCACAATCAAGTATCATCTAAAAGTAAAAAGCAAAAAACAATGGACAAGATATCAGTAACATACCTACATTTGCTAACAGTGTTATTTATTTAGTCGCTATATAACTAACACGCAAAAAAGAAAAATTTTAGATAAAAAAATAAGAATATGAGCTTAATTGAAGCATTAAAATGGCGTTATGCCACTAAAAAGATGAATGGTGAGAAAGTTTCACAGGATAAGGTTGACCAGATCCTTGCTGCAGCACACCTTGCCCCTACTTCTTCAGGTTTACAGCCGTTCAAGATTATTGTGGTTACCAATCCTGAGTTAAAGGAAAAAATCAAAGCAGTTGCTTATGGACAATCTCAGATTACAGATTCTTCACATTTGTTAATTTTTGCTGCATGGGAAAATTATACTGAAGAAAACATCAGAAACGTGTTTGCTCACGGGAACAGAGAGCGCGGTATGCCTGAGGATTCACACTCAGACTATGTCAACAACCTTGTCGCCACCTATACCGCAAAAACTCCGGAGGAAAACTTCAACCATGCTGCAAAACAAGCTTATATTGGCTTTGGAGTTGCCCTGGCAGAAGCAGCTTTATTAAAAGTTGATGCGACACCAATGGAAGGTTTCAATCCGGCAGCATTGGATGAGTTGCTGGGCTTAAAAGAAAAAGGTCTTCGTACCACAACCTTATTACCTCTTGGATACAGAGACGAAAGCGGTGATTGGTTGGTGAACCTGAAAAAGGTACGTACACCGTTAGAAGATTTCATCATCGAATTTAAATAGGCAACAGAAAGCCTCTTTTTTAACCCGGTATAATTCCACCATACCGGGTTAATTATTTTTATCAGCTTACTAACTTTTCTATTCTCTAAAGATAATCCTTATTTTATATTCTATTAACAGGGTATTCGCATCTTTGCAATGAATTTTTCGCTCCAGATTGCCCCTAATGAGAATATTAAAAAGGTTTCTAATCCTCAGCATTTTTTTCTTACTGTGTCAGAAAACAAGTATATCAAGCCCGATCCCCAGTTTCCACAACATCTCGGTGAGCCTGCTGACCTGCGAAAAAACCGACCGCTATATTTATGCCCTGTTTGGCCATAGCGCCATCCGCATCAGGGATGAAGCCCGTCAGCTGGATTTAGTTTACAATTATGGAACCTTTGACACCACTGACCCGGGATTCTATTTCAACTTTCTCCATGGCAGGATGAAGTACTTTCTGTCCCGGACAGATTACCAGACCTTTATCCGCTCCTACCTGATGGATGAACAATCGGTTACGGAACAAAAGCTACAATTGAGCGAAGCCCAGAAAAGCAAGCTCATTTCCATTCTGCAGACACAAATAAAACCTGAAAACAGGTCTTATAATTATGATTTCGTCGGGAAAAACTGCTCCACTAAAATCATCGATCTCTTATCAGAATCTATAGGCCCTGATTTTGACCGGTCCCTATCTCAAGTCAGTCAGGGAAAAGGACCTTCCATCCGGGAGCAGCTCGGGGCCTACCTGAAACACAATGAGTTTGAAATGATTGGCATGAACATCTTTCTTGGCAAGCAATCAGATACCCTTACCAACAGGAGCCTCAGTTTATTTTTACCTGATACCTTGCGAAAAAGAATAGACGAAATGCAATCTCAGGAGCGCAAGTTCTCCGGCCCCATCACTTATTTATTTAAGGCCAATCCGAATACCCGTGGTTCCACTTCCCTGCTGAGTACCTTGTTTTATGGCTTAAACTTATTACTGTTATTCCCCATCCTCGGCAGACTGCTCATCGACATCCGAAAATATCCTGTATTAAAACTGTTTGCCTCCTTCCTCAGCGGATCCTTCCTCCTTCTCCTGAGTGCCACCGGCCTGCTCCTGATTTACCTGTCTGTCTATTCAGAACTGGATCTGATGCGACATAATTTCAATATCTTATGGTGCCATCCGTTTTATCCGGCCCTGTTTTTCAGGAAAACGTCGAAGATGGCGGCAATCATCTTCCTTGCCGGGATACTGACATTTATCTTCTTATCTATCAACACTATGCCTTTCCCTGCGTTCTTCCCCCTTTTGCTGCTGCTGATCTTATGGCTAAGCTTCCATATTTTACCGGGGAAGGGATAAACCGAATGTCAAAAAGTGTTAAACATGACGGTTAATATGGCTATTCAATTCATAAATGAATATATTAGCCCTATTAACCGTATTGAACCATTTTGATGAGATTTATAAACTTCTTTATTGCCCTTATACTGCTATCCGCCACTGCGCATCTTTCTGCCAGCGCTCAGCAAGACAGTGTCGTTCTAGACAACATCATTAGCAAAGCCAAGAAACTTTCGGATGAACATCCTGTAGAAAAGGTCTATGTACATTTTGATAAACCTTATTATAGCGTTGCTGATACCATCTGGTTTAAGGCTTACGTGACGATGGAACAAAATATCCCCTCACAACTCAGTAAGATTGTTTATGTGGATGTGGTGAATGCCAAAGATTCCCTGGTACAAACCATCAAACTACCAACAGTGAACGCTGTGGCTACCGGAAACATTCCGCTTACCCCCGGGACCTATAAGCAAGGAAATTATTACATCAGGGCGTATACGGTATGGATGCTCAACTCGAGCGATAAGTTCTTTTTCAGCAAAACGATTCCTATCGGAGAGGCAATTGACAAACAACTGATCACTCATTTCAGCTATAAGAGTACACAGAGTGACAAAAGCCAGAGCATTGAGGCCATCGTCCAGTTTAAAAACCCCGATAAAGTAGCACAGGCAAATAAAACGGTCAACTGGAAAGTGATTTCCAATTACGATGTAGTTAGTAAAGGAAAAGGAACAACTGACCAGAACGGGATTCTGAAAATAAAGATTGAACCCAGAAAAAATGAGCTCATCACCAATGGGGAGCTGATTACAGAACTCAATCTGACAGATAAAGACATCGTCACCAACAGCTTTAATTTAAAACCGGTAGCGACCACACATGACATTCAGTTTTTTCCCGAAGGTGGAGAAATGATCAGCGGACTCGCCATGCGGGTAAGCTTCAAAGCTGTCACGGCTAAAGGCTTGGGCATAGATCTTAAAGGAACAGTCACTGACAATCAAGGCAACACGCTGAGCAATTTCAGCTCCAGTCACCTGGGAATGGGTTCTTTTTACCTGAATGTAGAAACCGACAAAAGCTATAAAGCGAATATTACCTTTAAAGACGGGACCAGTAAAAGCTTTGATTTACCTAAAGCAATACCTTCGGGAATCATGAGTCAGATCACCAATACAGATCCAACAGCCTTTAATCTTAAAATCCTTGCCAACGACACCTACTTTCAGCAAAACAAAGGAAAGACCTTCTTTATTGTAGCTACACAGGGCGGCATCATCTATTATGCAGCAAAAACACGTCTGGCAACGCAGGTCAATTCAGCAAAGATTCCTAAAGATAAATTCCCGGTCGGGATTGTTCAGGTCACTTTATTCTCTGAATCGGGAGAGCCAATTAATGAAAGACTGGCCTTCAACTACCCGATAAATGAAAGCCTATCCCTTAAATCAGACCTTCCATCTTATAAACCAAGACAAAAAGTAAAGCTAACCGTTAGCCCTAAAAATGCGACTCAGCCACTGGAAGGAAATTATTCGATCTCCGTTACTGACGAAACTAAAGTTCCGGTTGACGAAGACACAGAGACAACAATATTAAGCTCTCTTTTACTCACTTCAGATTTACAGGGTTATATTGAAAAACCAAATTACTATTTCACCAAACCGGATGAGAAAAAGCTGGCAGATCTGGATCTGCTGATGTTGACTCAGGGATACCGTCGCTTTGCGTTTAAAGACATCCTGGCCAATAAATTCCCTCCTGTAACTTATTTACCGGAGCAAGACATGCGCATCACCGGAACATTAAGGGACCGTACCGGAATGCCGGTAAGAAAAGGTGCCTTACGTTTAACCGTGCCAGGAACAAACATTTCTTCGGAAGCAGTGACCAGTCCATCTGGTCTTTTCGCTTTCCCCAACTTATCAATTCCGGATTCATCGGAAGTATTGATCAATGCCAAATACAGCACGAATGGTTCCAACCTGATGATCATGCTGGATGGATCGCCTTTACCGGAGGTCAGCAAAAATCCTTACCCGGCAGAAGAAGTAAGTAATATCGACAGTACCCTGTCTGCCTATCTGAGCAACAGCAAGCGCCAGTATAACTACCTGCGCACCCTGAAAGAAGTAAAAATCGAAGGGGCTAAAATTAAAAAACCTAGTCATGCGGACCATTCTGCACTGGCAGGCCTGAGTTCAATCACGGGAACGGTGATCGATGGAGAACGCCTGAAAGATTGTAATTCTGTTGCACTCTGCCTGCAAACCATGGCTATGGGGCTTACCTTTTTTGAAAACAATTTCTATGTGACCAGAGATTATCAACAGGGAAGCAGGGTTCCGGTAGCCATTTTCATAAATGGTATGGCATTGGATTATATGGCTTTACTAAATGTACTTCCTTCGGATGTAGAATCCGTAGAGGTCTTTACCAAAGACGAACTTGGAACGATAAACAGGATGTACAATACCAATGGTGTATTGGTGGTAAATACAAAGAAAATAAAGAAAAGTACCATGAGTATTGCGGATCTGAAGAAAATGCTGCCTCAGCAGAACATGCTAAAATTCAATCCAAAAGGCTTCAGCAAACAGAGAGAGTTTTATATGCCAAAATACATTAACCCGGCAAACACCTATAATTTCAATGATTTAAGGACTACCATTTACTGGAATCCAAAAGTGATCACTTCCGGAACAGCACCATTAAGCTTAGAGTATTTTAATGCAGATGGTAAAGGTACTTACAGAGCAGTCATTGAAGGGGTAGACAAATTCGGGAATGTGACCCGGTCTGTCTACCGCTACACTGTAAAATAGTTATTCGTTGTCTGAATCTTTACGTTCATTCAGACATTTTAAGCCTGTATGTGTCATGATCCACTCTGTGAATTCAGCAGTTCCATCGTAATTACAGTCCCAGTAATTGTACCCGTTTAAAAACCAAGCCAGATCACGGCTGATTTTTAAATGGGTACCTACAGGCACCTTCAGCATCAAATCTACCTCCTGATTCCTCCAGCTGGCTTTTTTAGTCAGCTGTAAGCGGGAACTGAAATTCAGCAGAGAATCCTTTTGCACAAATTCATAACGGATATTCTGCGCTTGCTTTAAAGCAGCTTCAAAAGTTTTTCCCTGTGCCCTGTAATTCCTGACCAGTTCACTTTTTCCATTCTCGCTTTCTTCAATTCTAAGGCTTACATTTCTTGGCTCATCAAAAGGACCACTATGATTTAAGATTCTGCGCCCATTTTTATTGTAGGACTCAATCTTATAATTAATACTGTCTTCTTTGCTAAAGAAACGCGTTTTGTCTACCGTCAGCAAAATTGTTTTATGAGCCACCAATGGTGTAACCTGTGCCAGTTCTGCACTTTCTTTAAACTCCGTCGTAATTTTTGCGATGTAAAATATACTGACCACTACGCCGCCAAGCCAGATGATCAACAGACCAAAGGAAAGCGTTTTATTAATCGCCCTGCCATTAAAAGCAACCCGGACAGAGAAAAGTACCAGGGCCAGCAACGGAACTGCAAAGACAATGAATACAGCAATCACTATCGAGCTGAGGTAATCCTCATTGACCATACTCACCGGAAAATAACTGTACACATTGGAATCCCAGATTCCAAATAAACCGGCAACAGCTACAATCAGAAACAAGAGGAACAAAGAACCGAAAATGATAATTACTACTGCAATCATTTTAAACAATGTTTTCCCTGCACCTTGAATAAAGCTACCCAGAAATTCAAAAAACTCAGCAATAAAACCCCGCGACTGTTTCATCAATGGATTCAGGTGGCTGTTGGCAAATCCCCTCAGATTAGGTTCCTCTCCCCTCATCGTCATCTTTTCCGACTTACTTTCTGCCTTCGGAATAACGATCCACATGATGAGATAAGCCAGTACTCCGGACCCTCCGATAAACATGGAGATCAAAGCTGCCAAACGGATCCAGCGGGCTTCAATATTCAGGTAATGACCGAGACCAACACATACTCCTGCAACCATCGCCTGATCGGTATCCCTGTATAATTTCTTTACACCATCATACGGTGGGATATGGGCAAGCGGATCTTCAGCTCCTTCGGATTCCTCAGAAGTTTCAAAATCTTTTACAGAACCCATCTGTGCAGTTACTGATTTTACATCTTCTATATTGATGGCTTGTTTTTGCTGGATGGTCAGGATCTCGCCAAACATTTCGGCAATCCTGTTTTCAATATCGGTAACGATCTCAAAATCATCTGCATTTTTTGAAAAATGGTGCTTTACTTCGTTCAGGTAAATGGTCAGCATTTCGTAAGCATCCTCTTCGATATGAACGATGGAGTTACCGATATTTATGTTAAGTGTCTTCTTCATGAGTTGGTTAAATTAGTTTTGGAAGTGTCTATTGCATAAGCCAGTTCCTGCCAGGTGTGGTCCAGTTGACTGAGAATGGCTTTCCCCTCGGCCGTTAACAGGTAGTATTTCCGGGGAGGCCCTGATGTGGACTCGACCCAGTTATAACTCAGCAAGCCATTATTTTTTAAGCGGGTAAGCAAGGGGTACAAAGTCCCCTCTACGACCAACAATTTGGCTGACTTTAATTCTGCGATAATATCGGAAGCATAGATCTCACCTCTGGATATGATCAGGAGCACACAGTATTCCAGTATGCCCTTTCGCATTTGTGTTTGCGTATTTTCTGCTATCATAATACAAAGTTATATGTTTTATATAGTAATATGCAATACATAGTACTATAATAAATCACAAAAACTACATAACAAGCTTATTATCAGTTGTATAATTTTACTTTCTGATTTTATACGAATCAACAATTGAGACAAATTCAGGGATTTTGGTTCAAAGTCCGGGGATAAACGGAGTTTAAAATTCCGATTAGCAAACGTGGCTAAAAAAAGGACAATATGGAGAACTAATGGACAACAACTCGCTATAAATGAGGGACAAAAGTCACAAACAAGTTTCAAAATCAAGGAAGAAATGAAAATTATTAACATTTTCACATTCCATTAAAATTTTGGCTCGCAGTTTGCATTAAATGAATTACTAAAAAACAGCCAGCTATGTTAAGTAAACCTTATTTCATTCTTCAGGTTTTTGCAAGGCAAAAAGAGGAAAAAAAAGAAAGGCCACTCACTAAAAGTGATTGGATTCAGGTAGACCGTATAGTGATCATTCTGCTATTTGTGGCGGTAATTATTGGGGCAATCGTCTTTTCCTGATTCCGAAAAATATAGCCATTTAGATTAATTAATTTTTTAAGCGTTCTCCAGGGTACGCTTTTTTTATGCGCATAGTTTCCGCTTTAACAACGCTTACAATAAGAGCGTGTCGATGCGGTGGGCCTGTACCCTCCCCTGACTTTCAGACCAGGTATAAATGGTAAAATGCCCATCCTGAGAAGCCACGAGGGCAGTCGCATCCCTTTGGTCGTGTACAAACTGAGCGGCAGAAAGGTGTCTTGTTCCACCAACTTTGGTCGGATGCACCACGATCGCATCTCCGCCTTTAATCGGTTCAGAGAAAGAGAGTTCATCAATATTCTCTTTTCCTTTTGCCCTACCGATTTTGGCGCCGAAAGACAACAATTCATAATCGCTGCTGATGACCGTTGCACCATCTACAGCCGTCAGACCAGCAAGATGTTCTACCTCACGTTTCAATGCCGTTTGCCAAAAAATCTGACTGGCTTCTTTCCGGTCCTGCTGAAGCAGCTTGGACAGACCGGTAAAGGCTGGCTGAATATAGTATTGAATAGGTTTAATGATCGACTGGAGCCAGTTGTTCGTTTCTGTAGGCACGACCAGTAATGTTCCTCCCCTTCCATGACTCCTCATGGAAACAGCCAACTGGATCATTACGTTAACAGAATCATTCCAGTAAGAAGGCGCAGTAAGGTCCAGCAAAGAAAGCAACATCGGCGGGCAATCGGCCATATTGGTATTGTTTTCATCTACCATTTTCACCTGGTCGCCTTTCAGGACTGCAATATTCGTAAACTTACCGAAACCGTAAATCCTGCGGTGTTTGATCACCAGCAAAGCAGGTTCAGAAACATCCAGAACAAAGCAAAAATTGGGAATGCTGACCGTAGTCCCCCAGATGAACAACTCATCGTCTTCCAGCCAGACACCTAAATGGATACCCGCTCTTTCTACGCCTGGTGCAATCTTGGTCAGAATTCCCGGACTCAGTGGCAGGCGGTGTTTAAAAAGCAAAGGATTGCCCGCTTGCTGAGGAGGTAAATAAGCCAGTGATATTTTCGGGGAATGTCCCTCCTCTTTGCGCAGGCTTGCCCAAAATGTAGCATCAATGATCGCTTCAACTACATTCGCTGTTGGCAAGGGTGCAAGATCATCTTCGCCGCTTTCTCTTGCCGCAGAAAGATGTGCTGCAAAAATAGCTTCAACTTTTGGGGCAATAACCCGTGCTGCCTGATAGGTCGACTGGTAGATCATGCCATAAAGTTAAGCTATTCATGTTTATTTTATAGTATACCTAATGCCAAAAAATCCCCGGATATTCTGATTAGGTCCGTAGACATAGGCAGGATCAAAAGACAGCCCATAGGGAGTGCTCACATCAGGTTTATCGAAGGGGTTGTTCGCCCCAGCGATGATAAATGGATTTCCCCTGTTTGGGGTCCAGTTAAGTAAATTTTTGATACCTCCATAAAGCTCAAACCTGTTGAAACCGCTGTAAGTAAATTGGATATTCTGAATACTCCATACCGGGGAAAATGCTCTTCTGGGATCTGAGGGGCCCGCTAAGGGCAGGCGCATTGGGCTGTAAATATTTCCTGTATAGTCGATTCCGAGGTTCAGTTTTCTGATTTTATACGATACAGCCCAGTTTCCGGAGAATTTTTCCGTCAGCATCTGTTGCTTTTTAATACCTTTTTCAAAAGTAGCCACGTCCTGATAGGTTGCTCCCAATACGAATTTCAGTCCGTTATTCAAGGCGATATCCACATTAGCAGTCAAACCTTTACTCACCGCATAACCGTCCAGGTTGTTATAAATGATTTTGTTGGGATCAGTATCATAATCGCCATTAATTTTATTATTGAAATAGGTATAGAATGCTGAGGTCTCAATTCCAAAGAAGGTACCATCAGCAGCGTACATTTTCTTCAGGTAATTCAGGTTTACATTATAGGACTTCTCAGGTTTCAGCTGGCTGACAATCGTTACATCTCTGGCACCTGTTAACGCCGCATGGTCTTCCGTGAAGATATTTACCACTCTGAATCCTGTACCCGCATTTAAACGCAGGATATTATTATCGTTCAGGTTCCATTTATAGGCAAATCTTGGGGTAAAGATATTTCCATGTAAAGAATTGTAATCATAACGGAAGCCTGCCAGGAATTTATGCTTTGGGGCAATCGTGATTTCATCCTGCACAAAAACTCCAGGCAGCCAAATGTTTTTTGCCGGGTTATTCAGTTCTGTAGCCGGAGTATTGTCGTCATAATACGTATAGCGCAATGCAGCACCGACCAACAAATCATGGTTCTTTAGTTTTTTGTCCCAGGTCATTTGTCCGAAGCCAACTTTCTGCGTTGCGATATAAGATTTGATGCCATAACGGCTATCCTGATCATGGTTATTATAAGAAAAGGCAAAGAAGATTTTCTCTTTTACAGGGAGCTGATAATTACCAATCAATTCCCATCTTTTGGTATAAATACTTTCTCCATAAACCTGATTTCCACCGCGGTAGGATTTATTCCAATTGGTTTCTCCTCCCCACCTGTCTTCATATAAATAGCGCCCGGCTATGGTAAACAAACGGTTTTCCTTGCGTCGAAAATTCCATTTCTGAAAAACAGAGATTCTGTCCTGCAAAGTGACATCGGTAAAGTTATCGTGATTATGGTCTACTACATTTCCGAATTTAAAGTAATTGACCCCCGTTAACGCGGTTGCAGATCCTATTTTAGTTTTCAGTCCGAGGTCTGCGTTGAACTCCTGATAAGTGGTTCCAAAGATATCAGCGGAAAATAAGGGTGCATTCTGAGGCTTTTTAGTAATGATATTGATCAGCCCCCCTACTGCCTCACTTCCATACAAAGAAGAAGCAGGTCCTTTCACCACTTCAATTTGTTCTACAAGGGAATTTGGGATACCGGATAGACCGTAAACCGTAGATAAGCTGCTCACGATAGGCATCCCATCAATCAGAATCATCGTGTAAGGTCCTTCCAGACCATTGATGTGGATATCGCCGGTATTGCAAATATTACAATTCAGCTGAGGCCTTACGCCGTTTACATTTTGTAGCGCTTCAAAGATGCTTGGCGTCGGATTTTTTCTAAAAAAAGCCGGGGTATATACTTCTACCGGCACGGGACTTTCCAACCGGTTCACTTCTTTTAAAGTTCCGGTGACCACCACCTCGTTCAGGTCATTCTGGAAATTACTCAGGTCGAAATCCAGTTTTAACTGTTCTCCTTTTTTCAGGGTGATGGTTTTGATCATTTTTCGGAAACCCACTGCTGTGGCCTGTACTTTATAGCTTCCCGCAGGAATTGAGGTCAGTTTATACACCCCGGCACTATCGGTCATCGTAATCGATGTTGTCCCTTGCAGCGTGATGTTCACCTGCGGAACCGGGCTTCCTTCGGAAATTACTTTTCCTTCAATAATTCCCGTCTGTGCCCAAACAGACATTCCAAAAAATATAAATAAAATAGTGGCTGCGGCTCGAATAGAGGTTGCTTTCATTCGTGTTGATTGATGGTTAAAATGTGTCGTATTGTTAAGATATCCGGGACGGCCTATCCCTCCTGCTTTCATAATTATATTACAAAACTATAAAAGTTAGACTAGTCTAACAAATATAATCTGACATTTATTGTTTTATATTTGCAGTATGCTATCTTACACGGAAGAAAACTATTTAAAGGCTTTGCTGAAACTGAGCTTTCAGAATGAAGATAAACCCGAGGCCGGAACCAATGAAATGGCGGCTTATTTAGGGGTTAAACCTGCCACAGCAACAGACATGCTGAAAAAGCTGAAAGAAAAAGAACTCGTTACTTACAAGAAGTACGGAAAGATCTTACTCACCGAAACCGGAAAGCAAAACGGAATTGCCATTTTAAGGAAACACCGTTTATGGGAAACCTTCCTATACGAGAAACTTGATTTTAGTTGGGATGAGGTCCATGAAGTGGCAGAACAGCTGGAACATATCCAATCGGCAAAACTGGTGGATAAACTGGAGGAGTTTTTAAATTTCCCGGAGTTTGATCCGCATGGTGATCCGATCCCCAAAGCAAACGGAGAAATCCCAACGATTGATAAAGTGTTGCTTTCGGAGCTGAAAGAGAACGAATTGTGTAAAGTCGTAGCAGTAAAAGATACCTCTACCCTTTTTCTTCAATACCTGGAAAAACTTCGCATCACGATAGGCACACCGATTAAAGTACTGGAGCGCATCGACTTTGACGGCTCATTAAGCATTCAGATTGCCGGGGAAGAAGCTAGAAATGTATCCATGAAGTTTGCAGAAAGTTTGTTTGTAAAGAGATAGTCGTAAATTTGTATTCATTCAATTCATCCGGTCCCATTACATTCAAGATATGTCAACAGAAATAAAATGCCCTAATTGTGCGCACACTTTTCCAATAGAAGAGGTAATGGCTGAGGAATACAAAAAAGACCTCAGGGAGAAAATGCTCTCTTTTACCAAGCAAAAGGATGAAGAATACAATAAAAAACTGAATGAGCTAGGCCAGCAGCAGAAACAACAGGAACAGGTATTTGAGAAGCAGCATAAACTCCAGGCCCAGGCATTCGAGCAAAAGCTGGCAGAAGAAAAGAAAGTCTTGCAGACCGCCCTGGAAGAGAGTTTAAGAAAAAGCATTGCCAGTGATTTTGAAAACAAACTTCAAATGATGGACACTGCCAATAAAGAAAGTGAAGAGAAACTGAAGCTTGCCCGCGCCAAAGAGCTTGATTTCCTGATGAAGGAAAAAGCAATGAAGGAAAAGGAAGAAGAAATGGAAATCCAGCTTCAACGCAAACTTCAGGAGCAACGTGCGGAGATGGTTGAGCAAATCAGAAAGCAGGAAACAGAAAAGAATAACCTTAAAGATACTGAACACCAGCTCAGGGTAAAAGAACTGGAAAAACAACTCGACGACCAGAAAAAACTGGCCGAAGAAATGAAGCGCAAAGCCGAGCAGGGCTCTATGCAATTACAAGGCGAGGTTCAAGAGCTGATCCTGGAAGAGCTTTTACGCAGTGTCTTTCCTTTTGACCTCATTACCGAAGTGGGTAAGGGAGTAAGAGGAGCAGATTGTGTGCACCATGTCAGAAATCAATTCGGACAGGAATGCGGCAAGATTATCTATGAAAGCAAGCGTACCAAGGACTTCTCTATGGAATGGATTGAGAAACTGAAAAAGGACATGCGCAGCATGGGAGTCGACGTAGCAGTTATCGTGACCCAGTGCTACCCTAAAGGCATGGATTGTTTTGGAGAAAAAGATGGGGTCTGGATTTGTTCTTTTGATGAGGTAAAAGCAGTTTCCTATATCCTGAGGGATGGCATTGTCAAATTGTTCGGCGCCATAAAATCCCAGGAAAACCGTGGCGACAAAATGCACATGCTCTACGATTACCTGACCAGCAATGAGTTTTCAGAACAATGGAAAGCCATCAGAGAGGGTTTCATGAGCATGAAACTGTCCATCCAAAAAGAACGTGACGCAATGGAAAAACTTTGGAAAGCCAGGGAGAAACAACTGGAAAAAGTGATGTTAAACGCGGCACATATTCGCGGCTCTATTGAGGGTATCGCCGGAACTGACACCATTCAGCTCAGCCTGACTGATGATGAAGATGATGATGCGCTATTGTTAGAATAATATACTGATGATCTACGCGAAGAAGAAAGTTCAAAATACAGCGAATCTGGCTGCTCAGACGGCTAAAATCATTGCCAACGTAAAGGAACTGGAAGAGAAAAATCTGATCCGGCTGGAAGAAAAGGAGATACATTTATATCCTGATATCTGGAAAGATAAGGCGACCGCTTTAAACTGGATCAAATGCCTTCACCTTTATTACATGCTCAAAAGACGTTTTAAAGAAAGTGATTCCTTGCTGTTCAGGCATATAGAAACAGGCGAACTGATTGGCACTTTCAAAAATAAAAAAGCTACAGTTCTGATTTTCAATCCACTTCCTTAAACAGGTTTACCACCTGCCTTTTTTCCAGTTATTTTGCTCCTCAGGAGTTAAGAAAGTCCAGGCTACAAAACGGCTGATCTTCTGGCCTTGTGCCATCTCTATCGTCCTGATCTCGACCGGACGTTGTCTTTCCAGAGCACCATAAATAAAAGGTACGTTCATGCTCTTTGAAACCAGCGTAGTAAACCAGAAACATTGTTTCCCCAATGCAGCACTCTCTTCGATCATCTTTCGGATAAAGCCAACTTCACCGCCTTCACACCAAAGTTCCGCTTGCTGTCCGCCAAAATTAAGCACTGCGGTATTTCCTTTCTGCTTACCCAGGTTCCTCACCTTACGTTGGCTTCCAGCTGCAGCCTCTGCGGCTGATGCATG
Organism: Pedobacter steynii; assembly: GCF_900103665.1. Taxonomy (GTDB): domain Bacteria; phylum Bacteroidota; class Bacteroidia; order Sphingobacteriales; family Sphingobacteriaceae; genus Pedobacter; species Pedobacter steynii. Next base: position 19,525 of record NZ_FNGY01000018.1, read on the forward strand.
AAAAGGAGGATTACATAAGGTAAAATCGAAAATCTCTCCCGGTTTTACTACGCCTTTAAAAATATGATTTTTGCTGCTTTGCAGTCTTGGAAATACTGCAGCAGATAATGCCGGATTGATCGAAGTAATATTCTTTGCAGATTTAATAGCCTGACTGTCTACATCAGAACCCGCAAAGGTCCATCCATATTCCTGGTGTCCAATGATCGGATAAATGCAATTCGCCCCCAGACCAATATCCAAACCTTTTACATTTTTCCCTGTGGGCACAACGCCACCATTTACGGAGGCCAGTAAATCGGCCAGGTAATGAATATAATCAGCCCTTCCAGGAATTGGCGGGCACAGATAACCTTCCGGGATGTCCCAATGGTCTATCTGATAGAAATGTTTCAGTAATGCTTTATTCAAGAGCTTCACCGCCACAGGATCTGAAAAATCTATCGATTCATCACCATAGGCATTAAGGGCTACAAAAGGACGTAATTCCGGCAGACTTTTAATCAGCTCCGGAAAATCATATCTGGACCGATGCTTGTTTCTTGGATGTAAGACTTGTTTTTCTATAGACATTACCTTCGACTAAATAATTCGCCAAAGGTAATGTTATTTTAATTTCAGGCCTTCACTAAATAATGTTCCGCTACTTCCGCAGCATGTAACATCATGTTATGAACCTCTGTATTTTTGATGAGTGGTCTTAACTGCTCGCTACCAGGTCCGAACATCGCAATCTCCACAAAATCCGCAGCATGGTCCATTCCTGCCCAACCTACAGAAGTATGTTTAAATTGCATCTTTGCCATTTCATAAAAAGGCAGTTTTTCGTCGTTATACAATTGTCCTTCCTGAATATCGGAGAAATGAGTCAGCAGGTTTTTAGCTTCCGCATCACTGATCAGCATCCCCTGACCGCTTTTAATCAGCTCCATCACCTGTGCAGGGCTTGAAGTCCGGTTCAATTGATTCAACACCCACTGATTGCTATGTTTAAACAACTGGAGGCTATCGAAGTTCTTATCAGCCTTACTTCCGGAGAATAAGCCCGGGTTAGCATTGGCATGATCGGTGGTAATGATTACCAATGTTTCTCCGTCTTTTTCGGCAAAGTCTATCGCAATCGCTACCGCTTCATCAAAAGCCAGCTGGTCGAAAATCAGTCCGCCGATGTCATTTCCATGCGCGGCCCAGTCTACTCTCCCACCTTCTACCTGTAATACGAAACCATCCTTATGGTCTTTCATTAGGGAAATCGCTTTGCTGGTCATTTCTGCCAGTGAAGGAACATCTTTCAGCAGCTGAGGTGTATTTTTACGGTCAATTTCATAAGGCAGGCCATCCGGAGCAAAAATTCCTAAAATAGGTCCATTACCTTTATAGCCCATCATCTCGGCTTTATTTTCGACTACTTTAAATCCTTGCGTTAAATATTTAGGGAGCAAGCTTCCATCTTTTCTTTTTGTTCCGAAATAATCAGCACCACCACCCATCATCACATCAAACTTCAGGTTAAGATACATGGATGCAATCTCTTCCATTCCATTGCGGCTATTGATGTTCACACAGAATCCCGCAGGTGTAGCATGAGTGATTGGAACAGTTGTTACGCAGCCTACTTTTTTGCCTGTTTCTTTAAATTTCTGAAGAATAGGTTGTGGTTTTTCGCCCTTCGGCCCTACATTCAGGGAGCCATTGTTAACGCGCATGCCTCCTCCCCAGGAGGAACTTGCCGCAGCAGAATCGGTAACCATTGAGCTGGCAGATGCGGTATCCATTAAACCCCGGGTCACCTTATTATCACGGTACAATTGCATCCAGGCACTGGTTTTTCCAAAAGCACGCTGTGCATAAAGATCTGCCATATTTAACGTCCCCTGGCTCATTCCATCGCTGACTAACATAATGATGTTCTTTGCCTTTTTCTTTAACGCGGCAGGTTTCGCCAATACATCGCCCGCAGATAAAAATGGCAAACCCAATCCGGCCAGTAATCCTCCCTTTAATAATGATCTTCTATTCATTCTGTGTGTTTTGAGCAAAAGTATCATCCTAAGGATACTTCAGGCTTAACCCTCGATTAAGGTATTGTTAACAATAGCATCAAAACTCTGCATAATTTTAAAATTGGATATGTTGGAAAGCATGACGTACTTTGCATCAGGACCAACCCTCATTTGGACGGCATGATATGGCTAAGTTTATAAAAAGTTTCGGTTATGCATTTTCAGGAATTGCTTATGCCTTTAAAAGCCAGTTTAACTTCAGGTTTCATATAGTGGCGCTATTTATTGTGGGCCTTGCAGGTTGGTATTTTCAATTATCTGCAAACGAATGGCTCTGGATCGTTCTTGCTGCTGGTATCGTATTGCTTTCTGAATTGTTTAATACCGCCATAGAAGTCCTGGTAGACCTGGTTTCTCCGGATATTCATCCAAAAGCAAAGGTCATTAAAGATACTGCTGCTGCTGCTGTATTGGTAGCTGCCATTGCTGCTGTCCTCATCGGACTGATCATTTTCATCCCCAAAATAGCTCATGCTGCATAAAACCCGTGGAATTATACTTAAAACTACGCTCTACAGTGAGAGTAGTGTCGTTGTACAAATGTTTACCGAGAAATTCGGAATCCAGTCGTACATGATCAATGGGGTTAGAAAACCAAAGGCCAAAATCAGGATGAACATGCTGCAGCCACTTCACCTGGTAGAAATGATCGTTTATCACAAGGCGAACAGCAGTATCCAGCGGATTTCAGAATTAAGGCCAACGCCCATCTTCCGCAGCATTCCTTATGACATCATCAAAAGCACCATCACCATTTTTCTGAATGAAGTTTTATATAAGAGCATCCGTCAGCAAATGGCAGATGAACATTTATTTGATTTTATCTTCAGTGCCGTATGCTGGTTTGATGAATCAGAAGAAACCAACGTAAATTTCCACCTTGCTTTTTTGTTAAAACTCTCCCGTTACTTAGGTTTTGCACCGAGTACAGAGACAAAAAGTGACCATAGTTACTTCGATTTGCAGGAAGGAGAATTTAAATCTCTTCCTCCTATACACCCCTATTTTATAGATAAAGTCGATGCCGCCTTATTTATTTCGCTTTATATTTCCCCTTTTGAAAAAATAAATGAAATTAAATTAGAAAATAAAACGAGGCGTTCCATTCTTGATAAAATACTGGTTTACTACACCTTACACACCGCTTCTTTCGGAGAAATACGCTCACATCAGGTGCTTGAAGATGTGCTCTCTTAAAAAAGCTGAAAAAACTTTTGCAAAAATGATTTTAGGGTGTATATTTGCAATCCCAAAACGAAGGGAACTTTGACAAACGAATACGGCTTACTCAGCCGGTTTTAATACAAAAAGAGTAGAATCAAGGGGAGATTAGCTCAGCTGGTTCAGAGCACCTGCCTTACAAGCAGGGGGTCACTGGTTCGAACCCAGTATCTCCCACTAAAAGCCTCAGAGAAATCTAAGGCTTTTTAAATAGCAACCTTACTCGGTTGGATATAAAATGAGTAGAACCAAAGGGAGATTAGCTCAGCTGGTTCAGAGCACCTGCCTTACAAGCAGGGGGTCACTGGTTCGAACCCAGTATCTCCCACTAAAAAAGCCTGTTCATCGATGATGAACAGGCTTTTTTCATTTACAGCTCCCTGATGTTTTTTGATGGAGGCCTGGCCTACCAGTTACTTCCGGAGCCAGCACCTCCCGATGATCCTCCTCCCCAGCTGCCTGATGAACCGGCACTACCAGACGAACCTGAGCTGCCACTTTGGGAACTGCCGTTACCCGACCCTATAGCAATACTAAAACTACGCTTCCTGATCGTCACATTTCTACCGAACTTAGCCCCACAAAACTGACATTCATATTCATTAAAACGAAGTCCTTCCTCTTTTGAAGTCGCCTTCTTTTCCGTTGTAGAACTTAATACCTTTCCGGTCATATTTCCGCAGGAGTCACATTTCACAATTTCTGAACCCTGATTTAGGTATTTAACCTTTAACAAATCATCGCAGTTTTCTGCACTCCAGACATCATAAGAAACTGCCCCAAGGCGATTTTCGATCTTTTCTGCATCCGATAGTCCGTTCATTTGTTCCTCCCGGACAAGCTTCATATTCGCCTTACACTTTTCGGAATAGTAAGGTACATACCTCAGCCGATACAGTTTAATTTTTACCCTTATAAGCTGAATGATCAACAGTGGCAAAGGGAATAAAAAGGCATAATAGATGAAATCTTTCATTCTTAACTTTAACCCGTCATAGAGCTCCGGCCTCGACTTATCCTTAGCCTTCAAGGCATAAATGATTTCGCCGCTAAAATAAACACTCATGCAAATACAACAGCAGCAATAAAGAATCGCTATAACCACCCAATAGTTGAGATACAGATTGGTAAACACTGCCAGTAACGTGATGATGAGTGCCGGACCGAACAATAAGAAAATTCCCCACCAACAGGAGGTATTATGAAGCACCCGTTCTCCAGCGGGCGAACAGACATAAATGGTGTAAATGGTGATATAAGCAATGAGCACCAGAAAATCCTGAAACAAGACTTTGAGCGGATAGACTGGTTTCCCGTTTGATAAGGATGCATTGTTTTGAAGCAATTCGTCTTTTGAAGCCAACAACCGGGCAGCTACTTTTTCGACTCCTGATAAAACCGCCCCATCATAATCTCCATTTTTTAGCTTAGGAATCATTTCCTGCTGCTGAATCCGGGAACTGATCATATCTGGCAACACGCCTTCTAAACCATAACCGACCTCAAATTCGACTCTTCTCTGATCTTTAATCAATAAAATCAACAATCCGTTATTTGTATTCCGATCACCAATTTTCCAGGTTCTGAATAGTTTATTCGCAAAATCCTTTGGTACGGCATCTCCAATTGAATTGACAAGAACAACCGCCACCTCAGCTTTCTTTTGCTGATCCAATTTTGTTAATAGCACATCTAGCCTGGCAACCGTAGTCCCGCTGATCACCTGATCAGCATTACTCACATAGCCTTTTCCATAATCCTTCGGATTAAGAATACTATCGACAGGTAGCCTAGCCCTTAGCGGTGAACAAAATAGTACGGTTACAACAAGAAAAAAATGAAAAACTGAGGCTCTGAACATTAAAAAGGACTAAATAGGACGGAATAAAAACACCTCCTGACATGCCCAATAACCAAGCCAAACTACGCTGTTAATTCACAGCAATATTTGTTGATTTTGGCCTTGAAATACCATCATCCTCTAACTGGGCTAAGCTTCCCGAGAGGCTGTAATAGGTAAAGTAAGTAAACTTCTCCTCATCATTAGTGCAGGCTACAAGCACTTCATCTCCCGAATTATTGTTTCTTTTGATATAATAGTTGGTGTAGCTAATCAGATTGTCTTTGAGACTTTTTTTGATTGCACGGTGGAGGTCACCAGCATCATCCCGCCAGTAGGGCTCATAAGTTTTACTAATAATCTGTGCATTGCCAACAGGTCTGCTTAAATAATTAACAATCCTGATGGTTCCAAAAATAACAAGGATAGTGATGCTTATGATTTGCCATGTTTTATTCATCTTTTTGTTGATTTGAGCGTTTGTGATCTATAGTACCAGAAATACTGCACATAGATTTATCCGATGATGAGCGTGTTCTAAATTAAACAAATATAACAACCCGATCTAAATTATATAAATCATTTTCAGAATTCTATAAGGTCTTTTTAAAGCTTACCTATTAATTATCACCTGTATTGTACATATCCAATATCTTTTTTAGATAATGGTTAGCAACGATCTTTATTAATAATTAAGCGAATGGAATTGACCTTAATTCCGTTCTCCGGAGATTTCTTTGATTAATGCATCACATTCCTGAAAAGCCTGATAAATATATTTATTCCGGTGCTTTTCGCCTTGCCCGCTAAAAGAAACAGATTTACGCATCAGGCTTTGCATCCAGGCCTTGGTTTGCAGGCAATAATTAGGGTCTTCTGTCTTCAAAAAGTTAAAAGTATTAAAGCGGTTGAAGCAGATTTTAGTCCCGTTCATTTCTGCCAGGTAAGCAATGGTGCCTAAAACGTCACAATTGTACCAGTTGAAAGCATGCGCTGCATCTATGGTCTTTTTACTGCTCATGGCGTACATATTCATGTCGGTAAGGCAATAACGCAATTGTATCACCAGCTCTTCCGCCAAGGCATGATCGCTGATGTAGCCCGCTTCATAAGCATACCTGATTTGCTCCAGACTCCCATGAATGCTGTTCTTTGCCCAAATTTCAGTACTCGGAATTTCCAGATAAATACGGCTTAGTTCCTGGGCTATCGCAGTAATGTTTTCAGTGACAAATGATCTTTCAAACTTCTGAGGGGTACTACTCAGGCTTTCAAACCAAAAGAACAATTTAAATGCGGTAAGCTCCGGATACTTAAAAAGGTGGAACAAGGGAATATCGTCCGTCACGATCGTCAGGTGTTTTTCTTTACAGGCATGGATCAGCTTCAGGTTATTCAAAAGATCAAGGAGGTAATCTTCCATATTTGGCTCCCCGCTTTCAATTTTAGGGTAGCTAAAAGTTACGGTGGGTGTTTCGTCAGGTTGATATACAATCGGTATTTTAAAGGTATCTGCCAGCTTTACCATTTGCTGAATCGTGAGCGCACTCTTGTTCCTTATCTTTTTATACGCTTCATTCAGACTGATATTCAAGCAGTCGGCGATGCTTTGTGCAGGATTCTGATAGGCTGGCAAAGTCAGCTTCAGGCGGTCAATAAAATTCTGTTGCATATTTGATCATCAAAGATTATTATTTCAAATTATCGATCTGGTTATTATTAGCCTTTTCATTCAACTTCCTGCTTTAAGATTATTGACAGATGAAATAAGCACCAATCTAAGATAGCAATTAATCTTAAAGATTATTAATCAACCAAATACGATCTTTTAAGAATAATACAGCGATTCTTTTGATTCTACATTTGAGTTCACATAAACACGAAATCAAATGAAAAGTAACATCATATTAATCAGCATGGCATTCGGTTTAATCTATGGAGGTAAAACCTTTGCTCAGGATTCGGATTCCCTGGAGTTTAAAGAATTCAACAACCTCTACTTCGGCTTTGAGCTCGGCAAAAATGACCGTGGTATAGAAATGGTTCAAAGCGCAGTCTGGCTGCAACTGGGAAACAACTATTATAAGATCAAAGGAACTTCTTCATCTGCTCCAAAACCCGATTCTAAAAGGTACAAGGAAAATTCCGGTCCTCAGCTGACGGATCTCAGTCTGATTTTAGGAAAAAATTACACCTTTTTAAAGCACCATCAACTACATGTTGGAAGCGGACTGTCTATGGTTACTTACAAAGCCAAAAATAAAGATGCCGGTTTCTCCGATGAGGAAAAGGAAGCCAATATGCGGTACTCCATAGGCCTGCCTGTCGAGCTCAGGTACAGTTTAAATTTTAACAGGAATATTGCGCTAAGTTTCTCTGCACATGCCAGTGCAAATCCGGTCAGAAATTTTAGCGGCCTATCAGCGGGGATCATGTTTGGCCTATTCTAATGAAAACAGCATCAGAGAAGAGCTCAGGTTCTTCTCTGATGTTTTAACAACATCGCGTCGTCCGGTCATTTTCTTCCGGCTATTTCTTTTCCTGGATGAAATAAACCTTACTAATCAACCCATCGGCAAGTTCATAAATGACCACTACCTCCGTCGCCGCAAGTCCTTCATGGGTAGTCACCCTTTCCTGATCGATCACTTTATTACCAAATACCATGCGGTTAAAAATTTCCGCGTGGAGGTTTGGTGAATGATCAAAAACATTTTTATACAGTTTTTCTACCGCTGAAATCCCTTTAATCATTGGTTCGCATTCCGCAAAATCAAAGAGCTGAACGTCAGCTGCAAAGAAAGTCATCATTTTAGTCAGGTTCCGCTCATTATAGGCATTCACCTGACCCTGAATTATTTCATCAATCCTCATTTATTTTTTATTATCTTAATTCCATCAATATTAGCAACTAAATTAAACTATTATTTATTGAGGAATGCCCGATAGATTAAATAAAATACATCAGTTGATAATTATGAACTTCCTTATGGAATTACACCAATAACTCCATCTTCTTTTAAAATACATACTTATGAAAGTTACGCTACGCATCTCTTTTTTAATCCTCTGCTTTGTTTCTATCGCTCAAAGTAGCTTTTCACAACAACCTACTGCAAACAATTATATGAAAGAATTCGATAAAATAGATTCTTTGGCCAGCATTGCTCAGGCGAATAAAGCCTTACCCATTCTTGAAAAATTGAATCAGCAGGCCAGGACACAAGGCAACGCGCCTATGCTGGTAAAGTCAGTGATTTATCGCATGCTATTCCAAAGTTATCTGAAGGAAGATGCTTTTGAAGAAATTCTGAATGACCTGCGGAAAGACATCAGGCAGGCAAAGCAACCTGAAAAAAGTATTTTGCAATCCTTGCTCGCAGAAACGTATTGGAAGTATTATCAGGAGAACCGGTATCGCATTGCGAACCGGACTATGGTCGAAACGAAACTCAGTGACGAGATCGGTACCTGGTCTATCAGGCAAATCACCAATGAAACGGCAAAAACATACCTCAGCTCCCTTTCCGAAGCCAGCCTTTTACAAAAGATTAAAGTTGGCGTATTTAATGACATCCTCATTGGCGACAGCAGTAACCGCGCATTAAGACCAAGTCTTTACGATCTTCTGGCCCACCGTGCACTGGACGTGTTTATGAATCCTCAGATCGACATCAGCAATACGGACATGGAGGGCATCAATTTCGATGATCCCATCTGGTTTTCTGACTACAAGACATTTTCAGCGATAAAAATCCCACAGGCAGACAGCAGTTATTTCTCCGCAGAAGCGCTAAAGCTATTCCAGCAGCTCCTTAAATTACAGAACCAGCAAAACAATACGGCAGCCCTGACAGATATAGAACTTAAGAGACTAAAGTTCATCTACGGAAGAACTGCTGATGAACATAAAGACAGTTTGTATTTCAATGCATTGGAAGCCCTGGCAAAAACAGTGGAAAGCAATCCATTACATGCGGATATATTGTTCCAACAGGCGGAGATCTACAAAAACGGAGGCCTGCAAGACAGCAGCAAGCAAAATCTGGTCAAGGCTATAGCATTGTTGGAAAAAGCGATTAAAACCTATCCGGAGAGTCAGGGCGCAAAAAATGCAGCCAATTCAATCCGGGTCATCAACACGGAAACGATAACAGTCCAGATAAAACAGGCCAATCTTCCAGAGCGGCCGATTCAGTTTTTAATCAGCTACAAAAACATAGACACCGCACATTTAAAACTATATAAGATTCCTGCGGCCGAAGACGAGTCCTATGTAGATTTCCGGAACGGAGATGCGTATCAGCTTTTTCTGAAAAAAGAAAAGCCCTTCAGGAGCTGGTCTGTCCCACTCCCTTCCTTAAAGGATTACCAGGAGCATCACTTATCGGATCGGATGGAGGCCCTTCCAATGGGGAATTACCTGCTGATCGCTCAAAACACTTTCGATCAAAAACAGGAAGAATACACCAATAGTCTCAATCAATTCAGGGTTACCGCACTTGCTGTGAACAACAGATCATTCTCGGAAGACTCCACGCAATACATCGTTTCCAATAGTCTTAGTGGGAAATTTTTAAAAAACGCAACTGTTTTGGAAATAAATGAACGCCACGATCCCAAAACACTGTTGCCGTACAAGAGTACGCTGTTAAAAACAGATGAAAATGGCAGCGTAATTTCTAAGCAGAATCCGAATGTCAGAAAAGTACAGATCAGTTATAAAGGGGACACACTTTTGATCAATGCTTCAAACCGCTATTACTACTACAGAGATGAGGACGAGAAAGAACAAGTCATCCTATTTACTGATCGCCCTATTTATCGTCCCGGACAAACGGTGTTCTATAAGGGACTCCTCATCAAAAAAAAGCTTACAAAAAATAGTATTGTAGCAGGAGTAAAACTCGATGTCAGCTTCAACGATGTAAATGGCAAAGAGCTCGAAGAAGTATCAGTAACCACCAACGAGTATGGTACATTTCAGGGTTCTTTTAGTATCCCTATGGGAAAGATGAACGGCAGCATGGAGTTAAGTACCATTTATGGAGGTATCCAGGTGCAGGTAGAAGAATACAAGCGTCCGAGCTTTGAAGTTGTCTTTGACAAGTCCAATCAGAAGTACAAACTGAACGACAGCATTCTGGTTAAAGGGAATGCAACGGCCTATTCCGGCTACGCGGTAGGTGCTGGAAAGGTTAAGTATACTATTTTCAGAAATAGCAGGTTTCCTTATTACCATTACGGTTCCAGAGGAGAATCGACAAAGCAAATCGCCATTGGACAGACGGAGACCAAAGCAGATGGAAGTTTTAGCTTCCGCTTCTTTGCAAGTACAGGGCAGACAAGGGCAGATCTATACAATTATTTAATTAAGGTAGAAGTCACCGATATTAACGGAGAGACCAGAACCGGAACCAAAGATATTAATGCAGGATATAAAGACCTGCTGTTAGATATCGCCTTACCGCAACAGCTTTTCTTAAGTTCAAAAGCAGATAGCATCCCGTTCAGCATCACCAACCTGAACGGAGAACCCATAAAAGCAACATTAAAATCTGAATGGTTTTTATTGGAATCTCCGGGAAGAGTGCCCAACAAAAATCCCTTTACCATCAAACCGGAAAAATATACACTTTCCAAAGCTGAATTTATTAAGGCTTTTCCAAATGAAGCCTATGCAGGAGACGACATTCCTTTAAACTGGCCAGCACAAAAAATTGATTTTGCACAAGACATCAGTGCTGAGCAGGGAGATGGAAACCTGACACTAAATGCAAAACAATTGAGCCCTGGTTTTTATAAAGTGAAATTCAATGCTATCAATGAAGATCAGGAACGTATTGATGTGGAGAAAGTGGTCCGGATCTACCATCCTGAAGCGAGTGCTATACTTGCTGAACAAGAATGGCTGGTAGCAGAAAAAACCCAGATTTCTCCAACTGAAAGCGCCATCTTCAGATTGGCAGGAACAACATCCTCCGGAACGGCTTATTACGAAGTTTACTACAAAAACAAAATTGTGGATAAAATGTGGATAACCGTTTCAACCAAACAAAACATCATTAAAATCAGCCCTAAAGCGGAATACCAGGGCGGCTTTGCCGTTCAGTTTACACTTATTCAAAATGGTATTGTTTACAACTCCCAGCAAACGGTAAATATTATTGATCCGGAAAAAGCATTAGACATTAAATTCTTAACCTTCCGAAACAAATTACAGCCCGGTGAAAAAGAAAGCTGGAAACTACGCATCAGCAGTAAAACAGGAGAAAAACAGATGGCAGAGCTCGCCGCTACACTCTATGATGCTTCGCTCGATGAACTTAAAAAGATGGACTGGAATAAATCCCTGGAACATACTTACGACTATAGCCGTTATTCCTGGTCATCGGAACAAAACAACATCAGGGCCGGACATAAACTGTGGTTCCTACATGATGGCGACTATTATTTTTCTGAGATATTCCGAAAATATGAAGACCTGAATCTCTTTGGATATAGTTATTATGGCGGCGGCTACAACCCCGGTTATCGTAATTATCTGAATAAAATAAATGCCAGAAGCATCTCTGAAAAAGGGCTTAAAAGGTTGGCAGAATTAGAAAAAGGAACATTGCTATACGGTGTCGTCACCGATGAAGAAGGCTTTAGTTTGCCTGGAGTAAGTGTAAAGTGCGGAAAAATAAATGCGGTTACTGATGCATATGGCATCTACAAGATCAATGCCCTTCCCGGCCAGCAAATAGAATTCAGAGCACTCGGATTTAAAACATTTACGGTAAAAGCAGGTAAACAAAAAAGGATGGATGTGAGCTTAAGGCCGGATGGCTCAGGTCTGAATGAGGTAGTCGTTACGGGATATGCAGCCCAAAAGAAAAGCTTGAAAACTGCCTCTTCCATCGTGTTGCGTGGAGTATCCACGTTGATGGGAAAGGCCGCCGGTCTGGTTAGCGAAGCTGCTCCGGCTGCAGCTGTGGTTGCTGACGAAAAGGTTTATGATTTTGTAGCGATCAATGCATACGATCCAAAAAACAATACCTTAATTATCAATGGAAAAGCCGTAAGAGGTCTCGATAAAATTGTACCGAGAACGAATTTCAATGAAACCGCTTTCTTTTATCCTCAGTTGCACACCGACAAAAACGGAGAGATTCAAATTGACTTTACCATTCCTCAATCTTTAACCCGCTATAAAATGCTGGGCTTTGCACACACCAAAGACCTAAAAACAGCCAATATCAGTCGCGAGCTCATTACTCAGAAACAACTGGCCATCTCTGCAAATACCCCACGTTTCTTCCGCGAAGGGGATACCATCCTGTTTACCGCAAAGCTGAATAACCTCAGTGGAAAAGCATTAAAAGGAGATGCCCTGCTGGAATTGAGGGATGCAGTTACTAACAAAGTTATCCACATTATGTCTGCAGGTGTCAAAGAAGGACAAAACTTTGAAGTTGCAAACAAAGGCAATGAGGTATTAAGATGGTCCTTGCAAATCCCTTCAGGTATTGCTGCCATCACCTATAAAATCATCGCGCAATCCGGCAAGTACAGTGATGGAGAAGAAATGACCATTCCTGTACTTCCAAATGGCATGCTCCTTACAGAGACCATGCCACTGAACGTCCGTGGAAATACCAGCAAGACTTTTAACATGGAGAAACTGCTGAAATCAGGCTCCTCCAAAACCTTAAAAAATCAAAGCTTAGCGTTGGAATTTACGGCCAATCCGGTGTGGTATGCCGTACAAGCGCTTCCTTATTTAATGGAATATCCTTACGAATGTGCAGAACAAACCTTCAGTCGTTTTTACGCGAATAGCTTTGCAACAGGAATTATCAACAGCAGTCCCAAAATAAAGCAGGTCTTTACCCGCTGGCAACAGGAAAAAGATGGGTCAGCATTGTTGTCCAATCTGGAGAAAAATCCGGAACTGAAATCTATTCTGCTGGAAGAAACGCCCTGGGTAAAAGATGCAGGTGAAGAAACTGCACGAAAAAAACGACTGGCGTTGTTGTTTGACCTGAACAGGATGACCTATGAATTGAAAGGCAATTTTGAGAAACTGGAAAACATGCAGCATTCCAATGGCGCCTTCGCCTGGTTTAACGGCATGGCCGATGACCGTTACATCACCCAACACATTGTTTTGGGTATGGGACAGCTAAAGCGGTTGAAGATGGTAGACGAGAAAGCCTATCCCGGCTTCCCAAAGATGCTGAATAAAGCCATCATTTACCTGGACGGGAAACTAAAAGATGATTTCCAGAGAGAAGTAGCGGGAAAAGGCACGGCCTACCTCCCATTGCACTACCTGTACGCAAGGAGTTATACCAATCAAAAGAACAATGATCCGCTCTTTAAAAAGGCAGTAGCCCATTACCTTAACAAGGTAAAAACGGGCTGGAGGAGCATGGATGCTTATCAACGCGGTCAGGCGGCCCTGGTCTTGGCCAGAAATGGAAATAAACCAGAAGCAATGAACATTGTCCGCTTTTTAAAAGAAAGCGCACGTAAGAACGAAGAAATGGGCATGTACTGGGACAACAACCGCAACGGTTGGTGGTGGTATCAAAGCCCGATCGAAACGCAATCATTGCTGATCGAAGTGTTTGATGAAGTAGCCAATGATGCAGAATCGGTAGAGGAAATGAAAATATGGTTGTTAAAGAACAAGCAGACCAACGACTGGAAAACCACGAAGGCTACTGCTGCTGCCTGTTATTCCTTACTCCTTCGCGGAACGGGTATGCTGGAAGAATCCGCAACACCTGAAATCTCCATCGGAAATCAAACCCTGGCAGAGTTAGGCCTGGACGATACGAAGAAAGAAGCAGGAACCGGTTACCAGAAACTGACCATTGCCGGAGAAAATGTAAAACCAGAGATGGGCAAAATTGAAGTTAAAAACAATAGCAAAACCATCGCCTGGGGAGGGGTATACTGGCAATATTTTGAACAACTTGATAAAATCACTCCCGCAGAAACCGGCGTTAAAATTAAAAAAGAACTGTTTTTACAGAAACAATCAGCCAAAGGCGATGTACTCACCCTATTGAGCCCAACAAACGTATTGACTCCCGGCGACCTGCTCAAGGTCAGAATAGAAATTCGTGCCGACAGAGACATGGAATACATCCATTTGAAGGACATGCGCTCTTCCGGGTTTGAACCGGTAAATGTGATTTCCACTTACAAGTATCAGGACGGACTGGGTTATTACGAGAGCACTAAAGATGCCTCCACCAATTTCTTTATCAGTTACCTCAGGAAAGGCGTATATGTGTTTGAATATGCATTACGGGTAAGTCATGCGGGGAATTTCTCCAATGGAATTACGAGCTTACAGTCGATGTATGCACCGGAATTCAGTACCCATTCTGCAGGAATAAGGGTTACAGTGAAGCCTCAGTAAACAAAGTACCTGCTGTCTGAATTTGTTTCAGACAGCAGGTCTACTGATCAACGGCGAATACGCCCCTCAACAGCCGATATTTTGTTACCCCTTAAATTCTAATTACAGGCTAAGTTCAAAATCCAGCACTTCTTTCTCTTCTCCATTCACGATCACCGACAGTTGTTGCAGGCCCGGATAAAATTTCCTGGTCGTAATCAATTTAAAACTTTGCTTCCGTGAAACCTTTACTTTTTCACCTGCCTGATAGATTTTCTCACTAATCTTGAACACCTTCTTTGATAAAGTGCCATTTTGTCGCCGGTAATACAATCCATACTCTAACCGGATGATCTGTTCTTTCTGCTCCTGATTATGGAGGTAGTAAGAGAAATGCAAATCGCCACCAATCAAAGTCACCGGCGTTGAGATCTCAAATTCAGTGATCTGAATGTCTTTACTTTCCAGGCCGTAATGTTTCAATATTTCCGGATGTCCCTGCTTCAGCAATGTCCTGCAACCATGTTTGATGATGGCGTCCGTTTCTTTATGCAATCCTTTCCATCGTTTTGCCATCTCAATAACAATATCAGGGTTATCCTTTGCAATGTCATTGATGTGGTTAGCTACACTCCTCCTCACCCATTCTGAAGGATCGTTTTTCAGATTTTCCAACAGCGGCAAAACCGGGGCAGGATTCTTTTTAAGCTCCGGCAAAGCCATCGCCCATGGCAGTCTCGGTCTGGTTCCCTCACTGGATAAGCGTCTCACCTTATGGCTTTCATGAAGAGACCATGCCGTCATCTGCGCCAGCATCCGATCTCCATATTTCAGGATGAAGGGTCTTACCGAAAATTCGCAGCTCACAAACTGAGTAATGAACTCGATCGCTCTCACCGAGTTTTCATAATCGTTCATTCCATAAGTTTCTATATAATCCGGCAGAAACATAAACGCCAGTCCGTCTTCTCCGGTTTTATTTTTCCGAAGCCCGGTAATGATTTCAAAAAGCAGGTCTACGGTTTCCCCATAATCTTCAGGAAGAAAAGGATGTAATATCTGAGCCGTATGCTTCATCCTTGCTTTTAGTTCTTTATGCTCAAAATCTTTATCAAAGATCTGGGTGACAAACTTCTTTTTATCAAAAGAAGAAACGGTTTCCAGGAGGACATCAGACAACCTGTCGTAAAATGCCGGCGAATATATATCTTTAAGTAAGCTACTCATAATTGATTTTTAATAGGATTAAGCTGCAGTTATTTTGTTCCTGATTTCGCGCATTCCGCGGTGGTAATACTTTTTCATCATTTTATTCAAATGACTACTGTCCGTAAATCCCAGTTCATTTGCAATTTCTTTAAATGAACTGGAGGTCAGTGCTGCACGGGCTTCTGCAATTTTCAGTTTCGATCTGAGGATATAGTCGCGAAAGCTCTCATTTGCATTTCTTTTGAAATATTCACTAAAATAAGTTTCAGCAATGTGAAAACGGGAGGAAATTCCTTCTACACTTACCTTTTCCTGATCCAGCAGGTTAAAGTGAATGAAATGGAGCATGTTTACAAATCGTTTATCAGAAAAAGACTGGCCATGGAGCAATTGTTTTTCAATATTCCTGGAAATGATCACCAATATGGAGACCAATAGATTTTGCACTAAAAACACCGAGCAGTTGTTATCACTATAATGTTCTGAAACAATGAGGTTAAGCAAGGATTTTACATGTTCTTTATCTGTTGGATTGCCAATCAGTCCGGCCTCTCCCTGGTCATAATTTCCTATAATAAAATTGAGCCGGTTAAACCAGTCGCTATAATTTACGGAGCTGGACTGGTGATAGGTAGAGAAATAAGTGCTGGTAAAGCGAACAAAAAGAAAACGTGTCTGCTTTTTAATCCGGTAACCATTGCAACTTGCAGATGGCAATAGAAAAACCTCCCCTTTCGCATAAGGATGAACGCTCTGATTTACATACTGCTCTCCTTCCCCATCCAATATATACACCAGTTCAAAGAAATTGCTCGCTCTATCGCGCTTCTCCCAGCTATTATGTGTTTCAATGCTCACAGAGAAATTTTCGTGGTTAATTTCCATGCTGCAAGATAAGACATAACGCGGCTTAAAATTAAACATCCAATCAATTTACTGCTTTTTCCTCTTGCCATACCTATCGGCAGAATAGAATATCCGCAATTTTGCAATCCACTATTCAGCAATAACTTATACCGCATGAAAGCAGCAGTTTTAGATCAGCATAATTTCACACAACAGGTAGGAGAACTACAAATTCCCGAAATTTTACCATATCATGTTTTAATCAAAATTAAGGCAGCGAGTATCAATCACCATGAACTCTGGTCCATTAAAGAGCAAAGTAAACAAAGTCCTGTTTCGATCATTATGGGCTCTGATGGCGCAGGAGAAATAGTAGCGCTTGGTCTTCATAGTAATCCCGAACTGATGGGGCAGCAGGTAATCATTAACCCATCGATAGACTGGGGTAATGATTACCGGACTTTCAGCAAAGACTACCATATCCTCGGCTTTCCTCAACAGGGCACTTTTGCAGAATATCTGTCCATCCATGAACGCTATGTAGCTAAAAAACCCGAACACCTCAGCTTTGAGGAAGCCGCAGGAATTCCCCTTGCCGGTCTGACTGCCTATAGGGCATTATTTACAAAAGGACAGATCAGAAAAGACAACAAGGTGCTCATTACAGGAATCGGTGGCGGTGCAGCCCTGCTGGCATTGGCTTTTGCCGTCCATGCCGGAGCAGAAGTATATGTAAGTTCCGGAAATGACGATAAATTAGCTGCCGCCCTAAGACTGGGGGCAAAAGGAGGCGTAAATTATAAAACCGAGGGCTGGGCCGAAAAGCTACTCAAAGCTTCAGGAGGTTTTGACCTCATCATAGACAGTGCCTCCGGTCCCGGATTCTCAGATCTGGTTTACCTGGCCAATCCCGGCGCAAGAATCGTCCTCTACGGAAGAACAGCAGGCATGCTTCCTCCTCTCGATCCGCAGCAAATCTTTCTGAAACAGCTTTCCATTCTGGGAACCAGTATGGGCAATGAAGAAGAGTTTGATGCAATGGTAAAATTTGTCGGCCTCCATCAGATTAAGCCGGTAATCGATTCTTCTTATCCATTGGCAGAGATCCAGCAGGCGTTTGAAAAGATGAAATCAGGAGATCAGTTCGGAAAGATCATCATCAATATCCCTTCATAAATCAACTCAATTGAAATCATTCAAGATAAGCACCCTATATAAATATGACCAAGATGGCCGCCATTCCAAGAAGGATAGTAACGGGGCATAAAGATGGCCTTTCTGTAATTGTCGAAGATAAAAAAGTGACCAATGTTTCTGAACACATCCCCGGATTGATCATTTCAGACATCTGGGCAACGAATACCATGCCTGTACACCTGAATCAGGACATCAGTGTAGAAAACACGCTTGTTCCCAATCCACCTGCAAACGGCACCTATTTCAGATACGTAAGCATTCCTCCGGATAAAGATCTGGGCATTCCGGAGATGACTAAAGAAAATGGTCCGCATCCTTTAATGCATCAAACAGAAACATTAGACTATATCATCATCCTGTCCGGGGAGATCTATTTAATTCTCGATGAGGAAGAAACCCTGTTGAAAACCGGGGATATCGTCATTCAAAAGGCAACAAATCATGCCTGGAGCAACCGGTCGGAACACCCCTGCATCCAGCTGGCCATTTTAATCGATGCCGATCAAGGTTAAAATTTAGCCCATAACACCGCTGAAATAAGCCTTTAGCACACGCTAAAGGTTTATTTTAACTGGTAGGCCATTACCGTCTTTTTAAAAAAAGTAGGGATGTAAACGATCTTTTTCACCGGATCATATCCGATATCTGCAGTATTCTTCTTTTCCAGATGGGTATCGAGCAAAAGTTCGCATCTTCCATCGGCATAAACATAATACACATATCCCGCCCAGCTGGAACAGATAAAATCGCCATTTCCGATCGGCTCCAACCCATCTCCCCAATCCGGCAATTCTGCAATCTTGCTGATCTTCTTCCCGGCATCGGCTTTCAAAAAGCTTTTTCCACCAAGGATGTACAGGTCTTCGCCAATTGCCTTTAAGCCATTTACTCCATTGATGCTATCCAGGTATATCGAGGGAACATCATTCTCAATCTTATAAATTCTTTTGGTTCTGGAATCTGAGACATAAACAATTCCCTCCCCGTTCACGGTGATGTCGTTCAGGAATTTGGTGTTTTCTATCGGAATCTTACGAAGCACTTTTGCTTTGGCAATGTCGATCACGACCACATCGGTCAGGTCTGCGGCATACATCAGGTTTCCAAATATGGCCAGCCCTTTCGGAGAATTTAGTCCTGAAATCCAGTTAAGGTCGATTACTTTTCCGTCCGGTTTGATTTTTCCAATACCTCCAATTCCATCCTTATCATTCGCATTATTTCCCATAATGGATACATACAAGACTTTTGCTTTTAAATCAGGCAAAACCGATTCAGGCAGGTTTACAACACTGTCGGTTTCCCAGAGTTTTGATAGGCTATGCTGTGCTTTCAATTGTAAAGACAGGGTAATGATTAAAATCAGAGAGAAATACTTTTTCATTGGAATATATTTGGTTGTTATTGGTTTTCAAAGGTTATCAAAAGTGCACAAGCCCGGTTTAAAACTTACGAAGCGATCATGATCTCAATCCTTCATCTTATTCTCTAATCTGTAAGGTCATAAAAGTTTCAGCAGTGTAAAATTGTTATTCACAAGTTAGGAAAATCTTTCATCACTTATTATTTTATCACCGGTAATACTGCAATTGAATAATTATTGAATTAAAATTACTGTTCCAATTTAGCTAATTAGTAAACCATATTAACAAGAATTGTCGATAATTCCACTAAATGAGCAAAACAGATGCGCTCCTACCTTTTCTTCGTTTTCCAAAAATCAAATAAAAGCTAACTTTAAATACCTAAACAGGTAAACATCACAGCCAAATCCCCATGAATAAAAATACTTTCTTAGGTATAACCGGTCTTATATCTTGCTTTTTCTTTTCGGGAATAGCTCTGCTGCAGGCCCAGTCAAAATCTGCAGATTTAAAAAACTGGCCAAAGGGTAGTTCTCCCAAAGAAATCGGCACCAGGGTAGCTGACCATTTTGTTGTTACCCCACATACCAATTTTGGCAAACCCACTCCACCAAAGGTGATCACTTATCCCGAATCCTGTACCTGGTATGGTGCATTGACTTTTGCCAAAGCCAGCGGAAATAAAAAACTAACCAGGGATCTTGCGGAACGCTTTGAACCCTTATTTGGAGTAGAGTCAAAGATGATCCCCGTACCCGACCATGTGGATTACTGTGTTTTTGGTGCCGTCCCTCTCGAGTTGTATCTCCAGACAAACGATAAAAAATACCTTGATCTTGGAATCTCTATTGCAGAGAAGCAATGGGGGCCGCCGGAAGGGCCACGTGTGAAGGAGGAATCCCACGAGTTTTACAAACAAGGTTATACCTGGCAAACGAGGTTATGGATCGACGACATGTATATGATCACCGCATTGCAGGCCCAGGCATTCCGTGCGACAGGAAATCAAAAATATATTGATCGGGCAGCAAAAGAAATGGTATTCTATCTGGATCAGCTCCAGAAGCCCAATGGCTTATTTTACCATGCTCCGGATGTTCCTTTTTATTGGGGCAGAGGAGATGGATGGATGGCCGCCGGGATGACAGAGCTTTTGAGCTCCATGCCGAAAAATAATCCAAACAGGGAACGGATCATGAAGGGCTATACCGATATGATGGCCTCTTTACTAAAATACCAGGGAAAGAACGGCATGTGGAACCAGCTGATTGACGATCCTGAAGCATGGGCAGAAACCTCGGCAACCGGAATGTTTACTTTCGCCATGATTACCGGTGTTAAAAAAGGATGGCTGGATAAAGAGATTTATGGAAAAGCCGCCAGGAATGGCTGGTTGGGGCTCGTTTCATATATCAACGAAAATTCGGAAGTTACTGAGGTTTGCGAAGGGACAAATAAAAAGAACGACCGTCAGTATTACCTGGACCGGAAGCGCAATACCGGCGACCTGCATGGACAAGCACCAATCCTATGGTGTGCAACGGCATTATTGCGTTAAACCAGCCACAAGAAACTGATGAAATTGATAAGGAATATGATGATAAAGAAACTAATGATCATTCCGCTGCTTACTGCCGGAATTTTCTGCTCCCTATATGCTTTTAAAAACAACCCTTCCGCAGGCAGACAGATTCATCCACCAACAACTGACCCAGATAACGCAGGCTTAAAACTTCCTTCCGGATTTGGGGCTTTAGTGGTGGCCGACAGTATTGGCAAAGCAAGACATCTGGTCGTAACCAAAGAAGGGAACCTGTATGTAAAGCTGGCAAAACCAGTTAAAGAGAAAGGAATCATTTACCTCAAAGATAAAAACGGCGATGGCCGGATGGACGAGCAAAGCGGTTTTGGAAATTATGGCGGAACCGGCCTTTACCTAAAAGATGGGGTATTGTATGCTTCTTCAAACGACGAGGTTTTCAGTTACCAACTTGACGAAAAAAATGAGGTGTCCAATCAGAATAACCCATCAAAGCTGATCACTAAATTAAAAAAAGGAAGGCAGCATGATACCAAATCTATTGTCTTAGACAATTCCGGGAATATCTATGTCAACATTGGTGCATATTCCAATTCCTGTCAGGAGAAAGACCGTACCCCCGGATCTCCAGGAATGAAAGGTTGTCCGATATTAGATTCTGCCGGGGGGATATGGCAGTTTAAAGCCAATAAGCTGAATCAAAGCTATGGTGATGGCATTCGTTACGCCACAGGAATAAGAAATGTGGTGGGCTTAGACTGGAATCAGCAAAACAATACCTTATTTGTGATGCAGCATGGCCGTGATCAGCTCAATGGTCTTTGGCCGGATCTATATGATGAAAAAAAATCGGCCTTGCTTCCTGCAGAATGCCTGTATATGCTCAAAAAAGGAGACAATGCCGGCTGGCCTTATATATATTACGACCAGTATCAAAAGAAAAACATACAGGCACCTGAATATGGAGGGGATGGCAAAAAGGAAGGCAGTAAGGAATATATTAATCCTGCATTGGCATTTCCCGGTCACCTTGCTCCCAACGGATTGTTGTTTTATACCGGAAATCAGTTTCCGGAGAAATATAGAAATGGTGCTTTTATCGCCTTTCATGGCTCCTGGAACCGGACTCCGGAAAAACAGGAAGGCTTTTATGTCGTGTTTGCCCCATTTAAAGATGGACAACCGACCGGAGAATGGGAAATATTTGCAGATGGCTTTGCCGGAACAGACAATGTGATGTCGCCCAGAGATGCCAAACATCGCCCTTGCGGACTTGCACAGGGACCGGATGGCTCTCTTTACGTAACTGATGATGTTAAAGGCACCGTATACCGGATTTTATACAACGGAAAATAAAATGTTTATGAAGAAGCTCCTCCTTACCGCGCTATTGGTACTCCCCTTAGCGTTTTTTGCACAAGCTCAAAAAACAAATAAAGCGATATCCAGTCCCGCAGCGGCAAGAGATCAAATATTAGAAGGAAAGAAAGTTTATTCTAAATTCTGCGCTTCCTGTCATC
Organism: Pedobacter steynii; assembly: GCF_900103665.1. GTDB lineage: Bacteria > Bacteroidota > Bacteroidia > Sphingobacteriales > Sphingobacteriaceae > Pedobacter > Pedobacter steynii. The sequence goes on from NZ_FNGY01000018.1 coordinate 41,722, forward strand.
AGTTAGATGGCGGGGGCGTTCCCAATTTAAATCCTCCTTTAAGTAAAACAACCTATGTACTTGGAGATAAAAGCAGACTGATCAAAATTATCCTGAACGGCTCTAATGAAAGTCTGGAAATTGATGGGGAAACCTATTCCAACCCTATGCCACAGCTGGACATCCTCAAAGATCAGGAAATTGCAGATGTGCTGACCTATATCCGGAATAGCTTTGGTAATAAAGCTACTGCGGTTACTTCCCCGGAAGTAAAAGCACAGCGATCAAAGAAAAAATAAAGGAACTGGTTAGAGGATAAATTTGTTCAGTATAGCTTCCAGAAGTTGATGGCCCTGATGAAAATGAGCCAGTTCTTTAAGTATGGTAGTTTCATCCTGGATAAATGATCCGGGGATCAGTTCAGTCCGCCCCTCTTCCACCATGCTGTTTATGGAATCCGTGTTTACCTCCAGATGGAACTGCAAAGCAAGTACATGCTCCTGGTATAAAAATGCCTGGTTGCGATTGGCTGCTGAGGACAATAAATCATAAGCCCCATAAGGAATTTCAAATTGATCACCATGCCAGTGGAATACCATAGGCTGATCTTTGAACAAGGATTCAAACCAGGGAATTCTTGCTGCCGCAGGAGTCGGATAAACGGGATACCAACCGATTTCTTTATGCCTTGCTGTGTTTACGAACGCCCCCAGACAAAGGGCAATCAACTGTGCTCCGAGACAAATTCCCATCACCTTTTTCCCTGCAGTGATCGCATCTTCAATGAAAATTTTCTCTGCATGAAGCCATGGATACAGATGATCGTCATATACGCCCATTGGCCCACCCATAACCACCAGCACATCGACATCATCAAGCTTTGGAAGGATCGGATTTTCTTCATAAAAACGAGTTGCGGTAACCTGAAATCCTTTGGTCTCTAACCAGGTTCCGATATACCCTAAACCTTCAAAAGACACATGTTGAAAATAATGTACGTTCATATTTAGTTTTTTGTTTCATTCCAATAATAACTATCCGGATATATTCTTGGTCCAAAGATCGCCGTCCCAATCCTGATGATCGTTGCGCCCTCTTCGATTGCAGTTTCCAGATCCCCACTCATTCCCATGGACAATTCTTTCATTTCTACGCCCGGAATTCCCTCCTGCCTGATCTGATCACTCAGCTTTTTTAACAACTGAAAGGAAGGTCTTACTTTTTCTGCATCCGCATCGAACAGTCCGATGGTCATGAGCCCCTTAATCTTTAAAGTATCATACTTTGCTGTTTCCCTCACAAATGCGAATGCTGCTTCCGGAGCCAACCCGAATTTACTGTTTTCATAAGAAGTATTAACCTGTATCAATATATCTAGACATCTCCCCTCAGCTTGTAACCGTTTGTCCAGCTGCTGTACAAGCTCCATTCTATCAACGGATTGGATACAGCTTACGTATTTCAACACCTCCTTGATTTTGTTGCTTTGCAGGTGCCCAATAAAATGAGCCTGATGAGGAATACCAGTCAGATCAAGGTATTTTTCTTTCAGTTCCTGTACTTTATTTTCGGCGATAAGGGTTTCACCCAACAACAAAGCCTGTCTTATCTTTTCTGCGGAAACCGTTTTTGTAGCCAGTAACAGTTTTACCGTCCCGGGTATTCTACCAGCTTTCAGCGCTTCATGAGCGATTCGCTGGTGGATAATACTCAGGTTATTTTTGATAATTTCATTCATAGATCAGCCCCCCGTTATCTTAATTTTTAATACGAAAAAGCTCAGGTGACCGAAGCCTTATTCAGCACCTGAAAACTTTTACCCGGAGCGGAGATTATCCTTTTACATCCTCCATAGACGCACCAAAATTAAGGTGCAACACATTGCCGTTTGCGGTAAGCAAAGCCGGCACAGATTTTACCCCTGCTTTTTCAGCTTCTTCAATCCGGTTTCTGGCTTCTCCAAGGTGAACTACTTCCACTTTGTCTTCGCCAATAAGGGCTATAATTTCCTGCTCTGCACTTAAACATACGGGGCATCCTGCGTGATAAAAAATTGATTTTGCCATTTTATTAAAGTTTAAATTATAAATTCGTTAATATTAATAATCAGGACAAAGTTTGTGAATCCTGACCTGATATAAATCATCCAGTTTTTAACAAAACTGATGGTCCAGATTTCAACATCGCAGGAAATATTCGGGAAAATCATAAAAACGCGAATCAAAATAGAGCTGATTTGTATTATAACCCAGTTTTTTCTTCTATAAAGCTTCGTATGGGACAGTAAGAATATCCTCCGTACCGGGGATGATATTCCGTCGTACTGAGTCCACCTCTAGTCCATCGTGAGTCCACGTTGAGTCCACGTTTTACCGAAAAAAGCCGGACTCACTGTGCATTTGCCCTTGAGTTTCCCTGGACTCAACGAAAACTCTCCCTACCGGTGGTCCAGCTTAACACGAAAAATACACAAGAAAAGGCCGGTTAAAGTAACCAAATCATATTTTTATATGTTTATTTGTATTTAAATACCAACCTAAACCTATTTTTAATTGTTATACTGCGGGATAATCGTTTTTTATCAACAAAATCTGCTTTAAACTTAAATTCCTTGACGAACCAACTGGCTTATATCAAGATCATGCGTCCGGCAAACCTGGTGACCTCTGTTGCTGATGTTCTTGCCGGAGTAGCCATTTCAGGTTATTTTTTAACAACAGAATTTGAGATCCAACATGTATTTCCCATCCTGTTGCTTTGTATTTCTACGATAGGTTTATATAGTGGAGGAGTCATCTTCAACGACGTATTTGATGCCGAAAGAGATTTAAAAGAACGACCAGACCGCCCGATTCCCAGTGGAAGTATCACGAAAAAAGATGCAGCGGTGTTTGGCGGAATTTGCTTTACTGTCGGAATTATGGCAGCAGCAATGGTTAACCTGACGGCTTTGGCGCTGGCAGGTCTGATTATGATTGCAGCACTTACCTACGATAAATGGTCTAAACATATGACCGTAACTGGTCCGATCAATATGGGCCTATGCCGGGGCATGAACCTGCTTTTAGGCGTAAGCATATTTTCCCGTTATCCGGAGATCTGGTGGCTGGTGATTGCAACCATTCCTATCGTATATATTGCCTCCCTCACGATCATTAACCGAAGAAAAGGAAATGAAAAAAGTAAGGGCACACTTTACCTTGCCGCCTTTCTTTATGCTTTTGTCATTGCCTGCATCCTCTTCATCGCGCATAGCAAAGGATTTTTCCTGCTGACCATTGTATTTGTGATTCCTTTCTACCTGATGATTTTTAACCCCTTGTTTAAAACACTTGACGATCCCATTGGAAAGAACATCGGGAAATCGGTAAAAGCAGGAGTAATTGCGCTGATCCTATTGAATGCGGCCTGGGCCAGTGCCTTTGGCATCTGGTACATCGCACTGATCATTGTGGCCTTACTCCCGCTGTCCTTATGGTTAAATAAAACCTTTACTGTTAATTAACAGGGACCAGTTTATAAACGATACCCGGAGATTCTACCGCAATATAGATGAAGCCATCCGGTGCCATCCTCACATCCCTGAGTCTTCCAATGTTCTTGAAAAGAATTTCTTCTTTAACCACTTTATTATTTTTTAATACACTTCTGTTCAGGTATTCGAAACGTAAAGAACCCGTAAGCAGGTTTCCTTCCCATCCCTTATAACGACTTCCGGTAACAAAGGCCATCCCACTTGGACCTATAGAAGGAATCCAATAATGCAAAGGAGCGGTGATCCCCTCTTTTTCAGAAATATTACTGATGATCTTTCCATTATAGTTGATGCCATAAGTCGCTATTGGCCAGCCATAATTTTTACCGGGCTGGATGATATTGATTTCATCACCACCTCTCGGACCATGCTCATTCTCCCAAATGGCACCCGTTTGAGGATGAATGGTCATCCCCTGAGGATTGCGGTTCCCATAAGTAAAAATAGAAGCCTCTGCACCTTCAGTTTTTACAAAAGGATTATCGGAAGGAATGCTTCCGTCGCTTTTTATCCGATGGATCTTTCCAAGGTCATTTCCCTTGATCTCCTGAGGATTTTGTTTTTCATTTCCTCTTTCTCCAACAGAAATATACAAATAGCCGTCTTTTCCGAACTGCATTCTCGAGCCATAATGGAGCTGGGTTCTGGACCAGGGCTTGGCGACAAAAATATCCTGCTGATCTTTTAATTCATTTCCTTCCAACCTTGCTTTCAGGATTGCAGTCGTGGCCAATACCTTTCCTTCTTCAGTTTTAAATTTAGAGTACGACAAGTAAATGAATTTATTGCTGGCAAAAGCAGGATCAGGAACTACGTCCATCAAACCTCCCTGCCCTTTGGCCAATACCTCCGGAGCACCACTGATGGGCTGCAAAGATTGATCTTTTTTCACTTTGTAGAACTTGCCATTGCGATCTGTAACCAGCAATTCATCACCGGGCAGAAAGGCCATACCCCATGGGATATCCAGTCCTTTTGCGACCGTATCCAGACGAATGGTCAGTTCTTCTGTTTTAAAAATATTGCTGACAGGTTTCTTTCCTGCGCCATAACGGTCTACATTTTTTATTCCTTTCAGGATATAATCTGAAAGTTCTCTGATCTCTTTATCGGTAAATGTCGAATCAAAGGCAGGCATTCCTTCATTCGCGTATCCGTTCTTTATCGCTTTAAAAAGGTCCTCTTTTGTATTTCCATGTTTCCATTGGCGGTCGACAAAAGCGTCCATCTTTTCCCCGTGGCAACCACCGCAATAATTCCGGTAGTTCAATTCCGCTTTTTCCTGCAAACGATAACCTGGATTAGAAGCGGGTAGCATTGGCGGATGTACAGTTGCTTTATCTTCAGAACTCAAAATTGAAGTCAATACTCCACCAATAACCAGCGCGCCGCCAAGATACTTTATCATAAGAAATTTAGTTTAGGTGTTTAAAGCTGTAAAATAGCATAAAAATGTGAATAAATAATGTCCGGATCTACCCACCATGGTTAAGCAATCTGATCAAAAATGTTAAGCGAAGATGATCAATCCACGTAGGGTAACATCTTAAGCGTTATTGCTTTCATTTTCCTTTCAAAAAATTATTTTTAATCTTCAATCTTGTTACATTTGGATATACACACAAACAAATACAATGGATTCAAGAAGATCATTTTTAAAAAAGGCAGCCTTGCTATCCGGGGCCGCCGGACTCCCTAATGTTATTCCAATGTCGATCCAAAAGGCGATGGCCATCAGTGCCGACCCGGGATCTACATTTTATGACGCCGAACATGTCGTTTTTCTAATGCAGGAAAACAGGTCATTTGACCATATGTTTGGAAAATTAAAGGGTGTCCGTGGCTTTAATGACCCCAGAACCTTTACCCTTCCTGACCAGAACAAGGTATGGCTTCAGAAAGATGCGGAAGGAAAAACATATGCGCCCTTTCATGTCGACATCAATAAAACTAAAATCACCTGGCAGGGCGGCCTTCCTCATTCCTGGACGGATCAGCTGGCAGCACGCAACAATGGAAATTACGACAAATGGGTGCCGGTAAAATCACATATGTGTCTGGGTTATTACGACCGTACCGATGTGCCTTTTTATTATGCCATGGCTGATGCTTTTACCATATGTGACCATAACTTTTGCTCTTCCTTAACCGGAACTACGCCAAACCGCTTGTTTTTCTGGAGTGGAACGATCCGCCCTGAACAAAACGGAACATCTGTAGCCGCAGTCAACAACTCCCAGGCAGAATCCCGTGAAAACGCTTACGTGGACTGGGAAACTTTCCCTGAATTGCTGGAGGACAATGAGGTCAGCTGGAAAATTTATCAGAATGAGATCTGGACCGCCGATTTAAAGGGAGATAGCGTAGACGACTGGTTGGGAAATTATGGCGATAATGCGATCGAATATGTAAAACGATATAACGTTAAACTCTCTGCCTACTTTAGAAAAAACGGAGATCAATCCAGTAAACCAGCTTTAAGCGCTGCAGAAGTAACAGAAAAATACAATAAACTATCAGACCGGGAGAAAAACCTCATCGATAAAGCTTTTGCAACCAATATCAACGCGCCTGAAAATTACCTGGAGCTCGCTCCATTTTCATTTACTGATGACCAGGGAAAGCAGCAAACACTGAACATCCCTAAAAATGATATTTTCCACCAGTTCCGCGCTGATGTAGACAATGGAAAGCTACCTACTGTATCCTGGCTGGTTGCGCCACAAAGGTTCTCGGACCATACGAGTTCTCCTTTATATGGCACCTGGTATGTTTCTGAAGCGATAGACATCCTGACCAAAAACCCGGAAGTATGGAAGAAAACAATTTTCATCCTGACCTATGATGAGAATGATGGTTATTTTGACCACATTCCTCCTTATGTTGTCCCTAAACCCGGGGATGCTGCTACAGGAAAAGTTTCGGACAAGATTGATATCGCTGCCGACTACGAATCAAAAAAAGACAGTCCGATTGGATTGGGATACCGTGTACCGATGTTGGTGGCTTCTCCATGGAGTAAAGGTGGATATGTAAATTCCCAGGTATTTGACCATACCTCCTGCCTGATGTTCCTGGAAAACTTCCTTGGGAAAAAGACGGGTAAAAAGATCAAAAGCAGTACGATCAGCAGCTGGAGAAGGAGCATCTGCGGAGACCTGACTTCAGTATTCAGGCCTGCAAAAGCAGATCAGTCAAACCCGGTTAGTCCCTTAAAAAGAGAGGCTGTGATTAAGGGAATCCAGAATGCAAAAAACAAGCCGGCCCAGGTAAAACCCGATCCTTTAACACAAGAGCAGATTAAACAGATCAATGCGCTCCCGGCTTTTGCTCCTAACTCTCCTTCAGCCATGCCGCAGCAGGAAAAAGGAACACGCCCTGCTTGTGCACTTCCTTATCAGCCCTTTGCTGAAGCCGCATTGAATGCTGCAACACAGACCATTCAGGTTGACTTTGAATCTGGAAAGGGAAATTTCGGACAGAAACTCGTTCCTGTAGGCACCCCATTTCTGATGTACAGTCCAGCGCTTTATCAGGGAAAAACAGGAAAAACATGGTCGTATGCACTCAGCTCCGGCGACAAAATCGGCGATACACTGAAACTGTCAGATTTTGAAAAAGATACTTATCATTTGTGTATCAGTGGTCCGAACGGTTTTTTCCGCCAGTTTAAAGGAAACAAAAATGATCCTGCATTGAAAATCCGTTGCGAATATGAAGCTTCGGGAATGCTGACAAAGAAGTTAACCGGAAACGTTCAGTTGATCCTTGAAAATGAAGGAACAAAAGAACTAAAGCTTACTGTTAAGGACAATACTTACGAAAAGAATAAAACAAAGGAAATCACCTTATCTGCCAAAGGAAAGGCGAAGATCATTGTTGATTTGCAGAAAAGTGCTTCCTGGTATGACTTTAGTCTTCACATCAAGGGGCATGAAGCATTCAGTAAACAATATGCAGGCCATGTAGAAACCGGCGAAGAAGGAATCACAGACCCATATATGGGCGGAGTATTATAAAATAACGGAAGATCTGTTCCCTGCACGGGAGGAAAACATTGCGGTGTCTTTCTTCCCGTGTTCTTTTTTGAAACGATCTGTTATTCTATCGTTTCTTCCTCCTGTTGCTCCGGATCGAGCTCCACATTTCCTTCTTTATCTTTTTTAGCAAAGAATACCGGATAGAGAAAGAGCAATGCTCCGGTTACAAATAAGAATCCTGCGAGTTCCAACATATAAATGCTCGATTCCAGGTGCTTTATATCCATCACTTTATAGGCAATAAGGGCAATGATCCCCAATACAATGGCCATCACAGCTTTCTGAAGTTTCAATACTTTTATCATAACAGGAGGCCACTAAATTGTTAACCATTAAGTAACAAAAACCACTCCAAATCTATTTTTTTTCCTATTTTACGATCCTGTTTTATAATAACATCTGGATTGCAAAGGTCATCATCAAGATGATGATGATAAGACTACAATTTTTAATTCAAAAAACGTAACTTTGCATCCTTAATTTTTTGGAGATACTTGATTGATGTATAGGGAATTTAAACAACTGGAACTAGCTAAAATAGGAAAAGAGATACTTGATTTTTGGAAAGCGGAAAACATCTTTGAGAAGAGCATTTCTACACGTTCAAAATCGAACCCATTTACTTTTTATGAAGGCCCGCCTTCCGCAAATGGAATGCCTGGGATTCACCACGTAATGGCACGTGCCATTAAAGATATTTTTTGCCGGTATAAAACTTTAAAAGGTTTTCAGGTAAAACGCAAAGGCGGATGGGATACCCATGGGTTACCCATTGAGCTGGCAGTAGAGAAAAAGTTAGGCATTACGAAAGAAGATATCGGAAAGAAGATTTCCGTTGAAGAATACAATACCGCCTGTCGTGAGGAAGTAATGAAATACACGGATGTATGGGATGACCTTACGGAGAAAATGGGCTATTGGGTAGATCTGGAGAACCCGTATGTAACTTATGAAAATGAGTACATCGAGTCGCTTTGGTCGATCTTAAAGTCGTTTTACAACAAAGGACTTCTGTACAAAGGTTATACGGTACAACCTTATTCTCCCGCCGCAGGAACAGGATTGAGCTCCCATGAGCTGAATCAGCCGGGCACGTATAAGATGCTGAAAGATACTTCCATCACTGCCCAGTTTTTCCTTAAAAAGGACCAGGAGCATCCTTTGATGAGCCAGCTTTTTGAAAATGAAACGGAAGAAACAGCGATCATCGCCTGGACGACGACACCATGGACCTTACCTTCTAACTGTGCTTTAGCAGTTGGAGATAAGATTACCTATGTGAAAATCAAAACTTTCAATCCTTATACTTTCCTTCCGGTTAGCGTAATATTGGCGAAAGACCTGGTACCGAAACATTTCAAAGCGGACGCAAAAGAACTTTCTTTTGAGGACTATAAAGGTGGCGACAAGTTAATCCCATGGACCATAGCTGCGGAGTTTAAAGGTAAAGACCTGGTAGACCTGCACTATCACCAGCTGATGGCTTATGTGACGAATGATGACCTGGAGAAAAATGCATTCCGCGTGATCCCTGGTGATTTCGTAACCACAGAAGATGGTACCGGTATCGTGCATACGGCTTCGATCTTTGGTGCGGACGATTTTCGTGTAGCCAAAGAGAACGGCGTTCCTTCGGTGTTGATCAAAGACGAAAACGGCAATGAAGCTCCTTTGGTGAATAAACAAGGGAAATTTGTGAACGAAGTGACTGACTTTGCCGGTCGCTATGTAAAAGAAGAATACTATTCAGACGAAGAGCGCGCTGCTGCTGATTTTAAACCTACAGATGTGCTCATCGCCATCAAATTAAAAGAAGACAACAAGGCATTCGACGTTAAGAAATATGAACACAGTTATCCACATTGCTGGAGAACTGATAAGCCGATCCTTTATTATCCTTTAGACAGCTGGTTTATCAGAACCACTGCGGTAAAAGAGAAAATGGTGGCTTTAAACAAAACCATCAACTGGAAACCTGAAGCAACCGGAACAGGACGCTTTGGCAACTGGCTGGAGAACCTGGTGGACTGGAACTTATCCCGTTCCCGCTATTGGGGTACTCCCCTTCCAATCTGGCGTACGGCTGATGGTCAGGAAGAGAAATGTATCGGATCAATTGAAGAACTGAATGCAGAGATTCAAAAATCTGTAACTGCAGGTTTCATGGAAGCTGGTTTTGAGTTGAAAGACATGCACCGTCCTTATGTGGATGATGTGATCTTAACCTCTTCTACAGGCGAAAGAATGGTCCGTGAGTTAGACCTGATTGACGTTTGGTTTGACAGCGGTGCGATGCCTTATGCACAATGGCATTTCCCTTTTGAAAACAAAGAAGAGTTTGAAAATGCTTATCCTGCCGATTTCATTGCAGAAGGCGTAGATCAGACCCGTGGCTGGTTCTTTACTTTACATGCCATCGCGGTGATGTTAAGTGAATCCAGTGAGGAGATCAAAGCCATCAACGAAAGAGTGGGCAATCCGGGAGTTGCGTTTAAAAACGTAGTTTCCAATGGATTGGTACTGGATAAAAACGGCAACAAAATGTCTAAACGTTTAGGCAATGGAGTTGATCCTTTTTCTACGATAGACACTTACAGTGCAGACGCCACCCGTTGGTATATGATCAGTAATGCTTCTCCGTGGGACAACCTTAAATTTAACCTGGATGGTATCGATGAGGTACGCCGTAAGTTTTTCGGAACGCTTTACAATACCTATTCCTTCTTTGCGTTATACGCGAATATCGACAAGTTTGTTATCGATGAACACAACGAAACACCGGTAGCGGAACGCAGTGAACTGGACAGGTGGATCTTGTCTTTATTAGAGACGCTGATTGCCGAAGTAGATGAGAGTTACAAGGCTTATGAGCCAACTAAAGCTTCAAGGGCAATTCAAGCTTTCGTAGACGAGCATTTGAGCAACTGGTATATCCGTTTGTCCCGCCGTCGTTTCTGGAAGGGAGAAATGACCGCTGATAAAAAAGCCGCTTATGAGACGTTGTATACCTGTCTGACGAGTATCGCACAGATCATTTCGCCGGTAGCACCATTCTTTGCCGATTGGTTGTTCCAGAATTTATCTGTTGCAGACCATAATAATACCGTTGAATCTGTACATTTAACGTTATGGAAAGAAGCGGATACTTCATTGATCGACAAGGAACTGAATGAGCGTATGGAACTGGCACAAAACATATCTTCAATGGTGCTTTCTTTACGTAAGAAAAGCAGCATCAATGTTCGTCAGCCATTGGCAAAGATCTTAGTTCCGGTATTGGATCAGAAATTTGCAACGCAGGTGGAACTGGTGAAAGAGCTGATTCTTTCGGAAACCAATATCAAGGATATCGAGTATATCACTGATGCTGCGGGATTCATTAAGAAAAAGATCAAACCAAACTTTAAGGCTTTAGGTCCGAAAGTAGGTAAGGATATGAAGTTGGTAGCTGAAGTCATCAATAACCTGAGCCAGGAAGAACTGGCGGGATTTGAGGCTGCAGGAGAATACCAGATTCCTGGAACAGCATACGTTGTTCAGCTGAGTGATGTGGAGATCATTGCGGAAGACATTCCGGGATGGCAGGTCACCAATTTAGGAAATCTAACTGTAGCACTGGATGTTACCATTACAGATGAGCTAAAACAGGAAGGATTATCGCGCGAGCTGATCAATAGAATCCAAAACCTGAGAAAGGAATTGAATTTCGAGGTTACCGATAGGATTACCGTGTCTTTACAAAACGATAATTTGATCGCAAATGCAGTAGCACAAAATAAAACATACATTTGTTCGGAAATCTTAGCGGATAAAATTAATTTAATAGATAATTTAGAGAATGGAAACAAAATCGTAATCGACGATGTTGAACTACATATTTCGATAGCAAAACAATAATTATTATGGAAAAAGCTGCAAAAACAAGGTATTCTGATAGTGAACTTCAAGAGTTTAAAGAATTAATTCAGGAAAAATTACGTATGGCCAGAGAAGAATTTCTTTCTCTAACCAGCTCATTAAGTAGCCCCAATTCTAACGGAACTGAAGATACCTCAGGAACATATAAGACCTTGGAAGATGGATCTGCTACTTTAGAAAAGGAACAATTGAACCAACTGGCTGCCCGCCAGAAGAAATTCATTGAGAACCTGGAAGCTGCGTTGGTACGTATCGAAAATAAAACTTACGGTATTTGCCGTGAAACAGGTAAACTGATCCAGAAAGAACGTCTTCGTGCAGTTCCGCATGCAACGTTAAGCATGGAAGCTAAAATGAAGCAAAGCTAATGAAGGGATATACAAAACCTTTACTGATTATCTTTTTTGTTTTACTGGCAGACCAGGTGTTAAAAACCTGGATTAAAACCAATATGTACCTTGGTCAGGAGTTTAAGATCATAGGCAACTGGTTCATTATTCACTTCACGGAAAACAATGGAATGGCTTTCGGCCTGGAGTTTGGCGGGGAGTTCGGTAAACTGTCTCTTTCTTTATTCAGAATAGCGGCAGTAGCAGGAATTGGATATGCATTACATTATCTGATTCAGAAAAAATACCACAGGGGATTGATTCTGAATGTGGCCTTAATCTTTTCAGGTGCAGTGGGCAATATCATTGACTCTGTACTTTATGGAAAGATCTATGGATACGAGGGCTGGTTCCATGGACGGGTAGTAGACATGTTCTACTTTCCGATTCTACAGGGCAATTTCCCGGCATGGGTACCCATCTGGGGAGGCGAAGATTTCATCTTCTTCAGACCTGTTTTTAACATCGCTGATGCAGCGATCTCTGTAGGGGTGGTCATCATCCTGATCTACCAGAAAACTTATTTTAAGGAAGAGGTAAAAGAAGAGATCGGTCCAAACAACGAGATCGTCGAAGACTAAAGATCACTGAAAAAAATATCAGTCCGTAAAGCCTTTGCTTTGCGGACTTTTTTATTTACCCTCAAAATTTCATAAATATTTTTCGCAAAAAATCATCCTAATAATGAAGCAGTTAAGATATAATCTGTAAATTGTTAATGCCCTGATATGGAATTGACCTGATATTTACATCTTGTTATCAAATACACAAAAGAAAAATCAACATTATGAAAAAGTTATTTGCCCTTGCCTTTGTTGCCTTATTTAGTTTAAGTGCCATGGCTCAACAAGTAGATCTGAGAAAAAAGATAAGTGTTAGCGGATCTGCAGAAACTGAAGTTACTCCGGATATCATCTATATCAGCATCTCTTTAAAAGAATATTTAAAAGACAACAACAGCAAGAAAAAAGTAGAAATCACTACATTGGAAAATCAGCTGTTTAAAGCGGTTCAGGATGCAGGTATTGCAAAAGAAAACTTAACGATTAATAATTTATCAGGTTACAGCATTGCAGAGAAAAAGAAAAATCCTGACTTCTTAGTGAGCAAACAATACCGCTTAAAAGTAACTGATCTGAACAAATGGAATGAGCTGATCGGTTCAGTAGATCCTAAAGGCGTGGCGTATACCAATATTGATAGTTATGACTACTCTAAGATCGAAACCTTAAAGAAAGAACTTAAAATCAAAGCACTTCAGGCAGCGAAAGCCAAAGCCACTTATTTAGTAGAAGCGTTAGGCAATCAATTGGGAAGCATCATTGACATTCAGGAATTGAACAACGAGTCTTACCCTCAGCCAATGTACCGTGCAAACGTAATGATGATGAAAGCAGAAAGTGCAGACGCAATGGGTGGAGCAGCTCCGGAAATTGATTTCAAGAAAATCAAACTGAATTACACGATGAACACCGTGTTTGAAATTAAATAATACTGGCTGTAAGAATATACAGTTTAAAGGCTGAACCTCCTTAAAAGGGCGACAGCATCATTAAACATTAAAAATATATTCTTCAGCTATATTGCTTAAACATAGCGAAAAAACGATTATTTCGGCTTTAAGGTCGCTTAAAAGAAACCTACCAATAATTTTTGGTAGGTTTTTTGTTATTTATAAGGAAATCACTAAACCTAATCACATGAAAAAATTCATTTACTCACTGGCCTTAATTTTTATGCTGGGCGTTAGCGCCAATACCGTTCTTGCGGCAGACAAATCTGAAAAGAATAAAACAGAGATGACTGTTGAACAACAAGCGCAATTGAAAAGAATCACAGAACGGGTAGAGGAAATCAGGTCAATGGATAAATCAGATTTATCCAGAGCAGAGAAAAAAGAACTACGTAAAGAACTGAGAGAGTTAAAAAAACAATCTAAAGCACTAGGAGGAGGAGTTTATCTTTCTGTCGGCGCAATCATCATCATCATTCTATTGTTGATCTTAATACTATAATATTCTCATCTACCGATGAATAAAAAAACCTTCCCCGTAATGGAGAAGGTTTTTTTTATTTTATCACTAAGCCCGGGCTTAGTCGATATATTCAAATCCAGTATATTTTACCAGGACTTCAGGAATCTTAATTCCTTTATCCGTCTGGTTATTTTCAAGGATAGAAGCTACAATACGTGGTAAAGCCAAAGCACTTCCGTTTAAAGTGTGTGCCAGCTGTGTTTTTCCGGTCGCCCCTTTGAACCTTAATTTCAAGCGGTTACTCTGGTAAGTCTCGAAGTTGGAAACTGAAGACACCTCTAACCAGCGTTGCTGTGCAGCACTCCATACTTCCATATCGTAAGTTTTAGCAGCCACAAATCCCATATCACCACCACATAAGTTCAGGACTCTGTAATGAAGGCCAAGATCCTTTAATAAGGATTGTACATAGCTGCTCATTTGCTCCAATACGTCGTAAGATGTGTCCGGATGTACCACCTGCACCAATTCCACTTTATCAAACTGGTGTAAACGGTTCAGGCCCCTTACGTGCGCGCCATAAGAACCTGCCTCGCGACGGAAACATGGTGTATATGCCGTATTCTTTACCGGAAGTTCTTCTTCTTTCAGGATCACATCACGGTATAAATTCGTTACCGGAACCTCAGCTGTAGGGATCAGGTATAAATTATCTATTCCTGCATGGTACATCTGACCTTCTTTATCCGGCAGCTGACCAGTTCCAAATCCTGAAGCTTCATTAACCAACAAAGGAACCTGCATTTCTCTGTATCCTGCATCTACTGCGCGGTCCAGGAAGAAATTGATCAATGCCCTTTGTAAACGTGCTCCTTTTCCTTTATAAACAGGGAAACCTGCGCCGGCAATTTTTGTACCCAGCTCAAAATCTATGATGTCATATTTAGCAGTCAGTTCCCAGTGTGGCACGGCATTTTCGCCCAATACTGCAGGCTCGCCATGTACCAATACCACTTCATTTTCCTCTGGTGTAGCACCTGTAGGTACAGATTCATGAGGCAGGTTAGGCAATTGCACAATCAGGCTGTGTAATTTAGCTTCTGCATCAGTCAGTACATCAGCCAGATTTTTGATCTGCTCTTTGTTTGCTGTAGTTTCCGATTTCAATACATCCGCTTCCTCTTTTTTACCATTACGCATCAGCTCACCAATTTGTTTAGCACTGGAATTTGCGATAGCGGAAAGGGAGTCCAAGGAGGTTTGAGCTTGTCTACGCTCTTCATCAATTTTAATAATTTCATCCACCAATTCAGGCTGTTTGAAATTACGGACAGACAGTCGTTCTAAAACTTTCTCTCTATTTTCGCGGATATAGTTAACTTGCAACATTATTTTATTTTTTAAACAAAGATAATAACTTAACTCGTCATTGCGAGCCCCTTTGGCATCGCATCGCGAAAAAAATAACTATGGAAGGCAAACTATTTCTTGTTCCCACGCCAATAGGCAACCTTGAGGATATGACCTTCAGGGCGATAAGGATCTTAAAAGAAGCCGATGTGATTCTGGCTGAAGATACCCGTACCAGTGCCCCGATGCTGAAACATTTCGGCATTGATAAAAAAGCATATTCACACCACCAGCACAATGAGCATCAGGCGACTTCAGAAATCATAAAGTTTCTAAAAGAAGGAAAAAATGTAGCCCTGATCTCCGATGCAGGTACTCCTGCGATTTCTGATCCCGGATTTTTCCTGGTAAGGGAGGCGATCAAGAATGACCTGGCCGTAGAATGCCTGCCAGGAGCAACCGCTTTTGTTCCAGCATTAGTGAACTCCGGATTGCCGTCCGATACTTTTATATTTGAGGGCTTTCTACCGGTAAAAAAAGGCAGACAAACCCGCTTTAAAAAACTGGCAGAGGAAGACCGTACCATCATCTTATATGAAAGTCCACACCGCCTATTGAAAACCCTGGAAGAGTTTGCTGAATATTGCGGAGAAGACCGCCAGGCTTCCGTAAGCAGGGAGCTGACAAAAATGTATGAAGAGACCGTAAGGGGTACTTTACTGGAGATAAAAACACATTTTGAAAACAACATATTAAAAGGAGAATTCGTGATTTGTATTGCGGGCAAAACAGAAGTAAAAAAGTCCAAATACGAAAAAGAGAAATAGGTTCAATTTTTGATAGTATTATATAAAAAGCATTAAACATGATATTAATAGATAGATTTTTAAGTGACGAACAAGATCCTAAGGCTGTTGAGAAGGTATTGGGAAAACTAAATGATATGCTCAGTGCAAATGAGGAACTGATTTATATGGCGGTACAAAAAAGACCTGCTGTAAATTTGCTTCCAACCTGTATTGCCGTAAGTAACAAGCGTATTTTCTATTGTGAGCCGGGTAACTTCGGAATCACGATGAACTTTAAAGACATCTCCTGGAAAACGATCAAAGAGATCTCTTTTAAAGAAGAGATTTTTGGTTCCAAATTCATCTGTGTGCCTACACACGGAGAAAACATCATCACCGAATATATTCCTAAAGTACAGGCCCGTAAATTGTATCAGGCCGCACACGAACAGCTGGCTGAATTTAAAGAACAACAGCGCCAGATCGAGCTGGAAGAAAGACGTTCTTCAACTTCTCCGGTAACCGTAAATACGATCCCTGAGCCTAAAGTAGTGGAAGAGCCGGTCGCCTTTATCCCACCTGCCCCTGTCGTACCTCCTGCTCCGGTAGAAGAACCTGAAGATGAAACGACCATCAAATTAAGAAAACTGAAAACATTGTACGATAAGCAACTGATTACCCTTGAAGAATACGAGGCTAAAAAAGCAGATGTACTAGACAATTTCTAATTCACAAAGCAGTACATCAGATCCCCAATGAATTCAAAAAATACGACGCTCCTGGCCCTGTCAAGCGCTTTCTTAATGTGGCTGGCATGGCCGCCAATTCCTTATACTGCCCCTCTTTTACTGATTGGTATGGTTCCTTTACTCATCGCCATCAAACAAATCAGCGGCAGCGAAAAAGAGAAAAAAGGAAAACGTGTTTTTTTAACCGCAGGATTAACATTCCTGCTTTGGAATACCGCCTGTATTTATTGGGTTTATAATGCAATCAGTGCTTATAATAACGCATTTGTCGCCTTTCTGATCTCGCTCATTCCTTACGGACTGGGTGCATTGCTGATGACCTTTGCCTTTTGGCTATATTACCGTTTAAGCCGGTATACTTCTAAATGGATGGCTTATGCGGGGCTCATCAGCTTCTGGATCAGCATGGAATACCTGCACCAGACCTGGGATCTTGCCTTTCCATGGATGACCTTAGGAAATGGATTCGCAGCGAGCCATCAACTGATCCAATGGTATGAATATACCGGGATTTACGGTGGCTCTCTATGGATTTTAATCAGCAATATCCTCGCTTTTGAAGCTTATCAGGTTTTCAGGACTCAAAAAGGATACCTGAAATTCAGGCCATTAATTGTACTCGGGCTGGTGATCCTAATCCCTGTTACCGCCTCATTGATCAGATATTCCGGTTATGAAGAGAAAGTGGTCCCTGTAAATGTGGTCACCGTACAACCCAACATCGATCCTTATCAGAAACTGGGTGGGATTTCTTCACAGGATCAAATCCGCACTTTAACCAGGCTCTCTGATTCTATCGGACAACCCAATACAGAATATTTCATCTGGCCGGAAACGGCGATCCCGAACTATAGTGATGAGGAACGCGTAAGGAGTAATCCAGACTTTAAACAGCTTCAGGATTTCCTTTCCAAGTATAAAAACGGCACACTCATCACCGGAATTGAGAGTATCAAAAGATACAATGATCTGCAAACGATCAGTGCTAAATTTGATGAGAACAGCGGGATTTATTATGATAATTTTAACACGGCCATGCAGGTGGAAAACTCTGCAAACGTGCAGTTCTACCATAAATCAAAACTGGTTCCGGGTGTAGAGAAAATGCCTTTTCCAAATGCCCTCGCATTTTTAAAGCCTGTGTTTGCGCAATTGGGCGGCACCGTTAGCGGATGGGGATGGCAGGACAAGCCTGCGGTCATGTATGCGCAAAGCGGCATTGGTGTGGCTCCGGTAATCTGTTATGAATCGCTATGGGGCGACTGGATCGGTAAATCGGTAAAGGAAGGTGCTCAGTTCATCGCTATCATCACAAATGATGGCTGGTGGGGAAATACTTCAGGGAAAGACCAGCACCTCTTATACGCCAAATTAAGAGCCATAGAAACCAGAAGATGGGTAGTCCGTTCGGCAAACACCGGAATCTCCGGTTTTATCGACCAAAAAGGAGATCTGGTAAAGCAAAGCAAGTGGTGGGTACCTACCGCCTTAAAAGCAGACATCAACCTGAATAGCGACCTTACTTTTTACGTAGAAAACGGAGATCTTATTGCGAAGTTATGCTCGCTTACAGCCCTGTTATTCGCCCTGATCATTCCCTATAAAAAATGGGTTAAAAAGGCGCCCTAAAAATCGCTAACTTTATGTTGAGGCCTATCTCTTATGAAATACTTCAGCATTAACCCTTCTGCAAATCTCGCCGGACTGGTCCGTTGTTTCTGGGTGTTGGAAATGGACAGCTTTTCCGGAGTACCCTATATTCACCGCACAATGGCGGATGGATGTGTGGAAATGGTTTTTCATTATCAGGGTGTTTTCGAAGAGCTGTTGGGCAATGAGCAGCAAATCACGTCCTTCTCCTCAGGAATATCCGGTCCCTCACAACAATTCAGGCGTTTTTCAATTGATCAGCGCTTTGGCATATTTGGAGTATACCTCTATCCTTTTGCCATGTCTGAATTGTTCGACATCCCTGCGCTTGCCCTGACCAATGAAATGATAGACATGACAACAATTCTGGGCACAACAGGGAAAGAACTGGAAGAAAAGATCATGCTCGCCCCCGACAATCAAACCAGAGTTGCCATCATTAGTCAGTTTCTGGAATCGAAACTTGCCCGGCGCAAAGTAAAGCACAATGGAATGTCCGAAACCATCCGGCAAATCATCCGCACGGATGGAAGCAGCAATGTGCAACGCCTGGCAGATGACAGCTTTTTATCTATGCGTCAGTTTCAACGTAATTTTAAAGAATACGCTGGTTTTAGCCCTAAATTATTTACCAGGATCATCCGGTTTCAAACTGCCTTACGGAAATATTCCGAAAAGGAATCCCTTTCCTTAACAGACATTGCGTACAACTGCGGCTATTATGACCAATCGCACTTTATCCACGATTTTAAAGAATTCTCCGGGCATCACCCGGGAAGTTATTTTTCCGGAAAAGCGGAAGGAACAAAATGGATCACCGTATAAAGAATGTCGTGTTTTTCCAATTTACAGCAATGATCTGAACCTAAATTTGTGCGATAAACAATTAAAAAACAGCATCATGAACATTCCAAAAACACACCAGGCGGTTATGCCATACCTTATGCTCAACGGCGCCCAGAAGTTTACAGACTTTATTCAAACAGTGTTTAATGCAGAGATCACCCATCAGCACCCCCGGGACGATCAGACGGGTTTACTCCGTCATGGAGAAGCCCAGATTTCAGCCAGCACAATTATGTATTGCGACGCAATTGAACCCTGGGGAACGGCAACGTCCAACCTGTTTATCTATGTAGACAATGCAGACGAAAGTTTCCACAAAGCCATTGATGCAGGAGCCGCGATTGTTATGGAGTTATCCGATCAGGATTATGGACGTACCTGTGGCGTTAAAGACACCACAGGTAACGTTTGGTGGATCACTTCGGTGAAGTCCTAAGAAAGGTATTTCCCAACAATCGGCATCCTTCTGCCCATTCCAAATGCTTTGGGCGAAACCCTTAAAATCGGCGGAGTTTGATAACGTTTAAATTCCGCCGTATTTACCATTTTAATGATCCTTCTCACCAATGCTTCTTCATAGCCCTGTGCAATAATCGCAGAAGAACTTTGTTTCAGCTCAATGTACTGGAAAAGGATTTTATCCAGAATATCGTAATCCGGGAGTGAATCTGAATCTTTTTGTCCCGGTCTCAGCTCTGCCGAAGGAGGTTTAACAATGGAATTTTCCGGAATCACAATTCCGTCTTTATTGATATAGGCAGCAAGTTGATACACCTGGGTTTTATACACATCCCCGATCACTCCGATTGCGCCGCACATGTCTCCATATAAGGTTCCGTAACCTACGGCACACTCACTTTTATTGGAGGTGTTGAGTAAGATATAGCCGAATTTATTGGACATCGCCATCACAATGATCCCCCTGCACCTGGCCTGAATATTTTCTTCGGTCAGGTTAAAAGGTAAACCCATGAAAGCCGGAGCCATCATTTGATCAAAAGCATCTGCCGCTTCTTTGATCGGAATGATCTCATGTTTACAGCCAATGTTTGCGACCAGATCCAGTGCATCCTGAATGGAATGATCTGAAGAATATTTAGAAGGCATCAATACCGCCATCACATTTTCAGGCCCTAAAGCGCGACAAGCCAATGCACATACAATAGCAGAATCTATTCCGCCGGAAAGACCTAATACCGCTTTACTGAAACCAGATTTGGAAAAATAATCTTTAATCCCCAGAATCAGGGCCTCATGGATTACTTCAATATCCGGAGCAGGAGTATGTTCAATAGGTGCATAACCGCTAAACTGGTCGTTCTCCATTTGATAAACACGAAGCTCTTCTTTGAAGTAAGGCATTTCATCCAGTAGCTTTCCATGTTTATCAAAAACCATTGAGCCGCCATCAAAGATGATTTCTGTCTGCGCACCAACCTGGTTCACATACAACAATGGCAATTTGTATTTCTTTGCATTATCCGACAACACCACTACCCTTTCGTCATCATGACAATAAGAAAAAGGAGAGGCTGCGATGTTGATCATGATGTCTGGTTTCTGACGAATCAGCTCATCCATCGGGGAAGAGGCATATAAAGGATTGTTATTGATGTTCCAAAGGTCTTCACAAATGGTCAAAGCAATCTTCTTTCCTTTAAAACTGATGCATTCAAAATGATTGGCAGGTTCGAAATAACGGTATTCATCAAATACATCATAAGTAGGCAGCAATGCCTTCTTTACGATGTCCCTGATTTGCCCATCTTCAATAAAATAGGCCGCATTGTATAAGTCTTTTCCGGCAAGCACATCATTTTTTACCGGAAGCCCGATAATGCAGGCGATCCCCTGACAGCTAAGGGCAATCTCCTGTGCTGCGGCTTCACACAATTCAATGAATTCGTCGAACTCCAGAAAGTCACGGGCAGGATATCCGCAAATGGCAAGCTCTGCAAAAACCACCAGGTCTGCCCCCCTGGCTTTCGCCAGGTTGATGTTATCGATTATTTTTTTGGTATTGTATTCAAAATTCCCAATGTGGTAATTGAGTTGTGCGAGTGCAATATTCATATCCTATACTTAAAATTGCCTAAAAGAAAACGCCGATATTAAGGCCGATATAGCTATTTTTAACTTTTTTTCCATCACCATTCTTTGCAATATTGGTAAAGCCATTGTTAAAAGTCAAACCTATGGCCAGACTGGTGCGATTGTCCAAATCGTATTCAGCACCTCCACCAACAATTAATCCGGCACGGTAAAAGCGGGTATAGTCCGAGATGTTTTTGCCATCTGCAATTTTTTCACCGGCACGTTTCACGTCCTGCTTCGCTCCGATATTGAAATCATTAGAGAGACCAAACTGCCCGTACCATCTCAGATCGCCAATTTTATTGGTTTTTAATTTTAAGGTCAGCGGTACTTCTATATATTGCAGCCGATACCTCAATTCGTGATCCACTGGTTTAGCATTCACCGTCATATCCATATAACCAAGTTCTGTACTCTTTCCATTGATCGTAGTGATCGTTAATCCCGTGGCAAAAGAATAGTTGTCCGCGAAATTAAAGTCGGCCATTAAACCGTAAGCAAAGCCAAGGGCGATGCCCTCAGTCTTTCCAACCTCGGGTTTCACCCATCCCAAAGTAGGATGTGCCGTTAAGCCTAATCTAAAGCCATAATATGGTGAGCCTGCTTCCTGTGCAAAAAGCTGTCCTGTTAAAAGTAATAAGAATAAAGTAAGGTATCTTTTCATTTTTTGAGCAATAAGTTTATGCAATTTTCCCTGTGGATCTATATATATTTGCTATAAATGATAAATAACGTAAAATCCAGCCAAATCTATCTATTTTTTCTTTCTATACCGGCTTTTTTTTCATCAACGGCCAGTAAACCAGTGAAAATAATGAAGCCCTCAGGGCTCTTTCTTTTCCTGTTATCAGGCTGTTTACTCTTACTCTTTTCCTGTAAACAAGGCAGCAAACCAGATGTAACCGACATCAAACTGGACATAAAAGTAGCCCGCTTTGATCAGGATCTTTACAATGGAAAAACAAAAGACCTGATGCAAACGGACAAGCAACTACAACAAAAATACGGGACATTTTATAACGATTATGTACACCGTATGGTGGGTGATCCCAGCTACAGCAATACAGAAATCCTTTCTACCTTATACAAAGACCAGGCTTATACCGATTTAAACCGGGAGGCCGACAGCATCTTTAAAGATATGGGCGGGATTGAAAAAGACCTGACGCAGACCTTCAAATACGTAAAACATTACTATCCAAAGGCCAGGATTCCTAAAATGATTTCTTTTGTCTCCGGATTTGCCGTTCAGACCCCTATTGGCGATGACTATATAGGCATCGGGCTGGATATGTTTCTGGGCAAGAACAGCAAGTTTTACGGCGCGATCGTACAGAGTGTCCCCACCTATCTTTCCCGTCGTTTCAGTCCGGAGTACGTGGTTCCCAGAATTACAGAAACCTATGCCCGGGAAGACCTCTTCCCGGAGCGGGATGAAGACCGGACCTTGTTGTCAAAAATGGTTCAGAACGGAAAGATCCTTTACTTTATGGATCAGGTACTCGCAGATGAAGTCCCGGATTCTGTTAAAATCGGGTATACGAAATCCCAGATCGACTGGTGTAAAACTTATGAAAAAGACATCTGGGCTTATTTGTTACAAAACAACCTGTTGTTTGAAACCGATTATCAAAAGATCCAGGTATTTCTGGGTGAAGGACCTTTTACCCCAGGCCTTGGAGAGAATAATGAATCCGCACCGAAATTAGGGGCATGGGTAGGCTGGCAAATG
This sequence comes from Pedobacter steynii, assembly GCF_900103665.1. Lineage (GTDB taxonomy): Bacteria > Bacteroidota > Bacteroidia > Sphingobacteriales > Sphingobacteriaceae > Pedobacter > Pedobacter steynii. The sequence goes on from NZ_FNGY01000018.1 coordinate 64,768, forward strand.
GTAAAAAGATACATGCAGGAGAACAAAGGGATCAGCCTGCAACAGCTGATGGCTGAAAAAGATCCGCAGAAAATTTTGAACATGTCAAAATATAAGCCTAAATAGCAAAAGAATATAACCTTATGACTAAAGTAGGAATCGTATTATCAGGTGGCGGCATTCGGGGAATCGCACATTTAGGCGTCTTAAAGGCTTTTAAAAATGCGGGCATTACCTTTAGCCACATCAGTGGAACGAGTGCAGGCTCCATTGCCGGCGCTTTTTATGCTTCAGGAATTGATCCTGAAAAAGGATTGGATATTTTTATCAAAGCCAAATTATTGCGCTTCATCAGACCGGCATTAGGCTCTTTAGGCCTGATCAATATAGAACATGTTGAGGAATTGTTAAAAGAACACCTTCCGGAAGACCGGATAGAAAACCTGAAAATACCACTGACCATTGCGGCCACCAATTTTAGTGAAGGGAGGCTGGTCTATTTTACCGAAGGGCCATTGATCAGGGCAGTATTGGCTTCCAGCTGTATTCCTGGAATTTTCAAACCAATCATGATCAACAATCAGATGTATGTGGATGGTGGGATTTTAAATAATTTCCCGATAGAACCCTTACTGAACAATTGCGATTACATCATCGGTTCATCCTGCAATCATTTACAGGAGGTTGATAAGATCACCAATATTTCTTCCCTGATGAAAAGGGCCGGTGTCATGTCTATCAATAAAGATATGGAGCAAAAGGTGTCTTTCTGCAATGCATTGGTAGAGCCTAAAGGAATGGGCGACATCAGTACTTTCGACATGAAAAAAGCGGAAACCATTTACTGGCTTGCTTATGAGCAGACGTTAAAAACCATCAAGTCTAACGAAAGCTTGCAGGAACTGATCCATAATTTTAAGGAACCTAAGCCTTAATTGCCACCAGCGCATCTCCTGACAATACCGGAATGGCTTTGCAGATGTTCAGCTGAAGACAGAATTTTACATCTTCTTCGATGTTAAGTTCTGCCAAACGGTGGCTATGGGAAGATTTATGAAGGTAACTCCTCAGGTCGTCCTTTGCCAGCAGGTATAAGTCTTCGGCGGCAACACAGGAATCATCAAAATGGGCGAAATCCTTGCGCAATTCATTCACTACTGCTCCGGCAAATAAGGTATCTTCCAGATTGAATTTATCCTTCCAGCCGGCACATAACAACAAGACATTTTTATTTTGAATGCGAAGCCAGTTACACAGGGATTCCAGGTTCAGAAAAGAACCGATGACCACCTGATGTGCCCTTGCACTTGCCAGATGGAGTGCTTTCGTTCCATTGGTGGTGGTGAGAACCACCGTTTTTCCGGCTACTTTTTCCGGAGTATAAGAAAATGGAGAATTGCCGAAGTCATAGCCTTCAACCACTTCTCCATTTCGCTCTGCAGCTAATAAAAATCCCTGATTTGCATAGTTCAGGCAATCTTCTACCTGTGCGACAGGGATGATTGCGCTGGCTCCATTATCAATACCATATACAATAGATGATGTTGCTCTTAAAATATCAATGACGACAACAATACTTTCCTCTATAGCATAAAGATCAAGCAATGCGGGCGTTAAACAAACTTCTATACTTTTTGGCATTGGCAATTAATGGGATGAACAGGTCTTTTCTTAGCTTATTTGTTGAAAGGGAATTTAACCACTTTCGCTTTAATTTTGTTGTTACGGATGTTGATATAGATCTCAGTACCTTCTTTAGCCAATGCTTTATCAATGTAGCCCATTCCGATTGCTTTCTGTAAAGATGGCGCCTGAGTTCCTGAAGTTACCCTTCCGGTTACATTTCCATCCGCATCAACGATTTCATAATCATGACGGGGAATACCTCTTTCGATCATTTCAAATCCAATCAGTTTGCGTGCTACACCAGCTTCTTTTTGTGCCAGTAAAGCCTCAGAATTGGTGAACTTTTTGCTGAACTTAGTAATCCATCCCAATCCTGCTTCAATAGGTGAAGTTGCATCATCGATGTCATTTCCGTATAGGCAGAAACCCATTTCTAAACGTAAAGTATCACGTGCACCTAAGCCAATTGGCTTCATGTTGAATGGTTTACCTGCTTCAAAGATGGCATCCCAGATCACATCTGCATGCTCATTGTCGAAATAGATCTCAAAACCACCGGCACCGGTATAACCTGTAGCAGAAATCACCACATTTTCTACACCTGCAAAAGTTCCTTTAACGAAGTTGTAATACTCCATAGAAGCTAAATCAACGTCTGTTAAGCTCTGCAATGCTTCCGCTGCTTTAGGACCTTGAATCGCTAAAAGAGAAGTTTTGTCAGAGATGTTGTGCATCTCTACATCTTTATCATTATATTTTTGAATCCAGTTCCAATCCTTCTCAATGTTGGAAGCATTCACAACCAGCATATAAGTTTTTTCGTCGATTCTGTAAACCAATAAATCGTCTACGATACCACCATCTTCATTTGGCAGGCAGGAATACTGCACTTTACCATCATAAAGTTTCGAGGCATCATTGCTCGTTACCCGTTGAATTAAATCTAAAGCATTTTCGCCTTTCAGGATAAATTCACCCATGTGGCTTACATCAAAAACGCCAACACCACCTCTTACGACCGCATGTTCTGCATTGATTCCTTCATACTGAACCGGCATGTTATATCCTGCGAAAGGCACCATCTTGGCACCCAATGAAATGTGTTTATCTGTTAATGCGGTATTTTTCATTAGTATAGTTGTTTTTTTATGGTTCAATTTGTTTTTTCGCAGTTAGTCCATTTCAAAAGCCATAAAGCGGGGAATTATCCCTGACGCAGGCCTGTAAAACGTGGGCAAAAGTACATAAAAATTATACAGTAAGTAATTTTTGGTAGATATTCAACATTCTTTCTGAAATGATCCTGACATCGTGGTCACGTTCTACCGTTTTTCTGGCATTTTCACCAATCTCCCGCCATTTTTTAGGATTGGTAATGCATTGCAGGATGGCCCTGTAAAACTCATCTGCAGTGTCTGCAATGAGGATGTCTTTTCCATTTTCGCACCTGATCCCTTCGGCGGCCATGCTCGTTGCAATGATACACTTCCGCATCGCCATTCCTTCGATGATCTTTACCCTCATCCCGCTTCCGGACAATAAAGGCACAATCATGATCGCTTTGGAATTGATAAACTCTACCGCATCAAAGACTTCTCCTTCTACTACCAGATTTTCGGAATCATATTCAAAAAACTGCTTCTGCATATTTTTCCCGGCAATATAAAAACGAAGTTCGCTGTTCAGTTTCTCTATATCCGGCCAGATCTCATCCAGAAACCATTCCAGGCCTTCTTTATTCGGTCGCCAGTCCATGGCACCTAAATGAAAAAGTGTTGGAAAACTTGTTTTTGAAGGATCGGTCACATATTTCTCAAAGTCGAGGGCTACCGGAAAAACTTCCAGTGGGGTTTCACAACCAAACCTTAAAATGCTTTGCCTGTCCTGCTCACTAATGGCAAAGACCTGGTGAAAACGGTTGATCTGCTCGGTTTCGTAAACCTTTAAACGACGTGCTAAAAACTGAAGGTAACTTCTTCTGGGAGTGAATTTCTCCGTCAGTGCGATCCGTTCCCAGACATCAAACTCGATATTGTGGGCTCTGTAAATCACCTTTGCCTTGCTGTTTTCTTTCACCACATCCAGATAAGGCACGACAAAGAGTCCTTCAAACTGAATGATGTCAAACTCATTTTCCTTTAAAACGTCGCCAATCAATTTGGCGGCATCTTCATCAAAATAACGCGATACGTTATAAGACTGATTGGAGAAAATATTCAGCAAAGCGCCGTAAACATTTACCTCAGTATCCAGATTGAAAGAGTGAAACTTGATTTGTTCAAACAAAGGATCATAGATATCCTCTACATCTACCCGGTACTTATTGGGGTTAATACTGAACATAGTAATCTCCACTCCCAGTTTTAACAATCCTTTTATTGTGTTGTATACAACAATTGGATAGCCGCTATTGGGCGGAAAAGGTATTCTGTTTGTGAGTATTAATGTTTTCAAATCATGTGAAAATACTAATTATCCTTTGATTTCGGAAAACAGCGCCAACTGAGGTTGGCTAATTGTAAAAGTTTTACGGTGATATGGCGATAATCCATGCTTCAAAGCTGCATTTCTATGGTCTATAGTAGGATATCCTTTATTTTTTTTCCATTGATAGATAGGATACTCTTCCGCTATTTTTGTCATGTATTCATCGCGATGCGTTTTAGCCAGGATAGAGGCGGCAGCGATGTTCAGGTATTTCCCGTCTCCTTTGACAATGCAGGCATGAGGAATTTCCGGATAGGCTTTAAAACGGTTCCCATCAATGCTCAGGTATTGCGGCTTCAGGCTTAATTTTTCTATCGCCCTGTGCATCGCTAAAAAAGAAGCATTTAAGATATTGATTTTATCAATTTCCAGGTGATCAACCTCGGCTACGGCCCATGCAATTGCTTCCTTCTCAATGATCAGCCTTAACACATCCCGCTGTTTATGACTTAGCTTTTTTGAATCCGTCAGCATTCCGGGAATAAAATCCGGAGGAAGGATCACTGCGGCAGCAAATACAGGGCCCGCAAGACACCCCCTGCCAGCTTCATCACAGCCCGCCTCGATTAATTCATTCTGGTAACTATTTAACAGCATATCGCAATTTAAAAAAATTCAAAATTAAACAGATATATTTTGTGACTTCACATCAAAAGCATCCCTTAGTCCGATGGCCAGTAAGTTGAAGGCATATACCGTGATCATAATGCAAAGGCCAGGCAAAATGGCCAGATAAGCTGCATCCATGATGATATAGCCATAATGTTCCTTAATCATGCTGCCCCAACTCGGCATAGGAGGCTGTGCCCCAAAACCTAAAAAGCTCAATCCTGTTTCCAGCAGGATCGCGGAGGCAAAGTTTGCAGAAGCCACCACCAGGATAGGCCCGGCAATATTCGGTAAAATATGTTTGATAATTGTTCTGGAAGTAGAGAAACCAAGGGCTTTGGACGCCTCCACAAATTCTACCTGCTTTAAAGCCATCACCTGCCCTCTTACCAGCCTGGATACATCCACCCAGGTCGACAATCCCACCGCAATAAAGATCTGCCAGAATCCTTTCCCAAGGGCGAAAGAAATGGCAATCACCAGTAACAGGGAAGGTAAAGACCAGATGACGTTCATGAACCAGCTGATGGATGCATCGGTCTTCCCACCAAAATAACCCGAGAGTGCTCCCAGGCTAATGCCTATAAAAAGAGAAATGAGTACCGCCATCAGCCCTACTGAAAGTGAGACCCGGATACCAATAATCAACCTGCTCAGCAAATCTCTTCCGTAAATATCTGTGCCCAGCCAAAAGGTCTGCCGATACCTGTTTTCTTTTCCCAAAAGTGGATACACCGCTTCTTCCGCCTGCTCATCGTCGCCGATATACTCCCTCGCATACACCTTATTTCCTTCCTCACGGTAGGCCGTAACCGGAATACTTTTAAAATCAGCTTCCTGTCCGAATAACATGCGCTCCAGAAAATTCACTTTTTTGATGTCTTTATTTCTGCTGATGATGAGAAACTCAAAGCTCCTTCCCGGCTTTTTATTGCTGAGCTGTAAATGCATACTATTGGCATAAGGCGTCTGATCAGGTGTAATCAGGTAACCAAGAATGCCCATAAGGACCATCAACAGAATGAACAATAGCCCGGCGAAAGCCATTTTATTTTTTCTGAATCGCTTCCATACTTTTCCTGAAGGGCTATTATTGGTCTCCATTATTTCACCATTCTGTCTTTCCAGTTGTACTTTCCTGAGTTTCCGGCAATGCCGATGTAAACGATATAAACGATGTGCATCAGGTTAAGTATGGGTAATAAAACGAGTAATTTCCTTCTTTTTGCAAAACCAGTGACGTCGTATAAAAATAACAATTCCACAATAATTTTGACCAATAGCTGCCACAAAGCCAGCTGCAGGAAAAATCCAAAGAATAAACCGATGGCAATGTTTAACAAGATACTCACATTGAACAGCCAGATGCCAACACCCAATACGATAATCGACTTATTTTTATAACGGGTACTTTTCGAGGCCCATCGTTTCCGCTGTTGAATAAACTCTCCCAAAGTCGGTTTTGCATGTGTATACACTACGGCATCATGATGCTTTAAAAAACCGATATTATTGTCAAAACGTGCGGCTATTTTATGCAATAGCAATTCATCATCTCCGGAAGCTAAATCGTCGATCCCCTGGAAACCACCAACCTCATAAAAAGCCGCCTTTTCGTAGGCAAGATTAGCCCCGTTACAGGTAGAAGGTTTTTTATTCCCTATGGTGGAGGCCCCTAAACCGATCAGGTACAAAAATTCCAATGCCTGTGCACGTTCAAAGAAAGTCTTTTCTTCAAAGTAAGCCACGGGCGATGAGATCATTTTATATTGCTGCTCTTCATAAAAGCCGATGATCGTTTTAAGCCAGTTTGTTCCCATCCGGCAATCGGCATCAGTAGTGATGATCAAATCACCTGTAGCCTGTCCTATTGCAGTCTGTATTGCCTTTTTCTTATAGGAATTGAGTGCCCGGTCTTCATTAAGCCGGATCAGCTTTACCCCTTTTGAGGCATAAGAGGCGATGATTTTTGCGGTATCATCGGTAGAATGGTCGTCAATAAAGATGATTTCTGTCAATGCCGGATCGTAAGACTGTGCACACAGATCGTCCAGTGTTTTTGAAATATTGGCGGCTTCATTGCGCGCCGCAACCAGTATCGAAACCTTCGTTTTAAAAACAGGTTGTTTGGGTTGATAATAGGTCAGCTTATGCCAACCTCTGATGAAAGCCAGCACCACCAGGACATACAAGACCGTTAAAAAAGAGGTGATATAGCTAGCTACGCTGAAGATTTCCAAAAAAGTTAAGTTTAAATACGAAATAAGTGCCTAATATAGCAGGAATAATAATATTAATCAGCCAGATGCTGGCAGTACAAGCAATCACGGCGACTTCCTGATCGGTGATGGAGCTGAAAAAATAAGAAGCAGTGGCGGTTCTTACGCCAATATCAAAAAGGTCTAAAGAAGGTAAGGTCGACTGCACAAAGAAGAGGATACTCACCATCATCAGAATCTCCAGGTAATGCAGGTTGGGAATCAGCCAGAAGAACAAGATGAAATATTGTGTACTGAAAACGAGATACCGGGAGAAACAAAGCAATAAAATCTTAAGCAATTCCCGCTTTTGATACCTTGCCAGGATACTATAAAACTTCTTATACTTTCTGGTAAAGCGCATAGAAAGCAGAATCCCGTTCAGCCATTTGATATTAAAATAAAACACGATAAAAAACAGGCAGAAAATCAAGGCCAGAAAGACCAGTCCATAAAATAGTAAGGGATCGATATTCACGAAACGGTAGATAAAAACACAGAATGCGATGGCACCGAAGACATTGGTGAGCACCATTTGACCAATATTTCCAACCGCCATGGCCACCACTCCGATGATCCTTCTTTTTGGCGACAGGAAAAATACCCTTCCACCATACTCTCCAATCCGGTTGGGCGTAAATACCGCCCATGTTAAACCACAGAAAACCGAAGCCACAGACTTCCATAGGCTGATGCGTTCTACACTGGAAATTAACCTTTTCCATTTTACCGCTTCCAGTCCCCAGTTAACCAACATCAGGAACAAGACAAAACCCAATACACAGAAAATTTCCCATTGAGGGATTTGTGTCAGGAGGTTTTTGAAATCCTTTAAGTTCTTGTTTGCAGTCAGTTTGCTATAGACAAACCAAAATGCAAAAAAAACAATTCCGGCTTTAAGAAAATATGAAACTATCTTTTTGTACTGTGATGTCAACTTTTTTGCTTTTACTCTGTGCAAATATGCTTAATATTGTTTTATGTTGGTTGAAAAAAAGGAAAGGGTGATCATGGGAATCGATCCAGGCACTTCGATTATGGGTTATGGGGTGATTTTGGAAAAGGGCAGTAAAATCGAAATGATTACCATGGGGATTGTCCGCATGGATCACTTAGACGACCATTTTTTAAAGCTACAACGGATTTTTGAGAAAACGGTGGTATTGATTGATCAATATAAACCGGATACGATGGCACTTGAGGCGCCTTTCTATGGAAAAAACATCCAGGTAATGCTCAAGTTAGGCCGCGCGCAAGGTGTAGCCATGGCGGCAGCCCTATCCAGAAATATTCCAATCACAGAATATGCGCCCCGTAAAATCAAACAATCGATTACCGGAAACGGGAGCTCAGGAAAAGAGCAAGTGGCAGCCATGTTGCAAAGGTTATTGAATTTTAAGGAGACCCCGGAGTTTCTGGATGCGACAGATGGTTTAGCGGTTGCAGTTTGTCATTCCTTTCAGCGGGTCAGTACTTCAGGTTCCGGGAAATCATATTCCGGATGGGAAGCCTTTGCCAAAGACAATAAAAAGCGATTAAAATAAATAAAAAAACCTGATTTGGTGAGTGGCCAAATCAGGGTGTTCAAAACCTCCGGGAGTTTTATGCTGCCAGGGCAGATTTTCTTTTTTTGCGGTAATAGCGGAAAGCAAAATATCCAGCCAGCACCAATACGACCAGCATCCACAAGTTGGATATGATCAGGATAAATTCTTTAAAGATGACCCATCCATTCTGGATGTTCAATCCCAATCTTCTAAAGAATCCGGGACGGTAGTCCGCTAAGTTATCATTCCCAACCACCAGCTTTTTAACCGTATTGTCCTGATAGAAATTAAGTGTGATGTCGCTGTACTTTACCCTGGAATCTATGCTTAGATTTTCGATCTTCTTATCGATGTAATCGTCTTTTAAGTTTAATGCGGTCTCTACGTTATTGCTTTTCTTATTGGCATGTTTGTTCAGTTGTGCAACTGCTTCGACACGGTTTTGATTTTTCAATTTATTAGAAAGGTAAGAGATACTTTGATCGTCCATTTTCATGGATTGATGGTCTACAAATACGGCCATTCCTGCTACTTTATTGGTAAAAGCATCCAGTTTCTCCGATGGGACCTTTGCTACGACCATGCCTTCCACACGATAAGAAGTAAGTTCCAATAAGGAATCGGCAGAATATCCGACCTTTTCAAAACGCTCAACGTTGCTCTGAATGGAAAACTCTGCGAGGGTCCCTCCTTCTGCTTTAACCAGATCTGCCAGTTTTTCTTTGGTTTGCTGCACCTCTTTGACCCTAAAACGCATGTCGGCTGTCTTAATGATTTTCTCTGTCAGGGTGGTATCACTGGCTTCCAGAGTTTCAGCAACAGTATCAGATGTTGCTTCATAAGATTTATTTTCTTTATTGCAGGCGGAAATCGCTATTGCTACGACACAATAGATTAAATATTTTTTCATAATATTAATCAGTTAAGGTTTTCTCTTAATACCCGAACCTCAATAAGGTAACCTATGAAAATAAAATAATGGAAATATAGGCCAAAAAAAATTCCTCATCAGCAAGAAGCCAATGAGGAATTCCAAGAAGATACTGCCTTGAATATTAAGCAGCTAATATTTTGAATACACCTTTGCAAGCGATAAAAGCACCTACAAATAAAATTGCCCAGGATACGATCGATAAAGTCATAGAGTCACCGGCAAAACGCAAATAAACCCCTAAAACGCTAATTAGAATTCCTACAGCCATCAATTTATAGATGGATACTTCATTAGCTCTTTTCATGCTTTCGGTATTATGAGTTGGTGTCTGTGCCATAGTCTTTTTTTATTTATGGCACAAAAATAATATTAATTAAACAAAAAGAGGTATAACATCCGTATAATTTTCAGCGCATCTTCCAACTTATGGATTATCTTTAATAATTGCATCTATATTAAAAACACAATCCAATGAAAAGAATTTTTTTAACCTTAATTACAGCACTCAGCATTACCTATAGCTACGCGCAATCCCCGCTTTCCTTTAACAGCCGGTTGGAATCTGTTACCGTATACAGTACAGGTGCAGAACTCAATCATAAAGTAAAAGTCAGCATTCCGGCAGGAACCAGTGAAATCATCCTGAACAACATGGCCAATGCCATTGACGAAAGCAGCATTCAGGTCGGAGTTCCTTCAAGTGTAACGATCCTGTCTACCAGTTTTTCCAGGGATTTCTTAAAAACCGAGAATAAAAGTCCGGCTTATATCAAAGTCGAAGACAGCTTACAAATTGTAAAAAGAGAGCTGAATAAGGTACAGAATAAGCGGATTGTAGAAGAAAATCTATTGGTTTTACTCGATAAAAATCAAGCAATTGGTGGTGTAAATACCGGAGTAAATGTAGCAGAGCTGATCAAAGTTGCCGATTATTATAAAAGCAAACAGCTGGAATTGAGAAACAACATTTTCAGTTTGAAAGAAGCAGAAGCTAAACAGCAGGAGCGGATCGACAGGATGCAGCAGCAGTTGCAGGAGTTAAGTCTGGATAAAACGGGAACTACGGGTCAGATTGTATTGCAGGTGATGGCTACAGCAGCGAGCAACGCAGATTTCAACGTCAGCTACCTGAGTCCGAATGCGGCCTGGATCGCCTTTTACGACCTGCGTGCGGAAAATACTTCTTCTCCATTGAACATCGTTTACAAAGCCAATGTGACACAATCTACAGGCCTGGACTGGAAGAAGGTGAAGCTTAGTTTATCAACGGGAAATCCATCTCAGAATGGCACTGCTCCCCTATTATCTGCCTGGTTTTTAGAATTTGGAGAACCTCAATATGCTTATGACCGCAAGAAACAGGCCTATCAAAACAGAATTCAGACGATGGAGGCCCGCGTGCCAATGAACAAAGAAGTAATGGCAGATGCTGCTCAGCCGGTGCTATCGCAACTTCAGGGAAAGGTTGCCGGCGTTTCAATTATCCAGAATGAGAATATGTTAAATGCTTCTTTTGACATTGAAATCCCTTATGATATCGCGTCCAACAGCAAGCCGCATAGTGTGACGCTGAAAGAATTCAGCCAACCTGCCAATTTCAAATACTATAGTGTTCCTAAAGTAGACGGTGACGCATTCTTAATGGCGGAGATCACAAATTACGATAAATTGAACCTCTTACCTGGCGAAGCCAATATCATCTTCGAGAACAGCTATGTAGGCAAATCCTTCATCGATCCCAATGCAACGACGGATACTTTAAACTTAAGTATGGGACGAGATAAAAAAATCACGATCAAAAGAGAAAAAGTGGCCGAGCAAACAGGCGTTAAATTTATCGGAAGCAGTAAAAAACAAACCTTTACCTATGAGATCCGATTGCGTAACGGAAAGAAAGAAGCGGTCAATCTATTGCTGAAAGACCAGTATCCGGTCTCCACAGACAAAGACATGGAAGTGGAGTTATTAGCTGCAGAAGGTGCGGCAATCAACAAAGAAACCGGAGTCCTTACCTGGAAGCTGAGCCTGAAAGCAGGGGCCACAGAAACGATCCGGATCAGTTATTCCGTAAAATATCCTAAAGACAAGAACATCTTAAATTTACAGTAATAAAAAAGCCCTTATCCATGCGGATAAGGGCTTTAAATTAGATATCAGGTAAATTAACCGTTCAATGCTGCTGCACCACTTACAATCTCTGTAAGCTCTGTGGTAATCGCCGCCTGACGTGCCTGGTTGTAAGAAAGTTTTAAAGCTTTCAACAAATCACCGGCATTTTCAGTTGCTTTATCCATTGAAGTCATACGGGCACCGTGCTCAGAAGCATGAGAATCCAACACGGCTTTATACAATTGCGTCTTAATAGACTTAGGAATCAATTGTGATACGATTTCTTCCTGAGAAGGCTCAAGAATATAATCTACCAGATGCTCAGATTTTACCGCATCATCAGCTTCTGCTTTAGGCAGCGGCAACAATTGCTCAGTAGTAATGATCTGAACAGCGGCATTTTTGAACCTGTTGTACACCAACTCCACTTTATCAAACGTTCCTTTTTCAAAGCCAGCCATGATCGAATCAGTGATCTTGGTTACATTCTCAAAAGTAAGCGCTGCATATACTTCGTTGTTGTTTCCGATGACGTTATAGTTACGTTTCTCATAGAAATCCTGAGATTTCTTACCGATTGCAACGATACTTACATTACCTTTTTTGTATTGTTCGCTATATTTTTCCGCGATTAAGTTATTGGTTGCTTTAATCACGTTCATGTTAAAGGCACCAGCTAAACCACGGTTAGAAGAAACCACTACAATCAATACCTTATTTGGTTCACGTTCCTGAATAAACGGAGACGATGATCCTTCTAAGCTTGCTGAAAGATTTCCTAAGATCTCTTTTAGCTTTGTAGCATACGGACGTAGCTGAACAATCGCATTGGTCGCACGCTTCAACTTCGCAGCCGAAACCATTTTCATGGCTTTGGTGATCTGCTGTGTAGATTGCACCGATGATATACGAATTCTTACTTCTTTTAAATTAGCCATTCTTTTTTATTCTTCAGTCGAGAGTAATTAGTATTTACTGGAAAGCTCTTTTGCAACAGTTTCCAACACTCCTGTAATTTGATCATCAAATTTTCCAGCTTTTAAAGCTTTCAAAGTATCAGGATGACGTAATTCCAATTGTTGTAAATACTCAGCTTCAAACTCTTTTACTTTATTTACAGGAACTGAACGCATTAAGTTTTTAGTACCGATATAAATGATTGCTACCTGTTTCTCAACAGTCATTGGAGAGAACTGTCCTTGTTTAAGGATTTCCACGTTACGTGAACCTTTATCAAGAACTGATTTAGTAGCTGCATCAAGGTCAGAACCGAATTTAGAGAAAGCCTCTAACTCGCGGTATTGAGCCTGATCCAATTTCAATGTACCAGCAACTTTTTTCATCGATTTGATCTGCGCATTACCACCTACACGTGATACCGAGATACCTACGTTAATTGCCGGACGGATACCTGCGTTGAACAAGTTGGTTTCTAAGAAGATCTGTCCGTCAGTAATTGAAATTACGTTCGTAGGGATATAAGCAGAAACGTCACCAGCCTGAGTTTCGATAATTGGAAGTGCAGTTAATGAACCCCCACCTTTAACGATACCTTTTAATGATTCAGGAAGGTCATTCATTGCCTGAGCGATGTCATCGTTAGAGTTGATCTTAGCAGCACGCTCTAATAAACGGCTGTGAAGATAGAACACGTCACCAGGATAAGCCTCACGACCCGGTGGACGACGTAACAATAGAGACACCTCACGGTAAGCTACCGCTTGTTTAGACAAATCATCATAAACAATTAGTGCTGGTCTACCCGTATCACGGAAGAACTCACCGATCGCTGCACCAGAGAAAGGAGCATAGAACTGTAATGGAGCAGGTTCAGCAGCAGAAGCAGCAACAACAACCGTATATGGCATTGCACCGTTTTCTTCTAACGTACGAACGATGTTCGCTACAGTACTTGCTTTTTGTCCGCAAGCAACATATATACAGAATACAGGGTTACCTGCTTCGTAAAATTCTTTTTGGTTGATGATTGTATCGATACATACCGCAGTTTTACCAATCTGACGGTCACCAATAACCAACTCACGTTGACCACGACCGATTGGAATCATACCATCGATAGCTTTGATACCTGTTTGCAGAGGCTCAGTAACCGGCTGACGATAGATTACCCCAGGAGCTTTACGCTCGATCGGCATCTCATAAGTCTGGCCAATGATTGGTCCTTTACCGTCGATTGGCTCACCCATAGTGTTCACCACGCGACCTAACATACCTTCACCAACTTTGATAGAGGCGATTTTCTTAGTACGTTTAATCGTATCACCTTCTTTGATCGTGTCAGATGGGCCTAATAAAACCACACCAACATTATCTTCTTCAAGGTTCAAAACAATACCTTGTAAGCCGTTTTCAAATTCAACTAACTCACCGGATTGAACTTTAGTTAAACCATAAACACGGGCAATACCATCACCCACCTGCAATACGGTACCAACTTCTTCAAGTTCTGCTTCTGATTTAAAGCCCGCCAATTGTTGCCTGATAATTGCCGATACTTCGTCTGGTCTTACCTCTACCATAATTTTATATTATTTCTTTTGTAAATCAGTATATGTTATCTTCTATTATTAAATACTCAAGTTAAACAATTCCCTGAGCAAATTCTTTTTTAAGTTTATTCAAACCATTGGCGATACTCGCATCAAACTGCTTATCACCAACCTTTAAAATAAAACCGCCAATCAGTTTGTCATTAACTTTTTCTTTAATCACTACTTCATTAGCGCCTACTTCTTTTTTCACTATCGCTACGATCTCTGCTCTGTTTGCATCAGTCAGTTCTGTAGCTGAAGTTACCTCAGCAGTTACAATTCCTTTAATCGCATTGTATTGCTGAATGAAGGCTTTAGCTGTTCCGAATAAGATTTCAGAACGTCCTTTCTTTACCACCAGATTTAAGAAGACTTTGGTTACCGCATTTACTTTGGCTCCAAATACATTTTCCAAAATCCCAGCCTTTTTATCCAAAGGAACGATAGGGTTTTTAAGAATGGCTTCTAATTCCGGATTCTGATCAATTACCTGATCTAAAAGAACCATATCGTTTTTGATTTCTTCCAAAGCATTTTGCTCAGTAGAAAGATCTATTAACGATTTGGCGTATCTCGATGCTGCTTTATTTTCTAACATTTTTATCTAATTTGGCTAAACAAACTATCAACTAGTTTAATTCAACATCTTTTAAAAGATTAGCAACTAAATCCTGTTGGGTAGCTTTATCCTGTAATTGATTACGCAACACACGTTCTGCGATATCCAATGATAAAGTAGAAACCTGGTTTTTCAATTCTGCCAAGGCAGCTTTCTTTTGGTTTTCAATTTCAATTTTAGCCTTTTCGATTAATTTAGCGCCTTCAGTCTGAGCGGAAAGTTTAGCTTCATTAACGATACTATCTTTAAGCGTTTTTGCTTCTTTCAAGATCAAATCACGTTCAGCACGGGCAGACTTCATCAACTCCTCATTCTGAGCAGTTAAACGGGTCATTTCTTGTTTCGCCAGTTCAGCTTTATTTAAAGCCTCATCAATCGACAACTCACGTTCTTTAATTGCTGCTAAAACAGGTTTCCAGGCAAATTTTGCCAATAGGAACATTAGCAATAAGAAAGCAATGGATTGAAAGATAACTAGGCCAAATTCAGGTAATAATAATTCCATCTGATGTATATATTAATATTTTGTTCTTTTTTAACAATAAATGGTACCAGGCATTATACCTGGCACCTTTTAATTTCTAGCCATTACCCATTAGGGCAACTACTACTGCGAAAAGCGCAACAGCCTCAACGAAGGCAGCAGCGATTAACATTGCAGTTTGAATTTTAGAGGCAGCTTCTGGTTGACGAGCAATACCGTCCATAGCTGAACCACCAATGCGTCCGATACCCAGACCAGCGCCAATCGCAGCTAATCCTGCACCAATTGCAGCAATACTTCCTGTAATCATGATTTTATATATTAATTGTTGTTAAAAAATAATTCTTATTAATGGTGTTCTTCAATTGCCATTCCGATAAACAGGGCAGACAATATGGTAAAGATAAAGGCCTGGATAAAAGCAACCAATAATTCTATGGCGCCAATAAACACAGCAAACGCGATCGATACCGGGGCAATATATAAGCTGTTGAATACAAACACAAGGCAGATTAATGACAACACCAAAATGTGTCCTGCAGTGATGTTCGCAAACAAACGAATCATTAAGGCAATAGGTTTGGTAAAGATACCGAACAACTCTACCGGAACCATTACAATGTACATCCACCATGGTACATCAGGCATAAAGATGTGTTTCCAGTAGTATTTGTTACCATTGAATACCGTAAGGCAGAAAGTAGCGATGGCTAAAATCATGGTTACTGCGATGTTACCAGTTAAGTTGGCACCACCTGGTAAGAATGGGATCAGACCCAACATGTTGTTAAACCAGATAAAAAAGAATACCGTTAATAAATAAGGCATGAAGCGCTCATATTTATGTCCAAGATTCGGTTTTGCAATATCATCACGTACAAACAGGATGATCGGCTCCATCCAGGATTGTAATCCTTTTGGCGATTTCCCTACGCGTTTTTTGTAACCATTGGCTACATTGATAAATACAACAAGGAGAATGATGATCGATAAGAACAAGGTACAAACGTTCTTGGTAATGGATAAATCCAGAGGACGTTCATTTGAAGCATGATGTTTCTCATCTAAGCTCAGGAACTGTCCGTGCTCGTTAGCTGCATCAGAAGCATAATAGATCTTCTCATGCATCTTCACAAAGCGCTGGCCTTTTCTTTCCACGATCACTTTACCATCATCATCATGGTTAAAGTCAGCAGAACTGAAGTTTACAAATCCAGCTTTGGTGTACAATATCACCGGAAGATCGATATAGGTATGTCCGATTACGTGCCAGCTATGCGAATCCGCAATGTGGTGTAGTGCAAACTTACCAATGTCAAACTTTTCCTTTGCCTCTGGTTGGGCATGGGAATCTTCTGTTACTTGTGCTGTGTCAACCTGAGCAAAAGCTGCGGGTGTAACAGAAAAAAACGCTAAAAACAGCGTAAAAACAACAATTAACCTTTTCACTTTAAACTCAAAAACGTGGCTACAATCCATTTACTCGCAGATTTTTACTTTTTATTTTGGTGGCGCAAGTTACGTAACAAACAGTATATTTCAAAGAAGCTGAACAATAAATATAAAGAAAAAAAATTCAGGACGAAAACAAAGCCGTTTTCCTTGCTCTTTAAGCTGTAAATCAGCACAAAAGCCATAGAAAAAATCATCTTCAGTGCAATTGATCCCATAATTGCCATAATTCCCGTCTCCGGGTTCTTTTTTATCCCTAAATCAGCAAGAATATAAGCGATGAAGGTAATGCTCGCTAAAAAGCCAAACACCAGCCAGAACTTCTTTACCAGAATCAGCTGCTCAGGAAAAATAACAGGAAGGAAATAAGCAATCACAGCCAGAACAAAGCTGTATAACAGATAATATAAGGTAAACCGCGTTAAACTCAAATCAGTAATTTTTTACAAAAGTAGGGAATTACTGCGATTTTAAATCATGAGTCGTTATTTTTATTCAGTTGTTTTACAACCTGATACAAAGATATAATTACACCAATAAGGCTCAGAATTGCCGTGAAGATTGGCGTCTTACTGTGCCTGTATTCATCAATTTTATAACCTGCAAAGGCAAATAAGCCTATTGTGGCCAGCATTTGAAAACTGACAGAAGAATATTTAGCGAAATTATTTATGTTCTTTTTCTTTTCGTTTGGCTCCATCTTAATTAAATCTCCTACAAATAAAACCCATTTTGTTAAGAAGTTATTGCTGAATAAAATACTTTTGCATATATTTTGTTGTTATAAGCTTTTAACTCAATCAGCATTTTTTTGGAAAATTACGCAATCAACTCTCTAAAGATAACGCTATTTATCTTTTGTTCCGGTATCCTATACTCCTGCAGTTCACATAAAGATACTGCCGGAAGCAGGGCTATGCAGAACCTCACCTCCCGTTACAATTACATCTACAATGCAAATGTCATCCTCAGCCAGCATCAGCAGGAACTTACGGAAGGCTATGCAGACAATTACGATGAAATCCTCCCAGTCTATGTCAGCCCGGAGAAATACGATGTATTCAATAGTCAGCCGGCAGAAAGCATGCCTGCTATGGATGAGATCATCAAGAAAGCAAGGGTAATCCTCCTGGAAAAAAGCTTCGGTAATTATGTAGATGAGTCTTATCTCCTGCTGGGAAAAGCAAACTTCTATAAACAGAATTATTTCAACTCCTCAGAATATTTCGACTATACCGCCAAAAACTTCCCCAACAATAAGAAAAGTTATATTCAGGCTTTAGACTGGAAAGCACGAAGTCTGATGCAGCTCAGTAAATACAGTGAAGCCGCCTTAGTGCTCGATACTTTATCTATTGCCATTTCCGAACAAAAAAAGAACAAAGCAGATCCACTGGCAACAATCGCCCAGATCTATATCCACCAGCGGATGCCGCTTGAGGCCATCAATGCCTTAAAAGAAGCGATAAAGTCCAATTCAACCGGTGCCGAACGCGTGCGCTGGACCTATATCCTGGCGCAGCTCTCTGAGCAGCTGGAAAACTATCCGGAAGCACTACTTTATTACCGGAAAGTAGAAAAAAGCAGTGCTCCTTTCGAAATGTACTTTAATGCCAACTTAAACCGCATTAAGCTCAACGCCTTTATGAGTGGTGTCAAATTAAACAAACAAGACCAGTTACTTGCCCTGCTTAAAGACGATAAAAATGAAGATTACCATGACCAGATCTATTATCAGGTAGCGGAAACGTATATCAGAGACGGGAACTTCGATCAGGCAAAAAAATATTATCAGCTGTCTGTGCGCAACAGTACAAAAAACAACTATCAGAAAGGCCTGTCTTATTTAAAAATCGCAGACCTTAACTTCAAACACTTCAGGGATTACCGGGCTGCAAAAGCGTACTACGACAGTACGACGAATACCCTGCCTAAAACATATCCGGGTTATGAGCTGATTCTCAAGAAAAATCAAAACCTGCAATACCTGACCGACCGCTATGAGATAATTTCATCGGAAGACACCCTTCAATCCATCGCAAAGCTTCCTGAAGCGGAACGTATGGCGAAGGTCAACCTGATGGCAAACCCCCTGATCGCATCTGCCAAAACCACTGAAAGTTACACTGCTAACCCTCTGGACCCATTCCAGAACAGCAATGATAAACGATCTAAAAACAAAAACACCAGCAGTACCTTCTATTTTGCAAATTCCAATGCCATCAGTACCGGTTACAATGAATTCAAGAAGAAATGGGGCAACAGGAAGCTGGAAAACAACTGGCGTCAAAGCATCCGTTCATCTGCTCAGGAAACCATCCAGGACATCAACAAAAATTACAGCACGAACAATGGCAAAGTAGCCGGAGGTCCGGATAGTCTCCTTGCTGCTGCACCTGATTCTGCGGCAAGAATTAAAGCCATTACCGCATCGCTCCCAATTACACCAGAGTTAATGGTCAAGTCAGATCAAAAGATCATTGATGCCTATCATGAAATTGCCAATTTCTATCTTCAGGAATTAAATGATCCCAAAGAGGCTGCTGAGATCTATCAGATCCTGCTGGACCGTTTTCCAAACAACAACCGCCTGGCTTCTATTTATTACGGCCTGTTCCTGGTGAACAAAACGCTTGATCCTGCAAAAGCTGAAGTCTTTAAAAACAAAGTACTGAAGGACTATGCCTCTTCTACTTATGCAAAGACCATTCTTGATCCTTCCTTCTCTTTGAGACAATCGGAAATGGAAACTGTAATCAATAAAAAGTACAACGACCTTTTCGACCTGTATGAGAAAAAGGATTTCAGTGCTGTGATTCAGCAGGCTGATGAAATTTTAGCTGCAAGTCCTGAAAACTACCTCGCTCCGCAATTCGCCTATCTGAAAGCCATTGCCGTAGGAAGAACAAACCATGTGGACAACCTGATTACAGAATTTGAAAAGATCAACACAAACTTTACAGAAGATAAACTGATCGTTCCATTGGTAAAAGAACACCTTGGCTATATCAATCAGCACCTGGAAGAGTTCAAAAAGCGGCAAATTGCGCTGATTGACTTTGATCCGAACGAGCCTAAGTTCTTTGGACAACAATTCCCGGCAACAGCAGTCGTTAGCCCTCCTGTTACCAATGCGAAACCTCTTACCCCTACCAAAACTGCGCAACCTGCAGTAACACCAGCGGTAGTACCTCCAACAGAAAAGGTGGTTACGGCAGAAAAACCTGTTGCCCCGGTAAAAGTAGCAGGCATTTTTAGCACGGCAGTTTCAACTATCTATTATTATGTAGTACACGTGTCTGATGGCTCTTTAACCCTTAGTTCTTCCCGTTTTGGTATCGGACAATTCAACCGTGGAAACTATGCGGAGAACAATCTGCGACATCAATTGAAGGAATTTGACAATGATCAGCTTATATTTGTAGGAAACTTTGGTACTTTCGACGACGCAAAAACATATGCGGAGGGAATCGATCCACAGTTAAAACAAATCATGAAGGTCCCTGCGAACCTTTATAAAAGCTTTATCATTAGCAAAGAAAACTTCGAGAAGCTGAGCAGCAAGGACATTCTGGATAAATACCAGGAATTTTATAAAAACAATTATTAAAAATGAACAAACCACTTTCGCAAGAAGACATCAGAAAGTACAATTTTAGACTTTGGAAAGTATTAATTGCCGGAATCGTTTTATTTGCTCTCTTCATTATTGCAGTAGGTTTTGGCTTGTTCGGTGAACTGCCTTCTTTCAGAGATATTGAACATCCAAAAAGCAATCAAGCCTCTGAAGTGGTTACCGAAGAAGGAAAAGTTCTGGGCACATATTTCGTTCAGAACCGTTCTAATGTGACTTACCCTGCGATCTCCCCGAATGTGATCAATGCCTTAATCGCTACTGAAGACATCCGGTTCAAAGAACATTCAGGAATTGATTTCAAGCGTACCTTTACGATATTTCTATATGCCATCATAGGAAAAAAACAAGGTGGAAGTACCATCACCCAACAGCTGGCATTGAACCTTTTCTCCGAAGAAGGCCGTCAAAAAAACTTTGCCAAGCGTCTTTTACAGAAATTCCAGGAATGGGTAATTGCCGTTAAATTAGAGCGTAACTATACCAAGGAAGAGATCATCGTGATGTATTTAAATACTGTCGACTTTGGCAATCAGGCTTATGGTATCAAATCTGCAGCAAGGGTTTATTTTAACACCACTCCCGATAAATTATCAGTAGGGCAGGCGGCAACCTTAGTAGGCATCCTGAAAGGGATTTCCAGGTATTCTCCTACCCGTAATCCGGACCGTTCCCTAGCCCGTAGAAATACCATTATGGGCTTAATGGTAAAGGCCGATTTTCTGACGGAACCTGATTTTGAAAAAGAAAAAGAAAAACCGCTTGCTTTACATTTCAGTGCGGCAACTGTAAATGATGGTATTGCGCCTTATTTCAGGGCAGTCTTAAAAAACGACATCAAGAAAATCTTTCAGGATCGCTCCATTCTTAAATCGGATGGGACGCCCTATGACCTGGACAGAGATGGATTGAGAATTACCACCACCATTAATTACGACATGCAGGTGTTTGCCGAAGAGGCGCAAAAAGAATACATGAAAACCTTACAGGTTTCTTTCAATAACAGCTGGAAAGGACGCAATCCTTTTAAAGGCAAGGAAATGCAGATTGAGCAGGGTGTGAGAAGATCAGACCGCTACAAAGCATTACAGCTGGAAGGAAAATCAAGTGAGGAAATTAAGGCTGATTTCAATACCCCTACCCGACTGAGTATTTTCACCTGGAGAGGAAATGTGGATACCTTGATGAAGCCCATTGACTCTGTAAAATATTATAAGCTACTCCTGAGAAATGCCATGATGGCCATGGACCCACAATCCGGATATGTGAAAGCATGGGTTGGTGGAATCAATTACGAACATTTCAAGTATGACCAGGTAAAAATGGGAACAAGGCAGGTAGGTTCCACCGCCAAGCCTTTTACCTATACCGTAGCCATCGAAAACGGATATTCTCCTTGTTTCAGTGTGCTCAACGAACCGGTAACGATTGAAGTGCCGGGAAGTGCCCCGTGGACACCAAGGTCTTCAGGGACGGTTCCCGGATACCTGACTTTGCAAAAAGCATTGGCCCTGTCGCAAAATTATATCGCGGCATTCCTGATGAAACAGGTAGGCCCGATACCCGTAGCTACTTTAGCTAAAAAAATGGGGATTACCTCAGAAGTTCCCGCTTATCCATCCATTGCATTGGGTTCTTTTGATGCCTCAGTGTATGATATGGTAGGTGCGTATAGCGTATTTGCCAATAAAGGCGTCTGGAATAAACCGACTTATATCTTAAAAATAGAAGATAAAAACGGGGTGGTATTGTACAGTGAAAAACCTATTCCGGTTCCGGCAATATCGGAGGAAGTGGCTTATGTGATGACCAGAATGCTCCGTGGTGTAATTACCAATGGAACAGGATGGCGACTGGCGGGCAGATTCGGTGTAACCGGACCTATCGGCGGAAAAACAGGTACCACCAATGCCAACTCTGATGGCTGGTTTATGGCGATTACCCCTCAATTGGTAGCTGGTGTATGGACCGGTTGTGAAGACCGTGCTTTCCACTTTACCAGTACCGCACAGGGTGATGGAGCCACGACAGCCCTTCCCATCTATGCAGGTTTTATGAAACGCGTATATGCCAGTTCTAAGCTGAAGATGAGTAAAGCCGACTTTGAACCACCTAAAAACGGAGTATCCATTACTTTCGACTGTAACCAGTACCAACAACAGGAACAGAAAACTGAACTGGACGAGAAATTAGGCTTCTAATCATTTTAACAAATTCCCATGAGTGCTTTTGATTATAAAAAGGTATTGGCCGATATTCCGCATAAGCCTGGTGTTTACCAGTATTGGGATATAGAAGATACCCTGATATATATCGGCAAAGCCAAAGACCTGAGAAACAGGGTTGGTTCTTATTTCAATCAGGATAAACAGCTGAACGGGAAAACCAAAGTTCTCGTTTCCAAGATCAGGAAGATCACCTTCACCATTGTGGATACGGAGATTGATGCCTGGCTGCTGGAAAACAGCCTGATCAAAAAGCATCAGCCGAGATACAACATCATGCTAAAAGATGATAAGACCTATCCATGGATTATCATCAAGAAAGAACCTTTTCCAAGGGTATTCTGGACGAGAAACAGGGTAAAAGATGGTTCTACTTATTTTGGGCCCTATGCCTCTGGAGGCATGATGCACACCATTCTGGACCTGATTAAAGAAACTTACACCCTCCGGACCTGTAACCTGCCCCTTACGGAGAAAAACATCAGTGCCGGCAAGTTTAAAGTTTGTCTGGAGTACCAGATCGGAAATTGTAAAGGGCCGTGTCAGGCTTACCAGGCTGAGGAAGAATACAACAGAAATATTGAAGAAATAAAAGACATCCTGAACGGAAAGATCGGGAATGTCATCAAAGATGTAAAACAGATCATCAGGGACGCAGCGGCGGAACTCAACTTTGAATACGCCCATCAATACCAGAGAAAGCTGGTGGTCCTCGAGAAATATCAGAGTAAATCTACGGTAGTGAGCAGCGCCATCACCAATATTGATGTTGTGAGTATTGCCTCTGATGAGCGTTATGCTTTTGTGAATTACCTGAAAATCATGAATGGCAGCATCATTCAGACCCAGACCATCGAGATCAAAAAACGACTGGACGAGACCGATGAGGAGCTGTTAACCATTGCCATCACGGAATTCAGAACCAAATTTAACAGTACCTCCAAGGAAATTGTTGTTCCATTTGAAATCATACTTGAAGATAAAAACATCCGGTTTACTGTTCCCAAACTTGGGGAAAAGAAAAACCTGCTGGAGCTCTCTCAGAAAAATGTCTTGTTTTTCAGGAAGGAAAAGCTGAACCAGTATGAGAAGCTGAATCCGGATTTAAGAACCGACCGCATTTTAACGCAAATGCAAAAGGACCTGAGTTTAACCCAGCTGCCCAAACATATCGAATGTTTTGACAACTCCAACTTCCAGGGTAAGTATCCCGTTTCGGCAATTGTGGTTTTCAAAGATGCCAAACCTTCAAAAAAGGATTACCGGCATTTCAATGTGAAAACCGTGGAAGGCCCCAACGATTTCGCGACCATGGAAGAGGCCGTTTTAAGGCGATATAAGCGTATGTTGGAAGAAGAGGGAACATTGCCTCAGCTCATCATCATTGATGGTGGTAAAGGACAGCTATCCTCTGCAATGACAAGTTTAAAAAAACTAGGGATAGACAAGAAGGTGGCCGTGATCGGAATCGCGAAGCGACTGGAGGAATTGTTCTTCCCCGGAGACCCTTACCCGTTATACCTTGATAAGAAATCTGAAACGCTTAAAGTTATCCAGCAACTGAGGGATGAAGCGCATCGCTTCGGCATTACCTTCCACCGGAAGAAAAGAGATCAGGGCACACTAAAAACGGAGCTGGAGCAAATAGAAGGCATTGGAAAAACGACGGCCGACAAGCTCTTGCGTCATTTCAAATCCGTAAAAAAGATTGCGGAGGCCGAAGAATCAGAACTACAGAAAGTCCTCAATAAGGCACAACTCCTCGCCTTAACGAATTATTTCAATAAAGATAACGCATAAAAAAATCCGGTCCCCTAACAGAAGACCGGATTTTTTATGCGATGACTTTTGGAAACTAATATTCCCAAAGGCTTTGTTCAAAATCTGCGATAGATTTCTTAATCTTTTCTGATTCGTATAGTTTCCTCGGATCCTTAGGATCTGTTAAGCCCAGCATATCTGTAATGTTTTTATTGCCTGGATTTGTTTCCTTCACGATATAGCTCGAGAACAAACGTCTGACAAAGAAATCATCAAAGGTCAGGACTGAGGCATCATTACCCGGATTCATCAGCTTTTTCTTGGTCAGCAATTCTCTGGCATCATCATAATAGATCCAAAATACCGGCTGCCAGTTTCCTTCTACCATTTTCATCGGTGCAAGACCTACGATTCGGGGTTCAAAAATAGAGCGTTTGGTGTCCAGAATCCAGTCTTCTTTGATCCTGTATTTCTGGAACTCATCCGATCTCAGCTTTTTTAAAGTAGGTTCAGCGATCTTTCCGGTCGTGGCATCAGGAGTTCCCTCGGTCACGCCGCGCAAGTTCTGAAGTGCCTGTTGTGCCGTTAAAGCAATTTTAAAGGAATCATTATCCTCCAGAATTTTCCCTGCAACCGTATCTTTTGAAGAGTAAGCAGTAAGTTCTTCATTGGTGATCGCTTCCATCAACACGTCGATCAGTTTCGCATTCTCCGCTTTCAGAACAGAGTTAATCGTATCTCTAAGATCAATCTCGCGCCAAACGCGTTTTGAATAGTACACATCTTCTTCCCTTACATCAGCATATGGAACCATTACGGCACTATCCACATCCTTTCTGGCCGAAAAGCCATCTTTAGGCGGCGTTTTTATCTTTGTTTTTTTCAAGGGTTTTACTGCGGGAGGGATGCTATCCTGTGCAGAAGCTCCGATTCCTAATAACAGTAATAACGCAATACTTAAAATATTTTTCATGTTCCCTCCTATTTTGCACTAAATGTGATGCCGTCTAAAACCTTCTGACGGCCATCAGGCCCTTCACACACAATGTCTTTAAAGATCACCGTTGCTCCTGGCTTGATCGAATTCAAGGCCCCTTTTACCTGGCCACTAAATCCACCACCACTATTCTGTATCGTAACCGCGTCGGATCTCGGATTGATAAATGTTGCCGAGAACCTGATCACTCTGTATTTAACATCAAAAACAAAATCATCCAGCTGTGTATCCATCAGACCAGCACTTTCCAGCCATTCCAGATCCACACTTCCGCCTGATTTACCTTTTACCAATGCTTTAGGCGTCGGTAAAGCTTTCACCCTGAACCTTTGTGATCCCAGGTTTAAAGTCTTTCCGCCACTTGATGCCGAAACATTGATGTTTAATTCTTTTCCAACCTGGCTACCCGCTACGTTGACCGTATATTTACCATTGCCACCAGAGATCGTCCCACCATCCATACTCGCCTTTACACTTTCCAGAGGAAAGCCCGCAGCTGATACAGAAAAAGGATTGGGGATACCTGCATAGATCACGTTCATTTTATCCGGTGATACTGTTGCGGAGGGTTTCGCTACCTGGTAAGTCTGTTCCGGGGTTTTATACTCCATCACTTTACCATCGGTTTGTTTTACACGGATCGTTCCAACCCATTTAAATACCCCGACACTTCCGGTACCTCCTGTATATACCCCTTTACCATCTTTTACAGACAGCGGGTTCGAATTTACAGAGATTTCAGGGCTGGAACGGGAATCGCTCGCCGTTAAAAACACCTGAGCAGTATAAGGTTGTCCCTGAATCACATAGGAACTTGGCGCCACTGCAACTGCATCAAACTGATCCAGATTTACCAGTGCTTTGTCCATATTTCCGAACAATTTCTTGACTACTTCTGCTTCTGCATTTTTTACGTCAGACTGCAGTTTCGTCAGAATCGTATTTGCAGCGGTAAGCGGCGTTCCTTCACCAAAGTTGATGTCTGCCCAGTTTTTCTTACCATTTACCGCTTTCACAGCATTCTTAGCTTCGAGTGAAAAGGTAATTCCTTTACGGTCTTCCGGCTTAAGTAACGCAATTAGTTTCTCACGGGTTTCATTGATTTTCACCTGTAGCTTGTCACCTTCTTTCTGATTGATCATGATTCCCTGAGCAATATCCATATTGGAACGCTCGGTTAGATCGCCTGTTTCCGGGTCGATGCCTTTTCCGGCAACCGCAAACTGGTCTTTCAGCTTCTGGATATAATTGCTCAGCTCATCGGCATAAGCTTTCGCCTTATTGGCGCTTTCCCAGATGGGTTGTGCCCTTGCAGGCTCATCTTTAAGTTTAGTATTCTGAAATGCAGCAAACAATTGTTCAATGCTGAGATTGACATTTGTTTTTGAAGTCACCAAGCTGTCGTTGATGTTCTTAAAAGCATTAAGGATAGTATCTGATACGTTTAAAGCAAGCATAGCTAACAATACCAAATACATGATATTGATCATCTTCTGCCTTGTCGTTTGTTTTCCTCCGGCCATTATTAATTAGGTCTATGATTAAATGATAACTAATTAAATATGCTTATACACGTGGCTGATTCATGGCAGACAACATGTTGCCATAGATCGCATTTAATGAAGATAGATTTTTAGCAAGCTTACCTACTTCATCTTTAAACTGCTTGGAATCTTCCATAGACTCATTGAAGTTATTCATCGTCAGGGAAAGGTTCTGATAGAACTTATTCATTGACTTCAGATGTGCGCTTGAATCCTGTAATTCCAGTTCGTAAACTGCGTTTAAGGCAGAAAGGTTTTTCGCAAGGGCATTCACCTGTGAATGATAGGCCTGAGAAGCGCCTGTACTTTCTCCAATTTCGACCAATTGTGCCGTTGCTTTTGAGAAGGCACCGTTTAAAGAATCAAAACTTGCAGAAGCCGTTTTCAGTTTAGTGGTAAATTCATTTGTTGCTGTCGACGCGTCTGCTACATTAGAAATTGCAGCTACTTTATCTCCAAAGGTACGTAATCCTGTACCCAGGCTTTCGATCAGCTCAGGTCCTACCTTCGCATCTGCCAGCATTTTATCAAGAGCAGCAGTAGAAGAGAAGGACGCAGCCGGCTGAGCAGCAGCTCTCGCTGAAGATGTCGGCAATTCCCCATCATAATCAGCTCTTAATTCCGGATATACCTTTTCCCATTCCGGTTCCGGTTCTGGCTGGATAAAACCGGTTAAAGCAAATAAAATTGCTTCGACGCCTAATCCAATCCCAATCATGTAATTGCCCCAAACCCCACCTAAGTGAAGGATTTTAAAGAGTGCTCCAAGAATTACTACGCTGGCACCAAGCGATATCGCCAGGTGCATCTTATCGAATTTACGTTTTGCTGCTGCCATTTTCTTTTAAGGATGAAGAGGTGCTATGTGTTGTTTTTAGTTTCTATTCTTGATGTCGGAACCCGGGTAAGCAGAGATACACCTGAAGCCAATATATGACCTCGCCTGATCCTGATACTCATAGGTACCCACAGAATTCTGAAGGAAGAATCCAATGTCTTTCCATGATCCTCCTCTAACCACTTTACGTTTCAGGTATTTGCTGTCTGAAGCTTTCGCCACGTAAGTAAAGTTCGGGTTAAAATCCAGCAATAAAGGTGCTGCGGATTGATTATAAGCGGTAACCGTCCATTCGGCTACGTTACCAGCCATATTGTATAATCCGTAATCATTCGGGAAATAAGATTTTACGTTTACGGTATATAAACCGCCATCATCAGAATAATTTCCACGTCCTACTTTAAAATTAGCCTGCATACATCCTTTGGTATTGCGCACATAAGGGCCACCCCATGGATATTTCGTTTTCACATTACCACCTCTTGCTGCATATTCAAATTGCGCATCACTTGGCAACTGATATTCAGGTCTTGAATTCAAGGGTTGTTTTCTCGATACGGCAACGGATTCGTAGAAACGGGTGCGCCATACACAAAAAGCAGTAGCTTGTTCCCAGTTTACACCAACCACAGGGTAATCGTCGTAAGAAGGGTGATTAAAATAAGTTTTGACCATCGGGTCATTCTGTGAGTAAGAATAATCGATTTTCCAAACCAGCGTATCAGGGTAAACGTTTACCGAAGGAAACTGATTTGATTTGGCAGGGTCAGGAAGGTCTGTATAAGTAAGGATAAAATCCTGTCTTTTTTTGGTCGGGTCATTTCTGCCTTCGGCAGCCAGATCAGAACTTTTATAACTGTAAGCATATTTAAGCTTTCTTACATCAATTTCATTTCTACCTGGTAATGCATCTGCTCCGCTATAGTACATATCGGTCAGTTTAGTACCAAGACCACCTGATTTGGTGCTCCATAGGTTGGAACCGTTTCCAACTTTCCTCCAGTCGATATAACGTTCAGAAACGGAGGTTGGCTGTCCGGTAGGTACTGGCTTATAATAGGCGGCAGCACCGCTTGGGCCCAAAGAAGTGATGGCCACAGAATCTCTTACCCAGTTTACAAATTGTCTGTATTCTGCATTAGAAATCTCGGTCTGGTCCATGAAGAAAGCGCTAAATGAGGTCATTCGGCTTGGAGAGCTTTGAGAGTTGTTAATGTCTTCGTCAGACATTCCGATCAGTGTCCGTCCGGGAGGTACGTATACCATTCCTAAGGGAACCCGGTTGTTTTTGAACTTTTTATTGTATACTCCAACCAATTCTCCCTGTCCGCCTTTTCCGCAGCTGGCCAATAGTATTGTAGCAATAAATCCAAAAAAGTAGATATTTCTCATCATATAGTCAGACAATTTTATAGCAATTTTATAGATTAAGATTCACATAAACAACTATTAGACTATAAAAATGCGACTAAAAGCAATAATGAACAAAGTTATCCGTTCATTCGTCTACACCAATCCCCTGTCAGAAAGTACTTTCTCCTAAAAATTAAAAAGTACTAACTTCCGAAAAAAAACTGCAAAATAAAAACTGTAAGCTACAAAAAATATAAGCTAATACTATTTGTTTGATTTTTTGATATAATTCTCAATAGCCATGATCATAGACGGTGCTTCCGGTGAAGGAGCCGCGATATCTACCATTAATCCTGCATCCGTTACCGCTTTATGTGTATTTACGCCAAAAGCAGCGATACGGGTGTTATTTTGCTTAAAATCAGGAAAATTGGTAAACAATGACTGGATACTGGAAGGGCTAAAAAATCCGATCACGTCATAGAAAACTTCGGCCAGATCTGAAAGGTCAGACACTACTGTTCTGAACAATACCGCTGGTGTAAAGTCGTATCCATTTTTTTGAAGGAAATTCATGGTATCTTCCGTTGCCATATCAGAGCATGGGTATAGGAATTTCTCATTGGCATGTTTTTTCAACACTTCAGCCAGGTCGGCTGCAGTCTGTTTACCAAAGAAGATTTTACGTTTTCTATACTGAATGTATTTTTGCAAATACAGGGCGGTAGACTCTGAAATACAGAAATATTTCAGGTCAGCAGGAACCTCATATCTCATTTCTTCGCAAATTCTGAAGAAATGATCTACTGCATTTCTGCTGGTGAACACTACTGCAGTAAAATCACCCAATGTGATTTTGTCCTTTCTGAAGTCTCTGGCTGGAACTCCTTCAACATGAATGAATGATCTAAAATCAATTTTCAGGTTGTACTTCTTTGCCAAATCAAAATAAGGAGACTTCTCTGTTTCTGGTTTTGGTAAGGTGATTAATATACTTTTAACCTTACGCAACCTATCTTCTGTCTTTTCTTGCATTTTACCTAATTACCGCTTTAAAATCCTATTGCCTTGATTAATATTAATATAGGGCAAATTTCGAGGGCACAAAAGTACAGAAATAAATAGACTTTAGAAAATCTATAATGAGATAAAATATTAATTCCTGCACGGATAAACTGGAAAGTAAAAATAATTGCAAGAAGTACAAAAGAAGCTGCCACATAGTAAGGCCCATACCTTAAAGGAGATAAGGCAAAAGCAATTACCAATGGAATGAACACCAGGGAAAGATTAAAGTAACTTAAATATAATATAGAAACATATTCATTTACGGCTTTCTGCACATCAAAAAGGTAGCCTAATATCCGTAAAATGATAATTTTAAAGACGTATAAGACCACTATAAGTATCGAAATACTTACATAAAACTGGAATCCGCTGCTCGAAAAAGTAACGTGATAATACTGGGAAACCAGGTAAAAAAACATGCCCAAAGTAAAGCCAAACTGCACAAATAAAAGGAGAAAAGGCCATGAGGTAAACAGGTTATCTTCCTTGTTCAGGTTATTCAGAATCCGGTTACTAAAAAACGATTGGATGATGCTTTGTAATTGCTTGGAAAAGGAGATCCTGAGGGCCGAAAATATGGCCAGTAATACCGCCAGAACCCCAAGAATCCACAGGTCTCCTTTTGGAACTGGTTTCCCTGTCCGGAAAGGGCTGCTCTTTTTTATCGTCCCGATTTCCTGATACCGGTTAAAGAGGTTCGTGCGCCTGGAAACATTTGCTTTCAGGATACTGTCTATAATGATGTTCTTATTGATCAGAGCATCCGGCAGCATCCAGGTATGCGTCATGATGGAGTCTGTTACGAACTGCTTCCTCGCATAATACGCGGCATCCTTCACTATTTTCTTAGGATAAACCGATCGTGCCGGTAAAGTATCCACCGGAATGGGCGGAACCTGAGCATACCCTTCATGAAGGCCTGCAACAAAAATAAATAGGAGCAGCAGGATGATGCGGTTTAAATTCATTGCTGCAAATTTAGTTTTTTATTGTATTAATTCTGAAAAGGTTTTTACTTCCCGAACCTTGCTTTTAAAAAAGGAAAAACCCAGCGCTAAAGGCTGAGCTCAAAAAAGAGGAAGCTGGAAACTGCTGCGGAAAAAGAAGGAATTAAGGCCGGATCAAACGCGTTGCTGACCCGCCTTTAACACGCTTCTCACCGAGTTAGCACCGAGTATAGACCGAGGTTAGAGCCTGGTCAGACCTTGTATAGCTGGAGCCGGATTAAGCGCTGTCTTATCCGTGTATGGCTATACAGGTTATTGAATTAATTTTAAATTGACTATACATGCAAATTTGTTATTCCTGATCGGGTTATACAAGTTTG
>NZ_FNGY01000016.1 GCF_900103665.1 Pedobacter steynii
TCAAAAACATTGAATTCTTCCTTTTCAGACTTACTCAACTATATGCTTAAAATCGGAAAAACATATTACTGCTCCACAACATTTGGCATTGATCCATTTATTTTGAACAGAGGTGTAATCCAGAGCAAATGGAACATCAATTACAAAATATCCTTCATGGGCTTTCTCACTGGAACAACCTAAAGCATCAAACAGGTTTCTAATGTCATTAGTTTCTATCGCAGAATCAAATATCACAACTTGTACCGTAGAATTCCCAGAAGGTTCTACGGTATATCTATAGGTTAACCGCTCTTGACCTTCATCAAATTCTGCATAAACAATATCATCAGCTGCCACACTGGGGGCATAAAAAGGAATACTATCGAGTTTGTACAATCCCTTCTCTTTATCAATAATTACAGCCCACATTGTTTCAACGGTTTCTTGATCCAACACATTACTATAAAATTGAAAAAGTATTTTTACGTATTCTTCTTCAGCCATTTTGATCTATGGATAACTGAATTTATGCTTTTTTGGAAGAAACTAATAAATCACCTGCTTCTACATCCAAATAAACAGCGATTTCAAACAATTTTTTAATAGATGGCTGGGCCGAATTTGTACACCAACTGGAAACAGTTTCTGGTGCGATCTTTAAAGCATCGGCCAAATCTTTGTTCGTCTTCTTTTTTTCAGCCAATACTGACTTGATACGGTTATAAGTTGTTTTACTCATATAAACTGATGTAGAACAAATATAGCACTCACGAAACAATCACATTATTCATATTAATAACGTATTACGTCAATATATTAATGTTATTTATTATTTAATTTGTGTTTTACATTAACAATCACTAAGTTTGATAAAAATTGTTATTAATTAAATATTATACTTTTGTAATTCTAGTTACGAAAAATTAGGATTGCATACGAGCCTCGCAGCTAAATCTGGTAAATTTAATCTCAGCGAGCGTAAGTGTAGCATCCACCACCCTATAAATTAATAGGGCTGGTGCTCGCTTATGTATGTTGCTGAGATCCATTCCGAAAGGTTTGGTGGTTTACCAGAACCTAGCTGCAACAGATTAAGCGAGTTACCAGCCCTATTTAAAACAGCTGTGATAATTATTTAGTCCGAGGCTTGTTATTAAAACCCTTTAATAATGAGCAACAAAAGAAACCTTCGGTACAATCAGCTTACGGATGAGCAGATCCTAAACCCTCACACCTTCATTGCGGACTTTTGCAGACATGAAATTGACATTGAAGCATTCCGCACACAAATCCACGACCTGATTCGCTCAGCATGCAGTACCACACTGCATGGTAAAAGCGAAGAGTATTTTTATAATTACAGATGTTTACTTAAACTTCTAGAAGCTGGACACATCTTCTTTTGTAAGGGTACAAATCACTCGCTTCACAGTACTTCTTCCAATGCCTCACCTTGCGCAAAAGACCTCACGCGCTATTACAATGTATTAATAAGTACCCATTTTAAAAGCCTTTCTCAGGAAGAGATCAAAAATACCCATTGCTTTTTCAAAGACTTTTTCAGTTTTCTAAGCCTGAACGAATGGCGGTTAATGTTGAGCCGGATTGTAGAATATGCCTATCGTCAGGTGACCATTGATGAAGTTATTGAAGATGGAAGTGCGATGGTACTTGTTAAAGAATATCTGGAAAAGTTGATAGAGGTCATCTATCTGATTGACATTACTCAAACGGAACCCTATGTAAGCCATACCACAACCGTAAACTAAATCACTCGCACCCTTAAAACTAATGTTATGAATGAACAGATTAGCAAATACAGGATCAATGAATATTTGTACAACCTAGACGTGTGGCAATACCGCAAAGCAATACAACTTCTTCCGAAAATCTTGGGTGTTTCCTTAAACACATTTCACAATTACAGGAAGATTCTAATAAATGATGTTCAGGACATTCCCTACGAAAAAGTAGTCCTCATGGAACAATTGTTTGACTTTGAGCCAGGAACACTGGCAACGCAAAATCCGGGAGCCAGAAGTTTAAAAGAACTCCTCCATTGAGTGTTAAGCTTCTTACCACAAAGGCCTTTTCCGTAAACACCAAAGCAAAAACCCAATTGGGCAATGAGCCAAGGGATTTTGCAGGCCGAAAATGCGCGTGGGGCTATCCTATGCAAAGAAACCTTGCTAAACATAATAATAAAGATAGTATCCCCTACTGTATCCTCATTTCGCCCTTGAAATAGCTTCTACAAGCGAAAGGATCCCCGGAGGATCCTTCAAACCCTCATAGCTATAGCTTAGAGGCCATAAAGTAGGGTTCTACCCAACTTCCGCTTGCTCCTTTGACCCTTAATGCCTTAAAATAGACTACCTCAGTTTTTTTACATTAATCAGTAAACTCAAACACCATAAACTTACTAAATGTCCATTTTACAGAATTGTCGGTAATATCGGCATCAAATTTTAACATATCTTCGGTATAAGGTTCAAAAAGGGCACTTACAAAGCCTTCATTCTTAGCAATTTCATAGAGATGAACCAAAAGCATCTGAGCGTGTTTTAAGAATTTTTCGTGACGTGTTCCCTGATCTAGAATTTTTGAAAACTTAAGCTGCAATTGAAAAAAATCATTCTTCTCAATTAACGAATTGATATCTGCCGCAATTTGTTCACATTTTTCATTTTCCTTAATTACATGTAATAATTCATATTTTAATACCATGTTAAGAACAACGCTTTCATAATCCCCAATACTTTCGTGAAAACTGGCTGTCTTGTCCAGAAAGGAACACGCCTTAAGGATATCTGCTCTTCGGTCAACACTAATTTCCCATTTAGCGCTCAGGCTTTTGAAAGACCAGTTCTCAAAAAAGAGTTTGGTATAAAAGCACCTATAAACCCACTCTATTTTCAATCTACTAAGGTTACCCATTGAATGGATGTCATTATGCTTAAAAACATATTTCATCAGCGAATCAAGCCGTTCAAAATAATTATCCTGAATCAGTTTCCATTCGTCAAGCACTTTGGGCAGAAACCTCCTCCTACCTTCCCCAGTCCACGTATTTAAATTTTTACTTAGGTCATTTAGTAAAAATTCAGCCCCTACCTCTAGAACTCGAGCATATCCTAGTATCCTTGCTTTTGGGTTTTGCCGTTCTGACTCGACAATGCAGTTAACCCTATCACAGAAAACCATAAAGTTCTCATTTTCATCCCCTTTGCACTCCTTTATCCAGGCGTAAGCTTTTTCGAGTTGAAGGTATGAACCAATATCCTTTTTATTCATTATTTCTTCAGAAGCCTCTTTAAAAGCCTCTTTGCTTAGAATTCCTACTTCATATTTAGCCTGAAGAATAGAATATGCGAGACCTGTCTGAAGCTGTAAGTCAAATTCGCTACATCTCTTACTCGCTGCAAGTAAAAGGTCAAGAGATTTATGAATCTTACCTTTGTGGTAATAAGCCAACCCACAAACTAATTCAAACATTGCAGGAACATTTTCTCTTGGATGAGATCGTTGCTCTATCTGAATTATACCTTCAAAATTGGCCTGATTAAGCAAGTGTAAGCCGTGATCTGTAATAAACCGTATATTTTCTTCGATGCTATGGACATCCCTATTACTATCTATGAATATACCCGAAATAGAATCGGTATGCCTCAATAGGTCAAGATGGTTATTTACCGTTTTAAAAAACGAGCCCTGTTGAAGTGTGTTGTTATACATTCCTTGAATAACCTCTGAAGTCAATACTTTGCAAAACCTGACCTTGAACTGGTTTGGATATTTTCCAAGTTTATATTTCTCATACAATAGATTTCGAACTAAAGAAGATTCCTCTACATAAAAAATATCGTTACGAGAGTCATAAACCACATAGTAAGCGGGCATAACATAATTACTAAGATACCCTATATTGCTCACATCTAACGGGAATGAAAGAGAGCCATCTACATTAAGCTTGATTTTCGCAGTGGCCTTTAGCTGAATAGCAAAGCGAAAGTTGGTATAGCGGTTAAGTTCCTTTACCTCCACGATCAAATCAATCCCTTTATCTCTTTCTGTTTCCGAACGTAGCTCAAACTGTTCAGGTGGGAACAGAGGAGCCAATTTCTGTCTAGATACTGTTTCCAAATCTTCAGCTCTGCTTGACGCAGGAAGCGGTAGATTTCCAAAAAGGGCTTTATTCATTTGGTAGATTTATTTAAGTATTATGGCAATACAGTTATTAGCTTTTATCTATTAGCTTTTAGATTCAAATAAGTACGATACTCCTCTTGTATCATCCCAGCATTTATAAAATTATCAATTTCAGCACCGTACTCATCTAATGAAAAATCGATAGCTTCATCTAGTGTAGAAAAAGTGTTTATAATCCCTAGCGGCTCATCTGGATCCAATGTCGAAAATTCGTATACATCAATGAAATCTTCATTACCTTCATCAAAAGACTCAATGTAAGCAACGCTAAACTCACCATTATCTTCTTTCTCAAGGCTTATCCATCTCAAAATGATATAACTATCCTCTTGTTTGTATCCAAGCCACTGCTCTACTTTTCGACCTAGGCTTAGGTTCGTCCTAAGCTGTTCATTTTGTAAAAAAATCATAAATCCAAAGTCTAATGTTCATAATTAAGCCACGGTGTCAACTAGTCTTATATTTTTCCAAGTTTCAATTGCCCAATCCAAATCTTCCTCGTCATCAAAATATATAGCAACCTCTAAAACCTGCCTGTCTATAATTGAAAAACCATAAATGACCCTATAGCTTTTATCATTGTCATCTTCCTGTATCATATAACCTAACCTTGCAACTTCAGCGTCCGAAAAATCAAAAGTCATCAATGTTTTAGACACTGTCTGATTCCTATTTTCAATATCCTGGTTCCGCTCTGCATATATTGCCTCCTTACTTTTACCTTCTTCATTCCAGATTGCAATTCTTACAGACTTGTCACCAGTCGTATACAACAGATCACGACTTTCCTCCACCCTTCTCTCAAACAAATTATTAATGTCTATCAGCCAGTTTTCAGTTAATTTATGAGTAACCATATAATCATCTTCCATCTCAAAGTCTGAAACCTTATACCATTCGGTACTATCTTCAGTTTTTTCATAAACAGAACCAATTCCTTTGAATAAAAGATCCTCGATGGATGGATCAATTTTCAGAATTGTCGATGGATTATAAATCCCTATATTGCTGGGATCATCAGTATATTCTTCACCTTCAAATCCTGTAAAAATTCTCCAGCCACTATCTTCCGGACTCATTCTTTTTTCACGGTACATAAATCGTGGCTTGATTTGCTCATCCACAACCATTTTTGAAACCATTAATCCACCAATAGGCGGAAAGTTCTCAAAATTATTCTCTCGTTTATCCTCTTTCTTTTTGAAAAAACTCATATTTAAGTTGTTCGTACATTGACACTAATCTCTTGCTTTCAAACTCACCGTTTTCGCTTTACTTCTGCAAAAAAGATAGTAAATATTATTTAAATATTTATTATCTTTTTTATTAAAAAACGCTATGCAAACCAATATCAATAATAGAATAGGTGTATATATCCCACAGCAATACATTGATCAAATTGAAGAAGCAAATAAATTGTCGGTAAAGTTGGCACATTAAGGCCGAGTGTTTTTCGAAACACTCGGCCGTTAGAAAATCAATCGCCTACATTTAATAGGTAATCTTAATCTACAAATGAGCTATAAAGATTAACTAAAAAAATGCTATATCTTTAGTTAACATTCTAAATTATGCGCATCACAAAACTTAAAATACAAGGTTTCCGTTCTTTTGGTACCGAGTCAATCATCAAGATTTCCGGTAACCTAAGTACATTCATCGGTCTTAACAGCTCTGGCAAAACAGCTGCATTAGAAAGTCTCAGGAAGCTTTTTGGAAACACAAATCAAGAGCGTGAACTTTCACTTGAAGATTTCCATGTCGCTCAAAATGAAGACACTAGTAACACTGAAAACAAATCGCTATCCATTGAAGTTCGGATTGAATTTGAGGAGGAAGAACCTGAGTCCATTCCACATTTTTTCAATCACATGGTGGTTGACGATGAGGGCAAGAAACCTTATTTGAGATTACGGCTCGAGAGTACATGGACAAAATCGCTCGTTCAACCCGATGGAGATATCGTTTCAATGCTCTATTTTATAAAGGTTCCTGAAGGTGAAACGGAGGATGAGGATACAAAGCAGTTGTTTCCTAATTATCTGAAGAACCTTTTCCAGGTAATTTATGTTCCAGCAATTCGAAAGCCATACGACCAAATCAGGTATGCGACTGGAACAATGCTATTTCGGGTTTTAAGAAATATCAATTGGGAAGATAGTTTTAAGGAAAAGTTCAAGGATCAAATGAATAGCATTTCAAACGACTTCAAAGAGATCAATGAAGTGAAAGCTATTCAAGAATCTATATCCGGATACTGGTCTAAATTCCATAAAGATGAGCGTTACAGCTCAAGTGACCTAAATTTCGGTGGAAACGATGTAGATTCCGTTTTGAAAAAACTAGAAGTATCGTTCAGTCCATCAGCAACCATAAGGCCTTATTCGGTCAATGATTTAGGTGAGGGCTATCGCTCCCTATTTTATCTGACACTAGTCTGCGCCTTGCTTGATTTAGAAGAAAAGGCAATCGGAAACCCGGATGAGATTGGAATCACTAAACCGCTACTTACGATTTTGGCCATTGAAGAGCCGGAAAACCACATCGCTCCCCAGTTGCTTGGTCGCGTCATTAAAATTTTGAGCACGATTGGGGAAAAGAAAAACTCACAAATTTTTATTTCCTGCCATACTCCGGCCATTGTGAAGCGGATTCCACCTGAATCAATTCTACATTTCAGAATAACTAGCAAATTCGAAACAGCTGTCAGTAATATTGTACTGCCAAAAAAAAGTGATGAAGCATACAAATATATTAAAGAGGCAATACGTAACTATCCAGAAATTTACTTCGCTAAACTTGTTGTAATCGGAGAGGGCGATAGTGAAGAGGTATTGTTCAATCGCTTAATGCAGGTTAAAAATGTGGATTTTGATGACAATATTATCACCTTCGCTCCTTTGGGACATAGATTTGTAAACCATATCTGGAAGTTACTTAAGACCCTTAGTATTCCTTTTGTAACACTTTTAGACTTGGATACAGAACGTGAGGGTGGTGATTGGGGACGGATAAAATATGTTTGTCAACAGTTGATGGACTTCGGGGTAAAACGTGAAGACATTCTTTCTCTCGAAGATGGAAAGGTTATGAGTACGAAAGACTTTGATGAGCTCCATAAGGTGAAGATCAAAGTAAATGAGATCCCAATTATCAAAAGTTGGGTAAAGTTCTTGGAGTCATACGATGTTTTTTATTCATTTCCACTGGATCTCGATTTTTTAATGCTCGAGCATTTCACTGAAACATATAAGAATGCTATTCCAAAGAATGGCGGACCTGAAATCCCAGATGAAGAAAATGAAGAAGCTGAATTTAAGGAAAAATTGTCCACAGCAATACAGGCGACTCTGAAATCGAAATCGGCTACAGGAGCAATTTATTCTGAAAGTCAAAAGAGATTAATGATATGGTATAATTATCATTTTTTAGGCCGAGGAAAACCTTCAACGCATATACAAGCACTATCACTTCTAAAAGATAATGAGATTCTGAAAAATCTTCCTCCTGTATTTAATGCCATGTTTACCAGAATATCAGAAAAATTGAAATGAGACTAATCCAACCTAACGAATGGCATCCTGCTGACGGACTTGAATTAGAAGATAACGCTTTAGAGGTTGTCACTTCCAATGAAAACAATTTGGTTGTTGCGGGACCTGGTGCTGGTAAAACTGAATTGTTGGCGCAACGTGCCTGCTATTTATTACAGACTAATACCTGTAAATATCCGCATAAAATACTCGCCATTAGCTTCAAAAATGACGCTGCCTATAATCTGCGTGAGCGAGTAAGGCAGCGATGTGGCGAAGAGGCTTCAAAAAGGTTCGATTCTTTCACATTCGACTCATTTGCAAAACAAATTGTCGATAGATTCTGCGCGGCAATACCGGCTGACTACCGTTTGAGCAAAGATTATGAGATCATAATTCGGGACAATAGGATCAAAGACCTTTATAAGGCTGCATCATTGGATTTCTTCAATACAAAAGAGCATTTGATTAAATTTCATACAGAACAAGCATTGCCCATATCGGGCGGAAAAAATGAAGACATATATCGCAAAGCTGTCTGGAAAGATTTATTAACTGCTCAACCTCAACAATTGGTGTCATTTCCGATGTTAATGAGGATCGCTCAATTACTAATCGACACTAATCCACTAGTTAAAAAGTACCTTCAACAAACCTATCACTTTGTATTTCTTGACGAATTTCAGGACACCACCCAAGTTCAATATGATTTCTTCAAATCATGCTTTTTAGATAGCCCCTCGGTTTTTACTGCTGTAGGTGACGACAAACAAAGAATTATGGTTTGGGCGGGTGCGAAGATCAAAGTCTTCGAGGAATTTCTAACCGATACAACCGCGCAAAGTATTGCCCTAAGCTTGAATTTTCGGTCCGCGCCACGACTTGTTGAGCTTCAAAACTACTTGACGGAACATCTTCTGAACAAGCCAGATAAGGCGATTCCCTCAAAAAAATGGAAGGCTGATCAGGGTGAATGTGATGTTTGGCTGCTTCAAAGCCAAGAACAAGAAAAAAAATATCTCTTCAAAAAGGTAAGCCGTTGGCTGCAAAATGACTCTGTAAAACCACGCGACATCTGTATTTTGGTGAAGCAGCAACTGGAAGCTTATGTGGGCGACCTCATAAAATATTTCAATGAAAATGGAATAAACGCTAGGGACGAAACCATCTTACAGAACCTAATCACTGAAGATTTCGTGATTTACATTGTCAATTCGATGTATTTTCTAATAGATAAAAAAAATGGCGATGCTAAACGTTTAGCAATGCAATTTTTGGGAAACTTGCGAACTGAATTCTATGATGAACAACTGTTAAGGCTAGATTTGGGTTATAACAATTTCGTAGCTAAACTAAGGGGAAATTACCGCCGTCCTTTAACTGATAAACTGATGAACGATCTGATCCAGGAAATCGTTGACTTTGCAGGTATTGATAGAATCAAATCACATTTTCCACAATATAAAGTTGGAAGCTGTTTTTCTGAAGATTTGGAACGGGTTAAAGCCTTTATTAAAAATTATTATGCGATTCATAAAACATTAAAGCCCGCTTTAGATGGTTTTATGGGCGTGAATACCATTCCCGTAATGACTGTACACAAGAGCAAAGGCCTTGAATACCATACCGTAATCTTCGTTGGCCTTGAAGATGGAGCTTTCTGGTCATTCAATACTCAGGCAGATGAAGACAAGTGTACATTCTTCGTTGCACTATCAAGGGCGAAGGAACGTGTTGTCTTCACCTTTAGCAAGACTAGAAATTCTACAAGGAATTCAAACCAGTCCTTAAAATCCATCAGAGTACTATTTGAAGAATTACAAAAATCTAAAATTGCAAATATTCAAGAGATCAAATAATTCAACTATCAAAAAAAATGCTTATTTTTATGTCATAGCACTTGCAGCTAAAACGTACAAATAAAAGGTGAGCGATTCGGTGAGTACTAAATCCAAAACCTTCCAGATAATGAATAAACCCTGATTTTCGCACTAGGTGTGAATCCCAGCGGGATCACGAAAAGCCTCAGATTTCTCTGAGGCTTTTTGCATTTATATTAAAATAAAGATTGTGAAAATGGATCAATCTCAAATTTTCCGTAGCAAGAATGCTAGAAGAACTCTATATCCTTAACATATCTGAATAGATTACTATGCTATAGTTTAATTTTATAATTCAGCTATATAAAATTATATTTATATAGCTGAATTATACTTCCGGACTAAATCTACGCTGGTAATGGAGAAACAAGACTCAATTTTTTATCTCACCGCCAAAAAATTTTGGCAGACGGTAGTCAGTAATGAAGCGAGGATAGATATCTCTCAATTGCAATGGCAAATAGAGGTACATAAGAGAATGTTGAGTATTTTTCATGTCGGAGATTATTATTATGTTCTTTTTAATGTCTACAGGGGAGAAATAGAACACACAAGCGTGGAAGTTACAAATGTATTGGGGTACACGCCAGAAGAGATGACCATTCATCGTTTTATGGGAAATATACATCCTGAAGATAAACCCTATTTTTTATGCTTTGAGGATAAAATCGTTACCTTTTTTAATCTCTTGCCTAAAGATAAAATCAAGAATTATAAGATACAATATGATTTAAGATTGAAAACTAAGAGTAATAAATATATCCGAATATTAATACAATATTTGCCTTTGGATTATGACCAAAATAATTTTTATCGTAGTTTCCATATACATACTAATATCACCCACATTAAGCCGGAGGGTACTCCCCGTTTTTCGATTATAGGACTTGATGGAGAACCGTCTTACTACAATATACAGGACACAGAAGTCTTTACCAAGTCTTATGATCTGTTTACCAGAAGAGAACGGGAGATTTTAAAACTCATTGTAGAAGGTAAAAATAGTAAAACAATAGCCGAGGAATTGTACATAAGCTTACATACTGTTAATTCGCACAGAAAGAACATTTTGAATAAAGCTGGTGTTAAAACACCATTGGATTTGGTAAGAAGGGTTATAAGTGAAGCTTGGATGTAAGCTATACAAAAATCACTAGGACTAGGTATTTTTTCGTGTTTTTAGAAGACCTAATTTTATATTAAATATCAAGCAACAGGGTAGCTGAAAACTGCAAATTGAAAGAGTAAGCAAGACTTAAATTTAATTTTATGGCTAAAGACAACTTACCAATTGGAACAATCATGCCTTACGCAGGAGAAACGGTTTCATTAAACAACAACAATTGGAAAATTTGTGATGGGGATAGTGTTTATAAATCACATTATCCAATACTATGGAGCGTATTAGGTAATAGATGGGGTAAACACGAGGTTATAGGTGCAGACGTCAAATTCTCGTTACCTGATTTGAGGGGCGTTTTCCTTCGTGGCGTCAATGCTGACAGAACCGATAAATTTAAAGACCCCGATGTTGAATTGAGAACTGCGGTAACTGATGATAAAAGAAATGAAACTGGAAGTTTCCAATTGTCTGATGTTGGACAACATCAGCATTATATAAATCAAACCACAGAAGCAAATAAAGACGAAGCGGGCCCTCGAGATAATGTTGGGCCAATAACTCACGACCCGGCTGCAATTTACAAAAGTGTATCGCTTTTACCTGTCCCAACCGAACAAAATCCACATAATGAAACACGACCTTCAAATGCGTACGTTCATTATATTATAAAAGTAAAAGACGAATAGGCGCACACAACATCAATTTGGCAGCTAAAGTACTTTCATACAAGGTTCAATATCAGAAATTCTATTGAACCCTGTATACTAAAACCCCACCACATCTCCTACACTTAAACGGTTATCTGCTATTCAAATCGGCCGCACCGCTTAAAATTTGAACAATGGACAGAAAAGATTTATAAAAAACAGTTTATTGACAACTGGAGTAGCTTTGGTTCCTAACGAAATCTGGGCTCTTGACAAAAGCTTTAATGTGGGGATAAAAAGTTTGAATAAATTTGTTTCAAAATCCAACTTAAAAAGGTTTAAAATTTCTGACATTGGGACAAAGTTTTTTGAAACAGAATTAAGCATTGTAAAACCTACAACAAATTTCAGTCTACATAGAAAATACTTCATTTCCGAAAATATAAAAGTTATTTGCACACCTACACTTTTAGAAACAGACAATAACGAAAGTTTAGTATTCATACCCGAACTTTACAAAGACAAAAAACACAATGGTTTTATTGTAAAAGTTTGCGAAAATGGATGGTGTGAATTTAATGAACTGATAGTTTTGCTTCAATTTTTAGGAGATAGTTCAGCACATCTTTCTTTATAGCAGCAGAAACACTTCCATAGTCATTGATCAGATAGACTCTATTTTCCTTCATTTTGCCCGGAATACTAATATTCCTTTTGCGATGATCACCTACTCTCACTATCCTAATCGTATAATATCGACCAGAAGAAGAGTGAATTGTAATTTCATTGAAATCTGATAAATCCGGGTTATTATTCATATTCTTCTGCCCGGTTTCGGCATTAAGATAAATATCAGTGTTATCTATCTTGTAATGGGGATTATTATTATCGAAATTACGATAGGTTTGGGTATTGCCATGCTTTAAAATAAAATTTTTCACAGCCTCGAACCGATCAATCGTGAAATCGTCGGTTATATCAATAAAGTGAGCTTTATTAAAAGCAAGACATGGTATTAAGCAGGTAAACAGTAAAATATATTTCATGTCGGGCAGCGTTTATTTGTTTTATCCCAGGCTCTGTAAAAAAATGTTAAGATCTTCCTCTTTATCCAGTTCCAGTTTTTTGTATAAAATGATACTAAAACATCTTGTTTACAACGATAATCAAAAAAGTTATTTTTATCACAAATAAAACATGATCAGGCACATAAACCCAAATTTATTTGTACATAAACTTAAGTTTAGTAAATACGAAACAGAAATCGCAATTCTTGATATCGTTTTGTACAAGAAATTTAATATCAATGCACATATTTACACATTCGCTAGTCAATGAAGAGCTAACAAAATAGCCATTGCATTAATTGTGGTTGGAAGATAAATCAGGAAAAGATTAATTCCGGAATTAACCGGACAGCAAATGCCAGCCCTTATGATAACAACTATAATAAAGGTGATATTTATCAAAAACATGTTGAACGCTGATCGCTAATCTTTAACCAGGACCTCCGGGAAGATGTGCTAATTTATTCTTCAGAGACAGGTATTCTGTTTCCAAATTTCGAAAAGCTTTGTTGCTGCGCTTCAAGCATAATTCTATCTCTTTTTTCCGGGTTAAATATTTGGGCTCAACCTGATCAAACCTGGCTTTTAAGGTGATGTATTTTTCCTGAGCGGCCTGTTCTTTGGCACTTTTTACGGTCCCATTTATATTTCCCAGATAGATGCTGTTTGAAATCTGCTTTCCATCAGCTGATTTGAAGCAGGCATAGGCCTCTATGGGCTCATGAATGTAGACTTCACTTAAAGGGAGAATCACCTCACCGGAATCCCTTCTTGATGCATTCAGGAAGGATCTTCCATATTTTCTTGAGGGATAATAGAGCAGAATCATGAGGATATCATCACCGTCATGCCCTCCCGTATAGCTTTCCGGATTCCAGTTTAAGGTCAGTTCTGTTTCCGTTTTACTCATGCTGAAATCCCTTGCTCCGGGAAGCGTGCCATAACTGAGTACTACCTTGCTATAATCTACACTGATGTTAGGATATTCTCCCTG
Organism: Pedobacter steynii; assembly: GCF_900103665.1. Taxonomy (GTDB): domain Bacteria; phylum Bacteroidota; class Bacteroidia; order Sphingobacteriales; family Sphingobacteriaceae; genus Pedobacter; species Pedobacter steynii. The sequence goes on from NZ_FNGY01000016.1 coordinate 13,436, forward strand.
CAATGCCTGTTTTTTATTGTAAGAGACCGCCAGGTTGTGTGCATTTTTTACCGTTCCCCTGGCTTCCAGTTCAAAACTATTCCGAATAAACTCTTTCATCGGTTTTACAAGGCTCATCGTGACCTGCATCGCCTGATAATTGGCCAGTTGTTTAATGCTGGGTTTGCCTTGTTCACCGATCATCCGGCAGACTGCCTGTCCTTTAAGCATGTAGTACACCATACCTCCGATTTTCCCATTGGGATGACCAAAAGCGCTATTTGATAAGATTGCCATAATTTATAAGTTAATTGTGTAATTAAATATAGGTTTAATTTTTAGTTACAACAATAGTCGCATAACATTTGTTTTAACAGGAAATGCGGAAGCTGCATATAGCCTTTATAAAGACTCTTGAATTTTATGGAAATTAAAATAACTCTGAACGTTATAATGACAGCCTTTGAATGGGCTACAGGCCGGCTGAGGCCCTACCAACTCCCCTATAAAACCGCCATAAAATTCGCGTAATGGAAGAGCGCGTATAAAATCTTCCATTCATCTTTTTTGGCGAAAACAATACCTCAATAAAACACGAAATTGAACTATCATATAAAGAATAAAGAATATTCATAACTTCATACTAACCTAAATGTATCGTTTCGCAGAAACGAGCTATACGAAATAAACTAACGCTCATGCCAAACAATCTTCCCGTAGTAAATTGGGTCACGCTAGAAGGTGACTTTAAGGATTACCGTCCGGCAATTGGACCTGATGGTAAAAAAGTGGTCTTTGAAAGAAGCTTTAACGGCGAGACTCAGCTCTATATGGTCCAAGACCTGCAAGGCAACAATCCTCAGCCGCTTTTACCTCAGCAGGCCACCCTTGCTCAAACACGACCGGACTGGAACTGGATGAACAATACTATAGTGCTGAATATTAGCGATCAGGACAATGTCAGTGTCTGCACCGTTAATGCCGATGGATCTGATTTGACGAAGCTTTCCGGGACGGAGCGTTACTACTATCCGCAATGGGCCTCCCTATCTCCGGATAGCAACAACGGCTTTGTCGTTATGAATAATACCGACCTGGGAAACCCTAAAAGTACCCTTATAGACGGGCTCGGCAACATTATTCCCGGCTACATTGATATGAATGGAACGGATTCAAATGGAAAAGACATTTTTGGGGGCATGCCCGCTGTTTTTCCGGGTCAGAGCACATTGATTGCCTTTGCCGGGCAATCAAAATGGACACCTGCGACTAAATATAACCAGGATAAGAATTACATTTTCCTGAACACCGAAAATAACGGTGTATTTACTTCTTCGCCTATGGAGTCCTCAGCTTCTATCACAACATTCGACCCGGATTTTCAAGGTCGCGCTCCCGCCATCTCTCCCGATGGGAAGTTTATTGCTTTTGAGAGTACCCGCAATCATGGCTACTCCATATATCTTTTCAATTTGTCTGATCCAGACGCTATAGCTGTTCAGCTGACAGACACATCTGTTGCGCCGAATGCCCAGCACCCTAAATTCTCTCCTGATGGCCAACGCCTGATTTTCTGTGCAAATAACCCGGAAGTAAGACAACGCCGCATCGCCTGGATTGACATTTCGGAGTACTTATAATGCCTGTTATGGTTTTTACTTCCGTAAGGGTGATAATACCAAGTCCTGGGTATTAACAGATAACTAGAAGTAGACAAATGACAAAATTCACAGAAAGTACAGACAAAAAATTTGCTCAGGATATCATCGCAGGAGCGCCTAAACAGTCAAAAGCCTGGCTTGCGTTTGATCAGGAAGTTGGAGAAGTTGAAGCCAAAATTCCATTGAAATATAAAGAACTTATTTCAATAGGAGTTGCTTTAACCACTCAATGCCCATATTGCATAGAACGGCATATTAAACAGGCAAAAGAACTTGGGGTAACTCGGGAAGAAATCTCAGAAACGATTATGATTGCAGCTGCACTGCGTTCAGGTGCTGCAATCGGTTATGGTTTACTGGCAATGAAGCTATTTAAGGAATAAGATGAATTCAATTTTAAAAAGGGAACTACAACATTTCTTTTTGTTTTTCCCTTTTTAACTGCTGTATGCACTTGTATTGTTGGTTGGCTGCGGTGTGTTTATTTTTCCAACCCATTTTTTGCATCAGGCTTACCATTGGTTCTCTATGGAAGAAAATGGCTTTTAAGATACGTTGGCAGTTCCTGGTGATCTTTGCAAGCCAATACGCAATTTTTTCGTCCTTGCCTGGTTCTTTTTTCAACTCGAATGTAAACGTTTCGCTTTCTCTCAGATATTTCTCACAGTCTTCAACCGGAATGAGCTTATTATCTCTTAGCCTTTTCAGCCAAATGTTCCTGGCAATGGCAAATGTATATGTTTTAAGAGATGAGGTCAGCATAAAATCCGGCTGTCTTACTTTTTGAAGTAATACGATAACGGTTTCTTGATAAACATCTTCTGCATCTGCAGTAGTTCCAAAGTTTTGGGAAATATATTTAGCAACAGGAGGGAAATATAATTTATACAAAACTTCAAATGAAGCATTGCTTTCACTCCTAAGGTCTTCTAAAAGGTTATTATCAGATATTTTTCGCATTTGATTATATAATTTGTCACTTAACTATACCCAAATTGATGCAATATCACCCATTTTTTCTATTTTTCACCACCTGAAGAATAAAGGTTTTAATCCTTATAAACAAGCCCCAACTTTTTAAGTATTTCAAAGGCATTCACCAGGTTAAGATCACGCACAGGCAGGCACGCGAACATTTGGTACTCATCGAAATGGGTCCCTATCGCGATGAGCTTAAGGCCAGAATCATTCAAATGACCATTAAAATAGCGTAAAATAGCGGCTTCCCAATCAGCGTCATGAGTTACGTCTTCAATTTGTTGTTCGCCTGGATAAGGTAAAACAATGCCTAATTCCTGTACAGCTCCCAGCTTATTTACCTCCATAATTCCAATTTCTGCCCATTCCTTCCATTCAAAAGAGACGGACCTGTTTGCCTGCGCTAATGCTGAAGTAATTTGTTTCCATACCCACTTTAAATCAGGCGTCTTCTTAGCTGGGAGCTTTTTCGACGAAATTTCAGCTTCTTTCTCCGTTAAAATGAGAAAAAATAGATGGAGTAGTTCTGCCCGAACATCCATTTCGCTAAATTTAGGACCTGTCACCAGCTCGTATTCCATTCGTCTCCACAATACATCCAGCTCCTGCCAATCATCCTCATCCATAGTACCCTCGAAAAATTCCTTTTTGCGTACATGATAGAGCAGCTTTTTTACAGAAAGAACGTCTCCCTCAATTGACGCCTGGTAGGATCGTTCATCCCTAAAATTTGTATTCAATACAATCCGGTCTGGAAAAATATCATGTGTGACCTCTTCTTCAGCATCAAAATGAATTTGACCTTTTTCGCTTCCATACTTAGAGGTAATGAGCTGGACACTGGATATGGCAATAGCGTGCATCTTTTTTATTTATAGTGTGAGATTTATCAGTAAGGCAACTTATGCCTCAAATTTGCATAAAATTTTTTATCAATAGTACTTTCACCTCATGTGGAAACCTGGCTGTAACCATAGGTTCGACAGTTGGCGGATTGGCAATCCTGAAAGTTGGAATTCATCAGTTGCCCTGGATAAGCGTTATTCTGCTTGGCTTCTCGTTGCCGGCATCCTTCTTAAAATGAGCATTCAGTTGAAATAAAAGAAACCCTTTTGTAAAGAACTACGACCGGAGGGCGATCTCGCCCTCTCCTCTTATCCCTTAATTTAATGATAACACCTTACAGCTTCTATTTCCAGATTTTGTTGTTTCCAACGAACAGCGCTAAACAACTCCGTATTTCTCCCCTGCCTAAAAATGATCGACGGTTTCTACAAAACTTCCTGTCGCCTACATTTAGGGATTTTTCCATTTCGTTAAATGCGCAAATTCACATTACACTAACGAACTCTGCTATGAAACAACTGATCCGGCAATTAAAGGAAAAAATACTTTCGTACCAAAAAAGCTTTTACCGGTTTAAATCAATCCACAGAAAAATCATGTCTGAGTTATAAATGGCCAGCTGCGAAACAGCGCTGGCTCCTCCGCGAACAACTAAGTTCAAAATCCCTAAGCCTGTCATTATGAAGAAAATACTAACTACGCTACTCATCTCCTCCTGTTTATTGAATGTGACCGCACAAAATTCCTTACTATCCATTGGTACAGGAATCAATATTCCGGGTAAGACCATCAAAGAAAACACTGGCCTGGATAATGGATATGGCTTTAACGGCAATCTATATGTTCCCTTGTTTACAAAATCTTTTTCCATCGGCTTCAATGCCGGAGGAGAATATTTTACCGGAAACAAGCGACATGAGCTCAACAGCTATACTCCTTTCCAAATTACCGGACAAAGCAGCAATCCGGCAATTGGGCTTACAAACCTGGGGAGCCCTAAACAATCCGGCTTTAAAGCAGAAGGTGGTGCCCAGGCAAATTTAACTTTTGGGCCAGTCACCATTTCACCAATTTTGAATGCCGGTTATTTCAGCATGAAACAAAAAGGATTTTCTGCTACCCAAACGAGTACGGTAAATGGAAAAACTAATGAATACAATTTATACAGTCAGGCGGAAACTAAAACCACCGGATTCGTGATTATACCTAAACTGCGTTTCAGCTATTTCCCCGGGAAGTTTGGGTTTTATGTTGAAGGAGCATACAGCAACGGTCCGACAGTTAAAAATGAAAGCATGGTGTTTAAGCCACAGGGCAATGCAGATGCTCAGGGCTTTTACAATATTGATCAGATGCTGACTGGAACCAGGCAGCCTGCAACCAAAAACACCACATTTAACAGCCTTGCATTCAATCTTGGGATCAGTTTGGCACTGGGAAAAAGCAATTCCGAAAAAGAAACCAGAAGAGAAACAACAGCACCACAAGCCAGAGGAGAAAAGGAAATCAAAAGTACTGAGCAAATAAACGATGATTTGGACGCCTTTGCCGGACTACCGCTTATCAAACTTGAAGGTAGAACGGACGACCGGCAGGAATGTAAGCCCGTAATCCGGTATCCAAGACAAGGACAACGTTTTGGTGAAAAGGATCCGATAAACCTCCGTGTACACATTCCTACCAGTTATACCGGCGAAAAATCCATCCGAATTTATAAAATCTCCGACGATGAGGATTACCTAAGTAAGCTAAACCCCGGAGAAAGAGCGGGCCTCAGCGACCGCATGAGTCTTACCGTAAACACGCTGCTCGAACAAAGCGGGAAAAACAAACCATTTGTTAAAAGTTTAACTAAGAACGGCAATGAATACAGTTCCGTTCTTGATGGATTGGAAAAAGGCAGCTACATGGCTTTAGTTGGAGCAGACAACTGCCATGCAAACCCTGTTTCCTTTATTATTGGTTCCGGTTTACACCGCCTGGATGTATTGATTGATACTGCCAGATGTAAAGGTTTTAATGCCGCCGGACAACCTGTTTATACCATCGCCATCACCTTGAAAAATTTCAGTACAGCTGCAGAAAACATCACCTACGACTTTAACAACGCGGCCAACATCGCACAGAACGCAGCAATTCCAGGTAATTTAATTGCAAATATCGTATATGCCGGTGCAAACGGGACCATCAGCCTTTCGGCAGGAACATATCCGGCTAGCTTAGCGCCAGGTGTACAGCAAACCTTCAGCATTGACTATACTCCGGCCAATGTGAATGCAACCTGCTTAAATCTGAATGTTTACACCAGCAGCTTACAAGGCAATGCAACCGTCAATGACAATACCTTTTATTGTACACCAGTGATACAATGTGCTTGTAATTATTGCGATTTGATCAAATGGGAATTCTCAAAAGATAAAGTTACTGCGACTACCCAACTGACCAATAATAGCATCAGCTTATCTACCACCATCACTGCTCCTAATGTCAACATCAAGAACTTCAAAGCCGAGCTCATTAGTTTTACCCATGTTTCCGTAAACGGTACAGAAGAGTGTTTCAGTTGTAATAAGGACAGTCAGACTTTTGGAAATTTCAGTTCCGGAACATTTACTTCTGCAGGCTGGGGCACATTAAATGGTTTGTTTCCTGTCATTCCTGCCGGAGGAGGCAATACGCACCATACCCTGAGCTGGTTCTCTTTATCTCCACCCGTTACAGCACTTTCAGGCTCCAAAATAGACCTTAATATTTCGGCGCCTCCGTTCAGCACCTTAGCCTGTTGCGATGATGTGATCAGATTTTGTATTCGCTATAGCTTTACAAATGAGGATTGCCAGAGCTGCAGCTTTGTAAAATGCTATCAGGTTACCAGAAAACATAAATAATTAAGCGCTTTTAAATACATTCCGATGAACCCATCAAAAGCATACCGTTTATATACAGTAGCAGATCTGCTTTTGATCGCTTCATATCCATTAAAAGACAAATACACTCCTATGAAAAACATAATTTATAAAATATTCCTGTTGCCGGCATTAGTGCTTTTTGCAACAAATATGGTAAAAGCGCAATTGCCCTTAGCCTATGGTGATGCTGTGGCTACCCACAGCCCTATTCAAAATAGTGGTGTAGTTTTAAGAACTGTAAAAACTTCCAATACCTCAACCGCAACAACCGGTGCCAATTGGAATACACCCGCTATGACTCCGGCCGGCACCAAACCTTCAAACTGGAGTGCTCCAGGCTGGACGGTTCAAAAGCTGGGTTCTATTTTCGGGGTTACTATAGACGATAAAACTTCCGCACCTAATATTTATGTTTCCTCTACACAGATCTACGGAGGATCAGTACTCAATCAGAGTAAAATTTTCAGGATAGACGGAACCAGTGGCATTCCCACTCAGATATTCGATTTCTTAAATAAAGACCGTTCCTTAGGGAACTTAAAATACCTGAGAATCGGGACGGTGGAAAACATTTACGTTTCAAACTGGGACGGCGCCGGCTCCATCAACCGGATCAAATCCATCAATAACGGGGTAACCTGGACTGCGGCAAATACTTTTGTGGCAAAAGATAGCGGAGGCCCGTTAAAAAACACCATGCCCTACGGTATTGCCATCCGAAAGCTTAGCGGAACCGGAAATCCATATCGGTTATATTATTCCAGGATCAGCCTGCTGCAGCCCTATAGCGCAAATGACATCTGGTCGGTTGAGCTTGATGTAAACGGGGATTTTGATACCGCTACGGAACAGATGGAGACGCTAAATATCTCTTTGATGGCCGGCACTTCCACGGCCAGCTTCCCATACAACAATGGCATAGCCGTGATCTCCGACATGGCCTTTTCAGAAAGCAAGAATTCATTACTCATTGGTCAGCAAACCTGGCAGAACAGCAACCCGGCTACCTCTCAATTCGCCGTAATGGGCGCACATAATTCTAAAGTAGTGGAGTTCGACAATCAATTGCCTCTGGGAAGCCATTTATGGAATGTAAATACAAATTTATATCCTGCAGGAAATGGGGTGAACAAAAACTGTGCAGGAGGTGTCAGTTATTCCAATAACATCATGATGAAAGATGAACTTTCGTTTGCCTGTGACACCACCATATGGTTGTCGACGGACGCAATGTCTGCCCCCAATCCTTTGGTTTACGGAATCCAGGGCATGAGAAGAAGCCCAACGAATACGCTATGGAATTCCATCTGGATTGACGCCGATGACAACACCACAACCTGGGATAAAACAAGATTAGGAGATGTGGAAGTCTATAAGAAACCCCTAAACTGCAGCCCATGTTCCTGCGGCAGCTGGCAAGGAGGACCAACCTTAGGCGGAACCGCTATCCCTGCTACAGGAGGGACAGCCGCCGTGCCTTTAACCTACCCGCTTCAGTTTATTCAGGGAAATGTTTCCGGACTCCTCAATGCCGTTTATAACTGCAACGGCAATTGTGGGGCATCGTATTCCTGGCAAATCCTGGCCGCAAGCGGAGTCACTGTCGCAACAGGTACCAGTTTACCACTGGATTTAAAGCAATATAACAGCAAACTCAATTGTGGCGCCTATATCTTAGTGATCAAAGCAAAATGTGGGGATAGCGAATGTGAGAATCTGACCATTCCAATTACCATCATCTGCGAACCGCCCAGCTGCTGCCGTGCCGAAATCACCATTAAACAAACCGCAGCATCATTTAATGTCGTGACGAATCTCGCAAATCCAAATGCCTATTCTACCGGATCGGGTACATTCAGTATTTCCACAACCACACCGATGACTGAAGTTCGCGTCAGTGTAGAAGAGTTCCGATTGATCGCTTCCTCCCCAAACTGCCTGAACTGTAACAATCGCCCGGTAACCTGGGGCAACATCTTATCCGCCAGCTTAAATGCACAGCCCATGAATTTAAGTGGCTATATCGGTCCGGTAACCGGAAGTATCGCAGCGGATTACCGCGAGGCCGTATTAAATTCAACGGTTCCCATCTCCTTAAATCCGGGCATCCTTAACATAAAACTATCACTGCCAACTGTCACAGAGCTCAGCTGCTGCGAGGTCAAAGTATACCTCTGCTTAAAGTTTACCTTTAAAGACATCAATTGCAGGGAATGTGTACAGATGGTTTGCGGAGAATTCGCATTAAATCCGCGAAAACTAACCAGCCCAGGCACGGCTACACCCATAGGTCCTGCACATATAAAAACTTTCAAAGTTGAACATTAACAAGATGCGCTATATAAAGCCCCGCAGCCTGAAACGGTTGCCAGGCTTTCTTTTTCTAATCGGATGTTTGTCATCATCTGCACAAACCTTTACGACTAAAGGGACTTCCCTCTACGATTATTACGGATATTATTTCAGACAGGAGTTTAACATTGAAGTTACTGGCTTACCTGCTGTTGCCGACAGCAGTTTTGGCTTGACCTCTGTTTTACTCAACCTGCGTCATGAGCGTGTGAGTGATCTAAAAATAACTTTAGAAAGTCCGGATGGAGCCAGTATCTGGCTAACCAACCGTAATGGAAAAGATTCCGGAGCACATTATATCCATACCAGATTTTCGCAATTCGGCCAGTCGGGATTAATCAGTGCAGCAAGGGCACCCTTTACCGGGGATTACCGTCCGGATGGGCAACTGGAGTTTTTAAACCATGGACAAAATCCAAACGGCACCTGGAAACTGTACATAGAAGATTTAAAAAAGGATTTCAGCGGTGATCTGGACAGCATCCAACTGCTGTTTAGCCATCAACCGGCAAAGGCAATCATTAGAAAGAAGTGTGATTTTGAAAACATCGGATTATGCGACTGTCCGGATGGTGCGAAAAACTGCGATCTGCTGCCCGATTTAGTCATCATTCCTTTTTTTACGGAAAATCAGATTCAGGAATATGCATGGAATGACCCGGTTTACCCCCGACAATTACGACTTGCGGCAACCATAGCTAATATTGGTTATGGGCCGATGGAAATAAAAGGGGCAAAAGCTGAAAAAGAAGGCAGGCTATCCGTTAATCAGAGAATTTACAACCGAAAGAATGGCAAGCTCGCTTATCAGGATTTCCCTGCCGGAACGATGTATTTTGAGGACAAACCCGGGCACAACCATTATCATGTGGATGATTGGGTGGAATTCAGGCTTGTTAAAATCAGTAATAAAAAAAGAACGATCCTTACAAAAGGATCTAAGGTTAGCTATTGTTTGTTTACCACAGGCATCATTTATCAGAGCGATGGATTCAGTACCATTAACGGAAAGAAATATGGAGAAAACATGCCAAACTATGGTCTTGGGTACTACCCTTCCTGCAATTTTGATAAACAGGGAATCAGCGTTGGCGGCTATGACACTTATGGAATGTTGTATGAAGGTCAATACCTGGAACTACCTGAAAATCTGCCAAACGGGGACTATACTTTGGAAATAGAAATCGATCCGCACCATTGGTACAGGGAAAGCGATAAGAAGAATAATGTTTTCAGTATGAAGGTTCGTGTCGGAAAACAAGTCGTTTACCCCAGTCGAAGATAAGTAAAGCCGCTCTTCCCGCGATTTTTGCTTATTTTTACAAAAAAATCGAGTAATATGCCTTTTACGTCCTTAGGTTTATCACCTGCTTTAACAAAAGCACTGGTAGATCAAAATTTCACAGTACCCACTCCTATTCAACAAAGTGTTATACCCGCTATATTAGCTCATAAAGATGTTTTAGCCATTGCCAAAACAGGCTCCGGAAAAACGGCAAGTTATGTTTTACCGCTGCTAATGAATGTGCAAAAGACATTCGGACAAAAGAACCGCCACGCAAATGTATTGGTTTTAGTGCCTACCCGTGAGCTTGCAGAGCAGGTGAAAAATGTTTTTATCACTTTTAGTCAGCCGCTTCCCGAATCTATTAAAACGCTGGCTGTTTATGGTGGTGTTTCCATCAATCCACAAATGATGGCCATGCAAGGGATCAATATATTGGTTGCAACACCAGGCCGTTTATTGGAACTGGTAGCTTCAAATGCAGTTCATTTATCGGCTATTGAAACATTGGTACTGGATGAAGCAGACAAAATGCTGAACCTCGGATTTAAAGAAGAGCTGAACAAGATCTTATCACTTTTACCTGAAAAGCGTCAGAACATATTGTTGTCTGCCACATTGAGCAAAGATCTTCAGCATATCCACCAAATCCTGTTACATGATCCGGTGGTGATCAAGATTGAAGCGGAAGAGGAATCTTTGGACCTGATCAATCAGGTGGCATACATCGTTTCAGAGGAGAAGAAAGGTCCTTTTTTACGCTACCTGATCAACCATCATGACATGAAACAGGTATTGGTTTTTGCTTCTTCAGTTCATCAGGCGGATGCCATCGTGAACAAGCTCCGCAAAAACAACATTGATGCAAAAGCCATTCACAGCAAAAAAAGCCAAGGTGCCAGAACCGAAGCTTTACAACATTTTAAATCGGGTAAACTGCGGGTCCTGGTCGCCACAGATTTAATGGCCAGGGGAATTGACATTAATTTCCTTCCCTTTGTGATCAATTATGAGTTACCCCGTTCTCCTAAAGACTATGTTCACCGCATCGGCAGAACCGGTCGCGCAGAAGCCGCAGGAGATGCTATTTCGCTGGTTAGCCAACAGGAACTGCACCATTTTGAGGTGATTCAGAAAAAGATGGGTAAAAAGGTGAATTTGATTGACGGAGAAAATATCCTATAAAGCTTTTTCGGGATGTCCCGGCCGACATGATTTTAGGGTTAAGCTATTGATTTTCAAGATTAAAATAGTAATTTAATACTAACAAGCTCTGGATATAGACAGAGATGGCATAGATTATTAACCATTAAAATCAATAAAATGAAAATCGTAAAAATCGTATTATGTGTTCTTTTCGGTCTGATGTTTCTCAATGCCGGATTAAGCAAATTCTTCCATTATATGCCCATGCCGGAAATGACGGCAGAGCAAATGAAATTGATGGAAGCATTTGGCAGGATTTCCTGGCTGATGCCTCTGATCGGCGCAATTGAAATAATTGGTGGTCTGCTATTTATGTTACCTAAATACAGGGCCCTTGGTGCTATTGTCATTTTACCGGTAATGGTAGGCGTTGTGCTCCATAACGCTATTTTCGAACCATCTGGTCTGGCCATCGCATTGCCGTTTTTCTTCATCAACCTTTGGATGATTGGAGATAACTGGAATAAATACAAACCTATGATCAGCGATTCAAAGGTTTAATGATTTTTATTTGCAAACCGGTCGTATAGAGATCTACACGACCGGTTTGCTGCATTGATCTCCTTACTGCTTCAAAACCTTTTCAATTACTTTATCTAATTTCGGCTTATCACTTGCATAAGCTTCCAGGTTGTAAAGCCTTACTTTTTTAAATTCAATAGGATGGCTTTCACTCTGCAAAGAAATATAACCACCGGTTAAGGCTTTGCCATCTTCTTTCATCTTCGGATCATAATTGGCAACATTGCCACCACCGATTTGAGGTTTTGTATATTCCAGCACCACTTCCTTATCAATAATATGTTTAATCACTGAATCTCCCAAAACCAGGAATTTGGCGGTCACCCATTGATCACCGGCATAAGTCTTAGATTTTGAATCTAAACAATGTGGCGTAAATAGCTTCCCTTCATAAAAAACGGTTGTACCGGGAGTACATAAATTGCTCGTAGGACGGATATGTGTACCATCACCGCCTAAAATCTGCGCTTCTACAGAAATAGGAAAATCCTGGTTTTTAAGCATCGTTTCCGGTGCCTGACAGTGCAGCATCGCTCCGCTATTTCGCAAAGCCCAGCCTTCACCTCCTTTGGCCTGTTCCCCAACAAAACGATAGGTGACCTCCAGCAGATAATAAGAGAAAGGTGTTTTGTAAAACATATGCCCGTATTGCTGATCGAAATTTTCATAGCCATCATAATTCACTTTGATCAGGCCATCTTCGACACGAAAAGTATTCGCATAATTTTCGTTGTAATCATGTTTGGAAATTTTGATGTTCCAGTCTTTCAGGTCTTTTCCGTTAAAAAGATCTATCCAGCCCTTTTGGGCGGAAGAATGGTTGACAAATAAGAAAGTCAGGGATACAAATAGCGACAAGCCGATTTTTAGTTTCATACTTAAAAGCAATGGTTAGGCTTTAAAAATAGGAATTAAAATTCGCAAAAAATTCCAGAAGTTGATTTGTTTCCAGAAGCTATTTTATAAGTTTTAATCTCTCGATGAACGATTTTCCTTTGGTTTGAAGTTCATCATGATCTTTTTTTTGCGATAATAATCAGATCTGTTACCCCTGCTCCTTCCTGCATCAGATAGTCCTTACGTTGCAGGTTTACAATTTCAAACCCCTTTACTTTAAGCCCGTCGACAAGGTAGTCTTCCTGATGAAAATGAATATACATTTCTGCAATCCATTAATTCAAATGTGGCTGTTGGATTATTTGCTTTAGCAAGATCAATCATATTCAAAGATAGGTCAATGCCTAAGATGTTGAAATCAGGGCGTTTCTTTAACAAATATTTAATGATGTTACCTGGTCCGCAGGCAAGTTCTAAAATATCAGCATTTTCTTTTGTGATATGTTCACAGAATAAATCGAAGGATTCGTGATACAATTGCGTATCCATGAATTTATCCTGATATTCATTTGCACGTTTATTAAATACCGCTACGGCATTTTTTGTCTTATCCTTATTCATAGTGGTTCTGCAATTGATTACCTTGACCATTAAGTTAAAGATATATTCTCTTCTTTGTATAAGACAATTATTTCCATCTTTACAAAACAATATGCAAAACTATATTTTTGAAATTCAGTTAAAGGTAAGAGATTACGAATGTGACCTGCAGGGCGTGGTAAATAACGCGGTGTATCAAAACTATCTGGAACATGCCAGGCATGAATACCTGTCCTCAAAAAAGGTTTCCTTTAAGGAACTGGCAGAAAAAGACATCTTGCTCATGGTGTCCAGAATAGAAATGGACTTTAAAAGATCACTGACCTCCGGTGATACTTTTTCTGTGAAACTAAGAACAGAACGCCAGGGATTGAAGCTCCTGTTTTTTCAGGATATCTTTCGCAGTGCCGACAATAGCTTATGCCTTCAGGCTAAAGTTGAAGTGATTGGCAAAATAAATGGTAAACTGAACAGAGGAGACATTTTTGACACCCTGGATTTTAATTAAAAGGCTTACCTTCTTTCAGCAATTCTTTCTTTATACCGTACAATACATCGTTCAAATAAATGTTCTTTTCTGCTTTTTGCTCATGGTATCGTTCCAGTGCTTTGATACTGGCATAATGAACCACATTTACAATATAGCCACCTGAAATCGGGTAACTCTTTACAAGTTCAGGAATGTCAACCGTTTCCTCTTTTTCATTACAAAACCGGACGTCCCTCGGGAAGGCCAGACGCCATATTTTAGCCCGCTCCTCTGCTTCCGGTAAAGAGAATTTAAGGACCGCATTGAACCTGCGAATAAAAGCATCGTCAATGTTGTTCTTCATATTGGTGGCAAGAATCACCATTCCATTATAATCTTCAATCCTTTGAAGCAGGTAAGATACCTCCTGATTCGCATATTTATCATGGGCATCCCTCACATTTGTCCGCTTTCCAAATAAAGCATCCGCCTCATCAAAAAACAGGATCCAACCTTTATCTTCCGCCCTGGCAAAGAGCAGTTCGAGGTTCTTTTCCGTCTCTCCAATATATTTTGACACAACCATAGACAGGTCAATCTTATAGACATCTTTACCAACTTCCTTGCCCAGTAAGCCCGCAGTAAAGGTTTTTCCGGTTCCAGAAGGGCCATAAAGCAAAGCGCGGTAGCCTCTTCTCAGGCGATCGCCCATTCCCCATTCCCCAACCAGCTGATCATTGTATTTCAACCAGCTTTTCAGTTCATTGATCTGTTCTTTAAGTTCATCATTGATCACGAGATCTTCCCAGCCGAGGTCGGTATGAATTAGTTTTGCCGGAAAATTCATGCTGAATCTTGGCGGAATGGGCTTGCCATAAATGAAAGTATCCAAATACTCCGATGAGAGTGTAATTTTCCCACTCATTACCGGCTCTCCGGATGGCTGATCAGTTAACCATAGGATCTTGTTCTTCTCAAACAAATGATCCGGCCAAAACAGACGCTGAATCTCCAGACGCCGCTCAAAATCATCATCTCCAAGCAGGAAAACAGCTGTTTCCCCAGTGGGTATGAAGCCCCTGAAATCTTTTCCCCGTACACCTCCTATTCTTTGGAAATCTCCGGAATCCTGGATTTTATAACTGATCACCCGGTCAAACAGATCGGATTGAACATGCGGGACGAGTCCAATCATCAATAAAACGGCCTCATCGGAATTGAGTTGATGCTCCTGAATAAAGTTCGCCAAAGCCGCCGACCATTTGCCGGTATCCAGCACAGGCTCCTGATGGTCTTCATCTGAAGGGAACCAGGTATTGAGGCGATATAAAATCAATTGTTCCAGATACCTCAATTCTTCAGGGGCATTCCGGTCGGTAAAGGTTTGGGGCATATGACTTGAATTTATATTTTTTGTAGGATCATCTGGTGTTGTTTCTCTTTCATTATCGATTAACGTTCCAGCTTCGGCTGGATCAGACACTGCCGTAGCTGTTAAATCCGCGCCTAAAGAAGGCTGTTCCGTCCGACTGAATGGCCCTTCATTTTGATTTCTTCCAAGAATTGATTTTAACTTCTGTAAGTTCATTATCTATCGGTTAAGCCATTTTTGTGTCGCCGTCAGGTATTTCGAAATCTCCTTTTTCCGGAGCTTCCGGCTTTTCTATTTTCGGCTCCGGCGCCTTCACTTGATCCGGTATACAATTGCTCTTTTGATTAGGGTCTACATGTTTGCTCTCGCCGCAGCAATAGTTAAACATAAAATTCCAGCGCTCCGGCGGACAATTTGCCGGTCGGTCTACGTTTCCAGGCACAGGTTTCTTCTTAAAATAGTTTTTAACCTGATCGATGGAGTCTGAGCTCACGCAGGCATTTTCCCCTCCGGCTGCTGTGCCCGGAACCGGGCCGCAACCTTCCCATTGTCCGTTTTTCCAGCTCAAGGTAAAAGTCTGGTCATTCCTGTCAAAAGGCCCGCCTGGCTGAACGGCTGTTGCAGGGCTTTGTTCTTCCTGTTTTTGAATGTGCCTTTCCTGTATTTCTTCTGAATCTGGCTCCGGTTTTTCCTGAATTTCCTTATCTGCGGCCATCCTGGCATCGTTTGTCCCCTGCTTTTCATCCTCAGCGGAGGTCGCGAGGCGTTGCACACTACTGATGCTGCGTTCTTGTATTTCTTTCTTTTCTGAGGGCTTATTGACCACCTGGTCTGCAACTGCATCGGCCTCGTGCTCATGCTGATCACCAGGCTCATTTACCGTTAACTTGGCCTGAAAAAAACCGCCTGCAGTTTTCGCTGCAGCCTGTCCCTGCTGATTGCCGAAAAACGGTTTTTGCTTTGCGTCATCATGCGTATTTGCATTGCGCTGACGATAGACTCTTGAGCGATAAGGCATAATTTTAAGATTTAATCGTTAAAATAAAACAGGGCTTTTTCCCAGGCGTTCGTCCCTATACTAATCCCCAGCTTCTGCCCTTCTTCATTTCCCCGGGGAAAATGAATTCCCCCATACACCCGTGACAATCCTGCCTGTTCGGCAGCACTGGTAAATGTGGGCCAGTCTAAGCGGACTTCCGTACAGGGCACCTTACCCGGCTCGATAACAGAACTACCTGTTTTCAGCGTGGTGCAACCTCCAAAATGGTCGCTTCCCGTAAATTGCCTCAATACTGTGGCCGCAGCCCTGCTAAAACTGCTGTGTCCGGACACATGTTCGGGAAAGGGAGGTGTTTCAATATAGGAGACCCATTGTTCTCCTTTGATCGTCTGTGTCCCCTTACCCGGACCGCCCCAGGCCTGTACCTCCAATCCTTTATAAATTGTTCTGATCGCCGTTATCGGACGCACAGAATTGTAGTAGTATTTCGCTTCCCAGCAGGCGATTGAGGCATCAAACAAAGCATTGCTCAGGGCAAAAAACAACTTGATACCATCGGTATTCCGGTATTGTTCCCTTTCGGCAATAAATTGCGCGATCTCACACCAATGCCCCGGAGGACTAAAAGTTCCAGGGCCATCCGCCCAATAAGAAGCAATTGCTTTCTGCTCCTCCGTCAGTGCTGCGCTGATTTCCAGTACTTCTTTCACCTGTGGCCGGAAATCAAAATCTTCCTTCCGGAACGGGGGGGCCGGCCGGAACTGCCAGTTGAAATTTAAAGAGAATGATTTCAACAATCCCCAATGTGGACACAGGAATTGCTGGATAGCGCCCCCCTCTTTTCTCAGTGGCTGCCAAAAGCTCAGGTCGTTAACCTGATCCGGAGTGTTGACCGGCCAATAACCGGTATAATCAGACCAATGTGGCATGTGTAACGTGCCTTGCTGATTGGCACCATCCCCATGCCCCCTTTCTATCACCAGACGGCCAACCAGGTTGCCAATTCCCTGAGGCAGGGAGATGTCCAGGGTCGTATCATCCGGATCATAATCACAGGTACACATCAGGTCGCGGAACAGGTCTTTTTTTTCTGAAGGAAGTGCCAGCCAAAACAGGTCCATCAATACCCGATAGGCAGCATAGCTGAATGCTTTTCGGGTGTTCTCTTTTACACATTCCTGATCTGCCATTTTAATGTATTTTGCCGTCGTGGTACTGATGGCGCATTTATCAAAGACAGACCATGCATCATACATCGCAGTATGTGCCATCGCCAAAGCCCTGGCTGCCAGTGGCGGCGAAGTTTTAGTGAATTTAATGGCATCGAGGATGAGCTGATTCCATTGAAGGGCGAGTGGTTTTTCTGACATGGTTGTTTTTAATTTAATTAGAACAAAACGCCGTTATTATAACTTCTCCTGATTGCACTCCAGTTCTGATCGTCCTTAACGACACAATAGACCCTGCAATCAGGAGTGATTGGCACAGTCCTGAGCCAGCCGGAACATCGCGGACAAGGAACCCTTTCTGAGAAAATTGCCGCCAGCGTAAAATTACCGGCTCCAAATCGCCGGTTGGCTTCGATGAAAATCATATCTTCAGAATGGAGTCCCCCTCCGGGTATATTAGCAGCGGCCACATATTCGATGCTATTGTTAACCAAAAATTTTGCCACTGCAATATTGCTGGCTCTAAAATTAGCGACCGTGGTACCTGTAGCCGTTCTCAAAAGACAAGCAGGAACCCGAAGATCATCTGGGGTTGGCCCTACACCAATAAAGGGCATTGAGCCTCTGGTAAGGCCGAACATCAAGGATTTTTCGTAGCAAATACCTTTCTTTTTCTCACATGCATCCGGATTAATCCGATCCTTTCGTGCAGTCTGTAGCATCCCATTTGGAGATGTTGTAGCGGGACCGGTCGTTTGATGGGTATCAGGATCCTCTGTTAGTACTTCAGGTGATTTCCTGCCTTCCACTAAATTTTCTGTAGCTGTTCCATCGCTTACGCCATCTTCAAATTTAGCTGCAATCTGACCCGGTGCTGAAGGACTGACAGGCGCCGGTTGTGGCCGGGTAGGAAACGGAATTACCCTTCCTGGTCCGGCAGGTGCAGCAGGTGCGACCGGTTGAGGTTGTGGTTGTGGCCGCGGCGGCGGTATTGGTTGAGGTACCGGCGTAGGCTGTGGTGTTGGTTGTGGAGTTGGCTGTGGCGTTGGTTGTGGTGTTGGTTGCGGAGTTGGCTGTGGAGTGGGTTGTGGTGTTGGCTGTGGTTGCGGAACACCTTGAGGAGCGCCTTTTAGGAAATTGGCAATTAAGGTAACGAGCTCCGCCAAAAGTGCCATCAGGGCTTGCAGTACCAATGCCACACCCATTGCGATAAAACTTGCTACCGCAGTTAAAATGTCGATCTGGCGTTTTTCACAAAGCTGCCTTGCAGTATACAGGCGTATCAGGCTGATGATGACGGTAGCGCTTTCCGCAGCAAGGAAAGAAGTCATCAGTAACTCTCCTAGGGGCGCCATCGTAGCCACTCCTGCGAAGAAACCGGCCACAATACCGGGAACTACGCCAACTTCGGCCGCCGCAATTCCGCCCAGGACCATTTCTACCAGGATCACTATAATGGCTACGTATCCAATTAAAAGCCCTACAACATAGTTCAGCCTCCTCCATAAGGCCAAGGGGAAATCCAGCAGAATCATAAAGTTGGACCAGATATCATGAAGGCATCCAAGTGGATCATCGAAGAAATTCCTTGGCATATAAAGGCTGTCAACGGCGGTTGCCCAATCGTCGTACCAGAGTTGACTGAATTGTCTGAAGATCGCCCTGATCGTTGCAGGTGGCCAAAACATATTGACCACAGTGGTCCATAGCAATTTCTTAACGTCCAGTTCGGCCCAGGCCCTGGAGATATAGTACACAATCCCACTGCCCACTTCATCGAGCGTTGCGGTGCGTCTGTCTTCGGCATCTATAGGTACTCTTTGAACGGTACCGCTATCCCCTTCCTGCGCAGCTCCACCCGGGTAGTTTTGTCTTGCCATGTCATTTCCCAAAGTTTCTGCACGGCCGGGGGCTTCAGCGTCTAATTTCGCAGCAATCTGGTCCAGAAATGGCTGGATGGTGGCCTGTGGATCTTCAAACAATTTAGTGAAGTAATCAAATACTTCTTTAAGGCTCCGTACCATGGAAATCACCCTATCGATCGCGAATCCAATTACATTATCGGCGAAGGACCGTACCGCAGCCAATATCTCCTGTATCATGCTGGTCAGGCGTTGCCAAAGATCCGTCCAGAAAGCGCTAAACTGAGTCCATAAAGACCGAAGGCCACTAAAAAGCGAGCGGGCACTTTCTTGTACCCCTGCCGGCAACAGGTCAAATGCAACGTTGTCAAATAATCCTTCTATCGTCTCAAAAGTGTTGGTAATGAATCCAGAAACGGTATCCCAAACCCCTTGTCCGAATTGCAATACGCCATTGATGACGGAATTAATCCCCGTCCAAAGCGCAGAGGCACCCTCTTTTGCTGAATCCCAGATATTCCCCAGGAGATCGGCGTTCATCATTGATAATGCCGACATAAAGCCTGACAATGGCGTGGTAATGAAGTGGATTAAGTCGCCAAACCCGTTTTTAATGTCTTCAAAACTGGTCCGCCCGAATTCTCTGACACTGTCCCATTTTTCATTCAGCCAATTGATTCCGGTATCAACCAAATCGCTGATTTGTTCAAAGACCCAGTCTACTGCAGCGCTGGCCTGGTCGCCCACCCATTCTGCGCCATCGGCAATCTGCCCACCTACCCATTGTGCACCGTCAACTACGCCACCCGCCGCATCAGATGCCGTATCACTTACCCAATCTGCAGCATCACTCATCCAACCCGGCAACCGTTGAATTTTCCTTTGGGCGGGCTCAGACTCACCATTTTGTTGCAGGGTATGCGTCAACTCGTGTGCCAACAAGTGTTTTCCTGAATCTGATTCGGTATCGTACTTTCCTGAGTTAAAATAAATATCATTGCCATGTGTGAATGCCTGAGCATGTAAATCTTCACTCATTTGCTGGGCATTACTGCCGGTATGAATTCGCACACCAGAAAAATCAGCTCCAAATGAAGATTCCATCTGTGTGCGGGTGCTTTCCGGTAACGAACTGCCTGTTCCCGAAGAAGCGTTCAAATTACTTTCAATCGATGTCGGGGCGACTTGCGCGGAATGATCTTCTTCCTTTTTTTGTACTTTCTGTTCCTCTTCCTTTTCGCAGCTGGCACATTTACGCTGAACCGGTTTTTCATCTCCGGGAGGTTCTCCATTGCTCTCAAAAATCGGTTTACGCCGGAGTTCTAATGGTGATTCCTGAACCAAATCTTCCTCTTCTTTCTTTTGCAGTTGCTCTTCGTGCTCACAAGCGGAACATTTTGCCTGTATCACCGGGGTAACGGGACCGACCAATGGTTTGGCCTGAACGGCCGATTCTTTTTTTGTCAGCACCTGAGGTGTTGCGAGTCGCTGTACCACCTGATCTGCTCTGGCATCAGCTTCCTGTTCGTATTTATCGTTGGGCTGGCCTACGGTCAGTTTCCTTTGCACAGGGAATGAATTGCTGTTCTGCTTTTGAAAAAAGGGTGTTTCTGCAGAGGTATCACTGAGCAAAGCAGTATCCGCCCCCTTATTAAAGAAAGGAGTTCCGGATTTGGCGGGTGTTGCCACTGACTTCGCTTCGCCAGCTTTCATAGTTTATCTTTTAATACAACATTAAATCTTCTTCTATCTACACAAGGCTTGCTTCTACCTCCACTCTACCCGGATGACTTCCTTAAGCCAGGGCAATTTTATCATGCTTAAATTCCAGGGCAAATGATCCAGTAACACATCGATCGCTGCCTTCTCTACCTGCAAACCTATTTTTCCTTCCAGGACCTGTAGCTTTCCTGTTCGCTGTAAAAACCCTTCACGAAGGCCCGCAGGACTGGTATTCTTTAAGATCTCCCATGAAGCAATGGCTGCTTTCAATAAGGTATCGGCTTCTTCCATTTCCAGGGCAGACAGTTTAATACGTTTCGGTATCGGTTGATCGATCGGGTAAGCACAAAGGATTTTAGGCATCAGGAGTTCATACTCGTCGGCTTTCTTTTCGCCAGTGGCGAGATAATGCAATAAATAAATTGCTTTTTCCTGGGTATCTATGTTTAAAAACCGTTTCTCCTGCAGTAAACCAAGCAGCTGGAACAGGGAGTTCAAAAATGGATGGAGCAATACCAAACCGGCAGCGGTAGTAAAAACACCTTCCTGGATTTCCCCCTCCTTTTGATCCCGGACATTTACTTTTTCTTCCGGAAAAGATTTGTCCGCTGCCTGATCAATGTCTTCCGTGATACCGGTTGCTAAAAACACCTCTGTCTTGCCTTGTTCGGCAGCGCTGATCATTTCATGGATCTTAGACTCCAATACGGCCAGCAAAGCACTTCCACTTGTTTCAGCAGAAACCCTTAAAATCTGCTTCAACATGGCTTCATAACTCAAATTGAACACCCGGATCAGTTCCGCTGTTTTCTTTGCAGATCTGGATTTTTGCGGGGCAACTGACCAGTCTGAGATGCGGTCATTCATCTGATGGACCGCGGTAAAGAGTTTCGTTTGCTTTTCAGCCGTCAGTATTTCCACCAGTTTTTTCAGAAATGACAAGGGGTGCTGCCGGATGACCCTTAATACAAATGTATCATTCCCGCTGATCTCCCTTCTCAGGATTTCGGTACCCGCATAATCTGTAGCCAGCTCTTCCAGTATCAAATCGTACCATTTTGGATTGACCTGAGTCACCGTCCATGGCAAATATCCATTTTGCATATAAAAAACCCATTGCCTGTAAGCATTCGCCGGGGCGGAGCGTTTAACGGTTCTTAGCCCATCACCGGCCAAGACCTCTCCCTGAAAAATGGCTTTTTTGATTTCAGTTTTGAACAGCTCATAAAGATCAGGATTCCAAACGATCTGGCTGATTTGAGCCTCAGTAATCACACCGAGGTCAATTTCTATCCGGTCCAAAGAAATAACCTCCTCTTCTGTAGCCATTTTATCAAACTCATGCTCGAGCAAAGGGACGAGATACTTCCAGAACTGATCGCTGAATTGCTGTTGTATCTGAAAACTATCCAGCTGTTTATCCAACTGAAGGTCAATCTGCTGTTTTCTGATCAGGTGCTGCATCTCATTTCTTGTTAGTTCCTGTGAATACTGTCTTTATTTCATCGATATGCAGATTGGGCAGGTACTTTTTCAACTCCAGGCCATCCCAATGGTTAAAAATTGCGGCAACATCTATTTTTGCCTTCCTCATTTTTTCAAAAGCCGGGTTTAAAAGCTCCAATCCTCCGGTTTTTCCCTTTTTGAAAAACAAATGATCCAAAGTGTAGCCTGTTACATCTTCCAATAAATGGAGCACCTGATGTCTGTTGAGTGCCGGAACTTCTTTTCCGGAAGGCTTTTTATTTTGGATGATGTCCGTGACAATTGCTTCAAACTGAGCAATGTCCGGCGCTTTCTCCTGAAGGAAGGCCTGAACAGCCGCTACCAGTTTGTTTTTCTTTAATTTTTCGGCAATGTGTTCGGTGCGTGTCCGATAAGCTTCCACACGGTTTGCCCTGAAAACACGCTGATCCGCAGCGCTGGCCAGGGATTTAGGAATGGGCGCTGTACTGACCTTTTCCTTCTGCTCACAAGCGATAAATTCGTATTCCTCACATTGTTGTGTCCTCCAGCAGAAAGTCCTGTTGATCTGGTTCAGGAAGGCATTCGGATCTTTTTCTACTTTCGTTTCTTCGAAACAAGGACTTGGTTCCGGGTTCCCGTTTCCGCAAGGCAGACAGGTATCGCAATCCTTCAGACATTCATAATTTCTTCTGAACAGCAGTTTGAGAAAATCACAAATGGAAAAGTCCGTTTTGCAACCTTTCTTTCCGGCCAGCCAAAGGTGCCAGTTCTTATATTTACTTTCAAAACAACAGAAATCGTGTGGGGCCAGCCAAAGGATACGGAGCATCACATGGGCAGGTGCAAGCCGGTAAAGCATATCTTCCATCAACATACGTCCGGAGGCCGTACGGAAGCGCTCAGGCCATGCAGGCAAGACCACAGTTGCAATAAACGAGTACGGGTCATTGCCAGGAATAAAACAAATGTCTTTTTCTTCCGCGCAGGGATCATCATCACTGGCCAGCCATTTATAACCGCAATGACGTTTCTCTTCTCCACACCAGGAGTTTTGCCGGCATTCGCAATCTCCATAACAGCGGGGCCTTAGCAGGATATGTTCGGCCACATGTAAGCCTTCTGCATTGCTGAGTTTTTTTGTACGGTCGATAGCACTGCAGGCCATTTGTGCGGATTCATAACACTGTGGATTAAAGGCAATGCGATCGCCGGTGATCCTATACAAGGCAGACACCTGTTCATATGCTGACGCTTGTTCATGGGTACCTGTTTCCCCATGCGTCTGCGTTCCCGGGCGGCGTTCCTGAAGATTAAAATGAAGGGCGATGCCGAAAGAATTGCATTCGCAATCCGATACCCCCTGATAGTTTTCAAAAATGCGCAATAAGCGCCGGACCTCTGCAAGCACCCGAAGTGCTTCTTCGCAGGAAGCATAACTGCAAGGCGATTTCCAGGCCGTATAAGCCCCTGGCTCTTGCCCCTGTTCTTCACAACCACAAGGATCTTTAACCTGTTCTTCTTCCTCACAGGTACTGATACCCGGGAATTTCAATTCTATTTCAAAACGGTTTCTTTCTGTCTTTTCATCTTTACGTTTTACCAAAGGAAAGAAGTAAACAAAAGCACTTAATGTCGTCTTCCACTGGGCCAAACCATAATCTTTTGAATAAGATTGAAGAATGACCTTTCCTGCAGCGTCTTTCAAAAACAAGATACCGTTCTCTTCGGTATACACACTATCTGCCGCCCCTATACTGTCCAGTGCATCCATCAGGGAATCACAAGACACCTCGTTATCCAATCTCTGGAGCGCAAAAGGCTGACCGCCCCCGTCTAACAGCAACAAGGTTTTTTCTTTCGTGGTCAATCCATAGGATTGTTTTTCCATTAAGGTATTAAACTGCCTGTAGATCTCATTCAGGACTTCATTTCTTTTCTTAGCAGTATCATAAACACAAGGATGTACGACCAGATCTTCCCCGCAATTCAGGTAAAAGGTATAACAACAATCTTCCCTTCTCTGGTAGTTATGGAAGCCTTTGCCCGACTGTACTGCGCAGATAAATTTCTCCACCCCATCTTTACCCCAGGCTGAAGCTTCATTCATAAACCTAACACTGCTTTCTGCCAATACCTCACGCAGGTAGATCCTGTAAAAAGGCCCCTTTTCCTGGTCACATAAATCACAGTCTACATAGAGGTTTCCTGCAAAGCGAAGCAAGGCAATAAAGAACATAAAGTCTTTCATCGCTGCTTCCGGCGAATCATAATACTTCAGGCTTTGCCATGCTCCCGGATCTTTAGGATTGCTATAGGTACTGAAATAATAAACTTGCTTAACCGGCTTCCCTGTTTTACAAGGGTCGTTTGCGGCGCGATCTACTGCTTCACAGAACAATTGGCCAAAGGCCTCCGAGCCATACTCCACCCGTTTAATGGGATAAGTTTTGATCAGGTTGACCATAGTCTCCCTCAATGACATTCCTCCCGGATGACTTTCAATTTCCTTTTGAGTGGCTACCGGGATAAAGACAAGCGCCGTCTGATTTACCGCAGCAAATTGGCTTAGCGTTTGGGAAGGCTCATCCAGACTGATCTGATTGGCATAGCTATTCAGATCAGTGGCCAGTTCCAAAATAGAAAAGTAGTTTTCTTCAAAGGCCTGCAGGGCAAGCGTTTTAGAGGCATAGGTTTTCCAGCTCTCCAACAAAACGATTTCCTGACCGTTCAACGCTCCGGAAGTATACCAATAGTTGTGTGCTTTTAACTGATACCGGTATAATGGCGATCGGGAATTACCTTCTGAGATCTCATGAACGATATCTCCCCCCAGGCAAAGCTGCAGGTATTTCAAGTTGCGCCGCAGTGTTCTGGTCAGCTTCCTTCTGCTTAAACTGGCTTGTTCCTTGTCCGTATATCGGTCGAGGTAAAAAGCCAGAACATTGTCTTTGTCGACCAGCCGATAGACATACCTACCATCGCCATTGGATTCATCTACCGCTACCGCAGTACGGTAGGCAGGAGATTTAGTATTTCTTTTCAATCCGGCGATGTCCTTTTGCAATTCCAGCGCCTTAACCAGGGATTCCTCCTGCTGAGCAGCAGTATCCGCACTGGCAGCGGCATCAGCACCTTTGCTCATGCTCCTGCTAACCAGGTCAACGGCAGGCGTCTGGTTGTTTTTCTGCTGCACTCCCAGGAATGTACGTTCTCCGTTGCGCTGGATTTTTAAAGATGGAATGGCCTGATGAAATGCCTTTGCCGCTTGCAATCCTTCCGCCGGAGAGGAATATTCTAAGCTGCTTCGGAAATGGAAATCTGAGGCAGGATCATAACCCAACCGGTAATTAAACCGCCATCCACTGGCCACCGGTTCTGTTTTCAAGGTAAATTCGCGCTTCCGCACCAGGGCCACAATCTGCGCCTGCATCCTGGTCGCTTCTTCTAAAGTACTGAAATCGGAATAACAGGTCGCCTCCGGTTCATTGTTAAACACAATGCTGATTTTAAAACTACCCGATTCAGGACTGATCCGGTAATTGGCTTCATCTGCTGCAAGACTGATCACAAAATAGCAATGCTGGCGCGCGTCCTTCGCCGTTCCGAATTCCTTTTCCGGATAAAATTTAAAAGTGTTGTCGTTGTCCAGCAAATCATAGGTAAACAAGTCAGGCTTTCCAACAATGGTATTGTTGATGTCAATCTTGAAGGATTTAACATTCACAAATTTCAATGCCTCAGGATTCGTTTTGTTGAAGTATAAAGTGCCGGTTCCTGGTTTTACCTTTTGATCGCTCTGCCAGTTTTTCGCTTCATTGATTTTTGGGATCAGTGCTTTTATTCCAGCTTCGGCTTCCACCACACTGGCAAAGGAAGAAGCATGATTTTTAACGATATCACCATTATAATCAACCAGATGCAAGCCATACCTATAGTTACTGACAAACACATCTTCTTCGCTGGCTGTACCCTGGAACATCCGGTTAAAACTCGCTTTTACAGCATCCGCTTCCTGCGAGTTTTTATATTTTGTGACAAAAGGAACCACATTTCTATCGTCGTATTGCAGCTGTACAACGTATGCTTTCTCATGTGCAATGTACTGGGTTTTCAGTTTGTCCGGATCGGATAATGCTGCGAATACGCCTTTTGCAGCATCCTCTGCTTCAGCCCTGGAATCGAATTTCTCCGTCAGCGCAAAGAAAGTCTCCCCGGCAATTTTAACATTGACCAGGTACTGTTCGTCATATTGCTCCACCACAAAATTACAGAGGCTGTGCAACTGCTTATCCTCAATTCCAGCTAAATATTTAGCCTCCAACTCAAAGCCGGAAATGTTACTATTGTTCCATTTATTCTTAAAGTAATCATAGCCCTTTCCGCGATTGGCACTGAGCTCATCGTAATTGGACAGGAATGCCTCTTTCGCTTTAATGGTAGCTGTGGAACGTTCCTGAGCATTGAGTTTACCAAAGGAGAACAAAGCAAAATCGGTAAAACGCTCGGCAAAACGCGACAACAGGTGATCAAGAAAACCGTTCCTTCGCGTGGAATACAATTGCTGATCTTCAATTACCCTTTGCAGGTATCCTTTGGAAGAGACAATATTGAGCTCCAGATCAAAGGAAACATGATCGGCATCTTTAATAAAACTGCGGTAATTCTCATCAAATGTCCCGACATAAACCACTGAGCTTAAATGCAGTTCAGCAGCTTCAACTGTTTTAAAGCTTTTATTGCTGATCAATGAAAATTCATCGGACGAACTGTTGATGTAATAATAGATACCCGAAGTTCCTTCATTCAAAAAACCATGCTGAAACTGACGGTTATACAAGTCGTCCTTTAACCCGTTGATGGCAATTTTTTGCCTGGCCATTGATGGAAAAGTATAACCAGGAACTAAGGAAGGATCCACTTCTTTCGTTTGATTTTCACTGATCAACGCTTGTAAGTCTGCCTTTGAAATGACACGAATCAGAATACTTCCCGCTTTCCCCAATCCATTCAGCTCCCCTGCACCCATTGCAAACCGAAGCAGTTGGTTCAACTCCGGCAAGGATTCCAGTTCATTCAGAAAATAGGTACGTTGCAGATCCGGATCTCCTGAAGAAGACATCGCAAATAAGGACCTGATGTTTTTTAACTGCGCCAGATATCCGGCCAGTAACTGGTCAAAGAACAAGAGATAGCCCCTCAGCTGCAATGCCTGTGCTTTCCGATGGTTAGATGCATCTTCTGGCAATCCTCCCTCAGCAATACCATACACCCTTGGAAAGTCGTCCTGCAAGAGGAAATATTCGTCCAGATCGCTGTGATAAATGCCCTTAGGAATTTCTTTATCCAGGTATGCCGAAGGCGATTGGTACAAGACCTTGCCATTATGCGTAAAATTGATGTTCAGCAAGCCCTCGTACTTTTTAGCGTCAAATTCAATCGCCAATCCATTTCTGGTAAACTGAAAGCCGGAACAGGCCATGGAAAAATCAGGAATGTGGTTTTCAGGGAGCTTGAATTTCCAGTTGGAATTGGTTTTCAATGGTTTCTCCTGACAATTTCTTAGTCCGAGGTTGTTTACTTTTTTAACGCCCCCGGTTTCCAGTATGACCTGGTAAACATCAGAAAGATGGATTTCCTTTTTTAGTTTGAGTTTCATCAATTCCTCCGTATCAATAAAACCATGGCTTTCATTGACATCGTAAGGGCGGCCTGCAAAGATCTCATCTATGGCTTTATCCTGATCTAAAAGCTGCTGTAGCGTGTAAAACTGTGGAGAAGGCGAAAAGAAATCCCTTAAACGCTGCGTAAGGCTGAGGTATGTCTTTTCCGGATCGGTACCCTCTTCGAGTTCGATATCTGCACATACCCCGATCGAAAGCTTACACATCAGATAGACATCTACAAAATCCTCGCAGAAATTGCGGTGTGCCATCAATGTGCGCTTTACTTTATCAATGAGCGCATCGAAATAGCGCTTTGCATCAGCTTCCGTCTTGAAATCTGTTGCCGCATTCTTTTCCGGTTCAATGTAAACATGGTAAAGGCCGTTTAAAAATTCTTCACATTCCCGGTTTCCGGTCGACATCCCGTGTGTACCCGTTCCTGTTTTACAAAAATCATATTGATCTGTAGCAGGGCTGAGCCAGGCGTTCTTAACCCCATCAATGTCGATCAGTAATTTACGATAGTCGATGATCGTTAATGGATTGCAGGCCAGGATCTGCGCCGGACTAAAGAAATTATCGTCTTTCCCTGTTTCTGCAGGATTGCGCGTAAAAATATCTACCGCCGGCAGGTTTGTGCGGTAGCCTAAATCCAAAAGTGAATAACATAGGACTTCCAGTATGGTAATTCCAGGATCATGCACGTTATGGTCTGTCCAGATTTTTCCGGACAAGCGGCCAAGGTATTCAATCCCTTCTGTCCGTAATTTCTCAAAATCGAGGTACTCCGGAAAACCAGAATTGTTCTTGCTAATCACTTTGATATTTTGTTCCTCGTTTGCCATAATCATGCGTTGGGTCGAAAATTAATTTGATCCTTACAATAATCTCCAATGGGTTGAGGTCTGTTTTCGCATGGCGGATACTCCTTGGTATTTCCCCAGCTTTCGCAGTCCTGCTGCAAAATGCACACATCAATATCTCCCGCTATCAAAATAGAGCGCGGACTGATCGGGCAGATTGACTTTTGTTCAGCATTCACAATTGCCCCCTCATCTTCCTCATGCTGCATTTTTAATTCCACAAGGTAATCCAGGTAATCACGTGTTTCCAGGAAACCCACCATGTCCGACTGGTTGATGCATTGCCCAAAGCTGAGCTTATCGAATTCACCGATCGCCCATGGTGCCAGAAATGTTCTCAAATCCTGTTTCAGTTTTTCTTTATAAAAGTTTTCATCCTTCCCCTGATAGAGTTTTACTTTCAGACAGAAATTCACTTTTTCATACCTGGGGTTCATCACCCTTAGTCGCGCAAAAGGAGAATTTCGTTGTTTCAGGTAGCTTTGTATTTCTTCCAGCAGGCTCACCGGAACCCTTGGCTCAAACTGCTGTGCCGCTTTCAATTGATTCAGATCAGGGATCACCGCCAGCAATACATATCCTGGTGCCATTGGCATATCGTTCTGATACCGGTGCGCATTTAAGGCAAAGCTATGGTTGATACACTTTACCTTAAATAACTGAGGGAAAGCTTCTAAAGCCAGGCGTTCGTAATCAAACTTCTGAATTGCCCTGCCTTTATGCCTTAGCAATTCACTCACACGCGTATAAAAATGACCTTCGCCTTCGGATACCCTTCCGCCAAAAGAATCGAAAGGCTGACTTAGCTTTTTAACCGAAGCATCAGCTTCATTCAGCTTAGCCAATGCCCCCGAAGGCAAGGCTTGCGCCAGGCGAAGTTTGTCATTCGCCTCCGCATTGGTAAAGGTCGCCCTGACGGCCTGGGTATAGATCGCCATCGTCTCACTCACAGATTTACTACTGTAAGGAATGGCTGCTTTTATCCAGTGTAAACCTTTTGGAAGGACGGTATTTTCATCGCTCATATTGGCGGGCAAAGCGAATTTGATGATACCGGAAGTGGTCAGTGCATCGGTATCATCTTCCAGCACTTCAAATCCTTTACGCAAAGCTTTCCATGAGTTGTTTTCCAGGTAATACCATTGCACTTCAACCCTCTCAGATTCTGAATCTGCTGTGGCTTCCGCCAGCTGAAACAACACGTTCAGGTTGCTGCCAGGTTGCAGGTCTTTAAGACCAATAAACAGGCTGCCTTCTTCGCAAAACGTTGGGAACAGTGCGGGTTGCAATTCCAGTTCCTCAGGTTTATAAGTATCCGGAAAAGGATACAGGTGAATCAGGTCAATGTCTTTAATCGTTGCGGTAGCGGTATAATCCAGCGCGATGTTTTTTAACACCGGTGTCCATGGTTCGGCAGGAATGACGGCCTGAAACTGGTCATTGCCGGCAATGATGGTACTGATGGCCGCAATCTGATCCCGTAAAACGGTTACATTTCCCGTCAGGTTTTTATCGGTCGGGTGCAGGAAGCTTGGCCCATAAACGATTTCGCGAATCTCTTCAGCACCAGGATCATTGATCGGGCCGTCCCCATGAGGGCCGATTTTTGAAATGATCCCATCAGGGTTATCGTTGACCAGGTTTTCCACAAGATTTGCGATAACACCAGCCGCAAGCAAATCGTTTTTAATGTCGTTGGTACTAAATACAATCAGGTTGCCATTATTGATGTCGTAATAAATCGCATCTTCCAGCTTGTCGTCCTTAGGCCTTCCCAAAGCCATCATTTGCCTGGCCAGTACATAAGAATATACTTTATGACAAAAATCCTGGTTCTGCAGGTTCAGGCGGACAAAACCATTAAAGCTATCCACACCATATTTCAGAAATGGCTTATTGTCTACCACAAACTGCTGATTCAGACCAAAGAAAGAAGGCTCCAGGTGAATCGTTTGTTGAAAAGGATTTGCTGGTGTACAACTGCTGAATTTACCGTCGTCTGCAAACAACCTGCGGTCATTATATTTCTTAGCCAAGATCGTTACTTCTACTGTAGTGGCATTGCCATGTGTGGCTTCCCCTTTCCATGTCCCGTTTTCAAGGATGGAGAGGTTGATCAGGAACTTGTTGACATCCAGTCCGAATAAAGCCCCGTCTTTTAAATAGCCTTTATAATAATCCCTGAAATCAGTGGGTTTGTCTTTCCAGTCCAGATTGATGTAAATGTTGTCCCATTTTTTACCGAACACCTCTTTGCTGCCAATGTAAAAATTAGGACCTATCAGATTGGCATTGGTCGAAAAAGGTGGATCCAATGGGTTTTTAATGTCAAAATCGATCACCTCAGGTCTTGTTCCAAATGGATAAACGGGTCCGTTTACATGCTGTACACTTTCGTCATTTTGCACAATGAAGTTCTTCATTCCGCAAACCTGAACATGGATTTGGGTCTGGTTATCTGCTGCAATTTTCACATTTCTAAAGAAATGATATAAAGAAACCTGTTGAAACTGCTCTTTTGATTTCTTTTCACAACATTCCTCCTGACTGCTCCATTGCACGTCCTGTTTCCATTTCACCTTATCGTTCAGTTCAATTTTAACCACTGGCATGGTTGTGCCGAAATCTTCCTTCAATGCTTCTGCATTGTAAAAAGTAACCGCCTTTTGTTCCGGTAATAAGGTGGCAGTGATCGTGATTTTAAAAGCCCCGTCATTCCCTAAATTCAGGGGACTAAGTTTAATCAGCGGAACTTCTGCCGGACTGATCCATTCCTTTTCTCCGCTAAAAAGCACGTTTAAGGCCTTACCTGGCTTAAAAATCTCCGCCAGCATCTTTCTTTCTTCCTCATCAGGAATTGCCTTGAAAAACTCGGCCTCAGTTAATGTCTTTTCATACAATAAGGTAGCTACCGGACAATAACATAGCTTTTCTTTGCCCGGAATGGGCGTTTTGATCAGGATCCCATCCAGTGCGGCCTTTAGCTCCTTACTGATGCCTTTCTTCCATGCAGCAGCAATGAGGTCCCTGTTGATTTCATAATAGACCTGATTCAATGCTGCCCTCACCTTATGGTACAGCGCAGTTGCCGCAAAGAAATGCGGGGATTTGTTTTTTGCGGCCGTTCCAGCCCCTGTTCCCGGAGTGGTATGTTCCTCACAACATGGACTTCCTTTAACGGAAGCATCCGCCATCAGATAACTGCAACAATCATCCAGCAGGTTACAGGAAAGTGTAATGTTCACCGTTCTCGTTCCTTCACTCAGCAGCAAAACCGGAGAAGCGAGTATAAATCCCAACCTCGCATTGGGGTAAGGTTTCACAAATTTATGCTCCGGATCGATGTACTTACTGTATTGCGCACCTAAGGTTGGCCAGCTTGCCGGCACATCGTCTTTAAAGGCTTTAGTCAGGCCATCCGCTTTGCTGGCATCAGGCGCAATATATAAACCTTCCACAAAGGTATCGTCCCCATGGATCTGGTTATTGAGAAACAGCGTCCGCTGATCGGCAACCTGCGTTTTGTTGACCACAATTTCTTCATCAAGAGCAAACAGGATCTCGGTTTTGTTGCTATCCTTGCCATCTTTAACTAGCAATCCTTCTTTTAACAGGTATTTGTCCAACTGATTCTGAATCTCAAAAACAAGGTGCGCATGATCAGGTTTTGCCCCTTTCGGTTTCAGCGCTAAAACCTCTTTATAAAAGAAGTCCAGGTGTTTTTTAGAGAAAGAATTCAGGTCTCCCTGAAGGTGCTGAAACAGTTTTAAAAAGGAGAACAACAGCGCCAGATGCGGGGTATGTTTTTCTTTAAGTTCTTCTTTCAAAGGAAAGAAACTCTGCTCCATGCTTAAATCCGCGGTGCTTTCAATGAGTTGTATCGCATCCAGAAAGGGAGCCACCAACCCAACCATTTCATTGCGGAGCGCAATTAAGCGTTTCCGTTTCGTTGTTCCTTTCTCCGCAAATCCAGCTGCATCAAAATTGGCATAGGTATCGGTAATGTCCAGGCCCCAGACTTCATTGTCCAGCAGCTCGTTGAAATTAAGCGGTTTAAGCTGGTACCACTTTACACCGGCATTTAAGTCGACGATAAACATCTTGATCGGGTCAGTCAGCTTGTCTTTGATCAGTTTATCCAATAGCAGTTCTATCGGCAGGCCGGTATCCCTGAATTTTATGCTCCAGGTATTCAGCGGCCTGATGACGGTCTGAAAAACGTAATTGAACAGCAATTGCAGACTGGCTTTTCCTGGTCTTTTATCAAACAGCTGATGGTAAAAGGCAAGTTTATCGTTCACCTTATTGCGGTCGTACTTTAAGATGGCGCTCAAGGTAAATGGCAGGCTCGATTGGAAAAATGGCTGCCAGTCGGTCACCTTCATCTGCGGATCATAGTAATTGATGTGCCTCGACAACTGCACAAAATAATCCAGCAGGTCGGCCAGACTTCTGCCATCTATTTTCGCAGCCCCCGACAACAGGTCGTCCATTACCCGCTGACGCTGGCTGACGCCCGGATCATTCTGAAAAGGATGTATAGCTGAGCTGCATTCCATCTAAATAGGCTTTAATGCTTCATTTTTATAATAATCATACACATAATTGAACCTCGAATTGGTGCCCGGTATGGAATATTCCACACTGATCGTAAAACGTCCTTCGATGAGGTCAAAAGATTCACTCGCCGTTACCTCTATTCTTTCCGCTTTGATGCGGGGTTCATAAAACAGGATCGCATTGGTAACCCGGTCTTTGAGGTAACCGATCATAGAACTGTTCAAAGCTTCAAATACATAATCGTTCAGGTCGCAACCATATTGCGGCTGCATGACCCTTTCTCCCAGAGAAGTAGACAGCAGGATATTTAAGCTCTGCTCAATATCTTCCGCTCCGCTCACCATTTCGGCAGCCCCTGATTCCGGGTTAAACTCCGGAGGAAATGACCAGCCGGTTCCAAGAAATGATTTAAAAGATTTGTCCATATGCCCTGTTATTTAACCCATCATTTTATTTAACCCCCAATTTGTACCGTTGGTAATCCCGCTACGATCACGCCACCATGTGCAGTCAGGTCTCCCTGTCTTGCCGCAGGTCTGCCACCAATCAATACCGTTGCCGAACCTTTGACAATGGAATCCGGCGGACCGGTGCAGACCAACAGGTCGCCAACCACTGCTGCCGGCATACTGCCAATCAAAACCGTAGGCACACAAGGTCCCGAAACCGGGCCACCTACATGTGGCACTGGCCCTGTGAACATCGGGCAAACGTGCATATCGCTGATTCTTGCTGCTGAAGGCATAATTTTATTAATTTATCTTGACCAATGAACCACTGATTTCTGTAATCCCTGAAGAGGAAAGCTTTACCGCTGCGCCTTCCAATCCCAGGCTCGTATCTGCTTTCAGGGAGATGGAAGCCGCCCCGATAGACAAGCTTGCCCCGGCGCTAAGCGTCAGGTTCATCCCCGCTTTTATTTCCACATTGTTCGGGCTCTCCATCGAAACCCCACTGCTGTTCATCGTTACTTTATTGCTGTTCTGGTCTTTAATTTCGATTTTACTTCCCTGTTCATCCAGCTGAATGCTGTTTCCTGCAGGGGTATCTATGGTAATCGTTTTCGTATCGTCGTTAAAATGAATGCGCATATTGCTGCGGGTAAAAAAGCCTTTTTCGTGGTTTACATCCTTTCCCGGCAGTGGTGCTTTCTTTGCGCTGCTATTGAGCATGCCCAGCATCACGGCATGACGGGGATCATCATTGATAAAGCCGACGATCACTTCATCATCAATCTCCGGCCGGAAAAAAGAACCACGGGACACTCCTGCATCCAGGCAGGCAATCCTCACCCATGTGCCATTGGAAGTATTGTCGATCACCGGAATCTTCACCAGAATCCGGTCTTCTCCTTCCGGATCGTTCTCCAGCTGCAATACTTTGGCAATTTGTAACCCTTTAATGCCGCCAATTAAACCAGCAGCAGAAAAGTCATTGATGTCCGGATGAACGGCACTATAGCGCTCGGGATCGAGCCCAAACTGAATGTGGGTATACCAGGAACCATCTCCCATATCCTGCTTTACAGCAGTCACATAGGCGTTCCCGTTGAACCTCTCGCCAACCCCGCTGAGCCTTAACATATTTCCAGGTTTTATCCCCGAAAAGCCGGTTACCCTTGCCCTGCCCCTGATTTTTGCCAGGCGGCTGCGCAATATCGTTCCCTCGGCCCAGTTTTGTAATTCCTGCTCCATCAGGTGGCCACTATGGTTGAGCTCAAATTTATCGAGATCTACCGCCGCCGCCAGGTCTGCTCCCGAAACATTTCCATGTTGGGTAAAGGAACTTGCTTCCGAAACATCGGCTTTAAACAGGTTTTGTGTCTTATAATCCCAGGAAACGGCCTCTACATTAGCCCATTGTGTCCTTGCATCCATTTCCGCTTCAAACTCAATGATGGAAGATCCATAACTCACCTGTAAAACCGGTGCCGCTGTCGTATCCGGCCGGGAAACTTTGACGGTGCCATCGTCCACATTGACCAGCATGCCGTTTGCTTCTGCCCGGAGTAACATAAAGTCCCAATTGCTCAGGTGGTGTTGTACGAGTTCCTTATGTTGCAGACTGGTCGTGGTAATGTCTCCCTGCAGGCCGCTGTAATCCCCAATCAGCCGATCGAAAACCTCACTATCTTTGACATTCAGGAAATAGCGGCTATGGCGACCAATCGTCATGCGTAGCGCTAAATCCCGGCATTCTATCAATAACTGGGTGTTTCCGTTTTCTTTTACCTTGATGGTATGTTTGGTGATGATCCCTTTAAAGGCCTGGGTATTGTTGCCGTCGAAACCCATTTTGATAATGATCTGTTTTCCGGGCACAAAATCTTCTTTATTGCTGATTTCAAAATCGGCCAGTGCCGCATCCCCATCTTTCAGGAGGATTCTGGCAGTAGGTATCCGGTTGATTTCCTTTTCAATGGAAATGCTCAGCACCTCATACGAAGCATCCATAGCCGCACCGTCCAGCAATATATTGAAACTGGATACATCATGCGTCGAGGGATTGGGTATGATCAGTTCTTCCATCAGATTTCATTTTTATTAAAGGGTGGAAAATAGATGTCGTTCCCTGATTTCAGCTTTTTAAGCGAAATGAGGTTGTTGGCTTTGGCGACCTGCATAAAGTATTTCGGGTCATTGTAAATCGAATACGTCATCAGGTCTAAGCGGTCTCCCTGTTTGATCGTCCGGTGGTGGGTAAGGTCCGGCGAAGCCGGTGCATCTTCGGCAATCCGTGTTTCCCGGGACTGGTAATCCAGGAAAGTGGCGCTTAACTTCGCCCTTAATGGGGTACCATCCGGTTTGAACAGGGTATAATTTACATCCAGGTTCGTGAGCACACAGCGGAACCTGATTTCCGATCCCCAGATGATCAGCAGGAAATTTGGCCGGTGAATGTCGCCCTGGTAATTATAAGCACAGTTCATGAAGATTTTCAGCTGTTCATAAACCGGCTTTTCTTTATATTCCTTCCAATAGCCCTCCATCGTGCCGGTGCCATCGAGGGTAAACTCCAGTTTAAGCTCTTCCGGTGCTGTGGATTTAAATTTTACTTCCGGTGCACCACTTCCGTGTGGGCGCTGTACATCATGTTCAATCTTATAATTTTTGGTAAAGGTTTCGGGATTGATGGGCGCAACGAAAGCAGGTTTATTCGTCTGCTCCGCATCCTTGATCTGGAATTTGCGGTCAGTAAAGGAATAAATCAGTAGTTTCTCCAGTTTTCCGGACATGTAATCAGCGCTCATTTCTTTCTTTTATAATTTCCAGTACCTTTTCAACACAAGTTTTCACCAGCTCCTCAGAAGGAGGAACACCATTATTTGGCGCAGAACCGCTATTGAGGTCCTGCAATACCGTGGCTTTGATCACCAATTCTCTTATTTCAATCGGCATATTATGATTTTTGAAAGATCAGACGGTTATAATTCAGTTCCAGGGTTTCGATCAGGACATCCCCTCTCGTTCCGTTCAGCTCGGCGATTTTCCAGCTTCGCGGCCATACATTGTTAATTTTCCAATGCATCAGACTTTGATGCTGTTCGTCCAGCAGGCTGATGACAACGGTCTCCAGTGTTTCATAAATCTGGTCGTCAAAAGCCTTTTTCAGCCAGTCTGTAAGGCCTGAAGTCCCCGGTGCGAGCAGTCCGCGTTTTAAAATCAGCGGGCCATACTTACGCCGGGTAGGGATCACATGTTCAAATCTGTTTTCCCCACCTTCTTTTACGGTTTCCGTATCGATGGTGGCATCTAAGCCTGTTACAGACTGAAATTTCACATCTACAGATTTCGCGCCCTGCAGCTCAAAATTCACTGCAAAATGAAAGTTGACGGTTTGATAAGTTTGATCGGCCATGGTTCTGCTGGATTTATTTTTTCGCCTCTACGATGGACAACCCTTCATGTACCAGCTCTATCGTCTCGATGGCTACTTCATTGGCATCCGATTTCAGATTGGTGGATTGCACTTTTGAAGGCCAGGCCCTGGACAATGTCCATGAAATGATCGGCTGATGTTCCTCGTCCAGCAAGCGGATCGTGACATCCCTCCTGAACTGCTCCTTTCCTTCCTGGAACATCATTGTTTTCTTCCATTGTTCAAAAAACTCGAAATCGCCGAGAAAGGTTCCCCTTTTCAGGACCACATTCGCATATTTGGTAAGTCCTGGTTGTTTTGTTTTATTGTAAGTCGGGCTGCTGCCTTCCCTGTATTCAATTACCTCCGTTTCAAAATCAAGTCCGCTTACTTCTGTAAACCCGATTCTTGTTCCTCCCCAATCCAGTTGAAAATGAAATTTAGGAAGAGGATAATTCTTTTTAGGATCCGTTGCCATAATGGTAGGTTTTATTTTTATGGTATTTATTTACACTTATTTGCAGGATTCACCTCTTCAATTGCTTTCTCCAGACTTTGCTTGCAGGATAATAAAGCATCTCTTTTCTCTTTTGCTGCATCGAGGTCTTTTTTAAGCTGAACCACCTCATTCTTTAATTTTTTATAGTCATTTTCCAGGTGGATGAAATACTCATCTTCATCTATTGGTAAAGAGATACGTGGTTCCAGGCAGCAACATTCTTTCGCATATCCGCTATGTTCAATTTTAGCCTGCTGCTGCGGATAAGGGTTAGGATTAGGCTGCTCGCCACAGGTACCTCCGCAATTGAATTTCTTCTTCCAGTAAAGGATCACTTCTTTCAGTCCATAATCTTCGCAGATGCTGAGGTGCATGCCATAGGCAAGTTCCAGCGCGGTTACAATCTGTGTAATCAGGACATCCCGGGTCAGGATCACCGCATCGAGTTTCGCCCCGTAATTTTCAATACACTTCATGATCCCTACTCCTGGTGCCAGTTCCGGTCTTTTCAGGCATTGGATGCATTGAATCAGCTTATCATAAGAAGCTTTCAGTTTATCCACGCGGATATACAGGTCTTCCGTCATACAGAACAGGATTTCAATGGCATCGTTCGTTTTCTCTGTCACCATGCAGACCTTACAGAGGTGCAGGGTAAACAGTTCTAACTGGCGACAAAGCGCATCGGCTTTTTCATCTGTTGCTTCCCAATCCGACCACCATCCTTTAAGCCTTTCCAGCTCTTCAACGGTCAGGTTATATTCTGTTTCTTTATTCTGGGCATCTGCATTAGCCTGCTTCCAGTCGGCCGTAACCTGCACCAGATCTTTTACCCAGGCATCATAACAACAATCCCCTCCAGGGGTCTCATTTCCTGGATTTTTATGACAACAATCAAATATATCTCTGTCAATGTTGCATATTTTATCGTAGACTAACATAGTAGTGATTTTAATGATTTAACAAATTAGCGCCAGCCCATCAAGGCTTAATCGCAGGATGAATTATCTGAAGGGTTTTCACAGGAATAGACCTCCGTAACCTCTTTACAGATATCGCAGATGTCGCATTTACATTTTTTAAGCCTGTTGTCATCGTCGCCTTTCTCGCCATCACAGCCACAACCGGCAATGCATTTACATTCATGGTCACACAGGTAATCTTTGGTTTCATCCAGCGTGCCCACCTCATTGCGTTTGTTATACAAGGCATAACCAGACTGGGTAACCGTTTTGGTAGACAGCACAAAATCTTCCTGTGCCTTTTTCAGGCTTAGTCCTCCGTTAGTGGTTTGCGCCAGAATCAGGTCGTCAAACGCTTTCGCGTTGGCGGCAAAATCCTGTTGAAATTTCTCCAGGGATTTGATATTGGAAAAAGATTGAATGCCTACAATTTCGGCAGCAGAATTAAAGATGATGTCAATATCCTGGCTCAGGCCATCTGGTATCGTAATCAGATCGTCCAGAATCTGACAAACATTGCGACATGGGTCTGGTCTTCTGGCCGAATCTTCCTGTTTCGTCTGGTCATTACAATCGTCGCCCTCGCTGCAACCTAATATTTTCATTTGCACTGCGCTGCAGCTGTCCTTTCTGCAGCCATCCAGTTTCCCTGCGGCTTCCCTCAGTTCTCCAAACTTTGCTTTCGCTTCTTTTGCCGTTTTCACTACCGCTTTTAATGCAAGCACCAATGCGTCATTCTGAGCGATATCAGCAGTTACATTTTTCTTTATTTCGTCTGAAGCCGTGATCAGCTCCACCCCGATTTTGAGTTCCAGGTTCCTGACCAGCAGGTAGTTTTTTTCAGTTTTCACAAAAGCGCATTTCCTTTTCTGGTAGATCATTACCGCACCATCGTAGGTCAGCTCGCTTTCACCGAGCTCAGCGACCTTCCCTTTCAGCCTTTTGCAGTAGTCCTCCTTCAGCAGGTGGATCGTCTTTTGTGTTGCTGTCTCTGCTTCTGCATCATTGCAATTCCCATTTTGTGGTTCCCGAGAACCTGAGCTTTCTATAGACATGACAATAGATTTAAGTTCAATAAATAACAATTCGATGATTAAGACTCAGCCAGCATTTTATGCATAAACCTGAGGATAATAAACTCTGCCGGACGAACAGCGGCCATACCGATTTCGACGATCATCCTTCCCTCCCAGAGGTCGAGCTCTGTCATCGTTTCCCCAAGTCCGATGTGTACAAAAAAGGCTTCTTTAGTGGAAGCGCCCATCAGTGCGCCTGATTTCCATTGCTGGGTCAGGTAGTTTTCGATCATCGATTTCACCCTTACCCAGGTATTGCGGTCGTTGGGTTCAAAGACGAACTGTTCCGTTGCATTTTTCACAGATTCTTCGACCATACTGAAGAAGCGTCTTACCGGCACATAACGCCATTCATTGTCGTTTCCGGCCAATGTTCTCGCGCCCCAGATGATGGCCGGTCCACGGCCTGCAAAAGAGCGGATCACATTGATGGATTTACCCGCCTGAGCATCTACATTGAGCCCCATTTGCTCGCTATGCGTAACGAGGTACTGCGGCCGGATGGCATTGGCAATATTGATATTCGCCGGTGCTTTCCATACGCCGCGCGCATTATCCACCTGTGCATATACCCCAACCATCGCCACAGAAACAGGCAATAACATCTGGATATTCGTAATTGCACTTTTAGCCTGAAAATATTGTGCATTTTTTGTCGCCAGCAACTCAGAGAGTTTCGTTACGCCGGCAATGCCTGTTATTTTAACCAGATCATCGTTGTCTTTAGACTGATCTCCGACTACTTTATAGTTATAATCGACTCCTGAATATATTTTCGGGAAATATACCGCAGCGTATTTCAGAAAATCGGTAGGGCCTGATAAGGTATCACGCAGAGCCTTGATATCCAGTTCCCATTCTTCCAGATTGGCCACGTCATGGTAAACATCCAAAACGGTAAACCGGTCCTGCAGCTCTACACATTGCTGAATCGCCTGGGTATGGATGTCGTAATAATCTGTCAGCGTTGCCAGGTTAACCGAATCCGGAAAGACCAGTAAGGTAACCTCATTAATTTTAGCCACCTGTTTTAGTCCGGCCGACAAGTCTGCCGCCATCACCAACCCTCCGGTATCCGTATAATTCCCTACAGAAGTGATCCAGCAGGCCCCTCCACCGTTTCCGAAAAACAGCTGCAGGGAGTAATACATGAGAAATTTAGACCGCTTCGTTTCGTCAATCTTCCCATTCACCTCATTTTTACCGGCAGTGGTATCAAAAACGACCGTCAGGCTTTCCTTTTCAGGATCAGGGTAGCCAAAAAACTGTTCATACTGCAACAGGGATTCGA
This sequence comes from Pedobacter steynii, assembly GCF_900103665.1. GTDB lineage: Bacteria > Bacteroidota > Bacteroidia > Sphingobacteriales > Sphingobacteriaceae > Pedobacter > Pedobacter steynii. The sequence continues at coordinate 54,444 of NZ_FNGY01000016.1, forward strand.
TGCGCCAGGGCTTATTTTTCAGGTCATCGGTCTCTTTCCATTGCGCTTTTTCGGTATAACCGATAAATGCCGGAATAGCTGTTTCTACTGATGCAATAGAAGGTGGGAGATGCGGAATTTCCTCAATATAAACTCCCGGAGTTTTATAATCTTGCATAACAAATGTTATTTAGTTTAAAATTTTAAATACATTTTTAGATTAAGGTGCCAATGGAAACAGGGTTGATTCCTGCACCATGATATCACTATACAGTTTATTATTTTCAAAGGTTAAAGTCTGATAAGGTTCTGGGTTGGGCAGGTAATACAAGCTGTTATCGGGCTTACGAAATAAGGTCTGGCTATAGGTCAGCGATCTCGGCTTTTTAGCAACGAGTGCCCCATTTTTGTAGAGTAGAAAATCCGGATGAAGACCTGATTTCAAATTCTTCCTGCGGTTATTGATGTAACGCCAAAAGGACGGTTTGCTTTTAAAATTGAGCTCAAATACCGGCGGAAGCGGGTTTACGGTCTGATCAGGTTGTTTCCTCGTGATCAGACGGCCAAGATTGTCGATCAGGTTATACGCCGGTACCGATGTTTTCACTTTCATTACAATCAGCGCGAGGCTGTCCCTGATCTCCTGTTCATCCTGGTAAAAGAGGAGTTTATGGGTTTTGTTATAACCTCCGTTTCCGGTTACCTTGAGGCTATACACCATTTTATCTGTGATTGCAGCGGCCGGAATCTGTAATACTTTTTTAGGATCTATGGCCAGCTGAACTTTACGAAAGGGCTGGCTTCCTTTAAACTGATATTTATCGATGGTATTCCCATCTTTATCTTTGAGCAGGAAGTCTGCTTTGGTAACTGCACTGCCTTTTGGGAAGGCATAATAGAAGTTGAGCGGCAATAGCAACCTGTCATTTTCATTGGCAAAGGCCTTGCCGGACAAGGAAATCCATTGTACCGCATCGGCATCGTCTTTATAAAACTCCCGGTAGTCATTGGCCGCGAATTTGGTCAGCTCCCCCTGTTCGTAAGTTGCACCTGCATCAAACGCGGTAATATCGGCAGATAAAAAAGGAAAAACTCTTGGCCCCGTCACGGTATTCTCATTAGAGAAGTAATAAACAGCCGGCAAAACTCTTTCCATTTTAGCATTCGTAAAACCATCCAGACGCTGACTTTTCTTAACTGCCAAGACGGAGATACACAAATCATCGGGTAAAGTAAACTTAGGTTCATAAACAACCGTTCCTCCAGGTAATTTCTTAGAGATTACCTGAACGGCTACTTTAAATCCGGCATAAGCAGGGATTAATTTCAAATGATAATTATCAAACAGTACCTTGGTTTTTTCGGGTATCTCAAAAGCAATTTCATCTTCTATATTTTCGGCATCGCCATCAAAGCGTTGCTTTAAAAAGTTCAACCGGTCGGCCTGTGCGGGAAAATCAAATATGCTCTTCCCCTCTTTATCTGTCAGATAAAATTCATGCAGCAGTCGCATTTCAAATAAGATCTTATAAACCGTATTCATCAGTTGTGCCCGGATAAAGTGGATATATTGGTTTCTATTTCTTCGATCAACGGTACTTCTCTCACGGTAGCATGTTCAGAGATGGCTACCAGTCTGAGTTTATACATGGCAAAAGGAACCTGTCGTCCGCCCAGTGAGCCCCATAAATGGTTGATCTGCTCGAAAGTGAGTGTATATAGTTCCATGGTAAAGGTAAGGTCTTCGGTATCGCTGGGATCTGTTGATCCTCCGCTTCCCGAACTCGCAGAAGCGAATGAGGTTTTGCTCTGCAGGAAACGGATCACAGCAGAAAGTCTTTTGAGTGCCAGGACATAGCCATCGCCAAAATAATTACAGCTCAATAGCACGTACAGGTTTAAGTAGACCGGGGCATTTTCATAAATCGCCGTTCCGGAAGGGAAACGTTTTAAAGGAGATTGATTTTTGAGGGTGCTTTCTTCTTCAATGTTGACCAGACTGATGACAATGCTATCGGTCAGACTGGTGCCACTTGCTGTTTCCGACAAACCGATATTGTCAATGATGACATTCGCAGCATTGTCGCCCTTAGCAATAAGGTAACTGGTCAGTTCTGATTTTAACAATTGGAGCGTCTTGTCAATCATGGCTAAATAATTATCAGATTAAAGCTCCGCAAGTTTTGGGGTAACTACAATAGCTACCATTAGTCATTTGTATCAAAAAAGATACCCGCAATTCCTAAGTGGATGCGGGTATTGATTTGTAAGATCATGATGGTTTCTTTTGATTAAATGATATGAAATGACATGGCGAATTTCGTAAGCTGACAGAGGTTATTTATTTCCAGCTTTCTAATGATATTCTTCCGGTGATTGTTAACCGTATGCGTAGATATGTACAGGATCATGGAGATCTCACAACTGCTTTTCCCCTCCACAATCAACTTGATGATCTCTTTTTCCCTTTTGCTTAACAATTCAAAGCGGCTATGGTATTTTTGCGCATAATCTGCTTCTTCAAGGCTTTCTGATCCGCAGCCGGAGATGTTCAGCTCAAAAGCATAATGAAACAATATCGGAGAAACTTCTGTTTCAGCGGAGGATGTTTTAGCGGAAGATGTTTCAGCGGAGCAACAAAGCCTGGAGGTCGAGAAGTGCCATTTATAATCCGATTTTTTTGACGGCCTCAAACGTTGAAAAAAGAAATGAACCTTCCAATGCTCCTTTTCCCGGATGGCATCAAACAAGTCCGGTTCGATGACAAGATCATCTTCCGGAGGAAAGAAAAATTCAAAGTAAGCCAGCCAAAGCCGATGTGCTTCTTTATCGTTTTGGTTCAGGAGCCTCGATTCTACTTGATTGGCATAATTACTTACCATTACTTTTTGATTATCTACCAGCACATTTCCAAGAAAGTAATCGCCAATTTCAGTTGCATGAAATTTCTTTTGCATGATCAGGCTAATGACATGATGCATTTGTTCCGGGCAAGTCCCCACCTGCTCAACCGGAATAGAATGTACTAGATTCATAGGGTATGATTCTTTAGTAAGCGTACTGCACAACACCCATGTATTGTAAATTGTTTTTAATTTCTTTTTAAAAATAAATTTGTTTTTAAAACGCAGACAACAGACACATACATCTATATTTCAAGTCATTACATCATAGAATTAAAATCAACCGCTTCCTTAAAACGTTTTACAATCGCCGCTTAGCGAAAATCGGGAGCTCTTTAACTCACATCATCACCAATGCAAATGCGCTAAAACCCAACATGGCCCATGGGGCATTATGAATGGTTCCCAAAATAGATCGGGAGGCTATTGGCAAATTCAGATGCTTCTGTTGCTGTTGCGATCATGTAATTTTGCTCAATGCTTTACCGGCGATAAAATTCCGGATACGCCGGACTGAGAACAGCTTGTTCTATTCCTGATAATCAGTGATGATATAAGTAATTCCATTGCTGTCCAGGTAACTTTTCAGCACTTCCAACCCTGTCCATAGAAAAGAAGCAGCAAACTGACAGATGTAGATTCCATCTATTTCAAATATGACAATCAGGTTGGGCATCTGCCCTTTATTTTCCGGATGTCTGAATTGCCGGTTTTCCTTACCTTGAAAACTATATTTTTTTTCAAAATACGGATTCCGTTCCAGCAGGCCAGCAATCTCCTGAATTTGTCCGGTAGTAAAATCAGCCTTTATTTTATACTCAAAACCCATTTCTTTTAATTTTCGGAAGGAGAATATTTCTCCAATGTGCCTGATTAATGTTCTTTTATTGCGGCGACCATCAAAAAAATCGGCCTGCGTTTTTCATCTTTCATCTCCGGATAAGCGATTAATGTTTCTTCAGCGGGCTTTGGCTCAGAAATCCTTCTCAAACGAAATTGGGAATCGATCAGTGCATTAAAGACCGTTTCCACTGTCCTATGGTATTTAGTAACCGTATGACCGAGAAAACTTGTTCGTCTGATTCCTTCCTCCTGATAATGGTCTAATGGCCAGTGCAAGCGGTTTCCAGCCTCATCTACATACCAGTCCTGCTCAGGCCTGGAGGTAAATACAGGATGTTCCTGTGAAAAAATAAAATGTCCGCCTGGTTTAAGGCAATGGTTTATTTTCCGGCAGATCAGGCTAAAATCTTTCACATAATGAAATGCAAGGGAGCTGATCACGACATCAAACTCCTCCTTAGAAAAGTCGATGTCTTCGATTGCCATCTGACGGTATTCGATATCAAGGCCAACAGATTTATTTTCCGCAGTTTCCAGCATCTTCTCCGAAAGGTCAATTCCAACCACTCTTTTTGCGCCTTGTTGTTTCGCATAGATACAATGCCAGCCAAAACCACAGCCCAGGTCAAGAACTGATTTCCCTTCAAAATCAGGCAGCATTTTTTGCAATACCTGCCATTCCCCTGCAGCATTTAATCCTTCAACAGAACGTGGCATATTGCCATAGCTGACAAAGAAACCGGGATCGTCATATTTATTTTCTTTCATCTTGGATGGGTTAAGGGCTTCAAAAAAGGGAAAGCTTTCAAAATTTAACACTAGCTTTAATAAACAAAGATGCTCATCATTTGTTGAGTATCCATCTATTTATTTAAAACCAAACCCTACATGAAAACAATTCTCAGTTTCACAATTACGCTATTTTCTATGGCATTATTGAGTTGCAACAGTCAAAAGGCCGGAAACAATTCACAACAACAGGTCAATCCGGATGCCAAAGTAATGGTTGGTGGCGACAAAGATGAGCATGGCTGTAAACCTTCTGCCGGTTATCAATGGTCGGCCATAAAACAGGAATGCATACGTCCATTTGAACTATCAGACAAGTTGAAAGACCTGACAGACGATACGATGGCCGCTTTCCTCCTCTTCTCTGAAAATAAAAAACAAGTCGAGATTTTTGCAAAGGACTTTAAAACCCCATTGGTGATTAGCGCTTCCGAAAATGAGGTGTATATCTCCACGGATAAAATTTACAAACTACAAAAGGACGCACAAAATCATTGGGTGCTGTATAAAAATGAAGCTGGGAAAGAAAAAGCAATTCTACAACAGGGCTAAGCACATCTCTAAAAAAACAGGTTTCCTTCGGGAAACAAACCGCCCGCTGAAATTCTCATTTCAGCGGGCGGTTTCGTAAAAAAGATCAGGTTTACCAGGCGATGCCGTAATCTTCACCATGGTTGCTTGATCCGCCCCAGAAACTACCATGTTTCCAGTCGAAATAAATGGCATTGATTGGTCCGCTGGTACGGTCAGAAAAACTTAAGGTATATCCCATTCTCTTTAGCTCTTCCCTTGCGGTGGCTGTAGTATTGCTATTTAACAGAATCTGACCCGGTTTAGGCTTTCGGTCTTCCGTTTTTGTACCTCCCAATGATAACCATAGCTGATTGGTATTGATATTTGCTGCTTCTGAAGCCTGTTGAACATTCATCCCAAACTCCGTCACATTTAAAAAGAATTGCAATAAATTCTGATCCTGCGTATCTCCACCCTGTACAGCTGAAGACAAAAAAGGCTTTCCATCTTTTAATGCAAGTGATGGCGACAGCGTTACCCTTGGTCTTTTTCCCGGGGCAAGAACATTGAAAGGGTTCAATGTGGAATCCAATACAAAGCTTTGCATGCGCTGGCTCATCCCTATTCCTGTTTCACCAGCAATACAAGCCGGAAGCCAGCCACCACTTGGGGTTACAGAGACCACCCAGCCCTCTTTATCAGCCGCTTCTATAGAGGTGGTTCCTGCCCATAACCGTTCATGGTACACCTCCTCCGGCGAATTGTTCAGTTGACCAAGATCGTGCTTAGGCGCAAAATTTCTTTTGTTGGTATCCAGTTCATACCCTCTTTTTTTAAGGAGGTTCAGGTAGGGATTCACCTTACCTTCAAATGGATATGGATTTCCGGGACCGATATCTGGATTGTTTTTATCGAACTGAATCAATTGAGCCCTTTGTTTGGCGTATTCCTTACTCAACAAGCCTTTAATCGGCCCTTTAGGATTGGTTGCAGGGTCGCCATAGTAAAAATCACGGTCTGCGAAGGAAAGGTTCATCGCCTGATATAGGGTATGAATATATTTCGGGCTATTGTAGCCCATTCCTTTAAGGTCAAAATTTTCCAGGATATTTAAAGCCTGTAACATTGCCGGCCCTTGTGTCCATTGCTGTAATTTATAGACATCCACACCTTTATAATTTACGGTCAGGGCTTCTTCTTCCAGGGGCTTCCATCTGGCAAGGTCTTCCATGGTAATCAAGCCTCCCTGCTCCCGGCAACCACGTACAAATTCTTTGGCGATATCACCTTTATAGAAGCGGTCGTAAGCAGCCATTAAAGCTTGTTTCCTATTCTTTCCTTGTTTAAGGGCTGTTTTTTCTGCCTCCACCATTTTAGTTAGCGTGGCTAGTAAATCCTTTTGTACAAAGATCTCCCCTGCTTCCGGAGCTTCTCTTTTTTCTCCCTGATGGGTCAGAAATACCTTTTTACTATAAGGCCACTGTTTGATCAGATCCTTTCCACGTTCCATGCTGTTTGCGGCTTGTGCTTCGATCGGATAACCTGCAGCCATTTCCATTGCCGGGGCAAGTACCTGTTCCAGACTAAGGGTTCCATAATTGATCAGCATATAGATGAGTCCTCCCGGTGTACCCGGTGTAGTCGCGGCCAGGGCACCATATTCCGGGGGGAAGTTATACCCTTTATTTTTAAAGAAATCTACCGTTGCACCCGTTGGTGCCACGCCCATGGCATTAATGGCAATGACCTTTTTAGTTTTAGGATTATAGATCAATACCTGGGTTTCTCCACCCCAGCTTAAGGTATCCCACATCGTGCAGGTTGCAGCGAGCATCGCACAGGCCGCATCAACGGCATTTCCCTTTTTTTGAAAGGTCATTGCCCCTGCTGTGGCCGCTAAAGGTTTACCCGTAATGGCCACCCAGTTGCGGCCATGCAATACTGGCTTTTGCGTTTGTTGTGCAGACAATGGCAATATAGACGCTGCCGAAAGGAACAATGCGGAGAATAAGTGTTTCATAAAAATCTATAAGTACTTAAAATTACTTAATTTTGAAAGAAGCCCAAAGAACAATAACTAGTGGCTTGTCACAATATAGCTACCGGTTGCTGTGCGTTATCGGCCATAAGCTGTCCGCTAATGGACAGTAAAAACAGCCAATACTGTTAATCCGCTTATTTAAAGCACTATAGCAACCCACTTAAAAATGGCATACGATTCGTTTATAGGAAATCAAATCAAGAGCTATGTTTAGATTAAACTTTAAAATTGCCTTCAGAAATCTATGGAAAAATAAGGGATACGCCTTTATCAATATCCTTGGATTGTCTATTGGCATGATGAGCTGTATCCTTATTTTCATTTTTATCCGTCATCAGTTGAGTTTTGATAGTGGTTATAAAAACGAAGACCGTATCTATCGTTTTGTGACCGACTGGAAGTACAACAGTTTTGAAGATCATAGCCAGGGCATTCCTGTTCCGCTCCCTGATGCTGCAAGGAATGAGTTTGCTGCATTCGAAAAGGTAGCTCCCATTACAAAAAGTAACGGTGTGGTCCGCATTAAAGATGAGTATGGAAAGGATATCGTAAAGATGTCGAAAGAAGTGTACTATACAGAACCTGATTTTTTCGATATTTTCGACATTGCCTGGATCTCCGGCAAGCCGAAGGAGGCCATCAAGGCACCCAATACCGTGGTACTTTCTGAAAGTACGGCGAAGCTTTTTTTCGGGACTGCAGAAAAAGCAATGGGCAAAAGCATCTTTTTGGGCAGAAAAACCATTCTGAAGGTTACCGGCGTATTTAAGGACCTTCCCGGGAACAGCAGCTTTACTTTAAATATAGTGGTCAGTAATGCCAATAATCCAAATAAAAAATGGGCCGCATGGGATTCCGTAAGTTCAAATATAGAATGTTATGTTTTGCTGAAAGCCGGAGTCTCCCTTTCTGACCTGGACCAACCCCTGCAGCAATTCAACGATAAATACTATAAACGTAAAAATATAGCAGGCAATCAAACGAATGCATTGCAAGCCTTAAAGGACATTCATTTTAGCGATCGATATGGCAATTTTGCCGAGCGGACCGTCACCAAAAAGGAAATTTATGGATTGGCCATCATTGGTTTGTTTCTGATCCTCACTGCCTGCATCAATTTCATTAACCTGGCCACTGCACAGGCGATCAACAGGTCTAAGGAAGTGGGTGTCCGTAAAGTGATGGGCAGTAAGCGCAAGCAGCTGGTCCTTCAGTTCCTGACGGAAACCTTCTGCATCACTTTCCTGGCTCTGCTCATTGCCTGTGTTTTAACAGAATTTGCCTTACCTCAGATGGAGCAATTGTTTAAAGCCAGGATGTCTTTCAGCCTGCTTGAACATCCTGTAATTTTCGTCTTCCTTCTTTTGCTGGTGGCTTTGGTTAGCTTGCTTGCCGGATTCTACCCCGCACTGGTGATGTCTGGTTTTAGCCCGGCACTGGCCATAAAAAATAAAGTGACCGTCAATTCCGGAAGCCTGAGCCTGCGCAAGGTGCTCGTAGTAGTACAATTTTCAATTACCATCATCCTTGTGATTTCCACCTTAATCATCTTACAGCAGATGAAATATATCAGAGAAAAACCGCTGGGCTTTAATAAAGAAGCAGTTGCGATGATTTATGTACCTGGAGATAGTCTGAGTATGGGGAAATTCGATACGTTCAAAGAAAGGGCTTTACGGATCCCGGGGGTAAAAATGCTGAGTTTTGGACAGAAAGCCCCTTTGTCTATGGATATGCAAACCACTAATTTCTCTTACAACGGAAAAGAGAATAAGGATTTTGAGCTCCGGCTGTATGCAGCCGATGAAGATTACTTTAAGCTTTTTGAGCTGAAATTTGTGGCCGGAAAAGCCTTCCGAAAAAGCGATACGATTTCCGGCTATGTGGTCAATCAAACCTTCCTGAAAAAAATCAATGTATTAAAACCTGAAGATGTTTTGGGCAAAATCATTGATCAAAATGGTAGAAAAGCAGCGATTGTAGGGGTTTTAAAGGACTTCAACGACCAGAGCCTGCAGCAAAGCATTTCTCCGCTGGCCATTTATAGCGAAAAAGACAACTATTACAGGATCGCCGTCAAGATAGATGGCAAGCAGGTATTGAACACGATGGAAAAGGTGGAAAACTTATGGAACAGCACTTTTCCGGAGCAGGTTTATCATGCCCAGTTTATAGACGATGCCATTCATGGTTATTATGAGAATGAGCGTGTGATGGGGATTTTGTTTCGCGTCTTCGCCGGAGTGATCATTTTTATCTCTTTCATCGGCTTGTTCGGACTGATTTCTTTTGTCGCCTCGCAAAGAACAAAAGAAGTCGCCATCAGAAAGGTATTGGGCGCCTCTACCCTGGAAGTGGTTAAAATGCTCAACAGTTCCTTTCTGATCATGGTATTTATCGCCAATCTGCTCGCCTGGCCCCTTGCTTATTTATTTGTATCCAAATGGTTGTCCGGTTTTGCGTACCGCACAGAAATCAGCATCTGGCCTTTTGTATTGGCGATGTTGACCTCGATGCTGCTGACCCTGATTACGGTCAGCATCCGGTCCTATAAAGCAGCCGTAACCAACACCATCGATGCACTTAAATATGAATAGTAGTTTACCGTTTTAACGGGAAGGAAAACCAGTCTGTGCGCCAGGCAAAGACCGGCAACCAAAACTAAATTACAACCGACGCTCAGATTCGTCAATTGGGAGGTCATTAATACTGGCATAACGTTTTTCCATTAAGCCATCTTCATTGAACTCCCAATTTTCATTTCCATAAGCCCTGAACCACTGTCCCTGTTTGTCCTGCCATTCGTATTCAAACCGCACGGCGATTCTGTTGTCGGTATAAGCCCACAATTCCTTTTTCAGCTTATAATTCAGCTCTTTTTCCCATTTCTCTTTCAGGAATTCCTGAGCTGCTTTACGCCCGTTTACAAACGTAGAACGGTTTCTCCATTCTGTATCCAGCGAATACGCCAGAGAGATTCGTTCAGGATCCTGTGAATTCCAGGCATCTTCAGCAAGTTGAACCTTTTGAACCGCTGTTTCAAAGGTAAATGGCGGTACCGGATATTTCTTTTCCATGATGTTTTGTTATTTATTTAAGACAAAAATACAGGAGAAGCTCCAGCTTTAAAAACGATTAAAAGCGATACAAGGAATCACAATTAATGATTCAACGAACGAGTTAGCAGTTCAGTGAAGAAATCTTGGCTCAGTGAAAGAATCAGTAATTCAACAAGGAAGGCTATTAGTTTTGATGAAGCGCTGCTGCCTCCTGTAATCTCTTTTCTTTCGCCTTGCGGAGAAAACGGAAGAGCAAAAAGCCAATTAACAAGGTAATAAAGCCCTGTATCATCACAGTATCCGGTGTTCCGATCAATTGAGATAATGTTCCGATCAACAGCCCACCCAGGGGTTGCATTCCAAAAAACGCCATCGCATAAAAGCTAATCACCCTTCCCCGCATTGCCGGATCTACGGTAGTCTGAATGAGCGTATTGCTGATCGTGATCTGCGACATCATCCCGAAACCAGATATTGCGGCAAAGACCAGTGCGACCGGATAATAAGTGCTGTGCGAAAATAAAACCAGTCCGGCGCCAAAGATGAGGGTACTGATAGCCAGGATTCTCCTCAGGTTCCTGCCGGGTTTAAGAGAGGCCAGAAAAATTGCCCCGGAAAAAGCACCGAGTCCAATCACACTGTCGATCACGCCAAATGTAGACGCTGTGCCTTTAAAGATGTCTTTTGCGTACACCGGAATCAGGGTACTAAATGGCAAAACAAACAGGCTGATCAATGCCAGCATCATGAGCACATAAGAGATAGAAGGTGTTTTTCTGATGTATTGAAAGCCTTCTTTAAGTTCTCCAAAAATGTTCTTTGGATGAGCTGCCGCTGTAAATTTTGGCAGCCTCATCATCAATAAAGAGCCGATTACCGCAATAAAACTGAAGGCATTTAGCCCAAAGCAAATGTCTTCTCCAAATTTCTCGAGAGCAAGTCCGGCCAGTCCGGGTCCGATCAACCGGGAAAGGTTCACCATAGAAGAATTCAAAGCCAGTGCATTGGGCAGGTCGGCTTTATTTTCTACCATTTCATATACCAAAGATTGTCTTGCCGGTACATCGAAAGCGTTAATGATTCCCAGCATGGCACTTAAAGCAATGATTTCCCAAACGGAATAGTCTTTAAAGAAAATCAGCAAAGTCAGGAGTACTGCCTGCAGCATCGAAGCCACCTGAGTAAGCAGCAAGAGCTTATAGCGGTTATAACGGTCTGCCGCTACCCCACCCAGAAAAGAAAACACAAATGATGGAAATAAGCTGGCAAAGAGCGTCAGTCCAAGCATAAAATTAGAATGCGTTTTCTCGTAAATCACCCAGCTGACTGCCGTTTTTTGCATCCAGGTCCCAATCAGGGAGACGGATTGTCCGGTAAAATATAATCGGTAATTGCGACTCTTAAATGCGTTGAAAGTACTTATATCCATAATGATTTGCCCCTGAAGGACCGAAAGAATTCCGATAATGACGGAGCAAAAATCGTCGCAGAAATTGAGCCAGAATCCCGGGTTTAGGAAAGATCATGAAATTATTACTGTTAATTAATGATGATCATTGTTTTACAATGGGCAATGTGATGCTGGAAGGGTATTGTTTTGAAGTGTAAATCCTTTGTGTTGCTTTTTGATAATCATTCGCTGTGGCTTTAAAAATATTAAGCACAAAGCGTTGGGGATTACGGTCGTACAGCGGAAACCAGCTACTTTGAACCTGCACCATGATTTTATGCCCCTTTTTAAAAACATGATTAATTTGGTGAAGATCAATCGAATACTGCGCCACTTTATTTGGTACAATGGCTTCTGGCTTTTGAAAGCTATTGCGGTACCTGCCTCTTAAAATTTCGCTCGCGATCATCAGCTCATATCCCCCCATTGTTGGTTCGGACTTGTAATCTTCAGGATAAACATCAATCAATTTGACAATCCAGTCTGCATCTGTTCCGGAAGTAGCCGCGTATAGATTTGCCAATATCTTTCCCGAAACAGCAATATCCTGATCAAGCGGATCTGTTTCAAAACTAACCACATCAGGTCTGTCTTTTACAAAACGCTGGTCTTCAGTCAACCATGAACTCCAACGCGAACCTCGTTGAAAGGTAGCCTCGATAGGTCGGGGACGATAAGGAACAGGATGTGCCGGATCGGACACGTAAGCAACATATTGGTTTGCAGGTTCCTGAGGTGTTTCAAATGAGAGCTTTCCACAGCCATGAAAATAAATATTTTTGGCCATGACACCAGCAACAGGCCATTCTGAATACGTTTTCCAGGTATTGCTTCCAGTTTGGTAAGTAATCGCTTTTGGAAACCGGCCTTCCCCTTTTCCTTTCAGGTAATAAGCAAACCAGGGTGCCTGAATTTCTGTACGGAATTTATCACTTGTGGGGCTGCCGAATTTGATATTACCCAGTTGATCACCTGCCCAATAAGCCCATTGCCCATGATTCCAGGGACCAATAACAATGGTGTTTTTATTACCTGCTCCCTTTTTCTCCAGTGTTTCATAGATCTTTAACGGGCCATAAAAATCCTCCTGGTCCCACCATCCGGCAACATTCATTACTTGCACATGCGAGGTGTCCAATTGATTCGATACCGCCTGCTTCTGCCAGAACGCATCGTAATCCGGATGTTGTATAAAGTTATTCCATGTTGGGAGCTGATGATGAACATACTTTTCATTGATATTGGACAAAGGGCCTAATTTTAAATACCAGTCGTAAGTGTCATAAATTGGAAATGAAAACGTGGTATCGGTTTTGGCGGCTTCCTGACTAAATACATATTCAAATCCGTAGCTCAACCTAAATGCCCCGTTATGATGAAAATCATCCCCCATATACATATCTGCCGGAGAGGCCTGCTCAGAAACGGCTACCAGTGCAGGATGAGGTTTTACGGCGCCCATTATTGCTGTCCATCCATCATATGAAATGCCATACATGCCTACTTTCCCGTTGTTGTTCTTTATATTTTTTAACAGCCAATCGATCGTATCATAGGCATCAGTAGATTCATCAATTTCCTTGCTTCCCTTAGGATGACTTGATCGCATCATTTGATATGTCCCCTCCGACTTATGCCTGCCACGGATATCCTGATTCACGAAGATATACCCCTCCTTAGCCATAGGCATTACATAATCATTTTTACCAGGTTCTATAAACTGATGAGCGCCGTAAGGTGTCCGGGTTAATAAGAAAGGTAGCTTTTCCAGAATTGCCGCAGGGCGATAGATGATGGTACGAAGCCTGGCTCCGTCACGCATACTGATCATTACTTCCTCTCGGATATACGACAGGCCTTGACTTTCCTGTGCCTTAACAAAAAGGTAAAAACTTAATAATGGTATGATCAGAAGAAACCGATATTGCTTTATCATTGATTTGAGCTGTTGTCTTTCTACAAGACAACACTACTAATGAAATGTTGCAGGAAAATAAACCTTTCCATCAATGATGGTCGTTTCAACGCTCCGGATATGACGGATATCCTTCATAGGATTTTTGCTCAGAATGATCAGGTCGGCCGATTTCCCCACCTCTACTGTTCCCCAGCTATCCTGTTCGTTAAAAAACATGGAAGGAGTAACTGTGGCCGATTGCAGAATTTTAAAATTACCAATTCCGGCAAGAGACCAGTTCCACATTTCTTCATGCATATTAAAACCGTTCATTTGAAAACTATTTCCGGCATCACTGCCTGCCAGCAACAAACACCCCTTATCGCTGAGTTTTTTTAACAATTGCTGTTTTCTGGCGAAAATAGCCAGGCCGGCTTCTTTTCCGGCAAGCACCTTCTCTTTTCCTTTTTTCTCTATTTCTGCAGCATATTCCTTTTCCCATTTGTCCCGGTATTGCTTTGGCGAACTGGCATAAGTCAGCCTTTTTTTATAATCATCCGGATACTGTAAATTCATGGAGAAAAGGTCCCAATCCAATGTCGGACAGTTATAAACCGCCTTATCCTTTGTCAGACTGATCATTTTTTCCAATTGAGTTTCATCGGAGATGCCATCATATCCTGCCAGATGTTCTATGCTTTTATAACCGGAGTTCAGTACTTTTTCCAAACTTACCGCCCTTGGAAAATGCCCGCAAACGGTGACCTTATTTTTGTTTGCAGATTTCATCAGGTTGTCAAAGGTTTCTTCATCAGCCAGGCTCAAAAGCTTGATAAAGCTGATCCCGTTCTTTTTCATGTCCATCATCAGGCTATCAAATTGACTTACGCTATAGCGAATGTCTTTTCGGATGAGCTGACTGTAATGAAGCTTTGGACTGATCAGGTCAGGCGATTTTTTTAATCGTTCCCGGATGGCAACCTGTGAGGTGCCGGAGTTCATGATCCGGATGTGGGTAACCCCCGCTGCCACGTTTTCCAGCAGTAAGGTATCGACCTGCCCTTCTGCCGGAAAATGACTGTGCATTTCAGCCAGACCGGGCATTAAAAATTTGCCCTCTGCGGAAATCACCTTTACCCCTTTGGCAGGCCGCAGGTTTTTGAAATCATCAATCCGGACGATTTTTCCTTTTTGGATCAAAACACTTCGCTTTATGAGCAGGTTTGAATCCCTCATAGAGAGAATATTGACATCTTTAATGATCAGGTCATGAGCTTGCTGTGCAAATGTATGGCAGGTCAGTGCCATCAGTACAAAAGAGAGGAGCGATAATTTCAGTTTCATATTTTTCTATTTCATTATCCGGGGGGAACAGCAGTCCTGAGTTTGATTCAAAATCTTCATGTTGATACCCCAGACTAAGCAAATACCTTTATTTTTTTCTTATAAAATGCATGGAAAGACCTGATGTAAATACTGCTAAAATAATATAAAACCAGGCAAATGACTGTTCTCGTATAATTAGTAATGTCAAAAAGGCGCTGAGGGCTTAAAAGCAACAAGTAAAACGCCGTGCTCAGAAAACAACCATATAATCCAATCCTAAGTAAAAATACATTTTTCATAGATGGCTTGACTAAACTTCTGTTTACAAAATAGGTTCTATATAGATAGACCAGAATTGGGTAAAGCGCAGCAAAAAACATCGCATAGATCAAAAAAACAGGATTAAAGACACCGTATGTCATTTGAGAATAAAATACCAAGCATAAACACAGCAATGAAATGTTGTCGAACGATTTGAAAGCGCTGAGTTTGCTAAACGTTTCTTTCATTAATAATCCGCCAGAGCTAAGGTTCAGTTCTTCCAGACTAATGGCTTCATTCTTTAGGATTTGCTCATGCCCCCCGAAATTGTCATTTACAAGCTCAGGAATAAGTCGCGAATCGAATGGTCCTTCCCTTTCTTCCAGAATACTCAGCACATGATCATATAGCTCATCATAAGTTTCCTGATACCTGGTCAGGGTAAAGAGGTATTGGCTTACTTCTGTTAGTTCTTCTTTGCTTAGTTTCATCTAGTATGACGGTTTAAGGTTTAACAGCAATTGGAGATTTTGAATAAAATCCCTGGCTTCCTGCAATTTATTCAGGACTTCTGCTTTACCATCCTTTGATAACGCATAGTATTTTCTCAGCCTATTGTCTACGATCTCCGTCGAAGTTTCCAATAAGCCTGCCGCTTCTAATTTATGTAATGCAGGATATAAAGCCCCTTCTTTTAATAACAACTCTCCTTGCGTAACAGACTTCACCTTCTGGGTAATTTCATAACCGTACATACGTTCATTCTCAGATAAGAGATGGAGAATGATGGTCTGTAGCGTTCCTTTAAATAATTCATTACTGATTGCCATAGTTCAAATATAGTATTTATTTACATACATAGCATTCTTATGTATATAAATAAATACCTATCCTATATTTGCCCATATTCCAATGCAACAAGAGGAAATATGGAAGTGGTCCTTAGTGATCCAGGTACCAGAAAAAGAAATGATCCCGGAGGCTGGCTCTCATGAAGAATTGCTGGAACAAAAAGGCCTGTACTATGCCATGTGGCGGCAACAAGTTGGAGAAAGGAAGTGATTTTTTAACTTTGCGAAATGATACATGCGAACCTCCTCCTGATCCTTGCTTTATTTTTTGCAATGGCACTCCTTTACCTGCTAAGCCAACGATGGAAAATCTCCTACCCCATTTTCCTGGTTATCGGCGGGCTAGGCATCAGTTTTATTCCCGGTATCCCTCCAATAAATATAGATCCTGACATTGTATTTCTCATTTTCCTTCCTCCTTTGCTTTTTGAAGCAGCCTGGTATACTTCATGGAATGAATTCTGGAAATGGAAAAGATCGATCCTCTTACTCGGTTTTGGACTGGTCCTGATTACCTCCCTTGCGATTGCCTATTTCTCCGTTAGCATTATTCCCGGGTTTACCCTTGCCTTAGGTTTTCTGCTTGGCGGAATCATTTCCCCTCCGGATGCCGTAGCCGCAACTTCCGTGCTAAAAGGTGTAGACATGCCAAAACGAGGATTAACCATGCTGGAAGGCGAAAGTCTGGTCAACGATGCTGCTTCATTAACGGTATTCCGCTTTGCTTTGGCTTGTATCCTTACCGGGCAGTTTGTATTTCAAAAAGCGGCAACAGATTTTATCATTCTCGCCGTAATGGGCGTCGTTGTCGGACTGGCAATTGCACATATTCTTTACCTCGTACTTCGGTATTGGGCAAAATCATCCAGCATCACCACACCAATTACGCTGATTGCACCATACCTGATGTATATTGTGGCAGAACAATTCCACTGGTCGGGCGTGCTGGCGGTCGTGAGTGGTGGTCTGTTCCTTTCTTTCCGTTCCAATGATTTCTTAAATTACCATACCCGTCTGCAGACTAAAGAAGTATGGGCTACGGTTGGCTTTTTACTCAACGGATTTGTTTTTATCCTCATTGGCCTGGAATTACCAGTTATTGTGGAGGGTCTGGAGGGTTATTCCATAGATGAGGCAATTAACTATGCCTTAATCATCAGTGCAATCGTGATCATCGCCAGGATCATTCTCGTATACCTGGTGACCTTTATTCCAAGGTTAAGCCGAAAAATAAGGCAACGTGAAAAGAGTCCCGGCCTGAAACTGCCATTCATTATTGGCTGGGCAGGCATGCGCGGTGTAGTTTCCCTGGCTTCAGCTTTGGCCATTCCACTTACTTTAAGCAACGGAGCAGCATTTCCACACCGGAACCTGATTTTGTTCATCACCTTCATTGTCATCCTGATTACCCTGGTCTTTCAGGGACTCACCTTACCTATTTTCCTTAAACTGTTAAAAGTGGAAGAAATAGACGACCATGTTCCTTTTGATCAGCAAAAAGAAGCCATTCACCTGTTGTTGGCTAAGGAAGCTGTTCTATACCTGGACAACAAATACAGTAAAGAAATGGCTGATTTTGAAACGATCCGGAGGATCAAAGAGCAAATGGAACGCAGCATCAGGGCCACAGAACAAACTGTTGCCGAGCAAAAACAACAGGTCGCTTCCGTACGAAAGCTGTATAAAAAAATCATGCTGGACCTCACTACCTTCAGAAGGAAAGAACTGAATAAACTCAGGGCGACTAAAAAATACGATGATGAGGTGCTCAGAGATATGGAAAATAACCTGGATCTGGAAGAAGCACGTTTTTACAAACATTAAAGCACCTCAGCCAACAACCTCACTGTTCCTGGAAAAAGCCCCGGAACAGCGAGTGCTGAATCTTCATATTATGATATAGATATATCAAGATATCTAAAACAAGTATCCAGCAGCTGATAAGGAAGTTCCGCTGTTAGTCCGGGTTCTGACTGCGTCCCGCTTGTAAACAAATATTTTAAACTTAAACCTGTCTGAAACTTATGATGGGTAATTATGGAAGGAACCAATACAGAAGGGACATAACCATGCGTGATCTGATGGAGGCTAAAAAAATTCAGCAAAGCCCGGGCATCCATTCTTTCTTCCTCACCCGCGATGTGTAAGGAGCAACCACAAGTCAGCGCTGACCAGATTTCCCAGGCTGAAATGTCAGAGGACAGACCTGCAACTAAACTGAGCCGGCAATTTTCGTCCAGTCCAAATTTATGGTTATGCCAGCTCACCAGGTGCTGAATAGATTCATGCTCTACCATTTCCCTCCCAGGCTTCCCGGTAACTCCGGAAGTATACATCACATAAGCCAATGAGTTTTCGTCCGGATAAACGGCTATCGGATCTGCAGGATATTCGTTTAGATCGGAAAGCTGGTCCAGGAAAAGTAACTTCGTTTCCTGATCCAGATCTGAACCGAGATTCCGGTTGGCAATAACCAGCTTCGCCTCCGTATGGGCTATGATAAAGGAGATGCGTTTCGGCGGATAAACCGGATCAATGGGAACATAAGCCGCCCCCGCTTTTAAAATGCCAAGAACAGCAACCAACCATTCAATAGACCGGTCCATGCATACCGGCACCAACTGCCCTGTACCTATTCCTCGGCCCAGAAGGCAATTTGCCACCTGATTACTGCTATGATCCAGTTCTTTATAACTCAGCCAGTCTGCTCCAAAAAATACCGCCGGATTTTCCGGATAACGATAGACCTGTTTTTCAAATAAGGAGACCAGGCCCTCTTCCATTGGATAGCCTGTATCATTAAATAAATTCAGGATTTCACGTGTTTCTTCCATACTCAGTTGCAAATTGGAAGATTCAGTAGCCGCTTTTCTTTGAGGTGATTGTTGACTAGACATACTGATCTATCTTTAATGGTAAAAAATCACTAATAATAAATCTATCGGCATTTAATCCCTTATCACGAAAATACTTTATATTTCAGTATACGCTATCACAACCAACAGATCAACTTCAAATTAACCATTCCTTTTTGTTTTTCTTATACAAGCGCCTTTTTATTCAAAAAATGAACAAAATGATTGAAATTGTAATTGTGAATAAAAAAAATATGGCTATTTAATAAAGTCTGTTACTTTATCCAAAAGCTTTCCTCCTTTATCTTTTAATGACTTCCCCTGATCGGTAATCGTCTGCGTGCTCGTCATATTTTGCATCCCGGCACTGATGGCCTTAAATTGAGCAATGGTTGCAAGAATCTCTTCCGCATGACTTACCTTATTCTCTTTTAACAGCTTCTCCCAATCCACCTTTGCTAAAACAGCCATGACGTACCTGGTGGCGATCTTACTGATGAAAAACTTATCGTAGATCCCATTAAGTTTAGCATCAGGTTCACGCGTTTTCAGGTAATCAATCGATTCCTGAACAGAAGCCTTCTCACTATCCGTCAGCAAAGCACTGGTTTTAAGCTTGGTAAGCGATGCAATGGCCTCCTTCTTTTTCCCTCTTTTTAGATATACAAAGCTCTCTATGCTCCATACTGTTTCATTCTGGATACCCAATTTATGGGCATCCTCCAGAAAGGATTCAAAATCATCCAGTGCCCTTTCCTCATCCACCGCTCTTTCCATCATCAAACGGTCAAACCCTCTGAAAAGATGATTCAGCCCATGAAAGGCAGTATGTGTCTGTTCGTTATTGAGTTTACCCCAATTAAAAAAGGCCCTGGTATACGGAAGGTCTACTTCTTTATTTTTCTCCAGCCATTTGATGTTGTTACTGATCTCATCCTCCGACAAATAATAGAACCTATTGGAGAAGAACAAAAAGCCACGTACGTACTGAAGCAAAGTTTTCATTTCACTATCCGGTAATTTATCCGGCTGTGTTTTACTGCATTCATACAAAGAAACTTCGGCCCCTAAATCCCGGGTGGCCAGCACAAGCACGCTTAAAACTGCATGTTCTATATTTTGCAGGTAAACTTTATCTGCTTCAGAGCGTTTCGCAACGGCTTTCACAAAGTTTTGTTTCTCCTCAGGCGAACCATAAACCGTGGCTACACCATCGAGCACAGGAGGAAAGATGTCCTCATCTGTTTCTATGATAAAGTTTTTAATCCTGCGGTAATCCCGGTACATGAGGATCATGTCCGTAACCGGAATGTCCTTTTGTCCCGCCGACATTTTGGAAAGATTGCCGGTTACTGATTGTAATTCCTTGGAGTGCTGCTGATATTGCGGCATTGTCGTATCCTGCACTCCTGCCGAACGCAGTCCGATTTTCCCGAACTTCCAAACAATTATTTTATCAGAAGTAAGACTTTTAACTAATGATAAACGGTCTTTTTCGAGCAATACTTGATCTGTCTGTTCGCTTGAACATCCAAGTGCTAAAACAATAAGAGATAAGGCAATATATTTTTTCATATCCGGATTCTTCTATTTTCGTACGACATTTCATTGCTCCGGAGCCAGGTGCTTTGAAATGTCGCAGATATTTTGAGGTGAATCTAGGAAAAATACTTTACCATTTCATCTCGCCGGTATTCACTTTTGCACCGAGCTGCAATGCAATTTCAAATGTGGCATCCGGATAACGTTTTTTCATGGCGTCAATCAGCTCTGCGGAAGTTTTTACTTTCCCCAACTCTTCTGCATAAGCTTTGAGGTAAGCCTTGTCGTACTTCAACGATTCGATGTTTAATGCGGCGCCATCTCTATGGTGTGCAGGAATAATGATTGCCGGTTTCAGGGATTCAATTTTATCCAGTGCAGTTAACCATTCCTGGCGCTTTTCAGCCGAAGCATCGTCGGCAAGCCATAAATGAAAACCGGTACCGAAAATATTAATTCCGCCAACCACTGCTTTGATCGAGGGAATCCAAACAAAGCTCCGTTGGGCAGCACCTTCCACACTGACGATCTCCAGCTTATTGCCTTCCAGATCCAGGCTGTTTCCTTTCAATACCTGTGGCAATACCACATTCTTTGTCCCATTGTCTCCTAATTGTGGTCCCCATATATCCAGTTTCTTCTGAGCAGTTTCTTTAATGTGTGCTACCGTTGTTTCGGTCGCATAAACCGTTACTCCCGGGAAATAACTTTTGAAAACTTCCAGTCCGAAGTAAAAATCAGGATCGCCATAGCTCACGAAGATGGCTTTTAACGTTTTGCCGCTTGCTTTGATTTCTTCCGCTACCTTTTTGGCATCAGGCAATGTAAACTGGGCATCTACCAATATCACATCGGTTTCACCACTAATGATCACTGAGGCGACACCGAAACTGGTCTCAGCAGCATGGTACACGTTAAGTTTTAACGGACCAGCATCAATCGCTTTAAATGTTTGTGCTGTTGCATTCATGTTTAACAGGATTAAAAGGAATAAAATGGTTGTTGAAAGTATAGTGTATGGTTGTCTTTTCATGATTTCTAATAAATAATTATACTAAACTGGTTTCAATGCGGCTGAAAATCTCCTCCAGGGAAGAATAGCCTTGTTCTATAAGCAAGATTTCTGATCCGGTATCCAACAATAAAGTCGGATAGGACATGGCATAATCTGCTGCTTTCGCAAAAGCTTCCTGAGTGGCTGTTTTCATTTCCGGACTATGAAAGTGTTTGAAAAACAGGTCCTTTTCAATTCCCAATGCATCCAGGATCTCCTGATAAGTCAGGTCCAGATTCAGGTCTTTGCCATAGAAATACCGTTCTTTTTGTACCGCAGCAGCAAAAGCAACGTTCTTTTCCGGCCAGAACTGCTGTACGGTCACGATGGCCCTGGATGGAACCTCACTATCCAATACCACTTCATCCTGACTGATAAACTTAAAATAAGCGTCTCCAAATGCGGTCCCGGTAAGGTTTGCAATTTGCTGGTCGTGTTTCATAAAATAGGCGGCCATTTGTTTGCTTTGTTTACGGACATTCTGCCCTGCCCACATTCCTGCGGGAATGATTTCAAATGGAATGCTGTCTTTATACCTTTCGGCGGTCTGCAAAGTATTCCCGTAATTTCCGTAGCACCATCCGCAAAGCGGATCCATCACATATATGAGTTTCATTATTTTTTGGTTTTGCTTTCCAGCGGTCAAATGGGCCCCCTGATGTGGGGTTTCCTATGCGCTGATCATTAGGACAGCAAAATTAGAACACCTGAAGCCGGGAAAAGTTGAACTAGTTCAAAAAAGAAATTTACCTCAGCTTAGATAGCTTTTTTCTGATCTTACTGAGGAATTCGTGGGAGATGCCAAGATAAGAGGCAACCTGGAGTTGCGTGAGGCGCTGTTCCAGTTGCGGATATTTCTCTATGAACTCGATATAGCGCTCATCGGCAGTCTTTCCCAGTGCAGAAATCATTCTTCTTTGCAAGGCGACATGCGTTTTCTGTGTCATGATGCGGAAAAGCTTTTCTACCATAGGGATTTGTTCATAGAGTGCTTCTTTATAAGGCTGGGTAATCAGGAGCACTTCACTGTCTTCCAGCGCTTCAATATTTAAAATTGAGGGCGTATTATTCGTAAAACTGTCAATATCGGTGATCCACCAGTCCTCGATGGCAAAATATAAAATCCGTTCCTGCCCTTGTTCGTCGAGGTAATACACCCTTAAACAACCTTTAATCACGAAGCCTTCAAATTTGCAAATCTGCCCTGCCCGCAGGAGAAACTGTTTTTTTGCTATTTTCCGATGATAAAAAGGCTTGGTAAACTGTTCAAAATCCGCATCGGAAATCGAAAGATGTTTTTCAATATTTTTACGGAGTAGCTCAAACATGTTCCTAAGGTAGGATAAAATGGAAATTAACAACAGTTCTGCGAACAAATACATCGGAAAATTGTTTTAATTTAACCCTATAATCATTCCCCTATTTATTAGCTATGTCATCTGAAAACGAGAAAGAAAACACCTTTTACATTGGCCTTTGTATGGCCGGCGCTGTATCTGCAGGCGCTTATACTGCCGGAGTAATGGACTACCTGTTAGAAGCCCTTGCCGAATGGGAAAAGAGAAAAGCTGAACCCGGCGTTCCCAAACACAAGGTACAAATCCCGGTAATCGGTGGTGCTTCTGCCGGAGGGATGACGAGCATTCTGACCTCAACCGTCCTGAACAGCCTGCATATCCCTATCGATAAACCGGGGGAGAACATCCTCACGGAACACCCGGAAAACAAGTTTTACCATACCTGGGTAGACCTCAGTCAGGGGGATATTTTAGAGAAAATGCTCGACACCGCCGACATCAAAGAACGAGGCCTGGTTTCCGGGTTAAATTCTGCATTTATTGATGAAATCGCGCAGCGTGTGGTGGCCACTGAAGCCGACCGGAGCAAATGGCGTCCTTTACCGGCTTTCATTAAACCGGGCTTAAAGATTTTCAGTACCCTGACCAATCTGGAAGGATTCAGCTATACCGCAGATTTTGGTCCCGATAAACCACAAACCAGAAAGTACCATATGTCCATTCATAATGACTATGCCTGCTTTGAACTCACCGAAGAAAATATCATTGGTCCAAATGGCGGATGGGTCCCCCTGAACCTCAAAAACGACCTCAATATTGACCTGGCCAGAGATGCAGCGATTGCTACCGGAGCCTTCCCTATCGGATTAAAATCCAGGATCTTGAACCGGGATGCTTCCTATGTCAACGCCAACCTCTGGTTAAAAAAATACCTAACCAATAACCCCCTGGCCCCTGGCAATTACCAAACACTCAATGTGGATGGCGGACTGATCAATAACGAGCCTTTTGAAAAAGTGCGGGATGTGCTTTATGAAGTTACCGGACAGGAAGCCAAAGATTACCGCGATTTCCATCGGTTTACCTCGACCGTATTGATGATTGATCCATTCCCAAGCGAAAAGCCGAAACCAATCTCCAAATTACAGGACCTGATGAATATCCTTGGCCTCACACTCAGTTCAATGATCAACCAGATGCGGTCAAAACCATTGGAAATCTCAGATGCTTTAAGTACAAGCTGTGCTGGTCAGTTTTTGGTGGCCCCTTCCAGGATCGTGAACGGCCCTGAAGGAGAACAACATGTTACCGGCGAAATGGCCATCGCCTGTGGCACCTTAAACGGTTTCGGAGGATTCCTCAGCAAAGAGTTCCGTGTTCATGATTATTTTCTGGGCAGGCACAACTGCAAAATCTTCCTCAGGGATTACTTTACCATCCCTGAAAGTGCGTTGGAAGAACATGTCATATTCAAAGAAGGCTATGCCAATGCCAACCGCGACCGGTTTAAATCAACCAAAGATGGAGGATATCAGATTATCCCCATCTTCGCTGAAAAGACCGACTATACCTTCCCCCAGCTTAAGTTTAAGTCGGGGGAAAGCTGGCCGGTTCTCGAAGATCAGGACATTGACCGGTACAAATCGAAGCTTAAGGAACGCATTCAGGCCATTCTGTTAAACGTTGCGGAGCTTAGTGGCACCAGTAAATTTCTGATCTGGGCGGGTGCAAAGATTGTACTCAACAGGGTGCTCTCCAATGCCGTCATCAGGAAGATTAAAAAAGACCTGATCACCTGGAAGTTGCTGAGGGCTGAATAATCCCTTAGTTTAAGGCCTGATAAAGGGCAATCTGGAATTCTTCCCCTATACTAAAATAGGGAGAAAGATATTCCTGTGTGAACAGGATTGCAATCAGGCCTTCCTTTGGATCTGCCCATCCATGTGTATTAAACGCACCTCCCCAACCGAAGGAACCCAGACTTAAGGGCGACAAATAATCGTTCTTCGCCGTTTCCAATGCGAAACCAGCTAAGCTAAACTGAAAGTTTTCCGGTTGCGGAGGCATGGCCGAAATCCTGACCTCATTTCCCAGCTGGTTTTGCAACATCAGCTCAATGGTCTTCACACCAATCACCCGTTTGCCATTAAATAAACCTTTGTTCAGGTAGAGGCTGTAAAAATTAGCCATATCCCTTGCCGTAGCGCTTAACCCTGCTCCCCCCGACAGATAGCTGCCCTTAAGGTTCGGAAAATTCGGATCAACGCCTTCATACAATGGATGATTTACTTTAACCAGCTGATCCCCCGCAGTACTTTCGTACAGGCCAACCAATCGGCTTTGTTTTTCCAGTGGGAGATGAAAATAGGTATCTTTCATCTCCAGTGGCCGGAAGATCCTGTTTTCCATAAAGATGTCCAGGGCTTGTCCAGACCATACTTCGATGAGGTAGCCCAGCAAATCAATATTGAGCCCATAGGTAAAAGCTGCTCCAGGTTGGTGTTGCAAAGGCATGCTGCCCAGCAATTCCATTTTCTCTTTCAATGTACCGGCAGTAGTTCCAATGCCGGAAGGAATTCCTGCCTGTTCATAGATCTTCCACATTGTTGGATCGCTGAAAACTGCGGGATAAGCAATTCCGGAAGTGTGTCGCAGCAGGTCACGCACCGTAATCTCCCGCTTTGCGGGTATAGTGGTATAGGTTTTTGACTGCGCATCATAAGCTTTCAAGACGGAAGGTGCTTTAAATGCCGGAATATATTTGGAGATGGGGTCATCAAGCAGGAATTTCCCTTCTTCCCAAAGCATCATTACCCCCAGACTGGTGATGGCTTTTGACTGGGAGGCAATCCTGAAGATGTCGCCGGTCTGCATCTTTCTCTTGCTTTCCAGATCAGCATAGCCAAATACTTTCTCATAAACCACCTTTCCGTTCTTTAGCACCAATGCCGTGGCGCCCGGAATGTGTTTTGCATTGATCTGACGCTGAATCAGGGCATCAATTTTCAGCAGCCGATCCTGGTCAAACTGCCTTTCCTGTGCTTGTACCCCGGTAAGAAAAAGAATAGAAAATAAAGTGCTGCCGATGACAGCCCTGTTTATCGTTGTTAAGTTCATCACTAATTTTCGTTAATTGATTTTAATAAAAGGTTAGTTTGCCGCTGAAACCACTGTTTCAACTGTGGTGAAATTTTGCTCAGTCAGCTTTTCTTCTCTCGCGCTGAGCAACACGAGTACAATAGAAAACAGAACGAAGATCGCGCCTATCCAAGGTGCAGCAGCTAAACCCAAGACAGAAGAAACTACCCAGCCACCTGCATACGCACCTAAAGCGGCACCTGCATTAAATGAGGCGATATTAAACGCGGATGCCACATTTGCCATCGCCGGATTAATTCGCTCTGCAGTCTGAACAACAAAGAGTTGAGATGCCGGAACTGTACCAAAAGATAAGGCACCTACGACAAACAACGTGAGCACTGCCGGAACCGTATAGTGTACGGTAAAACTGAAAATCAGCAGCACCACCGCCTGTAAGACCAACATCCATAACAATGCTTTAAGTGGCATTTTATTGGCTACTTTCCCACCAATGATATTCCCGACCGCAATCGCCACACCGTAGACGAGCAACATCAGGTTGACCATGTTCTTAGACATCCCTGTTAGCTCCGTCAGCAATGGAGAGAGGTAGGTGAACACCAGAAATACCCCTCCGTAATTAAATATGGTGGTCAGAAAGGCGAGTAATAATTTCTTATTGCCCAGAATTCCGAATTGCTCTTTTATAGGCGCAGCAGCTTCATTTTTGATGTTTCCGGGTAGCAAAATGAGGTTTGCCAGCAATCCAATCAGCCCCAGCCCTGCTACCCCAAGAAAAGTAGCACGCCAGCCGAAATGCTGACCGATCATTGTTCCCAGCGGAACGCCAACGGCCATTGCTACAGTTAAACCAGCAAACATAATGGCAATTGCACTGGCACGCTTATCAGCCGGAACCAATGCGGCAGCAATGGTGGCGCCCACAGCAAAAAAGACCCCATGGGCAAATCCGGTAACGATCCTTGCCAATACCAATGGAATAAAGCCCGGTGATATTCCTGCCAGCAAATTACCTGCAACAAAAAGCAGCATCAGGTAAATCAGCAAAGGTTTACGGGGAAATTTATTGGTCAGGGCCGTCAAAACCGGGGCACCAATCGCGACCCCTATTGCGTAGAAACTCACCAGCAATCCTGCTGAGGGAATAGAAATAGATAAATCTTTAGCCACTGTAGGCAATAAGCCCACGATGACAAACTCTGTGGTACCAATACCAAATGCGCTGATGGTTAATGCCCAGAGGGCAAGCGGCATTCCGGTTCCGGCGTTTATTGTTTTGTTGTTCATGATTTTCATATTAGACATTGTCAACACAAAGGTCAGCGCTCTACAACTATAAATGAAATAACATGATTTATAGTTTACTATAAATATAATTATAGATAATACCCCTGAATATCCGTAATTTTGAGCATGGTAAATTTAGAATGGTACCGGACATTTAAGGCGATCTATCACACCGGCACTTTAACCGGGGCAGCGCAGGAGCTCCTGATTTCACAACCCAATGTGAGTCAGCATTTGTCGGCATTGGAAGCCCATATCGGAAAGCAGCTTTTTGAGCGAAAGCCAAGAAGAATGGTTCCTACAGACTATGGGAAGTTATTTTACACGCAAATTATTGAAGCGATGGAGAAACTGGAAAATGTGGAAGCAGAGTTCCGGTATATCCGTTCCTCCAATATTCCCCTTACCTGTATTGGTGCTCCTAAAGAGTTTTTCTATACCCTCCTGAGTCCGGAGATCAGCAAAGCGCCTGCAAATTTCGTTTTTGAATTCGGGCTGACTAAAAACCTGATGGAGAAACTGGGCAAAGGCAAACTCTATTTTGTAATTGCCACGCATTGCAGCGATGAAAAAGACATTGTTTACGAGCCGATCAGAGAAGAGAACTTTGTACTCGTCGCCAATGCTGAACTGGACACGCAGGAATTTGATGCCTATATCGCCAATGGCGAAACAGATAAAGCAGAAAAATGGCTGTGTGAGCAAGATTGGTATGCCTATAGCAGTGACCTCGCCATCATCCGGCGGTTCTGGCTGGAGAACTTCAAAAAAAGACCGTCCATAAAACCACGTTTTATCATCCCTGATTTCAATTCCATTCTCAAAGGCATCAGCAAAGGAAACGGATTGACCATCGCTTCTGACTACCTCGTGAGGGAATTACTCGAAAAAAAGGAACTCAAAGAAGTCTGGAAAAGCCATAAGCCTGCTACAAACACCATTTACCTTTGCTATGATAAAAACAGGGCTACCACAGGGCAAATAGAAATGGTAAGAAAACTGGTACAAAAACAATAGATTTGTAAAACATGACCAGGATTTTTACGCTCGGCCTTCTTTTTTGCCTCCTCTGTCTTTCCGTTACCGGCCAGGATCATCAACTCGTATTGCGTGGTAAAATCATGACTGCCCTGGCTGAGGAAAAACTGGCGGGTGCAGTATGGTCTACTGTAGATAGCAATGGAGTGGTTTTAGCGGATGCTTATGGCACTAAATCTTCAGGATCAAAACGTCCGTTATCTGCCACAGACCGCGTGCAGGTAGGCTCAGTTACAAAAACACTCTTAGCAACCGGTATTTTCAGACTGGTTACCCTCCATAAATTAAACCTGGATACCCCGGTAGAGGAAATACTACCCGGAATCAGGTTTGAAAACCAATGGGCCCCGGGCAATCCGGTCACCGTGCGCCACTTATTAAACCATACTTCCGGCATGGAGGATTTAAGGTTTTGGCAATTTTTCAGCAAAAAAGTGAATCCCAGCACTCCTCTGATGGACAATTTTAGCAGAGACCCTTCTGTTCTGCATATTTACACCAAACCTGGTACTCAGTTTGCCTATTCCAACATGGGGTACACCCTCCTCGGGATGGTCATTGAAGCGGTAACAAAACAACGCTATGAAGATTACCTTGACAGGTTTCTTTTGAGCCCTCTGGGCATGACCCAAAGCACATTCCACTTTGTGACGCAACAAGGTAAAAATGCAGACAAAGACCTTGCGATGGGACATCTGGAAGAAATGAGGCCACAGCCAACGGTCCCAATGTACCTCAGGCCAGCCGGACAATTTACGACTACAGCTTTTGATATGGGGATTTTCATACGTTTCCTGTTGAGTGATGGCAGCCTGCAACATGCTCCTTTTATCCGGGAAGACCTGCTCCGCGCTATGGGGAGCCCGGCTGCAACTGAAGCCATTGAACAAGGCCTTGAGATTGGCTATAGCGGCGGACTAATGAAGCGGGATTTTAATAAAGTTATCGGATATGCACATGCAGGCAATACCATCGGCTACCATGCGATGTTATACCTCTTTCCGGCAGAAAAGAAAGGTTTCTTTATTTCCCATAACATGGATAGCGAAACCGCAGATTATGAGGTCTTCAATAAAATACTGCTCCAGTCGCTGAACCTCAGAAAAGCTAAAGAACAGCCACTGGCGGAAATGCCGGCAGATATCAGCAAATGGAAAGGCAATTATATCGCCGTAAGGGATAAGATCAAATCTTTCGCTTACCTGGACTTTCTGACCGGATTTGTAACCATCCTTCCTCAAAAGGAGCAAGTTATTTTTCGCCAGTTTCAAAAAGACGATAAAGTATTGAGTCCTACCGGCCATCACCTCTTCAAATCGGCCGATAAAATGATTTCCTCTCATGCCTTTTATTCCGATGCTGCAGGAAATCAATTGATCAGCACAGGCTTCAAAACGTTTAAAAAGATCAACTCTCTTTATTTATGGGCAATGTGGCTGAGTTTCATACTGGGTATCCTTGCGCTGCTCTATCTGTTCTTCAGCGGATTGCTAAAACTGATGACGCAAAGAATGGCCTTTTTGAAACAAATCAATGCAATTCCTTTCTTTTCCATCTTGCTCCTATCGGTTCCTGTAGCCTTATTTATGAATCAGGATTTTACGGCGCTCGGAGATGTAACTCCGGCGGGCATCAGCCTGGGCATCCTGACTTCAATACTTCCCATCGCCATCCTTGCAGGCACCTGGGCGAATCTCCGCAATAAAAAACCTTCCAGAACTTCGGGAATAGAACTCCTGGCATTGATCCTTGCTTTGCAATTCTTTGTCGTACTGATCTGCTGGGGCATGATCCCTTTCCTGATCTGGGTTTAACCCCCTTTCGCCATCTGCCAGGCTCCCACAGAAGCCCCTCAATGCCATTTCCTTGTAAAAACGAATCGTCCGACAGAAAAAAAATAAAATTTGACAAATACAATTGCAAGAAACTGCTTACCTTTAAGTAACTCATTTGCAAAACGATATGAAAACAAGCCACTTAAATTATCCTGATCCAAGGGAGGAAGGGGATGAAAAACAAAGGAAGTATGATGACGATGAATTTGACCAGGACATTGAAGAACCCTGGAGAGAAATGGACGATGATGAGGATAATGAGGACTATTACGACGATTAACCTTCAACGTGCTTTTTAAAGAATTCTAACATCTTATTAAATTCCGTATAAATGTCTTTATCAAGAGACATTTATACGGACAAAATATTTCTGGCCCAGACCAGACCGGCTAAAAATCACAGCCCAAAATTGACGCGTAATCACGGCCCTGTGATTTACCAAAAAAAAGCAAAAAATTCTACTTGTAAACTTATTTCAGTGTAGGTATGGCCAGAGCAGGACGAATAGGACACAGCTTCGGAACATCGAAATACCTGCTTGCAGCTATACAGGTTCTGACCACGCTTTATACACGCTCTATACTCGGTGCAGACCCGCTTGAAAGCCTGTTAAAGGCGGGTAAGCATCGACGATAAATCGAGTCATTTCCAGGTATTTCCCTAGACTGCCCCCTACCTGTTATGGCGCATAGATTTGTAAGGGAAAAAGGTGCTGCAGGACGATAAAAAAAATGGGGAGCCGACCGCTGTCAACTCCCCATTTTTTCGTAACAATTGTCATTACTGACTACTGCATTCTATAGCTATTTCTCTTTACCATAGTCAAAGTTTACCAACCACTGGATGCCAAATCTGTCGGTCAGCATTCCAAAATAGGCGCCCCAAAAAGTTTTTTCAAGCGGCATCACCACTTCACCACCTGCAACAAGTGCATTGAAAATCTGATCAGACTCCGCTTCGCTATCCGTATCCACGGAGATGGAGAAATTATTGCCCATGTTTAGTTTTTGCCCCATTGACTCTAATGTATCAGTTCCCATCAATACATTTCCATCTCCAATCGGCAAAGAAACGTGCATGATTTTATTTCCATCTTCGGCAGACATCTTGTCTCCGTCGGGCATATCTTTAAACCGTTGAATCACCTGAAATTCTCCCCCGAAAACAGATTTGTAAAAATTAAATGCTTCTTCCGTCTTTCCTTCAAAATTTAAATAAGGATTAATTGCTGCCATGTTTTGTTTTTTTTAGTGGTTACGTGTTAAAAGGTTTCAAGTACTAACTAAAGATATCCAGTTAATTCTGCGAGTCAAATTTATTCCATATATATTCAGCAAAAGAGGCAGTACAAGACAATAACAGGGGGTAATCGCGACAAGCTATCCCCTCCCATCCTAATTATCTGAGAAATGTAATTTTGGGAGAAAACCGGGTTATAATTAGGGCTTCATTTTTAAAGTTGTATTTTTGATGCAACTTTAAAAACACACTATGCTTAGCACATCAGAAATTGGCTTAATTAAAGCCACAGTACCCATTTTAAGAGAACACGGAGTGTTGTTAACCCAACATTTCTACAAAAGAATGTTCAGTCATAACCCCGAGCTTAAACATGTTTTTAACATGGGAAACCAAAAAAATGGCAGTCAGCAAACCGCGTTGGCCCTTGCGGTTCTCGCTTATGCCGAACACATTGAAAACCCATCTGTACTCCTCCCCGTTCTTCAAAGAATAGGCGATAAACATACCAGTCTGCAAATCAGCGCAGATCAATACGATATTGTCGGCAAACACCTTCTCGCCTCCATAGCAGAAGTACTCGGAGCAGCGGCAACAGACGAGCTGATCGGCGCCTGGGCGAAAGCCTACGGACAACTGGCAGACCTCATGATCAATCTCGAAAAATCGATATACCTGCAAAAAGCGGCAGTTAAGGGTGCCTGGAACGGCTGGAGAAAGTTCATCATTGATCAAAAAATACCCGAATCGGACGAGATTACTTCCTTTTACCTGCGCCCGGAAGATGGACTGGAGGTTGCGATGCATCAACCCGGTCAGTATCTGAGCGTTAAGGTCTTCATTCCCGCATTAGACATTTATCAGCCAAGACAGTACAGCATCTCCTCCGCCCCTGACGGGCACTATTACCGCATTTCTGTGAAGAAAGAAGCCGGGACTGCCGACAAAGAAGATGGCACGGTATCCAATTACCTGCACGATGTACTGCAGGAAGGCGATGTACTGGAAGCCAGTACTCCTGCCGGTGATTTCGTTCTGAACACCAATATAAGCTCGCCTCTCGTGCTTTTGAGTGGCGGTGTAGGCCAGACTCCATTTGTATCCATTATGGACTTCCTGAGCAGCGCAGATCAGCAACGTCAGGTGAGATGGGCACATGCCTGCAGGTCTGAAAGTGTACATGCTTTTCGCGACCAGGTCAAAAACTGGGAGGCAGCACACGATTGGTTTGAACATATCGTATTCTATGAAAATGTTCAAAACGAAGATCAGCACACCCGTTCCGGAAGAATGGATGTTGCGGAAATCAGCGAAATGCTCCTGATACCGGAAGCAGATTATTATCTTTGCGGTCCTAAACCCTTTATAGAAAAAACGATTGCTGACCTTTCTGCTTTAGGAGTAGATCGCAAAAAATTGTTTTTTGAAGAGTTTGGTCCGCAAACGATTCAAATGAATTAACATCATATCAATGAAACTGAACCAATTTACAGATTACGGATTGAGGATCCTGATGTATATGAGCCGCAAGCCGGAACACCTTCCCGCTACGACCATTACAGAGCTGGCCGACCGGTTTGGGATATCAAGAAACCATCTCGTTAAGGTGGTTCAGTTTCTTTCTAATCAACAGATTATAGACGCACAAAGAGGCAGAGGCGGTGGCTTACGGCTCTTCGCTGCTCCTGAAACTTACAAGATCGGAAAACTGGTCCGCCTGCTGGAACAGGATGAAGACCTGATCGATTGCCAGAACCCGCTTTGTATTCTTGCCGGCGACTGTGGTCTGAAAAACATCCTTGATGGCGGACTGGAAGCGCTATACCTTTATCTGGACAGGTATACCCTGGACGACATCAGCAAACCTGCAGTCAGTAAAACGCTGGAATCCCTGTTCTCTGATCTCCCTGATCAGAAAATTTAATGCTATTCTTCTATCATTTTTAGCGGAATAGTTGAAAAAATAATTCTTTCTAAATACATTTAACACCCTAACAATCACCAATGCTTCATATTTACAATGCAACTTCCAGCGATTTCCCTATCATTCAAGAGATCGCATACATCACATGGCCGGATACTTTCGGTGCCATTTTATCAAAAGAACAGATCAGTTACATGGTCGAAATGATGTATAGCACTGCCGCTTTAACGGAGCAGACCACGCAAAAAAAACATCAGTATCTCCTTGTTAAAGACGAAACAAAACATTTAGGTTACGCCTCTTATGAACTAAATTACAAAGGCTTATCGAAAACAAAAATCCATAAAATCTACATCCTTCCTGAAGCCCAGGGTAAAGGTGTAGGTAAATTATTGATGAACACCATTACAGACATTGCCAGGAAAAATCAGGATACCATTTTATCCTTAAATGTGAACCGGGACAATGCTGCTTTTGATTTCTATAAAAACATAGGCTTTGAAAAAGTTGGAGAAGAAAACATCGATATCGGAGATGGCTTCCTGATGGAGGATTTTATAATGGACAAAAAACTAGTTTAACCCAGATACCTGTTGGAATATTTCAAAAAGCTCCTTGACTTACTAAAAATAGAGCGCGAAGAAGACTTGAGGTCTTACCTAAAATTAACTGAATCGTCTTCTGTCGCAGAGCGACGGGCCAATGGACTGTCCTGGTATCCAATCGCCATCAGGGGTTCCGAGATGAGCCGTGGCGACTATTTAACTGTAGAAATAGAGCGTACTACCCACCAGGAACTCTCCCATCAGCTTCGTTTTGGCGCTTCAGCGGTGTTGTTCTCTAACCACGATGCCAAAGACCGTGTAGAAGGAACCATCACCCACCAAAGCGGCAACAAGCTTAAAATCACTTTAAAAACAGATGAGCTGCCAGACTGGACACGTGATGGTAAGCTGGGAATCGATGTATTGTTTGACAACAACAGTTACGATGAGATGCAGACAGCCTTGAAACAGGCAGCCATTTCGGCAGAAAACACTGAGGATCAGCGCCTGGTCAAAATCCTGACCGGCATCAGCAGCCCGACCTTTTCTAATCAGCCCCCTCATTATGCCATCCCCTCGTTAAACGAAGTACAACAGCAGGCGGTAGATAAAATCCTTTCTGCACAGGAACTGGCCATCGTTCACGGCCCTCCGGGAACCGGAAAAACGACCACCCTGGTGCAGGCCATCAAAGCATTGATCAAGCAGGATCACCATCAAATCCTGGTGGTTGCGCCAAGTAATACGGCTGTCGACCTCTTAACTGAAAAACTCGATGAACAGGGCTTAAATGTACTTCGGGTAGGAAATCCTGCCAGAGTATCGGAGAAATTGCTCTCCCTCACCCTTGATGGAAAAATGTCTGAACATCCGAGTATGAAGCAGGCACGTGCATTTAAGAAGCAGGCCAATGAATTCAAAAACATGGCCCATAAGTATAAGCGGAACTTTGGAAGGGCAGAAAAAGAACAACGCAAAGCCCTTTTTGATGAAGCCCATAAGATCATGAAGGAAGTAGGCAACACAGAACAATACATCATTGATGATCTGTTGAGAAAAGCTCAGGTAGTTACCGCAACCCTGGTTGGCGCAAACCATTATACCATCAGAGGCCTTAAATTTCATACTGTGGTGATTGATGAAGCCGGACAAGCCCTTGAACCCGCTTGCTGGATCCCGATCCTGAAAGCTAAAAAAGTAATATTTGCCGGTGATCATTGTCAGCTTTCCCCAACCATCAAATCCAATGAGGCGGCAAAAAACGGCTTAAGCACTACATTACTTGAAAAATCAACAACAGCTCACCCTGAATCAGTTATATTACTTGAAGAGCAATATAGGATGCACGAAACCATTATGGGTTACTCTTCAAAGGTCTTTTATGAGAACAAACTGAAAGCACATCAGTCCGTAGCCAATCACCGCCTATTTGCAGATGATACACCCCTCGCTTTTGTGGATACCGCAGGCTGTGGATTTGAGGAAAAATCAGAAGGAACAAGTACCACCAATCCGGAAGAAGCGGTGTTCCTGTTCAAGCACCTGACACAAATGGTGGAGCAACTGAGCGCGCATTATACGGCTGATGAATTCCCCAGCATTGCGGTGATCTCGCCTTATAAACAGCAGATCTTCCTGATGAAAGAACTCCTGCAGCATTCGCCTTTGCTTCAGTCTTATGGAGACAAAATTTCGGTAAATACCATTGACAGTTTCCAGGGACAGGAACGGGACCTGGTTTATATCAGCATGACCCGGAGTAATAATGAAGGGACGATTGGCTTTCTGTCTGACACCCGCAGGATGAATGTAGCCATGACCAGAGCAAGAAAGAAACTGGTTGTAATCGGTGATAGCGCCACACTTTCCAGACTGCCTTTTTACAGTGATTTCATTAGCTATGCAGAAACGCATAACGCCTACCAAAGTGCCTGGGAATTTGCAGACATTTAGCCTGCAAACCCATGGAATAAACATTCCAATTCACCAATACTGCAATTTAAATCAATTAATATACAAATAGTTAAGTACAAAAATATAATGTATAAGTTTAATACTAATTTCAGTTTTGCTATGCGGCTTAAATTTGGCTCAATCAAACTTATTTGTCGATAAAGGTGGCTTAAAATTCATTAAAAAGCCATAGTCTTCCCCGAGAATTCGAGCCAAAATTGTATTGCATTTTCCATCAGTAATTTTCATCATGGCAAGAAGATTTTAAATCTATCCGTACTTCGGAACCGTTATTTTCTACTGTCCTTGTTATGCATCACCTTTCTGAAGGACAAAAAGCAGGATCAATATCAGCGTATATCTCATAAAAATTCTTTTAGGCGTATTCGAAACTCATTTAAAGAAACATAGAGCCCTCTTTGTGTTTTTCAGACTAATGACATTATCTGAACTAAATTATTTCAACAGTCATCTTTTAATTGGCTTTCCCGGCAATCGAGTAAAAGCCTGACATCTCCTCCAGCCCTGATCAAACATTTATTCTTCCAAAAAGGCAATTTGTTCTTTTTTGGAAGAATATTTCCGCCTGATTAAGTTTTCTGGAAAAGACTGATTATTAAGGCAATTCAGTGATAAATTTTGAGGATGCGGGAAATCAAAGAAATTTAATCTATTTTTTTTTATAATTTATTAGCAACTTAATATAAATTTTCTACCTTTGCACTCCCGAAACAAGGGAACATAAATGATTCCGTAGCTCAGCTGGTAGAGCATTACACTTTTAATGTAGTGGTCCTGGGTTCGAATCCCAGCGGGATCACCAGAAATAGCAACAGAGCGTTTAGAAAGCCTGCAAATCAATTGATTGCAGGCTTTTTGCTTTTACGGGATATATACAATACTTTGCCTACAAAATATAGTCACCTACTCTTTTGAGCGCACTCTTCAATTAATACAAAAAGCAGCAAGGAATACTAACCTTTGCAGCAACTCTTTTCATTATATGTTTTAGAATCGATCACTAGTTATTTAAAAGATGTCTTAAATTAATGAAACCTACCTTCCATCTGATTCTTTTTCAAACACATTCCGCAATATCATGCCCCTGCACCCGGATAAATATGTATCGGGAATTCAGAAGGGATATACCGAACAGTATCCCCATTATACCAGTCATCCAATCCGGTTATGTTTAGTAATATGTGGTATACATAGTTTTCTGTTTCCTTTTGATAAATACCAAAATCAGGTAAATCCTTTTGTATAGCATCCATTTCTTCTACATACGAGTCATGAATACGCTCAGTTTCCTGCATAGCTTCCTCCAGGGATATTTTATCCTGATGCATCAATACCATGATATGGTTACACACTTCAAACTGGTCGTCAGCCATCTCTTTTTCCAATGTGTACCAATCATTCTGGATAGACATAATCCTACACAATAAGGTTCTCAGTCGCATGATGACAGGATGCTCTATAATAATCTTTGGCAGCATAAAGTTGGTACCGGCCTCAATCATATCTCCATAAACATACATCGCAATAGTATATTCTCTCAGAAACTGCAATCGTAACAAACTCGGATAGCGGCCCTCGAGACGATAAGGAGCTTCTTCCATTATACCATAAGTTGTGTAGCGGTATAAATTCTGGGCAAGTCGCCCCATCCATTCAGAAGGCATATAAGTCAGGAATTCGTCTCTACATTTTGCAATCTGCCAGTACAGACCAATATCGGTTGGCTTAGGCGCATCTCCCAACATCACTCCAATGATACGATCTCTTTCTATCGCTACTTTATCTACCGGCCAACGCTCATAATAATCATCATACAAAGTAAGCCATATAAAGAAACGGGCAATTGGCCGAAGATGGTCAACATTAGTAGTTGTAGGAGACATCCAGGATGCACCATTAGCCAAATTGTGTCCTTTGATTTTTTCTGATGCTTCGCTCATAAAAGGTTTATAATCTTCAACCAGCCACTGCTTTTCTTCTTCGGTAAAATAGTAGGGATGAGCCGGAGCGACATGAGGCCAGGGATACTTAAGACGCGACATATTTAATTTCCGTTGCATAATTTTTTTTGATATTAATATTGTTGATTAAGATTTTAAGTTAGCTACTCTTTTTATTGAGGCTGGCTTTGGCTCAACCTTTCTTTTAATTCCAGGGCACTTGGAAATTCTGTTTTATTATAGCGATCAAGCTTGGTTGAAATATTTTTCCAGCCGCTAAGTACCATACTCATATAATGCACCCAGTTCACAACAGCATCCTGCCATATACCGAAGTCAGGCAAAGAAGCCTGTAAGGTTGTAAATTCTTTCAGGTCTTCATTATGAAGACGTAAATCTTCAAGACAGGCCTCTTTCAGGGACATCTGATGCTCATGTTGAATCACTTTTACAATATTGTAATAAACACTGTCGGTAGCCTCATCTTTCAGTACAGATTGTACTTCATTGAAAAAAGTAACCAGGTGACAGGCCAGCGCTTGTAAACGGATGATCACCGGATGCTCATGGATCTCCTTCGGAAGAACGATTCCTGTCTCCAATTCTGTAAGCTGCAGGAAAGGATAAAGGCAAATTGAATTTTCACGTAAGGCAATACATTCACTTACACTGGGATAGGCTTTGTTTTTCTTGTATTTTAATTCAGTTTCTAACCCTATAAAATATTTGCTGATCATTTGTGTAAACCGGGAAACTGACTCCTGGGGAATAAACTGCAACAGCTCCTGTCTCAATGTGGCCAGCATAGCACCTAAGGGTATTCCTGAATCTGCAGCACTGATCTCGCCACTGAGTATGGCAATTGATTGGGCATGTACATATCCGATATCTTCAGGTTCACTTTCTTCATAAAGATCATCGTTGTAGAGGGTCCATAGCATCAGTCTGCAAATGGGCTTGAACCGTTCAGGTGAGGCAGTTGGGAACCATTGGGCCGCGATATGTGCCGTCTTGGTTTTTTTGTACTTTTCGCGGAGATCGGGATTCTGCTCATAAAGCCAGAGATATTCCCCATCGATCCATTGATTTTCAGTGACCTCCTGTAACTGATCAGCATGAGGGTTCTTTAATGTCGGGAATGGATATCTGAACTTATCGCGAAGCAGTTCGAGAGTGTTAAAATTTTCATTGCTCATGATTTTGTGTTTTAATGGGCTATGTTTTCATATAATGTATAATTTATTTACAATATAGCATCTTATTATAAGAAATCCTATATCATAAAATGACACATCACACTAATTACCAATCAGATACAATCATGAACAAGGTAAACTACACACACATCAATCATCATTAAACTAAAAAAATATTTTCTACAAGAAATAAATACCAATAAACACACATTAATTTACCAAAAATAAAACCATCAGACACATTCCTTTTAAACCAGCCAGGTAAATACGATAGGCGCTCTATCAGCCATGCGATTAACCAAAGCATCTTTAATTTTGTTAATTTCTTTAATATGCATTTAAAACAATTATCATTTCGTTGTTGTTGAACAAACTGAATTAACCATTAGCTATTCCATAGCTCATTTAGACTGCCGATGCATAAAACGACGACTTCCAGCAAAAAAATGCGCCTTTCAAAACTCCTGCTGATTTTCGGTCTTGCAATTTTATTGGCTGCTGAAGGGTATTTTGGTTACCAGTTACACCAGCTTTCAGAACAGCAGGAAGAGATCAAGGAAGATTACGCCAATATCAACAACATTAGCTCAGGACTGTTCTCTGTGGAGCAATGGCGCGACAAAGTCTCGGCGATTGCAGCCCGGCAGATCCGTGATTTCACACTTAGCCCAAAACAAAAGAAAGACCTTCAGAAGGAAGTCGAGCAAGTCATCATCGCCCTGATTGATAAGGCGGAAGCGAAGATCAACAAGCCTAAAAAGACCATCGACGGAAAAATAAGGAAATTCCTGGTTAAAACTTTCGTAAATACCGATGACTTCCGGAAACAGGCGCCCTCCTTCGCAAAAAAAATCATCGCCAAGGTTTATAATCCCACTAATAAAAGGCAGCTCAGCAAAATGGTAATGTCCAAGTTTGATGCACTGGAACGTGCCGAATACCTGGACAGTGCAGTGGCTGCAACAAAGGCGGCAACAGAGAAAATCTATAAAAAACATGGCGCATCCTCTAATGAAGAATTAAACAATAAACTCAATTCCTCTTTGTCGCAGATCAGGACTTCGACTTACAATTACTCCTTCGCGATGCTGGCTTGTATTGCGATCGTGTTGTCGTTATGGTGGATATTAAGAAAACGGGTTGACTTACATGCCCCTCTTTTCATCATGTCATTGATGTTCGCCTTCATTTTGCTTTTTATAGGCTTAACGGCCTCCATGATAGAAGTCGACGCACGCATCAAAGCCCTCGATTTTGTGCTGCTGGGCGAACATGTCGTCTTTGAGAACCAGGTATTGTTCTTTCAGAGCAAGAGCATTCTGGACGTGGTCAGCGTATTGATTGGCCAGCCCGCTATAGACGCGGTCCTGGTGGGAGTTCTGATATTGATCTTCAGTATCCTCTTCCCTATTATGAAGCTCAGCGCTACCGGCATCCACCTCCGGAGTAAAAAGAACATTGCCAGGAACAGGATCATCAGGTATTTTGCCTTTCAATCGGGTAAATGGAGCATGGCTGATGTCATCGTTATCGCAATATTAATGGTATATATCGGTTTAAATGGCCTGTTAGACAGTCAGCTGAAGAGCCTGAACATAAAAAGTGATGATCTGAATGTCATGACCACCAACAATACTGCGCTCCAGCCAGGATTCATCATCTTCATCAGCTTTGTATTATACGGCCTTATTTTATCTACCATCCTAAAATTCATTTCTCCCCATGAAAGCCACTAAAAAAACAGTCCTTCCCAACATTCTGCTCCTGGTTGGCCTGAGTCTGCTGCTTTGCGGAGAGGCCTGGTTTGGATACCGGGTATCTACGCTTTCCAGTCGGCAGGAAGAAATCAAGTCAGATTACAGTGTGGCCAATAACATCACCTTCGGCATCTTATCTGTAGACCAGTGGCGGGAGAAAATGGCCGCTGTGGTGGAGGGAAAAGTCAATGAGTTTAACATGACCACCCTGCAGAAAAAAGAACTCCAGAAAAAGGTGGAGCAACAATTAAACAGTCTGCTTGGCAAAGCTGTAAATGAGTTCAATAAACCGCAGAAGAGTATCGGCGGCAAGCTCAAAAAACTCGCCTTCAATGCTATGGTTGACCAGGAAGAAATCCAGGCCGAGGTACCCGCTTTCGCCGCGACCATCGTTGCCAGAATCAATAAGCCTGCAAGCAAGAAAAGGCTCAAAAACATCATCAGCAGCAAAGTTGACCAGCTGGAGAAGGAAACCTTCGACAACACCGAGCCGGCCAGCGTCACCGTAAACAGGCACATTTATAAAAAATACGGGGTATCAACCAGTCATGCTTTTGACAAAACCGTCAATACTCAGCTAGCCATCATACAGAAACTTACGCGGAATTACACCTATGCGATGATTGGCTGTGTGCTGCTGGCCCTCTGCCTCTGGTTCTTCCTTAGAAAACATGTGCGCCTTCACACCACGCTATACATCCTTTCTCTTCTGTTTGCCTTCGTCCTCTTATTTGTAGGAGTCACCGCTACGATCATAGAAGTTGATGCGCGCATTCAGTCCTTAAACTTTACGTTGCTCAGCGAAAAATTAGCGTTTACCAATCAGGTGTTATTTTTTCAAAGCAAAAGTATAAGCGGGGTGGTGAAATCACTGGTAGAACAGCCTAAACCCGATGCAGTACTGGTGGGCATCCTCATCCTGCTCTTTGTTATCGTTCTGCCTGTACTCCGGATGATCGGCAAGGGCATTCTGATCTGGGGCCGGGATAAATACGCAGAAAATAAACTGATCCGGTTTTTAGCGTTGGATTTAGGGAAATGGGATATGGCTGATGTAATGGTTGTCGGCATTGCGATGACTTATATCGGCTTAAACGGGATCCTCCAAAGTCAGCTCTCGGGGTTAAATATACAGGAAGAATTGCTTTCTACGGTCACACAAAATAATACCTCATTGCAACCAGGCTATTATATTTTTGTAGCCTATGTGGTCTATGCAACGATATTGTCCATGATCTTGAAACGAATAAACCCATTAGAAAAACCGGTAAACGTTCCGGCAGCTTCGTAAAATGGTTGTCTTATTTTATAAAATAGCCTACCTTACACAAAACCTTCACCTATGAAAATTGCTGTCTTCAGTACCTGTAAATATGATCGTGATTTCCTCCAGGAATACAATACTGATCATGAGTTAACTTTTTTTGAATCTGCACTCAATCTACAGAATGTAGCTCTTACTAAAGGCTTCCAGGCCTTATGCCTGTTTGTAAATGACAGCGCAGACCGGGAAGTCCTGCAGGCATTGAAAGCGAATGGGATAAGACTTATTCTGTTAAGATGTGCGGGATTTAACAATGTAGATATAGCAACTGCTGCTGAGCTGGGAATTAAGGTCCTCAGGGTCCCTGCGTATTCTCCGGAAGCGGTGGCTGAGCATGCCATGGCAATGATCCTCACGCTTAACCGTAAAACACATAAGGCTTACAACCGAATCAGGGAAGGCAATTTCTCTCTTGAAGGCTTGATCGGGTTTAACCTGCACAAATGTAAAGTGGCGCTAATCGGAACCGGTAATATAGGAAAGGCTTTTTACCGAATATTAAAAGGAT
Organism: Pedobacter steynii; assembly: GCF_900103665.1. Classification (GTDB taxonomy): domain Bacteria; phylum Bacteroidota; class Bacteroidia; order Sphingobacteriales; family Sphingobacteriaceae; genus Pedobacter; species Pedobacter steynii. The sequence continues at coordinate 96,774 of NZ_FNGY01000016.1, forward strand.
TCGGGTGTATGGTGGTTGCCTATGACCCATATCCAGATGCAGCGCTTATTGAGGAAGGCTTAGCTTATGGCACTATGGAAGAGGCGCTTAAAGATGCAGAAGTAGTCTCCTTGCATTGCCCGCTGACTGAAGAGACGCACCACATGATCAACGCCGATACGCTTAAGCTTTTTAAAAAGGGCGCAATGCTGATCAACACCAGTCGCGGAGGACTCATTCATACACAAGACGTAATCGAAGCCTTAAAATCAGCTCAGCTTGGTTATCTTGGACTCGATGTCTATGAACAGGAATCGAAGCTTTTCTTCCAGGATCTTTCAGGAGACATTATACAGGACGATTTGATATCAAGACTGATTTCTTTCCCGAATGTGCTGATCACCTCCCACCAGGGATTTTTCACCAGGGAAGCGATGCAGCAAATCGCAGAAATTACATTTGCAAACGCAGATGCTTTTGAATCCGGACGAGTTCTTGTTAATGAAGTAAAAGCTTAGGACTGATCATTGCGTTTTGTTTAGTCTTTTATTTCTTTGAAGATTTTGCTGTTTTATTGAATTCAAGGCATAGGTTTACAAAGTATTCAAAGTCATTTTTTGCTTTAATCCCTTCCGGATTGATGTAGCAATAACCTTTATATTCTTTTCCTTTCATTAACATCGTTTGATAACCATGTCTTTCTGCAATTTCTTCCTGCAATTTTGGGTCGAAACGACACATTAGATTTTCGCCGCTTACACAAACGCAGGTCTTCCCATTGACCATAAAATTTAAAACGTTAAACATTTTCTTTTCTTCAATTTCCAGTTCTGGTATTTCAGCAAGGTAAGCTCTTAACCTATCTGCAAGCCTGATGTCGTAATCCATAATTTGAGGTTATATCGTCCACTTATTTTCTGGAATGAAGTCCGATAGTATTGCCCTCCGTATCGATGATCATGGATACAAATCCAAACTGTCCTATGGACATTTTTGGTGTACTGATTTTTCCACCGGCTTTTTCAACGCGGGCCTCTTCAGTAACACAATCTTCGGAAACAAAATAAACGATGGTATTACTTCCATTAGCAAGCCTCTCTTCTTTTTCAACTAATGCACCGGAAATATTCAGGCCTTCATCGTCTGAAGGAAAGGCGGATTGTTTCCCCCACTCTATTGGAAAGTCAACCAGCTGTATGTTGAATACCGTTTCATAGAATTTTTTTGCACGTTCTAAGTTTGACACATTAATATCAAACCAGCCAACAGGATTTACATTTGTCATGATGAATTATTTTAAGTTAGACAGCAAAGCTAGCCTGCCCTGATCACCTAAAATTGTAAAAATGCGTCAGGACTCCTCTTTACGATCAAAAATCAATGACATCTTTAAAAGGTCTCCATAAAACTCTTTGGGTGTAATTCCGGTAAACTCTTTGAAATCTTTAATAAAATGTGCCTGATCGTAATATTCGTTTTCGTAAGCCAAAGCGGTTAGGTTCGTGATTTTTTTACTCAGCAAGACTTTGAGTGTAGCCTGCAGTCTTATTGTTTTTGAAAGCTGCTTCGGGCTTAACCCGATAGCTGAGGAAAATTTGCGTTCCAACTGTCTGCGCCTGATCTTGCTTTGCCCGGAAAGTTCATCCACAGAAAGTTGTCCGTTAGCCGTCAAAATAGTTTCGACGGTTGATTTTACAATTTGATCAACGGCTGCCACATCCCTTAACCGGTTGAATAAAAATGCTTCGACAAGATTTATTCTTTCCAAAGTTGAGCTGGCTTTTAAAATACTTTGTTCGATTTCCTGTCCGTCTTTTCCAAACAATTTATCCAATGGAACGGCTGTATTCTCCATTTCCCGGATGGGAAAGGTGGCAAAAGGTAAAAATCCATTCGGATGAAAGCAAACAAAAAAAGTCCCGGTTTCTCCGGCTGGCTCTACTTCAAACGGCCCCGTCAGCTGTCCGATGACAAAGCATCTCGGAAGCTCAACACAATTTCCGTTTTCCCTGTAATGTTTATACAAGTCGCCGTAGTGAAAAATCATTTTCATGCAGCCATCAGGAACGATGGTATTTTTTTTGGGCGTTTTTTCTTTAGGGCTTTCCAATGTCCAATAACATTTGACAAATGCTGCTAAATCCTTGTGCGTTTCAAATATCCGGGAGTTCATCGTACTTATTTTAGCAAGTTTAAATATTGTTAATTTTAGAAGAGAACATCTAAGACAATATTTTTAATCTAAAATCGCTGGCAACAAGTATTTTTCTACAATTTCGTCAGCCTGAGCATGTGCAAACGCTTTACCATAAGCGGAAGCGGTGATCACGATTACAATAGGCAGCTCTTTGAATAGGTAGATCTTGTTCCCGCCATTTCCACTACTATAGTATGCCTGATAAGATTTACCAGCGACAACAAAAGCTTTGTTCCAGAAAAGAAGTCCATAAAAACCGGTTCTATCGGCTGGAAGGACCTGCAACGGCGAAAGACTTTTCTCTACCCAGGATTTTTCCAGCAGCCGTTTGCCATTATATACGCCCCCATTTGAATACAACTGACCATACTTCGCAAAATCGAGTGCACATAACCGGAGCCCGCCACCACCAAAAGGTTTCCCCTGAGGTGTTCGTGCCCATTCAAATTTAGCAATGCCCAATGGGGCAAATAGCTTGTTATTAGCAAAAGCCTCTACACCACCCGGTATATTTTTATCGAGTATGTCCATCACCAAATTAGTGCCTGCGGTAAAATACGACCAGCTTTTACCGTTTTCACGATCAGCAACCATCGAAAGGTCAAGTGTAAACTTTGTATAATCGGCTGTTGGATACATATTCTCTTCATTGCCGGCAGAGCTTTCCAGCTCATCATTGCCCTCAAATGCAGCACTCATGCTCAGCAGGTCTATAATTCTTACACTATCCTTTTTACCACTATGGTTGGCATAATCCTGAAGCTTATAGAAATCCTTTAGTACCTGGTTTTCAGAACGGATAAAACCGGCTCTGATGGCCATTCCCGTAAGTGTTCCCGTCATGGATTTACTCACTGACCTCGGATCGTGGAGCGTTTCTCTTTTTTCCCCGTTATAATACTGTTCCAGCAGCAATTCCCCTTTCTTCAGGACCACGATTCCATTGATCATGCGATAAGTCTGATCAGCAACCTTTGTATTGAGCGCAACAATCAGTTCCTTATTCAGCTTCGCTTTGGAAAGCTTAAAGCCACTTTCTGCGGCTATGTGTTGTGGCCCCATTGTCAAGGGATCGATTTTCTTTGGAATTCTTGTTATATTGATTTGTGCCTGTGCCTGCACTTCACTATATTTTATTCCGTTTTGTTCCACATAAACGCTCACCCGTATTTCCAGCTGCTTTGGCTGCCTACTTAAAAGCGACATCCCGGCTTTTGCCATGAAGCGGTCCCAAAGGTTAATGCTCCATAAACCCGACCTGTTTGAGCTGATCAGCACGATATCCAGCGGGCGCTTAGTGGTTTTATCTTGTGGCAGGATCGCTCCCGGCCCAAGGTTTTCTGAATAAACCTTTTTACCATCCAGATAAAAATCGAAGCTGTAGTTGCCGATAGCCAATAGATCCTCCGTTTTTACTGAAGGGGAGAGTTTGGCGAGTTCAGTCTGAAGGGAAGCATCCGGCGACAGTAACAGATACAAATCCTTGTCTGAACCGACATTATAAGAAGAAATCGCAGGACTAGTCTGGATTCCCTCTCTTACAGGCCTGACATCAAAAAAAGCCAGTTTCTGTGCATAGGATTGCAAGGCAAAAAGCGGGAGTGTAAAAAGAAGGACTATGGTGTGAAATTTCCGGATCATAATTTTTTTTTTGTAAAAATAAGGCAGGGCGACGGCCCAATATAGAACGAGATTAACATCCGGCTAAAATTTTAGGAGCTGCCTGAAAAACAATGGCGTATTCCCGCTAAAAGCTTTGAAACAGCGGATCATATGACTATGATCGGCAAACCCGCAGCTATGGGCAATCGTACTCAGTGAACTTCCCTTAAGAGAAAGCTGGGAAAATGCCCTTTCTACTTTTAACAGACGGATATATTCGGCGATGGTACAACCAAAGTATTTTGTGAACGACCTTGATAAATGGACCGGATGGACTCCTGCTACGGCAGCGATCGCCTTAAGGTCCGGCGGACAAAGATAATTATCCTGAAGCAGCTCCCCTACTTTATCGACCCATGAGGGTCTAAACCGGGATTCCTTTGTACCGGAAAAAAGCGGACTGACGGCTTCCATTACCAGGTTTTGAATGCCAAGTGTGGTCATGTCATCCGCAATCTGACTTTCCCTTAGCAATTTGTAAAATAAGATTTTTGTTTTGGGACAAGATATTTCAAAGCTTCCCTCTCTTACCTCCTCATTGGGATACATTTCCCTGATCCAGCGGCTCTCAAGTTCCAGGTGCATGCCACGGGTTTCTCCCGGAGGCTTGATATTGTAATGCGATTCCTGGACATGATGGAACAACAGGCTTCCTGCCGAGAGGTTCACTTTGCCTTTTTTATTGCCCTCGATTACCTTTCCTGTCAGAAGAAAGGTAAAATAGACATTCTCATGGTGGTGCCAGTCCACATAATCGTGGGTATAGGCCGTGTTGGTCAGAATTAGTCCGCCTGTTTCCAGTTTCTGACTCGTTACGCCGAAGAACTCACCTGAACTCAATTTTTCCATAGCCTGATTTAGAATCTCAGATGGAAGATTTGTTACGTCAAATTATTTGAATCAATTAAATAAATCTGTTCTTTTGTTCCGTACGTAATTTGCTCGTGATCAACGAAAGCTCAATTGAAGACACCATTCTGATAAAATGATCGCTTCATCACCATTAAAGGAAAATATATTCCAATGAAAAAACTGATCGACACGAAGGCCTTCAACGATATTGAAGTCGCGCTTTCCAACAACCCAAACCTCGCTAACGAAGGAATTCCATATGACGACCAAAACACCACTAAAGCGCATCCATTGCATCGCATCTGTGACGGCGTCTTTTCGGGAACGTATACCGAGGAAGATGCCATTCAGATGGCAAAGATCTTTCTTAAATACGGGGCCGATATCAATGGTGGCGAATTAAAAGAAAAAAATGACTCCCCGCTCACAGCGGCATCGAGCTTAAATGCAGATCAGGTCGCTATCTTTTATATGGAAGAAGGCGCCGACATCCATCATGTGGGTTGTCATGGAGGAACCGCATTGCATTGGGCCTCCTGGTGTGGAAGAGGTAAAGTCGTTGAAGAACTCATAAAAAGAGGAGCAGAAATTAATAAGCGCTGTATAGATTTTAAAGCCACGCCGCTCTTCTGGGCAATTCATGGTTTAAAACATGGAGGCTCAAATGGTTTGAGCGGGACTTTGGAATGCGTCAAAATCTTAATTCAAGCTGGTGCAGATAAAAATACGCCCAATGTGGATGGAGACACAGTGTACGACATGTTAAACGATAAAGATGAAGCATTAAAGGAGCTATTGAAGGTGTAACAGCTGTATTTTTTTCGATAGTGTGACCAACAGCGCATGGCGATTCGTACATTAGCCTTATAAACCAACTCTCAAACAATGGATAACTTTTCATTAACGGCACTTATTTCAATCCCTGAGGAGGCCGGCTATTTTTTCCCTGACAGACATTTCCAACGCATTTCCAGGGGCTTCCTCTACAGCGTAATGATTGATAAACTGGAAGGAATCTCCAGGATCGGGAAGATCGTGATCAACACCGATTCAGACAGAATCAGAAGCAGTTACTCACGCTCCGACAAAGTAAAGGTGATCAACGTCTATAAGGCAGAACCTCAGGAGATCGAGCTGGAACTTACCTCCGACCGCGCGACCGCAGCAATCCTGGAACATGTGGAGGGAGAACATTTCCTGCAACTCGGCCCGATTTTCCCTTTCCTGAAACAAGAGACCATCGGGAACGTGATCGAAACCTACGACAAGTATGTGGTTAATCCGGAAGACCGCGCCAACGATTCAGTATTTACGATCAAGACACTGAACCGCAGATATTACGATAGCGACAAGGATTTCATACGCGAAGACAGACCGAACACCTTTGTAGAAGACGGCATATTGCATGTATTTAACCGCAAAACATTCCTTGCCGGGGGCAACCGTAAAGTAGGTAAAAATCCTTTTTCCTATGGCATAGATGATATCGAGAATCTGGCCATCGATTCGGAGGAGAACTACCAGCTCGCCGTTCTTGTCGACGAGAACCGTCGCCGCTTTCCCCGTGTTTTCGGCAGGTAGGCCTTTAACGGGCGTAGATTTAATCAATAAGTAGTCAAATGAATAAAGATCAATAAATGAAAATATACCTAAAGTCGTCCCTCATAGCTTTTATTGCGCTAATGCTCTTTAGCCCTGCTTATGCTCAAAAAAATGCGATTGCTGAATTACATACCGCAGCATTCATAAAGTATTTTAATGCGGGAAAAGCAGATAGTCTGTATACGCTTATGGCTGAGGAAGTTCGATCAAAACTTCCTTTAACCACACTGGGCTCAGCAATAGCACAGATAAAGGGGTCACTGGGCAATTTAACGCGGAGTGACTATGTGGGTATTCAGCAAGGAACCGATGTATATATGGCAACGTTCGAAAAACCCGGGATGGTTTTGCATATTAATATGGATAAGGCTAACCAGGTTATTGGTTTTTTCTTAATGGAGGATAAACGAAAATTAACGGAAGATAAACGAGAATTACCCGGCTCGGTTACCATCAATGCAGGAACTGCGGTATTAAAAGGAACGCTTTCTCTCCCGCAAGTAACGGCCCCCGTCCCTGTAGTACTGTTAATTGCAGGATCAGGCCCGACAGACAGGGATGGAAATTCTCTATTAATAAACGGTAAACCAAACTATTTTTTACAGGTCAGCGATGCGCTGAAGTCAAAGAACATTGCAGTATTTAGGTACGATAAGCGCGGGATTGGTCAAAGTACATCGACTAAGGCCCTCTCTGAGGTTACTTTCGAGGATATGGCTGAGGATGCCCTGGCCGTGATTAAAATGTTGAAAGCGGATAAACGCTTTTCAAAGGTTATTGTGGCAGGACATAGTGAAGGCTCCTTAATAGGAATGTTGGCTTCCGAACGTGAAAAACCAAATGCATTTATCAGTTTATCAGCTCCCGGCGTACCTGCTGATGTAATTTTAAAAACGCAACTTAAAAGCAAGGTCTCCACTATTGATTACGCAAAGGCGGCTTTAATTATTGATAGTATAAAGGTTGGCCATTTCACCAAACAGAAAATGGATGCCGGTTTCAATATGCTATTCAATACGGCTTTGCAGCCTTACCTGTATTCATGGATGAAATACGACCCCAAACAGTCCATCAAAAAGTTAGCCATACCGGTGTTAATTGTACAGGGTACACACGACATTCAGGTCAGCGTAAACGACGCACAGTTACTGAAAAAGGCCGAACCTCATGCGGTGTTGAAATTGATTCCGGGAATGAGTCACATTTTGAAGGCCGGTCCTGCTGACCCCGTACAAAATGCAGCTACTTATACCAGGAGTGATTTGCCGCTTCATCCAGAATTGATCCCCACATTGGTTAAATTTATTGATGGCCTTCCGGTAATAAAAGCGCCATAATCAAATCCATCACAGGTTCCGATTAATACTAAGTCAATATGACGTATTAAAAGCTAAACTATTTTGCCATAAAAAAATCAGGACAACGCTGAAGGCCTACCCTATGAATAATAAATCCAGTACAATTAGGTTTTGATGTCTGATTTGCAGTTCCGGCTGAGGCTCAGGAAATGAAGAAAAACAGAAGAAAAATGCCTAAAGTGAAATTGACGGGCCTTCGAAGGGTACAGGCAGGTAAAAGCGTCCGGTACTTAAATTCTGTATCTTAAGAATCTTTTTTGCGGCTTTATCCAGGAAAACCTTGAAATAATGCTTATCCTTCGAATTCGCCTTCTCTAATACCAAAATCTGTTTTCCTTTTTTCTGACTGACCTCATAAACAGCCAGATTTGTAGAAAAGCTATAGAAATTCCGCCTTACTTCATAATCGGGTTTGGAACTCTTCTGAAGGCTGACCGTATCTATAGCCATCGCCTGCCGGATCGTAGCACCACCGTCAAACTCAATCGCTTCGCGAAAAACATCCTTCGCTTTAATCAGTGTATCCGCATTGAGCTGCCATGCGAAAGCCAGTGGCGATTCCTGACCAGCCCGATCAATGAGCTTTAACAGCGGAGAGGAGGCCAGGGCTAATTCCCGGCTGTCAACATCTATTTTTAGAATTTTAGGAGGCAGGAACAGTGGTTTTGATTTGACCTGAGCCGTAGTAACCAGGCAAAAAGAAGCCAGGAATATGGCCAGGATAAAAACGCGTTTTAAAGGATGATAGGACATAACTTCTAAATTCAAAAAAAATCTTATTATGCCCTCCATGGGCAGTATTACCAGTCCACAAACATATGAATTTAAACATAAAAGTAGAACCGCTAAATCTCGTATTTAATGAGCCACTAAACGCTGTCCAAACGGGATTTCTTCCATTCCTGGTTCAGTCCGTCAAGAATGCGTTGATATTCCTCACTGAAAGCTTTAATCTTCAAAACATCCTGATCAGCTCCTTTTTCAAAAAAATCAATGGCGAAACGTAAGGCATAAAACCTGTTCAGCGCCTCATTGTTAGCCACCCATAGGGTTTTAAAATTGAAAAAGGTGTTGTAATAATTGACAATGGTGACCAGACTGGAGATCAGCAAAGCGATAATACGGATCTCTTCTTTATAATCCTGCAGGTTTAGTCCCAGAACAATGGTCACCAAAGTAGAAAGTATTGCTACAGTGATGTAAGTGTTGAATGCACTCCTGCGATAGTAGACACGCCGCCCATCGATCCCTTCGATTCTTTTCTGAATACTGCCTTTTAAAAAAGTCAATTGCTCGTTTTCCATATTTATTTTTTAGGATGGTGGTGTATAATTCTATTGGCCAGTTCACTCAGCCGCTCTGATTTTTTCAAAAAGATGGCATCTACGTACTTAGGTGTCACTTTCAGTTTATGAATGGAATTTGAACGTATGGAAGCAGACACAATTTTTTCCCTGGCATGATTGATCTGTCCCTCGTTATAATAATCCAGGGCCTCAAAGTATTCGATTTCCATCTCGGTTGAGGGGTAAGTCGGATGCTCATCGAACAATAGCCCGATCAGCTCAAAATAATTCCTGATGTCGTCAATATGCTTTCTTGCCATGCTGATCAGCGAAAAATCAGGATCGTCCTGCAGTTCATATTTTCGGATTTTCATATCTGCCAGAGAGTTCAGTAACGCGGTATAGTTCTTGATAATCAGCAGCGAAACCGGGCTTCTGTATTCCTCGTTGATCAACAGCTGAAAACGTTGTTCGGCCATATGCAGGTATTGTATTGCGGCATCAATATCCGAACGCAATTTCTTAAGATCAGCCTGCTCGTCTGACTTCAAAAACTGATAGACCTTGGAAAGATAACATAGCCCTATTCCCTGGAAAATACGTGGATCATCGAGATCCGGATTAATGAGCTCCAGGCCGCGGCTGATCCCTTTATCTTCCTCCAGATTTCTCCTATACAACCAAAGCAACATATAGACAATTTCTACCAGAAGCTCATTTCCTCCCTGCTTATAAACCAGTTTATTGGCTTCAGCAATGCGGTCATAGTCAATCGAAGTATATTGATGCACAATGATTTCAAACTGCCTTTCCAGATTCAGGATCACCTTTTCCTCTAAGCCCTCATACATCGCAGGATCCTGCCCCAGCGCAATTGCCCTTCGCTGCACCACAAAATTCAGATAGGTAAAAACCATTTCTTTTACCGAGTTCGAATACACGTTATTTTCGAGCAGATAGAGCTCATCGATCACCTCTTTTACACATCCTCTGATCTGGTCAAAATCAACCTCCTGCATCTCCACATTCAGGTTCAGAAACTCATAGAGTTTCTCCATCAAAGGGGGGTAAATCGAGTTGTTTACAAAAGGCAGTATGGGGAGATGCTGATAGGGATTACGGATGATGTCCTTGCCATAGCGATATTCCGGCTCATAGTCCATCCCACCCCAAAAGGCATCTGCTACATCAAAAGTCTGATTTAAAACCGCTACTGCAGATTCCAGTTCATAAAGACGCGATTTATGGATGTCCCGGTTTTTGTCAATTTCCCGCATGATCTGCAACAATTCCTCCTGATCAAGTGCAGTCCGGCCTCCTTTATCGCTGAGCTGGGAAAAGGTCGACTTATACTTCTCATATATACTGTAATAGAAATGATTGTCCAGGATATTGGATTTATGGTCGAAGTATCCCTTCACCCTGAGCAGGGTGAGTTTATCCGCTTCATCTGCTGTTGCATCAAGCCAGTTATCCGTCTTGAGTTTAACGAGTAAGCTCCTCAGGTCTCTCAGGATCAGAATTGCTGCATCCAGATCTTCTTTAAACTCGTTCTTCAGGCGGTCAAACAAAAAATACTGAAAGACATTTCTGTGGGTATCTCTCTCTTCCTCCAGCCCGCTTCCAGTCTTCTGAAGACTAGACCTGACCTTAAAAATTTCTCCCGTTTTCCTTGCCGAAGAAAGGTAAATCAGGGTATACTTCAAGTCCGTCTCTTTCATTCCGGAATTGATCTGGCCAACACGTTCAATCACCTGTATATCCCTAAAGGTATTTTCCAGAAAAACATGCCGTTCCGCCGGAGGTACTGAAATCAGATTTTTCCTGTTGTTCTCTACATAAGCCCTGAACAGCTCCACAGAAAAATCAGTTCTTTCGCTCTGCTCAAAAAGCCTTTCAATCTTAGAGATATCTCCTTTATTCGGGATATTGATGCCGGAAATGTCCAGCCGGTCGCGGATGAAAACAAAAAACTCATTGAGTATCGTATAAGACTTGTCGTTCAAAATCAATAAGAGCAGGATCACCTCAAAATTATTTCTGAAAAAGGCTGCTGACTTTTCCGGATGGTTCAGAAAATCACCGGTCTCTGCTTTAAGCGATTCCAGGTTTCCGATCACTGCACCTGCATGGCTCAGGTGTCGCGCAAGCTTGTTCTTCGCCGCCACCAGCTCCACCTTATACTCCTCTAAAAGAATACATTTGGTCTTGTTCAACTCGCCAAAGAAATAATCATAGCAGATAAACTTCTGCGCCTGAAAATGGGAATCCCCCTTTGAAAACAACTCAATCTCGATATAAGGGAGGTAGTTTTCCATCACATCGTAAGTATCCAGTGCATAGAGGAATTCATAGCCCTCACTATGAAGCTCGAGGTCCGTAATGATATTGTCAATATCTGAAGGGCTAAAACAGTTGAGTATAAAATGATAATCAGTATCCGTTTGTTGCATATCGGTTGTTGTTATTTAAAAAATCGAATAATAGCCTCTACTGACTGGTCTAATGAACTGGATTCACTTTCCCTAAGCACATCCTCTGCTTCATCTGAGGCGCCATCCAGGACTTTATCTAAGGGTTCAATGGCCGTTTCATACAGCAGTTTATCTACGTTGATCCCCACTTCCAGAACAGAGGTGTCGGGAGAAATACCCCTTACGCTCACCTTCTGAGAAAGAAAGGATTCTATTTCAGACTGCTGAAGAATGATATATTCGGAACTGAGCAAAAACTTATAGGCTTCAGTATGACCAAACAGAAAGGTTTTGAGCAGCTCGCGGTCCTTTTGCACAAATACCATGATCAGTTCACTCATCATCTGTTTATGCTCAGGAACCTGCAGACAGTGTTTATTCGCCAGCAGCTCAATTTTCAGGTTATAATTGTTAAAAAAAGCCCGGTCCTTATTTAAAAAAGCAATATCTTCCAGCCTGATGCTGTTGTTCCTTTCTTTAAAACGCTGGTATTTTTCCAGTATTTTTTTCAGTACCGCATGGCTGTGTGTCACGTAATCGGTGGTATCCATAAAAGGCAGATCAGGACTGATTTTGTAGTCCAGCCCCTTCTCCCGGAGGTTCTCATTAGAATCACAGATCAGTTCAATTCTTTTCTGGTAAAGGTTCAGAAAGGAGCTGATCATTAACCTGGAATGGACCGACAAATCTTCAATGCTCAGCAAAGGAAGGAGCTGAAGTTCCATCTCCCGCCTGGTTCCGAATTTCAGTTCCGACGCACCGGTCAGAAAACTATAGAGGTAATCTTCATTTTCAGTCACAACAACAGCTTCCCCGGGAGGACTTAAAATGGGCCTGGTAATCTCAATCGGCCTAAAGCCGGTGATCTTCTCCCCCTCTTCCACCTGCACGTAATAGTCATCTCCCTTTTTAAACAAGGAGGTCATGAACTTATCCGCGTCGAGCGAAGGCTGGAGGACGCCTGCGTATACATATCCTTTCATATTAAATCAGAATTAAGATAAGCCAGTTATAATTTCTTCTACTTTTCTACTCATCAGGTCCTGATGTTTCCAGGCCTCAAGGGGAATTCCCGGCCTGGCAAGACTCTCCTCATGCCCATATTGGTGCAGCTGGATATTTGGAAACTGGTTCTTGAAATTCGTCCCCCAATACACAGTATTGTAAAACTCATAAGGCAAAACCAGATGGGTCGGCGTAAACTGAATCACCTTATCACATTGTGCCTCGATGGAAAAAAACTGTGGCCCGACTTTTCTTTCTCCCCTTGTAGCCTGCTGGTACAGGTTAATTAAGTGGCCGATTTCAAGGCAGCAATCTTTGTGTTTCGAAAGCTCTTCTACATTGACCTTCGACTGGATATAGGCCTCATTATTCCCAAAAAGAAGCTTAATGAAGGCCAGCACATGGAAAATATCGGGGTCTTCTAAAACATAATTTTCTTTATGAAATATGGATTTCATCCGTGTAAATCCTCCGGAATCAAAAGGTAAAATCCGTTTAAAACTATCCGTACCGATGGTTTTAATGTCAAAAATAAAGGTCATTGGAGGATCATCGGTATAGCTGGACAAATCTTCTGAAGTTATGTAAGACGATTTGCCATAGAAGAAATACACCAGGTTTTCATTATAGACCTTGCAGGGCTTCGGAATCGCCCCCTTTTCATGCATGATGCTAATCGCATATCCCTGTGTCGTAGTATGACAAAGCGGCAAAAATTTAATCTCTTCTTCCGATTGAGGTTTTAGTTCTTCAATGACATCCCTAAAAGATTTAATATATGGTCCCATAAGAATCGTTGTTTGGTTGAGCGTTTTGGTTGAGCATATTTAATTTAACAATTGCAAAAAAATCCTTCAGTCCAGGAGGCGACAGAAAGCGGAGTGGCAAATCATGAATCGTCATTCTCCACGTAGAAAACAACCAATCACCCAACGGAAATAAAATCAGGCAGGCAATTTTAAGGAGTTTGAAGACAAAAAAAAATACTTAAAATTAGGTATATGTAAAAAACACCATCGGTTGTTTTTGTAATTCATTCTTAAAACATCCGCACACCTATTGCTTTTTACGTAAAAAATTGTTATTATTGAATTAATTAACCCTATAAAACGCTCTCCTTATGGAAAATCAAAAGTCAGCCCACCTGGGCTGTACGCATTGCGCGTGCAACAATCCAATGTGGAACATCCTCGAAGAGGAATTATTTCATCCCGAAAAAATCTCGAAAGCTGCGGAAGGACTCAAACATCATGCTTCCCCGGAAGCCTTATCGCTGGTGATTTCGGGCGGTACCATCAGACCGCTTACAGATGGAGAAATGAATACTGTTGAAGCCATCGGCATTCACCAGGGTAAAGTAATCGCTACCGGTAAAAAAGATGATGTCGAAACTGAAATGCGCAATCAGGGTATTGCCTTTGCATCCAGGCAGCTCGAGGATTACGAGGTCCTGCTCCCGGGATTTATAGACCCGCATGTTCATATCGTTCCAACTGCGCTACTGATGGGATGGCTGGATTTGAGCAGGTTCTATGACCAGAAGTTAAAACCAGAATATACACCAGATACGATTGCCACCCTCATCAAAGAGGAACGGAATGGCCCCAATAAAGAGAAATACAACAAAGGAGCCTGGCTATTGGGTAAAGGAGCTGATCCGGCATTGATGCCTTTTGTATACGACGATCCCAATGCGGAAAATGGCATTGGTTTGACGACTTTCACCTGCGATTCATTAGACCTGATCGTTACAGATGTGCCCCTGCTGATGTTAAGCGCATCTATGCATACCGCCTATGTCAATACCAAAGCACTACAACTGACCTATGATCATACTCCAGACATCAACGACAAAATGACTTTCGAGGAGTATAAAGCAAGTAACCACGGACAACTGCAGGAAGGCCTTGGAATGGAGCCTGCTTTAAAAACCATCCCGCTATCACAACTTGCTGAAATGGTGATTGGTTGTTTTTCTCATCTGCAAAAGTTTATTGAAGAAGCAAACAGACGCGGAAATACCTTCCTCTATGATGCGGGAATGAATGATGTGTTCAAAAGTCTGCTCAAGATCTACCTTCAGTTTTACCCGAATAACATCCGGATTGGCGCCGCAAAGATGTGCAGTACACAAAAAGATGCCGATAAACTAACGCAATACGAACCGGTTACCGAATACTCGGATATCTATTATGGAAATGCGAAAATCATCTCCGATGGTTCTAATCAGGGTTTAACAGGCTACCAGTCTGAACATTATTGCTGTCTGCCGGATTCTAAAGGGAAATTTAATTTTACAACAGAACAGGATCCTGAACCCGTCGAAGTTCCGGCACCCTACAGAGAACTCCTGAATACCATTGCCATAAAATGGGGCTGGCCACTCATGACCCATGCAAACGGAGATGAAGCCATCAACTTTACCATCAAGGTATATGAAGAGGTGATCAAAAACCAAACTGGCAGCCCGGTCAGACACCGGATAGAACATGCCTCTTTACTTTCAGATCAAAACATTAAGGACTTGAAAAGACTGGAAATTCTGCCAAGTTTCCTGATTGGACATGTCGGATACTGGGGCTACGCTTTCCGTACAGCTATATTTGATAAAAAGGCGGAAATTCTGGACCGCTGTAAATCGGCACTTGATGCGGGATTAAGGATCTCCCTGCATACCGATTGTGAAGTGACCCAACTTGGCCCCTTACGCATGATGGAACAATCGATTACCAGAATCATGGAAGCAACACCGGAGAATCCTGAGGCTCATGTCCTGAATGCGGCAGAATGTATCAGTCCGGAGCAAGCCCTGCGCGCGGTAACCACTGATGCGGCTTACCATTGCTATGCTGAAAAATGGGTAGGCAGCTTGGCGGCCGGCCATTTCTCAGATTTTGTGATCCTTAAACAAGACCCCCTCCATCTGAAAAAGAATTACATGCACATGCGTGATATCGAAGTCCTGGAGACTTGGAAAGGAGGAGTAATGGTTCATCAGCTCGTTGTTCCCGAACAGGTTTTGAGTAACGCTTAAAATGTATAAAGCAGGTCTATCCATTGCGGTGTTTAGCAAGGATAGACCTGTTGATTAGTTTGCCCTGTTGTTTTCTGCCTGCCCTGTTGCCTTATTTTTGTAACTGTTGTTTTTCAGCTTCCCAAAACTATAGGTCGCCATCAGCCTGAAATAATTGTTGTTATAGGTTCTGTTATAGAAGATGTCCGTTTGCCCAACGCTGTAATTTCCGGAACTATTTGTTTTACTGAAAATATCGTTTGCCAAAAACTTTAACTTCAGCGCATCGTTAAAAAACTCTTTATCAATACCAATGCTGACTGATGATCTGCTTCGGTCCTGATATAACCCGGAGGACCTGTCGCCAAGATACCAGGCCAACAATTGCAGTTTAAACAGGTTTTTCACCTTAAACGTATTGCTGGAATACAAATACCATTGCGGCCTCGAAGGCTGAGAAACAAAAGAAAACTCATCGTCTATCATTTTAGTATAACTCAGGTTCGCCGTATTTATGGCCGTCCAGAATCCAACACCCGTGGAGACGGAAAGCGCAGCGAAATAAGCATGACTTTTATCGAGGTTGATGCCTTTTAAAACATAGCTGTTGGGCGTATTTCCCCTCAAAGCAGCGGCAGTAAGCGGATCAATCACATAATTATAACCCACTCTCAGGTCAACTTTCCGGTAATTTGCCCCCAATTCAAAGGAATGGACTTTCTCCGGCTGCAGATTGGGGTTTCCTTCAATAGTGGTAAAAGGATCCTGATAAATCACAAAGGGATTTAATGCCTGATACCTTGGCCGGGTAATCCTCGACACGTAAGCAGCACTTAATTTAAGCTGATCAGAAATCATCCTGCTGAGCAGCAGGTTCGGAAAAACATTAAAATAGTGATCACGGATCACCTGTCCTCCCCCCACACTTGTATTCAAGGTATAATTGGTCCATTCTCCCCTAAGGCCTATTCCGAAGTTCGTTTTGCCGATCATCAAACCGCTGTAATTGAGATAAGCAGCCGGTATTTTTTCCCTATATTCAAAATCACTGGATAAGTTTTCATCCGGCTTAAAATCGCCGCCATTGTCTGCGATCAGGAAATTTGTACCTGAATTGGTATTCACATAACTGAATTTAAGCCCAAACTCCAGCTTCTCTCTGCTACGGAACACTTTTGTATAATCAACCTGGGTACTGGAAATCAGAATTTTGTGCTCAACATCATTTTTTAAGGCCCTGAAACCATCCGTTCCATCAATCAGACTCCGTTCATCAATAAGATCATTGATGTCGGCATGATAATCCGAATACTGACTGCCGACAAATAATACAGAACCCAGCGTGTCTGTCGTCTGGTTGTAATTAAGGGTAAAGGAGTGGTTTAACCGCCCTTCGTCCTTTTTGATATCGCTCGTGTAAAATCGTGTCCCTTCCCTGGTGGTAATGCTGTTTCTACTGTCCTGGCTTCCGCCCTGTTTTTCTAAATTGCCGCTGTAACCTAAGGAAACACTCTGATCCTTACTGATATTGTACTGAGCACCCAATCCATAATTGGAGAAATTACGGAGTTTACGTCGCCAGTTTGTGGTTAATTCTGATCGTAAATAATCATTTTCGGAAGGCCTGGTTCTGGTAGTATATAACCGCTCCCGGTTGCTCCCCTGAAACAGCCCATAGTTCCCTACCAGCGCAAATTTTCCCTTGTTGTAATTGAGATCAAACATGGTATTGGTATTCGCACCCGCAAACTCAGACGCCGTAACCTGCTGGCCGACAGACCCGAGAACGCCCATTCCTGTATTCACTTTGGTAATGATATTAATGACCGCTTTTCCTTCCGCATCATATTTTGAAGAGGGATTGGAAATGACCTCAATCTTCTCGATCTGCGAAGTGGGAATAGAAGACATGCGTTCAGCAGTAATGAGCCTGCCATTGAGGTAAATGGCAGCTTCACCTTTACCTGCCACAGCAATCTGTCCGTCACTGACGATGACATTGGGAGCCCTGCTGAGTATCTCTGTCAGGGAACTGCTATTCGCAAGAATGGTATTGGCGACCTTCACTTCCAGGTTGCCATTGCTCATATACCTGGTTAACGGCTGCTGGGCACTGATCCGAACTTCATTCAGTTGAAGGTGATGCTGTTTTACAATGATTGTTCCCAAATCAACATGTGCTGCCCCTTTGTATTTGATCCTGATCAGGGTATCGGCAAAAAGTAAGGAGGTTAATTTCAAGGTGATTTCTTTCTGATTGATATCTGACAACTCAAAGCTGCCGTTGAGGAAACTAATGCCTTTTACAAAAGTGGGATCTTCAGCAGAGTGGAGCAGTGCATTTCCCATAAGGGGCTCTTGTTTTGAATCGATCACCTTTGCAGAGATGCTCCGGATATTTTGAGCATTTGATTTTAAGGACTGAAAAAATAAAGTAGTGGTACTGAGGAATGCGATCAGCAGGATTTTCATTTGTGAACTGGGTTTGGTTTTTCTTTTTCACAAACGTCAGGAGTAAATTCCCGCAACAGGTAGCGGAAAGCAGAATCAGGAGTACGGATTTATCAATTCGTACAAAAAGGGTTCTTTATAAGGAGATAGAGGCCCCTTTTTGCAGGATACTTAATACACCTGAAATTACTTTTTCAATGTATTCTGCTGATAACTCAGGGGCGTGGTCCCCGTAATTTTTTTAAAAGCAGCAAAGAAAGTAGATTTTGAGTTAAAACCTACTTCATAACCTATGGATTCCAAGGTAAGCCGATGATCTGTTGAGATGATCCGGCAAGCTTCATTGATCCTGAATTCGTTGACAAACGTGGTAAAGTTTTTACCGAGGTTATCGTTCAATAGTTGCGACAATTGATGACTGCTCACATGGATCCCTTTTGACAGGTCGCTTAATTTTAAATCCGGGTTTCTGTAAACCGCCTGCTCGGTCATCACCCTTTCCAGCTTTCCAAGTAAAGTTCCGGCCTCTTCTTCCTGTAGTTTTTTACCGGTGTACTTATTCGGACTGAACAGAAACAAATCGTCGGTCTTCTTTCTGTATAAAAGCACTGAAATAATCAGATACAGGATCAGAGAAAAGCCAATGGAACCACTGATATAAGAAGTAAACGGCGCCCGGATCATCGCTAGAAAAAAGCTGATGAAGATGACCACATTTCCAAAAAAGATCATCAGCAACCATACCTCAGCGGCAGTAAGCTGTTGCCCTTTTGCAATCATCTTCTTTAGGGTATCTTTGATCACAAAGCCGGAAACAACAAGAAAAATAAACCATTGGCAATAAATAACCTTGCCAAAATATTGATTCCAGAGCCCTGGATAATTTTCATAAGGATAACAGATCCCTACAACAAGCACCGGCAGAAATAGCAAAGCAATCATCCATTTCCAGGATTTAGGCATGACCTCCAATCCCTTAACCGCAGATTTTAGAAAACAATAAAGGAGCGGGCCGATGAAAAAGCAGGCCGAAAGACCAATCTGCAGGTAAATCTTCGGCAAGTTGCCATCAAAATATACAAAGACGGATTTACCAATCCGTACACTCAGGGCAAACAATAAGGCACCAAGGAAATAATTGCTGAGGTACTTCTTCTTCGTAAAAAAGGAAAAGTATAAGCTCAGAATAAGCCCGTTGAAAGCGCCCAAAGCACTAAAAAAAAATAAAAGTTCCTTACCGATGTTCATAAATGGCTATAGCTTCTGGCATTTCAAATGTAATTCTTTTTCTGCGAATAGCCCGCAAATTGACATTCATCTGCATTTTAAGCAAAGATTAAAGTGCTAACTTTAAAGATCAATTTTAATCATGCAGATGAGTCAGGAAGCAAAGCGCCTAAAAACAGAGGGTTGGAAAAAATGGGGGCCATACGTATCGAACCGCCAATGGGGAACTGTGAGAGAAGATTATAGCGATAACGGTGACGCCTGGCAATATAGCACCCACGACATGGCCAGAAGTAAAGCCTGGCGATGGGGAGAAGAAGGTATTGGCGGCATCTCCGACGACCGGCAGCTCTTATGTTTTGCGCCTTCTTTCTGGAACGGAAAGGACCCTATACTTAAAGAAGTCTTTTACGGCCTCACGAACAGCGAAGGCAATCATGGGGAAGATGTAAAAGAACTTTTTTACTACCTGGACTCCTCACCCAGCCATGCTTACCTGAAAATGCTGTACAAATATCCGCAACAGGCATTTCCATACGAATCACTGCTTCAGGAAAATGCCCGCCGGAGCAAGAAAGATCCTGAATTTGAACTGATAGACACCGGTATTTTCGACAACAATGAATATTTCGATATTTTTATTGAATATGCGAAGTCCGATACCGAAGATATCCTGATTAAAATCACCGCCCATAACCGAAGCGCAAACCAGGCGCCTTTAACGGTGCTCCCTACCCTTTGGTTTCGCAACCGCTGGTCCTGGGGACATCACGACAAAGACCTTTCCATTTCAGAAAAGAGCCAGGCAGAACTGGCCATCCAGCACCATACTTTAGGGGATTACTTCTTTTACGCAGAAAATCCATCACAATGGCTGTTCACGGAGAATGAAAGCAATACCATGAGGCTCTATAACTACGACAATGGCAAACAATACTATAAAGATGCGATCAATAGCTTTGTAGTAGAGCACCTAAAGAAAGCGGTCAACCCAGCGGGAACAGGCAGCAAGGTGGCTGCATTTTGCCATTTCGATATCCCTGCCGGTGAATCCGTAACCTTACAATTCCGGTTGTGTAAAGGAATCAATAAAAAGCCATTCGCGGATTTCCAAAAGATCTTTGCGCTCCGCAAGCAGGAAACGGACGATTTTTATGAGAACTTACAAAAGAAAACCAAATCAGTCGAAGAGCAGTTGATTCAGCGTCAGGCTTTAGCAGGATTGCTTTGGAATAAACAGTTTTACAATTATAGTGTGAGCCGCTGGCTGAAAGGCGACCCTGCCGAACTTCCCCCTCCGGCAGGTCATAGCAGTTCCCGAAACCTGAACTGGAAACACATCAACAATGCCGATATCATCTCCATGCCTGATAAGTGGGAGTTTCCATGGTATGCCTCCTGGGACCTGGGTTTTCATTGCCTCAGCCTCGCACTGGTAGATGCCGACTTTGCCAAACAACAGCTCTCCATGCTCTGCAAAGAATGGTACATGCACCCCAACGGACAGTTGCCGGCATACGAATGGAACTTCGACGACACGAATCCTCCGGTTCATGCCTGGGCAACATTAGAGGTCTATAAAATGGACAAACAGCAAAATAATGGCAAAGGAGACCTGTTTTTCCTGGAATCTGTTTTCCAAAAACTACTGATCAACTTTACCTGGTGGGTAAACCGAAAAGACGATAAAGGAAGTAACATCTTTTCCGGAGGCTTCCTCGGTCTGGATAACATCGGGGTGTTCGACCGCAATACCAAACTTCCCTCGGGTGTACGCATAGAACAGGCAGACGGAACGAGCTGGATGGCCATGTATGCACTCAATATGATGCAAATCTCGCTGGAACTGGCACTCCATAACAAGGTTTATGAAGATATGGCCTCCAAATTCTTTGAACATTTTCTTTATATCGCAGGAGCAGTCATGAACATCATGGGGGTTGGTGATACGGGACTCTGGGATGAAGAAGATGGCTTCTTTTACGATGAATTGTCTACGGACGACAGCCATTCTGTCAAGCTGAAACTGCGCAGCATGGTGGGCCTGATTCCCCTGTTTGCGGTAGCGGTCATCACAGACGAGACCTTAAAAAAACTGCCTGAATTTGCCGCCAGGATGCAATGGTTTCTGGAACACCGCCAGGACCTGGCTTCCCTGGTTTCCCGCTGGACAGAAAAAGGAACGGACGATAAACATTTGCTGAGCCTGCTTCGTGGTCACCGGATGAAACTGATCCTCAACAGAATGCTGGACGAAGCGGAGTTTTTAAGCGATTATGGCATCAGAAGCCTGTCCAAAAGCTATGAACAACAGCCTTATGTATTTCCAACGGAAAAGGAAGAATTCGTGGTCAAATACGTCCCGGGAGAAAGCGACAGCGGCATGTTCGGCGGCAACAGCAATTGGCGGGGCCCGATATGGATGCCGGTGAATTTCCTGATCATCCAGAGTCTCCTTCGCTTCCATGATTATTATTCGGATGATTTTAAGGTGGAATATCCCAAAGGCTCCGGAAACTTCAGCTCACTGAAGGAGATTGCCCATGCCCTCTCCCAAAGGCTGATTTCGATTTTTAAACAGGATGAAGATGGCAAACGCGCCTGTTTTGGAGGGTATGAAAAACTACAAAGCGACCCGGAGTTCAAAGACTACCTCCTTTTTAACGAATATTTTGATGGAGACAACGGTAAAGGACTGGGTGCGTCCCACCAAACCGGATGGACGGCATTAATCGCGAACCTCCTGATCGAGCCATAATCTGGCGACTTTTCTATCTGGCTTTCCCATAGGGGTTAAAGGAATTGCTTCCGTAAACACCAGATGTTTCGGCATCTGGTACCGGGCTGCTTTTCCGGAAAGCCAGGAAAGGATTTCTTCTTTTGTAAGCTGCTCCCGGTCATGAAGGACAACAAATGCAGCCAAACGCTGTCCGAATGTTTCATCCTCAACCCCGGTCACCAGTACTTCCTTGATCAAGGGGTGCTGCATCAGCAGGAGCTCCAATTCATAAGGATAAACATTCTCACCTCCGGAAACGATCATATCATCCGAACGGCCCAGAAGGTAATAATAGCCGGCTCCGTCCTGATATCCCATATCTCCGGTGCTGATCCATTGATCCTTTTCTGCAGACCAGGCGCATTTCAACCAGAGCTGCCCCTCCCTGATCTGAAGGCTAACGCCATCCAGCGGTTTCCCTATTGTTCCAGGATATTTTTTCAAGTCCTCAGGTCCCGCAAGCAGGCAGACACCGGCTTCAGATGTTCCATAAAGATTGTATAGTTTATTGCCTAAATTCAGCATCGCATCCCCGGCTAAAACCGGAGAAAGCACCGCCCCACCGGAAATGATACATTTCAGCGACTGAAGGGCTTCTTTGTGCTCCTCCAGCATGCGCCGCAGCATGACCGGCACCAAGGTGACCGATTCAATCTGTTCCTCCCTGATCAGTGCACAAGCGGCCTTATGGTCAAATCCGGTCCGGATATAAACATCTTTTCCCATCAAATAGGAGAAGCAAAGTGCCGCGAGCCCAAAACCATGCGCAATGGGCGTCGCCACATATACCGACTGATAATTTTCAAATTTCAACCGGTCCAGCAGGGATAAAAACAATCCGGTATAGGCAGAAACAGAAGCTTTTCTTGCAGCAGATTTATAGAGCCCTGTTGTTCCTGAGGTTAGAATGACCACCCGGTTAAAACTCGATCTTTTCAACTTTTTCCCGCTCCTCAGATGGGCCGCATCTTTTAAATAACGGGATACAGTGCTTTCCCCTTCCCCATCAGCAGCAAGGCTTCGGTTTTCATAGCCCATCTCTAAAATCAGGGGAAGAAACGAAGCGTCATAAATGATAAAATCAAACTGATGCTGTTTCACCTGCCTTGTCAACTGTGCAGTCCCCATTTCTGAATTGAGCAGGTACACATCCGTCCCCAGATAAGCGGCAGCAAAGAGCGAGCTGATAAATGCAGGATGGTTCGCACAGACAATGGCTATTTTATTCCCTTTTTCGATCTGGTGATTTTCCTTCAGCCTGATGGCGAGGTTCTTCACGAGATGATACAGCTGCAGGTAGGTAAAACTGTCTTTTTCATGGACTAAAGCCAGCCTTTCGGGATACAACCAAGCCCCGAGACGTAAAATCGCCATGAGGTTTACCCCTCTTTTGAATAACGCTTTCAGCAGATAAAAGATGCCTTTTACAGAAAAGAGCTTTGCCTTTTTCAGCAGTCTAATGGCCTTTAGCATGGATCTTTTTCTTGAGGTTCGCGGAAATGAAGAATTCCCAGGGACGCCGAAACAGCACAGAGAATACCTGCGCAGGAAAGACCCACCAGGGCGAATAAATCCGGCTTCTTTTAATGATCGTCCGAAAGATAATTTCTGCGGCTTGTTCGGGTTGCATCGCCGGCATTTCCCGATAGGCCAGCGTTGGTGCCATCATGCGGGTGCGGACCAATGGAAAATAAAGGGAGGAACAGGCAATCCCCCTGGCTTTCAATTCCGGCGAAACACAGCGAAACCACTGATCAAATGCTGTTTTAGAGGCCTGATAAGCTGCCCATCCTGGCGCAGGTGCCAACAGCACATTGATGGCCGAAATGTTGATGATCTGCCCCTGCTGCTGCTCCAATGCAGGAATCAGCTTCAACATCATTTGCACCGGAGCTTCATAATTAAGCGCCATGGTCCTTTTAAAATCGTGAAAACGATCCAGCGAATCATAAACAAACCTATGGATCGACTTTCCGGCATTGCTGATCAGAATATCCACCTTCTCTAAGGAATACTGCCTCATGTACACGAATAAAGCGTTTAACGCTTCTTCATTTCTGAGGTCTGCAGAAAAAGTATGAACGATGGCCCCTCTTGCTTCCAGATCTTTTTTTAGTTCATGCAGTTTTTCATCTGTACGGGCTACCAAAATCAGTGTTACCCCTTCTCTTGCCAGACCATAAGCAACACATTCCCCAATGCCATAACTGGCTCCTGTGATCAACACAGTTTTGCCTTTTATGGCCCTGTTCAGGTCCTGTTGGTTTACTTTTACCGATGGAAACAAGAGACGTTCCAGTATTTTCTTCTTTTCCAATGTTTTACAAATTATCCCTGGTCCTGCTTAGGTTTCTTACTTTTAAAAGATATGAAGTTAAGAGAAATTTAATAACTTGAGCGCATATTCAATTGAAAAACCCAGATGCGTAAAGTAGAAGAACTGATTAATGAAGCAGATCCGGGATGGCCGGTAGTTCAGGAATGGATCGAAGCAGCAGTAAATAAAGTAGAGATTTTAGCGGTTGATCCGGAAAAAGCAACAGATGCGCTGTATAAAACTCAGGTCACTACACGTTCCCCAATGGGCGCAATTATATATATGACCGGCGGCATCCTGATTGATGATGGATGGATCAGGATTCTTGGTTCAGGAAGTCCGAAACTGAACCGCTCTTTACCGGACTGGAACAAAGGAAAAGCATTTGATAATTTTGGAGATGCCCCGGCATTTTTGATCGTCGCAGATGATATCCTTGGCGGTTCCTTTGTCTTAAATGGTGGCGGCCTTGGTGAAGACGTAGGAAAGATCTATTATTTTGCACCAGATACCCTTTCTTATGAAGCGCTGGACCTGTCCTATTCGGAATTCCTCACTTTCTGCTTCGATAATGACCTGAATTCCTTCTATCGTGGTTTCAGGTGGAAAGACTGGAGAACAGAAGTTTCAAATTCCCCGGGCGATCAGGCTTTTGGATTTTTTCCTTTTCTTTGGACAGCCGAAGGTAAGGACATAGAGAAAAACTCCAGAGAACTGATTCCTGTTGAAGAAGTGTATCGGCTAAACCTTTCCTTCAGGGAACAACTCTAAAACCGGGATGTTAAAGGAAACTTTTGTAAAGCTGGCAGCTACCTACACAGACGACAACCTGCTGATCAATGAGTTGTGGGAAGAAGTTAAGGCTGCCCATTCGACGCCTAAACGACATTACCATACCTTAAAACATCTTGAAAACCTATTGCACCAGCTGGAAGCGGTAAAGGACCAGATCAAAAACTGGGACGTCATCTTGTTTACGCTTTATTACCACGACATCGTTTACAATCCTTTAAAAGATAACAATGAAGAGAAAAGTGCAGAACTGGCGGAAGCCAGACTCTCTGTGCTTGCTGTACCAATAGAACTTGCCCGGCAATGTAAACAACAGATCCTGGCGACAAAAAAACATCTTTTGAATACCGATCCCGACACCAACTATTTTACCGATGCCGACCTCTCTGTTTTGGGGCAAGACTGGCCCCTTTATGCTGCTTACGCCGAAGGTGTAAGAAAAGAGTATTCCATTTATCCCGATCTGATTTACAAACCGGGAAGGAAAAAGGTGCTGCAACATTTCTTACAGATGGACCGCATTTTCAAAACGGATTATTTTTACAACAAGCTGGAAGCAACTGCGAAAAGAAACCTGGAACGGGAATTGGAAGCGCTTTAACGCTCAGTTTCTACTTTAAACAAACCCTTGTATTTATTGCGCAGACCCTCCGCTTGTTCGGGAGAAAGCAACACAAAGTTCTCATCAAGTAAATCCTGACGAAAAAAGTTACTGTCCTCGGGTAAAAAGTAAATGCCATAAGGAATACCTGCTTCCAAAAAAGCTTTGTTAATGGTGTTGATCATCAGATTGTTCTCCCAGGTCTGTCCTTCATTCTCTACTTTAAATTCATATTTCTTTTCCTTACAACGGAAAGAAAAAACCAACATTTCCTGGTCGGCATCTCCTTTTTCCGGAACCTTTTCATAATCGGCTACATATGCTGTAAGCACGTCCTTGTCCGTCTGCAGCAATCCTTTAATGCTCAGGTTTACCTGATACAAAAAACGCTCGAAAGTCCATGCTCCTCCCCCTGAGTTAAAAGCATTGGGAAGTTCTAATAACAAATTAGAAACAGATACCGGATTTTTCTCTCTGAATGTGGCAATGAGCTGCATGCGCTGCGCTTTATTTTTCAGGATGCATGAGGCCAGAAAAAAATCAACAGCTTCCGTAACCTGTGCACGTGTGAATCGCTGTGTCAGGTCATAACGTTCCCATGCGGTGTAGCTATAATCTCCGGGAGTACCGTTATAACAAGGGCTGATCTTACTTGCCATATATACATTTCTGGCAAAAGCTTCCTCTTTCTCGTTCAGCAGGGTCATCAGTATTGTTCCTGGTTCCTGGGATTCATAACCTGTAAACAGACCATGTTGTGTAAAGTACAGCCGACGCGGATCTTTCTGGTCTTCCAGGTAATGGTTCAAAAATTGAAAGTTCTGGGGCAAAATCCAGCTTTCTAATTCCCGCTCCTTTATCATTTCTTTATACAGAATATCATTGATCTTCACGTAAATATAAAACTGCCGGTTGTTCGGATACTTCATTTGGTCTTCCGCTTCGTCTTTTAACACATGAACTTCAAGAGCTGAATATTTGAAATTCAACAGTCTTGATGCCTTTTGCAAAACCAACTCGTAAAGCTGCTTTATTTTATCTGTGGGAATCTGGCCATAATCATCCCTCGTCATGTAATCAAATGGTTTGATCTCCGTTTCGTAATCCAGGCTCAGGTAGTTTTTGGTCGTTAAGGCCAGGTCATTGATGTTCAAAAGGGTATCTCTTTTGTAATTTTCAACCAGTTTCGTTGCAGCAGTTTTGTTTATAAAACCACTGGCAATAAGGCTGTCTAACAGGGAAATCTGTTGTTGCCGGTAATAAGGAAATTTATCATGGTAAGTGATCAGCGCTCTGATGTCGTCCATCATCCGGCGCTGACTTACCGAAGAGATGATTTCCTTTCCGTTATTGAACTTATCCTCCATCCTGGTATCTGCAGCATCGAGCAAACCTGCTTTTTTAAAGATAGCCAGCCATCCTAAATAAGGCTTAACCTGCTTCACCCGTTCCTCCTCCAGCGCTTTCGTATCTTTATCGAAAGAAACACTAAACTCAATGGTGCTGTCCCTGTAAAGCGGTTCCATCGCCGGGCCAAAATAGGCCCCAAAACGATCGGCTAGTATTTTTGTAGAATCAGTACCAGAACGTCCGTCACGATAAAAACCGGCGGCAGTATATAGGAATTGGAAAACATCCGTACGCGTTGGAAAATTAGTGGCAAGGAAACGCTCCTCCCTGATGGCGTATTCCTTTTCAAAATCAGGTTTTAAATTTAAGAGGGAATCAAAGTAGCTGATGGGAAAAATTCCCCGGCCAGGAAGGATATCGGTATAATCATTGAGAAAATAGACAGAAGAATTGGCCTCATCCAAAAAAGCCTTATGGAAGCCTTTGTATACTTCCAAAGGTTTTTTCTCCGCAAACCTGAGCAATTCGGCCTTTCCCTTTTGGGTTAACAATTGCTGATCGGTGAGTGATTCTGCAATACGGTTCAGTTCATCTGCCGATAGACGCTGTGCAAATCCAACATGATGCAGCAGCACAAGTAAAAAGAGTATCGCCCCGATACGGGCAGGGATTTTAGCACTCATCAATTATTTTTTTATAGGTATAGATCAGGATTCTGTAGCAAATTAGCCAAATATTTCTACGGATGAACAAAGCTTCTATTGCTATTTTTTATTTCTTTGTAAAATATGAGCGTTTCCCTCAAACAAATTTACATTCCTGCATGGATCATCGTCATCCTATGTGTTTTTAATCCGCAGCAAGTCTTTAGTCAGCAAAACAACCTGGACAGAATCGCATTGAGATGGGACTCATTTCGTAAGGTGCCCAACAGCAAACGTCCTTTTATTGCTTATACTGCCCATAAGACCATGCATAAATATAGGGCCACACAACGCGGAAATCAACTCTCCCTTAAATTTGAGGTGGGCGTCACACTGGATACGCAGCAAAGCTTTCTGGATCCTAACAAATTAAAAACGCTGGATGCTCCGGGCAAAAAGGCATTGCTAAATCATGAACAGGGACATTCTGATCTTGCCATTATCTATGGCAGAGTCCTTTATAGCCGTTTATCCAAAGGAGAATACAGCATCGCCGGCTATAAGAAAGAAGTGAAAAGCATTTACGATTCGGTCATGAAAGAACTGGCCCGGCTCAATATAAAATATGATATGGAAACCGAGCATGGCCAATATGAAGAAGAGCAGCAAAAATGGGATTTGTATTTTAAGAAGGGGCTCGAAGGAAAGTCTTAGCCTTGCAATAGCTACTTTAACCTTGCAGTAGCTGCTTTGCTTCGTGGTAGCTACTTTAGCCTTGCAACAGTTGCTTTAGCAAGTGTTTATAGTTTTTCCCCAAAGGCAGTTGCGTCGCATTTTTCAGGTATATCGTATTTCCTTCAATGTAATGCACAAACTTCTTGTTTAAGATATAGGATTTATGAATCCTTACAAAGTTTTCTGCAGGAAGCTGACTTTCAAAACTGCTCAAAGTTCTTGGCGTCAGGAGAAACCGCTGTTCTTCCCAAACTTTTACATAATTCCCCAGGCTTTCCAGATAACAGATTTCATCCAGGCGAAGCAGCACAAATTTCTTATCAGACTTGATATAGATCTGTCCTGGTTCAGTAACCGGGTTTGGAACTGGATTTGAAAGCGTGCTTGCTGTTGCGATGCCGGCACTGCTTTTTAAAGTATGCTCTGCAAGTGCCCGGTTTACAGCTTTTAAAAACCGTTCAAAGCGAAAGGGTTTTAACAGATAATCACAAACATCCAGATCGAAACTCTCCAAAGCATGTTCTTCATAGGCAGAAGTAATGATGATCAGCGGGCGCTGTTGTAATGTTCTTAAAAAATCCAGGCCGTTTAGCTTGGGCATCCGGATATCCAGAAAAATGAGGTCTACCGTATTTTTGCTTAAAAACTCCAGTGCTTCTGTTGCCCGGTAACACTGTCCGATGTTCGCTAAAAAAGAGACATCTGAAATGTATTTCAAGATCACATCGTGTGCCAGAGGTTCATCATCAACGATTAAACAGCGCATGCTCATAACAGGTTCAGGTATAATTCAGCCTTAAAAATAGACTTATTTATTTCTGTTTTCAGCATGTGTTCGCCAGGATATAACAAGGCCAGTCTCCTTTCCAGATTCATCAGACCAATGCCCGGCGTTTTTCCCGCCACTGGTTGCTCAAATGAATTTTCACAGCTGAAATAAAGGGTTCCGGCTTTACATTTCAGGAAGAGCTTCAATACGGCCCCCTCTTCGGCGGGCTCGATGCCATGCTTAAACGCGTTTTCTACGAAAATGATCAGCAATAAAGGCGCGATGGGCTGGTCTTCATTGTCGATCTCAGTCACAAATTCTAAAGTCAGGTTTCTCCTCAGGCGAAGCCGCTGCAACTGTATGTAATCCTGAATGTATTTTACTTCTTCCGCAATTCCCACCAAATCTTCTTTCCCTCTGTAAATCACATAACGCATCAGTTCAGAGAGCTGGAGAATGCTCTCCGGTGCTTCTTTTGCCTGCTGCAGACTCAATGCATACAGGTTATTCAGTGTATTGAAGAAGAAATGAGGGTTCAGCTGCTGTCTCAGCAAATCCAGTTCGGTCTGTGTTTTTTCCTTTTCCAGCGCAACGATCCGGCTGTTTTGCCTTGCCCATTGCAGGGCCAGTACGATGGGCAAACTGACCACCATGATTCCTGCCGCCGAAAAAGCATTTTCCATTTTAAAAGGATTACTGGAAATGGTTTCTCCCATAAGGCTGTTGATCGGCAGGCTGATTAAAAACTGCCCAAGGACAGGATATAAAAAGGCCACTGTTGCCAATACACTCAGCGCATACATCACCCTTCCCTGCTCCTTTAGGATTCTGGAAACCAGGAAATGACTGTTGATATAAAACAACAGGTAACCACATAAATACATCAGCAGAAACTGAAAGCTATAACTCAGGAAAGTCCAGAAATGATGGAAGATCAGGCGGAAGTTCAGTTCCAGGTAGATGAGGAGGTATCCCTTTTCCAGGTACTCCGGCTTTTCCAGCGAAGAAACGCCCATTGCCCCCAGAATCACCGAAACCAACACCAGACTGAGGAGAATGGCACCGTCAAGATCCAGCTTTTTCAACCAGTTCACATGCTTTACCTGAAGCTGAAAATAACGGTTAACCTCCAGTATCACTTCAAGTACCAGGGCCAAAATACCAGATACAAAAATAACACCTTCAAAAAAACCCCAGGGTTTTAGCCAGATCGTAAACAGCGTGCTGGCAGGCAGGCAAAGACCAAAACAAATCAGCCAGTATCCGATATAACGTTTCCTGTTTAAGTTGGCCTTTAACCGGCTTTTATGCCAGGAAAAGAACAGCGCAGGAAGCTGAGCCAAACCAAAAACAAGGATTCCTTTTAAATAGTTGCCCCAGCTGGAATCGGCCTCTTCCAGATTGTAGAGAATGGCAATCCAAAGGACCAGGCCCACAAAAAAAAGGAATTCCTGATGCAGCAAGCCCCGACCTGATTTAACTGACAAATTATTCATAAACGCATAAAGAACTATAAAGGAAGGCTGAATATGTTGGAACTACAAATCTTAATGACGAACGTCCTGATTTTAATGATGAAGGTAAAAGAATGCGAATATCAGTCAATAATAGCCGTTCATCACGACACTCCACTCCTTCCTCACTTATAATTCTTTAGCATTCCGATCTCTGCTAATTTACGTCCCAATCATATCCATAAAATGATGTACAGACTGCAAATCATCCAGCTCAGTAAGAGCTATAGCAAAGGGATCAAAGCTTTAGACAATGTTTCCCTGAATATTTCCAATGGCTTATTCGGGCTTCTGGGACCTAATGGTGCAGGTAAATCCTCGTTGATGCGAACCCTGGCCACCCTGCAGCGTCCCGACAGCGGGCAGGTCTTATTTTCCGGGACAGACATTCACCTTCATCCCCAGGAGCTGCGCAGTCAGCTGGGTTACCTGCCTCAGGATTTTGGTGTCTATCCCCGAATTTCCGCAATGGATTTACTGGACCACCTTGCGCTGCTAAAAGGTTTGTTAAACAAAAGAGAGCGAACACAACAGGTGATGGCCTTATTACAGCAAACCAATCTGTATGAGGTCCGCAAACAGTCGGTCAGCACCTTTTCCGGAGGGATGAAACAACGCTTTGGCATTGCCCAGGCGCTACTGGGAAATCCACAGCTGATCATCGTAGATGAGCCTACCGCCGGACTGGATCCACAGGAACGCAACCGCTTTCATGACCTCCTGAGCGAGATCGGGGAACAGGTAGTGGTCCTGCTTTCCACCCATATTGTAGAGGATGTGAAAGACCTCTGCCCTGAAATGGCGGTGATGGCCCGGGGTAAAGTGATGCTTCAGGGAAAACCTGCGGAGTTAACAGAAACGCTAAAGGGACAGGTCTGGCGTAAAACAGTCTCCAAAGAAGTATCAAAAGTCTACCAAAATTCTTTAAATGTGATTTCTACCCGAAGCTTAATGGGCAAAACACAATTACATGTATTGGCAGAAAGCTGTCCGGACACGGGATTTGAACCTTTTTATCCAGGTATGGAAGAGGTCTATTTTTCTGCTTTGTTTGGCGCACAGGGAGCCGGAAAGGAAGGAAACCAATGTTAAGGTCTATGCTTTGGTTTGAGCTGAAGTATCACTTTAGCCAGATTACGTTTAAGATTGCTGTGCTGTTGTTTTTCCTATTGGGAATCCTATCCACTACCTTGAATTTTGGCAGTGAAGAAGTGCATAAAAATGCACCTTACGTGGTCAGCACCATGGTAAGCCTGTTAGCTTTGTTCTCTATTTTTGTGAGCACCCTATTCTGCGCAAATGTGGTATTGAGAGATACCACTTATAAAATGGAATCCCTCTTGTTTACCACGGGAATTAAACGCCTGCCTTATTTCATGATCAGAATTCTGGGCCTGGTCATTTCCGTATTTATGATCCTGGCAATTGCAGTGCTGGGGCTATTTATGGCTTCATTGTTTCAGGATCCTGCTCAGCTTGGTCCTTTTAAACCGGCATACTTCCTGCAGCCACTTTTTGTGCTGGCACTTCCAACGGTAGTACTGATCAGTAGTCTCCTTTTTGCAGTGGCCATCCTGAGCAGAAATGTGAAGCTTGTTTACGTATCCGGAGTTCTGCTTTATGTGTTATACTTACTGGGCTCTATTCTTGGAAACTCTCCCTTAATCGCCAATTCCGCACTAAAGCTGACAGAACCGGATCTGCTGACGGTCCTGGCGGACCCTTTCGGACTGGCTCCGTTTTTTCAGGAAACACGTTCCTGGACAATCGCTCAGCGCAATGAACAACTGTTTGGACTTCAGGGCGATTTTCTGCTGAACCGCCTGGCCTGGACGGGAGTTGCATTATTGCTCCTGGCAGTCAGCTACCGGTATTTCAAATTCCGTGCCTCCTCAGATGCAAAAAGTAAAGCTCCGAGGGAAAAAACACAAGTGTTTGATAAGGTCTGGTACAGAAGACATCAGGTCCAGCCTTCGGGAAAAAGCTATTACCGGGCAATATTCCGGAAACAACTCAAACTGGAGATCAGCGCGGTATTTAAACATTTTCCTTTTTTCCTGATGTTACTGATCTGGGCTTTTCTGATGGCGATTGAATTAAAGGACCATCTTTTCAGCGGGTTTTATGGCATCCATTCCTACCCGGTTGCCGAAAACATCATAGAACAACTGATGGCGGTCCGTCCGGCAATGTTACTGATCGTCTTTTATGCGGCCGAACTGATTTGCCGGGAACGGAGCGTAAACATACAATCCCTGATTTACAGCAGTCCGGCGCCAAACCTGATTTTCTGGGCTTCCAAGGCGCTTACGCTTGGTCTGATGGTGATGTCCATCATCAGTCTGAATATTGGCATTGGGATCGCCACACAGCTTTTCAACGGGCAGTTTAGCATTGACCTGCCGGCTTACCTTTCCCTGTACTATTACGCAGGCCTGCCTTTATTTTTGTTTGCCTTGCTGGTGGTATTTATCCAGACTTTAATCCCCAACAAATACCTGGGTATGATGGTCAACCTATGTGTTGCCGGATTGATTTCATTTAGCCGAAGTATAGGAATTGAGCATTACCTGTTGCGTTATGCAAGTGTTCCCCGCCTGGAATATTCTCAGCTGAACGGCTTTGGGCATTATGCAACCGCTTTCAACTGGTATATGATTTACTGGACGGCTTTTGCCCTGCTCCTTTCCCTTCTGACCATTTCGATGTGGCAGAACGGCAGACAACATAGTTTTAACGAACGCCTGAAATCCATTGGAAAACACCAAACAAAAACAGGCCGACTGGTTTTCCTGCTAAGCCTGGCGGTATGGCTCGGCTCGGGAGCTTACATTTATCATCAAACGAACATCATTGGAAAATACAAAAGCAGTTTTGCGCAACAGGACTGGCAACTGCGCTATGAAAAAAAATATAAAGCAACGGACAGCCTTCCCCAACCGATCATCAGGGCTGTAAAAACTCAGATCGCCCTTTACCCTGAAGATCAAAAATACACCCTCAGTGGCAGTTACCTGATGAGGAATGAATCGGAAAAGCCAATTTCAAAAGTCTGGGTCAACATAGATCAGGAGGTGCATACGGCGAAAGTTGACATTGAAGGCGCTACCAAACAGGTCCATGATGCTGAATTTGATCAGTATTGGATTTCTCTGAAACAGCCTTTATTACCTGGTGCGAGCCTAACAATGCAGTTTTCTATGGAAGTGATCCGTTCGGGATTTATGCCTTTTAACAACGAAAACTCCCTGCTCAAAAACGGAAGTTATATTGAGCTGGAAAAGTACCTGCCCTCAATTGGCTATAACAGCGGAAATGAAAGTGATGATCTCATTGCCAGGAAAAAAGCAGGACTACCAGAAGTACAACCCATGACCAACATTCCCGATCAACAGTACCATTTAATCGATTATGAGAGTACGATTTCTACCCTTCCGGACCAGTATGTAGTGAGCGTAGGAACTTTACAACGCAGCTGGACAGCAAACAAACGCAGGTATTTCCATTATAAAACCGGGAAACCGGTTAATTTTATGCTGGCCTTCAGCTCGGCAAGGTATACCCAAGCGAAAGCACTGTACAAAGACATGGAGCTGACCGTATTTTATCAGGAAGGACATGAATATAATGTCCCTGCCATCCTGCAGGGCATGAAAGATGCGCTCGACTACGGTAACGAACATTTCAACCCCTACCCTTTAAAACAACTTAGTTTCGCAGAAATTCCGCAGTATCGCGGAGCGGCAACGGCCTATCCCGGAGTATTGTTTGGCTCAGAAAAGATCATGTTTCTAAGTGACTACCGGGATACTTCCAAAGTGAATTATACTTATGCAACTACAGCACATGAAACGGCACATCAATGGTGGGCGCATCAGTTATCTCCGGCCAATGCTCCCGGCGCCGCATTCCTTACCGAGTCTTTGGCAAAATATACAGAGGCCAAAGTAGTCGAGCATCGTTTTGGAAAAGCCTACTTAAGTCCTTATTTAAAAGCCGATAACCTATTGTATTTCAACATGCGCAACATGTCTAACCAGGAATTACCTTTGGCAGTAACCACAGACCAGGCCTTTGTTCGTTACCAAAAAGGCGGACTCAGCCTGTATGCAATTTCTGAAGCCATTGGAGAAGCGCAGTTCAGCGCGGCTTTACGCCGGTTATTGGATAAACATATGGCTCCGGAAAGGAAAGCTTTGGCAGAAGACCTGATACAGGAGTTGTATGTTGGCGCATCGGCCAACCAGAAGCAAGGTATTGACGAAGCCCTGAGGAAGGTCATTACCTATTCACTAAAAATCAAACCGTTAAAGACTAAACGGTTAAAAGATGGCCGATACAGCGTCACCCTTCAGGTCAATATTGATAAAAACGAGTTACAGGCATCCGGACAAAAGCCGCTACGGGTCAGCGAAGATTTTGACATCGCCTTTTTTGACCATCAGCCAGGAAGCTGGGACCAGCGTCCAAACCCCTTTTATCTTCAAAAACACCATTTCAGCAAAAAAGAGACAGTCGTGACCATTATTCTTAATCAAAAACCCAAATCAACGGGAATAGATCCTTACGGTTATGTTTTAGATGAAGACCAAAGGGACAATATGCAGGAGGTCAAATAAATAAAATTTTCGTAGCTATCGGAAGCCGGGCAAATGCTCAGGTCCCGGTAGCTAATTTCGTCCAAATTCGCTAACTTTCCAGCTTCCCTGCTTTTAACAAAAACATAGAAAACTCCGGCAGGGAAAATTAAAGTTCAGCAATAAATGAGAATAACATCATCCCTACTATTAATCCTTACTTTTTTCGTACTCACAGGGCAGGCACAGAAATCCAGCATTGCCATTACCCGTCATTTCAGTGGAAAAATTGACAAGTACCCTATCGAAATGACGATTACCAGCTATCCTGGTAAAGATTCCATCAGCGGAAGCTATCACTACACCAAAAGTGGCAGTAACAATGCGATAAATTTAAAAGGAACCTTAAACAACAACACCCTAACCCTCACTGAATTCAATTACACGGTAAAGAACAAGGAACTGATCACGAACATCACCGGCTACCTCAACCTGGAAATGTCCGAAAACTGGGGATTAAGCGGTGTATGGGCAAATGCTAAAGCAGATAAAAAACTAGCAGCTTCTTTAACTTGTCTGGAGAACAAACATGCCTATAATCCGGTAAAAAACCGGTACAAATTCTTACAATATACCATCGACAAATCAACCGTCAACTACCCTGGTTGGAAAATTGACAAGATAAAAGGGCTGGATATATTTAATGAAAAAGGAAGTTTGATCCAATCCTTAAAAGGCTTTGATGAATACATTTACGATAGAACTGCCGAAGTAGAACTTGAAGACTTAAATTTCGACGGCTTGCTGGATCTAAAGATTCAGACCTACCTGCCGGAACAAACAAAAGGAGATATCGCTTACTTGTATTACCTCTACCATCCTGTTCAAAAGAAATACATCCGCAGTCCGGAACTCGAAGACCTGGAAGTTTTAAGTTTTGATGCTAAAAATAAGCTCATCCTGAAAAACTATGCGGATGGAAGTGGCAATGAATCTACACACACGTATCAATGGCTGGATGGTAAGTTCTACCTCGTAAAAAAAGAAATCAATTATGAAAACGACGATGCCACCTATTACGAAGCGTACAAAATCATCAATAAGAAATCAGTAAAGGTCAAATCCTACAAATCTAAGGGTCAATAACTAAAGTAACTATACCAATTTACGATAAGAAAGAAAACTCAAGGCAATTGAGAAATAAAGATCTGTTGATGTACTCATAAACAATCAATCGTTGTTTATGAGTACATCAATAGAAAACTTCAAATCCTTCGATTTGCACCGTTTACCTGCATTAAAGAATTATTTAACGTCGGTATAAATAAATCTTTGATTGCCCTCGGAGTCGAAGATAAAAGGAAATTCTTCTTTTCCTCTGCTTAAATTTTTAAGCCAATATAATTTATTTTTGTACATTTTTGGAAAAAGCAAATAATTATACTGCGCTACTTTGGTTTCTATTTCTTTCCATTCATTAAGCTCGAAATTTAATAGTTGATAACTATCACCAGGAGTAATCCCATTATCAGCGTTTAACGGCGCAAACCGTATGTGTGTAATCACCTGTGGTTCGGACAATCGCATCGTAACGCTTGGGTATGCACTGGGGGCTGTTCCCATTTTCCCATCGTACTCCGGATAATTCTTTCTTTTCTCATAGTCGCTTTCTATCAGCCGGATCAATGTCGTGTCCCCTCTGCTGGTATCCGCCGATTTAAAAACCGGTAAAGCTGCTGGCATCATTACATTAGTATAATTATATAGCTTTTTTGTTAAGAACTGTATTTCGGCTATTGTAAATGAATGATTAGTTCTTGGCGCTTCTACTTTATAAAATTTATATGGTTTTGTGTTGTTTAATGTAATGTCCTGCAGATAAGGTTGTGGTTCAAAGTCTAAAGTATATAAAGTATCGCAAGGTGTAAATTTGGCATTATTTGAGGCCAAAACAACGGCACCGATTAATTTTTTTGCCAGAGCTATCATTTTATCCTTCCTCGGAAATTTCCTGGTCACCACTGCATCGATGCGGTTTGCTTCCTTATCCTTTGATGCAAACTTTCTTACAATTCGCTTGTTCCGGTTTGTACTGTCTATGTTCAGGATAAAAACATCTCCAAATGGGATTAATCCATCATCTTCATCGTAATAAACAGGAAAATATAGCCGACCAGGGATTACATTTTCAAAAAGCACTTTACTTTTTTTACTGTTGATAATACCCCATGTTACGGGCAAAATATCAGTAGCTCCACTGTTAAAGGTGGCTAAATAAGCCAATTTGTTATTTGTTTTCTTTTTGAATGGCAATGTTAACGACGTAGTTTGAATTCTTAGCGCTGTTTCATCTTTTATAAAAGGGCTCGATAAGTTTTCAGGTATCGTTTCCTTGTCATTTTTCAAGCTATAAGGATTGGCCTGTTGCACCGCATAATTTAAGGTATACAAATTCATCCAACCGTCGTATTTTTCATAGGGCATATCCATTATTTCCGGAACTCTGTCCAGATTACCAGAGGCAAACATAGCATAATGTCCAAATTGAGTTGGTATGGCGCAGGAAGAGTGCTTACCTTGTAACATTTTATAAGCGATATTATAATTTGCTGTGGTGGGTATCCCCATAGCATTAAGCACCCTCGAATCGAAACTGGTGATATCAAAACAATCGAAGTCGGGAATCCCATTAAAAAAAAACTCTTCGAACCCCATTCTTGTACTTAAAGGGTATCTCCCTAATAATTTCTTAAAATTATCTATGGTAACGTTGTAATATTGTATCACCTCAGACATATTACTTTCGGTTACATCCGGTAAATATTTTGAAAAAAATAGATAAAGCTCTTTTCCCGGTTTTCTGACATTCCTACCTCTGACCCTTTGAATGCCTATGGTATTTTCACAAAAATCAGTAAAGGCCAGCTGCCTGACAAAGACTGAATTTTCGCGCAGCCAAAAAGCGTGATCGATTTGTTGAATAAGAAAATCGGCACTTAAATGTTCAACTGCAGGTAAATTATTGTCCTTTTCCCTTTCATTGAAATGAGTAGTATCGATTATACTTCTCATGTATTTGTTTGTCCGGGCCAAGCTATCCGTTAATGCTTTTGATGTTAAAAAATCCAGACTTTTGTCTTTCACCATCCGGTAGTATATAGAGTCCGCAATCTTCAATATGTTAATAATTGCAGCATCATCCCCCGTGCTGTTTTCTACAGAGGTATGTCCTGGCAAATTAGCGATTAGAAAACCTGCCGCTTTATAATGCATACTATCTCTAAAATTATCAGTCCCATAATGTTGCATTACTTTTTCTAATGCTGCGCGATTATTCCCGGCCTGTGCCAACGCCTCTTCTACAGCTTTTGGAGAGGCTAAATTTTGCGCCATTAAAAAATGAACGCAACATAAAAAAATCAATGTAAAAATTAATCTCATTTTATTATTCTTTATTAAAACGGTTACTTCCTGAATTTACGCTACTCATTTCTTATTGCTTTTTCCGAATTTTCGGGGATAGTACGACATTCCGAAAATAAAATATTGCTGCAATACATTTTGAGTACCCAGTGTAATTAAACCTCCCCTATTTCCACTAATTATTGAGGTATTTTGGTGTAAGATATCCAACGCAGAAAATTTCATCTCCAAATTATCCCCCTTCAGCAGTCGATAAGTTAGACTTGCATTCCAAATATTATAGTTTATATCCTTCGAGCCCGTTGCCCTTGTTGTAGAAAACGAAATATTGCTGTTTATTCTTAACTTTTTGACCGGATTGTAACTAAAGCTTAAAGAGGAAGACAAATAAGTATTATTAAAATTATCCCTTTCATAATCAGACTGGTAATTGAGGGTCTTAACGAACTGTTGCTTTGCTTCTATAGCCAAATTCGCTTTATAGGTATAGTTGATACTTAAACCATTATTAAAATAATTGGTAGTCCAGATATTTCTGATACTATTTATAATTGTTGGGATTTGGGCGTAGTTATATTCGGTATTAAAATTCAGCTGAACCTCACTAACCTTTAACTTTATAGCTTTGTTTATGGACCCGGATAATCCATATGTATAGTTATCGCTATTATTTATTGCAAATATTGTCCGCACATTCTGGTCGTCTATTTGAGTATTATCTATGATATTGTTGTGGATTTTACTGTAGCTTGCACCAAGTTTATATTCGAAATTATCCTTTTTATCATTGTTATGCTTGAAATTAAAAGCCAGAGACTCCGTTCTTTCTTCGCGCAGATCTAAATTAACCCTACGCAAAAAATAAACATTCGCACTATCCGTAAGTGGGGCAATTTGCGAAATCTGCGGAATGCCTGTTTTATGCTCATAACTCAACGAAAATATTTTTCGATAATCCCCATACTGATTGTCTGAATAGCTAACCTGGGCAGCAGGTAGAAAATTGGAATACAAACGATCAATATTTTGAAAACCCTTATCTGATTTGTTATTTTGATAATAAAACTCCTGCTTTAGATCGAGCGAAAAACTCCATGTCCTATCGAATCTATTGGTTAAATTCTTATTTATAATCCGATTCAAACTAATTGCAGGACTGTATATTAAGGAGTTATATACCATATTATTAGTTAAATAAGTATTGCCAATCAGCTGGCGTGTTGATTTTTGATAATCATAAACTTTATTGTGATTTTTAGTATTGCTTAAATTCAGGTCATTCCGTAAATCAATTTCAAACAATCCGAATTTCCTAACTCCAAAAATCAATTTAATAATCGCCGGTAAACTGAAATCGAAGTGCTGATTGATACCTTGAGAACGCTGATCATATTGACGGTTAAATAAACTGTTTTTTGAAGCGTCATTTATTGACCGAAAATCTGTCCTGGTCTCTCTACGATTCTCTTTTTCATTAATTTTCATTGAATAATTGAAAAAGAGACCCGAAAACCGCGTATCAACATCCCATAAGTTTGGCTGGAAGCTGAAATTTGAATTAAATCCGTAGGACTTATTATTCTCGTTGTTGCTGTTCACATTATTGCTTGTACTTACAATTTGCTTATTATGGTCGGATGAAACACTAGAGCTGCTGCTATTTGACCTGGCATTGTTAAGGTTTATATTTTGCGAAAAATTAAAACTGTACCTTTCTCTTGCAAATTGATAACCGGTATTAAAGCGATGGCCAACATTATCCACATTGCTGTTATTTCTATTTTCTTCCAAAATATCACTTTTGCTTCCAGTAGCAGTCGTAGTTTGGCTGCTCCCTTCCTGCTGGATATGGTTGTTTTGGAGAAAATATTCACTCGTCAACATATTCTTGTTTTGTGTTTTGCTCGCTAAATCTCTAAAATCATATTTCAAGGTATATCCTGCAGAATTTGGCTGATTTATCCCTGATGTCCTGAAATCAGACATGTAATCGAGTTGGACGCCGATGCCTTTATAAGTACTATTGCGCAATAACGTATTTATATCTCCGGGGACCTTGTTAACATTGTTACTTGCGCCTACTAAAGACAATTCGAATTTTGGCGAAAACACATTAAAACTCAAATCTGACTCGAATTGTTTATTTGTTCCCAATCCTCCTCCAATCTTTCCGAAATAGCCGATGTCCATCCCCTTTTTTAGTTTCAAATTCATATTTAAACTGGAGTCCTGTAGATTTTTTGGGTTATCAACGGTATTGTAAACCTGAATTTTTTCCAATGCATTTTTAGGAATATTTTCAATGGAAATTTTGGCATCTCCCCCCATAAATTCTCGTCCATTCACCAACAGGCTCTTTATTTCACGTCCATTTACAGTTATCCTGCCATCTCCCCACTGAGTGATGTTTGGGATCTTTTTCATTAAATCCTGAATAACGGCATTGCTGTCCAGCTTAAAAGCTGCGGCATTAAATTCCAGGGTGTCACCATTCATTTGCATTGGTGGGATGGTGATGACCACCTCTTCCAAATTATTTGATTTTTGATTTACATAAATTGTTTTAAAATCGAGCGTCCTGGCGGACCTGCTTAATGAGAATTTTTTGCTAATCTGATCATAGCCGACATTGCTGATGACAAGTTTTAACCGGGTAGCAAGTGGCAAATCTTTAAAACTGAATTCACCTAGATTATTGC
The DNA here is from genome assembly GCF_900103665.1 of Pedobacter steynii. GTDB lineage: Bacteria > Bacteroidota > Bacteroidia > Sphingobacteriales > Sphingobacteriaceae > Pedobacter > Pedobacter steynii. The sequence continues at coordinate 138,080 of NZ_FNGY01000016.1, forward strand.
TGACCTGATAACTCAACAATTTGTCTTCATCTATCAGATAAACAGATATTGTCGTAGATTTCATCGCATGGTTATAAAGGCTATCCCGTATAACTCCATTAACTGTGCCCATCTCCTCCGCTTTTTTACTTTGCGCGAAACACTGTGTATGCAGGAAACAGGTAAAAACAAAAAAACAAGCAATCAAAAACCTTATCGTGTTCAATGCTTAGGAGTTAATTTAATGATAACAGGATTGTCCTTTTTGTTCCCTTTATTGAAATAATTTTGCATCACTTCAGGATACTTGTAGTTCTTCTTTTTTTCCTGATTATAATAAGAAAACAATTCTAACGAAGACAATGATGCATAAAGGTGCTTTCCGTCAAACTTTTTGAAATCATTATCCCATCCTCCGATGATTGGGAGATGATGAGAAAGGCTATCCGGGTCTAGTCTGTTTAGTGAGATTAGATGATCATTTTTCAGATCATAAACAAAGGAACCGTTTCTCCTGATATAAGAACTTAGCGAACCACATTTGAAATATAAAAAATCACCAATTTTAAAAGTATAGCCAACGCCATATATATTTTCTACATTTTTGAAGAAGTGATTAATTTTCTTTCCAAAATAAACCTTGTTTGTATTAAAATCTTTAGGAATCGTATTTTTGGCGGGAAATATCAATTCATATGCCGCTGATATTCCCTCACTATCTATCCGATAAATATTGTAATCATAATACCTTACCGCATGTAAGATATCCGGGCTGTCAGTTTCAATAAAACTAGGTCCACCTACGGCAAGATCACCAGACTTACTGTATTTTCCGGTATCAATTTCAAAATATTTGGCAGATGTTTTTCCATCTTTTATTAGCGCATATTGGTAAAGTGACTTATCTTTTCCTTTTGAATCCTGATAATAACTAACAACTTTTGTATCCCCATTAAAATTATAAAACTGCGAAGCTCTATGCTTTTGTTTCTCCTCTATGGTCTCTTTTATTCTTTTCGCATTTGTATCAAACGCATACAATTTACCGGCAATATATACCTGTATGATGCAATCCGAGCCGGTTTTTTTTAAACTGAGGCCATACACATCAAGGGTTTCTGAATTTAATCTTACTCCTTCCACAACTTTCCCAAGCTCAATTTTCACCTTGAATTTTCCGCTTTTTTCAAAGATCAGGATACACTTCGTATCATTATCATATATGATATAGTTATCTTCTGAAACTTCCAATTGTGTGATATCTCCAAACAAACTTTCCTTTGTAGTTTCCAGTGGAACGTAGCTGATCTCGGTAAACACCTGCAACATACTTCCTCCATTGGCAGCACTCGGATCAATCCGGAGCGTTCGCACATTTGACTTGTTTACAGTATTTTCCTGCGCAAAGGTCCTCACGCTAAATAAGGTTGTCGTTAAAAATAACGACAGATAAAAAAAAGGTTTATTCATAATTGTTCAATAAGTACCGCAAGCACGATTTTATTTTTTATTTACTACAAATTTTAATACTACCTGGTAGAGGGCAAATGTCTGTTGATCTCTACAATTTCATTTTTGATCAACACAACGTCACCAGACAAAATCTTAACTGGCATATGCAAAGTGAAATTCGCCAGTTGTTTTGCTTTGTCTACGCGCTGCACTTTTTGGTATAGTTTAATTAATTCAAGTCGGTAGCTGAACCTTGAAGGAAGATAATTGACCAGCCATTCAAAATACTTAATCGCCTTGGAATATTGTTTTTGCTCGATATATAAATAGGCTAAAATTTCAATGGATTCTCTGGAGATAAATTTCTTTTTAGACTTTTCTAAAATTTTAATCGCTGAATCCACATCAGAATTATGCTCATATAGATAATTTCCATAATCAGCCAGGAATTTACCATCGTTTTTTAGATTTGAATACACATAAGTATATCCGTTATTATCTTGTACCGTTGTATCCATATCTTTTTTGATATTGACCCATTGACGGACTGCATCGTATTTTGGATATAAAAATAAAATTGTAAGCGCAGATGATATAAAAATTGTGGTCTTTAAGTAAATACCACTTTTTGTCAACACCGCTGAAAGATTATTTTGTAAAATGGCATCTGATAATGCTAAATAAAAAATTAAGATTAATAAAACACCATTGATATGCAAAGTATAGTAAGTAAGGGCGCAGCAAAATATAATTAATAAACCTTTTCGAATTCCTTTAAGTAAGTCGCTATTCACAACTGCTGTTTTTCGAAGAAAACGACTGAACAAATAAATCAGAAACACAAAAAGCAAGCCTCCAATCGAAATAAACAATTGGATAAATTCATTAAAAATTACATACGTTTCTCCCGCATTCAGAAAAAAGGCCAGGCCCGGATCTGAGTTATTCTTGAAAAAATCTGATTGCCACTGTGGATAATTCCAAGTGAAATTCCCCAAACCCAGCCCCCAAAAAACATAGTCTGAAGCATTCAAAAAGGCAATTTTTATCATTAAAAGTCTTCCCAACGAAGATCCGGTCTTAAGATAAAACAGGTAATAAACGATAAAGCCAGAAGCTATTATAGCAGTAGCCAGCGAGATGATCTTAATATAAAGGCGCTGTGTTCGAAGCCAATAAAAGATCAGGGGAAGACCATAAGCCAAAAATATCGAGATTAATGCCGTTCTGGATTTTAAGAATAGTACAATACCGGATACAATCAGCAGATATACTCCAAAAGATAGGTATAAATACACCCCTTTCAGATTTCTTTTCATTACACAATAACATAACGGTATAAAAATAATGCTATATATTGCATACACGCCTGTATTTCTTAAACCACCTTCCAGGTTTATACTTCGAGTGGTTAGCAGGTTAAAAGAGGTAAACAAGATTTGGGTGATGTATATAAAAAAAATAATATACATCAGCAATACCAGTTTATCCGTATGAATAGATCTCAGCAGGAAAAACATTAAACCAAAAGAAGCAATTGTACCGGCATACTCATTGCCATTATAGACCCAATATATTTGTCCACCCAATAGCATCATCACCAACATATCAGAATTGCGAATGCCTGCCTGGCTGTCCAGCAAAAGGAAAAGCGACCAAAAGGAGGTTGCAACCGCACTGAACAATGCTATAGTATAATAACCATGCTCATATATTTCAAAATTAAACGCAAATTGGAAAGAGGTTAATGCGTATATGAATAGCGTCACGAAAAATATGATGACCACCCCCTCTCTTGCCAGCTTAAAGGAATTTACCTTCAAACCAGATGATCTTATTGATAAATCCATCATTCAAATATTTCTCATTCCACTTCTGTAAAAAAACTATAAAGCATAAAAGATATTGCCATAAAAAACAGGTTAAAATAGATATGCTGATTCCAGGACAAAACTTCTAACAACCCACCGCAAGTACATGGTAAATAAGGACTTAATGTCATCATCATTATGATATATCCGGTAAACATAAACAACAGCAAAAAAGACAGGAGATAACCTAGTTTTGTAGTTCTATTGGAAAACAACAATATTGGAATCAAAAATTCAATCGCTATCACTATAATTGCGATATAGGACGTATACGTATTTGCAAAAAAGGGCGACTTATCCAGATTGTTCACAAACAATTCGAACTTATTTGCCTTTGAAAAAGCAGAATATAAAAATAGTATGAAAATTAAATAGTGACCAAGTAGCAAAACATACTTTCTGCTTTTATAAGCTAAAATCATATACTATAGTTTTATTTGGATATTGAAGTACGAGTGTTTTTCCCTGTATTAAAAAGTCCTGGATGGGTTCTTTACTGTATCTTGTAATGTAAATGGTACCAATGTACTTGCATGATTTTTTGGTATCATATACATCAATCAGATCATTTTCATTTTCCGGATCATTTTCGCCATCATTATCGGCTCTGACGTAAGAATTCACAAATAAAAGACCATCAGCAATTTGCAACAATTGATTAACCGGCCTTGGAGCCTTAATAAATTTAGTAATTGTGTTATTTCTTATCGTAATCGTGTTCGGTCTGGTGGTAATCGTGTCAATGGTGTGAAAACGAATTTCCTCACTGAGTGTTGAATCGATTACCGATATGTTGTTATTATAATAATTCACGTAAAACAAATTCTTTCCGAAACGACTGAACATACCATCGTCAGTCATAGACTCTTTTATAATCTGACTCTCTTTAGCAATGCGTTCATTTCCATCCTTATCAAATGTATTTGCCGTCAAAATCAGTTGATTCTGTTTCTCTCCCTGAATAAAGGCAAAAAATGAACTATCTGAGGACGGAATGGCGTTTTCAAAGTAGGTGTTGAATTTATAGACGGATTTTATTTTTTGTGACCTGGTGTCAAAGACAAATATTTTTTTATCATTATTACAATAGATATCAATCAATTGAGGGTCTGTAGGATGAATTGAGACATTGACAATATTTTGTGGATTTATGATTGCAGGTAACTTAAGGAATGTTTTCGTTTGATCAGCATTGAATACAATCAGATTTTTATCCCCCATCTGATAAATAATAATTTTATCACCAGTTAAACCGACAATACTATAGAACTGTTTTTCTAAACCAAAATCGTTTCTGGGGTGTAAATTTATAGCCAGGGGTTTTCTTTGAAAGCCTCCTTGTTTTAAATATTTTTGACTTGCCTTGTTGGCAGAAAAATTATAATAGAAGGCAATTAAAACAGCTAAAGAACAAATTAGACCGGCTAACAGAAGATAGGTACTTTTTTTTTTCATTTCAATAAGTGATAGAAATGGGGATTACTCCCCATGTTCTTGTTGTTAAGGCTTAATTGTTAATACTCCCTTAATCGTCTTTGTGACGCCAAGAGGTAAATGGATAACCATACAAGTGTTTGTAAAGGGAGCTACACAATTCCCATCACTTCCACCACCTGCTGATTCTGTCTCAGCTTTTGCGCTATTGAAACTAAACACTGCGATAACTGCGGCTGTTAGGCCTAAAATAATTCTGTTTTTCATTTTTTTAAGGTCTTACGTGTAAAACTCCAGTTTTTGTTGTGGTCACTCCATTTATTACAATCTTGTAACATGTGTTGCTAAATGGCGCCTCGCAGGTTCCACCTGATCCTCCTCCAGCAGATTCAGTTTCAGCCATTACTGTACTGAAAGTGAATACTGACAAAACAAGAGCAATTAAGCTTAAGGTTTTTTTCATTTTCATTTAAGTTTTATTGTTAAATTAATTTTAGATCTACCGTCACGTGAACGATTTAAACAAACTTATAGCTTAAATAACTATTACTAAAGTCAATTTTGACTGATTTTTTCAAAATTCTCCATAAATTTCCAAGATATGACAGGGATAGAAAACACCCTGCTAAGTTTTTTTACCGACAAGTAAACAAGGCAGCGAAATGTTCATTTCATCATCTAACAGATCTGCAATCTTGATTTCAAAAACCTCGGCAATTTTATAAAGTATTGATAAGGTTGGTTCACTTTCATTTCGCTCATATCTTCTATATGTACTTTCTGAAATTGATAATTTCTCTGCCATTACGATTGGTTCAATCTTTCTTAAAACGCGGATTATTTTAAGTCTGTGACCGATTTTCATATTTAAATTGTTAAAAAAATTTGATAAAATTTGGTATACTAATCCGGAACTTTCAATATGCTTTATCAGCCATATCTTAGGGCAGGCCTCGGAAAAACAGGCCAATATTTTCCCTGCCGGAATCGAATTCATTTAATGCAAATACTAATTGATCAGTTTTATCGTTTAGATTTGAAATTATTTGATGGAGCTCTTTATACGCCCCTCTCCGCCGGATGATGTGTCAGCCTTGAATACTGTAAATTGAAATGATTAATGTCGATACAATTGTGGGATTGATTCTTTATTCATACGGTTTGGTTTAAATGGTTTAGTTTAGGTTTAGTTTAAAAAAAACATGAGCGCTCAGGATATGCCGATTCTACAAATAGGCTTATTACTTATCAATGAAGTTAAGATGATTCATAAAAGAAAAACATTATAACATTGCGCAAACGTTTGTTTAACGATATGGCAGCAAAAGTGTTAATTTATTTTCCGCGCGGAGTTACACGTTATAATATCCTTTATAAAGTTCAGTTCTGTCTGGCTTTTTTAAAGCTTAAACCATTTTTCATCTGAGTAAAACAGCTCTATAATTAGGTTATTTCAATTACAGATTAAGCCAATTAAGGCCAATAAAATGGAGTTTTTTTTGCTAATCAAGCCTTTTTAAAGGTAAACCGGATGAAAAAATGTCACCGGAGAATTGGCATGACTACTATCTTAATTTGATGATTCATCCGCCATAATATTTAGAATTTCTATCCATTAAATTACATATTTTACTAAAACATGCAGAGGGGCATTAATACCCCCAAACTGACGACCTCAGACGACTTATTGTCATAAACAAGGCTAACATCCTTCGTTTATGTGGAAATTATGGAGATAAAGTGCCAAATTTGACGTTTCAATCAACAATCAATCGTTTGCGTAATAATACTAATACACACTTCATTTAACGAACTCACCTTATTGACATTGCCGTATCCTGCCAAAGCACAGCAGTGCCAGGGTTACCAAAATGAAATTTCCGTATTAAAGAAAAATCAATAAATCTATGGGTTCCAAACGCTTCTTCCTGTTAATGCTCACCTGCAATTTATTCGCCTTCGGCGCAAAAGCACAAATGGACACTTCACATGTAGAAATATGGGGTGTACCTAATGGCTATTCAGAATTTGGCTACATGCGGTTTCTGAATGAGAAAAAAGTGACGGCCTGCATGCAGGATTTGAAAGTATCTGGTTATAAAGAAGCCTCTGTTATTGGTCTTGAAGGACTTCGGCTGGTTTTATTAAGGGCAATCCCTGTCTATAGTTTTAGTCCCCCGGCAAAGAAGCGAAAGCTCTATCCACCGAAGAAAGTGATCGATTTGCTTTACTTTGGAATCGATAACGACGAGGTTAATTTTGTCAAACAGGGTTATTTTGATTTCCTGAACAAGGATTCCGCTGCTGTCGATAAAACGATCGCCATATATCAGCAGCTTGGTTTGCAGATTAAGAAGGAAAAAGTTTACGAAAAATTTGATTTAATCAGGAGCTTAGACAGTACCGATAAAGACAGCTGTCTGTATTTTTTAAAATGGTCCGCTGAGGCAAGGATGAAATCTGCTGCATTGCTGGGATATGTTGCTCAAGCCAGGTCTAAAGCCGATATGCTTGCCCTATTTCCTTTTTTACTGGACTTTACCGTCGGAGATGAAGCCACCACCTATCTAACCCGTTATTTAAGCCGGGTTGAACTGAATGCCCTGGATTGGCAGAAGCACCACACGATGTTCGTGTCCACCTTAAATTGCCCCGATCCTTTTAGGGCTACCACGCTCATGGAGCTTTATCAGGAAGAAAAACATTGTAAGCGTTATGCCAGGCAAATTTTGGCGGATGGGAATGTGACGATAGTTGAAATACTTAAGGGCCGGAGAAGGGAGTTGGATGAGCTAAAAACTAAAACCGTTAAATTCTTAACCTACCTGACAGATCAAAAGTTCGGGAAGGATTATAATGCATGGTTAAACTATATCGGTAAAACCAATCTTTGATATACTTACCATAGTTGTTCTTTGCTTCCCTTTGTGTAAATTTAACTCAACCAAAACCAAAGGAAAGACATTTCATGGCAATGAATAGAAGAATGCAGTTCAAAATAAAACAGCTTTGCATCATCATAGCTTGCTGGATGATCATCGGTTTTATCATTGCAGTATACGATCACCTCGTCTTATTGACGCATAGTGCTCAGGGGCCAGCCCCTGGCTATACTTTTCCAATGGCGCTTGCCATCAATATGGGCGCCGGAATGTTCGGAGCCATCGTTGGCGGCAGTTTTCTCGTGTTTTATGTCAATGTCAAATACCAGGATAAGTCTTATGCCTATACCGTCATTGCGGTTACCCTTTCCTTCATTCTGATCATTGTCATCATTAACATCATCCTGACTATGATGGGCAAGCCAGACCTGCTCAGAATGGCTAAAAACGGATTGGTATGGTCAGTCATTGTGGCCATTACTCAGTTTCTAATCCAGATCAACAGCAAATTTGGCCATGGCATCTTTTGGGACATCATCCGTGGAAAATACAATACCCCAAAAGAAGAACGCAGGATCTTCATGTTTCTCGACATCAATTCCTCCACCAGCATCGCCGAAAAGCTCGGCGACCAGAAATACCATGAGTTGTTAAAAGACTTTTTCAGCGACATTACCAACCCGATCATCGACAATAAGGGCGAAATCTATCAATACGTCGGAGATGAAGTAGTTGTAGCCTGGAAATATGAAGATGGCATTGAAAACGGCAAATGCATCAACTGCTTTTTCGACATTAAAACACAGATCAATAGTCTCCAGGAGAAATATAGGAAACTGTACGGTGTTGTTCCTGCTTTTAAAGCGGGCATTCACTGCGGAAAGGTCATTGCCGGAGAAATCGGGATCATCAAAAGAGACATCACCTATTCCGGCGATGTGCTCAATACCACTTCCAGAATCCAGAGCCTCTGTAAGGAGTTTAACCAGGAAATCATTGCTTCTGCAGACCTGATCACCGAACTCGGGATCACGAGTAATTACAACCTGCAAACACTGGGCTCAATCAAGCTGAGGGGAAAAGAAAAAGAGATGATGCTGGTCGCCCTGGCCCCGGTCAACTAAAAAAGCCGTCCTAAGACGGCATTTTCATCGTATCAAAACTAAAAAAACTATTATTTGGATTTCTCTTTCAAGAGTGTCACTTCTTTCTTCAACAGCTCAATTTCTGCCTGCTGTTCTTTAATCGCAGCCACCAATACCGGAATCAATTGTGCCGTTTCCACTTCATTGAAGCGCATGATCTTCGAATCGTTCTTTCCTGCAGGATAGCTCTTCGCGCTTTCATAAACCATTGCCGGGAATTCAGCTTGTACATTACTCGCTAAAAAGCCGTACTGCTGACCAGCCGGAAGCTTCAGAAAATTATATTTTTTGGTATCATATTTAAAGGTCACCGGTTCCAGTTTTTTCAACTGCCCGATAGAATGACCAATTTTATCAATATTTACTTTTAATGCGCTTTCGTCAATTTTTTGTGCCTGAACAGTTACTGCAGAAGCAGTCAATAAAAGTCCTAGTACAGAACCTTTAAATGCTAAAGGATATTTCATATGTATATAAATTAATGTAGAAAATTCTTGAATTCTTAGCCCGTATTTTCGGGTAACTAAGCGCTAAGATCGGGAGGCGGATTGCTCAGCGTAAGGTAAACCTTTGCCATATCCGGAAAGGCAAAAGGGGGAAATACCGGATCAATCACCATCACTGAAACCGCCAGCATCGCAGGATCTGTAAAATCCTCATCCAGGGCTTCTGCCCTTTCTCCCGCTTTCTGGTCCTGCTCAGGAATTTCTTCTTCCTGCTGATCTGCAACCTGTTCCGTTTGATTAAAAACAGCTGCATACAACGGAGCACTCTTTACCAGCAGGAAAGAGAACAGGAGCAACAGACAGCTTAACTTCTTCATCATAGATCCTGCAAATTTGCAAAATAAAGAGGGGAAAATGGTCATGTTTCCACCATTTTCCCCCTGAATTATTTAACCAGTCGTTTTAAAAAATATTCGCAACCAGTTGTAGCGTACCGGTTTTATGCTCCGGACTAAACATGGCCGTTGCAGCCACCGGAAGGTGGTATTTAAACAGAACCAGGTCTTTATTATAGGTAAGGCCACTATTCACGATGTTCGGATGATCCCCGTAAAAGTTTTTCTCTCTGCCAAAGGCAAAACCTCCACCCACAAAGACATGCAGGCTACTGTTTTCTTCATCCTGCCAAAGCACCTGATCCACCTGTACATAGTTCGAATAGGCATTCGCCCGCTTTCCATTTGCTTTCACATAGGTATCTCTTCCCGCCACAATCGTATTCCAGCTTAAGGTTAAGGGCAGTTTGAAATCAAACTTATAGGCAATTCCTGCATCGATAAAATGCGAGGTCGATCCATTGTTATAATTAAAAAGGTTCGCATTCGGGAAATCGCTGAAATTGTTAATGTCCCAAACACTGACCGTAAAACCTTTCTTCGTATAGCTCACATAATAATCAAACTCTTTGTAATTTCCGTTCAGACTTGCACCGCCCCAGAATCCCGCCTGAAAGCTCCCATCTTTGGATTTATAATGCAGGTCTACATCCGAGATCGGCGCATCCGACACTTTAAAACCTCTCCAGATGTACAAGCTCCGAAGCTGTAAATTCGCATCAAAAGGTTTGTATTTTTTAATCGTTTTTTCGCTCTGATTCAGGGCGGTACTATCTTGTGCCTGAAGCGTCAGACCAGATAACAACAGCAAAGCAACAGCTACCCCACAATTCTTTAACCTATTCATATTTCTTTATTTTAACATCAAATGAAGGAATGCTGCCAGTGCAGCTCCTGTAAGCGGACCTATTACCGGAACCCAGGCATAAGCCCAGTCGTTTCCCGCTTTGTTTTTGATCGGAAGCAACATATGCATGATCCTGGGCCCAAGATCTCTTGCCGGATTAATGGCATATCCTGTGGTTCCTCCAAGGGAAAGCCCAATCACCCAGACCAGTAGCGCCACAGGCAAAGCGCCTACAGAACCCAGCCCTACCACTTGTTTGGTATTCGCAATTTCCGCTCCCGTGATGTGAAAAATGGTGAAGACCAATACAAAGGTGCCGACCACTTCACAAATGAAATTGATGCCGTAATTTCTGATCGCCGGTCCGGTGCAGAATACCGCCATCTTCGCGCCTGCATCTTCTGTACGGTCAAAATGATCTTTATGGGTAAGCCATACCAGAAAGGCGCCCATCATTGCCCCTAAAAACTGGGCAACAACATATCCCGGCACTGCTGCCCATGGAAAAGCACCGCTGATGGCCAGTGCTACCGTTACTGCAGGGTTCAGGTGCGCTCCGCTATACGGCCCCGCCACCACGACCCCAACAAATACCGCCAGGGCCCAGGCCGTCGTGATTACGATCCAGCCACTGTTATTTCCTTTTGTGTCTTTTAAGACCACATTGGCTACTACGCCGTCGCCCAATAGAATGAGCAGCATAGTACCAATCATTTCTGCAATAAATGGTGTCATAGTGTTTGTTTTTGGTTGTTATTGATTGAAAATTTTGGGCAATAGTCTTCCCCCGCAGGGAGAAAACGTTCAAAATGAACATCTCTCCCTGCGTAAAAGCAAGGCGTTTTTATTAAAATTTAAGGGATTCTTTTCGCTATTCTTCCGACCAGTTCATGGTCCTCTCTACTGCTTTTTTCCAGTAATGCAGCAGTTCTTTCGCTTTTTCTTTTTCCATCTCAGGCTCGAATTTCTTCTCTACCGCCCATTGTTTCTTGATCTCATCTACACTTTTCCAGTACCCTACTGCCAGTCCGGCCAGGTAAGCCGCTCCAAGCGCCGTGGTTTCCAATACTTTCGGACGGATCACATCGCTGCCAAAAATATCTGCCTGGAATTGCATCAGCGCATTATTTTCTACCGCACCACCATCTACGCGAAGTTCTGTAGATTTCTTTCCGGAGTCTGATTCCATGCTTTTCAACAAGTCACGTACCTGGAAAGCAATGCCTTCCAATGCTGCACGGGTAATGTGGGCGGAAGTTGTACCTCTGGTAATTCCGAAGATCGCGCCACGGGCATACTGATCCCAATACGGTGCTCCTAAGCCAGTGAGCGCCGGTACAAAATACACCCCGCCATTGTCTTCTACCGAAGCGGCCAGCTTTTCACTTTCTGCCGAAGTCCGGATAATGCCCAAACCATCACGCAACCATTGAATCGCTGCACCACCTACAAAAACACTACCTTCCAGCGCATAAGTAACTTTGCCACCGATCTTCCAGGCCACTGTAGTGAGCAAATTATTTTTAGAAAGCACAGGTTTATGTCCGGTATTCATCAACATGAAACATCCTGTACCATACGTATTTTTAGTCATCCCCTCCTCCACACACATCTGTCCGAATAGTGCGGCCTGCTGATCACCGGCGATACCTGCAATCGGAATTTTAGAGGCAAAAAGTGTCGTTACCGTATCTCCATAGATTTCTGAACTCTGTTTCACTTCAGGAAGCATGCTTTCCGGAATCGTTAACAGTTCCAGCAATTCCTTATCCCATTCCATGGTATGGATGTTAAACATCAGCGTCCGGCTGGCATTAGACACATCTGTGATGTGCATCGCGCCACGGGTAAATTTCCAAACCAGCCAGCTGTCTACCGTACCGAAACAAAGTTCTCCGTTTTCTGCCCTTTCCCTTGCCCCTTTCACATTGTCCAGAATCCATTTCACTTTAGTTCCGGAGAAATAAGCATCAATCACCAATCCTGTTTTTGCCTTCACCTTATCCGACCATCCTTGTTCCTTCAGCTCGTCGCAGTATTTTGCCGTTCTTCTGTCCTGCCATACAATCGCATTGTACACCGGAATTCCTGTTTCTCTATCCCATACAATCGTCGTTTCCCGTTGATTCGTGATCCCGATCGCTGCAATGTTTAATCCGTTCAAATCTGATTTCGCAATCACTTCTGCTGCTACGGACGACTGTGAGTACCAGATCTCATTCGCATCATGTTCCACCCATCCCGGCTTAGGAAAAATCTGTTCAAATGGCTTTTGCGCTACCGCAACAACCTCCCCGTCATGGTTAAAAATAATGGCGCGGGAGCTCGTGGTGCCCTGATCTAGCGCAAGTATGAATTTTTGGTCTGGATTCATATGATATAAGGTTTAATTAGGTATAAAATTTAATTTGGTTAATCTCAAAAACTAAACGAGCGTATAAGTTTTGGCCAGTTTTGTAAAGTCCTCCAGCTCCTGTGCTACCCAGGCCTGATCCAGTTTCAGCTCTTCAGCGATAATCCCGGCAACCGCCGGTGCTGCTGCAACTGCGGCATGTACATCCAGGAACAACAAACGGAAACGACGGCCTAAAATATCTTCTACCCTGCGGGCATATTCATTTCTAACCGCCCATACCACCATGGCTTTGGTATATGGATATTCCGGCACCAATCTTTCCAGCAAGGCCGGATTTTCGTTGATCAGCTTTTGCACTCCTGCGATGTCAGCGCCGTAAAAATGTAAAGGATCCGCACGGTTTGGCTCCGGCACATAACCATGAATATGAAGTTCTTCCGTTACACATTTTTTTGCAGGGAGGAAGTTCTTTTCAATCGCCTTGTCCAGCGTATCCTGTGCCATCCGGCGAAAAGTAGTCCATTTTCCACCCGTAATCGTGATCATTCCGGAATCCGAAACAATGATCTTATGACTTCTGGAGATTTCTTTAGTCTTCGCTCCTTCTGCTTTCGGTGCTGCCAATGGACGTAAACCTGCAAAAACAGCGAGTACATCCGAGCGCATTGGTTTTTTTACAAAGTATTTTCCTGCGGTAGAAAGGATAAACTCAATTTCCGTATCCAGAGCTCTTGGCTCCAGCTCGGCATGATCTACCAAAGTATCCGTCGTACCCACAATCAGTTTATTGTGCCATGGCACGGCAAAAAGCACCCTGCCATCATCCGTCTCCGGGATCATCAGTGCATTTTCACCGATCATAAAGGAACGGTCCAGGGTGATGTGCACCCCCTGACTCGGACGCACCAAATGCGGCGCTTCCGGTTTGTCCATTTTCAGGATATTGTCTACATAAACACCGGTGGCATTGATCACGATCTTTCCAATCTCCTCATAGCTTTCGCCGGTTTCTATATCTTTCACTTTAATCCCGTTCACTTTCTTTTTATCATCTTTCAGCAAGCCTTCTACCTTCATGTAGTTCAGCACCGTTGCCCCGTTTTCAATGGCCGTCTGTGCAATGTTCAGCGCCAGACGGGAATCGTCAAACTGACCATCATGATAAACCACCCCGCCTTTTAAACCTTCCTGTTTGATAGAAGGCAAAGCTTCAATGGTTTTCTTTTTGTTGATGTATTTTGAAGCGCCAAGACTGAGCTTACCCGCAAGCAGATCGTAAAATTTCAATCCAATGGTATACTTCACATTATTGAACCAGGAATAGTTCGGGATCACAAAGGTTTCGTTTTTTGTCAGGTGAGGTGCGTTTTTCAACAACAACCCTCGCTCATGACAAGCCTCACGTACCAGACCAAGATCACCCTGTGCCATATAGCGAACGCCACCATGCACCAGCTTCGTCGCCTTACTGGAAGTTCCCTTGGCATAATCCGCCTGTTCTACCAGCAAAGTTTTGTAACCACGTGTGGCCGCATCCATCGCAATACCTAAACCTGTAGCCCCACCACCAATGATGATGACATCCCATTGGGTGCCGGCAGCTAAATTCTGTATCAATTGAAGTCTATTCATAATGGCATCTATTAATAAAACGAAACTTTCAATTAGTTTCATTTACTTTCACAAATTTGTCTTATTCTACTTTCATTTCCAAATTATTCCTAAGTTTTTTTCTGAAGCCAGCAATTATCAGGAAAGCAGCAAAGCCAAAAACAGTTAAAAAAGCAAGCCAATGAACATTTAAGCAGAATAATTCAAAATCTATAGCAGCAATAACCACACCAGTAAACGGCAGGTATTTATGTTCATTTTACGAAAGCATTTGAAATTAAACAGATCGAAACTATCCGTTTTTAGCCCCTTTAAGGATGATGCTGGGCGGGTATCCCCAATATTGTTTAAATGCAGCAGTAAAGTTCGATAGGTTCTGGTAGCCCAAAAGCTCCGCGATTTCCCCTACATTCTTTTCCTTCTCCAACAAAAACTGCCTGGCCTGTTCCATACGAACCTGCTGCAGGTAACCGAACACGGTAGTGCCAAACAACTCTTTAAAGCCTTTTTTTAGCTTAAAATCATTCGTTCCCACCTTATGCGCCAGCTCAATGATCGAACACGGCGTACTGCTGTTCAGGCGGATATAATCTTTTGCCGCATGGATCTTTTCGACATCCACAGGCTTCAGCGATTGCTTCTGTCCTATATTGGATACCACGTCTGACAGGTCCAGCTGCAAAGCGAAAAGCTCATGTATCTTAGCTTCCAGGAAGATTTTACGCGTTAATCCGGAAAAAGGGCAGGTTTTCATTTCTCCGATAATCCGCTTCATGGCTGGCGTAACCGGCAAGGCTTGTTTAAAAAGCTGGGTAGAAGCACCTCCTTCCATTCCTTTAATAAACCGGTCCAGAATTTTATGCTGCCCATACCATTGGTCCAGAAATCCGGCCGTTAAATGGATATCGAAGGTTTCATATGCTTTCCCTTCTTCAAATTCCACAAAACCCATCCCCCCTTTTAAGCTCAGTAAGTTCTGCTGCATGCCTTCTACCAGTTGTCCCCTTTTTCCCTTTTCACCAAAGCGAACAGGGTTGGTCAGGTTGAAATGCATCTCCAGACAAGGATGTTCCATCTCAGAATTAAAGAGCAGGTCCTTATCCATCTGGTAATTGCCATTTAAAACAGAGCCGATTCCCAATCCGCTTTCCTGATAGCTGATCGTTCCAAATTCATGGTCCAAAGAAGTAGTCGTTTCTAAAACGAAACCATCCGAAAGGACTGTCGCCTCTGCCTGATCATAAAACAACTCTTGCAAAAAATTAGACTCCAGACTAAACTTCATACACCTCAGATTATTTGGAAAGCGTCTAAATTACGAAAAGAATAAATAATCCCAAATTCATAATTCTTGCTCCCTAATTGGTAAACAGCCTTTTTGTAGCCCGATTACTTTTGCATCGCCTTTAATCACCTATCCTTAAAGGCAGTTACACAAAAGGATGATCATAAATAACTTCTACAAAAAGCCACTGCTCACCATGACCTGGTTATTTCTAATCGGCTCCGCCGCTGCGCAGGACGTCAGAAAAGACAGTGTTTCCAAATCAAAAGCACTGAAGGAAGTAGAAATCAAGACCCGCACAAAAATTAACGAAATAAAAGCATCCCCCGTTAACATCACGGTTATTGATGTGAAAAAAGTACATGGAGAAAGTGGAAACCTCGTTGACCTCATCAATCGATCCCCCGGAGTCAGGCTGCGAAGCGATGGCTACCTCGGTGCGCCCATCAACATCTCCCTGAATGGACTGGAAGGCAAGGCTATTGCGCTGTTTAAAGACGGAATCCCCCTATCCGTTTTCGGCCATAGCTTTGACCCCAGTTTACTTCCAGTCAATATGCTCGATCGTGTAGAGGTTTACAAAGGCGTATTGCCCGTATCGCTGGGTGCAGATGCATTAGGTGGCGCCATTAACTTCATCAGCCGCTATCCTGCCAAAAGAACAATAGACCTTTCTTACGAGATCAGCAGCTATAACACGCATCGCGCCTCCCTTACCTTTTATGCACCCTCCCCTAAAACGCAGCTCTATACCGGACTCAATGCCTCCTTCGCTTACTCCGATAACGACTATACCGAGCAAAGAGAATACAACGACAGGCCCAACAGCTCCGAACCCTATTACGAAAGGGTAAAATACCTCAACAACAAAACCAGAACTGCCACTGCCGAAGCCTATATCGGCCTCCGCCACCAAAGCTGGGCAGATGACATCCGCCTTACCCTTATTGGCTCCAGCTTCTACAAAGGCGTTCCCTTCATTCCTTTTGCTACACCAAGGTATTTTGCGGTACATGCTTATTCCGACGAAAAGAACATCACGCCGATGCTGCGTTACGATAAAAAACTCTTCAACAACAAGCTTGAACTCAATGCAGTCGTTTCCTATAGCTGGGTAAGTACCATATTCCGGGATACGAGCCTAAATAAATACGACCGGTATGGCAACTTTATAAAGCGGGAAACGCTTAGCCCTCAAATCAGAAGAGAACTCCAGGGCACAGGGCGAGACCTTTCTTTAGACTACAAAATAGCCGCCCTGAGGTTCAATGTCATTTACCGCGTCAATGCACAACATACGCTGGAATTTAACAACGTCTACACCAGCAATCAGCGCGTCGGATCAGACCCATTAGGTGGCATCACTGCTTTTACCAATCTCGATGTGTATCGGACTCCCGCCAGGTACAGCAAAAACATCACCGCAGCAGGCCTTCACTCCTGGCTGCTCGACCACAAACTGGAAAACATGATTGCCGTTAAACATTACCGCATGAACACTTCCGGATTCTCCAACTATCAGGCCGAAGGAGGAGAAAGCATAGAACGGAACTCCGAAAATAAATGGGGATGGATGGAAGGACTCAGTTACCGGCCTCATGAACGATGGCTGGGTAAAGCATCTTACGAATACGCCACCCGTGTACCCGATGATGTAGAAGTTTATGGCGATGCAATCAGAACGAGTGGAAACTTCAATTTAAAACCAGAACGCAGTCACAATTATAACCTTCAGGTACAATATAACAGTCGTAAGCGGGGCGTCGGAGGCCTGGAAATTATGGCGAACTACTTTATCAGAAACACCAGTCAGCTTATACAGCTGTACCGGGACATTCCTAAGTCTTATTACCTGAACCAGGATAAGGTAAAAATACAGGGAATCGAATTTGATGTCCAGTACCGCCCTTTCGCCCTGCTCTCTCTTGCCGCAAACGCCACTTATCAGGATGTGAGGAATTACCAGACCAGGTTGTATTCCTATGGCCCATTGCTTGAAACACCGCTATACAAGGGGCGCCTGGCCAATACACCTCCCCTGTTTGGCAATGTACAGGCAAGGTTGCATTTCAAAGATTTCCTGCAAAAAGGCAGTACGACAGAAGTGTATTGGTATTACAGTTATACGCACCGGTTCTATAGCCAGAATTACGACGACAGTGCTCCGGGGGCTATCGGATTCTTTGAACGCTTTCCTGAGGGCTATGCAAACCAAAGATCCTGGTTGCCACAGGATGGCCGAATGGGCCAGCAAAACCATTCCATAGGCGTCATGCAAAAGTTAGCGCATCCCAATGGAACGCTGAGCCTGGAATGTCACAACCTAACCAATCAGCAGCTCTTTGATAATCTGTATGTCGAAAAACCCGGCAGAACCTTTCACCTCAAACTTAGCATTTCTTTATAACCATAAATACATAAAAAACCATGTTTAAACAAATCAAACCCGCTCTACTTATAGCCATGTGCGCAATCCTCTTTGCTTGTAAAAAGGATTCGAAAGTAGTTACGCCCCCGCCAACATCAGATCCAAAAAGTACCTGGATCATTTATAACGGAGAAGCCAACTGGTCCGGATTAATCAGTCCTTCTCAAGGTCTTCCTACCGGAGAGTTTCCTATATCGAGTCTTAAAGGTGGTTACCAGCTAGGTTATGCTGCAGGTGGCCGTGTATTCGGTAAATACATCTATAAGCTAAACAGCAACGCTAAAAAGGGTATTCAGCGCCTGGAAGTTAATCCTGCAGGAACTGTGGTGGAAGCCGGATTCCTGGAAACGCCTTTCAGCAGCGATGCGGAAGAAGGAAATTTCCACATCAGCAGCGCGGATAAAGGGTATTACTGGGACTCTTCCAGAGGAAGAATGAAAATTCAGACCTTTAATCCGACCACAATGGTTCGTACGGGAGAAATCGACCTGAGTTCTCTAACTAAAGGCGCTGCTTACGAAGCCGCAGGACAATTGGTGATTGCAGAGAAAGAAGGCAAACTGTTTGTAGACCTTCAATATGGCACCAGAACGGCAGCATGGCAGATAGTACCTGATGATGAAAATGTATATATCGCAGTGATTGACATCGCTTCTCAGAAATACGAAAGCACTACGCAATATGCTAAAGCGTCTAACCTTGGCCTTTTTGGCGATCATCCACTCTGGAATGTGGATGCGGTAACAGGAGATTTATATCTGGTAGCGGTAAGCAATATGAAAACCCAAACTCCTGAATCAAAGATTCTACGGATTAAAAAAGGCTCTACTGCTTTTGATGCGACATTTCATCTGAGCATTAAAGATTACCAATATCCAAGTGATTTCAATGCAATATTCGCTCATGACGGCAAGATCTATACGAAGATCTCTTCCCGCCCTGCCGGATATTACAGCGGTGGAACACATGGAACGAGATACCGTGATGACATCTGGTACTGGACTTCAATCGATGTCTTAACTAAAAGAGCAACGAGGTTAAACATCCCGGTAGACAATTTCTTCTGCTACCAGCAACCTTTCCTTGCGGACGGCAAAATATACTTCATCTCGAACAATGCAGTGGATAGCTTCTCAGGTTTGTATGAGCTGGATCCGAAAACCGGAACAACTAAAGAAAACTTCCGTTTAAAAGGCGGCAGTAAGTTAATGGGCGTTAACAGGCTTCAGTAATACAGATTTATTAAAAGAGGAAAAGCAGGTTTTCCTGATGTTTTCCTCTTTAATTTTGAGATTGGGTATTATTTCTGTTTTTTACGCAAAAACATTTTAGCTGGATTTCAATGCTTTACAATATTTTGTTAATAAATGTTCAAATTTAACACCATTAGGTTGGCAACTTAATTTTAAAATTCTATCTTTGCCGCTCTTCAAAACATCGAAGAAGATTCCGTAGCTCAGCTGGTAGAGCATTACACTTTTAATGTAGTGGTCCTGGGTTCGAATCCCAGCGGGATCACCAGATTTAGAATCAAAACTTATAAAACCCCTGCAAACAATATGTTTGCAGGGGTTTTGTTTACCGGGAAACCCAAAATAGGCATCAATATTTATAGTATAGCATTTGGGATCAATGCCAAAAGTTGTGGAGCAAGTATTAAAAATATAGCTTTGTATTTTTATATAGTTTCAATTTATGCCATCAGCTGCCGCGTCCTTGCT
>NZ_FNGY01000030.1 GCF_900103665.1 Pedobacter steynii
TTCTGACTTGAAAAAATAGCTTTGGTTTTCATGTACTTTGAAACGGTACTATCTTACCTCGCTACGCTATAAATGACATCTCTTTAATGAACTTTGCGAATCGCCTCTCGGTTCTTCTTTTATGTTGCAATCTTTATTCCTCTGTTTCTTCCTGGTCTTAATGTTCCTGGTTTCAGTTTCGGTATTCCGATCGTTTCAGTCTTTTTGTTTTTGTTATCAAACTCCGTTTAGTAACCCCCGTTTTTGTTGGGACTGCAAAGGTAGAAATCTTTTTGTTATTGTCAAGCTTTTTCTCAAACTTTTTTACGCTGTTTTATTTGGTAATTAAACCAGTCAAAACAACGCTGACTTTATCTCTACTGCAATCTTTCAAATCCTTCTCTCTGTATCAATCTTTCTCTTCCTCCGAAGCGGGATGCAAAAGTAGGATTATTTTTGCTCCCTGCAAACTTTATTTACATAAAATTGTATTTATCTTAACATAAGGCCAAATATTTGCGACAATCTCTTCTGTGATTAAAGCCCAACACACTAATCCTTAGTTACATTGACAAACCAATCTAAGGAAACAGGAATTCGGTTTTATTTTCATAAGAATACTATAAATAAATGCCAGGATTTGCTCTAAAATAGCCAAATCCATATCTCATTAGCCCTGGCATAGGAAACAGGCAATATCGTTTTCTTCTTATTCCTGAAATAAAAAAGAATTAATGTACTTCCTTTCCAGCGTCATATTAAATAAAAATAAACAAACATTTAACAATTAATAAAGCATATCAGCACCAGGGAGCTTCCCTTAAGCAACAGAGCCCATAACTTGGTCCATATTCAAATAGAATATTCTGTTTTTAAAGCTCGCTGGAGATTTCGATAATATTTACGACTTCATTCCGGATTAAACTTTGTCAAGTGCAGCATATATTCTATTTTAGATAAACCATGAAAGCACCCTCGCTGTTAACCCGGCTATTCCTTTCCGCGTTTGTTTTGTTCAGCATCACTGCCAGGTCCCAGGATCGAAATTTAAAACTTGTATTCATACGACATGCAGAGCGTCCTGAAAATGGGAATAATCTCACCTGTAAAGGATTTAACCGCTCCGTACAATTGCCCGCAATATTATATAAGAAATTCGGCAAGCCATCTGATATTTATGTTCCGGCGCTAAACCTTGGTAAAGACACCAGGCGTGCCAGGATGTTTCAAACCATTACTCCTTTTGCGGTGAAATATAATTTAAGTATAAACTCGGCTTATGAAGAAGGGGATTACAAACACATTAGTAAAGCGCTCTTAAAAGAAAAAGGTACTGTCATCATCGTTTGGGAGCATAAGGAGATCCAGCAACTGGTGAATGCACTAGGTGTAAAATCTGTCACCCAAAAATGGGGCACAAATGATTATGACAGCATATGGATCGTTACTTTTTCTACAGGGATGCCTGTTCTGAAAAAAGATAAGCAGGGTTTAAACCCATCGTCTAATTGCAATTTCTAATTTTAATCTGATCACCTGCCCCTTAGCCTTCCGAAAATCTAACATTCATAAATCTTTACTCATGCGAAAACTATTCATCGTCCTGTTTCTATTCTTTTATATACAAAGTCAGGCACAAACTGATCAGTTACAAAAGATTGAAAATGACATTAAGGCCAATGCTATGGAACATAAATTCGACAAGCAAATCATTGATCTTAATAATGACCAGATCGATGATTACATCTACTTATATCAATGCGGAGAACCTAAATGCATAAAAGTATATCTAAACATCAACGGCATATTAAAAGAACAGATTGCGGAACAGTGCTGGAGTTACCGGGTATTTAACATCAACAACAGAAAGATACTAACTTTAATACTAGGCCATTGTTGTGGGAAAGCCCCTATGTATCGATCAGGTCCGTTGAATTTGATACAAACCGAGCGCTGATTAAGGACAACTATGTGTTAACAAATGGAGCATATACCGGAGCTAGTATGCTTAGCCCTCCATTTTACAGCAAACAACGAGAACCTGCGGTCATTAATACCAACAACTATAATTTAAGATTCTCTCCCAATACTGATCTGCTCAAAGGAGCTGAAAAAGAGACGTTCACTTTCGGAATTACCGAAGGCACAAATATTATTGCCCAGATAAAAATGGGTTCAAAAATCAATATTCTATCTGAACTCATTCAGCGGGACAGATCCTGGCTATTTATCGAAGTAGATCCTACGTTCCTGGTTGGCAAGGATCATCCTGTCAGTTTCGATTTTAAAGATCAGCAGTTAAGGGGTTGGATTAGCAGCAAATATGTAACGCGAAAATAACATTGGTATCATTTCTCAACAAGAAGAAATTAAATATCAGCTCCTGGAGATTATCCCAAAAGAATAAAAAGATCCATTGCGAAATCATGGACATGGTAAAACAAACGGTATTGTTTAGTGATCAAAGCAATGCCCAACTCATCATCAATTGCCAATGCACTAAGTAGAAAGGGCTGCTCTGATAAAGAAATCAGAAAAGTTCCTGCTCAATAATTCCGGAAAAGCTTATATGTTTCTATAAAAAGCAATGATAATTTTGAAAACTTTTATAAAAAGAATGAGGCCTTGGTTCACGAGCGACAAATAAAAAGGCTGATAAACAAGAAAAGCCTGTAGTTTCCTACAGGCTTTCTTTTAAGATTTGGCACCGACCTACTCTCCCACGTGTTACCGCAGTACCATCGGCTCTGGTGGGCTTGACTTCTCTGTTCGGAATGGGAAGAGGTAGACACCACCGATATAGGCACCTAAATATTTTTAATTTCTTTTATTAGAGTTCTTTGTTATGTGAAAAGAAAAGCCTGCAGTTTTCACTACAGGCTTACTTTAAGATTTGGCACCGACCTACTCTCCCACGTGTTACCGCAGTACCATCGGCTCTGGTGGG
>NZ_FNGY01000017.1 GCF_900103665.1 Pedobacter steynii
AGCAAGGACGCGGCAGCTGATGGCATAAATTGAAACTATATAAAAATACAAAGCTATATTTTTAATACTTGCTCCACAACTTTTGGCATTGATCCCTTTCTTTCTATTCATAGATGTGATAAGGATATTTAAATATAGCTTTGTGCCTTACTTAGCGAGCTGTTATGGAAGAAATAGTAAGTCTTGATGAAGCGCTGGCTTTGATCGAAAAAAGATATTTAAAATTGAAGCCAGAAAGTAGGACCGCATTAATGGAATGTGCCAGGATTGAGGTATTTGAAAGAAATGCGATACTTGTTAAAGAACATCAGTATTCAAAATCTTTAATGTTCATGGTAAAAGGAGCTTTGAGAGCCTACTATTTGAAAGATGGAAAAGACATCAGTGATTGGTTCGCCTTTGAAAATGACTTTATCTGTGAAATAAACAGTTTCTTTCTGGATAAACCCAGTGATCATTATTTTGAAACATTGGAGAAATCTACTATCCTGATCCTTTCAAAGGATTCCATAATGAAGCTTTGTGATCAATATCATGACATAGAAAGACTGGCGAGATACTCGACTACCAAAACGATGATCGGGCTTCAGCGAAGATTGGTTTCTCTGCAATTTGAAACTGCATTGCAGAAATACAATAACTTGCTGGCCGTTCATCCAGGTATTGTCCAGAGAGTCTCTCTAGGCCATATCGCTTCCTTTCTGGGGATCACATTGGAAACGCTGAGCAGAATCCGAAACCCGAGAAACGGAATTTGATCTATATCAAATGGACTAAGGATAATTAGTGAGATTTTTGAGATAAATTAAATTTTATGAAAATTTTAATAATTATTGGCGGTGTACACAGCCTGCTTTTCGGTTTGTTTCATTGCATGTTCTGGGATAAATTACATTGGAAATCGGAGCTGAAGAAAGTTGACCCAAACAATGAGGCCGTGATGCAGATCTTAAATCTCCGGATCATCTATGTTTTCTTTTTGCATGCTATTCTGTGTTTCTTCTTTATTGAAGAACTGTTGACCACTTCCCTGGGAAATTTTATGCTGATCGGATCGGCATTGTTCTGGTTGGGTAGAACAATTGAACAATTTGTATATCAAAAGCAACTGCCATTTAAAGACCCGGTCAATATGGCTGTAACGGTAATGTTTTTCATTGGAATAGCCATTTACACGATACCACTTATCCCATTCATATGATGCTCAGGATTGCTGGATATTTGAATGTTTTGATTTCATTTGGGCATATTGCCGGGCTGTTCCAGGCGGAGAAAATGTTCCGGTTAACCGGAATTGAACACGAAATGCAGGAACTCAGTGCTGTACATCATGTTTTGCCCTATGCATTGACGGTATTTGTTGCCCTTGTATTTTTCGTATTTGGTTTATATGGGATTTTGGCAACAAGCGAGGGGCTAAGATTGCCTTTTCTGAAACCCGGAATCTACCTCATTTCGGGAATTTATTTTCTGCGCGGAGCGGGAGAATTAATAGCCGATGGTATCCGGGGAACAACTACAACGTTAGGCTCGCTTTATTCGGTCATCGCGATATTCATTGCCTTATTGTATCTATTTGGTGGTTTACAACTGAACAGGACTCAAATGGAGTAAATATAAAAAAGGGATATACTGAGCTTTTCAGCCTGTATGATCCCTTTTTTTCTTTACGCTGGTATTTTTGGCCTTTTAAGCAGCTACCAACACTTGTTTAGGCTTTTTTTTGCTCTTTTTCTTTTTTCCCCACCAGATATAAAATCCGGTAATGGGTAAACTTGCACAGATCAGACTGGCTAAGAAGTATAGAATTTTGGTGGTGAGACCGCCAATCGCGCCTACATGTATCGCATAATTGAGCTTGCGTACCTGATCGGGGAATTTAAGATCTCCCAGTCTTTTCGTTGAATTTGGCAGGAGCTCCAGGGTTAAGGGATCAAAATTAAGGTCCCTCCAGAAGCCCATGGTCATGTCAGTACAGGCATAAATGGCCTCATCTGGTTTTTCTGCAAAATGTATGATGACCTGGTCTTTGTTATACAACGCAATTTCATTGACCACTTTATTATAAATCAAATCTGCATTTTGTAAAGAGGTGTTGACTGATGGACCGGAAACTTCTACTTTCTGTCTTCTCGGCCTTGAACCATTTTCACCTCCTGTTAACCAGTAAACGCCTTTTCCGAACCAGGAGAAGCTCATCACCAAGCCAGTAACTGCCATTAATACGGCCAGCAGCAGGGAATAGAAACCCAGTACATTATGAAGGTCATAATTTACCCGTTTAAAGCGTGCTTTCCATTTGATTTTAAAGCTTTGGTCGCGGGTGGATTTGGTCCATTTTTTTGGCCACCACAAAACGATCCCGCTAATCAGCAATAAAAAGAAGATAAAAGTAGACCAGCCTACAATTTGTCTGCCCAGCTTGCCTTCAATCCAAAGGTGCCGGTGTCCCTCATCCATAAAATGGAAGAAGTCGTCATGATCAACCATTGCAATGACTTCGGCAGTATATGGATTTACATAGACCATCGAATCCGACTCATGGACGCTGAAATGTGCAGTACGGTTTTCTCCATGATACCATACGGATTCAACATGTTTTCCAGGCAATGCCTGCTCTACTGCACGATGTAATACAGAAGGTGCTAATATTTTAGCATCCTTAGGCCTTTCGGCATGAAGCCATGGATAGGCAAGGCTTTTGATCTCCTGCTCAAACACCAGGACGCATCCGGTGATGCTGAGAATAACGACTACAATTCCTGAAGCTAATCCCAGCCAAAGGTGTAACCATGCGTTTATTGCGGATAGTTTGGATTTCATCTTTTAAAATAAACGGCAGCGCAACACCGTCGGTTGCGCTGCCGTGATTTTTTGTGGTGATTAGTTTAACTTGTAAAGCACAGGGGTGTCGCCATCGCCACCTTCAACTTTTGCTCCTTTTGTTAGTTTATCGGTATTCGAGTCGTATTCCCAGATATAAATTGCATCAGCCTTGGCATCGTTTACTGCGATATAGACTTTGCCGTTATGAACTACTGCAGAACGGGAATTCAACAAAGGGGGAAAGTCAAGTTTCCTCACGATTTTTTGTGAATGTACGTCAACCACAATGTATTCCCACATTGATTTGTACCACCAATCGTCTTTTTCTTTAACTACATTTTTGGCATCACGGGCATTGATCAATAAGGCCTTTCCGTTTCCAAGATATTCTACACCAAGCTGGTTGTCACCCTGACTAAGGGCACTGATGTTGAAGAAATATCCCGGATCAACAACTGTAGTCCCGTCTTTGATGCGGTAGAATCCTGTAGGCATGTTAGGTTTGTTACCACCTAACATTGGCATCGGATGGGTTAGTACATACGTATTGCCCTGATCATTAAACTTGTGGAAGTATCCGTTACGTAAAGCACCAAGAGGAGCAGAACGTGTATCCTTTCCTGTGATTTTAAAGTTATTCAAACCCGGATAGTCTATGGATGCAGTGTATGCAGTATCATAGGTAAGTTTGGTAATGCTGTTTCTTACCATGATGCCCATAAAAATCTTTCCACCTTGTGGTGTAATGGAGTTTACAGACAAAGTATGGTCTTTTGGTAATTCCTTTCCGGTATCAAATACACCACTTTTTATGACGGTCATATTGTCTACATCGATAACTGCATATTCGCTATTGCCACGTCCGCCGATCATCAGAGTTTTGCTGTCTATCCAGGTATGCCATCCAAGGTATAGATAAGACATTGCCGAAAATGGAATCTCTTTTATGGTCTGTAAAACTCCGTTTTCAAAGCTGTATTTCCCGAATTTGCCGCCATTTGGCTCAACGGTATAGAAGTATTTTCCTTTCTGGATGATGTTCTCACCCCAGGTAAAAATATTGGTTACATCGGTACCTGTTCCTACAGGAGTAATTACACCCGACATTAAATCACGAATTGGTAACAGGTATGAACCTTTAGACGTGCTGTAATGTATGGCAAATTCAGGTTTCCCCTCAGGAGTAGGGCCAGTGTCCCCTCCTTTAGATTTGCTGCAAGCGGTAATTGATGCAGCCACAAATAATGCACCTGCAAAAAGCAGACTGCGGTTCTTGGTTTTATTAAACATATTTATATTGATTTATTAAAATGAATTAATGTTATATCTCAGTTTTAAAAAGAATGCCCTTCCAGGTTTTTGCTGTTTGAATACATCATAGGCAATCTGGTCGGTTAGGTTGCGGGCCTCTCCGGTGATGTTGTAACGGCCATTCTTTAGGGAATAAGTGAGCGCGATGTTTTGTATCCATTGTGCCGGGATGTAATCTTTAGTTTTCGCATCCCCTAATTTTGACCAGCTTAAGGAATAGTCGTTCACAAACTGCATATACCAGTTAAACTGAATACGGTTGCCCTTTTTACCAAATACATTGCTTTTTCCCAAGCTTACATCAGTGTTCCCATACAACCAGGGTTCGTTTGGAGTACGGCTGCCATAGGTTATCTTTTCCCTGTTGGTCCCTTTTACATACCTTTCACGATCCACCGCATCGTAATAACTCATGTTTACCAACGCGGATAATAAGTCGCCATAAGTGTATTTTAATTCAAAATCAGCTCCTTTTATTTTTATTCCGCCTTCGTTTGCTGATTCGGAATAAGCGCCCTGAGAATTGCTGTAGGGTCTTGAAATGATGTAGTCTTTTGCGTTTCTATAAAATACGGATCCGTCAGCGCTAAAACGGTGCTTGCCGATTGTTTTACCAAAGAAAAAGCCCAGGTTAAAATTGTCGCTGTTTTCAGGCTTAAGCTCACTGTTACCGATAACATCCAGACCGTTTCCGAACAATTCAACCATACCAGGTAATCTGTAAGCATGTTCATAAGAGGCTTTGATGCCTAGTTCTTCTGTTATTTTATAAGTAGAAGCCAGACCATATCCATAGTATTCTGCTGTTTCAGCAGGCTTATTTGCGTCTGGCCGGCCACTGAACCCAAAGTATTTACCAAAAAATGAATTGGTCAGTTTATTGTTGAAGAAGTTTTGCTGATAATTTAAGCCTAAAACTGTTTTGTTTACACGATTGGTTTTGTTGTAAGTCTGGTTGTAGGGGTCTATCTCATCGTAACCTTCACGGCTGGCGCTGTTCAGGTTGTAGTTCAGATTGAAAAGGTGCTGTTCAGAAAGTTGATAATTCAGATTTAGCTGAACAAGGGCATTGTTGTTATTGTAGTGCAGGATAGATTTATTGCCCATTTCACCTCTGTTGGGATATTTTGGGTTTGGCAATTCATCTGGTTTACCGTTCCACCGGTAAGAGAAAAAAGAGCTGGTATCTGTGCGTACCTCTTTGCTGATCGACATATTTGCGAAAACAGTAGCCGACAAGCCATCTACAAATATCCTGTTTTTACGGTAGCGAAAACTCGGAACAATACTGTGGCTGTTGGCATCAACATTTCCATATATTTTCTCTTGTGTGGCCCCTGTTTGACGCTCATTTTTTACGTTATTATACGTTAAACCAAAAACCGCTATATCTGCCCATTTTTTATCGGCAACGCCCAATTCAACCTGCCCCATGTAAGACTGGTAGTCGTTATGGAATCTCCTGGCCGACGACAGGGTATCGAAACCTGATTTGTCTTTACTCGGAACCTGCAGATATACATTGGCTTTTGGATAGCTCCTCATTTTATAACTGTTGTCGGAATAGTTGTAATAGGAGTTTACGTTAATCTTTATGCCGCTTTTTGGGTGGGTATAACTTCCGCTAACGGCGGTACGGTGGGTGTTGAACGAACCATAACTGTAACTTACATCCAGGGATTTTCCACGGTCACGATTCGTGACGATGTTCACCGCCCCGCCCAGGGCATCCGAACCCAGATAGGGAGGAACAACCCCTTTATATACTTCTATGCGTTCTGCAATGTTGATCGGAATGTTATTGAAAGACATCCCACTTCCATAAGATTCCAAAGGAATTCCATCAATAAAAAATTTGACGTGGTTGCCCGAAAGCCCATTGATAGAAAAGGAATAATCAGAGCCCAATCCACCTTGTTCACGGATTTTAACGCCTGTGCTTCGGCTCAATACCTGATTGATATCGGAATTTGTATTGGCATATTGTTTCGTCTCGATCACGTTGACCGCATAGCCGGATTCTTTAATCTTCGTCGCTTTAGTCTTCCCGTTAATCGCCACATCCTTTAGCTCATTTTGACTTCCCTTTAAAGAAAAATTTAAAGCGCGTGTTTCCGATTCTTTAAGTACAATCTTCTGGTCGATCTTTTTGAAGCCGACAACGCTGATCTGAATGGTATAAGATCCAGGTGATAAATCCTGGAGTTCATAATTACCTTGCTGGTCGGTAGCGACCGTTTTGTTAGCAGGGAGCAGCCTGATCGTCGCGAATGGAATGCCTTCTCTTTGCTCATCGGAGACCTTTCCTTTGATGCTGCTTTTGATTAATTTCTGCGCTTGCCCACAAAATATACAGGCGCATAGTATGCCTGTTAGCAAGATTTTTTTAATTTGCATTACTTTTAGATGTTTCGATTTAAGAGTAACCCTTTTCAGGGCTTGGGTCATACAGCTGCGAACTGTATGGCCCTTTTTACTTAATAATTATCACAAGTCGTCCGTTTCCCCTACGTTATTTAGACTTTTTTTAAATAAGCTTTGTCAATAACTGATTATTACCCTTATATACCTGAATTGGAACCCCTTTCTTTATGGAATTCATCTGCAATTTTATGAAGCGGGGATGATATCCCTGCGCTAAACCTTAAAACCAAATAGGATGAAAACTACCTCCAATTACCTCCTCAGGGCGATGCTCTTTGTCGTATCCTGCTCTTTTGCCTGTAAGAGGGATTCCAGTCTGCAAGAAATGAACGCTGCTCCGGCAAAAGCACTGAAAACAGCAGCTGTGGCGTCTGTCGCAGATCATGTCATCGAAACTGGGATGAGCTTATCACAAATTAATGCGGTAATCGCCGGGGCAAATCCCGGAGAAACGGTGCTGGTACAACCGGGAACTTATTCGGTTACCGGCAAAATTGTGATGAAGGCCGGTGTTTCAATCGCCAAACAAACAAGCACCAACCCCATTTTCGATGCAAGTGCTTTATCCACCATTTTGACGATGAGTTATACCTCAGACATGAGCAATTGTCTGGTTTCCGGTATCACCTTCTGGAACATCAGGTTTTCTATGATCGGAGCCGGAAGTACTTCCTTTAAGTACTGCATTTTTGATTATGGAAAGCGGGCGTTGAATACCAATAAAACGAACAACTTAAAAGATGCTTACCTGGAATTCAGAGATGCAGACCTGAGCCTGGTCAGCAACTGTGTATTTTGTCACAGGGTGGCGGACCCGGGGAGGGGAGTCTGGTTGAAAAACACGACGAATTCCAAAATCATGAACAATACCTTTGGAAATGGAGGCACAACGGGGTATTTTGTGACTGCCATTAACGACAACAGTCAAAGCAATTCTTTAATCGACGGGAATACGATCACCAGAAATCCGGCACTGAGTCTGGTCGACAGCCTTACGGATCATGGCATTTATGCGCATAGTTTTAACGGATTAACGATTTCGAACAATACGGTTTCCGGATGGCCGGTAAATGGAAGTGGGGGAAGTATCAAGGCAAGAAACGGGCAAAACCTGAATATTTCGGGTAACACGCTGAATGACTCCGGAATCCTGCTGTATGAATATGCCAACAGCCCTTCTTTTCCTTACCTGAAATATGTGGTTGTAGCTAACAATACCATTAATATTCCTGCGGCTGCGGCCGATATGTATCATGGCATTGGGTATTACCGGGACAATACGATTCACTCGGAATACTCGATTAATATTTCTGATAACCTGCTGCCTAACGGAACAATTTATGCTGCCGGATCGGCCATTAATGTCGCTGATTTCAATGCTGCAGGGGGTGGCGTATATCATAATGATACCGCAACCGGATATCTGTTACTCAAGACGGGAATCAGTAATTCAGGTAATTATTAATTGACTTACGACTTTTTTCCAGTCTTGTTGTCATAACAGTATGAGGAAAATCTACCCGTTATTACTGGCGTTAGTTTTATTCGGTTCCTGTACAGCATTGAAAGAACTGCATGCTGAGCGAATGTCCAGGCCCGATTCCCAGTTCAGGATTCATGCCATCAGTCCGCTGATGAATGGATATTGTCTGCTCAGCGGACAGGATGATGACCATAACCAATATAGTTTTATTGCTAAGGATATTCCACATACTTTGAAAATAGGCGATGTCTATTCTATGAAATAAAATCAGGATGGTAACAGCTCAAATTGTAATACATAAAAAAGACCCGGATCATAAATCCGGGTCTTTTTGTTAGGGGGTACTGGGGGCTAACTCTTTTTTGATGGCTTCAGTGTTCCGGGAGCTGCCGGTTTCTGACCTTTGTCGGCTTTAGGCAGAGATTTAGTGTCTTTTGCCGGAATCTCTTTTTTTATCGTGTCTTTTTTAGCCGGAGCTTGTTTCGGTTTAATTTGTGCCATCGCACTCATGCCGATGGGCATTACTGCACAGAAGATAGCCGCAAGAATGGAACTTTTTAAAATAGACTGGATGCTTGAATTGTTTTTCATAATGATTTAATTTAATTGTTGTTTTAAGGTGTTTAATTGTTTTATGGCGCGATATTCACCAACGCTTTACTTTGTTCAGCATACTTTTTTACTTTCCCGTTTTTGGTATGGAAAACGCTGATTTTATCATTTGGTAAATCGATGCTCAATGTATAATCGTTATTGGCGCAATTGTGTTGCTCACAACCTGTGGTTGATATGATGTTATTTTCAACGCTGATTGGAGTTTCTGTATTCCAATATTTAATCATGAGGTCATAATCTTTGCCCAATAACTGCTGAAGCCTTGGTTTCAGTTTTACATTTTTTAATAATGCAACCTCATTGGGATACCTGCCGGTATAAGCAGCCAGGTCTGCCAGATCGGAATTGATCGGTTTGGCATCTATAATCTCAATTTTTGTATTGCCTTTATTTAATCTCTGCTTTTCAGTACATGAACCCAGCAATATGGTCATCGTCAGGGCTGCTAAAAATGTGCGGTTCATCGCTTTATTTTTTAAGAAGTAACTGTCCTCTGATTTCACCGGCAGGGAATTTTGTGGAAACGATGTTGAGGTACACCTTGTCTTCCAGTAGTGCTTTTTCTCCGGCCTCATTTAAATCAACGGTACCGCTGGAGGGTGAGTTGTACTTTGCACCATCTTTCTTGATATTGGCGACTAAGGTGCCCAATTCTGTTGCTGTTCCCAGGTGAAGGTTGATGCTTTCCGGATTTATGTCGCTGAAAGTCAGTCTGTAGGATAGTTTTTTAGTCGATTTTTTATAAGTGGCAGTAAGTGTTCCCGTTGCTGTGGAACCGGTTTTGGTATTGGTCGCATTCACACCAGAAGTGATGTTGTATTCGATTTCTTTTTTCTCGGTCGGACGTACGCTTTTTTTCTTACAGGCGCTGAAGAGGGCAAGCATACAAAAAATCGCGCCGAACATTAAGATTGGTTTTCTGAAGGAAATTCCTTTTAAATTGATGGATGTTTTCATTAACATAAAAATTAAATTTGTTTTTTGTTAGTAAGACACCCCTTCTTTTTAAAAGTCTTAGTCTTTTATTTTTTTTAAAAAATAAGAAGATTTCAGTAGGACTTAAATGAGTTTAGGTTGTCATCATGTATATATAGACTAAGGAATACTTATGACTGATCAGGATACTGAGCTCATAGAGGGGATCTGCCGAAAGGATAAACGGAGTTTTGAGTTGCTTTATAAAGGGTATTATAAAAAATTATACATTCTGGCATTTCAGTATGTACGTCAGCCGGAAATGGCTGAAGAGCTGGTAAATGATGTCTTCCTGAAGCTTTGGAACGATGCTGAGCAATTGAATATCAGGCAATCCCTGAGTTCTTATTTGTCCAGGTGTGTGATCAATACCGCACTAAACACAATAAAAAAAGAAAACCGTAAGGCCTTTCACCAGGAAAAATTCCTCTCTGGTTACGAGGAATCTGAAATGGAAAATGACGAAGCGCAAATGCTGGAAAATAAACTGATCAGACTGGAGAAAGCATTGGACAGTCTCCCTCCTCAATGTAAGAAAGTCATCATGATGAGCAAGTTTGATAAGTGTAAACAGCAGGAAATCGCGGATGCCTTAAACATTTCGGTGAAAACAGTGAAAAGCCACCTGACCAATGGGTATGAAAAAATCAGGGTCATGCTGTCAAAAGAACAGGTGCTGTTTTTCTTTCTATTTCTTTTATTCGCAGTTGAATTAAGACTTCTGCACTTAAATATTGTCTTATAAGTATCATGGAAGAAATTAATCATCCCAATCAAATCCCCTACCATCTGATCATGGATGAAATGGAAGGGGAAATTTCAGTGGCCGACCTTCAGGAGCTGGAAAACTGGAAAGCAGCCGATCCCGCTCATTTGCGGAGCTATCAGGAAATTCTTGACATCGCCGATCATGCGGAATTGTTAACGGTATACCGCGAAGCAGATCCGGAACTGGCCTGGCAAAAATTTAAGCCCTCGATCCCTGAAGAAGTTAAAATCGTTCCCCTTCATTCGGAAAAGAAAAGCGGATTGTTCTTTTTGAAATGGGCTGTTGCTATAGTAGTGGTCATTTCAGGAGCCTTGTTGCTGGCAAATCAGAGCGGATGGATTGGAAGCCAAACCATTAGCACCGGAAAAAATGAGCGGCAAAAACTAAACTTGCCGGATGGTACGGAAATTTTTATGAATGCCAATACCACGATTTCTTATCATAAGTCTGGATTTTTGAAGGCAAGAAATGTGGAGCTGGAAGAAGGAGAAGCTTATTTCAACGTCATTCACGATGAGGAAAACCCTTTTTCCATCAAGGTGGGCGATCTGAATGTAAACGATCTTGGAACAAGCTTCAACCTGAAAGTAGAACCCAAACAAGTGGTGGTAGTCGTGAATTCCGGAAAAGTTTCTTTGGAAAAAGCAAAGGATACAATTCTGTTATCTGCCCAGGACAGGGGAACCTTCAACAGGGAGACAAAGCAAATGAGCTTTGCTAAAAACAATGACCTCAATTACAGGGCATGGCACGACAAAACCTTACACTATGAAAAAGCGTCCTTGTCTGAAGTTGCGGATGACATGAAGGAATTATTCGGTACACACATTATTTTTCAGGATGCTGCGTTAAAGGAAAGGACATTAA
Organism: Pedobacter steynii; assembly: GCF_900103665.1. Classification (GTDB taxonomy): domain Bacteria; phylum Bacteroidota; class Bacteroidia; order Sphingobacteriales; family Sphingobacteriaceae; genus Pedobacter; species Pedobacter steynii. Next base: position 11,271 of record NZ_FNGY01000017.1, read on the forward strand.
GCGCTTACTTTAAGGACAAGACCGAAGCCGAAATTATGAATAGCATAGCCGAAACGCTAAGGCTAAAAGTAACGAAAAGAGGTGGTACATTTGTTTTATCTAATTAAATCCCAGGCCTATTTTTAAACTATACATTTTAACCATCATTACGATATAATTGTTAATATGATTTCTTTTTCCCTCATTTCTGAATGAAGGTCTTCTGTATCCGGCAATCCATGGTCATTAAATTTATGGCCATGGTTTTTCTTGTTTTAACGATAGGGAGCCTTGCAAAAGCTCAGCATATTCCTTTAAGAAAAAAAATGACTGTTCGCTTCTCCAATGTCACGCTGGAGGAGGCTTTAAATCTGTTGAATGCAGACCATACTACCCCGCTATCCTTTGATCCTGCGATTATCCCTTCCGGGAAAAGGTTTAACCGGTCTTTTTCTGATACCCCTCTCGCTTTGATTCTGGAGTTCCTCCTCGCTGAAACGGGCCTTTCTTACAAATTTCTTTTCAGAGAAGTGATTATCCTGCCTATGGAGCAGAATAAAACCACCCTGAATGGCCGTATTGTGGATGCAGAAACCGGCGAAGATTTGATTGGTGCCAGCTTTTATATCGAAAGTCTGAAGCAAGGGGTAAACAGTAACAACTATGGTTTTTATTCCCTGACTGTTCCTACCGATGATTATGAAATTCTGGTGAGTCATGTGGGCTATTCCTCACAAAGGCTGAAGTTCTCCCTGCAATTCCCCAACCATCTTCAAATGATCCGCCTGCAGAAACAGGTCAATAAACTGGAAGAGATCGTGGTAAAGGTGGTCCAGAGTCCGGATTCTATTGCGGCCAAAAATCCGGGGCAGTCCCTGAACTGGGAATCACTGAGAAACGCGCCCTATTATAGAGGCGAGGCAGATGTCATTAAAGCTCTTCAAATGCAAAATGGGATTGTTGGTTTAACGGAAGGCAGCAGTCAGATGTTTATCCGGGGAGGGAATAAAGATCAGAACCTGATCTTACTGGATGAGGCCATTGTCTACAATCCTGCACATTTATTCGGATTAACCTCCATTTTTAATCCGGATGCGTTAAAAAATATTCAGACTTATACCGATGCGATACCTGCCAATTTCGGGGGACGGTTGTCTTCTGTAATTGATGCCCGGATGGCAGATGGGGACGATAAGAATTTCCACATCAAAGGAGGGATTAGTTTATTGGCGGCAAGGGTTTCACTGGAAGGACCTCTGGTGAAGGAAAAAGGATCCTTTTTGTTTGCCGCCCGCAGGAGCCTGAACAATGTGCTCAGCCGGGACCTGGAGCTGTTTGATTTGAAACCTGCATATCATGATTTCAATTTTAAAGTCAATTACAGGTTCAACACCCGCGACAGGATCTTTTTCTCCTCCTATATCGGAAGAGACAAGGTGAGGTCGCAAAACGGATATTTTAACCGTTGGGGGAATCAAACGGCTACCTTACGCTGGAACCACATCTTTACGCCGAGGCTGTTTTTAAACTTATCAGCGATCTATAGCAACTATAAAAATCAGCTTTTTATCAATGCAGATTCCCCGGCAGGGATGGACAAATGGATCACCGGTATCAAGGATGCTACGGTAAAGGGGGATTTTATTTTCTATCATAAACCTCAAAGTCAGTTTCAGTTTGGCTTCAGCAGTATTCTTCATCTTTTTATTCCGGGAGAAATCAATCGGGAAGATCAGACGAGTATTCCCCGTGCGAGGGCTGCGGAATCCGCGATCTATGCCTCTCATCGACTGTTTTTAGGCGAGAAAATAAGACTTTTGTATGGCTTAAGGATGGGGATGTTTCAAAATATTTCCACCCCCAGGCTCTTTTATTTCGATGAATTCTATGAGCCGATTAACTATGAGGAAGATGTTAGGGGTGGATACAAGAAATTCTTTAGACTTGAACCTCGTTTTTCGTTCCAATATATGCTGCAACCTTCCAGTTATCTGCAATTCAATTATAACCGGAATTACCAATACCTGCAATTGGTGCAAAATGATGAACTGGCATTTTCATCTTTGGAAAGCTGGATTCCATCGAGTCCCAATCTGGCGCCACAGCAATCGGATATGTTTTCTCTGGAATATAAAAAGCGTGTTTCTTTTGGAAGCTTCTCTTTGAGTGGCTATTATAAAAAGATGCAGAATCAGCTGGAGATGATCGACCATGCACAGGTCATCAAAAACCCTGCGGTAGAAATGTTACTCCGTCCGGGCTCATCAGAAGCTTACGGTTTGGAGTTCATGCTGTCCAAAGATATTGGCCGCTTTAAGGGAAGCCTTTTCTATACCTGGTCCAGGGTCTTTCGTAAGATTGATCAGATTAATCAGGGAAAAAGATATCCGGCAGGGTATGACATCCCGCATGTGGCAAAGCTCGCCTTAGGCTATCAGCTTTCCGACCAGATATCTGTTAATTCCCTTTTCACTTATAATAAAGGCAGACCAGTGACATTTCCTATCGGATATTTTCTGCAAAAGGACGTGAAGGTGCCGATCTATCCGGAGCGTAATTCTGCCCGGATGCCTGATTTTCACCGCCTGGACATTAGCATGAAATGGGAACCTTCCATTGGCAATAAGACTAAAAAACGCTGGGTCAGTAGTTTTAATGTCGGACTGTATAATGTTTATGGAAGGAAAAACCCCCTGGTGTACAGAATCAACCAGAATAATCCGGAGGATTTGCAGTTTGATCAGCAGATTTTTTCCGGAAGAACATTGGCCCTCAGTTATAACTTTAAATTTTAGCAAATGAAATTAAAAGCCGATTTATGGATCCTTACGTTACTTCTTGTATTGATGGGATGTAAAAAACAAGAAGATCCTTTTATACCTCCCATGTATGATCTGATTGTCGAGGGAGGAATCAATACTTACAGTAAACACCAGTATATCCGCCTGATTAAGCCGGTAGACTTTGGAAATGAAGAGGCTTCGGTGAACCTGAATCCCATCAGTGGTGCAGTGGTGAGTGTAAATGACGGTGTTCAGGATGTTCCTTTTACTGAAATTCCGGGAACAGGTATTTATACAGCTGTTATGGAAAATAATGACAGATATGATGCTGCATACACTTTGACAATTAACTACAATCATAAAGAATATAAAGCAATTGATTCGCTGTATCCGGTGTTTCCTATTGACGCAAATTATATTCCGCTCTCTATAAAAAAAGCGCAGACGGGAGGAGTCAGACTGACCATTCCCAAGCATACTTTCGGAACCAAAATAGCACAGCAATGGTTGATCCTGCCGGAAGGCAAGACCTGGGATCCCGGAAAGTTTAATGAAAGTTATCCTTATAGTTACTCTCATGTGTATGGTACGCCCAATGCACTGCACCCCTTGATTCAAAAGGCAAGAATCGTAGATTCCGGAATAAACGACAACCTGGTCATTTATAAATATTCTCTCTCAGAAAATTATAGTGCTTACCTGTACAGTGTGTTCCAGGAAACGGATTGGAAGGGCTTATTGTCTTCTGTCCCCGGAAACGTAAAAGGCAATATTTCAGGCAATGCAAACGGTTTCTTTTATGCGATCGATGTAGAGGTGCAAACAAAATCTATCAAAGAACTGATGGAAAACTAAATCATAAAATATTTCATTTTCTTTCTAAGACTTTTTGAAGATTCCGTTGTCATAAAGGAAAACACTTGATCGTGTGCGCTTTTTTAGCCGCAGATCGAACACATTTATGAAATATTTTACGTCGTTATTCTTCTTTTTTATCATTTCCGGGGTCCGCGCACAGTCTGTTCAAATAAAAGGAAAGATCATCGATCAGTCCACAGGATTACCCTTATCTCATATCAATATCGGATTTTCAAATACTAACGTTAAATCGCGCAGTGATGCTGATGGAAAATATACCATCAGTACCAATGCAAAGGTTAAAGAGGTCAGTTATTCCGGCGTCGGCTATAAAAAGCAGGTCAGGACGATTACCAAAGCGGAGGTTCAGGAGATCAACATCAGCATGGAACCATCAACGCAAGACCTCTCTGAAGTTAGCGTAGTGGCTGCAAAACAACCCAGGTACAGGAACAAAAATAATCCTGCTGTAGAACTGATCCGCAAAGTGATGGAGCATAAGGAACGAAACAGTTCCAAATTTCATAAAGAAATGGTCTTTGAGCAATACGAAAAGCTAAATATGTCTTTGAGTATCAGCAGCGAAAAGGCGAAAAAATCTTCACTGCTCAAAAAGCTTCCTTTTCTGATCAGGAACTCGGATTCATTAAGAAGGCCGGGAAAACACCTGATTCCTGTATTCATGCAGGAGAAATTAAGCCGGTATAAATATTCCGCTCAGGGCCAGGATTCCAGCCTGGTTCTTGGAGAAAAGCAGTCCAGAATAGACCAGTACATTGATGAGGATGGAATCAATGAATATCTGGAAAAAGTGTACCAGCGGGCAGACCTCTATGACCATGATATCGGTATGGGAAACCAGCGTTTTCTAAGTCCTATCGCCGATATGGCGCCTCAGTTTTACAAATATTTTATTCTGGATACCTTGAAAGATGTCTCTCCATGGCAGCTTAAAGTGATGGTTTCCCCAAAAAACAAACAGGATGTTCTCTTTATGGGGTATTTATATGTGAGCCTGGACGGGCACTATGCCGTGCAAAAGGCTACACTTTCTGTAAATAACCAGATTAACCTGAACTGGGTAAGAGATTTGCAGATTACATTGGATTACCGCCAGGATTCCTCTGGCCATTACCACCTCGGCAAAAGTGTGATGAGCATGGACCTTGGAATCTTTAAAGAAGGAACCAGCGTTTTTGGGGAAAGGACAATCATGATCAATGATTTTGTTTTTGGTCCGCAGGCCTTGCAGAAAAAGATAGGGCCGAATGTGATTGCCGATCAGAAAGTAAACCGTCAACCTGAAGATTTCTGGGAAAAAGCAAGACATGAAAAGCTGTCCTTAACAGAGCAGATGGCGTATACGAATATTGATAGCCTGAAAAGCTCGAAGCCTTTTAAGCGGAAAATGGCGGTGGCTGCACTTTTACTGTCCGGTTATCTGACCAAAGGACCGGTAGAGATCGGACCATTTAATTCCTTTTTTAGCTTTAACCCGGTAGAAGGGGCAAGGTTTCGTTTTGGCGGGCGTACAACAGAAGAGTTTAGTAAAAAGCTGGTCTTTGATGGCCATGCTGCCTATGGCACAAAAGACCAAAAATGGAAGTATAGCCTGGGTGCCATTTATTCATTAACAGACCGCTCCATCTATCAGTTTCCGGTGAGGTCGCTGACGGTAAGGCATAGCTTTGAAACACAAATTCCAGGTCAGGAGCTTAACTTCCTGGAGGATGATAATTTCCTGCTTTCTTTCAAAAGAGGGGTAAATGACAAATGGTTGTACAACAGGAAATGGATGGCAGAATACCTGCATGAAACAGAACAACACATTTCCCTGCGGCTGACGTATAAAAATCAGGCGCTAAACCCTGCTGGCGGACTTTTGTTTCTTCCGCAAACTGCAATCCCTTCCCCGGCGATCCGGGAACTCCGTACTTCAGAGTTTTCCGCTGAATTGCGTTGGGCACCCCATGAGAAGTTTTATCAGGGGAAAAGATTCAGAAGGCCGATCAATAACGGCCACCCTGTATTTACTTTAAGAGGAAGTCTTGGCATGAAAGATTTTCTGGGAGGAGATTATAATTATCAAAGCCTGACCTTGAACGTAGCCAAACGTTTCTTCTTTTCTCAGTTTGGATTCTCGGATGTAGTGCTGGAAGGAGGGGCCGTATTTGGCAAAGTGCCTTATCCATTACTGAGTATCCACCGGGCCAACCAGACCTATGCTTACCAGCTGACTTCTTATAACCTGATGAATTTTATGGAATTTATGAGTGACCGGTATGCGAGCCTGAACCTGCAGCATTCATTTAATGGTTTTTTTCTGAATAAGGTGCCCTTAATCAAAAAGTTGCAATGGAGAGAGGTGATCTCGGTCAAAGTTTTAACCGGCAGTATCAGCGCCGGGAATGATCCGGCAAAGAACCCTCAGTTGTATCGCTTCCCTTTTGATGAGCACCAGAATCCCCGCTCTTTTGCCATTGGAAATGTGCCTTATATAGAGGGAAGTGTGGGTGTTTCTAATGTGTTTAAATTCCTGAGGATAGATTTTGTAAAACGCTTTACGCATTTGAATAACCCTGGCGTAAGTCCATGGGGCATTCGTGCAAAAATTAATGTAGACTTCTAATCGTATGAAAATTCAAATATCGACAATGACATGGCGACAGGCATGGAGCAACGGGGCTTTTAAAGCCAAATTGTTCTTAGGTGTTTTTATAATGGGATTGCTGGCTTTTTTTCTGCCGGTTTTCTTTGCGGAGATTGAGCAAAGAGATGGAATGGTGCTGGGCGATGAATTGTTGAAAATGATTCCTTCCTACGATGTTTCTCTAATGATCTTTATCGTCCTTTACGGGGGGATCTTGTGGTTGATCAGGGATGTGATCCGGAATCCCTTAATCTTCCTTACGGTACTTTGGGCCTATATATTCCTATGTGTAAGCCGTATTGTTACCATCAGTCTGGTTCCTTTGGACCCACCAGCCGGATTGGTGGAAATGTGGGATCCGCTGTCTATTTTCTTTTACCATACCAAAACCATTACCAAAGACCTGTTCTTTTCCGGACATACTTCTATTTTATGTCTGCTGGCCTTGTGTCAGCAAAGCAGGCAAAGAAAACTAATCGGATTTGGAATGACACTCCTGATGGGGGTATTGTTGTTAATTCAGCATGTCCATTATACGGTAGATGTCCTGGCGGCTCCTGTCTTTACGGTATTCTTCTGGTACCTGATCAGTATATCGGGTATCCAGCTTGGCGTATCCGATTTTAGGGCAGTAAGTAGTTCCCGCTCTGCCGATTCATCGGGATTGTAAGATTTTTTTAATAAATTGTCTATACTTTTAGCCCCCATACTAAATGATCCACGCAGATGATGAATAAAAAAGTCTCTATCAAAGATATTGCAAGACTTACCAATACCTCTATTACAACCGTTTCCTTTGTATTAAACGGGAAAGGACACATTAGTAAAGAGATCATTAAAAAAGTACTCGATAAGGCAAAGGAAATCGGATATGAACCGAACCGCATGGCCATTGGCTTGCGCACCGGGGTCTCTAAAGTCATCGGTTTGGTGGTAGAGAATATCGGAGGACCCTTTTTTGGAGAGATGAGTAAAGTGATCGAACAGGAAGCGGATAAGCTGGGCTACCGCATTCTTTATTGCAGTACCGATAACAGCATTAGTAAAGGAAAAGACGTCATCCGAATGCTGACCCAGCAACTGGTTGATGGTTATATTATTACTCCTTTAAAAGGCCTGGAAGAAGAGGTTCAGAAATTGGTGGATCAGGGGAAACCTGTGGTGCTGGTAGACGGCTATTTCCCGGGATTGAATATCCCGCATGTGCTGGTCGACAATTATAACAGCGTCAATAAAGCGGTGAATTGTTTCGTTGAGGCCGGGTATAAAAATATTGGTTTTGTGACCTCTGATCTTGACCTTATCCAATTGCAGGACCGGTTGATGGGCTATAAAGCGGCTTTGAAGATGAATGGGCTGAAGGAAGAAAAGGAACTGACGCTAAGATTGCCTTATCAGATGGATAAAGATGAAAGTGTAAAGGAGATCAAAAGCTTTATCGAAGCACATCCGGAGATGGATGCCATTCTTTTTACCACAAATTACCTGGGTATTATGGGTTTGAGAAGTGTAAAGGAACTGGGCTTAAATATCCCCTCGGATATGGCCATGATCAGTTTTGATGAGAGTGAAATTTTCAGTCTTTTCCCCCCGGGAATAACAACGATTCAGCAACCTGTCTATCAAATCGCGAAACTGGCGATAGATATGTTATTGTCGCAAATACGGAAGGAAGAAAGTACAGATGCGAATGAAATGAAGCTGCAAATCCCATCAAATCTGATTGAGCGGGGCTCTACCGCGAAAAAGGTTTTATCCTAGTCAGGGATTCCCAATTGTTTGACTGATGTCTGAATAATTGAAAACATGTGAATTGAAAGTCATATCAGTCATTTGCCCTTATCGGGGAGCTGTTTTGATTGTATTTTTGATTTTATTTTATTCACATGAAGAAACAACTGACTTCCATTCCTTATTCTGTATTGGACCTGGCTACTGTTATTGAAGGAAAAAAGCCTGCAGATACGTTTAAAAATAGTTTGAATCTCGCACAACAGGCAGAAGCCTGGGGCTATCACCGTTACTGGCTGGCAGAACACCACAACATGATCAGCGTGGCAAGTTCTGCAACTTCAGTTGTGATCGGACACATTGCAGGTGGTACTAAATCGATCAGGGTGGGTTCCGGAGGAATCATGTTGCCAAATCATTCCCCTTTAGTTATCGCCGAGCAGTTTGGAACTTTGGAGTCCCTCTTTCCCGGCAGGATTGACCTTGGACTCGGAAGAGCACCGGGAACCGATCAGGTGACCGCAATGGCGATCAGGGGAGAGCGGATGAATGCCGCCAATAGTTTCCCTCAGGATGTGCTGAAGCTTCAGGCTTATTTCTCTGAAGAAAACAGTGCCAGTAGTGTCCGGGCAATTCCGGGAGAAGGTCTGGATATTCCAATCTGGATTTTGGGTTCGAGTACCGACAGTGCCCGTTTAGCTGCGGCATTAGGCCTTCCTTATGCTTTTGCAAGTCATTTTGCCCCGGCACAATTCCTGACGGCCATCAATATTTACAGACAGAACTTTAAACCTTCCGATCATTTAAAAGAACCTTATGTACTGGCTTGTGTAAATGTGGTTGCCGCAGATACAGATGCGGAAGCTAATAAACTGGCTACTTCCCTGTACCAGTTGTTCAGAGGTATTGTAACAGGGAAACGTTCCCTGCTCCAGCCACCGGTAGAAACGATGGAGGGAATCTGGACCCCATATGAAGAAGAGCAGGCAGAACAGATGCTGGCCTGTACTTTTACAGGAAATAAGGAAACGCTGAGCAACGATCTGCAACAGTTTCTGGACCAGACTCAGGTTGATGAACTGATGACCACTTCGCATATTTTTGACCATCAGGCACGTTTAAAATCCTATCAGTTGCTATCAGAAGTCTTTAAAGGAATATAAATTGATGCGATATATTCAGCTTCCCATCTTGACTTTAGCCTGAGTTTTAGGGCTTTTACTTTTGAGATTAAAGCGTATCAATTTTGTATCAAGGGGTCACAAGGGACTTTATTCCGGTATTGGGTAAGACGGTATTAAACGCGTTGAAGCTCAGAAAAATTTAGCAGCAGCAGGTTTATTTTTTTCATCAGGCAACGCTTGGGGGAGAACATTCGTAATAGGAGTATAGAACTATTAATTAACCCCCTAAAATCTGACCTATGATGAACAATTCGAAAACCAGACTCCTGATGGTCCTGTGTCTGTTAACCAGTTTTTTTGCCTGCTCCAAGAAGGATGAAGTTAAAGATCCGGTTATTACTAAAAAAGGCTTACAGCTAACTACCAATGCTAAATTTGGTGCTGTTCTTACAGACAATGCCGGAAAGACACTTTATTTTTTCGCCATGGATGCCAATGGTACCTCCGGATGTACCGGTGGTTGTGAAGCACTATGGTCAGTTTACTATTCGGCCGAGCTTAGCGATAATGCCGGTATCAATGCTGCTGATGTAGGTGTGATTACCCGGGCTGATGGAAAATCACAAAACACGTATAAAGGCTGGCCATTGTATTATTATAAAAATGATGTTGCCACCGGCGATATCAATGGCGACGGAGTTGGCGGCATCTGGTTTGTTGGGAAAGCCGACTATTCCATCATGCTGGTGAACAATCAACTCCTTGGTGCAAATGGGAAACAGTATACTGAAGCACTTACAGAAGGACCAGGAATCACACAGTATTTTACCGATGGAAACGGAAGGACGCTTTATGCATTCGCTCCTGATAAGGCCAACAAAAACACTTTTACCCTGGCTGATTTGAGTAACAATAGCGTTTGGCCACTTTATGAATCAGATGTTAAAAGTCTGCCTTCAGTGATTAAAGCCGAGTTTGTCGGACAAATCACGGTATTTGGCAGGAAGCAGTTAACTTTTAAAGGTTGGCCCTTGTATTATTTTGGACAAGATGCCAAACGTGGCGACAATAAAGGAGTAAGTGTTCCTACTCCCGGAAAATGGCCGGTGGTTAAATTGAGTACTGCTGCGGCGCCATTAAACTAAAAACGCTTTCAACATTTTAAGGTTATTCTTTGACCCATGTGGGGCCGAAAGCTTCAGCATAAGCTGGAGCTTTCTCTTTTTACCGAAATGGCCCTCAACTGCTGAATCCAATCTTGGTATGTGTCCCGTCACAATAAGGTTTATTGGCGGAAGCACCGCACCTGCAAAAAGCCGTTACTTTATTCTTTCTGGTTTCATTTCCTTCCTTGTCCTTCACAATGAGGTTTCCATAAACGAGCAATGGCCCATTTGGGACGGCCTCGACAATGCTTTCCGCATGGCTTTCCTGGGGTTCTTCTACCTGATCATTCAGGTAATAACTAAGTGCGCCGGATGGACATCGTTTAACCTGGGCGATGATCTGATCGGTTGTCGCAGCTTCCGGTTTTATCCATGGGCGTTCAGCAGGATTAAATACCTCCGCAAGGCCACGCCAGCAGATTTTTGAATGGATGCATACGCCGGGTTTCCATACGATAGTCACCTCTCCATTGCTGTATTTTTTCGTGATGTCTTTCATGATAGGAGATTAACAATTAAGCCTATCATTAAGTTATGGAAAAAAAATCAAATTTAATTAATGCACCGGACGCTGTAAGGCTTTAAACACATATTCTTTATAGCTTGCCCCGATGGGAATTTCGGTGTTTCCGATTTCGATATCATAGGTGGTAAAAGCAGTTACCTTTTTCAGATTGATCAGGTAAGAACGGTGGATGCGCAGAAAACCTTTGCCTTGTAATTCTGCCTCCAGATCGCTGATTTTATATTTAGCCGTTACCTTGTTGCCAACACAATGGGCAACTACATAGTCTTTCAGACTTTCGATATATAAGACCTCGTCAATATTTAATTTGTGAAACTTACCTCCCGATTTAAGGTACATAAACTGTTGATCTGTGGGGGGAAGCAAGGTCGGACTGCTTTGGTTATTTAACCTTAAATACCGTTCAATGGCTTTGAAAAAACGATCAAAGGTAATCGGCTTTAACAGATAGTCGATGAGGTCCAGGTCATAGCCTTCTATAGCGAATTCCCGATAAGCTGTAGTAATAATTACTGCCGGAGGGTTTTTTAAAGTCTTTAAAAAGTCTATTCCTGAAATCTGGGGCATTTTAATATCCAGAAACAACAAGTCCACCTGTGTTGATCTTAGCACTTCGAGCGCTTTAATGGCATTCCCGCAGGTACCAACCACCTCAAAGGAATCGAGTTGATCAATGTGTTTTTGGATCAGTTGAATGGCCAGCGGTTCATCATCTACCAGGAGACACTTTACTTTCATGGGATTCATGTTTTACGCTACGGGATGCTGCAGGTTAATGGTTAATAAAGCTACAAAAGTCTCTTCATGTTGTGATAAATTCAACTCATAATTTTCAGGATAAATTAAATCCAGCTGTTTCCTGATGTTGTTTAATCCGATTTGCTCGTTTTTATTTTTGTGCTCCCTGGGCATAAAAGAATTAGAGACCATAAATTCAAAATGGTGGTTCTGAAGCTTCAGGTGAATGTTGATCACCGGATTTCCAATGTCTTCTCCGGCGCCGTATTTAAAAGCATTCTCTACTAAGGATAGTAAAATCAGCGGAGCGATTTCCGCATTTTCATCTATCGTTTGCTGGAAATTTACCTGCAGACGGTCATCATATCTTAGCTTTTCCAGTTCAATGTAATTCTTTAAAAGGGTAATCTCAGCCGATAAAGGTACATAGGTGCCATCGCAACGATAAAGTACATGATCCAGAATTTCAGATAAACCAGCAATAGACTTTGAGGTCACTGGTGAATTCATGAGGGATAAGGAGTAAATGTTATTTAGGGTATTGAAAAGAAAATGAGGGTTCAGCTGGATTTTTAAAATTTTCAGCTCTGCTTCTGCCTTTTCTTTTTCCAGCTGAAGTGCACGCTTTTGAACCAGGTATTGATCCTTGAGTAATTTTAGAAAAGTAAAAACCCATGCTGTGGAAAAATCATGAAGAAAATAAGAACCTGCAAGCTTGGGAATATCTGTTAGTATTTCCAGAAAGGATTCCTGGCCAAAAGGTGGAGTTCTTACCAGAGGTTCTACGACATAAATAACTACTGTTCTTGAAAATGCACAGATCAGGTAACTGCCGATCAGGAAATAGAAGATCACAAAATAGTAATTCTTTACATTCAATAGTTTTGGAATGACGAGGTAAGCGACGAAGTAAGTAGGAATCATGGATAACAAAAGAGCAAATCCTTCTGTAATCAATTCCGTTCTTAATTCTTCAGATACAGAGGTATGTCCTTCCGGCTTGCTAATCGACAACAAAAAAACCATCACCCAGAAAAGGATATGGCTAGGTATTCTATATACCGTGCTGTAGTGTACAATTTTCTCAAACAATGACATATTCCTATCAAATATAGAATTCGCAGGAGAAATCAGGTCCTTTTGTCGACGAATGTGCCTGAAATGCAGATGGAAATATGGAATTGGCCTATGGAATCGCTTTGTCGTTGTCTTTAACTTATCTATCCTCCTTTGTATGCTGTGTAGCGTTATGCTCTTTTTGGTGTCTTGTCTTTGATCATTTTCGGAAAACTAAACCCAATTAAACGATGAATAATGTCGAAAAGTTAATCCTGATCTTTCTGATGTTTTGCAGCTTACAAAGTTTCGCACAACAGGCTCCGGAAGTAAATGTCAGAGGAAAAGTGTTGGACAATACCACACAACAGCCATTAGAATATGCAGGAATAACCTTGTTGTCTCTTACTGGAAATAAAATCCTGAAAAGCGTAGTAACGGATAAAAAGGGGGGATTTTCCCTGGCCATTGCGCCGGGACAGTATCACCTGAAAATAGAATTCATTTCCTATAAATCGGTTTTACTGGAAAATAAACCACTCAAAGAAGACACAAATCTGGGCAGCATTCTGCTGCAGGAGGATGTTAAATTGTTGAAATCGGTAGATGTTGTCGGAGAGAAATCTACGGTAGAGCTAAACCTCGACAAGAAAGTTTTTAATGTGGGAAAAGACCTGATCTCCAAAGGAGGTTCAGCAAATGACATTTTAAATAATGTACCCTCTGTAAGTGTAGATGCCAATGGTGGTGTCAGTTTAAGAGGGAATGGAAGCGTCCGGGTATTAATTAACGGAAAACCATCGATGCTCACTGCCAATAACGGTTTGGAGCAGATCCCTGCCAGCAACATAGAAAAAGTGGAAGTGATCACGAATCCTTCTGCAAGGTATGAGGCGCAAGGCGGAGGAGGGATCATCAACATCGTATTGAAGAAAAATACACAGGGCGGATTGAACGGATCTGTTCAGGCCGGACTTGGAGACCCGGTCAACTATCATGGCAATCTAAACCTGAGCTATAAAACAGAAAAATTTAATCTTTTTTCCAATGTAGGTGGCCGGTCCAGAGATTTTTATGCAGCTGAGAAACGCTTTCAAACGACTACGAAAAATGGGCTGACAAACATCTTACGTCAGCAGAACAGGCAGAAAAGGAATGACGATACTTACAATATTTACGTTGGCGGGGATTATTACATCAACCCAAAAAATACCGTGACCGGCAGTTTCTACCACAGTACGTTATTCAACAGAGATACCACCAATTATGGTTATCGGTATGACAACAGCAACAATACGCTTGACAGTGCGATCAATCGATTTGAAAATTACAGGGAGCCACAAAAGTACAATCAGCTGGAATTGAATTATGTAAAAACTTTTGACAATAAAGACCAGAAGTGGACCACTAACCTGCAGTATGATTTTTGGAATGACGATGAAAATCAGAACATCACACAGCAAAAGAATTTTCCGTTTCCCAAAATGATCTCCAGACTCAGTTCCCGGAATATTGAAAGTAGCGACGACATTTATATCCAAAGTGATTTCGTTACCGCTTTTTCTAAAGATTCCCGCTTTGAAGCGGGAATCAGGACAGACCTTCGAGCGATCAGGAGCGATTACCTGGCGAAAGCAGATGAGGTACTACTGGAAAAATATAACAATAAGCTGAAGTATGATGAAAACCTGTATAGCGCTTACATGCAGTATGGCAATAAGATCGATAAATTTAGTTACCTCCTTGGACTGAGGGCTGAATTATCTCAGATCGGAATTTCAGATAGGGCAGGAACTTTCAATAACGACAAGAATTACCTGAACCTTTTTCCAACAGTTCATCTGACTTATAAACTCCCCGAAAGTGCGGAATTTCAGCTAAGTTATAGCCGAAGGATCAACAGGCCTCAGTTCTGGCAGTTAAACCCTTTCTCCGGATTGTCTGATACCCGAAACCTGACGGTTGGAAACCCGGACCTGGATCCCACCTATACCAATTCATTTGAATTCTCCCTGATTAAAAGATTGGGGAAACTGAACATTAATCCTTCCATTTACTATAAGCATACGACCAACTATTTCCAGTATGTGATTGAGCAAACACCTGATGGCTATTTTGTGAGTACACCGGTCAACCTTGATTTTGAAGACCGGTATGGTTTAGAACTTTCCAGTACTTACAATCCATTTGGATGGTGGCGTTTATCCTGGGATTTTAACTATTATAAGTATAAGCAGCAGGGGGCATATGATGGAAAAAACTACAGCGCTGAAGATCAGACCTGGTTTACGAGAATTGGTTCTAAGATGAAATTCCCCAAAAATCTCTCTATAGAATCAAGTTTAAACTATACCGGTAAAAAGCAGGACATACAGTCCATCAATAAAGCGCAATACCGGGTAGACATCGCGGCGAGCAAAGACTTTTTTAAGGATAAGATGTCATTTACCCTTGGGGTAATTAATGTCTTTGATTCGATGGTCGATAAACGGATTACCAATACAGATACTTATCATTTTGAATCTGAATCCAGGAGGTTTGGCCGATTGGTTTCGGCAACGGTGGTTTATAGGTTTAACAGGAAAAAAGAGGATAAAGACCGTTTACCTGATGAATAATTTTTTATTAAAATAGACTGCCATAGGGTTGTCAGTGGTCCCTGTTTTCTTTGTGTTGTAAATAGATACAAAGACCCTATAAAACCTTAAAACATGGAAAATCATATTGCAGACGTACAGAAAATTTATGCCTCACCCTTTGTCATTGCCACGGAAGAACTGCTGGTTCACTGGCAGGGACACCGCCGGCTTACCCGAAGAGCGATTGAAGCTTTTCCGGAAAAAGAGTTCTTTAATTACAGCATTGGCGGGATGCGCCCTTTCTCAGAAATGGTGCTGGAAATGATCGGATTGGCATCGTCAGGAATGAAAGGGGTATTGACCGGAGAATGGGATAAAGTCGGCGCATTGCCCCATCATACAAATGGTTCAAAACCTGCAACGAAAGGCGAAATACTTCAGTTATGGGATGAACTAACAGCAGATATCGAGGTCAACTGGTCTAAAATCCCTTTGCCTCGTTTTCATGAAATCGATCTTGCCTATGGTGAATATGAAGGACCAATCTATTCTTTCATCTTGTATTGGATAGACAATGAAATTCACCACCGTGCTCAGGCAACGGTCTATCTGAGGTCATTGGGAATCGAACCACCGTATTTTTGGTTGCGTGATTAAAATAAGGAGGATAAAGCCCGAAGATCTGATGAACAATACCCGGGCTTTATCCTTTTTTGAAGAAATACAATTTCCGGTTTTGCTGTCCTGTTTCTTTATGAAAAAGAAAGGTCTTTCCTGCAAAATCTACCTTTTTTAGCAGACTAGCCTGACTTTCATCCGTATAGCTGATTTTAAAATTGATTGCTGCTCCGGCGAATTCTATTCGATAATAGTAGATCGAATGGTCCTGGAACCATCCCTTTGGAAGTCCGTCATAAGGCCTGATGATCTGGTTTGTCCCGTTGTCTGCCGCCCGATATTCCGAAATGGACCAATCGGCGTTGAATTTGCTTTCGCAATATGCACAGTTCTTGAAAAGGATCTGGTAAACTTTCCCCGCCTGCTTCATGTAATAAAAGAGCCCGTTATAATCTTTGCGTTGAAAACTGAGTAAAGTGTCCCCTCTTTGCGGCATTTCAAACAAGGTTTTTCCATCGATTTCGAAGGAGTGTCCTGATCTGGTAGGCCGGTCAGTGACTTTCATTTGCAGTATTGGCCGGTATTGATAAGAACCGTGTTCAAAATAACCTTTAGCTGCATAAATGTTTTCCAGGTCATCGGTTCCGAATAAGCCGTCCAGTTCAGGAGCATCGATCTTTTTCAGGACGTTTAGCGTGGTATCATAAACCTGTAAACGGTACATTTTAAGCGTATCTTCTCTGATTAGTCTGCTGATCACAACGAGCCTTTTCTGATCTTTTGAAGGATATACCCGACAGATATCTTCCTCATCAGTACCAAGCTGTTCCAGATGAATGTTTTTCGAGGTACTGTTAAATTCAGGAAAGTTTTTAATTTCCGGATGCTTGTCTTTCTCTTTGTTGCTGCAGGAACTAAAGATGAATAGGAGTAGAAATAGCTTAATTGTTGATTTATGAGTCATGGTCGTCTCAAAGTTATTCAAAGATCTTTGTTTTTCACACCTGTTATGTCTCCGGTGCTGATTAAATATCTTCGATTCTGAGTCTGGTATAGACCCGCTGTTGGGAGAGAAGCTTGCCTGGTTAGTTTAAAAGCGGCGCAGGCAAAAGTCCGGATTCCGGAAGTTCTCCGTTTACAATTTCCGTTAAAGACCGGATCAGTTGGTTAACCTTGTCCAGCGTCTCCTCATCTGTAATCTGAAGATCTGAATTCAACTTCGTTTGGATTGCAGAAATCAGGAGTTGTGTAGCTGAACTGATTTTGGATTCAATAATCAACAAGGTGCCCAATAAAGATTGATGCGCCCTGGTTCCCGCGGTTGATGCGGTAATCAAAGCCACCGGTTTTTTAGAGAATTCCATCGTAGAAACGGTCCAGTCGATGGCATTTTTTAAGGTGCCGGGAACACCAACTGCATATTCGGGGGTACAGATTAAAACCGCATCAGCATCCCTGAGCTGCTTTCTGAAGGCGGCCACATTTTCATCCTCTGTCACTTGCCCATAGTCCAGATCCGGATTAAAATGAGGCAATTCCGTAAGGCCCTCGAAAATGCTGATCGAAAAGGATTCCGAAGCCAATAAAGCAATGGCCTTAATCAGGTTAATATTTGAAGAACTTTTTCTGGTACTTCCGGAAATGGCAAGGATTTTTATTTTATCTGTTCTCATCTGTTGATTAACCGTAGGAATATTCAAAGATAATCTCTTTCTTTTTTGATTTTGATGCACTTTGTTAAAAAACATATATTGCGGGCTGATCCCTAATTTAAATTAAGATGAACTTATGAAACACTTAACTTTTATCCTCTGCATCTTCCTTTTTTCTGCTTTTCTGAAACCTGCAATGGCACAGGATAAATCCGTTTTTACGGGTGCCAAAGCAACGATGAAACACTATAAAGCGCTATATGTGCTCAATAGCGGAGAGGAGAAAAAGATCAATGGAACTTTACGAAACATCAAAAATGCATTGGAAGATCCCCGCCTTAAAGGCAAACTGGAATTGGAACTGATTGTCTTTGGTGACGGGGTTGCGGTATACCATAAGAACAGCAGTTATGAACCTGCTTTAAAATTGTTACAGTCGAAGGGCGTGATCCTGGCCCAATGTGAAAACACGCTAAAAGAAAGGAAAATCGAAAAATCAGAATTGTTCGATTTCATCAGTTTCGTTCCCAGCGGAAATGGAGAAATTATCATCCGTCAGCAACAAGGCTGGGCCGTTGTTCATCCTTAAAGTTTTTGGGTCCGTTTAAAAAAGCTATGTTTGCAAGACATGTATAAAATCTCAAATCCCATGCGAAATGAAAATGCCAGCCGGCTAAAACCGCTGCTGCTATTTGTATTGATGGGCTGCTTTGTACTTTCTGCATGTTCTGTTAGAAAAGGAATTCAATCTTTTTTTGCGGAAGTCAGCCCTGTTGCTGCCACCAGCGTCAAAGCCAGTAAGATTTGTACTGCTTCGCTGAATTCCGCAGATGGAAACCTTCTTTTTAAACAGGATGTGACCCGGAAGTTGCCAACAGCCCTGGTTCTGTTTTTCCTTTTACCGGATTTCCTGCTGTCCGTATTTTTCTTTAAAAAAGACAAATACCTGGCGGTACCCTCAAATCCGGACCTTTCCGCCACTGCGGTTCCCCTGTTTATCAAAAACAGGCTTTTACTGATATAGCATCTCTTCAATAATTAAACAGCGCCGCTGTTTACCTGCTCATGTCGTTCTCAAAGAACCTCATGCTAATCACGTATTTCTACAATTTTAATTTTTGATGATGAAGAAGTTCCCTCTTTATCTGACGGGTATGTTGCTCATGCTGTACAGTGTTGGCGCGTATTCTCAGGGACCTAAAGAAGGCTCACTTTCCTATTTATGGGAATTGATGGGCAACAACTATCCTATGCTGACTGAAAAGCAGGCAAGGATCGAAGAATTTGAATACCGGAAGAAAGAGTTGAGCACTGTGGCCCTTCCACAGGTTCAGCTGCAACTGCAAAACTCCTTTGGCACTTTTGCAGGTACAAATGGCGCATTCTTTCCAATTCCAGGAGTATTTAATGTAAATGGCAATGTGGCGGAGAAGCCAGGTGTGCCAGGCAGCACAATGAATACTTTTGGTTCGGTCTTGCTCGATTGGAAAGTTTCCCAGTTCGGCAAACAACAAAAGATGATGGAAGCTGCGGGTTATGAAATCCAGGAAGCACAAAGTAATTATGAGGCTGCCCGTCTGTCGCTCCGTGCTAAAATGACGAGAACTTACCTGAATCTGCTCTATAGCCAGTCGGGTTTAAGCTGGGCGGATAAAAATGTATTGCGGGTAAAGGAAATCCTTGACCTTTCCTCAAGCCTGGCCGAAGCGGGTTTAAAACCAGGTGCAGATACGGCACTTGCGGCTGCTACTTACCTCCAGGCCATGGCACAGCAAGAGGAGTGGCAGGGTAAATATGCCGCAGGCCAGGTTAACCTGAAGGAATTTGTACCCGAACTGAACGGAGAACTGAGGCTTCCGCTGGAAGTTTATCGGAACATCGGACTGCCAGATCAAAGTCCGGACACGGTGTCCACAAGTCACCCTTTTCTGCAGGTGCTGGATAAGCGGTTTAAATATCAGCAGAGCCAGAAAAAGGTTTTGGCAAGGAAACAAATGCCATCCATATCCTTGCTGGCGGGGCTTTCCGCCCGGGGAACGGGAATTAACAGGGATGGGAGGGTGCATCAGAATTTTGCTTCCGGCTTTGACAACAGCGCTCATAATTACCTCATCGGACTGGGGCTTAGCTGGAACCTGACTGGCCTGTATATCGGTTCTTTGGAAAAAAAGCGCGCCCGGAAACAGGTCGATGCTGCCGCATCTCAATACCAGCTGCAGGAACTTCAGATGAATACTGCTTTGCAGGCCATCTCTTCCCGGATCAGTGCACAGGTAAAACAGGTGGCGAAAACGAAAGACGCACTGAAGAAAACCTTAAATGCCTATGATTTGTACTTGTCGAGATATGAAGCCGGACTCATCAATCTGACAGACCTCCTTCAGATTCAGGCGCTGTTACAGCAGGTCGAGAAAAGCAATATTGAAGTCTGCCAGGAGCTTTGGAGCCGGCTGAATACCAGGGCGGAGCTTTCCGGTGATTACAGCTATCTGTTCAACCATTTAAAATAAGACATTATGAATATGATCAGGTTTGCATTAAAAAAACCTTTAACAATAATGGTCGCCATCCTGGCGATTGCCTATTTTTCTTTTACAGCCATTAGAAATATCAATGTAGATATCTTTCCAAAGGTCGAGCTGCCGGTCATCTATATTGCCATGCCTTACGGGGGATTGACACCGGCTTATATGGATGGCTTTATGGCCAATGAATTTCAAAAAGTACTCATTTTTGTGAGCGGGGTAAAGGGCATAGATTTTAAAAGTGTTCAGGGATTCACCCTGATGAAGCTTACTTTTTATCCCGGAACCGATATGGCACAGGCCTCAGGAGAGCTCTCGGCACAGGTGTCCCGTGCGATGGGCTTCCTGCCTCCGGGTGCAGTACCGCCACAGGTGGTCCGTTTTGATGGGAGTTCTCTTCCCATCGGACAGCTGGTGTTTGAAAGTTCGGAAAGATCGATTACAGAATTACAAACCCTTGCGCTGACCAAAATCAGGCCCATGTTTGTGACCATTCCCGGAGTAACCGCACCGGCCCCTTTTGGAGGGAATGTACGGACAATGGTGGTAAAGGTGAACCCGGAACTCATGCTTTCTTATGGTTTATCCGCGGAAGAAGTGACGACTGCCATTGCTAAAAACAACTTCCCCGCTCCGGCAGGAAACATCCGGATTGGCGATCAGAACCTGATGAGTCCGGTTAACTCCATGGCCAATGGCCCGGAAGAGTTCCTGGATATTCCCATCAGGACCGGTTCAGGGACGAATATCTTTGTAAAAGATATTGCCAGTGTGGAGGATGCAGCCGATGTAACGACCGGATATGCCATTATCAATGGCAAGCGCTCGGTTTACCTTCCGGTGATTAAAAAAGCAGATGCTTCGACGCTAAAAGTGGTAGAAAACCTGAAAGCTTCGATTCCAAAGCTGAAGGCTGCATTGCCGGAAGATGTAAATGTAAAATATGTATTTGATCAAAGCGGATATATAGAACGCTCATTGGAAAACCTGATTCATGAAGGCCTGCTTGGGGCGATCTTAACAGGACTGATGGTGTTCCTTTTTCTCGGAGATTCCCGGGGAGCCTTGATTGTGGTGCTCACGATTCCCATTGCGATACTTTCGGCAGTGATCATGCTGTATATGTTTGGTCAAACCATCAATGTCATGACCCTCAGCGGGCTGGCGCTGGCCATCGGTATTCTCGTCGATGAAGCCACAGTAACGATAGAAAATATTCACCAGCATTTTGAAATGGAAAAGCCGAAACAAAGGGCCATTCTGGATGCCTTACTGGAGATTTCTATCCCTAAAATTCTGATTCTTTTCTGTATCCTGGCGGTGTTGATCCCTTCTTTTATGATGACGGGTATCCCCAGAGATATGTTTATGCCATTATCACTGGCAGTGGCTTTTGCCATGATCGCTTCCTTTATCGCTTCACAAACCTTTGTCCCTATTCTCGCCAACTGGCTGATGAAACCGGAGCTTTTCCAGCACCATAAGATCAGTCTGCATAGAAAGAAACTGACGCGGTTTGAGAAATTCAAGCGACGTTACCTGATCCTGATTCGTGCAGGTCAGCAAAAAACAGGAGACGTAACAGGGCTTTATGCTTTGTTGGTGCTGATGATGGTTCTTGCCGCTGGATTAACGATTGGAACAGATATTCTTCCGACGAGTAATAGTGGCGATATTCAGATCCGTATGTTGGCGCCCGAGGGAAGCAGACTGGAAAAAACAGAAGCTTACCTTGAACGGTTAACGCGAATCATTACGGCGCAAATGCCCGAAGGCTCGGTCAAAATCAGCTCTGCATTTGTCGGCCTGCAACCTTCGGCTACCGCCATCAATCCGATTTTCCTCTTTACGAGTGCTTCTCATGAAGCCGTTTTGCAGCTGTCCATAGATCAGAAAAAATTCGATAAATCAATTTCCGGTCTTAAAGAACAGATTCGTAAAGAAGTCGGTAAACAGATGCCTGAACTAAAGATCAGCTTTGAACCGATGGAGTTGGTGGAGAAAATCATGAGTCAGGGAGCAATGAACCCTGTACAGATTAAAGTAGCCGCAGGACAACTGAAGGGCGCGGAGCAGTTTGCCTTGAAGATCGAAGCTGGCTTAAAAAAAGTTCCCTTTCTTCGTGATGTGCGGATCGCAGAACCTGTCAATTATCCAAGTGTACAGATCAATGTAAACAGGGAGCAGGCGGCCCAGTTTGGACTGACTATGGACGATGTCAGTAAAGCACTGACGATGGCGACCTCATCTACCCGTTTTACGAATAAAAACCTTTGGATAGACCCGAAGTCAGGCCTTGTGTTTCAGGTGCAGGTACAGGTTCCTGAACCAGACATGCAATCGCTGGATAAATTACGTTCATTGCCTTTGAAATCGGGACAATCAAGACCGGTTCTCGAAGATGTTGCTACCCTTCAGATGGTAAAATTACCCGCCCAGGTGAACCGCCAGGGGCCAAACCGCTATGTAACCGTATTGGCCAATGTTCATCAGTCGGATCTGGGTGCCGCTTCAACGGCGGTACAAAAAGTCCTGAAGGAGGTAGGTGAACCACCCAGAGGGCTGGTGGTTTCTTCAGAAGGATTAATGCAATTGCTTGAAGAAACCCTTTCCGGATTACAAACCGGATTGGCAGTCGCGATAGTGGTGATTTTCCTGATGCTGACCGCCTATTATCAGTCTTTTGCCTTATCGGGCCTGATCCTTTCGGTCGTTCCTGCGGTGATCGGAGGGAGCCTGCTGATGCTGCTGATTTCCGGAAGTACCTTGAACCTGCAATCTTATATGGGCATTATCATGTCGGTAGGTGTATCTGTTTCCAATGCCGTGTTAATGATCAATCAGGCGGAAATGAATCGCCTTAAGCATGGATTGCCTGCAAAACAGGCGGCCCTTCTGGCTGCTGCTTCGCGTTTACGCCCCATCATGATGACCACCATGGCCATGATTGCAGGAATGGTTCCGATGGCAATAGGAATGGGCGAAGGTGGCGAACAGATCGCCCCATTGGGACAAGCGGTAATCGGCGGACTGATCTTATCAACCCTGACGGCACTTCTTGTTTTACCTCAACTCTTTGTACTGATCATGAAGAACAAAACAAGAGACAGCCTTAGCCTTGATCCTGATGATCCAATGAATAAAAATGTATTAACTCCCCATATATAATCCGAAAATGAGACGAATGAAAACAATACACATCGAAAAATATGCCTTTCTGCTATTTATTTCTCTGGCAGTAGCGGCATGTTCTTCAGAGCAACCCAAAGCCGGACAGCAGATGTCAGCAAAAACCGAGCTTCCAAAACCACAATTTGTGAAGCCGGTACTGGAACATCCCGTATATCAGCTTTCCCTGCCGGGAGAGTTAAGGCCTTATGAAGAGGTGACAATTTACCCTAAGGTCAAAGGATTCGTGAAAAAAATCTTTGTAGACAGGGGAAGTAAAGTGAAAAAAGGGCAACTGCTGGCTTTACTGGAAGCCCCCGAAGTGGCACAGCGTTATGTGTCTGCAAAGTCCGGCGAACGGAAATTTTATGAAGATTTCCGTTACAGTCAGCAATCTTATGAAAGGCTTAAAAAGGCGGCAATGAAGACAGGGGCTGTGGCGGCAATAGAGCTGGACAAGGCATTGAGCAAACTGAAAAGCGACAGTGCGGCTTATGCTGCAGTGAAATCGAATACGCTGGTGTCCGCACAGTTGCAGCAGTATCTGAGCATCAGGGCTCCTTTTGATGGAACAGTAATGGATAAAAATGTTTCCGTAGGCGCGTTGGTGGGAGAGAACAATACGACCCCATTATTTGCGATTGTACAGCACGATAAGCTTAGACTAACGGTGGCCATCCCAGAGAAACACAGTCAGTCGATCTCAAAAAACACGAAGGCTTCGTTTACGGTCAGCGCTATGCCAGGGAAAATATTCCATGCCCTCCTTTCCAGAAACGGCGGGTTTTTACAGCAGAAACTGAGGTCGGTCACGGCAGAATTTGATGTGATGAATAAAGACCTGGTTTTAGGAGGTGGAGCATACGCGCAGGTAAAACTGGAGATGCGCCGGCAGGAAGCAACATTTTGGTTGCCGGCAACGAGTATCGTCCAGGCGCAATCAGGCGTCTTCATCATTAAGCTGGAAGGACAGGTCCTAAAGAGGGTTCCCGTTGTTGTGGGCATCCGTAAAGGGGAACTCATGGAAGTATTTGCAGATTTGACCATCGCTGATCAGGTACTGCAAAAAGGCACTGAGGAGTGGAAAGACGGACAAAAATTATAAAGCAATAAAAACATCGCGGGAATAGCTCATTCTTTTGAGAATCATTCCCGCGATTTTATTTATAAGATTTTAAATTACACTTTTTGTTATTTTTATGTTAGCTTCGTTTTAAACTTTCTAACCAAATTTGTGAACGCTAATCATTTAACTCCGGACGATGAACTCATCTTGCTCCTTAGGCAGGGCGACGAATTAGCTTTTACAGAGATCTACAACCAGTATTGGGATAAGTTATATTACATCGCCCATAAGCTCTTAAAAGATCCTGATGCTGCCGAAGGAATTGTTCAGGAAGTGTTCCTTGTGCTCTGGAAAAAGAGAGCAACCCTCCACATTCAGTGTATCCCATCTTACCTTGCTGCGATGACCCGTTATGCGGTATTCCGCTACCTCTCTAAGGAGAAACGCTCCAGGCAACAGGAAAATATTGTTGGCCTTTTAACGGCCAATGCCACATCAGAGATTGAGATAGACCATAAAATCCTGTTGGAAATGATCACCGAGCTGTCTAATAAGCTCCCTGAAAAATGCCGCCTGGTATTTCAATATAATAAATTGCAGGACCAATCACTTGCCGAGGTGGCCGCACAGCTGAACATTACTCAGAAAACAGCCGAAGCGCACCTGACCAAAGCATTGCGCATCATTCGCGCTAATGTTGGAGACGTACTAAACTTACTCATGGTGCTGTATACCATCAAATAATTTCTTTAATCTGTTCCGATAGTTACTCCAATTGAATTGTTCCGCTAAAAAGCCTGTCGTTTCCTATAATGACCTAACCTGAAAACAAGGAGGGAAATTAAAATAAAAAACTTTTGTTTCGGACTAAGGGTGTTTTGTTTCCACATGACTCTATAAGAGAAAACAGGGTCATTAAAAATCAGATGGATAGGAACGAGCTCAAAAGACTGGCACAAAAATACCTCGATGGAACCGCCAGTGAGGAAGAAAAAGCGCTGCTGAACCAATGGTACGATACCAATGAGGAGGGCTGGGTAGAAAATGTTCAAACCAAAAAGCCGGAAACTGAAGATCAGGTCAGGGCGCGGATCTTTGATAACCTGAAAAACAAAGGTTTCCTTAAAACGGAAGAAGAAGGAGAAAATCCGGTCCGCAGCATTTCAATGAAAAAGCTGATCCTAAAAATTACTGCCGCTGCCGCGGTATTGACCCTGGTCTTTTGGGGATGGCAGGCCGGCAGCTCCCGTTTCGGCGCTGCAGAAAAAAAACTGGTCAATGTTCCTGGCAACAAGATTATAGAGATCATGCTACCGGATAGTTCAAAAGTCTGGCTCAACGCAGGTTCTGTATTTAAATACCCTAAAAAATTTGATGAGAAAAACCGGACGGTAGAGCTGATCGAGGGCCGTGCATTTTTCGAAGTGAAGCATAAAGACAAGCATCCTTTTATTGTAAAAACCAATAGCCTGAATGTGGTTGTTCTGGGAACTTCATTTGATGTAAGGGCTTACAAGAAAGAAGGCAGCACAAAAGTAAGCGTGGTGACCGGAAAAGTAGGAATCACGATGAAAGACGCGGTTAAAAAACCTGCTGTGATGTTGCTGCCTAAAGAACAGGTCGTGCTGACCAATATTAAAAATCACCTGATTAAAGCCGTTGCTCCTGAAATTGCCGTAAACGCCTGGTGTAACAGTAAGCTTGTCTTTGAGCAGGAAACTTTAAGAAACGTATTCTCTGTCCTGGAGAAAAAACACCACCTAAAAATCAACACCCAAAACCCTGCATTGCTGGATGAAAGAATTTCGATTACCCTTAATGATCAGAATCTGGCGGTGACAATGGATGCCCTAAGCTTTACCAAACATTTTAAATACCATATGGCCGATGACAACAGCATAATCATTAAATAGACCTTCCTTCTTAGCAGCTAAGAAAGAAAAAACCGGGAACAGAACCTGCCCCCGGAATAAGAATAGCCACTGTATACATGCTTGAGACCCATAGACAGTAGGCTTCAGTTTAAAAAATTAAACCAAAACAAATATGATGAATTTTTACGGCAAAGCATTGCCTATATTCCGAAAATGCATGCGCATTTCTACAATTATTATTGGCATACAAGTGTGTTGTTCCACACTACTCATGGCCAAACACACCAAGGCTCAGGAAATGAGCTTCAAATTGGTCAAAGCAAGTGTGAAACAAGTCTTTAAAAAAATAGAGCAACAGGCAAATGTGACCTTTGTTTATGATGAACAGGTCCTGGGCCGCATGCCTAGTCTTACCCTTAACGTTAAAAACGAGCAGCTTTCGGAAGTCTTAAAAACACTTCGCGAAAAAACCGCACTGGAATTCAGAATGGTTGGCAATTACATTGGTGTCGCACAAAATGCGGCGGGTATGCCGAACCTTAGCCTGTCTTCCGAAGGGGACAGCAACCGGATCAAAATCAACGGTGTGGTGAGAGATGCAACGGGACAACCTTTGATCGGGGTAAGTATCTTGTTGAAAGGAACACAGGTGGGGGTAAGTACCAATACCAACGGACAATTTTCCATCGAGGCAAATGTTGGCGATGTATTGGTGGTTAGCTATCTCGGCTATATTACCAAACAAGTGACCATTAGCAGCCCTGGAGCTTTGAACATTCTTTTAGATGAAGATTCAAAACTGTTGAGTGAGGTGGTAGTTACCGCCTTAGGTATCAAAAAAGAAAGAAAAGCACTGGGATATTCTGTGACTGAGGTAAAGGGTGAAGCCCTGACTCAGGCCAGAGAAACAAACATCATCAATTCCCTTGTAGGTAAGGTTGCTGGTCTGAATGTGAATTCTATCGCCGGTGGGGTAGGAGCTTCGTCGAATGTGATCATCCGTGGGGTATCGAGTATTTCTCAAACCAACCAGCCACTATATGTCGTGAACGGGATTCCAATGGAAAATAAAGGAAATAGCCTTCCGGGAAATCAATACGACAATGCGCCGGATCTTGGAGACGCAATCGGAAACCTTAACCCTGATGATATCGAAACGATTTCTGTACTAAAAGGGGCTGCTGCTTCTGCATTGTACGGTTCACGTGGTAAAGCGGGGGTAATCTTAATTACCACCAAAAGTGGAAAAGGGAATGCGATTGAGTTCAATTCTAACTTCGTGATGGAAACTGCAATTGACCAGACAGACTGGCAATATGTATATGGAAGCGGAGCAAACGGTGTGAAACCCGATGATGAAAAAACGGCCTACGATTCTGGTCAGAACAACTTTGGAGCAAAATTAGATGGCAGTAGTGTCATTCAGTTTGATGGTGTTGCACGTCCTTATGCTGCACAAAGAAATAACTTTAAAAATTTCTTCAGGATAGGAACAACAGCCACAAATACGCTGGCTTTAAATAAAAGTTTTGATGGTGGTTCTATCCGTTTTTCTGCAAGTGACCTGAGCAATAAGGCCATCACTCCCGGATCCGGATTAAACAGACAGTCTTTTAACCTGAACGGAAATTACAATATCAGTAAAAACCTGACCATCGATGCCAGGGCAAATTACATCCTGGAGCAGGTTAAAAACAGACCATTTGTAAGTGACGGGGCTGGTAATTCAAGCTACAATGTGACTTTGCTGCCTACCAGTTTAGATGTCCTGACTTTAAAAAAGGCGGTTAAGGCCGATGGTTCTGAGTTTGGATATAGCTCCAATACTTTCGCTACAAATCCATGGTTTGCAGCAAACAAGTTTATCAATAATACAAAAAGAGAGCGCCTGATCTCTTCTATCAGCTTGCGCTACAGCTTTGACAATGGTGCTTTTATTCAGGGACGTGCCGGACGGGATGCTTATTCTGACCGTTATACTTCTGTCGTACCAACCGGAACAGCCTATCGCCCTGCGGGCTCTATGTCAGAAGCGACTACTCAATTCTCCGACATCAATACGGATGTACTCTTTGGAAAGAGTTTTAAAGCGAATGACTTTACCATCACTCCAAATATTGGGGGAAGTTTCAGAAAAACAAAATCAGAGACTTTCACCCTTGCCGGAAATGACTTTTCCATTCCTTTTAAATATGTGATTACCAATGCGAAAGTTCAGCTTAGCCCAATTTTCAGACCTAGTGAAAGCGAAGTAGCTTCAGTATATGGTACTTTAGACCTGAGCTATAAAACGTTCCTTTATGTGAGTGGCTCCCTTCGTAACGACTGGTTCTCTACACTGGCAACACCAGGTAAAAACAATGCACTGAATTCACTTTATCCTTCAGTAAACGGTTCATTTGTATTCTCAGAGTTGTTGCAAAAAGACTGGTTGAGCTTCGGTAAACTCCGTGCAGGTTTTGCTCAGGTAGGACAGGCAACAGACCCTTATCAAACTCAGTTGGGTTATGGTTTTAATAACGCTTCATTCAATAACAAACAGTTGGGGGTGATCTCTAATCCTTTTGTGCCAAGCGAAACTTTGGTGTCTTCTCTCGCTTCGGAGTTTGAGATTGGAACTGAAATCCGCATGCTGGACAGCCGTTTGAACATTGATTTCACCTGGTACAACAAAAAGTCTAAAAACGAAATCGTACAGGCTCCGGCTTCCATTGCTTCCGGTTACGGAGGGGCGATCCTGAACATTGGAGAACTGAGAAACAGGGGTGTGGAAGCCTTAATTTCCGGTATCCCTGTGAAAACGAAGGATTTTAGCTGGACCACTTCTGTGAATGGTTCCATCAATGAGAATAAAGTAATTGCCCTGGCTCC
The DNA here is from genome assembly GCF_900103665.1 of Pedobacter steynii. GTDB lineage: Bacteria > Bacteroidota > Bacteroidia > Sphingobacteriales > Sphingobacteriaceae > Pedobacter > Pedobacter steynii. Next base: position 40,235 of record NZ_FNGY01000017.1, read on the forward strand.
GGGCCAAAATTCAATGCCTGGTGCAACTTCCCGCACCGGAGATGCCTTTACGCAGCAGATTGTAGGTCAGCCATTCGGACAAATCATGGCCTTTGATTATGCATATGATGCCGCTGGAAATATTCAGGTTGGAAGCAATGGTATTCCATTGCGTGGTTTATTGAAGTCTTATGGAACGGCCTATGCCAAATATGTGGCAGGATGGAACAATGAGTTCTCTTATAAAGGGTTTAATTTCTCTTTCATGATTGATGGTAAGTTTGGCGGTAAGATCTTCTCTGCTACTGATTCCTATGCCTATACTTTAGGCTTGCATAAAGGCACCCTTGATGGAAAACGCGAAGAACTGGGAAAAGACGCGAAAACCTATTATACTACACTCGCCAGCAATGTATCCTCCCTTTTCGTACAAAGCTCAGACTTTATCAAGTTCCGTCAGATCATGCTTGGCTATACCATTCCCGGAAAAGTGTTTAACAATGTGATTAAAGGAGCTACGCTTAGTTTTGTTGGCCGTAACCTGTTTTATATCAGTAAAAAAACAGACAACATTGATCCTGAATCTGATTATAGCAATAATGCTAAAGGATTAGAATTAGGTGGTGTTCCGGCTAGCAGAACTTACGGATTAAACCTAAGTGTAAAGTTCTAAAAACAAGGTTAATAGTATAAACTTTCAATTCAATAAGACTTAAATGAAAAACATATATAAATACGGTACCATGTTGGTCATCTGTTTGGTGGTTGCAACGGGCTGCAGAAAACATTACGAAGAGATCAATACTGATCCTTCCAGCTATAATCCAACGAATTTTAATCCTAATTTTTTATTAACCGGCGCCCAGTTGGGCTATACCGGCAGTTCAGATCTGAGCTATGACACCTGGCGCGCGAACCTAATCTATTGCGGTACCATGATGCAGGGGATTTCATCGGTCATTAACTATTGGGCAGGAGATAAATACATCCTGAATTCTGGCTATACCGCAGCTTACTGGGGTTTCGCAGCAAGCAATATCAATAGCGGAATCGGAGCTTACCCTGAACAGGTAAGACTGGTTGTTGACCTGGTTGCTTTCACTAAGGACAAGCCACAGTATAAAAACCTGCATCAGATTTCCAGAATCATGAAAGCCTTGATTTTTCAGCGCATTACTGATTTATATGGTGACGTTCCCTATTCTCAGGCTGGATTGGGCTTCCTTGAAAAAATCTATTTCCCGGTTTATGATAAACAACAGGACATCTATATAGATATGCTTAAAGAGGTGACTGCAGCGTCTGACTTATTGGATGCGAAAGGCGATATTTCTACAGGAGATGCCATCTTTAATGGTGATATCGCGAAGTGGAAGCGCTTTGCAAATAGTTTAGTGTTGAGATTAGCCATGCGTCTGAGTAAGGTTGATCCCGCAACAGCACAAAGCTATGTGCAAAAGGTGATTGGTAAAACCATGCTCAGCAATGACGACAATGCCTTTATCCAGGGTGATAACAACGGTGGAAGAACTACGCTAAACAGGAACAGCCAGATTTTACAAGGTGGCGGTGGAAAAGAGAACTTTTACACCAGATGGTCCAGTACCTTCATCAATTTCCTTAAAACGAACAATGATCCCCGTTTAGGTGTCATTGCGGTAACTAACCTGTATGTGAATGATGAAAGCAAGACTCAGAATCCGGGTGCCAATGCAGACCCTGCAGTGCAGAAAGGAATGCCTAATGGTAAAGATCAAAGTCTGATTGCAGGCCAGGGAGTCAGACTGGATCCTTCATTTACCACATATACCGATTATTCTTCCCCAAGTCCTGCATTGATTAAAGGCAACGGGCCAACATTTATCCTGACCTATGCGGAAACAGAATTGTTATTGGCAGATGCAGCGCAACGTTTTGGCATCGCCGGAAGTGCATCCCAGCACTACAGGGCTGGTGTAATTGCGGCCATGACCTATCTTTCTCAATATGATGCCGCTGCAACGATCTCAGTAGCTGCAGCAACGGCTTATGCGGATGCACATCCCTATAACTCTGCAGATGGATTAAATATGATCAATACCCAACTTTGGGCGCATAACAATACAAAACTTGATTTTTATGAATCATGGGCCAACTGGAGAAGAACAGGTTTTCCAGTGTTAGTTCCGGTAGTTTACCCGGGTAACTCAACCAATGGGACTATTCCACGTCGTTTCCCTTACCCGGTAACGGAAGCAGGAACAAATACAGAAAATTATAATAAGGCTGTGGCCAGTGTTCCTGGCGGAGATTTATTGACCTCCAGAGTTTGGTGGGATAAAAACTAATATCAATACGCGCTCCATTTTAAATCCCTGCTTCGGCGGGGATTTTTTGTTTAAAAGGAAAACGGGAGTAAATCCTCCGACTTACCCCCGTTTAAATTAACGCTCTCAGGGACAAATGTAAAAATAAATTCAATGTCAAAACATACAATTTTAAATTATTGAATTAAGATTACAATTTGAGGACGAGGCAGATAGCTATAGATGAAAAGAAACATCGGGCTTAGCATGCGTTTGTCAATTACGAATGTGGGTTGGATTTCCGACGCTTACAAATAGCCGGTAAAAGGAAAACGGGAATAAGTCAGACGACTTACCCCCGTTTAAATTAACGCTCTCAAGGACAAATATAGAAAAAAAAATAAAGTTAGCGCACCATATTCAAAATTATTGAATTAAGATTACAATAGCTCGCTCCTGATGTCTCCAGTTGGGCCCTCTTGTCAAAAACGCTGAACACTTTGACAATTAAGCAAAATATTTTATAGGAAAATCGAGCTTCCTTTGTTTAGACCACAACCAAATAGACCTGAATATGAAAACTTTAAGACTTAGCCTTGTATGGGGCTTGTTACTTATTTTGCAGCTGTCGGCAGCCAATGCCCAGGAGCGCCCTGCATGGGCAAAAGAAACCAAAGAGCAGAAAGGAAAAAGAATGAAATGGTGGACAGATGCCCGGTTTGGGATGTTTATCCATTGGGGCCTGTATGCCGTCCCTGCCCGTCATGAATGGGTGAAGTACTATGAACGGATCGCTGATAAAGATTACGAAAAATATTTCAACCTGTTTGATCCGGATTTGTACAATCCTAAACAATGGGCCGCAAAGGCCAAAGAAGCGGGAATGAAATATTTTGTCATCACCACCAAACACCATGAAGGCTTTAGTCTGTGGGATACCAAATATTCTGACTATAAAGCGACTAAAACACCTGCGGCAAGAGACCTCATCAAGCCTATGGTTGAAGCTTTCAGGGCAGAAGGGATCAAAGTAGGCTTCTATTATTCGCTGATCGACTGGCACCATCCTGATTTTGAATTAGATGCGAGTCACCCCCCAACCCCTCAGGGCAAAGAAGCCCGCGAGGCAGCCAATAAAGGCAGGGATCAAAAGAAATACCAGGCGTATATGAAGAACCAGATCACTGAACTCTTAACACAGTTCGGACCGATCGATGTCTTATTTACCGATTTTTCTTATGAAGGAAAAGGACATAAGGAATGGGATTCAGAGAACCTGTTAAAGCTGATCCGGAAATTACAGCCCAACATCATTGTCAATGACCGTCTGGATCTGAACGATACCGACTGGGGCTGGGACATTAAAACCCCGGAACAATTCATGCCAAGGGAATGGGTAACCGTTAAAGGAGAAAAAGTACCTTGGGAAACTTGTCAGACTTTTTCCGGATCCTGGGGATACCACAGGGATGAAAACTCCTGGAAAAGCGTACCGCAGCTCATCGCAATGCTGATCGAAACGGTAAGTAAAGGAGGAAATCTCTTGCTCAATGTTGGCCCTACGGCCCGTGGAGAGTTCGATGAAAGGGCAAATCAAAGGCTGGAAGGTATTGGGGCATGGATGAAACAGCATAGCCGTTCTATTTACGGATGTACACAGGCGCCTGATACTTTTAAAGTTCCTCAAAACTGCTTCCTCACTTATAATGCAGAGAAGAAGAGGCTGTATATCCACCTGATGCAATGGCCCTTTAAGTCGCTGCACCTGGAAGGATTTAAAGGTAAATTTAAATATGCACAACTGCTGAATGACGGTTCAGAAATCAAATTTTATTCCCCAACGAGGGAAGGGAGCCATACCACCGAAACGGCTAAGGATGGGGATGTGATCCTCAATCTTCCCGTACAGAAACCAAATGTGGAAGTTCCGGTTATTGAATTGATTCTGGAATAAAACAAGATTGTGTGATATAGCCTTTTTTACCGTAGTAGAAAAGGCTATATTTGATTTGTGCCCAACAAATGATGAACCACACTAACCAAAAAAAACTGTTTCTTTTCTGTTGTTTTTTGATGCTTCAGCTGTTGACGGGCTGTGAAACAAATGCTCAGGGGGATCAACCATTAAGTGCTGGAAGTACCGAAAGCGTTGTTAAAGCCAGAATCACAGCCTTAAATAAAAGAGCGAAAAGCCTGAACAGGGATTCTACCAATCAAGCCATTGCCTCCGCTTATGAGGCCTACCTTTTAGCTTACGAAAACAAATACAAAGAGCTGGAAGCTGATGCCCTGGTCATCTTATCCGAAGGCTATCTGTACAATGATATTTATGATCTTGCCCTCGAATATTCATTTGATGCATTGGAGATCTATAAAGGCCTGGATAAACCGGCTAAAATGGGCGCTACTTATACCTTATTGGGATGGATTTATTACGATGTGGAAAATGCAGAGTTTTCCCTGAAGTACCATACCATGGCCTACGATTATTATAAAACACATCAGAATCCCGATGAGACGGGACTGTCACTAAATGCCATCGGCTTAATTTATCAGCTTAAAAATGAATTTGGAAAGGCCGAAGGCTTTTTCAAACAGGCATTGGTCATGGCCGAGAAACATAACAAAAGAGCCTTGATTAGTGCCGCTTACAATAACCTGGGCATTTCCAGCAACAACAATAAGAACTACAAACAGGCCATTATTTATTTTAATCTTGCCCTGCAATACTCCACGAAACAATTGCTTTCACTGGCAGAACTGAACAATCAGATGGCTTACTCCCTGATTAACCTTGGCAGAAACGAAGAGGCTTTGGTTGCTTTAAAAAAAGCAAGGGCATTTATTGACCAAAGCAGCTCTAACTCCAAAAAAGAAAATCTTTTAGACAATTATAAGGTCTTTTCCCTCTTGTATCAGCGAATGGGCGATTACCGGCAGGCTTTTGAGAACACCAATAGTTACAATGCCGTTAGAGAAGAGTTCCTGTCTAAAAACAAAGTAAACGCTTTACTGACACTGACCCTAAAGCGTGAGGCCCAGGAGAAGGAGCGACAGCTGGAAGCTTTATCAGTGAAAGAAAGTCTGAAATCCTTTCAGCGGAATGCCCTCGCTATCATTGTCGTATTGTTAATTGTGATTGGTATTCTTCTGTATGGTAAACTGAGAAGCAGGCAAAGGAAAAAGGCCGAACAGGCAGCCATAAAACAGCAGGAAATTGAGAAGGAACTGGAACATACCGTTCTGGATAAGAAGGCCCTGAATGAACGCCTGGATTTTAATCATATTGAACTGAAGAATTACGCTTTATATATTGCGCATAGGAATGACCTGATTGTGAAGTTCATTGAAGAACTTGGCGGTCTGGACAGAACCGAACCGGTAGAGATCCCGCATCAGTTGCATAAGCTGGTCAATAAGTTTAAGTACGACATCAACCTGGAGAAGTATGTGGAAGATTTTAACCTCAAGGTAGAAACCCAATACCAGGACTTTTTCTATAATCTGCAACAGAAATTTCCCCACCTCAGTCAGAATGAGCGAAGACTCTGCGCCCAGATCAGGTTGAGCCTTTCCATTAAAGAGATTGCGACGCTGAACAACATCTCCGTGAAGTCTGCGGAAATGGCAAGGTACCGCCTGCGCAAGCATTTTGGCTTGCAGCAGAACGATAACCTGAACGATTACTTAAAGTCGTTTTAAAGCGCTTTACAGCGGTGTTTGTCGCTCGTGTAGAGGTCTTGTAGGGGTAAGACAGCGCTACATGTAGGGGTACAGAATTCGTTTTTCGGATCATAGTCATATTAAGTTTGATTGAATCAATCAACTCAAACCAAATATTATGATTAAAGATTTACGATTGCCAATAAGCAATTTATGGAGCAATAAATTCGCTTGGCTCATGTTTGCTTTCTGTCTGTTCTCGGCGCTCGCCGGCAGCAGCGTGTTTGCTCAGACCGGCACCATAAAAGGTCAGGTCCTCGACGAAACGGATCAACCACTTCCCGGAGTCAATATTAAAGTCAAAGGAACAAAGACGGGAACAACTTCAGACCAGGAAGGTAAATTCCGGGTCAATGCTTCCGCAAAAGATGTGCTCATTTTCTCCGCTATAGGATACCTTACACAGGAAATTCAGGTGGTTGCCGGCCAGGATATCCTGCTGAAATTGCGGACAGACATGAAAGGACTCGACGAAGTCGTGGTGATTGGTTACGGAACCCAGCAGCGGAGTAACCTGACCAGTGCCGTAAGCTCAGTAAGTGGCACAAAGCTGGAACAGGTAGCGGCCAGCAACCCTATTAATGCGCTTCAGGGTAGGGTAGCCGGATTATCCATCAGCAGTCCCGGCGGAAATCCAGGACAATCTTCGGATGTCAGGTTACGGGGGATCGGCACCTTTGGTGCACATCAACCCCTGTATATTATCGATGGTACACCTGGCAATCCTTATTACCTCAGTAACGGCGACATTGCCTCTATCGAAGTCCTTAAAGATGGTGCTGCGGCATCGATCTACGGTTCCAACAGTGCGAACGGGGTGATCCTCATTACCACTAAAAAAGGAAAACAAGGCGCACCGGTGATCGATTTTTCTTCCTTCTACAGCATTGTAAGGCCAACAGAACAATTTAAGTTCCTGGATGCAGAAGGTTATAAAAAGCTGCATACCATGATGTACACCAATGCAGGTCCTTCTGCTCCGGCTTTACCGGCATACCTGTCTAAAAGCACGGGTACCAATACCAACTGGCAGGACTTAATTAACCGTAAAGGCATTTCACAGAATTACAATGTCAACCTGAAGGGTGGCGGAGAATACCTGACCTATTCTTTGAGCGGTGACCTGACCGACGACCGGGGAACCTTTATCGGCTCTGAGTTCAATAAGAAATCACTGCGGTCCAGAAATGAGTTTAAAAAGGGACGGTTAACAGTAGAAAGTAACATCATCTATTCAGAAACCAGATCTGAAGCTGCCAAATTTGATCAGAAAGACAGTTATTTCCAGTCGCCATTACTTCCGGTATTTGATGAGAAGGAAAAATATGGTTACGGATTAACGGAAAACGGATTGCCGAAATTTCAGAACCCTATTGCTGCGGATCATTTTCTGGATGCCAATTCTAAAACCAATTATCTGGGCGGAAATATCCGCTTCGGACTGGACATCATCAAAGGATTAAAATATACCGCCAACCTGAATTACATCAATGCCAGGACGGATGAGTATGCTTTCAATCCACCGTATCGCGCCAATGCCAATGATCCGTTGGTTTCTTATACCAGAGTATTCAACAGAAACTCCCTTTATAAGGAACGTTTAATGGAGCACTTGCTGAATTACGACCTGAATATCGGTAAACACAGCCTGAAACTTCTTGCAGGATATACCGCACAGGAAAAAACAAACCGCTTTATCAGCGTAACCGCAGATGGAAAAACCATTGTAAGAACCGTTGTAAACGGAAAAATTGTGGAAACTGAAGTACCGGGAGGATTTACCAATCCGGATTTCAATACCATTTCTGCGGGGCTTGGCGGGACTTTCAATGCCTCAGGAACGAACAACAAATATGTCCGCCTTTCTACATTGGCAAGGTTAAACTATGCTTATGACAACAAATACCTTTTACAGGTCTCTGTCAGAAGAGACGGTTCTTCTGTATTTGGAGAAAACAGGAGATATGGGGTATTCCCTTCGGTTTCCCTGGGTTGGAATATCCACAAAGAATCCTTCCTGAACGAAGTTAAATGGCTGAATAACTTAAAACTTCGTGCGAGTTACGGAGAACTTGGAAATGAGGGTGCTTTAGGATATTATGACCATCAGGCACTCATGACCACCCGTAACAACTGGTCCGGAGGTTCGGTGCAGGGTTCTGGAGCTACTCCATGGCCGGGTTCTGCCGCTTATACGCTCCAAAACCTGGACTTGCAATGGGAAACGATTAAGTCCAAAAACATCGGTCTTGATTTTGGACTGTTTGACAACAAACTATCGGGTGCCATCAACTATTTTAACAACATCACTGATGGCTTGCTGATCACCAAAGAAGTTCCGCCTTCGGCAGGTGTCGACAATCCGATTCTGAACGTAGGTAAGATTGCCAACAAAGGACTGGAACTAGAAACCAATTATCACTTCGATTATAATGACTGGAATTTTGACATTGGTGGTGCCATCAGTTTATTGAAAAATGAAGTCCTGACACTGGCCAATAAAGACCAGATTTTATATGGTACAGGCTTACGGTTTGGAACAGACCATATTCCAACTCAAACCATGGTAGGAAAAGAGATCGGTGCTTTTTATTTATACGAGGCTGATGGTATTTTCCAATCCGATGCAGCAGCTGCAGGATACAAAAACGGTGCTGGCAATGTCTTGCAACCAAATGCGAAAGCAGGGGACATCAGGTTCAGAGATACCAATGGTGATGGTACAATCGATGAAAAAGACAAAACTTACCAGGGCTCAGGTTTTGCGAAATACGAATATAGCCTGAACCTTGCAGCCAACTATAAGAACTTCGACCTTTCCTTGTTCTGGCAGGGGGTAGCAGGAAATAAGATCTATAACGGAAACCGTTTTGAGCTGGAAGGAATGGAAGCCGGAAGAAACTTCCTGGCCAGCACCCTCAATGCCTGGACTCCGCAAAACACCGGAACAGCTATGCCAAGGGCCGTTCTCGGAGATCCCAATCAAAATGCACGTGAATCTACGCGTTTCCTGGAAAGCGGATCTTACCTGCGCTTAAAATTGGTTCAACTGGGGTATAGCCTTCCTAAATCTGTACTGGAACACCTGAAAATTTCTAAACTCAGGATTTATGTCAGCGGACAAAACCTGGTCACTTTTAGTAAATACAGCGGACTGGATCCGGAGGTAGGGAATTTTAATGTCCTGAACAACGGTGTAGACCGTTTGATGTATCCTCAGAACAAAAGATGGCTCATGGGACTACAGTTGACATTTTAATCACCATAAAAAAACGAAGAATGAAAACGAATAAACTATATATAGGCTTGTTCCTGCTAATGGCAGTAATGGGTTGCAAGAAATCTGAGCTGGAACAAAGTGTACCGGATCAGCTTACAGTAGATAACTTTTGGATCAATAAAGATCGGGCATTGTCCGGATTGTCTGCGGCTTATTCTCAGCTGGAAGGCTTTGTAAGCTGGGATAACTATGTAGAAGCACGCTCGGTAAGAGAGTTTTACAGGGAAGATTACGTAGTTCCGGGCGCCGATGCTTTCAATTATCCATGGTGGACGGAACATTATAATTTTGAATTTACCTCCGGCAACTATGCCGTTGACCTGCTGTGGAGAGAGAATTACAGAGGGATCAATTTTGCCAATCAGGTGCTGGAAAATGTAAGTAAGATGGCTGCAACCGCTATCGATGATGCCAGCAGAAAGCAGATTCTTGCGGAAGCAAAATTCCTGAGGGCCTATTATCATTTTAAGCTATTGACCAATTATAGTAAGATCATCATCAGGGATAAAGTCCCTACTTCAGAGGCTGATCTTTCCAAAGGCTTTGCGGAAAGAGCGGAAGTTTATGGCTTTATCCTTAAAGACCTTCAGGAAGCGGAACCAGATCTGCCATTGAGGTCTGCACGTCCGGCAACGGAATTGGGCCGTGTAACGAAAGGTGCAGCGCAGGCTTACCTTGGAAAAGTAAACTTATACCGGGTAAGTGACGACCAGGCAAATGCCGCAGCTTATTATACAGAAGCGGCAAAATGGCTGGATAAAGTGATCCTGTCTAACGAGTACCAGCTGGATAATAATTTCCTGGGCATGTTTAACGGTACCACAAAAAACAGTACAGAATCCATCTTTGAGTTGCAGCAAACTTCAGATGCCAGCAGCGGAGCGGTATACAGATCTTATTTAAGTGATTGGGTGGCGGCATCAGAACTGGGAGGCTATGGAGAGATTTATGGTACCCAGGCACTGTTGACCGAAATGTTAAAAGAAGGTAAGGTTGCCAATGGTAATTATGATGCCAGGGTGTACCAGACCATGTATTTTAACGATGCCTATTTTAACGATGTAGCGACCCCAAGGGTATATGGAAGTACTTATAACGAAATTTTCGGTGTCAATGCTAAAACCATTGCTTTCCGGAAATGGATCCCTGCAGGACCTGATCGTATCGGTTTTTCTAATGCGATCAATGTCCCATTAATGCGCTATGCGGATGTTTTATTGATGTATGCTGAAGTGCTGAATGAACAACAGAAATCTGGTGATGCGGTAACCTGGATCAATAAGGTTCGGGGCAGGGCAGGCTTACCGGATGTTAGCCTGAGCGGTAAAGCACCTGTATTTGAACAGATCATCCATGAGCGTGTAATGGAGTTTACACTGGAAGGAAGTCGTTTTTACGACCTGAGGAGATGGGGCCTGCTTGCACAAAAGATGCAGGCTGCAGGCAGGAAATTCAGTGCGGATAAAGCTTTTTATCCTACGCCACTGAAAGAAACGACCAATAACCCATCCACACCATAATAGAACCACGAGCGCTCTGATTATTTAACACCATCGTCATGCAGCAATGCCTGCGTGACGATGCTTTATTTCCTTGTTCATGAATCTAATCAAACCCTATTTCCTTTGTTTAATGCTTTGCCTGGGTTTTACAGGTTCAGTGATTGCCCAAGCTCCGGCAGATTGGGAAAACCCTTTAATTCCTTCTCAGAATGCAATTAAACCCCATGCCTGGTTTATCCCTTATCCGGATCAACAGACATTGGATCAGCAATCGAGTCCTTTCCTGAAATCATTGGATGGTATCTGGAAGTTTAAACTGCTGAAGAACCCTTCCGAAAGATCTCATACTTTTTATAAAAACCTGGCAGAAACCAAAGACTGGGGTACGATTAAGGTGCCTGGCCATTGGCAAACGCAGGGCTATGCTAAATTTATATTTACTGATGTGGAATACCCGATCCCGGCTACTCCACCATTCGTGCCTAAGGAGGACAATCCCGTAGGACAGTATCAACGGGAATTTACAATTGATCCCAACTGGAATGGAAAACAGGTCTTTGTTCACCTGGGAGCAGTAAATTCTTTCTTTTACCTCTGGATTAACGGCGCATACATTGGTTTTAGCAAGGACAGTAAAACACCCACCGAATTCGACATTACCAAATTCCTAAAGAAGGGAAAGAACACGATTTCTTTGCAGGTCTTCCGGTTTAGCGATGCCACTTATCTGGAAGGACAGGACATGTGGAAGCTGAGTGGTATAGAAAGAAGCGTTTTTCTGATCGCGAGACCCAAATTTCACTTATCTGACTTTGAACTGAGGGCAACTTTAGACGAAAGCTATAAAAACGGGAAGTTCAATCTCGACCTTGCTTTCAATAAAGCGCCTGAAAAAACAGATCGGGGAACGATAGAACTAGAAGTCTTTGATCCGAAAAACCCTTCCATACCGCTTTATAAAACACAGAAGAACATCACCGCAACCTTAAACTTCAACACTACTTTTAAGGATATAAAAACCTGGAATGCCGAACATCCTAATTTGTATGTAGTACAAATCAGCCACCTGGATCAGAAAGGAAAACCGGTGGAAATCATCCGTCATCATATAGGATTCAGGTCCGCAGAAGTTAAAAACGGACTTTTCCTGGTCAATGGGAAAGCGATAAAAATCAAAGGGGTGAACCGCCATGAACACGACCGGATCAATGGAAAGATCGTAACCGAAGAGGGAATGATCAAGGACATCAAGGTGATGAAAGAACTCAACATCAATGCGGTAAGGGCAAGTCATTATCCCAATACAGAGCGATGGTATGCATTATGCGACCAGTATGGCCTCTATGTGGTAGACGAAGCGAATATCGAATGTGATGGGATGAGCTTCACGCCTTTGAAAACCTTATCCGATAAACCCGAATGGAAAGCCGCTTACCTGGACCGGATTCGCAGGATGTACGAAAGGGATAAGAATTTTACCAGCATCATCACCTGGTCTTTGGGGAATGAAAGTGGATTTGGGGAAAACCTGATGGCGGGATACGACTGGCTGAAAGCGAGAGATGCTTCCCGCCCGGTGCAATATGAAGCAACTAAAGAGGAAAGGTATTCGGATATTTTCTGCCCGATGTATAAATCCATCACGGTAATGGAAAACTATGTGAAGACCTGGAGAAAGAGACCCTTGATCCAATGCGAATATGCCCATATGATGGGCAATAGTGGAGGAAACTTAAAGGACGATTGGGACCTGATCTATAAACACGAACAGTTACAAGGCGGTTTTATCTGGGATTTTTCCGATCAGACTTTTAGTAAAAAAGATGATAAAGGAAACAACATCTGGGCTTATGGCCGGGATATGGGAACCGTAGGGCTAACGAGCGATACGAGTTTCTGTGCGGATGGGCTCGTTGCCGCAGACCGTTCCTGGCATCCTCAGGCTTATGAGCTGCAAAAGGTCTATCAGAATGTGAATTTTGAGGCAATAGACCTTCAGCGTTATGTGTTTAACCTAAGGAACAGGTTCGACTTTAGCAACCTGGAAGATTATACCATCAAATGGAACATCAAAGGAGGAGGCACCGTTGTGGCTTCCGGCACGATGGAAAGCCTTTCCCTGGCCCCGCAGTCTGTAAAAGAAATCAACCTTAAAATCCCTGCTTTTGAACTTAAAGGCGGACTGGAATACCTGATCGTTTTCGAGGTCTTTAGTAAAAAGGCAACGGAACTGTTGCCGGCGGGATTCAAGGTGGCAACGGAACAGTTTTTATTGCCTTTAAAAGCCAAAGAGGTTCTTTCCACTAAGCATACAGCCGAATTGAAAACCAAAGAAACTGCAGAAATAGTTCATTTTTATACCGATGCACTGAACATCGGTTTCAATAAAAAAACAGGATTACTGGAAAGCTATATGATTGCCGGAAAAGAATTGATCAAGGCCGCATTGGTTCCTCATTTTTGGAGGGCAGCAACAGATAATGACATCGGAAACAGCATGCAGATCAGGTCTAAAATCTGGCAGACTGCCTTTGATTACGCAAAACTGAGCAGTATTGAAAATAAGCAGGTCTCAAAAGAAACCAGAACCCTGAAAACCGTTCATGAGCTTCCAAAATTAAAACTGAGCATTACTACCGTATATACGATCAAAGGTGATGGCAGCATCAATGTCAATTATCAGCTTAAAGCCGGCGACGTGGCCTTACCTGAAATTCCAAGAATAGGAATGAGGGTGATCCTGAATCCTGAATTTGATCAGGTGAGCTGGTTTGGCAGAGGGCCTTTTGACAATTATGCAGACCGCGATTATGCAGCGCATATCGACCTTTACCGCATGCCGGCAGATGCGCTTTTCCATCCTTACCCAAGGGCACAGGAAAGTGGCTACCGCACCGGGGTGAGGTGGATGACCCTGGCCAATCAGCAAGGCATAGGGCTTTCTGCAACAGGTGCGCCTGAAATCAGCACAGGAGTTTTACATTTTGACATGAAACACCTGGATTTTGATAAAGACGCAAAGGTCAATGTACACGGTGGCTCGATGACGAATGAACCGCTGATCTGGTGGAACATTGATGCAAAACAAACAGGTGTAGGCGGCGATAACAGCTGGGGTGCCGAAGCACATCCGCAATATCGGTTGCCTTACCGTGATTATACTTATTCTTTTACCCTTCGTCCGGTTTTTAACAAGGCCGGCGAAATCAATAACATAAAATAATGATGTCTCTTATACGCAGTTGCTGCTTATGTAGTTTTGTATTGCTGGCCTCCGTCAATGAGTTCAATGTTACAAAAAAAGATGCAGAACGCAGCCATTTTCCGGATGTGCTGAGCATGGGCTTTGAAGTATCCGACCCGGAGAAAATTGAAACGAATGTGTTCTCCGACCTTGGGGCCTGGCATGCTTATACCCAGCCTACTTCGGCGAAGGACCATGGGGCTTTTATCGGTCCGCTCCTGATGGATCTTAAAGGGGAGTGGTTGGGAAACACGATCTCTAAAATCGGAATCAAAGAGGCTGAAAAGCTGATTGACCTTTCCGGCGCTAAAACCGAGCTCAAATATTATCCGGGCTTACTTACTCAGGAAATGTGGATCAACGACCTGAAAGTTGAGCTGCAACTGATCTTTGTTTCCAACAGATCTGCAATGATCAATACAAGGGTGTACAATCTTGGGAAAAAGGAACGGAAACTGCAATTGTCCTGGACCGGGAAGAGCTTGTTAACCGGGGCTCAGATCAAAAAGGCAGAAAAGGAGGTTAACATCAGCTTTAATGACAATGAACACCGCTTTACCCAGCAGTTCGATGGTTCACATAAAATGAACATTCAGGTTTCCGGAAATGGGTATCAGGCAGATCTGGAAGAAATCAGCATTCAACCGGATGCGCATTTCAGCATCGGCCAGACACAAAGCTATTACCTGAATGCAGCAGAAGAACAAGCCGCAACAACAACCGCATTTAATTTCAATAAGGAATTCCGTGCCAACCAAAGGCGCTGGGATAAATACCTGAACGATTATTTCAATGCTCCTGGACTACCACTGAGCAGTGTGGTGCAACAAAAACTCGCAGTAAAATCAATTGTAACCCTGCAAACCAATTGGAGAAGTAAATCAAAAGACCTGTTACATGGCGGCGTTTTCCCTTCTTTGAATTACCAGGGGTTTTATGGCTTTTGGAGCTGGGACAGCTGGAAACAGGCGGTAGGATTGAGCTATTTTAATCCTGCACTGGCAAAAGAAAATATGCTGGCCATGTTTGATTACCAGGATGAACATGGGATGGTGGCGGATTGTATTTATACGGATAAGAAAGAAAACAACTGGAGGGATACCAAACCTCCGCTTGCCGCATGGGCAGTCTGGAAAATCTATGCGCAATCAAAAGATGTTTCTTTTTTGAACACGATCTATCCTAAGCTGGTCAAATACCACAACTGGTGGTACAAAAACCGGGACCACAATAAAAATGGCCTGTGTGAGTTTGGTTCAACAGATGGAACTCGGATTGCCGCAGCATGGGAAAGTGGAATGGACAATGCGGTTAGGTTTGACAAAGCGGTTTTATTAAAAAACAATGCCACCGCATGGTCCTTAAATCAGGAATCCGTGGACCTGAATGCCTATCTCTATGCCGAAAAAGGGTATCTGGCAAAAATTGCCCTGGCGATGGGGAACAGGAAAGCACAGCAGGAATGGAAAAGCCAGCTCCTTCCTTTAAAGCAAAAAATCAATCAGACTTTCTTTCGGGAAGAGAAAGGCTTTTATTACGACAAGAGCCTGGAAGGACAATGGATTGATGTGGATGGGCCTGAAGGATGGCTCCCATTGTGGTGCGGCCTGGCGGACCAGCAACAATTCAATTCTGTGCTGAAAATGATAAAAAAAACAAATAAGTTTGATACATCTGTTCCCCTGGCCACACTCGCGGCCGATCATCCCGGTTTTGACCCTTTAAAAGGTTACTGGCGAGGTCCGGTATGGCTGGATCAGTTCTATTTTGGTTATTCCGGTTTGTTGCGGTATGGCAGAAAAGAAGAAGCAAACTACTTTTTGAATAAACTATTGAAAAATGCAGAAGGGCTTCAGGGACAGGGAGCCATCCGCGAAAATTATCACCCCCTTAGCGGCAAGGGGTTAAATGCCAAAAATTTCAGCTGGTCAGCAGCACACTTGTTAATTATACTTAAAGAGAATACACATGATACTTTCTGAGAAAAACCTTAAAGAAACCCTGAACACCTTTTACAAGCTGGATGCTGAGGTAAAGAAAATTGCCGGTTATGAAGAACAAAATTTCCTGCTGAACACTAAAGAAGGGCTGCGGTTGATCTGTAAAGTAAATCCTGCACCTTATGATGAACCTTACCTGGATGCCCAGATGAAGGCCTTACAGTTTTTATCAGCAACGCCATTGGCCGCTAAAGTACCGGTCTTAAAACTCAATCTGGACGGACAGGCCATCACCAAAACTGAAATCAACGGACATCAGTACTGCATCAGGATCTTGTCTTTTCTGGAAGGCACTTTCCTTGCAGACCTGCCGGTATTGAGTACCGGGTTGTTAACTGATCTGGGGACTACGCTGGCAAAAATGGACCAGGCGCTCCGGAGTTTTAATCACCCGGCTGTTTACCGTTATAACGAATGGGACATGGCCTATGTCCTGGCTTCAAAAGCGAACCTTCACTTTATCAAGGACCATGAAAAGAGAAGGATTGCGGCTTATTTTCTCCTTCAATATGAGATGGAAGTGCTTCCGCTGATGTATGAGTTGAGAACAGCCGTGGTCCACAATGACGCCCATGACCTGAATGTACTGGCCGATCAGGACAGAGTTACCGGCTTCATCGACTTTGGAGATATTGCCAAAACCCAGCTCATTCATAATATCGCCATCACGCTGACCTATGTGATGTTCCGTCAGGAGGAACCCCTGAAAGCTGCGGTGACCGTATTGAAAGCATACCATCAGGAGTATCATTTAACGGAGCAGGAATTGTCGGTCTTGTATTACCTGATCGGGGCAAGGTTAAGTTTAAGTGTAACACAATCTGCGAGTAAAAGAGCGCAGGGCGATAATGCACATCATTTTGTATCGGAGAACGATGCCTGGAAGCTACTGTTCCAATTGCTGAAGATCAATCCTGTCCTTGCGCAGAATGAGTTTAACCTCGTCTGCGGCTTTCCAAAAGTAAGCCCGGAAAAGGAAGCGATTGAGACCTTGTTGAAAACAAGAAAAGAGCGGATCGGGGCCAACCTGAGCATCAGCTATAAAACACCCCTGAAAATCGTTAAAGGCGCATTTCAATACCTGTACGATGATCAGGGCGATACTTTTATCGACTGTGTCAATAACGTGAGCCATGTTGGCCATTGCCACCCTACCGTGGTACGGGCAATCCAGCAGCAGGCCGCAAAATTAAATACGAATACCAGATACTTGCACGACAGCTTATTGGAATACGCAAAACTGCTGACTGATAGCTTGCCTGCGCCATTGAGCGTTTGTTATTTTACCAATTCAGGAAGCGAAGCCAATGACCTGGCCATCCGCATCAGCAGACATTATACCCGTCAGAAAGATGTCATTGTACTGGACCATGCTTATCACGGGACGTCTACCGTGGCGATGGAACTGAGTCCTTATAAATTCGACGGACCAGGGGGTGGCGGACAACCTTCCCATATCCACAAGGCGTTGAACCCGGATCTGTACCGTGGCGTTTACCGCTACGGAGATGCCCAGGCGGGTGCAAAGTATGCTGCAGACGTAGAACGTTTGATAGCAGCGCTTAAAACCTCAGATAAAGGTGTTGCCGCGTTCATTTGTGAGACCCTGCTTGGGGTAGGCGGACAGATTCCTTTGCCTCCGGATTACCTGAAAGAAGTATACCGTCATGTCCGGGCTGCCGGCGGACTTTGCATTGCGGATGAAGTACAGGTGGGTTTTGGAAGAATCGGAGATCATTTCTGGGGATTTGAACTGCAGGACGTGGTTCCTGACATTGTCGTCCTGGGTAAACCCATCGGAAACGGGCATCCTATGGCTGCGGTAGTGGTGACTGCCGAAATTGCTGCTTCTTTTAACAACGGAATGGAGTATTTCAATACTTTTGGAGGGAATCCGGTTTCCATGGAAACAGGGATTGCAGTGATGAAGGTGATACAGGAAGAGGAGCTCCAAAAGCAGGCCCTGGAAACAGGAAATCACCTGATGGTGGGGCTGACAGAGCTGATGGAAAAACATCCGCTGATCGGAGAGGTGAGAGGTCATGGCCTTTTTGTGGGTGTGGAGCTGGTGAGAAACCAGGAAACACTTGAACCTGCCGTTCCTGAGATCGACTGGATTGTGGAAGAGATGAGAAACCGTGGATTTTTGTTAAGCACAGACGGGCCTTTGCACAACGTGATTAAGATCAAACCGCCTTTGGTATTCTCCAAAGAGAATGCGGATGATCTGGTGGCCCATCTGGATGAGGTATTGTATAAAATTAAATAAATAATGGTGCATAAAACCCTTAAAGGAGTATTAAACGGACTCTTAACCCGATATAAAGAACGTGTTCCTGATGTAGCAGGAATTATCAATGCGATGATTGCCGAGGGGATCATCAGCAATTTTGAAGAGATAGAAAACGACCATGTGGCCTTCCGTACTTTAGGGGTTCCTCATTTAGGAATCGCCTCTCTGGAAAAAGTATTTCTGGCTTATGGTTACGAGAAAAAGAGCCCTTACCATTTTTCGGAAAAGAAGCTGGATGCGTATTGGTATGCACCACCATCTCCGGAATTTCCACGTATTTTCATCAGTGAACTGATCGTTACACAATTGTCTGAAAGGGCACAGGAGCTTATTCATAAATATACAGATGCGATTACCGCTGATCCTGTAGATGCATTGGACCTGAATGATGCGGATGCCGTAGATCGTTTTCTGCACAGTCCGCTTTGGGAAACACCTACGGTGGAAGATTACACGGAGTTGATGGCAGAAAGTGAATATGCCGCATGGACGATTTATAACCGTTATTACCTGAACCATTTTACGATCAGCATCCATAACCTGAAAGAAGGGTACAACAACCTGGAAGCATTTGATCAGTTCCTGTTGAAAAACGGGTTTAAGCTGAACGATGCCGGTGGAGAGATCAAGACGAGCAGCGATGGGGCATTGCTGCAAAGCTCTACCGTTGCCGAACTGGTGGAAGCCAGCTTTGCGGAAGGCAAAAAGAAGGTTATTGCCGGTTCTTATGTAGAGTTTGCAGAAAGAAAGGTGTTACCGGAATTTGCCGGACTTCCTGCCAGCGAGCTGAACAATACCCATAGGAGAGAAGGTTTTGAAGCCGGAAATGCAGATAAAATATTTGAGAGTACTTTCTTATCGCAAACGAGTAAGAAATAGCACTATTTCTAAAACTCCCGAAATTGGGGATTTTAGAAGAAAAGCTTTGTTTCCTGATTGATTTCAATTCGATCAGGAAACAAAGCTTTTATAGCTTGTGTATAAGTTCATTGATTTTTTTTGAACAATTGATTTGGAATAAATCTAAATAATAACAACCTTTGCAGTCTCAACCAGGTTTAATCAATGCAAAACACAGCTATAGCATCTCCAATACATTTTGAAGAGGTATTTAGTACCAAAAAAGGTTCCATCTATCAATCAGACAGTGAAAACTGCTGGTATATAGATTTTGCCGGCAAGCTGGCCCGTTTTGATTACCGCAATCTTTTGAAATTAAAGAAAGCGGTTTACAACATTGATATCGAAAACATCCTGTTGACGAGTGATAAATCCGCTGATGTGGAGATCATCTTCATCTGCGCCTGTGATCATTGTTATGTTTTGTCTTTACTTCAGATCATTGCCCTTAAAGAACTACTACAGGGAACCTTCGTCATGCTGGATTTAAACCACATTATTCAGGACCGTCTTTTCCGCTTAGTCGTTTGATCTAATTAGACTTAGAATCTTTCCGAATTGCTTTTAAATGCAATATTGTTGATTTATACCCTTATTTTTGTCTTAGTAATTAGGAATTAAATCAACAGTAATATGAAAGATATCATTCGCGTAAAAAGTTTACTCTCCACAGATGTTGAGACTCTTTTAAACCAACAGATTAAAAAAGAAGCACTTTCTTCCTCAATCTACCTGTCCATGGCTTCATGGTGCGGCCGCAATGGATACGATTTCTCCTCAGATTACTTCTTTAAGCAAGCTGAAGAAGAACGCGTTCATCAGTTAAAATTTTATAAGTATGTTCTTGATATGGGTGGAATGGCCATTTCGCCTGAAGTAACCAATATCAAGCTTGAATATAACTCTTTCCGTGAGGTGTTTGAAGAAGCATTAGATCAGGAGATCAGTGTAACCCAGTCGATCAAAAACATCGCTGCACGTTGCCATAAAGAACAGGATTATGTAACCTTAGAGTTCTTAAACTGGTTCTTCAAAGAACAACGTGAAGAAGAATACAAAGCCAGACGTGCGCTGGAATTATTCGATGTGATCGGTGAAGAAGGAACAGGAAGATGGCAGATCGATAAAAATGTAGGCCAGATCGTTTACACAGAGGGCTAATCCGCTGATTTAAACCGATAAAGGTTTTTTATTATAGCACATATTGATGGAAAACCATCAGTATGTGCTATTTTTGTATCGGAATAATTGTAGCGCGATGTCAAAGAAGGGAAAAGAAAAGAAAAAGTCGAAGCAGGAGAAGAAGGATAAGAAGAAAAAGAACTGCTGTGAAAAGTTTCTGAGAGGAAAGCGTTGTCGGAATTGCCCCTTTGGTTAGCTGCGGGGAATGCTGCTAATAAGGGAGAGCTATATGCGCTTATCACGCGTTATTAATTGATCGATACTGATTCCAGCATAGAGAATTCCTGTTTTTCTGCGTTTAATTTCCCTTCAATGCTGTAAAGAACCGGAGTTTCGCCTTCCAGCCGTTCGCTCCTTTCAAACCATGTTGTCAAATTGTTTTCACAGTTAATGTCGCAGGGAATCAAAGCATATGTTTTCTTAGTTTTTTGCTCCTGAAAGGTCATTTTACCATCTTTCCCTATTTCTACGCTTCCTTCCAGCACCTGTAATTTTTGATCTTCTAAAGCATCACAGGCTTTACACCTTTCACGAGTCTGCCATTCCTCAGGCGGGTGCGTGATCCGATCGTAAATTAAACAACATACCAGTACCAGTAAAGCACCTAAAACAAGTGTTTTTAAAATTTTCATTAGTGTATAATTGCTTTTTATCAGGCGGTTTTATTTCTCAGCCTCTAAATTAGGAAAGATATCCGGACTTTGTTACCCAGGCCCCGGGCTGTCTCCTGTAAAACCGTTGCCAGATTCAGTTAAGCTGGAATTCGGTACATCAATCTCCTTTTCGTTTTCGCAAACAGGCGCCTGTGCTGGTTTGACCGCTCCGGTTTTGGCCTCTTCTGCAGGTTTTATTTCTACAGTAACTTTGGGACTGGTATTCAAAGAACCAGCGTGTACGCTATTGGAAACTGCTTTTCCATTATCTTTAGCAAAAGAAATATAAGCTTCCATGCGTTCGTTTATATGTTCCGGACCGATCACAATCACATCTTTACCTTCCACTCTTTTTGCCCCGACCAGTTGGCAGCAGGTCTCTTTAATATCAGGGAAATAGATCACGAGCATCGTGCGGTCAGTATGATACTCACTCACCGGACTGGTCGATATTTCCCAGGTAAAGGTAACCTCAACGCCGTTTTGACTAATCCCCGGGTTAACAGCTACAGGAAGTGCCCCCATGCTCATTAATACTTTGCTATAGTCCAGACTGATGTTTGGATATACACCTTGAATCGCATTCTTTTTATTGTAAGAAACGGCCTCATTGTACTCGTTCCTGTCCGTTCCAACAACCGCAAGCCGGAATCCTGCCCGGATCGCATGAATGGAAGGCTTCAGGATCTCATTGACCACCTTCATTTTTTCGCAGTTTGCTTTCCTTGCCGGAGTAAGCGGTTTTTCAGTTTTGCCAATTGTTCTGATGATATGTTTCCCTTTCAAGGTATAACCTACCAGGTTGCCGATTCTGCCATGGAATCCGCCAAATAACCCGTTAATTAATTTTCCCATTTTTCCTAAGTTTTATTTAAGTAATTAAATTGATTATGAGTAATTTACGAAATGTTTTTCATATATCTTTAATATGCCTCCGGATAATGTTATTTGTCAGTTGTCCGGGAAGACATCGTCAAAAGGTCTGAGAAACCAATTATGGACCTATCAAACACCTCTTGATCGTTAAGAGAAGATCAGTTACACTGAAACGGAAATGAACAACATTTTTAACGGATAGGAACAGGATGATTTACTGTGATTGATCGGAAAGATATTCGGAAGGCGTCTTTCCAAATTGTTTTTTAAACTCCCTGCTGAAATACTTACGGTCTGAAAAACCAACCATATAACCGATTTCGTATACGGTGTATTGCCTTTGCAGGAGCAGTTGCGCGGCCTTTTTTAAACGGATAGACTTGGAGAAATCATTCACAGAAAGGTCGGTTAGTGCTTTTAGCTTTTTATACAATACCGACTGGCTCATTCCTATTTGTGCAGCGAGCAGTTCTACGCCAAGCTCCTCATTTTCCATATTGTCTTCAATGATGCCAATCAATTTGGAAATAAACTGCTCATTTAGTGGATTAACAGGCAGGGGTCCTGGTTCCAGAACCAGCTCCCTGCTGTATTTCTTTCGCATCTTTTCTCTTGCTTCCAACAGATTGTGCACCTGAAGCTCCAGAATTTTTGTGCTAAAGGGTTTGGTCAGGTAACTGTCTGCTCCCTGAGTCAGTCCGCTGATCTGATCCGTTTGGCTGCTCTTAGCCGTTAAAAGTATTACAGGGATGTGACTAGTCCGTTCGTCGGATTTTAATTGATTACAGAGGGTGAAACCATCCATTTCGGGCATCATAACATCGCTGATGATGAGGTCTGGGATTTCTACCGTGGCGATGTCCCATCCTTCCAGTCCGTTTCCGGCAAGAAATACCTCGTAATCGGCGTCTAGCGTACCCTTAATCAATCCGCGCAGTTCAGCATTGTCTTCCACGATCAGGATGGTCTGTCTTTTTGAACCACTATGTGGAGGACTTACCCGTGGGATGTTTTCCAGGCTTAGCTCGTCTTCCCCGGGGATTCGGACAGGGAATTGTGCGATGGGTGCCGATAGCTGAGTTTCCTGGAAATGAGCATTTCCCCGCAGCAAACTGATTTCAAAACGGGTAAAACCAGGTTCATCCGCTGTTGCAGGATTGCTACTGACCTTAATTTTTCCTTTATGTAATTCCACAATGTTTTTTGCCAGTGCCAACCCGATGCCGTAGCCCGTATTTTGGATGCTGTGGTCATCTACCTGGAAATAGTTCACAAACAACTGATCCAGATATTGCGGTGCAATTCCCCTTCCGGTATCACTGATACTGATCAGCACCTCGTCTTTTTCCGTTTTGATGTGCAATGCAATATCGCCATGATCCGGTGTAAATTTAAAAGCATTGGAAAGCAGGTTGAAAAACACTTTTTCCAGTTGTTCTTTGTCGAAATACAACATTAGTGGCTCTTGGTCATGAATGAAAGAAAACTGAATTTGTTTCTTCCTGGATAAGGCTTCAAAGGAACTGTAAATCTCCCTCACAAAAGGAATGAGGTCATAATTTGCAACACGGAGCTTTAGGTTCTTGGTATCCGCTTTCCGGAAATCCATGAGCTCACTGACCAGTTTTAACAACCGGTCTGCGTTGTTTTTTACGCTTTTTAATTGCTGTCCGACCGGGCTGGCAGATTGCTGTCCTTCCAGTAATTTTTCTACGGGAGCCATGATCAGCGTCAGGTGGGTGCGGATCTCATGAGAAATGTTGGTGAAGAAGTTCAGCTTGATCTGATGAAGCTCTTCATCCTTTAGTAACAACCCACGGAGGTAGAAAAAGCGGGTGATAAAAAATAAAACCATAATCAGCAATGCGGTATAAAGAAGGTAGGCCCACCATGTTTTCCAGAATGGAGGCAGGATTTCGATCTGCATCCGGACCGGTTCGCTCCAGATGCCATCGTTATTCGCTCCTTTTACCAATAGGGTATAGGTTCCTGAAGGCAGATTGGTATAGGTGGCTACAGGCGTATGGCTTTCTATCCACTCCCCGCTCATGCCTTCCAGCTTATAGGCGTATTTGTTCTTATTTGATTTGATGTAATTGAGTAAGGCAAACTCGACGGTAAAAATGTTCTGCCCATAATGAAAGACCAGCTTTTCTGTGAATCCGATGTCCTGTTTCAACAAGCCATTCGCATCGTTGAGCCTTACCCGGTCATTGAAAAGCTTCAATCCGGTAAAAACCACGGCTGCCTGCTGGTCATTTTTTTCGATATCTGCAGGAGAGAAATGGGTAAGTCCGTTATACCCGCCAAAAAACATTTCCCCGTTTCCGGCTTTAAAAAAGGAATTGTAATTGAACTCATCCCCGGCAAGGCCGTCGCTGGTGGTATAAGTCTGGAAAACTTCATTTTTGGGATTAAACCTCGATAATCCGTTAGAAGTACTGATCCAAAGCTGCCTGTGGTTGTCTTCCAGAATTCCGACTACATTATTGCTGGCCAGGCCATCCTTGCTGGTATAGGTCTTACTAAAAGCTTTTCTCCTGACATCATATTTACTGAGTCCGCCATAATAAAGGCCAACCCAGATGTTCCCGGATGAATCTTCCTGAATACAATTGATATAATTCGCATTGTTGTTTACGCTATTGCTCCCTTTCGGCAATGTAAACGATTGCAGGCTGCGCCGCTCGGAAGGCAAAAGGTACAGGCCGGTAGTTGCTGCAATCCAGATGTTCTTTCTCGAATCTTCGAACAAAACTTTAATATTCTGGTTTTTGATGCTTCTAATGGCCGGGATTTCAGGATAGGGGCCCAGGTTGTCCTTATCCTTCTTAAAGATCCTGATGCCAGTCTGACTGCCGGTCCAGAATGCACCCTGATCATCTTCCAAAAGGGCAACGATCTCCGAACGCGTGGTTTGAATGTCATTCCCGCTGGCCATAAAACGTTTGAAACGCTGTGTTGCAGGGTCAAATAAATTGAGGCCGCCGCCATGCGTACCGACCCAGATATTGCCCGTTTTATCTTTGTAAACTACTTTTACCAAATCTGAACCCAAACTTGATGGGGAAGTTGCTTTCAGTTTATAAGTCGTAAATTTCTGGCTCCGCTGGTCATAATAGTTCAGTCCGCCGCCTTCCGTTCCGATCCAAAGGTTTTCATTTTTGTCGGCAATGATGGAACTGACTACATTATGACTGATTCCTGCCAGCTTTTCGTTGTACTGCAGGGTTTTAAAATTGGTGGAATGCGCATAAGTGACATTCACCCCGCCATAATAGGTGCCAATCCAGATCGAGCCTGTCAGGTCTTCATACAAGCTGTAAATGGAATTTTGGTTTAAGCTTCGCTGATCGGCTTTCCGGTGTTGATAGTTGTGGAATGTTCTGCTCGACGGATCGAATACGCTTAATCCTTCCTGCGTTCCAATGTATAATTTCCCCTTCTTGCTGAGCATCATTTTACGGACGGCATTATGAGCGAGGCTATTTTCTTTTCCTTCTTCATGTAAAAATCTGGAAAAGGTATTCGTGGAAGGCTGGAAAAGATTGATGCCCCCATTTTCAGTAGCCACCCAAAGGTTCTTTTGCTGGTCTTCGGTAATGGCAGTAATGGAATTATCACTCAAACTGCCAGGCTGAGCCACATGATGACGGTAGGTTTGTACTTCCTGAACCCGTTGTTTGAACCTGAAGCGTGTTAATCCGTTATTTGTTCCGATCCATAAAAATCCCTTCTGGTCTTCATAGATACTGAGGATTTCTGCATGGGCAATTCCCGGGGCCAGGCCAAGCTTTTCAGCAGAGCTGAATTTATTTTTCCCGGGATTGGTTAATAAGTAGAGTCCGGTCCTGGCAGCAGCCCAGAGGTTTCCCTTTCGGTCCTCATATACGGAATTTACAGGGGCATACTGTTTATTGTGTTTATTCCCATCAAGGTAAATCCTTTCGAAAGTATTTTTCTGCGGATTAAAGCGGTTTAAGCCATTGGCCGTACCCACCCAAAGGATCTTCCTGGAATCACTATATAAGGCCGTGATATAATCATCAGAAAGGCTGCCGGAATCACTGGCATTGCTTTTATATAACCGGAACTGATTGCCGTCGTAACGGTTCAATCCAAAGCGGGAGCCAAACCACATAAAGCCCTGACCATCCTGTGCGATAGCAAAAATAGAATTCTGGGAAAGCCCGTTTTCAGTCTTTAGGTGATTGAAATTCAGTGCTTGCCCCCTGACACACAGCTGCATCAGAATACCTGTAATTAATAATATTGTTTGCCTTATCATACCCCTATAATAAACGTTCCCCTCCCCAAGGCTAAAGAAATTCCTTGCCTGATTTTTAAAAATACAATTTAAGAAGGGATTTTCACCCCATTTACAATCATTTTTCACCCCTTTTCTTTTTGGATTGCAGCCAACTTTACTGTTAGCCAAATAACCAAATACGCTTTGCCTCCCAGGCAACTAAACCAAAACAAACCAGATATGATGAAACCTTACTTAAAAGTAAAGGGAAGACAGGTGTACGGGAAGTTCCTAATTAAGGGATTGATGATTGCCATGCTTTTTCCGATCTCTTTATCTGCCCAGACCAATAAGGGTAGTAAAGAAACCATTAACTCAACAGACATTCCAGGAGTGGTTAAAGGGAAACTGACCAATATTTATGGAGAACCTCTTTTTGGTGTAAACATCAGAAGTAAAACAGGAGGGCCCGTGGTGTCTTCGGATAACAAGGGAGAATATTCCCTGATGATTGATTCCGGTGAAGTGGCCATCTTTTCTCTGAAAGGATACCTTACACAGGAAGTAAGTGTTTCCGGAAGCAAACTGGACCTGATTTTTACCGAATCGGAAAAGTCGCAGCTAAGTGTGTACCGTCTTTATGATACCCAGAAAAAGTCGACCAGCATCTTATCCACAGAAAGTGTGTATACCAGAGACCTGATCTCTTCGCCGGTAACGGCGATCAATAATGCCCTTACAGGTAGGATGTCGGGGTTAACCACCTTACAGTCGACAGGAATTCCGGGACTGGATGCTGCTGATTTCTCCCTGAGGGGACAGAATCCAACGATCTTAATCAATGGGGTACCCAGAGATGTATCTTCTATAGATCCGGAAGAAATTGAATCTGTTACGGTATTAAAAGATGCACTGGCGACTGCTATGTTGGGTTTGCGCGGATCTGGTGGTGCCATACTGATTACAACTAAAAAAGGAGAAGTAGGAAAACAGAAAATTGCTTTTACTGCCCAAACAGGATTGCAAACCCCGATCAGACTTCCTAAAACATTAGATGCCTTTAATTATGCGACCTTATACAATGAGGCACTGAGCAATGATGGAAAAGCAACCATCTATACGCCTGCAGATTTAGAAGCTTACAGAACAGGTTCCGACCCTATGGGCCATCCGAACGTAGACTGGTACAAGGAAGTGATGAGAAAAAATGCGCCTTTCACGAGGTACAATCTGAGCACCTCCGGTGGTGGAAACAGTGCCCGTTATTTCGTGGCAGTCGATTATCTGGACCAGCAAGGCCTTTTAAAGACCTCGGATAAAAATACTTATAATACCAATTCAGACTTTAAGCGATACATCGTGCGCACGAATATCGATGTAGACCTGAATAAAAACCTAACCCTAAACCTGAACCTTTTCGGAAGAATAGAGAATGGAAATGCGCCGGGAACCAGTTTCATAACCTCTTTTGGAGGAAGGTCAGTAAACCTGGGGATCAATGCCATTTTCAATTCGCTGGCGACTACGCCAAATAGTGCCTATCCAATGTTTAACCCGGATGGTTCATTGGGGGGGAATAAAGACTTTCAGAACAATGTGTATGGCCTGAGCACGCAATCGGGATATACGCTGAGCTATATGAGAGATATGTCTGCCGATCTTTCTCTTAAAAGAACGATGGATGATCTGGTGAAGGGATTATGGATTAAAGGTTTGGTTACTTTTAATACCAACCTTTCTGAAGTAACTTCCAGAGGGAAAACCTTTGCGGTATATCAGGGAATGAATGGTCCATCTGGAATAACCTACCAGCGTTTTGGTACAGAAGGAACGATATCGGCCGGAAATAGCGTCAATACCAATCAGTATAAAAACTTCTATTCGGAATTTTCTACCGGCTATGACGGCAGCTTCGGAGATCACCATGTCCATGCACTTGCTTCTGCAAATGTTCAGAACATTTCAATTTATAGCGACTTGCCACTTACTTACAATACCCTTGCCGGAACGCTTTCTTATGACTACAAGGAAAAATATCTGGCAGAAGTAGCGATGAGCTATAGCGGTTTAAACCGCTATCCCGATGGTAAACGTTATGGATTATTTCCGGCAGTAGGCTTAGGCTGGAACATTGCCAAGGAGCACTTTATCGCAGATCATGTAAAATGGTTAACTACCCTGAAATTACGTAGTACCTACGGACGAACAGGAAATGCGAATGCGGGTTACTTTGTGTATAACCAGTATTTTGCAGATGGTGCGGGTTATTATTTCGGTCCGGGATCGGGAACTTTTGTGTTTTCTGTTGGCGACCAGACTTTGGCGAATCCAAATATAACCTGGGAGAAAGCAGCTAAATTCAATCTGGGAATAGATGTCGGCTTGTTTAATGATAAACTGACGCTGACAGCAGAGTATTATAATAATAAATTTTTCGACCTGATGCAAACCAGGGGCAAAAGTACCAGCATCATCGGAAATACCTATCCATTTGAAAATATCGGTACCACCCGCTATAAAGGAATAGACCTGACGGCGAGTTACCGCAACCATGTCAATAATTTCAATTATTTCCTTTCAGGGAATGTCACCTCCAATAATAAGATCGTTGAATACCAGGATGAAGTGTTCAGGGAATACGACTGGATGAAAAGAACCGGACAGCGTACGGATCAGACTTTCGGATATCTGGCAAACGGTTTTTACCAGAATGCTGCGGATATCACAAATAGCCCTAAAACAGTAGGTTATATTCCTGTTCCGGGAGATCTCAAGTACAAAGACTTAAATAACGATGGGATCATCAACCAGTTTGATGTAACCGCTTTAAAGAATAATAAACCCATGGTCTATTATGGCTTATCCTTTGGTTTCGACTATAAAGGCTTCGATTTTAGTGCCTTATTGCAGGGCGCGGCAAACCGTACAGTTTATATGGGTGGACCGACACAATGGGAATTTCAAAACGAGGGAAAAGGGCAGGCTTTTGAGCAGCACCTCAATCGCTGGACTCCAGAAACCGCAGGAACAGCGACTTACCCAAGACTTTCTGTAGGTGCCAACCCGAATAACCAGATGACTTCTTCTTTCTGGCTTCGCTCCGGGAATTACATGAGGTTAAAGAACCTGGAAGTCGGTTATTCCCTTCCACAAAGGCTTGCAGCAAAAGTAAAACTGGCTTCCATCCGTGTTTTTGCAAACGGAATGAACTTATATACTTTCTCTGATAGTAAGGATTATGATCCTGAAACTTTTGGCGTATCCTATCCGGCGCAACGAATTGTCAATGCTGGTATCACCATTAAACTATAATCCCATGAAACACTTTATATACATTTTAATAGGCGGATTATTGTGCTTAACCGCATGTAAGAAAAGCAATATTGAACAAACCCCACTGGAAAAATGGACAGACGACGTCATCTTTGATCCTACAGATTCCCTGGGGAATTATGCCAAAAACTTCCTGAATGATATCTATACCTTATTGCCTACGGGTTATAACCGGATAGGAACGACTTTCGGGACGGTAACCAGCAGTGA
Source organism: Pedobacter steynii (assembly GCF_900103665.1). Taxonomy (GTDB): domain Bacteria; phylum Bacteroidota; class Bacteroidia; order Sphingobacteriales; family Sphingobacteriaceae; genus Pedobacter; species Pedobacter steynii. The sequence goes on from NZ_FNGY01000017.1 coordinate 69,944, forward strand.
TATTTTGGATGCAGCAACTGATGATGCCATTTCTTCTAAGGCATCAAGCAATATCGAATCTTTTACCAATGGTAGAATCAGCGCTTTCAGTCTGGTAGACGATGCCTGGGATAAAAACTACAAGGGGATCAGAAAAGTGAATATGTTCCTGGCAAATATTGGGAAAGTCCCTTTTCTGAATTCCATGATCGTAGAGAAAAATTACTGGATCGCAGAAAGCAGGTTCCTGCGGGCCATGTTTTATTTTGAAATGGTAAAGCGTTATGGTGGTGTTCCTTTGCTCGGCGATAAGGTGCTGGGCCTGGAGGATGACCTTTCATTTAAAAGAAATACCACCGAAGAATGTACGCAATATATCCTGTCTGAAATCGAAGCCATCAAAGATCAGCTTCGTCCAAGCCCTGTTCAGGATGCAGACCTTGGAAGGATTTCTAAAGCTGCAGCATTGGCTTTGAAATCACGTTTATTGCTGTATCTGGCTAGTCCAAAATACAACCCTGGAAATGACCAGACCAAATGGCTCGCTGCGGCAACTGCCGCAAAAGACCTGATGAACCTCAGTAGTGCCATTGGATTGGAAAGTTCTTTCATCAACGTCTTTCTGACCCGTAAAAATAAAGAAGTCATCCTGGGGTATCAACGTGCGGTAAATATGAACGTGGAAAAGGACAATGCACCCATCGGTTATACAGATGCTGTTGCCAGTAACGGACTCACAAGCCCGACTCAGGAACTCGTAGATGCTTACGAAATGAAAAATGGAAAAGCAATCACCGATCCTACATCCGGCTATAACCCTGCAAATCCTTACACCGGTCGTGATCCCCGTTTTGATAAAACCATCTTTTACAATGGAAGCGATTGGGTAAAACGTAAAGTAGAAACATTTGAAGGTGGTTTAGACAAGCCGGGAGGGATCGTTACACAGACACGTACAGGCTATTACATGCGCAAGTTTATGGCTGATTTTTCTACTGCCACGACGTATAGCAATCAGACACACAACCCGGTTATTTTCCGCTATGCGGAGGTGTTGCTGAATTTTGCCGAAGCGCAAAACGAATATGCAGGGCCTACCGCTGAGGTTAAAAAGGCTGTTGAAGACATCAGACAACGTGCCGGTCTGGTTCCTTTCGCGCTGGCTACAGGCCTTTCCAAAGATCAAATGAGGGAAGTGATCCGACATGAAAGAAGGGTAGAAATGGCCTTTGAAGAACAACGTTTCTGGGACATCAGAAGGTGGAAGATTGCAGAACAGGTGATGAATGGAAAATTACATGGGATGAAAATTCAGAAAATTCCGGCAGGTGGGTTTACATATGCCCCTTTTGAGGCGGCAACGGTGACTTTCGATGCAGCAAAAATGTATAGTTATCCAATCCCTTATTCGGAAATCACCAAAAACACAAATTTAACCCAAAACCAAGGTTGGTAAATCATTCTGGTTCATTTCAAATAAACAAAACTCAGGTTATGCAAAGATTTATATATATCACACTTGCAATGGTTTTCTTCGTTCCAGGTCTTTTACTGGCACAAACCAAAGTGATTAAAGGGCTCATCAGAGAAAGCGGAGGCCCATTGCCCGGCGCCACAATTACAGAAAAAGGATTGCCCAATAATGGTGCACAAACCGGGGTAGACGGCCGATTTCAGCTGACGCTGAAAGGCAGCAGTCATACGATTGTGATCAGAAGCATTGGCTTTATCTCTCAGGAGATCAATGTTGCCAATAAATCAGAAGTCAACGTGTCCCTTGCCGTAGATGCCAAAGGTCTGGAAGAAGTGATCGTGGTTGGTTTCGGCCGACAAAAGAAAATTACCAATACCGGTGCAGTGAGTTCTATCAATGCCTCAGAGCTGAGACAGAATCCTACCGCCAGTGTGCAGAATACTTTAGCCGGTCGTTTACCGGGATTCTTCTCTCAGCAAAGAAGCGGACAACCGGGAAAAGACGGTGCCGACTTTTTTATCCGTGGAATCAGCAGCTACACCACCGGACAACGTCCTTTAATCATTGTGGATGATATTGAATACAGCTATTCAGACGTGTCACAGCTCGATCCCAATGAAATTGAAAGCGTAACCATCCTGAAAGACGCTTCTACCACCGCCATTTATGGGGTGAAAGGTGCAAATGGAGTATTGGTGATCACGACCAGGAGAGGTGTTTCCGGTCCTCCGGTCATCAATTTTAAATCTGAACTCGGATTACAGCAAAAAACTTTTGTTCCTAAATTTTTAGGTTCCTATGAAGCTGCGATGCTAACCAATCAGGCATTAGTAAACAGCGATCAGACCAAACGTTTCACGGATAGAGATATTGAATTGTTTAAAGATGGTAGTGATCCGTATGGACACCCGGACGTAGATTGGTTCAGTACACTGATGAAGCCTACCTCATTGATTTCCAGAAACAACCTGGACATTTCGGGAGGTACAGAAAGCGTGAAGTATTTCGTTTCCCTGGGTTATCTATGGCAAAATGGTGCTTTAAGAGATTTTAGCTCGAAAAGTGAGGTGAACAATACACATTATTATAAACGTTATAACTTCCGCTCTAACCTGGATTTCCAGGCCACCAAGACCCTGAACCTGAGGTTAGACATGACCGGCCGTTTTGGAGAGACCAATGAGCCGATTACCAATAGTCCGAATGGAAACGGGCTGATCGGAGAAATCTATAGTTATAACTTTCTGCCTCCTTTTGCTTATGCAGTATACAATCCGGATGGTAGTTATGGAACGAACTCCAATTTAAGTGGGGTCAATGTGGTAGGGCGTATCGCTACTCAGGGATATAACAGAAGCTTTGATAACGACCTGAACATTACTTTTGGCGGAACCCAGAAACTGGATATGCTCGCTGCAGGCTTGTCAGCCAAGGGAACGATCTCCTATGCGAGTGCGCAAACCAATTCCAGAGGCCTGGCCAGAAGTAATACCAATTTCCCTCAATACTATTACAATCAGGAAAAAAACACGTATACGCCCAAAGATGCAACGGTTTACCGGATTCCTCCTTATAACCTGAGCCGCAGTGCAGGAGGAGTAGAAAGGACCACCAATATTCAGGCTTCCTTAAACTACGATCATAATTTTGATGACCACCGGGTCTATGGTTTAGCGTTGTATAATCAGAACAGCTATATTGAGAATAAATCCGATAAACCTGGTTCAAGTATCCCGACAAATTTCAGGGGAATCACGCTTAGGGCAGGGTATGACTATAAACAAAAATACCTGTTTGAGTTTAATGCCGCCAGGAACGGAACGGATAAGTTTGTAGGAAAGAAACGTAATGGCTGGTTCCCTGCATTATCTGCAGGCTGGAACATTGCAGAAGAATCTTTCTTTAAAAAACAGGTGCCGTTCATCAACCTGTTTAAAATCAGAGGCTCTTATGGATTGGTAGGTTCGGATAATATCGGTGATTTTAAATTCGTTTATGATCAGGTATATACCAATTCCGGTAGTTATTCTTTCGGACAACAGCACAATAACTTTAACGGTATTGCAGAAGGAACTTTGGGTAACGACAATGTCACCTGGGAAAAAGAAAAGAAGATGGATATCGGTCTGGATGTATCCATGTTTGAGGGAAAGCTGTCCTTTACAGTAGATTATTTCAACAACAACAGGTTTGATATCCTTACGCCAAGAGCGAGTGTACCGTTGATCATGGGGATTGGCCTTCCTCCAATGAACTTAGGAAAGGTGAACAACAAAGGCTGGGATGGAGAGGTCAATTTTAAAAGTAACATCAGAGATTTTCAGTATTTTTTCCGTGGAACCTTCTCTTATGCTAAAAACAAAATCACGTTCAGAGATGAGGCGAATCCGAGGTATCCATGGCTGGCCAGAACGGGTCAACCTATTGGTCAGGGATTCGGGTATGTGTTTGACGGTTTTTACCAAAGTGCAGAAGATATTGCCAACAGTGCAAAGCCAACTACGCCAATCAAGCCGGGCGACCTGAAATACAGAGACCTGAATGGTGATGGCATCATCGATGCATTGGATCAGCGTGCGGTAGGAAGTCCGAATCTGCCAAGTACGACGATGGGTTTAACACTGGGCTTTAGCTATAAAGGATTTAGCTTTAGTGCCCTGATACAAGGTTCGTACGACTACTCGATGTATTTTGCTTCAGAGGCCATCGAAGGTCTGAGTGCTAATTTTCAGCCCATTCACAAGAACGCATGGACCCCGGAACTGGGGAACAATGCCAAATTCCCTTTGTTAGGAACCAACAGTACGATTAGTCGCGCGAATGTGTCGCTTTCTGATTTCTGGCTGGTAGATGCTAAATATTTAAGGTTAAAAACAATGGAAGTGGGGTATCAGCTGCCAGCGAAATGGGTGAAGCCAATTGGGTTTAAAAGCATCCGGGTATATGCCAATGGCTATAACCTGCTGACCTGGACCAATGTGGATAAGTTCTATCAGGCAGATCCTGAATCTGTAAATGCCTCAGGTGGAATTATCAATACCGGTGCAATTACAGCATACCCTAATCAACGCATCTATAATTTCGGTGCTACTTTCTCCTTATAAAGATTAAAAATTCAATATCATGAAGATAAAATATATATACCTGGTAATGGCCATCCTGCTGATTGGAGTAAGCAGCTGCAAAAAAGGAAGTTTCCTGGATGCAAAACAACCCAGCGACCTGAATGAACAAGCTACTTTTACAGACAGTGTGCGGACCATCGCATTTTTAACCCGTTCTTATACTGATGTAGGATTTAACTTCGATGCGAACAGATGGGAAGGTGGAGGACATCCGGTCCTGGCTGATGAAGCCATTCCGGTTCGTTTCACAGGGCCTCAGAATGATGCCATCTTAATGGCGAGTGGTGCTCTTTCTGCATCGAGTACTAATGTTTCTAAACAGGCACAGGTGCTCAACAACTGGAGAACGCCGTGGGAAAACATCAGAAGGGCAAATGTATTTCTACAGAATGCAGACCGCAGTCCGCTTAGTGCAGGCTTAAGGAAAAAGTTAAAGGCTGAAGTCCGCTTTCTAAGGGCCTGGTATTATTTTCAACTGATAAAAGTATATGGTGGCGTCCCTTTAGTGGGAGATGCGGTTTATACCAATAGCGATAATATCGACCTGCCACGTTCTAATTATGGCGATTGTATCGACTATATTGTTAAGGAATGTGATGCTGCTGCGGCTGACTTGCCAGGTTTTAACGATCAGCTGCAACAGGATTATGGAAGAGTAACCAAAGGGGCCTGTATGGGGCTTAAATCAAGAGCCTTGTTGTATGCTGCAAGTCCGTTGTTTAATGGCGGAGGGATTGCAACTGATCCAACACTTAAAAACATCACCGGATATGCGAGTGCAGATCAGGAACGCTGGAATAAAGCGGCTCAGGCGGCAAAAGACATCATCAACTCCGGAACCTATGCCTTAATGGAAGACAATGATACAAGAATGGGCTATGGTTTCTATAGTGTGTTTCTGAAACGTTATAACAATGAATATTTGTTTGCGGCGATGAAAGCACCAAACAGGGAATATGAAAATAACCTTTTGCCAACTTCCAGAACGGGGAGCGGAAAGTCCAGCGCACCAACGCAACAACTCGTAGATGCTTTTGGAATGGAAAACGGATTGCCGATTACAGACCCTGCATCAGGCTATAATCCCAATGATCCTTATGTGAAGCGTGATCCGCGTTTTGGAAACAGCATCATTTACAACGGATCTAAGTTTTTCTTTGCAAGCAGTAACAATATGGCTGTTGTCAATACTTTCGTCGGCTCCAGTCCTGATGGCCCGGCGGCGACAGGTCCGATCAATATTCCGGGATATTACTGGAGAAAGATGATGGTAGAAGATGGTTCCGGAAACACAGACCGTTGTTATCCATTGATCAGGTATGCGGAAATACTTTTGAACTATGCCGAAGCATTGAATGAATACCAGGGGCCTGTTGGAGAGGTGTATAGTACGCTGATACAGGTTAGAAAAAGAGCAGGTATTGTAGCGGGTGCAAATGGTAACTATGGATTAAAAGCCGGAATCAGTAAAGATGAAATGCGTCTGGTGATCCAGAATGAACGCAGAGTAGAACTGGCATTGGAAGAACACCGTTTATGGGATGTGAGAAGATGGAAAATTGCAGAGGTAACGGATAACGTGATGCTGAAAGGAATGAAAATTACAAAGGTAGGTAATGGATTCACTTATGAAGTGATCGACATCAAGCCTCATGCGTTCAGACCTGCTTTCTATTTGTTCCCGATTCCGGAATCAGAAATTGCAAAATCGCCTAAGCTGATACAAAATCCAGGTTGGTAAGGGGGATTAAAGATAATGTCAATCGTGGTTGATGACAGGTTTAGTTGTGTTGACTCATCAGTCGTCATTCTGGGTCGCAGAATGATGGCTGATTGAACTGATCAGACATTTTTTAGTACTTTCATCACATTTAAGAATAAATCGAAATTAGTCGTAAGCGTAAATATAAATTAATCGGATCGCTGGATCCGGAACTGAAAGAATGACAATGAAGAAAAAGTACCTGATCTGTTTGATGATATGCCTGTTGACTGGCTATGGAATGTTGCCCCAGCTGAAGGCCCAGGAGCTGAAGACCATCCATAAATACTATGTGGACAGCAATAATGGCCATGATGACCAATCCGGACAATCAGCAAAAAAGGCCTGGAAATCACTGGCAAAGGTGAATGCACAAGTCTTTAATCCCGGCGACCGGATTTTCTTTAAAAGAGGCGGACAGTGGGAGGGACAACTCTTGCCACAAGGATCAGGGACAACTGCGCAACCCATTATTTTTACAGCATATGGAAAAGGTGCTTTACCGGTTATCGCCGCAAAGGGGAAATTCAAAGATGCCGTATTGCTAAAGAACCTGAGCAATATTGCCTTGGAATACTTCGACATTTCAAACCTGGATACCCTGGTTAAACAACAAAAAACCGGTCCGGCAGGTGTTCGCGTTCTTGCAGAAAATATAGGGAAGATCACTAACATCCGTTTGTCTGGCTTATACATCCATGACATTAATGGCGACAATAAAAAAGGAAGCAACGAAGGCAATGGTATTTTCTGGGATTGCCAGGGGCCTACGCCGAGTAATATTGAAAACCTGCTGATTGAAAACTGTAAGCTGCTGCGGGTAGACCGCAACGGTATTCGTGGAAATGGGACTTTTGGTTTCAGAACGAACTGGTTTCCCAATAAGAACCTGATCATCCGGGGATGTATACTGGAAGACATCGGTGGAGACGGAATCGTGGTTAAAGCCTTTGACGGTTCCGTTGTGGAACACAATAAACTGTTTTACATCAGAACGAGGGCCAAAGACAATGCGGTTGGTATTTGGCCACACAGTAGTGACAATACCCTTATCCAATACAATGAGGTGGCTTATACCAAAAATCAGGATTGGTCTAACGACGGGCAGTCGTTTGATATTGATGGGAATTGTACCAATACCATCATTCAAAATAATTACAGTCATGATAACGAGGGTGGCTTTATGCTGGTGATCTCCGATGCCATCAATTCGAAAAGCAAAATGACTACTGGGAGCATCATCAGAAACAACCTGAGTGTGAACGACGGAAACAAGCGCAAGCGCCTCTTCAACTTCGCACTGGTTACCGATTCTACTTATATCAGCGGAAACCGTTTTTACAATCAGTCTGCGGATTCAGTGAAAATGGAATTAATAGACATCGAACATGGGGTTCCTAAAAATGTAGTTTTTGAAAACAATAGTTTTCATTACAGCGGGGCTTCAGTAGGGGTTTTTAATAAGTCTGATAAGCAATATGCTGCCTTAAAATGGATTGGGAATACGTTTAAAGGCAATATCCTTGGTAAGGAGAAGCTGCTAAATGTAACCGGAGAAAAGCTGAAGGATCAGTCGGAAAAAGGAAATAAATACCCCTGGAATTTTTTAAAAGAAACAGAAAAGAGAATGAATCGTAAACCATAAAAACAATATAAATCACCCTAAACTACAACCTATGAGAACCAAACTGTTAACGCTTTGCCTTTTACCGGCAACCTGTTTTATCGCGTGTAAAAAATCTGCTGTGGAAGGAGATACTCTTCCGGTGGAAACGCCCATTACCGATACAGTGTATACCAGTAACCAGACCAGAAACCTCAACTTAATTTACTTTGTTCCCAACGACCTTGATACGCTTCCTGCTTATGAGAAGCGTCTGAGTGAGCTGATGTTTTGGACGCAAAACTTTGTTAAAGACGAAATGCAGCGTAATGGTTATGGTGAGAAAACCTTCGGTCTCTTTGCAGATTCGCGGATTAACCGCGTTAAGATCATCACGATCAGAGGAACAAAGCCGAAAAGTGACTATGCTTATACCGGTGGTGCCGGAAACGTACAGGCAGAGATCAATGCTTATTTTACGGCGAATCCTTCGGAGAAAACAAGTGAGCATACCCTGGTTATTTTACCCCGATATTCCTTTAAACCTGATGGAACCCCAAGTGGTGGCCCGTTCTATGGTTTAGGGAAATGGTGTTTTGCCCTGGATTATGAAGGCATGGACATCAAAAATATGGGAAAAACAGATACGGAAGGAAATCGTTTCAGTGTGTGGTTTGGCGGAATGGTCCATGAACTTGGACATGGCCTCAACTTACCCCATAATTGTCAGAAGGTCTCTGAAAATGCCACTTTAGGAATGGCATTGATGTGGGCAGGAAACGGAACTTTAGGAAAATCTAAAACCTTTCTTACGGCTACAGACTGCGCGATCTTAAATGTGAACCAAATTTTTAACAATGATGCTAAAACCTATTATGGACCTGTAGTTTCATCGATAAACAAGATCTATGCAGATTATTCCGCAGACAAAAGCGCGATTGTGGTTTCCGGGAAATTCACCAGTGATACCAAAATAAACAGTGTGGTTTATTACAATGACCCGAATGTAAACAATGAGGGGACGGGTACGAATAAAGATTATAATGCCACCACCTGGGAATCTAAAACCATTGGAACAGATAGCTTTTATGTAGAGATGCCGATCTCCGAGTTTAAGTATAAAGATGCCAGTCCGTACGAGATGAAGGTGAAACTCGTTGCCGAAAACGGAACGGTTAAAGAAACGATCTATACCTATAAATTTGTCAACGGTTTACCTGTGTTAAGCTTCGGCTCAAAAAATGAGATCAGTAAAACGGGATGGACAATTGCGGCTTACAGCTCTCAGCAAACCACTGCTCCGGCAGCCAATGTGATCGATAAGAACTTAAGCACCGGATGGCACAGTCAGTGGTCAGTAGCACCAGCGGCATCTTATCCGCATTTCATTACCGTAGACTTAGGGCAGCAACAAACCGCAGATGGATTTACCATCCTGAATGCAGATCGCCGTGCAATAAAAGATGTAGACATTCTATATAGTGTTGATGGGGTTAACTTTCTTCCTCAGGCTACCTATGTGATCCCAAAACTGGGCTATACACAAAACTTTGCTTTCGCAGCACCCTTAACCTTCCGATACTTCAAAGTTCTGGCTAAATCCAGCTGGGATGGAGAGCAATTCGCACAATTCGCTGAAATAGGACTTTACAAAAATTAGTATAATGCATTATAAGAAAAACATCATTGTCACCATTCTTTTCCTTTTATTTCAACTGGCTGATAGTACGGCAAAACCTTTTAATCATGCGTCAAGCGGCAGGGAAACGATTCCGTTTAATAAGGACTGGCAGTTTTATTTTGCTTATAACTTTGAAAAAGACATAAAAAAAGAAACCGTTACCCTGCCCCATACCTGGAATGCAATGGAAGTGCTGAAAGGCGTTCCCGATTACAACAGGGCCTCGGCGATTTATGAGAATAAATTCAATGTGCTCCCGGGATGGACAGGGAAACGGCTGTTCCTATACTTTGAAGGCGCAAATAGCGTCGCAACGGTATTTGTAAATAATAAGTCTGTAGGAACGCATAAAGGCGGATATACCGCTTTTGCAATCGAAATTACCGATGCGGTAAAACCCGGGGAAAATAGCGTTACCGTTCAGGTGAGCAATGCTTACCGCCTGGATGTATTGCCTTTACATGGAGATTTTAATATTTATGGTGGGATTCATCGTCCGGTTTCTCTAATCCTGACAGCAAAGAACTGCATCAGTCCGCTGGACTATGGATCGTCAGGCGTTTATTTAAAGCAGAAGCAGGTTTCTAAAGCTTCTGCGGAAATTGAGGTGTTAACGAAATTATCCTTATCGGATGATGAGGCACTCAGTCTGAAAACAACCCTTCTGGATGGAAATAAAAAGGTCGTTTCTACCCTAACCAGTAACATCGGGAAGGACCAGAATCAGGAGCTGAGCCAATCTATAAAACTTTCAAATCCACATTTGTGGAATGGGAAAGCCGATCCTTATTTATACGAGGTTCGTGTGGAGTTATTGCAAAACGGACAGGTCATTGATCAGCGCTCTCAGCCTCTGGGTTTACGTTATTTTAGTGTAGACCCGGATAAAGGCTTTTTTCTGAATGGGAAATACCTGGACCTTTACGGGGCCGGAAGGCATGAAGATGTATCAGGAAAAGGATCTGCTTTAACTGATGAAGACCATGACCGGGATATGGAACTCATGAAAGAATTAGGTGCGACTGCAGCACGTTTAACGCATTATCCGCATAGCAAACATTTTTATGAACTCTGCGACAAGAATGGTATCGTCCTTTGGTCTGAGATCCCTTTTGTTGGTCCAGGTGGGTATACGGGGACAGGTTATGTGAAGGATGCTGAACTGGAAAGCAATATCAAACAAATGTTAAAAGAGCTGATCCGTCAGAATTACAACCATCCTTCGGTATGTTTCTGGGGATTGTTCAATGAATTGAAATTAAACTGGGACGATCCGCAACCTTTCATCAAAGAACTGAATACGCTGGCAAAACAGGAAGACCCAAGCCGTTTAACTACGTTGGCTTCCAATCTGGGAAAAAACTCATATACGGATCTTACCGATCTGATGGGTTGGAATCAATACTTTGGTTGGTATGGCGGCAAGTTTGACGAGGTAGGTGTATGGGCAGATGAAACCCACGCTGCGGTGCCGGGTAAATCGATCTCTATTAGTGAATACGGAGCAGGAGGGAGTCCCTTTAAGCATACGGAAGGTCTGATCCGACCAGAAGCAAAAGGTAATTTCCATCCGGAAGAATGGCAAACGGCCTTTCATGAGAAACATTGGGAGGAATTAAAAAAACGTCCTTTCTTATGGGGTAAGTTCATTTGGGTATTGGCTGATTTCGGTTCTGCGATCAGAACGGAAGGAGATGCGAACGGAATCAATGATAAAGGACTGGTTACCTACGACAGGAAAATCAAGAAAGACGCTTTCTATTTTTATAAGGCAAACTGGAACCCGGAACCGATGGTTTATATCGCAGAGCGAAGAAATACCAATCGCAGTAAAGCCCTGACTTCAGTGAAAGTCTTTAGCAATGTCGCCAACGCCGAACTTTGGGTAAAGGGAAAGCGGATTGGAAAGAAAGCGAAGAACGGATTGAATACCATGATTTGGGAGAACGTACAACTGAGTAAAGGAAACAATGATATTCTGGTAAAAACGAAGTATAAAGGAAAAGAACTTAGCGATAGCTGCGTTTGGATTCTGCAATAACCGCATAGATTTTTGCTTTTCGCAAGGCTGTGTCATGATTTATGATGCAGCCTTTTGCATTATCTGCTTCCTTAAGCTACAAAGTGGGGAGTATCTCTACAGTTAAATTAATCTCAAATTATGTAAAGTGCTGTTTGTCAGTGGGGTGCCAAACTAATGTTGTTGTGGCATCATTATTAAACATACCCTAAACGTAATTAACAAGAATATTAACTGAAATACAAAGAATATGAAAAAGATCATTTTATCAGCAGCATTTTTAGCTTTCGCAGGAATCTCAGCAGTAAACGCAAGTGAAGTAAAAACTCCGGTAGCAATTACCGTTAAACAAGATAGCACAACAAAAACTCCGGTTGAATTGAAAGATCTTCCTGAAGCAGTAAAAACAACGTTGCAAAGTGAACCAGTTAAAGCATGGACTCCGGTTGCAGCTTTCCTGGTAACTAACGCAGATAAAACTAAGCATTACCAGATTGATGTGAAAAAAGAAGCAGAAACAGCTTCCATCAAAATTGGTGAAGATGGTAAAGTGATTCAATAGGTTTTATTAACCAACTGTATGTTTACGAAAGGGCCGGAATAATTCCGGCCCTTTTTGTGCCGGGTGGGGCGACCAAGCCCATAGGAGGGATTCCCGGGCACAATTACAACAGCGTGTGTAAAGATTTTAACTGTTACCTCTTGAAGATGTCCTTTTTAGCTACGTAAAAGGTGTCAATCGCCTTTTTTTGAGGCAGATATGCCGTATTGTAAACAAGGTCAGTGCCCGTTTTATAATCGGTGATCCTGGTTAGGGTAGCATCCGGCTCAGTCACTTTTATCTTTTTCTTCTCTCCGGTCGTGGCCATATATTCAACTGTAGTAAATATGGCGGTGGGATCTACACTAAGCCAGTCAATGGTCAGTATTTTGCTGGTTGCATTGTATAATGTAGTAGTCGGGTTAAAAGCTCTGTTAATGATACCTGTTGCATAGTTATCTCCATAAATCGCACCGGCAACATTAACAGGAACAGAGATATTTCCTTTGTTGTCAAAGGTTCTGACTTCAAAATTTATCCCTCCTTCGGCCAGATTGTCGATGATGAGCCTTACCGTATCTACTCCGGTAGTTCTGACGACCGTTTTCTCTACCATATTTTGCTTGCCATTCCAGAATACCTGATATTTTACAATTTTTGGATCGGAAGTGAAAAGGCCATATACCATCGCTCTTTTATTGCCTGAAAAGACTTTGACAGAATCGAGAACCCCGGGATAAGATATTTCTTTGGTACCCTGGTATTGTTCCCGATAATCGTCGATTTTGGAGCAGGCACTGAATGCCATACCTACCAATAATGCGTAAATTATATTATTTTTCATTGGAATATATTTGTTTTTTAATGGTGATGAAGCGATCATGATCTTGGTATTCATTTCGTTGTGTGATCTGTAAGATCATGATGGTTTCATCTTTATTATTCTTTAATTACTTACTACCATAAACATCAATCTGTGCGGCCATAATGGCGAAATTGTTTTCCCAGTTGCGCAGCGATCTGATCCGCAGATATCTGTAACCTGGTAAACCCGGCTCAAATTCAGTACCCCATCCTTTTAAGGCATAAGCCAAATCTTCGGCGGTTTCTGTGCCCGATGGCAGACCCGATGGTTTGATGACGGCAGCGGTAGAGATTTTTGTCCAATTGTTATAACTGCCATCTGCGGTAGGGTTATTGGTTGCCCAGATTTCATAATCTCTTAGGTTGGCCCTGACATAGAATCTGTTTCCAGACTCCGTTCTGGGGAAGAAAACAAATCTGCTCAATGCCGTAGTGACCCCTAAATCTATCGTAATGGTTTGCGGACTGGTTGCACCCTCAGTCGTAAATGCCCGTGGCCATACTGCAGTTGTCGGATAGCTATCGTCCCAAAGCAGTCTTAGAACCGCTTCCGGATAGGCCGGTACTGCATCACCGGGCAAAGAAAACAGCGAAAACTTGTTCTTGTCGAGTTTTATTTCACTATAAGGTGTTAAATCCTGATATAAGGTGTCGGTATGGTTGCCAAAGCGGTCGGTGACTACAAAGCCATATTTGGAAAGCACAGGCTCCTGTCCACGTATCGTGACATTACCTATTGCCGTTTGTGAATAGATTTTATCCAATGTCTTTAGCGAACCCTCAGCGGTTTTGAGCATTGGTACAATTGTAATCGGCAATTTATCGGTGTTGCTGAATTTGATATTCGGACCGCCAAAACCCGCTACGATTTTTAAACTTTCGTAAACACTTTGAATGGGCGACTTTAATGGTTTTATTTTAATTGTTACTGGGTCTGATTTAACCTCACTTTTGCTGACTGCATATAAAGTGATCTCCCGCTCATCTGTAGCGTTAAACCCATCCACCAGCAGTTGGTTGGTATAGTAAGAACTAACCACTTCCCGTTTTACGCCCGGTCTGATTTCGTACTCCGCTTTGATGTAGGATAAGCCCTCGTTTGCCGGTAAGGTATAGGTTAACAAAGCGCTGCCACTTTTATTTTCTACCTTAATATTGGTAACGATTCCCGGTTTTTCTTTACTGTTTTCTATCGGGCCATTTAGGATGTCGCTTTTGCAACCAATCGTACTTGCTATTGTAATGAACAATAGCAGGTTGAAATTTTTTATAAGATGTTTCATTTCTATGAAGATTACCAACCTGGGTTTTGCACCAGGTTTTCGTTAACTAATAGCGTGTTTTCTGTGATCGGCCACAGGTAGTCTCTCGGACCTACAAAACGCTGACTAAAAAAGGTGAGCTGTCTGTAATATAATATGGAATTACTTTGCTGTATATCCCAGCCCTGTACGTTTCCATTTAATTCCAGGGAAGCCGTTTTCCAGCGTCTCAGATCCCAGAAGCGGCTCCCTTCCATTGCCAGTTCTATCGTTCGTTCCTGTCTGATAATGTTTCTCAGTCCGTCTTTGGTTTGGTATTTACCAGGATTGTTAGAATAGTTAGTCCATGCTTCCTGAATGGTCTTTAGGCCAGATCTCGCTCTGATCCTGTTGAGGTATTCGTAAGCCTCAGCTCCCGGACCGGAAAATTCATTTGATGCTTCGGCATAAAGTAAATACAGATCTGCTAAACGGAAGTTTGGCCATGGATACCGCTCCATACCGATACTGTTATTGTCGCCCCATGAAAATTTCCAGTTGACCAGTTTTTTGCAGAAATAACCAGTTGGCGGTAGGGGGGTACCCGAACTTGAACCTCCCAGTCTGGACTGTATGTTATAGGTGTTTTCATCTGTACGGGAAGGACTGCTTTCCTGATACCAGACACCACCATCAAATGATAAAGAGGCGTAAAAGCGATTTTCTCTGTCAAAATTGTACCGGGAGGAGGTATAACCCAGGATATTATTGAAGCGTTCTGCCTGTACCCCAACTCTTCGTTCAGATTTATCTCCGAATACAAAAGTTTTATCTTCATTAAGAGGAACACCATTCGAGGTATAAAACTGATCCGCCATTTTCATGGTTGCACCCACATCAGCAATCGCACCGGCATTCGCGCCTCTGCCGCTTCTTCCGTCAAAGTGACCTACAGTAATGAGTTGTAAAGTATTGGTGCTTGAACTTGAGTTTCCCCAGATCAACTCTGAGTTCTGCCATTTTTGACTCACTGCGTTGCGCAGGCTCATCTGTTTTTTTGTCGTATCCGATAAGGCGAACAAAGTACCTGGAAACTCATAAAGTTTGATGCCTGCACTTTCAGCGGCAGTTATAGCCGCTTTACTGGCCAACATTGCCCTTTCCCATTTTTTTGCGTCGTAGGCGGGATTAATTAATTGAACTCCTTTTTTATCCTTAAAGCCCGTGTAGTCGGTATTTCCGTTAAATAAAGGGCTGGCAGCCAATACCAATACACGTGCTTTCATCGCCAATGCTGCAGGTTTGGTGAGGCGGCCCAATTCGTTATTGGTATTTTGGATGATATCCGGCAAATGCAATGCAGCCAGATCTAAATATTTCACAATAAAATTGGTGACACTATCAACAGGCATCCTGCTTAGTTTCATATTTTCAATAGGCTCATCGATATTAGGACTTACGTCTACAGTAGGAATCGGACCATAAGCTCTCATCAAAATAAAATGGAAATAAGCTTTCAAAAATTGTCCTTCCGCTATCCATCTGTTTCTTTCATCTAAACCGATGTCCGGTACTTTGGTCATATCCTGCATGTTTTTAATAAAAACATTACAATCTCTGATCCCTCTAAACATAGACTTAGCACCGTTTGTCCCATCCCAGTAGTTGTAATAAGGATCTACCACATTTTGATTGCCTCTGGGAATGTTAGCGGCGAAGCTGTTGGAACGGCTGACAATTGGTGTGCACATTTCATCTCCACCTAAAAAGGCCGGATTAGTGGTGGTGTTGCCATCATCAGGGATATAAGAGTAGCAGGTAAAGAGGTATTTCTCTGCCTCCGCACGTAAGGTAAATGCATTTTCTATGCGGGGTAGATTATCAGGAGCTACTTCTAAATAGCTTTGCTTACAGGAGCTGATGACCAGAACTGTAATTACCAGGGATATGGATATGCGCATGATAGCGGCAAGTGGTGTTTTATGGTTGTGATTCGATGTTTTCATACTTTTTTACTTTAAAGGCCCAGTTTTAAACCAAAATTATATACCCTTTGCAATGGGTAGCCCAGACCGTTTCCAGCCATTTCTACTTCCCAGATTTTGAAGCTGCTGATCGAAAAGATATTCAATGCGCTTACATAGAATCTGGCACTGGATAAGCCGATTTTTTTTGCCAGTTTATCAGAAAGGTTGTAACCTATTTCCGCTTGTTTTAAGCGTAAAAAATCTCCCCTGCGCAACCACCAGCTGGAAGCCTGGGTATTGTTGCTGATGACTTCAGAACTTAACCTCGGCCAAAACGCATAGGCATTTCTATTGTCTTCACTCCAATGGTCTTTGGCAATTACATCTAATAAGCCCGATTGCGAGCCTCCGGCAGTAACGAATGGCGAGATACCGAGAACATTGCCGTTATCATCCCGTCTTGAACTTGGATCGATGAAAAAAGAGGAGCGGGCAGAGCCTTGAAAGAAGAAACTGAAATCGAACTGTTTTACTCCGAATGACCCCCCAAAACCATAAATGATTTCCGGTGCAGCTGGCAAGCCGATTGGAACAACATCAAGACTACTGATAATCCCGTCGCCGTTGATGTCTCTATATTTGATATCTCCGGCTTTGTATTCTCCAAAGTTTTGTTTTGGCGAGTTTCGTACTTCGGTGTCATCAGTAAACAAGCGCTCGGCAACGAGTCCATATAATTGATTCACCGATTGGTCTCTTTTACTCAGATGTTTTAAACTATTGTCGTAATTAGGCTCTTCGTTAAATAGCAATTTGCTTGCTGCATAGGTGAAGTTTGTATTTAATTTAATCCAGTAATCACGATTGAAGTTTTTGCTGTAGTTAAATGAAAAATCTATCCCCTGACTTGTGGCTTTGCCGATGTTTGCCCTTGGGTATACCAATCCACCGGTGGATGGATTAACGGTCTGTAAAGCAACTAAAGAAGGGATATTTGTCCGTTCTAGCAAAACACTGGTTCTGTTTTGTTTATAAGCTTCAATGACGATATTAAAATCGTTGAATAAGGTCGCTTCCAAACCCAGGTTGGTTTGTTCAGACCTTTCCCATGAAATCTCCGGGTTTGCAAAACGGTTGAGGACGATCCCAGGCCTGGTATAGTTATAGTTTTCACCAAAAGTGTATCCAGCTCCCAGGGAGTTCAGGTTTACTTCCGACAGGTAGAAGAAACGGTCTGCATCAGATCCGATCTGGTCGTTACCGATGATCCCATAACTTCCCCTAAGTTTTAAATTGGTCAGTATTTTCGAATTTTCCAGAAACTTCTCTTTGCTTAGGATCCAGGCCCCGCTGATCGCCGGAAAGAAACCATAACGTTTACCTGGTGCAAAACGCTCCGATCCGTTATAGCCAAAGGCAAAATCTACGATGTACTTGTCTTTAAAAGCATAGTTTAGCTGACCTAAAAAGTTCAGGTTCCGTTTGGGCAGAGAAAGCTGTAATGTCGTCGCATTGCCAGTCAATGATGAACGGATGGTGGTGATGACCCGACCGCCGATCGTATGTTTGTCGTTAAAAGTACGCTGATAATTAATTACGCCTTCTCCGTATACCACCTGGCTTACATTTTTAGCACCGGGTTCGTAAGTCAGGTATTCTGTTGGCTCGGCACCAATTTGTGGCTGGCCCGGGATGGCCTGGTTCAGCTGTGTTAAGGTCGTTCGCCCATCTAAGGTTCTCGACTGATAGAAAAACGGACTATATCTGCGGATTAACGTAAAATCAGCATCGCGCTGCGTAAAGCCCATTACACGGGCGGATAGTCCCGGGGTAATTTCTGCGAGGTCCTGGTTAATGGTAATCTGAGGGATCAACTGTGCCTTGTTGTATTGTTGAAAGCCGGAAACGGATTGTGCAAATGGGTTCGTATACAACAGGTTGGTCGAGTTTGGCAATAGGGCACTGCCAAATAAGGGATGTTGTACGTATGGCAGATAGCTCTGAGGGTATAATGCAGGAAAGGCAACCGGATTGCTTGCCGAAGCCAGCGTAAATATCCGGCTACCCCCGCCAACAGGAGAGTTGTTCGAATCAAAAATTCCACGTGCGCTAATCAGTGCCCGGGTAGTTTTGGTAAACCGGATGCTGACGTTAGACAACAGGGAATAAGTACGGGCCTTTACGTTGGTGTTGAAGCTGTTAAAAGAAGATTCTTTTAGCAAACCATTATTCTCATCGTAGGTTAAGCTGACATAGAAATTGGATTTTTCATTTCCACCACTCACATCCACATTTGCCGCGTAGTTATGCGTATAGTCTTTGATTAACAGATCGACCCAATTGTTGTTGGGAAATAAGACTGGGTCGCGCCCAGCTATCGTGTTGTCAATTTTATTGGGGTCGTAAGGTGTCCGGCCCAAGGGGTCGCGTGTCAAAATAGCTTCATTGGCCAAATGCATGTAAGTAATGTTGTCGGCCAGTTTGTAGCTTTTTGTATTTCCTGAAATTCGGTTCTCTACCCGTAAATTTATCCTGGTTTTACCTTCTGTACCTGTTTTTGTGGTCAGGAGCATCACCCCGTTGGCACCTCTTGAACCATAAAGTGCTGTAGCTGCCGCATCTTTCAATACCGAAAAGTTGTCAATGTTATCAGGCTGTAACCGTGCGAGATCATTGGGCGAACTTTCAATGCCATCAATATAGATTAACGGATCCTGCTTACCTGCTCCAAAAGTGCCAACACCCCTGATGAAGAAATTGGCATTGTCCTGTCCCGGTTCACCACTGCGCTGAAAGGCGATTACCCCTGGTACCCTACCGGCCAGTGTGGTGGTCAGGTTACTGGTTGGACCTTTTAGATCTTTGGCACTAATTGTCGTTACAGCACCAGTTAGCGAGGTTTTCTTCTGGCTTCCAAAGGCAACCACCACCACCTCGTCCATGGTGTTCTTTTCGTCTGCCAGCAAAACAACATTCAGGCTGGTAGAATCTTTAAGGGATAGTTCCAAGGTCTTGTAACCAACAAAGCTGAACCGTAATCTGGCTACAGCCGGATTGCTGACTTCAATGGAGAAGTTCCCGGAGTTGTCTGTGGAGGTAAACTTGTTTTGACCAATCAGGCCAATGTTTACCCCGGCTAATGCTTCTTGTTCTGCATTTCTAACTGTTCCCTTGATGAGTTTCTTTTGCTGAGCAAAAGCAAACAGGGAAAACAGAGAAATTACAAATAAGAGTAGTGTTTTTTTCATACCTATAGGTTTAAATAAATTGTAAATACCACATAGCTTCGCCCGTACTCATAAGAGGTTGTTCTTATAAGTTGCTGTTAATAAGTTGATTAATGCCTTGGTTTGAGCGGGGCGTTAAATAATCATCAGGAATGTTCTATTTACGACAAGAAAAATTCGGCTGATTTACGTTCTTATCAAAAGGTTTCAATAATATGGTTCGGTTTGTTTTGGTAATGTAAATTTATAGGGAAGATCAGCTGCTTAATAAAACTTTCTTTGTAAAAAGTAAAAGCATTTTACCCGATTGTGCGGATTTCTGTCGAATACGATTAATTTAATTTAATATTTGCCGGATAACGTCAACCAATTATGAGATCTGAACTGATTAAAGTAGATCCTACCGGCCATAAGACTATAAGGATCAAGCAACTCGATACCAATAATCTGATATCCTCCTTTCATTTTCATGATTTGTGTGAATTGGTATGGATAGAAAAAAGCTATGAAAAGCGGATTGTAGGAGATCATATTGGCAATTTTGAGGACAATGACCTGGTGCTGATGAGCCCAAACCTGCCCCACATCTGGCAAAATGACAGAACTTATTTAAATGCGGATAAAAGGGTAAAATCAACCGTTATTTACTTTCCTCCTGATTTTCTGTTTGCTTTGACCGACGATCAGAATACATTGGCGCAAACAAAAAGCTTGCTGGAGCGGGCGTCCAGAGGGTTGGCTTTTCATGGGGAAACGAACCTGAAAGTAAAAGCGTTCCTTAAGGAAATCCCAGATAAGGAAGGGATCGATAAAATTATAACCGTTCTAAAAGTCATAGATATCCTGTCGCAATCTAATGATTACGAATACTTAGCCAGTGTTGCCTTTAAAAATCAATATGATGAGAAGGACAACGACAGGATCAATAAAGTATACCGGTTTATCATGCAGAATTTTCAGCGTAATATTCATTTGAAGGAAGTGGCCGATCTCTGCAATATGACGACTAACTCCTTTTGCCGGTTTTTTAAAGGCCGTTCACAGAAATCTTTAACGCAGTTTATCAATGAAATCAGAATAGGGCATGCCTGTAAGCTATTGCAGAACGTTGACCTTTCTATTGCAGATGTCTGTTTCTCCAGCGGCTATAATAACCTGACCAATTTTAATAAGTTTTTTAAGGAGATAAAAGAAATGAAACCATCAGAATACCGGGCTAAATTAAAAGGCTAAAGGTAATGGCATTTTTTGTTTTCCTGTTTTCGTTAAAATAGTTTAAGTATCAGATAGATGAGTTGTAGTTTTCCGCTGAGTATTGAACTAGATTCGATTACCGGTCAAATTAAATTTATTAAATGTTTTTTATTATCAAACCTTCCTAAAATTAAACAAAATGAAAAAATTAAAGTTGAAGATGACTGGCCTTAAGGCCGATGTTTTAACAAGAGCACAATTAAAGGCTGTAATGGGTGGCCAGCAAGCTGGTAGCGGAGATTGTGGCGGGAAATGTGGAGGTGCTGTAGGCTGCGGCACGGGTTGTAAGTGTAGCAACACGGATTTTGGTCTCTGTGTGTCTGAGTAGTAAAAGACGGTTACAATAATGCAAAAAGAGGCTGTTTTTATCGCATAAGACAGCCTCTTTAGTTTAGTAGATACACCTATCCCCTACGAATGTTTTTACAGCCTGGTTTTAAAATCCCAAATCATACGAAAGTTCCCGTATATGTTTGTAACTGTACCGAAACCGATGAAGATTATCTTGGTATCAGCGAACGTTTTAGTAATCTAAATGAATTTTTGTTGCAGGCTGTTGATGGAGAAGAGCAGATAAACCAGGAGTTGCGGTTGTTGCAGAGTCTGAAAAATGCGGTTAACTGTGCAAAAAATGCTGATCAGAAATTTATGGTGGTTTGCAATACCAGCCATTATTTTACAAAAGAATATTCATTTGAAGCATTCATTGATCACATTAGGGAGGGGGAGCTCAGCCTAGCAGATTTTTTAACAGGTGGCCTGAGATGGTTTAATTCGGCATTTCAGGTTACTGATAACTTATATTGGATAGATAGTTTTTCCGGTGTGCATTTTCTGGTCATATATCAAAGAAGCTATCAGAAAATATTAGAGGTCATGTTAAATGGGGATCAGGATGTCCATACGGTACTTTCTTCCGTTTCGCAAAATAAGCTTATGATACATCCCTTTGTTTCTGTACAAGAAGATGTACCAGTTGCATTGATGGATCATATCGTGGATAGCGCTGTGGCAAAGGTGTTTTTTAATGCCAATCAGCTATTGCATACCTTAAATGACATCGCTGTGTTTTATAGAGAACATCAGGCCATAGCAGATTTATCTACTTTACAAGAGCAAATTGTGATACCCACTTATATTATCAATTTATCAGAACGACCGGAGCGGTTAGCCCATATTAAACAACAGTTTAAAGACCGAAAAGAGTTCATGACAACAATTGTAGAAGCCTGTGTTCATGAAATTGGTGCGGTTGGGCTTTGGAAAAGCATCAGAAAAATAATAAAAATCGCAATTGAGAATGACGATGACGTTATCGTGATCTGCGAAGACGATCACGAGTTTACCCCGCAATACACCCGCGACTATTTCCTGAAAAATGTTTTAGAAGCCTATAGTCAGGGTACTGATTATTTGAACGGTGGAATCGCGGCGTTTGAAAATTGCGTATTGGTAGGGCAGAACAGATTTTGGACGGATAGGCCAACCTGTACCCAGTTTATCGTGATTTACGGCTCTTTTTTCCAAAAAATTTTAGACGCTCCATATGACGATACTGTACTGGCAGATGCAATGCTGGCTAATTTGACGGCTAATAAGATCGCTCTTCATCCTTTCATTTCTACCCAACGGGATTTTGGTTATTCAGATATCACCGCCTTGTTTGATAATAATAAGGGTACTGTTGGACGAATGTTTAGTGATTGTGACCGCAAATTTAGCAGAATAAGGGCAGCTTATCACAGGTATCATAAAAGTAATGCTATGAATTAAACGGCAGTTTATAATAATCAATCTTTATTCCTGGTTTTATGATGAGATTTAATATTAAAATTTACCTTACTATCGGCTTACTGGGGTTCAGCGCTCCGTGTCTTTTTGCACAAAAAAAGCAACCGGACAGTGTCGCCCTTAGCCCCTTCTTTCCATTAAATGTTGGATATGCGCTTGATAGCAACGCTACGAAAGATATCAAAAGAATAAGTATTGATGTCGAAATTAAGACACAAATACCAGATGATTACCATTATTGCATTTCCGCATTAAACGCGGCTTTTAATGGAAAAAAATTTCATACCGGGCTTGCAACCCATACTAATGGTATCCCTGTTAAAATCAAAAATGCTAAAGATACGGTGTTTGGACAAGGGGCGGTATTTACCAGGTGGTTCGAAGGCGATACGAACCTGATCGCAACGAAGGGCTTTACAGAAAGCCGTTCTAATTCCTATATCAGCATCAGAAATAAAGCGATATGGAATAAAGGCAGGTACCGAATCACACTTTACAAATCCGGCTACAAAAAAGGCAAGCCCATTCCCGGCCAAAATTTAAAATATAACGATCAATATCCCTTAACGGTCTATGAACATAGCTGGATAACAATGACGGTTGAAAATTTAGATACCCGTAAAAAATGGGTGATCGGATCAATGGCTTTTCCGGGGAAAAAAATAGATATGGACCCACGATTTGAAATCTTTCTGGAGCAGTATGGAGCGGCAATAAATTATGGTGCAAAAAACCGTGCGCTCGATAAGCCGATCATTTACTACAAAGACCTGCCAAAAATAGAACTTATCATAGGTAATGTAACGATTGATGGTGAAAAACAGCAATTAGAAAAAGTTAACCTTAGGGTTCGCAAGCCTGAAATTAATATTGCCAGGGAAGTATTTAATGCCGGCAAAAACGAAATATGGTTTGAAACCGGGGAACTGCAGGAACCGGTCAGTGGATCAAAAATAAAACCCTAAAGAAGGTTTTGATCGAAAAATAAATGATCCGGTAAACTATAAATTAAGATGCAGCAGAAAATTAATACCTACATCATCAACCTGGCAAAGCGTACCGACCGCAAAGCTCATATTTTAGGTCAGTTTAAACATAGACCAGAGTTTAATGTACAACTGGTTAAAGCCATACTGCATGAAAATGGTGCCTTAGGTTTATGGCAAACTGTGGTACATATTATTAGGGACCTCGTGCCACAAGAAGACGATTATATTTTAATATGTGAGGATGATCATCAATTTACTGATGCTTATCACAAAGAAATCCTTTTTAATGAGATCGCAAATGCGCAAAAGAAAGGCGCTGATGTTTTATTGGGAGGGGTAAGCTGGTTTGCGGATGCTTTGCAAATAAAAGATAATTTGTTTTGGGTAGATAAATTCAATGCTACACAGTTTTTGATTGTTTTTCAAGGCTTTTATACGAAGCTTTTAGAAGCTGAATCTATTCCGGGGTATACAGCAGATCAAATAATATATGAGCGAAGTGAAAACAAATTTTTAATCTATCCCTTTATTTCTACCCAGAAAGAGTTTGGCTATTCTGATGCAACGATTAAAAATAATAAAGAAGGTTATGTAACCGAAATTTTTGAAACCAGTGATATTGTTTTATCACATATCGTAAAGGTTGCTGAGTATTACCGTTAATTCAATAACATGAATGAAGAACTGGAGAATTTAGTGATACCCACTTATGTGATTAATTTAAAAGAGCGTTCTGAACGCAGAGCGCATATTTTAAAAGAATTTGTAAAGGAAACAGCATTTGATGTTAAAGTAATCGAGGCTTGTAAACATGAAATCGGCGCTATAGGGTTATGGCAGAGCATGATAAAAATCATTCACATCGCCATGCAAAATGATGATGATGTGATCATCATTTGTGAGGATGATCATGAATTTACCGAATACTACAATAAAGAGTATTTGCTGAATAATGTGATAGCAGCACATGAGCAGGGTGTAGAGATTCTATCCGGAGGTGTAGGGCATTTTGGTTATGCAGTGCCGTTAACTGCTAATCGGTATTGGATAAACCCTTTTCAGTCTACCCAGTTTATCGTGCTCTACAAAAGTGTTTTTCCGAAAATGTTGGCCTATGAATTTAAAAAAGATGATGTGGCAGATTTGGTGTTGGCGGGATTAACCAGTCACAAAATGGTTTTGTATCCTTTTATCTCCAGACAAAAGGACTTTGGCTATTCGGATATCACAACGGTGCACAATGCACAGCCCGGTTTGGTCCAAAAGATGTTTGCCCGTACCGAAGAGCGGTTGGAGAAACTTCAGCAGGCTTATGTGAAATACTTTACTTAAAAATATCAAAAGTCCGGGTGTTTACACTCCCCATCTGTAATTAGAAAATTAACTGAATAAAATATGCCGTTTGAAATAGATAAAAAGGGACGTTGGTTAAACCCTTCCTTAGAAGGCCATTGTTTTGACAGAAAGCTTGCGCTGGCTTTAGCTCGTTTTCTTAAAAAAAATGGGCAGCATCACATTGTTGATTTAGGCTGTGGCCCGGGCTGGTATGTGAAAATATTAAGAGAAAAAGGCTTAACAGCAACAGGTTATGATGGGAATCCATATACTTCAGATATCACCGCACAAATACTGGCGGATGGTACCTGTTGCGAACAGTTAGATTTAAGCAGGCCTGTGCGGTTTGATCAGAGATTTGATACTGTGTTGAGCCTGGAAGTTGGGGAGCATATTCCTGAAAAGTATGAACAGATATATTTAGATAATCTGGCAAAAAATGTGACTCAGTATGTGATATTAAGCTGGGCGATAGTTGGGCAGAGTGGCAGGGGCCATGTTAATTGCAGGAATAATGAATATGTAATTTCGCAAATGCAAAAAAGAGGCTTTTTTTTTGATAAAAAAGTAAGTGCTTATTTTAGAGAAAGGGCCACGTTGCCATGGTTTAAAAATACGGTCATGGTATTTATCAGGTCGCATGATCAATGAATTGTTTGTCTACAGGTATAGCCCTGACTCTGCATCTCGGTAGCAATGAAGCGATGGTACTGCTCCATATCCAGTGGATAATCCCAGCAGCCCATTCTGTGGTACAGTTCGCCACCAAAACCCGTTTTAAACTTATACAGCCCATGAAGCGGGTGGGAGGGATCAGGGTTTGGCGCTACACCGAACAGATCGTACTCTGTACATCCTCTGTTTTTGGCAATCTTCATTGCTTCCCACTGCAGGGCATAAGTAGCCATGTAATTTCTGTTGCTGGATGAAGAAGCACCATATAGATAGGTTCCTCTTTGACCCGAGATGACCAGGAACATGGCAGCCAGAGGTTGCCCTTCTGTTTCTGCCAGCAACAGCTCAACCTCAGCAGGTGAGGAAGTATCTTCTGCGCGCGCAGAAAGCACGGTTCTGAAATATTCAATATCGTTGATGTGAATGCGGTTCCGTAAGGCTGTTTCCTGATATAAGGCATACCAGATGTGCAGGTTTTCCATGCCTACCTTACTCACGGTAACCCCTTTTCTATAGGATAGATTAATGTTATACCGTGTTTTTGCCTTCATTGAACTCAACAGGGTATCTTCTTCCTGCTGCAAATCCAGAAATATGGTGTTTGAAGGCAGGATATCTGAATTGGTTTTTTTAAGGTTCCAGTTCTCGGTGTTGAAGTTAAACCGAAACTCCTGATATTTCTTTTCTGGTGGGCCGATCCAGTTTCCGGAAGGGTCAAAGTTATCTTCTTCTTTTGCCCAATGGGATTCCCAGGCCAGGTCATACCTGATTAAGATGCATTTTGAAGGAAGATGGGAGCGGAGGTTTTCCGACAATTCTTCCAGGAACTTTCCCTGGTATTCTTCATTGGGTTCTATTTCCGGGCCATAAGGGACATAAGCAATGCTATATTCACTGTCCAGGGGTTGGAGCAATACCAGAAAATCAGCCTGGGTAAACTTGTTTTTTAAAGCATCATGGTAGATGTCTTCGTTTTTCACTTTGAAGTCAAATGCTTTAGATTGGAGGCCTTGCTGGGTTTTTACTTCCGACCAGAATGCCGTTTGCTGAATGATTGAAGTCTCATAAACTTCTTTAATGTCTTTTTTATTAATAGCTATATTCATTATTTTTCCTTTCCGGCGCGAAGGTGGGGAATTATATAGTGATAAGCCAATTTAAGGCTGGATAGCTCATCTGTTGACGCTATTATGATATTATTGTTGGTTTAAAAGTAGCAAAATTGCTACCTTTGCAGATGAAGTTTAAGGAAATGCTTAAGCTGCTAAAAGAGGATGGTTGGGAGGAGAAATCCCAAAAAGGTAGCCATCTGCAGTTGATGCATCCTTCGAAGCCTGGTAAAGTTACCATACCTGTGCACGGGGGAGATATACCGAGAGGTACCCTTAATTCAATTTTGAAACAGGCCGGGCTTAAATAGCCCACCTGTTAATACTTTCTCTTAAAAAAATTAGAATGAATAAGCTAAAATTAGATTTAATCATTGAACGAGGGGAACATGATTTGGCAGGTAGAGTAACCTACAACGATTCTTTAATCGTGGATGAAGCTGGTAATGTGCATGATCTTGAAGAAAAGCTAAAGCTACTCTTGTTCGAATTTGAAAACGTTGAACCTGAAACAGTAGTTTTTGAATATTTCTATGATGTCTATGCTTTATTTCAGGAGTTTGATTTTCTGAATATTGGAAAAGTTGCCCAAAGAGCAGGAATCAATGCCGGTTTAATGCGTCAGTATGCCAGTCAGGTTAAATACCCTTCTGCAACACAGGCACGGAAGATTGAGGATACCATTCATAAGTTGGCAGAAGATATGAGCAAAGCTTTAATTTACGCCTAGTAGAAAAATGAATAGTTATATTTATTATTTTCCTTTTCGGCGTGAAGGTTGGAAAGGATACCATGTCTATTCGTTCTGATTGCTCTTGTTCTTTTTTAAGGTCTAAAATGTTTTTTTCAGAAGCTCAAAATTAGTCTTCCAGTCGGGTTAAATTAGAAAACACGTATTTAGCGTTAGTTGGTATAACCATGGACTTTGGCACCAAAATGCTAACTGAATCTGGAGTATTGGTTTTTATGTCTTCTTTCAATATGGCAAAATTTTCATGCAAGTCTTCTTTTGCGAACCAAGCCACTTTATCGCAAATTTCAAAGACATAGAGTGTATCGCCTTTTTTTAGGTCTTTACAGATGTAAAGATTGGCATTAATTGTTTTTCCTGTGCATATTTTCTCGTTAGCGTATGTTTTAAATATACTCACGTCTGTGTAATGGGGATTGTCTAAAGATGCTTTCTTTAAAGCATCCATGCGTATTATTTTAATCACTAAATCGCTCTTTTGCTCCTTGGAACATCCCACGCTAAATAAAGTAAATAGATAAAATAAGCTGATCGTTACATTTTTTATTTTTCATCATTCATAACGAAATTTTTCACATGACTTACGCTCAATTAGAATATTACGTTTCTTAGTCCAAATAAAAAGTCATCAACCGTAAAAAATTTAGCATCCGGCATTGTATCGAATCCACTACCAATTTCATCAATTAAAGACAGTCCTGCAAAATCTTTCTCAATCTGAACAACGTAAAACAAATCTTTATGCCATATATCAATCATTATTGCTCCGGAATTAAATTCATGAATTAAATATTTAATAGCTCTCTGATTGAGCTCAGTGATTAATTTATTAAAAGCTTCTTGTGAATTGAATATCATTGTCCTGTGGAATTATTAGTTTTATTTAAGAAGGTTTTTCCATCTTTTCTATTTATAATACTGAAGTCACCACCTGGCTTGATTTCAATACGCTGTCCTTTGGTTAATGCGGTTACGCTGCCGTCGGAATGATACGTTACATATTTGTCATCAAGAATTCCATACATTCTGTCATTAGCGGTACTATATCTGATCTCAATATTATCTAGAGTTGAATTTATAAGATTTAGTGCCTCTTTTGGACTATTTGGCGCTGGAGCCTGTAAGATGTCGTCTTTAAACATAGTTAATCTCTCACCTTTTGTTAAAGTGGTTACTTGTCCTACTTCAAGCGCAACACCTCTCCCCAACCCTTTTCCGACACTCCCGATTAATTTTCCAGCACCCCAACCTAGCATAGCATCAGCCACTAAATTCCTTACTCCTTCATTGGCAGCTTTAGTATATTCCGCTTTAACTTTGCCTTTAGACATGCCGGCATTATTGGCGTTGGAAATAGGATCTAAAACAGAATTCACTAACCGGATATTATTGTTAACTCCCCATTTGACATAGGCTAACCAACCTTTTGCAATTGTCTTCAGACCAAAGAAAATCCCAGGCCCACCCATAATTGGAGGATAAGGCAAAGGCATCATCCCATCTGGATCAACAAATCTTATCGGATTATTAAAAGCGTAGTTGTAAGGTGAGTGTCTTCTCATTAGTTCAGCAAGTGGGTCTACCACATTCCACCTCGCAACTACCGGATCATAAAACCTTGCTCCATAATCATATTGCCCGAGCTCTCCCTGTATTTCTTTCTGGTTGTAAAGATATTTATTCTCATTTGATGCAGCAAGAACTGGTTTGCGTAGACCGAATGCATAATAATCATCGCGTTGTAGTACTTCCAAACTTCCACTTACCGGATTTTTGTAAAAAGTTGCACGATTGTTTCCTAAATGATCTTCAAGGGTATATTCATAACTATAAGTGCCGGAATTATTTCTTGAAAGCCCCTCTTCAGTTATGATAAAATCAATCGTTTCCCCATTTTTGTACTGAATACCATTGATGTAATCTGTTATTTCCCCTGTATTGCTCTGCTTTCTTAACTTGTTGCCCTTTGCATCGTAAGTATAGGTTACGTTTAGTGTTCCTTTTGTTACGGTCTGTGGTAGGTTTAGATAATTATAGCTTATTGTTGCTGCATTACGGCCGTCCGTAATGGTATTCCCATTTTCATCATATGCATATACGCCCGTTGCTAAAAGTCCACTAATGTTATTTAACCGATTGCCGGTATAGCTGTAATTTCCGGCTTTTCCATCACGTGTAAGACTATTTATATTACCCATCAGGTCATAGCTAATTACTTCCCCAAAATTTCCAGATGTAGCGTTATTGAGCCTATTTAGCTTATCATATCCATAGGTAAAAGTATTGGGCAAAGTTGTGCCCCCCGTACCCCATAATTGATTACTTATGTTGCCGTTATATTGAGGTGTTGTGCCATCATTATAATTGAGTTGCATACTAAAGAGATCTGAGTGACTGTTTTTTAGCCAACCACGTTCATTGTAGGCGTAGTCAATCTTTTGAAGAAATTCAGCATCAGCGATCGTTGCTAAAAAAAAGGAGCCCGATTTGGCTTCAAAACCTGGGCGAAGTGTAATGCTCTTACTGGCGGTACTCGTCTTATTTTGTCCAGATTGAACAATGTCTGCCTGATCAAGGATGAGATCTGTAGCAGCACTCTGACCAGCATTGGAGGCATGCATTTGCTTTTGCTTTAATTGCCCGATTTCGTTATAATCTAGTTTGCTTAATATAATTTCTCCTTGACTGTTAATATTTTCTGTTGTCAATAGTTTTCGGCCGGTATGATCGTATTCATAGCGATTGGCAATGGTGGTTGTTTTGCTATTTACCGTATGGGCTCTGTTACTTGTAAGGAGTTCATCGGCGAAGTTATAGGTATTGTCAATCACATCTGTTCCGGCCAGATGGTTTTGGCTTTTGCTTTGTACTAACCGACTTTCATTGTCATAATAATTTACCCTGAGCAGCATCGTGGTTGTGCCTAGTACATTAATTTTGCTTGCCGTAGGTAAACCCTTGGTTTGCGAAGCTAATACTTGTGTTGTCCCATTAGGTTGGCCAAAGTTATTTGCAGGAAAATTATAGTCATCATAGTAATTGATACTATGATAGCTTGAAATGGTTTGTGGAAATGAAGCGTTATCGTAGCCTTCGCCTGTTGATATCCGTTGTTCCCAAAGCACACTTTGGCTGTTTACAAGGCTTTGTAAGGCATCTGGGCTACGCGAATCACTAAATATGCCCGTAGTCACAATACGGCCAAAACAATCATACTTTGAAAATACCCATTCATTCTTAGTTTTTAGGTTAGCATCTTGTTTAAGTACGACCTGATCTAATAAATTATAAATCAGATATTCCCATCCTTTACCTGGAATTTTTTTTTCTATCAATCGATTCTTTTTATCGTAATGATAACCGTAAATATATTGATCGAATAGCGTATCTGTTTCAGTAAAGCTACTGATGTTTTGCCCGTTTTCGTTAACTGCCGGGGGTATAACGTAGCACTGGTTCCCGAGATCATCATATATATAATACGTTGATAGGCTTTTGGTGTCTGTTTCCCAAATTCGTTTCAAGACAATACGGCCATTGAAATCTTTGAATTCTTCCACTGTTCCGGCCTTTAAATCACCAGATATCCAGTTCTCATCCTTTATAATACTCTTAAACAGTTTACCAGGTTGATAGAAGCTCGAATTTGCACCATTTGTATTTATGGTCCATTGCTTTACCTCATTGAATGTGTTTGTCCCGTGTTCTGCTCTTGACGTGTGGCCACTTGAGGGTTGCCAGATCGCTCCGGGAGATCCCTGTTGTTCTATTACACTGGCAGGAGAGGATTCGTATATGGATTGTGAATAAGGATAAGCAGTGCTTACAACTCCTACAGGTGGCATATTGTAGAAAGCGGATTGCCCGGCACCATTTTGTAAAGCATCAGGACGATAAAATCCGCCGTTACCCGGCGAGGTATAAGGTAAGTATTTTTTATTCTCGCGACCAAAAGCATCATAAGTCAAAGGCTGAATGATATCAGCGAATGTCGGGCTTCCTTGCTTTTGAACGGTTTGAATCAGACGACCTAAGCCATCGAAGTATTCAGTCGTTTGAATGTAATCTTTGGTGTTTAAACCGTAGAGCTGCCCCATGTTTTTGACTCCGGGCACCTTGATAATGATTGAACGGCTATGGGTTCTTTCTCCAGGTACCAATTCAATTAAACCTTGTAAGCTTTCAGGTAGCAGGCCGATGTAAACTTCGTTTGAATATCCGATCAGTCCCATGCAGTCAAACTTTCTTCTGTAGACTGCGTCATTAGTTAAGTTGCCGGTTCCAATCAGATCTTTTGACGCCGCTCCTGCAACATCAACAAATACCCCATCTATGTTTTTTTGCCATTGATAGCTAACTGTAACTGGTGGTAAAGAGGCCGGATAACAATATGCTGTTGTAACATTTCCCCCTAATATATTAGCAGAAGTACCATAATTTATGGTCTCATTATTGGCCTGTATTTTCGGACTGTTTACCCCATAAATTGTAACCGGGACACCTATTGCGACCAAGCTGGTATCCGCCACAAAAGCCGTGTCCGAAATGGCTATTCTCCGATATTTTTTTGTGCATTCAGTAAGTTGTGGTGTTAAGAATGAGGCCGTTTCACCTGGTAGATCTTCCCAACCTTCAAGGCGGTCTGTTTGCCATTTATATCTGTATCGTTTTGAAATCCCCCCCGTTGGCAGACTCATTTTAATCGTATCGGTATAACTGTTTAGCAAGTGATATTTTACAGCGGGAACCTGAAGGCTTCCCGGGGAGAAATTCGTATTGTTAACCGCTAACACCTGTTTCAGGATTTTATAGGTCTGTATAGGGCCCTGTCCACCAGGTCCCGAGTCTGTAATTAAGAGACTAATTGTAATGTATGCACTGGTTGTCGCCAGATTAAACGGAATACTAAACGAGTTTTGTCCGTTTACTTGTACATTGATATTCCCCCCTAAGGCCCAGGATTGTCCATCTGATGTTGAGCCATATGCTGTACATTTTGTTATGGTAAGCATAGAAGAGGATGGATAATTCATATCATAGGTTACGGAAAAATTAATGGTATTGCCGTTTACGATCTTAGGTGCTTTTATTGCAAATGGTAATCCATCAATATTCTTTCCAAATAAGTTGGCAGTGACAGTACTGCTCAATACAATCAGAATGATAAGAGCTGTTAATTGTTTTCGAAGCATGTTCAGTGGTCTATAGATTAATGGATGGCAACAACCTTTGGTTGATATTGTATAGTTTGCACCAGCTCTTTGTTGTTATTTTTGATGGCAATTGTCTTCCCTTCTGCGTTGTATTCGTAATACTGGTATTGGTTCTTAGCATCACATTTAGAAAGCAGGCCTGTTCCCGGTTTATAGGTATAGGTTGCCATCTGCGAATTTTCCGGATAGATGCGGATCTCATCAATCTTTGTCCCGGATAATATCATTCCAGGCGTATAGGCACTGCTTTGAAAAGTCCAGGAATCGTTGTTCCAGACCCAATAAGTAATTTTGAGTGGAATACTTGGGCTAGGTGTGAATGCCACCGTGTAGTTGCCGGTATGGCTTAGGTTGCCGGCTTTCGCATTTGCATCGTAGCTTCCATCTCCTTCTTCAAAGCTATTATAATATATTTGTCCGCTTTTTGCATTGGTCACTTCAGCAACCAGATGTTGTTTGTTGTAGCCCCATATAAAGGAGTTCGGGACCCCATTTTGTTTTTGTTGTTCTAATAAATTCCCTGCATCGTCATATTTTGAAAAGTCTAACAGCGGTTTATATAAACTACTTTTAGAGATGGCGCCATTGCTTACCACAGCTGAGGAGAAAGCTGTGCCGGCACTGACCACTTCTGAAGAGTAGACTGTGCGGGGATAGGGAATGTTGTTAAAATATTCAGTAAAAGTTGAAATAAGATTTCCTCTGCCGGTCGCACTTTTGCGATAGCTCATTTGCTCTATTGGAGCTGTAATCATGTTTTTATCATACAGCCGTTTAATCCCCAGACTTAGGTCATCGCTTTGAGTAATATTCGAAAAAGCGGCAACAACCTTTGTTTCAGTGATGGTACTATCTCCTGTCGAATTGACCGATACTGTTTTACTTGGAATATTTAGAAAGGGGATTGCATAATTATAGAACGATCTTGTCAATGTTGATTGTGTGGTATCCGTCGAAGAATATTCCTTAAGAGAATCATTTTGCAAATAATACCAGTCATTGTCAATAACGTAATTACTCGTCTTTTCAGTTGAAGGAATAAAACTACTGTTCTTTTTGTATATCTTTTCTTTAGTCAGCAGTCCCCTTTGCCAATCCTTACCGGTATTGGAATAAGCCAGTTCTTTTTTGCCTCCAGAGGCATTTTCACCATATTCTATGGTGACGTTGGAATAACCAACATAAGATTCAAGAGGTTTTATTGCTGTTTTATTACTGTTGGCCATAACCACCTTAAAGTCACCCGAGGTATATTTAAGAGCTGTTGAAAACTGAATGGATTCGACTTCACGAGTTACAAACTGTACATTGAGGTTCGCACGTTGTCTTGGAACAGTATCTCCCGCATTTTGAAATACCTGGATATTCCAGAATACCTCAGGAAAGGTATAATATTCAATTTTTGTCCCTACTGCAGCAGCGAAGGTAGATGTGGGTACATATAAGCTCATGTCCTGCTCTTTGTATTCCGGTAATACACCGAAACTTCCACTAGATACCGACGGATTGCTAAATTTATTATATTTATAAGATTGAATGATGTCTTTAGTAGGGTCAATTCCATCAAAAGTTGACATATTTTTGATTCTTAGTCCTCCGGCAGGATATTGGTTGGGTATAATTGAGGCATAGTGTCTGCCGAGGACACCTCCAACACTAAAACTCAGGTCAACTGGCGCGATCACATCCGTTGAAGTACCATTGTAATCTGGCATGGATACTTTTGCAGCCTCTATCCTGTATACGCCATTGGGCATAAAACGGTTAAAAAAAGCTAAAGGATTTATTGTTCCAGCGGGAATATTTATAATTGTATCCAATGAAAGTGTTCTAATTGAAGCATTGCCTGCAGCCAGGGGTCTTAAAATAACCTGTATAAAAGTATTCTGATTGGCTGCTCCCCTTGTGAAGTTAAAGACGATATCTTGTCCCTTTACCCCATTTACAGAAGCGGGAGAGTTAATCACGAAATTAGTGCCGCAAAACAAGCCCTGTTCAGGTGTACCCAGGCTGGGCGGTATTGGCATAGATTTTCTACCAAACGAAGTCTTTCTGGTTAAGGGGTCAGGATAGGATTCATAACCTGGGAATGGGGTTTCTGTTGTATTCAACTCATATTCAAAAGAAGTAGATCCCCCGTTGGGATAAACAATCTTCTTTAATATTCCTGCTTGGGATAGCGAATCGCTGCATTGCCGGTCGCTAAAGGAGGAGCCGATGGTGTGCTCAAGAAAGGTTCCGGCATCCCTTAAGCGTGTATATGGAGGTACAAGGCTCTGATTTGGACTGCCATTATAATAACCCCAGTGATCTTGTGAAAGTGAGCCCTGCTCGGGCATTTCTATATTATTGTAATTGAAAGAATAGGTGTCAGGATGGCTAAGGCCATTTATAGATAAGGAATCTAGTCTTAGCCGATAGAACAGCGATTTATATTTAGCATCCACATCCGGATTTGCTCTTACTTCAAAACTACCGGATTCGAAATAAGATTGGTGAAAATGAATGTCTTTAACCTTTCGTAAGAAGGTGATACCACTGGATTCAAATTGTCTGATTCCTGTTAATGTACTGGCTCCAGGAAGGTCTTTTCTTGCACTTTCATAAAGAAACTGTAGCTTCCCGCCAGGAAAAATAATGTTTGAAATGCGGTAGACACGGGTCTTGTTTTCATGGTTCCATGTACTTGATAACCCATCATCAATCAGATCTTGTATGCCATTGGTTTTAGAAAGGTAGTGAATTTCCTTGCCAGAAGATTTGATTAAACTGATATCGACAGCATCGTACTCAAAATTGACCTTTTGCCCGTTAATCAATTCGATTTGCGTCAGATAGTAAGTTGTACTGTCTTCGATGGCTTTGTTGTTTTTTAATGTACTGATCTTACCTCCATAGGAATACTTTATGCCTTCGGTATTAGTCAGAATGAAGGAAGCGTCGGGTAGGCGTTGTACTTGTATTTTTTCCTTCGGAGAGTGAACGATAAGTTTACTAAACTTGCAATTTAGGCCAGGTGCTGTTACCCTGAATAAATCAGGTTCATCGTTGTCATATTTCCAATTGGTACCGTTTGCAGGATTCTTTCTCAGTATATTATCAAAACCATCCTTAATAATGGTTACGGTGTCTGCAACACTAGCGAAAAATCCTTCATCAGGATATTTAACGACGATTTTATTGAGCTGTCCACCAGCATTCAGTGCCCAGCCTAATCCCACATTGGAAGCTACATCTTCTGTTTTTATACCTCCTCCATGATAGCTGATATCGATTGGTAAATTAAAACCTGATATGCTTAAGTTGAGCAATGGGATATTGACAGAAGCAATTCCTGTATGAAGATTAACTGGAATGTCTCCGAATTTGCTTACTCCTGTAGCAGAAGGTGCCGCCGGAGTAAACTTTATCAAACTGGAATTCTGAGCATCTGCGCTTTGGACGAATGCGCTAAGTGTAAAAGCAAAAAAGAATATTTTCTTTGCATATTTTTTTATCATGCTTTGTGGTGGTTTGTTTCGGTAAATGTGGTTTGTGGTGTTTGGAGTAGTTAATTGATGAATTGTTTTTCGAAACAATCTCTTCAAATGACATGTATTAAATCTATAGCTTATTTAATGCTTATTTTTCGTGTATCATAAATGTTACGCATACGTTTGTTATTTGTAATCAGAGGCTTAAATAGGAGTTGCAAGCGGTCAGTCCGATATTATGAGTCCAGAATGCTATTCATTTATACCTCTTTTTTTCTCCCGTCCTAACCTGGCGATAAAACTTAAAATTGCCATCCCAACGATACGTGGATTTGAGTAACAGATTTGGTAATGTCCAAAAATAGATGGAAATTACTTGAAAGGTTTTTAATCGTAAAACACACTTAAATATGAAAAAAGTAACAGGCCTTGGTGGCGTATTTTTTAAATGCGACAATCCAAAAGGCATGAACGAATGGTATGCCAAAAACCTTGGATTGGCGACCAGTGATTGGGGAGTAACGTTTGAATGGCGGCAGGCAGATGACCCTACGAAAACGGGATCTACAGCCTGGTGCACCTTTCCGAAGGATACCAAATATTTCAATCCTTCAGACAAGCCATTTATGATCAATTACCGGGTGGATAATATCGTTGCACTGGTAGAAGAACTAAAAAAGGACAACGTGACCATTGTTGATGAGATCGTGGACTCTGAATTTGGAAAATTCGTTCACATCTTAGATCCGGAAGGAAACGCTATTGAGCTTTGGGAACCTAAAGATGAAGGGTAACCTGGATGGAGTTCATCTCTCGGATATAACGATGCGTTTGAATACCATCGCTATATCCGAGATCATCCCTTGCCCTGATTGAAGCTATAACTGATATGGAATATTAATCCCTGGCATGGAAGCAAGGTCTGCACCTTGGTTCATAACTGTCTTTCTCTCCTAAAAGAATCTTTGACTCATTGGCAACCGTTCTGTAAGAATAAACAGCGGGGCTTCCACAACGAACACATACTGCATTTACTTTAGTGACCAGTTCTGCTATTGCCATTAATGCCGGCATTGGACCGAAAGGTTTACCGCTAAAATCCATGTCCAGACCGGCAACAATTACGCGAATCCCTTTTTGTGCCAGCATATTGCAAACCTCAGGAAGGTTCTCATCAAAAAACTGTGCCTCGTCGATTCCAACCACCTGCACATTCGTATCCAGGAATAAGATCGCCGATGAGTTTTCTACCGGAGTAGACTGAATAGAATTTCTATCATGAGATACAATTGCGGTCTCATCATACCTGGTATCCGTTGCAGGTTTGAAGATCTCTACATTCAGTTTGGCGATTTGAGCACGCTTTAACCTTCTTAACAATTCTTCCGTTTTACCTGAAAACATAGAGCCGCAAATTACCTCTATACTGCCGCAAAACTCTCCTCTTCTGTAATTTTGTTCGCTGAATAACATCTATGGTTTGATCTTTATAGCCGACTAATATCGAAATTTTGTAGTATTTTTGAGTACCAAGTTACCAACATAAAACATTCATTCTGTCGTTATTAAATTATGATGAACCAAGAAGATATTTTTAAAAAGATAGGCCTGATCTTAAATGAACTTCAAGACCAGTACGAGTATTTGGCGCAAAACCCAAAGCAACTCAATGAGTTAGAGCTCGAACTCTTTATGGCTAACGCCAACTTTTTATCAGATCATGTTCAGATTGTAAGAAAATTAAACAGTACCAAAGTGGTTAAGGAAATCCCGGAGCATACCTCCGCAGCTCCTGAAACTGTGGAAGAAAAGGTAGCAGAATTACCGGTCCATCCTGAAGAATGGTCTCATCAGGCCGAAGAGATTGAGGAAGAAATAGTTGAAGAATTGAACAGCAACGAAATTGTTGCTGAGGAAAAGGTACCGGTTGAAGTTGCCGAAGAAATAGAACAACAGCAGATTAAAGAAGCGTTTGTTGAATCACCGATAGAACGGCAACCGATAGAGCGGGAACCGATTGAAAGAGATCTGTTTAAACTAGATAAGGAACCCTCTACATTTGAGTTCATACTAAAAGATATTGGTGCTACCGATCAATTCGAGTTTGAGGAAAAATCTGTAGATGAAATTTTTGACAGGCCTCTGAGTAAGGAAGAAGAGGAAGTCATCGCACAAAAGCAACGAATCAGAGACCAGGAAGCTCAGGTAAAAGTAGAAACGGAAACAGATGATGAGCTTGGGCCGGAACCCTTCCTTGTTGCAAAAGAGGAGGATATTGTTCCTGCCGCAAGTACTCAGCTGGTTTTGAATGATTTTGAAAGAAAAGAAGTTCATGCTTTTAAAGAAGAAGTGATTGTGGAAGAAGCTCCCATTGTTGCTTATAAAGCAGAAGAACCTAAAGTCGAAACGATTATAGCCGAAGTGCCTAAAGTAGAAGTACCTGCAGTTGAAGCTCCTAAATCGGAAGCTCCAAAAACAGAAGAGACTGCCAGGCCTACTTTAAACGAACTCTTAGCCCGTCAGAACGGAAATAGTAATGTCAACACCGATAACAGCAGAAACAACATCACAGACCTTAAACAAGGCATCAACCTGAACGATAAGATGCTATATATAAAAGACCTGTTTAACGGATATAACCTGGCTTATGCCGAAGTAATCGACCTGTTGAACAAGATGCCTGATTTTAAAACAGCAGATTCATTTTTGCAGAACAATTATGCCATAAAGAATAACTGGGCATCCAGACAGGGAACGGTTGATAAATTCTATGAATTGTTAAATCAGCGTTTTCCCGCGAATAATTAAATAGGCTTAGATCGTTATTCTGCTTAAATAAAGCCCATTCTATTCGAATCCAGTTTAAGGAAGATAAACAGCAATACCGTAAAACTCCAGAGCGAAGAACCTCCATAGCTGATGAAAGGCAAAGGAATCCCGATCACGGGGATGATGCCTATCGTCATTCCTATGTTGATGAACACGTGGAAAAAGATAATACTGGCCACACAATATCCGTAAACTCTGGAGAAGGTAGAACGCTGCCGTTCGGCAAGGTTGATGACCCTGAGCAGCATGAAAATATATAAGGCGATTACCGTGAAACAACCTGCAAATCCCCATTCCTCTCCGATGGTGGAGAAGATAAAGTCGGTACTTTGCTCTGGCACATAACCGTATTTCGTTTGTGTGCCCTCTAAAAAACCACGTCCGGTTAACTGTCCGGAACCAATGGCGATTTTGGATTGTATCACGTTATATCCTGCCCCTTTAGGGTCTGTCTTGAGGCCAAGCATGATTTCAATCCTTGTCTTCTGATGTGGCTCTAAAAGCTTATTGTAGGCCAACTTCACTGTAAACAAGTAAAGTATTGCCACTACCGTAACAATAATACTTGAGAACATGATCTTTTGCTTCCGTCTGTTCTGGTAAATAAACAAGCCTCCTATAGCCAGAACTATCGGTAACAAGATCTCTATGGGAACCAGGAAGTCGGCGATGAAAAGCACGATCATTCCCAGGAAAATCAACAGGAAATATCCAGATAAGCCTTCTCTGTACAAAGGAAACATGAAAGATAAAAAGACCAGTCCGGAACCCATATCCGGCTGCAACATGATCAGAAACAATGGAATTACAATAATTACTGCCGCAAAAAATATAGACCTTACATCCCTTAATTTAGGGCTGAAGGTACCTATATAACGGGCCAGCAGTAGTGCGGTACCAAATTTTGCAAGCTCTGAGGGTTGCAGCCTGAAGCTTCCCAGAGGAATCCAGGCCTGGTTTCCGCCTACTTTTCTTCCCACAACGAGTACCAGGACAAGCAGCAACATTGTTATCCCATAGACGATGGGAGAGAAGATGCTGAAAAACTTTGCATCCAGTAACAGAATGGAGAAGCCAAGGATCAGTCCTGTAATGACATATATCAGTTGTTTGCCGTAGCTGGTGGAGAAATTGAATTCACTGCCTGTTGATCCGTTAAAGATCGAAGCATAGATATTCACTACACCAATCGAACATAAAGCAACATAGAGCAGGATCGTAATCCAGTCTACATTAAAGAAGAACCGATTTCCCTGTTGAGTACTCATTTTGTTGTTTGAATTGGTTTAGCTGTTTGAATCGGTTTAACAGTTTGAATTGGTTTAGCAGGAACAGGAGGCGTACCCAATGTTTTAGGCTTCTGTGTACTTTTTAAGATAGAATCTTTTTTAGCAGAATCTGTCAACAGTGGTTTCAGTTTTACCTTAGGTTTTGGAGGCAATGGTAAAATTACCTGTTTTTTCATCCATTCCACACTTGCCCTTTTGTTAACAGCAATGCTGTCTTTCAGGTATTTTTCTGTGATGTAACTTGCTATTGGTGCAGCATATGAACTACCATAACCTGCATTCTCTACTACTACTGCAATGGCAATTTTTGGATTGTCCCTCGGTGCAAAACCGATAAATACGGAGTGGTTCTTTCCACGTGGATTTTGTACCGTTCCTGTTTTGCCACACATGATGATATTATCGATCATGGATTGTCTGGCTGTACCCCATGGCGCACTTACGGCATCCTGCATCCCATCGATTACCGGCTCAAAGTGCCTGGCATCTACATCAACATAGTTTTTCCGGGCATATTCCTTTTTGATGACCTTGTTTTCTCCAATAGCTTTGATCAGGTGGGGTTTAACATAGTATCCACGGTTCGCAATGATGGCCATAATGTTGGCCATTTGTAATGGGGTAGCATCCATTTCTCCTTGTCCGATTCCCAAAGATATGACCGTGGTATAGCGCCAGGATTTGCCGTATTTTTTATTGTAATAGTCCGAGGCATATAATCTCCCTGTCCGTTCGGAAGGGAGATCCACACCAAGTTTCTCTCCAAGACCAAACTTCTTCACCTTTTGCTGCCATGCATCATAAGCTATTCTCTGATTGGCATATTTTTTTTGGGTGATCAGTTTTTGAAATACGTACAATGCATAGGTGTTACAGGATCTTGCCAGACCTTTACGTAAGGCAATATTTCCATCCACGTGCTCACATTTCACCCTGTGATTTCCTGCCATATAATATCCAGGACAGTTGAAGGTGGTATTCGGATCGATTACGCCATCTTGTAAACCAAGCAGGGCATCCAGTGGCTTAAATGCAGAACCCGGCGAGTAATAACCTTGTATTGGGCGTACCGTAAACACCCGGTTCGGATTTTTTTCCTGGTTGATTAAATCCATGTAATTGTTTCCCTGTTGCCGTCCCACCATTAAGTTCGGGTCGTAACCAGGACTGCTCACAAAGGCCAGGATCTCACCTGTAGAAGGCTCAATTGCCACGATACTGCCGACTTTGTTTTTCATGAGCTCCTCGCCAAGTTTCTGAATCCGGAAATCCAGAGAAGAAACTACTTTCTCACCTGATTTGGCAAGGGTATCAAATTTACCTTCCGCATAACTTCCTTTCGGTACATTGTGCACATCATATAACATGTTGATGATGCCTTTTTCTCCTCTGAGGACATCATTATATTGTTTTTCCACCCCGGCTTTGCCGATATAATCTCCGGGACGGTAATAGCCATCGCTTTCTTCAATATCTTTAGGGGATACCTCTTTTACATAACCAAAGAAATGACCGGCTGCACTGTCGGGATAATACCTTACGGTCCTGCTTTGTACAAAGAAACCCGGGAAACGGGAAAGTTGTTCAGACAGGGCCGCATAGACCTGTATCGATAATTGTTTCTCAAAGATGTTAGGCTGATATCTGGACTGAACAGTTGCTTTATTCAGACTTTTCTTAAAGCGTTTCATATCGATGCCAACGATGTGACAAAGGGCAAGGGTATCAAATTCTTTAACCTGATTTGGAATGACCATTAAGTCATATACCGGCTCGTTCTGAACCAGCACTTTTTCATTCCTGTCCAGGATTACCCCTCTGGCCGGGAAGGTATAAAGCTTGCGCAAGACATTACTTTCTGCGGAGAGGAAGTATTTGTCGCTCGCTACCTGGATATAAAACAGGGTGCCCAATAGAATTAAGGCGATCGCGATAAATAAACCCTGTATGATATATTTTCGGTTAAACAGATTGTCCATTAGCGTGCTTTCCTGTTATAGAATACGAATTCTATTAAGATGATTAAAAACAAAGTAAATAGCGTGCTGAAAAGGCACCTCAGTAAAGTATAAGAGAACTCTGTTAACCGGAATGTCTCCAGAAAGAAAAGGACAAGATGGTGCGCAGAAATACAAAGCGCAGCATAAATACTAAACCATTTGAAGCCCATGTTTCCCAATGTAGGCTCCGGCTCATCAAAATTATCTTTGTTTACCGTTACGGCAATAAATGAAATCCTGACGAATGTTAATGTCACGCAGGCGGCAATATGCACACCCATCGTATCATAGAAAGCATCCAG
The DNA here is from genome assembly GCF_900103665.1 of Pedobacter steynii. Lineage (GTDB taxonomy): Bacteria > Bacteroidota > Bacteroidia > Sphingobacteriales > Sphingobacteriaceae > Pedobacter > Pedobacter steynii. The sequence continues at coordinate 112,438 of NZ_FNGY01000017.1, forward strand.
TGTCAACCCGGTTACAAAGGCAATCAGGTACAACAGCAGGTTCGGGATTTTAAAAGGAAGTAAGAGAAGGAAAAGAACATACACAAAAGGAGTGGCCAGGCTGTAAAAGCTCAGGTTTCTAAGGAGTATGATTTGAATAAAAAGTAGTAAGAACCATCTGAAGATGTTTACCAATATTATTTTACTGTTCATTTGGCAATTTTGATTCTAAGCTTTTTTGTTCCTCTGCTAATTTGTCTTTAATGACATATACGTACTGTAAGGTACTAAAATCATTGAAAAGTTCGATTTCTATCGTCAGGAAATTATCTCCTGTTGCGATGCCGGTATTGCTCACGCGTCCTACGGGAATGCCCGGAGGGAAAGATGAGAATCCCGAAGTAACGACTGTGTCTTTTAAGGCGATCTTAAAATGATTGGGGACGTCCTTGATATAAGCCTTTCTGAAATCAGCATTTTTTGTTCCCCATACCAAAGTACCCAGGGCATTGTTTTTCTTCAGGGTCACACTCACCTTCGTATCCTTATGCAATAAAGAAGAGATCGTGGCCAGGTGATCTGAAACATCCCGGATATAACCAACTACCCCTTTTCCCGGAGAGATCACGGCCATTCCACTGGCAAGGCCATCAGCTTTTCCTCTGTTGATGGTGATGATGTTGTTCCTTAAGGTAATGGAATTCTTGATTACCCTGGCTGCAAGGTAAGTGTATTGTGAATTGTTGAGGCTGTCTTTGACCACCACATTTTTGGCGCTGTCGATCTTTTTAAGTGCGAGCACTTCTGTCTTCAGCTTCGCATTTTCTGAGGCAAGACTATCATTTACATCGCCGAGGTTCATGTACTTCTTCAATACATTCAGGTTGGTGTAAGCGTTTCCAACTACCTCATTGGTAGAATTTACGGCTACACTGCGCTGGTAGGAGTTGTTACTTACCGTCAGGTAAAGCCCGATGATAAAGAAAATGATAAAAAAGAAAAATGCGTTATATCTGTTTATGAAAATCCAAAGGTTACGCATACTTTTCGATTTGTTTTCTGATTCAGGTTTTAAATGTTATTCTAAGTTTTACTTAAAGCCGAAGGTCGGAACTTAACATTTAAAACCCAAACTCAGGACGCTTATTGCATTAAGAATTTATAACCGCCAATGTTCTTTAAAGCGATTCCCGTTCCACGTACTACTGCACGAAGCGGATCTTCGGCAACATGTACAGGAAGTTTTGTTTTTGCAGCTACACGTTTATCCAAACCGCGAAGTAATGCACCACCACCTGTTAAATAGATACCAGTCTGGTAAATATCCGCAGAAAGTTCCGGTGGCGTAATCTCTAACGCTTTAAGGATGGCCTCTTCGATTTTTGAAATGGATTTATCTAAGCAGTGTGCAATTTCAGTATAAGAAACGGTGATTTGTTTTGGAACACCGGTCATCAGATCTCTTCCTTGTACGGCAAAGTCTGCAGGTGGATCCGTTAACTCAGGTAATGCTGCTCCAACTTCGATCTTGATTTTCTCCGCAGTACGGTCACCAATCATGATGTTGTGCTGGCGACGGATATAATTTACGATGTCTGAGTCAAAGTTATCTCCCGCTACGCGGATAGACTGGTCACATACGATACCCGATAAAGCGATTACAGCGATCTCAGTCGTACCACCACCTATATCGATGATCATATTACCCATTGGTTCTTCTACGTCGATTCCGATCCCCACAGCTGCTGCCATTGGCTCATGAATCAGGTAAACTTCTTTAGCTCCCGCGATTTCGGCTGAATCTCTTACCGCACGTTTCTCTACCTCAGTGATTCCGGAAGGGATACAAATTACCATTCTCAAAGATGGGAACATCCATCCTTTACCGCCGTTCAGCATACGGATCATACCTTTGATCATCGCTTCTGCGGCATTGAAATCAGCAATTACACCATCTTTCAATGGTCTTACCGTTCGGATATTATCGTGCGTCTTACCTTCCATTTGCATGGCTTGTCGGCCAATAGCGATAATTTTGTTTGTTTGTCTGTCAAAAGCAACGATGGAAGGTTCATCTACCACTACTTTATCATTATGTATAATCAGAGTGTTAGCCGTACCTAAGTCGATAGCTACCTCTTGTGTAAACCAATTAAATAAACCCATTTATAGGTGATAATTTAAGTATTAAAAATTCTGTATACTATAGTAATGTAAAACTACGTCTTTTTATTGTATTCGCAGTTAAATAAATTAGTGCTTAAAATGTCTAATACCCGTGGTAACCATTGCGATGCCTTTTGCATTTGCCATATTGATGGAGTCTGCATCTTTAATCGAACCACCTGGTTGTAAAACTGCAGTGATACCCGCTTCAGCAGCGATTTCTACACAGTCGGGGAATGGGAAGAAAGCATCAGATGCCATTACTGAACCTTCCAGTGCAAAGTTGAACGCGTTTGCTTTAACGATGGCTTGTTTCAAAGCGTCTACTCTTGACGTCTGACCAACACCGCTTGCCAGCAACTGGTTGTTCTTAACAAATACAATGGTATTAGATTTAGTATGCTTAACGATCTTATTGGCAAAGAAAAGATCTTTCAGTTCTTCTGCAGTAGGTGTTTTTTCCGTAACGGCCACCATCTGGTCAGTATTTTCAATGATCAGGTCTTTATCTTGTTCGATCACACCGTTTAATAAGGTCTTGAATTGTTTTTTGCTCAGCTCAACCTCGTTTCTCTGTAAGATGACCCTGTTTTTCTTAGCGCGGAATAATTCTACAGCTTCCGGCTGATAAGAAGGGGCGATCAATACTTCGAAAAACAGTTTGTTGATTTCTGTAGCAGTAGCCAGGTCAATCTCGCGGTTAGCGATTAGTACGCCACCGAATGCAGAAACAGGATCACAGGCAAGGGCGATATCCCAGGCTTCTTTGATCGTTGTTCTGGAAGCAACACCACAGGCATTGGTATGTTTTAAGATGGCAAAAGTAGGCTCTTCGAATTCATCGATTAGAGCTACTGCTGCATCTACATCAACCAGGTTGTTGTAAGAAAGCTCTTTGCCGTTTAGTTTAGTAAACATGGCATTTAAATCGCCATAAAATACACCTTGCTGGTGTGGGTTTTCGCCATATCTTAATGTTTGTGCAGTGTTTAAGCTCTGCTTGAAAACAGTAAGTGGTTCTTCAGTGTTGAAATAGTTGAAGATGGCCGTATCGTAGTGTGAAGAAGTATGGAATGCTTTTTTAGCATACGCTTTACGTTGTGCTAAGGTAGTTTCTCCGTTTTGTTCTTCTAATTGTTGTTGTAAGTTGCTGTAGTCGTCTTTTGAAGCAAGAATAACTACGTCGTTGAAGTTCTTTGCAGCTGCTCTGATCAGGGAGATACCACCGATGTCAATCTTTTCGATGATTTCTTCTTCTGTACCACCTGCTTTCAGGGTTTCTTCAAACGGATACAGGTCGACAATAACCAGGTCGATTTCAGGGATCTCATATTCATTGATCTGTTGCTGATCTGAATCTAAGCCTCTTCTGTTTAAAATACCACCAAAAACTTTAGGGTGTAATGTTTTTACCCTTCCACCTAAAATTGAAGGATAACCTGTAAGGTCTTCGACCGCTGTAACCGGTAGGTTTAGGTCTTTTATAAATTGTTCGGTACCACCAGTAGAGAATAACTGGACACCCTGTTTAGCTAACAGGCGAACTAAAGGTTCTAAACCATCCTTGTAATAAACTGAAATTAAAGCGTTTTTGATCTTTATCGATTGACTCATTAGAGAAAAATTTTGAGCCGCAAAAGTACCCATTTTTCTTTTAATGTCAAATGCTTATTTGCAGTATATTAAACAAGAATTGATGCGGCGGATAATTGTCCGTTTTTTATGTTTTTTCCGGGTCGTTTATAAATCGCTTTGTTTGTAGTAAGCTGCTTTTTTAATTGGGAATTCATTACCCGACAGCATTTGTTTATAAACTCTGGTACAAGCCTCAACGGCCCCTTTTCCATCTTTTGGATAGGTCATGGTAGAATCGTGGTTATAACCGATCATATGGCTAACTTCATGGATGACGATGAAACATACATCTTTGGTCAGGTAATCATTTAATACATGATTGGCTACGCCAAAGGTGTAACCACCACCTAAACCGGAAACATTGACCACTACCCCGCAGTTGAATTGTGGGATATCAACCATCTTTTGGAATGCGGTCTCTTTTTGAGCTGTTGTTAAAACGGTCACACCATCATTATCTGTTATTGGCTCTGCAACGTAAGCAGTTTTGGTTTCATTTGCCTGAATCAGATAGGCCATGTTGATGATAAGTCCTGAAAATCTTCTGACATCCTTTGCATCAATGTTTTCTTTCCAATTGTCTGCGGGATTGTCATTCGAATCAAAATCAGTGTATTTTACTTTCCATTTCAATTTAGCTAACTTCTTCAGTTTTACAATCAGCTCCGTTTCTCCTGTGAAGTCAAAGCTTACCTTATTTAGGGCCAATCCGGTTGTTTTATATTGCGATAAATCTACTTCCTTGTTTTCCGTGTCGAGAAATTTTGAAGTCCCATCTACAAATGGATATTTTATTTCCTGCACTCCATGGGCCCTGATTTTTTTAACCTTAAATAATTTGATTGGTTTTTCTGAACCCTGGATGGTCAATAAAATGGTGGCATCTTCTATGTCAACAGGCGCAAAATTAGCCACTTCAATTGTGGTTTCATCGATGGCTTTTACCCGTAAAACTTTTCCAATTTCGTACCTGCGGGCCTCTGCTGTTAGCAAAGCCATAGATTCTCCATCCTGGAACATCAGTCTGGAATTGGTTTCATTGTCAAATGAAAGTTCTTTTACAGCCGTAACGGGCGAATCAGCGGGACTTTTGTCTGTTTTCTTACAGCTGACGATGAACAGGACAAGGATAGGAAGGAGAAATTTTTTCATAGGTGGGTTTGGTCGGTTCTTTTTACGAATATACAAACCCTAATTTATTATGGAACATTTTTGTTACAAATGTGCGGTTTTGACGGATTCGAAGACTTTCTTCCCCGGGATTTCAGGAGGCTGTTACAGGGCTGCAGAGGAAGGCAGGTCTGGCCGATATTGCTCGTCTGCCCTGGCGAAAAGGGCTTCATTCTCCGGAATGTCATAGGTCATGCAGTTGAAGAGGGCAATTGCGAAAAGTAAGGCTTGTTGTTCTTTGTTGATATCCTGACGGAAAATGTCTGTTTTCCAGTCCTGATCCGGGTAATTGTCCTTGTAAAAGTATTCGAATTTATAGAGCTGATCTTTTGCCTGTTGGTGGTTAAACCAGGCAGGGAGGACATACAGACCTGTAGCACTTCCGATTTTATTTCTGAATTCAATTTCTTCTGTTGTAGAACGGGCATAAAAGAGATAGAAATACAGGCATGCGGCCAGAACCAGGATTGCTTCTATAGCAAAGAACAAGTCTATCTTATTCGTATTGCCGAAGAGCTGAAAGCATATCCATGCGGTAAGGATAAGGCTAAATACACGGCAATATGTAGCAATGACGCTTTTTTTATGAGTCGATAACGTAAGGGCCTCCTGTGTCCCCGACTGGGAAGAGATGATCAATGTGGACTCTATTGGGAAAATCGGAATAAAGTATACGTGGTAGAATTTAGTTTCTACCCATTGTTGATTCAGTTTTGCAACCTTACCATAATGTCGAGCGCCATGTACAAAGATCATAAGATCAAACTTACATAAATTTATTTGTCTGTTAAATATTAGCTTAAAACAAAAGACAACATTGTTGCATTAGTTTCTTTAATTGTGGCTATCTTGTCTCGTATTAACCGGTGAATTTGGGAAATCTCATCTAACATATTATGCATAATTTAAAAACGGTATTTATTTTTCTTATCGTCTTCTTCATCGCAGGTAAGCTGATCGCTCAACCCGCAAAAAAAGACGCCAGATTTGAAAGAATTCAATCGGAAACCCTAAAAAGTGAACAGTTAACCTCCGTACTTCAGCAGGCTTTGGTCGGTTTTTCAGATCAAAAATATCAAAAATTAAAACCACTGGTTTTTGAACGGAGTATCCCTGAGATCCAAAAGGCCGTTCAGACGGGTAAGCTTTCTTATCAGGATTTAACCTTGTTTTACCTCTATCGGATTTCAAAATTCGAAACTCAGCATCAGACCTCCCTGCACGCAGTCATTGCATTGAATCCAGAGGTGTTGAAGGAAGCAAAGGAAAAAGATTTGCAATTAAAAAACAGAAAGGCGAAACATGGGATTTTTGGTATGCCGATATTATTGAAAGATAATATTGGTGCTGAAAATATGAAAACTACTGCCGGTGCTTTAGCGCTGAAAGACAATGAGACCGGTGATGCTTTTGTGGTGAAACGATTGAAGGAAAAAGGAGCATTGATTTTAGGAAAGGTTAATTTAAGCGAATGGGCTTACTATTTTTGTGAAAAATGCCCTTCCGGATATTCTGGTATTGGCGGTTATACCCTAAATCCGTATGGGCCCGGGATCTTTGATACCGGAGGCTCAAGTTCCGGGACTGCGGTAGCTGTTGCAGCTAATTATGCAGTAGCGGCAATAGGCACTGAAACTGCCGGGTCGATCCTCTCCCCCTCAAGTCAGAATTCAGTTGTAGGCTTGAAGCCAACCTTGGGTCTGTTGAGCAGAAGCGGTATCATTCCGCTTTCTTCAAGTTTTGATACGCCTGGTCCGGTTACAAAAAGCGTTGTTGACAATGCGATTGTCTTATCGGCCATGCTGGGTAAGGATAAAAATGATGCTGCATCTGTAGAATCCGTAATGATTGCTGATCAATCTCAAAGCCCGGATGGAAGCTTGCTGAGTGGTAAAAGGTTTGGGATTATAAAAGCTTATCTGGACATTCCTCTATATGCACAGGCGGTAGAAAAGCTAAAAAAGGCTGGTGTAATTATGGTTGAGGTTGAACCCAAACGGACTGGAATGTCTGGTAGTGATTTTAAGCTGATCCTGAATCAGGATATGAAGTCAGATCTTGCGCATTATCTGAGTACGGATGCCGGTAAGAATGTTCAAGTTCGTTCTGTGAAGGATATCGTTGCTTTCAACCAGGGAAATATGGAGTTAAGAGCGCCCTATGGCCAGGCTTTGCTGGAGCGGGTACTACACGACAGTACGTCCTTATCCGGACTGCAAGAAGCGAAAAATAGGTTGGAAACGAGCTGTAAACTCTTTTTTGAGGAGATCTTTAATAAAGATAAGTTGGATGTGGTACTGTCCGTAAATAATTACAATGCTTTCGAGGCAGCGGCTGCAAAATACCCTGCAATCTGTGTGCCCATGGGCTATACCCCTAAAGGAGAGCCGATGTCGCTAACTTTTATAGCCAGACCCTTCGGGGAAAATAAATTGATTCAGCTGGGAATGGCTTATGAGAAAATAGATCCTGTCAGAAAAGTACCGGAACTTTATAGGGATTAATAGGAAGGAAGTCTTTTTAGTTAAGACTTCCTTCATTGAAGAACCAAAGCGATTTCGCTTTATTTAAGTTGTGAGGTTAGCCTGGTAGGTGCAATCGTATCTCTTTTGATTTCTACACCATTTGCATCCTTTGTAATGCGTATTGCCGGATTTTGGATCGCTCCAATACCGGATGTTTTATCCAGATCCAGATTGGTTTGTGTTCTCGCTTTCATCCATTTCCCCAAAACATCATTGTAAACACCGCCTAACATGTTCCAGAATCCTTGGTCAGCAGGCAGTACATAGCTGAATCCCAGCTTGTTTTCACCGCTTAAATAAAAGGGCTGAGCTGCCAGAGTGATCGGATTCTTTTTGTCGTAAAAATCATTATTCGGTATCCTGTAACCTGCTGCAAGCCCGGCGCTATAGATGCTCCCGCCATTCCCAATAAATATCGCATCAATCGGTTCGGAATTCACATTTACGTTTGTTCCTTCAAACACTGCAAAGCCAGATGCATTGCCGCTATTTGCTAACAGTCCACTTGTTTTAAGACCAAAACCATCGCCATCTGTCGTGCTGTAGTTGAATGATCTGATCCATTTGGCGGAAGATATGCTCGTTGAATTTGAACCGTTTATCAATTTAGCGCTTCCACCCACATAAAAATATTCTCCCTTTGCTACCGTACCGGAAGTAAGGTTAAATTTATAGGTTCTTGCGGTTGTTCCGGCAACAGCATCAATGCCCGTGGCCCAGCCTTTTAGCGGGAAAATGGTAGTTGGCGAAGCAGTACCGGCATTATTGGTGGCGACTACTGAATATGGTGTTACTGCAAAGTTAATGTCTCTGGTGGCTAAAAACTGCATATATTCATAGTTGCCATCTCCGCCTTCCGCATCCGCCATATAACCTGAGATCACAATTGCCGAAAATTCCGGAGTAGAACTCAAAGCACTAACATCCTTCAGTGTACGCAGGCGTGTATGTGGTTTAAGCTTTCCATTTGCATCAATGGTATTGAAGACAACTCCATAATAATTGCCGTTAAAATTAAGTCCGGAGGTATTGGCAAATGTGGCGGTTGGCTCCGTGTGTAAGGTGAGGTTGTCGAAACCATCATTGATGCTTTTATCACCCTTATAGGTATCTGTAGGTTGGGCAACCGGATCAAATCCGGCTTTGACGATCGCCACCAGTGTACTTTCGTAATCGCTTGGTTTTGCTAATATCGCACTGCTTGGAACCCTGTTTACAGGTATGGGCACTCCGGTAGCAACCTTGGTCACATTACCGGCGGATAACCCTGTGATCTGCAAAATCCCGTTTTGTCTTTTTAAAACTCCACCTTCAATCTTAACCAGCACAGAATCTCCCGGAATGTAGTTGGCTGCATCCGGACCGAGGGCAATTGCGATCCCTCTAAGTGAATCTATTGCACCGATATGCCTGACATTCTGGATGGCCAGTACGCCGGCAGGCATGTTTAAACCCGAATGATCGGAAACGACTACACCCTTGATACTGGTGGCTCCTTTCATATTTCCGGTATTCAGAGAAACTTCGTTTCCTTTATATATTTTTCTCAAATCAAAATTAGAGATATAAGCACTTGTTGTTCCACCTTCATAAGTATTGTCGCGTTTACATCCTGTCCAGGTATAAGCCGCAATGATGATCATCAGGTAACTAACTATTTTCTTTTTCATCGTATTGATTTTTAATTTTTTGAATTATGGCTTTTGCCACCAAACCTGTGTGGAGATTTCATCCGGACCCTGTATGGCTATAGCATTTTTATAGTTCGTTGGGTTGGCCGACTGGCTGAGGATCGGATAACATAACCTTGCGGGCATTACACCGCCATTTTTCAACGCTTTTCCTTTTGGAAGAATAGGGTGTCCCGTACGGCGATATTCGAACCACTGTTGCAAATCAATCAGGAACATCGAATAATACTTTTGAAGATGGATCATTTCCATTTTGCTATTTCCTGTTGCCGCATCCAGTGGTAAACTGTTGTCCCAGTCGATGTCTGCATTTGTAATGTATCTGATAAGTTTCGGATCAGCTACATTTGAAGACCAGGTTGGCAGCCAGTAATTAATGCCATATAAAATTCCTTTATTGTAATAGTTCTCTGCTGATCCACTGATCCATCCTTTAGCTGCAGCCTCGGCAAGAATAAAATTAAGCTCGCCACAATTCATAATGATGCCGGTATATGGATCAGTTTGCAAGGTGTAGCCGGTAGGCTGAGGGTCTGAGTAAAAATAAGACTGTCTGATATAACCTAAACCGGCTTCATAGCCACTAGGTACACCTGCGTATCCATTAGGACCTTGCGCAATACCCCATCTTGGTATTCCGCCTTTACCAGCGGTAGGGTCAATTGGAGGATAGTTCCAGTCTCTGATTTTATCTATAAAAAAGGTCGTTAAGGAAGGTACCCTGAAATCAACCGGTCTGATATTGACCATAAAAGGAGAGGAGTATACCGCTGAGCTGCTGTTTGTACCATTCCATAGTATCTTGGCCGCATCATCATTGTTGGTCATAATTGGATATTGCCCCGGATCTGTGTCCACAATTTGTTTAATTTTTGCGACGGCTGCTGGAGCAAGCTCTGATTTGCCAGAAATGCGAAGCAATAGCCTTAAATAAAGGGAGTTCCCCAGTTTACGCCATTTGGTTACATCTCCTTTAAACACCGGATCACCCGAAGCTATAATGGCCGTTTTTTCACTTAGGGAGGTGTTTGCCTCTTCCAGTTTCTTAAACAAGTCCAGGTAGATGTCTTTTTGCTTGTCGTAAACAGGTTCTATAACGCCGTCTTTACCCTGGTTAGATTGTGAATATGGGATGTCGCCATAAGTATCTGTAAGCAGGGAAAATACCCATGCCTGTGTGATCAGTGAAATTCCCTGGTAAGATTTGTTAAAGTTATCCGGCTGACTGGCGATGGTATAAATGTCTCTCAGATTGGTGCATTCGAGATACCAGGAATTCCATAAGTAATCAGACCAGGACCGTCTTACATCGTATCTGAAAACTTTGCCCTCTGCATCACTGATGTCAACCGTAACCTGCATCAACTCATTATTGAAGCTCCGGTTTCTCGACATGTTGGCCGATAAGACATTGACAAGTGCTGGTGCTAAAAGCTGATTGGGGGTAGCTGTTGGCGTCCCAATCGGATCGGTATTTGTTTTCTCAAAACCTTTATCACATGAAGATAGCAGGCTTCCCGATAGGAGCAGAACTACACAACTGATTTTCGATATTATATTTTTCATGAGAATATATTTGTCTTTTTATCTCTGTATTTTAATTAAAGACCCACCACTATACGTATCCCGTAAGTGCGGGTAGATGGGAGCTGGCCAACTTCAAAACCTGTAACGATATCTGTTCCGGACAAGGTGCCGAATTCGGGATCGAAGGCAGGCCATGGCGACCAGATAAAGAGGTTCCTGCCATATGCGCCGATGGTTAATCTATTCAGACTTAATTTTGCCAGGAAAGCCGGTTTAAACGAATAGCTAAAGCTGGCTTCTCTGAATTTGATGAAATCCGTACTAAAGATGCTTCCTTCAGCCTGATCAGAACCATATACTGAATTATAGTAGTTCTGTATATCTGTAGCAATCACATCATTTTGACGATAGCTGCCATCCGCGTTTTGAACTACACCTTTACCAATGATGCCATTGTAGCGGCCTGGTAAGGTGGCCTTGTTCTTGCCGAGGTTGGCCATTCTTGAAAATGTAAGGGAATGTGCTACAGCACCCAACTGCGCATCGAAAAGTGTGCTCAGGCTAAATCCTTTGTAGGAAAAGGTATTGTTAATTCCTGCTTTGTATTTAGGGATGGTATTGCCAAGGTAAATGACATTCGAAGTGAATTTTGCAAAACCGGTTTTTTCATCGTAAACGATCTGCCCATCAGGGGAACGTTCATATCCTGCACCATAGAGGTCGCCCATGCTGCCACCAACGCTGGCCACGATCTGTCCGTTGCCGATCGGGCCTGTTCTTAATACGAAAGATGAATCGGCCAGCTCTTTTATTTTATTGCGGTTGGCAGAGAAGGTTACGTTTACAGCCCAGTTAAACCCATTTTTAACTTCAATCGGTTTCCCGTTAAGGGCAATCTCCAGACCCTGGTTGTCTACCCTTCCTGCATTAACAATTGCGTTGTTATAACCGGAGGAGCGGTCAACCAAACGGGTTAATATCTGGTTTTTTGTATTTGCCGCATAAACAGCTACGTCTAAACCAATTCTGTTGTTAAGTAAGCGGATATCTGCGCCCAATTCAAAAGTAGTGGTGGAAAGCGGCTTTAGCTTAGTATTAGGAAGTGAAGTTGGGTTTTGCATCGCATTGTCGGGATAAATTCCGCCACTTGCTGTAGTATAGTTGTAGGAAGTGCGATAAGGTGTAGTACTACCGCTACCCACTTGTGATGCTGAAAATCTGAATTTCGCCAGATTAATAGCCCGGGGTAATTTCCAATAGTCTGATGCAATGAAACTAAGGCTGGCAGAAGGATAGGTAAATGATTTTTTATTGTAGCCAATTGGTAAAGCAAGTACGCTATTCCAATCTATACGGCCGGTGAGATCCAGATAAAGGTAGTTTTTATAAGCCAGGGATGCCAGTCCATAGATACTGTTTAATTTATACCTTGTCGTATCTACCAGGTTAATAATTGGATTGGCAGCATTGTCCAGTGCGTATTCATTAGGGATTACCAAGCCGTCGGCACGCTGTTCTTTTTTATTATATTCATTGCTTAACATGCTGCCGCCTACAGATGCGGTCAGGGAGAAATCCTTGTTGAGATGCTTATCGTATTTCAGCATAAAATCTCCGCTGATTTCATGTGCATTGATATTTTGCACACGAAAAGATCCCTGCGCAAATTTGCTTCCTGCAGCATCATATGGGCGCAATTGGGTACGTATATCTTTATATTGGTCAATTGTACCCCGTACCATCAGGCTCAATTCTTTCGTGAATTTGTAATTGGCCTGTACGTTTCCAATAATTCCATTTCGTCTTTGCGTATTCAGGTATTGCTCTGAAATGGCGTAAGGACTTTCCGGGTTCGTGGTGGTAATGTTCACAAACTGACGGAACTCTTTACCCGGTACCCAATAATCCTTATACCAGTTCACATCAACGTTAGGCTGGGCAAACATAAACCAGTACATCAGCGACTGATTGCCATACCCTGTGGCAGGCAGGTTATCACTGTGTCTGTTATTGTACATCACTTTAAAATTAATGTCCAGCTTTTTATTTACCCTTGTATTGGCGGATAAAGAGAGGGAAGTGCGTTCTAAGCCTGTGTTGGGAACGATCCAGTCGTTATTTCCATGGCTGACAGAAAACCTGAGGTCTGTTTTTTTATAGGTACCATCCAAACTCAGGGAATTGGAGGTTTCATATCCGGTTTTAAAAAATGCAGTGATTGGATTTTCATACGTTCTCCAGAGTGTGCGTTGCGCGCCCACTTTTTTGGTAACCGGATCGTATTGAAAAAAGTACTGTCCGTCAAAGGGAGCGCCCCAGGCCGCACTTGTTCCATTCTGACTAGGTCCGTCAGGGCCGTCACCATAAGAGAAATGTGAGGCGCCATTCATACCCTGTCCATATTCATATTGTGTATCCGGGCCACGGTTTACCTGCTCCCATGAGGTGTTGGAGGTAAAGGTGATGCCCATTCTTTTCCTTTTTGAATTGGCGGATTTTGTGGTGATGATGATCGCGCCATTGGCCCCACGCTGTCCATAAAGGGCGGCTGCACCTGGTCCTTTAAGGACGGTAACGCTTTCAATGTCATCAGGGTTGATGTCGTTAATACCACTGCCAAAGTCGGCGGGTAAGTTGTCTCCGGATGTTCCGTAAGGGCCTCCTGTTGGCGCGGCAGTCCGTTTGCTGCTGCTGCTGGCAACGACACCATCAATCACAATTAATGCTTCATTATCACCGGTAAGGTTGTTTTCACCACGAAGAATGATTTTGTTGGAGCCTGCAGGGCCACCGTTACGCACCAGGTTTAAACCGGCTACTTTACCGGATAATGCATCTGTCCAGTTGCTGGAAATTGCATCAGTTAGCTGGGTACTGTCTACCTTGGTCACTGAATAACCCAATGATTTTTCCTGACGCCGGATTCCCAGAGCGGTAACGACCACCTCATCAAGATCTGAACTTGAACTGGTCATGTTGACCACCAATGTGTTTGTTGCGATGGTAATCATACGTCTGGCCACTGTATAGCCAATCATATTAAAAGAGATTTGGGTTCCTTTGATTACTTTCACTGTAAAGGAGCCATTCCCATCGGTCGTCCCTAAGACTTTCTTTTGATCATTTGAAATGGTTACGCCGGGTAAGGGTTGTCCGTCTCCGGCATCTTTAACTGTTCCTTTTACGGTGACGGTTTCCTGCAGAAACGGGGTGTTTACAGTCGTTGTCGGAGCAGCTGTGAGAATTTGTGGCAGTTGCATCATGCCCAATACCATTGCGAGGGCAAGGTGTTTAAATGGCTTTTGAAACGGCACGAGATGAGTAGAATTTTTAGTCATAATGCGAATTGTTTTGTCGTTTTGTTTGTTGCAGTTTGGTTTAGTCATTCCGATAAATCATTCTTTTCCCAATTGTTCTTCAGCGGCTTTCGCGGCGTTCAAACAACAAAGCGCATTTTGGTCGTTTCGAATTTTCTGGATTTGCTGCAAAGATCAAGGCTTCATCATTAAGCAGATGTTAAACATTGATTAAGTTAAATCATGTCCTTAAACTGTTTTAGCAACTTTCTGAATCTGTTGGTCTATATCCGCTTAGATCAGAAAAAAAATAACAGTAATTTTATATAGAGTACACTGATCTGTAATCTTGGAATGGGACATTAGGCGAATTATTAAAAATCAGAAACAGACCAGTCACCTCATCATTCATGGAATCAAGAAGAGAATTTATCAGAAAATCCCTTTTATTATCTGGCGCGGCCGGATTGTCGACAATGTTACCTGCCTCTATACAAAGGGCGCTGGCCATTGATCCAAAATTAGGAAGCAGCTTTCTTGATGCGGAACATATCGTGATCCTGATGCAGGAAAACCGGTCTTTCGACCATTGTTTTGGTACATTGCAAGGGGTGCGTGGATTTAATGATCCCCGGGCAATCACGCTTCCTGATCAGAAACCGGTATGGATGCAAACCAATGCAACGGGTGAAACTTATGTGCCTTTTCGTTTAAATATTAAAGATTCTAAAGTGACCTGGATGGGCGATTTGCCACATTCAAGGGCAAGTCAGGTGGATGCTTATAACCGGGGTAAATATGATCAATGGTTAACTGCAAAAAGATCCGGCAACAAGAAATATAGCGACATGCCATTAACACTGGGCCATTATACCCGGGAAGATTTGCCTTTCAACTATGCGATGGCGGATGCGTTTACGGTTTGTGATCAGAACTTCTGTTCGGCGATGACCAGTACGACACCCAACAGGTCGTTTTTCTGGACGGGTAAAGTATCCTATCAGCTGGATGGCCTACAGAAGGTAAACATTAGAAATGATGATTTTAGTTATGGAAAACTTCCCTGGAAGGCCTTTCCGGAGTTGCTGGAAGAAAATGACATCAGCTGGAAGTTCTATCAGAATGACCTGAGCTGCGGCGGTGGTTATAAAGGAGAAGAGAGGGCCTGGCTTGCTAATTTTGGCTGTAATTTACTGGAGTTCTTTGCGGCTTATAATGTTAAATTTTCCTCCCGTTATGTAAAGAACCTGCAAAAGCTGATAGAAACGCTCCCTGGTGAAATCAATAAACTGCAAGAAGCCAGTCCTTCAAGTGATGCAGCTGCAACAAAAATAAAGAAAGACCTGGAAAAGAAGTTAACCGCTTTGGATAACGCAGCTTCTGAATTGAAAATATGGAGTCAGGAAGCATATGAAAAGTTGTCTGATCAACAGAAACATTTATTTAAAAACGCTTTTGTAACCAATATCGGTGATCCTGATTACAGGGACGTTACGACATTGAATTATACAGATGAGGGGACTAAAAGAGAATTAACTGTTCCAAAAGGTGATGTTTTACATCAGTTCAGGACAGATGTGAATACGGGTAAATTACCTGCTGTTTCCTGGCTGGCAGGACCGCAGAATTTCTCTGATCATCCAAGTGCACCCTGGTATGGGGCATGGTATGTTTCGGAAATCCTGGATATCCTGACTAAAAATCCGGAAGTATGGAAGAAAACCATCTTTATTACTACCTACGATGAAAATGACGGCTATTTTGATCATGTGCCACCATTCTCTATTCCGGATGCCAAAATTCCGGAAACAGGCCTTGTTTCTAAAGGGATTGATACAGAAATCGAGTATGTAAGGCTGGCAAATGAGTTGAAACAGGGTATTCCTGAAAAGGCGGCACGTGAAGCACCTATCGGGCTTGGATTTAGAGTACCCATGCTCATTGCTTCTCCGTGGAGCAGGGGAGGCCGGGTTTGCTCGGAAGTCTTTGATCATACCTCTACCTTGCAGTTTCTGGAAACATTTTTCAATAAAAAACTCAACAAGAACCTTCACATAGAAAATATCAGCAATTGGAGAAGAGCGATATGTGGAGATTTGACTTCCGTATTTGCACCTTATAAAGGAGAAAAGGCAGATAAGATTAACTTTCTGCAACGAAATGATTTTGTGGAAGATATTTACAATGCGAAGTTTAAAGCAGAGCCAAATGGTTTTAAGAAGCTAACTGAGGCCGATGTTGCCGGGTTTATTCAAGATCCAATAAACCAGCATGTGATGTCTCAGCAGGAAAAGGGAATCCGGCCTTCTTGCGCCTTGCCTTATGAATTGCATGTTAATGGTAAATTGAGTGCAGATCAGCAGTCTTTTGAAATCAGTTTTGGTGCTGGAGATACGGTCTTTGGTGCGAAGTCGGCAGGAGCGCCGTTTACAGTTGTGGCACCAGGAAAGTTTCAGGATGCTTTATCTAAAGCAGGAGCTGAAGTTTACAGAAACTGGTCTTTTGGTGTAGTTGCCGGTGATGAGCTGACTTATAAATGGCCAGTCGGCGCTTTTGAGGGCTCAAAATATCAGCTTCTGGTAAATGGTCCTAATGGTTTCTTCAGATCCTTTAAAGGATTGGCTAAGGAGGCTTCCATAAATATTCATGCTGAATATGAAAAGGCCGGTTTGAAGCTGAGCGGAAATGTATTGCTGAAAATCACGAATCAAAACCGATCAAAAACATACACCATACTGGTGGAGGATAATGGTTATGGCAATAGCGCAGTTAAAAATGGCATTAAGCCAGGTCAAACCTTAGCAGTGGTTATTGCTGCCGCTAAAAGTCATGGCTGGTATGATGCCAGTGTACGCATTGAAGGAAGTCCTGATTTTGAGCAGCGTTTTGCAGGCCGGGTAGAAACCGGCGCAGAAAGCTTTAGCGACCCGGTTATGGGAAGAAGCCCGAAATAAAAATCAGGTTATTTTTTTATCTTTTTAATGATCGTCTCTACAACGCGAGGGTAGTGCTGGTGTTCCAGTTGCTGCCCTTTGAATTTAATCAACTCCAGGTTGTCGTCTTTATCAATGCGGTATTTTGCCTGATAGATATACTCTCCTTCATCATAATTCTCGTTCACGTAGTGAATAGTGATGCCTCCTTCTGTTTCATTCGCCTCCATAACTGCCTTGTGTACATGGTCTCCATACATTCCTTTTCCTCCGAATTTAGGTAGGATGGCAGGATGGATATTGATGATGCGTCCCGGGTATTCGTGGATCAGTTTTTTAGGGATAAGCCATAAAAATCCTGCAAGTACGATGAGGTCTACTTCCAGATTTTTGAGCAGGTCGATGATGTGATCGGTATGATAAAATTCATTCCTGTCGAAAATATGAGAGGGGATTTCGAAGTTGTCTGCACGTTGTAAGACGTAAGCATCCGGATTGTTGGTGAGTACCAGGGCGATCTCTACTTCAGGACTACGTTTAAAATGTTCCATCAGTTTTTGGGCATTGGAGCCTGAACCTGAAGCAAATATGGCGATACGTTTTTTCATCTGTGCTGGTTGATTTATGAACTCAAGCTGGTTTCACTGGTGTTTATGGGCCGGTGATTCCTGTCAAAAATAGCATTTTAAGCATTCATCTGAAGATTTTTATTGCTTTTTGTATCATTTAGTAAGGATAGGTGGGGTTTAAATTGTCTTCGATTGTAACCATATCGTTATTCCCGGTATTTTAATAAATATCAAAGGGGAATTAAGGGGTGGGAGTGTTCGTGTTGAGTATTGAAAATGGAAAATTCCCAGGAGAAGTCTAAAAAGAAGAAGTATCTGCATTGGGGCTAGTGCATCCGGATAGAGGGGGATATAATGGGTTAAAAAGAATTATTTTATCTGTTACGAATGCAATACAGGCTGTTCTGCTGATGGGGCTGAGTACTATAGTCCTGATTTATTAAAACACTATAAATCAATATTTAAGATTTATTAAAAATATTTGCGACTTCATTTTGCATATTAAAAACATTAATTCTATATTTGCAGTCCGAAAAAAATGGAAAAACAAAAGGCTGGTAGCGGTTGGGATTGTACCCAATAGTCTTGAAAGCTTTAAAAGGAATATTATAATATTGAAAAATGGCAAATCATAAATCTTCATTAAAAAGAATTAGAGCAAACGCAACTAAACGTTTACGTAACAGATATCAAGCTAAAACAACCCGTACTTTTATCAAAAGGTTACGTGCTGCTGAAGACAAGAAAACTGGACAAGAATTATTACCGAAAGTAATTTCTATGTTAGATCGTTTGGCTAAGAAAAATGTTATTCACAAGAACAAAGCGGCTAACAACAAATCGAAGTTAACTAAATTTGTTAATGGCTTAAATTAAATATAGCTTTACAATATTATAGACGGGATGTGCTTAATTGCAGATCCCGTTTTTTTATTTATGGCTAAATACAAACCGAAAATAGGAATCAAGCAATGGGCTGAGGCCGACAGGCCCCGGGAGAAATTGATGCAGTACGGAAGGAGGCACCTCACCGATGCAGAATTGATTGCCGTATTGATCGGTTCCGGTAATTTGGAAGAAACCTCCGTTGACCTGAGTAAGCGGATTCTTTCGGCCTACAAAAACGACCTGGACAAACTGGGGAGGGCCACGGTTAAGGAACTTTCTAATTTTCGGGGGATAGGTGTAGCAAAGGCGATTGCCATTGTTGCCGGTCTGGAGCTCGGGCGCCGGAGAAAAGAGGAGATTACAGAACTCAAATTCGTTCAGATTAAAGATGCCAAAGATAGTTATGAGCAGTTTTATCCCGTGCTTACTGACTTGCCACATGAAGAATTTTGGGTGTTGTTGCTGAACCGGGCAAACCATGTCATCAGTAAACATCAGATCAGTAAGGGCGGTTTGTCCGGAACTGTCGCTGATCCCAAGGTGATCTTTAAAATAGCAATGGACCATGATGCCGCTTATCTCATTTTGGCACACAACCATCCTTCCGGAAATTTAAAGCCCAGTCAGGAGGACCTGATCCTCACCAGGAAGCTGATCACCGCAGGAAAATTGTTGGACCTGAATGTGCTTGATCACTTAATTATTACAAACAATTCTTATCTAAGTTTCAATGATGAGGGTTTAATTTAACCTACATTAAGTAATTTGCCCTTCTTATGAGAAAGGTAATCCAGTTAAGTCTTGTATTGCTGTTGATGGTATCAATGGCCAATGCACAAAGGGAAAATGCAATTAACATCATTTCCTATAACATTCGTTTAAATGTAGCTTCTGATGGCGAAAATGCCTGGCCTAAACGTAAAGATAACGTGAAGGCGCTGGTGCGTTTTCATGATGCAGACATCCTCTGTGTCCAGGAAGCCCTGCCCTTGCAGGTAGATGAATTACTAGAAAACACCAATTATGCGATGGAAGGTGTGGGGCGCGACGATGGAAAGCGTGCAGGGGAGTTTTCGGCGATCTACTTTGATAAATCCAGATTTATTAAAAAAGATGGAGGCACATTCTGGTTGTCGGAAACTCCTGAAAAGCCTTCTAAAGGATGGGATGCGGCTTTGAACAGGGTTTGTTCCTGGGTCAGGCTCTTTGATAAAAAGAATAAAAAAGAGTTTTTGGTTTTTAATACCCATTACGACCATATCGGTGTACAGGCGAGGATCGAATCTGCAAAACTCCTGAAAAGGAAAATACAGGAGATCGCACCAAAGTTGCCGGTCGTATTTACGGGTGATTTGAATGTAACTCCGGAAACTGAGGCGATTGCTACCATTAAATCTTTCCTTATTGATGCAAAAGAAGCTTCTGTAGAACCTGCTTATGGTCCGGTGGGTACTTTTAACGCTTTTAAATTTGATAGCCCCCTGAAGGATAAAATTGATTACATCTTTGTGAACAAAGGTTTTAAGGTTCAAAAGTTTGGCGTGTTGTCGGATAGCAAGGATTTACGTTATCCTTCAGACCACTTACCAATTATTGCCCGTTTATCTTTCTAAGACATTTACACCGACGGCATTATTTTATATCTTTGCATTTTATACTGAATATACAACATGAAGATATCATACAAGTGGCTGACACAATTCCTGACAACTGATAAAACTCCTGCAGAACTTTCATTGATCCTGACCGACATTGGCTTGGAAGTAGAAAGTCTGGAAACAGTACAAGCTGTTGCAGGCGGATTGGAAGGATTGGTGATTGGTCATGTATTGAGCTGTGTACAACACCCGAATGCCGATCGTTTACGCGTAACGACGGTGGATGTAGGCGGAGCGGAAAACATACAGATCGTTTGCGGTGCACCCAATGTAGCCACTGGTCAGAAGGTTGTGGTAGCTACCGTAGGTACTACTGTTTACCCGAATGAAGGAGAACCATTTAAGATCAATAAATCTAAAATCAGAGGCGAAGTTTCTGAAGGAATGATTTGTGCTGAAGATGAAATAGGCCTGGGTGTTTCCCATGATGGTATTTTGGTACTTCCTGAAGATACGCAGATCGGACTCAGTGCTAAATCTTACTTCAACTTAGAAGACGATTATTTATACGAAATCGGGTTGACGCCTAACCGGGCTGATGCAGCTTCGCATTTAGGTGTGGCCAGAGATCTGGCGGCTTATTTACGTACGCCATTAACAATGCCTGATGTAACTGCATTTAACACTGCAAATGAGCAGGTGACTATTGAGGTGAGTGTGGAAGATGCTGAAGCATGTCCAAGATATAGCGGTGTTTCCGTTTCGGGAATTACGGTTAAGACTTCGCCAGACTGGTTACAGGATAAATTGAAAGTAATCGGCATTCGCCCGATCAATAATATCGTTGACATTACCAATTACGTATTGCATGAATTAGGGCAACCACTTCATGCTTTTGATGCAGATAGCCTTAAAGGCGGACAAATCATCGTTAAGAAATGTGCAGAAGGAACTCCTTTTGTAACGCTTGATGGTGTAGAACGTAAGTTGTCTGCGGAAGACCTGATGATTTGTAATGCAGAAGAGCCGATGGCTATTGCAGGTGTATTCGGGGGTAAGAACTCGGGTATAAATGAAACAACAACAAAGGTCTTCCTGGAAAGCGCTTATTTTGACGCTAAAACGATACGAAAGACTGCTAAAAGACACGGACTGAAGACTGATGCTTCTTTTAGATATGAGCGTGGTACAGATCCGGAAATGACGATCTTTGCGCTAAAACGCGCAGCGTTATTGATTCAGGAATTGGCAGGTGGAGAAATCTCTTCTGTGATCTCCGATGTCTATCCGGCTCCCGTTGCTCCTTTCGATGTGGAAGTAAATTACAATAACATCAATAAACTGATTGGTGCCGAGATTCCCCATGCAGAAATTAAGGACATCATTACTGCTTTAAGTATTGAAGTGGTGGCCGAAACTGCAGAAGGTTTGTCATTGAAGGTGCCTAGCTATAAAGTGGATGTGACGCGTGAGTGTGATATCACAGAAGAAGTACTTCGGATTTATGGTTATAACAAGATTGCGATTCCAAGTAAAATCAATGCTTCCTTGTCCAATACTTCTAAACCTGATGTAGAGCAGACGCAACACGTAATTGCGGATATGCTGACTGCCAATGGATTTTTGGAGATCTGGTGTAACTCTCTTACTAAAGGTGCTTATTCTAAGAACCCTGAAGAAGCCGTTCAGATCCTGAACCCTTTGAGTTCTGATTTGAATGTGATGCGTCAGGGCTTGTTAATGCCGGCATTGGAAAGTGTGGCTTACAACCAGAACAGAAAAACAGCAGACATTAAGTTTTATGAATTCGGTAAAACTTACCATCTGATCAATGAAAAATATGTGGAGCGTCCGCGCCTGCTGATCCTGATCTCCGGATCGAATCAGTCAGAGCAATGGAACCATAAAGTTTCTCCGGTAAGCTTCTATCACTTAAAAGCTGCTGTGGATGCAGTGATCGGTCGTTTGGGGATTAGTAATTACCAATCGGCAGATGTGAGTGATGATAATTTTGCTTACGGACTGAAGTATTTCAGAGGCGATAAGGCGATCGT
The DNA here is from genome assembly GCF_900103665.1 of Pedobacter steynii. GTDB lineage: Bacteria > Bacteroidota > Bacteroidia > Sphingobacteriales > Sphingobacteriaceae > Pedobacter > Pedobacter steynii. Next base: position 134,469 of record NZ_FNGY01000017.1, read on the forward strand.
GACTTTCGGTGCGGCAACGACTGCAGACCGGAAGAAAGCAGATGTGGATAAAGAGGTGTTTTACGCCGATTTTGATTGGGCTTTATTACTCGACATTGTCAAAAAGAATAAAATTGTGAATAAGGAAGTGTCGAAATATCCTGCCGTAAGAAGGGATTTATCGATGCTGGTAGATACAGATGTAACCTTTGATCAGTTGAAAACTATTGCTTTTAAAACAGAGAAGAAGCTGATTAAGAGCGTACAAGTGTTTGATGTGTATGTAGGAGAGAAACTTCCTGAAGGGAAGAAATCTTATGCCTTGAACTTCACACTGCAGGACGAGGAGCAGACCTTAACCGATAAGCAAATTGATGCGGTGATGCAAAAGATTATTTCTAACTTAGCGCAAACAGCAAAAGCGGAAATAAGAAAATAATTTATTGCGTTTAAAAAATATTTAGATTAGTAAACAAACTTTAATAACATGTCTTCGGTTGCCGATCAATTAAACTCCGTATTGCAGAAAACAGCTCGTGTAATAGAGCTCTGTAATGCCTTACAGGAAGAAAACGATTTATTGAAGCAGGAAAATCAATCTATAAAAGTTGCGCTGGATAACTCTAAAAATAAGAATGCAGATCTGGATGAAAAGCTCAGAGTGTTGAAATTAGCGAAGAGTATTGAAGGTACAAGTGAAAAGACACTTGATATAAAGCAAAAAATTAACGATTTTGTGCGTGAAATAGATAAGTGCGTGGTCTTACTGAAGAAGTAAGGAAAACAGAAAAAGTGAAACAAAGCTAAGAAATGGGAGAAATCTCGATAAAAATAACTATTTCCGACCGTATCTATCCCTTAAAGGTAAATACAGAAGAGGAAGAAATTGTGAGGCGGGCAGCAAAGATTATTAATGAGCGCATAAAGGACTATCAGGAAAATTATGCGGTCAGGGATAAACAGGATTTGCTTTCAATGGCAGTATTGCATTATGCAACGGCAGTGCTGCGTGTTGAAAACAAAGTCCAGGATCAGGATACTGCTGTAGCCGAAAAGGTAGAGGAACTGGATAGTTTATTAAATGATTTTTTCTCCAAATAGGAGCGTTCTTTATATAAGTTAAGATTAGCACAATGATATAGCCGCAGCTACATTTTTGGGTTTCACAAATTTTAAAACTTAACACTTCAATATTTATAGAATTAAGAGGGTGTATTTCATCTACATTTATGTACCTGAAAATGACTTAAATTCTAATTATAACTCGTTGAGGTTTTGAATAGTTGAGACTTATTGATTGGTTGCGGTTTTTTTATAAACATGATTTAAAGATATCCTGAGGGGGAAATGTACGGGATCATTTAAACTACATCTGAGGGACAAAGGAAATATATAAATACAGATGAACTAAAAATGGAAATAGTAGGAATAATTGGATATGTACTTGCCGGCCTGGTGGTTGGCGTTTTAGTAGGCAGATACCTGCTGCGAGGGCTGCTTAAAAAGCAGGAGATTGCAGCACAGACCAAGGTAAAAAAGATGCTCAAAGATGCAGAAAGCAAAGCTGATATTTTAAAGAAAGACAGGTTGCTGGAAGCTAAAGAGAAGTTTTTACAGATGAAATCTGAGCATGAGCAGGAAGTAAATACAAAGAACAACCAGATCAACCAACGTGAAAACGCAATGAAACAGAAAGAACAATCTGTAAATCAGCGTTTGGAAAACATGAACCGCAAGGAACAGGAACTTGACAATCATAAAAAGAACCTGGAAAAACAAACAGATGTTGCGATTAAGAAACAGGAAGAAGTAGACCTGTTGAAAAATCAGCATGTGAAGCAGTTGGAAACCATTGCGGGATTAAGTGCGGAAGAAGCAAAGAATCAGCTGGTAGAAAACATGAAACAGGAAGCCCGTACTCAGGCAATGATCCAGGTAAAGGACATTGTAGATGAGGCGAAACTGACTGCAACTAAAGAAGCTAAAAAGGTCGTGATTCAAACGATACAGCGTACTGCTGTAGAGGCGGCGATTGAAAATACTGTCTCTATCTTCCATATCGAAAGTGATGAGATCAAAGGACGTGTAATTGGTAGAGAAGGACGTAACATCCGTGCTTTGGAAGCTGCTACAGGAATTGAGATCATTGTGGATGATACCCCGGAAGCGATCATCTTATCAGGTTTTGACCCGGTAAGAAGAGAGATTGCCCGTTTGGCATTACACCGTTTGGTAACGGATGGCAGGATTCACCCGGCCCGTATCGAAGAGGTGGTGGCTAAAACAAAAAAACAAATCGAAGACGAGATCGTAGAGATCGGAGAACGTACGGTAATTGACCTTGGGATTCATGGTTTACACCCCGAACTGATCAGAATGGTTGGACGTATGCGCTACCGTTCTTCTTACGGACAGAATTTATTACATCACTCACGTGAGGTGGCAAACTTCTGCGCAACGATGGCTGCAGAGCTTGGCTTGAATGCTAAAATGGCGAAACGTGCGGGATTATTACACGATATAGGTAAAGTACCTGATGATAACCCGGAATTGCCACACGCAATCTTAGGAATGCAACTGGCAGAGAAATATAAGGAACATCCTGAAATCTGTAATGCAATTGGTGCTCACCATGACGAGATCGAGATGACTTCCATGATTTCACCAATCGTTCAGGCTTGTGATGCGATCTCCGGCGCGCGTCCAGGTGCCCGTCGTGAGGTAGTGGAAAGCTATATTAAACGATTGAAAGAACTGGAAGAACTGGCGCTTTCTTATCCTGGTGTAGAGAAAACCTTTGCGATTCAGGCTGGTAGAGAGCTAAGGGTAGTGGTAGAGAGTGAAAGGGTAACCGATCAGCAGGCAGAACTATTGGCCGCTGATATTTCTAACCGTATCCAGACAGAAATGACCTATCCTGGTCAGATCAAAGTAACAGTAATCAGGGAAACCAGATCTGTTTCTTTTGCAAAATAAAAAATCGGCCTGATCATCAGGGCCTGCGAATATTTAAATGGAAAGCGACGGATTTATCTGTCGCTTTCTTTATTTTTACAGAAATCCTGTTCTTTCCGGAACAGGGACATTAAAAAGCGATATGAAGACGAAACCAGCAGAGAAAAGCAAAGCCGATGTTCTTTTTGATCAATATGCAGAAAGCCATCAAAATCACTCCAATGAAATGATCCATTGGGTATGTGTTCCATTAATTGTTTTCAGCTTACTTGGACTGGTTTGGGCGATCCCCTTTCCTCATCTAACCTTCCTTGGAAAATACAATGGCTACATGAACTGGGCTTCATTTCTGATCGCTTTCTCTGTTTATTACTATTATAAGCTTTCGCCGGTGATGTCTTACCTGATGCTCCTGCTGATCTTTCTGATGTCTATGGGAATTGTACAGCTGGAGAAATGGCAACTGGCTGGCGGACCGGCATTATGGCTGGTTTGTGCGGTGATTTTTGTAGCGGCCTGGATCGGACAATTTATCGGTCATAAAATCGAAGGAAAGAAACCCTCATTTTTAGAAGATGTTAAGTTTTTGTTAATCGGCCCTATTTGGTTATTGCACTTTATATGCAGAAAAGTGGGCTTAAAATATTGAGTCAAACCCCATTTAATATTAGGTTAACATTGTGATAAAGGAATGGTAATGTCCGGCTAACATAGGGCTAACATTGTGGTAATAGCTTTGCCTGAAATAAAAAACAGGGAAAAATTGAAATCACAACTAAATCTCAAGAAGGCAATTATTACAGTTTTATTCGTAATTATTGGCGTAACCGTATTTGCTCAAACCGGCAAAATTTCTGGTAAAATTTCTGATAAAAAGACTGGTGAAACACTGATTGGTGTTACGGTAAGGATTAAAGATACAAAGAATGGTGCATCAACCGACGTAGAGGGTAGATATATTATTCCTGGATTGAACACTGGGAAATATACCATCGAAGTTTCTTATGTAGGCTATGCCACTAAGAATATTACAGACGTAGAGGTTAAAAATGGCAGTTCTACAACTGTAGACCTGGTGATGGAAGAAGGCGGCTCACAAAGGTTGAACGAGGTAGTTATTACAGCCAATGTAAAACAAGAGAGTGTAAATGCGCTATATGCACAACAAAAGAATAGTGCCGGGATATCGGACGGTATTTCTGCCGAAATTATTAAGAGATCTCCAGATAGAAATACCGGAGAGGTTTTAAAGCGGGTGAGTGGCGCAAGTATTCAGGATAATAAATTTGTTATTGTCAGAGGTTTAAATGACCGTTATAATACAGCGCTTTTAAATAACTCACCATTACCGAGTTCAGAACCGGATAGAAAAGCATTTTCATTTGATGTGATCCCATCTAATTTAATTGATGCCGTTGTCATCAATAAAACGTCAACTCCGGATCTGCCTGGTGATTTTGCCGGCGGTGCTGTTCAAATCAAAACAAAAGATTTTCCAGCTACAAAGACATTTGAAGTAAACTATAGCACAGGTTTTAATACGATATCCACCTTTTCTGATTTTTACGGAGAGAAGAAACAAGATCTTGAATTTTTGGGTATAGGATCTTCATCCAGAGATTTGCCATCTTCATTCCCTTCAACCAAGAGCAGATTTGAGTCATTGCCTGTAAAAGACAGAGTAAGATTGACTAAAAAATTTGATAATAATTTTGGTGTAGCTGATTTAGGTAAGGCCTTACCTACTCAGAGTTTACAATTGATTTTTGGAAATGCGTACGTGTTTGAAAATGACAGTAAACTAGGGTTGATCGCTTCTGCAACTTATAGTAATGCCTCGACCATATCAAAGGAGTTGAGAAATGATTTTGGTGAACCAGATATAGCTACTGGAAAGTCCCCTCGTCTATTTGGTTATACAGACGATTTCTTTAATAACAGAACATCATTGGATGCCTTGGCTAACGTTTCGTATTCCTTCGGAAACAATAAGTTCTCCCTTAAAAACATATTGAAGCAATCTTTCGACAATAACTACATGAGAAGGTCAGGGACTAATGAAGATATAAATCAGGCGCGCAAGGTCTCTCAGATTGAAGTTACAGAAAAGTTTATGATCAACTCTGTTTTAGAAGGAGATCATGTTATTGGTAAGAATAAATCAAAACTGAACTGGAACCTGGCTTATACCAGTATGAGTAATGACCAGCCGGACATGCGCAGTATGATTTATGCAAAAGATCTTGTCGATATTGATAACGATGCCATTCCTTATCAGGCTGGGGTTCCATCGATAGCAAGTCCATCTTCATCCGGACGTTTTTATAGTGAATTGAATGATCGTGTATATTCCGGGGCCTTGAACTATTCCTTGCCATTTAACTGGCTTGATGCTTCTCAGTTAGTGAAAGTAGGGGTGTTTAAACAATATAAAGATCGCGGGATGAAAGCAAGAACATTTGGATATCGCACAAGTACATCGAATGTAGATCTGTCTCAGCCTATAGATAAGATTTTTGCTGATGAGAATATTGCAGCAGATCGTATATATATATCAGAAACTACTGCACCATCGAATCAGTATGACGCTACAGGAGATTTAAATGGTGGATACGCAATGATGAATGCGGTATTACTGGATAAACTAAAAGCTACTTTTGGAGTTCGGGTTGAGAATTACATTGAGAAACTGAATGCTGTTGACAATAGTGGCAGCCCTGTAAAGGTAAGCAACAATTATCTCGATATTTTACCTTCTGTGAATTTGACTTATGCGCTTACGGAAAAGGCAAATTTAAGAATGAGTTATTCTAATACTGTTGCCCGTGCGCAGTTTAGAGAGTTAGCACCATTCACTTTTTATGACTTCAAGCTTCAGGTCGTAACAATTGGTAATTCTGATTTGAAACGTACTCAAATTAATAATTTTGATTTAAGGTATGAGTTTTACCCTGCGGCAGGACAAATGATTTCCGTTTCGAGTTTCTATAAGAAGTTTAAAAACACGATAGAGACCGGTTATCTTGCAGGTAGTAATGCCGCAGCTAAATCGCTGACTTATATCAACGCTCCAGATGCTAATTTGTATGGACTGGAGTTGGAATTGCGCCAGAGTTTGTCAGTACTGAATGAATCCTCGGAGTTTTTAAAGAGCCTGACCTTAAGTGGAAACGTTGCCATTATGAAGTCTGAAGTTCAGTTGGGAGGAAAACAGGTTAACATTGAAAACAAAAGACAGATGCAAGGTCAATCTCCATATATTATCAATACTGGTCTGCAGTATGCAAAATCTGACTGGCAGGCAAGTGTATTGTATAACAGAATCGGTCGTAGGATCTCGATTGTAGGTTTTGGTCAATATGAAAATGGAGTATTCAGGAGTGATTATCCGAATATCTATGAGGCACCTAGAAACATTGTGGATTTCCAGGTTTCGAAAAAAGTACTTAAGTCTAAGGGAGAAATTAAGCTTAATGTGAGCAATATTCTGGACAGTGATGCAAGGTTCTATCAGGATGTAAATGGCGATAAATCTTACACTAAGGTTGGTGATCAATTGATCAATTCGGTTAATTATGGCAGAACGTTTTCTTTATCACTTGGCTACAAATTTTAGAACTGACATTTAAGTTAACTTATTGATAACAGGAGGTTTAATTCAATTTAACCTTCCTGCTTTACTTTTACACTCAAACAAATACAATGATTATGAATTTCAAAAGAAATAATTTTTATCTCTCTGTGCTTTTTATGGCTGTTTTGAGCATGTCAGCATGTAAGAAGGATTCAAAAAAAGAAGATGAAGAAATTGTAGACAAAGAGCAGGTTGTTCTTAAAGGTCAAATTACAACGGCAGTGAAGTTGGATGCATCTAAGATATATCTGTTAAGTGGTTTTGTCCGTGTGATGGATGGAGCTTCTATTGAAATCCCTGCGGGAACTGTGATTAAAGGTGAAATTGCATCAAATGCTGCTTTAATTATTGAAAGAGGTGCAAAAATTACGGCCAACGGTACTGCTTCAAACCCAATTATTTTCACTTCAGCAAGACCTGAAGGACAAAGAGAGACAGGTGATTGGGCTGGTGTAATTATTTGTGGTAAATCTACAGTAAATGTTGCTGGTGGTGAAGCGCAATATGAAAATGGAGCTTTAGGTGTTGATGTCGCAAAATACGGTGGAAGTGTTCCAGCTGATAACTCCGGGTCTTTTTCGTATGTAAGAATTGAATATGCAGGATATGCAGTTCAGCCAGATAAGGAAATTAACGGCCTAACGCTTTGTGGCGTAGGTTCCGGAACTGCAGTTAATCATGTTCAGGTATCTTATGGTGGTGATGACTCTTTCGAATTCTTTGGTGGTACCGTTAATGCAACTCACCTAATCGCTTATAGAGGTGTTGACGATGATTTCGATTTTGACCAAGGTTACAGTGGTAAAATTCAATATGGTATTTCTATTAAAGATCCTGCTGCTGCTGATAAAATAGGTGTGTCAAGAGGTATCGAATTAGAGAATAAAGGAACACCGGCTAATTCAGTTTATACACGTCCGGTTTTGTCTAACTTTACCTTCATTGGTCCTGGAGCTCAAAGCAATGTATTGACATTTCATGGTGCTGGAATCCATTACGGACAAAATAGCAGAATGGTGTTGGCAAACTCTATTATCGTTAACGCTAGATTGGCTGCAGTAGAATTCAATACTGATTTCCCTGCTGCTGAATTGAAAGCAGGAAGATCATTGTTTACAAACAACCTTGTTTTTGGTAACGCAGGTAGTTATTCTCTAAATACCAATGTGACTTCTTTTGCTGATCTTGCAGCTTTGACTACATTCTTAACTGCGCAAGGTAATGTAACACTAAATAGTGCTGCTGCTGCTGGAATCACCAGCCTTGCATTAGACGCTCCAAACTTACTTTTGACATCTAGCTCTCCGGCATTGGGAAAAGCTAGCTTTACTGGAGACCTTGCCGCTGGATTTACTGCTGAAACCTTTGTAGGCGCAATGGGAACTTCTGGTAACTGGGCAACGGGATGGGTAAACTGGACTCCTAATGTAACTGTTTACTAGATTTTACTCTTTATAAAAAAGCAAAAGGCTGTTCGTTGGATCAACGAACAGCCTTTTGCTTTTTTATCTATATGTTCGATTCTCTTTGTTTGCCATTTGACTATTGAAATCAATAAAGATCTTATCCTGGCTAAACAGCCGCAAGAGAATTCTTTAGGAATACTTACCTTAGTTCGTATTAAAGGTCGTTAAACTTAATTTCCAATTAATTAGAACCTAGTGGTGGATGTGTGTTCTACAGGTTCTTTTGCAAGTTCAGGCGGAAATTTTGCCGGTACTTACTAGATTTGACTAATTCATTCTTTACTGCTGTTACATACAAAGGAGCATTCGGTACAAACGACTGGACTACTGGTTTGGCAAACTGGAATAGCCAGACTAAAGCTTACTAGGCTATAATTCTAAAAAAAAAAGGAAGGGACTTGTGATCAATCACAAATCCCTTCCTTTTTTAATTAATATTTAGACGCTATCTTTCATTTATTGCAATAGGATATATTTCAGATTTATTAGTGAGAAAACATATCGCGTTTTATGCCTTCGCTGTACAATAAATTGTAGGGAAAGGAGCTGTTAGATAGACTGTAAGTATGTGAAAGGTTAGAGTCTTAATTTTTAATTAACGATAGTTTAATAATAGAGATTTATTTTGATTGAAATATATTTTATGAAAAAAAATAACGCTTTTTTAGAGAAATCAGCTTTCCTGTTGTTTGCTGTTATCATGATCATCTCATCATGTAAGAAAAATCAGGTCAATAATGAAATTGGAGAGAACAACAAAAAGGACGAGAAGCTTTATGCTGTCCTTTTACAAAATGGGGTTAAAGCTGAAAGCATAGTAAGCCTAGACGGATATTACCTTGTAGAAGGCGATTTACTATTCAAAAAAAATGGAACAGATTTGATTAGGGCCGCAGCTTACTTTCAGGAGATCAAAGAAAATGATAAGGTAATAGTTTTACCGAGAAAGTCTCAAGTAGCGGGTAAAGTTTCAGTACTTAGAGATAATGATCATAAGATTTCGCAATGGAAGACTCCTGGAATTGTGTCTAGTGAAAATATAGAAACAATTTCGATTAGTCGATCTTCGGATTTGACTTCTTGGATGACGGCAATTGATAATGCCGCGGAGGCCCTGGCGTCAATTTCTGATAGTAAACTGAATTTCTATTTTATTACACCAAATGAATTGCCAAATTCAAATTTATATACAGATATTCTTATTCGCAGTGATAGTAATATTTTACCAAATGACGTTATTGCTGCGGCTGGTTTCCCGTCCAACGATAAGCCCTATTTTGAGGTATTGGTAAATCTTGACTTCCTTAATAATTATTCCGTATCAGAATCACAAAAAAAATACAATATTGTTCATGAGATTGGGCATTGTATTGGTTTGAGGCACTCTAATTGGCAAAATCTAGGTGAGCCTCAAATTGGCGCAATTTTAATTCCTGGGACACCTTCTGCAGATGCTGGTTCTGTCATGAATGGAGGGACAGCTCTGAATAGTTGGAATGGATTCTCTAGCTATGATGTTGTGGCTATTAATAATTTATATCCTTTCTCTACTTATGATAAATGGTTAACTTCACCTGAAAGTAAATACAAGAGCTTTGCCTCCAATAATAATTTTTGGCATGGAACTGCAATTTTTGTTGGTGAGAGCGCTGAATTTGAAATCAAATGGAATAGCAATCTGGTACCAACCGAAACTGTATCTCTGCAATTGTATCAGTACGGCCAGTTTAAAGCTGTGATTGCAAATAATATCCCAAATAATGGCTCGTATTATTTTAATGGGTCTTCTATTATTCCTTACCAGAATAGCCCGAGATTTATCGGACAGTATCAAGTCAAGATTGTCTCTGATGAAAACCCATCAATAACTGATAAAACATCCTTGTTTAAATTGATTTTTAGCGAATAGATTTTGGTTCTATCCACGTGGTTGAGGAGGATTTCCTTTAGGAACGGATTGATGAGCTTTACTTTTCGTGTTAAGAATGGTTATCGTAATGGATAATTAACAAGCCCTTAATATACTGACATTACCTTTGTGTCATAAATATTTGGTTAGTATTTATAAGTTTAGGTTTAGTTGATAACAAAGAGCCAGGATGGATGTCCTGGCTCTTTGCTTTTTTAGAAGTTTTATCATCCTTTTGAATTTCAATCGACAACACTTGCCAACGAATAAAGGTTTTCTATTCTTCCACCTGTTTTGCACTTTCAGAAGTGCATTATTTGTTGTTTTTTGCATGACATGATATGCTTTTTTTTCCATTGTATCCGTTGAAGACTGGTTTGCTAATTGAGTGCTTTTTGTTTAAATTTGATATGATTTTTAAAATCAACGTCATGAAAAAAGACAAACAAATATTTGGACAGGCTGAAATAGAGCTTTTAAAAGAGGGTTTGAAGAGGAGCTACAAAGAACGCTTTGAAATGGCTACCCGCTTGTTCAAAATTCACCAAACTATGAGTAAGGCGACAATTTCTCATAAACCATTCATTAGCAAATAATTTTGTGGACATCTTCGACGAAGAGATATTAAATTTCTGGAGAGCACTTCAAGAATATAGTGTTAAATATATTATGGTTGGAGGTTATGCTACGAATTTACATGGATACCAACGATTTACCGGTGATTTAGATATCTGGCTTAAAGATACGTTAGAAAATAGACAGCAATTACGTAGAGCTTTCATAAAATGCGATATGGGTGACTATCCAATGATTGATTATATGCAATTTGTTACCGGTTGGACCGAATTTCACCTCAACAACGGCTTACGATTGGATATACTTGTTGATATGAAAGGTCTGGAAGGTTATACATTTGATGAATGCTTAGAAATGGCATCTATTGCGGATATTGAAAACGTAAATATTCCATTTCTTCATATAAACCAACTCATCGAAAATAAAAAGGTAGTTAATCGTCCAAAGGATCAAATAGATGTATTGGCGTTGGAAGAAATACGTAAACTAAGGAAGGAATAAAAGACCCTGATCAGGACAATGTCATTAAGTTAAGCACTATGTAGCTCTTTTATGGTTGTTAATTGCTTGATATTTACCTGTTGCTTTATTGTGTTTTTTGCGATTTGGATACCTACGACTGGGGCTGACGGGTTCAATGTGAGGGATAAATAATTCTTGTAGTCTAAGCAATATTTTTTTAGGATTGTAGCTCATAAACAAGTCTACAATCCTGTTCTTCATTATATTTGTGGTACAAAAAGACTAAATAATATACTATTCCCGCTTTGATTTATGAGAGTCCATATCAATAAAAGTAATATAGGGTTAAGCAGAGTTGTAATGATTGTCATTCCTTATATTGTTATAATTGGGATCTTTCAGTTCATTGCGAGTCGCATACTCGGACTTGATATTTTAGAAGAGCATATAAAGATGTCAAGTTGGCAAAGATTTGTGATGACGCTATTTGGTGCCTTTGGGACATTTTTTTCAGTTTTTTTATTTAAAAGGTATGCAGATAAAGAATGTTTTTGCACCACGGGCTTTCGTGAGAGGCATTTATATGATGTTTTTTGGGGCGTATTGATTGGCTTTTCCGTGATAACCTCAGGTTTTTTGACTTTGGTTTACATGGGGAAAATAAAGTACCTGACAAATGTTTTTTTGCCTGAAGATTTCCTTTTAAGCTCCTGTACTTTTATCCTGGTAGCGGCTTCAGAAGAACTCTTTGTAAGAGGATATGTTTTGGGAAATTTGATGCATTCAATGAGTAAATACAAAGCGTTGATTGTTTCATCCGTTTTCTTTACTTTAATGCATGGGCTTAATTCTAATTATCGGTGGCTTGCAGGCATTGTATTGTTTTTGTCTGGAATACTATTGGGCCTTTCATACCTATATACAGGAAATTTATGGTTTCCTATAGCCTTGCATTTCAGTTGGAATTTTTTTCAGGGAACAATTTTTGGCTTTGGTGTAAGTGGAACAAATGCTTATTCCCTAATCACTCAATTTAGACATGGTGATACGATTTGGAATGGTGGATCTTTTGGATTTGAGGGCTCAATTCTTGCCGTTGTCTTTCAAATAATTCCCATTGTTATTATTTATTTGCTGCTCAAAAAAAAACAGCCAAATTTATTTAAGAATAATGAGATGTACGGAATAAGGTAATAAAAAAAGCGCCCTAATTTGAAGTGAACCCCAAAAGTTGGACAAAAACTTTTGGGGTTTATCATTTATGGCAAAACACACATTTGAGGAGAAGCTCGATATAGTTTCTCA
>NZ_FNGY01000037.1 GCF_900103665.1 Pedobacter steynii
AGCGGAACCTATACGGTGATGGTAACCGAAAACGGTTGCCCAAGTCCTGCTTCCGCAGGAAAGGTGGTTACCGTAAACCTGATTCCCGGCGCAGCTGATGTTGAGGTTACTGAAGGGAACCTGACGTTCTGTACGGGTGATCAGGTAGTCCTTAAATCCAATAAAACTGCAGGTAACCAGTGGTATAAAAACGGCATTATCATCGATGGTGCCACATTGCAAAGTTATACGGCCAATACCAGTGGAACCTATACTGTGGTGGTAACCGAAAACGGTTGTCCAAGTCCTGCCTCTGCAGGAAAGGTGGTTACCGTAAACCTGATTCCCGGCGCAGCTGATGTTGAGGTTACTGAAGGGAACCTGACGTTCTGTACGGGTGATCAGGTAGTTCTTAAATCCAATAAAATCAACGGTAACCAGTGGTATAAAAACGGTGTTATCATCGACGGTGCCACATCGCAAAGTTATACGGCCAATACCAGCGGAACCTATACAGTGGTGGTAACCGAAAACGGTTGTCCAAGTCCTGCTTCTGCAGGAAAAGTGGTTACCGTAAACCTGATTCCCGGCGCAGCTGATGTTGAGGTTACTGAAGGGAACCTGACGTTCTGTACGGGAGATCAGGTGATCCTGAAGTCCAATAAAACTACAGGTAACCAGTGGTATAAAAACGGCGTTATCATCGACGGTGCCACATCGCAAAGTTATACGGCCAATACCAGCGGAACCTATACGGTGGTGGTAACCGAAAACGGTTGTCCAAGTCCTGCTTCTGCAGGAAAAGTGGTTACCGTAAACCTGATTCCCGGCGCAGCTGATGTTGAGGTTACCGACGGCAACCTGACGTTCTGTACGGGCGATCAGGTAGTCCTTAAATCCAATAAAATTGCAGGTAACCAGTGGTATAAAAACGGCGTTATCATCGACGGTGCCACATCGCAAAGTTATACGGCCAATACCAGCGGAACCTATACGGTTGTAGTCACAGAAAACGGTTGCCCAAGCCCGGCTTCTGCAGGGAAAGTAGTGACGGTTAATCTTATCCCTCTAGCAGCTGATGTTGAGGTTACCGAAGGCAACCTGACATTCTGTACGGGTGATCAGGTGATTCTGAAGTCCAATAAAACTGCAGGTAACCAGTGGTATAAAAACGGTGTTATCATCGACGGTGCCACATCGCAAAGCTATACCGCTAATGAGAGCGGAACCTATACAGTGGTGGTAACCGAAAACGGTTGTCCAAGTCCTGCTTCTGCAGGAAAGGTGGTTACCGTAAACCTGATTCCCGGCGCAGCTGATGTTGAGGTTACTGAAGGGAACCTGACGTTCTGTACGGGAGATCAGGTGATCCTTAAATCCAATAAAACTTCAGGTAACCAGTGGTATAAAAACGGCGTTATCATCGACGGTGCCACATCGCAAAGTTATACGGCCAATACCAGCGGAACCTATACGGTTGTAGTGACAGAAAACGGTTGCCCAAGCCCGGCTTCTGCAGGGAAAGTAGTGACGGTTAATCTTATTCCTCTGGCAGCTGATGTTGAGGTTACCGAAGGCAACCTGACATTCTGTACGGGTGATCAGGTGATTCTGAAGTCCAATAAAACTGCAGGTAACCAGTGGTATAAAAACGGTGTTATCATCGACGGTGCCACATCGCAAAGCTATACCGCTAATGAGAGCGGAACCTATACAGTGGTGGTAACCGAAAACGGTTGTCCAAGCCCGGCTTCTGCAGGAAAGGTGGTTACCGTAAACCTGATTCCCGGCGCAGCTGATGTTGAGGTTACTGAAGGGAACCTGACGTTCTGTACGGG
>NZ_FNGY01000021.1 GCF_900103665.1 Pedobacter steynii
ATTCCGAACAGAGAAGTCAAGCCCACCAGAGCCGATGGTACTGCGGTAACACGTGGGAGAGTAGGTCGGTGCCAAATCTTAAAGTAAGCCTGTAGGAAACTACAGGCTTTTCTTGTTTACAAGCTTTTTTATTTGTCGCTCGAAAAGCAAACCATGATTCCTTTCTCGATAGGAGTTTTCAAAATCACCTTTTATAAAAACAATTATCAACGGCTTTCGTCGCAGGCGCTTATATTTGGGAACCCTAATACCTTAGCTTATGATTGCAATTACAAATGGTCGGTTTTTTAATGAAGATTTACTCCTTAATGGCCAAACAATCTTTATTGAAGATGGAAAGATAAAACGTATCACAAACGAAGAAATTCCCGAAGGATATAAAATCATAGACGCTGCAGGGGATTATATTAGCCCTGCTTTTATAGACCTCCAGATTTATGGAAGCGGAGGGGCACTTTTTTCAGCGTATGCTACAGCAGAAACATTAAGACAGATGGATGAAGATCTGTTATCTAAAGGTACGACGGGGTTTTTAGCCTGCGTGGCGACAAATAGTCCTGAAATAGTCTATCAGTGCCTGGATGCAGCAAAAGCTTACCGTAAGGAAGCTAAAGGCTTTCTGGGCCTACATCTGGAGGGACCGTATATTAATGCTAAACGAAAAGGAGCACATGTAGAAGCGTATATTTATAAAGCCTCGCTCGAAGAGGTGAAACGTTTGCTTGATTATGCCGATGGGACCGTAAAAATGATGACAATTGCAGCAGAGCTTCAGGATGAAGAAGTAATCCGCTATTTATTGGACCAGGGTATCGTATTGTCACTCGGACATAGTGATGCCGATTTTACAGAGGCTACGGCCGCTTATGATGCCGGATTTAAAACAACAACTCATTTGTTCAATGCAATGCCTTCTATCCATCACAGGGCACCTAATTTACCTGTAGCCGTATTTAGTCACCCGACAGCCATGGCGAGCATCATTGCCGATGGAACGCATGTTAATCTGGAAATGGTAAAGATGACATATAAAGTGATGAAAGACCGCTTGTTTTTAATCACTGATGCCGTAACGGAATGTAACATTGGCCCTTATCAGCATCAACTAAAAGGAGATAAATTTGTTACGCCGGATGGAACGCTCTCCGGTTCGAATATTACGCTGCTACAGGCGGTTCAGAACTGTGTTCAGCATTGCGATATCAGCTTGGCACAGGCTTTAAGGCTTGCTTCAGGAAACCCGGCGAGATTAATGGGGTTGTCAGATAAAAAGGGTGCTTTAAATGTCGGTAATGACGCTGATCTGCTGTTTTTATCCCCGGAACTAAAGCTGACTAAAGTTTTTGTAAAGGGTTTACACATTTGAGCCCTGATTAATTAAAACAAATAGTTATTTTTGGAGTCATGAAGTATAAACGGATCCTGCTAAAATTAAGTGGCGAATCGCTGATGGGCGAGAAGCAATATGGTATTGATAATGAGCGCGTAAGGCAATATGCTGAAGACATTAAAGCTGTACATAGCGAAGGCCTTGAAATAGCAATAGTTATTGGAGGTGGTAACATTTTTAGAGGCTTAAGTGCTGAAAAGTCTGGCATGGACCGTGCACAAGCTGATTATATGGGTATGTTGGCTACGGTAATCAACAGTATGGCATTGCAGGATGCACTGGAGAAAGTAGGCTTGAAAACTCGTCTACTGACAGCCATTAAAATGGAACAAATCTGTGAACCATTTATTCGCAGAAGAGCAGTGCGTCACCTGGAAAAAGGCCGCGTGGTTATTTTTGGTGCCGGTACTGGTAACCCCTATTTCACAACGGATTCTGCCGCTGCTTTAAGAGCAATTGAAATTAAAGCAGATGTGGTATTGAAAGGTACCCGTGTGGATGGAATTTATACCGCTGATCCAGAAAAAGATCCAACAGCAACAAAATACAACAAAATTTCTTTCAAAGAAGTTTATGATAAAGGATTAAACGTAATGGATATGACAGCCTTCACTTTATGTGAGGAAAATGAACTTCCCATCATTGTTTTTGATATGAATAAGACAGGTAATTTTATGAAAATTGCTAAAGGGGAAGAGATTGGTACGCTTGTTAAAGGCTGATTCTAATAAATTTTATATTTTTGGTTAAATTTTACAAACATGAATGACCTCATAAAGAAACAATTACAAGATGCTCAGGCAAACATGGACAAAGCAATTGACCATTGTGAAGCTGAATTGACAAAAATCCGCGCAGGAAAAGCTTCTGCCGGGATGTTAGATGGTATCTTTGTAGATTATTATGGTAGTGCTACTGCTTTATCTCAGGTAGCAAGTATCAATACACCAGATGCACGTACTTTACTCGTTCAGCCTTGGGAAAAGAATATGTTGGTGCCTATCGAACGTGCAATCATGGAAGCCAATATTGGAATCAACCCTCAGAATGATGGAATTGTGATCCGTTTGGTTGTTCCTCCTTTGACAGAAGAGCGTAGAAAGGACCTGGTTAAAAGAGTGAAAGAGGAAGCAGAACGTGGTAAAATAACTGTTCGTAACATCCGTAAAGATGCCAACGAAAAGATTAAAAAATTAAAAGGCGAAAGCGTTTCCGATGACGAGATCAAAACCGGAGAAGCGGAAGTTCAGAAAATAACTGATGCATATATCATCAAGGTGGATAAACATGCAGAGGCAAAAGAAAAAGATGTAATGACGGTTTAAGGCCTGATTTATAATTTACTTGTAATTTAAAGGGAATGAGCGGAATGCTTCATTCCCTTTATTTATTTTTGGCTAGATTTAATTAAATGAAATTACTACTTCAATATCTGCAACAACATAAATGGGTTGTTGCGTTGGCGCTATTACTAGCGGCTATAAACATTGGTTTTTCTTTATTGGACCCATACATTACCGGAAGGATAGTGGATGAGTTTATACAAAAGAAAGACATATTAGAGAGAAGCGCATTCGTTTGGGGAGTACTCGGATTGATCGGCCTTAGTGTTGGTGCAGCCATGGTTTCCCGAATTGCCAAGAACTTCCAGGATTACTTTACAAGTATCATCGTTCAAAAAGTTGGCGCCAGGATGTATGCTGATGGATTAAAACATTCGCTGGAATTACCTTATCAGGTCTTTGAGGATCAAAGAAGCGGAGAGACCCTCGGTATTTTGCAAAAAGTACGACTGGATTCTGAAAAATTTATAACCTCCTTTATCAGTATTCTTTTTGTTAGCCTGATTGGGATGGTTTTTGTAATTGTTTATTCGGTTACAGTGAGCTATAAGGTTACCCTGGTCTATTTTTCTGCCATTCCAATCATCAGCTTTGTGAGCTGGTACCTGAGCAAGAAAATAAAAACAATCCAAAGGACTATTGTTGCAGAAACAACAGCATTGGCAGGTTCTACTACAGAATCGTTAAGAAATATAGAATTGGTGAAAAGTTTAGGCCTGGCCAATCAGGAAATTGAAAGATTAAATAAAACCACCTATAAGATTTTAGGACTGGAGTTAAGAAAGGTCAAATATGTGAGAAGCATGAGCTTTGTACAGGGAACAACGGTTAATTTTGTTAGGAGCACAATGGTTGTGGTTTTATTAATCTTAATTTTTGAAAATACGATCTCCGCAGGTCAATATTTTTCTTTCCTGTTTTATTCTTTCTTCCTTTTTGGTCCTTTACAGGAATTGGGAAATGTTATCTTATCCTGGCGCGAAGCGGAGGTCTCCTTAGGAAATTTTAAAAAGATCCTGAGTACGCCAATAGATCAGAAACCTTTGAATCCGGTAAGACTGGATAAAATCACAAAACTGGCATTTGCTGATGTAAACTTCAGGCATTTAACTGGTAAGCACAACGCTTTAAATGACATTAACTTTCATACGCATAATGGTGAAACGATTGCTTTTGTCGGGCCCTCTGGTTCTGGTAAGACAACCCTTGTTAAACTGCTGGTCGGCCTTTATCAGCCAATGGAAGGAGATGTGTTGTATAATGATATCTCAAGTAAGGACATCGACCTGGATCTGCTTCGGGAAAAAATCGGTTTTGTTACTCAGGACACACAATTGTTTTCAGGAACGATCAGAGAGAACTTGCAATTTGTAAGGCCTGACGCAACAGATGATGAATGCTTAAGGGTAATGAAGCAGGCGGCATGTACTAACCTATTGGCAAGGGCAGATAAGGGGTTGGATACGGTAATTGGAGAAGGCGGTGTAAAAGTCTCGGGAGGAGAGAAGCAAAGACTTTCTATTGCAAGAGCATTACTCCGGAGGCCGGATATCCTGGTCTTTGATGAAGCGACTTCTTCTCTTGATTCCCTGACAGAAGAAGACATTACAGCGACGATCCGTGACATTTCGGTACAGACCAACCACATCACGATATTAATTGCGCACAGGCTTTCTACGATTCGTCATGCTGATCGTATTTATGTGTTGGAGAAAGGAAATATCATCGAACAAGGGAAACATGAGGATCTATTGGTGGAAAATGGCCTGTACTATGCCATGTGGAGACAGCAGGTAGGAGAACGTAAAGACAATTAATCCCTTTCAGCCGCTGAAAAAACTAAGGTTATTGCTTTGATGTTATTTCTGTTGATGCAGTCTTGCTATTCACCGATTGAAAAGAGAGATGAAATACCAGTGAAAGCCCACTTCCGGATGAAAACGCTGGCATGTTCAGGTCTGTTGGTCATTGATTTCCTGTAAGGTTAATTTCATTAAGCCTTTTGTTTTGAGGTAGGTAATCCCTGCGACGAGAATGGTCATGCTTCCACCAAAAACGACAGCAGGTACTGTTCTCATCAGCTTTGCTGTAAGTCCCGATTCAAAGGCCCCAATCTCGTTAGAAGAGCCAATAAACATGCTGTTTACTGCAGATACTCTTCCCCGCATTTCATCAGGTGTGAGTAATTGCATAATGGTAGAACGAATAATGACACTAATGCTGTCAAAAGCTCCTTCCATAAATAGAAATAATAAGGTCAGGTAGAAATTTTTTGAAAGCCCGTAACAGATAATACTTGTTCCAAATCCGGTAACGGCGATGAGTAAATTTCTCCAGGGTTTGTTCATTGGAGAGAAACGGGTCATGGCCAACATGGTAATTACTGCTCCACTGGAAGCAGCGGCACGCATAAAGCCAAGTCCTTCAGAACCAACTTTCAAAATGTCATTGGCAAATACGGGAAGTAAGGCTACTGCTCCTCCAAAGAATACGGAGAAGAGATCCAGGCTCATTGCGCCTAGCATCATTTTATTTTTAAAAACAAAATGGACACCTTCGGTCAGACTTTTTACGATACTTTCCTTGGGAATATAAGTTGGTGGATGCGGCTTTAAGAAGAAGATGCAAACTAATGCAATGGCGATAAAAGCAAGAATTACAGAATAGGTTGCTGTAATTCCATAAAATCCATAGATCAGTCCCCCTGTGGCCGGACCAAGAATAGAGGCAGCCTGCCAGCTTGAACTATTCCATGTACTGGAATTAGGATATAGTTTTTTGGGAATAATCTGTGCCATTAACGAGAAGGTTGCCGGGCTAAAAAAACCTCTGGCAATACCAATTCCAAAAACCATCAGGTACATGATAGGTACAATATAACTGACAGGTACGTAAGCATGCATCTGGTTGGTGGTGATCACCAGCATAATGAGGGAACAAAGAAAGACGCCGGTAAATACTTTCAACAACAACCCTCTTTTTTCAGATTTGTCGGCAACATATCCTCCATATAAGGCAATCGAGATCGCCGGAATGGCCTCACAAAGTCCAACCAAGCCTAATGCTAAAGGATCTTTTGTTAAGTGATAGATATGAAAACCGATGATGACCGCCTGCATTTGGTAAGCAAACGTAAAAAAGAAACGCATTCCAAGGTAAGACCGGAATTCCGGGTATCTGAGGGCAGCGTAAGGATCTGGTTTTTCTATGATACCGGGACTATCCAAGAGAAAATTGTTTTAAACAAATGTAGGTTTTAGGATGTCAATTCTGAAATGTAAATCAGATGTTTTCCATAATTATTTTACTCAGTTCTACGGATTTATTGACTACCATAAAATGTCCGCCACCCTGAACTTTTATACAGCTTTTGATTGGAGAGATGGGAAATATGCGATCGGCAGTTCCATGAATATGAATGATATCTGTTTGGGGATTGGGATTTCTCCAGGTCATCAACCTGTCTATGGCCCATATCATAAACCGATCATCTGTTTCTTTAATGATCTGATGTAAAAGCTTAGATTCTGTTTTGGATAGGGTACTAAAATAATAGTCCGCGGTAAGGGCATTACTCCATTTTAAAACTGTAGCGGGAAATAAACGGTAAACCCTGCAGAATGATACCAGGGATAGTTGCCAGCTAAACTCTTGTGGGGATTTAATGCTGGAAATGAGGATTGTTTTTTTACAGGCTTTGATTTTTGCTATTTCCTGGGCAATGATCCCTCCGAATGAAATTCCTACAAGAATAATATCCTCTGTTAAATCAATTTGTGCGGTTAAGCGATTTGCGTAGGAAGCTAAAGATTCCTGAGCCTTAGGATCTATCCATTTGATATAGATTTTCTCGATATCAGGTAAATCTAAAAACTGGAAAACCCTTTCATCAGCACCTAATCCACTTATAAAGTATACTTTCATATTTAACCGGTTGAATTATCACTGATGAAAAGGATGGTTTTTATTTTAGCTGATCATAAAAATCCAGATAAGCTTCTCTCATGTCTTCCGCCTGATTGATCGATGCGGATACGGCAATTCCGAAAATGCCGGTGTTCATTAAAGGATCTACATCGCTCAAGGTAATTCCACCGACTGCCAATACAGGCAGATCAATAGATTTTTCTTTGAGGACCTGCATGGCTCCCAGGTATCCTTCTACTCCCAGAAGAGGGGCATTGTTCGGCTTTGTTGTGGTCGTGTAAAAAGGTCCGAAACCGGCATAATCGGCGCCTTCTTCTGCAAGCCTGATTAATCCTTCCAATGTATTAGAAGAGCCACCAATGGTAATTGCTTCTCCCAATTGCTCACGGAGCTTTACAAAATCGGCATCCATATCTTCGATATGAAACCCTTGAATATCGGCTTTGCCATTCAAATGAATGTGATCTGTAACGATCAGGGTAGCTCCCCAATCGTCACAGATTTCTGCAATTGCATTGATATCTTCCAGAAGCTCTTCGTCATTTTTAGTCAGACAACGGTATTGTACCCACTTTGCTCCGGCGCCACAGGCAATCCGTACCTGTTCGATATGGCTATGTTGAGGGATGTCGTGTGTTATAAAATGGAGTTTTTCGATGAACTTCTTCATGTATGTTAAAATTTCAAATTTAACGAAAGTAAAAAATTAGTTCCGGCCTGTGTGAAATAAAAATTTTGTTTGGTAACATCTCCTTTATACGCATAGCTATAGGTATATCCATTGCTTTCATATTTCTTGTTCAGAATGTTGTTGACCAAGAGTCCAAGATTGATGTTTTTAATCCCTTTTATCTTAAAATCATAGCCCAGTCTGGCATTGTTTACCCAGTAAGCTTTTAGCATTTTACTTTCACTTTGGGTATTGTCCATATATTGCTTGCTGATGTATTTGCTTTGAAGCGCAGCAGCGAAACCTTTAAATGGTTTATAGACCAGCTCTCCCGAGACTACAGCTGCCGGAGAAAAAGAGATGTCAGGATTGGAATAGTTGGTCGCGATGATATTGGTACTTTCGTCTTCTTCAGTATTTGCGATGTAATCCACGTAGTTTTTAATTTTATTCCTACTGAAAGCGGCATTTGCATTTACTGCGAATTTTGAACTGATTACATAGGATCCATCAAGCTCAATTCCGATCCGGTAACTCTTGTCTACGTTCTGACGGTAAGCATCGGCATATTCATTTACTTCTCCTGTAAAGATGAGTTGATCTTTATAGAACATTCCATAGACATTGACACCTACATTAAATGTTTTGTCGTTAAAGCGATATCCAGCTTCCACGTTATTCAATCTTTCTGGTTTTGGCGAAGGAAGCCCTTTTTTTAGACTGGTGAAATCATCACGGTTAGGTTCTTTATTGGCTACACTGAATGAAGTGTAAATGTTACTTTGTTGATTCAGAAAATAGGTAGCTCCAACTTTAGGGTTAAAGAAATTGTAGTCATTACTAAAGTTAATCGGCTCTACGTTTTTATCCAGACCGCTGATGTCGTAACTTACTCTTCTGTATTGCAGGTCGGCAAAAAGGCTTAACTGATCAATAGGGCTATAGGTTACTTTAAGATAAGTGTTGAAATCATTTTTGTTCCCTTTGCCATCATAATAATGATCGGTATTACTTAGTCCCATTGGGAACCTGGACCAGATCACCTGTCCAAAATGTTTGCCCCTATATTCATTGTAAGCCCCACCAAGGGTAAAACTTAAGTCAGATTGAGGTTGATAATTGAAGGCATAAGTTAGTCCGTAAAAATTATTGTCCAGCCAGCGACGACGGACAAGGTCTGTCCGGTCTTTTAATTGACCATCAACGATAACACCGGGTAACTTGTATTTCTCATATTTGTCTCTTAATTTGAACTCTTCAAAATAGCCCTTCCCATCTGTATAATGCAATGCGCCATTGAATGAAAATTGTTCATTAAATTGTTTGGCATATATGGCCTGGTAGTGATTCTGAGTATAATTGTCCGTCTGATCTTTATAGGTAAAGGGATTATATGTTCTGTTTCCTGAATTGAGCAAGTGTTCCAGTTCTTCTGGTTTCAGCCCCTCATTGGCGGCATAGTCTTTCATTCCCTGCACATCTCCTTTTAATCTTGATTCAGGAATACCGCTCCATGCCTGGTAGGTTTTTTCTGTTCCGGAAAATAGATTCAGCCTTAACAGCTCATTTTTTCCATGGTAGGCTCCGGACAGGAAATATGATTTCAAGGCGGAGGCAGCACGGTCAATATAACCGTCAGATTTTACGCGTGATAGTCGTCCATCAAAGCTCCATTTATTGTCAATCAGACCTGTTCCTACTTTGAAGGTATTTTTAAGGGTATTGAAGGACCCGAACGTATTGTTAAGTTCAGCATAAGCCTTTTCGGAAGGGGCTAAGGTTTGAATATTCAGACTTCCGCCAAAAGCGCCTGCTCCATTGGTTGAGGTACCAACACCGCGCTGAATTTGCACATTTTCTATAGAAGAGGCAAAATCAGGCATGTTTACCCAAAAAATGCCCTGACTTTCACTATCGTTATAAGGAATGCCATTGATCGTTACGTTGATCCGGCTGGCATCGCTTCCTCTGATTCTAATGCCTGTATAACCAACACCCGCGCCGGCATCTGAAGTCACGACTACTCCCGGAGTATTATTTAAGATAAATGGAAGGTCTTGTCCGAAGTTGTTCTGTTGAATCTCCTCCTTGGTCAGGTTCCTATAGGTCGTAGCAGATTTCTCATTGGCACGGGTTGCCCTTACAATCACCTCATCGGCTAAAAAAGCTGAGGGGCTTAAGCTGAAATTTAGGACCTGATCAGTGTTTAAATCCAGGTTTTTTTCGACAGTTTGATAGCCGATAAAACTAACTACTAATGTATAATTGCCCGCTTTAAGATTTGTAAATTGATATTTTCCTTGTGAATCTGTAGTCGTTCCGGAAGACTTGTCCTTTAGGCGAATAGATGCTCCTGGTAATGCCTGATTTGATTTTTCGGACACCAATCCGGAAATACTGAACTGTGCCTTTGTTAAAACAGGCATCAGCAACATAGCTAATGCTATGGTCATTAATCTTTTCAATTTTTTGATTTTTAGTTAAACCACTGTAAGTAAGGGGCACTTACAGCCCAGTTAAACTCCATAACTCCAATCCCTCCGCCGGCATTATCCGGATCAGGTGCATATATCTGTTTGCAGATATAATGGGTATGCTCTCAGCCTGTTTTTGTGTTTTTTACAAAACAAGGCACCCCTTTTTGATAGGGCAAAGGTATTGATAAAAATTGAATAGCAAGGAAAACGGTCAGATTATAGCTTTTTGAGAAAGGATTCTACAGCCGAAATGGCATTGTCCAGTCTTTCTTTCTGTCCGTTGATGACTACATAGTTTGCATTGAGGCCTTGTAGCTCCTGATGCCATATTTGCATAAAGTGCTCTCTTTTATGTGGAAAATCACGCAGTGGATCTTCCTGCCATGGGAGATCAATATCCATGAGTAAGTACAAATCGTAGGCATAGTTGGGCAAAGCGTCCAGGACAACCTGAGGTGTTTCTCCAAAGACTTCATTGCTCCAGATTTTCACCGTAATAAAGGTGGTGTCACAAAATATCAGGTCTTTTTCTGCGATGGCAAGAACAGACGCTTCCAGTGCTACCTGTCCATGATACATATTGATTTCGTCCTGTAAGTCGCAAGGCTCAGTTAATGCGGCACAGTAATACCTTGCGTACTCAGGTACCCAAAGTGTTTTGTAGTGTTTGGCCAGTTGTTGTGTAATAGTGGATTTCCCGGTACTTTCAGGGCCAACAATAGCAATTTTCTTAATTTGTTTGTTCACGGTAGGTTTTCCTCCAGTCTAAATACCCTTTGATGGCAATGGCCACCAGGAATGCGTAAAAAACAGCACTTAAATTTAGATTTTTATAAATATATAATGGGATATAGCAAAGATCTACAATAATCCAAAGGACCCAGTTTTGGAGAATCTTTCTGGTCAGCATCAGTTGTGCTACAAAACTCAGGGCTGTACAAAAGCCATCTTCATAAGGAACATTCGTATCTGTATATTGATCAAGATAAAGACCCAGGACTATCGATAAAACCACAACTGAGCCAAAAGCAATCCACCAGCCTTTTGTTGATAAATTGGTAATGGGCTTGTCATCACTTTGTTTATTGTTGATCCAAAAATACCAGCCATAGAATGCGCTGCAAAGGAAATAAAACTGTAAGGCCATGTCTCCATACATTTTTGCATCATAAAATACCCAGGCGTACGCGATCACACTAATGATAGAAATCGGCCAACTCAGTACATTTTCTTTTGTTGCCAGATAAATGCAAATGAACCCGGAAATGACGCCGAGCCATTCCTGCCATGAAGTATGTTTAAACTGGTCGGCGATCAATTGAAAAAAAGAGGATTCAAGGAGTAACATGAACCAAAAGTAGTTATCCTAAAATTATTTGCAACATAAAGATTTGTAAAGCGACATTAACCAGTTAAAGAAAACGGTATAAAAAATCCGGCAGGGAAATGATTCCTGCCGGATAATAAACCAAACAAACTATTTATGAAGATTATCCTCTTAAAAAGAGGTTTTTTTATACTATTTTGCTGTTTTTGGAGAAGTACTAAAGCTGAGTGATACTCTTACACTCACATCCGTAGCAGTATTATCTCTCAATACGTATTCCATTCTTATGCGCAGGCTGGTACCCTTAACGTAGTTATCCAAGAAACGTGAATTGTCTATGTCTAGTACCAGTCCGGGGCCAATATTTTCCTGAACATCGTTTCTTGACGCTACCATGACCTCCGTACCTTTGTCATTGGTAACAAACAGTTTAACAGATTTGAACATTCCCAAACTCTTGTTCGAAGGATTGCTCGCATCAAGTTTGGCGGAGGCAATTCTGATCTCTTTTACATAATCTGTTCCGTTCTGATTTCCAAAGACCTGGTCAAAACTTGTTGCCGCTGAGTTCGCAGAAATGGTCGTATTGCTTTTCGAAGAAGCTGGAATGACCACGGTTGCGGTATAGGGGAAAGTTGATTTGATCAGAGATTGTACCGTAGCACAACCTGCCAATAGGACTACTATGGCAATTAATGCCGGAAATATTTTTTTCATTTGCATGTGTGTTGTTCTCATTTGTTAAGTGGTGTGTTATTTTAAAAGCGAGACGATGAAGCTTATAACGGTCTGGAATCTGCAAATGTTGTTCCATTTTGTGAATAATCCGTGTTTTCTGTGTATTTTGACCTGAAAGAGAATTAGTACAGACATTGTTTGAGAAGAAAAAGCAAGAGATTTTTAAAACATATCGGGGAGTTGTTTGTATTAGTGGGACAAAACAATAATAAACATTAAGGTTAAACTAAAATTGATCGGGATGAAAAAGGCAAGTTTAAATTTCATAGCAGTGTTAGCGCTCTCATTGGGTTTATTAGCATTTACCTTCATTAGGGAAGGCGGAATCCAGGGAAAAGTTAATCCGGCTGAAGGGGCATCTCAGGTGTTAGCAGTTGTTGGTACCGACACATTAAGAGCGGCTGTATCTAACGGAAGCTTTGTGTTTAGTAAAGTTAAACCAGGAACTTATACCATTTGGGTAAAGGCAAATGCACCCTATAAAGATACTTCAGTAGAGAATGTTGCGGTTACAGATAGTGCTACTACGGATGTTGGAGAGATCAAATTACTTCAATAATTGATGATGATAAATAAAAGGGCTATCGGTTAATTCAGATAGCCCTTTTTTATTTGAACGTTTTTTTTAAAAACACCTTATTTTTAATGTTCAAAAACGTAACTTTGCATCCCGACAGAAGAGTCGGGAATTTCCATACTTACCAGCACAGAAAATCTCAAGACTATTCTGGTCTTTTAGAACGCATTTTTTACCAATTTCACTTATATAACTTTAGACTTTTTAAAGCCTTATGCCTAAAGACACCTCCATACGCTCAGTATTAATTATCGGATCGGGACCTATTATCATTGGTCAAGCCTGTGAATTTGATTATTCAGGATCTCAAGCTGCCTTATCCTTAAAGGAAGAGGGGATTGAAGTTTCGATCATCAACTCTAATCCTGCAACCATCATGACCGACAAGGTGATTGGGGACCATGTTTACCTGTGGCCTTTAACGGTAGACTCCATTGAGCAGATTTTAATAGAACGTAAAATCGATGCAGTTTTGCCTACTATGGGCGGACAAACCGCTTTGAACCTTTGTAAAGAGGCAGAAGAACGCGGTGTCTGGGAAAAATATGGAGTAAGGGTAATCGGGGTAGACGTTGCCGCGATTGAAAAAACCGAAAACAGGGAAGCCTTCCGTCAGTTAATGATTGATATAGGTGTAGGTGTAGCGCCATCCAGAATTGCTAACTCTTTCCTGGAAGGTAAAGAAGCTGCTCAGGAAATCGGTTATCCACTGGTAATTCGCCCTTCTTATACATTGGGAGGTTCAGGCGGAGGCTTTGTGCATAAAAAAGAAGAATTTGACCACGCTTTACAACGTGGACTGGAAGCTTCTCCAACACACGAGGTATTGGTGGAAAAAGCGGTATTGGGATGGAAAGAATATGAACTGGAATTACTGAGAGACAGTAATGACAATGTGATCATCATCTGCTCAATCGAAAACTTTGATCCAATGGGAATCCACACCGGAGACTCCATTACTGTAGCACCGGCAATGACCTTATCG
Source organism: Pedobacter steynii (assembly GCF_900103665.1). Classification (GTDB taxonomy): domain Bacteria; phylum Bacteroidota; class Bacteroidia; order Sphingobacteriales; family Sphingobacteriaceae; genus Pedobacter; species Pedobacter steynii. The sequence continues at coordinate 13,435 of NZ_FNGY01000021.1, forward strand.
GACCGTTGCTACCAGGACATGCGTAACCAAGCCATTAAAATGATGCGCGCTATTGGTAATTTCGCTGGAGGATGTAACGTTCAGTTCTCTGTAAATCCTGATAACGACGATATCATTGCGATCGAGATCAACCCAAGGGTATCACGCTCTTCCGCATTGGCAAGTAAGGCAACCGGATATCCTATCGCTAAGATTGCCTCGAAGTTAGCCATCGGTTATAACTTAGATGAGATCGAGAATCAAATTACAAAAACAACCTCTGCTTACTTCGAGCCTACTTTAGATTATGTAATCGTAAAAGTACCACGCTGGAACTTTGATAAATTTAAAGGTGCCAATATGGAACTTGGATTGCAGATGAAATCTGTGGGTGAAGTGATGTCAATTGGTCGCAGTTTCATCGAAGCATTACAGAAAGCCTGTCAGAGTTTAGAAATTGGCAGAGCCGGACTGGGTGCGGATGGTAAACATAACAGAAGCATTGAAGAGATCATGCACGGATTGGAGCACCCAAGCTGGAATCGCTTGTTCTTAATCAAAGATGCAATGAGTATGGGTGTTCCTCTGGAATCTATCCGTAAAGTAACCAAAATTGATAAATGGTTCCTTGCGCAGATTCAGGAGCTTGTACATCTCGAAACAGAGTTAAAAAGATATTCTTTGAACAATGTTCCTAAGGATTTCTTCTTCACACTAAAACAAAAGGGATTCTCAGATATCCAGATTGCTTACCTGCTTGGTAATGTAACGGAGGATGAGGTTTACGAACGCAGAAAGTCATTAGGCATCAAGCGCGTTTATAAAATGGTAGATACTTGTGCTGCTGAATTTGCCGCACAGACCCCATATTACTATTCTACATTTGAAGAAGAGAATGAATCGACTCCATCTGATAAGAAAAAAGTGATTGTACTTGGCTCAGGACCTAACCGTATCGGACAAGGAATTGAATTTGATTACTCTTGTGTACATGGTTTGCTTGCTGCGAAAGAAAGCGGTTATGAGGCGATCATGATCAACTGTAATCCTGAGACGGTATCTACGGATTTCAATATGGCTGATAAGCTATACTTTGAACCGGTATTCTGGGAACATGTTCGCGAGATCATTGAACTGGAAAAACCAGAAGGTGTAATCGTTCAGTTGGGTGGGCAAACTGCTTTAAAAATGGCAGAGAAACTACAAGAGAACGGAATTAGGATCATCGGTACCTCTTACAACGATATGGACGTTGCTGAAGACAGGGGCCGTTTCTCAGACCTCCTTAAAGAATTAGAGATTCCTTACCCGAAATATGGTGTTGCAGAAAATGCCGAGGAGGCGATCATTGTTGCTAAGGAAGTAGGATACCCGGTATTGGTAAGGCCAAGTTATGTACTGGGTGGACAGGGGATGAGTATTGTGATTAATGATGAGGATCTGGAGAAGGCGGTAGTTAAACTATTAGGTGATCTTCCGGGAAACCGGGTGCTAATTGATCATTTTCTGGACAGAGCAGAAGAAACAGAATCTGATTCTATCTGTGATGGAGATGATGTACATATCATTGGGTTAATGGAGCATATTGAGCCTGCAGGAATTCACTCCGGTGATTCGAGCGCGGTATTGCCTCCATTCAGCCTATCTGAAAAGGTAATGAATGATATGGAAGTCTACTCAAAGAAAATCGCAAGAGCATTAAATGTAATTGGATTGTTGAATATTCAGTTCGCGGTAAAAGATGAGAAGGTTTATGTAATCGAAGCAAATCCAAGGGCTTCCAGGACAGTTCCTTTCATTGCTAAGGCTTATGATGTTCCTTATATCAATATTGCCGCTAAAGTGATGCTAGGTGCAAATAAACTAAAAGATTTCACGATAGTAAGAAAGCTGGAAGGCTATGCGATAAAGGAACCTGTATTCTCTTTTGATAAATTCCCTGAAGTAGCGAAGGAGTTAGGTCCGGAGATGAAGTCTACAGGTGAGGCTATCAGATTTATCAAGAATCTGGAAGATCCTTACTTCAGAAAACTATATAAAGACAAATCGATGTACCTGTCGAAATAAAATAAAAAAGTCCCGAAAGGGACTTTTTTATTTTACATAGAATTTTGTTTCATGAGCTATGGACGGGGAGTAGGTATTAGTTTTTCCCCCAGATGCGGGTATTCAAATCAAGTTCGTTCACAATCCCATACATGAACTCAACTAGTTCAATATCCTTTTGAAGAAGATTTTCGTCGAGTAAGCTCATGGAAAAGGAAGGTTCAAAGTAGTTTCCGTTTAGTGGAAAAGCAATGTACACAAGACTGCCTGTGAACGATAGGCTAATGGTGTCTTGTGAACGTTTGTTTAGTTCAGAAATCCGTTCCATCATGGAAGGTGTTAAAATGTACCGGGCTTCGACCTGATCGTTTGAATAAGTAATGAAGTTTTTATCAAAGTCCGGGTTTTCCAGTTTAACCACTTCTCCGGAAGCGAATATGGGAAGGGCTGTTGAAATCCAGGCGCCAAATACAGCGCTGAAATCCTTTGGCCTGACCATGGTTGTTCCGTTAAAATTTTTGTTGAAATCAGCGCTGAAAACGATACCTTTTAGAATATCGTGCCAATCTACACGCTGGCCATTCTTAGTTTGAGTAACCGTTTTGTATTCTGCATGTACTTCTGAGAAACTGAATTTTGTTTTTCCAGCGAAACCGTATACCTGATCTTCGCTCTGATATCGTTCGGGTGCTTTGGCAAAGAGTCGGGAGGAAATAAAAGCTTCTTCAGATAAAGCCTGCAGGTCATCGATCTTAAGACTGTCATCTATGGCTCTCAAGGCATAGGCCAAGAGAGCGTGTTTGTAGGAGTATCGGTATTGTGTTTCTTTTGGCCCGGCTTTGCTGTGCATTACAAATCCATAAATGAGTATCGGAATGCCAAGCAGAATAGCAAGGATAAGTTCTTTGAAAACAATGCCGAGTATGATGATCAGAACGGCTATTCCAATGATGGAGTAATTTTTGATTTTTATGCCGTAAATTTCTTTACGTAAAGCTTCCAGCTCAGTTAAAATCCGTTGCCTGGAAGCCGCATCTTCAATCTCGGGAATCATTAATTATTGAAGAGCTCTCTGGCGCTGATGTTCTTTCGCTCTTCTTCTGTATTGGCCAGAACCGCAATCTGTTGGTAATTTAACATTCCTGCGAAAATACTTCCCGGAAACATCATAATGGCGTTGTTGTAGTCCGTAACCGAAGCATTGTAGGCTCTTCTGGAAGCGGCAATCTGTTCCTCGCTTTCCGTCCATGTACTTTGCAGGTTTAAAAAACTTTGATTTGCTTTTAAGTCCGGATAGCTTTCTACATTGACCATAAGTGCTCTGACTGCTGAGCTCAGTTGTTTGTCTATGTCCAGTTTTTCTTCATTACTGATGTTGGGTGCAAAGGCGCGGCTTCTGAGTTCCACTACTTTTGTCAGTACACTTTCTTCATGTTGCATGTATTGTTTTACAGTCTCAATCAGATTTGGTAATAAGTCAAAACGTTTTTTTAACATTACATCTATTGCAGAAAAGGCATTGTTGACTTGATTTTTCTTTGCGATCAAAGAATTGTAAAAAGAGATTCCCAGTAAAGCAAGGATGACAAGTATAACAGCACCTATGATCATGTTTTTCTTTGTTAAAAAGGTTAAATAATCCCTATTATATAGTTTTCTACTAAGGTTAGTTTAAGATAAGGACTCCTTTGGCTTCAAATGCCAGTTCTTTTTCTGGCTCAGTAATTTTTGCTACTTCTTCTGCGGATTTATGTGCATCCTCGGCATAGTGGCGTAAGGTCTCTACTGAGATCGTTTGTTTTTTTGCAATACCATCAAGAGCTACTTTTTTTCCTACAATATCCATAGGCATGAAAAATGCATAATCTTTAAAAGTGATGCGGATTGATTCTCCTGAAGAGGTTTTTAAAGTCATCCAACAGCCCTTTTTTTTGCAGACTTCAACAACCTCTCCGGTAACTTTCATTTCGGCCGTTTTTTTGTCGCCCATTGCAGATTCCATTTTTTCTATAGGGAGTAGATTCCCGGAAGTAACTCCTTGTCCAAATGATTTATTCTTAACAGCGGGTGTTTCCTGCGCTATAGCACAAATTGATAAAGCACAGAAAGAGATGCTTAGAAGCGTTTTTTTTATCATGATATTTTTCTTTTTAGATTTATTTAACATTCCTCATTGAATTTTCCTGCTTTAGCTACCCGGGCAGTTCATCTCGGTTCGTCTTTTGAAAATAGTAACCGTGTGAGGTTCTTGTATTTAATTAATGTAAAAATATCTAAAATATATTCAGGAAAGGAAAAAAGAGTATAAATAAAAAATCCTCGTTATCTGACGATAACGAGGATAATCATCCCTATTGTTTGTTAATTCATAAATGATTAACACCAAGTATATGGCAACTAATAGGCCAAGTTTAAAAAATGCTCACCGATACTCGTAACTAGTTAATATACAGCTATATTTAAAAATTGTTAATTTTACATGAAAAAATAGAACGGGGAAAAAAATGCCCAATATGTAGAAATAGATCATTTGTTTCTACATATTGGGCGTTTTTGGCACGATTGAATTATCCAAATAGTAAGGAGAAAACATCTTCTATTTTACTCACCGGACTGAGTTCAATTTTATAACGTTCCGTAATCAAACCTTTCATATTATAATTTGAAATGAAAATTCTTTCAAAGCCGAGTTTTTCTGCTTCTGAGATGCGTTGTTCAATTCTGTTTACGGCTCTTATTTCTCCTGAAAGTCCCACCTCTGCAGCAAAGCATATTTTAGAAGAAATAAATATATCTTCATGAGAAGAGATGATGGCGACTAAAATCGCGAGATCAATCGCTGGATCCTCGACCTTAATTCCGCCTGCGATGTTTAAGAACACATCTCTGGTACTTAGCCTGAAACCGCATCTTTTCTCAAGAACTGCAAGGAGCATATTCATTCTTTTTGTATCAAAGCCATTGGCTGATCGTTGCGGGGTTCCATATGCGGCCGTGCTTACTAAGGCTTGCGTTTCTATTAGCATCGGCCTTGCGCCTTCTAATGTGGCTGATATAGCAATTCCACTCAGTTCTTCATCACGTTGTGAAAGCAGGATTTCTGAAGGATTGGAGACTTGCCTTAGTCCACTGCTGTGCATGGCGTATATCCCAAGTTCGGCTGCTGCACCGAACCGGTTCTTTATGGAGCGTAGAATCCGGTAGACATGATGTCTGTCTCCTTCAAACTGTAAAACGGTATCTACCATATGCTCCAGAATTTTTGGCCCGGCGATGGTTCCATCTTTCGTGATATGGCCAATTAGAAATACTGGTGTATCTGTTTCTTTAGCAAATCTAAGTAGTTCTGCTGTACATTCCCTTACCTGTGATACACTCCCTGGGGTAGAGTCAATATGGGCTGAGTGAAGGGTTTGAATAGAATCTACGATTAATAAATCGGGTTCCAGTTCTTCTATCTGTTTAAATATATTTTGTGTAGAAGTTTCTGTGAGGATATAGCAATCGGCCCTGGGTACAGAAGTGATGCGCTCCGCTCTCATTTTGATCTGTTGTTCACTCTCTTCGCCAGAGATATACAGAATTTTTTTTCCTGATATGTTTAACGCCAGCTGGAGCATTAAGGTTGACTTCCCTATTCCAGGTTCTCCACCGATGAGGATGACCGATCCTGCAACCAGACCACCACCAAGAACCCTATCCAGTTCCTGATCGCCAGTAAGAATTCTTTCCTCTGTTATCGAGGGAATATTACCTACTTTATTGGGTTTGTTTACGCGTGTAGTCCCTGTAGAGGTTTTCCAGGCGGGAACTTTAGATCCTGCTTTTTCTGTAATCTCTTCCACAAAGGTATTCCAGGAGTTGCATGAAGGGCATTTACCAAGCCATTTAGCCGATTCATATCCGCAACTCTGACAAAAATATGCTGATTTAGTTTTAGCCAATTGACAGAGGTTTTAGTGAGTCACAAATTTAGGCTTAATTCTATAAAAACAGTGCTAAAATAAAACAGGCCTGATCCGATGGGAGCAGGCCTGTTAAAAGAAATTTAAACCGTGATTATAATTTGATCTCTTCGTCTTTAGAAGAAATAAAATGGAATTCCGTTAGGTTATACGATGGAACAGCTTTGATTTTGATTCTTTGACCGAATTTAAAGAACCACTTCCATTGTAAAGATATGAACCCTTTTTTGATGTAAGCCTCAATATAAGGGTGTACACAAAGTGTAATATTTTTTTCGTTTTGCTCCTGCAAAATATAGTTCAGATTGTTTTCGATATCATCCATCAAAACAATGCTGGCCTTAATTTCACCCGTACCGTCACAGGTTGGGCATTTTTCACTGGTGACTATGTTCATCTCCGGTCTGACACGCTGACGGGTGATTTGAACAAGGCCAAACTTACTTGGAGGAAGAATGGTATGCTTGGCACGGTCCAAGAGCATTAATTCCTTTAGGTAGTCGAATAACATTTTACGGTTAACAGGTTTGTGCATATCGATAAAATCGATCACGACAATCCCTCCCATATCACGTAAACGCAGTTGTCTTGCAATTTCTTTTGCCGCTTCTTTATTTACCTGAAGCGCATTTTCTTCCTGATTTTCTTTGCTTGCAGTTCTGTTTCCGCTATTTACGTCAACAACATGCAAAGCTTCCGTATGCTCTACCACGAGGTAAGCGCCACCGGCCAGGTTTACGGTTTTTCCAAAAGCATTTTTTATTTGCTTCTCAATTCCGAAATGTTCAAAGATAGGCTCTTTATGCTTATAGATCTTGACGATCTTTTCCATCTCCGGAGAGATTTCATGTACATAAGAACGGATATCTTCAAAAAGGTTACTATCGTTCACATAAACATTAGTGAAGTCAGTACTTAAAATATCACGGATCAGCGTAGAAGTGCGGTCCATCTCTCCCCAAACACGCTTTGAAGGCTCTGCATCGGGTAACTTTTTAATGAAGTTTTCCCATTTAGCAACAGAGTCTAAAAGGTCTTTTTGAAGTTCGGCTACACCCTTGCCTTCAGAAACCGTTCTAATGATGACCCCAAAGTTCTTAGGCTTGATACTTTCGATAATCTTTTTTAAACGATTACGTTCAGTATTGCTTTTAATTTTTTTGGAAATCGAAATGACATTAGAGAAGGGAACCAGTACAATATAGCGTCCCGCTATAGATAGGTCAGAACTTAAGCGTGGTCCCTTTGTTGAAATTGGTTCTTTGGCGATTTGAACTGGCAGCACAAGATTCTTGCTGACCACTTCGGAGATCTTCCCGGCTTTGTTAATATCTCCTTCTAGCTTGAAATTATCTAATAGAGTTCCGCTAACAGAGCCGTTACGCTTGATTTTAGTAAGCTTTATCAAAGATTGTACTTGCGGACCAAGGTCGAAATAATGCAAAAAGGCATCCTTTTCGTAACCCACATCAACGAACGCAGCATTCAGGCCGGGCATAATTTTCTTTATGCGGCCTAAATAAATATCGCCTACGGCGTAATTGTTATTGATGTGTTCCTTATGAAGTTCTACAAGTTGTTTGTCTTCAACTAAAGCTATGGTTACTCCCGAAGGAGATGAATCTATAATTAGTTCCTTTACCAAAAGCTACAGATTTTAAGGCTTTTAAGCCTTATTAACACATGGACAATAAAAAACGTTGCTACCAACAATTAAGGCTACGATCAAATCCTAGCCTTAATTGTTGAGCAAAACATGAAGAAAACTATTTTTTCTTATGTCTGTTTTTTCTTAAACGTTTTTTACGTTTGTGGGTAGCCATTTTATGTCTTTTTCTTTTTTTACCGCTTGGCATAATCTTAGGTTTTAAATATTTTTATTAAATCTGTTTATTAATTTTTATTCTTTAACGCAATCACCTTATCATCAATGAATTTTGATAATGTAGCATTTGCTGCTAATTTTTTACTCTTTTCGTAGGCATCGATAGCTTCAGTATTCTTTCCCAGGTTTTCATAAGACGTTCCCAGATAGAAATAGGCGTCAGGAGAGGGCTTCATAGCAATAATGCTTTTGAACCTGATAATTGCTTTGTCAAACTGTCCCGACTTCATAGCGAAAGTCCCTAAGCTCATATTTGCTTTTAAGTTCTTTGGATCTTTCTTTACAACATCCATTAACATGGCTATTCCTGACATTGGAGCTCCCATACCGTTAACGATAGTGATTCCCAGGCCTGTCTTAGCGTCGTTACTGTTTGAGTCTATTTTCATTGCACTACTGTAAGAAGCGTTGGCTTTTTGCAAAAGTGCAGGTTGTAGTAAACTGTCACGGGTATTGTCAAATGCCTTCATAAATGTATCTCCGGCAGCTAACCAATTGTTTAACGTTTGCTCCTTATTGGCTACGATTTCCAGGTACAATGCACTTGGAACCGATTGCTCTAAATCATCCCACTTTTTCGCAAGTAATTTAGCTTCTTTGGCTTTATCGCTTTCAGAAGCAGATTTATATGCAGTTTCAAGTGTGGTGATTTCGGCCGCTAATGGAGCTTTAATCATGTTCTTAGCGGCAGTTGAAACCTCCTCAAGGTTGATTTCAGCTGTTGCTGGAGCCTGAGCCGCCATCTGACTACCGGCAGGAGTGCTGCTGGTTTGTTCTTTTGGCTTCACTAAACCCTTAATATCCCTTGTAAACAAGAACGCAATGAGCAAAACTACTGCTCCTATTAAAATGGCCTGTTTAGATCGGATACTGTTTATCATGATGATAATTAAGCTTCTACGCTAACTTTTTTTGAATTATTCTTTACTTTATCAACAAACACTTTTGCTGGTTTAAAGCTTGGCACAAAGTGCTCCGGGATAATAATTGCAGTGTTTTTAGAAATATTTCTCGCAGTTTTTTGTGCTCTCTTTTTAACAACAAAACTACCAAAACCCCTAACATATACATTTTCGCCACCAATCATGCTGTTTTTGATGACCTTGAAAAATGCCTCAACGGTTTCTTGTACATCTACCTTTTCAATTCCTGTTTTCGTTGATATTTCTGAAATAATATCTGCCTTAGTCATATTCTCTGTTATTAATTTATAGTGTGTTATATACTTTATAAGTGTTTTGGGGTTGCAAAAGTATTGCTTTTTAATGAGATAGGAAAATAAAAGATGATTTATTTGTCGCCGGTTGTATCACCGAATTGCAAGTTTTAGTAAAAACAAATATTTAGCGCGTATTTTTGTGGTTATGAGTTTTCAGACAGAAATCGTAAAATGGTATTTAATTAATAAAAGAGCACTTCCCTGGAGGGATACTACTGATGCTTATGTGATTTGGCTTTCGGAAATCATTTTACAACAGACAAGAGTAGAACAAGGCCTGCCTTATTTTAATAACTTTTTACAAAGTTATCCTACAGTAACTGATTTTGCCAATGCTACAGAAACCCAAATCCTTAAACTGTGGCAGGGTTTAGGATATTATTCCCGTGGAAGGAATATGCTTTTTACTGCAAGGCAAATCAGGGATTCACACGCAGGTATTTTTCCGCGGAAGTACGATGACCTTATTCAGTTAAAAGGAGTGGGGGAGTATACTGCTGCCGCAATTTCTTCTTTTTCTGCTAACGAATCTAAAGCCGTGTTGGATGGAAATGTTTTTCGGGTATTGTCTCGATATTTTGGAATAGAGACTGCGATCAATAGTACTGAAGGGAAAAAACAGTTTAATGAACTTGCGCAAGCGTTGATCGAAGATCAGCAGCCTTCTTTGTACAACCAGGCCATTATGGAATTTGGTGCTTTACAATGCAAGCCAAAATCGCCTGACTGTGGTAATTGTCCGGTTCAATCCGGATGTTATGCCAAAACAAATGATAGGGTGAGCTTGTTGCCCCTCAAATTAAAGAAATTGAAGAAGCGGACCAGGTATTTCAATTATTTTGTCTGTTTTGACGGAGGGCAGTTGTTGGTGAACAAAAGAACAGCAGGAGATGTCTGGCAGGAACTTTATGATTTTCCATTGATTGAGACTGAGAATCCATACCTGGAGGATCAGGAGCAATTCCTGACTAAACTGAAAACGAACTTTGGAGAGGCCTGTATTATAGCGCCTTTAGCGAAGCAAAAACATTTGCTAACTCACCAAACTATATATGTTCAATTTTTTGCTTTAGACAATTATATCATTAACTTTAATATGAATGCAGAAATAAAATGGGTTTCTCTTGCAGCGTTTGAGGAGTTGCCCCAACCAAAAGTGATTACAAATTTTATGATCTCCAATTCAATTAAACAGTAAAATTATATTTCATGTCAGGTATTAACAAAGTTATTTTAGTCGGACATTTGGGCAAAGATCCTGAAGTTAGACATTTAGAAGGAGGAGTCACTGTAGCTAGTTTTCCATTGGCAACATCAGAGACTTATAACAAAGATGGTAAGCGCATTGAGCAGACAGAATGGCATAATATTGTTTTGTGGAGAGGACTTGCAGAAGTTGCATCTAAGTATTTGCAAAAGGGAAAGCTGGTATACATTGAAGGAAAGCTACGTACGCGTTCTTTTGAGGACAGAGAAAAAGTTAAAAAATATGTGACTGAAGTGGTCGCGGAAAACTTTACTATTCTGGGTAGGAAGAGTGACTTTGAGCACACCCCTGTAAGTAATGAAAATACCACTCCAAAAAGTGAAACAGAATATCTTGATCCGAATGAGGTTTCAGGAGATCTGCCCTTTTAGAGATGCAAAGGCTGACCAGAAAAGGTGCAAAAGGAGCATTGCTGGATGTTTACGAAGACGCTATTGTAGCGTTGCAGAAAAGTATTGAAGATTTATCTGATGAGGATCTTGTTACCGTGGTGTTGCCTGATGAAGAGGATTGTAAGTCCATACAAACGATTTTGACCCATGTAGTGAGCAGTTCCTACAGCTATGCCGTTTATATTCACGAACTCAAAGGAAGAAAATATACCAGACCTGAAGAAAGACTGCATACCAATGCTTCAGATTATGTTCAAGACCTTAAAGATGCTTTCGCGTTTAATCTGAGGGTTTTCGTGGAGGTGGACGATAGTGAATTGGAGGAGTTTGACACTTCCGGGAAAATTATGACTGGATGGGAGCAGCTTTATGATATAGAACAGCTAACAGAACATGCGATCGTGCATATCTTACGACATCACAGACAAATAGAAAAATTTAAATTTTTACTGAATCGTCCGGGACAATAAGACGAAAATAAAAAAATGGCCTTCAATACGGGGACGCTAATATTCCCGTGTTGAAGGCCATGATATCATACCTTAATTGTTACTCTACTGTAACTGATTTTGCAAGATTTCTTGGCTGATCTACATTACATCCACGCAACAATGCGATATGATAAGAAAGTAACTGTAGCGGTATAGTCGCCAGCAATGGTAAAAAGGCTTCACTTGAATCTGGTATTTCGATGCAGTAATCCGCCATTTTCTTCACTTCGGTATCCCCTTCAGTAACGATTGCAAGAACAATTCCTTTTCTTGCCTTCACCTCCTGAATGTTGCTGATTACTTTTTCATAAGATGAATTTTTTGTTGCAATCACCACTACAGGCATTTCTTCGTCAATTAAGGCGATAGGGCCGTGTTTCATCTCAGCGGCCGGATATCCTTCCGCGTGGATATAAGAGATCTCCTTGAGCTTTAAAGCGCCTTCCAGTGCGACAGGGAAACCGCTACCTCTACCGAGGAACAAACAGTTTCTTGAATCTTTGAATTTTGCCGCAATTTCCTGAATCATCTCGTTAGATTCCAGGGCTTTTTGAATTTTATCAGGAATACAATCTAATTCCGTAAGCAGTTCCACCAGTTTTGAATGGCTAACTGTACCCTTTTGCTGCGCCATGTAGAAGGCCATCAGTGTAAGTACGGTTACCTGTCCGGTAAATGCTTTGGTCGAAGCTACGCCGATTTCAGGGCCCACATGGGTATAAACGCCTGCATGAGTCAATCTTGGAATTGAGGAACCTACTACATTACACACGCCAAAAATAGTGGCACCTCTTTCTTTTGCCATTTCGATTGCAGCCATTGTATCTGCGGTTTCTCCGGATTGAGAAATGGCAATCACTACATCTTTCTCCGTAATGATGGGATTTCTGTACCTGAATTCAGAAGCATATTCTACTTCAACAGGTATCCGCGCATATTCCTCAATCAGATATTCGGCAACTAAACCTGCATGCCATGATGTACCACAAGCAACAATAATGATTCTGTCTACGTTCTTTAACTTCTCTGCATACTCTTTGATCCCACCAAGCTGAACAATTCCTTCATTAGGATAGATTCTTCCTCGCATACAGTCTCTGATGGAACGTGATTGCTCGAAGATTTCTTTAAGCATGAAATGCTCATAGCCACCTTTTTCCAGCATCTCCAGCTTTAATTCCAGGGCTTGGATATAAGGTGTCTGTACGACGTTATCGAGACGTTTTATCAATAATTCATCACGCTTCAGGAATGCAATCTCATTGTCATTCAGGTAAATTACATTTTTTGTGTACTCTACAATTGGCGTTGCGTCGGAAGCGATAAAATATTCGCCTGCTCCAACTCCGATCACTAAGGGACTTCCTTTTCTTGCCGCAATCAGCTGATCAGGATGATCTTCGTCCATCAATACAATGGCATAAGCTCCAGTAACCTCATTTAAGGCAATTCTGACTGCTTCCAAAAGGTCTGTACCTTCGTTTTTATAGATCTCTTCTATCAGGTGTACAAGAACCTCTGTGTCCGTATCACTTTTAAATTCATGGCCTCTTTGGATCAGTTCTTCTTTTAGGGTTGCATAGTTTTCTATGATTCCATTGTGAATGATCGTTAATTTGCCATTATTTGAAGTATGGGGATGTGAGTTCCTATCGGAAGGAGCACCGTGAGTTGCCCAACGTGTATGTCCGATACCTATTGTACCTGACAGATCCTTGCCTTCGGAAAAATTTTCCAGCTCCAGGACCTTCCCTGCTTTCTTATAAATATTCAGACCTGTATCATTGATTAATGCAATTCCAGCACTGTCATAGCCACGGTATTCTAATCTTTTTAGTCCTTTAAGGACGATCGGCCAAGCTTCTCTATGGCCTATATAACCAACTATTCCACACATAAAAATTATGTTTTAAAAAATAAATCCCCCGAAATTAATGAATCTCGGGGGATATGAATAGGTCTCTTGTTAAATTATTTCAGTTTGGTATAGAAGATATTTAGTTTCATTCTTTTTGTCGCTGCTGCAGCATCTTTTTTAGGGCCGGTTAATATTGACCGTTCTGCAGAAGTTGCCAATGGTTCCCAGGGAGCCGTGTTTGCAGGATATATAAGCGGGGCAGGTGATAAGAAAGTTCCATAGTCTTTGGTTTTGCCACTAACGAGATCCTGAACGTAGCTGGTTACGGTAAAAATGTACCTGCTGTTTACAGAATCGAAATACCCACCGAATTCAATGTCACTAACTCCCCTTGGATCACCGTTAGGATTGCTCTGCGAGCCAGGATTGTTATCTGAGATTTTTTGACGTAATCCGGCCACATCATAACTGTATAGTCTTAGTCTTGGTGCCGGTTTAAAATGCGCATCGCCATCTGGCGTAACGTCCACTACAAGCTCAGCTTTATTGATGGCCACTTTGGCACCTCCCAGCTTTGCTTTGAAATCATCGAAATTAAAACTAACCTTATTTCTCAGTCCTGATAGTGCCTGTAAATAGGTTTGTTCATATTGTTTACCGCTATTGTCTTCCAACTGAGCTTTAATGTCTGGGTTGGTATAGGTGTGCTTCACGTAAGCTAGGATCGGTCCGATACCTTGTCTGATTGGGAAATTTATAGAAGCGGTGTCTCTTGTAGCCAGGGTTTTGCCATCTCTTTTATAATAAAGTTGTAATCTTGAGGTGGTATCTGCGAAGTTGAAGAATATCATTCCACCCTTTCCGCTGGCTTTTGCGCTTACATATAATCCTCTGAATTTATCTGTGAATAAGTTAGCCTTGTCAAAAGCAAGTGTATCCATTTTAACGATCTTGCTTTGGATCAGTGCTGTATTTAAGCGGATTCTTAGCTGTGGAACCACAGTTCTTAGTGTGTCGGGTTTACCGGCAACAATCTCAGTAACTTTAAAAGGTGTTAAAGGTTTGATATAAATGGCACCTTGAGGCTGATTTTTATCGTTCGTAACGAGTGTGCCTAAAATTTCAGTAGCATCTTTACCCCATTCTGTAGAGCTAAGAAAGCTGTGTTCCTGTGTTAGGTCGCGGGTCATCTGGCCTACAGTGAAGGTATAAGTTTGTGTCGAATCGCCATAAAACGGCGTAATCACTGAGCTACCTGAGGTGACCTTCGCATAACCTAAAATCAATACAGCTGAATCCAATTCTGCATTTTTACCAAATCTGTATTTGCTTGTTGCCGTTGAACCGGCGCTTGTGCCCGGAGCATTGACCACCATTGCTGTACCTGCCAAAGTCTCACCAAAAACAGGATCGGTCATAAAGCCTAGCGGGTAGCGTTCCAGGTTTGCTGTGCTGGCCGCGTCATCCAATTGTGTTTGAGAAGTGACCGTAGTATTGTCATACAGGTCTCCTTTAATGGCAGAATCATCCTGACCCAAACCTATGGTATTGGGATCTTTACAAGAAGAAAAAAGAAAAAGACCTATCAACATGGTTAATAAGTCTTGTTTTGAAAATTTCATATTTAAGTTAATAATACCTGAGTTTATGCTATTGAAACCAATTCTTCATCCGAAATCTCCTCATATAAAGCGTAGAAGTTTTCGAAATCGACGGTTAAATTATAAGCTAAAGTTGGTTTATTAGAATCTTTAACAAATTTTAACACATTACTATCGATGTTTTCGTTCGCTAATACTACTGCATCAGAGTAAGTTATGGCTCCGATATGTAAGGTGTTACAGTCCGCATTTTCAAATACTTTCGTATCCTCAAGCGTCATGGCGTTCATTACAGCCTTTTTATGAAGGTCCGCATGAAGTTTTTCTGTAAAACAATTCTCATAGATCGAATATACTACTTTAGAATTCTTGAAAGTAGGATCATTCTTATAAGAAGTTTTAATGTAAGCCGGGACTAAAGCGGTCATCCATCCGTGACAGTGCACGATGTCTGGTGCCCAGCCTAACTTTTTCACAGTTTCCAATGCGCCTTTACAAAAGAAGATTGTTCTTTCGTCGTTGTCTGCATAGAATTTGTCTTCCTTGTCTCTAAAAACGTATTTGCGTTGGAAATAATCTTCATTATCCAGGAAGTATACCTGCATACGGGCAGCCGGGATAGAAGCAACTTTAATAATTAAAGGGTTGTCATTATCATCGATGATAATGTTCATTCCTGAAAGACGTATTACTTCGTGCAATCTGTTCCTTCTTTCATTAATATTCCCGAATCTAGGCATCAAAATGCGGATTTCAAATCCTTTGTCCTGCATTGCCTGAGGTAGTTGACGGGTTATTTCTGAAATTTTTGTGAGTTCAAGGAAAGGCGACATCTCGTGTGTAACAATCAGTAGCTTCGTTTTTGCCATCTCCATATTCTGTAAATAAAAATTTATGTTAAAGAAAAGATTATCAAGGGGCAAAGGTAAGCAAAATAATAACATTTATCAATTATATAGGCAAGATGTTTTGTTTGGAATAGATAAATAACCAACTTTGCCCTTTGAAATTTTATAGGCTAGTTTGAAAGTTATAAACACCATCGCAGCGTTAAAGTCGTTGCTTGAACCAATAAAATTGGGTCAACAGAAAATTGCTTTAGTGCCTACAATGGGTGCATTGCACAAAGGACACGTATCACTCATCAATATTGCCCAGCAATATGCAGATGTGGTGGTTTGCAGTATTTTTGTAAATCCAACACAATTTACTGATCCTAAAGACCTGGAAAAATATCCACGTCCTCTGGAGCATGACATGCAAATGCTTCGCGAAGCAGGATGTGATGTGGTGTTTATGCCCTCGGTAAAAGAGATGTATCCGGGAACGGAGCAATGGCATATTGACCTGGGGCCGGCAGAGTTTCTGTTGGAAGGAGAGTTTAGAAAAGGACACTATCAGGGGGTTACCCAGATTGTAAAAAAACTTTTTGATGCAGTGAATCCGGATGTTGCTTTCTTTGGACAAAAGGACTTTCAGCAAGTGCTGATGATTGAAAACATGGTGGCTTATTTTAAACTTCCTGTGCAGATTATTTCCTGTCCTATTGTCAGGGAAGAAGACGGCCTGGCCATGAGCTCCAGAAATATTCATTTAAATGAAACAGACCGTGAAAATGCACTGGTTCTGAGTAAGGCGCTGGGTTATGTGAAGGATCATTTTGAAGAAAAAACAATTGCAGTACTCCTTGCAGAAGCGAAGGAGATGATCTCAGCGGTAACAGGTGTTGAATTGGACTATTTCACCATTGCAAACGGGAAAACACTCCTTCCTGAAAACGATAAAAATCAATCTAATCTTGTGGCTTTAGTCGCAGCAAAGGTCGGCCAGACCAGGCTCATCGATAATATGCTCCTCAACTGACAAACCACTATATTATAGTAACCCAAAAGTTTTAACTTTGTATTATGATTATCGAGATATTAAAATCGAAAATACACCGTGTTAAAGTAACACAGGCCGAATTACATTACGTTGGAAGCATTACCATCGATGAAGATCTGATGGATGCTGCCCAGATTATCGCCAATGAAAAGGTGCAGATCGTAAACAATAATAATGGGGAGCGCTTTGAAACCTATGTGATCAAGGGTGAACGTGGAACCGGGACAATTTGTTTAAACGGAGCTACTGCCAGAAAAGTTCAGGTTGGTGACATCCTGATCATTATGTCTTACGGTTCATTGCCAATAGAAGAGGCGAAGAAATATCATCCCATTCTTGTTTTTCCTGACGACAATAATCATCTTTTAAAATAGCGATAACCCATATTGTGTAAAATAATGCTATGCAGCCATAGTAATAATGACGTAGAAATACTAAATTTGGCCGTACGTATTTTTTTATCTATATAATTATGCTATTTCAATTAAGTGAAGAACAATTGATGATCCAGAAGGCTGCAAGGGATTTCGCACAGAATGAACTTAAGCCAGGAGTTATCGAGAGAGATGAGCACCAGAAATTTCCTGCTGAGCAAGTAAAAAAACTTGGCGAGTTGGGCTTTCTGGGAATGATGGTTTCAGAAAAATATAATGGTAGCGGTTTAGACGCGTTATCTTATGTCCTGGTGATGGAAGAACTATCTAAGATAGATGCTTCTGCTTCTGTTGTTGTTTCTGTCAATAATTCATTGGTATGTTATGGCCTGGAGTCATATGGGTCAGAATTTCAAAAAGAAAAATACCTGAAACCATTGGCTTCCGGCGAAAAGATCGGCGCTTTCTGTTTATCAGAGCCTGAAGCCGGATCAGATGCGACTTCACAGCAGACCACAGCAGAAGATAAAGGAGATTATTACTTGCTAAATGGTACCAAAAACTGGATTACGAACGGAGGTACGGCTTCGACTTATTTGGTGATTGCACAGACCGACCGCGCTTTGAAACACAGAGGTATCAATGCCTTTATTGTAGAAAAGGGAATGGAAGGTTTTACCATTGGCCCGAAAGAGAATAAAATGGGTATTCGTGGTTCTGACACGCATTCATTGATGTTTAATGATGTGAAGGTTCCTAAAGAAAACAGAATCGGAGAAGATGGATTCGGCTTTAAGTTTGCAATGAAAACCCTGGAGGGTGGCCGTATTGGTATTGCTGCGCAGGCCTTAGGGATTGCTGCAGGTGCTTATGAGTTGGCATTGGAATATTCCAAACAGCGCAAATCTTTTGGTAAAGCAATTTCCGAACATCAGGCAATTGCCTTTAAGCTGGCAGATATGGCAACAACCATTGAGGCAGCACGTTTGCTGGTTTATAAAGCAGCTTGGTTGAAAGACCAGGGGCTTCCTTATACTTTAGCCGGCTCTATGGCGAAATTGTATGCTTCGAAAGTCGCAATGGATGTTACCGTAGAGGCTGTTCAGATCCATGGTGGTTATGGCTTTGTTAAAGAATATCATGTGGAACGAATGATGCGTGATGCCAAGATTACCCAAATTTATGAAGGGACTACAGAAATTCAGAAAATGGTGATCTCGAGAGAGATTTTAAAATAGAAATTTAAGCTTAATATTAAAGCGGGCAGCCTTTCTGAAGTGAACCCCAAAAGTTGGACAAAAACTTTTGGGGTTTATCATTTATGGCAAAACACACATTTGAGGAGAAGCTCGATATAGTTTCTCAAGT
>NZ_FNGY01000035.1 GCF_900103665.1 Pedobacter steynii
GTGGCGCCCCGAAATGAAATTGAAGAGAAACTGGTGCTGATCTGGCAGGAGATATTGGGCAGGGAGAAGATCAGTGTTAAAGATAATTTCTTTGACGCCGGAGGAACTTCCATGAAAATCATTAGAATGCTCGAACTGGTCAACAGGGCTTTTGATTATAAAATATCCGTGGTTAACATTTTTAAATATCCAAATATATATGAATTGGCCGCCTATATTTCCCTTAAGGACGAAAACACCTTATGCAATCTTGACGAAGATATAGACCTGTCTGTAGACATCATGGAAGACACTATTAAATTATTAGATATCGAATCAGATGAAGAATAATCAGCCTTATAATGGTTTAGAAATTGCAGTTATCGGAATGGCCTGCCGCTTACCCGGAGCAAAAAACTGGAGAGAATATTGGAAAAATCTGGCAGGTGGCATTGAATCTATTCATCGGTTTTCGAAAAAAGAGCTGGAGGATCTGGGGCTTAGTGAAGAAGAAATTAACCAGCCGAATTTTATCAACGCAAGTGCCATTCTGGAAAATAAAAATCTATTTGATGCCAGCTTTTTTGATTACAGACCCGGGGAAGCACAACTCATGAGTCCGGTTCACAGAGTTTTCCATGAATGCGTTTGGGAAGCACTGGAAGATGCCGGATATAACCCTGAACAAACACGGGGATTGATTGGACTTTATGCAGGGGGAGCCATCGATATAAATTGGATGGTGTATACCGAGTTTATGAATAAAGTTAATCCGGAGGTCGATGAAATGAGCCTTAGCTATATCAATAATAAGGATTATTTAAGTTCATTGGTCTCCTATAAATTAAACCTTAAAGGACCGGCAATTTCATTAAATACGGCATGTTCAACCTCTTTGGTGGCACTGAACTCTGCCTGCAAAAGCCTGTTGCTGGGCGAAACAAAGATGGCACTGGCAGGTGGTGTTTCCATAAAAACAAGTGTGCAAAAAGGCTATTTATACCAGGAGAATATGATCCACTCTTCAGATGGACATTGCAAAGCTTTTGATAAAGATGCAGATGGAACCATTAGCGGAGAAGGTGTGGGAGTTGTGGTGTTAAAAAGATTAAGTGATGCCATTAACGACAACGATCAGATCTATGCAATTATTAAAGGAAGTGCCATTAACAATGATGGTAGGCGAAAGGTAGGGTTTACAGCCCCCAGTGTTGAAGGGCAGGTAGAATGTATTCTTAAAGCTCAGAAATTTGCTAAGGTACAGCCAGATTCCATCAGTTATGTAGAAGCTCATGGAACGGGGACGAAATTAGGAGACCCGATTGAAGTTGAAGCATTGAATATTGCCTTTAACAGAAGTCCGGCGAAGCATTGTGCCCTGGGTTCTGTAAAGAGCAATATCGGACACCTGGATTCTGCTGCCGGCATTGCGGGTTTAATTAAAACAGTTCTGAGCCTGAAACATCAGCAGATTCCGGCGAGTCTTCATTACCAGGAGGCCAATCCTTCGATAGATTTTGAAGGAGGACCTTTTTATGTGAATACGGAACTAGCAGACTGGAAAAGGACCGGAGATAGCCCCTTACGAGCCGGAGTTAGTTCTTTCGGTGTGGGAGGGACCAATGCCCATGTCATTCTGGAAGAAGCGCCTCTGGTTCAACAGCAGGAAGATGAGCTTTCAAGAAAGTACAAAATATTAACCATTTCAGCTAAAACTGAAACGGCATTGCTCCGGTATATGACGGAACTTTCGGATTTTCTGATTGCCGGTCCCGAAGTTAGCCAGGCTGACCTGTGTTATACTTTGCAAGTTGGGAGAAAGGATTTTACTTACCGGAAGTCTCTGATTTATCAGGATCAGGAGGAGCTGGTTCAGCTGTTGAATTCCGGCCTTGCCAGGCAGTCATTTGTGAAGAGCAGGGAGCGTGGCCGGTCTGTGGTGTTTATGTTTCCCGGAGTAGGTTCCCAGTATGTGAATATGGGGAAAGACCTGTATGCGCAAGAGGCTGTTTTCAGAACAGAGATGGACAAAGGTTTTTCTGAACTGAAGCGGC
>NZ_FNGY01000022.1 GCF_900103665.1 Pedobacter steynii
CAAAAACATTGAATTCTTCCTTTTCAGACTTACTCAACTATATGCTTAAAATCGGAAAAACATATTACTGCTCCACAACATTTGGCATTGATCCAAAGAAAGACCGGGTTAAAGGGACCCTACATCCAGAATACACAGGGCAAAATCATAGAAACCCCGTAAAACAAGAAAGCTCCAGATTTCTCTGAAGCTTTTGAAGTGGTGTGG
The DNA here is from genome assembly GCF_900103665.1 of Pedobacter steynii. Lineage (GTDB taxonomy): Bacteria > Bacteroidota > Bacteroidia > Sphingobacteriales > Sphingobacteriaceae > Pedobacter > Pedobacter steynii. The sequence continues at coordinate 208 of NZ_FNGY01000022.1, forward strand.
GCCGGGATCGAACCGGCGACACAAGGATTTTCAGTCCTTTGCTCTACCGACTGAGCTACCGCACCGTTTTTTATTTCTTGTCCCGTTGTTTGGGATTGCAAATGTAGGGTCTTTTTTCTAAAAACAAAATCTTTTTTGAAAATAATTTAAAATACTGATTTTGTTCCGCTAATCTTCGAGAATTGCTGCACCGAAAGGGTTGTCTACCAGCCACAACCAGATTCCGGCTTCATTTCTCTTTAAAATGCAGGAAGTATGTCCTTTCATCTCCAGGGAATGACCATCCGGAGTTTTCCCGGTCATCGTCCATTTGTCCAGCCACATTGCCAGGTCATCAATAAGCGTGACATGCGCCGCAGTTCCTACGATTGAGGGTTTCAGGATGCACAAACTTTTCATTGCCATCTCTATCTTTACAAGTCCCTTCTTTTCTTCGCCATTGCGGTCTATATACACCCCCTGACTATCGAAACAACTTAATGCGCCTTCCACATTTCCATTTTTCAGGCAATTTCTAAAATACCCTACCGCACCAGCCGGTGTTTTTCTGTCAAATTCTTCCATTGTTTTTTTAAAGGTCATGCTGAGGCTAAACCAGGCAGCTTCTAAAGTGGAGTTAAGTACAAAAAGATCACCTTAAACGGAACTGGGCAAGCCATGACCTGGCCACAAAACTCTGCAGAACTCCGGAGATAAAAAATAACAATTGTTAGGAAAATTTAACTTCTGATGCGGCTTAAAGATTCTGGTTTCATTCCCAGGTAAGAAGCGAGGTATTGAACAGGGATACACTGCACAAAATCCGGCTTTTCATTGAGTAGTTTGGCATAACGTGCTTTACCTTTTAGTTTTCCGAAGGTCATGATTCGCTCTTCCTTTTTCAGCAGGGCTGTTTTCAGGCATTTCATTCCAAACTGAAACCATCTGGGATCTTTTAAGGAAAGGGCCTCAAAGGAAGATTCCGCAATCTTCACCACCAGGCAGTCCGTAAGACATTGAATATTTTCAAAAGAAGCTGTCCTCTTTAATATGCTGTACATCGATGCCGCAAACTCGCCCTTCCCCAATAACTCAATAGTCACCTCAGTTCCGCTTTCCGACAGGTAAAATGTGCGCACATAGCCATCCAGGATCAGGAAATAGTCGGCCGACCACTCCCCTTCCCTCAGCAGGAAGTCCTTTTTCTTCTTTTTTGAGAAAACAAAGTGTGTTTTGATTTCCGAAAACTCTTCCAAAGAGAAATCAAAATCATCCTTAAGACATTTCAGGAGCCGCTCAGTCATTCTTTTATTTTGCCCAAAGACAGGTTTTTCAAAAATTCCATTTTTTAGTTTCCGGTCAGGCCAGGCATGGCTACCACTTTCCCTGTTGCCTTAACGACAGGCATCGGGGCTTCCCATTCTTTGAGCTGAGTTCCCAGCTTTGCAGCCAGCGCTTTGGCTTTTTCAGGATAAGCGGCAGCTTCATTCTTCTGCTCGCCGATGTCTTCTTTCAGGTTGTAAAGCTCCGTACTCCCATCCCGCATGTTATAGATCAGCTTCCAGTCACCTTGTCTGACGGCACTTTTATAATTGATTCCCGGCCCATCTTCCGGGATCCATTTGTTTGGAAAATGCCAGTATAAAGCACGCTGATTGTCCGTATAATTCGCATTATTCAGGATCGGCACGAAACTCTTCCCATCAATCTTCTGATGGGTTTTATAATTTTTGATGCCCGCCATTTCCAGTATCGTCGGAAAGAAATCTTCTACTATGACATATTGGTTGGCCACCGCAGCAGGTTTGGTAACCCCTGGCCATTTCACAATCATAGGTTCGCGGATTCCGCCTTCATTCACCGATCCTTTACCCGCTTTTAAAGGCAGATTCTGTGTATGTGCAGTTCCGGCTCTTGGCGGCGCCAGACTCAACCCGCCATTGTCGCTCATGAAGATAATGATCGTATTCTGGTCTGCTTTTTTGGCTTTCAGATAATCCATGATATCGCCCAGACTTTTATCCATTCCCTCTATTAAAGACGCATATTTTGCTTCTACAGGAGCCAATCCTGCCGCTATATATTTTTGATAGAAACGCTCATCCGCCTGAATCGGTGTATGAATGGCATAATGTGCCATGTTCAGATAGAAAGGTTGTTTGTTCTTTATCGGGGCCTCCAGTGTTTTCAGCGCTTCAAGCGTTAAGGCTTCGGTTAAAAAGGTCTCTGTACCATAATACTCTTCCAGATCAGGCACCGATTGCAGGGTGTTTTTACCGGGTTTATTGCCATAAAAATCCTGTCCGTAATAACTTTGGGGATGTCCGGCGGCATGGCCTCCGATATTTACCATAAAGCCAAGGTTATAAGGGTTCGCACCCGGACTGCCGATAGATGCCCAATGTGCTTTTCCTACATGTATGGTAAAATACCCTGCCTCTTTTAAGAGTTGAGGATAAGGAGTCGCATAAATCGTATTGGGAATTCCGGTTTTTGGACTCAGGCCGCTATAATTCCAGGGTGCCGGCGAGAACTGTTCATCGTTGTTATCTGACGAAACATTATTTTGTGGGGAGGTCCAGTTGGTCACTTTGTGGTGCGCAGCGTTCATGCCGCTAATCAGACTGATCCTCGTTGGTGTACATACAGGCGTCGCATAGGCGTTCGTAAATTTCATCCCTTCTTTTGCCAGGCGTTCCATATTTGGGGTATGGTAACGCTTATTTAAAGGCGTTGTTTGCGTCCAGAAAGGCAGGGAAGTATCCTGCCAGCCCATATCATCCACGAGAAAGACAATCACATTAGGCTTTTGCTGTGCATACCCGGGCATGTTAAAAAGCAAAGTGATCAATAAAATAAAAACAAGTTCCTTCCTGCGCTGCTTCATAAACGGAGATCTGATAAAATTAAAATTGGAAGGTACGAAAAATTCAATTCAGCGTTACTGAACAAAGGGAAGCTTTTAAAAGGCAATTGAAGAAATTAAGGAAGATTATGGGAAAATTAATGGTGGGGGGAGAAGGATTCGAACCTTCGAAGTCTTGCGACAACAGAGTTACAGTCTGTCCCATTTGGCCACTCTGGTATCCCCCCATTTTCCATGAATTCAAAACAAGAAAGCTTCAGATTGCGCTGAAGCTTTTTGAAGTGGTGTGGGCCGGGATCGAACCGGCGACACAAGGATTTTCAGTCCTTTGCTCTACCGACTGAGCTACCGCACCATTTAACCTTGTCCCCTCGTTTGGGATTGCAAATGTAGTGTCTTTTTTCAAAAAACAAATTAATTCTTATTATTTTATTTAAAACCCGTCTAAATTTAAATTTTATGCATGCATAGTAATTTGTTTTAGCGGATTTGTTTTAACTTAGCAACACTATAACAGATCTTCAAAAAAATGGTGTTACAAATCCTATTTATAGCAATTGCACTGGCGGGGGTCGCCTTGTTCAGTTATAACTTAAAGAAAGTGATCCGCAACATTCGGATTGGAAAGGCGGCAAACAGAACCGATCAACCGCAAAAACGAATGATGACCATGGTCAAAGTTGCGCTTGGACAGACGAAAATGTTTTTTCGCCCCATTCCTGCCTTTCTGCATTTGATTGTTTATGCCGGCTTTGTCATCATCAATATTGAAGTACTGGAGATCATGATCGATGGTATTTTCGGCACTCACCGTGTTTTTGGTGGATTGGGTGCCCTGTATAATTTCCTCATTGCTTCTTTTGAAATCCTTGCCCTGGGCGTATGGCTCGGCTGTGCCATCTTCCTGGTGAGAAGAAATATCATTAAACTGAAAAGGTTTAGTGGCGTAGAGATGACCAGCTGGCCAAGATCTGATGCCAACTACATCCTGATTACCGAGATCTTACTGATGACAGCCTTCTTATTGATGAACGCTGCAGACGCAAAATTACAGGCCATGGGTGCCGCACATTATACCGCAGTGGGATCTTTCCCTGTGAGCCAGTTCCTGATGAACCTGTTACCGAATACTGAAGGCGCCTTAATTGCGATTGAAAGAGGCTGCTGGTGGTTCCACATTATCGGGATATTTGGTTTCTTAAACTACCTTCCGTATTCCAAACATTTCCACATCATGTTTGCCTTTCCCAATACTTATTTCTCCAATCTGGAGCCTAAAGGGGAATTCAGCAATATGCAGAGTGTAACGAACGAAGTGAAAGCCATGTTAGATACTTCTTTTACCCCTCCTGAGCCTGATGGCAGCAAGTTTGGGGCTAAAGATGTGAACGACCTGACCTGGGTAAACCTGATGAATGCCTATACCTGCACCGAGTGCGGAAGATGTACCTCTGTATGTCCGGCAAACATCACCGGAAAACTACTTTCTCCACGTAAAATCATGATGGATACCCGCGACAGGCTGGAGGAAGTTGGAAAAAATATTGATAAAACCGGAAACGGCTTTGATGATGGAAAGTCTTTAATAGACACTTATATCAGCAGGGAAGAAATATGGGCATGTACCAGCTGCAATGCCTGTACACAGGCCTGCCCGATCAACATTGATCCTTTGGCCATTATTACCGAGCTGAGAAGATACGCGGTAATGGAAGAATCACAGGCACCTGCCAGCATCAATACCATGTTGGGTAACATTGAAAACAATGGCGCGCCCTGGAAATATTCTCCGGCAGACCGGTTGAACTGGGCCAAAGAAAGTTAATCAAAATATTAAATCTGACATTAGAGCTAAGATGAGCGAGCAACTAAATTTTGAAGTGCCAACAATGGCAGAACTGTTAGCCAAAGGCGAAGAACCTGAAATCCTTTTTTGGGTAGGTTGTGCCGGAAGTTATGATGAAAGGGCGCAGAAAACCACTCGTGATATCTGTAAGATCCTACACCATGTAGGCATGAAATATGCAGTTCTGGGAACGGAAGAAAGCTGTACCGGAGACCCGGCAAAACGGGCGGGAAACGAATTCCTGTTCCAGATGCAGGCCATGACCAATATCGAAGTGCTCAACGCCTATAACATCAAAAAGATCGTGACCGGATGTCCGCATTGCTTCAATACGATCAAAAATGAATATCCCGGGCTTGGCGGAACCTACGAAGTCATTCACCATACCCAGCTGATTCAGGACCTGATCAACGACGGCAAGCTAAAAGCAGAAGGCGGAGAGAGTTTTAAAGGCAAAAAGATCACATACCATGACCCATGCTATTTAGGTCGCGGAAACGGGGTATATGAAGCCCCACGTAAAGCCCTTGAAGTCCTGGATGCCCAGCTCGTAGAGATGAAACGTTGTAAATCCAACGGATTGTGCTGCGGTGCCGGTGGTGCCCAGATGTTTAAAGAACCGGAAAAAGGGAATAAAGACATCAATATTGAAAGAATCGAAGAAGCTTTGGAAACTCAGCCAGAGGTGATTGCGGCTTCCTGCCCTTTCTGTATGACCATGCTTCGGGATGGTGTGAAACTGAAAGATCAGGACCAGAACGTTCAGGTATTGGATATTGCGGAAATTACAGCCAGAGCAAATGGCTTGTAATACCCTCTTCATCGCTTCCCTGAACTCGGGCAGCAACGGCAATTGCTACTATGTCGGAAACGAGACAGAAGCCGTACTGATCGATGCTGGAATCTCCTGCAGGGAAACAGAAAAGAGAATGTTAAGACTGGGCCTGAGCATGGATAAGGTGAAGGCCATCTTTATCTCCCACGAACATACGGACCATATTAAGGGGCTTGCCGTATTGTCTGCTAAATTTAATTTACCGGTTTACATCACTCCCGGTACTTTGCGCGGCTGCAGGTTTAACCTGAGAGCGGATTTAGTCCGGACACTTTTAAGCCATCAAAGCGTACAGGTAGGAGACCTGCACATCAGCAGCTTCCTGAAGTTACATGATGCTGCTGAACCTCATAGTTTCCTGGTTTCCTGTGGAGCTACTAAAGTAGGGGTATTCACAGATCTTGGGGCAGTATGTGAGGAGCTGACCAGCCATTTCCAACAGTGCCATGCTGCATTTCTGGAGACCAATTATGATGATGACCTTTTAAGTAAAAGTGCTTATCCTTATTTCCTGAAGAAACGCATCAGCGGAGGAATGGGTCACTTGTCCAATAAACAGGCGCTGGATCTTTTTATTGCACACAAACCTGCTTTTATGAGCTACCTGCTCCTATCGCATCTTTCCAAAGACAACAACTGTCCGGAGCTGGCAAGGAACTTATTCCGGGAACATGCCAATGGAACGGAGATCGTTGTGGCTTCCAGATATGAGGAAACGGCTGTTTATGCTATTTCTGAACCGGTAGCAGTGCATTCATTTTAACCAGCCGTTCTGAAAGATCAGACAAATCCCGGGCTTTCATGTTTTTCACCGGGATGGTCATAAAGCAAGCCATGCTGTCTACGTCCCCACCTATCTTATCGTTATAGGTTTGAACAATCACATCTTCTCCTCTTGTACGCAGAAAAAGATTACCGGTTTCCGTGCTGTCGCTGATTCCCTGATAGTCCAATCCTTTGAATTTAATGAGGTTAAAAGAGAAATACTCTACCTTTCCGCTGGAGAAGTAACGCTTGTACCGGCAGAAACCACTGTTGGTAACATTTAGTTCGTAACGTTTAATCTCCTTTTCCTCCCTGCTGCTGTCGTAATGTTCAGTCAGCATTTTTTGAAGGTACGCCATCTCCTCATCCAGGATCACTTTGGCAGAAAAAGCCGTAAATATAACGCATGACAATGCGCAAAGGCATATTCTTAAGTTTAATGTAAACTTTTTCATCACGTTCCTATTTTAGAAAAATCAATTTAAATATTTTACTAAATTTGAAGTATGAGTTTTTCTCCACAATCAAAAGTTTGGGTATACCAAAGCAACCGTCCGTTTACTGACAACGAAGTAACGTCAATTCAGCAAAAGCTGAATGATTTTACCGCGCAATGGAAAGCGCATGGCCATCAGCTAAATGCTAAAGCCGAAGTATTGCATCATTTTTTCATTGTATTTACCGTAGACGAAGCCAGTGCCGGTGTGACCGGATGTTCGATCGATTCTTCAGTGAGAATCATAAAAGAAATAGAACAGGAATATAAAGTAGACCTTTTCGACAGGTTCAATATGGCTTATAAGGTAGATGGTAAAGTGATTGTAACCAATAAGGAAGATTTTGAAACCCTGGTGAGCATCAAAAAGGTAGGCCCAGAGACGGTTGTATTTAACAACCTCGTTCAGACATTGGATGAGTTCCAGAACAAATGGGAAGTTCCTTTTGAACAAAGCTGGCACAGCAAAGTATTTGCACACCTGCTGTAACCGGGCTTCGTATTTTCTTTATTTCGTATAAAAAGTATCTCCTGCTGTATACAGGCTGAACTGCAGTCCTTCCATTTTCAGGTGTTTCGACTTCGTTACTTTTAGTTTCAGGGGACTGGCGATTCTCAGTACCTGGCTTTCTCCCGCTACCCTGATCTTTTTCTGTTTCACGATGATGGCAGTGCCCTCATCAATCCCGATACAATCGAAACCGGGATGGGCAGCCAAGGCAGAGATCAACCGGTTGTACCGGCTCCGCCTTACAAAATGCTGATCGATAATCACGGAATCCAATAAGCCCAGACCTTCCTGAAATTCCACATTTCCAAACCGCAGCTGATCAAATGTGGCTTTATAAGCCGTATCTCCAAGAAGTTGATCACCAGTAATCATGTACTTACTCATTACCGCCGCTCCGGCACTTGTACCAGCCACCGTTGCACCATTCTGATAAGCCTGATGAATTGCTTTGTAAACCGGAGTATTCAATACTACCTTCATAAAACGGTTCTGGTCGCCTCCGGTAATATAGATTAAACGGGCTCCTGTTAACGAATCCAGCCATTTCCGGTCGTTTACCTTTGAAGCATCAAAATTAAAACAGGCAATGTGATTGCGGGTAGCTACCGACAATTCCTGTTGAATTGCTTCAAAAGAACGTTCAGGAAAACCACTGGACATGGGCAAGACCACGACATAGTCTTTTGACCTCATATCAGCCGTTTTAATGAGCTCCTGAATTAATTCAGGGGATTTATCCCCGCCACCAATAATAAACAGGCTGCCCTTCGCTGCAGCCCCTTGCTGGGCAACAGCCAGCAAGGAGGTTAGTACCAATGCGTAAGTCAGCAAAGGTCTGATCAATAAATATTTCATGAGGAGGCCTTTATTTATAAATCAATACTTCTATTTTTCCATCTGCCGTTACCGTACCTCTGTACATTCCTTCCGTGTTAAAAGGCATGGCTACATGTCCCTGTTTGTCCATGGCAATTAAACCACCATCGCCACCCATTTTTCCAACCTTGTCCAATACCGCTTTTGAAGCATCGGCCACAGACATCTTTTTATATTCCATCATCGCAGAAATGTCGTGGGCCACTACATTACGGATATAAAACTCGCCCCATCCGGTACAGGAAATCCCTGCAGTCGCGTTGTTGGCATACGTTCCGGCACCAATGATGGGTGCATCCCCTACTCTTCCATATCTTTTATTCGTCATTCCTCCGGTAGAAGTTCCCGCGGCAAGATTGCCGAATTTATCCAATGCAACCGCACCTACGGTTCCAAATTTATAGTCCTTGTTAATCGTGCCCAGCTTCATTGATTTTTTACTCCCATGATCCAGTACTGTTTTTACAGAATCTTCCTTAATCGCTTTCTGCAAACCATCCCAACGTTCCTTCGTATGGAAATACGAAGGATCCACGATTTCCAGTTTTGACTGTTTAGCAAAAGCCTCTGCGCCTGCGCCCACCATCATTACATGTTCTGATTTTTCCATCACTGCCCTTGCGGCACTGATCGGATTACGAATCACCGTTACACCAGCCACAGATCCTGCGGACAGTGTTTTGCCGTCCATCACCGCAGCATCCATCTCATTTTTTCCATCATGCGTAAAAACAGCGCCTTTGCCAGCGTTGAATAAGGGAGAATCTTCCATCACATGAATCGCCACCTCCACTGCATCCATGCTCGTCTTGCCAGCCTTAATCGCCTCGTAGCCTGTCTGCAATGCTTTGGTTAAATCGGCGATATAGGCGGCTTCCTTTTCCGGAGTCATATTTTTCTTTAGAATGGTCCCGGCACCGCCATGGATGACCATCACATATTTCTTTTGCCCGTAAACTGCCATGCAGGTAAAGATCATCAGGCAAAACAGAGAATAGTTCAATTTAAATTTCATGTGGTTGTTTTTTTGGTTGTTTAATACAATGGGTTTTGCTTCACGTTTGAGTTGGCACGAATCTCTGCATTTGGTACAGGATACGCATATTGTTTGTTTGCTGAAGTTAAAGTTACAGAACCTAACGCATTTATTGCATCTGCAGGCTCTCTTGTTACCGGCAATCCATCTCTGCGCAGATCAAAGAACCTGTGACCCTCAAAAGCCAGCTCTTTATACCTTTCCAAAACAACAGCATTCAGCAATGCAGGCTGATCTGCAAAAATAACATCCGTATATCCGGTAATTCTTGCAGCCCGAAGTGCATTCAGATCTGCTCCTGCCAAAAGCAGGTTTTGCTTCTTCGCATAGGCTTCAGCCCTGATCAGGTACATTTCTCCTGTTCTGTATAATTTAACATCACAAAGATTTGTCCGGCCCGCATTTCCTTCGAGGTATTTGTTCACACTATAGTTGGAAGTACCAACCCCTCTGCTATCGTCAAATTTAATATAAGCACCATACCTCACATCATTACCGGTATCAAAAGAATTGATCAGTTCAAATGCCGGAGCATACAACACGATATCATCTGTATCATAATAGAAATCGCCTATACGACTATCTCCGCTCACTCTTTTCAATTTCCAGACCACTTCATCTTCTGCCTTATCTTTCCAGATCAAAGGGAATTGATCCCGGTTAGCCAAAGGCGTAGCATCGATCACTTCCGTACTATATTTCAAGGCATCATCCCAATTCTTCTCATACAAAGCTACCCTTGCCTGCATCGCAGAAACAGCGATCAGGGTAATTCTCGTCCGGTTTACAAATGAAGCAGGGATTAATGCTTTGGCAGCCAGCAAATCTGTTTTTATCTTTTGGATGGTCGCCCCGAAACTTAACCTTGAAGGGAAGGATACCGCCGATACTTCCATATAAGGAACCCCCATTCCATTGCTTTCATAACTGGAAGCAAAATTTCTGAGCAGCTCAAAATGGCAGTAAGCCCTCATGGCCAGCATTTCTCCCTTATATTGTTTTTTAAGTGTTTCTTCCGCAGGTTTGGTTTTCACTTTATCTACATAATTCAAGGCCCTGTTCAGCATATCAATGCTTTTATAATTACTTGCCCAGCCAGCGGTAATCGTACCACCTGAGCCATCGTATTGCCATCTGTAGGTCCCGATCCCACGTCCTGTTGAGTTTTCCTTCGGCAGGTTGCATTCGTCGGAAGTAAGGGAAGTATTCGTGATCACATCCGCCCCTAAGGAAGCATAAGCACCGATTAGTCCGCCATTTAAGTCGTCAACCGTATTGAAAGCCCTGCTGTCATCAAAACTATCTGAAGGAACCAGGTCCAGTTCTTTACTGCAGGAGTTCAGGAGCATTATGCTGCAGCATAATGTATAAAAGAAAATTCTGTTGCTATAATATTTTAACATGATCATACGATTAGAAATTAACATTTAAACCAAAAGTGTAAGTCCTGGAGCTTGGGTAGTCAAACTTAGCCTCCCCATCGCTGTCTTCCGGATCAAAACCTTTCCATTTGGTCCAGGTCAGCAGATTACTTCCCTGCACAAATACATTTACCCCGCTGATAAATTTAGTACCGGCAAGCAAGGACTTAGGAAGGGCATAACTCAGGTTTACATTCCTCAGTCGGAGGTAAGACGCATTCTGGATGTCTTTGGAAGAGAAGCTTCTTGCGGCGTTATACCTTGGCAGGATGGCATTGTCGCCTTCCTTTTTCCAGCGGTTATTCAACATCCTGACCGATTGACCGCTGGTACCGAAATCAGGGTTCTCGTTGTAATAATCTTCATTATTATACCTGAATACATTATTGGCAAAACTAAATAATGCCGATAAATTGAATCCTTTATAGTTCAGCGAGGTATTGAATCCACCGGTAAATGGCGGATAGAGGCTTCCAAATTCAGCGACACTCATCGTGGCTGCATTGTAATTCGTACTTATATTTCCATTTTGGTCATAGTACAATGGGTCTCCATTTTTTGGGTCCACCCCTGCCCATTTAGGTGCATAATGGGAACCATAAGGCAAACCCTCTCTCACAATTTCAGAGTCTCCCTGCTCAAAACCTTCAGATCCGGCCAGTGAAAGGACTTTATTTTGGTTATAGGCGAAATTTAAACCTACATTCCATTTCAGGTCCTCAGTTCTGATCACATCTACACCCAGGGCAACCTCAACCCCTCGGTTTCTCATCGAACCCGCATTTAAAGGCAGCACTGGTACGCCTGCGGTCAGGGAGACCGGAAGGTCAAGGAACAGATTTTCCGTTTTTTTATAATATACATCCGTTACCAGGTGTATTCTATTGTCTAAAAAGTCCAGGTCAAAACCGATGTTTAAATCTTTAGCATACTCCCAGTCATAATTCACACTTCCATAAGCAGTCGGATAGATTCCGCCCTGTCCGCCATAAGAAGTGGTCGAATAGGCCGAAAGGTAGGTGAAATTACCAGGAAAAGGGCTCGCCGTTGTGCCATAGCTGACCCGAAGTTTCAGGTCGTTGATCAGTTCTGAACCCGAAAGGAAATTTTCCTTTTTCACATTCCAGGCTGCACCTACGGAATAAAACCCATGCCATCTGTTTTTCTTTGGTAAAGTAGAAGAACCATCATAGCGATAACTGGCGTTTAAGGTATAACGATCATTAAAGGTATAACGCCCCAATGCGATATAAGAGATCAAAGCATTTTTTGTTCTTCCTCCGCTAAATTCCGGAATAAAAGAATTTTCTGCAGATCCCGGCGTTCCTCCTGCCGGTGTTTCCGGTAACCGGGGGTCGATGCCAAAGGCTTTATACCCAAAACCTCTGCGGTGTTGTTTGGTGATCTCATGGAGTCCCGTTAATTCAAAGCTGTGTTTATCTACCACCTTCAAGTAAGTTAATCCCGAGGTAGAGATCATGGAGAAGTTTCTTTGCAGGTTTTCCCCGAAGCTTCCTTTTTCCCCGTTCTCCTGGGCTCCTGAATAAGAATCAGGGCGCACAAAATTTTCTGAGGTTGTTTCTCTGAAATCAATTCCAAACCTGGTCTTTGCCGTCAGATCGGCTGTAATTTTATAATTCAAAGCACCGCTCAGGATCGTTTTATACTGGTTGTTTTTATTGGTTGTATTTAACAACCGCTCCAGTGCTTTACTTCCTTCACGCTGATCATAGATTTCATATTCATCCGAATTGCCGTTATGGATCAATGTCCCATCAGGGGCATAAGGATACTCATAAGGCAAAGCGTAATATACAGCCGACAAAGGGTTTTTACCGCTCGACTGGCCTTCATTTTCAATCATGCTCGATTCCGAATATCCGAGACTGGTACTGATACTTCCTGAAAGTTTCCCGGCATTAAAATCTACGTTATTCCGCAATGAATAACGCTCTAAACCGGAACGTTTGGCAATCCCATCCTGTTTATAGTAGTTTAAAGAACTATAAAAACGAACATTGTCATTTCCACCACTTGCATCGACCTGTTGTTCGGTAAACTTTCCTGTTCTGAAAAAAATGTCTTTCCAATTCGCATTGATCTTTCCGATACTGTCCAGGATGGCATCGGCTCTGCGCTGTTCCTGCGGTGTTTTGCTGGCATAATCCGGGTTCTTTTTAGAAAACTCCCAACCCGGACCAATCTCTGAACCTGTTTCAAGACCGATCTCTTCTTCAAACTGCAAACGCTGAGTCGTATTCATCATATTAAACTTCGGGGAAGTCAGCTTCGACAGTCCATACTGCGATTTATAATTGAACTGCACCTTTCCTGATTTTCCTTTTTTTGTCGTGATGACAATCACCCCATTTGCCCCCTTAGAACCATACTGTGCCTTTGAGGTGGCATCTTTTAATACGGTTACACTTTCAAAATCCGAGGGATTGAGCGTTTGAAAATAGGCATCTTCTACAGGAATCCCGTCCAATACATATAAAGGTGCCGTATTCCCGCTGATCGTTCCAATTCCCCTCAGGATCACCCTTGAACTTGCGCCAGGCTGCCCTGAACCGGACGAAACCTGTAAACCGGAAACCCGGCCCTGCAAAACCTGGTCGAAAGTAGACAGCGAAGTTTGCGCCATATCTTTTCCACTCACTACTGCAGAAGAACTCGCCGACTGCTGCCTGTTGTAACTGGTATACCCTGTTACCGTCACTTCCTGCAAATTCTGACTATCAGATTTCAGTTCGATATTGAGTAAGGTTCTGCCAGCGACATTAACCACCTGTCTGGCATAACCGATAAATGAAAACTCCAGACTGGCATTCCCGTCCGGTACCCTGATGGAATAAGCACCATTCGCATCGGTAATCGTTGCGATTGCCAGGCCTGTGACCTTTACCGAGACACCCGGCAAAGGCAGCCCTGCATCATCGAGCACCTTTCCGGTAACGACCACATCTTTCTTGTCTGTTGTAACAGCAGCAGGATAGACCACGACCAGGTTATTCTCTTTTAAAGCATAAGTCAGCCGGCTATCTTTCAGAATCAGGCGCATCGCCTCCTCCAAGGAAGCCTCCCTGATGTCCATTGCATTCCGTTGACCCGATATTGCGGTATTGCTATATACAAAGCGGTAATCTGTTTGTCGTTCCACCGCCTTCAACAGCTCTTTAATATTGCTTTCTTTGATCTTAATGGTGATTCTTTGCTGCGCAAAACCTGCAGCAGAAACCTGCATACACAAGAGCAGCAGCACAAAACCTGTAATTTTCATACTTAGTAATATTCTTCTCATATCTGTTTGTTTGGTGGTTTAGTTCATCTGTTTAGCCCCGGTTCAAGGCTATTTCTTTATATAAATCCGATCTCCTTCGACTTCAAAATGAAAAGGATACGATAGCTGTAAAGCCTCCAGTGTTTTCAAAATGGTTTCATTTTCAAACACTCCCGAATACCGGTAATTTTTAACTTCTTCTCCGCTGATGGTGATGGTAATGCCATACCATTCCTGAAGCCGTTGGGCAATTACAGAAAGCGGCAGGTTATCGATGTCCAGGCGTTTCCGTACCCAGGCAATCTCTTCAGGTACGGGAGCAGCCGGGTTCTGCTTTAATTCAGAGATCCGATATTCAGCATCGGGCTTTGAAATGGCCGTTTTAGCCGGGGAGTTGAGCATCGACAACTTCTGATTGGGTTTCAGCACTACAAAATAGCCCGGATACTTTTTGGAAGCCACCTGGACCCTCCCCTGAATAAGGGCAGTTTCCATCAGGGCGGAATCCGCATAGGCTTTCACATTGAAGGTCGTTCCCAAAACTTTAATATCATTAAAAGTGGTATGTACCACAAAAGGATGCGTGGCATCATGTTTAACATCAAAGAAAGCCGCTCCGCTCAGCCAGATTTCTCTATTTGAGGAATTAAAACCTTCCCCCAAGCGAATCGAGCTCTCTTTTGCCAAAGTAACCACAGAACCGTCTTTCAGAATGATCGTTTTACGAAGGGCCTTACCAGAGGAGAAACGGACCAGTGCCTGCTCTTTTTTAACCTCAAAAAAAGCGGGTTTGTAAAAGTATAAAAAGGTCATCGCGATCAGAATGGCAGCAGCGCTGCTGCCGAGGTAAAAATACCAGCGCGGTCTGACCACTTTAAGACTCCGTTCCAGGGCTTCTTCTTTGGAGGAGATCTCCGATTTGAAGGAAATATCCGATTTTAAAGAGATGGCCGACCGAAAAGCCTCTTGCTGCGTTAAACCAGACCTTAAGGCCTTCAATTGTTCTATTCTGCTGCCTTGTTTCACATTCAGAATAGACACTATTCTCTCCGCCTCTGCGATATATTCTTTTCTGTCCGGATATTTTGCCATCCATTCCTTCCAAAGGATTTGATGTTCCAGACTGGCGCCCAAACAATATTCCTGAAATGATTCATTACAAATCAATTCTTCCACATCAAAGTCATTACCAGGCATCTGTATCATAAGGAGGTTTTAATATACAGACGGAGAAATGGCTTCCTTTTCCTAAGAAAATTTAAAATTTATTTCCAGCGGGGGCTATTTCAGCAACTTCCGGAGGATCCTGATCGCATCGTAAATCGTATTATATGCTGTTTTTACGGTCTGTGCGGTTCTTTCTGAGATTTGTTCATAGCTCAACCCTTCAAAAAATTTAAGCTGAATCAGTTCCATTTGCCGGGGAGTTAGCTGGCGGATGGCAATTTTAAGTTTTTCCTTCAGATCGTCATCCTGTTGAATATTAATCAGCACCTGTTCATAGGAAAGCTCATTCCATTCTTCTTCGGCGAGCATTTTGCTCAGCGCAGCATTGGTTTTATTGAGGTAGGACAGTTGATCCAGCATACAATGACGAAGGGAAGCCATCAGATAGGCCCTGACGTTTTCAACCGGATGAAGGCGTTCCCGCTTATCCCAGATATTTAAGAAAATCTGGTTGACACAATCTTTAACGAGTTCATCATCGGCATTGATCTTTAAGCCCGAACGGATGAGCTGGAAATACTGACGGTTATACAGCTCAAACAGGGCCTGTTTATCCCCGAGGCGCATTTGTTCCCAATAATTGTGATCATCTTCGCCTAAGCCCATATTCAGGGATGAATATAGGAATTTCCGGAGAAAAAGGGATTAAAAATCCAAAGGCCCCAGACGTCTCATGTTCTTCATGATCAGGTATTGGCGGTGACGGATGTAAGGTGTTGCATTCTTTGGCGACCATCGTCTTGGGTTAGGAAAGCAGGAGGCGATCAAGGCCGCCTGTGCCCGGCTTAACTTCGTACAGGATTTGCCATAATAGGCCTGTGAAGCCGCTTCTGCACCATAAATCCCGTCGCCCATCTCAATTACATTGAGGTAAACCTCCAGAATCCGTTCCTTACTCCAGAAGATCTCGATCAACAGCGTGAAATAGGCTTCAAAACCTTTGCGGATCCAGGAACGTCCCGGCCATAGAAATACGTTTTTAGCCGTTTGCTGGGAGATGGTACTTCCTCCTTTTATCTTTTTGCCTTTTTTGTTGGTCTCGAAAGCCTTTTCTATGGCTTTCACATCAAAACCTATATGTTTTAAGAAGAGCTGATCTTCGGCAGATACTGCAGCTCTTTTCATATTATCGGACATATCGTCAAAGTCCACCCATTTCTTTTCCATCTTCGAGGGCTTATCTTCTGAACTTCGTTCGATATTCCTTTGGATCATCAACAGGGTAATTGGTGGATTTACAAAACGGTAAAACAAAACCCAAAGCACAGTGACCATCAAAAACCAAAGAAAGACTTTGGTCAGGATGCCGGTGATTTTTTTAAGTAAAGGAGATTTTGCTTTAGCGGATGTGCGTCGTTTTGTTGCCATTGCCCCAAAGGTAAGAAGATTGAGGAATACCCGATTGTCTGGCTGGCAAAAAAAGCAATAAAAAAGGGCTCTGATGAATCAGAACCCTTTTTTATGTCGTGTAGAAAAGATTACTCAGCTACAACTTCGAAAGGAACTTTAACTTTCACTTCTTTGTGTAAGTTTAAGTTGGCTACGTATTCACCAACAAATTTAGGTTCAGTTTCGAAAGTGATACGGCGACGGTCAACATCAAAACCTTGTTGTTTCAATGCGTCAGAGATCATAATGGTATTTACAGCACCAAAAATCTTTCCTGTCTCACCAGCTTTAGCACCGATAGTTAACTTCACATCTACTAAACGTGCAGCGATACCATCAGCATCTTTCTTAATTTTATCTTGTTTGAAAGCAGCTTGTTTCAAGTTTTCTGCTAAAACTTTCTTCGCTGAAGGAGTAGCCAACTGACCAAATCCTTGTGGGATTAAGTAGTTACGACCGTATCCTGGCTTTACATTAACGATATCATCTTTTTCCCCTAGGGATTTGATATCTTGTTTTAAAATAATTTCCATTTTTCAGCTCCTATTTTAATTGGTCAGCAACGAAAGGTAACAAACCAATGTGACGTGAACGTTTTACCGCCTGAGCCACTTTGCGTTGGAATTTCAATGAAGTACCGGTTAGACGGCGAGGTAAAATTTTACCTTGATCATTGATGAACTTTAACAAAAAGTTTGCGTCTTTGTAATCAATATATTTAATACCATTCTTTTTGAAACGGCAATATTTTTTTCTGTTATCGTCCACTTTTGGAGCGGTAACATATTGTATTTGATCTTTAGCCATTATCCTGCAACCTCCTCTTTCTTAGGTTTTTTGTTAAAAGCACCACTGCGTTTCTTCTCATTATACGCAACCGCATGACGATCTAATCTAATGGTAAGGAAACGTAGAACACGCTCATCACGTTTTAGTTCTAATTCCAATTTACTTACTAATTCACCTGAAGATTTATACTCTGTAAGGTGGAAGAATCCGCTTGCTTTTTTCTCAATCGGATACGCTAATTTTCTCAAACCCCAATTGTCCTCTTGAACAATTTCGGCTCCGCTATCAGTGATGATTTTGCTGAATTTGGCTAATGCCTCTTTCGCAACCTCTTCTGATAACAACGGGGTTAGAACGATAACAGTTTCGTACTGATTCATTGTTATGATTAATTTATGTTTATTTACCGCACAAAATGCGGGGCTGCAAATGTAGCAATAAAATATTAAAAATCAAATGATTTAGTGTTTACCAAACAGATAGTTAACCCCCAATCTGAATTGTTGCCTTTTTGCGTTGAAGAATACATAGTTGGTCATGGCTACGGGCATGCTGTAATTAAGAGAAAGTTCCATCTTTTTATTCAATACCACTCCGGTAGTGATCGGAAAACTAGCATAAAAAGACTCCATTTTCAGCAGGTCCCCCGCCTCGTTGGTTCTAATATGCTCTGTTTCTGTATAGGAATTCCTGGAATAACGGTAGGATTTCTGATTGCTGTAATGCGACAAATTGAAAGCAATTCCCCCGCCAAAAAACACCCTAAAATCGGGAGCGTTATAGAAATTATAAATCACGTGTGGGCTAAGCGCCACCCCCACCTGGTCAAACGACTGTGCAGCCGAAGGACTGGAAACTTTGTTCTTTCCCATCATTAAGGACATTTCCAACCGGAATAGCATCCGGCGGATGGCAGGATTAGCAAAGACGTCTATCCCCCCTGTAACTGTTGGTCCGAAAGACAGTTTTGAACTCGCATCCGCTCCTGCCAGAACATGCTGGCCCTTGAAACCTAAAATACCTGCATTGATTCCTGCTCCGGCAAAAAACCTTGATTTTGGAAATTTAGATTTCTCTACCTGCTGACCGTTAATCAGCACTACAATTTTCAGGAGTTCCGTTTCCGTAAAACCCAACTGTCCTAAGCGGTTTTCCAGGCGTTCTGTATATTTGCCGTACTTTCTTAGCAGCAACATTAGTTGACGGGCATATTTAAGATCTGTAAGCACTATTCCCGGATTATTGTCTTTGATGTAAAGCCGTCTGCTTAACTCCTGAGGTTCCTGATCTCCGTTATCCAGGATATAATATCTTCTTTTAACATCATCTTCATAAGAAAAGAAGCTCACACGCTGACCTGCCTGAATCACCTGAAGAAACACTTCTTCTTTTTTGAAGCTCGAGTCTGCAACTCCCGTAACCTTTGTCATTTCATCCGTACCCAGGCTAATGTCTACCAGATGTCGCTGATAGCTCACGATATCATTGATCCCAAAACCTGCACAGTCTTTAAGGGTATATGTTTTCGGACTGGCATTCAGCTCTTGTTTAAAAGTAATAGCAACAGGATTATTCTTACTTTCTCTATAATCAAGATATCCTTTTAAGGTATCTTTTGAATTAGTCAGCACATATCCTTTATGGAAATTGGATTGGGCAAAACCGAACATCGGCAAGGTCAAAAGCAGACCAGCTAGAAAGCGCTTCATAAATTTAGTTTATATTTATGCGCAAATCTAAACTAAATTATCAGTTATAGAAAAAGTACAAAAACCTCATTTTCCGGCCGCTTCATTTTATTTTCCAACAAATCCCTTCTGCTCCATAAAAAATTTATAATTTCGTTGCCGAATGGAGAATTTTATAGTATCAGCCCGTAAGTACCGTCCGGCAACGTTTGAAACCGTTGTTGGTCAACACCACATCACGGGTACATTAAAAAACGCCATTAAAAATAACCAACTGGCCCAGGCTTTTTTATTCTGTGGACCAAGGGGTGTCGGTAAAACTACCTGTGCAAGGATTCTCGCAAAGACGATCAACTGTACCAGTTTAACCGCAGTACAGGAAGCTTGCGGAACCTGCGACTCCTGTATTTCTTTTCAAACCGGCCATTCTTTCAATTTTCATGAACTAGATGCGGCATCGAACAACTCTGTTGACGACATCCGTAGTTTGATTGAGCAGGTTCGTATCCCGCCACAGGCAGGAAAATATAAGATCTATATCATTGATGAGGTACACATGCTTTCGGCAAACGCATTTAATGCTTTTCTGAAAACACTGGAAGAACCACCTTCTTATGCGATATTTATATTAGCGACAACAGAAAAACATAAAATCCTGCCAACGATCCTATCCCGTTGTCAGATTTTTGACTTTAACCGGATTCAGGTAGACGACATTTCCAGTCACCTGAACAAGATTGCGATACGGGAGAACATCAATGTAGAGGCAGACGGATTACACATCATTGCCCAAAAGGCAGATGGTGGATTGAGAGATGCCCTTTCCATGTTTGACCAGATTGTCAGTTATACCAATAAAAACTTAACCTATAAATCAGTAATCGATAACCTGAACATTCTGGATTATGATTACTATTTCAGGCTAACCCAATACCTGACCACTGCTGATGTCAGCAATGCCTTGATTTTGTTTGATGAGGTGCTGAACAATGGCTTTGACGGGAACAACTTTATCAACGGACTGGCAAGTCACCTGAGAAATCTGCTCGTGGCCAAAGATCCACAGACGACGAAGTTATTGGAGGTGAGTGAAAACATCAAACAAAAATACATCAGCCAAAGTCAGCAGACAGCGGTTTCTTTTGTACTCACTGCGTTAAACCTTGCCAATCAGTGTGATCTGATTTATAAGAACAGCAAGAACCAGCGGCTCCAGGTGGAGCTGGCCCTGATCAAGATGTGCCACATCCCTTCGGTACTACAACTCGCCCAGCAGCCTAACCACACCTCCGCAACTGACCAAGATCAGATTAAAAAAAAAACTAATGTAAGTCCGGCGCCAGCTCAAAATACGGCTGCGGTTGCTACTGCCTATAAATCAGCCGAAAAGGCTCCTGCCGCTCCGGAACCTGCTCCAAAACCCATTCCTGCAGCTACAGTAACTGCTCCTGTGAAATCAGCAGGTCCTGCTCCTACTGCAAAGATTGCCTTAAATCAAAAGATCAACCTTAGTGGCAGCAATACCGGAACCTTTATTCCTTCTTTAACAGATCTGAACAGAAGCTCCGCGGGAGAAGACAATGATGAGCCTAAATACATCAGTGGTGATGACCGGGAAGAATTTACATTGCCTCAGCTTTTGGTGTACTGGAACGAATACTCGGAAAGTGCAAAGGCTTCCGGGAAGATCAATATCTATACGCTGATGTCGGGCGCTGATCCACAGATTGAGGACACGGAAACCATCATCGTAAAAGTGGAACATAAACTTCAGGAAAGTTTGTTACAGGAAGAAATGGTAGACCTGATGAATTTCTTAAGGCCAAGACTAAAAAACTTCAACGTTTCGATCAGGACCATACAAATGGCCAGAGAGGTGGTCAACAGGCTATACACCAGTACAGAGAAGTACCAGTACCTTGTGGAAAAAAACCCTAAGCTCGACGAGTTCCGCCGCAAGTTCAATCTGGACGTAAACCCTTAAAATTTCCTTCTGATGGCCGGGGAATCATTAACCGGATAGCCCTCTTCATCCAGGTCCTCACGGTCATCTTCTGCAGTTCTTCCCAGCAATTCATCTTCAGGGTTCAGCTCTACACTTTGCCCGTTATCGATGTGCATCCCCGCTTCTTCCAGATTTTCTCCGATTTGCTCCACGTCATTGTATTCACTTCCATTATAAGGGTTGGCTTCATCATAAGTAGAGATGCTGTCCTCTCCATTGGGAGCGGAAGTATCATAAGGTAAAGGGTGGTCGTATTCTTTTTCTGTGCCTTTTACATCAAACACAAAACTATTTTTATCCTTATCGTAAGACAGATTGTCAAAATCTTTGGTTTCGCCCAGATCGGTAGGATGAAGCTTATCTTTTTTTTCGTTACTCATAATGGTAAGTTTATATCATCATAACGTTATAAAATCTTTAATTGTTTTTGGATATTGTCAGAAAATGAGGCTATAAACTCAAAATTTATATCTTTGTTTTTTCAACAATTAAAATTATATCCACTAATATGTCTGTACAAAAAATTAAAGTAACCCAACCCGTTGTAGAGTTAGATGGTGATGAAATGACCCGCATCATTTGGAAATTCATTAAAGATAAACTAATTCTTCCTTATCTGGAGCTTGACATCAAATATTACGATTTAGGTGTAGAGTATCGTGATGAAACCAATGACCAGGTAACCATTGATGCTGCTGAGGCGATCAAGAAATATGGTGTAGGTATCAAATGCGCAACCATCACTCCTGATGAAGACCGTGTGAAGGAATTTAATTTGAAACAAATGTGGAAATCACCAAACGGAACCATCCGTAACATTTTAGATGGAACTGTTTTCCGTGAGCCGATTGTGATGAGCAATGTTCCCCGTTTAGTACCAAACTGGACTGCCCCGATCTGTATCGGCCGTCATGCTTTTGGTGATCAATACCGTGCTACGGATTTAGTGACTAAAGGAAAAGGTAAGTTAACCTTAACCTTCACTCCTGAAGATGGCAGCGAGGTTCAATCATTTGACGTGTATAACTTCAAAGGTGATGGTGTTGCCTTAGCAATGTACAATACTGACGAAAGTATCCGTGGTTTCGCCAATGCATGTTTTAACCAGGCATTGAGCAAAAAATGGCCTTTATACCTATCTACAAAAAATACCATTCTTAAAAAATACGATGGACGTTTCAAAGACATCTTCCAGGAGATCTTCGAGAACGACTTCAAAGAAAGATTTGATGCAGCAGGAATTACTTATGAGCACCGTTTGATCGATGACATGGTTGCTTCTGCATTAAAATGGAATGGTAACTTCGTTTGGGCTTGTAAAAACTACGACGGAGATGTTCAGTCTGATACTGTAGCTCAGGGATTTGGTTCATTAGGACTAATGACTTCTGTATTGATCACACCAGATGGAAAAACAATGGAAGCGGAAGCAGCACATGGTACCGTTACCCGTCACTACCGTGACCACCAGGCTGGAAAACCGACTTCGACTAACCCGATTGCTTCGATCTTCGCATGGACAAGAGGTTTAGAGTTCCGTGGTATTTTAGACAACAACCAGGAATTGATTAAATTCTGTCAGGCTTTAGAGCAGGTTTGTATCGAAACTGTAGAAAGTGGAAAAATGACTAAAGATTTAGCCGTTTGTATCCATGGTAACAAAGTTGAGCATGGCAAACATTACCTATATACTGAAGAGTTCTTAGCTGCAATTGATGAGAACCTGCAAGCAAAATTAGCTTAATCTTTTTTTCTTAGGTTAAACAAAAACCTTCTAATCTTAGAAAAACCCCTGTTAGCAAAAGCCAACAGGGGTTTTTATTAAAAGGCTGCTGAGATCCTGAACCCCGTGCTGCTACGATTGTTATAATTAAAGTTTTTCACAAAATTTAACCTCAGGCCAAATCGTTGCACACCTACATAGGCTTCCGTATAGTTCTTAATCACATCAGAGCGCAGGTAATTCACACCAACGACCTCTTCCAGTTTCAATTGTTTAAACAAAGGGATCTTGCTTAAAAACAAGCCTCCGAAATTATGTTCAAAATGCGCTTCCAGGAATTGCTTTCCTGTACTGAATTCATAAGGACTAAGCATCATAAAGCCGTCAATAAACTGGGTATAGACAAAGATATCACTACCTGCAAAATGTTTGAAGTCCATATAATACATTTTGTTCCTGTTGAGGAACTTACCCGCAGCGATGCTGTACCTGAAAGCACCCAGGATTCCCAGTTTTTTGTTAGAGTCAAAAATACGGGCCCCAACATAATCAAAATCTACAGCTGAATTGAGAACACCTTTTATCCCTTTGCGGTAATCCAACTGCAGTTTAGGATACACAGAACCTTGTCTGATATTGAAATCAGGACGTTCAATATAGGTCTGTGCAAAAGCAATATTTAAAGATACCCCAATGGTAAGCGCCTTATGTGCAGTAAAAGCATAGTCATTACCAGATGAAGGATAGGGATTATTCGCCGTAAACTCCTTATTCGGGAAGCTACCCGCTGTTCTGAACGAAGTATTGATCAAAGGGGTCCTGTTGGCATATTCCAGATTACCGGAAAGGTATAATCCGTTACTCAACTCCCTTCCGGAAAAGACATTTACAAAATCTTTTTTATACAGTTTTAGAATATTCTCTTTCGAGAACAAGGTACTTATCGTATTAAAAAGTGGGGGAATTGCCGAGTAATTGCTATTAAAGTCAGCATAACTCGTCCCTCCGCTGATTCCTACATAACCGTTGTGTTTAGGGTCATAGACGTAACCCAGACTTCCATTGCCGCTGAGCTTCTCATTTCCAAAACCATAACGTCCATTGACCTTTGCGATAAGTACCGTACTATCTTTCAACGTCTTTCTATAAGTCAGTCCGGGGCTATACACCCAGCCCTCTACCGTATTGTAGTTGATACTCAATAGTGGCCCGCTTATTCTCCAGGATTCCTTTTCCTTCGTATTCTGATGTGCATAACCCAGCGTCAACACTTTCAACAACTTAAATTTATTCGCTTTTCTATCCATGGAATCGCGGTATTTATCAGAACTCCTCCACAATTTGATGCTGTCCTTTTTTATGTAATCCCTGCGCTCTTCCGGGGTTAACACCATCGGACGTATCCCTGCCCAATAAGTGGAATCTTTTTTGTTCGCATCTGCATTCACTTTCAAAACCCGGTTGGTAAAGAACTTTGGCGGAAAATTGGGTTCTATATTGTAATTGCTGAACACACCGGTATAACTACCCAGGAATTTGAAACTGAAGATCCCGCCGGAGTAATCATACTGCTGACTGGCCAGCATCCATTTGTTATTTTTCACAGGAATAAACTGTTGTTTGATCCGGAGTGTATCAATTCCTTCGATCATAGAATTGTTGGTAATCTCAAGATCTGTACTATGGATTCTCCAGCTGTCGTCGATGATATAGATATAACCATTAAAGACCTGATCGTACTTCCGTCTGGAGATCACCTGTATTTTATTGATCCAGTCGTTTCCTTCCCTAAAAGTACCAATGAACTTATAACGGTAAAACAACATGGCATTGTCGGCGATCGGAGATACAAAACCGACACGGCTCAGGTCGCTGATCTCGACCGTGTTTTTATAAAAGCTGATCAGAAAATCGGTCGCCTGGTTAAAGCTAAAGCCATTACTGTTCCCACTCACCTTTGAAGAAATCATTTCTTCATTAATTTTATTAGGTTGCTGAAAGTTAAACTTAGAAACAGATTCCGACAGATAAAGTATCCCTCTTTTACCAGAGTCCAGTCCCATATCTTTCAACTCCCCCTGAACTTCTCTACCCAGAAATTTCTTAGGTGCATTTTTAAGTTTAGTGACCCCTTTTATATAGGTATCACAGGAATAAGCTTTTACCTCTGTCAGGTGCGCTTTACGTTTTTTGATCGCATTCCTGATGATTTCGTAGGCCGGATCTTCGGCATTGGCCTTAATCACGACATCTTTTAGCTGATAGGCCTCTGCTTCCAACGCTACAGACAAATCGGTATCCTTGCTCAGGTCTACCTCCCTGATCAGTTGTTTATACCCTACTGCCCTGAACACCAAACTGTATTTTCCTTTTTCAAGTCTGAACTGAAACTCTCCGTTGGTATTGGCTGAGGTGCCTTTACTTGTCCCCTGAATATAAATACTTGCAAAAGGAAGTATATTTTTTTCATGGTCGTGAGTAACACCTTTAAGTGTGAATTGCTGGGAAAAGGCAGTACCCACGGATAACAGGCACAGCAACAGGAAAAAGAGCTTCTTCATACATTTTACATTATGAAGTAAAGTTGAAATAATTTACGAACACTATTACGTATCAAAAGGTTAAAAAAAGTTAAAAAGATTAATAAAATATTAAACAAAGAAACAAGGATTTAGCCCCGGTTATCCCTGGATTTTTCCGATGAGTTGAAGCCCCTCAGGTCTGCTCTTTTTCAGGGAGGGGACTGCCGGCAGAAATGCTCATTTTTAACCCAATTTATACGCGTTGCTTACCCGCCTTTAACACGCTTTCAAGCGGGTGTCCACCGAGTATAGACCGAGTATAGAGCGTGGTTAAAGCCTGTATAGCTAAACCATGTCTTATCCGTGTATGGCTATACAGGTTATTGAATTAATTTTAAATTGACTATACATGCAAATTTGTTATTCCTGATCGGGTTATACAAGTTTG